>NZ_KB911269.1 GCF_000383415.1 Hyphomicrobium zavarzinii ATCC 27496 | reverse complement strand
TGACCTGAGACCCTCGATTTCCTCCAGATTTGGGTAGAGTCCGTAACCTCCAGAGAGGAGACGGACGATGCGTAAGAGTAGGTTTTCGGAAGAGCAGATCATCGGCATCCTGCGGGAGCAGGAGGCGGGTAGGCCGACGGCGGACGTCTGCCGTAAGCACGGGATCAGCGGCGGCACCTTCTACAAGTGGAAGTCGAAGTTCGGCGGCATGGACGTCTCGGACGCCAAGCGGCTGCGCTCACTCGAGGACGAGAATGCGAAGCTGAAGAAGCTGCTCGCCGAGACGATGCTCGACAACGCGATCTTGAAGGACGTGACCTCCCGAAAGTGGTGACGCCCGCCGCTCGACGGCAGGCTGTCGCTCACGTGTGCACGACGCACGAGGTGAGCGAGCGGCGGGCCTGCACAGCACTTGGTCTCGATCGTTCGACGATTCGCTACCGCAGCCGTCGCCCCGATGATGCCGGCGTCCGGCAGCGCATCCGCGATCTGGCTGCCATCCGTCGCCGGTTCGGTTACCGGCGACTGCATTTTCTGCTCTGCAAGGAAGGACTGCACATGAACCAGAAGCGGTTCCGGCGGCTCTACCGCGAGGAAGGCTTGGCGGTGAGGAAGCGTCGCGGTCGCAAGCGGGCCTTGGGCGTGAGAGCACCACTCGGGCTTCCCTCGCGTCCCAACGAGCGCTGGAGCCTGGACTTCGTCTCCGACTGCCTCACGAGCGGACGTCGCTTCCGCATTCTGGCGATCGTCGACGACTGCACGCGGGAATGCCTGGCGCTGGTTGCCGACACGTCGCTCTCGGGTCACCGCGTCGCGCGCGAGTTGGACGCCGTGATCACGCGGCGCAGAGCCAAGCCGAGAACGTGCGTCTCCGACAACGGCACCGAACTGACCAGCATGGCGATCCTCAAATGGAGCAAGGCCAGCGGTGTCGACTGGCACTACATCCAGCCCGGCAAGCCGCAGCAGAACGCGTTCGTCGAGAGTTTCAACGGTCGGCTGCGCGACGAGCTCTTGAACGAGACGTTGTTCTCCACGCTCGACGAAGCGAGAACGCGGCTGGCGGCGTGGCGCGACGATTACAATCGTGTCCGGCCCCACTCGGCTCTCGCCAACCGGACACCGGAGGAGTTCCACGACCACCATCTGGCCCTTGCCGTGACGAACGATCAGGTCCAGAAATTTAGCCCAGGACTCACCCTCTGACTGGATGAGAGAAGGGTCTCAGGTCA
>NZ_KB911268.1 GCF_000383415.1 Hyphomicrobium zavarzinii ATCC 27496 | reverse complement strand
TCAACGGTAGCAGCACGGAACAGTACGCGGGGATCAACCTGCGCTTCGATTGCAAAAACGAAACGCACTTCGGCGTCGGCGGCGCCTTTGGTCTGACCGATGACAGCGAGGATGCAATTTTGCGGTTAACCGCCGGCTATGAATTCGAGTGATTAGTAGGGCGCTGTAACTTGTTTGGCACGCGAGCGATTGGCCGTGCGCCTTGTCCCTAATTCGCATGACGCAGCGGATTTCTCCTTCGGAAGGGCGCCTCACCGCATTATCTGTGCGAACGTCGCTAAGATTCACGGTTTGACAGTCACTGTTTCGATCATCGCCGCACCCGAAGGGCGAAGGAGTACTTCGTCACGATCGACGGAGTGATGGCAAGGCAGGTCACTACAATTTTTGTGGCAACGTCCGCTTTCTCGGCACGACGGTCAGCGCGTGATGACAGCTTCGTCCCAGCAGCTGACATTGGTGAAGCGACGAGCGGCGCCGATGGTTCTTCCCTCGAAAAGCCCGCTGGTCGATCCTGAGCGGACGTCCGAAAACGACGGCCGTTGGGAGCAAATGACCCTGTAGCGGACCTGAAGAGTTTGCGAAGCTACTAGTGCCTTCGATACGCGCGGGAGCGTGGCCAACCCGCGCGCTGTAAGGGTCATGTCAGTCCGCGTGGCGTCGCCTGTGCCAGCCCGTGCCAGCGCGCTCACGGCAGCTCCCACTTGCTACTGTAGCGACCGCCGAACAACGTCTCCGTCAACTGGTCGTACTGGTACGTGCCGCCACCGTCGACATCCTTGAACTTGCCCGTGCCGCCGGTCGCCTTGTAGGGGTTAGTCTTGAGGTGAGAACCTTCTTCCCACGTTACGGAAATGGTGTCGCCACCCGTGTTCGTGGCTGTGCAGGTTCCACTGCCCTTCCAGCTGCCGTCGGGCATGTACTCGTACTTTCCCTCACACGCCTCCGTCGCTTTCAACGCGGCCGGATCGTCCGGAACCTTGACGCAGCGGCCGGAGTAATCAACCAGCTTGTGCCCCTTCTCGGGCTCCTTCTCATCGCATTTGTCGCTCACGCAGACGAGCACGCCGGCTTCTTCGACGGTCTTGCCGGCTTGGGCCGCGCCGCAGCCGAGCACAATGAGCGTCGCGGGAAAGGCGACGAGCAGTCGCTTGAAATTGTTGGTCATATCACTTCCTCGCAATTGGATGGGTCATACGCATTGGCGGCCAAGGCCGCCGTCCCCGCAGCGGGATCGTGACAGGACCGGTGTGCCGGTCCTAGTATGTAACCGTAGCAAACGTCATTAGGTCGGGACGCAATTCTCTGTTTCAGCACCTGATTGGAGTTTGACCGTGACGGCAGCATTGCCCGGTGGCTGCAGCCCATCCGATCCAGATGCCGTGCGTGAGCAGCTGGCCCGCATCCTGAGAAGCGGGCCGTTTCAGCAGTCGCAGCGCCGGCAGCGGTTCCTGCGCTACCTCGTCGACGAGACTCTGGCCGGCCGTGGCGATAGGCTCAAAGCCTATACGATCGCCGTCGCTGTGTTCGACCGCCCTTCCACGTTTGATCCCGTCGTCGATCCCGTCGTACGCATCGAGGCGGGGCGGCTCAGAGACAAGCTCCGCGAGTATTACGACACCCTCGGACAGACCGATCCCATTCGCATCGAGCTGCCCAAGGGGAGCTATGCGCCACACATCGAGAACCAACGGGACGCAGTCTCGGCGCACGGTCCGGATCCGATCAAAGCGCCGCCGCCCGAGCAGTTGCTGGGCGACGCCGTCGCGCGCGAGCCGACACCGCGGCGCTTCGCTCCCTTCACGACCACCGGATGGTCGCTCGCCGGGCTGCTGGCCGGCGCCGCGCTGCTGATCGCCGTGGCGAGCTTCTGGGGAAGCCGAAGGCCGCCGGTGCCCGACAATCCATCTATTGCCGTTCTGCCGTTCAACAACATCGGGCACGACGCCAGATGGCAACGGTTCGCCGATGGGATCACCGAGGACACCATCACCGACCTCACGCGCGCCAAGGACCTCATCGTGATCGCCCGCAATTCCACCGAGGTCTACAGGGATAAGCCCATCGACGTTCGAAAGATTGGCCGCGACCTCAATGTGAAGTACGTGCTCGAAGGCAGCATCCAGCCCATCGGCGAGCGCATTCGCGTCACCGCGCAGCTCATCGACAGCGCCTCCGGCAGCCACGTCTGGTCCGAGCGCTACGATAAGCCCGCCGACGATCTGTTCGCGCTGCAGAGCGAGGTTACGCAACGGATCGCCGCAACGCTCATGGGCTACCAGGGAGCCGTCGCCGAGGCGGAGCGCCGCCTCGTCAGACGCAAGCCGCCAGCGAGCCTCACGGCCTACGATACCTACCTGCTCGGCATCGAGGCGAAGCACAGGGTGACGAAGGAAAGCCTAGCCGAGGCGGAAAGCCTGCTCAACAAGGCCATCGAGCTCGATCCTCAGCTTGCCCGCGCCTACGTCGCGTTGGCTGAGGTCCAATTCTATCTCATCGATCTGGGGTTGGCGCCTTCCTTCGAGGGAGCCGTCGAGAAAATGATGGATGCCGCGGAAAAGGCCGTGACGCTCGACCCCGACGACGGAAAGACCCACCTCGCCCTCGGCATGGCCTACATGTATGGCGGCAAGCAGGAGCAGGCCGCCACCGAGCTTTCCCGTGCTGAAGCTCTCGCGTCCTCCGATGCGGACGTGCTGATTTGCGTCGCGTGGTCGCTCCCGCCGCTCGGTCAGTCGAAACGAGCCGTAGCATTGGCGGAGCGGTCACTACAGCTCAACCCGCACTATCCCGACTGGTATAATCAAGGCCTCAGCTACGTGTACTTCTTTGGCGGGCAGTACGACAAAGCCGCTGAATACAGACTGCTCGTGAAGAAGCCCCTTGCCCTCGACCACGCCTTTGCGGCGGTAACCTATGCCTATCTCGACCGCCCGAGAGATGCCGAAGCGGCCGCCGCCTCGGTCTTGAAGCTCGACCCGGTGTGGAACGCTGAGCGCTACCTCAGCGAAGGCGGCGGATTCGCGGACAGGGAAGCCGAGCTGTTCGTCGATGGCGCCCGCAAAGCGGGACTGCCGAGCTGCATGCCCTCCGCTCTGCTCAAGGACGTGCCCCACTTCATTCGCGTCAAGTCCTGCGACCGGCAGCGCGCCAGCACGTCCGGCTGATCCGCCCCGCGATCACGTCCTCGATGAGCTACTTCTGACCCAGAACGCCACCGGCTTGAAGACTGCTTTCGGACCTTAGCCTGCGTCGGGCCTGATTGCTGGTCCGTCCCAGAAGCGGTCATGGCGTGATCAGCCTTCCGTTACTCCAATGTACGCGTCGAGATGTCAGCTTCGGGATGCAGAACAGTCATCCCTTCCCGTTTATCCACCTCCAGAAGCAGTTACGCCAAACTTGCGAGCGCGTGACGGTCACTCGACGATTCAGGAGAGTGAGGAACCAAGATGATTGCCTCCGGCGCGGGCCGGCGCACGCGGAACCAGGCCGCGTAGAGCGCTGGCACGAACAGCAGCGTCAGGACCGTTGCCACAAGGAGCCCGCCCATCATGGTGATGGCCATTGGCCCCCAGAACACCGAGCGTGTCAGCGGGATCATGGCCAGGATGGCAGCGAGCGCCGTCAGCACCAGCGGCCGCGAGCGCCTCACCGTCGACTCGACGATCGCCTCCCACCGCGACAGGCCCGCGGCCACATCCGCATCGATCTGATCCACCAGGATGACCGTGTTGCGCATGATCATGCCGGCCAGCGCGATGAGGCCGAGCAGTGCCACGAAGCCAAACGGCGCATTGAACGCGAGCAATGAGAAGCTTGCCCCGATGATGCCGAGCGGCGCTGTCGAAAACACCAGGAACAAGGTCGAGAAACTCTGCAGCTGCAGCATGAGCAGCGTCAGCATGACCAGAAACATGAGCGGGAAGATCTGGAACAGCGCCACGTTCGCCTTGGCACTCTCCTCCACCGCTCCACCCGCCTCGATGCGCATGCTGGGCGGCAAATCGGCGGAGATCGTGTCGATCGCCGGCTGGATCTGCGCCGTAACGTCCGGCGCCTGCAGCCCGGGAGCGATGTCCGAGCGCACCGTCAACACCACATCCCGGTTGCGACGCCACAGGATCGGCTCCTCGAACTCGTAGTGGACGCGCGCCACCTGCGAGATGGGAACCGCCGCGCCTGAGCGCGTCGGTATGGTGAGATCCTCGAACGAGCTGAGCCCCAGACGCTCCTCGGGCACGGCGCGCGCCACGACGGGCACCAGCTCGATGCCTTCCTTGTACTCGGTGACCGTGTAGCCGGACAGCAGCGTCTGCAGCGTTTGGGAGATGTCCTGCGGCGTGAGCCCGAGCGAGCGAGCGCGATCCTGGTCGACTTCGAGCCGGATCGACTTCTTCTGCTCGTTCCAGTCGAACTGCACGTCGCGCGTGTTCGGGTTGGCACGCATGGCATCGCGCACCTTGTTCGCAACCTCGCGCACGCTTGTGCTATCCGGCCCGAGAACGCGGAACTGCACTGGGAAGCCGACCGGAGGCCCGAAGTTCAGCCGGTCGATGCGCAGGCGCGCCTCGGGAATGACGTTTTCCGCGACGAGCTTGTCGAGCCGGTCCTTGAGTCTCTCGCGCGCCTCCGCACCTTTGGTCATCATGACGATGAGTGCAAAGTTCTCGTTAGGCAGCACGGGGTTGAGCGCCAGGAAGAAGCGCGGCGAGCCCTCGCCGACATAGGTCGTATAGTAGTCGAGGTCCAGATCGCCTTTGATGAGCGCCTCGGCCTTTTTCGCCGCGGCCTCGGTGACGTTGATGGACGTGCCTTCCGGCAGGCGGATCTCGATGAAAAGCTCCGGCCGAGACGAGGTGGGGAAGAACTGCTGCTGCACCTGCGTGAAGGCGGCGATCGCCGAAACGAAGGCGGCAAGCGTGAGCGCGATCACGATCCAGCGGAAGCGAACGCTCCAGCCCACGGCGCCGCGCAACGCACGGTAAATTCGGGTATTGTAGAGATCATGCCCGCCGTGGCCCGCGCCTTGCTTGGCGAAGTTCGGTAGCAGCTTGACACCGATGTAGGGCGTGAAGAACACCGCCACGATCCACGACACCACGAGCGCCAAACCCACGATCCAGAAGATGTTGCCAGCATATTCGCCCGCGGTCGATTTCGCGAGGCCGACGGGCAGGAAGCCCGCCGCCGTCACTAGCGTGCCGGTCAACATCGGGAAGGCGGTCGAATCCCAGGCGGCCGCGGCGGCCTGCATGCGGCTCCAGCCCTGCTCCATCTTAACCACCATCATCTCAATAGCGATGATGGCGTCGTCGACGAGCAGACCGAGCGCGATGATGAGCGAGCCAAGCGTGATGCGGTCGAGGTTCAGCTCCGCGACGTACATGACGAGAAGTACCACAGCGAGCACCAACGGCACGGATGTCGCGACCACGAGGCCCGAGCGCCATCCGAGCGAGATGAAGCTCACGACCAGCACGATGCCGAGCGCCTCAACGAAGGAGCGCAGGAACTCGCTTACGGACTCTTCGACAACGCTAGGCTGGTCCGTGATCTGGTCGATCTCGACGCCGGTCGGAACTTGCGCTCTTGCCTCGGCAATGGCCAACTTCAGCCGCTCGCCGAGTTCGAGCACGTTCGCGCCGTTGGTCATGGCAACGACGATGCCCACGGACTCGGTGCCGTTGTGGCGAACGATGCTGCTAGGCGGATCTTCGTAGCCGCGTTTGATCGTGGCGATGTCGCCGAGCCGGAACGTGGCCCCGCCTGCTTCGATCGGCACTTCGGCAATAGCCGCTTCGCCTTTGAACGCCCCGGTGACGCGCACGTCGATGCGGTCGGCGCTGGTCTCGACGGTGCCGGCAGGCGTCACTGCATTCTGGCGCGCCACGCTGTCGAAGATGGCCTGCGGCGTGATGCCGAGCGTCGCAAGCTTGCGATGGCTGAACTCTATGAAGATGCGCTGCTCACGAATGCCGACGATGTCGACCTTGGAGACGCCAGGCGTCCGCAATAGCCGCTGACGCACTGTCTCGGCATAGTCCTTGAGCTTGGCGAGCGAAACGTCGCCACCCGAGAGCATGTAGATGGCGGAATACACATCGCCGTATTCGTCATTGAAGAACGGGCCCTGCACGCCCTGTGGCAGCACCGGCTTGGTGTCATTCAGCTTCTTGCGAACTTGATACCAGGCATCATCTACGTCCTTGCCGCGCGCTTGGTCCCGAAGCTGCATCTGGATGATGGTGACGCCGGGACGCGTATAGGTCTTGACGTAGTCGAACAGCTCCAGTTCCTGCAGGCGCTTCTCCAGCTTGTCCGCTACCTGATCCTGCATTTCCTCGGCCGTTGCGCCGGGCCAGGCGGCGCTGACCACCATGGTCTTGATGGCGAACGAGGGATCCTCGGCGCGGCCGAGCTTCAGGTAGCTGAATAGGCCAGCCCCTGTGAGCACGATGATGAGGAACAGGACTAGCGACGGATGCGCCACCGTCCAGGCGGACAGGTTACCCCGTGACGGGGTATGATCTTGCTCTAAGGGAGCGTTCATCGCACGACCTCGACGATACGAACGGGGATACCGGCGTCGAGCTTGTGCACGCCGGCCGCGACGATCTTCTGGCCGGACTCGAGTCCGCCCGTGACGATGGCCGAGGTTTCGGTCCATGAGCCGACATCGACGCTCTTCTTAGTCAGATGCCCGTGAGCCTCATCGATCAGCCACACTGAGGGCTGCCCCTCATCCTTGAACACGGCAGCGAGCGGCACCTTTGCCTGAGATCCATTGCCCACTCGCGCAAGATGCACCGTCGCCGTCTTGCCGAGCGCTATGCCGTCGTCGGACTTAAGGATCGAATAGCGTGCCTGGTAGGTACGCGTGGCGGGATCCGCCTGTGGAGAGACTTCGCGTAGCTTGGACGCGTACACATGATCGGGCGCCGCCCACAGCGTCACCGAGGAAATCGCGTTGCGGTCGCTGTCGATGCGGCTCTCCGGGATCGACACGACGGCTTCGAGCTCGTCGAGGCGTGCAACGCGCGCAATGAGCTGTCCGGCGCTGATGACCTGCCCCACTTCGACCGGGAGCGCCGTGACAACGCCGGATTCGGTTGCCCGAAGGTTAGTGTAGTCAAGTTGGTTCTTGGCGAGAGCGAGTGAGCGGCGAGCCCTCTCCACGCGTCCACGCGCTTCGTCTGCCGCCGCCTTCTTTTGATCATAGCCTGCGGCGCTGACCCATCCGTCCTTCGTCAGGCGCGCATAACGTTTTTCGTCGGCGTCCGTCTGCGCGAGGCTGCTTTCCGCAGCCTTGAGCTCGGCGTCGGCGGATTCGAGGGCCAAGCGGTAGTCGGTGGCATCGAGCTTCGCCAGCGTCATGCCGGGTGTCACCCTGTCGCCGACATTGATGAAGCGTTCGACGATCTTGCCGGAGACTCTAAAGCCGAGATCGCTTTGGTAGCGCGGCTTGATCGTGCCGGTATAGGACCGCGTCTCTGCCGCCCCCGTGAGCGTCACCTCTGCGGCGCGCACGGGCTGCGGCAGAGCGACGTACTCGGCACCTTCACTTTTGCAACCGGCAAGACTAACCGCGACTGAAACGAGTGCACCCGCGATAAGAATGGGGCGCGCGAGCGTCTGTGTTGGTGCAGATTTGGAGGAAGAGGGAGCACTCATGTTGAGCCTCATCGCGGTTGCGGCCTTGTGCCGGCATGGCTGATGCACTAAGTTAGTGAAGCTAACTTATAAGTAAGTGCCGCTAACTTGACAAGGCAGAATCGACGCGCGAAGGCAAAAAAGTTAACCCCACTAACTTAGGGTGAGTGTGCTAGCTTATGGAGTTGTCGGCCGGTAGAATTGGAATAACCCGTTATGGCCCAAGCAGAAAAACTGAGAGAAAAAAAGCGGACGGCGGTGCGCTCGAAGAAGAGCTTCCACCACGGCGACCTGCGCGAGGCGCTTATTGCCGCAACCCGCGAGCTACTGATCGAGCACGGCCCCGACGGCTTCACGCTGGCGGACGCCTGCCGGCGCGCCGGCGTGACCACGGCCGCTCCCTACAAGCATTTCCGCGACAAGCGGGAGATCCTTGAAGAGATCGTCGCAAGCGGCTTCGATCAGTTACGTGAGCAGAACGCACGCGCGGTGGCCGAGAAGGGCAGCGGCACCATCGACGGCATCACCGCGATGGGCATCTCATACTTGAGGTTCGCCGTCGCCCAGCCCGCCATTTTCAGGCTCATGTTCGGCGAGCTGAAAAAGAGCAGCAAGGCGGATGGCAAGGGCGAGGACTGCCTGAAGAATGTCGTCGAAGAAGTCGCCCACTATTGCCGCAAGAACGGCCACACGACGGACGCGCAGCAGATTGCGGTGCGGCTCTGGACATTCGTCCACGGCGCCTCGTCGCTCGAGCTCGACGGCGACTACGAGCGAGTTGTTCCCGGCCTCGACGTCGACGATCTGATTGCGGATGTTACGCCAAGGCTGCTCGGCGCACCGTCGAGCGTCCGGGCGACACGCAAAAAGGGCTAGTCATTTTCCTTTTTTCGCTCTCGTTCCAACTTCGCGGACGAGATGTCCCAGAAGCGGCCGTTTGAGATGGCGATTGCCCGACGTGAACCTCGCCTCTTGAACGGTGAGCAGACATACCGCTCCACCGGAGCTCAGGCGCTTACGACCCTTAGCAGTACTGAGCTAATGCTGCATTGCGCTGCCATCAATGACCGTCGTGCCGAGAAAGCGGACGTTGCCACAAAAATTGTAGTGACCTGCCTTGCCATCACTCCGTCGATCGTGACGAAGTACTCCTTCGCCCTTCGGGTGCGGCGATGATCGAAACAGTGACTGTCAAACCGTGAATCTTAGCGACGTTCGCACAGATAATGCGGTGAGGCGCCCTTCCGAAGGAGAAATCCGCTGCGTCATGCGAATTAGGGACAAGGCGCACGGCCAATCGCTCGCGTGCCAAACAAGTTACAGCGCCCTACTAATCACTCGAATTCATAGCCGGCGGTTAACCGCAAAATTGCATCCTCGCTGTCATCGGTCAGACCAAAGGCGCCGCCGACGCCGAAGTGCGTTTCGTTTTTGCAATCGAAGCGCAGGTTGATCCCCGCGTACTGTTCCGTGCTGCTACCGTTGA
>NZ_KB911267.1 GCF_000383415.1 Hyphomicrobium zavarzinii ATCC 27496 | reverse complement strand
ACCAGCATGGCGATCCTCAAATGGAGCAAGGCCAGCGGTGTCGACTGGCACTACATCCAGCCCGGCAAGCCGCAGCAGAACGCGTTCGTCGAGAGTTTCAACGGTCGGCTGCGCGACGAGCTCTTGAACGAGACGTTGTTCTCCACGCTCGACGAAGCGAGAACGCGGCTGGCGGCGTGGCGCGACGATTACAATCGTGTCCGGCCCCACTCGGCTCTCGCCAACCGGACACCGGAGGAGTTCCACGACCACCATCTGGCCCTTGCCGTGACGAACGATCAGGTCCAGAAATTTAGCCCAGGACTCACCCTCTGACTGGATGAGAGAAGGGTCTCAGGTCAATCTCAAAGAGATTCATGTCACGAATTTTAGAAACTTGGGGAACGGCAAACCGACGCGCATCCCGTTCCAGCCAGGCTTGAATCTCATAGTCGGTGAAAACGATGGCGGCAAAACCAGTCTCATCGACGCCATTCGCTACTGTCTGGGTACACGCGGGCAATACTACGAACGCATTGGTCCGACGGATTTCTATTGCGGTGCAGGTGTTCACAGCAAGGAGCTGTCCATCCGATGCGTGTTCGCCGAGCTCACCGGACGGGAGAAGGCAAGCTTCGCCGAATGGCTGACCAATACGCCTGGCGAGAATGGTCAGCCTGGACATACGGAGATTCATGTATGCCTCGTCGCCAAGCTGCAGGCAGATGAGTCCGTCTACCCCGAACGTCGGACTGGACCAAAAGGCGACGGCAAGGATGTTGATGGCAAACTGCGCGAGTACCTCCAGGCCACGTACTTAAAGCCACTCAGAGACGCCTCCGCAGAGCTACGTCCAGGCAGACGCAGCAGACTGGCACAGATACTCCAGACGTTGCCCGAAATGTCTCCCGAACGCGACCCCACAAAGCCCAAGACCCTCGCCCACATCATGGTCGAGAGCCAAAGAAGCATCGCGGCCAACGACACGATCAAGGGTGTAGAGAAGCGACTGCGCGATGAGTACCTCGCCGACGCGGCGCTAACCGGAACCAGCCTAATCCCCAAGCTTGGCATGGGGGTAAAATTCACATTCGAACAGGTTGTCGAGCGTCTGCAGCTCGAACTTCAACCCCCAGACGGGGTGAACTTCGCCGTAAATCGCGGCCTGGGGTTGGACAACATACTCTTTATGTGCGCCGAGCTTCTATTGCTTCAGTCGGAGGCGACCGAGCAGCTCCCACTATTGCTGGTGGAGGAACCGGAAGCCCACTTGCATCCTCAGATGCAGGCAAGTGTTGTATCGATGCTCGATAATCAGGCGAAGGGGCGAAGGAAGGCGCAAATCCTTCTCACAACTCACAGCCCACTCCTGGCTGGCAGCGCTGACCCACAGAACATCATCATCGTGGGTTCTGGCACGGGCTACCCGCTGAGTACCGCTTACACCAAACTCGATAGCTCAGATTACAAGTACCTGCGGAGATTTCTCGACGCGACAAAGGCCAACTTGTTCTTCGCCAAGGGGGTCATCATCGTTGAAGGCGATGCGGAAGTCCTCTTGTTGCCGACGTTAGCCGAGAAGTTGGGTCGCTCCCTCACTAAGCACGGCGTCTCGATTGTGAACGTGGGTACAGTTGGACTCTTCCGCTACGCCCGCATCTTCCAACGAAAAGCGCCTCCGGAACTGTTGGTCCCGGTGTCGTGTCTGACTGATCGCGACATACCTCCCCTCGACGCAAAGGACCTCCTGAGCGCAACCAGGAAGACGGAAAACGAATACTCAGCGGAGGAAATCGCGGCCGAAGCATCGGCTAAGAGAGCCAAAGACGGCTTCCCGGTAAAAACCTTTGTCTCCCCGTGTTGGACATTGGAATTTGACCTTGCCGAAGCCGGGCTCGTCCGGGAAATGAACAGGGCAATCACGCGCGCAAAGCACACCGGGAGCAAAACCGAAGATGTTCTAGACCAAGAGGCCGAGACGCACTTTGCCACCCTAACCGGCTCTGACCGACAAAAAGCAGTCTCGGTGTGCGGGCCCTTGCTCAAGGCAGGAAGCAAGCTGTCAAAGACAATCGTGGCTCAAGAGCTGGCGTCCATCATTAAGCTCCTCCCTGATACGCCAGAGCAGTTTCGAGGGCGCTTGCCAGCATACTTGGTTGAAGCAATCGAGTATGTGACGAGCCCACTGGAAGCCAAAAAACCATCGCCTGAGGGTGCTACCGATGCCGCCGCTCAGCCTGCATGATGTGTCCGACGACGAGATTGCAGAGCTAGCTGCATCAGGTGAACTGGATTTGTCCAACCCAGTACGCCGCCAATTCCTAAAGGAGATGAATAGCCGAGATGTTCAGGCCGCTCCAGGAGCGGGTAAGACCACGCTACTCGGTCTGAAGCTTCGCCTTTTGGGACGCCGCTGGACGCCTGACATGGGTGCTATCGCCATCGTAACGCACACCAATGTCGCCAGACAGGAAATTGAGAACCAGCTGTCAGGTCGCCCGGATGCCCAGCGGCTTCTTCGGTACCCGCACTTCATTGGAACGCTGACCGCATTCGCCCACCAATTCCTTGCATTGCCCACCGTTCGAGGGCTCGGCTTCCAGGTCCAGTCCATCGACACCGAAATATTCACCTCAGCCGCCGCCGCAGCATTGCGGTTAAGCCCCAATGCCAGGGGATGGGTAGCAAATCAGTCTGGCTTGCCCACAAGCACCTCATTTGTCGACCGTTTGCAAGCCGGCGCGTTGAAGATCGCTGGGTCTCTGACGCTGGATGTTGAGAATCCACGTCAACTCGCGCTCGTCCCCGGACTAGCAAATCGCTCCAGCCCCACATTCGTTGCCCTACAAGAGGTCAAGGATTCCCTCAATGCTCGTGGCCTGTTTAGCTATGAAGATATGATGGCCATCGCCAATAGCACGCTAAATGGCATCCCAGACCTTCGCCAGGCGCTTGCAGCGCGTTTTGCCCTCATCGTTCTGGATGAGGCTCAAGACACGTCGGAAGCGGCCTTCAACATGCTGCATTCCATCCGAGACGCGGGCGCTGTGCTTCAGTGTATTGGCGACGTGAACCAAGCCATTCTCGCCGACGGAGCAAGCCCTGCTTGGAAGCCCGCTGCCGATGCATTGGACCTCAATGAGACCAAGCGGTTTGGTCCTTCGCTTGCAAGAGTCGCGAGCAAGCTAAGTGTCCACCGGCCTCAAGATATAGTGTCCACCAAACAGCCCGATAGCCTCCTGTATGCAATTCTCTTTGCCGAAGGCGCCGAACAAGCTGTTGCGTCCGATTATGCCAAACTGCTCGTCTCCAACCTTGGAGGTGAAGGAAGCTTCTGGGCTGTCGGGCATCGACGAAACTCCAGCGAGAGCGCCAAAAAGACGCAGTTGGTTCTGGGGAGCTACTTTCCGAATCTCAAATCCCAAGGCCCCCAAGTCGATGCGCTTCTTCTCCACGCAAGCATCGTCCAGTTCGGGATTGGGGCCAGCGAGCTGGAGCAAGTCGAGAACGCGCTCCGAGAGACAATCACCTACTGCTGCAAACTTGGAGCGGATGGCGAGACACTGCGCCAAGGTCGTCTGCTCAAGACGTGCGACCGCCATTTTCCGGAGATTGGTCGAGGGCTCCGCGATTGGATTTCGGACCAGTTAGAGAAGCCTCCAACGACAGAGGCACTATGGGCCGAGGCGAAAGCCTCTCTGCTCGCTCGCCTTGCATCTTTCGCGCCGGACCTCAGCTTGGTCGAAACATGTGGAAACCTGAAGTTTGCGGGGGACTCGTCGACCTTTGAGCAGACCGCGACCGATGGCGCATATGAGATAATCGACGTCGACGGCACCAAGGTCAGGATAAACGTCGGCACCATCGCGTCCATCAAGGGACAAACACACGATGCCACACTGCTTTTGCAGACTTCGTATTTCAACATCCGTCCGTTCGGAAAATTTGCCGAAGCGCTCAACGCCAAGACAACGCGGAAGTGGGGCCCAAAAGAGGCCAGCTTGCTAGCCAATTTCTATGTCGCGACCACGCGCCCGCGCAGACTCCTAGCAGTGGCCGCACAAGCCGACCAAATCGGCGAGAAGGACCGAAACCTATTGAAATTGAGCGGATGGACTATTTTGGAAATTACAAAGTGAGAGACGAATGCAGCCACCGCTCTCTCCAGAAACGATAGTAGGCACGAGCATCGAGGGCCAGGATGTGACCTGGGCCCAGATTACATCCGCTGCCCAAGACGTTCGCGAGTGGCTCGCGCTAAAACTTACATCAGGCTCTTGCTCATCTGGACTCATCTACCAGCTCGCCGGGCATCACTGTCGGATTCCCCAGTGGTTCGGTGAGCGCGATCTGCTTGTCGACATCCATGAGGTTTATGATCAGGTCGGCGAACTTGAGAAGGCGCCTCTCACGCGCGCCGCTCCGACCAAACGGGCCGAACCCTTTACGGCTGGGCCGTTGCAAGGGCTTTGGCACAAGCATTGGTTCCAGGCCGACTTCCTCGTGACCAACCTCCTGAATGAAACTGAGAAGAACGGCGAAATGCTCATCAGGCGAAGGCTTGACGAAACGTTCGGGCGCGATGGATGGGAAGGTCAAATACTGAACAAGGACCTCGCAGGACAGCTAGCTCACGTCATGGTCGACGGCGCGCTCGAGCACCGTGCGGGCCGTTCAAAGAAGTCCTCACGTCTAACGGGTGAGTGGATTGTTTTCGCCAAGGGCCGAGGCGGCAGAAACATCTACCTCACACTCGCAGGACATGGCGAGACAAACGAGGCAATTTTCAAGAGATGTGCTTTTGCGCCGAAGGAGTTCCCAGAGCTCTCGTCCACACTGCCCTTCTCCAACGAGCAGGCGGCTCCATGAGCGAGTCCAACAACCCGATGGCAACAATCAGAACCGATACCCCAAATACACCCGATGATGTCATCGACATATGGCTTATTCCGCACTTTAAGCGATTTGGTTGGCCGCCGATTCCCGGCAACGAATGGCGGTACATACTTGGCCTCGGTAACGGCCTCGCATGGCTCCAATCGCTCACTTGGGCCAAATCCACCATTGCACTCTCGCCCAAGCTATTAAGCCCTAAGGGATTGGAGACAGTCGTCACGCTCTCTCGAACGCATTTGTTGGGGGAGACGACAGCCATTTCGATGATTAGTGATAGCTATGCGAGGTTCCGACGCTGTTGCGATTACTTGAAGCAGCACGGCCGCTTTCCCCGACCCATCATTCTAGGGACCAGCTGCGATGGCTTCGACGTCTTGGACGGCAACCACAGACTAGCGGCGTATTTCTATCTCTATGGCTACTTTGACGTTGAGAACGAGGAGACGCCGGTTTTGAATGTCTCGGAACAACAGGAGGTGTGGATTGCCAACAGTCCTATGGGACGGATGCTATGGAATTCAGAGTAGGCCAAGGACGTCTACGGAGACGCAAAGAATACCGGTGGGTTGCTTGGACCTGCGATCGACAACGTGTTGGCTAAGCGTCGGTCGGAAGCCAGCCCAATACCTCTTCAATGCGCTTTCGGTAGGCTGTCGCAATCTGACGCGGCGCTCGTCGAATATATCTCTCCGCCTTCACCCGCTTCGCCTCCTCCATCCCAGAAAGTAGCTTAATCACCTCATCGACAGTGGGGGTCTTTCCGTTCACACCATCGAACTTTGATGGCAATCCTGTCCAAATTACGTGAGCAAGCTTCTTCGACGCTGCCCATCCCGCGATACCCCCTATTGCAGCTGGAGCAGCCTCCCCAGGCGACCAGCTGCCGATGTTCCGGACGGGCGTCCCTTCTCTGGCGGCTAAAGCCTGTTTGGCGTCTTGAAGCGAGGCCAATGCCATAACGGCCCATAAGGTCCTCAGCGCCTCCGCCGTTGGCTCGATGACCAATGTGACTAGTCCACTATCCGAATGTCGGACAAACTCGACCGGAACAGACGGACCGTCCTCATGCCAACCGCCCTCAATCGGCAACTGTTGGTCGCGCTCCAAGTCCCAAATTAGAGAGCCCCATCCCAAGCATCCGATTGCCATTTGTCACTCCGCCGTTACGTGTGATGCATCTATCGAGCGCAGCTTGTCCATAATAGCGCAATAGGCTAACCGAAGGACGCCACGCGCAGGCTCGCCAAGCTGTTCAAAATCGGCGAGGTGTTGTTTCTCACCTGCGAATTGGTCGTGCCATTCGGATACTGTTGAGATGAAAACCCTTCCTGTTCGAGGAATTTGGCGAGGAGGCACGTTGCATCCCCGCAGGAACCGCGCGGAAATTTATCGAAGGTGCAGGGCAGGAACTTCTTATCGCAAACCTCTATGGCGCGCCTAAAGGCCACGCAGCGACTTCTCGATTTCTGCAAATCCAAGGTCTATCCTCAGGACGTCACCGTCTAGTGCGTTCGTCCGCTCCAAGATGCCCTTCCGACGCGGTAAGCAGAGGACTTTCGTCGATCCGCGGGGCGGCACCAACTTCCGCTATCTCGGCAGGTCGGACATGGGTGGCTGGGCAATGTTGCGCCTGCGAATTGAGCGGGTTCAGGTGCGTCCTGGCAAACCTTTCCCACGTTCCAGAGTCCATGTCACGCGGCTCCGCCCCACCACGCCAGAAACAGCGTGTCCTCTGAACGGCTCTAGCGCCGGACGCCACGGCGCCAGCGTGAAGGTGTCCTGGTGGCGAAGCACGGCAACTTTGCCGGTGGGCGTGACGATCGCGCGATCGTACACGCCGGTAATGCGCGCTCCAGGCGCGGAGGGTACATAGGTGGCGTTGAGCTCTCGCGAGACTTGCTGCACGATACGGTCGGTCTCGGCCCTGCGCAGGGTCCGCATCATGTCGGGAGATGGTGTTAGACCACCACCGGGCGCGATCGTTGCGACGCGGCGCTCGACCAGCCAATCTCTTCTCGTGGCCAGTGCGGTTCGCACTTGACTGGGGAAGCCGGGCGTTCCCGGCTCGGGTTGCCATCGTGAGAGGATGGCTTCGTCAAGCCAGGTCGGACCGTCGTAGGTCGCCTGCTTCTCGAGCGCGACGGGCGAGAGCACTTGTAGCTTGGGCACCGGCGACGGCTTACCGTCGAGGCTGTCTCCGGCCAGGGCCACGATTGTCCCGCGCACCGGCGCGTCGGCGGGTTTGAGGCGGCCAAGCTCGGCGTAATGCGCGCGTCCGTCCATGGCGTCGATTACGACCCATGTGTGATCGGAGATCTCGTCGACGAGGCCGACGCCCACGACTTTGCCGACCAGCGGTGTCTTGCGGGGGCTCCGCTCGAACAAGGCCATGGCAGCCGCGCTCCGCTCGATCCCGGCTTCCTGTAGCGCGCGCTGCATCATCTTGAACTTGTCGGCACGTTGTCCGAGCTGGCGAAGTTTGCCCTCCATCTGGCTATCGAGTGCCCAGACGCCCTGTTGCCGTTCGTCGGCGAGGCCGAGCCGCTCCAGGGTCTTGAGCCGGCCGACCCGGGGCGTGTGCTGTGTGGGATCGAGCTCCTCGGCGGCTGTGACGACCAGAATGTTTTCCTTGGAGCGGCCGATGAGCGCTCGATCGAGGCGCGTCAGTCGTTCCTGGCCGACCTCGTTGAAGAGCTTCTGCATACGCTCGAGCTGGGTTTCCGGTCCGAGCTCCAGGGTCACGAGGGATTGGGCGCGGGCCCGGACGCCATGGGCGATGTAGTCGCGCGCCATCACCAGATCCTTGCCCTGATCATCCTTGCCGCGGAGGACGACGTGAGTATGCGGGTGTCCAGTGTTGAAATGATCGACCGCCACCCAGTCGAGCTTCGTGTCGAGGTCGCGCTCCATCTGGGTGAGGAGGTTACGGATGAAGGGTTTGAGGTCGCTGAGCTGTGCGCCTTCGTCGGCGGAGACAATGAAACGAAATTGGTACGGGTCGTCGGCCGAGCGGGCGAGGAAAGCACTACCATCGACGTCATCCCCATTGGCGTCATAGAGCCGTCCAGGGGCTCCCTCTCGGGTGACGCCATCGCGCACGATGTATTTCATGTGCGCCTGTGCGGCGCCGAGGTCGCCGTTCAGGATCCGTGTGTAGCGCGCCTTGACGATGACGCGTCGGCTCCCGGGGGCAATGAGTCCCGCTGCGGCGCGTACGCCTGTCCCCATGCCGCGCGTCAGGCTGCCGGGTGTGATGTGTCCGCGCTGCAGCACCGCCCTTGCGCCCCTCTTGCCAGCCCGGCGGAACACGAGCGCGGCATGCCGCTGTGTGCGGCTGCTGCGGCTATCGCGAATGCGACCGAACTTGGGATCGAAGTCGTCTTGCGCCATGTCGAGCCTCGCGGGTTGAGGGGTGGCAAGACGAGATGGCGTGTCGGTCGCCGCGTTCAAGACGGCGTTAAGTTCAATGCTGATTGCGCGAAGGAATCTCGAACGCTGACGGTACGATCGCTTTGCTGACGTCGTCCGCAAGTCGGCCCCTGCACGATCTGACGCGCAGATGACGTCAGTCTTTTATCTTGATGTCCGGAAATGCCCTCTCAGACTTCCCGCAACTTCCTTTGTCACACTCGCTGGTACGTTCAGCAATTTGGGTGGTCGAGGCATACGCAGAAGGATCGTCTCCGGCGAAAGAGTTGCGCACGGCCAGGCTCGGTCAACGGGGATCAGTTGGACCGACAATGAGCGGCGCTGCGGTGTCGAGACACACAGGACCGTTGCGGCCGTTCGACGGACGCGCTCGCGCTGATCTCAGCGAACTCGATCTCGGGCGCGCTCCGCAACCGGGCCGGCCATGGTCTGCGACAGCCGCGGCGCCAGCGTGTGCCGCATCGCGTAACCGGAAACGAGTAGCCGGACCTGCCGCGCGTCGTGCGTTCGGGTTGACGTCAACCGACCCAGATTGGCTGGCCACATTCTGACGCTAATGCGCCGACGCTGCTCCAGGCGGCGTCAGCGCCGTGGTGGGGCGGGCGGGTGGGGGAGGCTGGCGGACGAATGTCAGCACGGAATGAGTCTCCGCGCTGCGGTGAGCAGCGCGGAGACGAAACCCCGCCTAGTCCTGCGGGGTCCAGATCAGCGCGTAGGTGTTCGGATCGGCCTGACCTGCAGCTCGCCCAAGGTTGGCATAGAGCGTCTTGCCGAACTCGGGAGCCGAGATGGAGAGCGAGATGTACTCCTTGCCCGAGGTCTGTCCGATCCGCTGCCAGCCGGCGCCGATCTCGATGCCCTGGGCCATGACGCGGAAGTCCGGCTGGGTCTCGGTCTGCTTGTCGCCGACGGGAAGGATGGCGATCGATGCCCGGAGGGAGAGGGTGCGGATCTCGCCTTCGTAGCGTCCGTCCTCGCGCTTCGTGACGTAACCGATGGTAGCCATGATGCTGATCCTCACGTTGTTCCGGCGGAGGCCTATTCCCCCGCCGGCGCGTGCAGATCGTGGCGGGCTGGAGCCTGAGGCACCCGTCGGAGCGGAGCTCCGCTCCGTGGAGAAGGGCCGGAACGCAGTGGAGGACCCGCGCGCAGCGCGGGTTGCCGCTAAGGCGACGCCTGCCACATCGTCGCACAAAGTTCGACGGGAAAGGGCCTCCCGGCCACGGCGAGAGGATGGCCGCGTGGCGTTCGGTGCGCGATTGGCGAGGCCTCAGCGGAGGCGGTCGCAGCACATCTACTCTCCCGACAGCGATGCGAGCCGAGCTGCGCGCCGATCTTGGACGTGCTTCCGTGTCATGGTCTTGGTGGTTGAAGCGCCGCCAAGAAGTACGGACCTGAGGGCTCGCAACAGATGCGCTGATCGGCTTTGGGGCGAGAGCGTGCCACGGGCTCCGCGGAAGGGATCGTTACACGCATGTGCCGAGACGCCGGTTCCCCATTGCCGGCGGCTCGGTCGCGCGGCTGACCGAGGCCGCGCGATAGAGCCCGACCGCCCGAGATCACGAGATCGAGGGCGGGTCCGCCCAGACTTCACTGAGTCCCTTCAACCTGCTCGTCGTTCAACTGTTATGACGTCATCTAACCTCGGACGTCGCCTCGCGAACGGACGTCGCCGGAGGCGAATGTTTATCTTGTCCAATATACTAGACAGTGTCAGTCCGGCTGAAGGGCGCCGGGTCTCATTGGAGGCGCCAGAGTGGGATCGCCGTTCCGATGACGTGCCTGGCATGAACGGGGCCGAAATAGCGGCTGTCGAAGCTCGCTGGATGATCTGCCAGCAGGAACAGTTCGCTGCTGCTGAGCGTACGGCACCCCCGCCAAGAGGGCAGTGGTTCGCTTTCGACAACGGCGCGAGCGACCAAGCGGCTCTGCACGAACACGTCGGTGCCGAAACGGCAGACGCGGTCGACTGCGCCAGCGGCGACCGGCTTGAGCAGCAAGGCTGATCGCTGGAGATATCCGCGCCGGTCCGCGATCTCTGCGAGATCATCGGGAAGACGAACCAGCGCCAGTTCGCCGACGTCCGGTCTCCGATGGACAATACCATAGAGCCCGATCGGAACGCTCGGCGAGGCGTTCCAGACGATATGTACCGTCGCATCCTGAGATGGCGGTGCCAATAGGGCAAGTGCGATCCCCATGCCGGCGATGGGTCGCTTCCTCATGGCTTGCGTCCCGACGACGATTGCCGGCGGGCGCGCTCAGACCACTGGAACAGCTCCTTGCGATGATAGAAGACGCGCCCGCCGTGCTTGCGGAACGGGGGACCGCTTCCTTGCCAGCGCATGTTCTCGAGTGTGTGCGCCTTGAGCCGAAGCAGCGCGGCGGCCTCCTCGGTGGTGAGCAGCGGCATTCTTCTCAGCGTGGCCATCTTGGGTACTCCCGACTGTGTTGGAACTGCCGGGAAGACTTGCGGGACGGTGGCGGACTGAGGAGTGTCGTTCGGAGATCAGCTCAAACGACACCCCAGCCGCAGGAGGTCGAGATAGCCGCCGTCGCGGAGCTCCTCGCCCTTGGCGTAGGCGCGGCAGACGCGGTCCTTCATCCAGCGACTTGCGCCGACCCATTCGGCCCGAACCCGCTCCATACCGTAGATGACGATGGCGATATCGCGATAGCTTGCGCCGAGGCACTTGCCGTCGATGGCAATCAGTGCGTCGCGGAGCAATAGGCGTGTGCGGCTGCAATCGCGATCGTTCGCAGGCCGCAACAGAAGATTCGCCAGACTTGTCACAGCCTTAGCGTAAGCGTCCGGAGCCGACAGTCTGTTGTGCAGCGTGAGTTTGATGGGTGCCCTACCCAGGGGGCACCCCCTGCATCTCAGTGTCACGGCCACATTGGAGTCGCGCAGCAGGACAAATTCTTCGCCGCTTGGTCCCCGGACGATATGCTTGACGGGCGTTTGATGGGTTAGCGAAAGATCGGCCATCGAAGCGTTGATGGCGCGCTCTGTCCTGGCCTCCAAGAGTGGAGCGGCCGCGCAAGGGCACCAGAAGAGCGGCGCTTCATGTGCTGGCAGCGATGGGGCAACGAAAGGAATATAAGTGCCAAGCGTCGGCCCGGGGGCTGCGCTTGTGCACGCGTTGCAGGTTTACTCCGCATCGGAGACGGCATGCCTTCATGCGACCCTGGCAACCGAGCTGGTAGTCGCGTTGGTATGCAGCATGCCGACGTAGAAACTCCCAGGCCAGGTCGCTAAGACACAGGCCGAGCGTGTAGTCATAAAGGCCGCGGCTAGGCGGCCAGGGCGGGCCGACGTGGTACCGGGTGCGTTCCATGCCAGAAGGCTAGGAATCGGAATCCTAATGTTTGGTTTCCGTAAACGTCGTGTCGGCTGATGTGTCGCATGTTGGCATAGTTGCACTGCTTCTCACGCATGTTTTGCTTTCGCTCAACCAGCGCGCTGTTCGAAATGGGCTAGACTAATCTCGCGTTTCTATCTCCGGTCAATCTCCGCAAGACCGAAGCCTCTTAGTGCACCACCTTTGTCCAGTTCCGAATTGAACAGCTCGTTGTCAGAACCGGATACATCAGAGCATTGATAGAGACATCAACGCCGCCCGTTGTTCGGTGCAGCACGCCTCGATCGTCCACTCCTGTACGACTTGCTTGGCGAGGAGTGGTGTAGCTCCGGCGCGAAATAGGCGTGCCTCTGCCAGGCGCGCTGCATCTTTTGAGTGCGCCGGCGAAGCATCGACCGGAACATAAACCTCGTAACGGTCGGCCAAGGCATAAAGTGCGGCGACTAAGATCTCGTGGTCGAGCCAGTGACCGGCAAGCACGATAGTCGTGCAGTCCTTAGCATCCAGTGCCGTTGTGAACCCTTCGTTCTTCCAGATGCAACCGTGCGCTTCAGAGGCGAATGTCTGGTGCTGAAACCTAGACGACTCTGGAATTCCGTTCCGGCAAAAGACGAACACTGGCATGTCCACGATTTGAGCTGCCGCTGTCAGCAGATCAACGTTGCGTCGATAGCTGCCTTGCACGCGCGGCGGCTTCCCGAAGGAGTCGGTCTGAGTTGGTGAGATCAAGACGAGACAACACACACTAGGATCGGCCAGCGGCGTCCTATGATAGGTCGTTTGCGAGAGCACATTTCCTGCAGCTTCAGTAGAACGATATCCCGCACGTTTCGTCACGTAGCCCAGCCTCCGAGGCGGTAAGAGAGTAAATTGCAAAGTATCGACTATGTCGTCGCAAAAAACATGGCGCTGTTGCCAGCGCCATGCCGCAGTTTGGGAGAAGCCGCCGCGAGTGTTCGTAACAAGAATCAATAGTGGTAGGTGGCACCAAGTGTGAGTGAGTAGGCTTCGCCACCGAAAGTGGCGTCTTCCGAATTTGGGGTGAAGCCGAGCGTAGGAGCGCCGGCAGCAAACGCGGGAGAACCGAGACCGCCGAGGTTGATACTCTCGCCCGCCTCGAGTTTCTTGTCCTCGTAGTGCGTGACTTGGAATGCGCCGTCAAATTGCCAACCTGAGCCGGTTTTGCCGACTCGATTGTCATAAGAGAAGCCGAGCGCGAAGATGTGGCGATCGTTGTCAAAGGTTATCTGGTCGCCATTGCGGTCAGGAAAAATCGCTTCGTCGAACGCATATCCAAATCGCAGGTCGAGGTTCGTCATGGCGTGCCACGTCGCGCCAAAGCGCCAAGTATTCTGATCTTGGGCGCTGTAGTTTACGACGAGTTGGTCTGCAGGGACGGGGCCTACAAAGACTGTATCTCGCAACTTTACGACCAGCGGCTTACCAAAGCCCGCCGTGTCGCTCCAGAAAGTGCGCTGCCAATCAAAGGAGACATCAAGGACGTTCGGTAACAGAGCGTATTTCATCCCCAACTGCACGAATGCTGGTGCATCGATATCCATTGAGAACCGCGTTTTCTGCTGACCAGCCCCCAAGGGTGTCAGGTCAAGCGTGAAGTCCCCCTCCCATGTTTGGCTCTCCTTGGTTCTGCCCGCAATGCCGACGGTCAGGCGATCATTGACGTCGTACTGCAGTCCAGCCGTGAGAGATACGGCGTGCAATCCGAATTCCAGCGAGCCGGGCGGCAAGCCTTCGAAGCTCCAGTCCTTGTCAGTCTCGAGTGAAATCTTGCCGGCTAAGGGACTGCTTGCGTTGCCAGGGCCGAGAAACACATTGGGAAACCCGATGTTCAGACCTAGCTGTCGCGCCACGTTGAAGTTGGCGGCGAGACCCACGCGCAAGTTTTCCGTTGGCTTCCAAGCTAGCGTCGGAGATACGTCGATCGACACAATGGACTGGTCGAGCGAATTGTAGCGAAAGATGCCTGCGTCTTCCCAATCCGCGACGATGCCAAAGGGCGAGGCGATGCCGAGGCCGATCACGGCATTCGGGGCGATCTGCTGATAGAGGCCAAGAGTTGGGAGGGCGGCGATCTCCCCATCTACGCTCGTGGCGTCGGGATTGTGCGTTCCTAGCGAATCCGTCGATTCGGCATTGCGGACGTCGAGAAGATAGATGCTGCCACCAATAACCGTACCTTCCATGGACGCGGCGCCTGCGGGGTTGTGGTAGAATGATCCTATGTCGTCGACGCTTGCGACACAGGCTCCAGCGTTGGCGAGGCAGGATGTGCTGACGCCCCAGGTCTGAGCATAGTTGGCATGGGCCGGCAGCGTGAAGGTAATCACCGCAAAGCCAAGCACTAGTCTGGTACCAAGCGCACTCCCCGTGATCCTTGCGCCGCCTGCGACGCGCCGTTGTGTCGACATGGTCTGTGACCCCCCATCTTTTTTGGCTGATGACACGGTAGTGAAACGGTGTCTTGGGCAGTCCAGACCGAAGTATGGAGCTAGGCAATCGGAGGCGGATGGTTGCGGTTTTGCCACAGCCCTTTGAAAGGGGGGCGGCAAACCGCGGCTGCAGCCAAACTTATGTCGGGCGCTTCAAACGGGGAGAGGTGGTTCTCTCCGAGCAACGAGAGCGCGACGGTCGCTCCAAAAGAATAGCAAATGGGAGGCAGCACGTGACCCTCAAGGGAATCATGAACGTCCTGGTATTTCTGTTCGGTGCAGGCTTCGTCGCGGTGGGTGCGCTCGCCTACATCCCCAATCCCTACGTCGGCTCGGATGGGCTCGTGCTGACGAATGACCTCCACAACTACTTGCATGTCGCGACCGGCGCGCTCCTGATCTTGGGAGTGCTTACGGGGCGGATTGTCGGCGCACTCATCCTTACCTTCCTGCTCTACGCAGTGTTGGCAATCGCAGGGTTCACTTCCGCGTCAGACCACGTATTCGGGCACGTTCACATCAATGATGTTGGCCGCTACTTGCATGTCGGGGCGGCGATTTCTCTCTACATTCTTTTGCATTACACGATTAGAGCCAGGGACACTTGGTGACACCGGTTTATCAGTTGAGGCAACCCACGCGCGAGTGACCATGCAAGACAGATTAGCTGGCCCAACAATATCTTCCTCTTCGTCCACCTGGCTTTCTCCGAGCGTTTGGAGCGATCGAGGCTTCCTCGATGGCTGGAGCGCTCTGAACTCGCACGCTGACGTCATCGAGCCTGCGACGGGAACTGTTCTGGGGCGGGTCGGTCTGGCCAGCCCGGAAGACATTCACCGTGCCGCCTCTCGTGCACGGCAGGCGCAGTCGGATTGGGCATCGATGCCGCCTGACGAGCGCGCGTCGACGCTGCGCCGAGCGGCTCAGGTCGCGGAAGACAATCGCAACGAGATCGTGGACTGGCTCATGCGAGAGTCCGGCTCCGTTAGGGCGAAGGCTGAGTTCGAGGTCGCGGTGACCATAAAGTCACTTTGGGAATCGAGCGCCATGCCTTCGCAGGCCAGTGGCCTGATGTTGCCGACTGCAGCTGGTCGCCTGAATATGGCGCGCCGGCGTCCTCTCGGGGTCATCGGCGTAATCTCGCCGTTCAACTTTCCGCTCTACCTCGCCATGCGTGCGGTTGCTCCGGCTCTTGCGGTCGGCAACGCCGTCGTACTGAAACCGGATCCGCGTACCTCAGTGTCCGGGGGCTTCACAATCGCTCGATGTTTCGAAGCTGCGGGCCTTCCCGCGGGCTTGCTGCACGTCTTGCCCGGAGGCAGAGACGCTGGCGAGGCTCTATGCAAGGATCCGAATGTGGCCATGATCCAGTTCACTGGATCCACCGCTGCGGGACGATCGGTCGGGGAGCTAGCGGGCAAGCATCTCAAGAAGCTGTCGCTTGAGCTCGGCGGAAAGAACTCGCTGATCGTATTGGACGATGCCGATATCGGGCTGGCGGTCAAGAACGCATGCTTCAGCGTCTATCTTCATCAGGGCCAGATTTGCATGTCGGCCGGACGTATTCTCGTTCAGCGCTCCATTGTCGATGAGTTCTCTCATCAACTGGCGGCGAAAGCCCGGGAGCTGCCCGTGGGCAATCCCACAACAGAACAGGTCGCTCTGGGACCGCTGATCAACCAAGCGCAGGTCGATCACGTCAATACCATCGTTCAAGAGTCAATTGCTCAAGGGGCAAAAGTTGTCACAGGTGGTTTTGCTCAGGAACTCTTCTACCAGCCGACGGTCCTCACTGGCGTTTCGCGCAGCATGTCTGCCTTTAAGGAGGAAATCTTCGGCCCGGTTGCAGTTGTCACACCTTTCGACAGTGATGACGATGCCGTGACTTTGGCAAATGACACAGAGTTCGGTCTGTCAGCCGCGGTTATCACCACCTCGATCGATAGAGCCATCGCGATGGGCGAGCAGCTACGCGTCGGCCTGCTTCATATCAACGATCAGACTGTGAACGATGAAGTTGTGAACCCGTTTGGTGGTGTCGGAATCTCGGGTAATGGCACAAGCATTGGTGGTCCCGCCAATTGGGAAGAGTTCACGCATTGGCAGTGGATGACAATCAAAGGAACTCCGCCACCTTATCCGTACTAAGCGGTCCTCCCGCATTGGGAATGCGACACGAGGGTACGGAAAAAAAGAATACCGGAGTGGACGATGCACTCCGGTATTTCAGTTTAGCGCGCGAGCGTGGTGTGGTCTCAGAATGCTCTCGCCTCCTTCACGAACGCAGTACCGAGTGGAAAGGGCAAGCTGACGTGCTGTCCGGTGTACGCTTGGCCTTAGGAGGCTCGCCATGGAACGCAGGACGTATCTTCTTCATGCGCGCCCGTTCTGGAGTTGAGAACTTGGGATCGCGCCAGATATTCTCTCGAAAATAGACGTACGTGGCCATGCCCTTGCGTACTAGAAGCATCATGATCGGATTGGGGTCGCCCATCTGCATAAGGTCACGGATCTCCTTGTTCTGTAGTGCGAGTATGGTCTGGCGTCCGATCCAGCGGAAACCCCACGGGAACCATCGCTCGCAGAACTGCTCGGTCAGCGCGTTGGCCAGTTCTTTGCCCGTCTCGACTTTCGGCCACGGATGGGCTTCATAGTCCGCCATAAATTTTAGCATCTCGTCGAAGGACTTGGGATAGTCGGTGATGTAGCCTTCCTGTCCGCGGAAGTTCTTCATCATTTCGGTCCAGTAGCGATGCACCGCAATCTTCTGATTTTCGGTGTAGCCCTTAAGACCGATCTCCTGCCGGAGTCGGTGATAGTTGCAGCCGGTCCAGCAACTCGTGTAGATGAAATCGCGACTAGGGAATGCACCGGGCAGCTTTGCCGACATGGCCGCATGTGTGCGGTTGACGTACTCGATCGAGTCAGCAACGTCCGGGTGCCTGGGTCCGAATTCAAACCACTTCCAGAAATGCTGCAGCGTGTCGATGGCGCGATCTTGCTTGCGCTCGACGCTTTTTCCCTTGTGGTTGAGCGTTAGGAGAATGCTCCCTTCAGGTGGCTGCGTGAAACACTGGATACCGGTTGTGTAGATGATGTTGATGATGATGTCGTTCAGGTAGTAGCAGGTGGAAAGTTCCCAGATCCGGTCATAGTCCTTGTTGGGGTCCAAGCGCTCAATCTCGCGAGCAATCCACTTCCACCCCTTCTTGTTGAGCGCCGCTCGTTCGACGGATGGCGCAACGTTGGCCGAAATGGCCCCGATGAAACTAGCTGTCATCTGGCGTTCTCCTGTACGTTTCCTGTCCAGCGCCAGCCCTTTTTCTAGGCCTTTTGTATGGTGCCTGAGCTGTGCCCGCGAAGCACGCCCAAGTCATAATGTTGACATATCAACACATGGCGTGCAAGCCTGATCGCTAGAGAAGAATACGGTCTCGCAACAGGCCCAACACCTAACAAAAGTCTGGGCTCTCTTACTTTGGCTGTTTTCGACGAGAGCCAACTGAAGCCTTGCTGTTGCCGTCCGGCGCGTAGGCGTTGACGTGGCCGACACGATTGAGCAGGTTGCGCAACAAGAGAATAAGCCTCTCTCTCTCTGCATCGGACAGGTCGCCAAGTAAGATCCGTTCCCGCTCTATCGCGACTTTGTATACCTCATCGTGGAGGCGCCAACCCTTTGCGGTCAAAGCCAGCGTAATGCGTCGCCCATGCGTCTTGTCCGGGTGCGCGCTAACATAGGACTGCTCCTCGAGCGTGCGGATGGTGCGGCTGACGATGGCCTTGTCCAGACCAATGACTTGGCAGATTCGTTGTGCGGTGATGTTCGGTTCGACTGCCAACATACTGATAACCCGCCACTCCGTAATCCCAATCCCAAACAAGCGCCGATAGACGGTGGAGGCTCCACTCGCCAGCTTGTTTGAAAGAAAGACGAGGAGGCCCGGCACGTAGCGTTCTAGGTCCAACACTGTCGCGCGCCGTTTCGAATTCATCGCCCCTCCTGTCCGCCGCCGCGAGCGACGCTATTCGGTCCAATACTAAAGTTTGGCGCGCGTGTCGTGCATGTGAAGCATAATTAAAACGAGTTCGCTCCTAATGTTGACATATCAACATTAGGAGGCGTAGGGTTTCTATAACAATCAGGCTCCTTTTGAGGGCCAATAAACTTGCGCAGGGAGGCGCTTATGGGTGTTGTCAGCGCTCCAGCTGATGGCTTCGCGTTGGCTGATCGCGTTTGCTCGGCCGCAAGCCGCAATGCGCAACCCGCTTTGGACATAGACCCCTTCTCGATTGAGTACTTCGAGGATCCCTATCCTGCTCAGGAGCTGGTGCGTGAATCCGGCTCGGCGGTCTGGCTTCCGCGCTACAGCGTTTGGGCTGTCGGCCGCTATGAGCATGTTCATACCATCTTGAATGATTGGCAGACGTTCTGCTCAAGCCGCGGCGTTGGCCTTAGCGACTTTGCTCAGGAGAAGCCCTGGCGCCCCCCAAGTCTCGTGCTCGAAACTGACCCACCGGAACACGATCGTGCGCGGGCGGTGCTGGCGAGAGTTCTGTCGCCGGTCGTGATGAAATCTCTCCGAACACAGTTCGCCTCCGCCGCCGAGCGGCTTGTCGAGCGCTTGCTCGATCTGCGCGGATTCGACGCCATAGCGGATCTCGCGCAAGCGTTTCCACTGTCAGTATTTCCCGACGCCGTTGGCATGAGAGCGGATGGACGCGAGCACTTGCTTCCCTACGCGAGCGTCGTGTTCAACGCCTTCGGACCTGACAATGAGCTAAGACGGCAGGCCATCGCGAGATCGGCACCGCACGTCGCATGGGTTGCCGAGCAATGCCGCAAGGAGAACCTCGCTCCCGTTGGGCTTGGCGCTCAGATCCATGCGGCAGCTGACGCCGGGGAAATTTCACGTCCGGAGGCGGAGACGCTTGTGCGCTCTCTCCTGAGCGCTGGTCTCGATACGACCGTGAACGGGATAGGGGCTGCACTCTACTGTCTCGCGAGATTTCCCAGAGCGTGGGAGTTGCTTCGTGCAAATCCCATGCTAGCGCGTGCGGCCTTCGAGGAGGCGATACGCTTTGAATCGCCAGTGCAGACGTTCTTTCGAACGACGACCCGCGTCGTAACGATTGGAGACATCGAGATCGGAGAAGGACAGAAGGTTTTGATGTTCCTTGGTGCGGCAAACAGGGATCCGCGACGCTGGCCCAATCCCCATGTCTACGACATAACGCGCGTCACAAGCGGTCATGTCGGCTTCGGCTCAGGCGTGCATATGTGCGTCGGCCAGTTGCTGGCACGTTTGGAAGCGGAAGTTCTACTTGCCGCGCTTGCTCAGCGTATCAAGTCCATCTCCATCATTGGAATGCCGAAACGCGCCTTCAACAACACGCTGCGTGGGCTCGATGCCCTACCCGTCATGATCGACCCAGCCTGAGGATAGGCGATGCCGAAAATCACGTACATCGTCGCCTCCGGGGCTACGACCGAAATTGATGTAGCCTCCGGCACGTCCGTGATGCGCGCTGCGCTTCAGACCGGCGTTCCCGGAATTCTTGCCGAATGCGGCGGCAACACCATGTGCGCAACCTGCCACGTGTACGTCGAGGAGAGCCAACTATCTCTGCTCTCGACCATGACCGCCGAAGAGGATGCGCTACTCGATGGGGTGGCGGCAGATCGACGGCCCAACAGTCGACTGAGCTGCCAAATCAACATGAGTCCGGTGCTCGACGGATTGAGGGTCTATCTTCCGGAGCGTCAGACATGAGTGGCGATGGCGTCGTGGTCGTGGGCGGTGGACAGGCTGGTTTTCAAACCTGTGCATCGCTTAGACAGGAAGGCTACGCAGGAAGAATTAGGCTGGTCTGCGACGAACTCCATGCGCCTTATCAGCGTCCACCCCTTTCCAAGGGATTCCTGACGGGCAAAACGAGTGGAGACGCTTTGCCGCTGCGAGCGGAGTCGTTCTACGCCGAGAACGCGATCGAGATCGTCAACGATGCGGCGGCATTCATCCATCGCCAAGCGTGCGTTGTCGAGCTCAAGAGTGGAGCCTGTGCCGCTTACGATCACTTGGTGCTGTGCGTCGGCGCGCGTAACCGTACGCTTCAAGTGCAGAACGCCGAAGCAGCCGGGATAGTCTACATCCGAACGTTGGAAGACGCGGTTCGCGCAGCGCGGCTTTTGGCCATCGCCCAGCGTGCTGTGGTTATTGGAGCTGGTTTTATCGGGCTGGAGTTCGCCGCCATCGCATGCGATAGCGGCCTCGATGTGTCGGTGCTGGAACTATCGGATCGACCGATGAAGCGGGCGATCTCGCAGCTCATGTCCGACGCCTTTACTCGATACCATCTAAGCCGCGGCGTAAAATTCAGGTTTGGTCATGGCATCGCTGCATTTGAAAGCGTCGACGGCCAGGTGAGCGCCGTGGTGACAACCACTGGCGAGCGTCTGTTGGCCGACATGGTCGTGGTGAGCATCGGAGTTGTTCCCAATGTCGACTTGGCAGCGCATGCTGGGCTCGTGACCGGCAATGGAATCGAGGTCGATCGCTTCCTTGTAACGAGCGATCCGAACATATCGGCTATCGGCGATTGCGCGCTCTTCCCGCATCCGAACACCAACAAGATGATCCGACTGGAATCCGTTCAGAACGCGACGGATCAGGCCCGGCTCGTGGCAGCGCGTATCAGCGGCACACCGGCGCCTTACAATTCCGTCCCGTGGTTCTGGACCGAACAGGGCGCCTACAAGTTACAGATGGCCGGCACAATCGACCAATGCGATCAGTTTGTTGCCTCGGGTGATCCGTGTTCGGCTTCCTTTTCAGTCTTCTGCTTCCGCAATGGCCAGCTCGCTTGTGTCGAATCGTTGAACAGGCCGGCCGATCACATCGCGGCCCGACGCGTTCTGTCCGCTGACCGCAATCTGCCCACGATGGCCGACACTGCGGCCTCCGGATTCAGCCTCAAGACATGGAACAACGGCAATGACACTCGAGCTGCTTGAGGGCCATCCCGTGCATAGATTGGCGTCCAGATACTACGATCGTGACCTGAGGATTCAGCCCGTCAGGCACGATCCGCTCTACGCTTCGACCTTGTTGCGGTCGCCGACGCATCCACCGTTGGCCGTAGGTGAGACCATCGCCGATCTTTCCGGCCCTGTTTTCGGGCATCTCAAGCCGGGACCTCTGGACAACGACCTCATCGGGAATTTCGCGAGCGGCGGGCTGGCGCTGGGCGAACGCATCATCATTCACGGAACGGTGCAAGATCAGAACGGACGGCCTGTGCCTGAGACGCTGATCGAGATCTGGCAAGCAAACGCGGGCGGCAGATATCGCCATGTGCGGGACGGATATCTTGCTCCGCTCGATCCGAACTTTAGTGGCTGCGGCCGTTGCCTCACGGACCGCGACGGTCGCTATACGTTCAAGACCATCAGGCCTGGCCCCTATCCCTTCAAGAACGGGGGATGCGCGTGGAGGCCATCGCACATTCACTTTTCGGTCTTCGGCGCAACGTTCACGCAACGCTTGGTGACGCAGGCGTACTTCGAGGGCGACCCCCTCATCCCGCTTTGCCCGATAGCAAACACCATCAAGGATCCGCGGGCGCTCCGCACGCTTGTCGCTACGCTCGACATGTCGGCAGCCATCGAATTCGACGCTCTCGCCTACCGCTTTGACATCGTACTCCGCGGCCGGCACGCGACGTTTTTCGAAAATCGGACGGAAGGAGTCTGAGCCATGCTGCCGGAAACTCCCGCACAAACTGCTGGCCCGTACGTTCACATCGGCACATTTCCATATGCCGCCGGCCTAACAATCGGATGGAATGCGCGACTGCATGAACTCGTCCGAGACAAGGAGCCGGGCGAACACATTGAGATCAACGGCATGATCTATGACGGCGGAAACGCACCCGTGACTGACGCCATGATCGAGCTTTGGCAAGCCGACACGAACGGCGGCTTCCACAGGTCTTCGTTTCCGGGCTGGGGCCGCGCTGTGTCCGACTTCACGACCGGTGAATGGACGTTTCGAACGGTTCGGCCTGGCCCTGTTCTGCGAAGGGACGGAAGTGTCATGGCGCCACATATCATGCTCGCAATCTTCGCGCGTGGCGTGAACGGTCATCTGTCGACACTCATGTACTTCCCCGACGATCCGGATGCCAATTCGCGAGACCCAATTCTGTCGGCGCTTGAGCCGGCGCGCCGCGTGACGCTCGTCGCCAAGCGGCAACCCAACGCTGAAATTCATTCGTATCGCTTTGACATTTTTCTCCAAGGCGATTCCGAGACCGTCTTCTTCAACATCTGAGCGACCGATGGCCGAATTTCTCTCACTTTCGGAAGCGGTATCTCGCCATCTTAGGGACGGCGATACCGTTGCGTTTGAAGGGTTCACGCATCTTATTCCATACGCCGCCGCGCACGAGGCCATCCGGCTTGGTCGGAAGGACCTTACGCTCGTCCGGATGACGCCTGACGTCATCTACGATCAGATCATCGGGATGGGTCTCGCACGCAAACTCATATTTTCCTATGCGGGCAATCCTGGCGTTGGCCTGTTGCGACGGTTCCGCGATGCCGTCGAGAACGCGTGGCCACGCAGTATCGAGCTCGAAGAGCACAGTCACGCAGCGATGGCCAATGCCTATGAGGCTGGCGCGGCTGGTTTGCCGTTCGCCGTTTTCCGAGGCTATCGCGGTGCAGAGCTTGCCCGCGTCAACAAGAACATCCGGTCCGTGATGTGTCCGTTCACGGGGGAACAGATGGCTGCGGTACCGGCAATACGACCTGACGTCACCTTCATCCATGCCCAGCGAGCCAACGAGCAGGGTGACGTGCTCATCGAGGGTATACTCGGCGTGCAAAAAGAGGCAGCGCTGGCTGCTCGCCAAACCGTGGTTACGGTCGAGGAAGTCGTTCATGACTTCGACGGTGTGCATCCGAACGCCTGCATTCTTCCTCGCTGGGCCATTTCCGCCATCGCGGTCGTGCCTGGTGGGTCACACCCCTCCTATGCTGCCGGCTACTACGGGAGGGACAATGCCTACTACCTCGCATGGGACGATATCGCCGCAGATCGTCGACGTTTCACCGCCTGGATGAAGCAGCACGTGCTTGAGGCATCTGCGGCCGACTTTGCCGAGCGAACCAAGATCAGGGAGATCGGCTGATGTTGCCGGCGACACCGTCCGAAATGATGACGATTGCGGCAGCTCGCCTGCTCAAAAGCGAGGATGTTTGCTTTGTCGGCATCGGCCCGCCGTCGGCCGCATGCAACCTCGCGCGCCTAACGCACGCTCCAGGCATTACGCTGATCTACGAGTCTGGGACGATCGGTACGGCACCTGCGGTGCTGCCGCTATCGATCGGTGATGGAGAGCTTTGCCGGACCGCCGTCACGACCGTTTCGGTACCTGAAATGTTTCGCTATTGGCTTCAAGGTGGGCGGATTAGCATCGGTTTCCTCGGCGCAGCTCAGCTCGATCCCTTCGGCAACATCAACACCACCTGCATAGGCGACTATGCCAGACCCAAGACGCGCCTGCCGGGCGGTGGCGGAGCACCCGAAATATCAACGTCGGCTGCAGAGATCTTCATCACGATGCAGCAGTCTAGGCGCGGCATGGTGAAGGCTATAGATTTCATCACGTCGTTCGGGCACGGCGAAGGCGGCGATGCGCGAGCGCGTCTTGGCCTACATAGCAAGGGGCCGACGACTCTCATTACGGATCTCGCAGTTTGGAAAATCGATCCGGAAACAAAGGAGTTCCACGCCCATTCACTTCATCCGGGCGTGACCAAAACCAAAGCCGAAGAAACATGTGGCTGGGACGTCAAGTACGCGGCCTTCGTTGGTGAGACGCCACCAGCGACCGTGCTCGAGCTGTCAGTTCTGCGAGATCTTGTGCAGCGCTCACAAGCCGCGCACAGGCGGAGTGCTGCGGCATGACGAGTGCTTTCATTTGCGACTACATACGTACGCCCATCGGTCGGTATGGCGGAGCGCTTGCGAGCGTGAGGCCCGATGATCTTGCAGCGGTTACGCTGGCAGCGCTCAAGGAACGCAATCCGGGCATTGGCGACGGCCAGGTGACGGAAATCATTCTAGGCTGTGCCAATCAGGCTGGAGAGGACAACCGCAATGTTGCGCGCATGTCGGCATTGCTCGCCGGATTTCCGGTGACGACAGCGGGAACGACGGTCAATCGGCTGTGTGGGTCTGGTCTTGATGCCGTAATTGCCGCGGCTCGAGCCATCAAGGCGGGCGAAGCCGACGTTGTCATCGCGGGCGGCACCGAAAGCATGTCACGTGCGCCTTTCGTGCTCCCCAAGTCCGAAGGAGCCTTCTCGCGCGTCGCAGAGATTCACGACAGCACCATCGGCTGGCGGTTCATCAATCCTCGTCTTCAAAGCGTCTACGGCACGGACTCCATGCCGGAAACGGCCGAGAATGTAGCACGGCAGTTTGAAATCTCTCGGCAGGATCAAGACACATTCGCTCTCCGCTCGCAGCAGCGTAGCGCGGCTGCGGGTCGATGCGGTCGATTGAAAGAGGAAATCGTTCCGGTCTCCGTACCCCAAAGGAAAGGGCCGGCAGTCGTTGTGGCTAGCGATGAGCATCCGCGCGCGAACACGAAACTGGAGGACCTCGAAAGACTGAGGCCCATCGTTCCTGGAGGTGAAACCGTTACAGCCGGCAACTCCTCTGGCGTGAACGACGGCGCTGCCGCTCTCATTGTCGCATCGGAGCGGGGAATGGCGGAATGCTCGCTTAGGCCCATCGCGCGCATTGTTGCTGGTGCTGCCTGCGGTGTGGCGCCGCGCATCATGGGGATCGGGCCGGCGCCGGCAACAAAGAAGCTTTGTGAGCAGCTTGATTGGCCTGTGAGCACCTTCGATGTCATTGAACTAAATGAGGCATTTGCAAGTCAGGCACTTGCGGTGTTGCGGTCGCTCGAGCTTCCGGACGATGCCGACCATGTGAACCCGAACGGTGGAGCGATTGCGCTCGGACATCCACTCGGTATGTCAGGCGCTCGTCTCGCGGGCACCGCGGCACTGGAATTGAGAAGGCGACAAGGACGACGCGCGCTTGCGACCATGTGCATCGGCGTCGGTCAAGGTATTGCGCTGGCTCTGGAGGCGGTCTGACATGAGATCGCATGATGCCCGACATCACCTTGGGAAGCTGCTCGGAGACGACGAGATTGAACGGATTGTGTCGTCAGAGGCTGACATCGGAGCGATCCTTCGCTTCGAAGCTGCCCTCGCAACCGCGCAGTCCATCCATGCAATGATTCCCGTCGACGCCGCTCTGGCGATTGGAAAGGCGTGTGACGAGTTTGATGCAGACGCGACGAAGCTGAGGGACCAGACCGCCATTGATGGTGTCGTGGTGCCCGCGCTTGTCGCGCAACTTAAGAGTTGTCTCTCGCAGGACATTCAACGGTTCGTCCATGTTGGCGCGACGAGCCAAGATGCCATTGACACGAGCTTGATGCTGCGTCTGAAGCAAATCGCGCTGGTCTACGGCCGCCGTCTCGACGACCTGCTGTCTCAGCTAGCTATCGTGTGCGGTGATCACGGTCACAAGCCGGTCATGGCGCGTACTCGCATGCGCGATGCAAAGTCGATCACCTTGAAAGATCGCCTTGTCGGCTGGCAGCAACCCTTGCAGCGTTTGCGTCAGCAACTTGGCTCGCTGCAAGACACGGGGTTCCTGCTCCAGCTGGGAGGACCGGTTGGCACGTTCGGCACTTCGGACAAGAACGAACGGAATGTCGCCAGCACGCTCGCCGAGTTGCTGCACCTTTGCCTTCCGGAGCGGCCTTGGCATACCGCGCGCTGGCCCGTTGTCGAAATTGCCAACTGGATGTCGACCCTGACGGGGTGCCTGGGAAAGCTCGGTCAAGATGTTCTGATCATGTCCCAAGACAGCATTTCCGACGTCCGTCTAGAAGGGGCCGGAAGCTCGTCGAGCATGCCCCACAAGCAGAATCCCGTGAAGGGAGAAGTCCTCGTAGCACTCGCCGACTACAATGCGACGCTTGTTGGCGGCATGCATCGCGCGTTGATGGCCGAGAACGAGCGTTCCGGATCAATGTGGACTCTCGAATGGCTCATCCTCCCGGAGATGACGGTCGCGACAGGTTGCAGCTTGAGGACTGCCGTCGAGCTTCTCAAAGATGCTGATCTCTCGCGCCCTGCCTCCGCTGTGTCCGTGCCTTCAGGCGGTCGAGAACAGCCGGTTTCGGGAGGACGCTAGCATGCGCACGCAGGTTGCTATTGTCGGCGGCGGCCCCTCGGGTTTACTTCTCTCCCAACTTCTGTACACGGATGGCATCGATAGTGTCATCCTGGAGAAGAAGTCGAGGGAATACGTCGAGAGCCGGATTAGAGCCGGCATCTTGGAACAAGGAACGGTCGATCTGTTGGCGCGCGCAGGAGTCGACGATCGCGTTCGGCGTGAAGGTCTCAAACATGACGGGTTTCTTCTCGGCGTCGATGGCACGGTTATTCGCATCGACATCCAGAAACTGACAGGAGGTAAAGCAGTCACGGTCTACGGCCAGACGGAAGTCACCAAGGACCTAAATACGGTGATTTCGGGACGTGAAGGCGCGATTGTCTATGAGGCGGACAACGTCACTTTGCACGACATAGCGGGACCGAGTCCCGCAGTCAGTTATGAGAAGGATGGTCAGACATATACGATTTCCTGTGATTTTGTTGCTGGATGCGACGGATATCACGGCGTTTCGCGAGCTTCGATACCCGCGGATGTCGCGCGAGCCTTTGAGTTCCTCTATCCGTTTGGATGGCTAGGCATTCTTGCGGATGTTCCACCCTGCAATCACGAACTCATCTACGCGCATCATCGCAACGGATTTGCATTGGCCAGCATGCGGTCGCACCAGCGAAGTCGATACTACATCCAAGTGCCGGCAAGCGAACGTGCGGAAGACTGGCCGGACGACAGGCTCTGGAATGAGCTTGAAGTTCGTCTCAGCGGCCTCGCTGGGCCCATTACACGTGGGCCGGCTCTTGAAAAGAGCATAGCGCCCCTGCGCAGCTTCGTGTTTGAGACCATGAGCTACGGGCGGTTGTTCCTCGCCGGGGATGCGGCACATATCGTTCCGCCAACGGGGGCTAAAGGCCTCAACTTGGCTGCATCGGATGTCCGCATTCTGGCCGATGCATTTCGGGAACACTATCGCAAGGGAAACGACGAAGCCTTGACCCGTTATCCACAACGGGCGCTTGATCGAATCTGGAAGGCAGTTCGGTTCTCGTGGTGGCTAACACGCCTCACTCATCGCTTTCCGAGTATGAGCCCTTTTGATATCCGGATGCAGGTTGCAGAGCTGAACTACATCCGCGATTCTGCTTTTGCACAGACGACGATCGCAGAGAACTACGTTGGTCTTCCCTAGCGGTACATTGAGAGTCGGCTATCCGCCTAGCGCGTCGCGGTCAGAAGCCCGAGGCTCCTAGCGACAGCAAGAGCGCTTCCACGATTGCTTACTCCGAGCTTCGAGAAGACCTTGTAAAAGTGCCATTTCACCGTAGACGTTTTCAAGTTGAGAGCCTCGCCGAGCTCTTTGTTGGTAAGGCCCTGGTCCAGAAGGCGGAGCAACTCTATCTCTCTCGGAGTTAGCGGCTCGATGGGCACGGCCGAGATGATTCCGTCCGGGTTCTGTCGTTGCGGATTCAGAAGGCTGTCTAGCGTTTTCAAGAAATCAATTTCACAGGAGCGTGAGAGTCCCAGTTGTGCCGGCGAAGAGCTGGACAACAGCTGATCTATGGCTACGGAGTGATCGCAGAACGGCCGCACCAGATTCAGCGCCGCAGCGCCGCGTATGGCCTTGCCGATAGATCTCACAGCGGCATCACGATCACCGTCTTCCAACTGCAATTGGCAGCACATAAGATTGGCTTCCACAATATCTTGGCGGCGGAGCAGTGACGCGTTTGACAGCAATGCAGTCAGTCGACGCAACGTGGCACGAGGCGCATCCGTTGCCGCCAGAACGGCAACATCCGATAGGCGTTCAAATGCAAGTTCAGCCGTTGTCTTAGAATACGGTTCAGTCAGTGTACCGTGACGGAATTCGCGAACTTCTTCCAGGAGGCCAAGATCAGCCAGCCGGCTTCGCTTCATCCAATGCATACAGCGGGGGACCCGCGACGGATACGTTTTCGCATGCGTCTCAAGCTGCTCGATGATGGCCGGTTTTCGTTGTGGGTCCCGCCAAAGAGCGAGGGCCGCTTCATAGGCCGCCAGGAGAGGTTCAGCGAGACCATTGGCCGGAGCCATGCGCAATCCCAGCCAGAGCGCATCGCTCGCCTCAGATTCTCGGCCCAAACGTTCAAGGACGCGCGCATCAATAAAATAGAGCGATGACACAATCCACGAAATGCCCCTTCTGGTGGTCCTCGCTCCGCGCAGGGGAGCAGCCTGCAGCAGTTCGGCGACCGTTGCAAAGTTTCCGATATCAACTTCGATGAGAGCCTTGGTTAGAGACAAGATCTGCGCCGATAGGTCGTCCGCGGCGGGCGTAGAAGCTGAAAAGCGCGTGTGAAGTTTTAGAGCCTTTCTGTATTGGCGCAATGCGCACAGCCCGAACATCGCTGCGAGAAATGGCGCTACATCATCTTTTGTGAACGTTAGATCGAGCGATGCTGCCCAAGCATCTACCGCCGGATCCAAGTCTTCTAGTCCGCCACTCCAGTAGGCGCTCACGAGCCGGTGCCGTATTGGATCCGACAAGCCATGGTTCAGGGCTTTCCACACATGAGACAGACCATGAGGCTTGCGCCTCGGCGTGCCTATGCTTCCGTCTCGCTTGGATGAGCCGGAGTCTGCACAGGAGATTGAATTCAATGCATTGCTATTCGTCATAGCCGCACCAATCGTCAGTCTTCGTGCGTCAAGCGCCCGTCCAGTTGGCTCAAGACCTCCTTGATCCGGCGCATGCCTTCGTTGGCGGCCGGTATGCCCGCATAGACCGCTACGTGCAGCATTGCCTCCTGCAGGTCCGCTGCGGTCGCGCCTGTCCTGCGCGCAGCACGGACGTGCATCACAAGCTCGTCCATGTGCCCAAGTGCGGCCAGTAGTGTCACGGTGACTATGGAGCGTTCTCGCTTGGTCCAGTGCGGTCGCGACCAGACTGATCCCCATGCCGCTTCTGTGATGAAGCGCTGGAACGGCTCGTCGAAGTCTGTCTTTGCTGCTTCGACTCTCTCGACGTAGTCCTCACCGAGGATCGAGCGGCGCGTTCTCATTCCCGTCGAATACGCGCTTCCGTTAGCCCGCTGTGACACAGGAGTTCTCCGATATGAAGCCTTTGATGAGTTCAGACAAAACGTGCGGCCGCTCTACACAGGGCAGGTGTCCGCAGCCAAGGAGCGTTGTGAAATGCGCCCCGACTATTCCGCGGAGGGACGCTTTCATGCCTTCGGGCGGAGTAGCCACATCCTCGGTGCCCGCGAAGCATTGGGTCGGGCAGATGATTTCTTCTTGAAGAGCGCTGACGTTCGTGTCGCGCAAAAGGCGGCACAGAGCTTCATAACTTGCCTTCCGCGTCGATGATAGCATCGCGCGAAAGCCGGCCATCGCCGCTTCGTGTTCCGCGGCAAATGAAGGGCTGAACCATCGCTGAACGATCTGCAGCGACAGGTCTTCCAGGCTCGAGTGCTGCAGAGCTGTCAGTCTCGCTTCCCAGAACTCTGGCGTTCCAATCCGACCCCCCGTGCAACAAAGTATGAGCGCGGAAACGCGTTTCGGATTGAGAGCAGTGAGCGCTTGCGCGATCACCCCGCCTACGGACAGGCCGACAACAATCACCCGCCCTGACGCAACGGTATCAAGCACGTACAGGGCATCAGCGACGTTTCCTTCGATCGTTTCCGATGCGGTCCCCCAGCTCAGCCCATGCCCGCGCATGTCGTATCGAACGCATCGCGCTTGGTGAGCGAGAGCCTCCACTACGCGGTCCCAGATTCTGAGGTCCGTTCCAAGCGCATTGACGAAAAGAAGCGTCGCCGCGTTTGGGACGCCGCAGACGTCGAAATGGAGGTTGCCTCGATCTGCAGGAAGGAACGGCATGAGCAAACCAGCGGAAGCATTGGATCAGCTTATTGATCATCTCTCTTGTAAAAGTTATGTCAAATACCCTATTGATACATATCCATAATCGTAGAGTTATATATAAATGCCCCCAAGCCTTCGCCTACGGCACCTTGTGGCCTTCGTTGAGGTTGCACGGCTGAAAAGTGTCAGTGCCGCCGCTGTTGCTCTTTCGATTAGCCAACCGGCCGTATCCAAGACACTGCGCGAGATAGAAGAAGCGTTAGGTGTCAAATTGATTGAGCGCTCAGGAAGGGGCGTTGCGCTCACGACGTTTGGTGAGATGTTCTTAGGATATGCAAGTTCGAGCATCGCTGCGCTCAACCAGGGCATCGACTCTATCATTCGATCCAGTCGTGGCGGGGCGAAGCTGTCCGTTGGCGCGCTACCAACTGCTGCGGCTCGTTTGTTGCCCCAAGCTATTCAGAAGTTCACTGCCGACGCGCCGGGGGTCACTGTTCAAGTCGAAACCGGCAACAACGAATTCCTTCTGGAGCAACTCCGACTTGGCAGATTGGATGTCATAGTAGGTCGTCTTGCCAGTCCTGAGCATATGACTCGATTGTCGTTCGAGCATTTGTATCAAGAGACCATCGTTCTTGCAGTCCGTTCGTCACATCCGCTGCTCAACAAAAAGCGGAAGACATTCGATCTTAGATCGCTCGAGAACTACACCGTGCTCATGCCGCCCAGCGGCTCGATCATTCGACCCGAGGTCGAGCGGATGTTCCTGTTGGCTGGTATCCCCTTGCCAAGGTCGCGTATTGAGACTGTTTCTATGGCCTTTGCGCGGCCGTATCTCAGCGCGACAGACGCAATCTGGATTATCTCGCGGGGTGTAGTCGGCAACGAACTCGACTCCGGACAACTCAAAGAGTTGCCTTACGATACATCGAAGACGACAGGTCCGCTCGGGTTGACCTTGCGATCCGACGTTCCGCCATCCCTGCCCACGCAACTTTTCATAAAGACTGTCCGGGGGGTGGTCAAAGATTGGCTCTAGTACATCATGCGATGGCGTCGTGTAAGCAAAGCTCGTTATTTGGCTCGAATTTCACGCGACCGGCATTTCGTGCTGGAACTTGATGCGATCCAAAATGGCGCAGACGTTGGCGCGCGTAGCGGTCTGTTACTCAACCATGCGATCCACGCTAAAGAATATAAGAGTCCAGTATCGGCCAGAAGCCTCGCCGGTCGTCAAAGGGTCAAGTGTGTGAAGCGGCGCCTAAGCGCCGCAAGCCTTGCGCAGATCAATGCGCGGGATGCCAAGCTTCTTCGCTTTATCGGCGAAGTTGTCCTGGATGCCATTGCCGGGAAAGATCAGGACGCCGATCGGCAGCACGGCGAGCATGTCGTCGTTGCGCTTGAAGGGAGCCGCCTTGGCATACTTGGTCCAGTTCGGCTCGAAGCGGACCTGCGGTACCTTGCGGTGATTGGCCCAGCAGGCGGCGATGCGATCGGCACCCGTGCGGCCGCCGCCGTGCAGGAGCACCATGTCGGCGTGCTTCGCGTGTATCTTATCGAGACTGTCCCAGATCAGGCGATGGTTGTTGAAGTCGAGACCGCCTGACAGGGCAATCTTCGGACCCTGCGGCAGAATGAGCTCAGCCTCGGCACGGCGGGCTGCCAAGAAATCCCGGCTGTCGATCATCGCGGCGGTCAGTGTGCGGTGGCTAATCACAGACCCGGCGCGGGGCCGCCACACGCTACCGGTATGGGTGGCGAACAACTCGGCCGCCTGATCGCGGAAGAGCTCCATGGCGTTGCGGCGCTCGATGAGTGTCAGCCCCTCGGCGATGAGCCGCTCGAGCTCGACGGAGCGGACTTCCGAGCCGTCCTGGGCATTCTGGCTTGTCTGCTGCGCCAACACATTGGCATCGAGGTCGCCCTCGATGCGTGCGACGGCCCGGTGAAAGATGTTGACCGTCGACCAGAGCAGTGACTCGAGGTCGGGCTCGAGGCGCGTGTCGCTCAAGGTGGCGACCAGCGCATCGAAGATGTCGGCTACGGCTCCGGCGACGGTGTTGCCGTCGGGTAGGGGGCGTGGATCGGGCTCGTCGTCGAAGGGACGGTAAGCGTAGAGCTGAAGCTCCGCGAGGACGTGATCGGTCGCCGATGCGGTCTGCGTGGATTCCAGGTCGAGGCTGCTGGCCATGGGAGGGCTCCTTGCCGGTTCGGCCGCGCCCGTCGCGGCCTTCCGGCGATCCCCCACGGCGGGCGGAGCGGGCCTGCACCGCGGGCGCAGCGCGACCGCGGCCGGAGCAGCCGCGGAGGACGGCGAGCACGGCTTTCTTGTCTCGCGAGGAATGGCGGCGCGTCAGCGCCGCCAGGGGAAGAAAGCCGCGCACAGCCGTTGCGGGACCGGGCCGGCTGCCGTTCGATCGCCCCTTGAAGGCCGGAGCGCGGCCCTGTCGGTAGAGGAGAACCGTGCGCCACCGGACACGATCGGAGCGCAGGCCGCGTGTCAGGAAGATCGGTGCGTTGCCGGAAAGAGAAAGCGGGCGACGTCCTCGGGTGTGAGCTGCAGCCGCGCGATGGCCCGCATGTCTTCGAGACCGAAGGCCCGTAGATCGTCGTTGAAATCGCTGAGGCGTGGCGAAAGCGGAATGGCCTCGATCCCGGCCGCCTCAGCGCGCGCGGTCAGCGTCGCCACGGCGCTGTCGCCGGCGGGATCGGCGTCGCGGGCAACATAGAGCCGCCTCAGCGTGCCCGGAAACAGTACGGCGGACAGATGCGCGGCTGACAGCGCGGCCATCACCGGTATGACGGGCAGGGCCATCCGCAGAGACAGGACGGTCTCGATGCCCTCGCCGGCCGCCATGACGTCACCATGCGGGCCGAAGCGGACGGCGTTGCCGAGCAACAGGCCCATTGCGCGTCGTGGCTCATCGACCGGCGCCTTGCCGAGCCCGGACGCATCGAGCCATGTGCGCAGAACGCCGGTGACGGCACCGCCGAGATCGGTGGCCGCGGCGATCATGGCCGGGCGGCTTTCACGCGGCGCCGTATCGTGGGCGCGAGAGTAGCAGCGAGGATGGAAGCGGAGCGCTTGGACATCGTGAAGCTGGTCGATGCCGCGATGGCGCAGATACGTCGCAGCCAGAGTGCCGGCGATCGGCTGCGAGGCCGCGAACAGACGCCGGGACGCCTCGGGTGAGCCCGTGGGCGCCGGCGCGGTGCGCAGTTTGGGCTGAGAAACCGGCTCTGGGCGCGGCAGGCTCAGGAAGCGGCGCGCCTCGTCGGCGACGTCCCGGAAGTCGAGCAGCCCGCACGTCTCGCGGATGACGTCGAGCAGGTCGCCGTGCTCGCCGGTTGCCGCATCGGTCCACTTGCCGGCCGCGCCTGCGCCGCTGTCGGCTCCGAACAGGCGCACGTACATGGATTGGCCGGGCGTATTGCGGACGTCCCCGACGATCCAGTAGCGCCCGACATTCCGGCCGTTGGAGAGATAGTGCCGGCACACCGCCTCGGCCTCGCGCGCGAGGCGATGTGCCAGATCGGTGGCGGATGAGCGCATGGTCATCTGCATAGTATCTTTAGAGACGCCATGTCCAGACGATCTCCTGCGCCGGTCGATGGTAGGCCAGCTTCTCCCGATAGAAGCGATGGCGCGCTGCGCGCTGTCTCGGATCGCGTCGCGTAAGCGGAGCGAGCTTGCGGGCCGCAGCGCGGACGACAGCGCGCCAACCGTCGTGAACAGATATATGGAGGCGCAGATAGGTGCCATACATGGTCAGCCTCCCTTGCCCTGTGAGAGCAAGAGATCATCCAGGATATCCAGGGTGGACCGGCTGCTGATGGCGTCTGCGGTGACGAGAACAACTCCGCCTCCGAACCCATCGGGGCGCATCCTGGAACAGGTGAAGGCGGAGACGACTGAGATGTAGTCGAGTGTTGGCGAGCGCCGGACGATATCCTGCAGGATGTCCGCCCAGGAGAGCTTGTCGAACTCGAGATCGATCTCGGCGTCGTCGGGCGGCATGGTGGCAAGACGCTCCCTGACAAGGGAACCAGGACGCTGTCTTTTGCGCTCGACGCATCCAGCGCGGTGTGCAGGCTGTCAATCGACAGTCCGATCGCATCGCTCGGTCCCAGACTGGAGTAGAGGTAAAGCGCATCGCCGTCAGGTTCGGTCTCGAAGACCAAGCTGAGGACGAGATGTTCGAGCGGTGTCATGTCGGCGACAGGAATGAGCTGCTGCACAGCGGTCGGTGAGTAATAGTCGACCATTTGAGAGGTCTCCTGAACAAAAATGCCCGGCGCGAGGCCGGGCGAGAGAGGGATGAGAGATGGGCGGCAGCCGAAGCCGCCGCCCTCTGATGCGTTATTCCGCGGCGGCAACGCGCGGCGCTTCTCCGCTATCGATGGGCTCAATACCCGCCGTGCGCAGCGGCTCGGGCAGCCAACCGGTGCCGTCGAGTAGGCGCTCGGCTGCCTTGACCATCTCGGGCTTCTTGAGATGCGCGATGCGGTCGGCCGCCTTGTCTCCCTTGGCTTCACGCACGGCGTCGAGAATGCGTGCCTTGGTCACGCGACCGAGGTAGGCGTCGGCCGTCGGTATCCAGCCGGCGGCGGCCATGTCGAGGTTCACGGCCGTCGCGAGACGACCGGCATGGTGGAGTGCCTTCGGCCGGCGGTCATACGCCTGATGCACGGCGTTGATGGTGAGGCCCACGCAATGGGCGAACAGCGCGTGCCGGCTGTCGCTGTCGAGATCGGCTAGCGCGTCCCAGAGCTCGCCGGCGTTCTTCGGCATCCAGTCGGACCACTGCTTGTGGCGGGTGTCAATGGCCTTGGCGCAGGCGGTATCCGAGAGCCCGGACGTGTTGCCGAACAAGACCGTCTTGGCCTCGATCTCGAGGCAGGTGTCGAAGCCATAGCGATAGAAGAGCCTCAGGCAGAGCACATGCAGCGTTGCCCGGAAGGCCACGTCGGGATCGTTGGCGACTGCGTCACGCAGCGCCAACGTGCGGTGCGTCGTGAGCTCGGTCATGAGCCGGTCCGAGATCGGACGCACGCCATCGGTCTCGTCCTCTTCCGGATCGTCGACGGCCGAGTCGTCGTTCGGATCGGCTTCCGTGCCGTTTGCACTCAACTTCTCCGGCTTGGTTCCGTCACCTTCTGCATCGCCGTCTTCATTCTCGACCGGCAGCTCGTCCTCGGGCTGGACGTAGCCGCGCTCCACATGCAGGACGCCGGCACTGTCGATGCTGACGAAGGCGCCCGCGCGTGAGATCTCGTCCGTCTCGTAGACCACTGGCCGCTCGTCGAACGCCGCGAGCGCCGTCTCGAGCTCACCGAGACGCTGATCGACCTCGTCGGGAATCTCGTCGGCCTCGGCGTACTTGGCCTCGAGCTGGTCGAACTCGGCTTGAAATGCGTCGCGGGCAGCGACCTCGTCCTCGGTCATCGGCACTTCTCGTCCCCGCAGGCGGCGCAGTCCATAAGTGTGACCGTAGGGGAGCTCGGGCGCCACCTCGATCCACTTCCAGCCTTCGGCGCGGATGGCGTCGGCTTCCTTCTCGAGCTTGTCGGCGACGAGCTTCTCGAGCAGGGCCGGCTCCTGCAGCCAGCCGCCGTCGTCGGACTCGAACAGATCGCGTAGGATGGTGCCGCCGGCCTCCTCGTAAGCCGTCGTGCCGACGAACAGCGCTCGCTTGTCCGAGACGCGCACCGATCCTTCGGTCAAGAGGCGGCGGATCTGATAAGGCTCTTTTCTAGGTGAGTGCTGCAGGGCCTCCCACACCTGCTCCTGGCGCGCATGGTCGGGGTTGACCGTGAAGGCCATGAGGTGCTCGAGGCTCATGCCGTCCTCGGCATAGACGTCGAGCAGCGCTGGCGCGACGGCGGCGAGCCGCAGACGCTGGCGCACGACCTGGACCGAGACGAAGAAGGCTGCCGCGATCTCCTCCTCGGACTGGCCCTTCTCGCGCAGGGTGAGGAAGGCACGGAACTGATCGAGGGGATGCAGCGGTGCGCGCTGGACGTTCTCGGCCAGGCTGTCCTCCTCGGCGATGCCGCCGGCGCGAATGACGCACGGGATGGGGGCGGTCTTGGGGAGGCGCTTCTTCTTGATCAGCAGCTCGAGCGCCCGATAGCGCCGGCCACCGGCCGGCACCTCGTAGAGCCCGGTCTCGTTGCCGTCGGCATCGCAGACGGGCCGCACGGTCAAGCTTTGCAACAGCGTGCGCCGGGCGATGTCATCGGCCAGCTCCTCGATGGCAACGCCAGCCTTGATGCGCCGCACGTTGGACTGACTGAGGACCAGCTTGTTGAAGGGAATGTCGCGCGAGACGCTGAGCGCGATCTTGGGAAGGGCTTTGGCCATGTCGGGTTTCTCCGCGACGGGCGGCCGGGAGACTCTCTCGCGACCTCCAACCCGTCACGAACCCCTGCACCCCTCTCTTCCTCTGGTGTGCTTCGCGCCCGGCAACGGCACGCCGCGCGTTACGCGGCGTGCCGTCGGAGCGAGCGGGCTTCACTCCGTCGTGCGCAGGGCTTCGGCAGCGGCCTGGAGGAGGTCGTCGTCGAGGACGATGCGGCCGACGTTGCGCGCGGCCGCGGCATAGACCGACACTGGGAACGTGCCCTCGAAAAAGAGGTCACGCTCGATGCCAAGGCCGAGCGGCAGACGTACCGACCCCATTTCCGTCAGGCTGAAGGAGCCGAGCTCCGGGCAGCCGAAGCCGAGATCGGCGAGTCCGAACAGCGTGTCGCCGTCCTCACCGAGCTCGGTGGCAAGCCAGGTCGCGGCGCCGAGCGGATTGAAGAACTTGACCACAGGGACGTGGTCGACGTCGCACTGACGACCGTTGGCCAGCAAGCGCTCGTGGAGCTCAGAGGTGAGGAGGATCATGCCGCCCTCCGGCCGTTGGAGGCCGTATCTCCAGCTTCGGGCAGGAAGCCAAGTAGGTAGTCGGCGGCCTTGCTCGCAAGCGAGGCGGCACGGACGATGGCGCGATTATCCTCGCGCAACACCTCCAACCATGATCCGATGTAGTCGGCGTGGCGGACGGTGGGCGCGATGCCGAGTTCGGCGCAGCAGAAGGCGGCGTTCATCTCCGCGACTTATCCTGACAGTCTGAAATCGCGTCAGACGGTGAATAGTGAAAAGTGGTCCTGTCGCAAAACGACTACGCAAAGCTATTCGTAGCGTGCAAA
>NZ_KB911266.1 GCF_000383415.1 Hyphomicrobium zavarzinii ATCC 27496 | reverse complement strand
TGACCGTCGTGCCGAGAAAGCGGACGTTGCCACAAAAATTGTAGTGACCTGCCTTGCCATCACTCCGTCGATCGTGACGAAGTACTCCTTCGCCCTTCGGGTGCGGCGATGATCGAAACAGTGACTGTCAAACCGTGAATCTTAGCGACGTTCGCACAGATAATGCGGTGAGGCGCCCTTCCGAAGGAGAAATCCGCTGCGTCATGCGAATTAGGGACAAGGCGCACGGCCAATCGCTCGCGTGCCAAACAAGTTACAGCGCCCTACTAATCACTCGAATTCATAGCCGGCGGTTAACCGCAAAATTGCATCCTCGCTGTCATCGGTCAGACCAAAGGCGCCGCCGACGCCGAAGTGCGTTTCGTTTTTGCAATCGAAGCGCAGGTTGATCCCCGCGTACTGTTCCGTGCTGCTACCGTTGAGCGTAAGACCTTTGTGCGAGTCGCCGAGGCCGCCGTACAGCTCAACGCCGAGCGTCATCTTCTCTAGGCCGGTTTCACTCGAGGTGCTGGACACTTCGGACCCCTCATAGGCGCGGAAGAACACGTAGTTGAGCCCAGCCGCATACCCGAACGACCACAAACCATCTCCGAAGTTGACTTCTTGGATAGTATTGAACGCGACGTTCAGATTGCTCGTTAAGTCCCGGCCGAGGATGAGCTTGCTTTCTAGCTCGTGCTCGCTTTCTTCCTCGCCAGCCTCCGCTTCCTCCTCCTCGCCATCTGTCCGACCGACCACGGAGCGGATGAAGCGGCTGTTCGGCTTCTTGTATTCATACTCCGCGTAGAGAACTGGATTTAACAGTGTCTCGCCTCGAAAGAGCCGAAATCGGTTTTCGAAACGGAAGCTCCCGAAATCGTAATTCTCGCCCGCGTCGTAATTTTTCACGCCCTCAAGATAAATTGCAGTCGTGAAAAGGTCGGTGACGCCGTACTCAATCTCGAAAAGCTGTGCTGTGTAGTTTGCCTCACCGTCGCCTACATGGCTGAAATCGGAATAAACCTCGACATCCAGAGCGCCTTTCTCCTCCATATGTTGGTTATAGAGAATGAAATTAGCGTCTTGCCCGGCCTGAACACCTGACACCCCCAAAAGTGCCGCAGCAGTTTGTGATAGCCAAAGCTTGGAAGCGTGCCTCATGAATTCCCTCACAATTGAGATGCAAGGAACTGATCACACGACCTATAGGACCACCATTCTGCACAACCTCCGTGCACGAATTCAATCGCAATAGCGTAGGTATTTAATGCGTCAGCACACTCATGTTGCGCACAGGGCACAGCACAAGCACAGGGCAGTGGTGGGGCTTCTCCGGCCAGCGCGGTCTCGCCGACAAGCAGGCATTCCTCAGTAACTATTCTCTTGCTTTTCTGGTGGCTAGAGGTTGTAGGGCTCTGGCCAAGTCAATGACCCCGCCTCGGAGGCTGCCATGGTTGACATAATTGAAACTCGGTATCGCATCGGCGGCATGGATTGCGCGGGTTGCGCCGCGAAAATCGACCGCGCCGTGCGTAGATTGCCCGAAGTGTCGGATGTCGATGTGTCTGTTGCCTCAGGCACCATGAGGGTGAAGCACCGCGATAAGCCGGGACTCGACGATGCGCTGGCTACGGCGGTCACGCCTCTCGGCTATACGATTCAGCCTCTGAACACCGTCGCGAAGCGTGAGCGAGACAGCGAGGACGTGCCTGCGCCGGAACCGGCGGGCATTGGCGAAAAAAGCGATCGGACGGGGCCGCTTCACGGCGATGCTTATCAACCGACCAACAAGCAGTGGTACGGAACACCAAAGGGCCGTCTCACGATCGCTTGCGGCATCGCGGTTGCCCTGGCGTGGGCCGCCGGCAGGCTTGTCCCGGCGACCGCACCATGGGGCTTCATCCTCGCCATGGCAGTCGGCCTCATTCCCATCGCCCGGCGCGCCATTTCGGCTGCCCGCATCGGCATGCCGTTCACCATCGAAACTCTGATGACGATTGCCGCCGTCGGCGCGATTGCGATTAATGCCGCCGAGGAAGCCGCTGCCGTCGTGTTCCTCTTTCTCGTGGGTGAGCTGCTGGAAGGCGTGGCCGCAGGACGCGCACGTGCAAGCATCTCGGACCTGACCAAGCTGGTGCCCAAAACCGCGCTTGTCGAACGCAACGGCAGGACTGCCGAAGTGCAAGCTGACACCCTCGCGGTCGGAGACATCATTCTCGTGCGCCCTGGCGATCGCATCCCGGCCGACGGCGACATCGTCGAGGGCGATAGCGCGATTGACGAGGCGCCGGTCACGGGTGAATCGACACCGAAACGCAAGCGCGTCGGAGATCGCGCGTTCGCCGGGACCATCAACCAGAACAATTCACTGAGACTGCGCGTCACGGCGGCGGCGGCCGACAACACCATTGCGCGCATCGTCAAGCTGGTCGAGGAAGCGCACGAAGCGAAGGCGCCGACACAACGCTTCATCGACCAGTTCTCCAAGTACTACACGCCAGCGGTGCTGGCGCTCGGTGCCCTGGTCGCGATTGCTCCACCTCTGCTGACTGGGGCACCCTGGAGTCCATGGATTTACAAAGGCCTTGCGATCCTGTTGATCGGATGCCCGTGTGCCCTCGTTATTTCGACGCCCGCCGCAATCGCGGCAGGCCTCTCGAACGGCGCACGGCGTGGGCTGCTGATGAAGGGCGGCGCGGTGCTGGAAAATCTGCGCAACGTCACGACGGTTGCTTTCGACAAGACAGGTACCTTGACCGAAGGCAAGCCGCAGGTCACGGACGTCATTTCGGTTGACCGCAGCGAAGGCGAACTCCTTGCACTTGCTGCCTCACTCGAAGCCGGTTCCAGCCATCCGCTCGCGAAGGCGATATTGGCACGTGCCTCACACGACGGAATTGCGCCCAATGCCGCCAGCAACACCGGCGCGATCGGTGGCGAGGGCGTGGTTGGCACAATCGACGGCCGCGAGGTCTTTCTCGGCTCGCCCGGCGCTGCGCGCAAGCGGGCTATGCTGCCGGATGATCTGTCGGCGAGGATCGGTCGCCTCAACGACGAGGGAAAAACCGTATCTGTCCTCGTCGTCGACAAGGATGTGGCGGGCGTCATCGCCATGCGCGACGAGCCACGTGCCGATGCCGTCGCAGGGATCGCCGCCCTGAATCAGATGGGCATCCCAGCCGTGATGCTCACCGGCGACAATACACGCACCGCAACCGCTATCGCTAAGTCGCTTGCTATGGAGGCGCGCGCCGAGCTCCTGCCGGAGGATAAGCTGCGCATAGTTTCCGAACTTCAGTCGGAAGGCCGCACCGTGGCCAAAGTTGGGGACGGCATCAACGATGCCCCGGCCCTCGCGGCAGCAGACATCGGTATTGCGATGGGCGGAGGCAGCGATGTAGCGCTCGAGACGGCCGATGCCGCAGTGCTGCACGGCCGCGTGCGAGACGTTGCCGCTATGATCGAGCTCTCCAAGCGGACAATGGGCAACATCTGGCAGAATATCACCATCGCCCTCGGACTTAAGGCGGTGTTCCTCGTCACCACATTACTCGGCATCACAGGGCTCTGGCCTGCTATCATGGCCGACACCGGCGCTACGGTGCTTGTTACGTTAAATGCGCTGCGGCTGCTCAATCCAGGTCGGGGCGAGAAAGAGATTTCGTCGTAGGCGACATTGTCGCAGTTTGGCAGGCCGTTTGTTCGTTAGTAGGAGGAAGGCGACGCTGCCGCCGAGATTGTAGGCGCTCGGCTGTTCTCCGTGGACGTTGAAATATGTGGTGAAGCCTGCATTTCCATTCAGCGTCACCCGATCCGAGACGATCTTGATAGGAAGATTAAACTGAAAGCCTGTCGATCCCTCTCCGAGCCCTTTGCCTTCATCTCCGGTCGGCAAAATCAGTGTGGGCCGAGGGGCAACTGCTGGCCTTTGCGCAGTCTCAGCTGACAGCAGTAGTTGAGCTGCAGATCGCCGAAGCCGCTGGCGTCATCGCCCTGATCTCATAGCCAAGAGTATGGGACCGAGATCGAGACTTGATGCAGTTGAGTTACGAGAGGCCACTCGTCGGTGAAGCTGCAAAACCAATTGCCATCCAGGCGGCGAAAAGTGTTGATGTGCCGTCCGACACTTGGCTCCTGATTACATGCTTCCTCCATCAGGAATGAGTTGTCTTGGATACCGGCGGCGAGCCGATTGTCCTCTGCCGCCACGATAGGCGACATCAGAATGAGTGCCAAAAAAGTACCGGTAGCGACGCGTACGCTTGGAGACCAAGTCATCGATTGTGCCGCTTTCTGAGTTGCCGTACGCGTCAGAACTCCGAGCACGGAAACAGCAGACTATATCCGAACGGTGAATTGCACTTCGCCCATGATCGTGAATCGCACATGCGGTCAAGCCGCGACCTGCGGAACGGTTGCACTAAATCATGAAGTTCTTTCCGACGAGGTCAGCGGAGCGGTGCTCATGGGCTACTGCAGCACTTCCAGCTCCGCGCCGCCTCTTCAGGTCCTCCCGCGCGCTGGAGTGAAACCCATGCAGTGCAGTCGAATGCATTGGCAAATTCAAAGACTATCGGGCCGACTTACGTTGGCTGTTGTCGATTTGGTTAGATGTGGGTCGGACGCAGCCCCGCGTAAGCAGCGAGCCCATCCTGAAACCCCGGTTGGAATTGCCGGTCAACAACAGACCGGAACACCCTACCCTATGGTTCACTTAACACTCGGCTGGATATTGTCACCTCCGGCTGCTGCAATACGTTTGAACGGTCCTTCGCATTACCGGCGCGTTCGATTTGAGCATTTGCAAGCAAGCGGCGATCGCAACAAAAAGGTCAGGCCAGGCAGAATCGAACAACCAAACTGCGCCAGCAGTCACGATAACAGTGATATTTCCCGCGATATCGGGGCGGGGAGCGGTTCCGTCTGCACGTAGATTCTGTTGACCTGTCCTATGAACTGACAAGAGAACGAGGCACGTCAAATTTGACGCTAGGCCAAGAACACCGACCGCACCTATGACATCCGCGCGAGGAAGCTCAGGCGTGAATATGTGAAATAGAGCCGAGCCTAACACTAACAGACTCATCGCACACATAATCCCGGCCTTGCACAGCGCAACGGCCAGGCGAGTGCGGGTATCGACGCCAATGACCGCGAGACTTAGGGCATAGATCAACGCGTCGTCCAAAAAGTCCAGCGCGTCCGCCCGCAGCGTATGCGAGTCCCACAGATAGCCGGCTATGGTTTCGAGCGCGAACATGGCCCCCGAGATGGCGATGACAATCCTCAAGGTTTGCCGATAGCCGCGTGCTGCGCCATCGAGTTCAAGCATGCCTGTTGGATCTTCACGCTCCTGCATGTCATCCAGAGCAGCAGATAGGCCCTTCCGTCGTTCCTTCATTGCAATTTAGAGGTGGCAATGCCTCGAGCTAGCGTTCGTCGCGTTTCGCATCGACGCTGCGCAACGCGTGTGTCGTCGCAAATCCCGGTCACTACCCTGCGCTCCTACAAACCGGGTAAATTGCGCGCACGATTCGCGCAGCTTTCGAGCGGGGAATGAACAGCAGACCCTATCACCACACAGAGACCATGATGATGATGCGGCATGCTGTCGGCAAAGTTGTAACGCTTCTGGCATGGGCCTTTTGCGCAGCGCCCAAAACCCTTCATGCGACTGTCTCCTGACGCCCATGGCATCTCATGAGCGGCAGCTAGCTGCGTGCCCACCAGGAATTGCATCCACACGAAACAACCAATGAAGAACATTCGGACTGTCATCAGATCCTCTCTCTCAACTTAACAACTACTTGGCTGCATCACGCGTGGATTCCCGACTGTGCCTCGTGCCGACCGTGACTAGGTTCCCCACAGTCGTTTGCTGCAGGATTACCTCCACCCGAGCTTGATCCTCTCTAACCACAACCTGCTGGCTCACTCTCTTGTCATCGAACTCTCGAATAACCAGACTGGGCGCTCCAAATTTGCTGCTGAATAGCGTCGCCAAGTCCTCAAACCAATGTTGGTCGCCAAGCTTGGCCGTGATGGAGCAAGAGACCAAGTGAGGTTCAGGAACGGATTGGGATTGCACGATAGCGATGCTTCCGAGATTGTTCGTCGCCATCCAACCAGCAGTCAGCTTATGGTTTGCTGTGCTTCCCCGAGCCAGCTGCGCTGCGGTCGCGCTGGTCCAGCCATCCAGTTGGGCAACGTTGACTAGTGCCTGATGGTCATCGCCAAGCCGGATGCAGGTCCGCTCCGCAAATGCCAGCACAGCCTCCACGGACCTTGCATGATCGATTTCCGCGACGATGCGGCGTGTACGTTCCCTTCCGACAACAGCTAGCTCGTCAACCTGGGTTAGAAGCGCGCTCAATCTAAGCCGGGCTTGAGCCACTCCTGCGACGGACCCATCAAGCTGAACTATTTTCTCGTAGTCGGATAGCGCGCTCTCCATCGCATCGCGTTTCACCTGAACGATAGCGCGATTGAAGAACACGTCTGGATTAGAGGGATCAAACTCGGCCGCTTTGTCGAGATCGGAAAGTGCGTCATCGAGGCGACTAAGGTTTGAGTTGACCACGCCTCGGTTCATAAACGCTGCGGCGAACCCGGGGCGGTACTTAATGGCCGACGTGAAATCTTCCAGGGCGAGCTCGAACTCCCGGCGCAGGTGCCGCACGTTGCCACGGTTATAGTATGCTGACGCGTTGAAGGGTTCCCGCTCCAGGACTTCATTGAAACCCTGAAGCGCCTCCAACAGCCTTCCCTGCACAAGGGCTTGTGCTGCACGATCGTGGATCTGCTCCGTCGAACCATCAATAGGTTGGCCACGAGCCAGGCTCGGCGTAACAGCTATTAAAGCCGACGAGCTGACGGCAGCCCATGCCGCGCCGGTGACAGCAATCCAAATCTTAGATTTCTTTGTCAAAGCCCATCCTCCAAAGAAGGAGGATGCCGCCCGGGGGTAGGAGGGCGACATCCTCGGAGGCCTAGAGAGCTCCAGCCGGATAGAGACCTTGCACGAGCGGGAGCAAACCCTTGACCCTTTTCAGGTTCAAAGCGGTGGCATCAGAGTCGTTCTTCTCGGCTGAGTGATGCAGATCGTCGGCTGCCTTATCGAGTTGTTTGAGCGCCGACGTGAGCTTTGTCTTCGCATCGCCGGTTACCATGTCGGACTTGTCTTCGAGCGCGTGCACTGCACTGGCGATGTGCTCGGCCAGTTCGTGAATTGGTTCGATTTTCTTTTCTGCCACCAGCTTTTCGACGTCAGCTGTCGTTGAGGCGATGAACGCCCAAGCCTCTTTCGCCGTAGCAAACGTCTTTGCTTCAAAGTGACCTTTGTCTTCGTGACCATGATCTTTGGCATGGTCATGCGCATCATTGCCGTGATCGTGCCCGTCATTGGCCGCGACCTGAACGTCGTGGTCCTTGTCTTTTTGAGCCCGGCCGTTGTCTTCGGCATATCCGGGGGACAGCGCTGCGCAGCCGAAGATGGCGGCAAAGGCGACTGCTCTGCTGGTGGTAGACATTAGGCGAACTCCTTCTTGGCTGGTGCGTCTCCAATCATTTCCGGCTCATCCCCTTTAAGGATGAAGCGCTTATAGAGTGCTGGAAGAACGACGAGGGTTAGCGCGGTGGCGCTGATCAAGCCTCCGATGACAACGGTGGCGAGAGGCTTTTGCACTTCAGCGCCAGTACCGGTCGCAATTGCCATGGGGACAAAACCGAGCGACGCCACGAGAGCCGTCATGAGAACCGGCCTGAGGCGTGTCATCGCGCCGTCAAAGATAGCTTGGTCACCGGGTAGGCCCTGCTTGCGCAGCTGGTTGATGTAAGTGACCATGACGAGGCCGTTGAGCACAGCTACACCGGAGAGAGCGATGAATCCAACCGCAGCCGAAATCGAAAACGGCATGTCCCTCAAATAAAGGCTCAATATGCCTCCGCTGATCGCGAGAGGAACGCCTGAGAACACAAGCAGCGCCTCGCGGACATTTCCGAGCGCCGTGAAAAGCATGAGGAAGATGACGAAGAAGCATGCCGGCACGACAATCATCAGACGCGCCCGCGCGGCCTGCAGGTTCTCAAACTGTCCGCCCCAGGTCAGCCATTCACCAGGTGGCACCTTGACCTGGGCATCGATCTTTTCCTGGGCTTCAAGAACGAAGGAGCCAATATCTCGTCCGCGCACGTTAGCCTGAACGACGATGCGTCGCTTTCCGTTCTCGCGACTGATCTGGTTGGGGCCTTCCTCGACGACAAAGCTGGCGAGTGTTTTCAGCGGAATAAAATTCGCCCTCCTTCCGCTTTGCCCGTCGGTGTCGGGGATTGGCACCGGAAGGTTTTCGAGCTCGGCCATGTCGTCGCGCAGCTGGTCGGGAAGGCGGACGACGATATCGAACCGTCGATCGCCCTGAAAAACAAGACCGCTTTCCCGGCCGCCGACCGCGATCGAAATCACGTCCAACACATCGCTGACGTTGAGACCGTAGCGTGACACAGCCTCCTTGTTCAGCTTGACGTTGAGCATCGGCAGGCCTGTGGTTTGCTCGACCTTGACATCCGCCGCGCCCTGAACCGACCGCAGCACGCCGGCAATTTTGTTCGCCGTGTTACCGAGCCGATCGAAATCGTCACCAAACACCTTGACCGCGACGTCGCTTCGCACGCCCGATATGAGTTCGTTGAAGCGCATTTGGATAGGTTGGGTGAATTCGTAGTTATTGCCCGGCAAGAGCCCCACCGCTTCGGCGATCCTGTTCAGGAGGGAGGATTTCGACTCTGACGGATCAGGCCACTCGTACTGAGGCTTGAGAATGATGAAGGTGTCCGACACATGCGGAGGCATGGGATCAGCCGCCATCTCAGCGGTACCTGTCTTCGAAAAAACGAAGGCGACCTCAGGGAAGCTACGCACCACCCCTTCGACTTTCAGCTGCATTTCCGTCGACTGTGTCAGCGAGGTCGAGGGAATGCGCATGGCGTGCATGGCGAGATTCTTCTCATCCAACTGCGGGATGAATTCCTGTCCCAGCCGCGTAAACAGCAGAACGCTGAAGACGAACAGCGCCACCGCGAGCCGTATTACGAAGCGTGGCTCGCTGAGAGCCGCCTTCAGGATGGGTGCATACCGCGCCTTCGACGTCCGGATGATCCAGTTCTCTTTCTCCTCGACACGACCCGTGACGAAGATTGCGAGCATGGCCGGCACAAACGTGAGCGAAAGAACGAAAGCGCATACCAGAGCGATGATGACCGTCAGGCCCATCGGCTCGAACATCTTTCCCTCGACGCCGGTGAAGGTAAGAAGGGGGAAGTAGACGGTGATGATGATGATCTGGCCGAAGACCGTGGGCTGGATCATCTCCTTACTCGCAACCATCACCTCGTGAAGCCGCTCCTCAAGCGTTAGCAAGCGTCCTTCATGATGTTGCCGTTCTGCGAGCCGCCTGAGCGCGTTCTCGGTGATGATGACGGCGCCATCGACGATAAGACCAAAATCAAGCGCACCCAGACTCATAAGGTTGGCGGAGATTCCCGTTTCCAACATGCCGGTGATCGTCATCAGCATGGTCACTGGAATAACAAGCGCAGTGATTAGCGCTGCGCGAAGATTTCCCAGCATCAGAAAAAGTATGACGATGACGAGGAGCGCGCCTTCAGCCAGGTTCTTTGCCACGGTCCTAACGGTCGCATCAACGAGTTGCGTCCGATTGAGAACGGTCTTGACCGTGATGTCAGGAGGCAGCGCCTTGCTGATCGCTTGCATCTTCTCATCGACGAGATTTGAGACGATGCGGCTGTTACCGCCCTTGAGCATCATGGTCGTGCCAACGACGACTTCATTCCCGTCTTCGCTGCCCGATCCGGTGCGCAGTTCGCGACCGATACCGACTTCCGCAACGTCCTTTAGGAAGACGGGAACGCCATTTTTATTGGTAATGATGACGTTGCCGATGTCGCTGGCCGTCTCCAAGCGCCCATCGGCGCGAACGGTGTATGACTCTCCTTTTTGCTCAATATAACCCGCACCCACGCCGCTATTGTTCTTTTCCAGAGCGGTAATCACATCGGAGAAAGAGAGGCCAAGCGAGAGCAGCTTCTGTGGATCTGGCTGCACATGGTATTGCTGCTCGTAACCGCCGATGGAGTCGACTTCCGCAACGCCCTCGACACCCTTGAGCTGCGGCCGGATGATCCAGTCCTGCACCGTGCGCAGGTACATTGCGAACTCAAAATCTTTGGTGAGTTTCAGCCCCTCAGGCGTGAGGTAACTGCCATCGCTCTGCCATCCGGGCTGCCCGTCTTTGACCTCGGCGCCTTTGCCGCGCGGGTGCTCAAAGTGGACTGTCCACATGTAGACTTCGCCAAGACCGGTCGATACGGCGCCCATGCGCGGTTCGGCGCCTGCTGGAAGATCGCCCTTGGCCTGAGCGATGCGTTCGGCGACCTGTGTGCGGGCAAAGTAGATATCGACGTCCTCATTGAAGACTGCCGTCACCTGAGAGAAGCCATTACGAGACAGCGAGCGCGTGTAGGAAAGGCCAGGAATACCGGCAAGCGCCGTTTCAATGGGAAAGGTAACGCTCTTTTCGATCTCGAAAGGCGAAAGCGAACTCGCCTCGGTGTTGATCTGCACCTGATTATTGGTGATGTCAGGCACCGCATCGATAGGCAGTCGTTGCAACGAGCGGATGCCAAATGCGGCCACAGCTGCCACAAGCAGGACAACTAGGAAGCGATTGGCCAAGGAAAAACTGAGGATACGTTCAATCATGACAACGCCCCTAGTGCTCGTGCTCAGCTTCGGATTTTCCGAGCTCGGCCTTGAGCGTGAAGGTGTTTGATGTTGCAACCGTCTCGCCAAATTCGAGGCCCGAGAGGATCTCGACATTCACAGAATCCTCACGGCCGGTCGTGACAGGACGAGCGCGAAAGCCGCCGCCTTCGTTGACGAAGACTACCGATTTGCCGCCCACCGTCTGTATCGCGGCGAGCGGAACGATGAGGTTTGCCTCTTGCTCACCCGACAGCAATCGAGCATTGACGTAATCGCCGAGGCGCCAGACCAAACCTGCATTGTCCAGCTCGGCAATAGCCTTTGCGGACCGGGTCTCCGGATCGATCAACGGACTGAGGGCAATGATCTTCGCTGTGGCCTTTTGCTGCCCGGCCTCGACACGCACATCCTGACCTTGCTTCGCGAAACTTAAATCTCCCGGAGGGATCGCCATTTCGATCCAGACTTTCGAGACGTCCGCGATGGTGAAGATCTCACGGTCAGTGCCGACCGTCTGGCCCAACACGATATCGCGCGCGGTCACACTGCCGTCGATTGGCGTTCGGATCTCATAGAAGCGGAATTGACCTTCGTCGGAGAGCTTTGGAAGCGCCTTTATCTCATCATGCGTCAGGCCGATGGTGTGAAGCTTCTGGTGGGCGAGATCGAGCTTGATCTTTGCAGCCTGATGCCCGTTCTTTGCAGTGAGGTAATCCTGTTCGGCAGTCACCTTCTGCGTCCATAACCGCTCTTCGCGCTCATATATCGAGCGAGCCAGTTCCTCAGCACGCCACGACGCAAGGTAGTCCGCTTTGGCATCCGCCATTTCGCGGCTCTCGAGAACAGCCAACAAATCGCCAACTTTTACTTTGTCGCCGAGTTGCTTCTCGACGCGGGCAACAGTGCCAGAGAGTTTGGGGACGATTTTTGCCTGGCCATCAGCGTTGATGGCGATACGACCAGGAACGGAAACCTCCTTGACCAGCTTGCCCGACGTCACCGGCGACATGTCGATACTAGCGGCTTCGATTTGCGCGGCGCTGAGCTTGATCAGCCCTTCACCGCTCTCTTCACCTTCTCCGTGCGCGTGACCGTGCTCGTCTTTTCCACCTGCCGCTTTCTCGCCGTCGGAATGCTGGTGACCGTCGCCCTCGTTGGGAGCGGCGGTCGGCATAGCAGCGGGCTTATCGCCAAAACCCAGCGTATCCTGAATGGCTCCGATAACTCCATCTTCACAGACTTTAGTGCCGAAGCCTTCTTCCGCGTGCTGTTCGGATTCTCCATGAGCGTGTTCATGTGCGTCAGCTTTCGGCGTCGGCGCGCAGGAGCTTTTTAGCTCGCGCACACCAATGAAACCGGCGACAGCGACAAAGATCGCAGCGACAATAATTTTCGTCTTCCAGTTCATCACAATCCTCAAGCTCACAATCCGTTCAGGTCGCGCCCGACAAGGGCTTCAACCCTGACCCGCGCCTTTTCGTAGTTAGCGCGCGCCGTGAGTACTTCGAGGCGGGACTCGAACACGGTGCGTTGAACATCGAGGACGCTCAGGATGTCGAATTTTCCTTCGTCAAAGCCGATCTTCGTCTTGTCGTAGGCTCGCTGCGCTCCAGGCAGCACGTCCTTCTCGAGTGCCTTCAATTCCGTCGCAGCCACATTGAGCTCTCCGAGTGCTTCGACGAGCGTTGCGTAAAGTTCATTACGCGTCGCCAACTGCTCGTTTTCCGCCTTGGCGACTCGGCGCTCCGCTGCAGCGATGTTGCCCTGATTGCGATCGAACAGGGGGATAGGCATCGAGACGGACGCCACCATCGCTGCGGCGTCGTTCTCCTGGAAAGTTCTGACGCCCGCGCTAACTGTGATATCGGGGATGGCTTTCGCATGCTCCAAGTCGAGCTGTGCGACGCGACGGTTGATCTCGTCTCCCCACCGCGCGAGGGTGGGATTGTTTTCTAGAAGGGTGATGAGCGCTTCCGGCGCTGGTGCCGTATATCCATTTCCGAGCCGCCCTATAACACTGCCGAATGCAATATCCGCTGAACCCCAGAGTGCGGAAAGCTTGCGCTTTGCTGCGTCCAGCCTCGCCCGTTCCCCCTTTTGAAGCGCCTCGGCGCGAGCTAGAGCAACTGCTGCGCGATCCAGCTCGATCGGGCTTGCCTTGCCGCCCCTCACGCGAGCGTCGACGCTCGTGCGTGTCTGTTTCGCAAGAGAAACAAACTCACCCAGGACCTTGATACGCTCCTGCGCAATCAGCACGTCGACGAAAGCCTGCGCAGCATCAGTTGCGACCTTCACGCGCAAGGTTTCGTGATCCCAGCCGGCAAGGGATGTATCCAGATGTGCGGCCTGAAGACGTTTCAACCGCTTGTCGCCAAGCTCGACCGTCTGGGCCAAGCTGACGGTTTCCTCGGCGGTTTCGAAACCACTCTTGTCCTTGCTGCCTCCGAAATTCTCGGCTTCCACAAGCAGCGAGGGATTAGGCCTGACCGCAGACTGCACCTCTTCGCCCCGACGTGCATCGATCTCGATAAAAGCCGCCCTTACCGAGGGGCTGAATAGAATGGCCCGCGTTACGGCATCGCGAAGTGTGATGGTGTCAGCATAGGCCGGTGCACCAGCCCCTCCGGGCACCGGCTGCTCGGGCGGAACAGCCGGGCGCAGCGGCAGGTCGCGATCCGATGCATAGGCTTCCGGCGCAGGTAGGCTGCCCATTTCAGGGTTCTGCGCAAGAGAGCTGCATCCAGCCAGCAACGAAGCCGTCAACGCCACGAGTAATCCAGATCTAAAGCCAGTATGGTCTGGCATGCATTCCCCCGAAAATAAGAGCTACGAGCGCAGCCGACCCCCGTCGACGCGCCTACAAGATTCTGGGGAAGGGAAACCTAGATAAGGAGGATGATGGTCCTCAGCGCGTCGAGCTGCGCGTTGCGGCGCGCGCCAGCAATGCCCTGCGCCAAACGCGCAGATCCAGCATAAACTGCCGGCAAGGTGGGTACCCGCGGTAAGATCGCAGTGACGGGAAGGTCGTCGTAGGAGAACCCGGCCTTGAACTGAGAAGATGGGCTTGGCTTCTGAGCCGCTGTCAAAAGCTGGCTATCGGTGCACTGCGAAGCAGACGCGACCACAGGGTGCCCGGGACTGACGCAGTCATCATTCAGTTCGGCAGCGGCGTGGTGATCGCCACTGAGCACGAACTCGATAGCACGGTGACCGTCGGCACCAACACAAACGCGCAACGGCGTCCCGGCCAGCACGGATGCCGGCAGAAAAACCATCAGAGTAAAGATGGCTACAGCGCGTTGCCAAATGGTCATTTTCGAACGAACTACCCAGAGTTAGAGATGCAATCGTAAACGAGTCGTTGACCACCGACAATTGCAACGATGGCACAGCCAGGATATCAAAATTCGACACACTTGCCACAACCTATCCCCCAGGATAGGATTTGGACATGAGCGACACAACTCATATTTCAGTCGTCAAACGCCTGAAGCGCGCGGAAGGGCATCTGCGCTCTCTCATCAGCATGATCGAAGCTGGCAGCGAGTGCGTCGATGTCGCGCAGCAACTGCATGCCGTCGAGAACGCACTCGCAAATGCAAAGCGAGAGATGATCCACGACCACTTGAACCACTGCCTCGAGGAGGCACTTGCGAACGGCGCAATGTCTGCCGGCGAAGCGCTTCAGCAGGCGAGGTCTCTCACAAAGTATCTCTGAAAGGCGATCATGGGCGCGGGCCACGATCATCATACCGGCGACATGAATGCCACAGCGATCACAAAGGCGTTGGCTTTGACCGCGACCTTTATGGTCGCCGAAGTCGTGGGCGGGCTGCTCACCGGAAGCCTAGCGCTACTGTCCGATGCGGCACACATGATGACCGACACCGCCGGGCTTGCCATCGCCCTAGCAGCCATTCGAATAGGAGCTCGCCCGGCCGACAACCGGAGAACATTCGGCTACAAGAGATTCGAAATCCTGGCGGCGGCCTTTAACGCTTTGCTGCTGTTCGGAGTTGCGGCCTACATCCTTTACGAGGGCGTGCAGAGGTTCATCGAACCACCCGAGGTTCAGTCGCTACCAATGATGGCAATCGCGACGGGCGGTTTAGTCGTCAATCTTGTCGCCATGCGAATACTCAATGCCGGACAGTCCGTTAGCCTGAACGTCAAGGGCGCGTATCTCGAGGTATGGAGCGACATGCTCGGCTCCATTGGCGTCATCGCGGCAGCGATCACCATTTGGCTGACGGGTTGGACCTGGGTTGATCCGATCGTGGCGATCGCCATCGGCCTTTGGGTACTCCCTCGAACGTGGGTACTGCTCAAGGAAACAACGAACATTCTGCTCGAAGGCGTACCGGAAGGTATCGATCTCGATAAGGTTGCCTTGGAACTGACGTCAGTCGCCGGGGTGAGAAATGTCCACGACCTGCATGTTTGGGCGCTGACGAACGGCATGCCGTCTCTAGCGGCCCATCTCGTACTTACTGATGGCGTGGATGCTGACGTGGTCCGCGGTGCTGCAGCAAACGTCCTGCACGACAGGTTCGAGATCCGTCATGTGACGCTGCAGACCGAGAGTAGCGACTGCCGGAACAGCCGGGATGACCACGGCCTGCATTGAACCTGCACACATTGCCGCCGCATTTTGAAGCGAGCAACCGATGGACCATTCATTCCGGGGGCGCTTGCATGTCACTCACCTTTTCTCAGACAGAACTCGATCTGAGCGCGGTCCAATGGCGGCGCAGGGTTGTGCTGGCCTTCTCCATCCTGATCGTGACCGTGCTCTTGCCCTTCGTCTGCGCGGTTTGGCTGCATACCAATCCATTGCTTTACGCACAGATCGAGCACGCAGGGATCTTCTTGATCTTCGTCGCGATCGCAGGCCGCACATGGAGCGCCCTGCACATTGGCGGCAACAAGAAGATCGTACTCGTCGAGACCGGCCCTTATTCGGTCGTGCGTAATCCCCTATACCTGTTCACCCTGATTGGTGCCGCAGGCATCGGAGCGCAGACAAGCTCGCTGGTGATGATGCTCCTCTGTGCGCTAACTGCCAGCGCTGTTCTTGCGGCGGTGGTTTTCAAAGAGGAGACGTTTCTGCGTGCGCGGTTCGGAGCAAAATATGACGCATACGCCCGCCGCGTTCCGAGATTCTTTCCGCGTTTCAGCGCCTATCAGGATGTTGAACACCTCACGATCCGGCCGAAAGTGGTGTATCGCACCTTCTTAGAGTCGAGCTATTTTCTCATTGCCATCCCGGCCGTCGATGCAATCGAGCTGGCTCGGGTTTATGGTTGGCTGCCGGAGTTTATTCATCTCCCTTAAGGGCTGCGCTGACGACTGAGCGGTGCCCTCATGAGGAGGAAAAACTGGAAGAGCCCACGCCCTTCCAGTTTTTTGCGTGCTGCAAGGCTGCTTAATGATGGCCATGGTGGTGATGGTGACGTCCGAACCCATGGTGATGATGATGTCCAAAACCGTAGAAACGAGGATAGTAGCCGTAGTCGGCGTAGGGATCGTAGTAGTAGCGCCGATAGTGTCTGTGCCGGACCTTGCGACAGCTAAGATGTCCATGCCTGTCATATCTACAACGCCGCGCCACTTGCTCGACATCGCTGACGGTCTGTCCGGATATGGCCGTTCCCAGTCCCGACATGCTTGCGGCATTAGCCGGGCCTTCGGCCATCACGCATGCGCCCGCTAGGGCTATTACAATCAAACTGCGATTTCCCAGCATGGTCATTCTCCTTGACGGTGAACCGACGTGTGTGTCGTCGGGCGGTATCCAGGCTAGCGATTTGAGCCAGCTTCAGTGATGATGATGACGGTGGTGATGGCGTATTCTGAAACCATACCAGTGGCGTCGATGGTGGCGGTGGCGCCAATGTCTGTGGTGATGATGTCGCCTCAAGTGTCGATGCCGAATTTGTATGACCTGCGCTTCACCAAACTGGGCGCCTTGCCCCAGTGTTTTCCCGACTGCGCCAGTGGCAACGTTGGCCGAAGCCGGACTGAGGAGAGCAAGAAGTCCTGCACACAGGAGGCCGGCGATTGAGAATTTGCGCATTGTGACTGCTCCTTTCTTTCGCCCGTGGGCGAGAAGAGCCGCGCGACTTTTTCAACCGCGCGGCTCCGTCCTAACTACTTCTTGTCGTGACCGTGTTTGTCGTGATCACCGTCCTTATGGTCTTCGCCCCCGTGTGAGGACGCTTCGAACTTCGCGCCGTCAATTTTGGCGCATTCGTCCTTCGTGAGCTCCTTGTACCCCTGCTTCTCGCAAGCGGCGTCGCCGGCACAGACGTTGGCGCCAGAACAGTGGCCGTGATCATCACCGGCCAACGCCGGCAAGGACAGTGCGGCGAGACCGAGGGCTGCGACAGTGATGCGGATAGTCGATTTCATTTTCGTCTCCATGTGTACGTTGCTGTATCGGATGGCTTGATCAGTGACGCTTTCCACCATGACCATTGCCGTTCCCGTGTCCGTTACTGTTTCCGTGTCCCTTCTCGTGTTGCTTGTTGTGTCCTCCTCCGTGATTGCCTCCTCCGCACACCAGGCCGTCGTGGGTAAGGCGACAGCCTCCGCGCTTTGAATGTTTGCCGTGATGCTTTTTGGCGATCTCGTGCACGTCCCCGTAGCCACCGGCTAATGGAACGCGCGACGGTGCGCCCAAAGTCAGCGCTGAGGCCGTGGACGCTGCCAGCAGCAAGCTCGTTGCAATAAGTGAAGTGTGCAAAGCGATATGCATAAGTGGTCTCCATCGGTGAGCTTGCGCTCACCAGAGTGATTTCATGACAGGCCAACCTGTCCGAGAATTTGGTGACACACCCAGACATGCCGCCCACTAGAAGGGGCAGCGATGAAGAGCAGATCGTTCCAGATGTCTGACCAATCAGGCTTATTGGGACAGCAATCGGCTTCTCTCGATGAGAAGCAGCCCTAAAGGCACGAGGGCTCTAAATAAGAAGCACCACTGTGCGGCGCACTTCGATGCGAGGATCAACCTGCGTCTGATGACGGTTGAAAACGGCGAGACCATCTCCCGCAGATAATCCCGATCGCGAGAGAAACTGAACGCGAACTGGGATTGCCACCGCAAATGCCGGCAGCAACTTGAGGTCCGGCGCTGTCGGCGGCGCCGAAACCGTATCCATCAACGCTTTGTCAGTGCATTTTTCGCCGTCGGCAAAGGCGTCGACTTCCCCGGCGCAGCCAACAGGATCGTGAGCAGCCTGCTCGTGACTTTCGTGATTGCCGCTGTGCAATACGCCATCGATAACGAATTCAATCGCCTGATGGCCGGATGGCCCAATGCAATTGCGCAACGGCATCGCCGCCAGCGCCAACGACGGCACCATCACCAAAAGCAGGACAGAAGCTGCTAGTCTGCGAGCGCGGTTCATGTGAGTCGGATTGAAAGATTCCAGGTGCAATAGGCGGCCATGGCATCATGTCGTTTATTGGGCGTCGTGTCGATCTCGGAACTGAGGCATGGGCTCGATTGCTGTACCTCCGCGCGTAGGAAACCGTCAAACGCGCGTTTCGCTGCTTCGCGATCCAAGCCGACGAGAGAACGAACGAACAAACCGAGTCCTCCATTCTGTCGGGCTTGGTCCAGATCTCCTGGTTGAGCCCCGGCGGCCAGGCTAGCGACCAATGCAGTGCCACCAGTCGTCATGTTCCACGCTGCGAAATTTGCGCGGAAGTGAACCGCTCTGGATTGACGAGACCAAGAGCATGCGGCGAGTGAAGTCGGCCCGTGCATGCCAAAGACGCAACAGACCCATTCGGATGCGGCGATGGGGCCGGCGGGGTTCGATGTCGTTGCAGGCTCGCGCTTCTTGCCCTCAATCTGCAACTTGGTCCTGATTGACCAGACGTGGCTCGGTCGCAGTGGCGGCTTGGCGCCGACGAGTTTCCCTTTGTTCCAGGGCACACAGGTGGACTTGAGCGGGGCTTCGGAAGTGCGAGTGTCTTCGTGTTCCATAATCTGTCTCCTTGTTTGAGAGACAGAACAGCATGCACCTAGGTCAGCCCAGCCTGCTGACTTCACGACTGGTTTCGGTCAACTTCTTCTATCCCATGGTTACCGCTCGTCGATTCTGATCCGACGCAGCCTTGGCCCAAGAGCTTTGGTCGGTTGGTTCACTAGTCCGTAGCGCGAACCGCCTCCAACCAAGCCAGCATTTTGCGCATTTCGCGGTCTTGGTTGGTAAACCAATCGGTGGACCAGACGCGGTAGAGCCGCCAGCCCAGATCTTCCAGAATCTCCTGCCGCAAACGATCGCGGTCTCGAACTGTTACACCAGAGTGATATGTGGCGCCGTCGCACTCGATTCCAGCAAGGAAGCCGTTCGGCCAACCTGGATGTCGGACGCCGATATCGATGCGAAAGCCATCGACCCCAACCTGTGGCACGGCTTCGTAGCCTGCTTGCCGAAGCTTGCCAGCCACGTGCACTTCGAAGTCGCTGTCCGGAGGTCGCCCTGTCTCGATGCCCGGTTCAATCCGGCCAACGGCCGCATATTCAAGGAAGCTCTTGAGAACGTGCACGCCGCGGTTGGCGCTCGGCGCCGCGACGATGTCTCCGGACCTCAACGAGGTCACAAGCACAATCTTCCGCTTGGCGCGTGTGAAAAGCACATTGAGGCGCCGATGCCCTGCCTCGCTGTTGATGGGGCCGAAGCGTTGGGCGACCTGTCCAGTCTCGCCTGGACCGAACACGGTCGAGATAAGGATGACGTCACGCTCATCGCCCTGCACGTTCTCCAGGTTTTTGACGAAAAGTGGCTCTAGTGTCTCCTGCCACCGTGCCCGGTAGTCGGCAACGCTCTTGTTCTCGTGAGCAAGCTTCTCGAGAACTTCTAGGACAAGCTCTCTCTGCTGGGTATTCGTAGTAACGAGACCGATGCTGAGCTCAGGGCTGCGCTCGATGAGTTCGCGCGCTCGATCGACCATAACGCGCGCTTCTTCGGAGTTTGTGCCCCCACCGAGATACTGGCCGCCAACATAAACGTGCTCAATGCCAAGACCGTCGGAGGAGTCGGTGGCGGACGGAAAGACGACTAAACGGTCATCGTAAAAGTGCCTGTTCGAAAACGCGATAAGGCTTTCGTGTCGCGATCTGTAGTGCCAGCGCAGCATTCGGGTTCGCCTTAACCGGGCTTCAGCGAGATCCAAGATCGAACTCTGTCCTGCGGCAGCCCCATCCTGGCCATCGGCTCCATCGGCGCTTGTTCCAAAAAAGTCGGTCGGCGGCAACTGCATCGGGTCACCGACGATGATCGTTTGATTGGCGCGTGCGAGTCCACCGACAGCATCAGCGGGCTTCATTTGCGAAGCTTCGTCGATGATGACGACGTCAAAGAAGCCATCTTGCCGTGGCAGATACTGGGCCGCCGTGAGCGGAGACATCATCCAGACGGGTTTAAGCGCGCGCAGTGCGTTTGGCGCCCGACGGATCACATCACGAAGTGGAATATGTCGCCTTCGCTTATTTGCCTCGTTTTCCAATAATGCGCGCTCTGACCACGTCGAGCGCGGGCCTTGATCGTTTCCGTACGGCGCTGTTTGCAGTGTCGCTTTTGCGACGATACGCTTGGCCTCGAGATCGAGGAGTTCCTTGTCCAGCGCTGCAAAACGCGCCCGTGCGTCGTCAAGAGTAGTTCCCGTCAAATCGGCAAGCTCACGCCCCTCAGTCTCGAGTTGATGTCGGATGAGAGTTCGCACGAGGCAGAGTTCAAAAACATCTGCAAGGCGCTCTTCGGTCGCTTCAAGTGCATCGAACGCCTTGGCAATCGGCGCGATCGGGGTCGAGAGCGCTTCGTCGAAGGCATTTTTGTAGCGCATCCAATCGAGCAAGCTTTCCGTGCTCTGCACCGCACGTTGCAGTCGAGAGTGAACCTCTCCGAGCGAAACGGAATGGCTTTCGCCGGCGTTGCCCAAGAAGTCGACTTCGGACAATTGCGCCGTGGCGGCGAAGTGGTCCCACTTTTCCTGGAAGTCCGCCAAGATTGCAGCGAGCTGAGGGGCCGCATGTCTCGCAATCTCGCGATACCGATGAGGATTTGCACTCGCCTTTATCTCTCTCTCCACGGCATCCGGGAGACCTGCACTCTCAATTCCCTGTGCGCACGCCAGGGCTGCTCGCAGCACAGCCGGATCGTCAAGAATAGCGTCGTAGGTGGAGCCAAGAGCTTTCCGAAGATCTGCGCGGTCCCTGAGCTCCCTTTCGCGTCGCTTCCACTCCACGAGATCCTTGGCTTGTTTCCATTCGCCATCCGGCGACTTGTCCATCGAGAGGCTGGCTTCTTTGGTCAAAATGCATCGGCCGTTCTCGAGCGCGGACGCAATCGCTGCATGGCGCTGCCTAGCCCGATCCACCATATTGCCGAGCTCTTCTTCCGCAGGCTCGCATGCTGATAGCCGGCGCTCCAAGTCGGTAAGGTCATCGAAAGAAAAGCGAGCGCGCAGAAGGCGCAGGTTATTGGTGCTTTCCCCTAGGAGCTTCTGATAGGCAATTGATCGAAAAGGTGCGCTCGATCGCGCCATGGTCAAGGCGGCTGACCGGAGAAGATCTGCAGCTGCCCTATAGAGGTCGAAGTCGGAATGGTGGCCTTGAAAGTCTGGGCCAAGGACCTCTCTATTCTTCGGATCCTCGGCAAAGTCATTTGCCTCGGCAAGCAGACACGCAATCTCTCTTAGGTGCCCGGAGCGCGTGTGCGCGTTGGCTTTCGTCGGATTTCGGACCAGGCCACGCCACATAGTGTTCGCTTGCCGCGCTTCTGATGAGAACGCCGTTAAGACATTTGACGCGGCCAGGGTATCAGCGGCCTTATAGAGGGCCTCACTTGAGAATTCTCGCCGCGCTCGCGGGACATCGAACTGCTCATTGAGCGAAGTCTCGCGACTGGCGAGCATTATAGCCTTCCCGCCCGCCACCGCGATGAGTCGCTCGCTGCCATCGGCAAGCATGCCGACCGTTCGCGCATCGAGGACCTCATCGCGTTCCTCGACAAACAACTTGGCTGCCTTGACAAAAGAAAGTGCGTCGTTTGTGGACGCGGGCCAAGGTGTGCCAAGGAAGTCAACGAACCGTTTCAGGTCGTTTGCGGTGTGCTCGAGTGTTTGCAGTTCTTCTAGTGCATATATGGAAGCGGCTGTTAAGGCCGCTACACTCGCTTCTATACCGAGCCTTTGGCAGGAGCCAAGAAGCTCGTTAAGTGTCTTTGGCTCTAGGCTTGTGGGATCGACGAAAAGATCGCCAAGAACACCGGAGAGCTTGACGTGACGCTCGACGTAATCAGCAAGCGTGGTCAGGTAGTCTCCTGCCTGTAGGCAGAGCGACAAAAGTTGCGGATCTGCCGCGAGATCAGGAATCCGCGAAACTGCGTCGACCCAATCTCGCAAGCCCCTAACGTTGTCAGGAACATTAAAGCCCGCCCCTCTAAGTGTCGCGACGGCGTGGATGAGGCGCTGAATCTCATGGTCGGCAGCGCTTGCCGCATCCACGACGTGATTGGCGAGGAACCGGTTCGTCTCGCCAACGCCACGCCAGGGATGGCCGACAAGCTGCTGAGCGCCTGACAGGATAGCATTTCGTGCATTTGCAAGACTGTCGAGGGACGCGCGATGCCGATCGAGAGTGTGCGAATCTATGGCAAGCGCATGTGCGATCCCGACTTTCTCCAGGCCGGCTGGTAGCTGAGGATCAAGGTCGGGGGAATAGCGGTTTGAGAACCACATAAGCTGATGTAATGGTCGCGCAAGCTTACCAATCGGCTTACCCATCAGCGCGACATAACGCGCGAGCTTATCACGCAACGATCTGCGCTGCTCGAGTTTGCGCTCGACAGCTTCGGGCGCATACAGTGTCTGGAGGTTCAATCGCTCAGAGATTGAAGCCAAAATCTCAGATTTGCGGGTCCTGTCCGAGTGGACCTCAAAGAGGAACGGACCGAAGCCCCGATCCTTCAGTCTGCTCGATACGACATTGAGAGCGGCGCTCTTCTCGGCCAAAAATAAGATGCGCTTGTTAGCATCCAGGGCAGCCGCGATGATGTTGGCAATTGTCTGCGATTTACCGGTTCCGGGTGGGCCCTGAATGACGAAAGACTTCCCGGCTATCGCATCGATCACAGCTGAGTGCTGTGAGGAATCGGCTTCGAGCACAAGGCTCGGTACGGATAGTGGGAAACTAGGGTCATCGATTGGATAGTCGGCTCCAGTGGCGGATTCGAAGGTGTCAGTGAGGCCGCGCCCGCCGAGAAGCCGGCCTACCAGCTCATGTTTAGATAACACATCGCCTGCCCAGTCCTCTGTCGCGAGATCTTTATAGAGTGCGAGGCGTGAGAATGGGAACGTACCAATCGTTACGAATCGGCGGACGCGCCAGCGGCGCTTTGATGCGATCACCTCGGCCACTTGGGCGAGCCAGGGTTCGAGCAGCGCCGCTTCGTCCTGCGCTCCATCGCCAGGCTGATCTTGCTCGGTGGCCAGCAAGAAGGGTGGAAGCGTGAGCTGGTGCTTCTGCTTTAGAAATTCCTGAAGCGTGACGTTCAGCTGTGCTTCGTCGGGCTCAGCCGACATCGTATAGCCGATCTGGCCTCGGTCAGTACTACGGGTGAGCGTGAGCGGCGCGAGAATTAGCGGAGCGTAATGGGCTGTACTCGAGCTGTCGTCTTCATACCACTCGAGGAAGCCCAACGCAGCATTGAGGACGTTGATCCCCTTCTCCTGAATGTGATCTTGGTACGATTCATAAATCTTACGTACGCGCCGATCCAGATCGTCTGGAAGGAAGAGTGTTTGAATGAATTTGTCATGATGATCGTTGCGCGCAGCGCCGTCAGGATGGGGGAGCTCATAGTTGGGATCAATGCCATTGGCTGCGGCAAACACTGCAAGGTTGACCCGGTTAGTGCGTACGGAGATAGGCTCCTTGCCGAGGGAAACTCGAACAGTGTCCCTGAGTTTGCGTTCGAGCCAGAAATCTTGCTCTGGCTGAAGCCCGTCTTCTGTTAGCCTCTTGACCGCTTCGAGATAGGGTTCATCAGATTGGCGTGTTTCGTTTAAAGCAGACTTGAACTCCTCAGTCATTTCGTCTGGAGGAACATGAGTGATATGCGGTAGTGGCTTGAAACGCATGCCGCCGCTACTCAAGTGACGGAACATTTCCGCTGGCAGCTCGTCGACAGCGCGGATGTAGTCGCTTCCCCGATCAGAGTGCTTAAAGCTCAGGAGCTTGTTGCGCGTGGAAAAATCCAACAGCTCAGTTCTGAGCTTGGCAAGCTCTGCTCGAACAAACTCGACCGGATCGAAATCCTGCAATGTGGGCATGGCGCAATAGTCCCGCATGTGTTCGCACACCGATATGCGTACGACGGAGCTTTTTCTCGCATGAGTCGCTGGGGACTACGCGAATCTTGCCGTCAGCACGCCTCATGGTTGTGGAAAAATGGGCACCTTTTCCAGCCAAGCCGCCCAGAGCTTGGCGGTGTGCGGTTTAAGGCAATGAGGTCAATCGCTGTGGATGCGACGCTTGCTCCAATGTGTCCGCTTATTGAGGTGCTGTGCATTGCATTCAAGTGCCCATCTGTCGGGCGGCTGACGTCCGCAATCTCGGCGCCGCAACGGTAGCAGCGTCCCAATGAACGAACCCGCTTTGGCGGGAGAGCGCTGCGCGCGAGGGGCAGGAGCCAGCGGCTTACGATACGCTAACCAACTGATGGACGCACGATAACGGGGCGGGCGCTCCGTCTTGAGGATCGAGGGGTCTAGCACTCCAACCTCAAGACAGGAGACCCCGATGAGCACCCCCTATCCGAAGGAGCCCATCAGCCCTTTGCGCACCCGCATGATCGAAGACATGTGCGTGCGCGGTTTCTCTCCCGCCACCCAACGCGGCTACATCCGCGGCGTCAAGATGCTCGCGGCGTTTCTCGGCCGCTCCCCCGACAGCGCGACAGCGGAAGACCTGCGCAGCTTTCAGCGGCATCTGGCAGCCACTGGGGTCACCCCTGGCGTGCAGAACATGACTGTATCGGGGCTGCGGTTCTTCTTCCGCTTCACCGTCGACAAGCCGGATACGACGCGGCATCTCGTTTACACCCACGAGCCGCGCAAGCTTCCCCGCGTGCTTTCGTCGGAAGAGATCGGCTCGTTGCTGGCGGCGGCATCGGAGCCGAAGGACAAGGCGATGCTCAGCGTCGCCTATGGCGCCGGTCTGCGCGCCATGGAGGTGGTGACGCTCAGGGTCTCCGACATCGACAGCAAGCGGATGCTGCTCCGTGTCGGCAATGGGAAGGGCGGCAAGGACCGCTACGTCATGCTCTCGCCGACGCTGCTGGAAGCGCTGCGCGACTGGTACCGCATCGCTCGCCCGCGCGTTTTTCTGTTTCCCGGCCGCGACAAGATCGGACCGATGACGACGCGGCAGTTCCATCGCATCTGCAAAGGGGCTGCCGAGCGCGCGGGCCTGCCGAAGTGGGTCGGACCGCACACGCTCCGGCACTCCTTCGCGACGCACCTGCTCGAGAACGACCTCGACGTGCGCGTCATTCAGGTCCTTCTTGGCCACGCGCAGCTGGATACCACCGCCCGCTATACGCAGGTGGCGACCAGCGTTATCCGGCGCGTGATGAGCCCCATCGACCGGCTCATACCGCTCGACGCCCCACCGCCGCCGCCGGACGATCCGCCGCCGGCATAGCGGCAGGCGTCATTGTCCCGTCCAGCTCTGGAGGTCGCGGACATCTTCCGCGATCACGGTTCCGCCTGGCGTGACGCCAACGCGGGCCATGTGAGCCTCGGCCAGATGAAGGTCATGTCAGCCATCGAGCGCTGCCGCACCGCGGCGCTCGGCGGGCACGTTGCGCGCTGCGAGAACGCCGCCTGCGGTCATACGGTGATCGCCTACAACAGCTGCCGCAACCGGCACTGTCCCAAGTGTCAGGGGGTCGCAGCACGCGAGTGGATGGAAGCGCGGGCAGCCGAGTTACTGCCGGTTCCTTACTTCCACGTCGTGTTCACGCTGCCGGCGGCTATCGCCGACATCGCCTACCAGAACAAGGCGCTGATCTACGATCTCTTGTTCAAGGTGTCGGCCGAGACGATGACGACCATTGCCGCCGATCCGAAGCACCTCGGCGCGAAGATTGCCATCACCTCGGTGCTGCACACCTGGGGCTCGGCGATGACGCATCACCCGCACGTGCACATGATCGTGCCCGGAGGTGGCATCGCGACCGATGGAACGAGGTGGATCGCCAAGCGGCCCAACTTCCTACTGCCGGTGCTGGTGCTGTCGAAGCTGTTCCGGCGGCTCATGCTCGAGCGGCTGACGGCTGCGCACGCCGAGGGCTTGTTGAGCTTCTATGGTGCGCACGCACACCTCGCTGACGCTGGCATGTTCGCCGACTATCTGGCGCCATTGAAGAAGACGCGCTGGTTCGTCTACGCCAAGCGCCCGTTCGCCGGGCCGAAGTCGGTGCTCGCCTACCTGTCGCTCTACACCCATCGTGTCGCCATATCGAATCGCCGGCTGATCGCCGCCGACGGTAACTCCGTCACCTTCAAGGTGAAGGACTACCGGATCGACGGCCCCGGCCGTTACACGATGATAACGCTCAATACGCACGAGTTCATCCGGCGTTTCCTCATCCACGTGCTGCCGAAGGGCTTCCACCGCATCCGCCACTACGGCCTGCTGGCAAGCGGCGTGAAGGCTGAGAACCTTGCCCGGATGCGCGCGCTGCTCGACGTGGCGCCGCCCGATCAGCCGGCGCCCGAAGCCGTCAACGGCGCCGATGCTGCCGACGTGCTGCCAACACCCTGCCCGTGCTGCGGCGCCCGCATGTTCATCATCGAGCGCTTCGAGGCCGGCTGCCAGCCGCGCCATCGGCCGACACCGGTCATCATAAGGATCGACACCTCATGACCGCGAGCCGATACACCGACCGCAGGGCCGACGATCACGCGAGCTGGTTCCGTACCGGCCGCGACGGCGCTCGGGGATTATCAAGTATCGAACGCGCTCAAGGCCGATTCTTTCACGCCGGTGCTCAGGCTCCGACCAGCAAATGGCATTCGCCACGCTCGCGGCCGGTTCCAGGCCCAAGCGAAGAGCCACCAGCGGCGCATGCCCGAGCACTATCCCCGGCCATCAATCGCCATAGCGCCTGAGGCAGCGTCACGCCTCACATCCCCGCGGGTTCCTTCACTGGAGGCTTTCCGACGACGGCCCGAGTGCACCCGGCCGCGTCCCTCAGGGCCGTCCTCCGAAACCCTTCACAATAGCAGAAGTCGGCGACCACGGTCGTAGTGTGCTGAGCGTCGAAGCGAGCCGGTCTGCATCGAGGCGAAAAGCGGACGCCGAGCCGGCTAGCGCGAGGGCCGACGCGAGCGCGCCCGCGAGGGTGGCAGCCGAGGCGATCTTGAGCGGTTCGGTCATGCAAGTCTCCTGATGGACAAGGTAAACCCGTGGCCGGGAGGCGCGTCGTTTCTCTGGAAGAGGGAGGTTTAGGCACCCGCTTCGTCACGCATGGTGAGGGCGGCGGGTAGCGGATGGAAATACCTGGACGGTCTCCAATTCATAGCGCTTGGCTATGAGGACCATGCAATGCCCCTGGCCGAAGGTCGCACAGCAAATGCCGCTTGCTACGATCGGCGGCGAGCAGCGAGGCCATTGAGCTCAGCCCGAGATGAGCTCGTGCACGCTGAATTGCCCCTCGTCATCGATCCAGACATGAGCCGGCGTCCAGTTCGCGGAGAGAGCCAGCTCCTGGAACTGCGCGATCGAGTATTTGTAGGAGTTCTCCGTGTGGATGCGCTCGTTGGCTTCGAAATGGATTCGATGCCCGGCGATCGAGATCTCCTGCTCAATGGTGCTCACCAGATGCATCTCAATGCGCCCCTCACGCGGCTCATAGATCGCTTCGTGGCGGAAGGATGCGACATCAATCGCGCTCCCGAGCTCCCGGTTGATGCGCACAAGAAGGTTGAGGTTGAAAGCGGCCGTGACGCCCGCGGCATCGTTGTAGGCAAGCACGAGCTTCCTCGCGTCCTTCTTCAAGTCGATGCCGATGATGAGCCTGCTTCCCCGAGGTAGCGTCGACTTGAAGGTACGCAGGAGCTCCACCGCATCCGGGGGCGTGAGATTTCCGATCGTCGAGCCGGGGAAAAACCCCGTCCTGGGCCGTCCGCTGAGATCGGGCGGAACCTCGATGGGAAGGGAGAAGTCCCCGACGAGCGGTCGCACGGCGATGTTGGGAAAGCGCGCCTCAAGGCGCCTTTGCGCGGAGGCGAGGGCACTCTCCGAGACATCGATGGGCACATAGGCGATGCCGTCCGGCGCACGGGCAAGCAGGGTCTCAGTCTTCAAGCTCGAGCCCGAGCCGAACTCGACGAGCACGCTGTCGCGGGCTATTTCAGCCATCATCTCGTCAGCGTAGGCCGACAGGATTTGTGCCTCGGCTCGCGTCGGATAATACTCGGGGAGCCTGGTGATCTGCTCGAAGAGATCGCTCCCCCGAGCATCATAGAAGAAGCGGCAGGAGAGTGCCTTGCGCGGCCGCGAGAGGCCCTCGACAACAGAGAGAGCAAACTCGTCCGCGACCTCCGGCTGCGGTTCCAAAAGGCGGGCATTGGAGCCGGCGTGGCGCATCAGACGGCCTCCGAGGCTAGGCGCAGGCCCACGAACTGCCAGCGCTGGTGGGGGTAGAAGAAGTTGCGGTAGGTCGCGCGTGAGTGACCGTCCGGTGTTGCGCAGGAAGCGCCGCGCAACACGTGCTGGCTAACCATGAACTTTCCGTTGTACTCGCCGACTGCTCCTGGCGGAGGGCGATAGCCGGGGTAAGGGAGGTAGGAGCTCGCAGTCCACTCCCAGACGTCGCCGAACATCTGACGCGGCCGACGGATGCCGGTGGGATCGGCGGGGAGCGGCCGAAGCGCGCGAGAGCCGAGCGTATTGCCCGTGATAGGCAGGCCTGCGGCCGCGATCTCCCATTCGAACTCGGTCGGAAGGCGCTTTCCCGCCCAGCGTGCGAAGGCATCAGCCTCGTAGTAGGAGACATTGCAGACGGGAGCAGCAGGCTCGACCGGCTGCAGGCCGTGAAGCGTCATTTGCATGAGGCCGTCGTCGCGCTCCTCCCAATAGAGGGGACCTTGCCACTGCTCGCGGTTGACGAGCGCCCAGCCGTCGGCGAGCCACAGGGATGGCGTCCGGTATCCGCCATCGCGTATGAACTCTTGCCATTCCGCATTTGTCACGAGCCGGTCGGCGAGACCGAATGGGTGGATGAGAACGCTGTGGCGCGGGCTTTCGTTATCCCACGAGAACCCGTCGCCCTCGTGGCCCACAGCGCGAATGCCGCCCTCGTATGCGATCCAGCTGACCGGGTCGGCCGCGATCCCCGCGTCTGCGGGCGCGGGGCGCGCATAAGACGGTCGAAGCGGGTTTGAAGCAAAGAGCGAGAGGATGTCGGTCAGCAGCAGCTCCTGATGCTGCTGTTCGTGATTGATTCCGATCTCGATCAGCCGCCAGACGTCGCTTTCCGGGTCGAATCCGCTTGCAAGAAGCTTCCTCAAGCCTTCGTCAACGTGGGCGCGATAGGCAACGACTCGTTCTGCCGAGGGGCGGGTCAGCACACCGCGCCGTGGGCGCGGCTGGCGCGGCCCCAACGCCTCGTAATACGAATTAAAGCAGTAGTTGAAAGTTTCGTCGAAGACCCGATAGCCCATGAGGTGCTTCGAGAGAACGAACGTCTCGAAGAACCACGTCACGTGCGCGAGGTGCCACTTCGTTGGGCTCGCGTCTTCCATCGGCTGGACCGTCATGTCCTCGGGGGTGAGCGGAACCACCAGCTCCAGCGAAAGATTGCGACATTCGAAGAGGCGGTGGGAAAGGGAGGTCTTGGCATCCGCCGACGGGAGAGTCGTCATGGTCTCAGCACTTGCATCTTGAGCCATGGGCATCCTCTTGCGGCGGACCTCTCGGGTGAGCCCCAGAGGCTCGATTACATAAAGTGTTGAAAGCCCTGATCAGTTCCGTCAGGGAGCATAGACAATTGCCCAAAGTGTCCAATCCATTGAGCGGCTCTCGAATTGATACCTCAAAGCTATGGAGCCCTCTGGCAAAGTAGAGGGCGATGGGTGCCGCTCCGCGCCCATCTGCAATGCGGTCCACGGGAGTTCACCAGTGACCCAGCACTATGACGCGGCCATCATCGGAACGGGTCAGGCCGGCCCACCACTCGCCAATCACCTACAAGCGAGTCGCTCGCAAAGTCCTTCAGCAGTGGCGGTCCTGGTCCAAAGCCCGCGAGCGCTATTCCGCCGTCAAAGCCCCAGTGACGCTGATCTACGGCGACAAAGACTGGTCGCGCTTCCCGAGCGGGAGCGCACCAAGGCCGCGCTGCCAGGCGCTCGCTTGGTCACAATCCCGAACACGGGTCATTTCTCGGCCGTCGAGAAACCGCGCGGCGGATGGCCTGTTCCGCTGGAACGCTTGAGTGCGCTGCGCTCACCGATATTGAACTCGCGGAACGCCGCCGCTAAACTTAGAAACGGAAGGACGACCTTCCCTTAGAAAAGAATGTCCGGGACGGCCCGGCCCCCAGATGAGAGGGCTGAGCATGTTCTTTATTTCTTTTTTTGCAGCGAGGCGATCCGAGAACGCCGGAACCTCGCTGAAGGCAGCGGCGGATTGGGGTTTCCTCCCTGTCACAGGCCCCAGCCTCCAGATCCTCTCCATTTGTCCCCTTGTCCCTGTCGATCACGAATTCGCCGGTGAATATGGCGGGCGCACGCGTTGGATTGGCCGCTGCGTCGCCAACTCTCGTCCTCGTGGACTTCGAGGAAGCCGATGCCCTTGGGCAGATCTCTCGTGAGGTCCGTGATGTCCGACACCTTCCAGGATAAATCGCGCATTGGAACCTCCAGCTCATTCGAGGTGTTCTTCTCTCTGCGCGGATCACTATCTAGAGACGCGTGGCGCTGGGCTATGATCGCGTCGGCGTCGATCTTCCTGCTCGGCGTATCGCTCCTCTGCGGAAGCGAGGAAGCCTCGTTGGCGCCGCCAACCACCAAGGCGGGCCGGCTGTTGCTCGTGGCTTGGTATTTCGGTCAGGTGACGGTGGTCGCACTCCTTTGCGCCAAGCGGCTTCTCGATATTCCAAGGCCGCTTTGGCTGGCATTGCCAATTCCCATGGCCGGTCTGCTCGGCGGGATAGCCGCAGTTATGCACTGGCATCCTTTTGGGGTGCCTATGGCGTTGTTTGCGGTGTTGGCCTCGACCGCAGCCCTGCCTGCGTTACTCGCCTGCGCCCTCTATGAGCCTGACGATGTTTGAGCCCGCACATGCCTTCCACTTATGGATTTTTCGTTCGGTATCCACGATCGGCAGCGGCCATGCCGCATTTGCGAAGTAATCAGTCTCGCGCGATCTCGTAAGCCCGGGTGGACTGTCCACCGAGTGGAAACGAACGTGTCGGCGCGGGATTTGACCGTTGCGTGCGAGAGGGCAGTCTCCGCGCGGCTGTCATGGGGGCGACGATACGTGACGACAAGATTTCAAATCGCGGCATCGGCGTGCTAGTCTTTCTCCACCGAGACGTCTCTCCCTCATATGCGGAGGAGTTAGCATGCCGGAACCAGCAACTCTCATAAAAGAGACGGACTACGGAACGCCGCGCGCGAAGTCGGCGAAGTCCGTGACGCTGACAATCGATGGTCAGCAGGTGACGGTGCCTGAAGGCACATCAATCATGCGCGCCGCAGCCGAGCTTGGCACCATGGTGCCGAAGCTCTGCGCTACCGACAGCATAGAGGCCTTCGGCTCGTGCCGGCTCTGTGTCATCGAAATCGAGGGGCGCGGCGGAACTCCGGCAGCCTGCACCACTCCGGTTGCTCCAGGTATCGTCGTCAAGACGCAGACACCGCGTCTCATGCAAATTCGCCGCGGCGTCATGGAGCTCTACATCTCCGATCATCCTCTGGATTGCCTTACCTGCGCCGCCAACGGCGATTGCGAGCTGCAGGACATGGCCGGCGCGGTCGGTCTGCGCGAGGTGCGCTATGGCTACGACGGAGCCAACCACGTGTTCGCCAAGAGGGGTGGCGAGGTCAACGCCGAGTGGCGGCCGAAAGACGAGTCGAACCCCTACTTCACGTTCGAGCCATCCAAGTGCATCGTCTGCAGCCGCTGCGTGCGGGCGTGCGAGGAAGTGCAGGGCACATTTGCGCTGACGATTTCCGGCCGCGGCTTCGATAGCCGCGTTTCGCCCGGCATGGACGAGGCGTTTCTCTCTTCCGAATGCGTGTCCTGCGGGGCCTGCGTGCAGGCGTGCCCCACGGCCACGCTGATCGAGTCCTCGATCGTCGACATCGGCCAGCCGGAGCACAGCCTGGTGACGACTTGCGCCTATTGTGGCGTGGGCTGCAGCTTCAAGGCCGAGATGCGCGGCGATGAGGTCGTGCGCATGGTGCCGTACAAGGATGGCGGCGCCAACGAAGGTCATTCCTGCGTCAAGGGCCGGTTTGCGTTCGGCTATGCGACACACAAGGATCGCGTGCTGACGCCCATGATCCGCGAGAAGATCAGCGATCCGTGGCAGGTCGTCTCCTGGGACGAGGCGATCAACTATGCGGCGAAGCGACTGAAAGACACGCAGCGGAAGTATGGCAAGGATTCCATCGGCGGGATCACGTCGTCGCGGACTACGAACGAGGAAGTCTATGCGGTGCAGCGGATGGTGCGCGCGGCTTTCAACACCAACAACATCGACACGTGCGCCCGCGTCTGCCACTCGCCGACCGGCTACGGGTTGAAGCAGACCTTCGGAGAGTCGGCGGGAACGCAGGACTTCAGAAGCATCGACGTTTGCGACGTGATCATGGTCATCGGAGCCAATCCGACCGACGGCCATCCCGTATTCGGGTCACGCATGAAGAAGCGCATCCGCGCGGGCGCGAAGCTGATCGTGATAGATCCGCGGCGAACGGACATCGTGCGCTCGCCGCACGTCCAGGCCGCTTATCATCTGCAGCTTCAGCCATCGACGAACGTCGCGATCATCAACGCGATCGGTCACGTCATCGCGACCGAGAACCTGATCGATCGCAAGTTCGTGGAGCGGCGCTGCGAGCTGTCCGACTTCGCCCGCTGGGAGGAGTTCATTAAGCGCCCGGAAAATTCACCCGAAGCACTGGAGCCAATCACCGGCGTTCCGGCCGAAATGGTGCGCGGAGCCGCCCGTCTGTACGCGACTGGCGGCAATGCGGCGATCTACTACGGCCTCGGTGTCACCGAGCACAGCCAGGGCTCGACCATGGTGATGGCGATGGCCAACATCGCCATGGCGACGGGAAACATCGGGCGCGAAGGCGTGGGCGTCAATCCATTGCGCGGGCAGAACAACGTGCAAGGCTCCTGCGACATGGGCTCTTTCCCGCACGAGTTTCCGGGGTATCGCCACGTCGCGAACGTCGAGGCGCGCACGCAATTCGAAAGGGAGTGGAAGGTCGAGCTGTCCGGTGAGCCGGGGCTCAGGATCCCGAACATGTTCGATGCCGCGTCTGATGGCGTGTTCAAGGGGCTGTTCATCCAGGGCGAGGATATCGCCCAGTCCGATCCGAATACGCACCACGTGGAGCATGCGCTGTCGGCGATGGACATCGTCATCGTGCAGGATCTGTTCCTCAACGAGACGGCGGCGTTCGCGCACGTCTTCCTGCCCGGCACGTCGTTCCTGGAGAAGGACGGCACGTTCACCAATGCCGAGCGGCGGATCAACCGCGTGCGAAAGGTCATGCGCGAGAAACAGGGCATGGCCGAGTGGGAAGTCGTTTGCCGCCTCGCCACCGCGATGGGCTATCCGATGAATTACAATTCGGCGTCCGAGATCATGGACGAGATCGCACGACTGACGCCGACGTTCCAGGGCGTCTCGTATGAGCGTCTCGACGAACTCGGATCAATACAGTGGCCGTGCAACGACGAGCGTCCCGAAGGCACGCCGGTGATGCACGTCGACGAATTCACGCGTGGCAAGGGGCGCTTCATGCTCACGGCCTTTGTGCCGACAGCCGAGCGTACCAACCGCAGTTTCCCGCTGATTTTGACGACCGGGCGCATCCTCGCGCACTACAATGTCGGCGCGCAGACGCGGCGTACCGACAATGTCGTGTGGCATCCCGAGGACATACTGGAGATTCATCCGCACGACGCAGAGGTGCGTGGCATCGGGACCGGCATGAAGGTGTCGCTCGCGAGCCGGGTGGGCGCGACGACGCTTACGGCCGTGGTCTCCGATCGCATGCCGCAGGGTGTCGTCTATACGACGTTCCATCATCCAGTGACGGGCGCCAACGTGATCACGACGGACAACTCGGACTGGGCCACAAATTGTCCCGAGTACAAGGTCACGGCAGTCCAGGTGACGATCTCGAATGCACCTTCGGAGTGGCAGGAGGAACAGCGGGTGAGGACGATGGCCAACAAGCGTATCGTCAAGGACGTGACGCTCGAGGCAGCGAAGTGATCCGTGATCGCTTTTTAGGTTTCAGGTCGGGCTAAATCACAATTGCCCATCCGCATCACAACGGAATTGGATCATGCAAGTCAGCAACCTTGTCCGTATGGCAAACCAGATAACCGACTTCTTCGCTGTCTATCCCAAGGAGGAGGCGCTCGACGGCATCGCAAAGCACATCCATGCCTCGTGGGAGCCGCGCATGCGCAACGCGTTGAAGGCGCACATCGACAGCGGCGGCGCCGGGCTGCAGCCGCTTTGCATCGAGGCAATGACCCAATACTACAGAGGCCCGAAGATTCCGAACGCCCGCCGTGTTCACCCGACCCGGTCGGCCGCGCCAAAGGGCGGGGAGCCCAGTTTTGCGGACGGGGGCGGAGACGGCTGAAGGATTGGGCGCCCACCGGAAGCGTCGAGGGTTGTTCTCTCCGCAGCGGCGCTAGTCAGATCTTCTGACAACTACGCGTGACTGGCATCCGCTTAACTCCAGCGCGTCCCGCGCCGATTGAAGGCCCGCGCATCCCGGCCGTGGGGCCGGGAGACGGCTTTCGCCTGCTCCGCGCGCCGCGCTATTCCTCATAGAAGCTCTCAGGGTGTGCCCGATATTTCTCGCCGGAAGCGATCAACTCGAGGGCCGGAAGATCGCGAATGACGAGAAGGCGAGGGCTTGCCAGGCGAATGAGCCCGTCCGCCTTAAGGTTCGCCAGGACCCGTCCCACGGTCTGTCGCGTCAAGCCGAGATAGCTCGAGAGCTCGGGCTCCGTCATCATGACGCGCGTGTGCAAGACGCGCCGCGAGTCCTCTGTGCTTCGAATAGTGGCGCATGCCGGCAGCGACAACAACGCGGATGCGACCAGGCGAGGGGCCGCCTTCCGGCCGCGGAACGCAACCTGATCGCGGATACGCGCTAAACTGGTGGCGAGCTGTGCGGAGATCAGCTGTTGGGCCTCGATCGACTCCTGGATCGCCGAAATCGGAATGCGCCGCACGATTGCGCGCGTCATCGCCATCGCCCCGAACTCATAAGCCGCCAATGTCGTCACACCGACGATTGCCCGTTCTCCGAGCGCCTCTAGGACTTGTTCATTTCCCTCATCGGTGGGGCGGGTCAGCAGGACAGCGCCCGAAAGCACCTGATAGACGGCATTGGCCTTTTGCCCGCTTTTGAACACCCATGCTCCTTCCCGGAAACAAGCGGTGTCGGCCTCTTGCGCCGGCTTCGATGGCGAGCGGCCGGGAGCAAGCTCCTGCTTTGGGGTCACGAGGTCTTGATTGATATTGTGAGTATTTTCGCCGCGCCGCATTGCGGTGGACGTTTGTTCGGTCTGCATTTTGCTGGCTCTCGCTCAACACACCGCCTCTGCCAAGCGGGGCAGAGACCGGTTGCCAAAGATCCGTTGTGGCTCGTGTGATCAGGCGAGAATCTGGGGAGGGGCGCGAGGGCGCGCATCGGCAGTAATGAAAAGGCGCTCTCCCGAACGTATTGCAGCGCGAGCGCCGAGATCTTCCGAGAGAAGCAGCAGGGGCGCGCCGAGCGACCCGTCGGGGTTGATGAGCCCAGGAGCGCCTGTCAAAAGGCAGGCGTCGCAGACCTTTCCAAAATGGGGTGCGCGTGGAAGGCCGGACTCGCCGCTGCTGGTCAAGCAGAGTTCGGGAATTGTGCCGTCCGGCAGAGCATATGCCGAGAGATCCTGCGCGGCGCTTGCCGGCCGATGGGCAAACGGCAACATGAGCATCGCCATCCCATAAAGGATGGTGACGACGGCCCTGATGGCCTGGTGCCTGTTCAAACCGCGCATAGTCAGGATAGCTTTATCAAAATGGCAGACGGGACTTTATACCATATTCGCCGTGCTTGATAGATGAACACTATCCCTTCTCCGACGGGGCAGGTCCTCATTGGTTTTGGTTGACTTGGCACCTGCCGGGGGCTTGCCCGCCGAAGCTCGTGCCTGCGGTGGACGGTCAGGCCAGAGGTGCCAGCGCGAGTGAGACGTGGATCGTGTCGCCGTCGACCGTCGTCGTCATGGGCAGACCGCTGCGGCGGAAAACGCCCAGCATGGCTCCGTTTTGCGCCAGGACCTCAGCTTCAAAGCGCGTCAGCCCTCGCTCGCGGGCAATCCGGACGAGATGCCTCAGGAGAAGAGAGGCTACGCCACGGCCGCGCCATTCCCCGGCTGAGACGAAGGCAAGCTCCGCAACGGTAGCTGCGTCCCGGCCCGGTGCGGCGGCGTAACGGCCGCCGCCTATCAGCGGCGCGCCTTTCTCGGGCGGGCCAATTGCAACGAGGGCGACGACGTGGTCGAAATCGACATCCGTGATCGCATGCAGCTCTTGGTCGGTCAGGGCCTTCTTGTACGTGAAGAACCTCGTGTAGACGGACTCGCGGTCGAGTCCCCTGAAAGCAGCGAGGATGGCGGACCGATCGTCCATGCGGATCGCACGGACGACCACGGGCGTGCCGTCCGAAAGCGTGTCGTCCGCGAAATAGTGCTTCGCGTCAATCATGACACCGGTCCATGAGCGTGCGCCGCAAAGAGAGATTGCCGCAATTTACTATATCATCCGATGGCGTACTTGTTGGTTCGTTTGGTATAGTGACGATTAGCGGTCGCCGAGGCTTGAACCGTTTCACGGAGGCGCGCTGGATGCCTCTCACAGAGATCGATACCGAACTGGACTATGGGACCGGAGCCGCCGGCGTCCGGAGGCCTGCGGTTCTGCGAGGGCTTGATGTCTGCGCGGCGGCGCAATCCGGATCGTCCACAGCGGTGAAGGCAATGCCGGCCGCAATCGGTCAATGCGCAAGAACCAAATACCAGTGAGCGGCTGACGCGGGCGTGAGCCCGCCGGGCAGGGAGGTTTGCATGGCGGAGCGGCGGATGGCTCGAAAGGGCGTGAACGAAGCCGGCAAGCACAAATCCGACGACGACGATTTGAACAGTGAAGGCAAGCTCAAGCGGAAAGCTTTCGAGAAGGAGCTCAAACGCCTGCATGGCGAGCTCGTCAAGCTTCAGGAGTGGGTTCGGCACGAGGGGCGCAAGATCTGCATCGTGTTCGAAGGCCGCGACGGCGCAGGGAAGGGTGGCACGATAAAAGCCATCACGGCCCGCGTCAGTCCGCGAATTTTCCGCGTCATCGCGCTTCCCGCGCCGACGGAGCGCGAAAAATCGCAAATGTACATTCAGCGCTACATTCCCCATCTTCCGGCTTCCGGCGAGATCGTGATTTTTGACCGCAGCTGGTACAATCGCGCAGGCGTGGAGCGCGTGATGGGGTTCTGCTCCGCCGAGCAGACGAAGCGTTTCCTGGATGTGGTTCCCGACGTGGAGAAGGCTATCACGGAGTCGGGGGTCATTCTGCTGAAGTACTGGCTGGAGGTCAGTCCGGACGAGCAGACGCGCAGGCTGGAAGCCCGCATCGACGATCCGCGCAAGATCTGGAAGCTTTCTCCGATGGATTTGAAGTCCTATACGCGATGGGACGATTATTCCGAGGCGCGCGACGACATGTTCCGAGCGACGGATACTGCGTGGGCTCCCTGGTATGTTGCAAAGTCGGACGACAAGCGAAAAGCGCGGCTCAACATCATCGAGCACATACTGAGCAAGATCCCTTACAAGAGCGTTCCGCGAGAGAGGGTCAAGCTGCCGAAGCGGAAGGCGTCGGGGAAGGCTTCCGAGCATACGGTCAAAGAGATTCCGGCACGCTACTAAGCCGGGCCGGAAAGGGGCTCTTGCCCTTCGGATGAGCTGGGCGGTCTGCGCCTAATCGATGATGTGATAGCCGCCGTCTATGTAGAGCGTTTCTCCGGTGATCAGCTTGGCGCCGTTCATCGCGAGCACGGCGACGGCCACGCCGACATCGTCGATCGATACGAGGCTGCGGCTTGGCGCTTTCGATTGCGCTTTCTGCAGGAGCTTGTCGAACTCGCTGATGCCGGAGGCGGCGCGTGTTTTCAAGGGACCGGGCGAAATCGCGTGGACACGGATGCCTTGCGGGCCCAGCTCGGCCGCGAGGTAGCGCGTGGCGGATTCGAGCGCTGCTTTCACGGGGCCCATGATGTTGTAGTTTTCGACGACCATTTGCGAGCCGTAGTAAGTCATGGTGAAGAGCGTGCCGCCGTTCTTCATCAGCGGCTCGGCAAGTTTGGCCATGCGAATGAATGACCAGCAGGACAGCGACATCGCGAGCAGGAAGCCGTCGCGAGAGCAGTCCACCACCCGGCCGTGAAGATCGTCCTTGGGAGCGAAGGCGATGGAATGCAGCAGGATATCGAGGGTGCCCCACTTCTTCTCCACGGCATCGAACACGGCTTCCAGCTCGCCTGGCTTCTGCAAGTCCAGCGGCATCAGAATGGTGGCTTTCAACTCGTGCGCCAGCGGCTCCACGAAGCGCTTCGATTTTTCATTGAGGTATGTCACTGCCACCTCGGCGCCGAACGCATGAAACGCTTTCGCGCAGCCCCACGCGATCGACTGGTCGTTGGCGATGCCCGTGACCAGCGCCTTCTTGCCCTTGAGAAGGGCCAGGGTCGAAAGATCGATCATGCGCTTTTTTCCTGAAAGCCTGCATACTCGCGCTTGCGCATCACCTGGAGGGTGTGCGTCGCGATCATTAGCTCTTCATCCGTGGGGATGACGAAGCATGGAATTTTTGTACCTTTGCGGGAGATGCAAAGAGCGTTCTTCTTGTTGGCCTGCGAGGAAAGACGCAGGCCGAGCCATTCGAGCCGCCGGATGACGGCTTCGCGGATTGCAGGCGCGTTCTCTCCGATGCCTGCGGTGAACACGAAGGCATCGATGCCGCCCATCGCGGCCGCGAGCATCCCGGTGAACAGGGCAATGCGATACGTGAAATAGTTCAACGCGAGGGCTGCCCGCGGGTCGGTGCTGGCGAGAAGATTACGGACGTCGTTGCTGATGCCGGAAAGGCCTTTGAGGCCGCAGTCCTTGTAGAGGAAGTCCTGGACCGCATCCGCGGTCATGTTCTTTTCCGTCAGGAGATAGAGCACGACGCCCGGATCCAATTGCCCTGGACGGGTGCCCATAGGCAACCCGTCCATGGCGGTGAAGCCCATGGTGCTATCCATGCTCTTCCCGCCGGCAATCGCGCACATGGAGGCCCCGCTGCCGAGATGTGCTACTACAATCCGACCGTTCGAAATCTGAGGCGCGACCTGAGGCAGGCGCTGCGCGATGTATTCGTAAGACAACCCATGGAAGCCGTAGCGGCGCACGCCTTCCGCGTAGAGGCTCTGCGGGATGGCGTATCTGTCCGCAAGCTCCGGATGACCGCGATGGAATGCCGTATCGAAGCAGGCCACTTGCAGCAGATGCGGACGGCGCTCCAAGACAGCGCGGATAGGGGCGAGGTTGTTCGGTTGATGGAGTGGAGCGAGCGGCGTCAGCTTCTCCAGCTCGGACAGGATTGCCGAGGTCATCACCACGGGACTGGCATAGTGTGGACCGCCATGGACGACGCGATGGCCGAGAGCGTCGGGCAGGTTGCCGCCGATCTGGGGGCGTAGAAACGCAATGACCTTGTCGAGCGCGGCCGGAATGGTGGCGACCTCGGAAGGCGGCCACGTCTCATCGGCGAGGATCGCGCGCTGGGACGTGACCGCGACCAAGCGCGGCCGGGTTCCGATGCCGTCGACCTGCCCTTTGATCATCCGTTCGAGCCGATCGCCCGCTCCAACCGCGAACAGCTGGAATTTGATGCTCGAGCTTCCTGCGTTGACCACCAGAATTGTTTCGGTCATGGCTCACGCCCTTATCGGTTCCTTGTTCCTGCGGCTGTAAGCGAGAAGCGATGCGACCGCGCACGACGCCAGCCGAGTTCTCACGTTGTCGGCGCGCGATGTGAGGATCACGGGCACGCGGGCGCCGAGCACGATGCCGGCTGCGTCCGCTCCCGACAGGAAGGTCAGGTTCTTGGCCAGCATATTTCCTGCTTCGAGGTCCGGGACGACGAGGATCTGTGCCTGGCCAGCGACCGGCGACTTGATGCCCTTGATGCGCGCGGCCTCGAGGCTGATCGCGTTGTCGAAGGCGAGCGGGCCGTCCAGAATGCCGCCTGTGATCTGTCCGCGGTCCGCCATCTTGCACAAAGCCGCCGCTTCGATCGTGGAGGGGATGCTGGGGTTCACCGTCTCGACAGCCGACAGGATCGCGACCTTTGGTACGCCGAGGCCAAGCGCGGCGAAGAGGTCGATGGCGTTCTGAATGATGTCCCGCTTTGCCATAAGATCGGGAGCGATGTTCACGGCAGCGTCCGTGATGAACAGGGTCTGAGCGTGGGTGGGGACGTCCATGATGAAGACGTGACTGATGCGCCGCCCCGTGCGCAGTCCGCCCTCCCGTCGCGTTACCGCGCCGAGAAGCTCGTCGGAGTGAAGGCTGCCCTTCATCAGCAGCTCCGCCTTGCCCTCGCGGACCAGCTCCACGGCCTTCTCGGCGGCCGCGATGCTGTGCGGGACATCGATGATCTCGTAGTTGCCGAGGGCGAGGCCGCACGCTTCGGCCAGCTCGGCGATACGACGCTCGGGACCAACGAGGATCGGAGCGAGCAGCCTGTGCTCGGCCGCCTCTATGGCGCCGCGGAGGGAGGTTTCGTCACACGGGTGCGCCACGGCGACGGGAAGGGGAGGCAATTCCGCGGCTGCCGCAATCAGCCGCTCGTATTTCTCGTGCCGGTGAATATGAGAGACAGTGGCCTTCTTGGTCATGAGAATGGCCCTCCCGACGTCACAACACACTACGCAGCCTGCTGGCTACCACTTGAGGTAAAGCGCTGCGTCTCCTGGCATGCCGCCCGGAAAACTGATGATTTCGGCATGAAGCTTGTAGCCGAGAGGGCGGAGCTCTGCGTCGAAGAAATCGTAGGCCTTCTTCGCGAAGCCTTGCAGCGTGCTCGGCCATTCCGGGTCTGCGATGTTGATCCTGCGTCCGCCGTCGCTGCAGTAGCTGCTCGGGAACGTGATCACCTGGATCTGATGCAGTCCGCGCTGGGCGGCAACGCTGACCGCCTGGTTCAAGCGGTCGAATACCTCGGGATGGATCTCGCGCCCCATGAAGGCATCGCGTAGCTCGAGCTGCTTCTGATCTTTCTTTTGTTTGAGTTTTCGCTCCTCGTCCATTTTCGCCGCTTCGGCGTCGGAGGCCATCAGATTGAGATCCGTAGGGCGTAGTAGCGTCGCCATGGTCGCTCTCCCATTCGCTATCAATCACTGCGGGTGTTTGCCGCCCCTCACCGTTTGCACGCGTGCGGGTCTTATGCGGGCCGCGTGCAGACGTGCCTGGGTTTCGTGCTCAGCGGGGAGGCTGGCCTTCTCTGTGGCTGCCTCGTCGATGAGATGCTCGATGTGGGTCAGCCGCGCTTTGGCTTCATCACTGCGCAGGCCAACGGCATCCACCATGCGATGAAGCGCGTCCGCCATGCGTTGCGTGAGCGCAGGCTCTTTGGCGAACATGCCGGGGAGTGCCGCCACGGCTTTACGCTCGTCCAGCAACAAGAGCAGGAACTGCTCGCGCAGGACGCGCTTGAACTCATCGAGGCTGTATCCTTTGCCGGCCTCCTTGCGTATGGCGCGCAGCAGATTGAAGCCGCGCTCGTCGATCACGCCGTCGGGCATGCGGATGTAAATCAGTGCACGCAACGCCGCTTCGCGCGGCCCACCCTGGGAGGCACGCTCCTTGATCTCGGCGATATGCCGGCGCACGAGGGCGGCGTGGGAGGCTGTCATTGGCTGGGGCCGATAGGCTTGATCGTCGCCCGTCCTCAAACCGGCGAGAGCCTGCAGGAGCGGCGACCCGTAGATGGCGTGAAATGCGCTCTCGAGCGCCTTGTCTCGCGTCTCACGGTAAGCATCGAGCGACGTCTCGATGAAATCCGAAACGTGGTTTTGCGCCTGCCAAAGGCTATTGCTTTCCGGAACGGGCTGGCGTGTCTCCCGGACGTTCTTCACCATCCATTCCAGCATCTTAACGTAGGGATTGTCCTTCGACAGCATCTCGTACTGGAGGCGGAGCGGATGGAGATTGCGGATGGCATCTGCCATCCACTCGGTGGTGTAGGCCTTGAGCCAAGGCTGAACGAAGGTCCGATACAGGCCGAGGTTGATCTCCGAGATCCGCGCGACGGCCGCGAACTCGCGCTCGTCTGCAGCATCGTTGCCGCCGAATGCGCGAATGTCGTCCAGGGTGCGAGATTCGAAGCGGACCAGATGCTCGCCTTCGACGAGTTCGTCTTTTGCGTCCGTCTCCTTTTTGGGCGTGATGACGGCTTCGTAGAGCCCCGGCGGCAGAACATCGATGAGGTCGATGTTGCTCGCAAACTCGTCGTGCTCCTTGCGGGCGACGGAACCCGAAACGAAAATCCCGAGATGCCCGATGGTCTCGTGAACCGCGTAAACGATCGTCTGGCCGTGGGCTCGAATGTCATCCACCGAGGTATAAAGGTCGAGGATCCAGCCGAGTGCCTGCTGGGGTGGCGTGATGTTGTCGGCCTTCGAGCAGAAGACGAGTATGGGCGATCTGATGTTCCGGAGATCGACTTGCGCGCCGTCGCTCATCGTCAGCGCTCCGCGCGCAAGCTTGTTGCCGATGAACAGCTCGTCGGCGATGAACTGCATCTCCGCCGCGTTGAGTAGAACATGCCCGCCCCACCACTGCTCGAACTCGAGGAAGCGAGGCGCCTCTTTGTCGACGTTGGCGTAAAGGTTATAGTGCTTGGACCACAGCGTGTTGGCCGGGTTCAGGTTTTCGAAGTTGGAGACCAGCCACGCACCATCGAACTTGCCTGCGCCTAGATCTCCGGTGAGGGCCGTCAGCCAGCTTCCGCCGAGCAGGCCGCCCGTGAAGCGCATCGGGTTCTCGCCGCGCACGCCTGCCCAGTAGGAAAGCGGCGAGCCTGCGATGATGATTGGGCCAAACAGATCGGGTTTCAGCGCGGCGAGCATCATGACCGCCCAGCCGGCCTGGCAGTTTCCGATGACGGCGGGCTTTCCGTCGGCCTTGGGATGATCGGCAATGACGCGTTCGAGAAAGGCTGCCTCCGCGAGCGCAACATCCTCGATCGTTTGGCCGGATACGGGGGAAGGCAGGAAGCCGACGAAGTAACAGGGGTGCCCCGCTTTGAAGGCGACCCCTATCTCGCTATCCGGCTTGAAACCTCCGATGCCGGGGCCGTGGCCCGCGCGAGGATCCACGATGACGAAGGGACGTTTGCTGTCGTCGATGGTTGCGCCGCGGGGCGGCTTTATGCGAGCGAGGACGTAGTTGACCGGCCGGGGCAGGGCGCGGCCGTCCATCACAAGCTCACAATCGAATTTCAGGACGTGGGGCGCCTGCTTTGCGGCGTGCGCGTCGTAGCGGGCGCTGCGTTCGCGCAAGACGTCGAGCGTGAGGATGCTGCGTTGCCAGGCGTCGATCCAATACGCCATGGCATCTTGCGTAAGACTGAACGCCCATGGGGCCTGGAAGGATTGCAGCGAACGTGTAGCGGCCTGCGTACTCATGAGCAGCCTCTCGATCTACGTTGTCGCGCGGCGGGTGAGGCGTGAATGCCTACTTCGTGAGGCTGAGCTTGAGCTCAGGTCTTGCCCCGTCGAGCGATCCGGCCGGGCCGGCACTTTTTCGCGTAGTTACTGATCGTATTGAGTGTGACGTGCAGGATGATCCTGGCGTCGTAGACAGCGCCGCCGCACGGAGCGCAAAGCCCGGTTCTCACACTGCCGCGAAATCGAATGCCTCGGGTCTCCATAGCAAACTCACTATTGCTAGCCCGTCAGCGCGTATTTGATTCAGAACAATCGTATCATTTCGGAATTATAAATTTTACTATTGATGGGCGGCTTTAACAATGAAGCATTTTAGCGTCGCGAGCTTTGCATCAAAGCGCGCTGAGGTTCAAGCAGGAATCTGATTTCCCTTTTTTCAGAACGGCTTTTATACGGCCGTCACTCGATCTCCGATGGTCCGACTTCAACGGCGTCGGCCGGTGGGGTGAACAAAAACAGGTCCTGACTGAACGCCGGCGTGTCGACCCACGCGAATTCGTTCGTTTGCACTGTGCGATCGTTGGCATCCAGTTTTCGGCTTACGATTCTGCACGGAACGGGAGCGCCGTCCTTCCTGAGCCAGACGTCCCATTGCTGCTCAAAGCGCTGAACGCTGAAGCGATCGCACGTTTCTTCGCCAATGTTCTGGGAGCCGATCGCCTTCGAGGAGACCTGTTCCCCGTAGTCGATGGTCCAGATGAAGTCGATCAGCTTTGCCTGAGTGCCGAGCAGACCGATGGCGGTGTACATCGTGCCGATCATGGAATCCTTGCTCGGTATTCTCGCGTATTTTCGGGCGTTGGGGCGGTAGATCGTGAGCGTCGTGCCATCCGAGATGAAGAGATAGTCCTCCTTCCCCGACGACAGCTCGATGCGGAAGCTTTTGGGCCTTTTGATAAAGAAGTGCGCCGTGCCGCTCCGCCCCATTCCGGGCAAGTCGCTGGTTTCGCGGAACGATGTCTTGAACTCGACGGCGGGGCGCTGCTGGAGGTAATCGTGCATGCGCGTCAAGGCGCCGAGGTCGCCGCGGCCTTGGTCGACCGGCACAATGCCACCGTCCGTCTGGGCAGCGCCGCCTCTGATCCACATCAGAGAAAGCGTGAGGCAGATAAATAGCATTCTGCGCATGCGTGCCTCCGCGACAGGTGATTCAGGGGAAAACCACGGCACGACGAAGATACGCCGCGGGTGACGTCTGCCAACTCGGGGAGCGCGTTAACTTTAAACGATTTCAAGCGCAGATCCGTAAATGAGAAAACGGAAAGCGCAGCGTACGAAAAATTATAGTCGGGAAAGGTCTCCGGTCGTGCTACAAATTTGTAAATCCCTGCGCCTCTCCAATGAAAAAATCGAGTGATGTGCGGGGCTTGTGGTTTTGGTGCTATCTCTGGGCGGCGTTCATTCCCATCTATCGCCTTTTGAAGATCGACAAAGTCAACGATCAGCGTTCAGGAGGAGGGAAGCAATGGCGGACCTGCATCCGGCGGCTACCCCGCATCTCCCAATTTTTGTTACCGCGCCCGATCAAACCGACGTGCTCATGGTGGTCATGGCGATCATTCTGATCGGCTCAATATTGGCCGCGGGCGTTTTCTTTTTCTGGCTGCACTCGCTTCCGGAGCGGATGGTTCACAACAAGGCCCAGTTTGATGTCGTCGCCGTGCTGGCTCTGCTTTCGTTGTTCACTCACATCCACGCGTTTTGGGTCGCGGCCTTGCTGCTGGCGCTCGTCAAGATCCCGGACCTTTCCTTTCCGAGCTTTTCCAAGCCGCTGGACAGCATCGCGGGTTCGCTCGAGACGATGGCCGCAGGCCAGGCGCCGCCCGGGGACCGAAGGCCGGCGCAGGTTCCGAACTCAAAGAAAGTTGGCCGTAACGACACTCCCAAGCGCGCCTGACGCGCGGAGGCCGCCATGCTCGAGCTGCTCCTCTGCTCATTTTTCACGATCCTGCCGGACTACCTCTATCGCCGTTACGGGGAGGGCAAGCGGCTTGGCGTCGAGATCGGATTCTATTCGGTTTGGTACGAGCTGAGGTACGGCATCACGGCGTGCCTGATGCTGACGATCGCGCTGATCACCACGATCTTCTATTTCCATCCCTCGACCACAAATGTGACCAGCTACTTCCGGACGGTTCCCATCCTGCCTGAAACGAACGGGCGTGTTGCCGAGGTTTTCGTCGGCTTCTCGGGGCAGGTTAAGAAGGGTGATCCGCTTTTCAGGCTGGACAGCCGCAAGGCGGAGGCGCAGCTCGAGGTCGCCACGCGGCAGATCGCCGAAGTGGAGGCGGCCATGACTGTGGCGAAGGCGGATATCGCCGCTGCGGAAGGCCAGATTCAGCAGGCCAAGGGGGCCTATCAGCAAGCGCTCGATGAGCTTGCGATGAAGGAGACGCTGCAAGCGCGCAACGCGGATGTCGTCGCGCAGCGTGAGATCGAACGGCTCCGCAATGTCGCGGACGGGCGCAAGGGTGCTTTGTCGGCCGCGGAAGCCGCGAAGCAGGCCGCCGAAACCAAGCTTTCGACGTTGTTGCCCGCCGAGAAGGCGAGCGCGGAGGCGGCGAGAGATCAAGCCGAGGTCGAGCTGTCCAAGATGCTCGTCACGGCGGGTGTCGACGGGCATGTGGAGCAGTTCACCTTGAGAGTGGGGGATGTCGTCAATCCGTTGATGCGCCCGGCCGGCGTCCTGATACCGGCTGGGGCAGGCCGGCAATATCTCATGGCCGGCTTCAATCAGATCGAAGCGCAGGTGATGAAGACGGGGATGATCGCGGAGGTGACCTGCGCTTCGAAGCCGTTGAAGATCATTCCGATGGTGGTCACTTCCGTGCAGGACTTCATAGCCGCGGGGCAGGTTCGCACGTCGGAGCAACTGATCGATGCGCTCCAGACGGCGCGCCCCGGTACCCTCACGGTTTTCATGCAGCCGCTCTATGAAGGTGGGCTCGATGGGATCGTTCCGGGCAGCAGCTGTGTGGCGAATGCCTACACCAGCAATCACGATAAGCTCGCGAGCGGAGAGCTGGGCATCGGAAGCTGGCTTTTCCTGCATGCGGTTGACGCGGTCGCGCTCGTTCATGCGATGATCCTGCGTCTGCAGGCGCTCGTTCTGCCCGTCAAGGTTCTGGTCTTCTCAGGACACTGACGTCGAATACTGGGTCTCGGTAGATGCCATTGCTCGCGAGAGTAGCGCCCGGCCTCGTGGAGTTGCGCCATTACAGGCGAAGCGATGCGCCGGCCGACATGAGAGCGGGTCTGTCGGTTGCGGCGGTCGCTATCCCGGTTGCCATTGCCTATGCGGAGCTTGCGGGTTTTCCTCCGCAGGTGGGGCTTTATTCCAGCGTTCTTCCGCTCGTCGCCTACGCGGTTCTAGGCTCGTCACGCCAGCTCATCGTCGGGCCCGATGCGGCGACGTGCGCGGTGGTCGCCGCCGCCGTTGCGCCTCTCGCCGCAGGAGACGCGACGGCCTATGCGTCGCTCTCCGTCATGCTGGCGGCGTTGACCGGGCTCATCAGCATCACGGCGAGTTTTTTGCGGCTCGGAGCGCTCGCCGACTTTCTGTCTAGGCCCATTCTCGTCGGCTTTCTCAACGGCGTCGCGCTCTCTATCGTGCTCGGACAGGCCGGCAAGATTTTGGGCTTTGATGTTCACAATGCGGGCATCCTCCCGCGGCTGGTGGAGATCATCGGCAGCCTCAGTCAGGTCCATCTCCCGACACTTGCGCTCGCGGCTGCAACCTTCGCTGTCATTATCATCGCGCCACGCCTTTGGACGTGGCTGCCGGGTGCGCTCGTGGGGCTCGTTTTCGCCGGGGTGATCGTGCAGGCATTCGGCCTCTCATCGGCGGGCATCAAGACGCTGGGGTTCGTCCCTGCGGGGTTGCCCGCTCTTGCGATGCCCCGCGTTGATCCCGCGCTGCTGCCTGCGCTTCTGGCCGATGCCGCAGGTCTGGCTTTGATCAGCTTTTCGAGCCTCATGCTCACGTCGCGCAGCTTTGCCTTGAAAAATGGCTACGACGTCGATCCCGATCGGGACTTCGCGGCACTTGGGGCGGCCAATATCGCGTCGGCGCTTTCGCAGGGCTTTGCCATCAGCGGAGCAGATTCGCGGACGGCGGTCAGCGATGCGTCGGGCGGGCGGACCCGCGCCGTGGGCCTGATTGCGGCCGTTGTGATCGTTTTCGTTTTGCTCTTCCTGACGGAGCCGCTGCGATATATCCCCACGGCGGCGCTCGGCGCCGTTCTCGTCATGGCGGGTCTGTCGCTCGTGGATATCGGTACGGTTCGCCTCATCTATAGGATCGACAAAACGGAGGCGCTCCTTTCTGTTGTTGCCACGCTCGGTGTCGTGGCTGTCGGCTCCGTCAATGCCATTCTGCTGGCTGTGATCCTTGCGCTCGTGCGTTTCATCAGGGTGCTTTCTCGTCCGAGCATTGAAACGCTGGGGAAGGTCGGCGGTATTCCGGGGCTGCATTCGCTCGAGCGGCATGATGCAGGGGAAGCCATCCCGGGGCTGCTTCTGGTTCGCTTCAATGCCCCGATCGCGTTTTTCAACGCCCCCTATTTCAAGCGGGAGGTGATGAAGGCGGTGGAGCAGGCCGGGCCCGATCTGCGGCATGTCGTGCTTGATCTGCTTCCCATCCCGAACATCGATGCGACCGGGATCCTGACGGTACGCGAGGTGGTCGAGGCGCTGGGCCAGCGGGGGATTACCTTCAACGCGGCAGGTCGGGCCACCGAGTGGCGTCGCTGGATGCTGGCCCGCGGGTTCCACGACGAGCGCATCCGTCTGTTCCCCACCTTGCGCCAGGCGATCCGCGAATTGGGGGATGAGGGTGGCCCGGCGTTGAAGAAGGGAGAGCAATAAGTGCGGCGGCGCGCATAAGCCAAGCGGGTTTCGTTTCCGATATGCGGCTAGGCCGCGGCGTTTGCCGATTGGCCGGGGGCGCGTGGCAGCGGAAATCCGATGGATGGCTCCCCCACGAACGCGTGCGATCCCACGTGTGTCAGCTTGCCTTGCGTATCCAGCCAGATCTTGCCGCCAATGGATCGGAAGCGGCGGCAGAACGCGAAATCCTCGCTGAGATAAAGACCGTCTTGATGGTCTATCTCCGTCTCGAACAGGGCATACCCAGAGCGAGGCTTGGCGTTGCTGTAGGAGTGAATGGCGCGGTAAGCCGTTTCCGGAAACGCCGTGATCATGCGCTCGATGGCTCCGCGCTTGATCAGCATGAAGCCGCAACCGGCGTATTGCCCGGTGACGAAGTCGCCGCGCTGTTCGAATTCGTTCGCATCGCAGGCGAGACCGACGTAGCGCAAGGAGGCCGTTTCGGCGGCTACGCCAAGCTTCATCTGATCGAGGGACATCGGGCCCCAGTCGCGCACCTTCAAGGGGTAGATCCCGCAAACGACATCCTCGTCGAATGCGACCATGCGTTCGACCTGGCTCGGTTCGAAGCCAATGTCTGCGTCGATGAACAGAAGGTGTGTCGCGTTGCTGTCGAGGAAGTGTCCGACGAGCGTATTGCGGGAGCGCGTGACCAGGGAGTCGTGCCCTTGAAGGGCGACGACGATCTCGAGTCCCATGCGTGTATTGTAGGTCGAGAGCGCAAGCAGAGATAACGTGTATTCCTGCGAGACGAGCCCTCCGTAACAGGGCGTGGCTATGAATACGGTTGGTCGCGCAGGGGGCGGCATCTCGGCCATGGATTGTTCCTGGAAAGAGAAATTTCCCCGAACGCTAGGTTGATTCGCATCGTTTGAATGTTTCGAAGCATCTCAAATTGTTTCGCATGACGACAGGCGAGCCGTCCCGAAGTCCTGGGGGCGGCGCGGTCGAGCAGCCGCCTTCACCGAGGCCTTTGGCGGGCTCCAGGCTGCCATCAATTCCGCTGTTTTAAGAATCATAACCACGCTGTGACACACTTCCCGGCTCAATTGGCAGGGAACGTCTCCACGGCGGTCGGCATTTACACAGAGCCGCCTCTGGAGGGGACTTATAGCTCAACGGGTTAGCACATGTTTCGCGGGACGTTCGTTACCATCGTTCAGGCGTTCTTGCTGGTCGCTGCGCTCGCCACGGCTGGGACCTCCGCGGTTGCGGAGCCGCGCAACAAGACAGCGCGGAAAGCGCCAGAGCCGGAAGTTACGCTCACGGGGCCCGCCGTTCTGGCGGTGGTGTCGCTTCGCGATCAGCGTATTTCGGTTTATGACGCCGCCGGAAATGCGGTGAGGGCGCGTGTTTCGAGCGGGCAAACGGACTACGAGACTCCTGTCGGTATCTACAGCATTCTCCAGAAGAACAAAGACCACTATTCGAACCTCTACGACGACGCGCAGATGCCCTTCATGCAGCGTCTGACATGGTCGGGTATCGCGCTTCACGCGGGGGCCCTTCCGGGTTACCCCGCTTCGCACGGCTGCGTTCGTCTTCCCTACAACTATGCCGAGAAGATTTTCGGGTTGGCGAAGATCGGCACCCGCATCATCGTCGCCCGGGAGAATATCGCGCCGTCCGAGATCTCGCATCCTCTGTTGTTCAAGCCCGCCGCCAGCGGTGCGCAGGCCTAGGCGACGCCGATCGGCTATGAGCCGGATAGCGAGGCCGGGCCGGCGCCCTTCATGCCGGATCTGCGCAACTGGCCCGAACGCCAAGCTCTTCTCGAGCAATTGAGGGCTGTGGCCTCGACGAAGGCAGCCGAAGCGGACGCGGCGGCTCCCGAATTGGATGAGCTCAAAAAGGCGCTCAAAGAGCGCGAGGCTGCTCGCGCCAAGACCGCAAAGGCGCTGAAGCGCGCCGAGAAGGCGAAGAGCAAGGCGGACGGCTGGGTGGCCAGCGTGGCCAAGCGCGCGGCTGCGGCCAAGACGGACCGCGCCCGCAAATCCGCAGAAGCCGAAGCCGCAAAGGCAGCCGCTGCCGCCGAAAAGGCCGCTTTTGCCTTCCACGACGCGAAAACCAAGGACGATGCAGCGGGAGCGGAGCTGGCCCAGGCGACGGATGCGTTCAAGGTGTCCGATGCCGTAAAGAGGAAGGCGACCGAGGCTGCGAAGGAAGCCCGGCGCAAGACGCTGCCGGTTTCCGTCTTCGTGAGCCTCAAGACCCAGAGGGTCTATGTGCGGCAGGGGCATGAGGCGGTGCTCGACAGCCCCGTGAGTATCGCCAATGCCGATATTCCGATCGGAACCCACGCGTTCACGGCAGTCGATTACAAAGGGAATGGCGATGATGTCCGCTGGAACGTCGTGACCATTCTTCCCCGTCAGGCTGACGACTTCGATGACGATGGCTACAACAGGAGCCGCCGCACGACATCTGGCGCCGATGTTCCCCCGCAGACGGATGTCGTGGCCGCGAAGGCCGCGCTCGACCGCATCACGTTGCCGCCGGAGGTCGTCTCGAAGGTGTCGCAGTATGTGTGGCCGGGATCTTCGATCATCGTCTCCGACGAGGAGATGAGCAAGGAGACGGGCGAGGCGACGGATTTCGTCGTGCTGATCAGCGGCGAGCCGCAGGGCGGTATCAAGAAGCGTCCGCGTCAGCAGCCCAACTATTACCAATACGACCCGTACTACGACGACTATTACTACTACGGCGACCGGCGCCGCAGACCGCAGCGCTACACGCCGTTCTTCAGCTTCTGGTAGCTGCTTGAAGAGGGATGGTCATTGGCGGGCGGAAGGGCCAGCAGGCTTGCCGTTGTCGCTTGGGCGATTGCAGCGTGGGTGTGCGCGATCGGCCTCGCGACGGCGGAACCGGTAAATCCGGAGCGTTCCCAGGCCGAGAAGCTGGAGCGCTGGCAAGCTGCGCGCAGCGGCCGCCTTCAGCTTCCGTTGCCAGGGACGCCCGATACGGAAAAGCTGATCACGCGTCTTGCCAATGCCGGCATGCAACTCGGCGCGCCCGTGCTGATCCGCATCTTCAAGGCGGAATCCGAGCTCGAAGTGTGGATCAAGAAGGGCCGCGCCTTCGAACTCTTCGCGACCTACCCGGTCTGCTACTGGTCCGGCGCCCTCGGTCCCAAGCGCCATGAAGGAGACCGGCAGACACCGGAAGGGTTCTACACAGTCACGGAGGATCTGCTGCATCACGGCCAACGCTGGCGGCGCTCTCTCAACGTCGGCTATCCGAACATTTTCGATCGCGTCAACGGGCGTAGCGGATCGGTCATCCTCGTTCACGGGGGCTGCGATTCATCGGGGTGCTTCGCGATGACGAACGCCGTGAATGCCGAGCTTTACGATTTGGTGTCCGCCGCGCTCCGCATCACACCGCATGTTCCCATGCAGATATTTCCGTTTCGCATGACCGATGCCAACGTCGCGGCCAATGCCGCCTCGCCTTGGGCCCAATTCTGGCGGGACCTCAAGGACGGGTACGACTCCTTCGAGCGTACGCGCCTGCCGCCGAAGGTCTCCGTATGCCAGAGACGCTACCAGGTTCGCGATGCGTCTCCGTTCGAGCGTGAGCCTGAGGGCGTCGAGCTTTGCGACCAGGATCGCGACAGTCTCCCGCCTCATCTCGATCAGGCGGGGCGGGTGCTTGGCAAGCAGGCTCAAGCAGCGGAACGGCCGGCGCCTGCGTGCGATCTCGCGCGCCCGAGCTGCCGCAAGTGGGTATCGCTGCGCGACCGCAAAGGTGCGAACCGGGCCGTCGCAGGCCGTGGCGCGGGAAGCAAGCCATCGACGATCCGCTAGCTTGTGAGCGACGCCGAAAGACGTCAGCGAAGGCGCACGCCGTTTCGTTGGTCAATCGCGCTCTCTGATCTCCAGCAGACGCTTCAGCGGAATTCCGTATCACATGCAAATTCATATTTGCGGACACGAGACGGCACGCCGGCCGTTGGCCGTAACCCTTCGTTTCCGGGTTTCTCGCGATCAATGGGGCGAGGACAGCATGGGAACGCCGGGCAGAGCCATGAGCGGTATCCCGATGTTGTGGGAGTGGGTCGAAAGGGATCGTGAACAGGGTGACAAGCGATAGCGGGGGCGCCATCGGGATCGATGGCGCGCGCCGGTTCGTCGCGTGGCGCGCACCTGTTTGCGGACCAGGCCAAGCTCCGAACTTTTGGAGGATGCAGTGTTTTCCCGGATTCCTATCGCGCCGCGCCTGGGTATTGCGATTGCCGTGCCGCTGGTGATGCTTGGCTTGCTCGCTGGCAACGATGTCTATCTGAGGTGGGAGACGAGGGCCGAGATGATGCGGCTGGTCGACCTCGCCAAAGGGGTAAGAGCCGTCAGCGACCTCGTTCATGAGCTTCAGCGCGAGCGCGGACTATCGGCAGCCTTTCTGGCCAGCAAAGGCGCGCAGATGAGCGCGGATCTCTCCGCGCAGCGCGGGCGAACGGACGAACGGCGTGCCGACGTCGCTGCCGCAGCGGGTGGTCTTTCGGCGCTTGATGAAATCGATGCGAAACGCCGCGAGGTCAGCGCACTGTCGCTCTCCGGTTCCGAGGCCTTCGCCTACTACACGGGAGCCATAGGCCACCTTCTCGATGCCGCGAGCGAGATGACCAAGAAAAGCGCGCACGGGGATGTCACCCGAACGATGACGGCTTATGTGACGCTCATGCAAGGCAAGGAGCGTGCGGGCCAGGAACGCGCGACCGGATCGGCCGCGATCTCTGCCGGCCGCTTCGAATTTGCGTCCTACACGCGGATGCTCTCGCTTGCGGCGGCGCAGGCTGCCGATTTTGACCGGTTCAGGGCGATGGCAAGTCCCGCGCTCCGCAGTCTCTTCGAGCAGGCCATCGCCGGTCCGGTCGTGGATACAGTCGCGAGGATGCGCGAGATTATTGCCGCCGGGGGCCTTACCGGGGATTTGGCGGGGCTCGACGCGCGCGCGTGGTTCGAGGCGGCGGCGGCGCGGATCGATCTTCTCAAGAGCGTGGAGGACCGCGTTGGCGATGAGCTCGTCACGGAGACCGCCGCGATCTCCGGAGAAGCGCTGAAGGAGCTTGTCGCGCTTGCAAGCACGGTGGGTGCCGCAATCGCGGCAAGCCTCGTGCTCGTGCTCATGATCGCGTGGAGCATCACGCGCCCGCTCGATGCGCTCGGGAGTGCCATGAAGACCCTCGCCAAGGGAGATCTCGATACGGAGGTGCCGGGCGCCGACCGTAGGGACGAGATCGGCCTGATGGCGAAGGCGGTGGAGGTTTTCAAGTCGAACGCCATCGAGCGGCGCCGGCTCGAAGCGGAGCAACGAGAAACGGAGCGCCGGACCGCGGAAGCTCGCCGGAATGAAATGTTGACGCTCGCCAACGAGTTCGAAACTGCAGTAGGGCAAATCGTGGAGAACGTTTCCTCGGCTGCGAGCGAGCTCGAGACCGCGGCCGGAAGCCTCACCAAGACAGCGGAGACGACGCGGCATCTGTCGACGACCGTGGCCGCGGCTTCGGAGCAGGCGTCGGTCAACGTGCAGTCCGTCGCTTCGGCGACAAACGAAATGTCGTCGTCCGTCAACGAGATCAGCCGGCAGGTCGTGGAATCGAGCCGGATTGCGGACGAGGCGGTGCAGCAGGCGCAGAAGACGGACATGAGCATCACCGCGCTGTCGCACGCGGCGCAGCGGATCGGAGACGTTGTCGAGCTGATTTCCGCGATCGCCGGGCAGACGAACCTGCTGGCGCTCAACGCCACGATCGAGGCGGCGCGGGCAGGGGAGGCTGGCAAGGGCTTTGCGGTGGTGGCCGAGGAGGTGAAGGCGCTTGCCGCGCAGACCACCAGGGCGACCGAGGAGATCGGATCGCAGATCTCCGGCATGCAGGGCGCGACGGAGGAGTCGGTGACGGCGATCAAGGAGATCAGCGGGACGATCGGACGGATCGCGAAGATCTCCTCGACCATCGCCGCGGCCGTCGAAGAGCAGGGCGCTGCCACGCATATGATTGCGCGCAACATAGAAGAGGCGGCAAAGGGCACGACGGACGTCGCAAGCAACATCACGGAAGTGGATCGCGGCGCGGCTGAGACGGGATCGGCTTCGTCTCAGGTGTTGTCCTCGGCGCAGTCTCTCTCGCAGCAGAGCGGCCAGCTCAAGCTTCAGGTCGGGAGTTTCCTGACGACGATCCGCGCGGCATGACGGCGTTCCTGCGGCGGATTTCATTTCGAATTGCTGCCGGCCGCCTTCCCAGAAATCAAGGCGACGGCATTTCTGCTCGCTATCCTGATTCGGAAGAATGGATTGGGCGAGATGCACGAGATGGGCCGTTGGCAGAAAGACTCCGCGGAGGATCCGAGGTATTACATCCGTGGATCTGCGCTCGCAGGCTTCGCCGAGTTGGTCACGGCGGCGGGGGGTGACCCGGCCGCGTTGCTCGAGAAGGCAGGCTTCTCGCCCGAGGTGCCCGCTCTGCAGGACGAGCTCGTGTCCTGGACCCGGCTCTGCCTGTTGTTGGAGCGTGCCGCGGAGACGCTGGATAGGCCCTCGCTCGGTATCGAGTGGGCCTTGAGCGTTCCCGATCATTTCCCCAATGTGGGACCGACGCTGCTGCTGGCGAATTTTGCGGGCACATTCCAGGAGTGGATCGAGGCCAGCATCACCTACTGGCGCCACCATACCAACGCCTTCGCGCTTCAACTCGTGGATGACGGGCCTGGGCACGACGCCGTGTTTCGCCACGTTCTGCTCTCACCCGCGCTTCCCATGCGGCAGCACGCGGAATACATGCTGGGGAACGCTTGCCGCATGGCGCGCGCGATGGGCGGGTTGATACATCGGAATCCGTCCCAAGTTCGGTTTCGGCATCAGAAGCCTGCCGATACCTCGTTGCACGAGGCGATCTTCGGCTGCCCCGTAACGTTTGGGGCTTCTCACGACGACATCGTGTTCGACCGGCGGCTGCTCTCCCTTCCACTGCGTGGAACGCCGGGGCGGCTCAGGAAGGTAATGGATCTCCACATCCGCCATCGCTGGCGCCAGATGCCGCTTCGCGACGATACGATGGCAACGACGGTAGGGCTTGCAATTCGCAGCGTCATGGGGACGAAGCTTTGCTCGTGCGGGCTTGTCGCCGGCTCGTTGGGCCTCAGCGCGAAAAAGCTTCAAAGACTACTCTCGCACGAGGGGACGTCGTTCTCGGCGATCCTGGATGATGTGCGGCGGGCCATGGCCGTCCGTCTTCTTTCGGACACGGAGGCGCCGATCTCGCGCATCGCGGGCCTCCTCGCATATTCGACGCCCGGTCCGTTTACTCTCGCCTTCAAGCGCTGGACGGGCGTGTCACCGCGCGTCTTTCGCAAGAGGCTACCGGCGTCGTCGCCGTGCGAAGGGACCTGAGAGTGAGCGTTGCCGGGGCGTGGCTCTCCCCGCATTGCAGTGAAACTCTCAACCGTGCGGCCGGGCTTCGGCGGAAAGAGCGGCTGCCAGCATGCGCCGAAGAGCGGTCAAGCCCGGGTCTTTAGCCGTGCTGCACGCGGCGATGAGGCCGAGCCATCGTTCATCGTCGGCAGTGCGGATGAAGCTGCCAACAGCTTCGTGCGCCCAGGCGCCGATGTCCGTGCTCGCACGCTTGGCCGCATCCTGAACGCGTGACAGAAGTGGCAAGTCGTTCATCGCGAGCAGGGTTTCGAGTACGACGGCTTCGTCGTCGAACCGGGACAGGAGGGTGCCGAGCTGCATATGTGCCCCCTATGCTACGCGCAGGTCGGCCGGGCTGGGCAGTGCCACGCCTTCGATGTTTGCCCGGGCCGCAAGACGAGCGATGTACTGGGCGACGGCGGTGCGGTGCGCTCGCTCGCCCAGATAGCCGGCAATCTTTTCGCGCACGATCTCGAATGGCAGCTCCTCTCCGGCGATTTTCCGTTCCAGGCGGATGATGTGGAAGCCGTATCGTGTCTCGACCGGGAGTGTGGTCATCTCGCCAGGGTTGAGCGCCATGACTGCGGCCTCGAACTCGGGCGTCGTCTCCCCTGCCGAAATCTGGCCGAGGTTGCCGCCCAATTCGCGCGACGGGCATGCCGAGTGCGCCCGGGCCAGCGAGTTGAAGCGGTTCGGGTCCTGTTTGAGGATCACCAAGGCTGCTGTTGCGCCCGCTCGCGCTTTTTCGAACGCCGAAGCATCGTCCTTGCGTGCCGCGAACAGAATGTGCGCGACCTCGAAGATGTCCGGCGAACGGAAGCGCTTACGGTTGCGCTCGTAGTAGCGCCTGCATGCTTCGCCGTCGGCGGAGGGAGTTACGACCTCGTTCGCGACGAGGGCGCGGATCGAAGCCTCCTCGTCCGTTTCGCATCGGCCGCTGTCATCGCTGAGAGGCTCGACCGCGAGATCGAGCCGCTTTGCTTCCTCCATCAGAAGGGTGCGCACGACGAGAGCCTGGGCTGCCGCGGTCCACGCTCCGAGCGGCGTCGAGGCCCTGTGGTGCTGGGCTTCGCGCGAGATCGCGTCGTGGGGTATGGCGATGCCGTTGACAGCCACGCGCTTGCGAGGTGCTGCGGCGAGATCAGCGTGTACCGAGCAGCCCATCGTCTCACTCCGCCGGAAGAGTTCTAGCTTTGGCCGATACCGCCTGCGGGGCGTTCTTTCCAGACCGCGACCGGACGACCTGATAGCCCCGCCGTCCCAGGTACCAGACTGGGGCGCTCCACACGTGGACAAGCCGCGTGAAGGGGAAGACGAGGAAGATGGTCATGCCGAGGAAGAGGTGCGCGCGGAAGATAGGATGCGCATCGGCAATGAGGCTGGATACGCCGGGTTGCAGCGTGAGAATTCCCTGCGCCCAGGTCATGAACCGCACCATTTCGTGTCCGTCGAGGTGGTCGAGCGAGACGATGATCGTCGCGAGGCCGAGCAGGAGCTGGACATAGAGAATGAGCAGGACGGCGATGTCGCCGAACGACGATGTCTTGCGGATGCGGGAATCGAACAGGCGCCGGTGAATGAGCAGCGTCATGCCCACGAAGCAGGCGACGCCCGCGATGCCGCCCACGACGATGGCCAGCATCTGCTTGAAACCGTGGGAAATCCCGAGTGCGTCGAACACCCAGATAGGTGTCAGGAGGCCGGCGAAGTGACCCATGAATATGACGAGGATGCCGACGTGGAAGAGGTTTGAGCCCATGGTGAGCTGACGTTTGCGCAGCATCTGGCTCGATCCCGAGCGCCATGTGTACTGCTCGCGATCGAAACGGGCGAGCGAGCCGAGCAGGAAGACGGTCAGGCAGAGGTAGGGATACCAGCCGAACACGATGTGATTGATGAGATCGCGCATGGTTGCCTCCTCAGGCGCGGTTCGAAGGTGAGTGGGCTACGACGGGGCGACGCTGGGGCGGTGACTCCATTCCCGGCGCCGGACGACGGCCTGCCCGGATCTTGGCGGCCAGTCCTTCTGTGTCGCAGGTGGTGTCTGCTCCGGGGCCGAATTTGACTTCCTCGTCGATCCACGCTGCGTCGAGCGCGGCGAGATCGTTGGGGTCGTCGTCCGGGATGGAGAGGATGGCGTTCAGCACATCTTTGTCGGGCTGTTCGCGGCTCAAGGCCTGAAGCGCCGAGAAGGCGGACGCGTAAGCCGACTGGCGCTTTTCGAGGCGCTGGCGGATTGCTTCCAGGATATGGACCGTCTCACTCAGGTGCTGGCGCGCTTCCGCAGACGGGATAGCAGACAGGAACTCGAGGAAAAGCGGCATGAAGTCCGGCAGCTCGTTTGCCGAGACGGCGAGGCCATGCTTTTCGTAGAGCTGGGCCAGATCCACCATCGCCTGACCGCGGTCCCGGCTTTCGCCGTGGACGTGCTCAAAGAGATGCAGAGAGAGCGAGCGCGTGCGGTCGAACAGCAGCACATAGCGTTCCTGGAGATCGTAGATGTCCCCGGTGGCGTACTCTTTCAGCAGACGGGACAGCGCGTCCTCGGCCTCTTTCGGCAGCGCTTTCTCGGATGCGACTGCGGCCTGCAATTCCGGGATCGCAGCCTGAACATCCTCGCTCGGGTAGCACAGCAAGGCCGAGATGGTTTTAAGCGTCATCTTCATTACGCGATCTCCATCGGGTTCTTGGCGCGCTTGGGAACACCGAACAGGCTCTGGTCGGTTCGCCCGTCGGAGCAGCCGTTGCCGAACGAGAAGCCGCACGATCCCTTGAGATCGTAGGCGTCCTCGCCAAGCTCGCGATGCGCGGTGGGAATGACGAAGCGATCCTCGTAGTTCGCGATCGCCATCACGCGGTACATCTCGTCGATCTGGGCTGCGGTGAGGCCGACTTTCTTGGCGATGCTCTGGTCGATCACGCCGTCTACAGTCTTGGCGCGCATATAGGCGCGCATGGCGAGCATGCGCTCAAGGCCGAGCGCCACGGGCTCCTCCTTGCCGGCTGTCAGCATGTTGGCGAGGTACTTCAGCGGAATGCGCAGGCTGCGAACGTCGGGCATCTCGCCGTCGTGACCGATCTTTCCGGCTTCGGCAGCCGATTGAATGGGCGAGAGCGGCGGCACATACCAGACCATGGGAAGTGTGCGGTATTCGGGGTGGAGCGGGAAGGCGACCTTCCATTCCATCGCCATCTTCCAGATCGGCGAGCGCTTGGCGCCCTCGAGCCAGCTATCAGGCACGCCATCGGCTCTTGCTTGGCGGATCACCTCAGGATCGTTGGGATCGAGGAAGATCTTGAGCTGGGCTTCGTACAGATCCTCCTCGTTGGCCGCGCTTGCCGCCGCTTCGATGCGGTCCGCATCGTAGAGGACGACACCGAGATAGCGGATGCGCCCGACGCAGGTCTCGGAGCACACCGTCGGCTGGCCCGCTTCGATGCGCGGATAGCAGAGGATGCACTTCTCCGACTTTCCGCTCGACCAATTGTAGTAGATCTTTTTGTACGGGCATCCCGAGACGCACATGCGCCAGCCGCGGCACTTGTCCTGATCGATGAGGACGATGCCGTCCTCCTCGCGCTTGTAGATTGCGCCCGAAGGGCAGGACGCGACGCAAGCCGGATTGAGGCAGTGCTCGCACAGGCGCGGCAGATACATCATGAAGGTGTTTTCGAACTGGCCGTAGATGTCTTTCTGGACGCCTTCGAAGTTGTAATCCTCCGATCTCTTGGCAAATTCGCCGCCGAGGATCTCCTCCCAGTTCGGCCCCCAGTGGATCTTCTCCATGCGCTCGCCGGTGACGAGCGAACGCGGCCGGGCGGTCGGGAAAGCGGGCAGCTCGGGCGCCTTCTGCAGATGCTCGTAGTCGAAGGTGAAGGGCTCGTAGTAGTCATCGATCTCCGGCAGGTCGGGGTTGGCGAAGATGTTGGCGAGGACGCGCCATTTCGCGCCGATCCTCGGCTCGATCTTGCCGCTCTTCTTGCGGACCCATCCGCCCTTCCAGCGATCCTGGTTCTCCCAATCCTTCGGATAGCCGATGCCGGGCTTCGTCTCGACGTTGTTGAACCAGGCGTATTCCATGCCTTCGCGGCTGGTCCATACGTTCTTGCAGGTGACGGAGCACGTGTGGCAGCCGATGCACTTGTCGAGGTTCAGCACCATCGCGATTTGAGCGCGTACTTTCATTCTGCTGCCTCCGTCTTGGGGGTTCGCGATAGGGGTTGAGGCTGGTCGGCGGTGGGCGTGTCGAGCCAGTCGACCTCGGCCATCTTGCGGACGATGACGAACTCGTCCCGGTTCGATCCGACCGTTCCGTAGTAGTTGAAGCCGTAGGATTGCTGGACGTAGCCGCCGATCATGTGGGTTGGCTTCAGAACGGCGCGGGTGACGGAGTTGTGAATGCCGCCACGCTGGCCCGTCTGCTCCGAGCCCGGCACGTTCACGATCTTCTCCTGCGCATGGTACATCATGCACATGCCTTCCTTGACGCGCTGGGAGACGACCGCGCGCGCCGCCAAGGCGCCGTTGCTGTTGTAGGCTTCGATCCAATCGTTATCGACGATGCCGGCCTTGATGGCGTCGGCTTCGCTGATCCAGACGATGGGCCCGCCGCGAGACAGCGTGAGCATCAGGAGATTGTCGGTGTAGGTGGAGTGGATGCCCCATTTCTGGTGTGGCGTGATGAAGTTGAGCACCACCGATTTGTTGCCGTTTGGCTTGCGCGAGATGACCGGTTTGACGGTCTTTGTGTCTATGGGCGGTCGATAGACACAGAAGCCCTCGCCGAAGGCGCGCATCCAGAGATGATCCTGATAAAGCTGCTGGCGGCCGGTGAGCGTTCGCCAGGGGATCAGCTCGTGAACGTTGGTGTAGCCGGCGTTATAACAAACCTTCTCGGACTCGAGTCCGGACCAGATCGGAGACGAGATGATCTTGCGCGGCTGAGCCACCACGTCACGGAAGCGGATCTTCTCGTCCTCTTTCGGGATCGCGAGGTGCGTGTGGTCGCGTCCCGTGAAGCCGCTTAAGGACTCCCAGGCTTTGACAGCCACCTCGCCGTTGGTTTCCGGCGCAAGCGTGAGGAGGACTTCCGCGGCATCGATGTCGGTTTCGATCCGCGCCAATCCCTTCGTCGGGCCGGGCTCCGTCACGACACCGTTGAGGTGGCGCAGGAACTCGACCTCGTGCTGGGTGTCCCACGCCATGCCCTTGCCGCCGTTGCCGAGCTTGTCCATGAGCGGCCCGAGCGAGGTGAAGCGCTTGTAGATATTCGGGTAGTCTCGTTCGATCACGGTGATCTGCGGCATGGTCTTGCCGGGGATCGGCGCCACCTCGCCGCGCTTCCAATCCTTGACGTCGAGGGCCTGGGCGATCTCGCCTGCGGTGTCGTGCATGATGGGTGTGAGCACGACGTCCTTCTCGACGCCCAGCACCTCCGGCGCGACGCGCGAGAACGCCTTCGCGATGCCCTTGTAGATCTCCCAATCGCTCCTGGCTTCCCAGACGGGGTCCACTGCCGCGGTCAGCGGATGGATGAAGGGGTGCATGTCAGAGGTGTTGAGATCGTTCTTCTCGTACCAGGTCGCAGTCGGCAGAACGATGTCGGAGTAGACGCACGTCGTCGACATGCGGAAATCGAGGGTGACGAGCAGATCGAGCTTTCCTTCCGGCGCCGCGTCACGCCAGACCACATCCTGGGGCTTCTGGCGTCCGTCCTCGCCGAGGTCCTTGCCCATCACGCCATGCGACGTGCCGAGGAGATGCTTCAGGAAATACTCGTGACCCTTGCCGGACGAGCCGAGCAGATTGGAGCGCCAGACGAACATATTGCGCGGCCAGTTCGCCGGACTATCGGGGTCCTCGCACGAGAGCTTGAGCTCGCCGGACTTGAGGGCCTGGGGCACGTAGTCCTTGACGTCCTGTCCCTTTGCCGCCGCGGCTGCGGCGATGGAAAGCGGGTTTTGCTCCAGCTGAGGGGCGGAGGGAAGCCAGCCCATGCGCTCCGCGCGCACGTTGTAGTCGATGATGGCGCCGTCCCACGGTCCCGGAGGTGCCGTGGGAGACAGGATCTCCTTCACGTCGAGCGTCTCGTAGCGCCACTGGTCGGTGTGGGCGTAGAAGAACGAGGTCGCGTTCTGCTGGCGCGGCGGGCGGCTCCAATCGAGCCCGAATGCGAGCGGCAGCCATCCCGACTGCGGGCGCAGCTTCTCCTGGCCCACGTAGTGGGACCAGCCGCCGCCCGATTGACCGATGCATCCGCACATCACCAGCATGTTGATGACGCCGCGGTAGTTCATATCCATGTGGTACCAGTGGTTCATCGCGGCGCCGATGATCACCATGGAGCGGCCATGGGTCTTCTCGGCGTTACGAGCGAACTCGCGTGCCACGGTGATGATCTGGTCGCGCGGCACGCCGGTGATGGTTTCCGCCCAGGCCGGCGTGTAGGGCACGTTCTCGTCGTAGCTCTTCGCGACGTGGGCGCCGCCGAAGCCCCGGTCGAGACCGTAGTTGGCGACAAAGAGGTCGTAGACGGTTGCGACCAGCGTCTCGCCTTCGGCAAGCTGCAGTTTCTTTACCGGGACGCGGCGCTCGAGAACGCTCGGGTGGTCCGTTCCCGTGAAGTGATCGTGCTCGATGTTGCCGAAGTAGGGGAAGGCCACGTCAGCCAGATCGTCCTTGGTCTCGGCGAGCGTCAGGCGGAGCTTGGTATCCTGGCCCTTTGCATCCTTCTCCTCGAGGTTCCACTTGCCCTTCTCGCCCCAGCGGAAGCCGACGGAGCCCGAGGGGACGACGATCTCGCCCGATGTCTCGTCGTAGGCGACCGTCTTCCAGTCCGGATTATTGGCCTCTCCGAGCGTTCCGGTGAAGTCGGAGGCTCTGAGAAGACGCTCCGGAATGAGCTTGCCGTTCTTGTCTCTGACGAGCCGAACCAGCATCGGCATGTCGGTATATTGGCGCACGTAGTCGCGGAAATAGGTGGCCTGCCGGTCGATATGGAACTCGCGGAGAATGACGTGGCCCATGGCCATGGCGAGCGCGGCATCGGTTCCCTGCTTCACCGAGATCCACATGTCGCCGAACTTGGAGGCTTCCGAATAGTCGGGGCAAATGACGACGCTCTTGGCGCCGCGATAGCGGGCTTCGGTGTAGAAATGCGCGTCCGGCGTGCGCGTCTGCGGCACGTTGGAGCCCCAGAGGATGAGGAAGCCGGAATTGTACCAGTCCGCCGACTCCGGAACATCGGTCTGCTCGCCCCAGGTCTGCGGCGAAGCCGGAGGCAGATCGCAGTACCAATCGTAGAACGAGAGGCAAACTCCGCCCACCAGAGAGAGATAGCGGGCGCCTGCCGCATAGGAAACCATCGACATGGCCGGGATCGGCGAAAAGCCCGCGATGCGGTCAGGCCCGTGGGCCTTGACGGTGTAGGCGTTGGCCGCGCCGATGATCTCGTTGACCTCGTCCCACGTGGCGCGTACGAAGCCGCCGCTGCCGCGCTTTCTAGTGTAGGCCGAGCGCTTCTTGGGATCGGTGACAATAGAAGCCCAGGCTTTTACGGGCGTCTGGGATGCGCGCGCCTCGCGCCACAGCTTGAGAAGGCGGGCGCGAACGAGCGGGTATTTCACGCGATTGCCGGAATACATGTACCAGGAATAGCTGGCTCCGCGCGCGCACCCGCGGGGCTCATGGTTGGGAAGATCCGGGCGCGTGCGCGGGTAGTCGGTCTGCTGCGTCTCCCACGTGACGATGCCGCCTTTGACGTAGATCTTCCAGGAGCACGAGCCGGTGCAGTTCGCGCCGTGGGTCGACCTCACGATCTTGTCGTGCTGCCAGCGCTTGCGATAACCATCCTCCCAGCGGCGATCCTCACGGGTGACCACGCCGTGGCCTTGTGAGAAGTCGTCGACGACGCGATTGAAGAACGTCAGGCGATCGAGGAAGTGACTCATTTCTTATCTCCCGCTTATCAGGCCGGTTGGGCGGTGGCTTTGATGGATGCGCTCGTAGCGCGCTCGATGTCGTAGAGAAGGCCGCCGCGCCGCGCGTAGACCCACCACGTGATGGCAATGCACGTGACATAGAAGATCAGGAAACCCCACAAGGCCGCTTCTGGGCCGCCGGTCAGTGCGATCGACGTGCCGTAGCCTTTGGGAATGAAGAATGCGCCGTAGGCTGCGACCGCCGAGCTGAAGCCGATGATCGCGGCACTCTCCTTTTCCGCATTGCGCCTGCGTGCCGCGTCGTCGGCGTCCGGCATCAAGCGGTCCATTTCCTTGCGCATGATGGCCGGGATCATCTGGAACGTTGAGGCGTTGCCGATGCCGCTCACCAAGAAGAGGAAGATGAACATCGCGAAGAAGCCGGCGAAGTTTCCGAGGCTCAGGAAGTAGAGAACGCCCGCGACGCCGCCCGTCATGCCGATGAACACCCAGAACGTCACCCGGGCGCCGCCCCACTTGTCGGCGATCCATCCTGTCGCGGATCGCGATATGGCGCCGACGAGAGGGCCGAGGAACGCGTAAGCGAGGGCGTTCACCTCGGGGAACTGGATCTTGGCCAGCAGGGGGAAGCCTGCGGAATAGCCGATGAACGAGCCGAATGTGCCGGTGTAGAGCCAGCACATGATCCAGTTGTGCTTGCGCTGGAAGATGACCGACTGCTCGCTGAAGGAGGCTCGCGCGGAGGCGATGTCGTTCATGCCGATCCACGAGGCGAACGCGGATGCCACGATGAAGGGAACCCAGATGTAGCCTGCGTTCTGCAGCCACATGGGGAAAGTGTTGTCGCCTTCGGTGACCATGACGGGGGCTCCGCCGAGCCATCCGAAGACACCGGCTGTGATGACGAGCGGCACCAGGAACTGCGCGACGCTGACGCCCAGATTGCCGAGCCCGGCATTGAGCGCCAACGCGTTGCCCTTCTCGCGCTTCGGGAAGAAGAAGGAGATGTTCGACATGGAGGATGCGAAATTGCCGCCGCCAAAGCCGCACAGAAGCGCCAGGACGAGGAAGATCCAGTATGGCGTATTCGGGTTCTGCACCGCCATTCCGATGCCGAGGGCCGGGAATATCAGCGACCATGTGGCGAGGGTGGTCCAGAGCCGCCCGCCAAAGATCGGGACCATGAAGGAGTAGAAGATACGTAGCGTGGCGCCAGAAAGGCCGGGAACGGCTGCGAGCCAGAACAACTGGTCGGTGGTGTACTGGAAACCGACGGACGGCAGCTTCGCGACGACCACGGACCACACCATCCAGATTGCGAAGGAGAGCAGCAGCGAAGGAATTGAGAGCCAGAGATTGCGCCGCGCGATGGCGCGCCCCTTCTCCTCCCAGAACACGGGCTCCTCCGGCCGCCAATCCTCGATGAGGGCGGGACCCATCGCGCCGACGTGGTGCGGCTTGTGGATGGGCAGCATTTCCGGAAGCTGCGGGAGCTCGGACAGCTTGGTATCGCCCGCCTCCTGCTCCATGTGCCGGATGGCGAGGTGCATCCAGACGAGGGAGGCGGTAACGATCAGGAAGAGCAAGGCGAAGCAGCTCGTCCAGAGTCCCGTCAGGTCGTTCAGGATGCCGAAGACGATCGGCAGGATGAATCCGCCGAGGCCACCAATCATGCCGACGAGGCCGCCGACGGCACCCACGTTATTCGGGTAGTAGACCGGGACGTGCCTGTAGACGGCCGCCTTGCCCAGGCTCATGAAGAAGCCGAGCACGAACACAATCACGGTGAAGGTGATGAGGCCGATCTCGAACTGGAAGGTGATCGGGCCGTTGATGCCGCGCACCACGTATTCCGTCGGGGGATAGGAGAGCACGAACGTGCAGGCGATGGAGACGAGGAAGGTCCAGTAAAGGACGCGGCGCGCGCCATACCGGTCGGACAACACACCGCCGTAGGCTCTGAAAATGCTGGCGGGAATGGAGTAGGCGGCGGCGATCATGCCGGCGGACGTGATGCTCACGCCGTAGACGCCGATGAGATAGCGCGGCAGCCATAACGCGAGGGCAACGAAGGCGCCGAAAACGAAGAAGTAGTAGAGGCCGAACCGCCAGACCTGAATATTCTTCAGAGGCGCAAGCTCGAGCCATGCACTCTGTGGCTTCTCGCCCTTGAGCTTCCGTTCGCGGATGACGGGGTCATCCTCGGTGGTGAACCAGAAAATGATCGCCATCACGGCGATCGCTGCTGCCCAGACCTGGGCAACGGTGTGCCACCCGTAGGCGACGAGCACGAACGGGGCCACGAACTTTGTGACGGCCGCGCCGACGTTGCCGGCGCCGAAAATACCGAGTGCGGTTCCTTGCTTGCCCGCCGGATACCACCGCGACACATAGGCGACGCCTACGGAAAACGCGCCGCCGGCGACGCCGACCGCGAGGGCGGCCAGCAGGAATTGCGGGTAGGTCTGCGCGTAGGTCAGCAACCAGGTTGCGACGGCCGCTGCAAGCATGACGACCGTGAATATGCGCCGGCCGCCGTATTGATCTGTCCAAATGCCAAGAGCGATGCGAAGCAGAGAGCCCGTGAGAACGGGCGTGCCAACGAGAAGGCCGAATTGCGTCTCGTTGAGGTTTAGCTCCTGTCTTATCTCGATCCCGATGATCGAGAATATTGTCCAGACCGCGAAACACACGGTGAAAGCGATCGTCGAGAGCCCGAGCGCGCGGTTTTGCTCTTGCTTGCTAATGTTTATTTCGGCCGTCATAATACTAGCTCTCCGCTCAGCATTCGGCAGATGAGCTATATCGATCGCATGATCGATATGATCTATTATTGACCGCAGTTAATCGGAGAAAGTTGCGCAATTCGCCTATCTGAAAAGTCGGATATTTAATGCGCCATCACGCGCAAGATTATAAGTATTTGATATTCATGGATATCGGCTGGCGATTTTTTTGTCGTTTGGATACGCTTAGGATGGGTTGCAAGCTTTTATTGTGCCATCCAGAGGGTGGCATTTTGGCGCAACCCGCCGCGTCATTTGTGGTAATTTTAAATCGAAAACGATGAGCGTTTGGCATCCCGCTCGCGCGCTCCGATTTGTGCTTGTGCCTCAGAACCATGGCGGCGCGCTGTAATAATAGTTCTCCGTTTATTTGTTTGTCGTGCAGCAAATAAGGTTTTGCCTATTTTTGATTTGAGCTTGGTATGGCGAAGCAAGATGTCGCGCTTTGTAATTTGTGCGCCGCACTTGACTTTTGTTAAGTGCTGATTGTTGTCAGAAAATATGTCGATCGGGAAATTTGGAATTTAAGACGATGTTCAAACGGCTCGCTCAGTGTTCCGCTTATCGGGGAGGAGGCGAGTATGGCCCGTTCAATTGTTCCGACTGGTAGAGAGATTTTTTTTGAGCCCGGCGAAATCATCGTGTCGAAGACGGATCTCAAAGGGCGTCTGACATACGTCAATGACGTCTTCATGCGCATCGCGGGCTACAGCGAACGGGAGTTGCTGGGAGAGCAGCACAGTATCATCCGCCATCCCGACATGCCGCGCACGGTGTTCAAGGTGCTGTGGGAGACGCTGCACGGGGGGCAGGAGATTTTTGCGTACGTGAAGAACATGGCGAAGAGCGGCGATCACTATTGGGTGCTGGCTCATGTGACGCCGTCGCTGGATGCCTCAGGCAACGTCATCGCTTTTCATTCCAATCGCCGCGTGCCGAGCCGCAAGGCCGTGGACGCGATTGCGCCCGTCTACGATGAGGTTCTTAGGGTCGAGGATGGGCATCGAAACGCGAAGGAAGGATTGGCGGCCGGGGCGCGCTATCTGGGTAACTTCATAAAAGCAAAGAAGACGAGCTATGACGAACTTGTGCTCTCTCTCTAAGGGGCTTGGGGCGAGCGCGGTGTGCGCCGGATCGCTGGTGCTCTCCATTGCCGGGCAAGTGCTGGGATGGACGCTTTTATCAAATGCCTCTGCTGGCATTGCGCTCGTGGCTTCGGTCGTCGCTGGCGTCTTCATATGGAGAACGTACGGGGTCGTTCGTCAGGCTGGCCGGGTGTGCCGTGCCGTTGCGGACGGCGATTTCGAGGTCCGTATGGTGCACGTTCGCGAGCGCGGCGCGCTGGGGGCATTGCAATGGTCCATCAATGGCATGATCGATCGTTGCGATGCCTACGTCCGCGAGTCGGCGGCTGCGATGGAAGCGGTGCGGGCAAACAAGTACTATCGCCGTATCCGCGAGGAGGGGCTTCACGGTGCGCTCCTCGTTTCCGCCCGGACGATCAACGACGCCATGGGATCAATCGAGAGCCGGATCCGATCGTTCGAACGGGCGACCGAGGGCTTCGAGCAATCCGTCGGCGACATTGTCGAGCGCGTGTCGACGGCTTCAGGTCATATGGGCGAGGTCGCAACACGGCTCGACCGTGGTGCGGGCGAGACGTCCGAGAATGCCTCGGGCGTGGCGGCGGCTGCGGAGCAGGCGACGGCCAACATTCAGTCCATTGCCGCTGCGTGTGGCGAGCTTCGCGGCTCCGCTCAAGAGATCGGCGTTCAGGTGGTTCGTTCGGCCGAGTTCGTAAAAAGGGCGGTCTCGCGCTCTGCCGAGGCGGAGGCGACCATCGGCGAGATGGCGACGGCGGGGCAGAATATCGCGGAGGTTGCCGGCTTGATCCGGGCCATTGCGGCGCAGACCAACCTTCTCGCGCTCAACGCCACCATAGAGGCAGCGCGGGCCGGTGAGGCCGGGAAGGGATTTGCGGTCGTAGCGGCGGAGGTGAAGTCTCTTTCTTTGCAGACGGCGCGCGCGACAGGCCAGATCGATGTGCACATCGCCGAGGTGAAGGGTGCAACGCGTGGCGCAGTAGAGGCCGTTGCCGAGATCAACGGGCTTGTTTCGGAGGTCAATCAGGTCACGTCCGCCGTCGTCGATACGGTTCACGCTCAAACGCGTGCCACGCAGGAGATCGGCGACAACATCGAGCAGGCATTGGCAGGGTTCCGCGACATATCGGCTAACATCTTCAGGGTGACCGAGAATGCCGGCCAGACGGAGCGTCTGGCCAAGGGAACGAAAGAGGCCTCGGTTGGATTGGCGGCGGAAGCGGATCGTCTTGCGGGGCAGGTGCGCGAGTTTCTGCGGGCGCTCTGGGATGGGCCGCTCCAGGGGCATCGCGAGGAAGACAGGGCCAACGATCGGCCTCCGGCCAAGTCCGCACCGAAACTGAGGCTGGTCGCGTGAGGTAGCGGCGAGCAGCTATGGCGGGCGGGAGGGAGGCTCGATAGTGTGCCTCCGCGATCCCCGACTCGTCAGGATGAAAACGGCCGTGTCTCAACATATCGAAGAAGCCGCCCCGCTCGCTATCGTTGCGGAGGAAGCGCCTTTGCGCTCCAAGCCTTCGAACTATCCCGAGCCGTACTTCAGCCGTATGGCGAAGCGGGAGAAACGACCGCTCGGAGATATGTTCGGGCTCCGCAATTTCGGGGTCAACCTCACGACGCTTCTGCCGGGCGGGGAGTCGGCTCTTTTACATCGGCACAGCAAGCAAGACGAGTTCATCTACGTTCTCCAGGGCGCTCCAACGCTGGTCACGGATCAGGGGGACGTGGATTTGATGCCCGGGATGTGCGCTGGGTTTCCGGCCGGAGGTGTGGCTCATCATCTCGTGAACCGCAGCGCGGAACCTGTGGTCTATCTCGAAATCGGTGATCGCACGCCGGGCGACGAGGGAACGTATCCCGCCGACGACCTCAAGGCCGTTCTGGACGCTGACGGACGGTGGATCTTTACGCGCAAGGACGGCGTGCCCTACTGAAGGCAGCACATCGGATTTCGCGAGAATAGCGCCGCGCGGGTTGAAAGGTTCGCTGGAGAGACGCTATCCGGATACGCGATTGCGTCCTGCCGACTTTGCGGCGTAGAGCTTCCGGTCTGCGCGCTGGAAGAGGATGGTCGCGTTGTCTCCGAAGCGGAGTTCCGCCACACCGAACGAGGCGGTCACTTTTCCGATGCTCTGGCCGGAATGTCTCAGTGTCAATTTCCGTGACTCGAACTTCTTGCGGATGCGCTCGGCGACCGATTTCGCCGCTTCAAGACCGGTCCCAGGCAGGATCAACGCGAATTCCTCGCCGCCATAGCGTGTCGCGACGTCGGTATCTCGCACCGTAGACTGGATGATCCTCGCCAGCATTTTTATGACTTCATCGCCGACCTGATGGCCGTGCTCGTCATTGATCCGCTTGAAGTGATCGATGTCGGCGAGGACCAAGGCGAGGGGGCGCGCGCCCTCCTGGCAACTGGTTATGGCAGCCGTGAGCTCCTGATCGAACGTGCGCCTGTTGCCAATGTTGGTGAGGGCGTCCGTGCTCAGCTCCTTTTTTGCCTGGGAAAGCTGCTGCTCCACGGCCTGCTTCTCGGCGGTCTTGTTTTCAAGCTCCGCCAAAAGCTGCGTAGTTTCCTCGCGCGACCGCTGATGCTCAGCCAACAGCTCGTTCAAGATGGAGCTCACCACTTGCGCGTCCATCTGTCCGCGGATCTTGTCGCTGAATTTTCCGAGCTGGCCAGCGTAGCTGCCGTTCGTGTCGATGAGCTTGCGCAGGATCTCCGCGACGCGCGTCATCTCGCCCTCTACACGCTTGCGTTCGCCTTGGCCGAGGAGGCCGGCGACAAACGTGCGAAGCGACTGCCAGGATAGCACTTTTCCAGAGAGCCGGCCGCTTCTGGCGAGCAGATGCATGGCGCCAGAAAGAGCGCCGAGCGCGGCGATGATGACAATCGTAATTCCGAGAAATGCCAGTGGGTTGTAGTTCGTGGAGTGAGCGGCACCATCGGTTCCGACAGGCACCGTATAGAGGGTTCGGAATACGGAAATGTCGACTGACCTGAGACCCTTCTCTCATCCAGTCAGAGGGTGAGTCCTGGGCTAAATTTCTGGACCTGATCGTTCGTCACGGCAAGGGCCAGATGGTGGTCGTGGAACTCCTCCGGTGTCCGGTTGGCGAGAGCCGAGTGGGGCCGGACACGATTGTAATCGTCGCGCCACGCCGCCAGCCGCGTTCTCGCTTCGTCGAGCGTGGAGAACAACGTCTCGTTCAAGAGCTCGTCGCGCAGCCGACCGTTGAAACTCTCGACGAACGCGTTCTGCTGCGGCTTGCCGGGCTGGATGTAGTGCCAGTCGACACCGCTGGCCTTGCTCCATTTGAGGATCGCCATG
>NZ_KB911265.1 GCF_000383415.1 Hyphomicrobium zavarzinii ATCC 27496 | reverse complement strand
CACCGAACTGACCAGCATGGCGATCCTCAAATGGAGCAAGGCCAGCGGTGTCGACTGGCACTACATCCAGCCCGGCAAGCCGCAGCAGAACGCGTTCGTCGAGAGTTTCAACGGTCGGCTGCGCGACGAGCTCTTGAACGAGACGTTGTTCTCCACGCTCGACGAAGCGAGAACGCGGCTGGCGGCGTGGCGCGACGATTACAATCGTGTCCGGCCCCACTCGGCTCTCGCCAACCGGACACCGGAGGAGTTCCACGACCACCATCTGGCCCTTGCCGTGACGAACGATCAGGTCCAGAAATTTAGCCCAGGACTCACCCTCTGACTGGATGAGAGAAGGGTCTCAGGTCACTTCGACAAGCCGAGCAAAACGCTCTATCTCGCTACCGCCTATCACGGCACGGATCTGTTCATTTACAAAAGCAGTGTTGAGCGTCCGTCGTGGCTCCTGCATCGCAAGATTGTGGGCAACTTCACCTATCCGCGCTTCGTTGGCGACGGAATGAGCCCGCTGCTTTTCGTGCGAGAGATAGTCCGAGACGCCAAAGGACGCCCATTTGGTCATTTGGCAACGCTGGATCCGCATTCAGGAACGAAGACCACAATCGCCAAGGCCCCGGACAGAGGGCACCGCGAGGAGGTAATCTACGCATCGACCCCTCACGTTCACGGCGGCAAGGTCTACTTCGCCTACACGCTCTTCGATGGCACCCGGAACAAGGGAGCGTTCCTGGGAGTGTTCGACCTGAAAGCAAAAACGTGGACGGATCGGAAGCTGCTGAAGGACGAAATCGTCCCCTCCCCAGTGACGACAGGAGTATGGGCTGACGGCAAGAGAGTTCGTGTTGGGCTGTCGCAGACGTCGGCCGAAGACGGCGAGGACATCATCCGTATCGTAGAGATGTCTTTGAACGGCCTCTATGAGCGAGAAATCTACCGAACGAAACGTCCGGTGCTCTACTATCAGAATACGGTGGCGTTTCACCCGTCCGGAACTTGGCTGATCAGCAATCCATCGTTCCTGCACCCTCAATATGTCGAAGGCGGTCGCGGCTCCTATCTCAGCGTATCGAGCAACATCGAGCGCTACAGCATAAGAGATTTCAATACGAGTTTGATACTTACATCACCCATGTTCTCAAATTGGTGTAGCCGCTAGGATGAGGATAAATTCGCAATCTTGAGTGGCGCCGCATGGCTCAAGGGGCGCGTCGGAAAACGAAACGCCACCATGAGAAACGCTGCCGGAGCCTCCCTGATAATCAAGAACCACGTTGCCATTCCCGGCCGTTCCCGCGAAAATCGGGTCCGGTCTCTCGATGGCTGGAGAACGAGATGGTAGCCAAAGATTCGCTGCTCGAAATGCTCGCGCGAACCGCTCTGTTCGGCGCCCTTGAGGAGGCCGACCGGAAAGCGGTGGCTCAGGAGATGCGGGAAGCCTCCTTCGACGGCGGTCAGGCCATTTTTGCGCGTGGCGATGCGGGGCGGGAGATCTATCTGGTCACGGGCGGCCGCGTGAGGCTTTCGGTGCTCACCTCCGAAGGCCGCGAGCTGTCTTTCGCCCACGCCGAGCCGGGCCAGATTTTCGGGGAGATCGCTGTCCTCGATGGAGGCGTCCGCACCGCCGATGCAACGGCTGTCACAAAGGTGGGCGCTCTGACGTTGTCCAAGGGCGCGCTCGCCCGCCTGATCGAGCAGCGCGCCGTGGTACGCGAGGCCGTCATCAAGTTTCTTTGCAACCGCGTCCGCGAGGCCGACCATCAGCTCGAAGGCATCGCCCTTTATCCGATCGAGGTCCGGCTTGCCCGGTTCTTCCTGGCCGCCGCCCGCCAGAAAAGCGAGTTCAAGCCCGGCGCCAAGGTCATCCTCGACCTTCCGATCTCTCAGAGCGAGCTGGCCCTGCTGATCGGCGCGAGCCGCCCTAAGGTAAACGCGGCCCTGGCGATGCTCGAGGACGGGGGCGCGATCGAGCGCAAGGAGAGCCGTTTCACGTGCGACATCGACGAGCTCGAGGGCATCGCCGGCGCCTGAGCGGCGGTATCCCGTCCTGTTTCCTGCGGCACTTCCCCGGATAAGGCGTCCCTGTTAGAGCGGCAGGATGCGGTCCCGGCTTCCTGCTATCTTCGGAATCCAGGACCTCGTCCTCATTGGGGAGACTGCTGACCGTGTCGGGGCCGAAAGAGCCTGGGACTGATCCCGCCTTCAGGCGCATGCTCGCTGACCTCGGTGCGTCGCACCGGCTCGCGGCGCTGGGAGGGTGGCTTACGCGCCTTGCCGAGGCCGGAACCGACGGCTATCCGCCGGAAACCAAGCGTAGGCTCATGATCCTCAACATGATCGCCTACCTCATCGCGGTCTCGACACTCGTCTACTTCGTTCAGCAGACTTTTCTCGACTACGACCGCTATTGGCCGATCGTCTATATCAACCTGGCGATCGTGATCGTGATGCTGGCCGTGCCGTTCGTGCACCGGTTTGGCGCCGTCGCGGCGGCGCTGCTGATGCTGGTGACGGAGTGCGCGGCCCTGCTCGCCTTCACGGCGTTTCTCGGACGCAACTCGGGTGTACATCTCCAGTACTTCGTCATCGCGGCTGCGGCGTTCGTCGTCTACGGGCTCCAGCGGATGTCGCTCATCATTCCGTCGATCACCGCCGCGGTCATCCTTCACCTCGTGTGCTGGTTCTGGTATCCGGGCTCCGAGTCCCTGCTCCAGGCTGAGCAGGAGGTGCTCGATTCCATGTACATTCAGGCCACCATCACCACCTTCGGCCTGATCGCGGCGTCCGTGTATTACGCCTTCCGGCTGGCGGAAAACGCCAAGGCAGAGACCGACGCACTCCTGCGCAACATCCTGCCGGACAATGTGGTCGAGCGCCTGAAGGCGAAGCCCGCCGAGCCTGTCGCCGATACCTTCGCGGACGCCTCGATCCTGTTTGCCGACATCTCGGGCTTCGTTCCGCTCGCGCGCCGCCTGGGCGCCAGCGAGACCGTCGCTCTCCTGAACAGGCTCGTCTCCATGTTCGATGCGCTGGCCGAGCAACACGGCGTCGAGAAGATCAAGACGATCGGCGACGCCTACATGGTGGCCTCGGGCGTGCCGGAGCCTACGGCAGATTTCGCAGCTCGCCTCGCGCACATGGCGCTTGCCATGCAGCAAGCCGTGCGCAGGCTGCGGGCCGAGACCGGCTACGAGATCGACATGCGGATGGGGCTGGCGACGGGACCGGTCATGGCGGGCGTCATCGGCCGGCAAAAATTCAGCTACGATATCTGGGGCGACGCGGTGAATTTGGCGGCGCGTCTGGAAAGCACGTCCGTTCCGGGGCGCATCCACATCTGTCCGATGACGCGCGACAGGCTCGGCACGGCGTTCGAGGTGGAGCCACGCGGCCCCATCGACATCAAGGGCGTTGGCCAGAAGAGCACTTGGTTCCTCGTTGCCGCCAGACCATGATCGCTTCGGACCCTACCAGTCCGAAGCGTGAATCATCGGTCTCATTAAAGTCCATGATCGCTTCGGACCCTACCAGTCCGAAGCGTGACTCATCGGTCTCGCTAAAAGCTCCATGATCGCTTCGGACCCCATCAGTCCGAAGCGTGACTCATCGGTCTCGCAAAGGCGCCGCCGGCTTCCCCTCGCCGCCGCAGACTGATCACACGGTCGGGCCGCCTGCCGTGGGAAGGAAACGCTGCTTGATCTTCCGGAACAGCGTGTCGCGCACGGAGCGATAGGCGGCCAGGATCTCGTCCCGGTTCCCGCATTCGAGAACCACCGTCGCGTCAGGCGTCGGCCAGTACTCGATCTCCGCTGGCACCACGCGGGTGAGTTCCAGGCCGTGGTGGTGGGCCTCCGGAGATAGAGTGACGATGAGATCGTATTTCTCGACCTCCGCGTCCTTGAAAGCCGTGGGCTCGTGGTCCGAGATGTCGATGCCGATCTCGTCCATCACCGCCACGGCGTAGGGATCTTGCAGGCCCGGCCGCACCCCGGCCGAGGCAACCTGCACGTGGGGCCCCATCAAATGCTGAAGGATCGCGGCGGCCATGGGGCTGCGCACGGCGTTCATGGCGCATGCGAACAGCACGGTCTGATGCCCGTCCCCCTCGCCTGACACGAGATTTACCCCTTCCAGTGGAGGGCGGAGATGAGAGTGAACAAGCGCCGCGCGGTATCGAAGTCGATGGAGATCTTCCCTTCGAGACGTTCGACGAGCACGCGGCTGCCTTCGTCGTGCAGGCCGCGCCGCCCCATGTCGATGGCCTGGATGCGGGAGGGCTGCGCCGTGCGGATGGCCTGATAGTAGCTATCGAGCACCAGGAAGTAGTCCTTCATGATGCGCTTGAAGGGTGTAAGAGAAAGATGGTGGGCGACAATCGGCTCCTCGGAGGGCTTTGAGGCGCTGTAGACCGTCAGCGCCAGTCGATCGTCGACGAGCCCGATGGTGAGCTTATAGGGGCCATCGTCGCGGCCTTCGAGCTTGAACGAATTTCCGTCGAGCAGATCGTAGATCGCGACTTCCCGCTCGTGCTCGATGTTGGCGTTGCCCCGGCCGATCGATGCGGGGTCGAGCACGACCTCGCTCAAGCGGTCGTTGGTCTGTACCGTCTCTGTCGAAACCTGGTCCATAACCTAGCCTTTCCCGGAAAGTCGGATCTCGACCGAACGCCTGTGCGCTTCGAGGCCCTCGGCGCGCGCGAGCGTCATGGCCGCCGGCGCGAGCTTGGAGAGCGCCTCGTCGTCCAGCTTCAGGATCGAGGTGCGCTTGAGAAAGTCCAGCACCCCGAGGCCCGAGGAGAAACGCGCGCTGCGTGCGGTTGGCAGCACGTGGTTGGAGCCCGCGACGTAGTCCCCGATCACCTCCGGCGTGTAGGCGCCGAGGAACAGAGCACCCGCATTGCGGATGCGCGACCCGAGATCGTCGGGATCGCGGGTGGCGATCTCGAGATGCTCGGCCGCGATGCGGTCCGCGATGGCCGGCGCTTCGTCGAGCGAACGCACCAGAATGACGGCGCCGAAATCGCGCCAGCTCGCGCCCGCGATGTCGGCCTTCGGCAGTTGCTGCACCTGGCGCAGAACGGCGGCCTCCACCGCTTCGGCGAACGCTTCGTCGTCGGTGAGCAGGATCGACTGCGCGGCCGTGTCATGCTCGGCCTGCGCCAGAAGATCCGCCGCGATCCAATCCGGATCGTTGTACTTGTCCGCGATCACCAGCACCTCGGAGGGACCCGCGATGCTGTCGATGCCGACGGTGCCGAACACCTGCCGCTTGGCGGCCGCCACATAGGCATTGCCAGGCCCCACGATCTTGGCAACCGGCCGGATGGTTTCGGTGCCGTAGGCGAGGGCGGCGATGCTCTGCGCGCCGCCCACGCGGTAGATCTCCTCGACGCCCGCGAGCTTGGCAGCCGCCAGCACCAGCGGGTTCAACGCGCCGCGCGGCGCGGGCACCACGATGACGAGGCGCTCGACGCCCGCCACCTTGGCCGGCACGGCATTCATCAGCACAGAGCTCGGATAGGACGCGAGCCCGCCGGGCACGTAGAGGCCGGCCGACTCCACCGCCGTCCAGCGGTGGCCGAGCGTCACGCCGAGCTGATCGCGATAGGTCTCGCTCGCCGGCAGATGGCGAAGATGGTGGTCCGAGATGCGGTCGCGCGCGAACGCCAGCGCCTCCAGCGTCTCGGGGCTGCAGGCGCGCACGGCCGCCTCCACCTCGTCCGGCGTGACGCGAATCCCGATGGCGCCGAGATCCACGTTGTCGAACTTCTGCGACAGCGCGATGAGCGCCTTGTCGCCGTGTGCCCGCACGTCCGAGATGATCGCGCGCACGGCCTGATCGACATCCTCCGACGCTTCCCGCTTGGTGGCGAGAAAGGCTTCGAAGCGGGATGCGAACCCCGGGTCGGATGAGGTCAGCCGCACAGGCATGGAAAGCTCCGGTATTGCAAGCCCTTCTCTGGGGCTCCGATGATCCTGGCCGTTATAGGCGAGGGGGGGCGAAGGCGAAAGCGCGCAGGCGTCACAGGAGGTTCCCATTTGCCCCGGGAACGGCGAGCATCAGTCGCCCGCATGCTCGGGCTTGCTGCGGGTTTCCCAGGCTGCGCCGAGGTCGCTCAAAGCCGCCTCGATGCACTCGACATCGAGCCGCACCGCCCCGCCGCCCGCAAAGGTCAGCGTGATCGTTCCATAGGGCGCCTCGCGCGGCTCGAACGTGAGCGTTAAGAGCGAGAGCACCTGATCCTTGTTGGTGAGGTCGATGCCCGACACCTTCGCGCCGGTCACGTGCTCGATCCGCGCGCCCGCCCGCCGGCGCACGAAGCGCTCTCCGTTGGCCGGCGGCTTGGCGGATTGCGCCCAATCGAAGCGATTGGCAACGATGGCGAAACGCCGGTCGGCCTTGATGTAGGCCATGTCTTCCACACGCAACACGGCGTCCTGGAGGTGTGCCGCGATAACGGCAAGATCCTCAGCATCGAAGGCGATGAGCTTGAGGTCTGGCATGGAGTGACGTCCCGTTCGAGGTGGCGGTCTCCGCGAGTGATAGCGGGAGCGGCCGGGCCACGCAACCGAGGCCCGCCGTCCGGCAAACGCACCGCTCCGGTAACTTTTCGGCGTCGTTACCGAATGGACAACTCCGCGACGCCGAGGGCAAGGTTAAGGCCCGTCTGGCCCTGAACGCTGAGCGGCTGAAGCACGATGGAGTTGTTGGAGCCGCCGACCAGCACCTTCGCGCCACCGCCGATGCCGAGCGCCACGTCTGCCGTCGCACCGGCATAATTTCCGGTGAGCCCGCGCTCCACGATGGCGTCGGTCGAGGCGAGCACCGTCCACACCATCACGCTCTCGCTGGTCACGCCGATGTCGAGGCCGATCTTGGTGATCGAGGCCGAGTAGTCCTCGCTGTGCCTGCCGGAAGCGGATTTGTAGGTGCAGGCGTAGGTCTTCTTGGAGCCGAGCACGAGACCGATGCCTGCTCCGCCCGTGCAGGTCAGAGTACCGGCGTTGATCTTCGCCTGCGCGAGCGCAGGAGCGGCCGCCAGCAGCGACACGGCAGCGGCGGCGATGAGGGTGAGGCCGGTTTTTTTCACGCGTGGTCTCCAGGTGGTTGAGCGCATGCGGGGTGCGGGAGCCCGCTATCCGATCGAATGCGCGGCGATGGGATCGTTGCCCCGACAGGGGAGAAGCTGAGCCCGATCCCCCAAACGGGTCCTTGACGCTCGTCAATGCCGGAAAAGTATGACGGGAGGCGGGCAGGCGGACAACACCCCGCCCCCTCCGGCAACTCCGCGCAGAAGGCGCTTAACGGTTGCGTGCGATCTCGCGGACAGGCCCCGGCGCCCACGTTATACTGGCCTTTTTCACGGCGGGCCTGACACCAGCGAGGCTTCATCATGATGAGCGCCCCTTTTGACTTCGATTTTCTCGAGCGCTTCCGGATTCCTCTCAAGCGGTTTGGCGCCGGAGAGAAGATCTTCCTGGAGGAGGATCCGGGCGACTACATGTATCTGGTGATCGAAGGCAAGGTCAGCATCGTGACCTTCGGCACCGTTCTTGAGAACGTCGGCCTGCACGGCATCTTCGGCGAGCTGGCGCTGATCGACAATTCGCCCCGCTCCGCCGCCGCCATCGCCGCAGAGCCGTCCGAGGTCGCCCTCATCAATCGCGAGACTTTCCTCGAGCTCGTGCGCCACAACCCCGCGTTCTCCCTCTACGTCATGCGCCAGCTCGCAGCCCGCATCCGCCGCATGAACAAGAACCTCTGAGAACGGGCATCAGCCCGCCGTCAGGCGCTCGATCTTGGCTCCGCAACGCGAGAGCTTCTCCTCGAGGCGCTCGAAGCCGCGGTCGAGGTGATAGACGCGGTTGATCATGGTCTCGCCTTCGGCCATCAGCCCGGCGATGACGAGGGAGACCGAGGCGCGCAGGTCAGTGGCCATCACCGGCGCCCCCGTCAGGCTCTTCACGCCTTTGATGGTCGCGGTATCGCCGTGCAGTTTGATGTCGGCGCCGAGGCGGGCAAGCTCCTGCACGTGCATGAAGCGGTTCTCGAAAATTGTCTCGCGGATCACGCTGGTTCCATGCGCGCGAGTCATAAGCGCCATAAGCTGGGCCTGAAGATCGGTCGGGAACCCTGGGAACGGCTGCGTCTCCACATCCACCGGCTGGAGGCCGTTGCCGTTGCGGGCGATGCGCACGCCGGTGTCCGTGTCCGTCACGGTCGCGCCCGTTTGCGCAAGTGTATCGAGGGCGTTCTTCAGGAGATCGCGCCGCGTGCCTTCCAGCACCACATCGCCTCCCGTCGCCGCCACCGCGAACGCGAACGTGCCGGTCTCGATACGGTCCGGAAGGACCGTATGCACCGCGCCTTCGAGGCGAGGTTTGCCCTGGATGCGCAGCGTGGAGGTGCCGATGCCCTCGATCTGCGCGCCCATCTTCACGAGGCAGGCAGCCACGTCGCCCACCTCGGGCTCCCGCGCCGCGTTCTCGATCAGCGTCTCGCCCTTGGCCAGCGTCGCTGCCAGGAGAACGTTGTGCGTCGCGCCCACGGAGACCGTCGGAAACAGCACATGCCCGCCCACGAGCCCGTTCGGCGCATTGGCGATCACATATCCGCCGTCGATCTGGATGTCGGCGCCGAGCGCCTTGAGGCCCATCAGGTGGAGGTCGACGGGCCGCGTGCCGATGGCGCAGCCGCCGGGCAGCGACACCTTCGCCTTGCGCATGCGCGCGACGAGCGGCCCGAGCACCCAGAAGCTCGCCCGCATGCGCGACACCAGCTCGTAAGGCGCGGTGGTATCCGAGATGTCGCGTGCCGTGAGATGGAAGGTCTCGCCGAGATGCGGCGTGCCGCCGGAGCGCTTTCCATCGACGGCAAGATCGACGCCGTGATTGCGCAGGATGCGCGCCAGCAGATTGACGTCGGCCAGGTTCGGAACGTTCTTCAGCGTCAGCCGGTCGTCGGTGAGCAGCGACGCGATCATCAGGGGGAGAGCCGCGTTCTTCGCGCCGGAAATCGGGATGGATCCCTGAAGCCGTTCGCCGCCGATGATCTTGATGCGATCCATGGAGTGACCAGAGCCTTTCGCCGAAATGGGGTCGCGAGCCTTCGAGGACTGGAGACGCGAGGCCGCCGACGCAATCTCAGAAATGATTAAGCGTTGAGAGGCCCCGAGAGCAATGGAATCCCACTAACCGCCGTGCTTCCCACATGATTTTGGACCGGCTGCGTGTTTCGGGAGTGCCTCAGTCGCCAGCATCCCCGTGATCGGCGGTCTGGCCGTCATCCGCGGCGGGGGCGCCCGCGTCAGCGCTCTCGCGCCCCTGTTTGCTCCGCGCCAGCGCTTTGCGGCGCGCCAGGTTTTCCCTGAGCGCCTTGGCCAGCCGTTCCTCTCTGGAAGGCGGCGAAGGGGGCCTGGGATGATCTTTGGAGCTCATGGATGAGGATCTCGCGACGGAAGCGTCTGAACGAGCTAGCTAGCGCGCCCGTGCGCCCGTGCCAAGTGCGGGCAAACCTTCCCTGTTTGCATCTTTGGATTGCGGTGCCGAGAGAGGATCTGCAACCAAAGATAGATATTGAGCAGTATGCAGACAATCTTGGTTGACACGATCATGGTTAAAACGTTGTCTGATGTAAGTCATTTTATGTGTGTTGCGTTCAGATGCCGGTGCGGTGGCGTTCAGTTCATCGTGTTCACCGAGCCCCGCGCCCTTACGGCGCCAGGCACTTGGCTTTTGCGTCCCTCGCGATCCTCGCTCCTTTTCTCACCACTTCGGTTTCAGCTGATCCGTCGAGGCCCTCGAGCGGGCGGGAGGTTTGGGCGGGCGCCGACGTTTCGAGCAACGTCTGGCTCGTCTATTCCGGCGTGACCTTCGCTCCCTGGAGCGGCATCCACGACAACGGCGTTCGCTTCCGCGCAGCGGGCGGATACGGCGAATACAGCTATGCCGATCGCATTCCGAGCATCGATCCCAGCACATTGCGGCCGATCTCGTTTCACGCCGAAACCTACTTTGCCGATATTCTCGTGGGTTATCTTCAGCGCTTTGGCGAGCTGACGGCCAAGGCGTTCGTGGGCGCCTCGATCATCAGCCATGACATTGCGCCGCTCGACGAGGAGACTGTCGCCATCGGCGAGGAGGTCGGCATCAAAGGCGTGCTGGAGTTGTGGCTGAACATGGGCGAGCGCGGCTGGGGCTCGCTCGATCTGTCCTGGTCGTCGGCCCACAATTCACGTGCCGCGCGGGGGCGGGTAGGCTACCGCTTCTGGCCGAAACTGTCGCTTGGCCTCGAAGCCGGTATCAACGTGGATGCGCAAGGGGAGTGCCGCATGGACGGCAGCGGCACCAAGGGTTGCCGGACTTTGGCCGACCAGACCGTGGAGGCCGCCGAGTTGCTCGACTACGCACGGGGCGGCGCCTTCGCGCGCTACGAATGGGGCACCGGTGAGGTCTCGGTTTCCGCTGGCGTTCTCGGTGACAGCTTCGGGCACGAAGGCCCCGCCGAAATCGCGCCCTACATTACCGTGAACTGGCTCACTCAGTTCTGATTCCCCTCCGAAGCGCGCCCAAAACTGTGCCGCTGCCGTCAGCCGGGTGTGCGGGATCCTGCCGCATCGAAAACACAAAAAACTTTGGGAATTCAAAGATATCAGCTGTTTAACCTCACACCTTCGGACGCCTTGACAGGGTCACAATTCTCTCTCACAAACAAAACGGACATTCGTTTTGTTTCAAGGGGAACAGCCTGTCGTCGCCAACCAGGCGAGGGTGGCGCAGTGCGGAAAGCCACCCGTCATGCCAAAGCTCACACCCGAAACGCAGCACGCCCGCCGCGAGCGCATCCTCGATGCCGCCGAGCGCAGTTTTGCGCGGGCGGGCTTTCACCGCTGCACCATGCAGGAGATCTGCAGAGAGGCGGGCATCAGCCCCGGCGCGCTCTATGTCTATTTTTCCTCGAAGGAGGAACTGATCGCCGGCATCGTGGAGCGCGATCGAAACAAGCTGGCCTCGGAGCTGGCGGAGCTGAAGAACGCGCCGGATCTTCTCTCTGCACTCGCCAAGCTCGGCGAGCACTACACCATCGAGGAGCCGCTCTATAAGCGCGTGCTCTGCATCGAGATCGGCTGCGAGGCGACGCGCAACCCCGCCGTCGGCGAGATCTACCGCTCGGTCGACACCTTCTGCCGCCAGAATTTCGCGCAGGTGTTCGAGCGCGCGCGCGAGGACGGAAAGATCGAGCCTCAAGATGACTCCCGCACGCTCGCAGAGGTGGTCTCCCTGATCGGCGACGGCCTGTTCTGGCGCCGCGCCGTCAATCCCGATTTAGACGTGCAGGCGATCCTTCCGATCATCGTGCGGCTTGTCAGCACGCTTTTGAATCCCGTCGAGCCGAGTGTTCAACCGGCATCGAAAGCCGCCAAAACCGAGGCTGCCGTATGAGAACGCGTCTTCTGGTCATTCTCGCGGGGCTTGGCGGCTTGGCCGTTGCCGCCTATCACTCGGGCTTCGTCGAGCCTCATCTCGCGACCTTCGCGGCGAAACACGCCGAGGCGGAGGAGCGGGCCGCCGCGAAGTCTGAGGCCCCTGTTCCGGCCGTCTCCGTCGTGCAGGCCACCAAGTCCAATTTCGTGGAAACCGTTCTCGTCACCGGCTCCTTCGTCGCGCGCGAGGAGATTCTCGTTGCGCCCGAGGTCGATGGCCTGCGCGTGCTGGAGCTCAAGGCCGAGGAGGGCGACCGCGTGAAGAAGGGCGACGTCCTCGCCATTCTCGTCACCGAGCAGATCGAAGCCCAGCTCGCCGCCAATGAAGGCGCCCTCGTCAGCGCCACTGCGGCGATCGAGCGTGCGAAAAGCCAGATCGCCGAGATGGAAGCCCGCGTCGCCGAAGCGGACGCGCAGCTCGAGCGCGCGCGTCCCCTCGTCAAGGACAAGTTCCTGTCCGAAAGCGTGTTCGATCAGCGCCAGGCTGCGGCGCGCGCGGCTCACTCCCAGCTTGCCTTCGCAAAGGGTAGCTTCGCCCAGGCCGAGGCGGAGAAGGTCCAGGTGGAAGCTCAGCGCCGGGAGCTGCTCTGGCGGCGCGGCCGCGCAGAGGTCCGCGCCCCCGCGGACGGCCTCATCAGCCGCCGCAGCGCGCGCATTGGCGGTCTCGCTCTCGCCAATGCCCTGGCAGGCGGCGACACCATGTTCCGCATCATCGAGAACGGCGAGGTCGAGCTCGACGCGGAAGTCGCCGAAACGCATCTGCACAAGGTGAAGGTGGGCCAGCCTGCCCGCGTCGTCTCCTCCGGCGGCACCGAGGTTTCGGGCACCGTTCGCCTTGTTTCGCCCGAGGTGGACAAGACTACGCGCCTCGGCCACGTCCGCATTTTCCTCGGAGCCAATCCTGATCTCAAGATCGGCTCCTTCGGCCGCGGCACCATCGAGACCTCGCGCGGGCGCACCATCGCCGTTCCGCTCTCCGCCGTTCTCTATTCCGAAGACGGCGCAAGCGTTCAGGCCGTGGTGGAGGGCAAGGTCGTGACCCGCAAGGTCAAGACCGGTCTCGAAACGGCGGGCATGATCGCGATCGAAAGCGGCCTTTCGGAAGGCGATGTCGTCGTCGCCAAGGCCGGAACCTTCCTCCGCGATGGCGACGCCGTGCGTGCGGTCCAGCCCGCTGCGAAGATCAGCGAGGCCGGCCAATGAACATATCGGCATGGTCGATCCGCCATCCGGTCCCGTCGCTGGTGCTGTTCATGGTGCTGCTCGTCCTGGGGCTCACCAGCTTCCAGACTCTGCCGGTCACGCGCTTTCCGAACATCGACGTGCCGATCATCCAGGTGCGCATCTATCAGTCGGGTGCCGCGCCTTCCGAGCTCGAGATGCAGGTCACCAAGCGCGTCGAGGACGCGATTGCCGGCATCAACGGTGTGAAGCACGTCACCTCCGCCGTCAACGAAGGTGCGTCTGTCTCGACCGTCGAGTTCCGTCTCGAGACCGATCCCGACCGCGCCCTCAATGACGTGAAGGACGCGGTCCAGCGCATTCGCACCGATCTGCCGCGCACCATCGAGGAACCTGTCGTCACGCGCATCGAGATCGAAGGTTTGCCGATCGTCACCTACGCCGCGCGCGCGCCCGCGATGACGCCGGAACAGTTGTCCTGGTTCGTCGACGATACGCTGGTGCGCCTGCTGCAAGGCGTGAAGGGCGTCTCGGAGGTTCGCCGCACGGGCGGTGTCGTGCGCGAGATCCGCGTCAATCTGGATCCCGATCGCCTGCTCGCCTTCGGTGCGACGGCGGGCGACGTCAATCGCCAGGTGCGTGCCTCGAACGTCAACCTGGCGGGCGGCCGCGGCGAGATCGCGGGGCGCGAGCAGGCCATCCGCACCCTTGCCAGCAAGCAGACCGTGGCCGAGCTGGCTGAGACGATGATCGCGCTGCCCGGCGGCCGCAAGGTTCGCCTGGATCAACTGGGAACAGTTACCGACGAGGTGGAGGAACCCCGCACATTCGCCAAGCTCAATGGCGAGAGCATCGTCGCCTTCTCGATCTCGCGCGCCAAGGGCGCGAGCGACACCGAGGTCGCCGACGCGGCCTCGAAGAAGATCGAGGAGATCCAGAAACTCTATCCCGACGTCATTCTCCAGCGCATCGACAACACGGTCGACTACACCTACGGCGTCTATCAGTCGACGATGAAGACGCTGCTCGAAGGCGCCGTTCTGGCCATCGTGGTCGTGTTCATCTTTCTACGCGACATGCGCGCGACCATCATCGCCGCTATCGCGCTTCCGCTCTCCATCATCCCGGCCTTCTGGGCCATGTCCGCGATGGGGTTCTCGCTCAATCTCGTAAGTCTGCTCGCCATTACCATCGTGACCGGCATTCTCGTGGACGACGCCATCGTCGAGATCGAGAACATTGTGCGCCACATCCAGATGGGGAAATCGCCCTACAGGGCCGCGCTCGAAGCAGCCGACGAGATCGGTCTCGCGGTCATCGCCATCACCACGACGATCATCGCCGTCTTCACGCCCGTATCGTTTATGGGCGGGATCGCCGGACAGTATTTCAAGCAGTTCGGCCTGGTCGTGGCCGCCGCCGTATTCTTCTCGCTGCTGGTGGCACGCCTCATCACGCCCCTGCTCGCGGCCTACTTCATGCGCGGCCACCATCATTCGGCCGAGGAAGGCCGCTTGATGCGCCTCTACACGCGCATCGTCGGCTGGTCCGTGCGCCATCACTTCGCGGCGGTCGGCCTCGGCGTCCTCATCTTCATGGGCTCCATCGGCAGCTTCTATCTGCTGCCCTCCGGCTTCCTTCCGCAGGAGGATACCGGCCGTATGCTGCTCGGCGTGGAGCTTCCCCCTGGAACGAAGCTCGCCGACACGGAAGCCACGACCGACCTCGTCACCCGCCACATCAAGGCACGCTCCGACATCGAGAGCGTGTTCGTCATCGGCGGAACGCTGCTCGGCAGCGGCGAGGAGGTGCGCAAGGCTACCCTCATCGTGACGCTCGTTCCGAAGGATAAGCGCAAGCTGCCGCAAAGCCGTATCCAGGAGGAGATCGGCCGCGATCTGGCCGACATCCCGGACATTCGCTACTTCTTCTTGCAGGACGACGGTCAGCGCGAGCTTCAGCTGGTCGTGACCGGCCGCGACGGCGAAGCCGTGAACAGGGTTGCCGCCGAGCTGACCAGCCAGGCCAAGCGCATCCCGACCCTGGTCAACGTCGTCTCGACCGCTGAGCTGGACCGTCCGGAGCTGCGGGTCTATCCGAGGTCCGAGGTCGCAGCCGAGCTCGGTATCACGACGGAGGTCATCTCCGAGGCCGTTCGCATCGCGACCATCGGCGACATCGGCGCCAATCTCGCCAAGTTCGACGTCGGCGACCGCCAGGTCCCCATTCGCGTCCAGTTGAGGCAGAGCGCGCGAGAGAGCCGCCAGCTTCTCGAAGGCTTGCGCGTCACGACGACGAGCGGAGCCTCCGTGCCGCTCTCGGCCGTCGCGACGTTCGACTACGGCCAGGGCCCCACCGCGATCGATCGCTACGACCGCACGCGGCGCATCGTGCTCGGCGCGGATCTCGTGACGGGAACGCCGCTGGGTGATGCGGTGAACGCGGTCATGGCGCTGCCCGCAGCCAAGAATCTGCCCGCAGGCGTCGAGATCAAGCAGTTCGGCGCCGCCGAGGTCATGGGCGAGGTGTTCGAAAGCTTCGAGCAGGCCATGGGCGCGGGCCTGATGATGGTCTACGCGGTGCTCGTCCTCTTGTTTGCGAGCTTCCTGCAGCCGATCACCATTCTGTTCTCGCTGCCGCTTTCCATCGGCGGCGCCATCACCGCGCTCGCCATGACCGGCAACGCCATCAGCCTTCCGGTTGTCATCGGTGTTCTGATGCTCATGGGCATCGTCACCAAGAACGCGATCATGCTCGTGGATTTTGCGGTGGAGGAGATCCGCCGCGGCGTGCCGCGCGACGAGGCGATCATCGATGCGGGCCGCAAGCGCGCCCGCCCCATCATCATGACCACGATCGCCATGGTGGGCGGCATGCTGCCCTCCGCCCTAGCCCTCGACTCGGGCGGCGAGTTCCGCGCGCCCATGGCGATCGCAGTGATCGGCGGCCTGATCTCGTCGACGGTCCTGAGCTTGCTGTTCGTGCCTGCCGTCTTCGCCGTGATGGACGACGTGGGGAGTGCGATCTGGCGCCTGTTCAGCCGCCACGTGGGCGCGGTGGATGAGCCCGCCGGGCCGAAGCCACCTCTTCTGGCCCCGCCCTCCCAGCACCCTGCCGAATAGGCGAGCCCTTCGGTCTTAGAAAGCAAAGAAGCCAGGTCCTCGATGGAGGGCCTGGCTTCGTCGTGTTTCCCGTGAATCGCAGATTGATCGCGCTCTAGCGTGCCGGCGCGGCCGAAGCGGACGCCTCATGGCGGAAGAAGGCGTCCACCCGCATGCCGGTCAGCAGTGGCGGCGTGCCGTCCAGCCCGATCAGAACCTCGAGTACTTCCACGTCGTTGGGACGGCGCGGCCCGCGCGTGGTGATACGGGGCGAGCCGAGTGCGGGCGCGAGCTGTGTCACGACACCCTCGAAATCCTTGTCGGGGAAGGCATCGGCCCGAACGACGACGCGCTGCCCCACGCGGATGCGGGTCACGTCCCGTTCTTCCACTTCCGCCCGCACGCGCAGGCTGGAGATATCGCCGAACAGAACCAGCGCTGCGTCGGGAGAGGGCGCCGCCATCTCGCCGGCACGCGCCCAGACGTTCAGCACCGTGCCGTCGCTCGGCGCGCGAACGCGCGTGCGCTCGATAGCGTTCTCCACCTGGGCCACGTCGGTGCGCGCGGCGATGAGTGCGGATTCGAGGCGCGTCGGCAGCGGCAAATCGGGCTTGGCAAGGATGGTGTCGAGCGCCGCGCGATCCTCAGCAACTTTCTTGTCGGCTTCCGCGAGCTTCTCGCGTGCGGCCGTCACGGCATTGGCGTCGCCGCCGTTCTTGCTCTGGCGCACGGCCTCGTCGAGGTCGCCCTGCGCACGGAAGCGGGCACGCTCGGAGTCGTTGAGCGCATCCTCGGCCTTGCGCCGTTCGAGTGCGACGCCGGTGGCTTCCTCCTCGTCGCGCTCGCGGATGCGGACCTCGGCTTCGGATTCGGCTGCGATCAGCTTCGGGATCAGGTCGTCACTGTCGAGTTTGACGAGCACATCGCCCGCCGCCACGCGATCGTTTGTCTTTGCAATCACCTCGACGATGCGCGCGGGAACCTCCGAGGAGATGCGGATCTCGCCCTCCTTGGGTTCCACGCGGCCGGTGGCGGAAGCAGCCCAGACGGGCCGTGTGAGGAGCGAGTCGGCCGCATGCGCATCGCCGCTCGTGATCTGCTGGGCGTTCTGGCTGAGCTGCGGCGTGAGCTGGTTCAGCATCACGCTCGTCGCAATCGCCGCGACGGCAGCGGCCGCCACGGCCGAGAAGGTGGGATCGAGCTTAAGCATTTGCCTTACGCCTCTTTGTCAGGTCGGTGATCTCGGGAGCGTCGAGACCCTGCGGTCTGCGCTCCTCGCCGACGATAAGTCCGTCCTCGATCCGCACGACGCGGTCGGCGTAACCGAGGGTTCTGGGATCGTGGGTAACCGCAAGCACGCTGCGGTTCTGCTCCTTGGCGATCCGTGCGAGCAGCGCCATCACTGCGTGCCCGTTCTCGCTGTCGAGCGCTGCCGTCGGCTCGTCAGCAAGCACGACGGAAGGCGAAGCGGCGATTGCGCGGGCGACCGCCACGCGCTGCTGCTCGCCGCCCGAGAGATTGGACGGATAGTTTTTCAGCCGGTTGCCGAGGCCCACCTCGCGCAGAACCTCCTCGGCGCGCAGTGCAGCCTGGTAGCCCTTGCGCCCGATCACGTCGAGCGCGATGCGCACGTTCTCGAGCGCCGAAAGCGTGGGGAAGAGATTATAGGACTGGAAGATGAAACCGATGTGCTTGCGGCGCAGCTCGGCAAGCTCTTCCGCGTTCTTGCCCGCGACCTCCTCGCCCTCCACCCGCACGATGCCGGAGGTTGGCGTCAGGATGCAGCCGAGGATGGAGAGCAGAGTCGTCTTTCCGCTGCCGGAAGGCCCCATGAGCAGCGTCAGCTCGCCTTTGACGAGAGCCAGGTTCACGCCCTTGAGCGCCTGAACCTTGCCGGCGCCCTTGCCCAGCTCCTTGACCACGTTGACTGCTTCGAGCACGGGTGTCGTCATCTGTTGAACACCATGGCTGGATCGATCCGGGTGACCTTGATGATCGCCGAGATCGCGGAAACCGCCGACATGAAGAGGGTCAGTCCGAACAGCGCGCCCGCAAGACCCGGGGTCATCACAAGCGGCAGCGGCGTGTTGCGGCTTATGTAGAGGATCCCGAGGGAGATCAGAATGCCGAGGATGTAGCCGATGACGGCCGACAGCCCCGCCTGCGCGAGAATGACCTTATAGATGTAGCCGGACGACGAGCCGAGCGCGCGCAGCGTCGCGAACTCGTTCAAGTGGTCCTTGGTGCTCGAATAGAGCGTCTGAGCCACGATCACCGTGCCGACCAGGATGCCGAGCAGCGCGCCGCCGATAAGGGCAAGTCCCGCGCCCGTGCGGAACAGCCACTGCCGCAGGCTGCGGTCGCGGAACTCGTCCTTGGTCAGCACCTCAGCGCCTTCGAGGCGCGTGCGCAGCTCATGGCGCACGGCTTCCACGTTGGCGCCGGGCTCGAGCTGCACGAGATAGAACGTCGCCTTGTCGCTATCCGCGCCGAGCAGGCTGCGGGCACGCGAGAGCGTCGTGAAAACGTAGGGCGATTGCGTGAAGGAGCGGATGCGATGCGTCAGCGCCTTCACCTTCACGCGGCCCATGGCGATCTGGGCCGTATCTCCGATGCCGTTGATGCCGAGCTCGCGGAAATAGGTGTCGTCCGCCGAGATCGCGTCCGGCGACTTGATGTCCTGCCAGGTTCCCGCGACCAGCGACCACGGTTCGAGCGCGCCATCCTCCGCATCGGTCCCGACGAGAACCACCCGCGTCGAGCCGCCTTCCGGCTTGCGCCATTCGGCGAACGCGACGACAAGGGGAACCACGGCCTTGACGCCCGGGGTGGCGAGCGCCTGGTGCCGCTCGCGCGACGTGAGCAGGATGCCGCCTTCCTCGAAGCTCTTCGCGCCGAAGGCCGTAATCCAGAGATCGCTCTTCGAGCGCTCGATCATGGACGTGATCATCTGGCTGGAGCCGAGGTACATTCCGAGCTGAATGGCGACGAGCACGATCGAGAACAGAATGCCGACCAGCGTCACCGCCAGTCGGATCCGGTCATGGAAGAGATTGCGGAACGCAAGAGTGAGGATCATCGTCTCGAGAGCCGATCGGGTTGCCAGGGTTGGAGCGCGCCTTGAAGTACGTCGGACTTGGATCGGGCGTGCTGCAAGCGCCGAAGTCTAATAATGCCCGCCCGCCGCTTATCATTCTGACGTAGGCCGTCTAATGAGACGGTATATAGGTTTTGGACGTGGCACACACTACCCTTGTAGCGTCAAAGGTTTCAAATCAAAGCGTTAGGGCAGAAAGATGGTAAGTCTTTTCTCTGCCCTCTTGATGAGCCTCGGCACTTGATCAATAACGGTTTACTCCGTGTTTTTGCCGTTTTTGATTGCAGAGTCGACGTCCTGCGACGAACCGACAGTTCGGCGCGGGTGCTTTTTGGCAAGCAGCATAAACAAGCTATTAGGTCCCTCATGAAAGAGAGAATTCTGGCCCTTGCGGGTCTTACTGCGCGGCTCGTCCCGGCGTTCGTCGTGGGTCTGGTTGCACTCGCCTCCGAAAGCGCTGCAGCCCGCCCCGAGCTTGGAGTCTGGATCGATGACAGCGGCCAGGGCGCCGTCGAGATCTACATCTGCACGGACAACCCCAATCGCCTCTGCGGCCGTATCGTCTGGCTTAAGGAGCCCTTGAATGCCGAGGGCGTACCGAAGCACGATCGCTACAACCCCAACGCCCAGATGCAAGGCCGTCCGATCTGCGGCCTTCCGATCCTGTGGGGGCTCGGATTGATGTCGGATGGCACTTTCGACGGCGGCCAGATCTACGATCCGAAGACCGGCAAAACCTACAGCTCCGCTCTCAAGCTGGCGCAGGCCGACAAACTGGTCGTGACCGGCTATCTCGGCGTGAAGATGCTCGGGAAGTCGTTCACCTGGACCAAAGCCCCGGACGATCTTCAGCGTTGTGAAGGTGCGCCTCCTCCTCCCGCTTGAGCCGGCCCGGGATGACGGCGGCATGTCCGCCGCAACGTCCCGGTGAAGGCCCCAAAAGAACGCGGGATGTTTTGGCAAAAGAAACAGAAAAGGCCGGATGCGTGATGCACCCGGCCTTTTTCGTTTGAAGGTCCTTTTATTCGAACGTGCGTCGGCTTATTCAGCGACGCCCTTGTTCTGGACCAGGCGCGCAACGGCGGCCTTTTCTTCGATCTTCTGCGTCAGGCGCTGCACGAACTCCACCGTGCGATCGACCACGATCGAGCGCTGACGGTCGAGCGTGACCATGTGATAGCTGTCGTCGAGAACGGTCATCTCCACCACGCCGCCGAGCTTGCGCTGCAGCTTGAAGGCGTTCGAGATGTCGCTCTGGTCGTCCTCGCGCGGATGGAAGATCGCCGCGTGATGCGGGATCTCGCTGAGCCGGCGCCGCACGTCGCGGGCAAGCGCCTTGAATTCCCAGACGAGGCCGCCGCCGCGTCCGAAAAGATCTTCCATCGGGCGTCCCTCGCTCTTGAAGGACTCGATGACGAAATTCCGGATCCGCTCGTCCTTGATGCCGTAAGGCGCGCGCTGCTGCAGACGCATCAGCGATGCTACCCACTTGTGATAGACGAGGCCGAACAGGTTGAAATGAAGCGGAATGGCCCAGCCGTTGGGCCAGATGGTCGGAGCGAACAGCAGAAGACCGTGCACCTCGTCCTTGCGCTCGCGGGCAAGCCTCAGCGAAAGCATGGAGCCGGCAGAAATGCCGCCGACGATGATCACGTCGCAATGCGCCTTGAGCTCGTCGTGCGCAGCTTCGAGCGCCGCATACCAATCCTGCCAGGACGAAAGACCGGACGTATCAGTGCCACCGCCGAGACCGGGGATGAGAGGGCAATAAACAGTGTAACCCTGGCGCGCAAGTCCTTGAGCAACAAACCGCAATTCGATTGGATTGCCACCGAGGCTATGCACCAAAAGCACGCCCACCTTACCGCCCGGGATCACCAGGCTGTCGCGGTAGGCATTGATTTTTTCTTTCTTGATCATGCAGTTAGGTTAACTCGCTGTTGCACTCCAAAAGGAAATAAAGCCGATTAATTCGAAATTGCCAAGCACAGAGTCGGCCTCCCGAATTAATACAGACGAGATAGAGATCCTCCGGTTTCCTCGCCGTGCCGCATTTAATGGCGTGATGCACGCTAATTAAACGGCCATGTTTCCTGAGCTCGGGCCTAAAGAACTTCTATAGCCTCTCCAATCGGAAATATTCCGCTAATCCAGCCGCGGCGCGGAGCCCGGTGGGACACATCGAAATATGACGGTCGGTCCGCGTTCCCGCACAGGCTGGCCGTTCATGGCCCTTACCTGCAACTCTCAGACCTAGCTTGCCTATGGGGCTATCGGTCGCAAGGTAAATAAGAGCCGTCACAATCGGAGCTTGCTGATCAGACTTCGAGTGAAATATCACGCGAGGCCGGATCGGCAAGGCCGCCTGTGAGGCGTGGCCGCTGCCCTACTCTGCGCTGGGTACGGCAGAAATGTGACGCGGCGTGTGTCGTTAACGGATGATCGGCTCGCCTCCCATCGCAATTGTTTTCATATTACGGAGCATGGGATTGTCTTTCAGCCGGAAATGGCCGGGGATATCAAAGGAGAAAGATGGAGCCTGCCAGATTGTCGCACCAGCGTTATCGACCAAAGTTATAGTGCAAGTATTGGGGTGTTTTGGCCGCCCGGTGTGGCGTTCCAGACGCGCGTGAATGGCGCATCGGCCTCACCCAGCATTGCCGAAATGTCACTAGCGGGTGAGGGTTCGCCGCGTATAGTGAACGCGGGTCGGCACGCGGAGCGTGAAACGCCTCCAGGAGGCGGGCTGAACGCCGCTCGGGGAGCACGGGCCGCCCCGGCACTTCGTGGAGTTTGCCGTTGTCTGCTTTTTTGCGTCCTGCTGTCTCTGCGCTGCTTGTGGTGGCGATGACAGCGCACGCCGCGTCCCCGGTTTTAGCCGCTCCTCCGATGACGCGCGCCGATTATGAGGCGTGTCAGGCGGCCGACGAGGCCGGCTTTCGCAGCTCAATCGAAACTCTGTCGCTGAAGGCGCTCGAAGCCGGCGTGAAATCGTTCGACTATCGCGCGTCCGTCGATGGCCAGTGGCGCCGTCTCGGCATGGATGAGCTGCTCGCCAAGCGCGTCGATCTCGCGATTGAGGAAGTGCGCAGCGAAACGAGCTGGGCGGGGCTCGCTCAGTCGTTGATCAATTCCGAGAAGGCGCAAGAGATCTCGACCGCCGTCGCTGAGCGCGTCTATCGCTCGGACGCCATGAAATCCGCCATCGAAAGTCTTGCGACCGGTGTCGGCAACGAGGTGGGCCGCACGCTGGAGCTGGCGAGCCAGGATGCCGTCGGCCCGTCGCTCGAATGCCTGCGCGCGTTCCTGGGTAAGCGCTACGGCGCGACCGTTGCGGGAGTGGTCACGACCGACGTGGAGCGGGATTTCGGCCTCGAGAGCGTCGCCGGCCGCGCGACCATATCGTCCGGCTCTGTCATTCAGCAGTCGAGCCAGGGCATCGCCGGCGCCGCAATTCTTCTCGTCCGCCGTCAGCTCGCGAATATCGCCGCGCGTGTCGGCCAGCGGCTCGCCGGCAGCATCCTCGCCCGCCTCGTCTCCGTCGCGGCAGGCGGCGTCGGCCTCGTTCTCGTCGCCAAGGACATCTGGGAGCTGCGCAATGGCGTGCTTCCCATCATTTCCGACGAGATGAAGTCCGACGCCACGAAGGACATGGTGAAAGCAGAGCTCGCGAAGACCATCGGCGAGCAGATCAACGCGCACCTGCACGAGATCGCCGCCAAGTCCGCCGACCGCGTCGTCGAGATCTGGCAGGGTTTCCGCAGGGCGCACCAGAAAGCCCTCGAGATCGCGGAGAAGAACGAGGGGTTCCGCACGTTCCTCGATACCGTGAAGCCCGAGCAATTGGCGCGTCTGGACGAGGTCGTCGCGTTGGTGCTCGCTTCGGACGGCGAGCAGGGCGTCCTGAAGCGCCTCTCCGATGGCACCCTGAACGAGGCGGTCCGTTTCCTGCCCGAGCCCGCCATGGCCATTGCGCGCGACACGCGATCCATCGATGCGGCGCTCGGATGGTCGGCCCTCGCCGGAGACCAGCTTCCCAGGGTTCTGGAGCATGAGATCTACCGCCGCGCCGCGCCCTCGGGCTTCACCCGCACCACTCTATCCACGCTCTTGAAGCTCGACGATCACGTCGCGATCACCCGCCTCGCTGGCCTCCAGCCGGAAGCCAGGGATCGCCTGTTCGGTCTTGGCACCGAGGATTTGAAGCGTCTCGCCCGCAGCTTTTCGGAATCGGAGCTGGAGACGCTCGCGCGCTACCTGGACGGCCTCGAGCCGGAGCCGCGCGCACGCGTGCTGTCCGCCGTCGCGGCAACGCCCGCCAAGATGCAGAGCCTCGCCTCGCCGCGCGTGCGAGAAGCCGTACTGGCGAGCAAGGATCAGGCACGCGCCGTTGATATGATGTTGCGGGATGGCGGGGGCAATCCGGAGCTCATCCTGGACGACGCCAAGGCCGCCTGGGACGGGCGCATCTCTCCCGTGCTCATCTGGGAGAAGCACCCCCTCCTGGTCGGCGCGCTGGGTGTCGCGTTTCTGTTCGTGCTGCTGATGATAAGGCGCCTGTTCCGGCCGCGCCGCCCGGCAGGCCCCGCCCAGACGCCGGCCTGATCCGCCGCCCGGCAATTGACGCGGTTTCCCGCGCCCCATAGGTTGCGGCCTCGCCGTTTTGATTTGCCGCACCTGTCGTCCAATTCCGAAAGCTCCCGTTCATGTCAGAAGCTCTTCTCGATCCCACCCTTGCCGCCGCCCTGGGCGACGCGAAGGCCTGGCCGTTCGAGGAGGCGCGCCGGCTGATCAAGCGGATCGAGAAGCGCAAGGCTGGCGCGGACAAGGCGGTGCTTTTCGAGACCGGCTACGGCCCCTCCGGCCTGCCGCATATCGGTACCTTTGGCGAGGTGGCGCGCACCACCATGGTGCGCCGCGCATTCGAGGCGCTGACTGGCGGTAAGATCAAGACGCGGCTTCTCTGCTTCTCCGACGACATGGACGGCATGCGCAAGATTCCGGACAACGTTCCGGATCGCGCGTTCCTCGAGCCCTATCTGCAGATGCCGCTGACCTCGGTGCCCAATCCATTCGGCGGCGATTACGCGAGCTTCGGCGACCACAACAACGCCATGCTCCGCCGCTTCCTCGACACCTTCGGCTTCGACTACGAGTTCGCGAGCGCGACCGACTACTACAAGTCCGGCCGCTTCGATGAGGTCCTGCTCAGAGCTGTCGAGCGCTACGACGACATCATGGCCGTGATGCTGCCGACGCTCGGGGCGGAGCGGCGCGAGACCTACAGCCCCTTCCTGCCGATTTCGCCCACCAGCGGCCGCGTGCTCTATGTGCCGATGAAGGAGGTGAATGCGAAGGCGGGCACCGTCACCTTCGCCGACGAGGACGGCCGCGACGTCACCGTGCCCGTGACGGGCGGGCACGTGAAGCTTCAGTGGAAGCCGGATTTCGGCATGCGCTGGGCGGCCCTCGACGTCGATTTCGAGATGTTCGGCAAGGACCACCAGACCAACGCGCCGATCTACGATCGCATCTGCGAGATTCTGGGCGGCGTCGCGCCCGAGCACTACGTCTACGAGCTGTTCCTAGACGAGAACGGCGAGAAGATCTCGAAGTCCAAGGGCAACGGGATCACGATCGATCAGTGGCTCACCTACGCCTCGCCCGAGAGCCTCGCGCTCTTCATGTTCCAGAAGCCGCGCAGCGCCAAGAAGCTCTACTTCGACGTCATCCCGCGCGCCGTGGACGAATACCTTCAACTGCTCGCCGCCTATCCGCGGCAGGACGCCAAGGCGCGCCTCGACAACGCCGTCTGGCACATTCACGGCGGCCAGCCGCCGAAGGGAGACACCCCCGTCACGTTCGCGCTGCTGCTCAACCTGGTCGCGGTGTCGAATACCTCCGACAAATCGGTTCTGTGGGGCTTCATCAAGCGCCATTTCCCCGATGCGACGCCGGAAGCCTATCCCTTGCTAGACAAGCTCGTCGGCTATGCCGTGAGCTACTACGCGGACTTCGTGAAGCCCCGGAAGCGCTACCGCGCCGCCGACGAGGAGGAGCGCGTCGCGCTCCAGGCCCTGTCGGACGCACTCGCCAAGGCGCCCGCGGACGCGAGCGCCGAGGATCTCCAGACCCTTCTCTACGACGTGGGCCGCGCGGTACCCCGCTATCAGGATTTCGCCGCCAAGGGCGCGACGCCCGAAAGGCCCGGCGTGTCGAATGCCTGGTTCAACACTATCTACGAAATCCTGCTTGGCGAAAGCCGGGGTCCGCGCTTCGGCTCGTTCATCGCGCTCTACGGCATCCCCGAGACGCGCGCGCTCATCGCCTCGGCGCTGAACGGCGAACTGGTCGCGAGCGAGAAGGTGTGAGCGGCCGGCTCTAGAACTTGATGTCCCAGTCCTTGAACAGGATGCCGATCAGCTCCTCGGTGCGCCCGAGGATCTGCGCGGGCGTCCAGTCCGCCGCCTCCGCGAGCCGCTTGGAGAGCACATAGGGCGACCGCGACAGGATCGAGCGCTTGGTCTCCCACTCGAGCGTATCTGCCTTCTGATTGTCCTCGGGCGAGAGCAGCGTGAGATTGCCGAGCCGGTGGGAATAGTCCTTGACCGAGCGTGCGGATGGGAAGTGCTTCCGCCAGCCGCTCTTTACGGCGAAGCCGCGTGGCAGGACGTGCTCGATGGTGAGCGCGCTGCGATCGATGGGCCCCGGGTCCTGTCCGAGCGCGATGCTGATGCGCCGCAGCACGCGCCCGCTGTAGTGCTTGGCATCGAACGACGTGCTGCGCAGGTTGGAGATCGCCATGTCGCGCAGGGTCGACGTCATGTCGAGCTCGCGCATCTGCGAGACCGTGGGCACACGCTCGATTTCGCCGAGGAGCTGCAGGATGCGGTTGTGCTGTTTCGTGGGATCGAAGCCCGCGATCTTCATCATCCAGACCAGCCGCTCGAGCCGTTTGAAGAAGAGCAGCGTCTCTTCCTGATCGCGCGGCCGTTCGAGCCAGAGCAGCGCCGCCGGAACCCAGAGCTGCGGATCGATCCAGCCGAGCCGCTCTGAAAGCGCCGGCAGCTTTCGTGCATCCTTGCGGTCGCTGGTCCGTCGCAGCACCGCGAGCCGTTCCGCGGCGGGCTTCAGCGTACCTTCGAGGAACGTGCGGCCGGCGCCTGCGACGTTGAACGTATAAGCCTCCGCGATGTCGATCTCGATCGGCTTGCCGCTGCTCTTTCTCCTTTTGAGAGTGCGCAGATGGCCGAGCAGCGCGTGCATGTCGTTCGCGCTGAGGATGGATTCGCAGCTTTCCCAGATTTTCTGACAGTCTGCGCGCTCGGGCGGCGGCACGATGGAAAGCAGGCTGAACTTCGCGCGATCGGACTTGCTGAAATCGACGCGCGTCTCCTCCTCCGTGCGAAGGAACGACCAGGCTTCCTCCTCGTCCTCGACCGAGGCGACGATGACACAGCATCTCTCCGCCAGGTAGGTGACGAGCGCGCGCCTGACTTCCGGCGTGTACTCCAAGCTCGAAAGCTCGGCGCGAAGATAGTTGCGGTTCTCGATGACGTTCCGCTCGGTCTCCGACAGCGCGTCGAAGTCGTCCTCGGGGTCCACCGTCGTGGAGCCAGGCGTCTGCACGAAGCGCTCGCAGGAGAGCGCCATGGCGTCCTGCGGACTGAGGCGCACGTCTTTGCCGCGGATGAAACCGTTGAGCTTGCTCTGCAGAACCGGATCGCTTTCGAGATCGCGCAGCACGGCAAACAGCAGGGTGAGCGACATCACGCGTTGGTGCCCGTCGACGAGCGCCGTCTCAGGCTGCCCCTGTTTTTTCGCCACCATCAGCTTGCCGAGGAAGTAGCCGCGCTGGCCTTGGTTGGCGCGCATGGCGCCCGTAATGTCGGACAGAAGACGGCCGATCTCGGCGGTCTGCCACGCGTAGGCACGCTGGAAGTACGGGAGCCTGAAGTGGTAGGCGTCGGAAAAAAGATCCTGGAGCGATACGACGCCGACAGAAATAACCTCGTGCACGCAGAACGTCCTCGCCTTCCCGTATCGTGAAAAACAAACCTCTCCATCCCGTGACGCGCGCACCACGGGCAGGACTGGAAAATGTCCCTCGGATCGCCGTTCGCAATGAATTTTGAGGTTGCGCAGAACCCCCGCAGCACGTGCTATGACCCCGCTCCGCAACCCTCCGCCAAGCCGGGACCGCTACCACGTTTCTGCCGGTGAATTGTACACGAGATCGATGGCCGGAGACGAGCGGATAAATGTAGCGTATTGCCACGTGAAGGATAGGAACATTACCGCGCCCCTTCGCATCCGCGACCGGTGCGGCGCGCGTCATCAACACCGGACGGGATCATGATTTTCAAGATTGTCGGGCAGGAAGCGTGGGCGAAGGCCTGCCGCGAAGGCGTGTACCGTGGCTCCCCCGACGACATGCGCGACGGCTTCATCCATTTTTCTGCGCCAGAGCAGCTTCAAGGCACGGCCGCCAAGCATTTCAGAGGCGTCGCTGATCTTCTGCTCGTTGCATTCGATGAGAAAGCTCTGGGTGCGGCGCTCGTCTGGGAGCCGTCCCGCGGGGGCGCGCTGTTTCCGCATCTCTATGGAGAGCTGGCGACAGCGCTCGCGCTGTGGCAGCGCCCCTTGCCTCTGAACGGCGAAGGCGTGCCGCAGATACCTCAGGAGCTCGTATCATGATCGGCGCGCTCGCGGGCCTCGCTCGTCCCGTTTTGTTCGCACTCGAGCCCGAGGTTGCGCACGAGGTGACCCTGCGAGCGCTCGAGCTGGGAGTCTACCCGCGCTGCCCGGGTACTGAAGCCCCCGCTCTCAGATGCAGCCTATGGGGGCTCGACCTTCCCAATCCCATCGGCATTGCCGCGGGGTTCGATAAGGATGCGCGCGTGGCGGATGCCGTGCTCGGCCTCGGATGCGGCTTCGCGGAGGTCGGTACCACGACGCCTCGCCCGCAGAGCGGAAATCCGGCCCCGCGCGTCTTCCGTCTTATCCCCGAGCGGGCTGTCATAAATCGGCTCGGCTTCAACAATGCCGGACACGCCGCCGCCCTGAAGCGCCTCACCGCGCGCGCCCGCCGTGGCGTGGTCGGCGTCAACATCGGCGCCAACAAGGACAGCACCGACCGTGCCGCCGACTACGTGGCCGGCATCGAGGCCTTCTACGGCGTCGCCAGCTATTTCACGGTGAACATTTCCTCGCCCAACACGCCCGGCCTCCGAGACCTTCAGGCCCCCGATGCGCTCGACGAGCTGCTGGGCCGCATCATGGCCGCCCGCGCGGCGAAGGTGGCATTGGGCGCACCAAGCCGCCCCATCGTCGTCAAGCTCGCCCCGGATCTCGCGGAGGACGCGGTGGAGCCGGTCGTGGCGGCCTTGCTGCGGCACGGCGCCGACGGCATCGCCCTCTCCAACACCACGCTTGCCCGGCCCGGGCTGACCGATCCGGCCGCCCGTGAGGCGGGCGGACTCTCCGGCCGCCCTTTGTTCCATCGTTCCACGGTCGTGCTTGCGCGCGTCTACGAGGCGACGGCCGGAAAGGTGCCGCTGATCGGCATCGGCGGCATCGATAGCGGAGAGACGGCGCTCGCCAAGATCGAGGCCGGCGCCACGCTGCTGCAGCTCTACACGGGCCTGATCTACGAAGGCCCCGGCCTCATCGGCCGCATCACGAGCTATCTTGCGAAGGCGTGCGCCGAGCGCGGCGTGCGGACGCTCTCGGAGCTGACCGGCACGCGCTCCGCCGAATGGGCCGCCAAGCAAATCTGAGGCGCGTTATTCCGTCTTGGAGCGCGAAGCCCCGACCACGCGGGCAATCAGCCAGATCGGGATCACCACCAGCGCGCCGAGCAGCATGTACTCGAGCACCCATTCCACGGCGCCAAAGCCAAGATCATAGATGTTGCGCAAAAGCTCGTTGATGCGCTGGAAGAAATTGCCGAGGTCGATCCCGAGCGCCTTCATCACGATGCCGACGGCGAGCGAGATCAGGGCGAGGCGGATCAGCACCCCGAGCGGGTTTCCGCCAAAAATCGTGTTACGGTCCATAAGGCGAAATCCCTTTGCGAGCGGGCCGGAAAACCGGCTCCCATGTAGCATAACCATCGGCGGGAGCGAAGGAAGTCTCAACGCGTGACGGGCGTATCCGAGAAGGCGGGCAGGCGGCGGGCCGCGAAGGGCGTAAAGGCTGAGGAGGCCAAAGCGGCCGGGATGGTCCTTCCCGATCCGTTCGCGGCCTGGTTTGCCCGCCGCGGGTGGAGCCCCCGTGTGCATCAGCTCGCCCTGATCGCCCAATCCAAGGCCCGCCGCTCGACCCTGCTGATCGCTCCCACCGGCGCCGGAAAGACGCTTGCTGGCTTCCTTCCGAGCTTGATCGCGCTTTCCGAGGCGCCAAAGCGGCCGAAGCAGGGGGCGGGCCTCCGCACGCTCTACATTTCTCCGCTGAAGGCGCTCGCCGAGGACATATCCCGTAACCTCGTCGCGCCCGTCTCGGAGATGGGCCTCAAGGTCGCGATCGAGACACGCACGGGGGATACCTCCGTCGCGCGCCGCGCCCGCCAGCGGGTGAAGCCGCCGCACATCCTGCTCACCACGCCCGAGCAGGTTGCGCTGATGTTGTCCAGCTCGGACGCGGGCTACGTGTTCGGCGACCTCGACACCATTATCCTGGACGAGCTGCACGCCCTCGCCCCCTCGAAGCGCGGAGACCTGCTCTCACTCGGCCTCTCCCGCCTTCACACGCTCGCCCCCGGCCTCATGACGCTCGGCCTCTCGGCGACCGTCGCCCGGCCGTCGGAGCTGAGAAGCTATCTCGTGCCTCAGGCTGCGCCGGATCTCATGCGCACGATGGCCGATGTCGTCGTCGCGAAGGGAGGCGCAGCGCCAGAAATCGCGATCCTGGAAATCGAGGAGCCCGTGCCGTGGGGCGGTCACTCGGCGCGCTACGCCATGGCCGACATTTACCGCGCCATCGAAGCGCACCGGACGACGCTCGTCTTCGTCAACACGCGCATGCAGGCGGAGATGGTGTTTCAGGAGCTGTGGCGCATCAACGAATCCAACCTGCCGATCGCGCTGCATCATGGCTCGCTCGACAAGGCGCGCCGCATCAAGGTGGAGAAGGCGATGGCGGAGGGGCAGTTGCGCGCCGTCGTCGCAACGTCCACGCTCGATCTCGGCATCGACTGGGGCGATGTGGATCTCGTGGTGAACGTCGGCGCGCCGAAGGGCGCGTCCCGCCTCGCGCAGCGCATCGGCCGCGCCAACCATCGTCTCGACGAGCCGTCCGAAGCGCTCCTCGTGCCCGCAAACCGCTTCGAGGTTCTCGAATGCCGCGCCGCTCTCGAAGCCGCGAAGGCCGGGGAGCAGGACACCTACATCGCCCGCAGCGGCGCCCTCGATGTCCTGGCTCAGCATGTGCTCGGAATGGCCTGCAGCGGTCCGTTCCGGCCTGAAGATCTGTACGAGGAGGTGCGCGCCGCCGCGCCCTATTCCGCCCTTACGCGCGACCGCTTCGACCGCGTGGTGGACTTCGTGGCGACCGGCGGCTACGCGCTCAAGGCCTACGAGCGTTTCGCGCGCCTGCGCCCCACCGGTGACGGCCACCTGCGCCTCGCCCATCCCTCGCTCATACGCCAATACCGCATGAACGCGGGCACCATCGTCGAAGCGCCGATGATCAAGATCCGCCTGGTCGGGCAGCGCCGCCGGAAGACGACCGGCCAGCCCGGCGCACGTCCCCTCATGGGTGGCCGCGTTCTGGGCGAGGTGGAGGAATACTTCGTCGAGCAGCTTTCGCCGGGCATGACCTTCGTGTTCGCCGGAGAGATCCTGCGCTTCGAGGGCATGGAGGAGACGGAGGCTTACGTCACCCGTGCGCCGGGCGCGGATGCCATGATCCCGAGCTATGCCGGCGGCAAGTTCCCGCTCTCCACGCATCTCGCGAAACGCGTGCGCGCCATGCTGGCCGATAGGAAGCAATGGAACGGCCTTCCGCTTCCGGTTGCGGAATGGCTGCGCCTTCAGGATGGCTATTCGCAGCTCCCCGGCATCGACGACGTTCTGGTGGAGACGTTTCCGCGCGGCAATCGCCACTTCATGGTCGCCTATCCGTTCGAAGGGCGTCTCGCCCACCAGACGCTCGGCATGCTGCTGACGCGGCGGCTCGAACGGGATGGCGCGCGCCCCATGGGCTTCGTCGCCAACGACTATGGCCTTGCCATCTGGGGGCTGGGCGATCTCTCCCAACGCATCGCCGACGGCACGTTAAAACTCGATAGGCTGTTCGCCGAGGACATGCTCGGCGACGATCTCGAAGCCTGGCTTGCGGAATCGAGCCTCATGCGCCGCACCTTCCGCACCGTGGCGGTCATCGCCGGGCTCATCGAGCGCCGCCATCCGGGGCGCGAGAAAAGTGGCCGCCAGGTCACGATGTCGACCGATCTCGTCTACAACGTGCTGAGGCGCCATGATCCCGGCCATATTCTGCTGGAAGCCGCCTGGGAGGATGCGGCCACGGGATTGTTGGATATTGCTCGGTTGGGGCAATTCCTGGCCCGCACGCGCGGGCGAATCAGGCATCAAGCTCTAGATCGGGTCTCGCCGCTATCGGTTCCGATCCTGATCGAGATTGGTGTCGAGCCCGTCGCGCGCATCGCGCGGGAGGATCTCCTGAGGGAAGCGGCCCAGGAGCTGATCGCCGAAGCGATGCGGCTCGATGGCAGCGGCAAGAAGAGGACGTGACGTGAGAAACACGACACAACTGCTCGAGCTCAAGCCGGAGCGGCTCGACGTCGGCGAGTTCAGCCAGCAGCCGATCTCCATCTCGGGCCGCTCGTTCCTGGCGGATGTATCGGGCGCTCTCTACTGGCCGGCCGAGGACGTGCTGATCGTCGCCGACCTCCATCTCGAAAAGGGCTCCTCCTTCGCCGCTCGTGGCGTTCTGCTCCCGCCCTACGACACTGCCGCTACCTTGGAGCGCTTGGCTGCCACGCTGGATGCCTATCAGGCCGCGACCGTCATCTGCCTGGGCGACAGCTTCCACGACCGCAATGCCGGCGAGCGCATGTGCGACAAGGATCGCGAGACGCTGGCCATCCTCCAGGAGGATCGCGAGTGGCTTTGGCTGAACGGCAATCATGACCCGGTGATCGCGGAGTGCTTCGGGGGCCAAGTGCTGCCTGAGATCACGGTGTCCGGCATCACCTTCCGTCATGAGCCGGCGGCAAGCCCCGTCACGCATGAGATCGCGGGCCACCTTCATCCCGCAGCGCGCGTGTCCTTCCACGGCCACGTCATCCGCCGTCCCTGCTTCGTCGGAAACGGCAATCGCCTCGTGCTGCCGGCCTTCGGCACCTACGCGGGCGGATTGAACGTGCTCGACGACGCGTTCGCGCCCCTCTTCGGCAACGACGGCTTGTCCGTGCTCGTCATGGGCCAGGAAGGCCTCTACCCGATCGCCGCACGTCTTCTGAAGGAAGACTAGACCATGATCGCTTCGGACCCTATCAGTCCGAAGCGTGAATCATCGGTCTAACAAAAGAGACCATGATCGCTTCGGACCCTATCAGTCCGAAGCGTGAATCATCGGTCTAACAAAAGAGACCATGATCGCTTCGGACCCTATCAGTCCGAAGCGTGAATCATCGCTCCCGTTAAAGCGCCGGGAGCGCGATTCTGATCCAATAAAAATTGATCGCGCTCTAAGCTGCGTCCCGCCGCCGGAATGCGGCCGAGGCAAGAAGCCCCGCACCCACCGCCACCGCCACCGCAAACAGGCCGTAGAGCGCAGGCTGGCGCATGGCAAAGCGGTAGAGCCACAGCTCGATGCCAGACCGTTCGAGCCGCACACGAGACTGGAACGCACTGAGCAATTCCCCTTCCCGGAACAGATACACGCGCGCCGTGAGCGGCCCCACGGGAACGTTCGCCGGCAGCGAGATGGAACTGCGGAACAGGCTCTTGCCCATGAAGATCACCGCATAGTCTTCCTTGAGATAGAGCCCTTCCTTCTGCTTCAGCCGGATGACGGCATCCTTGAAGGCCTTGAGCTCTTCTGGGTCGGTCTCGATGGCCGACTTCGCGGCCGGCGCGAGGCGCACGAAATCGAGCCCGATCGCATTCCGCTCGAGCAGCGGCTCGTCGGCGATTTCCTCAATGGGCCGTGTCGAGACGATGGCGTAGTAGCTCGGCGCGCTTTCGTAGGCGACGGATTCCGTGTTGACCCACAGCCCCGCCACGTTGGATTTGCGGCGTGCGAGCAGCGGGGTCGGCATCCCTTCGAGCACGACGATCACGTCGTAGTATCCGGCCTCTGCGCTCGGCTGGCGGCTGTTGACCACGGAGCCGAACACGACGATCTCGGTGCCCGTGAAGGCGGAGGTCACTGCAATCGTCCGCGTCGAAACATCGGCTTCGACAGCCTCCCGGGGAGGCGCCTGATCGGTCTTGGCTGCGGTGCGCTCCGTCTTGCGGTTGCGTGGCGTCTTGACCGGAGGCACCCGTTTGTCCGTCGCCCCCGGCTCCTGCGCGATAGCATTGCTCGCGGGCACAGACGCGAGCCCGAGCCCGGCCACCATCACGCCCATCAGCGGAATAAGCCGTAGCCAGCCTCTTGGGATCAGGCGGACGGGCGTCATCACATCCCCCCGAGCGTTGCGGTGATGCTGAACAATTCCCGCGGCGTCACCACGAGATCCCAGCCGATGCGGAAGCAGACGAGCAGCACCAGAGCCGCGAGCAGTAACCGCAATTGCTCGCCCCTGAGCCGGGCTCCGGCAGCCGCGCCATATTGCGCACCGATCACGCCGCTCACGATCAGCAACAGCGCGAGGACCACGTCCACGCTGTAATTCTCGCTCGCCTGCATGATGGTCGTCACGGCCGAGACGAACACCGTCTGGAACAGCGACGTTCCCACCACCACGTTGGTCGGCACGCGCAGCAGGTAGATCATGGCGGGAACCATGATGAAGCCGCCGCCTGCGCCCATAATCGCGCCGAGAAACCCGACAAACGCGCCGATCATCAGCGGCGGAATGGCGCTGATGTAGAGCTTGGAGCGATGGAACCGCATCTTGAGCGGCAGACCATGGATCCAGTTGTGCTGCCCGGGCCGGCGCATGGAGTAAGGCCGGCCGCGGCGCACGCTCTGCAAGGCATTTATGCTCTCGATCAGCATCAGGATGCCGATCACGCCGAGGAACGTCACGTAGGCGAGCGCGACGAAGAGATCGAACTGGCCCGCAAGGCTCAGGATGCGCACCATCTTGACGCCGATGACCGAGCCCGCGACGCCGCCCGCGAGCAGCACCACGCCGAGCTTGATGTCGACGTTGTTGCGCTGATATTGCGCCATCGCGCCCGAGACGGAGGAAGCCACCACCTGCGCGGCACCGGTGCCGACCGCCACCGCGGAAGGAATTCCGGAGAAGATCAGAAGCGGCGTCATCAGAAACCCGCCGCCAACGCCGAACAGGCCGGAGAGAAAGCCCACCGCTGCGCCCATGCCAACGAATAGCAGCACGTTGGCGGACATCTCGGCGATCGGCAGATAGATGTGCATGCGTGGGGAGCTGTTACGCCGGTATCGCGCGATGAGGCTTCACAGCCATCCCGGAGGGATGGAGAACGGCATGGCACCGTCCGCCCGCCCTGGAACGGCGCGAGGACATGTGCGGCCCCGCCGCATCATCGTATTGAACCTTTGCCGCGAGTGCCAGTGCGCAGTGGCCCGCAAGATGCGCCGGCGATTGACGGATTTCGGGCGGGGCAACGCGCCCCGCCGGAAATCTTAACCGTTCGCGTCGTTGTTCACGCGCTTCTTCCAGTCTTCACCGGCCGCGCGGGCATCGTTGGCCAGCGGAACGGGTGTCTGTGCCTTGAACGACGAGACGAGGCTCTCGGCGATGGCGAGGTCGCTCGCGCTCAGCGTGCCCTTGAGCTCGTCACGGCGGGCTTTCGCATCCGTATCGCCGTTCTTCGCCGCGAGCGCATACCACTTGTAGGCTTCGACCCGGTCGGCCTTCACGCCGAGACCGTTCTCGAGCAGAACGCCGAGATTGTACTGGCTGTCGGAGAGGCCGTGTGAGGCAGCCTTTGTGAACCACTGCGTGGCAGTGGTGTAGTCGGGCTCGCCCTGCTCGCCGCCTGCAGCAAGCACAGCGAGATTGTGCATCGACTTGACGTTGCCCTGCTCGGCGGCGCGGCTGTACCAGATGCGCGCGCGTCCGATGTCCTTCGTCACGCCGAGGCCGCGCTCATAGAGCGTTCCCAGGCGATACTGAGCCTGCGCGAAGCCTTTCGTGGCCGAGCGCTGATACCAGCGCAGCGCTTCTGCAAAGTCCTGCGAGGTTCCCTTGCCCTCGGCAAGGCGTGCGGCAACTTCGAATTCCGCCGAAGCATCGCCGTTTGCAGCCGCGAGACGAAGCGAAAGCGGCCCAACCGTTGCAGGCGGCAGGTCGAGCGCGCTCGAGCGCTGTGCGCCATCCACCGTATCCGGCGTGCTTGCGGGCTCGGTGTAGGCCGTCTCGACGCGGCCGCTCTGCTCCGGAAGCAGCGCGTCCGGCGACTGTGCCGCAGCGATCGTGCCGAGCTTGCCGGAAAGGCTCGCCAGCACCTGCTGCTGATAGACGTCCGCCACCATGGCATCCGGCACGGCGCCGTTGGCACCGGCAATCGTCATGCCGCGCGGAGGCGAGGCCGGCGCGCCGCTGGTTTCGAGCGCGGGCGGATCGAGCACGTCGTCCATGAAGCCGTAGGGCGTAAGCGCCGAGCTGCCGGTGGGGTCGGCCTGCTGTGGTTCAGCCGTCGCGGCCGGCGGCACGAACTGCGCAAAGCCGGTCTCGTCGTCCGTGAGATCGGAGCGCGGGGCCGTATTCGGAGCGGGCTCCGGCGTCTGCTGAGGCGCTGCCTCGGAGCCGCTGGCCGCCGGGGCCTCCGGCTCGGCGCCGATACCCTCGGGCTGGATCGTGATCTGCGGCGCAGGCGGCGGGCTGCTCTTCCGGTTGAGCAGAAGGATGCCGCCGTTGATGGCGACGACGAAGGCCAGCGCGGCCGCGAGGAGCTTGGGAGAAGCGCCGAACAGGCGGCCCGCGCCTGCGGCGAACGGCAGGCGGGCGGCCTGGGCGAGAGCTGCGCGGGCGGGCTCGGCGGCTGGGCGGCGCGAAACCTCAGTCTTCTCGGCGATCGCCTCGGCCCGGTTGGCCGCCGCCTTGAGCTTGGCGCGGCGTGCGTCCGCGATGAAGTCGCGGCGTAGGCGATCGACGGGCGATGCCGCCTCGTCGGTGGATGCGGACACGTCGGCGTCGGCAGGAGCGGCGAAGACCGAAGGCACTTCGACGGGCGCGACCAGCATGGGATCGGCCGCCTCACCTTGATCGTGGAAGCGATCCTGGAAGCGGCTGGCGGAAAAGTCGGCAGGCGCAATGTCGGCAGGGGCCGGAGCCGCCGCATACCGCCGGGCGGGCTCGTCGTTGAACGAGGCGAACATCTGCGTCTCGGCGGCAGGCTCGGCCACGGGCCACGGCGCGGTGGTCGCGGGATGGCCCTGCTGCTCGAGCGAATCCATCCGGTCGAGGATGCGCACCATCGCCTGCTGCAGCGTGTCGAGCATACCGAACGCGGTCTGCTCGTTCTGGCGCTGCTCCTGGATCGCCTGTTCCAGAAGCACCTTGAGCTCGTCGTAGCGGTCCGCCTGCGCGTTGACGCGTCCCGAAAGGCCGGTCACCAGAGACGTCGCCGCGGCTTCCGCCTGGCGCCGGTCCTGGATCGAAGCCTCGATCAGGTCGCGCAGCTCCTGATGGCGCGCGGCCTCCGCGCTTGCGCGCTCGCCATCCTGGCCAAGACGCGCGTGCACTTCCTCGGCGGCGCGCACGGCCACCGCTTCGATGTCGGCGGCAAAGCGCGTGTCGTAGTCGAGCAGCTTCGCGATGCGCTCGTCCGACACCTGCTCCATCACGCTGCGCACATCGGCTTCGATGCCGTCGATGCGTGCCACGTGGCGATCCAGCTCGTCGAGCTTGTCGCCGAGAAAGCTGATATGGGTCTCGATGAGCCGCAGTCCGTCGAGATCCGAGCGGCGCACCACGTCTTCCAGCGCCGAGCTGATGTGCTTCTGGAACTGATCGAGGCGCTCTTCCAGCAGCATCATGGTGCTGCCGGGCTTGAGGTCGGCCAGCGTGCGCTTGATGCGATCGGCGATGTCGTAGAAGCGGTGGCCGAGCCAATCCTGGCGGTCCTGGGCCTCTGTCGCGGCAGCGTGCTGAGATGCTGCGTCGGTCTCGTAGGTCCGCATCAGCGCTTCGGCGCTGGCCGCATCCCAGGGCTCTTCGCCGGCCGGATGCGTCTGGTCGGGGCGGCGCAGATCCAGCGCGCGAAGCCGCTCGACGATGCTGGCGATGGTCTCGCCCTGGCGCCGCTGTGTCTCCTCGATCTCGCGCGCAAGCTCATGCACGAGCCGGTTGGGGCCGCCTGGCATTCCAGAATAGCCGTAGGCCCCCTGAGAGGCTGGCCATTTCTGTTGTTCTGTATGCAACATCACGATCCCCACGGTGAATGCGGCGCCCACGGCCGGCCGTTCCCTTGAGGGAGTCGAAGGCGGATCAAAAACCGCCCCGTCTTGCCGGGCTGAAGCGTGCGAGAAGGGTCAGACGAGGCACAAGCAGAAACCCGAACAGTGTGAAGGTCTCAGCCGTCAGTAAATGTTCAGTTAAGTCCCTCTTGGAGCCAGGAAATCGGCCATTAAATGAGGGTGTTGGCAGGGCGAAGCGCCCCCGTGGCGTGCGAAGTGATTCGTTGGCCTAGGGGGCGACGGCGCGGACGCGGTCACAAACGGCTGCTATGCTTGAGCCAAAGCCTGCCATGTAACGAATGGAGAATTTCCGTGAGCAATATGTCTCGTCGCGGCTGTAACCATGGCCGCCGCCCGTGGCTTCTGGGCTCGCTCGCCGTCGTCCTTGCCGCGCCCGCCTGGGCGGCCGGAAACGAGTCCGGCCGCTACACGATGTCTCCCACCGAAGGCGGCGTCATTCGCCTCGATCGCGAGACCGGCGCCATGTCGTTCTGCGCCGGCAAGGAGGGCGAGTGGTCCTGCAAGGAGATGCCCGAGACCGAGAGCGCCTTGAAGAAGCGCGTGGAGGAATTGGAGGGTGAGAAGCGGGCGCTCGAAGCGGAAAAACGCCTGCGCGACGGCGCCCTCGGCGGCCCTTCCGTAAAAGAGCCGGAGGCGGGCGAGCCTCACGCGGAAGCGGTGCCGGCCCCTCCGGGCGATTTGCCTGTCCCGAACGAGCGCGACGTGGACAAGCTGTTCGACTACGTCGAAGGCATGGTCAAGAAGTTCAAGGAGCGCATCGACCGCCTGGAGCGCGAGGCCAAGAAGGAGCCGGAGATGCCGCTCTGAAGCGGCACCCCGGTCCGATCCTTAGGCTGCGGTCGGCTGGGCCTGCGGCTCACGCAGTGGCTCGCGGCGCGGCGTGAGGCGGAACGCGTCTGGCCGCGTGAACAGGAAGCCCGCCCACGTGCCCTTGACGGCCCACTGCAGCGCCAGCGCCCCCACGATTCCGGCAAGCGCCGAGAGAAGTGCGATGGCCGCAGCCGCTTCGCCGCCGGTGAGCTTCAGAAGCACGATCCGCACCGGTCCCATGAACACGGTGAAGGCGAGGTAGACGGCAATCGAATTGCGCCCGCAGTAGGCCAGAACGTCGCCGGCCGTACGCTGCGTGGCGAGCACGCTGAACGCGATCACCGCACCGATGCCGATGTAGGAGAACACGAGATCCGGACCGTGCACGAGCGCGACGCCTGAGGTGACGCCCACAGCGTTGAACGCGGCCCACACGACGAGGCCAAGCGCCATTGCGGCCGCCGGAACTGCGCGCAGCCTGTCTGCGAACGACAGGATAAAGGGCGCGAGCGCGTAGCCCGAATAGAAGAACACGAAGCGGTTCGAGAACTCGTCGACGATGAACACGCCGCTCTCGGGCGCTGCCACGTGCAACAGCGCCGCGACCGCCAGCACGATCCACTTGGGCACGGGGCGCAGGAGCTTTGCGACCACGAAGTAGACCATCAGGAGATAGATGAACCAAAGCGTGCCGAAGGGGATGAGGTAGCTCGCGAGGTAGTCCTGAAGCGTCGCCGTCGCGCCGCTCTCCTGCACCATGCCCGGCGCCTTGAGCGCGAACTGGATGGTGAGCCACAGCACGTAGAAATAGGCGAAATGCACGACCTTGGTGTCGAGGTAGCTGCGCCACGGACGATCGATGCGGGCAGCGAGGAACAGGCCCGAGATCAGAAAGAAGTCCGGCATCCGGAACGGCCGCGCCCAGTCGATGAAGGCATGAAGGCTCGTTTCCGAGCCGATGGCTTTTTCGACGCCGAGCGTGGCGTGCATCATCACGACGAGGATGATGCAAAGGCCTTTCGCCACATCGACCCAAGCCAGACGGGCTTCGGAACTCTTCTCTGAACGTGTCATTTTGCGCCTCGATTGGGGAGCGGCCCGTACCAGTGCGGCACACGACGGCTGATGCTGAGGAGCAAAGCAAGACGCGTTCCGGGTCGCCGGACCCTAGCGCCGGGAGAGTTAGAAAATGAGCCTGTAGCGGACGAAATCGTCCGCGAGCGTAAAGCGATCGTAAACGCTGCGCGCCGCCGCGTTCGAAGTCCGCGTGTGCCAGTAGAGGCGCGACCAGCCCTTGGCCTTGGCCGTTGTGACGAGATCGCGGATCAGCGCTTCGCCGATACCGCGCCCCCGCCGCTCGGGCGCGACGAAGAGATCTTCGAGATAGCAGACGGGGTCGGTCGTCCAGGTGCCCGCATGGAGCACCGAAAGGCTGAAGCCGCACACCTCGCCCGATGTCTCGGCAACCCGGCAGAACAGCCCGTCCTGGCGGCGGATCAGCCGCTCCCAGGTCTTGGCTGTCACCTCGTCTGGCAGCTCGGACTCGTAGAAGGCCAGGTAGCCGGCCCAAAGCTGGCGCCAAGAGGGTTCGTCGCTCGGAACAGCGTCTCGGATTAGCACGGGCGGAGGGGTCCTTTTTGTGAACGCCACATAGTTACCGGTCTGCTCCCCTCCTGACCAGCCGAAGAGATGAATTATGGTCTACACCTCTAAAGGTCAGTGTGCAGGCTTATGCGATCGCGTGCCCAAAAAAGAAGCGCGACGGCCGCTGAACAGCGGCCGCCGCGCTAAAGACCGAAAGACGATCGATATTAGATGATATCGATCTCGGCCGGCAGGTACGAAGTGACCTCGAGGCCAACTTCCTGCTCGCGAACCGACGGCTTCATCCAAGTCTTCATGGGTAGTTCCTCCTTAAAAACATGCGAGACGAGATGCGTCTGCGCACGGGTATTAAATAGGCAGGTGACCGCCTGATTTCCAATCGTATTTTCATTCGCGTTCTATCAGGCAGGCTGATGCTACTGTGTACCAGTTTCGGCCTCGAATGCGTGTCACGAAACACGCGTGAAACCTCCGCAGCAGGCGAGAAAAACGCGGAAAAAGGCTGTCTGGGAGCGAGTGAAGTCCGCGATAGGTGGGGAGCGCGGCAGAGGAAAGAGGGCGTGCGAAGCGCCTAAAATCGCGGGGTTGTCGGCAGCCGCCACGCGCGGGAACACGCACATGTGAAGGGAAGCGGTGCCCGTGTGATGCCCCTCATGCGAGAAGAGAAGGCGCGATCTAATTTCCGCGCAAAGCAGCCCGAAAAACAGAAGCGGGAGGTCCGCCGAAAACCGGAGCGGGCGGATATGAAGATCCGATTAAAAAACCCGTCAGCGTATGAACGCAATGACACAAAGTAATGACACAAAATAAAAACGGCGGCCGCTTTGGCGACCGCCGTCTAATTCGACAAAAAGCCGATCGACTTAGATGATGTCGATCTCAGCCGGCAGATACGAGGTAACCTCGAGGCCGACTTCCTGCTCGCGAACCGAGGGCTTCATCCAGGTCTTCATGGCAATTCCTCCTTAGGGATCCAATGACCAGCGGGCCGCCAGCCCGTCTAGATCTAGGGCATATATAGTCGCACCCCCTGATAACGACAAATCGCAAGTTCGTGATCTGTACATCAGGTAATTTTATCGGATAGAAAAGATATTCTTATCGCGGAAATAGGCAAAAAATAGAAGTGATATCAACTGACTGAATGTTGATCAGAAAAGCGGAGCCTTCAAGCCCACAGCACGCCTGCCACGGGAAGCGCCAGCCATACGAGGGCATGGGCGATCCTCGGTGCACGGCCGAGCCAGGCCAGCAGCAGGCCCGGAATCGTGAAGAGGAGCAGCGGAAGCGCGATTGCGATGCCCATGCTCTCGTCAGCTGACGAGCCGAGCGGATCGAGCGATTGCAGCTTCAAGTGCGCGAACAGCAGAAAGCCAATGATCTGGATGCTGCCGACGGCCAGCGTCGCCAAGCGAAGCACCTCTCCGCCCCGCAATACATCCTCACGATCGATATCGTCGGTCATTCCTGGCTGTCCGTTCGGTGGGCGGGGTCAATTGGCGGGCACGCCTTCGCAGAGCTGAAGCCCTTGGGGCTCCAGCGCACACGGCGCGAAGTCGAGGATCACCAGATTGGCCGCTTGGCGGGCCCTGCGAAAGACGGCGCGGCGTCTCAGGCGGCGCTGCCGCGGTCCTCCTCGAAATCCGATTCCAGCGAGGCCGCGAGATCCTTCAGGTCTTCCGGGATCGGCAGACCGTAGGCCTTGAGCTCGTTGAGCCGCTCCTTGAGCTGAAGGTAAAGCTCGTGGCTGTCCTCCGGCTCGTTTTGCATCTGTGTGAGCAGAAGCCCGATCTCCGCTTTGACGTCTTCAAAGGCCATGGGGGTCTCCCGAGAAGAAGCGCGACATCCCGAACCGCACCAGGCGCGCTCACGTGGAACCAGAGCGTCTCCAAGTGCTTATCCGGAGATAGGGATGTCCCCCATGCCGCCGCAAGAGGCGAGGGGCCTTCCCGCGCCGTCCGCCGCCACAGCGAGGTCCAATTTTTCGGCCCATCTGCCCGCGTGCGGAACAAAGGAACCATTGGGGGAACAATGGACACTCCAAACATCCGCCGCGGAGCCGGCATTCTCACCGCGTCCGCTCTTCTGATCGCGCTCTGCCACCCGCTGCCGGCATCCGCCGATGATCCGCCTCAGTACTGGGCGGTGACGGGCGTTGCCGACAACGACACGCTGCACATGCGCGACGTGCCGCACGGCGACAGCCGGATCCTGGCCGATATCCCGCCGAAGACGCGCGGATTGAAAGGGCTCGGATGCCTGAAGCCCGAGCCGAGCCTCGACCGCTGGATGACGATGACGGCCGACGAGCGCGCCAACGCCAAGCTCGAATGGTGCCGCGTTGACTACAAGGGCCGGCAGGGCTGGGTCGCTTCGCGCTTCCTGCGTCCAGACAAATAACCCCACGCTGCGCGCGTCATCTCGGCTCGCGAGCTTGCGCCCTTCTGAGCACAAGCCCACGAATGCGCGAAACAAGCGCCACACGCCTGCAACTGCGCGGAGGAGAAACGATACGCGCAGTCCCGCGTTGTCCTCCACGTGTGCTATCCTCTTCGCCGTGCGGGACGAACGGGGATGGAGTGAGAGCATAGGCGATGCCTGAGCGGCAGGCTGATCGCGTGGTGGGGTGGTGATGCGTTTTGATTTCGAGGCTCTTCGGCAGCACGTTGCGGCAAAAGCCGCGTTGAGCGTGCCCGCATTGGTGGCAGCCGGAGGCGTGGCGCTGGCCATGCTCGCGGTGCTCTATGGCGTGATGCGCGGAGCCGATGATGTCCCCGCCGATGCGGTCGTCGTGAACGGCCCCGTTTTTACACCCGTCGCGCTGACACCGCCTGCTCCCGAGCCCGCCATGCGCCCGTCGTCGCCGGGCAGCGCGTCCGCCATGCGCTTCGATGATGCCGTATCGGTGACGCGCGCCGTGCAGACCGAGTTGAAGCGCGCCGGATGCTATCAGGGGCCTGTCAACGGCGTCTGGAGCGTGCCGACGCGCAAGGCGATGGCCGAGTTCACGACCCTGGTGAACGCGCGCCTCCCTGTCGACCGCCCGGACAGCGTGCTCCTCGTTCTTCTCGAAACGCACAACACCACATCATGCTCGGACGGTGCGTCGGCCGGAGCGGAGGAAAAAAGACGCGGCCGCGAGCGCAGAACGGAAACCGCGAGCATCGAGCAACGCCGTGCTGACGAGCAGCGCGATGTGACGCGCGCGCCGGTCGAGACCGAAGCCTCCATTCCGAAGTTCCGGAGCGAGGATCGTCGCTATTCGGTGGAGGAGAGGCAGCCGTCCGACGCAGCCTCCTCCGTCGAGACCGCGGCGGTTGAGCCCGAGCCTGGGAGCGACACGCTCGGCACAGGCGAGGCGGCAGCACTGGCCGCTGCAGGAACGGCCGCCGCAACGACGCATTACAAAGCCTCGCCGCCCGAGCGCCGCCGCACGTCCCGCCGATACAAGAAGCAACCCTCGCTCGCGCGCTCCGTGTCCAAAGGCTTCCGCCAAATTCAACGCAGCCTCAACAAGCTGTTTTGATCGGCGCGGTTCTTGGGGTCTGCGCGACCTAGCATATGATGCCGGCTCGCCTTTCGAGCGGCCGGTATCGTGCAATACGAGCGCGCAACAAAAAACGTCACTCCGGCGAAGGCCGGAGTCCAGACACATCAAAGTTCAGAAATCCTCGGTTGAATGCTCCGTCTGGCGCATCTGGACCCCGACCTACGTCGGGGTGACGGAGTGGTATCTCGCAGAGCACCTATGTATTCAGCGCGGATCTCACGCTGTTTATGCGTTATGACCCACTTCCCAAACCTCCTCCTGCACGCGGATGTCGGCGAGGATGCGGTCGAGGAGCAGGCACGTGCGCTTGAAGAGATCGGACCCGCGGCGGTAGTCGGCGGCGGCATAGAAGTCCACGCGGCCCGCCCGGAACAGCTCCACGCACTTCTCGGGCGCCTTGCCATCCGGATGCACCGCGATCGCGTGTCCGCCGCTCTTCCTCATGAGCGCCATGGAGGGAACGTCCGTGTCGCCGTCGCCGAAATAGATCATGTTGCGGAACGGGATCGGCCGCTGGTCCTCGGGCATGTGCGAATTGATGCTCTCGCCCAGGTCCTCGATGCCCTTGTTGATGCGGAAGAGATACTGCGTCTTGCCGGTGTCCGTGATCACGCGCTTCGGATACGGCAGCTCATAGGCGTCGAACCAGTATTCGGACGCGAACACGTTGTGGAAGTGCTTGCGGATCTTCGTGCCCTCGACGATCTCGGTGAGGCCGGAGGAGACGAGATAGTGGCGCAGCTTCACGCCGTGGCTCTCCGCGCGGATCTTGATGTACTCGGCGATGGCATCGAACCATGCCTCCACCCCGGGAAAGAGCTCCACGTCGCGCCCCTGCTTGACGAGGTCGGAGCGATCGATGCGGATGCCCTTCTCCTTCGCCTTTTTGTACATCAGGTGCATGTAGGTGATGAGCGGATCGGCGCCCTGTTCGCGCGCCACACGTCCGCACTCTGCCCAGAACTCGGCCGGATCGACGCCGAGCTGCGGCAGGAACGAATATTCCTGCATCGGGCGCGGAGAGAGCGTGCCGTCGAAATCATAGACGAGGGCGATGGTCTTCTTGTCGAAGCCCGCAGCTTTCGGCTTTTTCTTGGCCTTGCCGGAGGGTGCGCTCTCGCGCGCGGGAACATCCTCGTCCCGCTCTCTCTGCCGCCCCGTCGCGCGCTCGGTCATCGCCGGCTCCTGTCCCAATCTAGTGACGGAGACTTTCCGCCGATTCGGGTGGCGGGCTGAAGGCGGCAAGCTCCCGAGAACAGGGTTGATGCACAACTTGAAGCAGCCGCTCAGGCTGCGGTGGCCGTCGGGAACACGAGCGACTGATGTACGCTGGCGCCGGCCATCACGCCGTCCGCCGAGGCCAGCGTCGCATTGTGCATGGCGCGCGTGATGTCGCCGGCCGCAAAGACGCCGGGAACGCTCGTGCGTTTGGTGGCATCGGTGGTGAGGATAGGGCCGAGCGGACCGTCCTCGATGGCGCATCCCAGTCGATGCGCGATGTCGCTCTGGAAGCTGGTGCGAGGCGCCACGTAGAGCGCGGAAACCGGCACCAGCCGCCCATCCGCGAGCCGGACGCCGTCGAGACGTGGCGTCTCGCCTTCGAGCGCAGTGACGGGCGCAGGCTCGATGGTGACGCGTCGTTGAGCGAGGCTCGCGAGCGTCTCGCTGTCCGGCATCGCCCCGCCATTGAGAAAGAACGTCGTCGGCCCCCATTCGGGAATGAGTTGGGCCTGATGCGTCGAAAGCGGCATCACGCTCAGCACGCCGAGCGGCTGGCCCAGGAATTCGAAGCCATGACAGTAGGGGCAATGGATCACCGTCTTACCCCAGCGGTCCTGGACACCCGGTATGTCCGGCAACGTGTCGGCGAGCCCGAACGCGAGCACGAGCCTGCGCGAATGCAGCCGCCGCCCGTCGGCCAGCGTCACCGCGAAGCCGGTCTCTTCGGCTGCGGCAGTCACCGCTGCGCCGTCGACGAAGCGCACGCTCGGATAGGCAGAGACCTTGGCCCGCGCTGTCGCCAGCATCTCGGCGGGTGCCATTCCGTCCTGCCCGAAGAAGCCGTGCGAGGCAGCGGCGAAGCGGTTGCGCGGCGTGCCGGTGTCGATCACGCACACAGCCCGGTTCGCGCGCGCAAGCTGCATCGCGGCGGAAAGCCCCGCGAAGCTGCCGCCGACGATGATCGCGTCGCAGCGGTTCTTATCCATGAGCATGCTCCTTGTGAGTCCGGCCGTGTTTGCGGAGGCGGCGGTTGAAGTCCTTGGAAAGATCGGCCAGCGTCACCGAGGCAAGCTTGGCCTGGAACAGCGCCTCCACCTCGCGGAACGTGGTGTCGAGCGCGTGGTTCACCGCCTGCTCGACAAGGCATTGGGGATTGTCGCTGCGGTGGCCGAGCGCGACGAGAGGCGGCTCGCCGACCGCCTTGTAGATGTCGGCGAGCGTCACGGCCGCCGGATCGCACACCACGGTCCAGCCACCGCCGTGGCCCTTTGCCGAGGCGACGAAGCCCTGCTCGCGCAGCCCCGCCATTACGCGGCGGACGACCACGGGATTGGTCTCCATCATCTTCGCGAGTTGCTCGGATGTGGCAGGCCCCTTCGTGAAGAGCATGTGCAGGAGGACGTGGAGAACGCCCGAGAGTTTGCTGTCCTGTTTCATGTAACTAGTTATGTTACATGATGGCGAAAATTGCAAGAGCATGTCCCGTGGATGTGCCGCGGGAAACAGCCGTTCACGCCTCTTTGAGCGAGAAACGGCTTGTTTTCGGCGCAATTCGCAGCTATCAGCGCCGCCCATACGAATTGCCGAAAGGAGACCTCCATGCGCCGAGCCACCAACGAGACGCTGACAGCAGCCGTCCGCGGTGGCCTCATCGCGGGCATGGATACCTTCTATCTCCTGAGCAACTGCCATGGGCAATTCACTCACGGACGCGACGCCTAGCGCGCCGAGCGACGTCCGGCTTTTCACCACCGACAAATCCTGGATCGAGGGCGCGGCCCTCGAGCAACTGAACACCACGGCACGCCTTCCGGGCATGGTGCTGGCGGCTGGCTTTCCGGATCTGCATCCCGGAAAGGGCATCGCCGTCGGCGCCGCGTTCGTCTCGCGTGGCGTGTTCTATCCGGCCCTCGCAGGCAACGACATCGGCTGCGGCATGAGCTTCTGGGCGCTGGACCTTCCGGCCCGCAAGCTCAGGCTCGACCGTCTGGAGCGCAAGATCACGGGGCTCGAAACGCCCTGGGATGGCGATCTTACCCCCTGGCGAGACAAGTTTGGCATCGCGCCATCCCTCGCGGATGCAGGTCTCGGCACCATCGGCGGCGGCAACCACTTTGCCGAGCTGCAGGTGGTGGAGGAGGTCCGTGATGCGGAGGCATTCGCGGCGCTCGGACTCGACAAGGCCGACGCGGCCTTGCTGATCCACTCGGGCAGCCGCGGCCTCGGCCAGGACGTCTTCCGCGAGCTGCTGGAGCGTCACGGCGCCAACCCGCTCGAGGAGGACAGCGAGGCGGCTGCGCACTATCTCGCGCGGCATGACCACGCCATGCGCTTCGCCCGCGCCAACCGCGCGCTGATCGCGCACCGGTTCGCGGGCGAGATCGGTGCAGGTCTGCGATGCATCTCGGACGTCGCCCACAACATGGTGACGCGCGAGGACTTCGCGGGTGCTCCGGCGTGGTTCCATCGCAAGGGCGCGGCGTCCACGCGTGAGGCGCTGCAGCAGGGCGCACTCATGATCCCGGGATCGCGCGGCACGCCGAGCTATCTCGTGCGGGCGCTCGCGGGCGAAGGCGAGAAGGCAGCCTGGTCTCTCGCTCACGGGGCCGGGCGGCGCTGGCAGCGTGGCTACGCCAAGTCGCGTCTTTCGCACAAATACCGCGTGGAGGACCTTGCACGCACGGAGCTCGGCGGCCGCGTGATCTGCGAGGATCGCGAGCTGCTCTATGACGAGGCACCCCAAGCCTACAAGGACATCGCCCAGGTGATCGCCGATCTGGAGGCGGCCGGTCTCGTCACCACCGTTGCCGTCTACCGGCCGGTGCTCACCTACAAGGTGCGGAGGGCGCGCGATGAGGACTGACAGCAAGGAGCACGAGCGCATCTGGCTTCAGATCACGTCGGGACGCGGCCCCGCCGAATGCCAGCTCGCCGTCGCCAGGCTGGCGGATGTGCTGGAGAGGGAGGCCAGCAAGCAGGGGCTCGCCTGCGTGCTGCTCGACGTCGTCGAAGGCCGCGAGCGCGGCACGGCCCTCTCCGCGCTGCTCTCGCTCCAAGGGGAGGGCGCCCGCGCCTTCGCCCATCGTTCGCGCGGCAGCGTGCTTTGGATCTGCCCGTCGCTGGTCCGTCCAGGGCACAAGCGCAAGAACTGGTTCGTTGGTGTGGAGCTTCTCGCGCCGCCGGACGCAGGAGCAACGGCGCTTCGCCCCGCGGATGTGGTGTTCGAGGCCATGCGCGCGTCTGGCCCCGGCGGCCAGCACGTCAACAAGACCGAAAGCGCGGTGCGGGCCACGCACCGCCCCACCGGGCTTGTCGCAACGGCGCGCGAGGAGCGCTCTCAGGCCATGAACAAGAAGCTCGCACTCGCGCGTCTCGCGGGGCTTCTGGCGGAGGGTGCCAACGCTGCGAAGGCGGACGCCGAGCGCGACCGCTGGGCCCAGCACGATGCCCTGGAGCGCGGCCGTCCCGTTCGCACCTTCGAAGGCCCATCCTTCACGGAGCGCAAGTAGGCACATCCCTTCTCCTCATCGAAGCCGGTGGGGAGAAGGGAGCCTGGGTCAGTGAGTGCGAGTGCCGGAGTTCAGTGATTGTGTCCGCAGCCGCAGCCGCCCTGGGCGTGCTGATGGTCGTGGTCATGATCGTGCGCGTGGCCCTGGCCGCCGCAGCAGCCGCCGCCCTCGTGCGAATGGGCATGATGGTCGTGCCCATGATCATGGGAATGATCGTGCCCGCATCCGCATCCGCCGGCGTGATGGTGCGCGTTGGGGTCGACCAGCGTCGCGGCCAGCCGGCGCTCGATCGCGATCGATTGCTCGCGCGGCGCGTCGCGTGCCTCAATGGCGAGCGCCATCACCTCCGCGCCGAGACGCAGATCGTCCACCTGGCCCAGGTAGTGGCGGCGCAGACGGCCCTGACGGTCGAACACGAGCACGGTCGGCGTACCCTGGATCTCGTAGGCTTCCATCGTCTTCGGCAGGCTTTTGCCGTTGGTCTTGTCGAGCGCGATGGCGAACGGAAGCTCGTGCTCTTCCACGAATTTCTCGAGCGCTGCCTTGTTCTGCTTTTCGGTCTCTTCGAACGGGGTGTTGAGGCCGATCACCACCACCTCGTCGGGGCTGAATGCACCTGCGATGCGGGCAGCCTGCGGCAGGCCATGCTTCACGCTGCCGGGACAATGCTGCTGGAACGCCGCCACCACGACGACCTTGCCCTTTTGCTCCTTGAGCTTGAGGGGCGCCTCGGTGTTGAGCCAATGGGCTGTTTCAAGCTCGGGCGGGCTTTCGGGGTCGAACATCGACGGCAATCCTCTCTCGAAATTTGTGCGTTCATGTAGGCTGGCTGGCGCCACCATAGCCGGAAATGGGTCGAGACGTCAGTGGGGGACCGGTCGCCGCTTGAGGAATACGCCCCTGGTTGGCCCAACCACTTGAGCAAACTCAAGTTCCTTGCGTGCGGCCAATGCGGCGGCCCCGGTTGCCTTGCGGCCCGCGCCCGCCCGCGCGCTGCCGCGTGACCCGATCGTCGAAATGGATCATAGTGAGCATCTGGCTCAGACAAGACTCTTGCCAAAGGGAGCGAGCATGTTTGGGAAGGCCGCCTGTTTAAGCCTGATCGCGGGAGCGGTCCTGCTGACCACGTCTATAGGCGTGCCCCAGCTTCGCGCTCAGAGCATGATCGACATGGTCGATCTCTCCTCGCCCCAGTTCACTCAGGCCGAGATGACCCGCGCCGACATCGAGGCCGCCCTCGCCAGCCTGCCCGAGGGCGAGACGTTGAACCTCTTCGGCAAGGCCCTGAACAAGCTCGACCTCTCGGGCATGGATCTGCGCCGCGTGAATTTTCAGGCCGCGCGCCTGATGGGGGCGACCCTCGCGAAGGCGAACCTGGAGGGCGTGAACCTCGATTCGGTCTGGGCGCTCAATTCCGATTGGACCGGCGCCAATCTCAAGGGCGCGAGCCTGTTCGGAACCCAGCTCATCGGCGCAAAGCTCGATGGGGCGGATCTGACCGGCGCCCGCGTGGCGGGTGACTTCTCGAAGGCCAGCATGAAAGGCGCCAGGCTCGACGGCGCCGATCTCTCGGCCGACGAGAAGAACCAGTCCATGGGCCTCATGCGCGGCACCTTCAAAGGCACGAACCTCGAAGGCGCATCCTTGCGGAATGCCAACCTACGCCGCGCGTTGATCGAGTTCACCGACCTCAACGGCGCCGACCTCACGGGCGCCTCCCTCGCCGGCAGCGAACTTGGCGGAACGGACTTTACGGGCGCCAACGTGGACGGCGCCGATTTCGACGAAGCGGATGTGAACAACGCCCGCATCGGCGCGATGGCGAACGCTGGCAAGGCCAAGAACCTGGATCGGGCCAAGAACCTCGACCGCGCCTTCCGTAACTGAGCGATCATCCAGAGCGCCGGGGCCCCTTTAACGGGCTGTTAGCCATCCCGCCAGGAACAGCGGCGCGCAACGCAATCCTTAACTCGCACTTAGCGCAACGCCACAGACAATCCCGGCCGATGAAGTCCGGTGCAATCCAGGATGTCTCCGGTCTGGAGTGGGTGATGCGCGAGTTCGAGGTCGCAATCGTCGGCGCGGGTTTGGCGGGGTCGATCGCCGCCACGATGTTGGCGCGCGCCGGCCATTCCGTGGCGATCGTCGACCCGAACGAGACCTATCCGGACGAGTTCCGCTGCGAGAAGATCGACTTCGACCAGATCGACATCCTGAATAAGGCTGGCATCGGCTCCGCGGTCCTGGCCGCAGCCACCCACGATAGAACCGCCTGGGTTTCGCGCCTCGGCCATCTGGTCGAGAAGCGCCCGAGCGACCAGCTCGGCATCGACTACGGACGCCTCGTCAACACGATCCGCACGGAGATTCCGCCGGAGGTCACCTTCATTCGCGGCAAGGTCACCGCCGTCGCCAACGGACCCGAGACGCAAAAGGTGACGCTCGCCTCGGGCGAGATCCTCACCGCCCGGCTCGTGATCATGGCTAGCGGCTTGAACAACAGCCTGCGCCAATCCCTCGGCATGGAGCGCTGCGACTTCAAGCCGTGCTATTCCATCACCTTCGGCTTTGACCTGGAGCCGGCGGAGGGAGGCAGTTTCCCGTTCCGCGCGCTAACGTACTACGGCGAGCATCCCCGTTCCCGCGTCTCCTACATCACGCTGTTTCCCATCGGCACGCGTATGCGGGCGAACTTCTTCGTCTACCGTGACCTCGACGATCCGTGGATGCGCGAGTTCCGCGCCGCGCCCGAGGCCATGCTGAAGGCCACCATGCCCCGCCTCGAGCGCCTCACGGGACCGTTCCGCGTGGCAGGCCCGGTCAAGGTTCGCCCCATCGACTTCTACGGCACGAGCAACTATCGCCAGCCGGGCGTGGTGCTGATCGGCGATGCCTTCGGCACGGCCTGCCCCGCGACCGGAACCGGCGCGCGCAAGGCGATGATCGACGTCGAGCGCTTGTGCAACGGCTATGTCTCCACCTGGCTCACAACGCCCGGCATGGGCGTCGAGAAGATCGCCGACTTCTACGACGATGCCGCGAAAGTCCGCTCCGATCGCAAATCCCGCGCGCTCGCCGCCAGCGCCAAGGGCATGGCGACGGACACCGGGATATACTGGTGGGCGCGCCGCTGGGCGTCCGTGGCCCTGGGATTGGCCCGCTGGGCACGCAACATTGCCCGTGAGACGTGGCAGAGCGCGCTGCAGAGCTTCCACGCCGCGCAAGCGCCCGCCGGCTCCCCCAAGCCGCGCGCCTGAGCGCTTCCCGCGCTCTTACACGAGCTCGGCCGCCGGCCAGATCTGGAACACGCCGTTGCCTGTGCTGCTCATGGCCTCCACCACGGCCATGTTGTCGAAGCCCGTGAGGCGCACCTGCATGGTCTGCAAAAGCGCATGTTCCCCGTCGGCCCCCATCGGGATGGTGAGAAAGCTTCGATTGTCCCGGTCGGAGAGAACCCAGAAAAGGTCGATCTCGAATGGTCCGAGGTCGGTGGTGAGCACCGTGACGCTCGCCACGTCCGCCCAGGCAAGCGTCGAGACCTCGGCACCGTCGCGGACTGTGATGGTCTTGTCGTCGTGGGTGACGCGAACGGGGCTCGCCGTCGCGGGGCGGCGTCGAGGGGCGACCTCATGGCGTCGCAGGAACAGCCTCGAAAGCCAGTTCAGCATCGCGATTGTCCCATGACCCAGCCTCTCGGAGCCCGGCCCGCTATTCGCCCTCCACTCTCGTGAGTATCGAGCCGCGGCTCGCCTCGACAGCCGGAGGAAAGGTCGTCAGTACACTTGATTTATAGCGCGTGTGAGGACGCTTTTTGATCCTTCTCAAATCGATAGACCACGATTCACGCGGGAGATCGATAGCCGATGCGTCGCGTTGCGGTAGCGAGCGAAACAAAGCGCGGCAAACCCCGGGCTTGCACCCGAGGCGCGCTGCTGGAGCACGGTGTCGTGATTAGCCGAGGCGTTGCTCGAGCGCGGCGAGCTCGTCCGAGAGGCCGCGCGGAAGCTTGCTTCCGAAGGTGGCGAAATGCTCCCCGATCGAGGGGAGCTCCGCCTTCCAGCCGTCGCGGTCCACTTTGAGCAGCTCCGCCATCGCCTCGGGCGTGACTTTGAGGCCCTGAACGTCGAGCGCGCCTTCCGCGGGCAGTTTGCCGATCGGCGTTTCCACGGCGTCCGCCGTACCCTCGCACCGCTCGAAGATCCATTTGAGGATGCGGCTGTTCTCGCCGTAGCCGGGCCACAGGAACTTGCCTTCGGCGCTCTTCCGGAACCAGTTCACGTAGAAGATTTTCGGCATCTTGCTTCCGCCCTTCTCGCCCATGTCGAGCCAGTGCTGGAAGTAGTCGCCCATGTGGTAGCCGCAGAACGGCAGCATCGCCATCGGGTCGCGGCGAAGCTCGCCGACCGTGCCGGCGGCAGCCGCTGTTTTCTCAGATGCCATAATGGAGCCGAGGAACGTGCCGTGTTGCCAGGAGAGCGCTTCGGAGACGAGCGGCACCACCGTTGCGCGCCGTCCACCGAACAGGATGGCGTCGATCGGCACGCCCTCGGGGTCGTCCCATTCCTTGGCGATCACGGGGCACTGGGCGGCAGGCGCTGTGAAGCGCGCGTTGGGATGAGCCGCCGTGCGGCCCGCGCTGGGGGACCAGGAGCGGCGCAGCCAGTCGGTGAGGTGCGCAGGGGGCTGGCCGCCCATCTGCTCCCAATAGATGTCGTTGTCGTCCGTCAGGCCGACGTTGGTGAAGATGCAATTGGCGTCCAGCGTGCGCATCGCATTGAGGTTGCTCTCGTTGGATGTGCCGGGAGCGACGCCGAAGAAGCCGGTCTCGGGATTGATGGCCCGGAGCCGCCCGTCCTTGCCGAACTTCATCCAGCAGATGTCGTCGCCGATCGTCTCGGCCTTCCAGCCCGGAATGGTCGGGATGAGCATGGCGAGGTTGGTCTTGCCGCAGGCAGACGGGAAGGCGGCCGCGACGAACTTCGAGCGCCCGTCCGGATTGGTGAGCTTCAGGATGAGCATGTGCTCGGCCATCCAGCCCTCGTCGCGCGCCTGGGCGGAGGCGATGCGAAGAGCATGGCATTTCTTTCCGAGAAGCGCGTTTCCGCCGTAGCCGGAGCCGAACGACCAGATCTCGCGGGTCTCCGGGAAGTGGCAGATGTACTTGGTCGTATTGCAGGGCCAGGGCTCGTCGGCCCAGGTCTGCTTCTTGAGCGGAACGCCGACCGTATGCAGGCCGCGCACGAAATCGGTGCTGGAGCCGAGCGCGCCAAGCACGGCATCTCCCACGCGCGTCATGATGTGCATGTTCGCGACCGCATAGGCGCTGTCGGTCACCATGATCCCGATGCGGGCGATGGGCGAGCCCACGGGCCCCATTGAATAGGGAACCACATACATGGCCCGGCCCACCATGGCGCCGTCGAACAGGCCCTGGAGCGTGGCCTTCATTTCTGCCGGGTCCGCCCAGTTGTTGGTCGGGCCTGCGTCGTCCTTGGAGAGCGAGCAGATGAAAGTCTGGTCCTCGACCCGCGCGACGTCGGCAGGATCCGAGCGCACGATGACGGAGTTGGGTCTCTTTTCTGGATTGAGCCACTGCGCGGTGCCCGTCGCCACCATCGCGTGGAGGAGCTGCTGGTATTCGGCCTTGCTGCCGTTGCACCAGACGACGCGCTCGGGTTTGAACAGCGATCTCGCTTGGTCCACAAAGGCCAGAACCGCAGGATTTTGGGTTGCGGGTTTGACCGGTGGCATCGCGTTCATGAATAGCCCTCCGCGCGCGCAGCTCCGAAGAGCTTGCACAATCACTGAAAAAATAGGGTCTTGCTGCGGGTGCTAACTAGCACCCGCCATATTACCCCTTCAAGCGTGCGGTGGGTACTTATGCCTTCGACTTTCGGTCACGCGCCAAGGCTGCGAGACGCACGAATTCCTGCCGTGCCCCGTCTGGCGTTTCGACTTTAGTGGAAAATGGAAGCCTCAACGCTGATCCATCGCAGACAATGTCGAAGCCGCCGGGATCCACGCCCGTAAGCCGCCAGGGGCCGCTCGGCGCGCCGGCAAGCTCCGTTGCATAGAGCTCGACCGCCGCGGCGTGATCCTCGTTCATATGCGAGACGATGTCGGCGTGGGCGGCGATGAGGGGCTCGGCCCCCTTCGTATCCACGAGAATGTCATCCGGCTTGAGGTCGACGATGCGGCCGAAGCCGCCGATGAAATGCGCGCGCTCGGGGACCAGCTCGTAGAACGCGAAGTCCGGGAAATCGGCATAGGCCCGGGCATGGTCCTGGCGGGCCAGGAAGCGCTCCCGCGCCGAGGCGCGCTGCGTCTTGACCGCCCGCCCCATGACCGTCACGCGGCCCCCGGCAAGGGGGTCTCCGCTGGCGTCCGTGCCGTCGAACAGGAGGCTCGCCCGGCTATCGGACAGGAGATTTTTCGTGTGGAGAGCGAGGGTTGAGATGAAGAACAGCGGCGTACCGTCCACATCGGTTGCGATTGTCACCAGCGAGGCGTAAGGATGGCCCGTCGACGTCTCGAGAGTGGCGAGCGAAGCCTTGAGGGCGCAGCGCATCAGGACGCGCGTGGCCTCGCCTGGAGAAATCTGTGCGGCAGTTTGCTGCTGAGGGATGCCGGGGTTGGGAGCTGCCATTAGGATCTCACTTGGTTTGTTTCAGGGCCCAGGGGCCGTTCAGACTGGGTTCAGACGTCGGCACGTAGGAAGGTTCCTGCCACAATTGATCCACCTTGGGACCATAAAGCGCCATCTACGGTTTAGGGTGCCGCGAGGATAATCGGGACATGAAAGAGAAAAGCACGATTGCGCTGGTCGATGACGAGCGGAACATTCTGACCTCGCTTGGTATGGCGCTCGAGGCTGAAGGTTACAAGGTTCGGACCTATAGCGACGGAGCTTCCGCATTGGAGGCCCTCACTGAAGATCCTGCCGATCTCGGCATCTTCGACATCAAGATGCCCCGCATGGACGGGATGGAGCTTCTGCGCCGCGTCCGCCAGCAATCGGATATGCCCGTCATCTTCCTGACCTCGAAGGACGAGGAGATTGACGAGCTGTTCGGCCTGAAAATGGGCGCGGACGACTACATCGCCAAACCCTTCTCGCAGCGCCTCATCGTCGAGCGCGTGCGGGCGATTCTCCGCCGCCTTCAGCCGAAGGATGGCCAGGCCCCGGAGCCGACCGTCGCCCACATCCTGGAGCGCGGCAAGCTGAAGCTCGATCCGGAGCGCCACACCTGCCATTGGGACAACCGCCCGGTCACGCTCACCGTCACCGAGTTCCTGATCCTTCAGGCGCTCGCCCACCGCCCGGGCGTGGTGAAGACGCGCGACGCGCTGATGGACGCGGCTTACGATGATCAGGTCTACGTCGATGACCGCACGATCGACAGCCATATCAAGCGGTTGCGCAAGAAATTCAAGCAAGTCGACGACGATTTCGACGTCATCGAGACGCTTTATGGCGTAGGCTACCGCTTCAAGGAAGCGTAGCCTGGCCGGACCGCCCGAAGTGTCCGGATGCGCGTCCGGACGGGCGAGGGCTACAGGAAAAGTGGTGAACCGGGCTGATCGAGACATTCGGTCGGCAATGGAGGGTTTATGGCGCTCGAGACCGAGCGAACGCCGGCTGATGTTACCGGGCCCGAGGCCATGGTAGCCGGCGTGCGCCGGTGGATGACGTCGCTGGCTGCGCGGTCTCGCTACTTCCTGCGCAGAAAGCCCGCGCCTCCCGAGTCTCAGGCAGCCGCGACCGGGTTCGGCCGCTGGTGGCGCGCATTCCCGGTCGTACGGTTCGTCAGCGGAAGCCTTTTGCGGCGCATCCTGGTCGCCAGTCTCGCCGGTCTTGTCGTGATGATCGGCGGCATCCTTTATTTCAGCGAAAACAATGCCTGGCTGATCGACGCTAAGCGCGAGTCGCTGCGCGTTCAGGGCGAGATCATCGCTGCCGCCATCGCGGGCGATGCCCGTGTCGAGACCGGCCGCCTGATCATCCATACCGATAGCCTGCCCTCGAACGAGAAGGCCGCTCCCCCGGACGACGTGGCTTTCACCGCGCACGAGTTGTCCATCCGGCCGGAGCGCGTGGCGCCCATTCTGCGCCGTCTCATTCAGCCGACCACGCGCCGCGCCCGCGTCTACAGCCGCGACGGAACGCTGGTGATGGACTCGGCCACGCTGCTGAAGCGCGGCCAGCTTTCGCGCCACGAGCCGAAGGTGAGCGGCGACAGCAAGACCCGCACGAAGAACTTCTGGACTCGCCTCAAGTCCTGGATGCTCATGAATGAGGATCTGCCGGTTTACCGGGAGATCGGCAACGCCAACGGCACCTCCTATCCCGAGGTGAGGATGGCGCTGCAAGGCACCGCGACCGCCATGCTTCTGCTCAACGAGAAGGGCGAGCAGATCGTCTCAACCGCCGTACCGATCCAGCGCGCGTCTGTTGTGCAGGGCGTGCTGCTGATGTCGACGCCACCGGGCGAGATCGACCAGATCCTGTCCGACCAGCGTGACCAGATCTGGCTCCTGGCTGCCTTTGCGATCCTCGCGACGCTGCTGAGCGCATTGATGCTGGCCCGAACCGTTGCAGGCCCGATCCGCCGTCTCTCCGCCGCGGCCGAGCTCGTGAGCCGCAACATCAGCGCGCGCCACGAGCTGCCGGACTTCGCCCAACGCACCGACGAGGTCGGCCAGATGGCCTCAGCCTTCTCGGCCATGACCGCCGCTCTCTATCGGCGCGTGGAGGCGAGCGAAAGCTTCGCAGCCGACGTCGCGCACGAATTGAAGAACCCGCTGACCGCCGCGCGCTCGATGGCGGAATCCCTCGCCTACGCCAAGACCGAGGATCAGCGTAAGGAGGTCGTGAAGCAGATCCAGAACGAGCTGAAGCGGCTCAATCGTCTCATCACCGACGTCTCCAACGCCTCCCGCCTCGATGCGGAGCTGGCCCGCCAGCAGATGGGTCCCCTGGACGCGACCAGCGTGGTCGCCAGCGTCACCCAGATCTTCCGCGATATCCTGTCCGGCGATACGCGCCGCGTGGAGACCACCATCGTCCCCGCGCCCTTCGACGGCGCTTTCCTCGTCAACGGCCATGCGGGCCGGCTCGGTCAGGTGCTGACCAATCTTGTCGACAACGCCATCTCCTTCTCGCCCGAAGGAAAGGCCGTTTCCGTGCATGTCAGCCGTGTCGACGGCATGGTGGAGCTTTCCGTCGAGGACGAAGGTCCCGGTATTCCCGACGACCGCCTGGAGATCATCTTCGACCGCTTCTACACGGACCGCCCCGACACCGAGGCGACCCGTGGCAAGAACTCGGGCCTCGGCCTCTCGATCTCACGTGAGATCATCCGCGCCCACGGCGGCGAGATCTACGCGGAGAATGTGAAGGGTGACGGCAAGAAGCGTGGCGGGCGTTTCGTCGTGCGGCTTCCGGGACTTCTGAGCTCGGCCCGCGCTGGCGTCACGAGCGGCCGGCGTGCGGGAGCGGATCGGTATCATGAGCCAATCCGAGAGCGCGGCTGATCTCGTCCACGCGACGGCGGTGGCCTTGGGCGGCAAGGCTGCGCTGATCCGCGGCCCGTCGGGATCCGGAAAATCGGACCTCGCCCTGCGCGCCATCGCGACGCCCCGGCTCGCGCATCTCACCCACCGTGTCGAGCTTCTCTCCGACGATCAGGTGCGTCTGGTCTCTACCCCGGGCGGTATCGAGGTCACCCCGCCACCCACGATTGCCGGTAAAATCGAGGTTCGGGGCCTCGGCATCGTGCAGCTTCCGTATTGCCCTTCGGCGTTGCTGGCGCTGGTCGTGGATCTCGTCCCCGCGGCCGAGGTCCCTCGCTATCCGCTGGAGGAGAGGCGGGAGACCTTTTTCGGCCTGTCTGTGCCCGTCGTGCGCCTCGCGGCGTTCGAACCCTCTGCTCCTCTCAAGCTGGTTCTGGCTCTCGATGCGGCCCCGGCGATATTAACTCCCCCGTGAGTGTGAGCAGGAAACCCCTTGCTTTGCCCGCGAACCCCTGTAAGTCTCCGGCCCGCCGTACAAGACGGGGCGGCGGCTGCCGCAAGCATCATGACACCACGGAGATTGTCGTGACGCCAAGGAGACTTAGGGGACGCCCCCGACATCGGGCCAGCGCTCGGCATATGCGAACTCGAAACAATTTCGGCACAGCTCGATGATCGGACTCGTGATCGTCACCCATGGTGGCTTGGCAGTCGAATTCCGGGCGGCACTCGAACACATCGTCGGGCCTCAAACCCAGCTCGAGACCATCTCGATCGGTCCCGAGGACGACATGGAAGCGCGCCGCAGCGAGATCCTGGAAGCGGTCCGCCGCACGGAAACCGGGTCCGGCGTCATCATCCTCACCGACATGTTCGGAGGCACCCCGTCCAACCTTGCCATCTCCGTCATGGACGAGGCCAAGGTGGAGATCATTGCCGGCATCAATCTGCCGATCCTGGTGAAGCTTGCCGGGCTGCGCGAGGAGGTGCCGCTGGACGAGGCGGTAACTCTGGCCCGCGAAGCAGGGCGCAAGTACATTAAGGTCGCCAGTCAGGAATTGTCGGGCGAGCAATAGAGTGTGACGGGACGCGCGAATGCCCGAGATCCGAGACAGCAAGCGTCCCGAGGCCGTCGTTACGGTCGTGAACCGCAAGGGCCTGCACGCCCGCGCGTCCGCCAAGTTCGTGAAACTCGCCGAGAACTATGAAGCGGCTGTCACCGTCACGCGCGACGGACAGACCGTGGGCGGCACATCCATCATGGGCCTCATGATGCTCGCCGCTGGCCCCGGCTCGACGCTGTACATCACCGCCGAGGGTGCGGAAGGCCCCGAAGCGCTGGAAGCCCTCGTCAATCTGGTGGAAACCGGCTTCGGCGAGGAACTGGCCGAGGAAGACTGATCGCGGCGCTTGCGTCCCGCAAGGCGCGGTGCCTCTGCCGAACGTGGCCACTCCCGTACCCAGAGCCGACCTGTGACAAAGTCAGGCCTGCCACGGACCTAGGACGGCGTCGTCCTTCCACTCCTTGACCTCCCCTCGTCATCGCAACCCGCCTGCCGCCAATGCGGCACGCGTGACTGGATCCCGGCCTCCGCCGGGATGACGTTGGAATTTGTTGCACCGGATTGACTACCCTCTCATCCGTCACCCCGACGAAGGTCGGGGTCCAGACACATTGAAGCCGAAACGAGAATGGGGTCTGTGGCCCAGGGTTTGGTGGAAAACGGGCCTCCGCAGAACGCATGCGGGAATTTGGGTGACGAGCGCTCGCCGTCCTTCGCGGTCATGGCGGAACCATGCTTCGCAGGGACGGTCGGGGTCCAGATTCGTCTGCCGCATGCCGCGCAGGCGGGTGGCTGCCAAAGGAGTGAAGCGGTGGCTTCCTTTCGACGTCATCCCGGCGGAGGCCGGGATCCAGACACGCCAGGATTGAAACGCCTAAGGCGCTGCACCCGGTGGGCTAAAACCGGCCCTTTGCCGAAATCCATGGCCGGTCCCCTCTAAGGCATCCCGTCGCGGGGACATAAGGACTTGTTTATATCTTATTGCGAGGAGCGGACGGCGCGGCTATAGGAGGGCGGACTTTCGGCCCGATGAGCCATTGGTCTCTCGGGAAACGCTCGAAAAAGGGACCCCCATGACCGCCTCCAAGGACTACATCGTCAAGGACATCTCGCTCGCAGCCTTCGGCCGCAAGGAGATCGAGCTTGCGGAAACGGAAATGCCGGGCCTGATGGCGATCCGCGCCGAGTACGGCCCCAAGCAGCCGCTCAAGGGCGCGCGCATCGCGGGCTCGCTCCACATGACCATCCAGACCGCGGTTCTGATCGAGACGCTGAAGGCCCTCGGCGCCGACGTGCGCTGGGTCTCCTGCAACATCTTCTCGACGCAGGACCACGCCGCGGCCGCCATCGCGGCGGCCGGCACGCCGGTGTTCGCCTACAAGGGCGAGACGCTGGTCGAGTACTGGGACTACACCGCCCGCCTCTTCGACTGGCACGGCGGTGGGGTTCCCAACATGATCCTCGATGACGGCGGCGATGCCACCATGCTCGTCCACCACGGCCTGCGCGCCGAGAACGGCGACACCGCCTTCCTCGACAAGCCGGGCTCCGAGGAGGAAGAGATCTTCTTCGCCCTCATCAAGCGCCTGCTCAAGGAGAAGCCCTCGGGCTGGTTCGCTCACGTGGCGACCTCCATCCGCGGCGTGTCCGAGGAGACCACCACCGGCGTTCACCGCCTCTACAAGCTCGCTGAGCAGAACCAGCTCCTGTTCCCGGCCATCAACGTCAACGACAGCGTCACCAAGTCGAAGTTCGACAATCTCTACGGCTGCCGCGAATCTCTCGTCGATGCCATCCGCCGCGCAACCGACGTGATGCTGGCCGGCAAGGTCGCTTTCGTCGCGGGCTTCGGCGACGTCGGCAAGGGCTCGGCCGCTTCGCTCCGCCAGGCCGGCGCGCGCGTCATCGTCTCCGAGATCGATCCGATCTGCGCTCTGCAGGCATCGATGGAAGGCTACGAGGTCGCGACCATCGAGGACGTGTTCAGCCGCGCCGACATCTACGTCACGGCCACCGGCAACAAGGACATCATCACCGTCGAGCACATGCGGCAGATGAAGGATCGCGCCATCGTCTGCAACATCGGCCACTTCGACAACGAGATCCAGGTTGCGGGCCTCAAGAACTTCAAGTGGACCAACATCAAGCCGCAGGTGGACGAGATCGAGTTCCCCTCGGGCAACCGCATCATCCTGTTGTCTGAAGGCCGCCTCGTGAACCTCGGCAACGCCATGGGGCATCCGTCGTTCGTCATGTCGTCGTCGTTCTCGAACCAGACGCTGGCGCAGATCGACCTCTGGGCCAACCCCGGCAAGTACGAGAAGAAGGTCTACACGCTGCCGAAGGTGCTGGACGAGAAGGTCGCCGCCCTCCACCTCGAGAAGCTCGGCGTGAAGCTCACCAAGCTGCGTCCTGAGCAGGCGGACTACATCGGCGTGCCGGTCGAAGGCCCCTACAAGGCGGATCACTATCGCTACTGATCGCAGAAGCGATCCGATAACGAACGAAACCCGCGGGCGCTGCCGCTCGCGGGTTTTTCTTTTTTGTGATGCAGCGAATCAGGCGGAGGGCATAGCCGCGCCCCGCAACGGCTCTTTTGGCCGCCACGCTGTGCCCTGGATGGGCTGGCATCGGCCCCCGAAGCTCCTCATACTTCGGAAGCGATTCGCAGCGTCCTTTTCCGGCGCCGCGGCCTCATGGCCTGAAAAACCCCGAGATCGATGCCAACCAAGAGCCCCACGCCAGAGCGGCAGAACACCAGGGTCGAGCTCATCATGCTCATCCTGGCGAGCCTCGCCTGCGTGACCGTGCTGACGGCTACGCTCGCCTCCGGCCGCCGGATGATGGAGGAAGGCGGCCTGCCGGGTGGCCCGTGGATTTTGGCCGCGCTGGTGGCGGCAGGTGCGGCGGGCGCGCTGTATCTGCTCTACCAGACCATCACGAGCCTGCGCCGCCAGACCGGCCGCGCCCAGGACGAAGCCCGCGACCTGCGCCGCGCGCTCGCCGCCGCCGAGGCGTTGATCAAGGCCGAGCCGCAGGTTCTCATGCACTGGGAGCAGGGTAAGGGCTTCTCCGTCGTCACCAACACGCTCGCGGGCGTACCGGGGCTTCCGGCCAATTCGGTGGAGCTCGTGCGTTTCAACTTCTGGCTCGACCAGAAGAGCACCGCGGCGCTCAAGTCCGCGCTCGACGGTCTGCTTGCCGAAGGGCGTGCCTTCAATCTCATTCTGAAGACCGCAGCCGGTGGTCACGTGGAAGCGGACGGGCGCGCTGCGGGCGGCCGCGCGGTGTTGCGCTTCAAGGACGTCGCCGGCTACAAGCGCGATCTCTCCGTCATTCTCGATCAGCACATGCGTCTCGCGCGTGACGTGCGCTCGAGCCGCGCGCTTCTGAGCGCGCTGCCCCACCCTGCCTGGCTGCACGACGCGAGCGGGCGGCTGACCTGGGTCAACAGCGCCTACGTGAAGGCCGTGGACGCGGAGAACGAGACCGAGGTCATCGACAGCCAGATCGAGCTGCTCGAATCCCGCCAGCGCAAGGCCGTGTCGCGCGTTCTGAAAACCGGCCAGACCTTCAAGGAGCGCATGCCGCTCGTCGTCGGCTCCGAGCGCAAGACGCACGAGGTCACGGTTCTGCCGCTCGGCGATGCCACCGCCGGCGCCGCCATCGACGTCGCCGATCTCGAAACCGCGAAGGGCGAGCTGGATCGCCAGATCGCCGCATACGACCGCACGCTGGATCGCGTGGCGACGGCGGTTGCCATTTTCAACTCCGAGCAGAAGCTCACGTTCTTCAACGCGGCGTATCAGAAGCTCTGGCGGCTCGATGCCGATTGGCTGGCGACCAACCCGCGCGACGGAACCGTGCTCGACCGGCTGCGTGAGCTCGGCCGCTTGCCCGAGGTGGTGAATTACCGCGAATGGAAGTCCAAGGTCCTCAAGTGCTACAAGGAGGACACCGAGCACGAGGACTGGTGGCATCTGCCCGACGGCCGCGATCTCCATGTCATGGCCGCACAACGACCGGATGGCGGCGTCACCTACCTCTATCAAGACGAGACCGAGCGCATCGCGCTCGAGAGCCGGTATAACGCGCTCATCAGCGTGCAGACCGAGACGCTGAACAGCCTCAAGGAAGGCGTCGCGGTGTTCGCCACCGACGGCCGCCTGTCGCTTTTCAACTCGGCCTTTGCCTCGATCTGGAAGCTTTCGCGCCCCCAGCTTGCCGAAAGCCCGCACATCGATGAGTTCATCCGCGTCACGCAGGTGCTCTATGGCGAGATGGCCACGTGGTCGGAGATCAGCCGCTCAGTGACCTCGTTCGAGCAGCGTGAGCCGCTCGAAGGCCAGATGGTGCGCCCCGACAGCAGCGTGATCGACTACGCGGTGACGCCGCTGCCGGATGGCGGCACGCTGCTCACCTTCGTCGACGTGACGGATTCGAAACGCTACGAGCGTGCCCTCATCGAGCGCAACGAAGCACTCGTGACCGCCGACAAGCTGAAGAACCAGTTCATCGGCCACATCTCCTACGAGCTGCGCACGCCACTGACCAACATCATCGGCTTCAGCGAGCTGTTGGCCAATCCGATCTTCGGCTCCCTCACGCCGCGTCAGCGTGAATATCTCGATGACATCGCCTTCTCGTCCAAAACGCTGCTCGCCATCATCGACGACATCCTCGATCTCGCCACCATCGATGCCGGTGGGCTGGAGCTGAAGCTCGACGCCGTGAACGTGCGAGCGGTGATCGATCTCGCCATCAACGGCGTCCGCGAGCGCGCAGCCCGCGCCCGCCTCACGCTCGACATCGCCATCGCGGACGATGCGGTCACCTTCACCGCCGACGAGCAGCGCGTGCGCCAGGTGCTCTACAACCTGCTGTCCAACGCCGTCGGGTTCTCGAAGCCCGAAGGGGTCATCCACCTCTCCTGCTGGCGGGAGGATGGCGCCATGGTGTTCTCGGTGGAAGATCAGGGCGTTGGCATCCCCAAGGAGCAGCAGCGGCGCATTTTCGAGCGCTTCGAGAGCCGCAGCCAGGGCTCCAAGCACCGTGGGGCAGGGCTCGGCCTCTCCATCGTCAAGAGCCTGGTGGACCTCCACGGGGGCGACATGATGCTCGACAGCGAGCCTGGAAGAGGAACCAAGGTCACGGTACGGTTCCCGGAACGTGGTCTTGAGCAGAACCGGAATGCCCCCGCAAACGCCACCCTCGACACAGCGCGCCCCGATCCAGCACGATTGGCGCGTAATTGACGCCGACGAAGCAGCCGTCGCGCGCTTGGCAGAACGCATCGCGCTGAAGCTCGCCCGCGGCGACCTCGTGACCCTCTCGGGAGACCTGGGGGCCGGAAAAACCACCTTTGCCCGTGCCCTCATTCGCGCCGTTCTGGCGGATGCGGAAGCGGAAATTCCGAGCCCGACCTTTTCTCTCGTACAGACTTATGCCTCGCCGCGCGTCGAACTCGCTCATCTCGATCTCTACCGCCTCTCGGGCGAGGACGAGCTGATCGAGCTCGGCTTCGACGAGTATGTCGCCAACGGCGCCGCGCTGGTGGAATGGCCGGAGCGCGCCCCGAGCCTGCGCCACGACAACAGGCTCGACATTCACCTGGAGCAAGGAACTGAGTCCGACCAGCGGACGGTGACCTTCAAGGCTAAGGGAACGTGGAGCGTGAGGCTCGCCCGCGTCGCCGCCATGGGTGATTTTCTAAGCCGGTCGCGTCCCTGGGCCGAGGCCCGCGCGGCCTACCTTCAAGGCGACGCGTCCGCTCGCGCCTATGCGCGCCTGACTCTGAATGGCAGGAAAGCCATCCTGATGGATCAGCCGCGCCAGCCCGATGGTCCGCCGATCCGCGACGGCTTGCCCTATAGCCGCATCGCGCGCCTGGCGGAGGATGTCCGCCCCTTCGTGGCCGTGGCGTCCGCGCTCCGCCAATCGGGCCTCAGTGCGCCGGAGATCTACGCCGCCGATATGGACACCGGTTTTCTGCTGCTCGAGGATTTCGGGGATCGCGTGTTCGGCGCCGAGATCGCAAACGGCACGGCGTCTCAGGCCGAGCTTTGGCGCACGGCGACAGATGCGCTGCTCGTGCTGAGCACATTGCCGGTGCCGGACGAGATCGAGCTGCCGGGCGGCGGCGTGCATCGCGTCCCGCCCCAGGATCGCGGCGTGCTCGAAATCGAGGTGGAGCTGCTGCCTGATTGGTATTGGCGCGCGATCCATGCAGGACCGATCCCCCCCGAGATACGCCAGGAGTTCCTGGCGGCCTGGGATAGCGTGTTCGCGCGCTTGGCGTCGGAGCCGAAAGGCTGGGTGCTGCGCGACTATCACTCGCCCAATCTCGTGTGGCTGCCGGATCGCGAAGGCTACAAGCGCGCGGGGCTCCTCGACTTCCAGGACGCGCTCGCGGGCTCGCTCGCCTACGACCTCGTCTCGTTGCTGCAGGATGCGCGCCTCGATGTGCCCGCCGATCTCGAGACCGAGCTGCTGTCCTACTATCTGCGCATGCGCTCGGCTGTCGACCCGGCTTTCGACCGGGAGGCGTTCCGCTTCGCCTATGCGGCGCTCGGCGTCCAGCGAAACACCAAGATCCTGGGAATTTTCGCGCGTCTCGCCATGCGGGACGGCAAGCAAGCGTATTTGCGTCACATACCTCGCATATGGCGCTATCTGGAGCGCGGCTTGGCTCATCCCGAGCTTGCGGCTCTCAAGGGCTGGTTCGATCGTCATGTCCCGGCCTCCACCCGTAATGAGCCTCCGAACATCTGACGAGATGCCCATGAGCGCCTACCTCGCGCGCCCGAAGCCGACAGCGTGCCGCAACCATGTCTGGACCCCGGCCATCCATGCGAAGCATGGCTCTGCCACGACCGCCGGGATGACGGGTGTATATCGGCGAAGGCTCGCCCCATCTCTGACGTCACCCCGACGGAGGTCGGGGTCCAGACACGGTTGCGGATTGTGCGGGGACGCACCTACAGCGCGTCGTCTTTCGCCCCTGGACGGGAGCCGCGCGTGACAGAGAACATCACCACCGCGATGGTGCTGGCCGCCGGTCTCGGCAAACGGATGCGCCCGCTGACGGATGTCGTGCCGAAGCCGCTGGTGCGCCTCAAGAGCAAGCCGCTGATCGACCACGTGCTCGATCGGTTGGCCGCGGGCGGCATCAAGCGGGCCGTGGTGAACGTGCACTACCTGCCGGACCTGATCGAGGCGCATCTCGCCAGCCGCACGAATCCGGCCATCATCATCTCCGACGAGCGCGACGCCCTGCTCGACACAGGCGGCGGCGTAGTGCGCGCATTGCCGCTCCTGGGCGATGCGCCGTTCCTCATTCACAACTCGGATTCGGTGTGGATCGAAGGCGTCGGCTCCAACATCGCCCGCCTGATCCAGGCATTCGATCCCGATCGCATGGATAGCCTGATGCTGCTCGCCCTCGGCGCGACCAGCCTCGGCTACGACGGGCACGGTGATTTCGCCATGGACGCGGACGGCGTGCTTTCGCGGCGTGGCGAAAGGCGCGAGGCACCGTTCGTTTTCACCGGTGTGTCCATCGCGCACCCCAGATTGTTCGAGGATGCCCCGAAAGGTGCGTTTTCCCTCAACACGCTGTGGGATCGCGCCATCGATCGCGGGCGCCTTTTCGGACTGCGCCTAGAAGGCGCCTGGATGCACGTCGGCACGCCGCAATCCGTGGAGGAAGCGGAACGGTGGATAGATCGCGCGGCAAGTGCCTGAAACCCTTCCCGATAGTGCTATACCCCACGCGTCTGCGCACTTTGACGGGGTCTGGGGGCATCACGCTGGCGATGACGCTGCGGGAACGCGCAAATATCTACACTGTTGAAGCTGGGCGGCCGTTCCTCGATTGCCTGGCGACGGCGATTCTCGACGGCAGCCTGCCTGCTTCGGGCGGCCATGCGCCCGGTTTGATGGACCTGCCGCGCATCACGCTCTACCTGCCGACGCGGCGCGCCACGCGTGCCTTGCAGGATGCCTTCCTGCGCGCCTCCGGTGGCCGTGCGCTGCTTCTGCCCAAGATCGTGGCGATCTCCGAAGGCGAGGAGGATCTGTCGCTGATCTCGGCGGCCGCGCAACCCGAGGCATCGGCTGATCTCGGCGCTATCCCACCCGCCATTTCGGAGTTGGAGCGCCGCCTCGTTCTCGCGAGCCTCATCCAGAGGTGGACCGAGGCCATGCACCGGGCGCGCGGAGACGCGGCGCTGGAGCCGCTGGCCGCGGCGGGGAGCAGCACGCCCGCGCAAGCGTCCGTTCTCGCCAAAGAGCTTGCCGCTCTGATGGACATGGTCGAGACCGAGAACGTGAGCCTCGACGGCCTCGCCAAGCTCGTGCCCGAGATGTTCTCCGAGCATTGGCAGAAGACGCTCCAGTTCCTGGAGATCGTTACGCAGGCGTGGCCGGGTTATCTCGCGCAGAGCGGCCACCTCTCCGCCGTGGGCCGCCGCAACGCCGTGATCCGCGCCGAGGCGAACCGCCTCGCAACCTCGCCGCCCGATGCGCCCGTTATCGTCGCCGGCGTCACCGGCTCCATTCCCGCGACAGTAGAGCTGATGCGCGCCGTCGCCGGTCTGCCGCAAGGCGCCATCGTGCTGCCCGCGCTCGATACCGATCTCGATGCCGAAAGCTGGAGCACCATCGGCCCCGAGCATCCTGAGCACCCTCAGTTCGGCTTGAAGAAGCTGCTTGATCAATTGGGCTGCGAGCGTTCCGCCGTGCAGCGCCTGGGCGAGCACGCCTCGGAGGCCGCGCGGGCCCGCAGCCGTCTCATCGCCGAGGCCATGCGCCCGGCCGGAACGACCGAGCGCTGGGAAGCCTTCGCCGCCGCCGCGCGCCGAGATCCGGCAGGCGCCGCGCCGCAAGGCCTGAGCCTCATCGAGGCGCCGACATCGCAGGACGAGGCGGAGGCCGTCGCGCTCATTCTGCGTGAAGCCGCCGAGACGCCGGGCCGCACCGCCGCGCTCGTCTCCCCGGATCGTCTCCTCGCCCGCCGCGTCGCCATCCGCCTCGAAGCCTGGGGCATCAAGGTGGACGATTCCGCCGGCCGGCCGCTCGCCAAGACGCCGCCCGGCGCCTTCCTCGATCTCGTGGTCAATGCCGCCGCGACGCGCTTTGCCCCCGCCGAGGTGGTTGCGCTTCTGAAGCATCCGTTGACGCGCCTCGGCCTCGATCCCTTCGCGGCACGCCGCGCCGCGCGCGCTCTCGAAATCGCGACCTTCCGCACGCCCTACCTTGGCGATGGCCTCGACGGCGTGGAAGCCGCCTTCGAGCGTGCCTCCGCCGATCGCGACCGCCGCGTGCGCCTCCATCCGGCCGTCACGCGTCTCTGGACCGAGGATTGGCAAGGCGCACGCGATCTGCTGGCGCGCTTCCGCGCGGCCTTCGCCCCGCTGATCGCGCTGTACGAGCCTGGCGCGCCTGTGCCGCTTCGCGCCCTGGTGGACGCGCATTGCAAGGCCGCTGAAGCCATGGCCGAGCTGCCTCCCGATCCCGACGGGAAGGACGAGCCGGAAAGCTCGCTCTGGCGCGATGAGGCGGGCGAGACGGCCGCGCGTTTCTTCGCGAGCCTGCTCGACGAGCAACTTCCGCCACTCGAGCTGCCTCCTGCCGATTACGCCGATCTCTATCGCAGCCTTGCGAGCGCCGAGACCGTGCGCCCGCGCGGCCCCGTCCATCCGCGTCTCTTCATCTGGGGACCGTTCGAAGCGCGATTGCAGCAGACCGACGTGGTCATCCTGGGTTCGCTCAACGACGGCACGTGGCCCAAATCGTCGGATCCCGGTCCCTGGCTCAACCGGCCCATGCGCGAAGCGCTCGGTCTGCCTTCGCCCGAGGAGAAGATCGGACAGTCCGCCCACGATTTCGCGACGCTGCTCGCCGCTCCGGAGGTGATCCTCACGCGGGCCGAGAAGAAGGATGGCGTGCCCACCGTGCCGTCGCGCTGGCTGCTGCGTCTGCAAGCCTTGCTCGATGGCATGAACGTCGGCTCCGCCCTCGTGCCGAAGCAACCTTGGCTCGCATGGGCGCGTCAGCGCGATGCTGTCGCGCCCGTGCCGCGCCTCAAGGCGCCGGAGCCGCGTCCCACGCTCGCGCAGCGCCCCCGCAAGCTGTCCGTCTCGCGCATCGAGACCTGGATCGGCAATCCCTACGCGATCTTCGCCCGTGACATTCTGAAACTCGAGCCGCTCGATCCGCTGGGCCAGCCGCCTGGCGCGGCGCTTCGCGGCAGCATCATCCACGGCGCCCTGTCTGCGTTCGCGGAGGCTTATCCGACGGAGCTTCCGGAAAACACCGAGGCCGAGCTTGTCCGCTTCGCGCGGGCGACGCTCGATGCCTACGCCGCCCATCCCCGCATCGCCGCGTTCTGGATTCCCCGCTTCGAGCGCTTTGCCGCGTGGTTTGCCGCCACCGAGCCCGCACGGCGCGCGGGCGTCGCGCAAGTGAGGACGGAAATCAACGGCCAGCTCGTGTTCGCCGCGCCGGCCGGACCGTTCACGCTGACGGCTCGCGCCGACCGCATCGATATCATGCAAGAAGCGCTGGTGATCTCCGATTATAAGACCGGCAATCCGCCGAGCGATACCAAGGTGCTCGCGGGCGTCGCGCCGCAGCTTCCGCTCGAAGCCGCCATCGCAGGCGATGCGACGCTCGGCTTCGAGAAGATGCCGAAGCGCCCCGTCGCCACGCTACGCTACATTCGCGCGTCCGGCGGTGAGCCCCCGGGCGAGGAGCACGATGTCAAGGTGCCGGACGTCGCCACGCTGGCGGCGGAGGCTCTCGTCGGCCTCCAGCGTCACGTCGCCCGCTTCGACGACGAACGGACGCCCTATCGTCCCCTGCGGCGCGCGCGCTTCGGATACGACTACGACGAATACGCGCATCTCGCGCGCGTTGCCGAATGGTCGTCCGGTGCCTCTGGCGAGGAGGAGGTCTGAGTCATGTCCAACCTCGCGTCCATCAAGGCTGAGCTCGAGCGCACCACGCGCCTCCAGGCCGACGCGGCGGACCCCGTCGCCTCGGTCTGGGTCAGCGCCAACGCGGGCACCGGCAAGACGCACGTGCTCACCATGCGCGTGCTGCGCCTCCTGCTCGCAGGAACGCCGCCCGAGCGCATCCTCTGCCTCACCTACACCAAGGCCGCCGCGGCCGAGATGTCGAAGCGCGTATTCGAGAGCCTCTCGAAATGGGTGATGCTGCCGGAGAGCGACCTTGCGCGCACGTTGACGGAGTTCCTGGGCCGTGTGCCCGCTCCCGAGGAGACCGCGCTCGCCCGCACGCTCTTCACGCGCGCCACCGAGACGCCGGGCGGCCTCAGCGTGCAGACCATCCACGCGTTCGCCGAACGCCTGCTTCAGCGCTTCCCGCTCGAAGCCGGTGTGACGCCGGGCTTCGCGATCCTCGATGAGGAAACATCCCGCAAGCTCATGCGCGAGGCCATCGATCAGGTCATCGGCGCCGCCGCGCGCAAGCGGTCGAGCCCGATGGGGCAGGCGCTCGAAGCCGCCATCGCCTACGCCGCCGACGATCGCTTCGACGAGATCCTGGCCGATGCCTTGAGCCACCGCGACTGGCTGGAGACGGCCGTGCGCATGCCGTCCGTTTCGGACGGCGGGCCGTCCGGCCTCGGCGCGGTGGACGAACTCTACCGGCGCCACTTTTCCATTCGTTCCGGCATCACGCGCGCCGCCATTCAGGCGGAAGCTGCAACCCTGCTCTCGCCGCGCGATCTCGCGCACGTGCGGTCTGTCCTGCTAGGTGGCGGCAAGACCGACGCCAACATGGCCGCGAAGATCACCGATGCGCTTCAGGCCGCAACCGACCACGCGCGCATCGAAGCCCTTTCGGGGTTGTTCCTGAAGAGCGACGGCGCACCCCGCGACAAGTTCCTCACCAAGGCGCTGAAGGAGAAGAACCCGGAGGTCGAGCCGATGCTCGCGCGCGCGCAAGGCCGCTTCGTCGCCCTCTATGCCGAGCAGCAGGGTGCGGCCATCGTGGAGGCGACCATGGCGCTCCTGCGTCTCGCCGATGCCGTGCAGCAGCGCTACACGGAAGCCAAGGTGCGGCGCGCCGCGCTCGATTTCGACGATCTCATCGCCCGCACCCGCAACCTGCTTTCAACGCGCGAGTCTGCCGAATGGGTGCTGTTCAAGCTCGACAAGGGGCTCGATCACATCCTGGTGGACGAAAGCCAGGATACGAGCCCCTCGCAGTGGCGCGTCGTCGAGGCCATCGCCACCGAGTTCTTCTCCGGGGTGGGCGCTCGCGAGGAGCCGCGCACGCTGTTCGCGGTGGGTGACGAGAAGCAGTCCATCTATTCGTTCCAGGGTGCCGCGCCGGAAATGTTCTCGGAGATGGGAAACCGGTTCGCGGAGCTCGGCGCCAGCGCCGGGGTGACGTGGCGGCGCATCCCGCTCACGCTGTCGTTCCGAACCGTCGCTCCCGTGCTCGATGCGGTGGATCGCGTGTTCGCCGATCCCTTGCGCACGCCCGGCGTCACGCCCGCCCCGCACGCGGCAAAGCGCGCAGGCCATGCCGGTCTCGTGGAGATCTGGCCGACGGAGCAGGTGGTCGACGTCGATCCCGCGGATGCCTGGTCGCCGCTGGAGGAGCAGTCGGCGGAGCCGCCCGTCGTCAAGCTCGCCAACCGCATCGCGGACACCATCAGGGACTGGCTCGCGCGGGGCGAGATGCTGGCGTCAGCAGGCCGTCCCATCGAGCCCGGCGATATCCTGATCCTCGTGCGCAAGCGCGCGCCCTTCGCAGCCCCGATGGTGCAGGCGCTGAAGGCGCGCGACATCCCTGTCGCCGGTGCGGACCGCATGCGCCTTACCGAGCAGATCGCGGTGCAGGACATGCTCTCGCTGGGAGACTTCCTGACGCTCCCCGAGGACGATCTCGCCCTGGCCGAGGTGCTGAAGAGCCCGATCTTCGGCCTCGATGACTCGGATCTCACCGCGCTCGCCTTCAGGGGACGGGAACGGGCCGACGAGCCGCGCAAGGGCACGCTTTGGAAGGCTCTGCTCGAAATGGGCAAGGACACGCCGCGCTTCACCGAGGCGGCGGAAACGCTGAAGCGCTGGCGCAAGGCGGCCGACTTCCGTCCGCCGTTCGAGTTCTTCGCAGACCTCCTCGATCGCGACCAGGTGCGCGCGAAGCTCATCGCGCGTCTCGGCCCCGATGCCATCGATCCGCTCGACGAGTTCCTCAATCTCGCGCTCACCTACGACGATGGCGCGCCGCCCTCGCTCGCCGGCTTCCTCTCGTTCATGCGCGACGGCACGCGCGACATCAAACGCGACATGGAGCATGGCCGCAATCAGGTGCGTGTCATGACGGTGCACGGCGCCAAGGGGCTGGAGGCCCCCGTCGTGTTCCTCCCCGACACGTGCAGCGCAGGCTCGGCCGCGAGCCAGGCGGGCCGCCCCATGAAGCTCGACGCGATGCAGCGCCCAGGAGGCACGCCGCCCCCGTTCGTCTGGCCGGTGAAGGGCACGGGCGGGCTCGATCCGATCCGCGAGGCGCGCGATAGCCTGAAGCAGAAGGACCGCGAGGAGCGCAACCGGCTGCTCTACGTCGCGATGACGCGCGCGCGCGATCGCCTCTACGTGGCAGGCTTCGAAGGGCGCCGCGGTCCCGAGCCCGGCTGCTGGTACGAGCTGATCCGCAATGGCTTGGAAGGCGCGCTCGAACGCGTTCCGGGAGATGGAGGCCGTGAGGTGCTGCGCCTCGCCGTGCCACAGACGGCCGAGCCGGAGCGGCCCAAGGTTACGCTGACGGCGCAGCAAGCCGCTGCTCCGCTTCCGCCGTGGAGTGAAACCGCGGTGCCGCGCGAGCCCCAGCTCACGGTGCCGCTCGCTCCATCACGGCTCGCGCCCTACGATACCGACGATGAAGGCGAGCCGCTGCCGGCGCCGCCGCCGAAGGACCCCAAGGCCGAGCCCGCGGCCATGAGCCCGGGCAAGCTCGCCGATCAGTCCCGCTTCCTGCGCGGCACGCTCACGCACGCCCTGCTGGAGCATCTGCCTGCCATTCCGCCCAAGGCTCGCGCGAAGGCGGCGAAGGCCTTTCTGGCCGAGCGCGGACGCGGCCTTCCGGCACGCACGCTCGCGAGTATTGCCGAAGAGGTGCTGGCCATCTTGACTGATACAACTTTTGCGCCAGTGTTCGGCGCCGGAAGCCAGGCCGAGGTGCCGGTCGTGGCGGTGATTCCCCGTCCCGATGGCGCGGCGGGCCCGCCGCTTCGCATTGCCGGTCAGCTCGATCGGCTGGCCATCACGGACAGCGAAGCCCTCATCGTCGACTACAAGACCAACCGCGGCGCCCCGCGCGATCTGGCGGCCGTCGCGCCGGTCTATCTCTACCAGCTTGCCGCCTACCGCCTGGCTGTGCGCGAAATCGTCCCGGACAAGCCGGTCCGCGCTGCTCTGCTCTGGACGCAAGGTCCCTATCTCATGGAAATCCCTCAAGAAACGCTCGACGCTTATGCTGCCGAACTCTGGCGGTTGGATATATCCAGTCTTGACGCATGAGGTCGGCATTCCTACGTTCACGATCCGCGCAGCCAGCGAGTGGATCGCGCTTGAGGGAACCCCGCCGGATATGATCCGGAAGATGAAATTCCCCGTATAAGACGCAACATCACAGCTCTCGGCTGACGCCGAACAAGGAGATTCGTAAGATGACCGCACTCGTATCCGACAAGACGTTCGACGAGGAAGTTCTGAAGTCGACCGAGCCCGTTCTCGTCGATTTCTTCGCCGAATGGTGCGGTCCCTGTAAGGCTATGGCGCCCGCTCTCGAGCAGGTCGCGGCTGAGCAGAAGGGCAAGGTCAAGGTCGTGAAGATCGACGTGGACCAGAGCCCCGCCATCACGACGAAGTACGGCATCCGCGCCATGCCGACGCTGATCGTCTTCAAGAACGGTCAGGTCGCCGGCCAGCACGTCGGCGCACTCGTCCAGAAGCGCAAGCTCGAAGAGTGGCTGGGCTCGCAGATCGGCGAGACCCTGGTCGCGAAGGCCTAGGCGCGCTGCACGCTATCGAATGACGAAGGGCTCCGACATCCGTCGGAGCCCTTTTGTTTTTGCGGAGAGTTCGAAAACTACAGGCCAGCATCTAGATGCGCTGCCGGCTAGTTCGCCTGCGGCTCCACGCCTTCCTGCAGCGCCAGCACATGCCCCGCGAGATAAAGCGATCCCGTGATGAGGATGCGCTTGGGCCCGGCATCGATCGCCTCGATGCGCTTGAGCGCGGCTTCGACGGACGGAGCCGCCTCCGCGCTGAGCGAGACCGAGCGTGCCGCATCGGCCAAGGCATCCGGCGAGAACGGTGCCTCGTGCGCGCCGGGGATCGGCACGCCGACAACGTGGCGCGCAAGCCCGCGGAACGGTCCGAGGAAGCCCGGGGCATCCTTGAGGCCGAGCATGCCGACGACGAGATAGAGCGGCTTCGGCGCGCGCTCCTCGAGGTCTGCGAGCGATTGCGCGATCACGAGGCCTGCAGCGGGATTGTGCCCGCCGTCCAGCCACAGCTCCGAGCCCGGCTTGAGCAGCGAAGGAAGCGGCCCGCTGTCGATGCGCTGCATGCGGGCGGGCCAGCGTGCATTGACGAGCCCGCGCTCGATCGAGGCCTCGTCGAGCACGACGTCCTTCAACTCCAGTGCAGCCGCGACTGCCGTGCCCGCGTTGATGATCTGATGGCGCCCGATGAGCGCAGGCAGCGGCAGGTCGAGAAGATGGTCCGACTTCTGCACGATGAGACGGCCGCGCTGCTCGTAGGCGTCGAAGTTCTGCCCCCACACGAAAAGGTTTGCCCCAACGCGTGTCGCCTCGCGCGCAATGACCTCGTGCACGCTGTCTTCCTGCTGCGAGACGATGCACTCGACGCCACGCTTCAGGATGCCCGCCTTTTCCGTCGCGATGCTCTCGATGGTCCCGCCGAGCTTTTCGGCATGATCGAGCGAGATCGGCGTGATGACGGTGAGCGTGGGCTTTGCGATCACGTTGGTCGCGTCGAGACGTCCGCCGAGACCCACTTCCAGCAGAACGATGTCGGCAGGGTGCTCCGCAAACGCCAGGAACGCCGCCGCGGTGGTGATCTCGAATTGCGTGATGTCGTCGCCGCTGTTCACCGCCTGCGTGCGCGACAGCACGTCGACGAGATCCGCTTCCGCGATCGGCTGCGTGAGGCCTGGCGCGCTCGCCAGCTCGATGCGCTCATGGAAGCGCACGAGATGCGGAGAGGTGTAGACGTGCACGCGCTTGCCGGCCGCCGTTAGCATGGCCTTGAGGTAGGCCGTGACCGAGCCCTTGCCGTTCGTACCCGCGATATGAATGACGGGCGGAAGAGACTTGTGCGGGTTACCGAGCTTGGCCAGAAGCCGCTCCACCCGCCCGAGCGAAAGATCGATGAGCTTGGGGTGCAGGAGCTTCATGTCCGCGAGGAGCTGGTCGCTAGTTAGGATGGCACGCTCCTCCTTCAGCGGGCATCGCCCGCACTGCCAGTCTTGATCGCGCAATCTGCATGCGATTCCTGCTGGCCTGCGTCGAGAATAGTGGGAACCGGCTGCCCGGCGAAGAGAGAAAGCCCTGGCCCTGGGGAGAGGTCAACAGGACTCGACACGCACAGGAAATATCCCGCAGTGCGAAATAATGCGTCCCGGAGCGGAAACGCTCCTTGCACGAGCGCCAAATCCATCGGCACAACGCCCCGCGCCAGTCGTCTGGCGAGCTCAATTCCTGGGTTGTTCCCTGGCGGTGCCGCCGGCGGCGTCCGCATCGCCCTTCTGCTCGCCGAAGCGCTTGTCCTCTTCGACAGGCTCCAGCTCGACGGCGGATTCGATCAGCTTGCCGTCCACGCTTCCGTTGACCGGCATCTTGCCGTTTCCGCGCCGCGCCTTGGTCTTGTCGATGGCTGCGCCGTGCATCAGCAGGCTGCAGATGCGGCTCAGCGTTTCGCGCATCTTGTGGCGATGCACGACCATGTCGATCATGCCGTGGCTAAGCAGATACTCGGCCCGCTGGAAGCCGTCGGGAAGCTGCTCGCGGATCGTCTGCTGGATGACGCGCGGCCCCGCGAAACAGATGAGTGCGCCGGGCTCGGCGATGTGGACGTCGCCCAGCATTGCATACGAGGCCGTGACGCCGCCCGTGGTCGGATCGGTGAGCACGACGATATACGGCAGCTTCGCATCGCGCAGGCGTTGCACGGCGATCGTCGTGCGCGGCATCTGCATCAGCGAAAGGATGCCCTCCTGCATACGAGCGCCGCCCGAGGCCGCGAACAGGATGAACGGCGCCTTGAGCTCGACTGCGCGCAGCATTCCGGCGATGACGGCTTCACCTGCGGCCATGCCGAGCGAGCCGCCCATGAACTCGAAGTCCTGTGCGGCCGCGACCACCATGCGCCCGTCGAGCGTGCCTTCGCCGATCAGCACGGCATCGTCGAGGCCCGTCTTGGCGCGGGCATCCTTGATGCGGTCCGTGTAGCGCCGTCCGTCGCGGAAGCGCAGCGGATCCTGCGCGACGGTGGGGACTGCGACCTGCTCGAACACGCCGCCGTCGAAGAGATTGGTGAGCCGCGCGCGCGAGCCCATCTTCATATGGTAGTTGGAGCCCGGCACGACGAATTGGTTGGCCTCGAGGTCCTTGTAGAAGACCATCTGGCCAGTCTCCGGGCACTTGACCCAGAGGTTCTCGGGAACCTCGCGCTTCGTCGTGAGGAAGCTGCGGATCTTGGGCCGGACGACGTTGTTGATCCAGTTCACGCTTGACCGCTCCTCGAAACCCCGCGTTCCGTCTGCCCACCTGGGCAGCGCCGCTCATGCCATTCGCCGTAGAAAGATTGTGCCACCGCCAGCGCCCGAAACCGTCTGCTTCGAATGCCTCTGGCCGGTTGTCGCTGCCCGCCTCTCATGAAGAGCGCAGGGCGGCGCTCAAGCCTTCGACCAAATTTAGAACGGAGCCGACCGTATTTCCAGTCGGGCGGCCGTCCTCAGTTAAGCTCTCTTCGATGGCGCGCACCAATGCTGAGCCGACCACTACGCCATCCGCGCCCTTCGCCATGGCACGCGCCTGCTCCGGCGTTCTTACGCCAAAACCGACCGCGACGGGAAGAGTTGTCGCCTTCTTTATCCGCGCCACCTGCAGTTGAACGTCGTCGGGATTTGCCGCCCCGGCTCCGGTGATGCCGGTGATGGAAACATAGTAAAGAAATCCGGACGTGTTTTTCAGCACTGCTGGCAGGCGCTTATCGTCGGTAGTGGGGGTCGCGAGGCGAATGAAGTTGATGCCCTTGTCGCGCGCCGGCAGGCAAAGCTCGTCGTCGGCCTCGGGGGGAACATCCACAACAATAAGCCCGTCCACCCCGGCCGCCGCCGCGTCCTCCAGGAACGCCGCAACGGGATACACGTAGATCGGATTGTAATAGCCCATCAGCACGATGGGCGTGTCCGGGTCTGTCTTTCGGAACTCCCGAACCATCGCGAGCGTATCGCGCATCTTCTGCCCGGCCTTGAGCGCGCGAAGCGAGGAAGCCTGGATCGCGGGCCCATCCGCCATCGGATCCGAGAACGGCATGCCGAGCTCGATGACGTCTGCGCCTGCCTTGGGCAGCCCGGCCAGGATCTTCTTTGAGGTTTCGAGATCCGGGTCGCCCGCCGTGACGAATGTCACGAGCGCCGCCCGGCCTTCCGTCTTGAGCGCCGCGAAGCGCCGGTCTATCCGCGTTTCGAATGTGTTGGTCAAAGCTTGATCCCCAGATAGCCGGCAACTGCGAACACGTCCTTGTCGCCGCGTCCGCACATGTTCATGACGAGCAGGTTGTCCTGAGGGAGCGTCGGCGCGAGCTTCGTGACCCAGCCGAGCGCGTGCGACGGCTCGAGCGCCGGAATGATGCCTTCGAGCTTGGCGCTGAGCTGGAATGCGGTCAGGGCCTCCTTGTCCGTGATCGAGACGTAGTCGACGCGGCCCGTATCCTTGAGCCACGAATGCTCGGGACCCACGCCCGGATAGTCGAGGCCCGCCGAGATCGAATGACCTTCGAGGATCTGGCCTTCCGCGTCCTGCAGGAGATACGTGCGGTTTCCGTGCAGAACGCCCGGCCGTCCGCCGTTCATTGAGGCCGCGTGTCCGTTCTCGACGTCGAGCCCGTGTCCGCCCGCTTCGACGCCGTAGATCTTCACGCTTTCGTCGTCGAGGAACGGATGGAAGAGGCCGATCGCATTCGAGCCGCCGCCGATGCAGGCAACGAGCGTGTCCGGCAGGCGCCCTTCACGCTCGAGCATCTGCTCGCGCGTCTCGGTGCCGATCACCGACTGGAAATCACGCACCATCGCGGGATAGGGATGCGGACCTGCCGCCGTGCCGATGAGGTAGTATGTATCGTGCACGTTGGTCACCCAATCGCGCAGCGCTTCGTTCATCGCGTCCTTGAGCGTGCCCGCGCCCGCCGTCACCGGGTTGACCTTGGCGCCCAGCATGTACATGCGGGCAACGTTCGGTGCCTGGCGCTGCACGTCCGTCGCGCCCATGTAGATCTCGCAGGGAAGGCCGAAGCGCGCGCAGACGGTGGCGACAGCCACGCCGTGCTGGCCCGCGCCCGTCTCGGCGATGATGCGCGTCTTGCCCATGCGGCGCGCGAGCTGGATCTGGCCGAGGCAGTTGTTGATCTTGTGGCTGCCCGTGTGGTTCAGCTCGTCGCGCTTGAAATAGATCTTGGCGCCGCCCGTGCCGCCCGCCGCCTTGGCCACGCCACGGAAATGCTCGGTGAGACGCTCCGCGTAGTAGAGCGGGCTCGGCCGCCCGCCGTAGTGAAGCATGAGCTGCGTGAGTTCGGCCTGGAACGCGGGATCGTTCTTTGCCGCCTCGTAGGCCGTTTCCAGATCGAGGATCAGCGGCATCAGCGTCTCGGCGACGAAACGTCCGCCGAACATGCCGAAGTGACCGCGCGGGTCGGGTCCGGAGCGCAGCGTGTTGAGCTTCGCTTCGTGGGTCTTCTGGTCTTTTGAGGCCATCGGCACTGTCCTCGGTTTAGCCCCGCCGCGGCGGGTGGAGAATTTTCATGCCTGCTTAGCGGCCTTTGCGGCGCGAAGGAAGCGGCGGATGAGATCGGGGTCTTTCTGGCCGGGACGGCTCTCGACGCCGGACGAGACGTCGACGATCTCGGCTCCGGTCAATTCGATTGCGGCAGCAACGTTCTCCGGCGAGAGGCCTCCGGCAAGCGCGAATGGAGCGCGACCTCGTGCCCCATCCAGGATGTGCCAGTCGAAGGCAAGCCCGTTGCCGCCAGGCAAGGCATCGGCATTGGCGGGCGGCTTGGCGTCGAACAGCAGAAGATCGGCGCCGCCCCCGGCCGCGAGATAGCGCAAGGCGTCATCCACCTCGCTCCGGTCCGAGACGGGAACCGCCTTCATGACGCGAAGGCCACTGCGCCGGCGGATCTCCTCGGCGCGCGCGGGCGTCTCGTGCCCATGAAGCTGCAGGAGATCGGGCTTGATCTCTGCGGTCACGCGATCGACGAGCACGTCGTCGGCGTCCACGAGCAGCGTCACCACCTGGACGCCGTCACGGCGCGAGCGCGCGTGGCGGGCGAGCGCGGCGGCGCGCTCCACGCTCACGTTGCGCGGGCTCTTGGGAAACAGCACGAAGCCCACGAGATCCGCGCCCGCGTCGAGGGCCGCCTCGAGCGTTGCCTCGGTGCTCAAACCGCAGATTTTGACTTGCGTCGTCATCGGGCGTCGGTTCAGCGCTGAAAGTTTCGGATGGCACCCTCGGTGTTGCCACGAGTTCCCGGAATCACCGGAATATGGCTTGGCGCGACAGTGCGGAGAATCGTGGAGGACGCTCGCGGATCGCACATAGGGGCGCAAGGAGAGTCCGCTGCGCGGAGACGCTCACGCCGCGTTGCGCTTGTCCGGCGCGGCAAGGGCCTTGGCCCGGCTCGCAACCTCGGCATCGCGCTCGCGCGTGAGCCGGTCGGCCTCCGATCGCCATCGCTTGGCCTCGCCGCTCCTGACGCGCGCCGTGCGGCGCCATCGCGATTGAGAAAGCCACGTGGCCGCGCCGCCGAGAACGACGCCGATCAGAAGCGCACCGAACAGAAAACCGTAGAACGGCAGCACCACGGAAAGAACCGGCGTCTCCGGCCGGAAAGGATCGAGCACCAGGCGAACGGAATGGCGGTTCGCAATCGCAAGCGTGATGAGCAGCGCCGCTGCGGGAAACGCGATCAACAGCCAAATGATACGTTTGAGCACGCTCGTGTCTCGTCTGCGAAGTTCGCCTGCAACGCCTATTCGATCGGCGCCGCTTATGCGTTCGTGTTGAGCCGGTCTCTCAGTTCCTTGCCCGTCTTGAAGAACGGCACGAACTTTTCTGCGACAGGAACCGGCGTCCCGGTGCGCGGGTTGCGTCCCTGGCGGGCGGCGCGGTGCTTCACCGTGAAGGCGCCGAAGCCACGCAACTCGACACGATCGCCCTGCGCAAGGGCATCTACGATTTCATCGAACACCACGTTGACGATGCGTTCGACGTCCCGATGATAGAGATGCGGGTTCGAGGCTGCAATTTTCTGGATCAGTTCGGATTTAATCAAAGCACACGCCCTCCCGAAAGTAATTGTATTTATTCTAATTTTCAGAAGGTTGCCAAACAGAAACGAGGCCGTCAAGGCCAACTCGACCAACGGCGGGGGTAAGAGTTGCGAGATGTGCGACACTGCTTAACACGGAGGCAAGGGCCGAAATGGCGGCCTGAGAGGCGCTTCCGGTAACCTTGCCCCAGGCGCCTTCCGGCGTGGGTTTCCAGTCGACCACCTTGAGATCCTTGCTGACGCCGCGGCTCGTCTCGAGCCAGCGCACGGCTTCGCTTTCCCCGCCGATCTCGTCCACCAGCTTGTTCTCGAGCGCCTGCCGGCCCGAGTAGATGCGCCCCTCGACCAGGCCGTTTACGTTTCTGGCGACGATGCCCCGCCGCGTCTCGACAAGCGACAGAAACCACTGAAAGCCGTCGTCGATGGTGTCCTGCATCACGCGGCGCGCGCCTTCCGAGGCAGGCTCGAACGGATTGGGCGCGGCCTTCAGCTCGCCGCTCTTAACCTCGTTGAATTTCACGCCGAGCTTGGCCAGCATCTCGCTGATTTCCGGCCACTGCGCCAGCACGCCGACTGAGCCTGTGATTGTGTTGCCACGCGCCACGATGTGGTCTGTGCCGAGCCCCACGATATAGCCGGCGGACGCCGCGACGGTGCCGAACTGCGCCACGACAGGCTTCTTTTCCGCGACGTCCCTGAGCGCGAGATACAGGCTCTCGCCGCCCGTGGTGGTGCCGCCCGGGCTGTTCACGAACACCAGCAGCGCCTCGACGTGCTTGGCGTCCTTGATCTTCTTCAGCATGGCGATCTGGTCGCGATCGTCGGTGATCGTGCCCTCAATGGAGACGCGCGCGATCTGATGCGTGCCGGCGAGGCTCGAAAGGTCGTCGCTGCTGAACATCAGGGCGCCGAGCAGCAGTCCGACGAACAGCACGGCCGCGCTGCGCCAGAAGGCCAGCCGCCTGCGCATGCGGCGCCGGTCGAGAACGGCTTCGGTCTCAAGGGACATCGGTCATCGCTCCTGCCAATAAGTCGTTGCTGCAAAATTAGGAAACTGCCGGGCGCTGCGCAATGGCGCTCTCGCGGGAAAGAAAAATGCGCGGGACGTCTCCGCCCCGCGCATGGTGTGATCTCGAATTGCGAGAGGGGAAGGGCTCAGCCCTCGTCGCCCGCGTCGCGCTTCTTGATGGCGGCCTTGAAGATGTCGCCGAGCGAAGCACCCGAATCCGAGGAGCCGTACTGTGCGACCGCCTGCTTCTCCTCTGCGATCTCGAGCGCCTTGATCGAGACGCCGATGCGGCGGGCAGCCTTGTCGACCGAGAGAACGGCCGCGTCCACCTTCTGGCCGACGGTGAAGCGCTCCGAGCGCTGCTCCGAACGGTCACGCGAGAGATCCGAGCGCTTGATGAACGTGGTGAGATCGGTATCCGCGATCTTCACCTCGATGCCGTTCTCCTGCACCTGGACGACCTCGCAGGTCACCTGGTCGCCCTTCTTGTACTTGCCGAGCTCGTCGGCCGGGTCGCCGGCGAGCTGCTTGATGCCGAGCGAGATGCGCTCCTTCGAGCTGTCGACGTCGAGCACCACGGCTTTGACGGTGTCGCCCTTCTTGTAGTCCTTGATGACCTCGTCGCCGGCCTTCTGCCAGTCGAGATCCGACAGATGGACCATGCCGTCCACGCCACCGTCGAGGCCGATGAACAGGCCGAACTCGGTGATGTTGCGGATCGGGCCTTCGACGACGGTGCCCTTCGGATGCTGAGCCAGGAAGGCATCCCACGGGTTGTCCTGGGTCTGCTTGAGGCCGAGCGAGATACGGCGCTTGGCGGGATCCACCTCGAGGATCTGCACCTCGACCTGCTGGCTGGTCGAGACGATCTTGCCGGGGTGCACGTTCTTTTTGGTCCAGCTCATCTCGGAGACGTGGATCAGGCCCTCGACGCCGGGCTCGAGCTCGACGAACGCGCCGTAGTCGGCGATGTTCGTGACCGTGCCGGAGAAGCGGGCGCCGATCGGGTACTTGGCCTCAATGGCCGACCACGGATCGGACTGGAGCTGCTTCATGCCGAGGCTGATGCGCTGCGTCTCGGGGTTGATGCGGATGATCTGCACCTTCACCGTGTCGCCGACGTTCAGGATCTCGGACGGATGGTTTACGCGGCGCCACGCCATATCGGTGACGTGCAGCAGGCCGTCGATGCCGCCGAGGTCGATGAACGCACCGTAGTCGGTGATGTTCTTGACGAGACCGTCGATGATCTGGCCTTCGGCGAGGCGGGCGACGATGTCGGCGCGCTGCTCGGCGCGCGTCTCTTCGAGCACCGAGCGGCGCGAGACGACGATGTTGCCACGGCGGCGATCCATCTTGAGGATCTGGAACTGCTGCGGCTGATGCATGAGCGGACCGATATCGCGCACCGGACGGATGTCGACCTGCGAGCCCGGAAGGAAGGCCACGGCGCCGTCGAGATCGACGGTGAAGCCGCCCTTCACCTTGTTGAAGATCACGCCGGTGACCTTCTCGCCCTTCTCGGAGAGCTTCTCGAGGCGGGTCCAGCTCTCTTCGCGGCGTGCCTTGTCGCGCGAGAGAACGGCTTCACCGAGCGCGTTCTCGATGCGCTCCAGGTAGACTTCGACCGTATCGCCGACCTTGATGTCGCCCGGCTTGCCGCCGAGGCCGAACTCCTTGAGCGGAACGCGGCCTTCCATCTTGAGGCCGACGTCGATGACGGCGAGATCCTTCTCGATGCCGACGACCTTACCCTTGACGACGCTGCCTTCGAAAACGTCGTCCTTCGCCAGGCTGTCGGCGAGCATCGCGGCGAACTCGTCGCGCGACGGGGTGTAGTCTTTGCTGATTTCGGTGGTCATTCAGACTCCTGAACGTGTGTTGGAAATGGATGTTTGCCGCCCGGCACCCGTTGCAGGCTGCCCGGCGACGCGGATGAGTGATGGCCGCGAGCCCCGCCGAACGCGCACGGAAGCGCGAGCGGACGGTTTTCTACCGGCACGTTTCTTTGAATATTGTCTCGGCGCCGTCGTGATGGGCCCTGGCCCGCCAGTGAAAATTGAGACGCATGTGTCATGCGCCCCTAGTGGCTGATCTTCCTCTTGATCAATCCGACGACGGCGTCGAATGCGGCTTCTATACTCAAGTTACTGGTATCGAGCAATATCGCATCGGCAGCTTTGGCCATGGGGGCGTCGGCCCGGCCGGCATCGCGGGCGTCCCGGGCCAGGATATCGGCCAGAACCGTTTCATAGGCAACGCCTGTGCCGCGCGCCTCGAACTCGGCAAACCGGCGCCGGGCCCGGATTTCGGGGCTGGCGGTCACGAAAATCTTAACGTCCGCGTTCGGGCAGACCACGGTACCGATGTCCCGCCCGTCGAGCACGGCGCCGGGCGGCTGGGCCGCGAAATCCCGCTGATAGGCGAGCAACGCTGCCCGAACGGCTGGAATCTTGGCGACGATCGAGGCCGCGTCCCCGGCGGCGGTTCCCCGCAGCGCCGGATCGTCGAAGGTCGCAGGAACGAGGCCCCGCGCTGCGGCCACCGCTGCCCAGGTGTCCTCCAGCCGGAACCCGCGCGAGGCCACATCGCGCGCCACCGCCCGGTAGAGCAGGCCCGTGTCGAGGCAGGCGTAACCCATGTGATCGGCGAGCCGTTTGGCGAGGGTGCCCTTGCCGGAGGCCGCCGGTCCGTCGATGGCGATGATCATGCGCCGCCGCCTTCGCCGAACTGCGCCCCGATCTGCTCCATAAGGTGCCGGAACTCCGGGAAGCTGGTGGCGATCATGGCCGTATCGTCGACCGTGACGGGAGACGTGCTCGCGAGCCCCATGGCCAGGAACGACATGGCGATCCGGTGGTCGAGATGGGTCTCAACCCGCCCGCCGCCCGGCACGGAGCCTGTGCCGTGAACGATGAGCGTGTCGCCGGAAACCTCGGTGCGAACGCCGTTCGCTTCGAGCCCCGCGGCCGTTGCCGCGAGCCGATCGCTCTCCTTGACCTTGAGCTCCGCGAGGCCGTCCATCCGCGTCGCGCCCTTGGCGAAGCCCGCGACGACCGCCAGCATCGGATACTCGTCGATCATCGAAGGCGCGCGGTCCGCCGGCACCGAGACGCCGGAAAGCGCGGAGAAACGGGCGCGAATGTCCGCGATAGGCTCTCCGCCTTCCTCCCGCTCGTTGAGGAAGGTGACGTCGCCGCCCATCTCCTGGAGGGTGGTGTAGAAGCCCGTCCGCGTCGGGTTGACGAGCAGCCCCTCGATGGTGATGTCGGAGCCCGGCACGATGAGCGCCGATGCGATCAGGAATGCAGCGGAGGAGGGATCGCCCGGCACCGTGACATCGCGGCCCTCGAGCTCCGCGCCGCCGCGCACCGTGATCCGGGTTGCGCCGCCTTCGGAAACCGTCCGCACGTCCGCGCCGAAATGCCGGAGCATCCGCTCGGTGTGATCGCGCGTTGCCTCGGGCTCGACGACTGTGGTTTCGCCGGCGGCGCCGAGCCCCGCGAGCAGGATCGCGCTTTTGATCTGGGCCGACGGCACCGGAAGCTCGTAGACCATCGGCACGAGCTCAGAGGTGCCGCGGAGGGTTAAGGGCAGCCGGTCGCGGTCACCCTCCACCTCGAGGCCCATCTGCTTCAACGGGTTGAGAACCCGGCCCATCGGCCGCTTGGAGAGCGAGGCGTCGCCGATCATCGTCACCGTGATGTCGTGCGGCGCGATCACGCCCATCATCAGGCGGGTGCCGGTGCCCGAGTTGCCGAAATCCAGCGGCTTGTCGGGCTGCGTGAGCCCGCCGGTGCCGCGGCCGAGCACCTCCCAGGTGTCTCCGGTTTTCCGGGCAGGCGCGCCGAGGGCCGTGACCGCGTGTGCGGTGTTGATCACGTCCTCGGACTCGAGAAGGCCGCGGATGCGCGTTTTTCCGGTCGCCAAGGCGCCGAGCATCAGGGCCCGGTGGGAGATCGATTTGTCACCGGGCACCCGAAGTGTGCCCTTGAGGGGGCCGGAGCGGCGGGAAGCGAGCGGGGTAGGATCGGCGTGAGTCACGTGGTGGCGCCCGAAATGTCGCGGGGAGGCGCCGGAGGGACGCCTGAGCCCGGGTTGTGAAGGAAAGCCCGGGCATAGAGCCGCCCCATCCAGGCCCTGTCAACGCCGCGCGACGCTTTATCAGCACCGGCACCGGATTTCGTTTTGACAGCCGCCGGATGCTGTGGCAGACCCCGCTATCCCAATTTGACAGGTGAGACAGCCATGGCGACCAAGCAAGCGCGCGGGACAAAGCGCACCTGCCAGAGCAATGAATGCGGTGCTCGGTTCTACGACCTCAACCGAGATCCCATTACCTGCCCGATCTGCGGCTCGATCTATGAGCTGGCTTCGTCGCCGCTCGCGCTCGCTGCGGCTGGCGAGGAGAAATCGAGCCGTCGCGGCCGCAAGTCGGATTATACCGAGAAGGCGCCGGTGGAGACCGCAGAGGCGGACGCCGACGATGCGCTGCCGGACATCGAGGATGGCGACACCGCCGTTGCCGCCGACGAGGACGAGACCTTCCTCGAGGAAGAAGAGGAAGAAGGCGGCGATATGTCCAACATCATCGGCGGCCCGGTCACCGAAGGCGACGAGGAGCGTTAGGACCACGATCGCGCCAGATCCTGCCATCTGGCGCGTGAATCGTCGGTCCAGTCAGTGACCACGATCGCGCCAGATCCT
>NZ_KB911264.1 GCF_000383415.1 Hyphomicrobium zavarzinii ATCC 27496 | reverse complement strand
TACGGGGGCACGTGCGTCATCCGCGGGTGCGTGCCGAAGAAGCTGCTCGTCTATGCGTCGCGCTACGGCGACGAGTTCGAGGATGCGCGCGGCTTTGGGTGGACGAGCGGGCCTGCGACGTTCGACTGGCGGACGCTGATCGCCAATAAGGATCGCGAGATCGCCCGTCTGGAGCAGATCTACGAAAGCAATCTCAAGGCCAAGGGCGTGGTGACGCTCAAGACGCGCGCGGAGCTGATTGGCCCCGGTGCGGTGAAGCTTTCCGACGGGCAGCGGATCACGGCGCGGACTATCCTGATCGCGACCGGGGGGCGGCGGAGCCGTTACGGCGATATTCCGGGCGCCAATCACATCGTCACCTCGAACGAGGTGTTCGAGCTGGAGGATCTGCCGAAGCGCATCGTGGTGTGCGGCGGCGGTTATATTGCGGTCGAGTTCGCCTCGATTTTCGCCGGGCTCGGCGTGGAGACGACGCTGGTTCATCGCCGGGACAAGGTGCTGCGCGGCTTCGACGAGGATCTGCGGGACGGCCTGATGGAAGCGCTCGCGGGGCGCGGGATCAGGCTCCTGATGAATGAAGCGCTGACAGGTGTTGCGCGCGATGGCGCGGCCTACCACGTGGCGCTCAGAGGCGGGGGCTCGCTGGAGACGGATCTCGTCCTCTCCGCGATCGGCCGCGAGCCGTCGACGAAGGGCCTAGGGCTCGACTCGGCGGGCGTGCGCACGGGTGCCAAGGGCGAGGTCATCGTCGACAGCTTCTCGCAGACGACGGTGCCGGGCATCTTCGCGGTGGGCGACGTAACGGACCGGGCTAACCTTACGCCGGTCGCCATTCGCGAGGGACATGCCTTCGCCGACACCGTATTCGGCAAGCGCCCCGTCCAGGTCGATCACACGCTCATTCCGACGGCTGTGTTCACGACGCCCGAGCTGGCGACGGTCGGGCTTTCGGAGGAGGCCGCGCGTGCGCTCGGGCACGAACTCGATCTCTACAAGTCGCGCTTCCGGCCGATGCGCAACACGATCTCGGGGCGCAACGAGCGCATGTTGATGAAGCTCGTGGTCGACCGGGCGACGGACCGCGTACTCGGCTGCCACGTGCTGGGGCCGGATGCGGCGGAGATCGTGCAGATGGCGGCGGTGGCGCTGCAGCTCGGGGCGCGGAAATCGGACTTCGACGCGACGATCGCGCTGCATCCGTCTGCTGGCGAGGAGCTGGTTACCCTGCGCGAGAAGTGGGCGCCGCCCGTCTGAAGGATTCAGCAAACGATACGATTTAATTCCGGCCCGCTCAGGGCTGTTGCATAGTTCCGGGGACCAGCAATAAGTGGCAGACGGAACTCGGCGGAGTACTTGGGAAACCGGTCTCCCGCGCGCCTGACGTCGTCCCGCAGCCGTGCTTCGCAGGGCCGGCCGGGATCCTGACATCTCTGTTGCATCGCGCTCTCGTATTCTCATCCACGAAGGTTTGAAGGCATATGGATCGACTGAAAGACAAGGTCGCGGTGGTGACGGGGGCAGGGGCCGGCATCGGCCGTGCGATCGCGAGCCTGTTTGCGGCCGAGGGTGCGCACGTGTTCGTGACGGATCTCAACGGAGAGAGTGCCGCCCAGGTTGCCGAGGGACTGCGAGGGCAGGGGCTTCAGGCCACGGCGATGACGGTTGACGTCTCGCGCGGGCAGGACGTGACGGCATTGTTCCGCGAGGTGGAGCGCGCCTTCGGGCGGGCGGATGTGGTCGTCAACAACGCCGGCCTCAACGTGCGCAGCGACTTCCGGCATCTCTCGGATGCGGACTGGGTGAAGATCCGGGAAGTGAACCTGGACGGCGTGGTGCGGATCGCGCGGGACGCGTTCGGCTTGCTCAAGGCTTCCGGCGACGGCTCGCTGATCAACGTGTCGTCGATCATGGGGCAGCGCGGGTTGCGACAGCTCGCGGGCTATTCCGCAACTAAGGGCGCCGTGACGGCGCTGACGAAGGCGCTGGCGGTCGAGTACGCGCCCTACAATATCCGCGTGAACTCGGTGGCGCCGGGCTACATCGACACGGCTCTGACCGAGCGCTTCCTCAAGAATCCGCTCGTCAGCAAGGCGCTGCTCGATAAGACGCCGCTCAGGCGTTTCGGGACGGCCGAGGAAATCGCGCGGGCGACGCTGTTCTTCGCGAGCGCGGATTCTGCCTACGTAACGGGTGCCGAGCTGGCCGTGGATGGCGGCATGACGGCGGGGCTCTAAGCTTCCCCGGCCTCACCGCGCCTCATGCGTGCGCGTCGCGGCCCAAGATCTTGAGGGGCGGGGCGGCGTTCAAGCGCGCAAGCTTGATCGGATGGCGCTGGGCCTTGACGGCGATCGCAGCCGTCTCCTTGCGGCCTTCGCCGCTGGGCTTGGGCGCGATGGGCTTCCTCGACGGCTTGGCGCGGAACGGCGGGAACGGACGCAGCAAAATCGCCTCCATCATCAGGGTTTGCGGTGCGGGCGGGATACCCCTCGGGGGCCGCCCGATGTAGCACTCGCGTTTCGAGATCGACAATCGGCGAGGATGCCTCGCCCACAGACATCTCTGTCCGAAAAGGAATAGCAATCGTCATGCCAGGGTGGTGTGACGGAAAAATGCGTGGCAGGTCAGGCCGGTGCGCCGGCATGTTGCGCTGCATCGCCTGAGCGGGGCGCCGGCGCGTTCAAAGTTTCGGCGCGCTCTGCCTATATCATCGGCATTCTTGCGCCCGGAAAATCGCGATCCGGTCCAAACGACTGGCTCTTGTCCTCGCTCAAGAGCTATGGTCTGAAAACGAACGAAGCGAAGACAGGTGCCTTCATGCGCTACGAAGATGACGACCGCCAGAGCAGCAACGTAGATGACCGGCGCGGTCAGGGCGGCGGCGGGTTCCGTTTCCCGGGAGGTGGCGGCGGGCGCGGTATCCAGATCCCGATCGGCGGCCGTGGCGGCATGAGCATCACGTCGCTGCTGATCCTCGGCGCGATCATGCTGTTCTTCGGCATCAACCCGCTGGACGTGCTGCTGGGCGGTGGTCAGGGCATTCCCGACATCTCGAATATGCCTCAGCAGCAGCAGGCGCCGCGCCGCACGGCGGAGCGCAACAATCCCTTCGAGATCCCCGGGCTGCCCGGCGCTGAGCCCGCCGGACAGGAGAAGCCGGTTCCTAAGGCCACCGACGAGATGAAGGTGTTCATCTCGCGTGTGCTCGCCGATACGGAGGACGTTTGGAACCAGGTGTTTCAGAGCTTCGGGCGCAAGTACAAGGAGCCGCAGCTCGTGCTGTTCAGCGGCGGCACGCAGACGGCGTGCGGCACCGGCGTTTCGGCCATGGGGCCGTTCTATTGCCCGCTCGATCAGAAGGTCTACGTGGACCTCGTTTTCTATGACGAGCTGAAGCGCCGCTTCAACGCGCCGGGTGATTTCGCGCAGGCTTACGTGATCGCGCACGAGGTCGGCCATCATGTGCAGACCCTGCTCGGCATCTCGGATCAGGTGCAGCGGGCGAAGTCTCGCGTGAGCGAGCGGGAAGGCAACCGCATCCAGGTGATGATGGAGCTGCAGGCCGATTGCCTGGCGGGCGTGTGGGCCAATCTCAACGATCAGCTCAAGAACCGGCTCGAAAGCGGCGACATCGACGAGGCGCTCAACGCGGCGAGCCAGATCGGCGACGACATGATCCAGAAGCGCACGCAGGGCCGCATCGTGCCGGATGCGTTCACGCACGGCACCTCGGCGCAGAGGCAGGCGTGGTTCAAGCGCGGGTTCCAGTCCGGCGAGATGAAGGCGTGCGACACCTTCAAGGCGGACGATCTCTAGGTTTCGCCAAGACGCAGATCCTTCCCCGGTCATAGTGGAGCGATGCTCCGCAGGGGCCGGGAGAGGAATGCCGCGCGCAGGTCAGTCTTTCTCGCGATCGTAATAGTCGACCGTGTTCTCGGCGCGGAAGATCTTGCGCAGGCCGCGCTCGCCGCGATTGCCGGTCACGATCGAAACCTTCTGTGAATCCGGGTATTCGCACGCTTCGACGTCGACGAGGTTCGAGAGTGCCAGATAGCGCATCGTCGTCGTGCCCGTGTTGATGATCTGATGCGCCACCTCAGGTCCTCCCGGCGGGCACGCGATGACGTCGTGCTTGCGGATCGGATAGCGCCTGTCTCCGAAGCGCAGCTCGCCTTCGCCTTCGAGGATCAGAAACATTTCCTCTTCGCCGTGATGGCAATGGAAAGGGCACTGGACCTTCCCCGGCGGCAGGACGGTCAGATTGTACCCCAGTTTCTTCGCGCCGATGTGATCGCTGATCTGGCCGCGGCTCGACGTGTAGATGCCGTTTTCTTCGACATCGTCGAATTCGACCTCGTCGAGGTTCATGATGGGCTTCATGTGTGCTGCTCCTCAGACCGGTTGGTGTCACGCGGTTCTGGCGTGCAGACATGGCGGTTGTTTGCCGGCGCGTGCCTTGTGGCGCGCGAAGCCGTCGCCAAAACGGCGTCTCCCCGCGCTCGTGGCGGAGCTGAGCTTCGCCATGAGCCGGGGAGGACGTGTGGTCGCGTCGTGTCGCTCGTGCCGTGGGCTAGAGCGCGTCGCCGGTGAAGCGGCCGACGGAGCAGGGCGTCGCCTTGAGGGCCAGCTCCTGGCAGAGCCTGCGCGCCTCGTCCACCGAGGCGACCGGGCCGACAACCAGATCGTAGGTCTGCTCGGCGCCGGAAGAGTCGGTGGTGTAACGCGGCTCGAGGGCGCGGAGGGTGTCGCCGTGGCGCTCGTTGAGCAGGGTCCAGCTCAGACGCAGGCTGTCGACCGAGGGGCCGGTCGCGATCTGCACGCCGATAAGGGGCTTCGCTGGCGGCGCCGTCTGCGAGGGCGGAACGGCAATGGTGGTGGTGACGGTCGGCGGGCCAAACGTGATGGCGCCGGCTGCGGGCTGGGCGACGCTGCCGGTCTCTAGGCCCGGCGCGGCCTTGTTGGCGGCCGCCTTCTTCGCGGCTTCCTTCTCAGCCGCTTTCTCAGCCGCTTTCTGGGCGGGAGTGGCTGCGGCCGTCTGGGCCGGCTCGGCCTTGGTCTTGGCGCCCTTGGCCTGCGCGGCTGCCGTCTTGGCGTTGGCATCCTTGGCGGCAATGCGCTGCGGGTCCGTCTGATCGGCCGCTTCCAGCGCCGCCATGCGGGTGGCGAGATCACGGGCCGCATCGGTCTGGCCCGAGACCTGGGCGCGCAGCTCGATCAGCTCGTTGCGGAAGAGATCGATCGTCTCGCGGAGCGTATGCACCTCCGCCACAGCCTCGCCGATGGCCTTCTGGGAAGCTTCAGTCTCTGCCGCGGCCGTCTTCGTGCCGGCGCCCAGATAGCGGGCGACGAGGGCGGGCTGCGTGGCGAGAAGACCGAGATAGATGAGCGACAGGGTGGCGAGACCCGCCCAAATCAGGACGTAGGGGGTGAAAGTGCGGCTCCTGGCTGGCGGGGCGCTCGACGGCGAACTCGGCTGCGGGAGGCTTTTTTCCGTCATGATCTGTTTTCCGGACCCTACTGTGTTGGAGGCTTTCCAGCGCCGCCGCCAAATGAAACCGGCCTTTCGATCAGGCCTTCCGAACACCGGGCGACGCGGCCTCTTGCATGAGAATGTTGGTGTCTGAGTCGGGCCCGGAGGGTCAACGTAACGGGGTGATGCAACTGTGGACGATTTGGGGAAAAGCCAGCAGGCCCGGGAGGGGTGTCCGGGGTGCATCAGTCCGGCGGCTGATTTGCGATCCGGCGTGGGGAGCGATAGCGTGCTGCCCGATTCTCGCGTGCTGCGGCCGGTCCCGGTTCCCAAAGGACCGTAGAATGGTCGCAAGCTCTTCAATTGGCCGTGCTTTTCTGCGGGGAACCGGGTTCCGGTCCTCCGGCGGCCCTCAAGCGTCCAGGGTTTCTCCATGAGCAGATCGCTGCTTACCGTCATACTTGCCGCCGGCAAGGGAACGCGCATGCGCTCGAACCTGCCGAAGGTTCTACATCGCATCGCGGGGCGATCGATGCTGGGGCACGTGCTCGCACGCGCCAAGAGCGTCGGCGGGGACAAGCTCGCGGTGGTGGTGGGCCCCGGCATGGACGCGGTGCGCAAGGAGGCGACGGCGGCGGTTCCGGATGCGGCTGTCTACGTGCAGGAGAACCAGGCGGGGACGGCGGATGCCGTGCTGGCCGCGCGCGAAGCCATCGCGGCGCATAAAGGCGACCTGCTGGTTCTGTTCGCGGATACGCCGCTTATCACGAAGGAAACCCTGGAGGCGCTCATCGGAGAGCTGGACCGGGGTGCGGCGGTGGCGGTGCTCGGCTTCTATGCGCGCGATCCCGGCAGCTATGGGCGGTTGCTCACGTCGGTAGACGGCACCCTGCTCGCGATCCGTGAAGCCAAGGACGCGAGCCCGGCCGAGCGCGAGGTCAAGCTCTGCAACTCCGGCGTGATGGCATTCCGGCTCGATTCGCCGATCGCTGTGCTCGACAAAATCGGCAACGCCAACGCGAAGGGCGAGTTCTATCTCACGGATGCGATCGAGATCGTGCGCAGCCAGGGCGGCCGCGCGGGCGTGGTCGTGTGCGAGGAGGACGAGGTGCTCGGCGTCAACGCGCGCCGGGAACTCGCTCAGGCGGAAGCGATCTGGCAGCGCCGCGCACGGGAGCAGGCCATGGACGAAGGCGTGACGCTGATCTCGCCCGAGACGGTGTGGTTCTCGTTCGATACCGCGCTGGCGCGTGACGTGGTGGTCGAGCCCAACGTGTTCTTCGGCCCCGGCGTGACGGTGGACGAGGGCGCCGAGATCAAGGCCAACTCCTACCTCGAAGGCGCGCGTGTGGGCGCGGGCGCGCGGGTCGGCCCCTACGCGCGGCTCCGGCAGGGCGCGGTTCTGGGACGAGACGTGCACATCGGAAATTTTGTCGAGGTGAAGAACGTGGCGCTTGGCGACGGGGCCAAGGCCAACCACCTCTCCTACCTGGGCGACGGCTCGGTGGGGGCGAAGGCGAACATCGGCGCCGGTACGATTTTCTGCAATTACGACGGCTTCTTCAAAAGCAAGACCGAGATCGGGGAGGGGGCGTTCGTCGGCTCCAACTCCTCGCTAGTCGCGCCGGTCAAGATCGGCGCGGGGGCCTACATCGGATCGGGCAGCGTGATCACCAAGAACGTGGAAGCGGATGCACTGGCGCTGGAGCGCAGCTCCCAGGAGGAACGTCCTGGGTGGGCTGCCAAATTTCGCATCATGATGGCGCGCCGGAAGGCGCAGGCGAGTGGGAAATAAGTCGCGTTAAGAATCGACATATTGTTTGATTTGATAGGCCGCCGCTCGTTTCGTACGGCAAGTCCGGGGGCGTCTTCCATCTCTCCGTCCGATTCCGGTCGATCTCCAGCTTTGCAGCGAAAGGCTCACCGATGTGTGGCATTGTCGGCATTCTCGGCAGCAAACCCGTGGCGACGGATCTCGTCGATGCGCTGAGGCGGCTCGAGTATCGCGGCTATGACAGCGCCGGTGTGGCGACCGTCGAAAACGGGCATCTCGAGCGGCGGCGCGCGGAAGGCAAGCTGCGCAATCTGGAAACCCGGCTGCTCTCGGAGCCCCTCTCGGGGCACACGGGCATCGGGCATACGCGCTGGGCGACACATGGGCGGCCCACGGAGCGCAATGCGCATCCGCACATGAGCGCCAAGGTGTCGGTGGTTCACAACGGCATCATCGAGAACTTCCGCGAGCTCAAGACGGAGCTCACTGCCAAGGGGCACACGTTCGAGACGGACACGGATACGGAAGCCGTCGTGCATCTCGTCACCGATGAGATGGAGCGGGGCGCGGGGCCGATCGATGCGGTGAAGGCCGCGCTCGGCAAGCTGAAGGGTGCGTTCGCGCTCGGCATCATCTTCGCGGGTGAGGACGATCTGATGATCGCCGCGCGGCAGGGAAGCCCGCTCGCCATCGGGCACGGCAGCGGCGAGATGTATCTCGGCAGCGATGCCATCGCGCTCGCGCCGTTCACGGACGCAATCACCTATCTCGAGGAAGGCGACTGGGCGGTGATGCGCCGCGCGGGCGTGCAGGTGTTCGACCGCGCAGGCCAGCCCGTGACGCGCCCGCTCATCAAGTCGGTCGCGAGTTCGCTGCTGGTCGACAAGGGTAATCACCGCCACTTCATGGCGAAGGAGATCCACGAGCAGCCGGACGTCATCAGCCATACGCTCTCCAACTATCTGGACATGGCGAATGCGCGGGTGAACTTTCCGGATCTCGGCATCGATCTCACCAAGATCTCGCGCGTGACGATCTCTGCGTGCGGCACCGCTTACTACGCAGGTCTCGTGGGCAAGTACTGGATTGAGCGCTACGCGCGCGTGCCGGTCGAGATCGATGTCGCCTCCGAAATGCGCTATCGCGAGGCGCCGCTGCCGGCGGACGGCCTCGCCGTGTTCGTCTCGCAGTCGGGCGAGACGGCGGACACGCTGGCGACGCTGCGCTATGCCAAGGCCAACGGCCAGCGCATCGCCTCCATCGTCAACGTGCGCACGTCGACGATCGCGCGCGAATCGCACGCTGTGCTGCCAACGCTCGCGGGGCCTGAGATCGGCGTCGCCTCGACCAAGGCTTTCACGTGCCAGCTTGCCGCGCTCGCGTGCCTTGCCATCGCGATTGGGCGTGCGCGCGGGGCGATCTCTCAGGAGCTGGAGCAGGAATTAGTGACGGCGCTCGTTGAGGTGCCGCGTCTCATCTCGACGGTGCTGCGCAACGAGGAGCAGTACATCGAACTTGCTCACGGGCTCTCGAAGGCGCGCGACGTGCTCTATCTCGGACGCGGCTCCAGCTATCCGCTGGCGCTCGAAGGGGCGCTCAAGCTCAAGGAGATCTCGTACATCCACGCGGAGGGCTACGCGGCGGGCGAGCTCAAGCACGGGCCGATCGCGCTGATCGACGAGGCGGTGCCGGTGATCGTGGTGGCGCCGGAGGACGACCTGCTCGAGAAGACGGTGTCGAACGTGCAGGAAGTGGCCGCCCGCGGTGGACAGATCATATTGATCTCGAACGCTAATCCCGAGACGATCGGGTGCGCGCTCGCGGCCCATATCCCGACGCCCAAGGCGCATCCGTTGACCAATCCGCTGATCTACGCGATCCCGGTTCAGCTTCTCGCCTATCATACGGCCGTGTTCATGGGGACCGACGTCGATCAGCCGCGTAATCTCGCCAAGTCGGTTACGGTCGAATGAGGGGGATAAGCGCGGTCACCGTGTTGCCCCGGATTTGCCTCTTCCGTCTGGTTGACTTAGATGTTCGTGGGGTGCTGCGTCAGGCTAGCGGCAGGGAAAATAGCGCATGGTAAACGCTGCTCATCGAAAGACGGGCGCCGGGCGGGTGGGTTTGCCCTTGTTGGCAGCCGCGCTGGCGCTTGGCGTCGCGGTGCTGCCGGCGAGCGCCTATGCGGCTGGCGAGACGAACAAGAAGACCACCAACAAATCCGCCAAGCAGAAGAAGCAGGATGCCGCGCCGCAGGTCGATACGGCTGCGATCCAGCGCGCTTACGCCGCCGGTACCAAGGCTTTCGAATCCGGTGACATGGCCGGGGCGGAGCAGCAGCTCAGCGTGGCTCTAGCGGGCGGCGGTCTGCCCAACGCGCAAATGGCACGTGCGCTGTATTTCCGTGGTTCGGCTTATCGGCAACTCGGCCGGCCCGCGCAGGCGATCTCGGATCTGACCACAGCCATCTGGCTCAAGGGCGGGCTTCCGGACACTCTCAAGAAGAAGGCAACCGAGGAGCGCCAGCTCGCCTATCGCGAAGCCGGGCTGGGTGATAATCCGCCCCCGATCGGCGCGGCGCCGCTCGATCAGTCGACGGCGACGGCCTCTGCAGGCGGGGCGAAGCCCGGCGCGCAGGTGGTGGATGTCTCGCAGCAGTCCTCGTTCTGGAATTTCCTTTCGCTGCCGACACTGCCGTCGCTGACCGGCGGCTCGTCCTCGCCGTCGCCGGCGCCCGCGCAGCAGACGGCGCAGGCTACGGCCGTCGTGCCGACCTCCATGTCTGCGGCCATCGCTCCTGCGCCCGCTGCCGCACCGGTTTCCGGGTTTGCGGCGGCTCCCGAGGCTCCCGCGGCCGTTGCGCAGACCTCGTGGGATACGCAGACCGCGACGACGAGCTCGCCGCCACCGGCTCAGGCGCAGATCGTGGCAGGCTATGCCCCCGCGTCGGACGCGGGCGGTTTCAACACGATGCCGGGCGCGGCCGCCGCGCCGCAGAGCCCGGCCTCGAACCCTCTCGCGGGCGCAGGCTCGGCGGTGAGCGGGTTCTTCGGCAACATCTTCGGCTCCGGCACGTCCGGCTCGCAGGCCTCCGCCGAGGCCTCGCCGGTCACGACCGGCTCGACGGCGCAGCCGTCCGGCTGGGGCCCGGAGACGACAGTTACCACGGCGCAGACGTCGTCGATGGTTCAGCGCGGACCCGACGCGCCGACCGAGCTTCCCTGGGGAGGCCCGCAGACGGCAACCGCACCGGCGCCCAGCAAGAAGACCAAGACCGCATCGGTGGGTGCGGCAGGTGGTGCCTACAAGCTCCAGGTCGCGGCCGTGCGCTCGCGCGAGGAGGCCGAAAAGCTCGCGCAATCGCTGCGTACCTATCAGGCCGTGCAGAACGGCACAGTGACGCCCGAGATCGACGAAGCCGTGATCGGCAGCATGGGCACGTTCTACCGCGTGCGGCTCGGGCCTTATGCCGATGCGGCGGAGCCCGGCCAGCTCTGCAAGACGCTCAAGCCACAAGGTTTCGACTGTCTGGTGGTGACGCAGTAGCGGACCGGCGGCCGGGACTTGGCGGATCGCGGCGGGTGTTGACGAGTGACACCCGAGACCCCACCATGGTCCTGCGATGACGAACACCCCTTCCGGCAAAAAGCCCAGCGGCAGCGACGACGGCGGACTTTCTGCCGGGCTTCAGCGTCTGGCTACCGATGATGGTGCCCCGCTACGCATCGGCGCCCGGCTCCGGAACTACTTTCTGACCGGCCTCATCATCGTCGGGCCGGTCACGCTCACGATCTACATCATCTGGTGGGTGATCAACGTCACGGACGCGTGGCTCAAGCCGTTCGTGCCGCGCATCTATCTTCCGGATACGTATCTTCCCTTCGCGGTGCCCGGCATCGGGCTTCTGTTCGGCATCCTGTTCCTGACGGTGACCGGCGCGCTCGCCGCCAACCTGTTGGGACGCTCGCTGATCTCGTTCGGTGAGATGGCGCTCGATCGCATGCCGATCGTGCGCAACGTGTACCGGGCGCTGAAGCAGTTCTTCGAGTCGCTGGTGTCGGCGTCAGCGAGCGGCACGCAGCAGGGCTTTCAGAAGGTGGGTCTGATCGAGTTTCCCTCGAAGGGTCTCTGGTCCATCGTGTTCGTGACGGGCGAGACCAAGGGCGAGATCAACATCGCGCAGCCCGGCGGGGAAGAGGACCTGCTGACGGTGTTCATGCCGACAGGCATCGTGCCGCCGACGGGCTTCATCTGCTTCGTGCCGCGCCGCGACGTAAAGTTCCTCAAAATGAGCGTCGAGGATGCGGCCAAGATCGTGATGTCGGCTGGCATGGTCGTGCCGGACTACGAGGCGCGGCTCAAGCAGCTCGCCGAGCGCGGCATCAGAACCGAGACGAAGCGGCCTCCGCCTCCGGCTCCCGGGACGACGCCCGAGGGCGGGACGTGAGCGGCTAGCGCTGCCATCCGGAACGTGATGCGCGCGGTTCTGTCTACGCCGCGCGGAACAGGCGGATGGCCTCGTCGCATTCGAAGAGATAGAGCAGGCGGCGCAGGGCCTGGCCGCGCTCGGTGGTGAGCGCGGGGTCGGCCTGATAGATCAGGCGTGCGTCGTCGTGGGCTGCTTGCAGCATCTCGGAGAAGTTCACGCCGCCCGCAACGCGGAACTCCGCTTCTCCGCTCTGGCGCGCACCCAGCACCTCGCCGCCGCCGCGCAGCTCGAGATCCTTCTCCGCGATCAGGAAGCCGTCTTCGGTCTCCTCCATCATCTTGAGGCGCTCTTGAGCAGTCTTGGTCAGCGGCTCCTGATAGAGCAGCATGCAGAAGCTCTCGCGGCTGCCGCGGCCTACGCGGCCGCGGAGCTGGTGAAGCTGGGCCAGGCCGAAGCGCTCGGCGTGCTCGATCACCATGATGTTGGCATTCGGCACGTTGACGCCGACCTCGATGACGGTTGTGGCGACGAGCACCTTGAGATTGCCGTCGGCGAAGGCGGCCATGGTGGCGTCCTTGGCAGTGGCGTTCATGCCGCCGTGGAGGAGGCCGACGCCTTCGCCGAGGATCTGGGTCAGATGCGCGTGGCGTTCCTCGGCGGCGGCGAGATCTGACACGTCCGAGCTTTCGATGAGCGGGCAGACCCAATAGACCTGCGCGCCCTCCGCAAGCTGTACCTTGATGCGCGCGATCAGCTTCTCGATGCTGGTGTTGGGGATTTGGCGCGTGGTGATGGGTTTGCGGCCGGCGGGCTTCTCGGAAAGGCGCGAGACTTCGAGATCGCCGTAATGCGTCATGAGAAGCGTGCGCGGAATGGGCGTTGCCGTCATGACCAGCATGTTGGCGCCGCCTTCGCCTCCCTTGGTCTGGAGCGCGAGGCGCTGGTGGACGCCAAAGCGATGCTGCTCGTCGATGACGGCGAAGGCGAGATCGCGAAAGACGACGTCGTCCTGGAAGAGCGCGTGGGTGCCGATGAGGATGTCGATCTCGCCCGAGGCGAGGCGGCTCAAAAGCTCGTCGCGGGCTCGGCCTTTCTCGCGCCCGGTGAGGAGGCCGACGCAGAGGCCCGCGGCCTCCGCGAGCGGCGCGATGGTTTCTGCGTGCTGGCGGGCGAGCACCTCGGTGGGGGCCATGAGGGCCGCTTGTGCGCCGGCCTCCACCGCCGTTGCCATGGCCAGCAGCGCGACGACGGTCTTGCCGGAGCCTACGTCGCCCTGGAGGAGCCGCAACATGCGCCGCGGCGAGCTCATGTCGATCTCGATCTCCTTGAGTGCGGCCGTCTGCGAGCCCGTCAGCTTGAAGGGTAGGGCGGCGACAATCTTTTGGCGCAGGCGTCCGTCGCCTTTCACAGGGCGGCCGCGCTGAGCCTTGAAGCTTTCGCGCACGATGGCGAGCGCGAGCTGGTTGGCGAGCAGCTCGTCGTAGGCGATGCGCTGGAGCGGGGTGCTGCCGGGGGAGACGTCTGCGGCGTCGTCCGGATGGTGGAGGCGCTTCAACGCCTCGGCGAAGGACGGCCAGCCGCGCTGCTTGAGCCAGGCCGCATCCTGCCACTCGTCAAGCGCGGGGGCTTTGTCGAGGGCCTGGCGCTCGGCCTTGAGCAGCACCTTTCCGGAGAGGCCGCCCGTGAGCGGATAGACCGGCTCCAGCAGCGGGAGATCGCCGCGCGCCTCGGGGGCCACGATGTAATCCGGGTGCGCCATCTGGAGTGTTTCGCCATAGCGCTCGACGCGGCCGGAGATGTAGCGCTCCTCGCCCACGGGGAGCTGCCGCTCGATGAAGGAGCGCTCTGCGCGGAAGAAGATGAGATCGAGGCGGCCGGTCTCGTCCTCGGTCGAGACTTTGTAGGGCGCTTTGTTGTTTCCGCGCGGGGGCGCCTTATGCTTCAGCACGCGCACCTTGAGGGTGGCGATGGTGCCGGGAATGGCGGCGGCTACGGTTGGCTCGGCGCGCCGGTCGATGACGCCCGTGGGCAGATGCCAGAGCAGGTCGATGACGCGGGGTTGCGCGACGCCCGGGGGCAGTTTCAGCGCCTTCTTGAGCAGCGTCATGACGTGCGGGCCGACACCCTTCAGGGTATCGGCGGATGCGAACAGGGGAGATAGCTCGTTGGGCCGCATGTCGTCTGCGTCGGAACCGCGCTCGGGGGTTTGGTTATCTCGTTGTTCTGGGTCTGGAAAGAGTTTCCGGAACCGGCCTGCGGCGACGCGGGAGGGCGACCGCCCTCTCCATGGGCTGACAGGCCCCGGAGAGGGCGTTATATGACACCCCGAGGCGGGCGAAGCAAAGCGGGCCCGGCACGCAAACGGTTTTTCTGATCATGAGCGACGATATCGAGGTGCGGCGCCGTCGCGCAGCCTGGCGCGCGGCCCACCGGGGAACCAAGGAGCTCGATCTTCTGGTGGGCCGGTTCGCGGAGGAGCGGCTCTCCGGCATGTCGGGCGAGGAGCTGGCGCGGTTCGAGCGCTTCCTGGCCGTGACCGAGCCGCAGATCCAAGCCTGGCTGCTGGGGCCGCCTCCCGGCGATGTGGCGTTCGAGTTCTCGGACGTGGTTGCCGAAATCCGGAAGTTTCACGGTCTCGGTTGAGCGGGGCTGGCGCACGCACCGGCTGCGTGCGGATCAAGAGGTATGAACGAGGCTATGAGCGAGCGGGCGGATCTGATCTTCACGGGCGTGCCGGAGGGGCTGGACGCGCTCGTGCTCGCACGCCTGGTGGAGGAGGCTGCCGAAGGCGAGCGTGCGGGCATCGTGCTACACGTGGCGCGCGACGACCGCCGCCTCGAAGCGCTCGAAGGACAACTGCGCTTTTTCGCGCCGAAAGTGCGCGTGGTGCCGTTTCCGGCGTGGGATACGGTGCCGTATGACCGCGTGGGGCCGAACCCCGAGATCGTGGCCAAGCGCATCACGGCGCTGTCCCGCCTCGCCCTCGGCAACCGCAGTGAGCCGCTGATCGTGCTGACCACGGTGAACGCGGTGCTTCAGCGGGTGCCGCCGCGCGCGTTCATCCGCAACGCCATGAAGAGCGTGGCGCCGGGGCAGCGGGTGGATCTCAACCGGTTCGTCGCGCGGCTTTCGCTTGCGGGCTACACGCGCACCGGCACGGTGATGGAGGCCGGCGAGTTCGCCGTGCGGGGCGGCATTCTCGACCTCTTTCCGCCGGGGCGGCAGAACCCGGTGCGGTTCGATTTCTTCGGCGACACGCTGGAAAGCATCAAGGTGTTCGATGCGGAGACGCAACGCACCGCCAAGCCGCTACGCAAGCTGATCGTGATGCCGGTTTCGGAGGTGGCGTTCGGCGAGGCGCCGACGGCGCTGTTCCGCTCGCGCTATGTGGAACTGTTCGGCGGGGCGACCGGTGACGATCCGCTCTACGAAGCCGTGAGCGCGGGAAGCCGCTACGGCGGGCAGGAGCACTGGCTGCCGCTGTTCCACGAGACGCTCGAAACGCTGACCGACTACATGGACGGCGCGACGCTGAGCTTCGACAATCTGGTCGACGACGCGGTGAAGAGCCGCTTCGAGCAGGTGAGCGAGCACTATCTCGCGCGCACGGAAGGGCTCGAGGCGCAGCGGTTCGGCGCGCCGCCCTATAAGCCGGTGCCGCCGGACATGATGTTCCTCGACGCGGCGCAGTGGGGAAAGGTGCTCGCCCAGCACAGGGTCGTGCGGCTGACGCCTTTCGAGATGACCGAGGGACCGGGCGTTCGCCCCTGGCGCGGACGTGCGGGGCGCTCGTTCGCGCCCGAGCGGCAGAATCCGGATGCGAACGTGTTCGATGCCGTCGTGGCGCACGTGAAGAAAGTGCACGCCGAGCACCGGCGCGTGCTGGTGGCGGCGTGGACGCCTGGTGCGCGTGAGCGGCTCTCGTCTCTCCTCTCCGATCACGGCCTCAAGGCGCAGGCCAAGGTCGAGGGATATGCGGATGCGCTCGCGCTCGATCCCAACGTGACGGGGCTTGCCGTTCTCGGTCTCGAGCAAGGCTTCGAGACGCCGGAGCTCGCGGTGATCGCGGAGCAGGACATCCTGGGCGACCGGCTCGTCCGGCCGCGGCGCAAGGCCAAGCGCGCGGCCGACGTTCTGACCGAGGCTACGAGCCTCTCGGTCGGCGATCTCGTCGTGCACGCGGACCACGGCATCGGCCGCTTTCATGGCCTCAAGACGATCACGGCGCTGGGCGCGCCGCATGACTGCCTGGAATTGAAGTACGCGGGCGGCGATACGCTCTACCTGCCGGTCGAAAACATCGAGCTTCTCTCGCGCTACGGCTCGGACGACGGCACCGCGCAACTCGACAAGCTCGGCGGCGTCGCTTGGCAGTCACGCAAGGCCAAGCTCAAGAAGCGGCTGCGCGAGATGGCGGCCGAGTTGATCAAGATCGCAGCGCTCCGTCAGCTTCGCGAGGCGCCGGTGCTGGCGCCCCCCGCCGGTGCCTACGACGAGTTCGTTGCGCGGTTCCCCTACGAGGAGACGGAAGACCAGGCTGCGAGCATCGATGCGGTTCTGGGCGACCTGCAGGCGGGCCGGCCCATGGACCGCCTCGTCTGCGGCGACGTGGGCTTCGGCAAGACGGAGGTGGCGCTGCGGGCTGCGTTCGTCGCTGCGATGAACGGCTTGCAGGTCGCCATCGTGGTGCCGACGACGCTGCTCGCGCGGCAGCATTCGCGAACGGTGAACGAGCGCTTCAAGAACCTGCCGCTCAAAATCGCGCAGGCCTCGCGCCTCGTCTCGGCCAAGGATCTCACCGAGGTGAAGGACGGGCTCAAGAACGGGACTATCGATATCGTCGTCGGGACGCACGCGCTGCTCGGCAAGCAGATCGAGTTCCAGAGGCTCGGGCTTTTGGTGATCGACGAGGAGCAGCATTTCGGCGTGTCGCACAAGGAGCGGCTGAAGCAGCTCCGTGAGGACGTGCACGTGCTGACGCTGTCCGCGACGCCCATTCCGCGCACGCTGCAATTGGCGCTGACGGGCGTGCGCGAGCTTTCGCTGATCACGACGCCGCCGGTGGATCGCCTCGCCGTGCGCACCTACATCTCGCAGTTCGATCCGGTCATTCTGATCGACGCGCTGAAGCGCGAGCGTGATCGCGGCGGGCAGACGTATTACGTCGCCCCGCGCATCTCCGATCTCGACGACGTGGCGGAGTTCCTGCGCGAGGCGGTGCCGCATCTCAAAGTCGCGCGGGCGCACGGACAGCTCGCGCCCTCTGAGCTCGAAGACGTGATGACGGCCTTCTACGAGGGGCAGTACGACGTGCTGCTCTCAACGGCGATCGTGGAATCCGGTCTCGACGTTCCCAACGCGAATACGCTGATCGTGCATCGCGCCGACATGTTCGGTCTTGCGGCGCTCTATCAGCTCCGCGGCCGCGTCGGCCGCTCCAAGCGTCGCGCGTATGCCTATTTCACGACACCGCCGGGGCAGAAGCTCACGGAAGGCGCGGAGAAGCGCCTCAAGGTGCTGCAGTCGCTCGATACGCTGGGCGCGGGGTTCTCGCTTGCCTCACACGACCTCGACATTCGCGGCGCGGGCAACCTTCTCGGCGAGGAGCAATCGGGCCATATCCGCGAGGTGGGCTTCGAGCTGTACCAGTCGATGCTGGAGGAAGCGGTCGCGGCCATGAAGGGCGGAGACCTGGGCGAGGCGGACGAGCGGTGGAGCCCCGAGATCTCGATCGGGCTTTCCGTGCTCATCCCGGAAACCTATGTCGCCGATCTGCAACTCCGGCTCGGGCTCTACCGGCGTCTGTCGGCGCTGGAAACGCGGAGCGAGATCGACGCATTCGCGGCGGAGCTGGTGGACCGGTTCGGCGAGCTGCCGGCCGAGGTCGATCACCTGCTCGATGTCATGGAGATCAAGGGGCTTTGCCGGGCGGCCGGCATCGCCAAGGTGGACGCGGGGCCGAAGGGTGCCGTCATCATGTTCCATCGCAACGCGTTCGCCAACGCGCAGGGGCTCGCGCAATTCCTGCAAGCCTCGCGCGGACTCGCGAAGCTGCAGCCGGATCACAAGCTCATCTTCAAGGGTGATTGGGACCAGCCGCAGGTGCGCTTCAAGGGCGTGCGCGGGCTCGTGGCGGCGCTGGCCGAGATCGCGGCCAAGGGCGCCAAGGCGGCATAGGAGAGGAGGCAACGGGCAACAGCCAGCGGGTTTGTGCTTGGCTGTTGCGTGTAGGGCCCGCGCGATCAGGCGCCGGCGCGCTTGGCGTGACCGCGAGCCGTGGGCGAGGGTGCGCCGCCGAAGGCGATCTTCGCGAGGTGGATCGCCTGATGATAGACCAGCGGGAAAATGACGATCAGGAAGGCGCCGATGATCTGGAGGTCACGCAAGTCAGCCTGGAACCCGCGGTAGAAGACCAGGATGCCGGAGACGAAGCCGGCAGAGCAGAGCATGGTGACCAGCACGGCGTGCAGATGATGGGCGACGACATACCAGCCGCCGATCACGGCCAGCAGCACGAAGACGCCGAGCGAGCCGAGAATGACCGGATGGTCCATCAGATACTGCGTCAGCTCCTGAAGCATGGTTCGAACCCCCTCTTACGCGATGATGCGCGCCTTTCGCGCGACGGCGGGCGAGCGACCGCTCTGCCCTGTGCCATCATTTCCTAGAGAGCGGTCGATTGAATCCGGATCGCGCTCCAGGGCTTTAACGAGACCCGACATGGTCTAGCCGGTCTGGGGGCGTCCCGCCAGCCGGGGACGCCAACTCTATGGGGATGAGAGGCTTCGCTGCCGCACCTCGGCGCGACGGGCCTATTTTCCCGCTGCGGCTTGCTGGAGAAGCCGTTGAGCCGGCTTGCGTTTACTGCGAGGCGTAAGCGACGAGCGCCGAGCGTTTCACCTTGCCGTTCGGCGTGCGGGGCAGGCGGTCGAGAAAGCGGATCTCGCGCGGGCATTTGTAGGCGGCGAGCCGCTCGGCGGCGAAGGCCAGGATGCCGGCGCTATCGGGGGTGGCCTCGCTCTTCAGCACCACGAAGGCGCCGACAACGTGCACGTCCGCCCGCACGGCGAGCTCCGCGCAGGCGACCTCCGCGATGTCGGGATGGGTGGCGAGCACGGCCTCCACCTCCATCGGAGAGACGCGGTAGCCGAGTGCCTTCATGATGTCGTTGTTGCGCCCGGCGTGGGTGATGTAGCCGTCGGCATCCATCAGGCCGAGGTCGCCGCCGGTGAACCATTCGCCGCGCTTGACCTCGATCTGCTCGTCCGGCCGGTTCCAATATCCCAGCATGAGGCCCGGATCGGAGGTGTGAACGGCAATGAGGCCCTCGGTGCCGGGCGGCAATGGCGTATCATCTCCCTCCGTGGCCAGGATGGCCACGCGGCGGCCGGGTTGTGGCTTGCCAACTGTTCCGGGCTTTCTCGGTATGCCCGGGCCGGTCGAGATGTAGGTCGAGATCTCGCTCATGCCCAACGCTTCGTAGAGCGGGCGACCGGTGCGGTCCTGCCAGTCCTCGAACAGGCCCGGAGGCGGGGCCTCGCCTGCCATGAGGGCGTGGCGCAGCGTCGGCATGGCAGCAGGCGACAGCTCCGCGTACTTCAGGATCTGGCGGAAGAGGCTCGGGACGCCCGCAAACAGCGTTGCCTGCGCGAGGTCGATCAGGCGCGGCCAGAGGGCGGGGTCTTTCTCGCCCGTGTAAATGAGCGCGGTGGCGCCGTTGGCCCAAGGGTCTGTGAGGCCCACGCCGAGCGTGAAGGTCCAGTTGAACGCGCCCGCGTGCAGCACGCGGTCGTTCGCGCTGATGCCATACCAGCCTTGGTACATCGGGCGGCGGCCGAGGGCCGCGCGCTGGGCGTGGAGCACGCCTTTTGGGTTTGCCGTGGTGCCGGAGGTGTAGATGAGGAACGCGGGGGTTTCCGCGTGCGTCGGCGCATAGTCGATGCGGGGGCCTTCGCGCATCATGCGCGCGACGTCGGCGGGGGTGAGATGGATCGGGGCCTTGCCTGTGCTCTCCGGAGCGAGCGTGACGGCGGAGGCGAGGACAGCGGCGCCGCTGTCATCGAGCAGGAAGAGGGCCTCGCGATCGGTGAGCTGGCTGGAAGCCGGAAGCGCCACGAGACCGGCTGCAAGGGTGGCAAAGAACAGGATGGCGTAGGCGCTGGTGTTGTCGAGGCGGATCATCACGCGATCGCCTTCTGCAAGCCCCATCTGGCGCAGCGCTCCGGCCGTGCGGAGCACGGCGTCCTCGAGCCCCGCGTAGGTCCAGGTTTCGGCAGGTGCGGCCGCTGCAGGATCCGCGATGACGATCAGGGCGGGCTTGTCCGGCGTCGCGGCGGCTGCCCCCGCGAGGCAGTAGCGGGCCATGTTGAACGGCGGATTGACGGCGGGTGTGAAGAGCGGCGTGTACATCGGTGTTGTTCTGACGGTCAGTTCTGGGGTTTGACCCACCATGTGTCGAGATTGAAGCCGAACAGCGGAATGGTGCCGGGGTGTGCGAGACGCTTCCAGGACGCGATCCACTGGGCTGGTGCATGGAACAGTGGGATCACGTAATGCCCGGAGAGCAGCACGCGGTCCAGTGCGCGGACAGCGGAAACGAAGTCCTCGTTCGAGTGGGCGGCGAGCATGGCTGCGATCATGGCGTCCGCGGCGGGGTTCTGCACGCCTGCGTAATTGTAGGAGCCAGGATCTTTTGCGACGCGGGATGACCAGCGGAAGAGCTGCTCGTTGCCGGGCGAGAGGGACGAGGGCCAGGTGAACTGGATCATGTCGTAGTCGTAGTCCTTGAGGCGCGACTGGTATTGCGCGCTGTCCACGACGCGGATACGGGCGGTGATGCCGAGCTTCTGCAGGTCGGCGGCAAAGGCGCCGAGCAGGCGCTCCTGGCTCGTCGTGGAGGCCAGGATCTCGAAGGCGAGGGGTTTGCCCGCCGCGTCCACGAGGCGGCCTCCCTTGAGGCTGTAGCCAGCCGCTTCCAGGATTTCGTAAGCCCGCCGCGCGTTGGTGCGGTTGTGGGGCGTGCCGTCGCTCACGGGCACGCGGTAGGTGCCGTCCAGGATTTCGGGCCTGACTGCGCCAGGGAACGCTGAGAGCAGGGCGCGCTCACGCTCGTCGGCCGGGCGGCCGGCGGAGGAGAGCATCGAGCGCTCGAAGTAGCTCTCGGTGCGCTTGTAGAGGCCGTGGAAGAAGCTCTTGTTGACCCATTCGAAGTTGAACAGGTGGATCAGGGCTTCGCGCACGCGCTCGTCGGCGAAGATCGGGCGGCGCGTGTTGAAGACGAGCCCTGTCATGCCGGCGGGAAGGCCGATGGGCATCTCCTCGCGGGCGATGCGTCCGTCGTTCGCTGCCGGGAAGTTGTAGCCCTTGGCCCAGAGGGCCGGGTCGTCCTCGTTGCGAAGGTCGATGGCGCCGGTCTTGAAGGCTTCGAACAGCGTCGAGCCCTCGCGGTAGTACTCGAAACGGATCTCGTCGAAGTTGAAGCGGCCCCGATTGACGGGAAGGTCGCGGCCCCAATAGTCCGGATTGCGCTGGTAGGTGATGGAGCGGCCGGGATCGACGGCGGAGATGCGATAGGGGCCTGATCCGATAAGCGGCGTGAGCGTCGTCTCGTCGAACTTCTCGGCGCTCATGGCGTGACGCGGCAGGATGGGCATGAGGCCGAGGATCAGGGGCAGCTCGAGGTCGTCGGCATCGGCGAAGACGAAGCGGATTTCGTGATCGGAGATCACTTCCGCCTTGGTCACCTTGGCGTAGTAGGTGCGGTAGTTGGGGCGCCCCTTGTCGCGCAGGGCTTCGAAGGAGAAGAGCACGTCGGCGGACGTGAGCGGCGTTCCGTCCGAGAATTTTGCGAGCGGGTTCAGGCGGAACGTCACCTCGCTGCGGCTCTCGGGGACGTCGATGGTCTCGGCGATGAGGCCGTAGAGCGTGAAGGGCTCGTCCTGGCTGCGGGCCATGAGGCTTTCGATCACGAACTCGCGGATGCCCTGCACCGGCTCGCCCCGGATGATCATGGGGTTCAGGTTGTCGAAGGAGCCAGACGAGCCGAGGGTGACGCGGCCGCCCTTTGGGGCGTCCGGCACGACATAGGGAAACGCCGGGAAGTTTTCCGGTAAAAGGGCGTCGCCGTGCATGGCTATTGCGTGCGCCGGTTTTGCTAGAACCGGTGAGCGGATGGCCCCTGCCAGGACGAGGGCGAGGACCGCAAGGCTCACGATGATTGATCGTTGCACGGAGTTCTCCTCAAGGGGCTTGCGCAAGGCGTTGGTTTTGCTGACAGCCCAGCGATCACGTAGCACACATCGAAGGCTCTCCAATGGCGGATCAGCACGATGTTTGCGTGGCGGGTTTGCAACGGCCGTGTCATTTCGATCTGTTGAAGATGCCGGCTTGGTTTCTACGGTCACGGGATTGCCGCAATCCAGGCTTTACTGCCGGTCCGGATGACGCCGCGGGCGTCAGGACCCGCGCGCCCAGAATTGCCGATTGAGCGCAGCGAAGTGGGGCTGAGCCGCCAGCAGGGGATTGTCGGGCGGCTCCTGGACTGGCTCATAACGAAAGGTCGATTTTTCTATGTCACACAGAGATGGCATCGCAACCAGCTTGGGGCGCAGCGTGTTGGCGTGCGGCGCCACGCTCGCTCTGGTCCTCGGGCTCGCCATGAACGGCGGGGCTGCTTACGCCCAGGACAAGAAGGACGCTCCCAAGGAGAAGGCCGCTCCGGCTGCCAAGGACGCCAAGGCAGAGGGCGCCGCGGCCGCCGGCAAGCAGAGCGCCTGGGTGAAGCTTTGCGAGAAGTCTCCCCTCGTCAAGCGGGACAAGGACGGCAAGGAGGTCAAGGAAGAGAAGGACATCTGCCTGACCCACCATGAGCGCCTGGACGGCAACTCGGGCATGGTTCTGGTCTCGGCCGCAATCCGCCAGGTCGAGGGCAACGAGCATGACCACCTGATGGTCATGGTTCCGCTCGGCATGGCTATCCCACCCGGCATCAAGGCCGCTGTCTACACCAAGGAGCAGTGGGAGAAGGCAGCCAAGAACGAGAAGATCGACGACAAGGATCTGAAGCCGATCGACCTCAAGTTCTCGCTCTGCCACCCCTCGGGCTGCACGGCTGAGGTCGAGGCGACCAAGGAGATCATCGATCAGATGAAGACCGGCGGCGGCATCATGGTTCTCGCCATGAACGCCTCGGCTCAGCCGATCGGCTTCCCGGTTCCCCTGGACGGCTTCTCCGAGGCTCTCGCCGGCAAGCCCGTCGACAATGCCGAGTACAAGAAGGCCCGCGGCCAGCTGATGGCGCAGATTCGTCAGCGTCAGCAGGAAGCCTACGAGAAGTTCAAGACCGAGCAGATGAAGAACCTGCCGCCGCAGCCGGGCGCCGACGGTGCCGCTGCTGCTCCCGCGGCGAAGAAGGATGCGAAGCCGGCCGAGAAGAAGTAAGCCGGTCAGCCGTTGAAATGCAGAAGGCCGCCCGAAAGGGCGGCCTTCTTGCTTGGCGTTGTGGTTGAAACGCGTGAGCCGCGTGTGCTGCGGAGTGCGCCGTCAGTGCGGTTGGAACACCGCGCGATAGCGGCCGTCCTCGTCCTCGACGAAATAGTCGCCGAGCTGCGGGTGGCGCAGGGGCTCGCCGCTGGTGTCGGGCAAAAGGTTCTGCTCCGAAACGTAGGCGATGTACTCGGTCTCCGCGTTTTCGGCCAGCAGGTGGTAGAAGGGCTGGTCCTTGATCGGGCGGATCTCCGCCGGAATGGACAGCCACCAATCCTCGGTGTTGTTGAACACGGGATCGATATCGAACACGACGCCGCGGAACGCATAGACGCGATGGCGCACGACCTGGCCCACGGAAAACTTGGCTTTCCGCATGGCAGGAGTAGCGGCCGCAGGCTTCGGAGAAGCCCGCTTGCGCGGTTTGCGTGTCACTGATTCAGGTTTGGGCGGCATTGTCTAATCCCCACGAGGCTCCATTCGAGGGGAGGGCTCTCCGGATGTCAACGGATCTGTGCAACATAGTTGATTGACGAGACTTCTTTCAGCCTCAAAAGCCGTAGGCCGCGGCGCGCTCGGGATCCTTCTTGGCGACGAGGCGGGCGAGATCGACGATCACCTTGGCCTGCTTCCATGTGGCGTCGTCCTGCATCTTGCCGTCGATCATCACGGCGCCGGTGCCATCGGGCATGGCCTCCAGGATCCGCTTGGCGAAGGCGACTTCCTTCACGTCAGGTGAGAAGACGCGCTTGGCGATGTCGATCTGGGTCGGATGGAGCGACCACGCGCCGAGGCAGCCCTGGATGAAGGCGTTGCGGAACTGGGCTTCGCAGGCGGCGCCGTCGGAGAAGTCGCCGAACGGGCCGTAGAACGGCTTCAGGCCATAGGAGAGGCAGGCGTCCACCATCTTGCCGACGGTGTAGTGCCAGAGATCCTGCTGATAGCGCGCGCGCTCGGCCTTCGCATCGGCGCCTGCGTCGGCGAGCACCGAATAGTCCGGATGGCCGCCGCCAACGCGGGTGGTCTTCATGCCGCGCGAGGCGGCGAGATCGGCGGGGCCGAGGCTCATGCCGTGCATGCGGGGCGAGGCCGCGGCGATGGCTTCCACGTTTTTCACGCCTTCCGCGGTTTCGAGGATCGCGTGGATGAGAATCGGCCGCTTCACGGCGTACTTGGCCTCGAGCTGGGCGAGGAGCTGGTCGAGGTAGTGGATGTCCCAGGGGCCTTCGACCTTGGGCAGCATGATCACGTCGACCTTGTTGCCGGCTTCCCGCACGATCTCGGTGACGTCGTCGAGCATCCAGGGCGAGTTGAGGCAGTTGATACGCGTCCAGAGGCCGGTGTCGCCGAAGTCGTTCTCGCGCGCCATCTGGATGAAGCCCTTGCGCGCGGCCTCCTTGTCGCCCACGGGGATCGCGTCCTCGAGATTGCCGAGCACCACGTCAACCTGGGAGGCGATATCCTTGATTTTGGAGCGGATCTTCTCGTTGTGGGGCGGCACGAAGTGAATCATGCGCTCGATGCGGACGGGAAGCACGCGGTAGGGCTCGGGAGCGCCGATGGCCAGGGGGGCAAAGTGTTTCGCAGGCGTGCGGACGGCGCTCATCGGGCGAACCTCTAGATCAATCGCAAATGCGGGATGGGATTTGCGGCGCACTCTAGTGGCCGGACGGCAAGAGTCAACGCGAGGGCGCCGCGGCATGGTTAGCCGGGTAGCGGGGTAACCGCGGTCGCTTGCCTGGGGCACTTGCCTGGGTCACTTGCCTGGGTCAGGGGGCCCGTGTCGGACCTGGATCAGCGGGCCGATCCGTTGGGCGTCGCGCCGTTCACCGCCGTGCCGTTGGGGGCGCGCCAGTCCACGACGTTCTCGCGGGCCGGATGCAGCGAGCGATACGGCAGGGGCATCTTGGTTTCCGAGTTGCCGGCCTTGCGCTTGAACTGCACCGTGCGGATCATCTCGCGGATGCGCGGCTGGATCTCCGTGCGCCAGCGCGTGCCGCTAAAGACGCCGTAGTGCCCGACGCCCGGCTGGACGTAATAGTAGTGCTCGTCCACGGGGATGCCCGTGCACAGGCTGTGAGCGGCTTCCGTCTGGCCGAGGCCGCAGATATCGTCCCGCTCGCCTTCCACCGTCATCAGCGCCGTCTTGCGGATCGCGGAGCAATCGACGCGCTGGCCGCGGTGCATCATCTCGCCTTTGGGGAGCGCGTGATCCTGGAACACGGTCTTGACCGTCTGCAGGTAGAAATCCGCAGGGAGATCCATGACGGCCAGGTATTCCTCGTAGAAAGACTTGTGCTGGTTGACGCTGTCGCAGTCGCCTTTGACGAGGTTCTCGAACAGCTTCATGTGCGCCTGCGTGTGGCGCTCGAGGTTCATGGTCATGAAGCCGGTGAGCTGGATGAAGCCCGGATAGACGCGCCGGCCGAAGCCCGCGTTGGGGAACGGCACGTAGTGGATCACGTTGCTCTCGAACCAGGAGAGCGCTTTCTCCTCGGCGAGCTTGTTCACCTGCGTGGGATTGCGGCGCGTGTCGATGGGGCCGCCCATCAGCGTCATGGACGCGGGCTGGCACGGATCGTCGTTGGCGGCCATGACCGCTGCCGCTGCGAGGGCGGGCACAGCCGGCTGGCAGACTGCGATGACGTGCGTGTTCGGACCCAGGAACTGGATGAACTCGATGATGTAGTCGATGAAGTCGTCGAGATCGAACGAGCCTTCATAGGCGGGCACGTCGCGCGCATCGATCCAATCGGTGATGTAGGTGTTGTGCTCCTTGATCATCTCCTGCACCGTGCCGCGCAGAAGCGTCGCGTAGTGACCGGACATCGGTGCGATGATCAGCACCTTCGGATCGTAGCGCTTGCCGACCACGGTCTCGTCGCGATCGAAGTGGAGCAGGTTGCAGAAGGTCTTCTTCATCACGATCTCCTCCCGCACGGGGACGGTGAGACCGTGGACCTTCGTTTCCTTGATGCCGAACTCCGGCTTGCCGTAGCGGCGCGTCATGCCTTCAAACACTTCGCAGGCCGCCGACATGTTCTTGGCGATCTCGGTTTCAGCGAAGGGATTGAAGGGGGCGTCGATCTGCGCCTTGAAGGCGCGGGTCATAAGCCGGACGGGATGCATGAAGGCGTGAGCAAGCTCATAAGTGTAATAGTGCATTCCGTCAGCTCTCCCGAAGCCCCCGACATCCTGCAATGCAGCAGGCATGTCCGCTGACGTCAAGCATTCCGTCTTAGAAATGTCTCAATTGGCGAAATTACAGGCAAATATGTGACTAATCTTTAGTCGATATGCCTCGAGAACGCGGCTTGACCGCGAATTGCCCGACAATGCAGCATCGTTGCAATGCACAATACGGGCGCCGGGTTGTTATTGTATTGTTGTGCCACAGCTTTCGCCCGTCAGCCCCTCGAGGTCGTTCCCGGCGATGGCGATTTTAACCAGCCTCCACCACGTCACTCGATACGTTTATGACAAGCCCGTTTCGCTCGGTCCGCAGATCATTCGGTTGCGACCGGCGGCGCACTGCCGAGTTCGCATCCCGAGCTATTCGCTGAAGGTCTCGCCGGGTAACCATTTCGTCAATTGGCAGCAGGATCCGCACGGAAACTGGCTCGCACGCTACGTCTTTCCGGAGAAAACAACGGAGTACACCGTCACCGTCGATCTTCTGGCGGAGATGGCGATCGTCAATCCGTTCGATTTCTTCATCGAAAGCTACGCGGAGGAGTTTCCGTTCGCGTATGCCGATTCGCTCGCGAGCGATCTCGCCCCGTATCTCGTGATCGAGGAGACGACAGGGCCGCTGTTCGCGCAGTTCGTCGGCAGCGTCGCACCGAACGGAAAGGCGGAGCGGACCATCGATTTTCTCGTGGCGCTCAACGCGCGCATCAATCGCGAGATCAGCTACCTCATCCGTCTCGAACCGGGCGTGCAGACACCCGAGGAGACGCTGAAGCTCGGGTCTGGATCGTGCCGCGATTCGGCGTGGCTGCTGGTGCACGTGCTGCGCAAGCTGGGTCTCGCGGCGCGATTCGTCTCGGGCTATCTCATCCAGCTCAAGCCGGACATCAAATCGCTCGACGGCCCCTCGGGCACGGACCACGATTTCACCGATCTTCACGCGTGGACCGAGGTCTATCTGCCGGGTGCAGGATGGATCGGCCTCGATCCGACATCCGGTCTCTTCTGCGGCGAGGGGCACATTCCGCTCGCGGCGACGCCGCACTACAGAAGCGCTTCGCCGATCAGCGGCGGTGTCGATCCTTCCGAGGTGACCTTCAATTTCGACATGAAGGTGAGCCGTGTCGCGGAGAAGCCGCGCATTACGCTGCCGTTCTCGGAAGAGAGCTGGGAGGCCCTGCTGGCTCTCGGCGATCGCGTCGACGGCGACCTTGCGGCGGAGGGCGTGGGGCTCACCATGGGTGGGGAGCCAACGTTCGTCTCGATCGACGACTACCAGTCGCCCGAGTGGAATACAGCCGCGGTGGGCACGACGAAGCGGGCGCGCGCCGACGATCTTATCCGCCGCTTGCGCGCGCGCTTTGCGCCGGGCGGCTTCCTGCACTACGGGCAGGGAAAGTGGTATCCGGGCGAGAGCCTGCCGCGCTGGACCTTCGCGCTCTACTGGCGCTGCGACGGTAAGCCGATCTGGCGCAACGATGCGCTCGTCGCGCGCGAAGGTTTCCGCGCCCCGACCGATGTGGAAGGCGCCAAGGCGTTCTGCGAGGGTATCGCCGAGCGTCTCGGTGTCGGCGGCGAACATGTGATCTCGGCCTACGAGGATCCCGCGCACTGGATCGTCAAGGAGGCGCAGCTTCCGGTCAATGTCGACCCGCTCGACAGCAAGATCAGCGACGCGGAGGAACGGGCGCGGATCGCGCGGGTGTTCGATCGCGGGCTCGGAACCGCGTCGGGGTTCGTGCTGCCGATCCAGCGCTGGAATGCGCGCGCTGGTAAAGGCTGGATGAGCGAGAAGTGGAAGCTCAGGCGCAATCAGTTGTTCCTGGTGCCGGGCGACAGTCCGCTGGGGCTCAGGCTACCGCTCAACTCACTGCCGTGGCTTCCGCCTATGGCGGTGCCGCACGTCGTGACCGACGATCCATTCCTGGAACGTGGCGATCTCCCCGATCCGGACGCGTTTCTGCAAGTCTATCGCCGCGTGGGCGACAACCCGTATCGCCAGCCCGTTCCGCTCGTGCAGGACATCGAGGGGGCGTCTGTGCGCACCGCGCTCGCGGTGGAGCTTCGCGAAGGCAAGCTCTGCGTGTTCATGCCGCCGCTCGGTGCACTCGACGACTATCTGGAGCTGCTGACCGCGGTGGAGGCGGCCGCAGACGAGCTGATGCTGCCGGTGCACATCGAAGGTTATCCGCCCCCGCCGGATCATCGTCTCAACGTCATCAAGGTCACGCCCGATCCAGGGGTGATCGAGGTGAACATCCATCCCGCTTCCTCGTGGCGCGAGTGCGTTGCGACCACGGAGGGCGTCTACACGGAAGCGCGCCTTTCGCGGCTCGGCACCGACAAGTTCATGACGGACGGGCGCCATACGGGAACGGGCGGGGGAAACCACGTCGTGGTGGGCGGTGCTGCGCCGTGGCAGAGCCCGTTCCTGCGCCGCCCTGATCTGCTCAAGAGCCTCATCGTCTTCTGGCAGCGCCATCCGTCGCTCTCGTATCTCTTCTCCGGCCTCTTCATCGGGCCGACGAGCCAGGCGCCGCGCGTGGACGAGGGACGTCACGAAAGTCTCTATGAGCTCGAGATCGCGCTCGGCATGATCCCGGGGCCGGGCGAGGGGCCGCCGGTTCCGCCGTGGCTGCTGGACCGGCTGCTCCGTAACCTGCTCGTCGATTCCTCCGGCAACACGCATCGGAGCGAGATCTGCATCGACAAGCTCTATTCGCCCGACGGTACGGCGGGCAGGTTAGGGCTGATCGAGTTCCGCTCGTTCGAGATGCCGCCGGATGCGCGCATGAGCCTGGCGCAGCAGCTTCTCCTGCGCGCGCTGATCGCGAAGTTCTGGAAGGAGCCCGAGCGCGGTGATCTCGTGCGCTGGGGCACGGCGCTGCACGATCGCTTCATGCTGGAGCACTACGTCTGGGCGGATCTGCTCGATGTTCTCGACGTGCTGCGGCGGGCGGGCTACGCTTTCAAGAGCGAGTGGTTCGAGGCGCAACGGGAGTTCCGCTTTCCATTCTACGGAAACGTGGAGCATGGGGGTGTGAAGCTTGAGGTGCGCCAGGCGCTCGAGCCCTGGCATGTGATGGGCGAGGAAGGGGCGATCGGGGGGACGGTGCGCTACGTGGATTCCTCGGTGGAGCGGTTGCAGGTGAAGGTGGACGGGTTAAATCCGCGCCGTCACGTGCTTGCCTGCAACGGGCGGCGCGTGCCGCTGGCCTCCACAGGGCGCTCCGGCGAGTTCGTGGCAGGCGTGCGGTTCAAGGCATGGCATCCGCCGTCCGGGCTGCATCCCACCATTCCGGCTCATGCGCCGCTAACCTTCGACGTGCTCGACACGTGGAGCCATCGCTCGCTCGGCGGCTGCGTTTACAGCGTCGCGCATCCGGGCGGGCGGAACTACGAGACCTTTCCGGTGAACACTTACGAGGCCGAGGCGCGCCGGCTCGCGCGCTTTCAGGATCACGGCCATACGCCGGGCCTCGTCACGACGCCGCCTCCCGAGCGCAACGACGAATACCCGCTGACCCTCGATCTCAGGCGGGCGCCGTCATGACGCGGGACGTATCGTGACGTCCGGGGCGGCTCAGATATCCGGTGGCGCGCCGGACGGCACGGGATTGATCGCGGGCTATCGTCCGCTACCCGGCGTCTACGACGAGATGGTGGATGAAGCGGGTCTCGTGCGGCCGCATTGGCGCCCTTTCGTCGAACGGCTCGCGGCAGAAGGGCCGGACGCGCTGGCCCAACGCTTCGGCGCCGCGGATCGCTATCTCAAGGATTCCGGCGTCTTCTATCGCGTCTACGACGATCCGACAGCGGCCGAACGGCAGTGGCCGCTCGCGCATGTGCCGCTTCTGATCTCGCCCGAGGATTGGGCGGTGATCGAGGCCGGCGTGATCCAGAGGGCGCATCTCATCGAGGCGTTTCTGTCGGATTGCTACAGGGGCGGGCGCCAGATGACGGCGCTTGGCCTGCCTGCGTCGCTCATCACGGGCAGCGCGGAGTTTCTGCGGCCGCTCGTTCAGGCCGAACGCCCGTCTCCACGGCAGCTTCATCTCTTCGCAGTCGATCTGGGGCGGAGCCCGACCGGGCAATGGTGGGTGTTGCGGGACCGGACGCAGGCCCCTTCGGGAGCGGGCTTCGCGCTCGAAAACCGCATCGCGCTGTCGCGGGCGATGTCGGAGGTGTTTCGCGCGTTCGACGTGCAGCGGCTGGCCCCGTTCTTCGACGCCTTCCGCGCGGCGCTCGCCAGCCATCGCGAGGCGGACGATGCGGGCGTGTGCCTGCTGACGCCGGGACCTCTCAACGAGACCTATTTCGAGCATTCCTATCTCGCGCGCTATCTCGGCCTCCGGCTGGTCGAGGGCATGGACCTTCTCGTGCTCGGCGGGACGGTTTTCCTGCGCACCGTGGCAGGCCTGCGGAAGGTGCGGGTTCTGTTGAGGCGTATCGACGGCGATTTCGCGGACCCGTTGGAGCTCAACACGCAGTCGCGGCTCGGGATCGCGGGGCTGGTGCAGGCCGTGCGGCAGGGCAACGTGACGCTTGCCAACGCGCTTGGCTCGGGGCTCGCCGAAGCGCGCGCGCTGCTGGGCTTTCTGCCGACGCTGGCGGAGCCGCTGATCGGCGAGCGGCTGCTGCTTCCGAACGTTGCGACGTGGTGGTGCGGGCAGGAGGATGCGCGCCGGCAGGTGCTGGATGCGCTCGACGACCGTGTGATCGCGCCGGCCTTCTCGCGCGCTTCGAGCGGCATACCGCCCGGCGGGCCGTGGGTGATGTCGGAGCTTTCGTCGCCGGACCGCGACATCCTTACGACCGCGATCGAGCGGCGCGGCGTGGATTTCGTCGGCCAGGAGGTGGTGAAGCTTTCGACGACGCCGGTTTGGGCGAACGGGCGGCTCGAGCCGCATCCGTTCACGTTCCGCGTGTTCGTCGCGGCGACGGCGGACGGCTACAAGGTGATGCCCGGCGGCTTTGCGCTGATTGGCGACCAGCGGGACCTGCGGGCCGTCACCATGCAGCGGGGGGCCCGCTCGGCCGACGTGTGGGTGCTGTCGCGTGGACCGGTGCCGCAGACGACGCTGATCCCGTCCGAAACCCAGATCATGGTGCGCCGCTCAACGGGTGCGCTGCCGAGCCGGGCGGCCGACAATCTGTTCTGGCTCGCGCGGTATGTGGAGCGGGCGGACGAGACGTTGCGGCTGATCCGGGCGCTGGTGGCGCGCATCTCGGCTTCGCGGGCGCAGACCCTGCCGGAGGTGGGCGGTCTCTGCGAGCTGCTGGTGCGCTGGGGCGCGGCAGGGAACACGGCTTCGGGTGGCGAGCCGGTGTGGATCGCGGAGACGGCGCTTCGTGACGGCGAGAGCGACGGGGCGGTGCCGGCGCTGGTGGCGGCGGCGCGGCGCGCGGCTTCCCTCATTCGAGATCGCTTCCCGCCGGATGCATGGCGGGCGTTGGAAGACCTTCACGCCTATATGCAGACGCCGATCGACGGCCAGGGCGGCAGCGCGGCGGCTTTCGACAGGGCGAGCACCGCGCTCAGGCTGATCGCGGCGGTCACCGGGTTTCAGCTCGAGACCATGAACCGGCTTGCGGGCTGGCGGTTTCTGAAGCTCGGGCTTCGCATCGAGCGTGGGCTCGCCGTCTGCCGGTTCGCGCGGCAGTTCGCGCGGCCGCAGGGCGGATCGCGCGAGGAGCTCGATCTGTTGCTGGAGCTCAACGATTGCCAGATCACGTATCGCTCGCGCTATCCATTGGGAGCCGCGTTCGCGCCGGTGCTGGATCTCGCGCTGCTCGACGAGAGCAATCCGCGCTCGCTTCTGTTCCAGCTCGGGCGGCTCAAGGCGCACACACTCGCGCTACCGCTGCTGCCGCCTGCGCATCGGCCGAGCCCGGCGCTGGCGGTGGCAGAAGCGCTCTACGCGACGGTCTCCGCGATGGAGCCCGCCAAGATCCGCAGCGACGACATCCTCGGCATCGAGAACGGCCTCATGCATCTCTCGGACGAGATTTCGCTTTCCTATTTCCGCGTGCGCGACCCATTGCTGACGGAGGGGAGCGCATGACGGTCTACGACATCCGCCAGACGACCTCCTACGCTTATGGCTCGTTCGTGCCGTTCGCGGCGCACGTGCTGCGTCTCATGCCGCTTTCGGCCGGGCGTCTCGACGTACTCGACTGCGACATGGTGATTGATCCGGTGCCGAGCGAGTATGCGGTTGGGCGCGATTTCTTCGGCAATGCGACGACGCACATCACGCTCAAGGCGCCGCACAATCGTCTTACCGTGGAGAGCCGATCCGTCGTGAGGCTCGCGCCGTGCGAACTCGTGGAGCCACGCGATACGCCGCCCTGGGAAGAGGTGCGCCACTGGGCTCATGAGACGGCGGGCCTCGCTCGACGCTCTCCTGCACATCAGATCTTTGCGTCACGTCACGTACCGCTCGATGCGGCGTTCCTTGACTACGCGGCGGCGCTGTTCCCGCCGGGGAGGCCCGTGCTCGAGGGCGCGCTCGCGTTGATGGAGCGGATCCGTGCTGAGTTCACCTACGATCCCCATGCCACGGACGTCATGACGCCAGCGCGGGTCGCGTTCGCGACGCGGCGCGGCGTGTGTCAGGATTTCGCGCATATCATGATCGGCTGCCTGCGCTCGCTGGGGCTCCCGGCAGCCTACGTGAGCGGCTATCTGCGCACGCACCCGCTACCCGGCATGGCGCGCCTCGAAGGCGCGGATGCGATGCACGCGTGGGTCTCGGTCTGGTGCGGCGAGGAGGCCGGGTGGCAGGATCTCGACCCCACGAATGCCATGCGTGTGGAGCGGGATCACGTGCCGCTAGCTTTCGGACGGGACTATTCGGATGTCTCGCCCATCGATGGGGTGATTTTCGATTCCGGCCGCCATTCGCTCTCCGTCGCGGTGGATGTGTGCGAGCGGGTCGAGGATGCGTGAGACGGCGGCGCGTCTCAGGTGAGCACGCGTGTCTCCGGCGGGCCATCCGAGCGGACGGGAAGCGTGACGTTGAGGGCTGTGCCGGCAGGCTGCATGGTCTCGATGACCAGCGTGCCCGAGAGCGCGCGGACGCGCTCGCGCATGCCGGCCAATCCGTAGCCGAGCGCGGCGTTGTCGGAGATGCCGACGCCATCGTCCGTGATGCGCAGGCGGACGCTGCGTCCGGCCTGTGCTTCCTCTGCGGACATGCTCACCGAGACCAGCGACGGGCTCCCGTGGCGGACGGCATTCGTGAGGCCTTCCTGCACGCAGCGATAGAGCGTGAGGTCGATGTCCTCGCCGAAGCTCGTCGGGAGATCTGCAAACGTGCGCTCGAAGCGTTTGTCGGGATGGCGGCGCTCGAAGGTGAGGATCAGCTCGCTGATCAGCTCCGTGAGCGTGGTGCGGCCGAGCGCGACGGGGCGCAGGCGGTTCAAGAGCTGGCGATTGAGGCTCTTCAAGCGCTCGGACACGAGCGAGATCTCGTTCACGCAGGAGAGGATGGTGGACGCCTGCGGCTCGGGCAGATTGCGGGCGTGACGCTCGATGGCGCCTGCACCGGCCGTGATGCCGAACAGGCAGGGGCCGAACTCGTCGTGCAGGTCGCGTGAAATCTGACGGCGCTCGTCTTCCTGCACGGCGACGAGCTGGCGGTAGAGGCGGCTGTTCTCGGCGTTGGCGCCGTCGAGTGCCTGGGCGAGCGTGTTGAAGCTGCCGACGATGGCGGCAAGCTCACGCACCTTCGGCGGCTCTATGCGGAGGCCATAATGCCCATCCTCCAGCTCGCGCATGCCGTCGGCGAGCGTGACCAGCGGGTCCAGGATGTAGCCGAGGACGAAATACAAGCCGACCATCATGAGTGCCGTTCCCCCGAGCCAGAGAACGGCCATGAGAAGGAGCAACTCCCAGGCTTCAGCGATTTCGTCGTCCGGCTCGCCCTTGATCAGCACGTTTCCGAGCAGCATGCCGTTTGCAATGACGGGGACGTCGCGCACCTCGACCGTGGGCTGGACGAGGCTTACGAACCAACCAGGCGCGCGATCCTCGCCGCGTGCGTCATGGGTCGCGAGCTCTGTCTCGTGGGCGCCGCTCGAAGCCTTTCCGGCCGGTGTGACGACACGGATGGAGACGTGGCGCACTTTCGCCATCTCCTGTGCGAGGCGCCAAGTGAAGGGCGCGAGATCCGCCGGCCCATCGATCTCGCGCGCCTGAGCCGCAATGTGATTGCGCCAAAGCTCGACGTTGGATTGGGTCTCGATTGCGGCGCGCGTGCGGGAGTCGAGCACGGCCAGCACGCCCCCGACGAGGCCGGTGAAGAGCGTGAGGAGCGTGATGGCGATGAGGATCTGCCAGCGGAACGGGCACGCGTACCAGAGGTTGGCGATCCTCTCCAGGAGCGGGAGAAAGCCTTTTGATGTGCGCGGAGGCTGGGAGGAGTCCGATGGGCTCTGGGAGAGAGGCATTTCCAGACGTGACCTGAGTGTGTGGGCGCGCGCTTGCAGCGCCGATGTCGCGTTGCGGGTAGTCACACCACAGAGCGCATCTTATGCGAGATCACAATTATGTTATAGAGTTACTTTTTCGAGCCGCGTGGTGCCGGGGTGCCGAGCATGGAAGCCGGGATGGTTGCGGCCTTGACCTCTCGGAGCACGAAAGAGGACCTGAGGCGCGTGACGCCCGGAAGGCGCGACAGCTCCTGCTTGTGAATGCGCTCGTAGTCGGCGAGGTCACGCGCGAGAACGGTCAGGAGGTAGTCGTCCTCGCCGGACATGAGCTGGCATCCGACGACGGAGGGCGCCGCCGCCACGGCCGCCTCGAAGGACTCGAGGCGCTGCTCGCTCTGGTTCTGAAGACTGATGAACACGTGCACGATCATCTCCAGCCCGACGGCGCGGCGGTCGATGCGGGCCTGATAGCCCTTGATGATGCCGCTTTCCTCGAGCGCGCGTATGCGCCGCGCGATCGCGGTGGGGGAGAGCGGAATGCGCTCCGCGAGTTGGACCTGGCTCAGGCGTCCGTCTTCAAGAAGCGCGGCCAGAATGGCGCGATCGAGCGCGTCTAAGGTATATTGCATTGCACATCTGCGAAAAATTATTCGATTTTGCAGATTATCTGCGTCCGTCGTTTTCTTTTCAACGAAATTTGCGGAGTTTCCGAGCGGTATCCTTGATATGGTCTCCGGCACCGAATTGAACGCAGCCGCAGGTACGGAGACCCCAATGCGCATCGGTGTTCCCACTGAGATCAAGAGCGACGAGTTTCGTGTCGGGCTGGTGCCCGGCTCCGTGCGGGAGCTGACCGCGCGGGGTCACGAAGTCGTGGTGCAGTCCGGCGCCGGAGGCGGCATTTTCGCGGACGATGCGGTCTATGAGCGGGCGGGTGCCAAGATCCTGCCCACCGCAGAAGCTGTGTTCGACGCGGCGGATATGATCGTCAAGGTGAAGGAGCCGCAGGCGGTCGAATACAAGCGGCTCAAGCCGCATCAGATCCTTTTCACCTACCTCCATCTCGCGCCCGATCCCGAGCAGGCGCGCGGGCTGATGGCCTCAGGCGCCGCTGCGATCGCCTACGAGACAGTGACGGATGCCGCGGGCGGTTTGCCCCTGTTGGCGCCGATGAGCGAGGTCGCGGGACGTCTTTCGATAGAGGCGGCGGCCATCGCACTCCGCCGTCCTGCGGGCGGGCGCGGCGTGCTGATGGGCGGTGTTCCAGGCGTTCGCCCCGCGAAGGTCGTCGTGCTGGGCGGCGGTGTGGTGGGAACGCACGCGGCGCGGATGGCGGCTGGTCTCGGCGCTGACGTCACCATCATCGACAAATCGCTGCCGCGGCTGCGGCAGCTCGACGAGCTGTTCCAGGGGCGCGTCCACACGCTGGCCTCCACCATGCACGCCATCGAGATGGAGGTGATGGAAGCGGATGTGGTGATCGGCGCTGTTCTCGTGGCGGGCGCGAGCGCGCCCAAGCTCGTCACGCGCGACATGCTGAAATCCATGAAGCGGGGCGCGGTGCTGGTGGATGTGTCCATCGACCAGGGCGGCTGCTTCGAAACCTCGCGGCCGACGACGCACGCCCATCCGACGTTCGAGGTCGACGGCATCATTCACTACTGCGTGGCCAACATGCCGGGCGCGGTGCCGGTGACGAGTGCGCAGGCGCTCAACAACGCCACGCTGCCGTTCGTGCTGAAGCTCGCCGACAAGGGCCTCGCGGCGTTCGATCGCGATCCGCATCTCGCGGCCGGGCTCAATGTTCGCGATGGGCGCATCATGCATTCCGCCGTCGCGGCGTCGCTCGGGTTCGACAGGCTGGATGGCGGAAAGGCACGGTCCGCGGCGGCATGATGGCATGATGGCGTGATGTTTCACGCTGCCTTCGCGGTTATGGCGCGCTCGTTCTTCCCTCCCAACGTTCGGCGCCACTTGCCGGTCCGCTTTCCCCCGAGCGGGCCGGCTTCATTTTGGAAGGCTCTTTCCGCGAGAGCGTTTTGCGATCCCGTTGCGTGGGCTTGCAGGCGATGTTCCAGGTTGGAGGAGAGTGCGTTCCTCAGGCGTGTCGGGATCCCGACCTGCGTCGGGATGACGTCTAAAGAAGGCACACGGCGCAGGCAAAAAACAACGTCACCCCGGCGAAGGCCGGGATCCAGACACGTTGGCAGTCACGTTCGCAGGCAATGGCCTGGATTGGGCACATCGTCGTCAACGTGAAACTTCCTGTTGGGCGGGGTGACGGAATAGCCCAGATCTTCTCATTTTCGAGCGAGGAACCGGTCTCCACTTCGTCGCAAGACGCTCTAGCCGCCGCGCAGCTTCGTTGCCATCACCGAGATGGTGCGCTGGTAGACCTCGGCGCGGTTCCAATCCTTGATGACGTTGTAGTTCGCTGTGCCCGGATGCCAGGGCTGGCCCGCCTGCCAGCCGTGGCCTTTGAGGAAATTGGCGGTGGAAGCCAAGATGTCCGGGATGCTGTGGATCAGGTCCTTCTTGCCGTCGCCGTCGTAGTCCACCGCGTATTTTACGTAAGGCGTGGGGAGAAACTGCGTCTGCCCGATCTCGCCCGCCCAGCCGCCGCGCATTTCAGCGGGGCTCATGTGTGCGTCGTCGATGATGCGAAGCGCATCGACGAGCTGGCCGGTGAAGAACGCCGAGCGGCGGCAGTCGTAGGAGAGTGTCGCGAGTGAGTGGATGATCGAGAACTTGCCGCTGGTATCTGCGCCATAGTTCGTTTCTAGCCCCCAGATTGCGATGACGACTTCCGCGGGCACGCCGAACTGCCGCTCCATGCGGTCCAGCGTCCCGCGATGGGCTTTCATGCGGGCGCGACCGCGGTTGATCAGCGCGGAGCCGACGCGGCGGGCATAGAACTGCTCGAACGAGAGCTTGAAGGATTTCTGGTTGCGGTCGAGCCGGATGACGCGCGGGTCGTAGGTGACGCCCGCGAGGCCCGAGGAAATGGCGGATTGGGAGACGCCTTGGGCGGCCGCTCGTTTTTTGAACGCGGCGAGCCAGGGGCCGAAGCCGCCGGCTGCCTCTCCGCAGGTTGCGGCGTGCGTGGCAGGCGAGAAAGCCATCAGAGCGGCCAGGGCGAGCGGGATGGCACTCGCCAGACGGAGGGCATTCGGCTTCATTAATTTTTCCTTGTTCTCAATGGCTTCGCTCGTCATCTCATATCTGTCAGGTTGGCCATAAAAAATCCAGCCGGGACGTGTCGGATCGGGGGCGCGCCGCTCGTCTTCAAGCGGAGGGCGGCTCGATCCGCCCGGACGACCGGAGGCTCAGGGCCAAGGAAGGAGACGCGGAATGTCGACGTCGGGCGAAATCAAGTTGCCGAAACTCGGAAGTGTCACGCCGCATATCGTGTGTGCGGGCGCGGCGGATGCCATCGCGTTCTACAAGAAGGCGTTTGGCGCGGAGGAGATGATGCGTCTTGCGATGCCGGACGGGAGGTTGATGCACGCCTGCATTCGCATCGGCAACTCTTACGTCATGCTCGTGGACGAAATGCCGGAGTGGCAATCACTCGGCCCCAATGCGCTCAAGGGCACGCCGGTCTCGATCCATCTGATGGTGGATGACGTGGATGCAATGTTCGCGCAGGCGGTGGCCGCGGGCGCAGAGGTGATGATGCCTGTCGCCGATATGTTCTGGGGCGACCGCTACGGCCAGGTGAAAGATCCATTCGGACACCGCTGGTCGATCGCAACGCACGTGCGCGACATGACCCTGGACGAAGTCAAAGAGGAGATGATGAAGATCAATCCGGACTGCGGCCCGGAGAGCGATGCGAAGGCGGGCGGCAAAGAAAAAGCCAAGGCCAAGGGCGGCGCCAAAGGCAAGGCGAAGGTGAGCTAGCGCGTTTTTGACTGCGAGCTACGCCCCGAAGGGAAAGGGAGCGAGCCGTGTTGGCTCGCTCCCTTTAGCTTTACGGGTGCGCGATGGCGTCAGTTCCGCCCTGTGAAGTTGAACTCGGCGCCGGAGCGGATGCCGGTGGGCCAGCGGGCGGTGACGGTCTTGATGCGCGTGTAGAAGCGCACGCCTTCGGGACCATAGACCGCGTGATCGCCGAACAGCGAGCGCTTCCAGCCGCCGAAGGAATGATAGGCGACGGGCACGGGGATCGGCACGTTGATGCCCACCATGCCGACCTCGATCTTGTCGGCGAACGTGCGCGCGGTGTCGCCGTCGCGGGTGAAGATGGCGGTGCCGTTGCCATACTCGTGGCTGTTCACGAGATCGGCCGCCTCGTCATAGCTCTCGGCGCGCACGACGGAGAGAACCGGTCCGAAGATCTCGGTCTTGTAGATCGTCATGTCGCGCGTCACGTGGTCGAACAGCGTGCCGCCGATGAAGAAGCCGTTCTCGTAGCCTTGAAGCACGAGGCCGCGCCCGTCGACGACGAGCTCGGCGCCTTCTTTCACGCCGAGGCCGATGAGATCGGTGATGCGGCGCTTGGCTTCTCCGGTGACGACGGGACCCATCTCGGAGTCGGGATCCGTTGCGGGAGCGACCTTGAGCGCGCGCACGCGCGGGGCGAGCGCTTCGACCAGGCGGTCTGCGGTCTTCTTGCCGACGGGAACGGCGACGGAGATCGCCATGCAGCGCTCGCCGGCCGAGCCGTAGCCCGCACCCATCAAGGCATCCACGGCCTTATCCATGTCGGCGTCGGGCATGACGATCATGTGGTTCTTGGCGCCGCCGAGCGCCTGCACGCGCTTACCGGCCGCGGCGCCGCGCGTGTAGACGTATTCCGCGATCGGCGTCGAGCCGACGAAGCTCACGGCCTTGACGTCGGGATGATCGAGCAGCGCGTCGACGGCGGTCTTGTCGCCGTGCACGACGTTGAATACGCCCGCGGGGAAGCCTGCCTCCTGGAACAACTCCCAGATCAGCATCGGGGCGGAGGGATCGCGCTCGGAGGGTTTCAGCACGAAGGTGTTGCCGCACGCGACGGCGACCGGGAACATCCACATCGGCACCATGGCCGGAAAGTTGAACGGCGTGATGCCCGCGACGACTCCGAGCGGCTGGCGGTCCGACCAGCTATCGATGTCGGGGCCGATGTTGCGGCTGTACTCGCCTTTCAGCAGATGAGGGATACCGCAGGCGAAATCCACGACCTCTATTCCGCGCTGCAACTCTCCCAACGCATCGGCGTGCGTCTTGCCGTGCTCGGCGGAGATGGCGCGCGCGATGGCGTCGGCGTTCTTCTGCAACAGCTCCTTGAAGCGGAACATGGGCGCGACGCGCTTCATGGGCGGCGTGGCGCCCCAGCTCTCCGCGGCAGACTTCGCGGCAGCTACGGCGGCGGCGATCTCCTCCGGCGTCGAGAGCGGGAGGCGCGCGATGGCCTCGCCGGTCGCGGGATTGAAGACATCCGACGCGCGGGGCGAGGTGGAGGCGACTTTTCTGCCGCCGTAAGCGTTCTCGAGCGTTCGCATGATCCGGTCAGTCCGCTTCTTTGAGTACGGCGGTGAAGATGTCGAAGAGCTGGTCGATCTCGCTCTCGGTAATAATGAGCGGGGGCGAGAGCGCGATGATGTCGCCGGTCTGGCGCACGAGCAGGCCGCGCTCGAAGCATTTGACGAAGCGGCTGTAGGCGCGCTGGGCGGGGGCATCCGGAATCGGCGCGAACTCGATGGCACCGATGAGGCCGATGTTGCGGATGTCGATGACGTGCGGCAGGCCCTTCAGGGCGTGCACGCGCTCCTGCCAATAGGGCGCGAGCTGCGCGGCGCGGGTGAGAAGACCTTCCTCCTGATAGGTGTCCAGCGTGCCGATGGCTGCGGCTGCGGCCATGGGATGGCCCGAGTAGGTGTAGCCGTGGAAGAGGTCGATCGCGTTCTCGGGGCCGGTGGTGAAGGCCTCGTAGATGTGGCTCTTCAAGAAGACGACGCCCATCGGGATGGTGCCGTTGGTGACACCCTTGGCACCGGTGATCATGTCGGGGGAGACGTCGAAGTAGTCGGCGCCGAAGGGGGTGCCGAGGCGGCCGAACCCGGTGATGACCTCGTCGAAGATCAAAAGGATGTCGTGCTTGCGGCAGATGGCTTCGAGCCGCTTCAGATAGCCCTTGGGCGGGATCAGGACGCCCGTGGAGCAGGCGACCGGCTCGACGATGACGGCAGCGATGGTAGAGGCGTCATGCAGCGCGACCAGGCGCTCGAGATCGTCGGCCAGATCGGCGCCGTGCTCGGGCTCGCCTTTGGAGAATGCGTTCTTGGCGAGATCGTGTGTGTGACGGATATGATCGACGCCCGCGACCAGCGTTCCGAACATCTTTCTGTTGGGCGAGATGCCCCCGACGGAGGTGCCGCCGAAGTTTACGCCATGATAGCCGCGCTCACGTCCAATGAGGCGTACCTTCGAGGCGTTGCCTTTGGCGCGGTGGTAGGCGAGTGCGATCTTGAGGGCGGTCTCGACCGACTCGGAGCCTGAGTTGGTGAAGAAGACGTGGTCGAAGCCCTTGGGCGCGATGTTGACGAGGCGGGAGGCCGCCTCGAATGCCTTGGGATGGCCCATCTGGAAGGTGCCGGCGAAGTCCAGCTCCGCGGCCTGCTTCTGGATCGCTTCCACGATGCGCGGGCGGCAGTGCCCCGCATTCACGCACCAGAGTCCGGAGGTGCCGTCCAGGATCTTGCGGCCATCCTGCGTAAAGTAGTGCGTGTCCTTGGCGGAGGCGAGCAGGCGGGGGGCCTTCTTGAACTGCCGGTTCGCGGAGAACGGCATGAAGAAGGCTTCGAGGTCGTTTGTCTTGAGCTGGACGTTCATGGGCGCCTCTTCTGACGTTCGTGACGTATTGATGATCCGATCAAGCGAGCCCAATCGGCGGTGCGGCTAGGCGGCTGGACTCCGGCCTTCGCCGGAGTGACGGGTTGTTTGTGGCGACCCGACTGCCCGATATCGACGTCATCCCGGCGCAGGCCGGGACACGTTGAGCATCGTTACTGCGAACTTTCATGTCTTCGACAAGGGCCTTCGGTCTCTCCGGTTGCGACGTGCTTACTGAAGCTTGCTGACGGCCTCGGTGAGGCTCGCCTCGAAGACGTCCATGCCTTCCTTCACCAGGGCGTCGCTCGCGGTCAAGGGCGGCAGGAAGCGGATGACGTTTCCATAAGTGCCGCACGAGAGCAGGATCAAGCCACGCTCGTTGCCGGATTTCAGCACTTGCGCGGTGAGCTCGGGGGCGGGTTCGCCGCTCTTCACGTCCTTCACGAATTCGACGGCGCACATGGCGCCGACGCCGCGCACGTCGCCGATGCAGTTGAGGTTCGAGCGGGCGGCAAGCGCGCGGCAGCGGCCGAGGATGATTTCGCCGATGGCGCTGGCGCGGTCGCACAGCTGCTCGTCGTTGATGATGTCGAGAACCGTGTGAGCGGCGGCGCAGGCGACGGGATTGCCCGCGTAGGTGCCGCCGAGGCCGCCCGGGTTTGCGGCATCCATGATGTCCGCGCGTCCGGTGATGGCGGAGAGCGGAAGGCCGCCCGCGAGGCCCTTGGCGAGCGTCACCACGTCGGCCTTCACGTTCGTGTGGTCGAGAGCGAACATCTTGCCGGTACGCGCAAAGCCCGTCTGGATCTCGTCGGCGATGAGGACGATGCCGTGCTCGTTGCAGATGGCGCGAAGCTCGGAGAGGAATTCCGCGGGCGCGATGTTGAAGCCGCCCTCGCCCTGCACCGGCTCGATGATGATGCCGGCGATGGAGGAGGGATCGGCCTGATACTTGAAGAGCGCCTTCAGCGCCTTGACGCTGTCGGCCACCGAGGTGCCGTGATAGAGGTTCGGGAAGGCGACGTTGTAGATGTCGGCCGGAAAAGGCCCGAAGCCCTTCTTGTAAGGCACGGCCTTGCCGGTGAGCGCCATGCCCATGTGCGTGCGGCCGTGGAAGCCGCCCGAGAACGAGACGATACCGGGGCGGCCGGTGAAGGCGCGCGCGACCTTTACGGCATTCTCCACGGCTTCGGCGCCGGTGGAGGCGAGCATGGTCTTCGCGGGGCCAGAGACGGGCGCGATGGCGTTGAGCCGCTCGGCGAGCGAGACGTAGTTCTCGTGCGGCGTCACCTGGAAACAGACGTGGCTGAACGACTTCATCTGCTCGGCGATGGCGGCGAGGATGCGCGGGTGCTGATGGCCGGTGTTGACCACGGCGATGCCGGCGCCGAAATCGATGTAGCGCTTGCCGTCCTCGCTCCAGATCTCGGCGTTCTCGGCGCGCTTGGCATAGATCTGCGTCGCGTGGCCGATGCCGCGGGGAACGGCTGCATTCCGGCGTGCGTGAAGCTCGGCAGAGGTCGCCATCGGTCTCACCTTCCTTGTGTCGGCGGAGCGGATGCCTCGTCGACAGCCGCTCCGTAGTGATCAATAATTTGATCTATATCCGGAACCGTACTCTACGCAGTCCGCAGCTTCAAGTGCCGCAGTTCTGGCCTTAAGTCGCGCTTGTGTGTTCGTTTGATCAAAAAATTGATCAAAATTTGTCGTTCGGAGCCGTGCGCCGTGCTAGCGTTTCTTCAGTTCTCGCAAGGCAGGGTTACACGCATATGGCGCGACGCAAGAGATCCAGGGACGGAGCCGAGACGCGGACGACGATCGACGTCGGGGCGCGGCTCAAGGCGCAGCGCATCAAGAGCGGGCTCACGCAGCGGGATCTTGCCGCGAAGGCGGGCGTGACTAACGGCATGATCAGCATGATCGAGCAGAACAAGCATAGCCCCTCGGTGGCCACGCTGAACCGGCTGACGGACGCGCTGGGCTTGAGCTTCGCGGAGTTCTTCTCGATCTCGTTGCCGGAGGCGCCTCAGGTTTTCTACATGAAGGACGAGCTGGTGGCGCTGACGGAGGGCAAGGTGCGCTTCTTCGTCGTCGCGGGAGAGAGGCCGGAGAAGGCGCTCCAGATTCTGCACGAGGTCTACGAGCCGGGCGGCGACACCGGCAGCACGATGCTGACGCACCGGGGCGAGGAGGGCGGCCTCGTAATCCAGGGGCAGATCGAGGTGACCGTCGGTGACCAGCGTCGCGTGCTGGGGCCTGGGGATGCCTATTATTTCGAGAGCATGATTCCGCATCGGTTCCGCAATGTCGGCAAGCAGGCGGCGGTGATCGTGAGCTCGTGCACGCCGCCGTTCATGTGAGGCAGCAGGCAGCGGGCAGCAGGCAACAGTGAGAGTAGGGAGTAGGGAGTAGGGAGTAGGGAGTAGGGAGTAGGGAGTAGGGAGTAGGGAGTAGGGAGTAGGGGCTCTCGTTCGGGTCGCGGGGCTGGCGCTTATGAGGCATGGCTTCACGGGACGGGATGACCTCGACGTTATCGGGAGCGGCTTGCCCCTTGACTTCGTCATCCCGGCGAAGGCCGGGATCCAGACACCTTACAATTCTGCTTTGCCGCGGCGGCCGGCATCACACACTCCACTGCCCATTGCCTACGACAACAGCACCACGGGGCTCGAGCCGGCCCAGCTTACCCACACCTGCTCTTTCCAATCGAAGCTGTCCTGGTCCCACCGCGAGCGGTTGGGGCGCGAGACACGGATCAGGTTTCCTTTGCCGGTATCGATGTGGAAGATCGAGGTGTCGCCGAGATAGGAGATCTCGCGGATGACGCCTTTGGCGATGTTGTGGCCTGCCGGGCATTCGGCGGGGGTGGGCGGTGTGCCGCTGTCCTTGTGTAGCGTGATCTTCTCCGGCCGGATTGCGACCCAGACCGGCGTGTTCACCTTGCCTGGAACGGCGTGCGGCAGATGAACGGCGTGGGGCGCGAGCTCGGGGCAATCGACCACGGCCTCGTCCGGCTCGTCCCTGACGAGAGTGCCCTCGAACATGTTCACGGACCCGATGAAATCCGCGACGAAGCGGGAAGCGGGGAACTCGTAGAGATCGGAGGGCGTGCCGAGCTGGGCGATGGAGCCCTTGTTCATGACAGCGATGCGGGACGCGATGGCGAGCGCCTCGTCCTGGTCGTGGGTGACCATGATGAAGGTGATGCCCACCTTCTGCTGAAGTTGAGACAACTCGAAGCGCATGGCCTCGCGCAGTTTGGCGTCGAGGGCGGAGAGCGGCTCGTCGAGGAGCAGCACTTTCGGGCGCTTCACGAGGGCGCGGGCGAGGGCCACGCGCTGGCGCTGGCCGCCGGAAAGCTGATCCGGCATACGGGCCGCCAGATGGCCGAGCTGCACGAGGTCGAGCGCCTCCTGCACGCGCGTCTTGCGCTCGGGCTCAGGGACGCGGTCGATCTTGAGCCCGTAGGCCACGTTGTCGGCCACCGACATGTGCGGGAACACGGCGTAGGACTGGAACACCATATTCACCGGCCGCTTGTTGGCGGGAATGGTGCGCATGTCCTGGCCGTCGATGAGGATCTCGCCCTCTGTCGGGACCTCGAGGCCTGCCAGCATGCGCAAAAGCGTCGTCTTTCCGCATCCGGATGGGCCGAGCAGGGCGAAGAACTCTCCCGGCTCGATGTCGAGGCTCACATTGTCGACCGCGACCATGGAGCCGAATTTCTTGACGATGTTGCGGAAGCTGATGATGGGCTTCACGGCGGATTTGGGTGGAGCTGGAGATGCGTCGTTCACGGGATCAATCCTTGCATCGCGGGCGGCAGCCCGGTTTTCCATCTGTCACGATCTGCGTTGAGACGATTTCTGCATGAGGGCTCCCAGCACCATGAGCACCACCGTGAGGAGGATGAGCATGGTGGAGGCGGCGTTGACCTCGGGCGTCACCGAGAAGCGGACCATCGAGTAGACCTTCACCGGGAACGTCACGGTGTTCGGCCCCGATGTGAAGAAGGTGATGACGAAGTCGTCGAGCGAAAGGGTGAAGGAGAGTAGTGCGCCCGCGATGAGGGCAGGGCGGATATGCGGGATCAGGATGTCGCGGAAGGCTTGCCATTCGCTGGCGCCAAGGTCTTTCGCGGCTTCCTCCTGCTCCTTGTTGAAGTTGGCGAGGCGGGCGCGCACCACCATGGCCACGAAGGGGAAGCAGAACGAGACGTGGGCAATGATGATGGCGCCCAGATTGAAGGGCCAGACGAGATTGTTCGGCCAGGGCACGACGCTCGAGAAGAACACCAGCATCGCGACGCCCATGCAGATCTCGGGCACCACGATGGGGAGCGCCATGGCGCCCTCAACGGCGGCCTTTCCAGGGAAACGGAAGCGCCAGAGGAGAACGGCGGCGAGCGTGCCCAGAACGAGGGAGAGCAGGGTTGCGACGAAGGCGATGGTGAGCGAGTTCGCGAACGCGATCATCAGGTCGTCGTTGCGGAAGAGCTGGCCGTAATATTTGAGGGTGAAGCCTTTCCAGACGATGTTGCGCTTGCTGTCGTTGAAGGAGAAGGCCACGAGCGCCATCAGCGGCGCGTAGAGAAAGATGAAGACGCCCGTGAGCCACAGGCGCATGGACCAGCGGCGATTGTATTCGAGGGGGGCGGGCCGGTCCTTTGCGGTTCTCATGGCTCCCCCTCAAATGCCGTGCGCATCGGCCGCCTTGCCGCGCGAGAGATAAGCGCGCAACGCGATGGCGATGAAGGTTGCGTACATCAGCAGGAACGAGAGCGCCGCGCCGAAGGGCCAATCGTTTGCTTTCTTGAACTGGCGCTCGATGACGTTGGCGATCATCTGGCTATCCGGTCCGCCGAGCAGGTCGGGCGTCAAATAGGCGCCGAGGGCCGGCACGAATGTGATGATGACGCCGGAGATGATGCCCGGGAGCGCGAGCGGAACGACGATGGAAAAGAGCGTGCGGAGGTGTCCGGCTCCGAGATCGAGACTCGCCTCCATCAGCGAGCGGTCGAGACGATCGAGGGCGGCGTAGAGCGGCAGCACCATGAAGGGGAGGTGCACGTAGACGAGGCCGAAGACCACTGCGAAGTTGTTGTAGAGGAGCTGCAGGGGCTCGTAGGGCGCCAAGGGCTCGAGGCCGACCAGGGTCTTCAGCCAGCTCGCGCTTTCCCAAATCCACGCGAGGCCGTAGTTCACATAGCCCTCCGTTCTCAGAACGGCGATGAGGGCATAGGTGCGGATGAGCAGGTTGGTCCAGAACGGCAGCATCACCAGCAGCAGGAGCCACGGGCGCCATCGCTCGCTGGCGAACACGATGGCGAGCGCGACCGGGAAGCCGATGATGAGGCAGAGAAGGGTGGTAACGCCCGCGACGAAGACGGATTTGGCGAAGATCTGCAGATAGAGCGGCTCGAAGGCGCGCGCGTAGTTGGCGAAGGTGCCGCTGATCGAGACGCCTGTGAGCCCGAGGTTCTCGCCGAAGCTGTAGGCCCAGATCACGCCGAGCGGAATGAGGAAAAACACTGCCACCCAAAGCAAGGGCGGCAGTGCCGTGGCCCAGAAGGCTAGCCTCGATTCCGTAGATTCACGAGCTGCCATGAGACCCCATTCCTCGCGCTGTCGCTGCTACATCACGGTGGTCATTCTCCGGTCTCAGTCGGCGCGGAGGCGCGTCATGCTCTCGTCGAGCAGGCGCGTGATCTCGGTGCCGGCGTATTGGGGATACTCACACTTGGCCACCAGATCGGCAGGCGGGAAGATGACGGGATTGTTCTTGTAGTCGTCCGGCATCAGCGCGGTTGCTGCGGCATTCGGAGACGGGAACTTGATGGTCTCGTAGATCTCCTTGCCGGTGTTGGCATCGAGAAGGAAATTTATGAATGCGTGCGCGTTCTCAGGATGCGGGGCGCCCTTCGGGATCGCCAGCGTATCCGACTGCTTCAGCGCGCCTTCCTTCGGCACGATGAAGCTGATGTCGTCGTCCTCGGTCATGATCTGGGCGATGTCGCCGTTGTACTCCATCACCACGTCGACCTCGCCCGAGAGCAGGAGGTCCTGGCCGTTGTCCTCGTGGAAGGATTTGATGAACGGCTTCTGCTTCTTCAGGATCTTCTCGGCTTCGAGGATCAGCTCGGGCGTCGGCTTGTTGGCTGAGTGGCCGAGATACTTGAAGACATGCCGGTAAAGCTCGCTCGCATCCGACATGACGGAGATGCGGCCCTTGTACTGGTCGGACTCGAACAGCACCTTCCAGCTATCGGGTGTCTCCTTCACCTTGCTCTTGCGGAAGGCGATGCCGATGACGAGCCAGGTGTAGGGCAGGCTGTACTTGCGGCCCGGATCGTAAGGCGCGTCGTTGATGAACTCCGGCGCCACGTTCTTGATGTTGGGGATCTTGGCGTGGTCGAGCGGCTCGAGCAGGTTGGCCTGCACCATGCGCTCCACGAACTCGCTGCCGGGAACGATCACGTCGTAGCCGGGGTTGCCCGCTCTCAGTTTGGCGAACAGCTCGTCGTTGGTGGCGAACAGGCTCATGTTGACGTCGATGCCCGAGGCCGTCTTGAAGTCGTCGAGCGTCGTTTCGCCGATGTAGGTATCCCAGTTGTAGAAGTTGAGCTTCTTTTCCTCTGCGGCGAAGCCTTTGCGGGAAAAGCTGAAGCCGACGGCCGCTGCGCCGAGGCCGGCCAGAAACGAACGGCGGCTGGCCGAGCCATTCAGTCTAGAGAAAATCTCGTTCGCCATGGGTTGCTCCCCGTTTGATAAAAGCTAATCGACAATAGCCCCGCCGCCGAAATCGAGAGTGCGCAAAGTGTAGTCAGTTATGGAGAGGCGTTGCCTCGTTATGAGGCTATCCCTCCGAGACAGATGAACTTCGTCTCCAGGTATTCATCCAGTCCTTCGGCCGCGCCCTCGCGGCCGAGTCCGGATTCCTTCACGCCGCCGAAGGGGACGGTCTCGTTCGAGAACAATCCTTCGTTGACGCCGACCATGCCTGCATCGAGAGCCTCGGCGACACTCCAGGCGCGGCCGAGGTTCTGGCTGAAGAGATAGGCGGCGAGGCCGAACGGCGTGTCGTTCGCGATGCGGATCGCCTCCTCGTCCGTCTCGAAGCGAATGAGAGCTGCGACGGGGCCGAAGATCTCCTCGTGCACGATGGTCATGTCGGGCGTGACGCCGGTCACGACGCTCGGCTGATAGAAGAGTGGACCGGCAGCAGCCGGGGAGCCGCCGACGATCACTTTCGCGCCCTTGCCGACGGCATCGCGCACGAGGCCATCGACCTTCTTTGCTGCATCCGCGTTGATGAGCGGCCCGATGACGACGCCCGCGTCGCGTCCAGGCCCGACCTTCAGCTTCTTCACCTCGGCGGCCAACGCTTCGGCGAAGCGATCGTAGATGCCGGACTGCACGAGAATTCGGTTCGCGCACACGCAGGTCTGTCCGGCGTTGCGATACTTGGAAGCCATGGCACCGGCGACGGCCTGCTCCAGGTTCGCGTCGTCGAACACGAGGAGCGGCGCGTTTCCGCCAAGCTCCAGCGTGAGCTTCTTGACGTTGCTCGCGCACTGCCGGTAGAGCGCCTTGCCGACCTCCGTCGAGCCGGTGAACGAGAGCTTGCGCACGCGGCTGTCCTCGCACAGCACCTTGCCGACGGCGGGGGCGTTCGCGGTGGTGATCACGTTGAACACGCCGGGCGGCACGCCCGCATCGAGCGCGAGCTTGGCGATGGCGATGGCGCAGAGAGGCGTATCCTCGGCGGGTTTGACGACGACCGTGCAGCCCGCGGCGAGCGCGGGCGCGACCTTGCGGGTGATCATCGCGATCGGGAAGTTCCAAGGCGCGATGGCGGCTACCACGCCGATCGGCTGCTTGATGGTGATGTAGCGCTTGCCGGCTGCCGTCGTCGGGATGGTGCGGCCGTAGGCGCGTTTTCCTTCCTCGGCGAACCACTCGATGAAGGACGCGCCGTAGGCCACCTCGCCGCGCGCTTCGGCGAGCGGCTTGCCCTGCTCGGCCGTCATGAGCTGAGCCAGGTGCTCGGTATCGGCGGTTACGAGATCGAACCAGCGCTTCAGGATCTGAGCGCGCTCCTTGGCCGTCTTCTTCGACCATGCCGGAAGCGCGGCCTCGGCAGCGTCGATGGCCGTTTTCGTTTCGGCGGCACCGAGATCGGGCACGCGGCCGACCTCCGCGCCGGTGGCGGGATCGATCACCGGGAACGTGTCCGGCCCGGTGACCCACTGGCCGCCGATGAGCGCTGCGTTGGGATACCGGGGCGGAGAGGCGTTCATGGTGTTCACCGTCAGAGGAGCGTGATGGAGACCGATTTCAGGTCGGCATACTTATGAAGGGCGTGCAGCGAGCGGTCGCGGCCGAAGCCGGATTGCTTGAAGCCGCCGAAGGGCATCGTGATGTCGCAACTGTCCCAGCCATTGACCCAGACGAGACCGGCGCGAAGCTCGCGGGCGGCGCGATGGGCGAGGCTCACGTCGCGCGTCCAAAGACCGGCGGCCAGCCCGTAAGGCGTGTCGTTGGCGAGCTTCAGCGCTTCGTCGGTGCCGCCGAAGCGCGTGACGGCGAGCACGGGTCCGAACACCTCCTCGCGGGAGAGCGTCGCGGATGGGGCGATGTGATCGAAGACGGTGGGCTCGACGTAGTAGCCGCCGCTTTCGATGCGCGTGCGATTGCCGCCGAGACGGAGCGCGCCGCCTTCGCGGTTTGCTGTATCGATGTAGCGAAGGGCCGTCTTCATCTGCTCGGCGGAGACCATGGCGCCGAAGGCCGTGGCCGGATCGAGCGGGTCTCCCGCGGCGATGGAGCGGGCGACCCCGAGCAGCTTGTCGACGAAGGCGTCGGCGATACTCTCATGGACGAGAAGGCGCGAGGCTGCAGTGCACACCTCGCCCTGATTGTAGAAGATGCCCCAAGCCGCATGGGTGGCCGCCATCTCGAGATCGGGGCAATCGGCGAACACGATATGCGGAGACTTGCCGCCGAGCTCGAGGCTCACGCGCTTCAAGTTGCTTTGCCCGGAGTACTGCATCAGCAGCCGGCCGACCGCGCCCGAGCCCGTGAAGGCAATCATGTCCACGTCGTTGTGGAGCGCGAGTGCCTTGCCCGCCTCTCCACCCATGCCCGGAATGACGTTGAGTACGCCGGGCGGCACGCCTGCTTCGAGCGCAAGCTCGCCGAGCTTCAGGGCGGTGAGGGGGGACTGCTCGGCAGGCTTCAGCACCACCGAGTTTCCCATGGCCAGGGCCGGGGCTACTTTCCACATCGCCATGTGGAGCGGGAAGTTCCACGGCACGATGGCTCCGATGACGCCGAGCGGCTCGTGCACGGCGAAGGAGAAGCGGTCGGGGGTCTCGGGACCCACCTCTCCGTAGATCTTATCGAGCGCTTCGGCGTAGTAGCGAGTGGTGCGGATGGCCTGGGGGATGTCGGCGGCGAGCGTGTTGGAGATCGGCTTGCCGACGTCGAGGCTTTCGAGGACGGCGAGCGTTTCCGTCTCGCGCTCCATGATGTCGGCGAGTTTGAAGAGAATGCGTTTCTTCTCGCGGTAGGGCAGCTTGCGCCAGCGCCCATCCTCGAAGGCCGAGCGCGCGCTTTCGACGGCGATGTCCACGTCGGCTGCGGCGCAGGCGGCGACCTGGTTCAGCACGCGGCCGTCGCGCGGCGATACGTTGTCGAAGGTGATGCCGCTCACGGCCGGCACTTTGTGACCGCCGATGATGGCTTTGCCGGGAAGCGCGAGGGCTTCGGCAATTTTCTGGAAGTGCGCGAGTGAGGTCATGTTACTGCCTCGTGCAACTCTGGCTCATGCAACTCTGGTTCTCATGCCACCTGCGCGTACCAAAGATGGTCGAGCGAGGTGACGATGCGTTCGAAGTTCAGGCGCTCCGTGTTCTTGAGGCGCGCGAAGACGTTCTGGAACTCCACGCCGAAGGCGTCGCGCACGACGGATGAGGTCTCGAAGCGCTCCAGCGCGCTCGCCCAGGTGGTCGGCAGCGGGGTGGCGTCCAGCTCCTCGCTGTTGCCTTGCACCTCGGGGCCGGGGTCGATCTTGTTCGCGATGCCATGGGCCGCTCCGGCAAGGATGGCCGCTATCACGAGATAGGGATTTGCGTCGGCGCCCGCAACGCGGTGCTCGACGCGGGTGCCGGGGCCCTTCTGATCGGGGATGCGCAGCGCCACGGTGCGGTTGTTGAATCCCCAGTGGGCGGCCATCGAGACGTAGCTTTCCGGCACGTAACGGCGGTAGGCGTTGGCGGACTGGGCCCAGATGGTCATGAAATCAGGCATGGTTTCGCGCAGGCCGCCGAGTGCGTGTCGGAACAGCGGAGAGATGGGTTCTCCGGCGAAGACGTTGGCACCGGCCTTGTCGATCAGGCTCATGTGAATGTGCATGCCGGAGCCTGCCCAGTCATGATGCGGCTTGGCCATGAACGTTGCAAACAGGCCGTGGGCGCGGGCGGCGGCCTTCACGGCGCGCTTCAGCAGGAGACCGTCGAGCGCGGCCTGCACCACGTCGTCGCTGTGCTTGAGGTTGATCTCGAACTGGGACGGACCGCTTTCCTGGGTGAGCGCGTCGACCGGAAGGCCCTGGGTCTCGGCGATGCGGTAGATGTCGTCATTGAACGCCTGGAGCGCGTCCATGTCCTCGAACTGGAAGGTGAGGGGGATGTCCGGGTCCTTCGATACGCCGGGGGGCGCTTCGAGCGTGAATGAGCCGCCCGGGCCGGGACAGGTTACGTAGAACTCCAGCTCGACGGCGGCGACGGGCGTATGGCCGTGGGCCTTGAAACGCTCCACCTGCTTCTGAAGAACCAAGCGCGGGTCGAGCGGATCGTCCTTCTCGGGCACGATGACGGCCTGGGCGAAGCGCGTGCCGTCCACGGGAACGGCTCCGAGCGTGCCCGCGAGGATGCGGAAATTGTAGTCCGGATCTCCGGTCGTCCATAGCCGGCCCGTTTCGGCGATGCAGTTGCCGCGCGGGTCCATAATGAACACCGAGCCGGGCATCATCATGCCGCTCTTGGCAACGCCGACGAGATCGCCGCGGCGCAGCCGCTTTCCGCGCGGGTGCCCGTTCGTGTCGAGCACGAACGCATCGATCCACTGCACCGTGGGATTGGCCGCAAGGAAGTCCTTGGCCTCGTCGACCGAGAGAAACCTGTTGCTCATGACGATGAAATCTTTCTGGCCGCGTCGCCAAAGCGCCGGAACAGCTCAATGGAGACGGGATTGTTTTTAGCGTGCCATTCGGGATGCCACTGCACGCCGAGGCAGAACGGATGATCCTTCGGACCGAGCACGGCTTCGACCAGCCCGTCCTCGGCATAGGCCTGCGGACGTAGGCGCTCGGCGAGGCGCGCGATGCCCTGGCCATGGAGGGAGTTGACGATGATCTGGTCCTTGCCGATCCAGGAGCGCAGTTCATCGTCGAGCTTGATCGGATGGGCGGGGCCGAAGCGATCGTCCATCACGAGCTTCGGGTTCTCGCGGTGGTCGTTGAGGTGCGGCTGATCGTGAACGGCCTGATGCAGGCTGCCGCCCATGGCGACGTTCAGCTCCTGATAGCCGCGGCAGATGGCGAACAGCGGGATCTTGTTGTCCACCGCCGTGCGGATGAGCGGGATGGTGACGTTGTCGCGCGCGGGGTCCATGGTCTCGGGGCGAAGCGGGTCCTCCGTGCCGTAGAGGCTCGGATGCACATTGGAGACGCTGCCCGAAAGCAGGATGGCGTCGGCGATTTCGAGAATGGCGCCAATGTCCGTCAGCGCCGTGTCGAGCGGTACGAGCAGCGGCTGGCATTCGGCCACCTCGGCGACTGCCGTGGAGTATTTGCGCCCCACGGCGTCGAAGGTCAGGCCCTCGATGACTTTGGTGTCGGACGGGATAACGACGAGGGGCCGGCTCATGCAGCGATTTCTCCGGCGACGTCGGCGAGCGTGAGATCGAGCGCCTTGCGGATCACGCGCTCGGCCTCCGCGAACTGCTCCTCGCCCCAGATGAGTGGCGGGGCACAGACCATGGTGTCGAAGACGGCGCGCATGATGAAACCTTCGCGGAAGAAGTGGTCGCGGCAGATGAGGCCGACGCGGCCGGGGTTGTCGAAGCGGCGGCGCGTGCGCTTATCGGCGACCAGCTCGATGGCGCCGAGCATGCCGACGGTGCGCACCTCGCCGACGAGCGGGTGGTCCTTGAACTTCTCGAAAACCTTGGCGAGAGCGGGAGCGCCCACCTCGTTCACGCGCTGCACGAGCTTCTCGCGCTCCATGATCTCGAGGTTCTTGAGCGCGACGGCGCACGCCACAGGATGGCCCGAGAAGGTGTAGCCGTGGTTGAAATCGTCGTCGTGGCCCATCAGAGCTTCGACGATGCGGTCGTCGATGAGGAGGCCGGAGAGGGGGATGTATCCCGAGGTCACCGCCTTGGCGAAGGTGATGAGGTTCGGCTTGAGCCCGTAGTAGTCGGACGCAAACCAGGTGCCGAGGCGGCCGAAGCCGGTGATGACCTCGTCGGCCAGGAAGAGGATGCCGTACTTGTCGATGATTTTTTGAACCGCCGGCCAATAGGTGGCGGGCGGGATCTTGACGCCGCCGGCGCCCTGCACAGGCTCGGCCGCGAAGGCCGCGACGTTCTCAGGACCGACGGCCAGGATCTCGTCTTCGAGAGCCTTCGCGGCGCGCAGGCCGAACTCATCGAGGCTTTCGCCGTCCTTGCCTTCGCCGAACCAGTAGGGGTCCATCACGTGGCGGAAGCCTTCATATACCGGATAGCTGTGCTGATGGACGTGGGGCATACCGCCCATCGAGCCCGCCGCAATGGTAGAGCCGTGGTAGGCGTTTTTGCGGGAAATGATAATGCGCCGCTTGGGCTCTCCCTTGAGCGCCCAATAGTGGCGGATGAGGCGGATGGCCGTGTCGTTCGATTCCGATCCCGAGGAGCCGTAGAACACCTGATTGATGTGGGGCGGCGTGATCTCGGCGAGCTTCTGGGAGAGGGCAATGACCGGCGGGTGCGTGGTGCGGAAGAACGTATTGTAAAACGGCAGCTCCAGCATCTGGTCGCGGGCGGCATCCGCCAGCTCGGCGCGGCCGTAGCCGACGTTGGTGGTCCAGAGACCGGCCATGCCGTCGAGGATGCGTTTGCCTTCGCTGTCCCAGATGTAGGGCCCGTCTCCCTTGACGATCACGCGGGCGCCGCCCGCGCGCAGGGACTTGTGGTTGGTGAAGGGATGGAGGTGGTGGAGAGCGTCGAGATCCCTCAGCTCCGTGGTGCTGTTTTTCAGCCTGGTGGTCGACATGGGCGTTTCTCCTGCGGGAGCGGGTCTCAAGGTATCTCCGCTTCTCGTTCGAAAGCTCCGATACCCTGGGAATTGTTTGTGCGGTCGTGCGTCTCTCGGGATGAAATCCGGGCTTCCTCGATCCGGAAGCGCGGGAAGGACGGGCACAAAGCGCCTCAGGCCCCGAGCGGGGGCGTGAATCCAATACGCGCGCAGAGCTCCAGAAGCTCTGTCTTGCGTGTCTTCGCTGCTCGACCGGACAAGGTCACTTTACTTTCTTCCTCGGCCCTGGACCGTACATCGGTGTGTGCCGTACTCTATCCCGTCAGACGCTGAGCAAAAGATGCTCTCGTTCCCACGGGCTGATCACGCGCATGAACTCCTCGAACTCGGATCGCTTGAGCTCAAGGTATACGTGGCAGAAACGTTTGCCCAGAATCTCGTGCAGCTCCGCGCTGTCCTCGAACTCGGTCAGCGCTTCGAGCAGACCGCGCGGAAGCTGATGGTCGTTGCGGTAGGCGTTTCCGACCACCGGCTGGCGCGGCTCGAGACCATTCTTGAGACCCAGATACCCGCACGCGAGGCTCGCGGCAATGGCGAGGTAAGGGTTTGCGTCGGAGCCGGCGAGACGGTTCTCGATGCGGCGCGCGGCGGTCGGCGAGAACGGCACCCTGAGGCCGGCAGAGCGATTGTCGTGGCCCCATTCGACGTTGATGGGGGCGGCGCCGCCCGGCACGAGACGGCGATAGGAGTTCACGTAGGGGGCGAGCAGGCAGGTGGCCGGCGGCAAGTAGCGCTGCTGGCCCGCCAGGAAGTTATAGAAGTGCTTGCTCGGTCCGCCGGTGTCGTCGGTGAAGATATTGCGGCCCGTCTTCGCGTCGACGATGCTCTGGTGAAGGTGCATGGCGCTGCCGGGCTCGTTGGCGAGCGGCTTGGCCATGAAGGTCGCGTAGCAATTGTGCGTGAACGCCGCTTCGCGGATGGTGCGCTTGAACAGGAAGACCTGGTCGGCGAGATCGATCGGATCGCCGTGCAGAAGGTTGATTTCGAGCTGCGCTGCGCCGCCTTCCTGGATGATGGTGTCGATCTTCAGGTACTGGCGCTCGGCGTAGTCGTAGATGTCGTCCACGATCTTGTCGTACTCGTCGACGGCGCCGAGGCTGTAAGCTTGGCGTCCCGCGCCCGCGCGGCCCGAACGGCCCGTCGGCGGCTCCAGCGGATAGTCGGGGTCGGGATTGGTCTTGGTCAGGTAGAATTCGAGCTCGGGCGCGACGACCGGCACCCAGCCCTCCTTGCTGTAGAGATCGAGCACGCGCTTCAAGACCGATCGCGGGGCGATCTCGACGGGATCGCCGTTCTGCCATTTCGCGTCGTGGATCACTTGCGCGGTGGGGCTCGACGCCCATGGCGCGGGGCGAATGGTCGTGAGGTCGGGCACCATCATCAGGTCGCTCTCGGCATAGAGCACCTGGCCGTCCTCCTCAAACCCCACATAGTCGCCGGTGATGGTCTGGTGGAAGATCGAGATCGGCAGGTGCACGGCATCGAGCTTCACGAATTTGCCGGCGGGCATCGTCTTGCCGCGCGCCACGCCCGCGATATCGGGGACTGCGCAGTCCACTTCCTCAATGCGGTGATGGTTGAGCCAGGCGCGCAAGTGCTCGGGCTCCGTTCCGACGCTGAATGTTTCGCCGGTTAGCCCTGCCATCGATCCGTTGTCGGCCGACATGATGCACCTTGTTTCAGAGGACGCGTGTTCCGTGGCCGGGGCGCACGCCGACCCATGCGACGAGGCGGATGCCTCACCTCAAATGGTGGCGCCGCAGGACGGACTGGGCGTCATTCGGCAACAATGTGATCACAAAAGGCGCGCAAACTCAAGCGCCGCGCGGTGCCGGATTGGCTAATGGGGGGAGGCCTTGATAGTTCAAATCGTTAAGTCGAGCGCTTCAAGACGGCTTCGCCGATGAAGTTCATGCCCTGGCTGATATCGGCGGCGATCGCTGCTTTCAGACCCTTACGGTCGCGCCGCTCCAGGGCGGCGATGGCAGCCTGATGGTGATCCTCCAGGGTGGACGTTCCGATGCACCCGTAGGCCATGCGCATGAACGGGCCGAACTGAAGCCAGATGCTTTCCACGAGAGCCATAAGCGTATCGGCGCAGGCCCGCTCGTAGATGGCAAAATGGAAGCGGTAATTGCTCTGCATGTAGCCGTCCACGTCGCCGACGGCCATGGCGCGGTCAACCGCCTGGTCGAGAGTGGTGATCTGGCGGATCTCGGCACGCCCGATGCGGTCCATGGCGCGCGCGGCCAGCTCCGGCTCCAAAGTTTTGCGGGAAAATACAATCTGCTCGAAGGTCTCGGTCGTCATCGGAGGTACCAGGACGCGCCGGTTGTCCTGCATCTTGAGAGCCCGCTCGGCAATGAGGCGGCGGACTGCCTCACGAATAGGCATAGGACTTACGCCCATGTCCTCCGCGAGGCCGCGCAGGGTGACCGCGCTGCCGGGAAGAAAGCCGCCGAACAGGATGCGGTCTCGCAAGCCGCGATAGACGTTCTCGTGCGTTGTCACGCTTGTGTTACCGAGGGCAGCAGGCAGGCGTCCGTGACCTGCAGCGCTCGCGCGGGCGAGCGTTTTTTTGGGTGCGGCCGTTATGTGGCGCTGCGACATCGAACTCGTCGTCACCTCACGCTCGCAGAGCTTTCGTCCGTACCCATTGCAGGCGCGGACACCCGTGTTCGGCAGTGCGAAAGAGCGGCGCCCAGCCGAACCAAGCGGGTTGCCATCAGGAAATACTTGTAGCGCGCGATTATTGTGATCACAATAGAGCGGTCAAGGTCTGCGGCCAAAGCCGAGCGCGCGGTCCTTCAACCGTTCGGGCAATGGCTCCCCAGGGAGGAAGTCGAATGATCACACTTGCAGGCATCCGCGCACCAATCGCGGGCACCATCGCGCTGGCGGCGCTCTTGGCCGGTGGGGCAGCCTTGGCCGCAGATCGGGAGGTCCGGGTCTACAACTGGTCGGACTATATCGATGAGGAGATTCTCACCGAGTTCACCAAGGAGACCGGCATCAAGGTCATCTACGACGTTTTCGACAGCAATGAGGTGCTGGAGACGAAGCTGCTGGCGGGCGGCACGGGATACGACGTTGTGGTGCCTACGGGGCCGTTCCTCTCGCGCCAGATCGGCGCGGGCGTGTTCCAGAAGCTCGACAAGTCCAAGCTTCCCAACCTCAAGAACATGTGGCCGGAGATCTCGAAGCGCACGGCGATTTACGACCCGGGCAACGATTACTCGATCAACTACATGTGGGGCACCACGGCGATCGGCTACAACGAGGGGAAGATCAAGGAGCGGATGGCCGATGCTCCGATCAACTCGTGGGACATCTTCTTCAAGCCGGAGATCCTCGCCAAGTTCAAGGATTGCGGCATCCACGTGCTCGACGCGCCGGATGATGTGCTGCCGGCGGTGCTGAACTATCTGGGCCTCGATCCCAACAGCTCCAACCCCGACGACATCAAGAAGGCGGGCGAGCTCGTCGAGAAGATCCGCCCGAACATCCAGAAGTTCCATTCCTCCGAATACATCAATGCGCTCGCCAACGGCGACATCTGCCTCGCGATCGGTTATTCGGGCGATATCTTGCAGGCGCGCGACCGCGCAGAGGAAGCCAAGAACGGCCAGACCATAGCTTTCTCGCTGCCCAAGGAAGGCGCGCAGATGTGGTTCGACCAGCTTGCCATCCCGGCCGACGCCAAGCACGTGGAGGAAGCGCACATCTTCCTCAACTATCTGATGAAGCCCGAGGTGATCGCGAAGGCGTCGAACTACTCGAACTACGCCAACGGTAACCTCGCCTCGCAGGAGTTCCTCGACGAGGGCGTGAAGGGCGACACCTCCATTTATCCGGACGCGGAGACCATGGGGCGCCTGTTCGTCAAGACATCCTACGATGCCAAGACGCAACGCCTCGTGACGCGAACCTGGACGAAAATCGTCACTGGACAGTAACGACGTCGCGCCGCGCCCGGGACCTGCTCCCGGGCGCGGCCTTCTTTCAGGGCTGGGTGAGGGTGCCCGTGGCGGTCTCACCGGAGGAACATCGAGGATCGCCATCATGAGTGAGACTCAAGCGCTCGGCGCATCGCCAACCGCCACGCCAGGGGCAGGTCCGACGCGGGCCACGGTTCGCACGCCTGCCCCGCAATCCGGTTTCGCGCCATGGAAGGATCCTTCGAAGTCGCCAATCGTGCGCTTCGAGAACATCGTGAAACGGTTCGGAGACTTCGTCGCGGTCAAGGAGTGCACGCTCGACATCTACGAGCGTGAGTTCTTCGCCCTGCTTGGCCCGTCTGGCTGCGGAAAGACAACGCTTCTGCGCATGCTTGCGGGCTTCGAGAAGCCCACCAGCGGACGCATTCTCGTTGCCGGCGAGGACATCACGGAGCTCGCGCCCTACGAGCGGCCGGTCAACATGATGTTCCAGTCGTACGCGCTCTTTCCGCACATGACGGTGGAGCAGAATATCGGCTTCGGCCTCAAGCAGGAGGGAATGCCGAAGGATGCTATCGCGGCCCGCGTCGAGGAAGCGATGGCGATGCTCGAGCTTTCGCGCTTCGGCAAGCGCAAGCCGCATCAGCTTTCGGGCGGGCAGCAGCAGCGCGTGGCGCTGGCTCGGGCCATCGCCAAGAAGCCGCGTATCGTGCTGCTCGACGAGCCGCTGGGCGCGCTCGACAAGCGGTTGCGTCAGCAGGCGCAGTTTGAGCTGATGCGAATTCAGGAGACGACCGGCACGACGTTCATCATCGTCACCCACGATCAGGAAGAGGCGATGACGGTGTCGTCGCGGATCGCGGTGATGGATCACGGCCAATTCATGCAGGTGGCTACGCCCGGCGACATCTACGAGGCGCCGAACTCGCGCTATGTGGCGAACTTCATCGGTGACGTGAACCTGTTCGAGGGCAAGGTCGTGCGCGTGGCGGACGGATTTGTCGAGATAGACTGGGGGCCGGGGCTCGCCCGGTTCAAGTCGGTTGCACCGGAGGGCTGCGTCGCCGATCAGCAGATTTGGCTGGCGCTGCGTCCGGAGAAAGTTCGCATCGCCTTCGAGAAGCCGTCGGAAGCCAGCAACGCCGTGCCGGGGAAGGTTGTGGACGTGGGCTATCTCGGGTCTATTTCGCACTACCACGTTGAGCTGGCGAACGGTCAGCGGGTGAGGGCGTTGCGCGCAAACTCTGCGCGCACGGTGGCGCGCACGATTAACTGGGAGGACAGCGTCTGGCTCGAATGGCCGCCTGAAACGGGCATCGTGCTCACTCGCTAATCCCGTTGCCCGCTGCTTTCGATCCCTCGAGGAGAAACGTCCATGCGCCGCTGGCTTCTGATCTCGGTGCCTTACCTCTGGCTCCTGGTCTTCTTCCTCGTTCCGTTCTTCATCGTCTTCAAGATCTCGCTTTCCGACATCGCGACGGCCATCCCGCCCTATACGCCGACATTCGACTGGTCGCAGGGGCTGTCTGGGATCGGGACGTTCCTCTCGCAGCTCGATTTCGAGAACTACTTCTTCATTTTCGAAGACCCCCTCTATTTGAACGCTTACTGGTCGGCGCTCACCATCGCCGCGATCTCGACGTTCCTGACGCTGCTCATCGCCTATCCCATCGCCTACGGCATGGCGCGGGCGCCGAAGGAATGGCAGCCGACGCTGGTGATGCTCGTCATCCTGCCGTTCTGGACCTCGTTCCTGATCCGCGTCTATGCGTGGATCGGCATCCTGAAGAAGGAGGGGCTGCTCAATCTGTTCCTGATGAACCTCGGCATCATCAGCGAGCCGCTGACCATTCTCAACACGACGACGGCGGTCTACATCGGCATCGTCTATTCCTACCTGCCGTTCATGATCCTGCCGCTCTACGCGAGCCTCGAGAAGATCAATCCGTCGCTGCTCGAAGCGGCGGAGGATCTCGGGTCGCCGCCGTGGAAGGCCTTCTGGCAGGTGACGTTCCCGCTCTCCATTCCCGGCGTGCTGGCTGGGTGCTTCCTCGTGTTCATTCCGGCGACGGGCGAGTTCGTCATTCCCGACCTGCTCGGTGGCTCGGATACGCTGATGATCGGCAAGACGCTCTGGAACGAGTTCTTCAACAACCGCGATTGGCCGGTCTCGTCGGCGGTGGCCGTGGTGCTGCTGCTGGTTCTCGTGGTGCCGATCGTCCTCTTCCAGCGTAACCAGGAAAAGCAGCGGGAGGCCGGGCGATGAGACGCTTCAGCTGGTTCAACGCCACCTCGATCGCGCTGGGGTTCGCGTTCCTCTACATCCCGATCCTCCTGCTGGTGATCTACAGCTTCAACGAGTCGAAGCTCGTCACGGTGTGGGGCGGCTGGTCGACGAAATGGTACTCGAGCCTGCTCCAGAACGAGGGGCTCCTGTCGGCCGCGTGGGTCACGCTGCGGGTCGCGGTGGTGTCGTCAACGCTCGCGACGATCCTCGGGACGCTGGCCGCGATCGTGCTGGTGCGAATCGGACGTTTCCCGGGGCGCACGCTGTTCTCGGGGCTCATCTTCGCGCCGCTGGTCATGCCAGAGGTGATCACCGGTCTCTCGCTGCTGCTCCTGTTCGTGGCGATGAACGTGGATCGCGGCTTCTGGACGGTGGTGATTGCGCACGCGACGTTTTCGATGTGCTTCGCAGCCGTGGTGGTTCAGGCGCGCCTCTACGATTTCGATAAGTCCGTCGAGGAGGCGGCGATGGATCTCGGCGCGCCGCCGGTGAAGACGTTCCTGCAGGTGACGCTGCCGATCATCGCGCCTTCGGTGATCTCCGCGTGGCTCTTGTCGTTCACGCTGTCGCTGGACGACCTCGTGATCGCGAGCTTCGCGACAGGGCCGGGCGCGACCACGCTGCCGATGAAGATCTACAGCCAGGTTCGCCTCGGCGTCACGCCGGAGATCAACGCGGTCTCCACGATCATGATCGGGCTCGTCACAATCGGCGTGATCTTCGCGTCCTATACGACGAAGCGGGCGAGCGCGCGCCAGGAGCGCGAGATGAAGGCCGTAGACGCGGGCGCGAAATAGAAAAGGCGGAACGGGCAGGGCGGGTGAAGGTTAGACTTGTGGACCATTTGAACCATCATCCAAACATTCTAGAACGGCCTTCATGTCAGCGACCCACATCAACTCCTACTATGCCGCCACGGCGAACGAGGACTCGTGCCATCCCGTGTTGCAAGGCACGGTGCGCGCCGACGTCTGTGTGATCGGCGGCGGCTTTTCGGGCATCTCGACGGCGCTCAGCCTCGCCGAGCGCGGCTACAGCGTGGTGGTGCTCGAGGGCGCGCGCGTGGGTTGGGGCGCCTCGGGCCGCAACGGCGGGCAGATGATCGCTGGCATCAGCGGCGAGCATCGCATCGAGAGCCAGCTCGGCGAGGCCGGGCGGCGGCTTCTGGCGGACATCCGCTATCTCGGCCACGACATCATTGAGGATCGGATCCGGCGCTATCAGATTGCGTGCGATCTCAAACATGGCTGGGCGGAAGTGGCCGCGCGCCCGCGCCATATGAGCGGGTTGCGCTCCTACGTCGAAGCGCGGCAGGCGGCGGGCGACGGCGATCAGCTCGAGCTGGTCGAGGCCGAACGCGTGAGCGACGTGATCGGCTCGCGCCTCTATCACGGCGCGATGATCGACCGGCGCAGCGGGCATCTGCATCCTCTCAACCTCTGTCTCGGAGAGGCGCGGGCCGCAGCGGGGCTCGGCGTCAAGATATTCGAGGAATCGGCCGTGATCGGCTTTGGGGGCGGTGCGAAGCCATACGCGGATACGGCGCACGGGCGCGTCGAGGCTACGTCCATCGTGCTCGCCGGCTATTCGGATCCCGCTTTCCAGCGGGGGCTGCTCAACGGTCTGTTGTTTCCGACCGGAAGCTACATCGTGGCCACCGAGCCGCTGCCCGAGCGTGTGGCGAAGGAGATCAGCCCGCAGGACCTCGCCATCGCGGACAGCAATGTCGTGCTCGACTATTTCCGGCTTTCGGCGGACCGGCGCCTCTTGTTCGGCGGGCGCTGCAACTATTCGAACCGCGATCCGCGCGATATCCGCGAGACGCTGCGGCCACGTATGGTGGAGGTGTTTCCGCAGCTCCAGGGCGTGGCACTCGATTATGCGTGGGGCGGCAAGATCGACATCGTGCTGACGCGCGTTCCGGCCATCGGCCGGCTCGAGCCGAACGTCTACTATATGCAGGGCTATTGCGGGCACGGCGTGAACGCGACGCACATCGCAGGGCAGATCGTGGCCGATGCGATCTCGGGGACGATGGAGCGGCTCGATCTGTTCGAGCGTATCCGGCACGTGCGGCTGCCGGTGGGGCAGTTTCTCGGCAACCAGATGCTGGCGCTTGGAATGCTCTATTACCGGCTGCGCGATCTGATTTGAGGCTTTGCACATGAGAAAGGCGCGCCGTGGAGATCATCCACGGCGCGCCTTCTGTATCTCAGCCGTTCGCTCCTAGCCGATGGTCGCGGACTTTTCGAGCAGCTTGGCAACGGCCAAGTTGGCCTTGGAGATGGCTTCATCGCAGGCCACGTAGGCCGGGGTTGCGGCGGCCCAATTGCGGTTGCGAACCTCGTCCACCATCTTGGTGGCCTGGGTCTGGGCCGTCGCGAGGGCCGACGAAAGGTCGGACGCCAGCGCGGAGCCGCTGCCGGTGGCCTTGCAGATCTCGTCCGCCTCGGCGAGGACGCCGGTGTGGGCGAGGAGCGGAGCGGAGGCGGGCGCGGCGACTGCGCCGAGGAGGATCTGGGCGAGCTGGCGTTTCCAAGAGAGTGTCTCGGCGCCGACGCGGATGAGAGCGGGGCAGCGAACCGGAAGCTCTGCGGTCTCGAAGGCCTTGCGGAGCGTGCCTTCGCAATCCTCGAGGCGCTTGCCGATCTTCTGGACCTCGTCCTTGCTCTTGGCGGCCTTCTCGGAGATGCGGACGACGTTCTGCGTGATTTCTGTGGTCGCTGCGCGCTGCTGCTCGAGAACGTTCGAGAGACCGCGGATGCGCTCGGCGACCTCGGCTACCTCGTCGCCCATGCTTTCGATGATCGTGCCGACCTGAGTCACGACGGCGCTGCCGGAGGTGACGGACTTCAGGCTGTCGGCGACGGCGTGGCGGATCTCGCGCATTTCGCGGGTGAGCGCTTCGACGCGCGAGCGGATCTCCTGCGTCGCCTTTCCGGTTTCGACGGAGAGCGTCTTCACCTCGGCGGCGACGACGGCGAACCCGCGTCCGGCTTCACCGGCGCGTGCAGCCTCGATGGTCGCGTTGAGAGCGAGCAGATTGGTCTGGCGTGCGATGGAGTCGATCGAAGTCGCCATCTCGCCGATCTGATCGACGGCGCTCTGCAGCACCGAGACCTGCTCGCCGATCTTGCTCGACTGGCCCTGGATGTTGTTCATCGCCTCGACGGCGGCGCGGCTGTCGTTGATGCAGCTGCGCATCGTATCGCGGGCGTTCTCGGTCTGGGTGGCGCTCGATGCGGACACGGTCGAGAGTTCGGCGATGGAGGCGGCCATCTCTTCGACGGCGCTCGAGATGGAAACTGTGGACTGGGCGACTTCGCTGAAGTCGTGCGAGAGCCAGCCGATATTGATGGAGGCCTCGCAGGCTTCCTTGCCGAGATCGTTGGCCAGCAGCAACTGATTGGTGTTGGCGGATTTGACCAGGCGTACGAGGCGGTTAAGAGTGTTGCCGAGCGCGCCGTCCAAGGGAACGTTAGCCGTAAGCTTGGAGCGGATCAGGGTTTCGAGCGCTTCGACGAGATGCTGCTCGGAGTGACCTGCGGGAGCATCTGATTGGACGGCGATGCGGTCTTTGGAATCGCCGGGGCGGCGCATTGCAAACACTGAATTTCTCCTTGGCGTAGGTGACGGATGCCATCCATTTGCACCGGAAGCGCAAGCTCCCGGCGATTTTGGCGGACTATTCTGAGAACACCGTTCCTATAAAATTAGATGTCAGCCGTTAAAGGGCGCTTAAGCGGACGGCTGATGCCTTACATTTTGTAAGACAGCTGACAGAGAACGCCGGATCTTGGGGGGGGTGATGCAACTCTCTATCGCTTGTATCCGGGCAGGCGGCGCAGGAGATCCTCGATGGGATTGTCCACCCAGGCTTGCGTGACGAAGCTCCTGTGGGAGGCGTCACCGCCCGCGAGGAACGCCACATCGCCTTGATGAAGGGGGCGGTCCAACTCGGTCGCGTAGTCGATATCGCGTGCGCTCAGGGCTTCGGCCAGCTCAGAGTTCTTCTCGCGCGTGGAGCCAAGGTAGGCGCTCACGAAGAAGGCCGAGCGATCGTTCTCGATCCAGGACGTGAACTTGCCGAGCTCTCCATAGAGTGCGTCGAGCAGCACCACTCCGCGCAGGCGCTTTTTGAGGCCGCCGTTGATGGCGCAGGATGCGGCAGCGAGATAACCGCCGCTGTAGGCGACGAAGATGACGGGGCTCGATGCGAAGCTGCGCACGCTCTTGGGATCGCCGTGCAGCTTGGCAAGGGCTTCGGCCGCCTCTCCCATGAAACGCCCGAAGGCGCCCGGCTCCCAGAAGCGCCCCGCGCTCGAGTCCGCGGCATCGACCGCGAACTGGGGTGCGATCAGAACGGCGTTGGCGCCGGACTTCGAAATCTGGTCGGCCACGCGCTGGCGGCGCAGGACGTCGCGCTCGAGGGTTGCGCCATGGCCGTGAAAGAACACGATCATGAGCGACGGGCGGCGGACGTCGAACCCTTTGGGGATGTGAAGCAGGACGCGGTTGTCGCTGTAAGTCTCGTCTTCCCAGTAGAGGCGGCCATAGGGGGTGGAGTGGCCCCGCCGGCCGTCCTGCTCGATGTTGAGGAAGGGCTTGCCGGTGCCGGGGACGTTTCCGCGGTAGGGGAAGGGCGAGGTCTGAAAGGCGACGAGGCTCGTCCTAGCCTGCTTCAGAGGGCCGGAGCGGGACTGGACCTGATGGGGCTGGGGAACCGCGGCCTGGGTGCCGGCGCGCGCTCCCCGCGCTTCGGCCCATGATGGAGCGGACGCCAGCAAGGCCACGAGGCCTGCGGCGAGTGCCACTCCAACTCTGATGCCGGAAAAGCCGGCTCGGGGCCTCATAAGTCTCTAGTTCCGCTGCGAATTGGGATGCTACGGCCGAGGTTCGCTGGACCTGCCGCGCCTGCTTGTCGTGAAGAAACAACCCTAGGCTCGGAATGGTTTCACGAAGCTTGATGCCTGTTTCATTGGGCATAGCGGCCAATCGTGTCGACATCTGGGAGGGGGCCGGGGAGCTGCCGGTGTGCCCATCGGACACGCAAACGGTGCAAATCTGCCACTCGTTTACGCTCATTTTGTTCCTCTGCTTGTTGATCCGTGATCCCACTCATAGGGTAGGGGCCGTTCAGGGGCTCGGTTACATCAGGACGCGTCGCTACTCATTTCGCTTCTCGTTTTCTCAGCGCGAACCGCCGGGAAAGCTCACGTGCCAACCCCTTACGCTTCACGGGTTTCTTCATGACATCGTCCGCTCCTGGATCGACTCCGGCTGCCGAGCCAGCCGTGCCGGACAGGCGAACAGTCTCTACTGCGACGGCAACGGCCATCGCGATTGCCGACATGATCGGCATCGGCGTTTTCACGAGCCTCGGGTTTCAGCTCGCAGCCATTCCGTCGGGTTTTTCGATCCTCATGCTCTGGATCGTCGGCGGCGCGGCGGCGCTTTGCGGCGCGCTCGCCTATGCGGAGCTCGCGGTGGCGTTTCCGCGTTCGGGCGGCGAGTACAACTTCCTATCGCGCATCTATCATCCCGCGCTCGGCTTCATGGCCGGCTGGATCTCGGCCACCGTGGGCTTCGCCGCGCCGGTGGCACTCGCCGCGATGGCGTTCGGCCAGTACTTCGCGGGCGTCGTTCCGGGTGCTCCGCCCCTCTTCGTCGGTCTGGCGGTCGCCTGGGCGGTGACGCTGATCCTGCTGTCGGGCGCCAAGCTCAGCACGACGTTCCAGAACGTCTCTACGCTCATCAAGGTTGCGCTGATCGCGGTGTTCATCATCGCGGGCTTCTCGGTTGCGGAGCCGCAGCCCATCTCGTTTCTACCGCAGCCTGGCGATATCGGTCACATCCTGAGCGCGCCTTTCGCGGTCAGCCTCGTGTTCGTGATGTATTCCTACTCGGGCTGGAACGCGGCGACCTACATCGCGGGTGACGTGCGCACGCCGGAGCGGAGCATTCCGGTCGCCATGCTGGTCGCCACGCTGATCGTGGTGCTGCTCTATGTGCTGCTCAACGCGGTGTTCCTCTACACGACGCCGATGGCTGCGATGACGGGCCAGCTCAACGTGGCGCAAGTTGCGGGCGAGCATATTTTCGGCGCAACCGGCGGGCGGATCGTGGCCGGGCTCATTTGCGTCGGGCTCGTCTCCGCGATCAGCGCGATGATGTGGATCGGGCCGCGCGTGACGGTGGCCATGGGCGAAGATTTTCCGCTGCTCTCGCTCTTCTCTCAGCGCTCGCGCAGCGGCGTGCCGACGATTGCGCTGCTCTTCCAGATCAGCGTCGTAACGGTGCTTCTGCTCACGCAGAGCTTCGAGACGGTGCTGGAGTTCATCCAGTTCAGCCTGACGCTGTGCTCGTTCCTCGCGGTGCTCGGCGTCATGGTGCTGCGCGTGACGCAGCCGGGGCTGCCTCGTCCCTACAGGGTTTGGGCCTATCCGCTGACGCCGCTCGTCTTCCTCGGCGTCACCGGTTTCATGATGTACTACCTTTTTTCGGAGCGCCCGCTGCAATCGCTGGCGAGCCTCGGTCTGATGGCCTCGGGGCTCGTTCTCTTCTTCCTGTCAAAACGGGATTTCGTGCGCGGCGAAGCTCTTCAACGCGCGGTCAAGGGATGATCAAGAACATGATACGCAAAGCGGCACTTCTGGCGGCCGTGCTCATGGTGCTGCCGTTCGCGGCCCAGGCACAAGCGCCCCACGCGACGGCCGACGATACGGCGCGCATTCTGGCGGGAATGCAGCCCTCCTCGGGATCGCCGCTCGAACCATTCACGCGCGAGACGTCGTGGCAATCGCACGCCAAGTATTTCGACAAGGCGTGGGCGCAGCTCGACGAGCGCCAGCTCAGCAAGATCCGCACCTGGTCGGCGAAGAACGTGCCGAACCGCAAGCCGGTCCTGTTCTACATGTTCAGCGGCCCGGACTTCCTTTATGCGGATGCGTTCTTCAGCGGCGCTTCGACCTATGTTCTCTCGGGGCTCGAGCCTGTCGGGCAAGTGCCGGATCTCACGGCTCTGACGCCCAAGGCGCTGGGGCAGGAGCTGCGCGGCCTGCAGGGCTCGCTGAACTCCGTGCTGAGCTTCAGCTTCTTCATCACCAAGAAGATGAAGACCGAGCTGCGCGACGGGCGGCTCACCGGCACGCTTCCGATCCTCTACACGTTCCTGGCGCGCAGCGGGAAGACCATCAGCTCCACCACGCTCGTCTCGCTCAATCCGGACGGCACGGTAACCCCGCTCGACGGCGCGATCGCCAAGGGCGCGAGCCCGGGCGCGAAAATCGAGTTCTCGACGCCGGGCGGGCCGACGCAGACGCTCTACTATTTCAACACGGACCTCTCTGACGGCGGCATCAAGACGAGCGGCTTTCTGACGTTCTGCAAGGGGCTTGGGCAGGGTGACAGTTTCGTGAAGAGCGCGTCGTACCTGATGCACTCGGACAACTTCTCTCTGGTCCGCGGTTTCCTCGTCGAGAACACCTCGACGCTGGTGCAGGACGATTCCGGAATTCCGCTGCGGTTCCTGGATGAGAAGGACTGGCGGCTCCAAAGCTTCGGCCGGTACCTCAATCCGCTGGGTATTTTTCCCAGAACTTACCAGCCGAAAATGAAGGACCTTTTTGCCAAGGGACGCGCGCAGCCTCTGGATTTCGGCATCGGCTACCGGTGGAGGCCGAACGAATCCAACTTGCTGCTTGCGGTGCGCGAAAGCATGGCGAAGGCCGAGATCAAGCCGTGAGCCGCGCTTCGTTTCGGTGGTGACGCCTGTTCGGAAGGCTGTGCGGGCCTGAGATCCGCGCGGCGGCAGGTCTGGGCGCTTCCGGCAGTTTCCCTTTTTTGCCGGGACGTTGCGGGGCTTTGCCTATCTTCAGTCCACATTATACCTTATCGCCGTCACGCGATTTCACCGGGGGATTTCATTCAGGGCATGTTCAGGCGCCAGGGCGGATTTCCGGCATCGGGCGCGGGCATGCCGCGTACATGTTGAGCGGCCAAGTTTAGGTCTCGATGCGCGCCTCTCCGCGTGCATTCCAAACGATCAGGCTGCTGTCGAGCTAGGGAGGGTCTCGTGGCCACCGTCGTCACTGTTCACGGCACATTCGCGCGCACGGGCGGAATGGCGGATGCGCTGAACATCGGAGAGCAGGGCGAGCCCCAGTGGTGGCAGGAAGGCAGCTCTTTCGACGCCGACCTCCAGGCGTTTGTGAAGGGCGCGGACGGGCCCTTGCACTTCATCCCGTTCACGTGGAGCTCGATCAACAGCGAGATGGACCGGCGTGCGGCGGGAAGCGATCTCCTGCATGTGATGCGCCAGCTCGATGCGCAGGGCGAGCCTTATTGCGTCGTGGGGCACAGCCACGGCGGCTCGGTGATCGCCTCGGCGCTGATCGAGAGCGTTGCCCGCAAGCGGCCGCTCACGCATCTCAGAAAGTGGATCACCGTCGGTACGCCGTTCGTCGGGATGCGCAAGGAGCGCTTCCTGTTCTCGCGCCTCACCCTCTCGCGCAAGGTGATGTTCGTCGCCTCGTTCATGCTGTTCATGATGTTTCTGTTCTACGTCGGCGCGGAGGCGCTCGACGACGCGCAGCATTTCCGCAACGAGCGCTACTACACGGCGATCCTATTTTCCGGCGTGATGATGACGCTGCCGATGTTGTTCTTCTATCTCGTGTTCCGCTTCTTCGATAACCGGGAGCTGATGGGATACAGCATGGGCGCGGTGCAACGCGCCAAGGAGCACTATCAGGACAAGTGGCTGCCGCTTTGCCACAAGGATGACGAGGCGGTGCAGGGGCTTCGTTTCCTGCCCAAGGTGAAGGTGCACTTCTTCGAGCAGGATTTTGCCACCTCCATGCTGACGAAGGCGGCGATCATCGCGCTGCCGCTGCTCTACCTATTCGCCGTCACGTCGGCGCCGATCATGCTCACCATCTCGGATTTTCTGCAGACGCGGGTCTACGACGTGCAGGAGCTCGCCGTGGAAAACACGCCGGTGACGCAAGCGCGCGATGAGCTTCGTGGTCTTGCGCGCCGCATGCGGGAGGCACATCAGCAGGCGGAGCGCGGAGGTCTCGAACCGGCGGCGGCAGAGGATGCGCGCCGCCGTGCCGACGACCTGAGACGCCAGCTCGGTGAGAAGCGGCGGCAGGTTGAGCAGAACTTCCCGCAGCTCGCCGACGTGGAGCGGGCGCAACGCTTCAAGCGCCGGTTCCTTATGCGCGATCGCAAGCCGTGCGATCAGGGGAGGCTGTGCGGGCTCGGCCACGACTATGCGCTGAACAGCAAGCTGCTGTTCCACGTGGTGACCGACGAGCTGTCGTCGGCGGTGGTGGATGACGAGATGTTCTCGGGCGCGGTGGGCGGCATCATTCGCCTTCTCATCCCGATCGTGCTCGTGCCGCTGGTATTCGCCGCGATCGCGCTCGTCATCCTCGCGATCATCCAGTACATCGCCTCGCATGTGAGCGCGTGGCTGAGCCGTGTTCTCAACTATCTCACGCTCGCGGAAGTGAAGCGCTCGACGTTCGGAAACGACACCGAGGGCGAGATCGTCGTGGGCGCGGACTACGGGCCGTCATGGCTCGATCCGGTGACGTGCCTGCTGCCCACCGACGTGACGGACGAGATCTCCACCCACAGCAACGCCATGGCGGCGCAGTCGATCGCCAAGTTCCGCAACGCGATCAGCACGCTGGCGTTCGCGGAGGGCGAGGATACGAAATCGGGTCTGATCGCCAACTATCTGTCTTGGAAGGAGCTGGTGCACACGAGCTATTTCGACGTGCACGAGTTCCGCAAGATCATCGTGCAGGCGATCAGCCAGTCTGAAGGTTTCGCGCCGACGGACGAGTTCAAGCGGGACGGCGATTTCGACCGCACCACGATGTGGCTGGCGGAGCTCGGAAAGAAACTCGACACCGCGAGCCCGGAAACAGGGCTCGTGGCGGGCGCGCCGCCGCCGCCAGTGACGACGTTCCCGACCTGATCGCCGCCCGCGGGATGCGGGCCGCGATCAGGACTTGATCTCCAGGAACTCGACCTCGGGATTGCGGCCGGCGTTGTAGTTGAGCGTGAAAATCGAGCCCGGCAGGTAGACGTAATCGCCATCGAGATCGGTGGCGATGTACGAGCGGTTCTGCTCGATGAACTTCTTGAGCGCAGCCGGATCCTTCGAGCGGATCCAGCGCACGGCATCGCAAGGCGCCGGGTCGAAATCGGTCTTGAGTCCGTACTCGTGGGTCAGGCGGTCGGCCAGCACGTCGAGCTGAAGGGCACCGATCACGCCGACCACCGGCTGGGTTCCGTCGAGCGGGCTGAAAACCTGCACGACGCCTTCCTCCGCCATCTCGCGCATCGCGTCCTTGAGCTTCTTGGCCTTGATGGCGTCCTCGAGCCTGATGCGGCGCAGGATCTCGGGCGCAAAGCTCGGAATACCGAGAAAGGTGATGTCCTCGCCTTCGGTCAGCGCGTCTCCGATGCGCAACGTGCCGCGGTTCGGAATGCCCACCACGTCTCCCGCATAGGCTTCCTCGGCGATGGAGCGATCCTGCGCGAAGAAGAACTGCGGCGCGGAGAGCGCCATGGTCTTCCCGGAGCGCACGTGCTTCACCTTCATTCCGCGCGAGAGCTTGCCCGAGCAGACGCGCATGAAGGCGATGCGGTCGCGGTGGTTGGGATCCATGTTAGCCTGGATCTTGAAGATGATGCCGGTCATGGCCGGCTCCGTCGCCTTGATCTCGCGCGTGGCGGCATGTTGCGTGCGGGGCGGTGGCGCAAAGGTCTTGAGCGCGTCGAGCACGTCACGAACGCCGAAGTTCTTCAGCGCCGAGCCGAAGTACACCGGCGTCAGCGCGCCGTGCTGGAACTGCTCGAGATCGAACTTGCCGCAGGCTTCGAGCGCGAGCCCTATCTCCTCGCGCCAGCGCTGGTAGGCGTCGGGCTCCAGTAGCTCGGCGAACAGGGGATCGTTCGGGCCGGTGACGGGCTGGCCGTCGTAGTCCTGGTCGAGACGGCGCACGCGCGGCTGGTAGAGATCGTAGGTGCCGCGGAACTCGCGACCCTGGCCGATCGGCCAGACCATCGGCGCGGTGTCGAGCGCCAGCATCTTCTCGATCTCGTCGAGAAGATCGAGCGGGTCGCGGCTTTCGCGGTCCATCTTGTTGACGAAGGTGACGATCGGGATGTCGCGCATGCGGCAGATTTCGAACAGTTTGCGCGTGCGGGTCTCGATGCCGCGCGCGGCGTCGATCACCATGATCGCGCTGTCGACAGCGGTCAGCGTGCGGTAGGTGTCGTCGGAGAAGTCCTCGTGACCGGGCGTGTCGAGCAGGTTGAAGACGGCGCCGCCGTACTCGAACGTCATCACCGAGGTCGCGACGGAGATGCCGCGTGCCTTTTCGATTGCCATCCAGTCGGAGCGGGTTGCGCGTCCGTCCTTCTTGGCTTTCACCTGGCCCGCGAGCTGGATTGCGCCGCCGAACAGCAGCAGCTTTTCGGTGAGAGTCGTCTTGCCGGCGTCCGGATGCGAGATGATCGCGAACGTGCGGCGGCGGTTGATCTCGGTGGCGAGCTTCTGGCCTTCGGACCCGGAAGTCTTCGCGGATGGTGCCGACGCGGCCTCTCCCTGGGGCGAGGGCGTGTCTGCCACACTGTTTTCATTCATTAATTTGCTGAGTCCTGCTCAGAATAGCGGTTTGCCGGGCTCTATAGCACCGTTTGGCCGGAAAGCGAGAATCCCTCTTTCGGCGCGATTTAAGCGAGCTCGGCCAGGAGGCATTTCAGGACACCGTAGTTGAAACGGCCGTCGAGGGCGGCGTGGGCGGGGCCAAGCTTTCCGCTGTCCACGGTGCCGAGCCGCTCGAACACGCCATGGATCTCGTCGAGATCCTCGGGCTCGAGATCGAGCACGTCGCTCATTGAGACGACGCCGGCTTCGATGGCCTCGGCAAAATGGGTGTAGACGGTGCCGACATCAAGGCCGCGCTCGGCGGCGATCTCGTCCGCGCTGCGGCCTGCGAGATGCAACGCGAGCGTCTGGTTGATGGTCGGCGAGAGCCGGTTGTTCAGCACCGGGTTCGGGCGGAAGGCGGAGACCGTTTCCAGGAACGCCTTGCCGTAGCGCTTGATCTTGCTTGCTCCGAGGCCGGTGATGCCGTGCAGGCCCTCCTCGTCGGCAGGGCGCTGGGTGGCAAGCTCGAGCAGCGTGGTGTCGTGGCAGATGACGTAAGGCGGAAGCTTGGCCTCTGTCGCGAGACGGAGGCGGAGCGCGCGCAGGGCGTCGTAAAGCGGCCGGTCGGCCGCATCCACCTTCTGGGTTGCAGCGGAGCTGCCCTTGCCTTTTGTTTTCCGCTCTTTCGTCGGCGCGAGACGTTGCAGGAACCGCTCCTCGCCGCGGAGCAGTGGGCGCGCCTTCTCGGTGAGCTGAAGCGTGCCGTGACCCTCGTCGTCGGACGCCAGGTAGCCGAGGGCTGTGAGCTGGCGGAACAGGCTGCGCCAGACCGAGGCGTCAGTGTCCTTGCCAATGCCCCAAACGGACAAGCGGTCGTGGCCGTTGCGGTAGGCGCGCTCGTTCTCCTTGCCGATCAGCACGTCGATCAGATAAGCGACGCCGAAATTCTGTCCGGTGCGGTAGACGGTGGAGAGCGCCATCTGCGCGGGCACCGTGCCGTCGACCGTTTGCGGCGGGTTGAGGCAGTTGTCGCAATTTCCGCAGGGGGGCGAACCGGTCTCGCCGAAGTAGGAGAGAATGAGCTGGCGGCGGCAGGACGCGGCTTCGCAGAGGCCGACGAGGGCATCGAGCTTTTGGCGCTGGGCGCGTTTGAAGAGGTCGGATCCTTCGCTGCTCGCGATCCATTGCGTCTGCTGGACGATGTCCTGCATGCCGTAGGCGAGCCAGGTGTTGGCCGGCTCTCCGTCGCGGCCCGCGCGTCCGGTCTCCTGGTAGTAAGCCTCCATGGAGCGGGGCAGATTGAGGTGGGCGACGAAGCGGACGTCGGGCTTGTCGATGCCCATGCCGAAAGCGATGGTCGCCACGATGACGATGCCGTCGTCCTTCAGGAAGCGCTCCTGCGCTGCGCGGCGCACCTCGGGCTCCAGGCCCGCGTGATAGGCGAGTGCGGTGCGTCCTTTGCGGGTGAGCCAGGCGGCCGTCTCCTCCACCATCTTGCGGGAAAGGCAGTAGACGATGCCGGCGTCGTTTGGGTGTTCGGACTCGATGAACGACCAGAGCCGCTCGCGCGCGCTGATGGAGCCCATCTCGGCGATGGTGTAGCGGATATTGGGGCGATCGAAGCTCGCGACGAAGCGGCGGGCGTTCTCGAGCCGGAGCTCGCTCGCTATCTCCTCCCGCGTGCGGTCGTCGGCGGTGGCGGTGAGCGCGATGCGGGGCGTGTTCGGAAAGCGCTCGGCCAGCACCTTGAGCTGGCGGTACTCTGGGCGGAAATCGTGTCCCCACTGGGAGACGCAGTGCGCTTCATCGATGGCGAACAGCGCGATGGTCGCGCGATCGAGAAGGCGGAGGGTGCGGTCCTGCACGAGGCGCTCGGGGGCCACGTACAGGAGGTCCAGCTCGCCGGTAACGAGCTGGCGCTCGATGGCGTCCTGCTGGCTACGGTCCTGCGAGGAGTTGAGGAAGGCCGCCCTGACGCCCGCTTCCTTGAGGGCGTCCACCTGGTCCTGCATCAAGGCGATGAGAGGTGACACCACGAGGCCGGTGCCGCGCCGCACGAGCGCAGGGATCTGATAGCAAAGTGACTTGCCGCCGCCTGTCGGCATCAGTGCGAGGACGTCGCCGCCGCCAACGAGGGTTTCGATGATGTCGGCCTGGTGGGGGCGGAAGCTCGTGTAGCCGAATACCTCCTCGAGCACGTGCTGCGCCTCGGCGAGGCTCGGCGCGGGTGCGAGGGGGGCAAGCGACGGCTTTTTCCGCAGGGCGGCAGGCGGCATGAAGAAATCCTGGGCGGCGAGCGGCCGGCGGAACGTGAACTCTCGGATGCCTGGAGGCTAGCGCGATTCTCGATGGGCGCCGGAGTGAGGCTTCGCGCTGTCCCGTGGTTTTTCCGAGCGTTGAGGGCGCGGGTTGCCGTATCGGGTCGCGCTGCGATGCCGTACACTCGCGGAGCGCCAGGGGTCCAATTTCACCCCGCCCTCCATGGCGCCACTCGCCGGGAGGGGGGCGGCCCGAATATGCCGAATAAGGCCGCAGGGTCCCTGGCGTCCGCAACCTCTGTGCATAACCTTGAACACGATAGACGTCGCCATCGGCTTGGATTGCGGCCGTTTTGCCGGGTTTTCCTATGTCGGTGCGTAATCGGTGGGCATTACCGGTTGCCGTTGCGCAACAGAAGTTTTCGAATCGTTACCGTATCCGTCTGCCGTCTTCTCAATGGGGGCGTTGATTTGCGAGAATCAGGCTACGCGTCTGTTTGAGATTTGCTGATATTGCACGATTGATGATTTTGGGGATTGGCCGATGACGTATATCCGTTTCAAATGGTCCATTACCGGCTTGTTCGCCCTTGTTGCGGCGAGTGCGGCCATGGCGCCCGGAAGTGCTCAGGCTCAGTCGCCCTGCTACTATTACGATACCTTCAGCGGCAGCTACGTGTCGGCCTACTCGGAGTGTAACGAATCCGCCTCCGGTACCTCGGCCGTTGGCGCCAATCTCTCGGCGATCGGCGAAGGCTTCGTTCAGCAGCAGCTCAACATCGGATTTGGCGGCTTCACGAGCCCGACGGGACGTCTGCGCCATACTGAGCATGACGGCCTCACCGAGAAAAGCACCGGGATCCGCACGAACGGCTTCGAGATCGACGAAGGTTCGGTTTTCGCGAACGGCAGCTACGACCTGCCCGGCACCTATTTCGGCGGCAAGGTCAGGGTCAACGGCCTGCTCGGTTACAATCGCCTGTCGCTCGATCTGGATCGGGCGCCTGGTGACGTGACCGCAGGCAAGACCGACATCGACGCCTTCATCTACGGCGGCAGCTATCTGTGGAGCCAGGGTTCGTTCTACAGCATGACGCTCATCATCGGGGTCTCGGGCGATGCCGATGCTATCGATAGCCTCTCCGGCGGCCGCTACTCTTACGATCTCTCGGGTTACTTCTCGAACAGCGTGATGGGTTACACGTTCGATTGGCCTGGTAACGGCTGGAAGTTCGACCTGCGCGGCGCCCTCGGCCACTACGACATCCATACCGACCGCTTCGCGTTCGCCAACGGCCTCGGTACGATCAAGGGCGTGAGCGAAGCTTGGAGCGGCTCGATCACGGGCACCCTGTTCACCGTGTTCGATTACAATGGTGGCACCATGCGGCCCTACATCCTCGCCTCGTACAAGAACGTGTTCGACGAGGACATCAAGGTGAAGGGCGACTTCGTTGCCGAGTTCGAGCAGGCAAACGATTTCGGCAAGGTCGAGGTCGGCTTCGACTATGTGCAGGGGATCCTGACTTACGGCGCGGCCGGCTACACCGAGTTCTCGTCCGACGAGAGCACCTTCGGCGGGCGCCTGGGCGTCTCGATCAAGCTGCAGTAGCCGCCGCCCCGTCGGATTGGTTAAGGTTTTCGAGGCGGGCATGTCCGACATGCCCGCCTCTTTTGTTTCCGATTTTTTCGAGCGTCCCTTTCCTGTATCGCAGGGAACAGACCGGCTTAACTCGCTGTGGTCATTTGGCTATCAAGCGCGGAGGGTTAACAGCCCCCGCCGTAAGATCCGTCAACCGAGGTGGCTGCCGCCACTGGTCAGCAATGGTCCTGCGGGGTATATTGCTGCTGTATTTCAGGAGGTTCCGATGTCGTCTCTTTCATTTCGATCGAGAGCCTTTTCACTTAGTGCTCTCGCTATTTTCGCGCTTTCCGTCAGCGCATCCGGGCCCATCAACGTCGCATCTGCCGATCAGGCCGGCTCTCCGTCGGTTCAGCAGATCATCGATGCCCTGAAGCCGCGCAAGACGCGCGGGCTTTCCGTCAAGCCGACGCAGGCCGAGGTCGAGCGCGCGAAGGTCATCGACGATCTCAAAACCAAGGCCGCCAGCCGCGGGCTTTCCGTCCCTGAGCGCGAGGAACTCGCCAAGGCGGTCAGCGACAAGCCTTCGCTCGATTTCGTGATCTATTTCGATTTCAACTCGGCCACGATCTCGAGCCGCTCGAAGGCGTCGCTCGATGCCCTCGGCACCGCGCTCCAGGACGACTCACTCAAGGGTGCGTCGATCATGGTGGCGGGGCACACCGATGCCAAGGGACGTTCGGAGTACAACCAGACGCTCTCCGAGCGCCGTGCGGATTCGGTTCGCAAGTATCTCAACGACAAGTTCAACATTCCGACCGGCGACCTCACGGTCGTGGGATACGGAGCCGAGCATCTCAAGGACAAGGCCTCGCCCTACGCCAGCGTCAACCGCCGGGTGCAGATCGTGAACCTGACGGACGCCAAGGCGGCTTCGGCGAGCAAGCCGATCAGCGACCCCGCTCAGTAAGGGCGCTGATCTGATTTTCCAACTGGAAGGATAGTGCCATGCGCGCGAGCACCGTACACCTTTCCGTCCTGTCGGTGGCGCTTGCCGCCGTCATGTCGTTTGCCGTGCCGGCAGATGCTGCCGGCCGGCGTCTGGCTCTGGTGATCGGCAACTCCACGTATCAACACGTGGCGGAGCTTACGAACCCGCAGAACGACGCGACGGACGTGGCCGAGAAGCTTCGGAACCTGTCGTTCGACGTGATGTTGGGGACGAACCTCACGCGCGACCAGATGCACGAGGCCTTCAAGAAGTTCTCAGACGAGTTGAAGCCTGGAGACGAAGGCCTGTTCTTCTATGCGGGCCACGGCATCTCGCTCAGCGGCGAGAATTTCCTGATCCCCGTCGACATGCCGGGCGAGATCCAGGTTCAGGACGAGTCGCAGAGCAAGGACGCGCTCGACAAGAACCTCGTCAACATCTCTGCGGTGATCGAGCCGTTGCAGAAGGCCAAGCTCGGCATGATTTTCCTGGACGCGTGCCGCAACACGCCGTCCCGCGAGGAACTGGGTCTGCAGATCGTTGCGCAGGACGGCGAGACGCGAAAGCTGCGCTCGCTGTCGTTCAGCCGCGGCATGACCAAGGTGAACGTGCCGTCGACGAGTGGCGCGTCGGGCATTTTCCGCGCGTATGCCACGCAGCCAAACAACGTTTCGGATGACGGTGGCGGGCGCAACAGCCCGTTCACCAAGGCGCTGCTGAAGCACCTCGGCACCAAGGGCGTCGACGTGCACCAGATGATGATCAAGGTTCGTCTCGACGTGCAAAACGAGACGAACGGCCGGCAGATCCCCTGGGAAGAAAGCGCGCTGACCGACGTCTACTACTTCACGCCGACTGCGCCGGGGATGGCCGCTCCGCTGTTGCCGACCTATAAGGATTCAGGGTCGGGCTCAGGCAAAAACGCCCAGGCTCCTCGCCGCAACAAGAACGCCGGCGGTGGTGGCGGAGCGCCGAGATCAGCACGCCGCAGCGGACCGCCTCCGGGTCTCGGCGTGGGCGTCGGCGCAGGGCTCTGATCGCTCTCCAAGCGTCAAGCGAACATACAAATGCGGGCTCGAAGGGCCCGCATTTTTTGGTGGCGAAAGGTACGCCGGTGGGGCCCGCTCAGTTGGCACCGAGGCGGCGCAGCCCTTCCGCGCTGCTTTCGGCGCTGGCATCGAGCGTCAGCGCTTTTTTGTAGTCGCTTATGGCGGCGGTCTTGGAGCCACGTGCTTCGTGAATGTGGCCGCGCGTGTCCCAGATGTAGGACTTGGTCCCGTCGAGCGAGACCGCGCGGTTGGCATCCTGGAGCGCTGCGTTCAGGTCTCCGGTCTTGTAGTAGGTCCAGGCGCGGTTGTTGATGGCTTCGGCGAGCGATGGGCTTAGCTTCAGTGCCGCCGTGTAGTCGTCTATAGCCTTCGCGTAGTCGCTCTTGTCGAAGTAGGCGATGCCGCGATGATTGTAGGCGTCGGCCGTCGGCTTCAAGGCGATGGAGCGATCGTAGCTCTCGATGGCCTGGTCCGGTTCACCCTTGTCGCGAAGCGCACGGCCCAGCTTGTAGCGGACGGTAGCCTGATCGTCGTCGTTGAGGCCGCCGGATTCGAGGAGCCCTTTGCAGGCGTCCGCGGCCACATCGGCATTGGTGCTCTCGTGACAGTCGTTCCATTGGCGCGTGAGAACGTAGCGCGAGGCGAGCGGGTTCGGCCGCTTCTGTTCGCTATCGGTAGTCCCGGACGAGGGCGCGTTGAGGGCTGCCTCCACCTGTTTCTCGACCTCGGAGGGCGTCGTCTCCTGTGGCTTCTCCGCCCGCTTGGGCTCGGGAGGTGGTGGCGGCTCGGTCTTTTCGGGCGCCACGGGTGCAGGCGTCGCGGCGGGCTCGGGTTGCGGTGTGGCTGCCACAGTCGGGCCGGCAGACGGTGCGGGTGTTTCCGCCACTGGTGCGGGTTGAGGCTGCCTGGTCTCGAGGCCGATGGTTTCACGCACCGAGTCCGGCAGGTATTCGTAGGCATAGGCGCCTGCAAGCGCGATGGCGAGAACCGCGAGCCCGGCGGAGATCAGATGGGACTGGCGGTCCGCGGCAGGGACAGCGGACTTTTGCGCGGCGGCAGGCGGTGCCTCGCCGCCGCCTGCGTTCTGCATGACGACGGTGCCGGGGTGGCTTTCCTCCAGCGCGAGCGTGTAGGCGTGAACACGCTCCGGAATGTTTTTCAGGGACTGGGGGCCGGCATCGGAAAAGCGCAGCGCCATCTTGCTGGCGACGGCCTCGTGGACCGAGCGTGAGACGCAGATGCCGCCAGGAGGGGCAACCGATTCGAGGCGCGCTGCGATGTTCACGCCGTCGCCCAGGAGATCGCCGCCCTCGCGCTCCACCACGTCGCCGATGGTGATGCCGATGCGGAAGTTCATGTGGCGGCTGGGCGGATAGGCAAGATTGCGGGCTTTGAGGCTCTCCTGCACGTCCACGGCGCAGCGAACGGCTTCTACCGCGCTTTGAAACTCGGCCAGGATAGCATCGCCCGCAGTGTTGAAGATGCGGCCGCCGCCACGATCGACGAACTCGGAGAATACGGTGCGATATCCCTCGAAGCGGCGGAGGGTCTCCTCCTCGTCCTCGGCGATCAGGCGGCTGTAGCCGGCGATGTCCGCTGCGAGAATGACGGCGATCTTCCGTTTCACGCGAGGCCCCTCAAATGCTTCGTCAGGATGCGGGAGTGTTCCATAGACCGCTTGCCCGGCGCAAGCGCGGACGGCCCGAAAGGCTTATGAAATGCGGGCTCCGAGGCGCGTGTGACGAATCGCGTCTACGTCTGAGGCTTAGGGCTTTCCCTCCAGGATAAGTTTGCAGCTCCTTCTGCAAGGGCGTGCCCCGCGTAATCGAAACAAGGCCGCCAGCGCTCTCGCATTGGCGGCCTTTCTCAATTGAGGCGTCAATCGCCCAGTTTACGCGCGGGCGAGCTTGGCCGCGATCTCGGCCACATGGCGGCCCTGGAAGCGCGCGCCGGCAAGCTCGTTCTCGCTCGGCTGGCGCGAGCCGTCGCCGCCTGCGATCGTTGTGGCGCCGTATGGCGAGCCGCCGCTGATCTCCGCGAGTGTCGTCTGTCCCTGGAACGAGTACGGCAGGCCGACGATGACGAGGCCGTGGTGGAGGAGGACGGTGTGTGTGGCCAGGATCGTGCTCTCCTGGCCGCCATGCTGGGTGGCTGTCGAGGTGAAGACGGAGCCGACCTTGCCGATCAGCTTGCCCTTGAACCAGAGGCCGCCCGTCTGATCGAGAAAGTTCTTCATCTGGGCTGCCATGTTGCCGAACCGGGTCGGCGTGCCGACGATGATCGCATCGTAGTCGGCGAGTTCGTCGACGGTGGCGATGGGTGCGGCCTGGTCGAGCTTGAAGCCACTCTTCTCGGCCACCTCGCGCGGCACGATCTCGGGCACGCGTTTGATGACGGCTTCTGCGCCGGCTTCGCGGATGCCTTCGGCAACGGCCTGCGACAGCCGCTCGATGTGGCCGTAGCTCGAATAGTAGAGGACGAGGACCTTGGTCATGGTGTTTCGCTTTCGGTTCGGGTTCTGAGTTGCGTTGAAGAGCGGCGTGGCGGGCCGGGCGGAACGCGTGTGAGCGCCCGCCCGGCTGGTTTCGTCATGCGCCGATGTCGAACAGCAGGATCTCGGCGTTGTCGTTGGCGGCGATCTTCACTTCCGTCTCGTCCGTCAACGCGGCGCCGTCTCCCTGTCCGACGAGCGTGCCGTTTACGGTGACCTCGCCGCGCGTGACCTGAACCCAGACCTTGCGGCGCGGGGCCAGCGCGTGGGTCACGGCGTCACCCTTGGCGAGGTTCGCGACGTGGAGGTCGAGATCCTGGTGGATCGTCACCGCTCCGTCGCGTCCGTCGCGGGCGCCGACCAGTTGCAGACGTCCCCGCCGTTCGCCGGGCGGGAACGATTTCTGCTCGTAGCCGGGTGCGAGGTTCCGCTTCTCAGGCAGCACCCAGATCTGCAGAAAGTGCACCGGCTCGGTTGGCGAGGCATTGAACTCGCTATGGGCGATGCCCGTTCCGGCCGTCATGCGCTGAACGTCTCCGGGGCGGATGACGGATCCCGTGCCGAGGCTGTCCTTGTGCGCCAGCGCGCCGTCCAGCACGTAGGAGATGATCTCCATGTTGTCGTGGGGATGGGTGCCGAAGCCGGCCCCGCCCGTCACAACGTCCTCGTTGATGACGCGCAGGGTGCCGAAGCCCATGTGGCCCGGATCATAGTAGTGGCCGAAGGAGAAGGTGTGCTTGCTGTCGAGCCAGCCAAAGTTGCTCGCGCCGCGCTCCGTGCTTTTGCGAATGGTGATCATGGCGAGGTCTCCTTGAAGGTCCGGCGGACGTTTGGGTCCAGCCGCTGTTGGAGAGAAGATGCCACCTCGCCATCTCAGAACCAATATATCCAAATCGAAATAGATTGGTTCCGAATTAGATACAATTGAGGGCGCCCGCATGATGCGCAGACGCCCTCTTTCCGTCTATCCTGACCGGATGCTGCGCTCAGGCGGCCTTTGTGCCGAGAGCCGGATAATCCGTGTAACCCTCTGCGCCGCCGCCGTAGAACGTGGCCGGCTTCGGCTCGTTCAGGGGTGCGTCGCGCTCGAGCCGCTCGACGAGATCGGGGTTTGCGATGAAGGGGCGTCCGAAGGCAACCAGGTCGGCCGCACCGCTCTCGATGGCTTCGATGGCGCTTCCGCGGTCGTAGCCGTTGTTGGCGAGGTAGACGCCCTTGAAGCGGCTGCGCAGGCGAGCGACGTCGGCGGCAGGCGCGCGTGGGCCTCCCGTCTGCCCCTCGACGAGATGCAGGTAGCCGAGTCCGAACTCGCTCGCCTTTGCGATCGCCGCTCCGAACGTGGTGATGGGATCGCTGTCGGAGATGTCGCCGAAGCCAGAGAAGGGGCTGAAGCGAACGCCGACGCGGAGCGCGGGGAACACGGACGTGAGGGCGGCGAGAATTTCGCCGAGGAAGCGGATGCGGTTCTCGACGCTGCCGCCGTACTCGTCTGTGCGCTTGTTGGTACCGTCACGCAGGAACTGGTCGATGAGATAGCCGTTGGCGCTGTGCAACTCGACGCCGTCGAAGCCTGCGTTCTTGGCGTTTTCGGCGGCCTTGCGATAGTCCTCCACGATGCGCTTGATCTCGGCAATCTCGAGCGCGCGAGGGGCGGAGACGTCGACAAAGCCCGATGCGATGAAGGTCTTCGCATTGGCCTTGATGGCGGAGGGCGCGACGGGGGCCTTGCCATCCGGCTGGAGCGAGGTGTGGGAGATGCGGCCCACGTGCCAGAGCTGGGCGAAGATGCGGCCACCCTTGGCGTGGACTGCGTCGGTCACTTTGCGCCAGCCCGCGACTTGCTCCTGGTTATAGATGCCGGGTGTCGCGATGTAGCCCTTGCCCTCCGGCGAGATCTGCGTGCCTTCCGAGATAATGAGTCCGGCGGATGCGCGTTGAGCGTAGTACTCGACGTTGAGGGCATGGGGGACATCGCCATCGGCGGCGCGGTTGCGCGTCAAAGGCGCCATGACGATACGATTGGGCAGCGTGAGCGTGCCAATCGTCAGGGGAGAGAAGAGTTTGGCGGACATGAAGTCAGGTCTCCAGCAGTCTATTGGATGCAAGATGTTCGCTGCCGCCGTTCAGGGAGGGCGAAGCTTGCCTGGCAACATATGGACCGTTGGATACAGAAAGAAAGCCCCCCGCGCGCTCCTGATGCAGGATTGCGCAGGGGCGCATGATTAACTTAGCGCGCTGGCGAATAAGCGATCGGATGATGGAACATTCTCGTAATGCTTCTTCTGGTCCGCCAAGAGGCCAAGATAGTGCTGCATCACGGCCGCGCCTGCGATCGAGGTGATGTCGGCATGATCGTAGGCGGGTGCGACCTCCACGACGTCTCCTCCTACGATGTCGAGGGCACCCAGGCGGCTAAGGATCATCAGCGCTTCGCGTGAGGAGAGGCCGCCAGCAACAGGTGTTCCCGTTCCGGGCGCAAAGGCCGGGTCGAGACAGTCGATGTCGAACGTCAGATAGGTCTTCGCGCTGCCGACGCGCCTCAGGATGCGATCGACCACGCCCTTCGCACCAAGGTCCGCGATCTCCTCGCCATACACGATCTCTATCCCGCAGGTCTCCGGCGCGTGCGTGCGGATGCCGATCTGGATCGACCGCTCGGGCAGAATGATCCCCTCCCGCACGGCGCGCGCCACGAACGAGCCGTGATCGATCCGTTCGTCCTCATCGAACCAGGTGTCCTGGTGTGCATCGAATTGCACGAGCGCCATCGGACCATGCTTCTGCGCGTGTGCTTTCAGGAGTGGCCAGGTGACGTAATGGTCTCCGCCAATCGAAAGAAGTTTCACGCCGGCATCGATCACCTCGCGTGCCTGCTCCTCGATCTGGCGGGGCGTGTTCGCGTGACGGCCGTAGTCGAGGGCGCAATCGCCATAGTCGACTACGGCCAGCCGTTCAAACGGGTCCGCGTGGAAGGGGTATTGGGGATCGCCGCCGAGGATTGCGGACGCGCGGCGCACGCCTTGAGGCCCGAAGCGCGCACCCGGACGGTTCGAGACCGCCGCGTCGAAGGGAATACCCCAGACGGCTACATCCACGCCTGCGAGGTTCCGCGTGAGCTTGCGGCGCATGAAGGACAGCACTCCGCTGTAGGTGGGCTCGGGAGAGCCGCCCCTCCTGGTTCCGGCGAAAACGGCGGTGTCGGTGGTCGAGGTGTGCAGGGGATGTTTCAGCGTCTGGGTCATGATCGGCTCCTCCGGTGTGAAGCGCCTCCAGGATCCGACTTGCCGAAAGGCTCGACAAACGGCTAATTTTCCGTCGTGAGTTGATAAAAACTCATCTCATTCCTGTCTCTGTCGCCGGTGCCCCATGCCGCTCCCTTCGCTCAATGCCATTCGCGCGTTCGAGGCCGCGGCGCGGTTGCTCAGCTTCAAGGAGGCAGCGGAGGAGTTGCGGCTCACGCCATCGGCCGTCAGCCGTCACATTCGCTCGCTCGAGCAGGCGCTGGGCGTGGAGCTGTTCGAGCGCGGCTTCCGGCAGGTTCAGCTCACCGAAAAGGCGACGCACTATGCGCGGCGCCTGACCGATGCCTTCAACGTCATCCGCGACGCGACGGAGGAGGTGAGCGTGTACGGACCCGCCCGGAAGCGCGCGCAAAAGCGGGTGTCGCTCTCCATCAATTCCACGTTCATGAACCTGTGGCTTGCTGACCGGCTTCCGCGGTTCCGGGCGGCGTGCCCCGCGTGCGAACTCGAGGTCTCGATCCATGACGACACGGGGAAGGGGGGCAATCCGCGCGCGGATCTCAGGATCCTGTTCGTGCGCGAGGACGAGGCGGATGCTTCGCTCTCTCCGCTCATCTCGCTCATCATTTTGCCGGTGTGTGCGCCTGCGCTGGCGAAAGGGCCGAATGGGCTGCGCAAGCCCGCCGATCTCGTGCGGCACAGGCTGCTGCACGAGAATACCACGGCCTGGTGGGAGGAGTGGATCGCAGGTGTGGGCGTCAAAGGCGTGGACGCCAAGTCGGGCGCGATCTTCCACGATCCGTCGCTCGCCATCCGGGAGGCGGTGAACGGCGGAGGCGTCGCGCTCGCGGACAACATCATGGCTGAGGATCTTCTGGCGCGTGGCCAACTCGTGACGCCGTTTCCGATCCGCCGCGCAATTCCGAGTTGCTATGCGCTCGCCGTGCGTCCTGGCGCAGCCTCCCTCGCTGGCGTCAAGCAGTTCCACCAGTGGCTGCTAGCGGAGATTGCCAAGCACAAGCGCGCCATGCACCTCACGTAGTTCCTGCGAGAAAAATCGCGCAGACGGCGGATGGAGCCCAAAAATTGGGCGGCTTTCAGTATCCATTGCCGCTGGAGTGGCAACAATCTTGCTGGACCCTGGAAATTCGGTAACGCTGCACGCATATGAGCAGGTGCGCGCGGGAGGGGAGTTCCGTGCGCCTTCTCAAAATCTATTTTCGGAGGTGCCTTGATGGCTAAGTTTCAGCTCAACGGCCGCGAGGTCACCGTTGCGTCCGAGGACGACACGCCGCTTCTCTGGGTCGTGCGCGACGAGCTGGGCCTGATCGGCTCGAAGTTCGGCTGCGGGGCCGCGCAGTGCGGCGCCTGTACGATGTATCTGGAAGGCCAGCCGATCCGCTCGTGTGTGACGGCCGTTTCTGATGTCGATGGCAAGTCGGTGACAACCATCGAGGGCTTGTCGGGGCCGGTGGCGGAAGCGGTGCGCGCGGCCTGGCAGAAACTGGACGTCGTACAGTGCGGCTATTGCCAATCGGGGCAGATCATGGCCGCGACGGCGCTGCTTTCGGAGACGGCTGCTCCTACGGACGATGACATCGATAGCGCGATGAGTGGAAACATCTGCCGCTGCAACACCTATCAGCGCATCCGGACTGCCATCCACACTGCATCCGAAACGCTCAAGGGCTGAGGGAGATCACGCACATGTATGGCCGAATGGATCTGTCTCAGTTTCGCGCCGACACGGCGCTTGCGCTCGACCGTCGTAATTTCGTGCGGCTCGCGCTCGGTTCCGGTGCCGGGCTCGTCATCGGGGCGTGGCTTCCTGCAGGGTCCGCCCGCGCCGAGGCGGCAGCGCAGGGCAACGAAAGCGGCGGCGTCTTCATGCCGTTCGTCAAGATCACGCCCGACAACGTGGTGACGGTGCTCGTGAAGCACCAGGACAAGGGGCAGGGCGTTGCGACGGGACTCTCCACGCTCGTCGCCGAAGAGCTCGATGCGGATTGGGCGCAGGTGAAGCCCGAGTTCGCCCCGGCCAACGTGGAACTCTACAAGAACCTGTTCTTCGGCGTGCAGGGTACCGGCGGCTCGACCGCCATCGCCAACTCGTTCGAGCAGTATCGAAAGGCGGGCGCAGCTGCGCGCGCCATGCTGGTCGAAGCCGCAGCCAAGCGCTGGGGCGTGGACGCGGCGTCGGTGAAAGTCGCCAAGGGCGTCGTTTCATCCGGTGCGAATTCGGCGACGTTCGGCGAGCTGGCGAAGGATGCCGCGAGCATGGCGGTGCCTGCCGACCCGAAGCTCAAGACGGCGGACGAGTTCGTCTACATAGGCAAGTCTTTTCCGCGTCTCGACTCGGTGCAGAAGACCACGGGCGCGCGGATCTATACGCAGGACGTGCAGCTTCCCGGCATGCTGGTCGCCACGCTCGCGCGCTCGCCGCGCTTCGGCGGGACTGTGCAATCGGTCGACGACAAGGCTGCGCGCGCAGTCAAGGGTGTGGTGGATGTCGTGCAGACGCCGCATGGTGTCGCGGTTCTCGCCACGTCCACCTATGCGGCGATCAAGGGCCGCGACCAGCTTGCCGTCTCTTGGGACGACAGCAAGGCGGACATGCGCGGCACCGACGCACTCGTTGCCGAGTACAAGGCGCTGGCCGATAAGCCGGGGCTCGTCGCACGCAACGAAGGTGACGCTACTGCCGCGCTCGCCAAGGCCGATAAGGTGATCGAGGCCGACTACATCTTCCCGTTCCTCGCGCACGCGCCCATGGAGCCGATGAACTGCGTGATGCAGTTCAAGGACGGAAGGGCGACGCTGTGGACCGGATCGCAGCTTCAGACCGTCGACCAGAACGTGACGGCGGCGATCCTCGGCATCAAGCCGGAGGACGTCGTCATCAACACGCTGTGGGCCGGAGGATCGTTCGGCCGCCGCGGTGTTTACAACTCGGACTACATCGCAGAGACCGCCGGCATCGTGAAGGCGACGGGCCGCAGCGAACCCATCAAGCTCGTGTGGACCCGGGAGGACGACATCAAGGGCGGCTACTATCGTCCGCTCTATGTGCACAGGGTCAAGGTCGGGCTCGGCAAGGACGGCGAGATCCTGGGCTGGCATCACCGCATCGTTGGTCAATCGATCGCGATCGGAACGCCTTTCGAGGCGGCGATCGTGAAGGACGGTGTGGACGGCACGTCCGTCGAAGGCGTTGCGGACACGCCCTACGCCATTTCCAACATGCATGTGGAGGTTCACAATACGAAGGCGGGTCCGCCGCCGCTTTGGTGGCGCTCGGTTGGGCATACGCACACGGCCTATGTCATGGAGACCATGATCGACGAGATCGCGGCGCTGCAGAAAAAGGATCCTGTGGCCTTCCGTCTTTCGTTGCTGGAGAAGCATCCGCGCCATGCCGCCGTGCTCAAGCTCGCCGCGGAGAAGGCGGGCTGGGACAAGCCTGCGGCCGACGGTGTGTTCCGGGGCGTGGCCGTGCACGAGAGCTTCAAGAGCTTCGTGGCGGAAGTAGCGGAGATCCGGATTGTCGACAGCAAGCCGAAGGTCGAGCGCGTGGTGGCGGCCGTGGACTGCGGCCTGGCCATCAACCCGGACAACATCAAGGCGCAGGTGGAGGGCGGCATCGGCTTCGGGCTCGGTGCGGTGTTGCACAGCAAGGTGACGCTGAAGGACGGCGTCGTCGATCAGGCCAACTTCGACGGCTACGAGGTGCTGCGCTTCAACGAGATGCCGAAGGTCGAGGTGCACATTCTGCCGTCCGCGGCTCCGCCCACTGGGATCGGCGAGCCAGGTGTGCCGCCGATCGGCCCGGCCGTTGCCAACGCTGTCGCAGCCGGCACAGGGCAGCGGGTTCGAGTGCTTCCGTTTGCGGATGGGTTGAAGCTTGGATGACGTTGTAACAGAGGCTGGCTTCCTGAACGGGACCGAAAGCGGCGCGGCAACCTGCGCAGCCCGCGTCGAGGGTGCGCGCGATGTCGTCTCCATTGCGCGACACTGGCTCGATACCTTCGGGACGATCGCGCTTGCGACGGTGATCAAGACGTGGGGCTCCTCGCCGGTTCCTGTGGGCGGGCAGCTCGTCGTCGGCCCGGACGATCGCTTCGAGGGCTCGGTTTCGGGCGGTTGCGTCGAGGCTGCGGTGATCACGGCGGCGGCCGAGGTGATGGCGTCGGGTGTGCCGCGATGCCTCGAATTCGGTGTCGCGGATCGCACGGCGTGGAGCGTGGGCCTGGCGTGCGGCGGGCGCATTGAGATTTTCGTCGAGCGCCTGCAAGGCCCGGCGGACGCGGCGTATCTCGACAGCGTAATCGCGCATCGCGAGCGGCGCTCACTCCTCGTCGTGGAGACCGATCTGCGGACGGGTGAGAGGCAGATTGGGCGCGAGGCGCGCTTCCATGAGGCGGAGATCGCGCAGCGGCTGGATGGCGGAGAGAGCTTCGTGATCGAGGAGCCGGAGGGGCGCCGTTTCCTTCATGCGCTCGTGCCAGGCGTGCATGTCGTTCTCGTCGGAGCGGGGCACATCGCACAAGTTCTCTCCGATCTTTCGCGCCGCGTTGGCTTCCAGGTGACGGTGATCGATCCCCGCACAGCCTTCTCGTCCGAGCATCGGTTTGGCGATGTTCCGCTTCGTCACGAGTGGCCGGACCAAGCGCTGCCCGCGCTGGGGCTCGATCAGCGCACCGCGGTGGTGACGCTCTCGCATGAAGGGCGCATAGACGACGAGACGCTGTCTCTCGCGATCCGGTCTCCCTGCTTCTACATCGGCGCGCTGGGCTCGCGGCGGACGCATGAGCAGCGTGTCGCGCGGCTCAAAGCGGCGGGCTTCTCGGATGCGGAGATCGGGAGGATCGACGGGCCGGTCGGCTTGCGCATTGGCGCCAAAGGGCCGGCGGAGATTGCCGTCTCCATTCTCGGCGCGATCATCCGGGCTCGTCACGGAGCTTGAGATGGAGACGTCTCGGGAGATCCGCGTCGGCGCGGTGCTGCTTGCGGGCGGGGCGTCGCTCCGGTTCGGAGCCGATAACAAGCTGCTCGCTCCGGTAGACACAGCTCCCCTCATCGCGAAAGTTGCGCGATCGGTGATCGATGGCGGCGTCGACACGGTGGTCGTGGTGACCGGTGCGGAGGAGGACGCCTACACGAGCGCCCTCTCCGGTTTTCCGGTGCGTTTTGTCCATAACGGGCGCTGGGCGGACGGTATGGGCGGCTCCATCGCGGCGGGTATTCGTGAGCTGGAAGATGCCTGCGACGGCGTGTTCATCGTTCCGGGAGACATGCCAAATCTCACGAGCGATGTGTTTCTCCGGCTCGCGAGCGTGTTTCGCGAAAAAGGGGGCACGCGCGTCGTCGTGCCGGTGACATCCAAGGGCGCGCAGCGTAACCCGGTGCTGTGGCCGGAGCGGCAATTTTCCAAGCTCGCCGCACTTTCGGGGCCGGGCGGCGGCAAGTCTGTGCTGGACACGCTCGGCGATGAGCGCCTTGATGTGGTTTTCGACGACGAGTCCCTTTTCGTGGACATCGATACGGCCGACGACTATGCGCGTTTCATCGGAGCTCGAAGGTGACACTGATCGACCGGACGCATCGCGCGGGAGGATCGCCACAGGCGTCCGCTCCCTTGCTGCGTGTTTCCGATGTGCGGAAGTCCTACGCGACGCCGCAAGGGCCGATTCCCGTGCTCAAAGGCGTGGATCTCACGCTCGCGGCCGGTGAAAGCCTGGCGCTGCTCGGGGAATCCGGCAGCGGGAAGAGCACGCTTCTGCATCTGATCGGCGGGCTGGATGACGCCGACAGCGGCGAGATCATGCTCGACGGCGTGCGCGTGACGGGCCAGCCCGATGCCGAGCGCGCGGCGTTGCGGCGTGAGCGCATCGGCATCGTGTTCCAGCAGTTCAACCTCGTTCCGAGCCTGACCGTCGCCGGCAATATCGCCTTTCAGGCGCGGATCGCCGGGCGTTTCGATGCCGCCTGGCAGGAGGAGCTGATGGAGCGGCTTGGCCTCGCGGCTCTCAGGCATCGCTACCCCGAACAGCTTTCCGGCGGCCAGCAGCAGCGTGTCTCGATCGGGCGCGCTCTGGCGATCCGGCCGCGTCTCCTCATCGCGGACGAGCCGACGGGCAATCTCGACGAGGCGACGGGCGACGAGGTGATGGGGCTCGCGCTCGATCTCATCGCGCGCACGGGCTGCGGCTTCCTGATGGTGACGCACAGCACGCGGCTCGCGCGGCGCCTCGACCGGCAGGTGACGCTTGCGTCAGGTGTGCTGGCAGGCGCGTGACATGGCCCCCGATCGAGCGTTCTGGATTTTCGCTACTCTCCTCAGCCATTGGCGGCGGCATCCGCTGAACTTCGCCACGCTGGTGATCGGCCTAGCGGTGGCCACCGCGCTCTGGAGTGGCGTGCAGGCCCTCAATCAGCAGGCGCGCACGAGCTATGACCGGGCGGCGCAGGTGTTCGGCGATGCCGGGGCGGCGAGTATCGTCAGCGCCAAGGGTACATCGGTCGCGCAAGAGCACTATGTGGCGCTGCGGCGGGCCGGGTGGAAGGTTTCGCCTGTGATCGAGGGCAGCGTCCGGATCGGCGGCGTGTCCTACCGGCTGGTGGGCGTGGAGCCGTTGACGGTGCCCAAGGGATCGGCCGTGGCGGGGCTCGCAACGGGCGGAGATCTCGAAGCCTTTCTCAAGGCGCCCGGGCAGACGCTGGTCGCGACGGAAACCTTGCGCGAGCTGGGCGCGGCGGGCGGGTCCCGTCCCGTCACGGAGGGAAAGCAGGCGTTGCCACCGCTCGTCGTCACCGAGGCGGTGGCGCCTGGGATCCTCGTCATGGACATCGGTGCGGCGCAGGTCATTCTCGGCAAGCCGCAGCAACTCACGCGCCTAATAGGCGGCCAGGGTGAGATGCCGGATGAGGCGTCACTCGTCGCGATTGGCGGAGACGCGCTCAAGCTCGAACAGCCGGAGGAGCGCGGCGATCTCGCGCGCCTCACGGACAGCTTCCATCTCAACCTCACGGCCTTTGGCCTGCTCGCCTTCATCGTGGGGCTGTTCATCGTTCATGCCTCCATCGGGCTCGCATTCGAGCAGAGGCTCGGGACGCTGCGGACCATGCGCGCGGTGGGTGTGCCGTTGCGGCTTCTGATGCTCGTGCTGGTCGGCGAGGTGGTGCTGCTCGCGCTGCTGGCGGGCGCCATCGGCATGGTTTGCGGCTATGTGATCGCGGCGGCGCTTCTGCCGGATGTGGCGGCGAGCCTCTCCGGTCTTTACGGCGCGCACGTGGGAGGCCATCTCGCGCTTCAAGGCCGGTGGTGGGCCTCGGGTCTCGGCATGGCTTCTGCCGGTGCGCTCGCAGCCTCTGCCGTGAGCCTGCTCAAGGTTTACCGGCTTCCCATCCTCGCCGTGGCAAAGCCGCTGGCGTGGCGGGAGGCGCAGCATGCGCAACTCCGGCGGCAAGGCGTTCTTGCTGCCATGTGCCTCGTCATTGGGGCCATCGCGTTTCTCTGGGGCCGCGGGCTCGTCGCCGGGTTCGTCGTCATCGCGGGCGTGCTGCTGGGAGCGGCGCTGCTTCTGCCGTTGCTGCTGGCGGTCGTTCTGCGTCTCGGGGAGCGGCGGGCAAGCGGCGCACTCGCGCAGTGGTTCTGGGCGGATACGAGGCTTCAGCTTTCGGGCCTCTCGCTCGCGCTCATGGCGCTCCTGCTCGCGCTCGCGGCGAACGTGGGTGTCGGCACGATGGTGGAGGGCTTCCGCAAGACGTTCACGGGCTGGCTCGACGAACGGCTCAATTCCGAACTCTATTTCGACGCCGCCGGCGCTCAGGAAGGCGGCGAGATCGCCGAGTGGCTCGGCCGCGATCCGCGCGTCACTGCGGTCCTGCCGGTGTGGAAGGCCGAGACGCGCATCGGAGGATGGCCGGTGGACGTCTATGGGACGCGCGATCATGCGACTTACCGCGATCACTTCACGCTTCTCTCGCACACGGCCGATGCCTGGGATCGGGTGCGGGACGGGGAGGGCGCGCTGATCAGCGAGCAGCTCGCCCGGCGCATGGACATCGGTCTCGGCTCGCCGCTCGCGCTTCCGACCGCGGATGGCGTGTGGGAGCTTCCGGTGGTCGGCCTCTATCCGGACTACGGCAATCCAAAAGGCCAGGTCCGCGTCAACGTAGATCATCTGGTGCGGCATTGGGCGGACGCACGCCGCACGAGCTATAGCGTTCGCGTGGCGCCCTCGGATGCGGGGGCGCTGATGACCGCGATGCAATCGCACTTCGACGGCAAAATCGCGCGCATCGTTGATCAGGCGTCCCTCAAGCAGATATCGACGCAGATCTTCGAGCGGACGTTCGCGGTGACGGGCGCGCTCAACACGCTCACGCTAATCGTTTCGGGGATCGCCTTGTTCGCGAGCCTTCTGACGTTGAGTGATCTCAGGCTCGCGCAGCTTGCACCGGTGTGGGCGCTGGGCGTCACGCGGCGCAAGCTCATGGATCTCGAGATCGGCAAGCTTTTGGTTCTGGCCGCGATCACGGCGGTGCTCGCGGTTCCACTGGGCCTCGTGCTCGCCTGGTGTCTTGTCGCGATCGTCAACGTGCAGGCTTTCGGATGGCGGCTGCCGTTCCATGTGTTTCCAACGCAGTGGGGGCTGATCGTGGCGCTTGCGCTGGCCACGGCCTTTCTCGCTTCCATCGTTCCCGTGGTCCGGCTCGGCCGCACCGCACCGCAGGATTTGCTCAAGGTGTTCGCCAATGAACGTTAGGCGTCTTGCCGCCGTTGCGGTGATCGCGCTCACGGCGCTGGGCTTCGGCCGCGCGGCGGCAGGCGGGTTTGCCGGGCTCGGCGACGAGGCGGCCGGGTTCGCGGAGGTGGTTCCGGGCAAGCCGCTTTCTTTTCCCGCAGATCATGGTGCGCATCCCGGCTACCGCATCGAGTGGTGGTACGTGACCGCGAACCTCAAGGACGCTTCGGGGGCGCGCTACGGCGTGCAGTGGACCCTGTTCCGGCAGGCGCTCTCGCCCGGTGCCGAGAAGGAGGGCTGGGCCAACCAGCAAGTCTGGATGGGCCATGCGGCTCTCACGAGCGCTGGGTCTCATCGTTTTGCAGAGACGCTCGCGCGGGGCGGTATCGGGCAGGCGGGTGTCGTCGCGGAGCCGTTCAAGGCGTGGATCGACGACTGGTCGTTCGCAAGTGTGGATGCGGCAGGCCGCGGCACGCTGGAGTCCGCTTCGCTTTCCGCCAAGGGCGTCGGCTTTTCGTACGCGCTCACGCTTACGAGCCCGCAGGCGCCCGTGCTTCAGGGCGACCACGGTTACAGCCGCAAGTCCGAGCGCGGGCAGGCGTCCTACTATTACAGCCAACCTTTCTTCAAGGTCGCCGGAACGCTGACGCTCGACGGGCGCGCGATCGCCGTGACGGGACAGGCATGGATGGATCGCGAGTGGAGCAGCCAGCCGCTCGCCAAGGATCAGAAGGGCTGGGACTGGTTCTCGCTGCATCTGCCGGGCGGCGAGAAGCTGATGCTGTTCCAGCTTCGCGGCGAGGCAGGCGGCTCCTACCGCGCCGGGAGCTGGATCGGCGCGGACGGCGCCGTCAACTCGCTTGCAAGTGCGGACATCGTGCTGACCCCAGGGCCTTCGCGCACTGTCGCAGGGCGCAGCCTTCCGGTGACGTGGAAGGTGGAGGTGAAGAGCCGGGGGCTTTCGATCGAGACCGTGCCGCTCAATGCCGAAAGCTGGATGGGGACGGTGTTTCCCTATTGGGAAGGACCGGTGCGCTTTACGGGCTCGCACGCAGGCGATGGCTATCTCGAGATGACCGGCTACTAACAAAAAAAAGGGGCCACTTGCGGGAGTGGCCCCTGTCGCACTTCGGAGTTGCTGTCCTCTGGTGCGGAGTTTGGCTGGGGGAGAAAACGCCTTGCGAAGTTGGAAACTCAGACAGCGGGCAGGATCTTCACAGCGATCCGATGCCCATGACTCTCACGATACTGAATGCGAACGTCCTCGCCCCTGCGCAGGCTCATGGCCGTGAGGCGGGGATTGTAGCGGTAAGTCTGGCTCTTCACCGTCAGGTGGTGCGCGCGCGGGTTGAGGTGCTGGATGCGGCCAGTCACCTCGTGCGGCGCGGGGCTTGCCGCCGCTGCTGCACCTGCACCTGTCGTAATCGCGAGGGCAACGACACCAAGCTTCTTCAAACGTGTCATGGATGTATTTCCTAGTTCATCACGAGTTTGGATCGTGGGGGGATGGGCTTGCGGAGGGATGGTCGATTACTTGGCGTGATGGACCTTCGAGGCGACCATCTTGCCGTCTTTCGTCTCGTAGGTGATCGCGACCTTGTCGCCGGCCTTGAACTTCTCGAGCTTCACGTGGCTGTTGATCTCGAACGTGCTTCCGTTGGCGAGGGTCAGCTCGTGCTTGGCCGTATCGGTGGATTTGACATCACCCGTCATCGTCTGCGACGCGGCGAGGGCGGCCGTGGACAGGGCGGCCATGCCGGCGAGCACGAGCGGAGCAACGCTTTTCTTGAACATCGGACTTCTCCTCATTTGCTGAGCCATCTCTTCTTGTCGGGGCGGCCCATGCAGAGACTTATGCGCCCCTAAGCTTGCCGCTCCTTGGCCGGGGACATACGGATTCGTAAGAGAGGCGTAAGCTATTGATCGGGCTTAAAACTCTTCCTGTTCGGAATGCCGATTCCAGGTGCGGCTCAGGCCTTGGGGAACGAAATGGCGACGTGCAGGCCAGGTCCGCGATCCTGGAGCGTGATCCGCGCGTCATGCAGCTCCACGATGGCGGCTGCCAGCGTCAGACCGAGGCCGCTGCCGGGCGTCGAGCGGGCCCGCTCGAGCCTATAGAGGCGGCGGAAAACTTTCTCGCGCTCCTCGACGGGAATGCCGGGGCCGGTGTCGGATACCTCGGCCCTGTAGCCGTCCGGCTCCGCTGAGAGGCCGAGGGAGATGTTTGTTCCTGCCGGGCAATGGCGGATGGCGTTCTCGACGAGGTTGGCGAAGAGCTGCAGCAGCAGCTCGCGGTCGCCTTTCACGATAGCGGGAGCGTGGCGTCCGTTGCTCCAGGTGAGGTGATGGCCGGCATCCTCGGCCACAGCGGCATAGACGTCGGCCACGTCGTCGAGCACGGAGCCGAGGTCTACGTTCGCGAAGCGCGCCTTGCGGGCGCCAGCCTCGATCTGGGTGATGCGCAGAAGCGCGTCGAAGGTCTCGATCATGGCGTCGAGGTCGGCGAGGGTGTCCTCGATCGTCAGGGGGAATTCCTCGGCCGACCTCGCGCTGCGGCGGGCGATGTCGAGACGCTGGCGCAGGCGTCCGACGGGCTTCTTGAGGTCGTGGGCGATGTCGGACGAGGATTGGTTGACGTTTTCGATGAGCTTCTGGAGGTGATCGAGCGTGCGGTTCACCTGCGCGCCGACGTGATCGATGTCGTCGCCTGTCTGGGTCAACGGTACGCGGGCGGCGATCTGTCCTTCCGAGACGGCGGAGAGCGTTTTCGCGAACGCATCGATGCGATGCTGCGTGTTGGCAGCGAGGTAGGCGCCGCACAAGGCGCCGAGCAGCGTCGTTGCGATGAGGCCGATGCCCAGCACCTCGAGCAGGAACGTCTGCGTCCGGCGCAGCTCGCGGTTGCTGCTGCCGACCAGGAGGCGGCCTTTCGAGACGGGCTGCCAGAGGGCGAGAAACTTATCGTCCGGCTCTCCATTGTCCCAATCTGGCTGAATGTCCTCACGCTCGAGCGTCAGCCAGTCGTTGGACTGGCGGATGTCGTGCACGTTGCCGGCGACGTGGCGGCCGTTCTCGTCCACGAGCTCGAAGATGAAATCCGCATCACGGACGGACTCGCTTTCGCTGGTAACGACGGAGGCGAGATCCTCGAATGCTTTCTGCCGGTCGACCACGAGGAGCGCATCCATGGTTTCCTGCGTGCGCACACGGATCTGCTCGCTCAAGCGTGCGGTGAGGCCGAAGAACAGGATGGCAAACAGCACGATGACAGTGGTGGCGAACAAGGCAGTAAACGTCGCCGCCAACCGCAAGGGCGTTCGCTTCAGCACGATGTCATCCCTGTCATGGGCCTTCGTGCAGACTGTAGCCGCTGCCGCGGATGGTGTGAATGAGCTCGCTGTCGAAGGGTTTATCGATCTTGGAGCGGAGGCGGGAAATGTGTGTCTCGACGACGCTCGTCTTGGGATCGAAGTGGAAGCACCAGACACGCTCGAGCAGCATGGTGCGGGTGACCACCCGACCCTTGTTGCGCATCAACACCTCGAGCAGGCGGAATTCGCGCGGCTGGAGATCGATCTCGGTGGTACCGCGATAGACCTTGCGGCTGATGAGATCGAGCGCGAGGTCGCCGACCTTGAGGCGGGTTTCCTCTCCCTTGAGGTGCGGGCGCCGTGCGAGCGCATTGAGGCGGGCCAGAAGCTCCGAAAAGGCGAAGGGCTTCACGAGATAGTCGTCGCCGCCGGCATCCAGTCCGTCGACGCGGTCGTCCACGCCGCCAAGCGCCGTGAGGAAGATGATGGGAACCCGCCGGCCGGCGGCCCGGACGGTTTTGACGAGGGCGAGGCCTTCGAGGCCCGGCAGCATGCGATCGACGATCAGGACATCGTAGTCTTCGCCCATGGCGAGGGAGATGCCGTCGCGGCCGTCCGGCGCGTGATCGATGATGTGGCCTTCTTCCTCCAGACCTTTGACCACGTAGGCGGCGGTGTCGGGGTCGTCCTCAATGAGGAGCACGCGCATGGCAGGCATCCTGTGCGATGACCTCGCCGGTGGTCGGAGGGAGCCCGGTCGATCCGGTGAGGGCTGACGAGTCGTAACCTTCAGTATAGGTGCCGGACCTGTTCTGCCTCTTACGGGCTCCTTACAGTTTCGTAAGATGGCTCCTGGTCAGGCTCTCTTTTTTGCAGCCCTGATCAGGCCGGCAGCTCCCGGCCCGTGAGCGGCGGCGTCTCTATTTCGTTCTCCTCTGGCTTGTGCTCGGCGGCGACCACCAGATAGATGACCGGTAGGATGAAGAGGGTAAACAGGGTGCCGATGGCCATGCCGGACACCAGCATGATGCCGATGCTGTTGCGCGCTTCCGCGCCCGCGCCCGTGACGAAGACGAGCGGCAGATGGCCGAACACGGTGGCGGCCGTGGTCATGAGAATGGGACGCAGGCGTGTCTTCGCGCCTTCCCGTATGGCGGCCAGCTTGTTGAGGCCCTGCTTCTGCAACTCGTTGGCAAACGCGACGATCAGAATGCCGTTCTTGGCGATGAGGCCGACGAGGGTGATCAGGCCGATCTGGCTGTAGATGTTAATGGTGGTGTAGCCGAGGAAGGTGAAGACGAGTGCGGCGGACAGCGCCAGCGGGACAGAGCCCAGCAGCACCACGAGCGGATCGCGGAAGCTTCCGAACTGAGCGACGAGCACCAGATAGATGAGCAGGATCGCGAAGCCGAGCGTGCCGGCGAGGGTGGCGCCTTCCTGGCGGATCTGGCGGGATTCACCGGCGTAGTCGATCGTGTACTCGGGAGGCAGGATGGAGCGCGCGGCCTTCTCCAAAGTTTCGAGGGCGGCCGCCTTGGTGACGCCCGGCACCACGCCGCCGTAAACCCGGAAGCTGTCGGCTTGCTGGAAGCGGGCGAGAGTGCGCGGCGCCGTCTTCGTCTCGAGGCTCGCGACGGCGGAGACGGGGATCTGCTTTCCGTCGCGGGTGCGGATCTTGTAGTCGAGCAGGCGCTCGGCCACGGCGCGGGCACTCAGGTTGACTTGCGGGATGACCTTGTAGGCACGGCCTTCGCGCGTGAAGCGGTTGACGTAGTTGCCCGAGATCAGGATGCCGAGCTGGCGGCCGACATCCGCGAGATCGAGCCCGAGGTCGGCCACGCGCTCGCGATGCACAGTCACGAGCACTTGCGGAAGATCGATCTTGAGATCGGTATCGGCGAACATGAACTGTCCGCTGGCAAACGCGGCGCCGACGAGCTTGGCGGCATAGTCGGCCATCTGCTCCGGCGTGCCGGGTCCCTTGAGCACCAGCTCGACGTCGTAGTTTCCGGCGCCGGGCAATGCGGGCGGCAGCACGGGGAAGATCTGCAGCTCCTTGATCTTCGAAACGGCGCCGTAAACCTGGGGCTGGATCTCCTTGGCGGTGCGCGCGCGCTCGTGCCAGTTCTTCAGCATGAAGCCGCCGAAGCCGTTCGAGGGGAAGACGATCTCGAACATGCCGTCGTATTCGGGCAGGTCCTTGCCGATCTTCAGGACCTGGTCCATGTGGCCCGCGGTGTAGGCGAGCGAAGCGTCGGGCGCTGAGTTGACGATCAGCAGAATGAAGCCTTCGTCCTCGACGGGCGCCAGCTCCTGCGAGGAGAAGTGATAGAGGGGCACGGCGAGCAGGCAGATGAATGCGCCGAACGCGAGCACTTGGCCGCGCAGGTTCAAGACGACATCGAGGCAGCGGCCATAGCCGTTCGCGAGGCGGTCGAGCATCCGGCCGACGAAGCGCGCGTAGCGGCCTTCGTGCCCGCCCTCGGCCGCCGTGTAGGCGCTCATGATGGGCGAGAGCGTGATGGCGACGAAGCCGGAAACGATGACGGCGATGGCCAGCGTGAAGGCGAATTCCTTGAAGAGCACGCCGGTCAGGCCAGAGAGGAAGCCGATCGGCGCGTAGACCGCCGCCAGCGTGATGGTCATGGCGATGATGGGCGTGAACAGTTGCCGCGTGCTGACCAGGGCTGCCTGAATACGGCCCATGCCGTTCTGCATGTGGCGTGAGACGTTCTCGACCACGACGATGGCGTCGTCGACCACGATGCCGACCGAGAGCACGATGGCGAGGAGCGTGAGAAGATTGAGCGAGAAGCCCATGGCCATCATCGCGGCCATGGCGCCGATGAGCGAGATCGGGATCGTGACGAGGGGCACAAGGGCACTGCGCGCGGAGCCCAGGAACAGGAACACGATCAGGCCGACGATGAGCACGGTCTCGGTGAAGGTCTTGCCGATCTCCTTCAGCGAGTTCTCCATGTAGACCGTGCCGTCATAGGCAAGCGCGATGTCGGTTCCGGGCGGCAAGTCGGGCCGGATGGTGTCGAGCGCGGCGCGAAGGGCGTAGGCCACGCTGATCTCGTTCGCGCCCGGCAGCGGCCAGACGGAGAGGTAGACCGCGTCCTTGCCGTTGTCGCGAACGTTCGCCGTCTCCTCCTCGGAGCCGAGCTCTACGCGGCCAATGTCCGCGATCCGGATGATGTGCTTCTTGTCCTCGCGGACGATGAGCTGCTCGAACTCGGCAACGCTCTTGAGATCGGTGTTGGCGAGGAGGTCGACCTGGACCTGGCTTCCTTTCGTTCGGCCCACGGCGGCGAGGAAGTTGTTGCGCAGAAGTGCTGCTTCCACCTCGCTCGCGCCGATGCCGAAGGCGGCCAGCCGATCCGCGTCGAGCCAGATGCGCATGGCCTGTGGGCGGGCGCCTTCCAGGCCCACGCGCTGCACGTCCGGAATGGTGCTGAGGCGCGGCTGGATGTTGCGCGAGAGATAGTCGGTGATTTCCGGCGGCGTCATGCTCTCGGAGGTGACGCTGACATAGAAGGTGGCGTAAGGCCGGTCGGCGCGCTGCACCTCGACGACCGGGCTTTCGACCTCGGCGGGCAACTCGCTGCGGATCTGGTCGAGCCGGTTGCCGACCTCCGTCAGGGCCACCGTGCTCGGGTGGTTGAGCTTCAGGCGCGCGGTGACGGTGCTGACGCCCGCGACACTCGAGGATTCCACGTAGTCGATGCCCGTGATCGAGGAGACCGCGCGCTCGATCGGCGTGGTGACGAAGCCGCGAATGCTCTCGGCAGATGCGCCGATATAGACGGTGGTGATGAGGATCGACGAGCTTTCAATGCGCGGATACTGCTGGATCGGAAGCTGTGTCGCGGCTCTGATGCCGATCAGCACCAGCGCCAGATTGACGACGATGGCGATGACAGGGCGCCGGACAAAGATTTCGATGGCGCGCATGGGCTCGCTTCCTCAGTTGACGCCGACGTCCGTCGAGGGAGCGGGGGCCGGCATTCCGGCATCGACCAGGAGGCCTTCACGCAGCTTGAACGATCCCGAGGCGGCGATCAGCTCGCCTGCGGCTAAGCCTTTTTCGATCGCGATGTCGTCGCCCTGGACGGCGCCCGTCTGCACGGTGCGCTGGCGGGCGCGCAGCTTGCCGTTCTCCTCGACGAGAACGAAGACGTGCTGGCCGTTCGGCGAGCGGCGGACGGAAGCGAGCGGCACCATGACGGCGGTGCGCGGCTCGGACGTTCTCACGATCACATCGACGAAGGTGCCGGGGCGGAGCTTCTCGCCGAAGCCCGCTGCGGCCGCGCGGAAGCGGATCGAGCGGTTGGAGCCGTCGGCGCTGTTGTCCTCTGCGATGATCTTTGCCGTGGTCTCTCCACCCGGAACGGCGGGGCCGGAGAGCGTCACGACGGTTCCCGGACGTATGGCCACGGCGCTGTCCTGGGGTAGCGAGAAGTCCACGTAAGCGTCCGCCGCCGTGCCCTGGAGGGTGACGATCAGCGTGCCTGCATCGAGATAAGCGCCGGGCTGCCAGTTGGTGATGCCGACGCGTGCGCGGAATGGCGCGGTGATACGCTTCTTGTCGACGATCACCTCGAGATTGCGGGCGCGCGCCGTCGCGGCGTTGAACTCCTCGCGCGAGCGATCCAATTCCTGCGCGGAGAAAGCGGCGCTGCCGCGCAGGCTCTCCCGGCGATCGAGCGTGAGCTTGGCGAGGCGGGCATCCGCTTCCGCCGCGGCGAGGGCGGCCTGCTCCTGGCGGGTGTCGAACTGGACAAGAAGGTCGCCCTTCTCGACGATGGCGCCGGACGTGAAGCCGATCTCCGAGATCGCGCCTGCGATCTCGTTCTTCACTTCGAGCTGACGCAGAGCAACGACAGTGCCGATGGCGCGCGTCACGGCAGACCACTGGCCTTCGCGCGAGCGGGTCGAGAGTACCGATTCCACGGGCTCCGGCGTCGCCTCGCCGGCGGCGATAGCGGTCTTGATCTCGCTGTATTTGTAGAACCCCAACCCGCCGGCAATTCCGGCGACGGCGAGGATCACGACCGTCCAGGCCATGATATGCCTAAGCATGCTGTCCTCGGGCAATTCTGTACGTCATCAAGCAGAATGCGGGGTGTGTACGTCTTGCAGTGTCGAAGGAATGCCAGGACGCTCCCCGTATCCGAGCTTCCTAAATTTCATCTGTGAAACAGTTTCCCGCCGATTGTCCCTGCGCAGAATGGCATTGCGAAGGCTTCGCGGCGGGGTTTCAGGAACGCTCAGCTCAAGGACGTGCGAGAAGATGCGCGCCCGACATCGCGTCCGGACTATTTTGCCGTTGTTACGGTGCTTCTTTCCGCCGGGCCTGCGTCCGCGGTCAAGCGATATGTTGCCTGAAGTACAGGCAGCGTCCGCGGCCTGCGGCGAGTCCGCTCCAAGCGTGACAAGTTTATCGCAATTTAACCGTGATTTCCAAGCTAATGGCGAGCTGTTGCGTATTCCCGGTTGCAGCGGGAGCAGGGCCGCAACAGCTCCAGAACCATCCGCTGTCGGTCAATCGGCGGCGGGCGTGAGGGTGAACCTGACGGTGTCCTTGTGGAGCCCGTGCACCTGGACGGAAAACGGACCCGAGCCGATCTCGAAACGAACGCTCTTGCGGATCCATTCGCATTCGATTGCGCCGGTGTGCGCCGTTGCTTCGAGGGGCTTTCCGTTCTGCACGACGTCGATCCATCCATGGCCCGACAACGTGATCTGATAATGGCCAGCTTCGGGGAGCTTGTCGAAGCTCACGATGCCGCCGAAGGCTTCTGCATCCTCGGGCTTCGGCGTGCTTGTGGGATTCACGGCGAAAGGCACCTTGGATGCCGGCTGCAAGGCGACCTCGATCGCCTTGTCCGCGGGCGGGGCAGGCAATGTCGCGCCGGAGGCGACTTTCTCGCTGCCCCCCTTCATCCAGGCCAGCTCCTTGGTGAGAGGCCAGAGGAAGCCGTCGCAGCCGGTTCCTGGTGCGGCGAGGGCGGGAAGGGGAGCGGCCAGCAGAGCGCTGCAACCGGAAAGCAGGATCAGAAGTTTACGCATCTCATTCCACCGCGACCATCACATCGGAGGCTTTGACGACGGCGGACGCCGTCATGCCCGGGGCCAGTTTCAACTCGTCCACGGCTTCATTGGTGATCGAGGCCGTGATGACGCTGCCCCCGAGATCGATCCTCACATGCGCCGTGGTCGCGCCTTTCTTGATGTCGACAATTTTGCCTTTGAGCACGTTGCGTGCGCTGATCTTCATGGCCGTGTTCCTTATCCTCCTGGCGCGATATTTTCACGTATATAGCACTCGCGGACTGGATTGGGGATGGCCTTGGATCAAACTTCGGGCCACTCGTTCGCGGGAGCAGCCCGAAGCCGTCGTTATCTAGAACTTCACCCTCGCGTTGGCGAAGAACTGGCGGCCCGCTTCGGGGAAACCTTCCACGAGCTCGTAGTTCTCGTCCGTGAGATTCGTGCCGCCAATCGCGGCGGAGAAGTTCTCGCTGAACTTGTATTCGGCCTGCACGTTGAGCAGGGCGTAGGCGCCTGTCTCGATGTAGGTGCGCGTGGTGCCGCTCGTCACGATGCTGTTGCGATCGCTTGCGAGGGCAAGGCTCGGCGTGATGGTCAGGTTCGGCAACGCGGTCCAGGCGAGGTACAGGAAGCCTTCGTGGCGAGGTGTTCCCTCCGGCTTGGTGCCGGGCGTGATGTAGTCGTAGTCCCGCTCGAGGTAGGCGTAGTTGCCGCCGACACGGAGGCCGGGCGCGAGATCCCAGTCGACTGAGATTTCGGCGCCGTAGTGCGTGCCGTCAACGTTCTGGTTCTGGCTCGTTACGTTGCCGCCATTGATGATGTAGGCGGATTGAATCGCGTCTTTCAAATCGGAATAGAAGATTGCAGCCGAGACGCGTGCCTGATTGAAGAGCGTGTCCGATACGCCGAGCTCGTAGTTGGTCGAGCGCTCGGGGGCGAGATCCGGATTGGGCGTGGCATACCCGAAACGCGTGCTGTAGCGCTCGAAGACGGTGGCAAAGCGGGTGCGGCTCGAGACCGTGGCGTGCACCTTGCCGTCCTCGGAGTAACTGTAGATCGCGCCACCCTGCCAGTTCCAGGCGTCCGCAGTGGTGACGTCGTTCTGGCGGATGGTCCCGGTCAACGGCGGGTTCGCGCCGGCTACGTAATCCTCGGCTTCCTTCACGTCCTGATAGTCGTAGCTGATGCCCGCGATGATATCGAGGCGCTTGCTGGCATGGAGCGTGTTCTCGAGAGCGAACGACCACGTATCCTCGACGTTGTGCTGCCAGGGCTCGACGTAGGCCGTTGCGCTGTCCGGGCGCGCGAAGTTTCGCTCGGAATGATTGTCACGGCGATAGTGAATAGCCGCCTTCGTGGTGTTGTAGGGAAGGAGCTCCGTGCCGAACTCGAGGAAGCCGCCGTAGGCATAATCCTCGTAGTCGCTGTTGAAGGTGTAGTTGGCGAGCTGCGTCGAGTAGGGCGGAATGACCGCCGTCGGCGCGTTGAAGGAGCTCAGGCGATTTTCGAAGGTGTTGTAGTAGGCGTTGCTCTTGAAATAGGAGCTTTCGCCGATCTGCGTCTTCGAGAGCCATGAGAGGCTCGTGATGTCCCAGTAGGGCCAGGTCCAATAACGCTGCGTCTGCAATTTCTCTTTGGCGACATGGAGCGGGGCGTTCTTCTCTCCGCTCTGGGTCGTATAGTTCACGCTGTATTCGTCCGTGGCATTCGGCGTGATGCCGGCCTTGGCATTGATCTTCCAGTCGCGGAAGTCGGATCCGTCACGCGCGCCGCCGTCCTCGTAGGGGAACAACGGATCGTAACCTGGCGAGCCCGGTTGTGTCGGCCTGAAGTCGTCGGACAGATTGAACGAATCCTGATCGACAATGGTGCCGCTGATCTGAGCGTAATAGCCCTTCTGACGTGTTCCGGCGTAGGCGTAGCTGCTCCACTGGTTCATGTCGCTGACGTCGCCGTTCATCACGAGGCCAGAGCGGGCTTCCACCTCCAGCTCCTTGGTGGGCTTGCGCGAGACGAGGTTGATTGCGCCGCCCATGCCCCCGGGTCCGTTCAGCACGGAGACGTAGCCTTTTTGGATCTGGATCTCGGAGAGATCCGGCGTCAGGAAGCGCGCCATGTCGAGGCGATTGTCGGCCGGCAGATAGATGCGCACGCCGTCGATAGAAAGCGGGACGCGATAGCGATCGAAGCCGCGAACGTAGATGTCACGCTCGTTTCTTCTGCCTCCGGCCGTATGCGCGACGACGCCGGGCGCCATCTCGACCGCCTGATCGAGGGATTGCTTGTTGAAGCTCCACATCGCCTCATTGGTGATGGTGGAGCCGCCGATGAGGTCCAGCTGACCGAGCGTGAACACGCCAATGGCCGGGCCTTGCGCGCCTCCGAAGCTTCCTCCGCCTTCGCCTTCCGATTGTGCGGTGGCTGCGCCTGCTCCCGATGAGGTCTGCTTTTTGCCGGTGCGGCGGCTCGCAATCGGCTCCTTCGGCGATTGCACGACGATCGGCGGCAGCGGCGTGGCCTCGTCGGCGGTGACGTCACCACCAGCGGTTACGGCGCTTTCCTGGGCGATTGCCGACGATGCTGCAATGCATAGGCCAGCCGCAGTGACTGCGGCGAATACTTTTTTGGGCATTTCACTCCCCCCAACTGCACGGGTCTCCCAGACCCAGTCCCCTTTTAGTTATATTCAGAGAAATATAACGAAGGGCAAGTTCAAATTTTCGATGGGTTGATTGACCGCATCAATGAAAGTCGCGGCTCTTGATGGAGAGCAAGTTCGAGGCTGGGGCGCACGCCGTGAGCGGAGCATCCGGACCAAGCAGATCGGGCTCGTGAAGAAGAGCGAGATCGCCGCTGAGATCGACGAAGCTTTCGGCGAGGACATGCACCACGGATCCCGCGCGCTGGAGACGGCCTCGCACGAGGATAAAGCGCGCAGACATCACCGTGCGGCGGCTTTTTGCGAACACTTTCGGCCAGATGATGATGTTGGCCACGCCCGTCTCGTCCTCGAGCGTGAGGAAGACGACCTTCTTTCCTCCGGGCATCTGGCGCGTGAGAACGAGGCCGGAAACACAGATGTTCTGATCGTTTCTCGTGCGTGTTTCATCCTTCAGATCCGCATTGGGAACGACCTTGCGATCCGTCAGACGCTTGCGGAAAAATGTCACGGGGTGTGTCTTCAGGGACAGCCCAGTGGTCACGTAATCCTCCGCCACATGCTCGGGAAGCGCCATTGGAGGCAGGGTGATGGGCGGCTCGGGGAAAAGCTCGTCTCCCTGGCGCGGGTCGAAGAGAGGGAGCGTTTCATCCTGAGACTGCGACAGCCTCTTCTTTCCATTGGGCATGCCGATGCTGGCAAGCCTGCGTGCAGACCACAGAGCTTCGCGCCGGTCCAGCCCCATCGAGCGAAGCGCATCGGCGGCGGCGAGGCGCTCTATTGTTCCATGCGAGACGCCTGAGATGGCGGCGAGGCGCTCGATGCTCGCGTAGCCGTTGCCACGCGTCGCGACGAGACCCTCCATCTCCTTTTCGGAAAGCCCCTCGATCTGGCGCAGCCCCAGGCGCACGGCAAAGCGATGGGGACCTTTGGTTGCGGGCTCGAGCGTGCAATCCCAGTTGCTGAAGTTCACGTCGGCCTCGCGCACCTCCACGTCATGGTTGCGTGCGTCGATGACGAGCTGGGCCGGCTGGTAGAAGCCCATGGGCTGGCTGTTCAGGATGGCGGCGCAGAAGACATCCGGATAGTGGCATTTCACCCAAGCGGAGGCATAGACGAGCAAGGCGAAGCTCGCCGCATGGCTTTCGGGGAAGCCGTACTCGCCGAAGCCCTCGATCTGGCCGAAGCAGCGTGTGACGAACTCGGGGTCGTAGCCGCGGGCTGTCATGTTTCGGATGAACGTCTCACGGTATTTGTGAACGTTGCCGTTGTGGCGGAAGGTGGCCATGGAGCGGCGCAGCCCGTCCGCCTCGTCGGGCGTGAACTTGGCGGCGGTGATGGCGATCTGCATCGCCTGCTCCTGGAACAACGGCACGCCGCGCGTCCGCTTCAGCACATCCTTCAATTCGTCCTTGTCGCCATGCCCGGGGGCCGGGGAGGGATAGACGATGGTTTCGGGATTCTCGTCTCGCCGCTTGAGATAGGGATGCACCATGTTGCCCTGGATCGGGCCGGGGCGAACGATGGCGACCTCGATGACGAGATCGTAGAATTCCTTCGGTCTCAATCGCGGCAGCATCGACATCTGCGCGCGGCTCTCCACCTGGAACACGCCGATGGAGTCGGCTTGCGACAGCATCGCGTAGACTTTATCCGCGTCGGGGGTGCCGTCTCCCGGAATAGCCGCGAGCGTGAGCGGTCTTTCATAATGGGTGCGAAGAAGGTCGAAGCCGCGGCGCAAGGCGCTCAACATGCCGAGGGCCAGCACGTCGACTTTCATCAGGCCCAGCGTATCGATGTCGTCCTTGTCCCATTCGATGTACGTGCGTTTGTCCATGGCGGCCCGGGCGATGGGGACCGTCTCGTCGAGGCGTCGTTTGGTGAGGATGAAGCCTCCGACGTGCTGGGAGAGATGACGGGGGAAGCCGATCAGCTCACGCGCGAGCTGGATAGACTGGCGAATTTTCGGATTGGCGGGATCGAAGCCGGCTTCGCGGATGTGCGTGTCGGGCAGGCCGTCGGCGTGGCTGCCCCAGACTGTCCTGGCGATAGCGGCGGTGACGTCGGGCGTGAGGCCCATGACTTTTCCCACCTCGCGGATGGCGCGGCGCGAGCGATAATGGATGACGGTGGCGCAGATGGCGGCGTATTCGCGGCCATATCTCTCGTAGATGTGCTGGATGACCTCCTCGCGGCGGTCGTGCTCGAAATCTACGTCGATATCGGGTGGCTCCTGACGTTCGGCCGAGATGAAACGCGCGAAGAGAAGGTTGGAGGTGGCTGGGTCGATCTCGGTGATGCCGAGGCAATAGCAGACGGCGCTGTTGGCGGCCGATCCGCGGCCCTGGCACAGGATCTCTTTGCCGCGCGCGAAGCGGACGACGTCGTGGACGGTGAGGAAATAGCGCGCGTAGTCGAGCTTGGCGATGAGCGTCAGCTCCTCGCGGATCTGCTTTTCGACTTTCTCCGGAATGCCGCGCGGATAACGCTTGCGGGCGCCGATCCAGGTCAAATCCTCGAGATGCTGCTGGGGTGTCTTGTCTGGCGGCACCGGCTCGTCTGGATATTCGTTCTTGAGATCGGCCAGGGAGAAGCGGCAAGCGCTCGCAATATCGAGGGTGCGCGCCAGGGCTTCGGGATAAGCCTCGAACAGGAGCGCCATTTCTGCGGGCGACTTCATGTGCCGCTCGGCGTTGGCGGCGAGGCGGAAGCCCGCTTCGGCAATCGTGCATGTCTCGCGGATGCAGGTGACGACATCGGCAAGAGGGCGGCGCTCCGGAGTGTGATAGTGCACGTCATTGACGGCGACGAGGGGCGTGCCGGTGCGTCTTCCAAGCTCGTCGAGCATGCCGATGCGGCGAGGCTCGTCGCCTCGATGGTGATGAATGCCGGCGAGGTAGCTGCGCCCCGGCGCAGCGCGGGCGAGCTTCTCGAGATGCTGGGTGAAGGCGGGCGTAAGCTTGCGGGGCGGGAGCGCGATGAAGATCTGGCCGTCCGTAGTCGCGAGAATGTCCTCGAACGCCAGATGGCATTCGGTGTGTGTCTCGTGGGAGGCCTTGAGCCTGCTTTCGCTCAGGAGGCGGCAAAGGCGCGCGTAGGCTTCCCGGTCGCTGGGATATGCGAGGGCCTCGAAGCCATTGAGGGTGACGAGACGCACGCCGACGATGAGCTTGAGACCGGCGGACTTGCGGTTCTTCCACGCCCCAAAGGCGCGCACGACGCCAGCGAAGCTGTTGCGATCGGTGATGGCCAGCGCATCGAGGCCGAGATCTTCCGCAGCGCTCACCATCTCTTCCGGATGGGAGGCACCCCGGAGGAACGAGAAGTTCGTGGTGACGGCAAGCTCGGCATAGCGGGTCATGCGCGGCCCTTCCGACAGAGGCGCGCGCATTTCTTTCTCCGAGCGGCTCTCGCCTCTCTCCGGAGAGCGTTGCCTGCGCTGAATGAGACAAGAGCGGCGCTGCTCATGCGAAGAGCCCGTGTACGAACCAGCGGGGAGTGACGCGCCCGCGCCCGGGGATGCCTTCGCGAAAGAGCCAGAAGCGATGGCCGGTGCCGTTCTCAACGAGGTAATAGTCGCGTGTCGGCGGGCAGGTCTCGCTGCGCCACCATTCGGCGGCAATGCGCTCAGGGCCTTCGGCGTGCATGATGGTGTGGACCTTGCCGCGCCAGCGCAGGCGCATCGGCGGGCCGTTGGGGATAGGCGCGACGACATCAGCCGGCTCGGGCCGTGGCAGGAGAAGAGGAGGGCGTGGGCTCTCGGCGTCAGGCCACGGCATGGCTTTCTCCGGAGCGAGAGAGGAGGCCTGGCTGCGCTCGGGCCAATGGCTGGCGACGGGTGCCAGGTGACGGACGCTCTCTGCTCCCAGCCGCTGGCGCAGAGCATCGAGCAAGTTGGTGAAGCGGCGTTCTCTTTCCGCGTCCTCTGATGCGGTGGCGAGCGTGCGCTGGCGTGGCTGGATGCGCTCGGCGACAGTGACGGCGAGGCTCAGGGTTTCGAAGCCGAAGCCTGCCTCCAGTTCGCGCGCCAGGCGTTCGAGCTTGAGGCGGAGCAGGCGCGTCACGTGCTCCGGGCTTTGTGTCGGGAGGGTTAGGCGCACGCCGAGCCTCTGGACGGCGCCGTCCACGCGGTAAAGGTCCAGACGCAGGGCGCGCGCGCCGGTGTCATCCGCTTCGAGCTTGGGGACGAGGTTCTCCATCAGGCGGCCGGCGGCGGTGAGGATCGCGTCCTCCGTGCTGATGGGCTCGAGCAGCGACCGGGTGCAGATATAGGCAGGAGGCGGGGCGAGTAAGCGCAGGGGTTCGGCGGCCAGACCGAGAGCGCGATCGAGGCGTATCAGCAGCTCCTTCTCGAAGCGCGCGGCAAAGGGCGCGCGTGCTTTTCCGATGAGATCGCCGATGCGTTTGAAGCCGAGCCTGCGGAGGGTGAGGGCGGTTTCGGGCGAGAGGCGCAGCGCTGCGACCGGCAGGGGGGAAAGCGTTTCTCTTTCGGCGCCTCTCTCTATGATCCTCTCCGGGGTGCGGGCGAAGTGCGAGACGGCCCAGGCCGTGCCGGGTGTCTCCGCGATGGCGAGGCAGGACGGGAGGCCGAAGCTTCTCAGGCGCTGAGCAAGATCGGACAGCAACTCCCGCTCGCCGCCGAGCAGATGGGCTGCGCCAGTGACGTCGAGAAAAAAGCCGTCCGCTCCGCTCGCCTCCCCGAAGAGCGCGACGGAGGGCGTGTAGCGTGTGGCCCACCGCGCCAGGCGTGCGAGGGCGTCCGCGTCTGCGGCGCAGTCGCTGATGCGGACTTGAAGGGCACCGATGCGCGCTCGTGCGTCCGCCAGGCGCTCGCCCACGGCTAGGCCGCTTTTCAGGGCGGCCGGATTGAGGGCGGTGATGCGCGGAGCGTCCGTCGCGTCGGCGAGAACGAAGGGGGCTTCTGGATCAACCGGTACGCCTGAGGGACGGCGCCTCTCCGCCGCGAGCCAGCGATGGATCGGCCACTGCGGCAGCCAGACTGAAACGATGCGTGGCATGATCGAACTCCAACATCCAGGCGCGCGGCTCTCCGTTTCGGCAGCGTTCGAGGTTCGCGTGCCAGCGCCAGCCGGCGAGAAGGCCGAAGCGATCCTGTGCGCCGGGCGCCGCGCCGATGCGCCAGCGTGTGGCGGCCGTGGCCACGCTTTCCGTTTCTCCTGGCCGCAGCAGCAGAAGCGGAACACCCGCTTCTCGGGCGGCGTAATGCAATCTCTGGCTTGCTTTGAGATCGAGCTTGCCGCCGATCGCGCTCGCCACGGCGGCGGGGGCGCGCGCCCGCACCGCTTCCTCCGTGGCCCAGAGGGCTTCTGCCGCATTTTCGGTTTCGACCAGCGTCAGGCGCGAGGGAGCGAGGCCGAGCGCGGCGAGGCCTGCTCCATGGGGCAGCCCGCAGCGGGCGAGCTTCTTCGAGGCGAGGACGAGCAGGAGCGGCGCGCTTCCGGGCGTCCGCGCCAGCAGGGCCAGCAGAAAGCCGAAGGCCGCGGGGAGATCTGCCTCGCTCGCGGTGCTGATCTCATGCACGGTGCCGAAGGCCAGGCCGCCTTGGGGGAGATGCTGGTCGAGCGCGGAGAGGCCAAACGAAAGAGCGCCTTCCCGGCCTTTCGGCACGCCTTCGACCCGGGCCATGAGGCGGCGCAACTCGTCCACCACCGCGTCGCGGCGCGCGTCGCGATGTGGGAGGCGGGCGTCAGGCGGAGAGACGGCGGGCGACATGCAAGTGGCTCTTCCCGAAGCGAAAACGGCTCAAGGAAGAGAATAGAACAAAATGGGAACATTGCAAGAGGGCTTAGCGGGCCTTCATTCCACGAAAGCTGCAAGGTTTGCCAGGCCCGAGGCGATCCCCGCCTTATGCTCGCTCTCGCCGATTCCCTCGGGAACGTCCTCGCAGACGACGGTCACCTCGGTGCCGCCGGAGACGGGCCGGAACGTCGTGGTGATGGTCATCGTGCCTCTGAACGCGGGATCGTCAGAGACGAAATCGATCTCCTCGACGATGCGCTCGCCGGGGAGCAGTCCCACGAAACGCCCTTCGAACGTGTCGGCGTGGTCCGAGGTCTTGCCCTGCACCTCAGGGTCCGGCTCGGTGTAGAGGAACGACATGCGATAGTATCCGCCCTCTCGCGGGTCGAAGGTGTGGATCTCGGCTTTCATGCCTTGGGGCGGCCGCCAGGAGGCAATGGCGGCGGGGTCCACGAATGCCCGATAGAGAGCCTGCGGGGATGCCGCGATCACGCGTGAGGCTGTGTCCGTCCTCTTCTTGCCGGAGCCTGTCGGCATGACATCACTTTCCGTACTGACAGGGCTTTCCGCGCTCTGTGCGCTCACCCTTTTGCGACAGCCGCTACGTGGCTCGCAAACTCCGGTGACGACATGAGGGCCTTGCAGCGCTCGAAGCGGCCTGTCGCGTAGGCCCAGAAGTCGTCCGCCGGGTTTTTATTGGCGTGCTGGATCAGGCCCCAGAGCGTCCAGAGAAGATCGCACATCGCCTTATAGATGACGACGCGGCCGTGCTCGGCGGCTGTGGGCGCTCCGCCGAAGTACGCCTGGATGAGCTCCGTCTCCTTGTCGGGCGTGAGCTTCGCTTCCACGATGACGTCGCCCACGTCCCAGAGCGGATCGTTCATGCCCGAGTATTCCCAGTCGACCAGCCACATGCGTCCGCCGGCATCTATGAAATTCTCGGAGAGCGGATCGCAGTGGCAGGGCGCGAGCGGCAAGGGATGGGCCTCGAGCGCCTGGCGCACGCTCTCGGAGGAGGCGAGCACATCGTGATAGCCCGGCGGGAGATCGATGGTCTTGGTCGAAAGAAGCTTCAAGTAGTCGTCGATCATGGCGAACAGCTCGAAGCGGAAGTCGAAACGCTCGCCGCTCGTATGCAGCTTGCGGAGCACGTGCGCGGCGCGCGTGGGAGCGCCCGGAATGCTCGCGAAGCCTTCGGGCGAGAGCGTCACGGCGTCCTTGATCGCGGCGGTCAGCATCAGCCCGTCGTCTGTGACCGCAATCACCTCCGGGCTGACGTTTGCGCGTGCGGCGGCACGTGCAGCGACGGCTTCGACCTTGCGGTTGATGTATTCCTCGGTGCCTGCTCCCGGAATTCGGAGAACGTGCTCGCCGCGCGCCGTTGTGACGAGGAAGACGCGATTGGTGAGGCCGCCGAGCCGGCGGATCGTGGACTGGGCGATCTCCACCGCGTTGTGAGCGCCGAGCCTGTCGAGCGCCTGCCACACGTCGCGGGTGTCCTGGTCCATGACGTTCCCCCTTGTTTTACCGACGGGCTATGCGAGAAGCCTCGCGTTGTCAGGATCGTAGATGGTGCGTGCCACGCGCGTTGCGGCGTAGCTCTTGTCGTAGGCGTGGATCTCGAATGCGGTCTCGGCGGAGATGTTACCCGGCAGCCAGCCGAAGGCGATCGTCTTGCCGACGGTGTGGCCGAAGCCGCAGCTCGCCGTCTGCCCCACGACGCGGCCATCGCGAACGATGGTTTCGCCGCCGAGGAACGGGGCGAAGCCTTCGACCGTGAAGCTGCACAGGATGCGCTTCGATCCTTCGCTCTGGATTTTTGCCAACGCGTCGCGGCCAATGAAATCCTTTGTGAGGTCGATGGTGTTTTCGAGTCCGGCGGACAGCGGATCGTAGTCGGGGCCGATCTCGGAGGACCAGTACACATATCCCTTTTCGAGACGGCAGGTCTCGATGGCGCGATAGCCGGTGTCGGCGATGCTCCAGGCTGCGCCCGCAGCGCGCACCGTTTCGTACAGGGCAGGCGCGTACTCCGTCGGCACGTGCAGCTCATAGCCAAGCTCGCCGACGTAGCCGACACGGACGGCGCGAACGGGCACGTTGCCGATCTCGATGTCGCGGACGGCGAGGAAGGGAATGGCGGCGTTCGAGAGATCGTCGTCGGAGACGCTCTGCAACACGGCGCGGGCGTGAGGGCCCATGATGTTGAGCACGGCGGTGCCCGAGGTCGCATCGCGCAGGGTGATGCGGGAGCCTGCCGGGATGTGACGGCGAACCCAGCTCGAATCCCGGACGCCGAAAGCGGAGCCGCTGATCATCAGGAAGCGCTCGGGCGCGAGATGGAGCAGCGTGACCTCTGCTTCGATGCCGCCTTTGGGATTGAGCAGCGTCGTATAGATGCAGCGCCCGGGCTCGCCCGCAATGCGATTGGCGCAGACGCTGTCCAGGAACGCCGTCGTCCCCGCACCTTCGATCTCGAATTTCGAGAATGAGGTTTGATCGGTAAGCGCGACTGCGTTGCGGATCTGGCGGTGCTCGGCGCCCACGTGATCGAACCAGCCGGGTTTATCTTCGAAGCTTGAGCGTGCCTCGTCCGCGCGGTCTGCCTCCGTGCGCGCGAACCACAGCGGGCGCTCCCACCCGAAGCGCGAGCCGAATACCGCGCCGTTCTTTTCGAGCGCACCATGAAGCGGCGAGCGGCGCAGGCCGCGTCCTGCACTGCTCTCCTCGGCCGGCCAGTGGATCTTGTAGTAGCTGCCGTAGGCCTCGATCGCGCGTTCGTCCAGATAGCGTCCGGTGCTGTGGGGGCGGCCGAAGCGGCGAACGTCGAAGGCCCAAAGGTCCATGCCGGGATCGCCGTCGACGATCCAGTTGGCCATGGCTTCGCCCGCGCCGCCCGATGCGGCGATGCCCGCGGTGAAGCCGCAGGCGACGAAGAAGTTGTCGAGCTCGGGGGCGAGGCCCATGATCGGCTCTCCGTCGGCGGAGACGGGAATGGGGCCGTTGATGACGGTCTGGATGCCGATCTCGTTCAAGACCGGGAGACGCTCGGCGCAGGGAAGCGCGAACAGCTCAAGCCGCTCAAAGTTTTCCGGGAACAGCTCGCGGCCGAATTCGAACGGCGGCTTTGCGTGCCAGCAGCTCTTGGTGCCGTCCTCCCAGCCGCCGATGGCGAAGGCCGCGACGTCGGGCTTCAGATAGAAATTCTTGTCGGGGTCTCTCAGCGTCGGCAGCGTCTTCGGCAGGTCGAGCTTCTTCTCGGTAAGGAAGTACTGATGCTCCACCACGCCGGCCGCGAGCGAGACGCCGGCCATGTCTCCGATGCGCTTGGCCCAGAGGCCCGCGCAGTTGACGAGGATCTCGCAGCCGATAGTGCCGTGATCGGTCACGACGCCGGTGACGCGGCGGCCGTCCTTCACGATCTCGCGCACGCACACGCCTTCGCGAATGGTGACGCCGGAAGCGCGTGCTGCGGCCGCGAAGGCATGCGTCAGCGCGTAGGGGTCTACGTAGCCGTCGGAGGGAATGAACGCTGCGCCTACCACGCCTTCTGGATCGATGTAGGGAAAGAGATCCTTGGCTTCCTTCGCCGAGAGGGCATGGCATTCGAAGCCGAAGCTCTTAGCGAGCGTCATGGAGCGGCGGATCTCGCTCCAGCGCTCGGGCGAGGAGGCGAGGCGCAGCGAGCCCACCTTCTTCCAATCGATAACGCGGCCGGTCTCGGCTTCGAGCCGATCGAGCACCGCGACCGAATTCTGCATCAGGCGCGTGAGGTTGCGCTTGCCGCGGAGCTGTCCCACGAGGCCAGCGGCATGCCAGGTGCAGCCGTTGGTGATCTCGGATTTTTCGAGGACGAGCACGTCGCGCTCGCCGCGGCGGCCGAGGTGGTAGGCGAGGGAGCAGCCGACGGCGCCGCCGCCGATGATCACGATCCGGGCGTGCGTATCGAACGATGTCGCCATGAGGGAAGCGATCCTGGTTTCGAGGCCGATTTTAGGAGAATGGTCTCTGATATCCACTCAAGTCAACGAATATGTTGGTTTTAAATGTGAATGACTTTGGGTTATCTGAAAACTTGTGGTAATTCGTGGGTGTTCGCGGCAATGCGAAATAGCCATGTGCAAATGCAGCAATGAGTAGGTTTTGCGATGAGCGAAGCGGTTGAGATTTCCAATTTTGCCGAAGCGCTCGCGGACGTCGCGCGGGATCTGGCGCGTGAGCATTTCCGGTCGACCACGCAATTCGAGCGAAAGGCGGACGACAGTCCGGTCACGGCTGCCGACCGCGCGATCGAGCTCGCCATGCGGGTTGCGATCGAGGAGCGTTACCCCGGTCACGGAATCCTGGGTGAGGAGATGGGACGCCTCGCGGGCGATGCACAGCTCTGGGTGCTGGATCCCATCGACGGCACCAAGAGCTTCATCACGGGCATGCCGCTGTTCGGCATGCTGATCGCCTTCGTGGAGGAGGGCGTGCCACAGCTCGGCATTATCGAAATGCCGGCGCTCTGCGAGCGGTGGTCGGCGTCACGTGGTGTTACGGCCTTCGGCGGAAACCCGTGCCGCGTGAGCGGCTGCCTCGCCATCGAGGACGCCCGCATCTATACGGCGTCGCCGGACATCTTCTCTCCCGCGGACTGGGAGGCGTACGATCGTCTGAGCCGCCGGGCTGCGATCCGGCGGTTTGGCGGAGATTGCTATCAGTACGGGCTGCTCGCGTCCGGGCACTGCGATCTCGTGGTGGAAGCCTCGCTGATGCCTTACGATTTCGTGGCGCTGGTGCCCGTCGTGGAAGGCGCGGGCGGGCGCATCACCGATTGGGAGGGCCGCCCGCTCGGGCTTCATTCGGATGGGCGCGTGGTCGCCTCCGCCAGCGCCGCGCTGCATGATCGGGCGCTCAGGGAGTTGGCCGGAACGGCCTGATTCAAAGGCTTTATTCTCCTATTTTAATTAGGGATTCCTCGCTGCGTCAGGCGGGTTCGGCCGTGGTTTCGGCTGGCGCGACGACGATCTCCGTACCGGCTGCTTCGAACTGCTGGCGGAGCGGGGCGGGCGGCATGGCGTCCGACACCAGGAGAGAGATTGGCTCGAAGTTGCAGACACGCACGCGGGCCTTGGCGGTGAATTTCCAGGCATCGGCCGCGATGACCACGCGGTCCGCGCGGTCGATCATGGTGCGAGCGACGCGGGCTTCGTCGATGTCGAAGTCCATGTAGCCGTCCTTGGGATCGATGGCGCCGATGGAGAGGATGGCGAGGTCGCCACGGAACTCACGGATCAGCTCCAGAGCCTCGTAGCCCACAGTTGCGCCGATGTCGGCGCGCAGCGCGCCGCCTGCCAAGTGCACCGCGCAATCTCCGCGGCCGACCAGAGTGCGCGCGATCTCGAGCGAATTGGTGACGACGGTGAGGCCGTTCTTTTGCAGGAGGGCCTGGGCGACGTAAGTGGTCGTCGAGCCGGAATCGATGAGGAGCGTCATTCCATCCGCCACCTGCTCGGCGACGGTGCGCGCGATGGCGCGCTTGGCGGCGACGCGCTCCTTGATGCGGCGCGAAAAGGGCGGCTCGGCAAGAGCGCCCACGAGAATGACGCCGCCGTGCACGCGGTGCACCGCACCCTGCTCGACGAGGTCCTTCACATGGCGGCGCACCGTCTCGTCGGACACGTGGAGCCGTTCGGCGAGCGAGGCGATCGACTCCCGGCCGGTCACGCGAAGCGCATCGAGAATTGCGCTCTGCCAACGCGTGGGGAAATTCATGGATATATCTCCGACACTTTGCTCCAGTTTTGGGCAAAATCACACAAAAGGCAATAAAGATATGGATTGTTTATTGACATTTTGTGGCTTTTCGCGCGACGCTCAAAAAACGCGCTTTGTGGCTCGAGTGAGGTACACCGCGGCAGCCATTTCGCGCTCGAACAGTCGGTTCCTCATGTTGGATCACAAGACAAACGGGAGAAAAATGGTGATGCATCGCTCCTCGACCGCGCTCGCGGCACTTGCGCTCGCCTTGGGCTTATCGTCGCCCGCGTTGGCGGCGGATTCCAAAGACCCCATCAAGCTCACCCTGCATGACTGGACCGGGCAGCTCGTCAGCGCCCACATCATGGGAGAGGTGCTGAAAAAGGCGGGGCTCAACATCGAATACGTGCAGGCCGACTATCTCGCGCAGTTTGCCGGTCTCAAGACGGGCGACGTGCATGTGGCCATGGAAATCTGGGCGACGACCGGAAAGGAAGCGCTCGAGGAAGCGGTTGCCACCAAGCAGGTCGAGAACCTCGGCGAAACGGGAATGCTCGCGATCGAGGAGTGGTGGTATCCGCTCTACATGAAAGAGAAGTGTCCGGGGCTGCCGGACTGGAAGGCGCTCAAGGAGTGCGCCAAGGCGTTCAGCACGCCCGAGACCGCTCCGAAGGGCCGCTATGTGGGCGCGCCTGCGACGTGGGGCGGCTTCGACGATGAGCGTGTCGAGGCGCTCGACCTGCCGTTCGAGGTGGTGCACGCGGGAACCGATGCGGCGCTCTTCGCAGAGCTCGAGTCCGCTTATCAGCGGCAGGCGCCGGTGGTGCTGTGGGTTTACGCGCCGCACTGGGCGCCGATCAAATACAAGGGCGAGTGGGTCGAGTTCCCGAAGTATGAGCCCGCCTGCTACAGCGATCCTTCCTGGGGCATCAACAAGGAGAAGGCTTACGATTGCGGCAAGCCGCGCGGAGCCATCTGGAAAGCGGCATGGGCCGGTCTCAAGGACAAGTGGCCGTCTGCCTACACTGCGATCAAAGGTTTCGAGCTGAACAATGAGGAGATGGGCAAGCTTGTCGGCGAGATCGATCTCGACGGCAAGAAGCTCGACGACGTCGTCGCAGAGTGGATGAAGACCAACGAGGCACGCTGGAAAAAGTGGATCGGCGGCTGACCCGCGATTCCGTTCGGCACTTTCGAGTCCGATGCCTTGGCATGATGTCGGCAGGTCCATGACATGACGAACGCCACTCTCGTTTGCCGCAACCTCTGGAAGCTCTACGGCCCGGAGCCGGAACGCTTCATGGAGAAGCATGGGCCGTCACCTTCAGAAGCCGCGCTCAAGTCGGCGGGGCAGGTGACGGCGGTGGCGGACGCCTCGCTCACCATCGAGCGCGGTGAGATTTTCGTCATCATGGGGCTGTCGGGATCTGGCAAGTCGACGCTGGTCAGGTGCCTCTCGCGCCTGATCGAGCCGACGAGCGGGGAGGTGATCTTCGAGGGCGTGGACCTGCTCAAGGCTTCGCCCGAGGATCTCATCGAGCTCAGGCGGCACAAGATGGGCATGGTGTTCCAGCACTTTGCCCTGCTGCCGCACCTCAGTGTTCTCGACAACGTAGCATTTCCGCTCGAAATCCGCGGTGTGGGCCGCCGCGAGCGCGAGAAGCCCGCCCGTGAGATGATCGAGCTGGTCGGCCTCCAGGGGCGCGAGAACTACCTGCCGTATCAGCTTTCGGGCGGGCAACAGCAGCGGGTGGGCATCGCCCGCTCGCTGATCACCAATCCCGACGTGTGGTTTCTCGACGAGCCGTTCTCCGCGCTCGATCCGCTGATCCGCCGCGAGATGCAGAACGAGTTCATGCGTCTGCAGGACGCGCTGCACAAAACCATCGTCTTCATCACGCACGATTTCGAGGAGGCGGTTCGCGTCGGCGATCGCATCGCTATCATGCGGGAAGGCCGCGTTGTGCAGGTGGGCACGCCGGAGGATCTGGTGCGCTCCCCGGCCGACGACTATGTGGCGGAGTTCACCCGCGATGCGCCACGCAGCAAGATCTTCTCCGCGCGTGCGATCATGCGGGCGCCCAAGGCGGGCGAGGCTATCGCGGGGCTCATTCCGGCTGCCAGCAAGGTGCGCGAGTTTGCGGCGCGCGTGGATTCCTCCGAGCTTCCGTTCGGGGTGGCTGATGAATCCGGTCAGCAGATCGGCGTGGTTGACCGGCGGGCGGTGATGTCCGTGCTGGTCAGCGCCTGGGAGCGGGCATGACAGTGGCCGCCGTCGAGACGAAGATAAGCCCCTCGACGACGCGGCTCGGACCCGACACCGTCGCGATCCTGGCGTTTGCGGTGCTGGCGCTGATTGCCTTCTTTCTTCCCGACGGCGTGCTGCCCGCGTGGATGACGGAGCTGCCGCCGCGGTTCCGGATCGGTCTCGATACGGCGGTCTCGGCTGTTCTCAAGTGGCTCGTGGAGGATGCGAGCTTCGGTCTCTTCACGTTCAAGGAGATGACGCGCGGGTTCGCGCAAGTGCTGAACGTTCCGCTCGACATCGCGACCTCCATCCTTTCGACGGGATTGCGCGAAGGACGCGGATCGGCTGCGGTTCAGCTTGCGCCGCCGCTGCCGTGGATCGCGGTGGTCGGTGTCGTCTCTGCGCTGGGCTATCGCTTCGGCGGATGGCGTCTCGCGGCGCTCGCGGGTGGCGCGTTCCTCTATCTCGCCGTGTTCGGTCAGTGGGAGAGCGCAATGCTGACGCTCTCCTCCATCGTCGTTGCGGCGCCGCTCGGTGTTGCGGCGGGCTTGGTCACAGGCGTCATCGGCTATCGCGTTCCGGCGTTCCGGCGCTTCATCACGCCGGTTCTCGATCTCATGCAGACGGTATCGACGTTCGCCTACCTCATTCCGATCCTGTTCCTGTTCGGCTTCGGCCCTGTGGCCGCAATGATCGCCACCATCATCTACGCGCTGCCGCCGATGGTGCGCGTGACGATGGCCGCCCTCGAAGGCGTGCCGCGCGAGATCGTGGAATACGGCACCATGGCCGGAACCACGCCGAGGCAGATGATCATGAAAGTCATGCTGCCGGCCGCGCGCCCACAGCTTCTGGTGGGCGTGAACCAGGTGATCATGCTGTCGCTCAACATGGTGATCATTGCGTCGATGATCGGCGCGGGCGGTCTCGGGTTCGACGTTCTGACGAGCCTTCGGCGCCTCGATATCGGGCGCGGGCTGGAATCGGGCCTTGCCATCGTGGTGCTGGCCATCGCGCTCGACCGTCTGAGCCAGGCCTACGCCGATGGGGCGCGCAAGCGCGGTGCGGAAGGGGACCTGAAGCCGTTCCTGCTCGCGCTCGTGGCATTCGTCGCGGTGACCTATGTGCTGGGCCTGTTCGTGCCGTTCGTCGCTACTTATCCGGAGGCGCTCCAGATCTCGACGGCGCCGTGGTGGTCGGAAGCGGTGCGCTGGATCAACGTCAACTTTTTCGACGCGTTCGATGCGGTGAAGACGTTCTTCCTTCTCAACCTGCTGCTGCCCGTGAAGCGCTTCATGATGGCCCAGCCTTGGCCGCTGGTTGCGGCGGCGCTCGGCTATGCGGGATGGCGGCTCGGCGGCGTGCGCCTCGCTGTTCTCGTCGTGTCTCTCGCCCTGTTCCCGGTTCTCAATGGGCAGTGGGAGATCACGATGATGACCGTGTATCTCTGCGGGCTTTCCGTGCTGTTCGCGGCGCTGATCGGCATTCCCATCGGCATCTACGCCGGTCTCTCTCCTAGGGCGTGGCGCGTGATCGAGCCGGTGATCGACACGCTGCAGACGCTGCCGAGCTTCGTCTACCTCATCCCGGCCGTCATGCTGTTCCGCGTCGGCGACTTCACGGCGATGCTCGCGATCATCCTCTATGCGCTGGCGCCCTCGGTTCGCTACGCGGCGCACGGAATCCGGCAGGTTCCCCCGATGTTGATCGAGGCCGGCACCTCGATGGGCTGCACGCCGCGCCAGAGCCTGACGCGCATCCAGCTTCCCGTGGCGCTTCCGACCATTCTTCTCGGCATCAATCAGACCGTGATGCTCGCTCTCTCCATGCTGGTCATCACGGCGCTGGTGGGCACGCGCGATCTGGGCCAGCAGGTGTACATGGCGCTCACCAAGGCGGATACGGGCAAGGGGCTCGTTGCGGGGCTTTGCGTGGCGGCCATCGCTATCGTCGCCGACCGGTTGATCAACGCGGGCGCGGCGCGGCTCGCCGCGCAACGAAGCGGAGGTGGCGATGCCGCATGAGGTCATCGACGATCCGCTCATCGTCAGAGTGTCGAAGCTCGATATCTGGTTCGGAACCGTCGATCCGGAGCCGCTGCTCGGGGGCATTACCAACAAGAACTTCGTGGTGCGGGATCGCGGGCGGCGCTACGTGGTGCGAACGGGCGGGGACATTCTCGCCCATGGCGTCGTGCGCGCGAGCGAGCTGGCGGCGACTCGGGCGGCTCATGCGGCGGGCATCAGCCCGGCCGTCGTTCACGCCGAGCCCGGCATCATGGTGATCGAGTTCATCGAAGGCCGGACGTTTCAGCCCGAGGATGTGCGTAATCCGGCAAACCTCGAGAGGCTCGTCGATCTCATCCGCCGCTGCCATCGCGACGTGGCGCTGCACCTGCGAGGGCCGGCGCCGATGTTCTGGCCGTTTCATGTGATCCGCGACTATGGCCACACGCTATGCGAGGGCGGAAGCCCGCACGCTGGTCTGTTGCCGGATCTGCTGGCGCGGGCGGAGCGGCTCGAAAAGGCCGTGGGGCAGATCGACGTCGTGTTCGGACACAACGATCTCCTGGCCGCGAACATTCTTGACGATGGGGCACGCCTTTGGCTGCTCGACTGGGAATATGCGGGCTTCAACTCTCCGCTGTTCGACCTCGGCGGCCTCGCCTCCAACAGCGAGATGCCGGCCGATCTTTCGGAAGCACTTCTCGCCTCCTATTTCGGCCGGCCGATCGACGCGCTTCTGCGCCGGCAGGCCGCTGCCATGACCGCGGCATCTCTTCTGCGCGAAACGCTGTGGGCCATGGTGTCGGAGATCCATTCCTCCGTCGATTTCGACTACGCCGCCTACACCGCGGAAAATCTCGCCCGTTTCGAAACCTCCTATAACCACTACGAGACACTGGAGTCCCCATGAGCGCGTTGCCGACCTCAGCGAAGATCGTCATCATCGGCGGTGGCATCGTCGGATGCTCCACAGCCTATCACCTCGGGCAGATGGGCATGAAGGACGTGCTGCTCATCGAGCGTGCCAAGCTCACCTCGGGCTCGACGTGGCATGCTGCGGGGCTCGTCGGTCAGCTTCGGACCAGCGCGAACATCACGCAGCTTCTCGGCTACTCGGTGGCGCTCTACGACAGGCTCGAAGCGGAAACGGGTCTCGCCACAGGCTGGAAGCGCAATGGCGGTCTGAGACTCGCCTGCAATTCCGAGCGCTGGATCGAGGTGAAGCGGCAGGCGACGACGGCCAAGTCGTTCGGCCTCGACATGCATCTCCTCACTCCCAAGGAGGCGCAGGAGCTTTGGCCGCTGATGCAAGTCGACGACGTGGTCGGCGCTGCCTTCCTGCCGACAGACGGGCAGGCCTCTCCCTCGGACATCACGATGTCGCTCGCGAAGGGTGCGCGGCAGGGCGGCGTGACGATCCGGGAAGGCGTGCGCGTCACGGCTATCGAGACGGAGCGTGGCAAGGTTCGTGCGGTCGTGACGGACCAGGGCCGGGTGGAGTGCGAGAAGCTCGTCATTTGCGCCGGGCAGTGGTCGCGGGCGGTGGGTAAGCTGGCGGGCGTCAACATTCCGCTCGTCTCGATGCAGCATCAATACCTGATCACGGAGAAGATCGACGGCGTGACGGCCTCGCTGCCGACGTTGCGCGATCCGGACCGGCTCACGTACTGGAAAGAGGAAGTGGGCGGTCTCGTGATGGGCGGCTACGAGCCCAATCCAAAGCCGTGGGCGGAGAACGGTATTCCGGATCCCTTCGACTTCCAGTTGCTCGAGAACGACCTCGAACACTTCGAGCCGCTGCTGGAGCTTGCGGCCGGACGCGTGCCTGCGATGGAGACCGCCGGCATTCGCCAGTTCCTCAATGGCCCGGAGAGCTTCACGCCGGATGGCAACTTCATCCTTGGCGAAGCGCCGGAAGTGAAGAACATCTATGTGGGCGCAGGTTTCAACGCATTCGGCATCGCGGCGGGCGGTGGCGCGGGCATGGCGCTTGCGGAATGGGTCGCGAAGGGCGAGCCGCCCTACGACCTGTGGCCGGTCGATATCCGCCGTTTCGGCCGCAACCACCTCGACACGGGCTGGGTGCGCACGCGCACGATGGAAGCCTATGCCAAGCATTACACGATGGCCTGGCCGCACGAGGAGCATCATTCGGGCCGGCCTCTACGCCGCTCTCCCCTCTATGACCGGCTGATCGCGCAAGGCGCCGTGTTCGGTGAGAAGACGGGATGGGAGCGTCCGAACTGGTTTGCCGATACGAAGGTGGGCGAGGAGACGCGCGACATCTACAGCTACGGGCGGCAGAACTGGTTCGAGGCTGTAGGCCGCGAGCACAAGGCTGCGCGTGAGCGCGTCGCGGTGTTCGACCAGACGTCGTTTGCGAAGTTCATGATGGTGGGCGAAGACGCCGAGCAGGCGCTGTCGTGGATCGCGGCGAGCGACGTTTCGAAGGCGCCGGGTCGTCTCGTCTATACGCAGATGCTGAACGGAAAGGGTGGCATCGAGTGCGATCTGACCGTGGGGCGTCTTGCCTATGACGAATATTACATCGTCACCGGCACGGGGTTCGCGACGCACGATTTCGACTGGATCAAGCGCTCGATCCCGGCGGGGCTCGATGCGCGGCTGATCGACGTCACGTCCGCGTATGGTGTGCTGGCGGTGATGGGTCCGAAGTCGCGGGATGTGATTGCAGCGCTTTCGAGCGACGACTTCTCGAACAAAGGCTTCCCGTTCGGCCAGATCCGCCGTGTGCAGATCGCGGGAGCGCCGGTGATTGCGCTGCGCGTGACCTATGTGGGTGAGCTTGGCTGGGAGCTGCACATTCCGGTGGAATTTCTGACCACGGTCTATGAGGCGCTGATGGCGGAAGGTGCCAAACACGGCATCGCCAACGCGGGGTATCGCGCGATCGAGTCTCTCCGCCTCGAAAAGGGCTACCGTGCGTGGGGCTCCGAGATCGGACCGGATCACTCGCCGCTGGTGGCGGGGCTCGGCTGGGCGGTCAAGCTCAAGGCCAATACGCCGTTCCAGGGACGCGATGCGCTGAGCCAGCAGGCGACGAAGCCTCTGCCTCGTCTGCTCGCCGGCTTCACCACCGATCCCTCGGTCGTGCTGCTCGGGCGCGAGACGATCTACCGGAACGGCGAGCGCGTCGGCTGGCTCGCGAGCGGCGGCTTCGGCTATACGGTCAACCGCTCTATCGGCTATGGCTATGTGCGCCGTCCTGATCCCGGCGTGGACGCGGAATTCGTGCTGTCCGGCACCTACGAGCTCGAGGTCGCCACGGAGCGCGTGCCGGCTGAGGTGACGCTCGGGCCGCTCTACGATCCCGAGAACGCGCGGATCAAGGCGTAAAAAAATCGGAGCGGGAATGCCGCTCCGATCTCTACGCACGCACGGGATCTTTTGCGGGGGCGGTCGGTCAGGCGCATTCGTAAGGGATGGCGGCGCCCGTCTCCGCGACGAAGCGGATGCAGGTCTGCTCGCGCGATGCAATCGTGAGCTCGTTCTCCGGACCGTCCTTGCCGAGGCTCGCTTTTTTCAACGGCTTCTCTGACTTAGGGCCGAGCTCGATGTCGGCGATGGCGTCAGGCTGATAGCCGCGATAGGGGCAGCCCGCGTTCGCTGCCGACATCTGAAGCGTGGCGACGAGCAAGGTGGCGAGAACGATCGCGACAAAGCGGAACATCATGTGGGGCTCCCCTGATTAGGCCTCTTGGCGGGCGGCTTTCTCAAGCCGCCCCGTGACGCCTTCGTGCCATGGGGGGAGGGGCCAAACTGTTACGCGCGGAACATGGCCTGGAATTTCCGGCCCGGGATCGTCAGGCTACGGAGCTGGGCTGGCCGATGCGCCGGTAGATGAAGGGCGGCGCGGGCGCTTTGCTCTCGCGCTCGGCGATCTCGGCGAAGGCCTCGTGCCACGGGGAAAGCGCGCAGGCCGGGTCGGCGTTGGCCGCGTCTCCTGTCACGGCAAGCGCCTGGCAGCGGCATCCGCCCCAATCGACCTCGCAGCGGTCGCAACCCTTGCAGGGCTCCTTCATCCAGGCCGTTCCCCGGTATTTGTTGAAGGCCGATCCGTTGAGCCAGATGTCGGCCAGGGAGCGGTTGCGGACGTTGTCGATCTCGAGCCCCGGGATCGTCTCCGCGGCGTGGCAGGGAAGTACCTTGCCCGAGGGCGTGACGTCGATGAGGTTGCGGCCCCAGCCGCCCATGCAGGGCTTCGGCCGCACGGCATAGTGATCGTGCGAGACCACGTCGAACACGAGGATGCCCTTGAGGCGTTCCTTGGCCTCGCGGGCGACGTCGAGGGAGCGGTAGAACTGCTCGCGCGTGGGAATGAGCGCGGCGCGGTTCTTGAGCGCCCAGGCATAATATTGCGTGTTCGCGATCTCGATGCGGCCCGCACCCACCTCTACAGCGTAGTCGATGAGGGCGGGGAGGTTGTCGATGTTGTGGCGGTGAACGACGACGTTGACGGTAAGCGGGAGGCCCAGGTCCTTCACCCAGCGGGTCACCTCGCGCTTCTTGGGCGCGCCGCCCTTGTAGCCCGAGATCCAATCTGCTTTCTCGGGATCGGTGTCCTGGATGGAGATCTGCACGTGATCTAGGCCGCGGGCGGCCAATCCGGCAAGCCGCTCGCGGGTGAGCGTGACGCCCGAGGTGATGAGATTGGTGTAGAGCCCCGCCTCGACCGCGCTCGTCAGGATCTCCTCCAGGTCCTTTCGCGCGCACGGCTCGCCGCCTGAAAGGTGAACCTGCAGCACGCCGAGGGCCGCCGCATCGCGCAGCACGCGATCCCATTCGGCTGCGCTCAGCTCGCCGCCCCGTTCCATTTCGAGGGGGTTGGAGCAATAGGGACATTGCAGCGGGCACCGATAGGTGAGTTCGGCAAGCAACCCGAGAGGCGCCAGCGGACGGCTGCACGCAGGCGCTTCAGCGGTGTTGATATGCGTTCCGGTACTCGTGCCGGCAATCTCAGTCACGGGGCAAGTCCTTGCTGTTGAGACGTCCTCTCCTCATCGCGGTTCGTCCTGGTCGATCGGACTCGTATCCGGCCCCCGGCTTCGCGGGACAGCGAAGCCGGAAGGGTCTTCGATCACGGAGGAATGACGCTGCGGATTACGCAAGCGCTTCGTCAGGCCGATAACAGCCGGGCGGAATGAGGCCAACCACGTAGGCGTGGTGCAGGGCATCGAGCTGCGCCCAGAGCACGTCGCACTTGAAGCGGACGGCGTTGACGCAGGCTTCCTGCAGGTCACGCGTATTGGCGTATTGCTTCACGAACTCGAGGGCGAAGGTCGCGTCACGCGGGGCCTGAGAGAGACGGCGCTTGAAGTACGCCATCACCTCGTCGTTGACGAAGTCGTAGTTGGCGAGCATGCCCGCGATGCGCTCGCGGTGGATCGAGGGCGCAAACAGCTCCGTCAACGAGGAGGCGGCCGCGACGACGAGCGGCTGCTCGACGACGAACCGCACGTAAGCCTCAACGGCGAACCGGGTGGCGGGAAGCGCGCCGCGCATGCTCGTCACGTAGTCGCGATCGAGGCCGAGGCAGTCGGTGAGCTTGAGCCAGCGCTCGATGCCGCCTTGCTCGTCGGGCAGCATGCCGTCGTGATCGTGAATGCGGTGGATCCACTCGCGGCGCAGCTCCCGGTCGTGGACGCGGCTCATGAAGGCTGCGTCCTTGCGCGGGATCGCTTCCTGATAGCAGTAGCGGTTCAGCGCCCATGCTGAGACCTGACCCTTGTTGAGCTTGCCGCCGTGGAGCAATTTATGAAACGGATGCAGATCGTGGTAGCGGGTGGGCCCCACAGCGCGGATTTGCGCCTCGAACTCCGCAGGCGACCAGGGGGCGTTGGCAGCTTCGATTTTTCTTACGAACTCGTTCATCCTTGGGGAACCTTTCCGGGGGTTGGCGTGCTGACATGGGCATCGCTTTTCCGGAAATCTGCCGGGCGCCGGAGTTGCTTGCTTGATCCATGTCAAGATTGGGATCACAGGTGGTTCAAAGGCTCGTGTGACGAACAGGATGGCCGAGGACTGAGCCCATGCGCGTAAAGCCCGTCATTGTCGTCGGCCACGCGGCCCTCGACCGTGTCTACCGGATCGATGCTTTTCCCCCGAAGCCAACCAAGGTGCGGGCGCTCGAGCATCGGGAGGAGGGTGGCGGCTCGGCTGCGAACGCGGCCGCCGCCGTCGCTCGGCTCGGCGGGGCTGTGACGTTCTGGGGTCGCGTGGGCGATGACGAGACGGGAGACAAGGTCAAGCGCGCGCTCGAACGCGTGGGAGTGGACGTTACCTCCGTTCGTTCCTGCTCGGCTGCCATCACGCCGACGGCTGCCGTCATCGTGGACGGAAGGGGCGAGCGGCTGGTGGTGAGCGAGGATGATCACGTGATGCCGATGGAGGCGGACTGGCTGCCGACTGGTCAAGTGAGATCGTCGAGTGCCGTTCTGAGCGATCTGTCGTGGCTGGAAGGTACGGAAGCTGCCTTCATGGAAGCGCGGGCGCTCGGTGTGCCGACGGTGCTCGACGTAGATCTCGGCGGCGGCAGCCTGCTCGCGCGCCTGCTTCCTCTCGCCGATTTCGCGATCTTCTCGGCTCCCGCATTCGAGAAGCACGTCGAAGGCTCGACGGACGACGCGCGGCTTTCGGCTTTGATCGAGGCTGGTGTGCGTCATGCCGGCGTAACGCGGGGTGCGGCCGGATATGTCTGGAAGTCGCGCGCGGGCAGCGGCGTCCAAGCGGGGTTCAGGGTGCCCGTCGTAGACACCACGGGCGCGGGAGATACGTTCCACGGGGCTTTCGCCTATGCGCTGGGAGCGGGATTTGAGGAGGCCGAATGCGCGCGCGTCGCTGCCGCCGCCGCTGCCTTGAAATGCCGGCGGCTCGGAGCGCGTCTCGGACTGCCGACGGCGGCGGAGCTCGACGCCTTCCTGATGGAGCAGACAGGGCAGGGACTCGCCGCCCCGCTTCTCGAGGATGGCCTGATGGCGGATGCGTCCGAGCCTAGGGTTTCGCCGGATAATTCAGGCCCGTGACGACGCGGTGATAGAGCACGGCACAGGCGACGATCGCCGCGCTTCCGACGAGCACGGGCATGACGAGGAAGCTCGGTGTCGCGAGCGAGGTGAGCACCACGAGCGGATTGGCGCCTGCCGGCGGGTGGACGGTGCGCGTCAGCACCATTGCGGATATGCCGAGGCCGACGCCTAGGCTTGCCGCCGCGATGCCCGGGCCGAACGCGGCGCAGGCGAGGAGGCCGGCGGTGGCCGTCACGAGATGTCCGCCGATGACGTTGCGCGGCTGGGCGAGGGGACTAGCAGGCAGCGCGAACACGAGCACGCACGATGCGCCGAACGGGGGGATCAGGAGTGCGTATCCCCCCGACATGGTGAGCGTGGCGAGGAGCGCGATGGTGAGCGCGCCGCCGAGCCCGGCGAGCGCGGCCGTCTGCCAGGGATGCTCGCGTAAACGACGCATGCCAGGAATGATGGTGCCCTCCAGGAAGGCACGCTGACGCCGGTCGCTCATGATGTGTCTGCTCGTTTGGGGTTTCTGCCAGGAGGAGGCGAGACGGAGATGCGGCGGGCCTGCAGGGCGGCTCTCAGCATTCTCCGTCCGCTTTCACGCCCGGGAGAGGTGCAGCGGCGCGCCCCTCCCGGACGATGCAGATCGTGGATCAGCGTTTGAACTTTGCTGCTTCCTCCGAGCCGCCGGTGGCGTTTCCGGCGCTGTAGGAGTGGGCGCCGACGCCTGCGAGCTTGCCGCCCTGGACGACCAGGTACTCGTTGCGGATCGGCCTTCCCTCGAAATAGCACTCCAGAATCTCGCGGGTGCCTGCCGCATAACGCGTTTGCGCCGAGAGCGAGGTGCCCGAGATATGGGGCGTCATGCCGTGATGGGGCATCGAGCGCCACGGATGATCCTGCGGCGGCGGCTGCGGGAACCACACGTCGCCCGCGTAGCCTGCAAGCTGGCCGCTTTCCAGTGCGCGTGCGATGGCATCGCGATCGCACAGCTTACCGCGTGCCGTGTTCACGAGATACGCGCCGCGCTTGAAGTTCTTCAGAGACTTCTCGTTGATCATGTGCTCCGTCTCGGGGTGGAGCGGGCAATTCAGCGTGACGACGTCGCAGACCTTGGTGAGGCTTTCGAGGCTCGTGTGGTGCGTGAGGTTCAGCTCCTTCTCGACAGCGTCCGGCAGCTTGTAGCGGTCCATGTAGTGGAGGTGGACATCGAAAGGCTTCAGGAGACGCAGAACGCGAAGTCCGATGCGGCCCGCGGCCACCGTTCCGACGTGCATACCCTCGATGTCATAGGAGCGAGCGACGCAGTCGGCGATGTTCCAGCCGCCCTTGATCACCCAGTTGTAGGACGGGATGTAGTTGCGCACGAGCGACAGCATCTGCATGACGACATGCTCGGCCACGCTGTTCGAATTACAGTACGTGACCTCGGCGACGGTGATGCCGCGATCCATAGCCGCCTGAAGGTCTGTGTGATCGGAGCCGATGCCAGCCGTCACGATCATCTTGAGCTTGGGAGCCTTGGCGATGCGCTCGGCCGTCATGTAGGCGGGCCAGAACGGCTGGGAGATCACGATTTCCGCGTCATGCAGTTCCTGGTCGAGCTTCGAGTTTGCCCCGTCCTTGTCGGACGTCACAACAAGCGTGTGTCCATTCTGCTCGAGGTATTTGCGCAGGCCGAGCTCGCCCGAGACGCTGCCGAGCAGCGTGCCGGGCTGGAAGTCGATTGCCTTCGGCGTGGGTGCCGTCTGGCCATCAGGGTACTTGGTGATTTTCGGAATGTCGTCACGGGCGTAGGTCTTCGGGTAACCGGTCACGGGATCGTCGTACAGGACACATACGATCTTTGCCATTTTCATCTCCATCATGGGTTCAAGTCGATCGAGAGCCGGCGGTCGATGGCAGCAGGCTTTCGGCCATGAGGCAGCGTTTCGGCCGGCGTGGTGCCGGTCGATCCTTTCGATCACGATCGAAGAGGGGCAATGTTGGAACGGTTCCAGATGTGGCCGTTCGGGCGTCGCTCCTCGCGCTTCCTCGCCACTTCGAGCACCGGCCGTTCTCTGCGGCGCATGTGTTTCCGTCGTGGTCGCAGGACAGTCTGACGCAACGCGAGCGCGATCAAACAAATGATGTGAGACGGGTGATCGACGGCGTCGATCAAACTGCGACAGGCGTCAGGCCGCCGAGCATCTGTTCAAGGTCGAGACCATCCGCGCATTTCACGAGCGCATGAGCGAGCGGCGATTGCGGATCGCGGTCGAGCGTCACGAGGCCGATGGTCTGGCTGTGCACGGGATCGACGAGATCGATCAGCGCGAGATCCTCGCAGCCCGCGAAGATGTAGGCGAACGTATGCGGGATGATGCTCGACCATTCGCCGCTTCTCACGTGCGAGCAGACGGCGAGGAACGAGTTGGCGGTGACGGTGGGGTTAAGCTCGACGCCGAGCGATTGTGCGAGCTTGTTCAGAACGCGGCGGTTCTGCATGGCTTCGTGCAGCAGGCATAGATTGTCGTCGACTGCTTCACGCCAGCCGATGGCCGGTTTCTTCGCACGCGGGTTCGCGACGTTGGTCACGAAGATGTAACGCTCGCGGTAAAGCACTTTCTTGCGCACGTTGGCGAGGGGCTCGTTGTCGAGATATGTGATGCCCGCATCGAGCTCGAATTTTTCGAGACCGCTCTGGATCGCGAGGGAGCTCACCGACTGGATGTCGACGGTGACGCCCGGATGCTTCGCGCAGAAGGGCGCTGTGAGGAGTGCGACCGTCGGCATGGCAGCCGGAATGACGCCGAGCCGGAGCGTGCCTTTGAGCCCCTCGCGGTAGGTGCCGACGTCCTGCTTCAGGCTCTCGTAGTCCGCGAGGATCTGGTAGGCCCATTCCGCCACGCGCTCGCCTTCGGGCGTGAGACCCATGAAGCGGGGCTCGCGGATGACGAGCGTCATGCCAAGCTCGCGCTCGAGGGATTTCAGGCCGGCGGAGAGGGTGGATTGCGTGACGTGACAGGTCTCGGCGGCGCGTGCAAAGTGCTTCTCGCGCGCGAGGGCAAGGAGATAAGTCATCTGGCGGATGAACATCGTGCATACCCGTGTCGTTGGTCCGCGGCCCGCGTTCGATATAACGCATTGGATATAACGAGGCGAGATTAACTATCGGCCGCGGGTCGATTGCCGTTCATGCTTCAGCAAGATGGGCGTTATACTTGTTTGAGCAACCGCAACCCGCTCGAATATTCGCCGATCAAGCCTTATATGAAGGGCATCGTGGCTTACGGGGCGGCCTTTGCTCCCGGCAAGCCCGCACGGAGGACTTGATGGATCCCAGGCGTGAAGAGACTGTCATCGTCATCGACAGGCATGGCACGACGACGGAGTTGAAGGGCTGGCGCCGCTGGCTGGCAGCTGGCACGGGCTATCTTGTGCTCGCGCTGGTGGCGCTGGTCGGCATTGCCTTCCTGGTCGGCATCGCGATGACGGCGGCCATGGTGCTGGTGGTGGCCGTTCCGCTTGCCATTGTGCTGGCGCTCATCGCCTACGCGACGGGCTATCTCAAAGTCGATGTGCAGCGCGACAAGTTTTGAGCCTCGATCGCCTGCCTAGCGCCCCCGGGTAATCAGGGAGCCGGGGGCTCCGGCACGTCGATCTCCGGCTCGGCTTCCTTGGGCGCGGCTGCTTCGCGCGGCAGCTTGGTCACCCAGGGCACAACGTTCGTCACGATCTTTCCGAATGCCGTGTCGAGTGCCGCGACGGCGCCGGGCGCATCGACCGATCCCAGCGGCACCTGCTCGTGGAACACCTTCGAGCCCGTGATCTTTCCGCCCGCGCTCAGCATCTTCACGGAGATCTCGACGTCGGCTGCCGGTTTCGGCGCCATCGTGATGGCGAACTGGCGGATCTCGGTCTGCAACTGATCCGACGGCTCCAGGCTGTCGAGCGGGCGCGTGACGGCGGAGAAGCATCCCGATTTCTCGAAGCTCTCGACCATCTTCGACTGGACGACCGAGGGGATGTTATCGGTGAATTGAGCCTTCTCGAAGGGCGCGTTTTCCGGCGGATCGCCGACGACGATCACCTTGTCCGAGTTGAACGCCATGGGCGCTGCGGGTTCCGGGATCACGAGCTGGGGCAGGGAGGCCTCCTTGCAGACCGAGGCCCCTTTGACCGCAGTAAGCGTGTAGATGCCCGGCTTCGCTTTCGCGCCACCCGCGAAGCGCTCCAAACCGGCGAGGATGCCATCGATGCGCTCCGAGTTGCGCGACAGAACGCCCGCAAACGTGCTGATGCCGGCGATGGCGTCATGCAAGGCGGCGCTGTTGTCGTCGATCACCTTGTCGAGACGGTTGAGCGTTGCGCGCGCGGATTGCGACAAGCTCTGGGTGCTTTCCTCGCTTGCGGTCAGCAGCGGAATCTCGCCCGGCGCTGCTGCGACCGGCTGCGCGCCGGTGGCGCCGCCCGTCAGCTCGATGACCGGTGCACCGGTGAGCCCCTGGAAATCGACATTCACCACGGTATCGGCCCGGATGGGCGTGTCCGGGGCGACCGCGATGGTGACGAGCACCTCCTTCGGGGCATCAGGGCTCAGGGTAATGTTGGTGACCTCCCCGACGCGGATGCCGTTGAACAGCACGTTCGAGCCGGTCAGCAGGCCGGAGACGGAGCTCTGGAAGCGCACCTGATAGCTCTGCCGGTTGATGAGCCCGCCGGAGTTGTTCAGCCAGTAGACGAAGGCGAACACGGCCAGCGTGACAGCGAGCACAAAGGAGCCGATCAGGGTGTAGCGTGCCGACGTTTCCATGTTTCGGGCCTCAAGGCTCAGTGTTTTTGCTCATAGGTCATGGCTCATGCCTCTGACCGCGGAGATCCGGCAGTGCCGTGATCGGGACGTGAGAAGAGGGCCGTCGCGCGCCGGCCCCGGAAATACTCTCTCACCCACGGATGCTCGGACTGAAGCATGGTGTCGATCGAGCCCGTCGCCACGACGCGTCCATCGGCAAGCGCGCCGACACGGTCGCAGATCGTTTTCAGGCTTTCGAGGTCGTGGGTGATCATGAAGACGGTGAGACCGAGGGTGCGTTGCAGGGTGCGGATCAACGCATCGAAATCGCCTGCCGCGATCGGATCGAGGCCGGAGGTCGGCTCGTCCAGGAACACCAGCTCGGGATCGAGGGCGAGGGCACGGGCCAGCGCCACGCGCTTTGTCATGCCGCCGGAAAGCTCCGAGGGAAGCTTGTGGTGATCGGCTTTGCGAAGCCCCACCATCTCAAGTTTGGTGGCGGCCATCTCGTCCATGAGGCGTTGCGGCAGATCCAGGTATTCGACCATCGGGAACTGGACGTTCTGCAGCGCGGTGAGCGAGGAAAACAAGGCGCCCTGCTGGAACAGGATGCCCCAGCGGCGCTCGATCTGGCGGCGCTCCGCGTCCGTCGCGGTGTCGAGGCGGGTTCCCAGAACCTCGATGGAGCCGGAGCGGCGTGGCAGGAGCCCGATGATGGTGCGCAGCAGAACGGATTTTCCGCTGCCCGATCCGCCGACGAAGCCAAACACTTCGCCGCGGCGCACCTGGAAGGTGACGCCGTCGAGGATGGTCCGGTTGCCGAGCGCAACGACCAGATCCCGCACCTCGATGACGTTGTCTCCGGTCATGGGCCCTACATGTCGACAGAAGCGAAGAAGACAGCGAAGAGGCCATCGAGAACGATGACAAGGAAGATCGACTTGACGACGGAGGCCGTGGTCTCGCGGCCGAGCGACTCCGCGCTTCCCTTGACCGCAAGGCCCTGCGCGCAGGCCACGACGCCGATCACGAGCGCCATGAACGGGGCCTTGATCATGCCGACCTCGAAATGGGTCAGCGACACCGCTTCCCTCAGCCGTTCGATGTAGATGTCGGGGCTCATTCCGCCGTAGAGCCATGCGACCACGCCGCCGCCATAGAGCGCGGCCATGGAGCCGAGGAACGTCAGGATGGGCAGCGCGATGACGAGCGCCACCACGCGCGGCAGGATCAGCACGTCCATGGGATCGCGGCCCATGGTGCGCAGCGCGTCGATCTCCTCGCGCATCTTCATGGAGCCGAGCTCGGCCGTGTAGGCGCTTCCCGAACGGCCGGCCATCATGATGGCGACGATCAGCACGCCGATCTCGCGCAGGATCAGGATGCCGACCATGTCGACGACATAGGCATCGGCGCCGAACTTGCGGAAATGGAAAAAGCCCTGCTGGGCGATGATGCAGCCGATGAGGAAGGTGATCAGCACCATGATCGGCACGGCCTGCCAGCCGACGCGGTCGAGGTGGTGAAGGGTGGACGTGAGGCGGAAGCTCCTGGGGTTCGCGATCACGCGACCCAGCGATACCACCAAGGCACCCAGCATGGCGGCAAATGCCGTCAGCTCCCGGCCGATGCCCGCAGTCGCGCGGCCGAGCCATTCGATTTTCGCGGGGATGCTGAACGCGTGCTTAGGAGGAGATGCCGGCTTGCGCTCGGAGCGCTGAACCTGCTCGTAGAGTGAATGATAGCGCTCGGGCAGCCCGTAGAGCGTCGCGCGGCCGGGAAGGGCCTCACGGGCTCGTATCAGGCGCTCGATCAGCCAGGCGCCGTAGGTGTCCAGGCTGGTGATGCCGTGCATATTGACGGCGATCGGCTGGTCGGGGGGCGTCGTGCGCACCGTCTCGTCGATCAGCCCATCGAGATTGCGGGCGTTGGCGACGGTCCAGGATCCTTCGGCCGTCAGCTCGATCCTTCCCGATCCGGGCCGTGCGACTAGCGAGGGCGGCGAACCCATCTGACCTTCACCTCCTTGGGGAGCCTTCACGCAGCCGCGTCACTTTCGCGACAGGCTCACCGTGACGCTCTTGAGCGGGATGCCCTGGGTCGCGATGGCCACGTTCTGCTTCGCGCGATCATAGGTGATTGTCATGGTTCCCGCCACGCTGCCGGCGATGGCGAGCGAAAGCTTCGTGTCCGTGAGCTTGCCCGTCACCGCGCCTTCGGCATTGTAGGTCCGCTCTTCCCAGTTGCCGCTCAGCGATGTGCCGTTGGCGCTCAGCTTGGACCGCATCTCGATCTTGTTGGTCTGCCCCGAGCACCGGACGGCGATCCCGAGCTGGGAACCGCTTCCAGTATAGTAGGCATCGCATTTGAGCTTTTCCGAGGTGCCGTCCTGGAGCTTGTAGGTTCCGCTCCCGCCCCAGGATCCGATCAGCGGCTCGAACGTGGGATCGGCAGCGCTCGGCGTGGCGGTGGCGCAAACCAGGAAAAGCGGGGCGGCGAGCACCGGAATTAGGCGAGACAGCAGGCCCGGACGTTGAGGCTTCATCGGTATCCCTCGGGTTTTCGGCGCATCGCGGACCCGCCCCTGCTCGGGTGCCTGATGCTCATCAGTGCTTTGATTCAGCGATCCAACTCGAAAATCGTAGGTGTTCTTTCGCAGTGCGGGATCGTCAGCCGTCCACGAACGAAGCAGCGGCACCAAAAGACACTGAATATGGACAACGTGCAACACCGCATCGTGACAGAACCGCACGTACTGGGGCGGATTGTGGGGAGGGTCTTCTGCCGGACGGGCAGGCTCCCGTGCGCCCTGTCGCGGGCAAACGGAAACGCCCTCCGTACGCGATACGGAGGGCGTGGAACGGCGGTGGTGCCGGGCAGGGCGCAGAGCGCGCTGATAGGTGAGCGATCTCGTCGTTTCAGCGTCCTGGCTCAGCAGGTGTAGCTGACCCAGACGTTCGGCTCCTCGTAGCGGCCGAAGCGGCGCTCGACGTCGATCTCGACGGGAACGAGGGCGCCATCCAGGGCGTAGGAGCCAGTGCGGTCGTAGGTCTGCCTCGACCAGGTTTCCCAGAAATCGAGCGGCTCGTGGACGACCATGGAGCGCTCGCAGGGTCCTACGAGCTTGCCGCCGGACGAGAGGTGGCTGCGAAGCCAGGGATCGTAGATGCGTCCTTCACCATCGGTCCAGGTGATGTAGTCGTCGATCGAGACCCAGGGATGATGGGCTTTTGCCGAGGGGCGAACCGGAGCGACGAGGCCGTGGAGTCCCTTGGATTCGGCCAAATTGAGCAGTGCACGGATCATTATGCGCGCGTAGCCCTTGGACCGGTGAATGGCGGGGACCGAGATGGCGAGAGCGCCGAGCATTTTGTGCGGCGCCTTGGGACGGGCAGCTGTCTCTACAAGCCAGTCCCATCCTTCCGGCGGCAGATCATCGGGGCCGGAGCAGGTGAGGGGGACGCAGTTCGCCACGGCGACGGGATAGTTCGTTTCCTCGTTCACCAGGCAAAGCTGGTAGTCCGCGTATTGCGTGAGAAGATCGGTGTAGAGTTCGAAGTGTGCGCGTGTGTAGTTGAGATAACCCAACTCGCTCCACGCGGCTTGTTCTATCGATAAGGCGGCTTTTCTTAATTCGTCGCTGTCTGCGCGTGTGCGAATTACGAGAGGGGCTTCCATAATGGGCTCGAAACTCTTGTTTTACGCAACTACAACTCGCGGGCCGAAACGCCCTTGTTTCAAGCCTTAATAAAGCGTTAATTCCCGGAAAGCAATGGTAAAATAGTTAACACGCCGATTATGATCAATATGGCACGAAAATAAACCGTCCATTCACGATGATTTGAGAGAAGGCGCGCGAGTCCCCCTCATTAAACAATGACTTAGGCGTTGACGGGGATGATGACGGCGTAGAGTGCCAAAGGACCCGCAAACTAATGTTGTTGGGAGATACAACCGGCCTGTATGAAGGCGATCTCCGCCGGCTGACGAAAGTTATTCGGGCGGTAATTACGTTCTTTGGTCTGCTTTTGCTCGCAGTTATTGCATTTGCAGGTTGGTCGGCAAATCAAACTGCAACTGACAGAGAGCGTACTCTGCTCGAGAATGCGCTCAATCAGAGCATTGCCAACGTGCTCGACGGGCAGAAGAGCGTCGCCTGGTGGGACGATGCGGTACTGAAGATCACCGACGAATCCATCGATCTCGAGTTCACCGATGCGAATTTCGGAATCTTCCTGACCGAGACTTATGGGCATGACGAAGTCTACATCCTCGATGGCCAGGACAAGCCCATCTATGCCTATACGGATGCGCAGCGTACGGAGCCTGGCATCTTCGAGAAGCGGCGCGGGGACGTCTCGCCGGTCATCAACGAGGCGCGCCTCGGCAAGATTTCCAATCTAAAAGAGCGTCCGGACGAATTCGGACAGGCTCAGACCAACTACCGGATCCTCGCGGGTGCCGTGCAGCGAGCGCGTTGGGCGGGTCACATCATTTCCGTCGCCGGCCGTCCGGCCGTGGTGACGGCCATCACGATCGTGCCCAACGTCGATATGTCGGTGCTGACGGGCACGCCCAAGCTTCTCGTCAGTGTGATCTACATCGATGAGAACTTCGTGTCGAAGATCGCCCGATCGCTTCTATTGTCGCGCCTGGCGCTCACGCCCGAGCCGGTGCATGCGAGCGGCGTGCTGTCTCAGCCCTTTATCGGCGATGACAATGTGCAGCTCGGCTACCTGTCATGGGTCGGCCGGCGGCCGGGTCATGTGCTGATCACCATCATTCTGCCCTTGGTGGCCTGTGGTGTGTTCGCTACCGGGTTCCTGTCCAACAACATGTTCCGCCGGCTGCGGCGCGCGTCCGACGAGTTGACGCAGCGCGAGGCGAAGGCGCGCCATGCCTCGCGCCACGACGCTCTTTCGGGGCTTCCCAACCGGCAACATATGGTCGACGAGGTGGAGGCGCGGCTCAGCGCGGCCGACCTCGGTGTTCGGGGCCTGCGGGCGATCGCGGCTTACGTGGACATCGACCGGTTCAAGGACATCAACGACACGCTCGGCCACGAGGCTGGCGACAAGCTGATCAAATCGGTCGCCAAGCGGCTTACGGCGCGCTTGCGCTCTGACGATTTCCTTGCCCGCTTCGGCGGCGATGAATTCGCGGTGCTGTGTCTTTCGACCGATCCCGAGGCAGACCAGCTTCTGGCGCAGCGGATCGCCTCGGCGTTCGAGGAGCCGTTTGCGCTCGACGGACAGATCCTTCAGGTGACCGCCTCGGTCGGCATCTCGATGGCCCCCGAGCATGGCCGATCTGCGGACGAGTTGCTCCGCCACGCCGATATTGCCCTTTACGAGGCCAAGAATCTCGGGCGCAACCGCGCCGTCTCCTTCTCGGCCGAAATGGCCCAGCAGGTGGAAACGCGCCGCTCGATCGAGGTCGACCTGCGGACGGCCATCGAGCGGGAGGAACTGGCGGTTCATTACCAGCCCATCATCTCCTGCCGGACGGGCGCCATCGTCGGCGCGGAGGCTCTGCTGCGCTGGAACCATCCGACGCGGGGGCCGATCTCGCCTGGAACCTTCATTCCCATTGCGGAGACCTCGGGTCTCATGGCTTCGCTCGGAACGTGGATGATCGAGCGCGCGATGCGAGATGCGAAGCAGTGGCCGCAGCTCGAGATCGCGGTCAACCTTTCGCCGGTCCAGTTCTCGCAAACTGATCTCGAAGCCGTCTTGAGGCGTCTCACCGCCGAGCATGGCGTGGCGCCGAAGCGCTTCGTGCTGGAAATAACGGAAGGCGTTCTTCTGGAGGCGACCGATCACACGAAGTCCGTGCTGAACGCGATCCAGGCCATGGGCTTCCGGACCGCGCTCGACGACTTCGGAACGGGCTACTCGAGCTTGGCCTACCTCTGCAATTTCAAGTTCGACAAGATCAAGATCGATCGCTCGTTCGTCACCAACGTCTCCAATGCGCTGACCTCGCGCACGATCGTGCAGTCGGTGGTGTCGCTCGGCCGCGGGCTCGGCATGCAGATCGTGGCGGAAGGCGTGGAGACGGAATACGAAGCGCTGATGATGAGCCATTTCGGCTGCACGGAGCTTCAGGGCTACTATTTCTCGAAGCCCGTCGAAGCGAGCCAGCTCGGCCCGTTGATCGAGCAGTTCGAGCCTCGCCATATGGCGCCGATCGGTGAGCCTGCCAAGCTGCCCTCTCCCGAGAGCGCGACAGCTTGATTTTTCAAGCGCGGTAAGCTCTGTCTTTGTCCGCTGGCGATCACGCGGCAGCAGAGTGAGGCTGATCCGATGGATCGGATATGCTCATTTTGCTGCCTGGCGCACACGCTGCGGCGAGAGGTGCTGGCGTGCCGGTAGAGGCTAGGGGCGGAGCGATGGTCGACAAGGACGAGACGGGCGGGGCGAGCGGAGCCGGCAACGCCGACTATCAGTGGGCGAAATTCGATTCCGAGGCCTACTTCCAGCACTACTACGGCGAGCCACACCCGGATGACGATCTCGTCATTCGCGTCGCGGTGGAGGCGCTGAAGGGCGCGCTGCCTACCGATGAAAAGCTCGATATCGTCGATGTGGGGACCGGTCCGAACCTCATTCCGTTCTTCTGCGCGCTGCCGCGTGCGCGCCGCCTGACCGCTTGGGAGTATGCGGAAACCAACGTCGCCTGGCTCAAGGAGGAGCTGTCTCGCGATGCCATGCGTCCGCAGTGGCAGCACTTCTGGGGCGTGACGCGGGATGCCTACGGCCCGGAATGGCAGTTGCCTGACAATCCCATTCCGGCGTTGCGCGAGATGTGCGTCGTCACGCAGGGCTCGATCTTCGATCTGCCGCGGCAGTCGTGGGATGCCGCGACGATGTTCTTCTGCGCGGAATCGATCACCGGGCGCCAGGACGAGTTCGAAGCCGCCTGCGCCGCTTATGCACGCTCGGTGCGAAAGGGCGGCACGCTTGCCGCGGCTTTCCTCGTGCGCTCGGAGGGCTATGTGGTCGCGGACAGGCCGTTTCCTGTTCTCAAGCTTTCTCCGGAGACGATCGAGGGCGTGTTCCGCCATCATGCGAGCAATGTGCGTGCGGAGCTGATCGGGATCGTCGACCGGGAGATCCGGAGTGGATACTCCGGCTTCATTTTCCTGACCGGTACCGCCGATTGAGGCTCCCTCGTCGCGCTTTCCTCGATACCTAGGGGGACGACAGGGGCTTCAGGCTCTCGATCTCGGCTCTGGTGGCTTCGAGCATCCTGCGGGCGTTGGCCAACTGCTCGAGCAACTCCGGCCCGCTGTTTGATTGTCTCGTTGAGGTCGCTGCTTCAGGGGTGTTTGCGGAGAGAGCGACGATGCTTTTTTCCAGATCCGTGATAACGCGTTCGATGTTGGCGCTGAGGTCGAGATAGGAGGCGAGCGCGGCTTCGATCGATCGCTCCAACGGCTCTGTGCCGTCCCTGGCCATTCGTTGGGGGAATGCGATTACATCGGCCATTGCTTCGCCCGCTGAGGAATGAGACGCCTTTCGCCGTCTTGGCGAAGGTCTATCCTGTCAACGCATGTTTGGGGTGCGGGTTCCGATGGGGCAAGGCCCGCCGCTCTCGTGATCCACGGCGAGCTGGCCCGATCCCGATGCCGATCGGAGCATGTCATTTCGAATCCAATCCATTCATCCTCAGGTTGCGGAGGATCTGGATGCCGCTTCCCCGAAGAGCCGTGAGCGGATCGTGGATGAGGCCTGCTAGCTCGTGCACGCCTTCCCGTGGAACGGGACGGGCGAAGAGATAGCCCTGGCCTTGCTCACAGCCGCTCTCGAACAGCATCTCGCGCTGCCGCTCGTTTTGGATGCCTTCGGCCAGAACCTCGAGGCGGAGGCAGCGGGCGAGGCCGATGATGGCCCTCACGATCGCGGCAGACGCCGGGTCTGTGGCGATGTCGGTCACGAAGCTGCGGTCGATCTTGAGCTTGTCGACGGGAAGCTTCTTCAGATAGGCGAGCGAGGAGTAGCCGGTTCCGAAGTCATCCACCGCGAGCCTCACGCCTGTCGCCTTCAAGGCGTGGAGTGTGGCCAGCGTCGCGCGGTCGTTGCCCATCAGCGTGCCCTCGGTGATTTCGAGCTCGATGTGCTCACCGGCAAGCCCCGTCTGCTGGAGCGCGTTTGCGACCGAGGCCGCGAAGTCGGGATGGTGGAATTGACGCGCGGAGATGTTCACGGCCATGGAGGTGAGTGCGAGACCTTGGTCGCGCCAGGCTTTCATCTGCGCGCACGCCTGCTGCAGCACCCACTGGCCGATGGGTACGATGAGGCCGGTCTCCTCGGCAACGGGGAGGAATTCCGCAGGCGGAATCATGCCTCGTACCGGTTCCTGCCAGCGAATGAGAGCCTCGAAGCCGAAAATGCGCTTGTCGGCGAGCGAGACGAGCGGCTGGAAATGGAGAACGAATTCGTTCCTGCTGAGCGCGTGGCGGAGTTGCGCATTGAGCGCGAGGCGGGAGTTTGCGACGGCCGTGAGGTCTGACGAGTACAGGCGGTATGTCGATTTACCAGCCGATTTTGCCTGATAGAGCGCGGTGTCGGCATGTTGGAGGAGTTGCTCGGGCGTGCCGCTGTCGTGGGGGAAGAAGCTGATGCCGGCGCTTGCGCCAATATAGATCTCCTCTCCGGAGGAAAGGACGAACGGCTCGCCCAGGCTGGCTATGAGCCTTGCGGCGAGAATGCGCGTTGCCTCCTCGGTGGTGTGCTCCAGGAGCACGATGAACTCGTCGCCGCCGAAGCGGGCCAGGAAATCGTTCATCCTGAGGGCCGAGCGGAGCCTCTGCGTCACCAGCGTGAGCAGCTCGTCACCCGCTCCGTGGCCGAGGCTGTCGTTGACGAGCTTGAAGCGATCGAGATCGACGAACACGACTGCGCCCATGCCCCCGTTGACCCGCACCCGTTCGAGCGCTTGATCCAGCTTCGCGCTCAGGAGACGGCGATTGGGAAGGCCCGTCAGCTCATCGTGGTGGGCGAAGTGGTCCAGCTTCAGTTCGGATTTCTTGATGCGGCTGAGGTCGGCGCTGCTGCCGATGAAGTGCGTGATCCGCCCCTCTCTGTTGCGCACGCTGCTGATGGTGAGGAGCGCCGGATAGACCTCGCCATTCTTGCGGCGGTTCCAGATTTCGCCTTGCCAGTATCCCGATTGGCTCACGCGGTGCCACATGTCGCGGTAGAACGCACGGTTCTGCCGGCCCGACTGAAGCGTTCGCATGCTCTTGCCGACGATCTCGAGAGCGGCATAGCCGGTGATGGAGGTGAACGCAGGATTGACGGCGACGACGATGCCGCTCGTGTCCGTGACGACGATGGCTTCCTGGGTCGAGTTGAAAACGGCGGTCGCCAGATTGACGACCGTCTCTGCATTGGGGCGCTCAGGGCCGCAGGTTGCCTGGGGGCGAACCGAGCCAGCGGTTGAGATAAGGTTTTCCATCGCGCCGGTTCCCCTGCTGTAGACTGCGACATGTTCGCCCAGCGGAAGTGAGGGGCCGGTTAACCGAAGGGGGCTTTTTACGCCGTTGAGGATGGCAAAAACCCTATGTTTATCTGCGATGGCACCATCTGGTTGCGAACTAAAACTATCCGCACTCGTCAACTTGACTAAATGAGTTTGCATACTGATATTCCAGCTTCTTTTTGGCGGGGGCTGTATGCTGGCGCTTGAGATCGGGGAACTGCTTCTGCAGCTCAGCAGGGGTATGCTTGCGGAGCGCGAGGGTGACCGGTTAACGTCGGCGCAGTGGCTCGCGCTGCGCTTCTTTTCGAGAGCCAATGTGTTCAGCCGCACACTCTGGGGCCTCGCCGCCTATCAGGCGACGACGCGCGGCACGGCTTCGCAGACCATCAAAGCGCTCGAGCATCGCGGCTACCTCAGGAGAGAGAAGTCTCCCTACGACGGCCGCAGCTCTATTCTCACCGCGACGGAGAAGGCGCAAAAGCGGCTGGCCGAAGACCCGCTGGCGTCGATTTTCAACGATATCGACCATCTGAGCGACCAGAAGCAGGAGCTGCTGCGCGATATTCTGAGGCGGCTCGTTGGGCAGCTCGGCGGCGAGACGCGGCGTCAGGCGGTTGGGAGCTGCCGCGATTGCATCTTCCTGCTGATCCGGCGATTGAAAGCCGAGGGCAACAACGTTCACGTCAACTTCTTCTGCAAGTGCATCGGATTGCCGGTGAAGGAGTGCGATCTGGGATTGCTCTGCACATCCTTCCAGGCCAAGGCCGAGGTGCTTGCGGTTGCTGAAGACGAATTGGAGCGAGGCCGCTAGGCGCTCGCTCCCTTTTCTGGTGACGGGGCGCTTTCCATTCCGCCCGTCTGTACTTATGCGGCCCGCACGGTCGCGAGGAACGATCTCACGGCATCACGCAAGCTGCCGCTTTCGCTCGAAAGCTGCTTGGCGGACGAGAGAACCTGCGAGGAGGCGCTGCCCGTCTCGAAGGCGCCCTTGCTCACGTCCGTGATGCTGGTCGCGACTTCCGAGGTTCCCTTGGCCGCTTCGAGCACGTTGCGGCTGATTTCCTTGGTCGTCGCGCCCTGCTGCTCCACGGCCGCGGCGATGGCGCCCGCAATTTCGGACATGCGGTTGATGGTGCCGGTGATGTCCTTGATCGCGCCGACCGCTTCGCCGGTCGCGGTCTGCATGTCGGAGATCTGAGACGAGATCTCGTTGGTGGCCTTGGCGGTTTGCGCGGCGAGCGCCTTGACCTCCTGTGCGACGACCGCAAATCCCTTGCCGGCGTCACCCGCTCGCGCCGCCTCGATGGTGGCGTTGAGGGCGAGCAGGTTGGTCTGTCCTGCGATCGTGTTGATAAGGCCGATTACGTCGCCGATGCGATCTGCCGAGTGGGAAAGCTCGCTGACGCAGTCGTTGGTTTTCGATGCCTGGTGGACGGCCTGAGACGCGATGATGCTGCTCTCCTGAACTTGCCGGCTGATTTCCTGGACTGTCGAGGAGAGCTGCTCGGAGGCGGCCGCCACACCCTGCACGTTGGTCGAGGTCTGCTCGGAGGCGCTGGCCACGGAACCCGAAAGCGACTGCGTGGTTTCGGCCGTGCGGGCGAGGGAGCCTGCGGCCACCTCGAGCTGAGCGGATGCCGAGGAGACGGTGTCGACGATGCCGCCAACTGCGCGCTGGAATTCGTCGGCCAGCTTGTGCATATCGGCCTTGCGCTGTTCGGCCACGCGGCGCTCGTTATCGCGCCTCTCGATTTCCATCTGCTCGATCTTGAGCAGGTTGTCCTTGAAGATGCGAGCGGCACGCGCGTTCTCGCCGACCTCGTCCTTGCGCTCGGTGAAGGGGACCGCGACGGACTTGTTGCCGTTAGCGAGCTCGAGCAGCACCGCCGAGACGGCGCGAATGGGATTGGCGATGCCGCGGCCGATGAGCCAGGAGAGCACGATGCCGCCGATCAGCCCCGCGAGCGACAGGACAAGGGCGGAGCGCTGGGAGGACGCAATGAGATCGAGCGTCTCGCGCTCCAGCTTGTGCTCCTCCTCGACGCCGCTCACTTTGATATCGCTGGAAAGCGTCGCAATCTCTTCGGCGATCTTGCGCATCTCTCCGTTCACGAGCGTATCGACCTCGTGATAGTCCTCGGCCGCGCCGGCAAAGGCTTCCTGGTACGTGCGGGTGGTGGCAGCGACGTTGTCGTAAGCCTTTCGTGCGTCTTCCGCGAGGTGGAGCTTGCCGATCTGCGCAATGACGGTCGCGAGGTTTCGGAAAGCGCCCTCCGCGGCTTCCTTGGCGCTCTCCTCATGGCGGGCGAGCAGCTTGTTCGCATTCAGCCGGGCGATCATCAGGTGCTGCATCGCCTCATTGCCGAGGATCACGACGTTGGCGTTGCCGCTTCCGGCCCCGCTTTCGATCATGGCGTTGATGTTGCGGTAGAGCGTTTCGCCGGCCGGATCGAGCACATCCTTGATCTGGGTTTTCTGGTCGCGACGGAGCGGGGCCAGTTTGTCGAGGCTCGCAGTGTAGATCTCGAAGTCCTTGCCGATGGCACGCATCTTAGCAAGACGTTCGGGGTTCTTGATTTCGTCGAGCCCCTTGGCGATGTCGGCCGAAAGCTTGTGCCGGATCGCATTTGCCTTCTCGAGATCCTCTTCGTGCCCGTTGATCGAGAATTCCCTCACGAGGCGGCGGAACGCGAGAAACTCACGATCCACATCGCGTGCGATGCCGACCACCTTCACGCGCTGTGCGTAGGTTTCGAACTCATGCCCGAGTGCGACGAGCGTTTTCAGGCTTAGCCCTGCCACGACGATCAAGATGGCCAGGACTGCGGCAAATCCCGCAGCGATCTTGGTGTTGACCTTGAGATTGTTGAAGGCCGTAGCGAGGGCGTTCATTGCCTTATCCTCTTGAATGGGGGTACGGGCTGCGGGGTTCACGGGCTGGCTTCGATGAGGAAGCGATTGTTCTTTCTCTGCACGGGGCGCGCGTTATTCGGGAACAGAGCCGCGAATTTCTGAATCTGGGCCGGAGAGGCTTCGATAGGATCGCGGAAAACGGTCCACACCAGTCCCTCCGAACAAGGCGGCGTGGTGAGAGATCCGGCATAGCGGAAGTGATTGCGCGCGGCAGGAAGCAGGCTCGACGGGTCGATCTCGACATCCGCGACGGTGGCCGCACCTTCGCTGGCCGGCATTCTCGAGAAGATGCTGTCGAGCGCGGGGTTGTGGCTTCCGGATGCAACGAAGACGCCTATGACAGCGAGAGCGCCGTCGGCCGACTTGTGGACCAAATGCAATTCCATGTCGAACGCTTTGCCATCCAGCAAATGCTCGCTTGGGTGATGGAAATGAAACTGTGCGAGATCATAGCGCGTGTCGGCGATGCTGAAGGCGCATCCGGTGCTGCAATCGGCCTGAATGGTATGGCCGTTGTTCAGCACCTTGAACGGGACGTTGTGATAATCGATCGCGAGCGATCCGAGATCGGCTTTCAAAGACCCTGAGAGATCGATAGGCGTCTGCTCCAATCCGAGGCGGCACACCTTGAAATCAGGGGAAAGCTCGCCCCAATGGGCGGGTCCCGTTTGGCCTTCGTAGGACCAATGGGATTTGTGATCCGCTCCGGGAGCATGTGATTGGGCGCTTTCGTTTCCCGCGTGAGCGGAGAAGCCGGAAAGTCCACAGGCGCAACTCGCAGTTGCCATTTTCAGGAAAGTGCGTCTTCCGATGTGCACGAGATTCACCCTCGATTAACATGACTTATTATTTTTCTTTTCGAGCGCCACATTGCCGCAGATATGGCTTATTGAGTGTTAATCCTGTGCTTGAAATCAGATGGTTTATATCAATCCGATGATATTTTTATTCCCTCGTTTGCAATTTGAAATCATTTCCAATGTGGTTCCCTACGTAAAATCTTTACTTTTTAAATAAAGATGCGTATGCGCCACGTTTGGCGCGCGGTGTGGTCGCCTCAAACCAAACTAAAAAGAGCGCGCCTCCGTTCTTCGAAAGCACGCTCTTCGTCTCATCCGGGACGTTTTTGCGGGGAGGCCGCTACGGTGTTACGGCAACCTTCAAGACCCCGTCGCGCTGGTTCGCGAACAGATCATAGGCGTCCTCAATCTGGTCCAGAGTAAAGCGATGGGTGACCAGACCGCCCAGGTCCACGCGGCCGGAGGCGACCACCTCCATCATGCGCCGCATCCGTTCCTTTCCCCCTGGGCACAGTGTGGTGCGGATCGATTTGTCACCGAGGCCGGCGTTGAGAGCGTCCACGGGGATCTTGAGATCGGACGAGTACACACCGACACTCGAGAGCACCCCGCCCGGGCGGAGGACACGGAGGGCGGATTCGAAGGTTCCCTGGGTGCCCAGAGCTTCGATCGAAACGTCGACGCCGCGCCCGTCGGTGTGGCGCAGGATGGCGTCCACCGGGTTCTCCTTCTTGAAGTCTATGACGATGTCGGCTCCCATGCGCTTTGCCATGTCCAAGCGGGCAGGAACGGTATCGACGGCGATGATGGTGGTGGCGCCCATCAGCTTCGCGCCAGCCGTGGCGCAGAGACCGATCGGACCCTGAGCGAAAATGGCGACGGTGTCGCCGATCCTGATCTGGCCGGTCTCGGCGCCTGCAAAACCCGTGGACATGATGTCGGGGCACATGAGGACCTGCTCGTCCTTCACGTCGTCACGGATCGCGGCGAGGTTGGCCATGGCGTCCGGAACACGCAGATATTCTGCCTGGCACCCGTCGATCGTGTTTCCGAACTTCCAGCCGCCGATGGCCTTCCAGCCGTGTTTCGTCCCCGCTCCGTCCTGGGCGCCGCAGCCGCATAGGCACGCGTTGCTCCAGCCTGAAGGGGTGATGGCGCCAGCGATGACGCGCTGGCCTTCGCGGAAGCCTTGCACGCCCGAGCCGAGCTTCTCGATGATGCCGACCGGCTCATGGCCGACGGTCAGCCCTTTTTCGACGGGATATTCGCCTTTCAGGATGTGAACGTCGGTTCCGCAGATCGTGGTGGTGGTGATGCGGATCAGGGCGTCGGTTGGGCCGATGTCCGGCACCGGCTTCTCGTCGAGCACGATGCGTCCCTTTTCGACGAAGATTGCGGCCTTCATCTTCTTGGTCATGTCTCGATACTCCTGTCTGGAACGGGGAACGCCTCCCGGGTGTGGAGCGAGAGCCGCTCGTGGTGCGGTGGCGCTCCGACGCTCCGGTGTTGCGGTCCGCTTATGCGGCCGACCCTTGTTTATTCGCTCGTCGCGCTTGGATCTCTGTTTTGGATCAATGGTCTGGCGTCGCCCTGTGACGGATTTGCGGGTGCGTTCCGGCAAGCCGGGCGGTTTTGTTGTTGCGGTGCGAGGGCCGTGCTAGGCAGGAGAGCGGCTTGGCTGGGGTCTCGGGGGCCCCCTCTTGATCTTCAATGGGCATGTTCACACGCGGCGTGGCGTTTCTCATCGTTTGCTTTCTCGCGTGGGCAGAAGCTGCGGCTGGTGCCGGCGATGCGGGGAAGGGTGCGCCACCCCCGGCGGCTGCTGAAGCGACAGTCGCGACGGACCCCAAGGCTGGCGCGGCTTCAGGGCAGGGCGGCGAGGTGGGCGCAGCGTCCGGCGTTCCTGATGTCTACAAGCTCAACCTTTTGATCCGCACCACGATCATCGCCCTCAACCAGGCGAACGCCACGGGCAACTACTCGGTGCTTCGCGATCTCGCGGCGCCCGGCTTCCAGGAGGCCAACAATCCGGCGCGTCTCGCGGAGATCTTTGCGCAGGTCCGAGGGCGGAACCTGGACCTCTCGCCCATTCTGTTCTTCGAGCCCAAACTCGTGCGCCCTCCGGCCATACAGGCGAATGGCCATCTGAGGCTCTCGGGGTATTTCGAAACGCTTCCCGAGCGGGTGAGCTTCGACCTGGCCTTCGAGCGGAGCGAGAAAGACTGGAAGCTCTTCGGGATCGCGATCGAGGTTGCGGCGCCTCCGCCTTCGCAGAGCGCGACCGCAACGGGCGAGACCCCCGGTCAGCAGGTGTCCCCGCTCGCTTCGTCCCCAAAGGACGCGAAGTCGAACGCGGAGCCGAAAGCCCCTTCGTCCAAGGCGGAGTCCCCCAAGGCGCAGAAGAAACAGCCCTGACGCCTCTGCCCTGCACTCAGCGGGGCGTTTCCTTTCTCAATCGGTCCAGAGGCTTGGGGTGCGCGCCTGGAGCGCAACCCGCATTTCGTTTCGAAACTTGATCGTGGTTTTCTTGCAACGCGCGGCCCGCAAGATGATCAGCCTCCGTGCTTTTGTGTTGAAAAGAGGCGGGCGAGTAGCTCCTTTATGAATCGTCTGTGGACAACCTGTGTGCAAGCCTTGCTTGTCGTGTCGGGTTGAAGCAGGCGCCAACCGGCGCGTTGCGGGGAATATCCGAAGCGCCGGTGTCCCCCAGAGGGCCCGGCTTGCACGGGTGGGGCTGCGCAGTCCGGAGAGCGTTTTGCTCTCCCAAAAGCGAGACAGGGCGCGGGGGCGCGTTCTGCAAACGCCGTGTTTGTCGGCGTCTCGCAATTCGTTTCCAGACCAAAGCGCGGGGTGCGCGGGTTTTTCGGTATGGCGCAAAAGCCGTAGCCGGCAGCGTGTGGCTGCCCGGACGGACGCGTGCGCCCTGATCGAAAGCTCTGGTGGGCAACGTAGTGCGTTCGGGGAGTGGCGTTACATGTCGCGTCGCGTACAGGTTTCAGGTTCTCGCGGTCTTGCCGTTTCGATGCGGCCGCTTCTCTCAACCGTCAGTGCAATCGCGCTCGTCGCGGCTGTGAGCTTCGCGACCGCGGATGGAGCGAGAGCCGAGGAGTGCATAACGGATGTCGCAGCGACCACCGGAAACGCGGCAGGGCCCGGCTCCCACAATCACAGCATTTCTTCTGGCACGGACGGCGCGTCCTCGATAGGCGCGGGCTCCTTTGCGTGCGGACCCGGAGCGCAAGCTGTCGGACAAGGTACGACGGCAATAGGCGACAACGCGCAGGCGGGTTTGGATGGAATTATCGTCGACGTCAACAGCCCATTCACGACCGTCGTCGGCAACAACGCGACGGCAATAGGCATTACGAATGGGACCGTCGTCGGTCAGGATGCCAATATCACAGCGGTCGTTGGCAGCGCGAACAATGGAACCGTCATCGGGCAGGGTGCGAACATCAATGCGCTCGGAGGCAACGCCAACAACGGCACGGTGACGGGGCAGGGTGCGAGCATCAACGCCGTCGTGGGGGGCGATGCCAACAATGGCAGCGTGTTCGGTCACGGAGCGAGCATTACGGCCGTAGCTGGCCTTCATGCAAACAACGGCAGCGTTTTCGGCGACTCCGCCAGCATCCTGAGCAGCAGCGACGCCAGCGTGTTCGGTCAGGGCTCGTCAATCACGCTGAGTAACAACGCCAGTCTTTTTGGTCAGGGCTCATCCATCAGCGGAAGCCCGAATGCCAGCCTCTTTGGATCCGATTCCACGATCGCGCTCAGCCCGAACGGTACGGTCGTTGGCAATGGCGCGTCGTTGGTGGCCGGTCCCAACGGCACCGTGATTGGCCAAGGCGCAAGCGCGAACACATCGGGCAATGCAACTGTCGTCGGTCAAGGTGCGAGCGCGAACAACAGCCTCAACTCGAGCGTTTTCGGTCAGGACGCGCATTCGGATACGAGCTTCTTTTCGACTGCAATTGGCGCCGGTGCGGATACGAGCAACAGCACCGGCTCTGTCGCGCTTGGTGCGGGTGCAGACGCAAGCGGAACGCTCGGTTCCATCGCGATCGGCTCGGCCGCGCTTGCCAACGGTGACGGAACGACTGCTATCGGCACGGGCTCTGGTCAGGGATCGAGTGGGGACGGCAACACGTTTACCGGTGCTTTCTCCGGCCTCAACGTTGTCGGCAACTTGAACACGGCCAATGGTTTCGGTTCAGGTGTCAACGTCATCGGCAATAACAACAGCGCAACAGGCGCTCTCTCGGGCATCGGCGTGACTGGTGATTTCAATGCGGCCAGCGGATCAGGCTCAGGCAACGACGTAACCGGAAGCGGTAACAGCGCAACGGGCGCTCTTGCGGGCAATGGCGTGGAGGGAAGCGGGAATACCTCCAACGGTTTCGTTTCCGGCAATGCGGTTACAGGCGATCTCAATACCGCTGGCGGGGCACTCTCGGGCAACTTCGTGGATGGCTTCGGAAACACATCTTACGGCGCGTTGACCGGGAATGCGATCGGCGGCGACCGCAACAATGCGAGCGGCTTTGCGTCCGGCAATTTCATCTCGGGCGACGACAACCAGGCCGCTGGCACGCTCAGCGGCAACGGTGTGAGCGGTGACCGGAACAACGCGTTCGGGTTCTTTGCAGGAAATGGCGTGAGCGGGAGCGACAACTCCGCCAACGGCACCGGAAGTGGCAATCTCGTGAGCGGTGATTTCAATACTGCGCTCGGGGCTTTCACGGGCAATGGCGTGACGGGAGATCGCAACACCGCCGCTGGCTTCCTGAGCGGTAACTTGGTTGGCGGTTCGGACAACAGCGCGACGGGTACTGCGACGGGCAACATCGTGACCGGCTCGCGGAACGTCGCGGCTGGTGTTGGCTCCGGCAATGTGGTGAGCGGCGACGACAACAATACGACTGGCACGGGGACGGGCAATGTTGTCACCGGTTCGCGCAATGCTGCGAACGGCGTGCTCTCGGG
>NZ_KB911263.1 GCF_000383415.1 Hyphomicrobium zavarzinii ATCC 27496 | reverse complement strand
TCCGGCAATGTGGTCACCGGCTCTGACAACAACACGACTGGGACCGGGACGGGTAACGTCGTGACCGGTTCGCGCAATGCTGCGAACGGCGTGCTGTCGGGCAACGTGGTGACGGGTGACGACAACCAGGGTTCCGGCACGGGCACAGGTAACATCGTGACCGGCTCGCGGAACGTGGCTGCTGGTGTCGGGTCGGGCAATGCGGTGAGCGGCGACGACAACAATACGACCGGCACGGGCACGGGCAATATCGTGACTGGCTCGCGCAATGCTGCGAACGGCGTGCTGTCGGGCAACGTGGTGACGGGTGACGACAACCAGGGTTCCGGCACGGGGACTGGCAATATCGTCACCGGCTCGCGGAACGTGGCAGCGGGTGTCGGGTCGGGCAATGTGGTCACGGGCTCTGACAACAACACGACGGGGACCGGGACGGGTAACGCTGTCGGCGGCAGCCGGAACTCGGCGAAGGGCGTGGGCACCGGTAACGTCGTGCTGGGCGATGACAACAACGCCGAAGGCACAGCATCCGGCAACGTCGTGACCGGTGACGGCAACCAAGCGAGCGGCGTGGGCTCGGGCAACGTGGTGAGCGGCGACAACAACGGCGCGGAAGGCCTCGGCGTTGGCAACTTCGTCGGAGGCTTCAGCAACTACGCGCAAGGCGCATTCTCCGGTAATTTCGTCGCGGGCATCGGCAACCAGGCGAGCGGCATCGGCTCCGGCAACCTCGTCGTCGGCGTAGGCAATCAGGCCAGCGGTCTCGGCGTGGGCAACGGCGTGGCCGGTTTCAATAACCAGGCCAGCGGCGCGCTTTCCGGCAACGGCGTCGGCGGCAACAACAATCAGGCCAGCGGCTTCGCGTCGGGCAACCTCGTCGGAGGAAATCGGAACAGCGCTTCCGGCGTTGCAACGGGCAACGTGGTGACGGGCGACGACAACCAGGCTTCGGGCACCGGCACAGGCAACGCCGTCAGCGGCAGCCGCAACGTCGCGTCCGGTGTGGGCTCCGGCAATGGATTGAGCGGCAGCGACAACGTTTCGGTCGGCACAGGCGCTGGGAACGGACATGTTGCCTCTCGCACGATCTCGGTCGGCAACAACACGCTGGCATCGGAAGACGACGCGATTGCTGTCGGTACGGACGCGGCAGCGTCCGGCGTGGCGGCGATCGCCATCGGCCAGGGTGCTGTTGCGACCGGGTCCGTCGCGATCGGCCGGGTCGCGCGTGCCTCGAACGGTGGCGCGGCGTTCGGCGACAACAGCACGGCCACCGGCGCGAATGCCACGGCGGTCGGTCCGGGCGCGACGGCGACGCATTCCAACTCGTCCGCCTTTGGAACGGGCGCGCAGACGACGACCTTCAACGAGATCGTCATCGGCCGCGGCACGGAGACTTACACGACGCCGGGCATCACGTCGGCGCTCAGCAAGTCGCGCCAGACGGGTCCGCTCGAAGTGGTGACGTCGGACAAGGCCGGGCATCTCGCGACGGACGGCGGCTCCATCTTCGAGCGCCTCGACGAATCCGAATCCGGCATCGCGCTCGCAATCTCCATGGAGAATCCGGATCTGATCGCGGGGGAGAAGTTCGGCATCGCCTTCAACGCGGGCTTCTATGAAGGTGCGCAGGCGCTCAGCTTCAGCGCACAAGGCGTGATGGGCTACAACGTGTTCACCGATGGCGACCGCGTGACGTTCTCGGGCGGCATCGGTGTGGGGCTGGAAAACGGACGGGGCAGCGACGTGGTCGGCGGGCGTGTGGGCGGCCAGATCACCTGGCGGTAAGCGCCCGTTCGAGGCAGACGTGTGTGCGGGGCTTGTAATCGGCGAGGGCCGGTTGCAGGCCCCGTCTCGTCAGGGCGTGCTGCTGCTCTTCGCCGGGAGCCTTCGGCGCAGGAGGCCGGTTCGGGGGGCTAGCAGGAAAGCGGCGACGAAGGCGGCTGCCTGGATCAGCACGATGCAGGGACCGGTGGCGCCGTCGATGTGGAAGCTCACGAGCGTGCCGATCACGCTCGATCCGACGGCGACGGCGGCGGATATGGCGAGCATGCGCTCGAAGCGGTCGGTGAGCAGGTAGGCCGTGGCGCCCGGCGTTATGAGCATGGCGACGACGAGAATGACGCCGACCGCCTTCAGCGCTGCGACGATGGTGAGCGACAGCAGCACGAGCAGGCCGTAGTGGATGAGCCGGACAGGAAGGCCGATGGCGCGGGCGTGCTGGGGATCGAAGCAATAGAGGAGGAGGTCGCGCCGCTTCGCCAGCACGATGAGCAGGGTCACGCCGGCGATCAGTCCGGTTTCCATGACGTCGCGCCAGGTGACGCCCAGCATGTTGCCGAACAGGATGTGGTTCAGGTGCTGGTCTGTCTCGACCTTGGTCATGAGCACGAGCCCAAAGCCGAACATGCCGGAGAAGACGATGCCCATGACAGTATCTTCTTTCACGCGGCTGTTTTCCTTGAGATAGCCCGTGAGCAGCGCGCAGGAGAGGCCGGCGGCGAAGGCGCCGACAGCCAGGGGAAGGCCGGTGACGAAGGCGAGCACGATGCCCGGAAGAACGGCATGGGAAATGGCGTCGCCCATCAGCGACCATCCGCGCAGGACGAGATAGCACGAGAGAACCGAGCACACCGCACCGATGAGAACGGCCGCAATGAGCGCGCGCTGCATGAACTCATAGGCGAGGGGCGCGGTGAAGAAGTCGAGGATGGCGGTCATTGCGCGGCTTTTCCCGTGGCGTCGCCGGACGTCGCGGCCTGCCTGCGGGCGGCCAGCATCCCGTGCTTGGGGGCGAGGAAGAACGCGGCAAGGAAGAGCAGGGTCTGCAAGGTGACGATCACGCCGCCTGTCGCGCCGTCGATGAAGAAGCTGAGATAGGCGCCGAGGATGCTCGTGCCCGCGCCGATCGCCACGCTGAGGGCGAGGAGCTTGCCGAAGCGGTCGGTCAACAGATAGGCGGTGGCGCCCGGTGTTACCACCATGGCGATGACCAGACACGCGCCGACGGTTTGCAGCGCGGCCACCGTGCAGGCGCTGAGCAGCGTGAAGAACAGGATCTTGAGCAGCGCCGGGTTGAGACCGACCGAGCGCGCATGGGCCTCGTCGAAAAAGGCGACCATCAGGTCCTTCCACTTGAGCAGAAGGACGGAAAGCGAGATCGCGGAGATGGCGACGACCTGGAAGGCGTCTTCGTCAGAGATGCCGAGGATGTTCCCGAGCACGATCGACTGCACGTTGACGGCAGTTGGATTTATGGAGACCAGCAGGAGACCCGCTGCGAAGAAAGCGGTGAACACGATGCCGATGACAGCATCCTCCCGCAGTTTGCTCTGCTGGCGCACGAACCACATGCCGACTGCGGCGAGCAGGCCGGCGAAGAAGGCGCCGGCGGCGAAGGGAATCTGGAGGAGATAGGCCCCGGCGACGCCCGGCACGATGGAGTGAGCGAGCGCGTCGCCCATCAACGACCAGCCTTTGAGCATCAGGTAAGCGGAGAGGAAGGCGCAGGTGGCGCCGACGAGACCGCTCACCCACATGGCCTTGACCATGTAGTTGTATTCGAAGGGGACCAGGAGCTCACCCATGGTCAGGGGCCTTTCTTGGACTCTTCCGTGCCGCGGCGCGGATCGTTGCGGTCGCCGTAGAAGACCACTGGACGTTCGTCGTCGGTGAGCACGGTGACGGCACGGCGGTCGTCGTCCGCATGGAGATCGGAGCCGCCGAGCTTGAAATGACGCAGCACGCCGCCGAACGCCTTCTCCAGGTTGGATTGGGTGAAGGTGGTGGCAGTGGGCCCGGCCGCGAGCAGCTTGCGGTTGATCAGCACCACCTGATCGCAGAAGTCCGGCACGCTGCCGAGGTTGTGCGTCGAGACCAGCATAAGATGGTTGCGTGCGCGCAGATCCCGCAGGAGCTCGATGATGGCGCTTTCGGTCTTGACGTCCACGCCGGTGAAAGGCTCGTCGAGCAGGATGATGGGGCTCTGCTGGGCGAGCGCGCGGGCGAGAAAGACGCGCTTCTTCTGGCCGCCGGACAGCTCGCCGATCTGGCGCTTGCGGAAGCTCGTCATGGAGACGCGTTCGAGGGCTTCGTCCACGCGGCGGCGGTCTTCCTTGGAGGCAATGCGCAGAAAGCCCATGTGGCCGTAGCGGCCCATCATCACCACGTCCTCGACGAGCACGGGGAAGTTCCAGTCCACGTCCTCGCTTTGGGGGACATAGGCGACGAGGTTGGCCTTCAAGGCCGCGTCGACGGGAAGGCCCGCAATGCGGATCTCTCCGCGGGTCGGGCGCACGAAGCCCATGATGGACTTGAAGAGGGTGGATTTGCCGCTGCCGTTCACGCCGACGAGGCCGCAAATGGTGCCCGCAGACAGCGAAAAGGACACGTCGTCGAGGGCGACGTGTCCATTGCTGTAGACGACGGTGACGTTGCGGACGCCGATGGAGGGGGCTCGGCCCGGCGGAACTCCTGTTGCAGGGCTTTTTCGATGCGCGCCGGCCGTTTCGAGGCTTTCGGTCAAGATGTGAAACCTTCGACGATCGTTTCCACGGTGACTTTCAGGAGGTCGATGTAGGTCGGAACGGGGCCGTTCGCGGCGCTCAGGCTGTCCACGTAGAGCACGCCACCGTAGCGGGCGCCTGTCTCCTTGGCCACTTGCTTCGCGGCCTTGTCGGAGATTGTGCTTTCGCTGAATACGACAGGGATCTTGTTGGCACGGACGAGGTCGATCACCTTGCGGACCTGCTTGGGCGTGCCCTGCTCGTCGGCGTTGATGGGCCAGAGAAACGCTTCGCGCATGTCGTAGTCGCGGGCCAGATAGCTGAAGGCGCCTTCGCTCGAGACCAGCCAGCGCTGGGCTTCCGGGATGGCACCGATGCGGGCGCGGAGCGGGGCGTCCAGCTCCTTGATCTTTGCTGCGTAGGCGGCCGCGTTGGCATTGTAGGCTTCGGCATGATCCGGATCATGCTGCACCAGGGCCTTGCGAATGTTCTCGATGTAGACGAGCGCGTTGGAGGGCGACATCCAGGCGTGCGGATTGGGCTTGCCCGTATAGGGGCCGTCGGTGATGCCCATGGGCTCGATGCCGTCACTCACGACGGCGCTGGGCACGTCCTTCACGTTCTCGAAGAACTTCTCGAACCAGCGTTCGAGGTTCATGCCGTTCCACAGCACGAGGTCGGCGGACTGGGCTTTGACGATGTCGAGCGGGGTCGGCTGGTAGTCGTGGATTTCGGCGCCGGGCTTGGTGATGGATTCGACGACGGCCGACGTTCCGGCGACGTTCTGGGCGATGTCCTGGATCACGGTGAAGGTCGTGACGACGCGGAAGGGCTTGGCCTTCTTTTCGTCTGCGGCGCGGGAAGGGGCCAGCAGGGCCGCCAGGGCGAGCAAAATGAAGCCCGCGATCGCTCCCATCAGAATGGAGCGGCGGATTTCTCCCGTTGCGGCAGGCTGCATGCAGGACTCCTGGATTGCATCGCTCCTTTATGCATATGCGAATGATTTGCAACTGTCAATGGGCGCCCTTCGGCGGAGCCTCGCACGGCGCGGCGCTTGCGCGCCGGAATTGCGGGCGCGGGACAGGTTTTCTCCCCATGGTTCCGGCCTTCGCTTGACCGGCCAGCGTTTTTTCGAGACGGTCTCCGCCGTTACGATCGAGACTTCCCACGCTGAAAGTGCTCCCCGCTTGAACCTGCCCTTTTCGATCTCATTTCGAGCGCCGCTTCTGGTCGCGACCTTTGACGCGCCTCAGGCGATGCTGAGCTGGTCGCTCACGAAGCCCGGGTTTCAAGACGCGCAGCGCGTGGCGTGGCTCGAAGTCCGGAACGTGGATCTCCCCGCCTCGGAGGATCCCCTCGTGAGCATCGAGCGGCTGATGCGGGATCATCATATCGAGGACGCCGTCACGCTGATCACCTCGCGCAACGTCGCGCGCCATCATCTCTTTCAGGCGACTGTGGAGGGGGAGACGGCGACGTGCCTCGCGACCGTCGGGCTCTCGAACGGGGAGCGTGTGGGGGAGCGGTGTGCCGAGCCGGTGTGGCTGCCGGGGACGGTCAATACGCTCGTCCATGTCTCCTCGCCGCTGACGCCGGGCGCGTTGGTCGAGACGGTCTCGATCGTGGCTCAGGCGCGGACGGCCGCCATCCTCGATACGGACGTGCGCCGGGCGGGCGCGGCCATCACGGGGACCGGTACGGATTGCATTGTCGTGGCGGCGCCCAGGGGGGCGCACGGCGCGCGGTTCGCCGGGCTTCACACGGCGATCGGAGAGGCCGTCGGAAAGGCGGTCTATCGGGCCGTCGCCGAAGGTGCAGAGACGTGGCGGCGCGATTTCACGGCGCTGGTGGGAGATTCGGCCGCAGCCCGCCTGGCGGATGGGGCAGGCCGTCCGGACGCCTGATTCCGGGCATTGCGGGTGGCCTTGCCTTAACGACGGCTGCTTCTGACACTGCCACTCATGACGGGTGGCGTTGCGCTGGGGGCGGCCGGCGTGCCATGAGCAGAAAAGCAGAGGACGATTGAGAGGCAGGCGATGGCCGAGCGTGTGGTGCTTGTAACCGGGTCGCTGGCGGAGCCGCGCGTGAAGCGCGTGGCTGAGCAGGTGGCGAGCGATAAGCTCGATCCCGTCGTCGCCAACGTCGGCGTCAAAGTCGCCGCGTTGATGACCACGGACATCGTGGAGCGGCGCCTGACATTGCCGGAAGGGGCCGACCGGGTGGTGATGCCCGGCCGCTTCCGTGGCGATCTGGACCGCCTCTCGGATCACTTCGGCACGCGTTTCGAGCGCGGGCCGGACGAGGTGGCCGATCTGCCGGAATATCTCGGGCATGCGCGCGAGAAGGTCGATCTCTCCCAGCAGAACGTCACGATCTTTGCGGAGATCGTGGATGCAACTTTGATGACCCCGGCGGAGATCGTCGAGCGTTCAAGGAAGCTGCGGGCGGACGGCGCGGACGTGATCGATCTCGGCTGCCTGCCGGATAGCCCGTTTCCTCATCTCGAGGAGGCGATTGCGGCGCTGCAGGCGGATGGCGTGCGGGTGAGCGTCGATTCCTTCAATGCCGAGGAGCTGTCGCGCGCCACCAAGGCTGGAGCGGACTTCCTGCTCAGCCTTTCCGAGAAGACGATCGGCATCGCGGACGAAGGACCCGCCGTACCGATCCTGGTCTCGGCGGGCGCGGCGGATGCCGCTTCGCTCGATCGCGCCATCGACATGATGATTGCGAAGGGGAAGCCTTTTTATGCGGATCCCATTCTCGATCCTATCCACTACGGGTTCGCGGCTTCGGTGGCGCGCTATGTGGACCTGCGCAAGCGGCGGCCGGACGTGCCGATCCTGATGGGCATCGGTAACGTCACCGAGCTCACAGACGCGGACACGACCGGCATCAATGCGCTGCTGATGGGACTGTGCTCGGAGCTCGACATCACGGCGGTGCTGGCCGTGCAGGTGAGCCCGCATTGCCGCACGGCGATCCGCGAGTTCGATCGCGCGCGGCGCGAATATTTCGCGGCCAAGAAGGCCAACTCGCTGCCGCAGGGTTTCGGCATGGGGCTGATGGCGCTTCGGGATCGGCGCGGCTTTGCCTCCACGCCGGAGGAGATCCGCACGCTTGCGACCCAGATCCGCGACGTGAACTATCGCATCGAGGTCGCGGAGGACGGCATCCACATCTACAACAAGAACGGACATCACGTGTCCGACGATCCGTTCCAGCTCTACCCGCATCTCGAGACGCGATCGGACGCGGGCCACGCCTTCTATCTCGGAGTCGAGACCGCGCGCGCGGAGATCGCCTACCGTCTCGGCAAACGCTATGCGCAGGACGAGCCGTTGCCGTTCGGCGTCGTCGGCGAGACGCGCGGCTCTGCGGAGGATGCGCACCTGATGAAGTTCAAGGAAGCGGGCTCGACCTTCAAGAAGGACGAGAAGTCCGGGAAAGGCTGAGGCTCTGCGCGCCGGTGGCTGTTTGGGCTAGAGGTAGTACAGCCCCACGCGGTGGCCATCGACCTCGTGGATGGCGATGTCTATGCCGAAGATCTCACGCAGAACGTCGGTTCTCACGATCTCCGCAGGCGAGCCCTGGCGCACGACGATGCCATCTCGCATGGCCACGATGCGGTCCGAATAGATGGATGCGAAATTTATGTCGTGGATGACGATGACGAAGGTCTTTTTCAGGTCATCGGCGATGCGCCGCAACAGCTTCATCATGCCGACCGCGTGCTTCATGTCGAGATTGTTCAAGGGTTCGTCGAGCAGCACGTAGTCGGTGTTCTGGCACAGAACCATGGCCACGAAGGCCCGCTGGCGCTGGCCGCCGGAGATCTCGTCCAGAAAGCGGTCCGCGATGTCGTCGAGCGCCAAATAGCTGATGGCTTCCGAGACCATCCTCTGGTCCTCGGCGGTCATGCGGCCTTTGGAATGAGGGTAACGCCCGAAGGCCACGAGATCGCGAATGGTGAGGCGGGCGGCGATGTGGTTGTCCTGCCGCAGGATCGAGAGGCGGCGCGCGAGCACGTCCCCGGCGGTGGTTGCAACATCGAGGCCATCGACCGTGACCGAACCGGCTGTCGGCGTCAGCAGGCGGCTGATGAGCGCGAGCAGCGTTGACTTGCCCGCTCCGTTCGCGCCGATGATGGACGTGATGCCGCCGCGCGGGAGGCTGAGCGAGACGTTGTCGACGACAACGGCGCTGCCGTAGCTCTTCGTCAGGGCCTTTGTCTCGATCATCGTTGTGCACTTCTAAGGGTGAGAATGATGAAGGCGATGCCGCCAGCGAACTCGATAATGATGCTGAGGGCGGTTTCGAAGGCGAACACCCGCTCGAGGACGATCTGGCCTCCGACGAGGGTGAGGATGGCGAGCAGGATGGCCACCGGCAGAACATGGATATGTTTGGATGAGCCGGTGATCTGATAAGCGAGGCTCGCGATGAGCAAGCCAAAGAAGGTAACCGGGCCGACGAGGGCGGTCGAGACCGAGACGAGGACGGACACGATCACGAGGATCAGTGTCACGGTCGCCTTGTAGTCCACGCCGAGGCTGATGGCGGCGTCGCGTCCGAGCGCCAGCACGTCGAAGGTGCGAAGGTGGCGCCAGCCGAGCAACGTGGCGGCGACGAGAGCGACGGCTGAGATGAGCAGCACGTCGCTGTGCACGGTGTTGAAGTTGGCGAAGAGGCGGTCCTGCAGCACCACGAACTCGTTCGGCGCCATGATGCGCTGCATAAGGTTCGAGAGGCTGCGAAAGAGAACGCCGAGCACGAGCCCCACCAGAAGAACCAGATGCAGGCTCTGCATGCGGCCCGAGAACAGCGCGCGGTATAGCATCCAGGAGAAGGCGATCATGGCGGCGCATTGGGTGAGAAACAGCGCCTGCGGGCCGAGTGTCGTGACGCGGGAGCTGCCGACCGCGAAGACGAGGCTCGTTTGGATCAGGATGTAGAGGGAGTCCAATCCCATGATCGATGGGGTGAGGATGCGGTTGGCGGTCACCGTCTGGAACAGGACGGTTGAGACGGCGATGGCGTAGGCCACGAGCGCCATGGCCGCGAGCTTGGTGCCGCGGAAGGGAAGCACGAAATCCCATTGACCTTTGGCGCCGACCGTCATGAACGCGACGGCGGCGAGCAGGGTGGCGACGGCGAGCGCCGCGATGACCTGCAGCGGGCGGCGGTGGGCGGGATCAAGCCAGGCGAGCATGTTTGCGCAACAGGAGATGGAGGAAGAGGGCGCTGCCCACGACGCCGAGCATGGTCCCGATGGGGATCTCGTAAGGCGCGTTGATCAGGCGTCCGGCGATGTCGCAGGCGAGCACGAGCCCCGCGCCGAGGAGCGCCACCCATGGCACGGTGCGCCGGACGTTGTCGCCCAGGGTGAGGCTTACGAGGTTCGGCACCACGAGCCCGAGGAAGGGGATCATGCCGACGGTTACGACGACGACGGCCGTCACCACCGAGACGATGATCAAGCCCATAGAGACGACCGAGCGATAGTCGAGCCCGAGATTGACGGTGAAATCCCGCCCCATGCCGGCGACGGTGAAACGATCGGCCATGAGATAGGCGATCACGGTCAAGGCGAACGCGAGCCAGAGCAACTCGTAGCGGCCGCTCAGGATCATCGAGAAGTCGCCCGTGCTCCAGGATTCGAGCGACTGGATCAGCTCGAACCGGTAGGCGATGAAGGTTGCGACCGCGTTGATGACGCCGCCGAGAAGGATGCCGATGAGCGGCACGATGAGGGTCGAGTGCAGGGGGAGCCGCTGGAGGATGCGAAGAAAGATCGCGGTTCCGGCGAGGGCGAAGATGGATGCCACGATCAGCTTTACGAAGATGGGCGCGCCGGGAGCTGCGATGAGCACGGTAAGAAAGCCGAGCTTCGCGGCTTCGACCGTTCCCACGGTTGACGGCTCGGCAAAGCGATTGCGGGCTAGCATCTGCATGAGGGTGCCTGAAACCGCCATCGCGGTACCTGCGAGAATAAGCGCAAGCGTTCGCGGAAGCCGGCTGATGAGAAGGACCTGCATGGGGCCGTCCTGCCATCCGGATTCGAGCAACGTGGAAAGGGTCACGTCGCTTGCGCCGATGAACAGGCTCGTGAGCGCGAGGCTCACGACGATGGCGATGCCCAGGGCGATGGGGAGCATGGCGGTGTTCGCTCGATAGTTTGGCGGACGGGGCGGCGGGTGCTATTTCCGTTCGATCGCCTGGGCGATCTGCTCGACGCAGTTCTGAAGCGACGGCAAGCCGCCGCCCACGAGATACCAGCGCACGGGATCGAGATAGACGACCTGCTTCTTCTGCCAGGCCGTGGTGCGGGCGATGAGGGGATTTTCGAGCAACTGGGCTGCGGGTTGTCCGGTGCGTCCCACGGCGAGGTCTCTGTCGATCACGAACAGCCAGTCGGGGTTCGCTTTGAGGATCAGCTCGAAAGAGATGCCTTGTCCGTGCACCGCCTTATCGAGGCTCTCGACAGCCGGCGCGAAGCCGAAATCGCGATGCACGGCGCCGAAGCGCGAGACGGGGCCGTAGGCGCTCATCTTTCCGCCGGTGGTCAGAACGATGAGGCCTTTGCCGGCGGTTGCAGATTTCGTGCGCAAGGCCGCAATCGAGGCTTCGAGCTTGCCGATCAGGGCCTCGACCTCGGTTTCCTTGCCGAAGATGCGTCCGAGGGTGCGCGCGTTGGCAAGCGCGCTCGCCACATAGTTGGCTTCGTCGACCGTGAGATCGATGGTCGGCGCGATCCTGGCGAGCTCGGGAAGCTTCGGCCCGGAGCGGGCGGCGACGATGATCAGGTCCGGCTTGATGGCGTTAATGGCCTCGTAGTCTGGCTCGAACAGGGTCCCGGCCTTGACGTAGGCTGCGTCCTTGTACTTCGCGAGGTGATCGGGCAGCAGCGTTCCGATCACTCCGGTGACGGGCACGCCGAGCGCGTCGAGCGTCTCCAGTGAGGTGAAGTCGAGCGTGACGACGCGCTGGGGCCTTGCCGGCAGCGTGATCTCGCCTTGCACGTGTTTGACGACGACTGGCTCGGCCCGGGCGGGCGCAGCGAGACCGATCAGGGCGAGGCAGGCTGCCGCGAGGGCACTCACGCGGATCTTGTGCCAGCGCACGCAGATGAGACCGATCACGAGGTTTCCTTTCGGTTGGATGAGAGGCAGGGCCGCGCTCTGCTAGCGCTTGATCGCCTTGGGCAGGATGCCGAAGGCGCGGCGAAATGCAGTGGTGAAGTTGGCCGGGTTCGAATAACCGGCGAGGAAGGCGGCTTCTCCGATGCTGAGGCCGTCGCGTTCGAGTGCGTCGCGCGCCTTGTCGAGCTTTCGTGCACGCAGGAAATCGACAACCGTGGTTCCGTATGCCGCCTTGAAGCGGCGCTGCAGCGAGGTGGGGCTCACGCCGATCTCGCGCGCGATCTCCGGGAGGCTCAGCACCTTGTCGAGATTGGCCTCGATGTAGTCGCGCGCCGCCCGCGCCTTGCGGGCATCGCGTGTCGCGAGCCCGGTGGTGATTGCGGGCGCGTCCTCGCCGCCGAGGGTCGAGACGGCTTCGGCGATCATCTCGATGCTGCGACTTTCGATGTACATGTCCCTGAGAACGGTGCAGTGGTCGGGTGGATTGAGGATCTGCTCGGCCAGCGCGAGCAGGCGCGGGGAGGCCCGCCAGGTGGCGTGCGAGAGATGCGACGTCGTGAACTGGCGCAGACGCTGTCCGTTGCTGCCGTCGGCCATCTCCGCGAGCCAGTCTCCATCGACGGAGACGGTGACCTTGCGGGTGCGGTCGCCCTTATGAGCGCGGCGTGTCATGACGGCGTGTTCCGTCAGCATCAGCGCGCTGCAGTCGGCATTCCGCAGGGCGTTGCGGCGGTCCGCAGCGAGAAACTGGCGGTTGTCGATGGAGAAGTCGACGAGGCCATCCAGCACGACGAAGAAGGTGAGGTCCGGCCCGGCGACGAGCTGCGTCGTCATCTCGTGCAGATCCCTGATCTCGGTCGCGTGGAGCACGATGCCGGACTTGAGGCGGCAGAGCAGGAAGCGGCCCTCGATCGCGTTGTCGCTGGGTTCGAGATCCGGCCGGATGAACGTGTGGTCGGTGCCGGCGTGGTGCATCTGGCGCGAGATCTCCGCACAGCTCACCTGCGGGCGCTCGCATCCCCTCGATACGTCTGTGGTGATGGCCATCTACTTTCCCCCGAACGTGTCGGTCCGGCGCTCGTCCGTTCCGCCCCCCGGCTTTGATACCGGCATCCGTGTTCGTTTCTAACGGACGACCGGAAAACCGCTGTTTCGTCAAAAACCTTTGGCGATCGCGCAAAGGCATCGCCGCTGGGCATGCTAGGCCCCAACTTATAAACTTGAAAGTAACAGTCAAGGTTATGCAGAGTGACTGGGGTATTTGGGGGACTGGAATGACTAAAGTTGGATGCGGAGTGCGCTCAGCCGGCCGGGGGGCCGCTGGCGGGTACGGATTATCGCTGGTTGCCTTGATGTTGGCTGCGCCCGGCGCCGCACAGGCTCAGAGCGCGGCTGACAAAAGTCAGCCGCTGCCGCCGATCACGGTCGAAGCTGCCAAGCCTGCCAAGAGCAAGGCAAAGAAGAAAGCGCCCGCTCCCGCGCCTCTCGAAGCTGTGGCCGAGCCGGAATCGTCCGCCGAGCTACCAGTCGATCAGGTGACCGTCAAAGGTCCGCTGGGCAAGGGGGCTGATGTCACGATCACGCAAGGGGAGCTGGCGCGGACGCAGCCGCAGAACATCCAGGATCTCTATTCCCGCGAGACGGCGGTCACGGCGGGCGGTACCACGCAATCGAGCACCAAGGTCTACGTGCATGGCATTGAGGAGACGATGCTCAATGTGCAGATCGACGGCGCGCGGCAGGCGCAGCGCAACGGCTTCCACCACAACGGGAACAACGTCATCGATCCCTCAATGCTGAAGGGCGTTGCCGTCGATGCGGGTGTCTCGAGCGCAGACGCTGGCCCCAACGCGCTGGGCGGCGCCATCCGTTACACGACGAAAGACGTCTCCGACCTTCTGAAAGAGGGCCAAAAGCTCGGCGGCTTTGCCGAGCTCAGCTACGATACCAATGCGAACGTGTTCAAGAAGAGTGGCGCCGCCTACGGAAAGAGCAATGGCTTCGAGATCCTCGGCTATGCGTCGGGATCGGACGGGGATGCTTACGAGGACGGCCGCGGCAACATCGTGGCCGCGACGGATGTCGATCTCGTGAACTACCTTGGCAAGCTGGCCTATGAGTCGGCCGATGGGCATCGCTTCTCGGCGTCAGCGGAACACATCAGCGACGAGGGCCTTCGCCCATTCCGCACCAACCTCAGCGTGCTGCATCCGGGCTTTGGTCCCGCGTTCGCGATCTCCGAGCGCGATACCTACACGTTCCAGTACAGCACGACCCGGCCGACGGCCTGGTACGATCCCGAGGTTTCTTTCTATTACAACGACAGCCAGCTCGAGCGGCGCCGGCCGGCCGGGGTGTGCGGCGTGGCGGCGGCCAGCTTCGGATGCACCGCTTACGGCACTGTCGATATCGAGAGCATCGGCGGAAAGGTGCAGAACACCTTCGTGGTCGGCCCCGGAAAGCTCACGGCGGGCGTGGACTTCTATCGTGACGAGACGACGACCGTGCATCCCTCCAACATGCACGTGAATTTTGCGGGCCGCTTCGGCGAGACGCTCACCAACTTCGGCGCTTATGTGCAGTACCGCTTCGAGCCGATCGAGCATCTGCGCGTCTCGACCGGTCTGCGTGCGGACGCCAACAGGCTCGAAGCCGCGGATGGGAGCGATCTCGACACGAGCGGGGTGAGCCCCAACATCGCGCTCGAGTACGACCTCACGCGTCAGATCACGGCGAAGGCATCCTACGGCTACAGCTTCGGCGGCATTCCGCTCTACGAGGCGATGCTGCTGCGGCCTAACAATCCCTCGGCGTACGCCCCGGGACTAGATCCGCAGAACTCGGAAAGCTACAAGGCCGGTCTGCAGTTCTCGGAGAGCGGCCTCCTGATCGAGGCCAGCTACTTCAACACGCGCATCCAGGATCCGGTCTGCCCCAGCTGCGCGGTGGTCGTGAACGACGACGACATCGAAACCCGCGGCGTGGACGTCTCGGCGCGCTATTCGTGGCGCTCCGGCACGATCGGCGCCAACTACATCCATGCGGTCACCGAGTACGGAGACGGGCCGTTGACGACCACGAGCTGGTACTATGGCACGCCCATCGGCGACCAGCTCAAGATATACGGCCATTACGAGTTCGCGAACACGGGGCTGGCGGTCGGCTTCCTGTCGCAGATCGTGTTCGACTACGACGACCTGGAGTTCGTGCCGGGTCCCGGAGGCCCGTATGGGGTTCTCGAGGGCTATGACGTTCACAACATCTACGCCCAGTGGGTCCCGAACTTCGCTCAGAGCCTGACGCTTCGTGCCGATGTGCTGAACCTGTTCGACACCTACTACATCGACCGGGCGAACGCGTTCGGCGGAACGCTGGTGCCGATCGCCAACCAGGGCCGGACGTTCCTGCTCTCGGGCAAGGTCGAGTTCTGACCGGCATAGGGCTGCTGCCGGGCGAGATCAACGAGCTGCCCAGCCGCTGCACTTAAGGGAACGGCCAGCTCGACCGGCTGGCCGTTTCACCTATTCAGCTAGCACTGCCATGAGCGGGGAGGCTCGGGACATGTACATTGCAGAAGCGCGGGTGACGTCCGAAAAGGCGAGCCGCTATCTTATTCAGCTCTGCAAGCATTTCGCGCACAAGACGCCGGCCGAATACGACGACAAGCAAGGCCGCGTCGATTTCCGCCCGGGTCTGTGCCTGATGACAGCGGCGGGCGACGAGCTGGTGGTGCGCTGCGAGGCAGGCACGGAGCCTGAGCTTACCCGCGTGAAGCTGATCGTAGAGGACCATCTGGTGCGGTTCGGATGGCGGGAGAAGATTGGCGTGAGCTGGGCCGAGCCAGATGCCGCCAACGGTACTGGCTGAGGCTCGGGCGGCCGCTCGCCGAGCCCGCTAGCTCTCTCGCGCGAGACATGCGAGGTTCCGCGAAGGGGCCGCGCAGAGGGGGCAAATCAGATGGATCTAGACGAGGCGCCGGTGCCGGAGCGCTCGCTCGTGCACAAACTCCTGCGGCGTGCCGTGGATGTCGAACGGTCCGAGGTGGTCGCGGCGCTGGGATCGTTCGTGACGTTCGCGCTGGTGCTCGGCGGATACTACCTCATCCGCCCGGTGCGCGAGAACATCAGCGCGGAAGCGACCGCGGATCAGCGCCAGCTCTGGTTCCTGCTGGTGTTTCTCGCGATGCTCGCCGCCGTTCCCGTGTTTGGCTGGGTTGTGGCGCGGGTGCCGCGCAAGGCGGTGCTGCCCGGCGTGTATGCCTTCTTCGTCGGGCTCATGCTGTTCTTCTGGGCGGCGCTACGCGCGGACGGGACCGGCGCGCTCGGTGGCGCCTTCTTCGTGTTCGGCAGCGTCTTCAACCTGTTCGTCGTCTCGCTGTTCTGGATCCTGATGTCGGACATCTACGACAGCGCGCAGGCAAAGCGCCTCTATGGCTTCATCGCGGCGGGTGGCACGACGGGGGCGGTTCTCGGCCCGTTCGCCGCGAACGGCTTGGTCCGGATCGTCGGGCAGGAGAACCTTCTGCTGATTGCGGCTCTGATTTTCGTTGTGGCGGCTGCGCTTTCGGTTTGGCTGCGCGGGGTGGCGATTCGCTCTGCGCCGGAGAGTGCTGCGCTCGACGAGCCGCCCACGCTGCGCACGCTTCTCTCGGGCGCGGAGCGCGTCGTGCGCGACAGCTACCTTCTGCGTATTGCGGGGTATGTGCTGATCGCCAACCTGCTTTCGACCTTCTTCTATCTCGAGCAGTCACGGCTCGCGGGCGAGACGATTGCGGATGCGACGGCCCGTGTCCAGTTCTTTGCCGAGCGGGACCTGATCACAAGCATCCTCACGGTGCTGGTGCAGGTGTTTCTCGCCGGGCGGGTGATGTCTTGGCTTGGCGTCAGCGCGGCGGCCTCGGTGCTGCCCGCGCTGACCGTGCTCGGGCTCGCGATCTACGCCGCATGGCCCGAGCTTCATGTGGTAGCGGCGATCATGGTGGCGGAGCGGGTGGCCGCATTCGCGCTCTCCAATCCTGCAACCAAGGTTCTCTACACGGCCGTCGACGCGGATGAGCGCTACAAGGCGCAGAACTTCATCGACACCGTGATCTATCGCGGAGGAGATGCGCTGTCGGGGGCGGTGTTCAACGGGCTCACGAAGGCGATGGGGCTGCCGCTCGCGGCCGTCGCGCTCGCTTCGATCCCGGTTGCGGGGCTGTGGCTCTTCATGTCGTCGCGGTTCGACGCGGCGCTCAAGGCGCGTCTGGCGGAGGGCGTGAGATGAAGGGGCGTTGAAGCCGGCGCGCTGATCTCGGTGATGAACTTGCGCCGGAAGGAGCGGCCGAAGTCCTCGTATCCGTCAGCGGGCGAGATGAAGCTTCCCGGCCCGCCGACGACGTGGGCGTTGTACCATGCGTCAAGCGTGGTGCTATCGCGGTCGAGCCCCAGGTCTTCGAATGCGAAGCCAGGCCTGCGGAAGGTTCCCGCGCCCACGACGTCGTTCTCGCCCGCCACGATGATCGGCAATCCGTTGAGCGTTGCGCCGCCTTTCACGAGCGTGTCGCGTGCCGTGTTGGAAGCGGCGGAGACCTCGCAATTGTCGATGCCGTCGCCGGAGACGTCGATGACAACGCGGTCCGCGCGGGCGGGAAGAGCCGGCATCGTTTCGGATTCGACGCTCCGCAGCATGCGGGCGAGGCAGGTGTATTGGCCGGAGTGATGGGGGAGGCTGCGAACGCGCCGTGCCACCTCGAATGCGTCGGACTGATTTCGGATCAACTGCCAGGGCATCGCGAGCTTCGCGTCGTCCGCCCAGGCGACGAGCGAGAGCATGATGGCGCCTTTCGCTCCGCCGGTGATGGCGTCGAGCACGGCGGGGTCCTCGATGGCGCGGGCGATGCCTTCCATCTGAAGCCTGTAACGGGCCTCGTCCACAGAGTCTGAAACGTCGACGGCAAGGACCAGAGCCGTATCGATCTCGGCCGGTGCCTGGGCCGTTGCCGACGAGACGGCCCATAGTGCAATCAAGGCCGGGGCGGCGAACGCCAGTGCGTAGCGCACCGAGATGCGTGATCTCGCGGAGAGAGCGGCGGGCGGTGGCATGCTCATGACGGCTGCGGGCGACGGATGGGATGCGCCATGATGGCGTGAAGCTCCTCGAAAAGAAAAGGGGGCAGGACGCCAGAAGCGGCCCGCCCCGGAGGAGAGGAGGAAGAGACGTCGTTATTTGGCTTCGGCCAGCTTCTTAGGAAGCTTGAACGTCCAGAGCATGCCGCCCTGATTCAGGTTGGCGACGGTCTTGGCGACCTCGCCACCCCAAAGAGGCACTGCACCACCCCAGCCCGACAGAACGGAGACGTACTGCTCGCCGTCCTGCTCCCAGGTGATCGGAGGAGCGACGATCCCCGAGCCGGTGTTGAAGCTCCAAAGCTGCTTGCCGTCCGTGGCATCGAGGGCCTTGAGCTCGCCTTCGGGCGTGCCGAAGAACACAAGGTTCGAGCCGGTCGTCAGCACGCCGCCCCACAGCGGCGCCCTGTTCTTGTAAGTCCACACGATCTTGCCCGTGGCCGGATCGACGGCCTTCAGCGCGCCGATGTGGTCCTCGAAGATCGGCTTGATGGTGAAGCCAGCGCCGAGGTAGGCCGCGCCCTTCTTGTAGGTGACGGGCTCGTTGTGGAGATCCATGCCCCACTCGTTGGCGGGCACATAGAAGAGCTTGGTGTCGGGGCTGTAGGCCATCGGCTGCTGGTTCTTGCCGCCGAGGAAGCTCGGCACGGCGAAGATCGACGAGCCCTTCTTGCCATCAGCGGCCTTCTTCGGATCGCCCGGGCGGTTCGCGGGATCGAACACCGGACGGCCGTCCTTGCCGATCTCCTTGGCCCAGGAAATCTGCTCGACGAACGGCGTCGCGGAGATGAATTTTCCGTCCTCGCGGCCGAGCACGTAGAAGAAGCCGTTGCGGTCGGCCGTGGCCACGGCCTTGGTGCCGTTGAGGTCGAAAGAGACCACCTCGTTCACGCCGTCATAGTCCCAGCCGTCGTTCGGCGTGGTCTGATAGCCCCACTTGATGTTGCCGGTCTCGGGATCGATCGCGATGCGCGAGCACGACCACTTGTTGTCGCCCGGGCGCATGTGGCTGTTCCAGGGAGCCGGGTTGCCCGCGCCCACGAAGATCAGGTTGGTCTCGGGATCGTAGGTGCCGCCGAGCCAGGTGGCGCCGCCGCCCGTCTTCCAAAGATCGCCCGGCCAGGTCTCGCCCTGCTTGCCGGTCATCGTCGAGGGCTTGCCGTTGAGCGTGCCGACGTGGCCTTCGATGGTCGGGCGCGACCAGACCAGCTCGCCGTCATCGACCTTTCGCGCTTCGACGCGGCCGACGATGCCGAACTCGCCGCCCGAGACGCCGGTCACCACGATGGGTCCGTGTGCCTTGGAAGGAACGATGAGGGGGGCTGCGGTGTAGGAGTAGCCGCCCTTGTAGTCGTCGATCTCCTTGGTCCAGACGACCTTGCCGGTCTTCTGGTTGAGGGCGACGAGCTTGGCATCGAGCGTGCCGAAGATCACCTTGTCGTTGATGAGGGCTGCACCGCGATTGACGACGTCGCAGCACGGCAGAATGCCTTCGGGCAGGCGATGATCGTACTGCCAGAGCTCGCGGCCGGTCTTCACGTCCACGGCCCACATGCGGCTGTAGGAGCCGGTAACGTAGAGCACGCCGTCCTTGACGAGAGCCTGCGCCTGCTGGCCGCGCATCTTCTCGCCGCCGAGCGACATGGCCCAGGCGGGCACGAGCTGCGCGACGTTGTCGGCGTTGATGGTCTTCAACGGGCTGTAACGCTGGCCCTGCGTTCCAAGGCCAGAGGTGACCACGTCGTTCGTCGTGGTCGCGTCGTTCACAATGTCTTCGATTGAAACGTCGGCGAGTGCAGGTGCAGCCAAGCCTGCGAGCATCGCGCACACACTTGGCGCGATCAAAACTTTCCAGGACTTCATTGGGATCCCCTTCTTGTTGCGTTTCCCACCTGCTTCCGGATTATTTCCCGCTACGAAATGGGAAGAATGCAGGTCGAAGAGGACGTTATTCGAGCTTGAAGTCGGGAATAATTGGCAATTGGTCTATTCGCCTAAAGTCGCAGCTTTGTGAAATGTCAATTGCGTCAGGATTTCTGATCCACGCGCGGAAGTTTTTCGGCTTCGAGCTTCGGATAAAGATGCATCACGCTGCGCTCGTACTCGTAACGAGAAACCGCAATATTCTCGGCCCATTTCGGCAGTGGCAGCGCCATGGCCTCGTTCATGTCGAGGCCGCGGTCGAAGGCATCCCTGATCATGGCTTCGATGCCTTCGAGCCATTCGCGCGTCTGGCGGATTCCGCGATCGCCGGGCTCGGCTGGTCCGTGGCCGGGGATGAGACGATTGTGTGGAATTCCTCCCAGGTTCGCGAGGCTGATGCGCCAGCGCTCAAAATCGGCGTGCGGCGTGGTCGGCGCGCGGTCCAGGAACACGAGGTCGCCTGAGATCAAGACGCCCGAGACCTCGTCGAACAGGACGAGATCGGATGCGGTGTGACCGCGCATCGGCAGAGCCCGGATGCGGCGATCACCGAAATCCTCGACCGGAGCGGAGAGGATGACCTTAGGCAGAACGACCTCGGTACCGCGCATCCAGTCGCCGACGGTTTGATACATGGAATCGGAAAATCCTTCGCCGAGGGCTTTCATGCCGTCGACAACACCCTGCGTGGTGGCGATGAGGGCCGGATCGAAGGCTTGGTTTCCGAAGCAATGATCGGGATGGAAATGCGTGAGGTACACACGCGCCACGCTTTTGCCGGTCAGCTCCTGGGCGAGCTTGAGGAGCGCCTCGCCGTAGCGGAGCGACGGACCGGTATCGACGACGATGGCGCCGGCGGACGAGTCGAGAATGGTGATGTTGGCGATGGCCCCGCCGTTCTCCTGCGTGATGGCCTGCTGTGCACCGGGCACCATCCAGATGCCCTGCTCTAGCTTTTCGGGACGCAGCTCGTAGGTGAGGGGCGCGGCGTGCGCTTTGCTCGGAAGCAGGGGAAGGCTCGCTGCTCCGGCAACGAGTTTCAGCGCGTTGCGGCGGGTCAGCATCGTGCGGGTCCCTGCTCGAGAAGCTGCTTCGTAGGTGCGAGGATGCTCTGCCGCCAGGGAGCCGGAACGGAGGAGCGATAGATGGCGCCGTTGTTGTCGCGTCCCTGCACGTCGAGCGCGGTGTCGCCCGCGGGCAGGCGAACCAGCAGCGTGAGCGTGGGATCCTGGCTCACGGGCTCATACATCTCGAGCAAGGCAAGCGGCTCGCCCTTGTTTCCCTTGAACTCCATGCGCTCGATGTAATAGGCGGGCGTGTTGTCCTTCGCGAGGCCGGTGTCCATCGGATGGCGAATGCGGAAGCGCAGGCGCGAGAAGCCGTCCGCTTCGCGCCAGAGGCGTCCGCTTGCCTGGCCGAGCGTTTCCGACCAGGAGGCTTCGCCGCGCCCGACCGCGGGAGCCGAGCATCCGCCGCCCGCTGCGTTGAGGAAGATGCCGCCCACGTGCCAGACCCCGTCACTCGTCAGCGCGGCCGCGCGGATCGGCGTTGCCTGCTCGATCTTCATGCGGAACGAGATGAAGGGAGCGGCTTGGCCGGGCGTTAGCGTGAGCGCGTGCTGGATCGGGTTGAGATCGGCGAACACGATCATCTTCACGACGTTCGGAAGTGCGCGCGCGTCGGCGGTGACAGGTACCTGAGCCTGATTTTCAACGGTCGACGGCACGCTGATCTTCACGCGCTCGTCGAACTCGATGGCGTGTCCCGAGAGAAGCCGCTCGGCCATATCCTGCCAGTTCGGAGATTGCAGAGGATCCTGCGGCGGTGCCGCCGATGCAATGCCGAAGCTGGTTGCGAGAAAGAGCAGGAAGAAAGCCGTGCGCATCATGTGCGTGTCCTAGGGCGGTGGAGGTGGCGGCACGTAGGTGACGCCGTGGGCTTCGAACATGCGGGATAGTTCGCCGGTTTCGCGCAAGCGCTTCAAGGCGGCCTCGATCGCGTATCCGAGATCGCGGCTGTTCTCCTTCCACGCCATGCCGACGAGCCAGTCGGTTCGAACGATGCCGGGCATCGGCGGTTCCACCAGCGTGGGCTTCATGCCGTCGCGATGAAGGAGGGATTCGATTTTCGAACGAACCCCCATCAATGCGGCCGTATCCTTCGAAATGAACTCGCGTGCTCCCAACTCCGGTTTCACATGATGCGAAACGTTGGAGATGAGCGCTCCATCTTCGTAGGTCATTAGAAAGTAGTCGGCAACCGTCGCGAGCTGCACGCCGATCTTCTTCGTCTTGAAAACATCGAAGTTGGGATTTGTTCCGGTCAGCTCGGGATGAATGGCCACGGCGACGCGTTCCTGAAAATACGCGTTGCCGAGAACCGCTTCGCGATTGCGGAGCGCGAACTCGCGATCGATGGGCACGTGCATCATCACGTCGCCGGTTCCGCCGCCGGTCAGCGGGCCGCGCCAGACGTTGGCGCGCAAGTCGTCATCGGCTTTCTCGCCCTGCATCCTGAGGATAACCTCGGCTTTGACGCCGAGCTCGCGGGCGATGGCGTGCGCGAGATCGACATCTATTCCGCGCGGCACGCCGTTCTCCTCCTCGGAGAACGGAGCGTTGTCGAGGTAGGCGATGACGCGCAAGGTACCCTCGGCGATGACCTCGTCGAGAGGGCGCGCCGTTACGCTGCTCGAGATCAGGACAGCCCCCAGCAGCACCGTAGAGAAGCGATGAAGGAGCGAGTGGGTCACACTCACGGCCCTCCTTGGGTTCGGCGCTTACTGCTCGCTGAATTTCGACTCGACGTAGGCACGGATGGCCCACATGGCCTCCTGGCTGAAGGTGCCCTCGAAGGCCGGCATGATGGTGGTGCCGTCGGTCTTCTTCGCGCCGTGGCGGATGCGCTCCATGAACCATTCGTCGCCGACCGGACCCTTGTCGAGATGACGAAGGTCAGGCGCGAGGCCGCCCGAAATCACTTCGAGGCCGTGGCAACGCGCACAATTCTGCGTGTAGCCGGACTCGCCGATCTCGATGGCCTTTGCGTTGTCCCGGTAGGGATTTTCTTTGCGCCATTCCTCGCCGAGCGGCTCGAGGCCGGCCGTATCGATCGGCTGGGGCGTCACGTCGCCGTGGGCGAGCACGCGCGTGTTGTCAGTCGCAATCAATAGAATTGCCGCGGCGAGGGCCGCCACGAAAGGACGTACAAACATTCAAAAGCGCTCCGGTTTCCTGCCCGCATCGTTTCTTTGTTGGTTCGCGGAGGCGCAACTTATGTCGGTCGCGGAGCGAACCGATATTGCCCATTGGTGCAAATTTCCCGATTGGATCAGAAAAGTCCCTTCTTTGTCGGGCATTGTACCATGGTCGAATATCTCTGGGATTTTGCGTTTGTCATGCTCGTTTCTTAAGCGGGCTGCCAAAACTCGTGTGCGCCGCGCCCTGCATTCCCGTGTTTGCCAAGGGTTCCGATATGCGCCACATCAGCCTTGCCTGCGCCGTTGCCTCGCTGCTCGCTTGTCCCTACGCGGCGGCGCACGAGGTCTACATCTCGAACGAGAAGGACAACACCGTCTCCGTCATCGAGACGAAGTCGCTTCAGGTCGTGCGAACATTCAAGGTGGGCAAGCGTCCGCGCGGGGTCACGTTCGCGCGTGACTTCAAGACATTCTACGTGTGCGCGAGCGACGACAACGCGGTGCAGGTCTATGATGCGGCGGGCGAGACGCTGCTTCACAATCTTCCGTCGGGCGCTGACCCGGAACAGTTCGCGGTCTCGCACGACGGGCGCCGTCTCTACATCGCCAACGAGGACGATGCGGTGACCACCATCGTCGACATTCCATCGCGGAAGGTGGTGGCGCAGGTGGATGTGGGCGTGGAGCCCGAGGGTATGGCAGTGTCGCCGGACGATAGCATCGCGGTCACGACCTCCGAGACCACCAACATGGCGCACATGATCGACACCCGGACCAACGAGGTTGTCGCGAACGTGCTCGTGGACCAGCGTCCCCGTCATGCCGAGTTCTCGCCGGATGGCTCGAAGCTCTGGGTGTCTTCCGAAATCGGCGGCACGGTGAGCATCATCGATATGGCGAAGAGGGAAGTGGAAACGCGGCTCACCTTCGAAATTCCGGGTGTTGCCCGCGATTCCGTGCAGCCGGTCGGCATCCGGATCACGAGTGACGGCGGCACCGCGTTCATTGCGCTCGGGCCGGCGAACCGCGTGGCGATCGTGGATACGCGCACGCTCAAGGTGATCGACTACGTGCTGGTGGGGCAGCGCGTCTGGCATCTCGCTTTGACGCCCGAGGAGAACATGCTCTTCACCACCAACGGGGTGTCGAACGACGTGACGGTGATCGATACCGGCACGCGCAAGCCCATCAAATCCATCAAGGTCGGCCGCTATCCTTGGGGCGCGGCGGTCCGCCCCATGCCGACGCACACGTCCGGAACCCATGAGACCGAGACACGCTGAGCGCGGGACGCGGTTATCGAGCCGGTGCTGGCTGCTGGTTGCCGCCATGCTCGCGGCGCCGGGGCTTGCGCATGCGGCGGACAATTTCGATCCAGCGACCGGCTATCGGATTTCGCGCTATCGCGCGCCTGTGCCGGAGAGCGTTCCGGGCGGCGCGCGCGTCGACTCCGAAGCGGTGAAGCGTCTCGTCTCGGAGAAGAGTGCTCTTCTGATCGATGTCATGCCGTCCAACGGAGCCGGGCTCGACACGGCGTCGGGGCGGTGGCGCATGCTCCGGCAGCATGAGCACATTCCGGGCTCCACGTGGCTTCCGGACGTCGGGGCTGGCGCGCTTACGCCGCTGATGGAGTCCTACTTCAGGGACGAACTCGCCCGGCTGACGCAGGGAGACCGGGCGCGCGCGCTCGTGTTCTATTGCCAGGCGGATTGCTGGATGAGCTGGAACGCGACCAAGCGCGCTTCGGAGTACGGGTATACAACTCTCTATTGGTTCCCCGAGGGGACGGACGGCTGGCGCGACTGGGAAGGGCCGCTGGTGCCTGCAACTCCGGTACCCGTGGCCGGAGCCGCGCTCGATCGCGGCTAATCTTTTTCAGTCTCGCTCGGCCTTCATTTCGATCCATCCTTTTTCACACTCTATATATGCGTGCGCGTCGGGCTCGCATTGTTTGGCCTTTTTCTCCCGGAGATCCGTGTTTCTCTCTTTTTTTTCGTATTCCCCCGTGGGCGATGTGAGGGCGGGGCGTTGCCCTAGCCCGTTCCGCCCCGCGCGGTCCGATGAAAGAAAATTTCCGACTGCTATAAGTTTAAGCGTTTTTCCATCAAATGTCTGCAAATGTATGTTTTATCAGCTTCTTCTTGGGTCACTGTCATGCATATGCATTCGCTTCCCGTGAAAATCGCGCTCGTCGCTGCTGCAACGATCGCAACTGTTTTTGGTATCGGAACGTATTTTCTCGCTTCGAATGCGGGGCACGTTCTGGATCAGCAGAACGCCGAAATTCAGACCGGAATCGGTCAAGTGGAGGCTTTGAATACCAGCCGCAAACTGGATGTCGCCGCCCGGGTGGCCCAGAATATCGCGTCCGTTTCCGTTGCCATGAAAACAAAGGGCATTGTGGATCGTGATGGTCTCGACCAGACGCTCAAGCAGCTTCTCGAGACGAACCCTGAGTTGCTCGGTACCTGGACGGGTTGGGAGCCTGACGCTCTCGACGGGAAGGACAAGGAGTTCGCGGGCGCCACCGCCCATGATGCGACCGGCCGTTTCGTCCCCTACTGGAACCGTGCCGACGGCAAGATCGCGCGTGACGTTCTGGTCGATTACACCAAGGAAGGCCCTGGCGATTACTACCAGCAGCCCTACAAGCAGAACCGTGCGGTGGCCATCGAGCCCTACCTTTATCCGATCAACGGCCGTGACGTGCTGATCGCTTCGTTCGGCGTGCCGATCGTGGTCGACGGCAAGACTGTGGGCGTCGGCGGCGTCGATATCAATCTCGAGAGCCTCAACGTCGAGATGCAGAAGATCAAGCCGTTCGGCACGGGCTTCGTGACCGTGGTCTCGTCGGCCGGCCGCGCCGTGACGCATCCGAACACGGCTGCCGTCGGCAAGGCGCTCTCCGAATTCGACGCCCCCTCGGCGAACGCCGCGAAGCAGGCGATCGAGAGCAAGACGTCGGTCTCGATGGATGGCATCGGTCCCGATGGCGAAGGCTGGCATTTCCTTGCCGTTCCGGTTTCGGCTGGCGGCACGAGCGATATGTGGGCGGTCGTGGTCGGCGTGCCGGTTGCTACGCTCCAGGCGACGGTTACCACCACGCAGCGTTCGATGTTCGCGCTGTCGGCGGCCTGCATCGTGCTGATCGCCGGTCTCATGTTCTTCGTGCTCCGCAGCTTCGTCGGCAAGCCTCTGGCTGCGCTCTCCACGTCGTTCGACCGCATGGCGGCCGGCGATCTCGATACGCCCATCCCGGGCGCCGAGCGTCTGGACGAGGTCGGGCAGATCGGCAAGGCTGTGATGCGTGTCCGCGACAGCCTGCAGGAGAAGGCCCGTATCGAGGCCGAAGAGAAGGTGGCTCGTGATGCAGCCCTCGCGGCTCAGCGCAAGTCGGAGATGAACCGTCTCGCCGAGGAGTTCCAGCGTGCCGTTGGCGGCATCGTACAGACCGTGTCGTCGACTGCGACCCAGCTCGAAGGCGCTGCGCTGTCTCTCACCAAGACTGCCGAAACCACGCAGACGCTCTCGACCAGCGCGGCTGCGGCCTCCGAGCAGACCTCGGCGAACGTGGAAGGGGTTGCTGCGGCTTCCGAGCAGCTCGCTTCGACGGTGACCGAGATCAGCCGTCAGGTTCAGGAGAGCAGCACTATCGCCGGCCAGGCCGTGAGCCAGGCGGCAAAGACCAACGAGCAGGTGAATGCGCTGTCGCAGTCCGCTGACCGTATCGGTGACATCGTGAGCCTGATCAACACCATCGCAGGTCAGACGAACCTGCTGGCGCTCAATGCCACCATCGAGGCTGCACGTGCCGGCGATGCGGGCAAGGGCTTCGCGGTGGTTGCCCAGGAGGTCAAGGCGCTTGCCGCTCAGACGTCCAAGGCCACCAACGAGATCGCTTCGCAGGTTTCGGGCATGCAGTCCGCGACGCGTGAAGCCGTCGATGCCATCAAGGAGATCACGAACACGATCAACATGATCTCCGAGATCTCGGTTGCCATCGCTGCCGCCGTCGAGGAGCAGGATGCCACGACGAAGGAGATCAGCCGCAACGTGATGGAAGCCGCGCGCGGTACGTCGGAAGTTGCAAGCAGCATCACCGACGTGACCAACGGCGCTTCCCACACCGGCTCGGCCTCCTCGCAGGTGCTCGCCTCCGCGCGGCAGCTTGCAAGCGAGAGCGGCAACCTTCACTCGCAGGTGGAAAACTTCCTTTCCACGGTGCGTGCGGCCTAACGCACGGGCCGCTTCGAAAGCGGCGCGTCACACAGGACACATCACGGACGGCGCGGTCATCCCGCGCCGTCTTTTTTGTTGCGCAGGTGCGATGAGGCTAGGCGCCGTCTCTCGCTTCCGCGAGCCGCTGCTCGAGATAGGGAACGAGCATCTCGATGGCTTCGCGGCGGACGCCCGTGTAGAGCCCGTTTTCCCGATCGCGATTGAAGAAGATCGAGGAGCTTCCTTCCAGCACGGTTCCGAGCACGTAGAGGGAATCGCGCAGGCGCCGCGCTTTTTCCGCCTGCACCGAGACGCCGAGCGACTTCATGCAGACCTCGACGGCGTTGTCGTAAAGCTGGGCCAAGCCTGCCGCTACCTGCGGATTGTGCGTGGCCATGGCCCAGAGCTCGAGAAAGACAGGGGCCGTTTCCGGTGATACCGCATCGTCGACGAGCCAGGTGACGAGCGCGCGGATCGGGCTTTCCTGCTGGGCTTCAATGGAGGCCACAAGCTCGTCGAAGCGGGCCCGATAGCGCTCGAGGATGCCGTCGAGCATGGCCTCGACGAGTTTGTCACGGGTGGCGTAGTGGTGGGTGACATTCCCGTAGAACACGCCCGCGCGATCGGCGACGGCCTGCAGCGTGAAGCCGGAGAAGCCCTTCTCAGCCAGCACGGCGATGGCCGCATCGATGATCTTCGTGCGGGTGGCCGCCCCCATGCGGTTCGGCTTGCCCGGCGGTTGGGAGGTCGCAGTCATGACGCGATGTATTCACGAGATTGCCTTGGGCGGCAAGCGATTGCAGGCACTTAAGGGAGCTTGAGGGGCGCCGTAGCCTGTTCGCACGCGTGACTACGAAGTTTGGTGCAACTACCAAACTTCGATTGACTGGTGTCAGGACCAATCTTAGGTGTGTTTAGCAGTCTATGCGTGAGTCGGTCTTTTTGGGGCCTTTATCGGCCCGACTTGTGCGGGGGCATGACCGGCTATCCCGAGCGTAGAAGGGAAGCGAACTCCAACATTCAGTCGACGCAGATCCGCGAACCAGCGTTCGCGGAAGCGGGTGTGGTTTGTCTGCGGTCTGTGCAGCTCGCGCAGTCGCAAGCGATGCCGGGGGGCACATGATCGCGCGGGGATTGAAGATCGCATTGGCGATGATGCTGGCGGCGATGGCCGTGGCGCACGCTCCGCGGCAGGCCTTTGCAGCGCCATCGGCCGATTGTGATGCGATCAACACCACCTACGGCGGCGGCATGACGATCGCGAAGCCCGCCGGCAGCAATGTTTTCGACTCCAGAAGCTCTTTCACCCCCGGAGAAGTCATCCGCTACAGCGTGACAAGCGTTTCTGGCACGATGAAGCTGTCGCTGAGCGCTCTCACCGAAAGCATTGCCGCGGTGACAAGTGGCGACTTACTCGTCACTTCGGGCAACTTTCGTGTGCAAACCGTGGGCACCTCCGGCAGCATTTCATTCAGTATCACTTGCGAGACGGGGCCTCCGAATGCCGATCTATCGAACCTCGTCATCTCCAGCGGAATGAGCCCGGCCTTTTCGTCGGCAATCACGAGCTACACGCTGTCGCTTCCTTACTCGGCGTCGACGACAAAGGTGAGGCCGACGGTTTTTCTGCCTAACTCGACGGTGACAGTGAACGGAGTTTCCGTCACCTCCGGAACCCTTTCTGGTGCGATTCCACTGGATGTCGGTCCCAATACGATCAATACAGTCGTGACGGCCGCAGATGGCACGACGACCAAGACCTATTCCGTCGTGGTGACGCGGGCTCCTGATCCGACCAACGCCAATCTCTCGGCGCTTGCGCTGACGTCCGGGACACTCGATCCCGTATTTTCAAGCGGGACGACGAGCTATACGGCGACCGTTTCCAATTCAGTCTCGTCCCTCCAGGTCTCGCCAACCAGCAGTGCAGCGGCTGCGACCATCAAGGTGCAGGGTACGGTGGTTTCCTCCGGAGACACATCAAGCGCGATCGCGCTCGATGTGGGTTCGAACGTGATCAGCATCGAGGTGACGGCCGCGAACGGCACGACGAAGAAGACCTACTCGGTCACCGTGACCCGTGAGGGCTCGAACAATGCCGATCTCGCGAACCTTTCACTGAGCGCGGGATCACTGTCGCCCGCGTTTTCCAGCGGCCAGGCCTCTTACGTCGCGACGGTCGCTTCGAGCGTTTCGAGCATCGCGCTGACGCCCACAACCGATGACGCCAATGCGACGGTGACGGTGGACAATGTGGCGGTAACGTCCGGCGTGGCCACGGCGCCCATCGCGCTCAACTTTGGCTCCAACACGATCGCGGTGCGCGTCACAGCCGAGGATGGGACGACCAGCAACACGTATACGGTCGAGGTCACCCGGGAGGCTTCCACCGATGCAAATCTTTCCGCCCTGAGCATCAGCAGCGGAACGCTCGATCCGGCGTTCGCGAGCGGGACAACGAGCTATACGGTCGAGGTTCCCAACTCCGCCGCCCTGGTCGCGATCACGCCGACCGTTGCCGATGCGAACTCAACCGTCGAGGTCGGGGGGAACGCGGTTGCCTCCGGCACGGCTTCGCCGATGCTCTCGATGTCGGTGGGATCCAATCCGGTGGCCGTCCTGGTCCGGGCGCAAGACGGCACGACGACGAAGACCTATACCGTCGACGTCGTGCGCGCACCTTCGAGCACCGCTGTGCTCAGCGCACTCAGTCTCAGCCAGGGGACGCTCTCTCCTTCATTCTCCGGCAGTACGTACAGCTATTCCGCCACGGTTCCGAATCCGGTCTCGTCGGTGACGGTCACGGCGGGGATCGGCCACTATGCCGCCTCGGCGACGGTCAACGGCTCGATGGTCACGCACGGCACGCCCTCGACGCCGGTCGCGCTCTCCGTGGGTGCCAATACGATCACCGTCGCGGTCACGGCGGAGGACGGTGCAACGACGCAAAACTACACGATCACGCTGATGCGCGCGGCGCCGGGCGTCATCGCCTTCGCGCCCGCGAGTGGCGCGCTGCCGGACGGCATGGCGGGTGAAACCTACGCGGCGGGCATCACCACAAACGCCAACGCAGCGAATACGCCGATATTCTCGATCTCCGCGGGCGCGCTGCCTCCGGGCCTGATCCTCAACGTTTCGACGGGCGAGGTCAGCGGCACCCTCGCTGAAAACGCCCTGGGCGACTACAGCTTCACCATCTCGGCCGAGGACAACGCGTACTTCCAGGGCTCGGCCTCGTACACGCTGAAGGCCGTCGAGAGATCGATCACGGTCTCCGACAAGAGCGTGGATGTGCAGCCGGGCAGCACGCCGCCAAACGTCTATCTCAACAACGGTGCGACTGGCGGGCCGTTCACCTCGGGCGAGGTGGTGACGGTGGAGCCGGCGAACGCGGGCACGGCCCGGATCATTCAGGGCGAGCTGGCGCAGGCGGGACCAACCGGCCCGTTCGGGTTCTACCTGAAGTTCACACCCAACCATGGGTATTCGGGCGCGGCGAAAGTCGGCTTCAAGCTGATCAGCGCGCTGGGCACGTCCAACATGGGCGTCGTGACCTACAACGTTTCCTTCGATCCCACGGCCGTTGCAGCGGAGATCGACGGTCACGTGCACAGTTTCGTTCAGGCGCGGCAGAACCTGGTTGCGTCCAACGTAAAGGTTCCCGGACTCATCGAGCGGCGCCGCATGGGCAAGGCGCGCGATGCGGTGACGACGCTCGCCTCGCCGAATGGCAACGGCATGATGCTCGGCATGTCCACGAGCCTTGCCGAGATGCGCGCAGCCCAGAGTGGTGGCCTGTCCGCTCAGCAAGCGTTCAACGTCTGGGTGGATGGCACGCTGATGGCCCACAAGCGTGACGAGACCGATGGCGATTGGGGCACGTTCGGTATGCTTTCGGTGGGCGCGGACTATCTGCTGTCGCCGCGTGCGCTCGTTGGTGTGTCGCTGCACGTCGACCGGATGACGGATCCGACCGACGAGGATGCCGAGCTCAAGGGTACGGGCTGGCTTGCGGGTCCTTATGCGTCGCTCGAGATCGGCTCAGGTGTGTTCTTCGACACCAGCCTTCTCTATGGCGGCTCCTCGAACGACATCGACACGACGTTCTTCGACGGCTCGTTCGATACAACGCGGTGGATGTGGTCGGCGAAGATCTCAGGAGAGTGGAGCCTCGACGAGGTGACGACGCTCACGCCACGTCTTCGCACCGTCTATCTCAGTGAGGAGGTCGAGGACTACGGAGTGGGCAACGCGACCGGCGACAGGCTGCTGCTGCCTGGTTTCACCATGGAGCAGTTCCGCGTCAGCGTAGGCGCGGATTTCGAGCGGCGCTATCTGCTCGAGGACGGGCTGCTGCTTACGCCGAGGATCGGTGCCACGGCGGGTATTGCCTCGCTGGACAACAGTGGCGTGTTCGGCTCGGTCACGGCGGGGCTTGCCCTGTCCGACGGTTTCAACTGGGATCTCGACGCGTCTATTCTCTTCGGTTTCGAGAACGACGGAGAACTCGGGATCGGCGGAAAGCTTGGCGGCAGCCTCCGGTTCTGAACCGGAGCGTCAAGCCAGCGCCCGGCCATCCTAGCCGAGGGGTGGCCGGGGGCTTTTTTTTAAACGGCAGCCGGGAAGACCCTCCGCGCTCCTTCGTCTGTCAGGGAGAGGCGCGTGCGCTGGGTGCGGTCACAATCGGTTCAGGTCCGCAGCGCGGTGACGGTGTGGCTCCGGAAAAAGGACGGCGACACGCGCTTGTCGGTCGCCTCCCAGGCCACTGCTTTGACGCGGTCCTCGCAGAATGCGAACGAGGATCCGTGCTCGGGATCGCCCCCCAGGCGCAGCCCGGGCAATGGAAACCGTCGGGTTGATTGGCCTTGAGCGTGGCGGCTGCGCCTGAGAGAGGGGGGCCGCCCGCTAGGAGTCTCTTTCCACAGCTCTTGAGAGCGTCCCAGGCGCCTCCGGGTTTACCCACCGCCCGCATCCCACGATCCGGAAGATCATTGTGCATCTGCGAACTGGGGTTTTTCCGCAGTTTGGGCTCCGCTTATGGCTGACATGCCCAAACGGCAGATCCAGATCAGGCGAGGGCTCAGCCGTTCCGTTTGTGTTACTTTTGCGTCAACATTTCACTCAATCCCCGTGCTATTCTTGCACTCAAGAGTGCCATGGGTTAACAGCAGCGACCAACTTTTCGGCTGCTTGACCCAAGGACGCCAAATGGCGATCAAACAAGGCGCATTGGCGAACCTGTTCGGCCCTTCGAACAACGAGAGGTTTGCAGCACTTCTCCAAGATCTGTCCGATACCGTCGTCAAATGCTCGCAGCATTTCCTGGAGACGCAGGCGCGCGATCTGCCCGGCATCGTGGACTTCGAGCACAAGGCGGATGCGCTCGTCGAAGAGATTCACGAGCTCCTCGATAACTCGTTCATCCTGCGGTTCGACATTCCGGATTCGATGAGGCTGACCGACGACCTTGACAACGTCATCGACGGAATGCGCAAGGTCGCGATTCATCTCGACATCTACAGGATGCATGTCCTCGAATTGCGGCCGGAAGCCATCGAGCTCATGCAGCTCAGCGATCACATGGTCTCGCGTCTGCATGCGCTCGTCGCCATGCTGGGAGAGCCGAGGTTGAAGCTCGCGAAAGTCCGCGAGATCGCGCGCACCATCGATGAAGCCGAAGCGCAGGCAGACCGGCTGGTCTCGCGGGTCGAGCACATGCTCGTGGCGGAGTACAGCCAACCGGGCGCCAATGCCATCGGCTTCATCGCTTGGCACCAGCTCTTTCACCTTCTCGAAGAAATGACCGACGACGCCAATCATGTCGCCCGACAGATCCTCTCCCTTGCCCGCAAGGAGGCTTGAATGGATGCGTTGACGACGGGCGTCGTCATCGCTCTCCTTGCGGTTCTCGTCGCAGAATTCGTCAATGGATGGACGGATGCGCCGAACGCCATCGCAACGGTGGTCTCCACCGGCGTGATGACGCCGCGCTCCGCTATTCTGATGGCGGTCGTGCTCAACACGCTCGGCGCCATGTCCGGTACGGCCGTCGCCACGACGGTGGGGCAGGGCATCGTCACGCCGTCCGCCATGACGATCCCGGCCATCACCTCGACCATGGTCGCGATCATCGCGTGGGGGACCCTGGCGGCCAAGCTCGGCATTCCCGTCAGCAAGTCGCACGCCCTTCTGGCGGGGCTCGCCGGAGCGGGCTTCGCAGGCGGCGGGTTCGACGCGCTGCAATGGCACGGGTGGCAGAAGGTCGGCATCGGCCTCGTTTGCTCGATCCTCATCGGGTTCATCATTGCGGTCTTGCTCGTTCGCATCATCATCCGGATCGCAGCGAACGCGTCTCCGCACAGGGCCAAGCGCACGTTCGATTACCTGCAGATGGGATCGGCGGCCTTCATGGCCTTCAATCACGGCCTCAACGACGGGCAGAAGTTCATGGGCGTTTTTGCCCTCACGCTGCTCGCGGGCGGGGTGACGGACGAGTTCTCGATCCCCTGGTGGGTGATACTGATCTGCGCCGTGACCATGGGCATCGGCACGAGCGCGGGCGGCTGGCGCATCATCGAGACCATCGGCAACAAGATGGCGCGTCTCACGTCCTGGCAGGGCTTCGCGGCAACGGCCTCCGCGTCGAGCACCATCTTCGTGGCCTCGCTCTACGGTGTTCCTCTCTCGACGACCCACACGATCACGAGCGCGATTGTCGGCGTCGGCGCGGGTAAGCGTGTTTCGGACGTACGCTGGGGCGTGCTGCGCAGGGTCGTCATGGCTTGGGTGCTGACGTTCCCATCTTGTGCCCTCATCGCCTACGTCGCGGCACTGATCGCGAACCGCCTCTGGGCGTGAGGTCTAGTCCAGGCGCGCGATCACGGCGCCTGGCCGTTGACCCTGGCCAGAAGGATGGCGACGTTTCGCCGTTCGATCCAGCCGATGAAGTCGTCCGGCGTCTCCAGTGCGACTGATGCATCGAGCAGCCAGAGGTCCCACTCCCGGTCTACGACGTAGACGAGAGCGAGCCCTTGATCGTCCGGGCCGGGCTGCAACTCCGATATCGGGCGCAGAGCAAGAGCGCCGCATTCCATTGATCGTCTCCGTTCGAACCATAGCCACATCAATCCATAGCGCAGATGCTCCGCGCGTGGCGAAGGGACTGCGACGTTAGAGGCTTTTGGGGGATGCGGGTTTTGATCGCGCGCAGGGAGGCAGATGATGTCTAGCAGTCGAGAAAGCCAAATTCTTCCGATGCTCTTGGCATCCCGCGCTCCGCGAGGTGCACCAGGCGTGTTACCCGTCCGCGTTCCCTGCATTGCTGGTGTTCGATGCAGTACCGGCACGCCTTATTGCTTGATCGTCTTGATCACGGCGAACCGCATGTTCGGGATCGCCCTGCTTCGCAGATCGCTTCCGCATCTGCGCAAGTATGCCGGCGGCATGAGCCGAGCCTGATTGCCAAGTGTCGCTATCGTTCGAGCCCAATGCTGCGCTGTTACGCAGGGCTCGATGCCGACGACCACGTGACGTGACGAGTAAGTTACCCGCATAAACGGACTATCGACTCGCAGCATTCCAACCATTGCAGATATTCAGGCCAACGAGAGTTTCTAGCACGACCGACGCGAAAATTTTACCGGTCAAACAAACCTATAGTTTTCTTTTTTGACCTCTCGTGGTAATAGCCAATGATAGTCGTTTATTACGTAGTGCATGTACGGGGGGCTCAATTTTGGAGCCCACATGCGAAAAACATCCGTCCGCGCGACCATCGACTGCTCTGAGCGACACGCTCATTCCGTAGAATGGCGATCCGCAAGCCGAGGCGGCGGCCGGATTATCCAATTGAGCAAGCTTCGGACGAAAGCACGCTCAGCCGAGGTGGGGCTGTGTGCAAACAGGTATGCACAAAATGCCTGCCGCACTCCCGAGAACCCGCGCGGTCCCAAACGCGAGGCGAGCTTCGACCCCTGCCAGTCCCACATCAGGATTCCGCGTGAGGTACTGAAGGGTGTCTCACACCTGCGCGTGCCCAACCATTGCCGGCGTTATCGCCCTGCGGTGTGCCACCGTGAGCCTGTCGACAGGTCCACCGGCCACGTGGGGTTCAGATGCATCGTTCGTGCGGGGAGGGATGCTTGATGGCGAGAGCCGGCGAAGATCGCGAGCACAGTACACTCGCCTTGATCGTGGCTCTCATTGTGTTGGGGTTGGTTCTGCTAGGCATCGTCTGGTACGGCGTGTCGAGTGAGGTTCTACAGCGCCAATGGCAGGATCTGACCGGCCGGCCGGGCGGTTCGATGTCTTTTCGATTCATCCTCCAGCCGGCAATGGCGGTGATCGCCGCTGTTCATGACGGCGTCAGGGACGCTCAGCTCGGCCGGTCGCCCTACTTCTGGACCATCGTCAGCGATCCTGCGAAGCGCGCAGGTCGCCTGCGCGAAGGGCTCGTCTCGACCGCCCGCATCATGTTGCTCGGCATCGGCATGGACGTGATCTATCAGCTCAAACAGCTCGGCACACTTTTTCCGGGCGAGGCGGTCATCATCGCGCTCGCCCTTGCCTTTTTGCCCTATCTGCTGCTTCGGGGGCCCGTCCAACGCATCGCCCATTGGTGGCTCAATCGGCCGCCGCAAGGAGAGACCGGATGAGCGACAGCCCACACGTCTCACGTACGTCACCTTCGGATGACATTTCGGTCGAGCTATCGTCGCGGCGCACCGGAATGAGTTTCCAGCGCACGCGCATGAGCGCGGACCGTACATTGATGTCCGTCATCCGCACATCGCTATCGCTGATCGGATTCGGATTCACGATCTTCCAGTTTTTTGAGAAGCTGCGCGAGGCTGGAACGGTCACGCATGCGGGTTCGGCGCGCAACTTCGGCGTGGCCCTGGTCTTGCTCGGCATCTTGATGCTGATTGGCGGCATCATCTATCACGTCCAATTCATGGTGCATCTGCGCGAGCAGCGCACGGCCATGATGGGCGACGGGCTCGTGCACGGCGAAAGCCAGTTCCCTGTTTCGCTGACGCTCGTTACGGCTTGCATCCTGCTGTTGATCGGCATCTTCGCCATCATCAGCATGGTGTTCCACGCGGGCCCATTTGGGTGAGGGAGAGGAGGCAGGCATGTAGACGAGGTGACACTTTGACTTTCACGGTCACGGGGTAACCAACGTCAACGGGGGAGGAGAAGCAAACAGCCGGGAGTAACGCGTAATGGCTAAGGATCCGAAAGGCGCAAGCGGCAAGAAGCCAAATTTCTTGATCTTGTGGGGCGACGACATCGGCCAGTCGAACCTCAGCATTTATACCAGAGGCTTGATGGGCTATCGGACCCCGAATATCGACCGCATTGGCGAAGAGGGCGCACTCTTCACCGACTACTACGGCGAGCAGAGTTGCACGGCTGGCCGCGCCTCCTTCATCACCGGTCAGTGCGGCTTGCGAACCGGACTCACCAAGGTGGGCATGCCGGGCGCTGAACTAGGTATGCGCGCCGAGGATCCGAACATTCCGGAACTGCTGAAGCCGCTGGGATATGTCACGGGGCAGTTCGGCAAAAATCATTTCGGCGACAAAGACGAGCATCTGCCAACCGTGCACGGTTTCGACGAGTTTTTCGGCAATCTTTATCACCTGAACGCCGAGGAAGAGCCAGAGAACCCGGACTATCCTAACGAAAAAGACTTCCCCAACTTCAAGAAGAAGTTCGGCCCGCGCGGAGTGCTGCATTCATGGGCCGACGGCAAGGGCGGACAGAAGATCGAGAACACCGGCCCGCTCACTATAAAGCGGATGGAGTCGGTCGACACAGAATTCCTCGCAGCCGCGAAGGATTTCATCAAGAAGGCCGTCAAGGACGACAAGCCGTTCTTCGTCTGGTTCAACACCACGCACATGCACTTTCGCACACATATCGAGGACCGAATCCGCGGGCAGTCCGGGCGCTGGCAGTCGGAGTATCACGACTGTATGATCGAACATGACAAGCATATCGGACAGATGCTTGATCTGCTCGACGAACTCGGTGTCACAGACAACACCATGGTCATGTACTCGACCGACAACGGTCCGCACATGAACTCGTGGCCAGATGCCGGCATGACGCCGTTCCGGAGCGAAAAGAACTCAAACTGGGAAGGTGCCTACCGTGTGCCGTGCCTCGTGCGCTGGCCCGGCGTCATAAAGCCCGGCACGGTGGTCAACGACATCGTCGCTCACCTCGACTGGCTGCCCACCATTGTCGATGCGGCCGGAGATCCGGACATCAAACAGAAGCTGCTGAAGGGTGGTGTTGAAGCCAACGGCAAGAAGTTCAAGTCTCATCTGGACGGCTTCAGCCTGATGCCATTCTTCACCGGCAAGGCGAAGAAGCCAGAACGCGAGGGTTTCCTGTATTTTACCGATGACGGCGATCTCGCCGGTCTTCGCTTTGACAATTGGAAAGTGGTGTTCGCCGAGCAGCGTGCGCCGGGCACGCTGCGAATTTGGGCGGAACCTTTCGTGCCGCTCCGTGTCCCCAAACTTTTCAATCTGCGGATGGATCCCTACGAACGCGCGGATATCACGTCCAATTCCTATTATGACTGGCTGCTGAGCCGCGCATTCATCTTGGTCCCCGCGCAGGCGGGCGTGGCGGAATTCCTGAAGAGCTTCAAAGAATTTCCGCCTCTACAGAAAGCGGCGAGCTTCAGCATTGACCAAGTGATGGACAAGATGAAGGAAGCCGTCGGGGGTGGGATGCACTAGCCGCCACGCACGGACGGGCGGCTGGAGCGCCCCCGCCGCCCGTTTATTCCTGAGGCACGCAATGACGTGCGATCTAGAACCTGCGCAACGACAGCATGTCGAGGGCGTGTGCGATCGACGCGAACGGTTTGCTGCACCGCTCGTGATACTCGCCGCTAAGCCCGTCGAAGCCATACGGATCGGTGTCAAAGTGGAGGCGAACGCTGCGCTCATCCTTCAAGATCGGCGCCTTGCAGTGCGCGCACCAAGGCCCGTGCGGCTCCTCGCCGCCAAAGGCTCCGTCAAGAGGCATAAGATTTTCCCCGATATTCCAGTGTTTCCTATAGGCTGGCATAGCGGTGCGCTTCATCCAAGGTCGATTTGGTCACAGGCACACCGAAAAATTGAGGACGTGAAAATGGAGTGACCAACTGAAGTCACCGCCTTATCCACTTGCACGGATTCACGCCTCCGCTTTTCCGCCACGTCCTTTTACCCCTGATCTGCCGCTGCTTTCTCGCCGTCCGAAGTGTGTCGTCGCTGTGTCCGCAAAAAAGCCAGCCTCCCGGACAGGAGGCTGGCTCGAATTTGCGACGCAGGCGATGCGTGGCTGCCTATTTAAGGGGTGCGGCTTCCGCCCGGTGGTGGCCGAAGAGATCGAACTGGAGGATCGCGCGTGCACCGGCGTCTTCTGAATCACCGCTTCCACTGTAGAAGCCGCTTACGCCAAGCATGGCGCTGTCGCCGATGAGCACGTTGAGGCCCGCTTCGACCTTTCCGAATGTCTCATCCTGGAAGACGTTGAATGTCTGGCCTGCGGCGACCGAGTCGATCGTGCCCTTGTAATCCACGAGTTGGTCGATGGAGACCTTCACAAAGGGGTTGTAGACCACGCCATCGCGCGGCAGCAGTGCAAAGAGGCGGAGGCTTGCGCCGAGGCTCCAGTAGCTCTGCTCTTCCTCTCCGTATGCAAAGCCGCCGCTGTCGACGTAGGCGTCTGCGCTGCTGTCGATTCGCGCGATGCGCACTGCCGGGTCGAGGTAGACAGAGCTGGTGGTGACTGTCTGCGGAGTCTTGGATGTGTAGCCTTCTCCGCTCAGCGTGAACACACGGCCGATCTCGGTGGCGGCAAAGAAGCCGTCAGTATCGAAGCTGCCGCTGTCGCCGACGATGTCGGTCAGGCGGGCCTCGCCCCACTTATAGCCGACGACGCCAGTGGCGTGCCAGGCGCCGTTCACGTAGCCGAAGTTCACGCCCAGGCTATTCTCGTCGGTATCCTGGCGCGCGACGACGAACGGCGCGGCGCCGGGGAAGTGGAGGATGTGGTCGGTGTCGGACCACGAGCGCGTATACTGCACGCCAACTACGAGTTGCTCATTGGCGCTGAGGCCGAAATACTTGCTCACGTCCTGAGCAGCCCAGGTCATGGCTGTAATCGTATCCGTCTCCTGGGCCGCTGGAGCGAAGCCGGCGTTGATATTGGAGCGCCAGGGATCATGCGACGAGGAATGGTAGGTGACCTGCGGATCGAGCAGCAGGAACATCAGCAGCAGCGACTCGAAGGGATCGGCCACGCCGGGCATTCTGAAGAAAGACGGCAAAAATGCCGCCGAGGGCGTAGCCATCAAGGAGAGCGCGCACGCCGCACCCAGAAATGAGGACGCAATTTTCCGCTTCGGCCGGCCCCCTGCGGAGTTCAACACTCCAATCTCGCAATCTGACGTCATCCCAGTATCCCTTGAGCAAGTAAATATTAACGGCTGCGAGAGGGCTACGATTCGGAGTGTGGTGCGAAGGCGTGATAATACTCTGTTCGGTGATTTTCTGTTCAGAGTTACGAGATCACCACAATTTGTTTGTTGACTGACTATGTGATTGAATGGACTGAGCGCAGCGAAGGAGGCCAGCGGGGCTCGGCGCGCGGCAGCCCGGCTGGCGTACCGTGCCGGAGGGCGTGCGCTTAGTGCGTGCGCGGGTGCAGCTTCGCCCTCCTGCATCACTCGCCGCGACCACCGCTGCGTTTTTTTGGTTTATCCGGCATCCCGCGCGTAACCACCCTCTGCGCTTCCAGTTCCGCAATCGTCGGCGCGGCATCGGGTCCAATTTCTTGGGCTTGGCCACACAACGTTTTGCAGGGTAAATGAGGCTCTGCCAGAGACTTGGCCCGAGGCTCTTTTGAACGACCGATCTCACAGGTTCTGCATCGCCCCTATGATGGATTGGACGGACCGGCATTGCCGGTTTTTCCATCGCATCCTGTCGCGGGAGGCGCGGCTCTATACGGAGATGGTTACGGCGGATGCCGTGATCCATGGCGACCGGGAGCGGCTGCTCGGGTTCGGGGCGGAAGAGCATCCGATCGCGCTGCAGCTCGGGGGCTCCGATCCGGCAAAGCTCGCCGAGGCCGCGGCCATCGGGGAAGCGTTCGGCTACGACGAAATCAATCTCAACGTCGGGTGTCCTTCAAGCCGCGTGCAGGACGGGCGTTTCGGGGCGTGTCTGATGGCGGAGCCGGCGCTCGTTGCCGCGTGCGCTGCCGCGATGCAGGCGCGTGTCTCGATCCCCGTCACGGTCAAGTGCCGGATCGGGATCGACGAGCAGGATGGGGAAGCGGATTTCACGCGCTTCGTCGAGACCGTGTCCGCCGCGGGCGTTCGCATCTTCATCGTGCACGCGCGGAAGGCGTGGCTGCAAGGGCTCTCTCCGAAAGAGAACCGGGAAATTCCGCCGCTCGACTATGGGCGCGTCTATCGGCTCAAAGCGGCGCGGCCGGATCTCACCATCGTCGTCAATGGCGGAATTGAAACGCTCGACGCATCGGCCGGGCATCTCCAGCACGTGGATGGCGTGATGCTCGGGCGCGCGGCTTATCAGACGCCCTATCTGCTGGCGGAGGTGGATCGCGCTCTGTTCGGCTCGCCGGAGCCCGCCGTGTCTCGCGGCGCGGCGCTTGAGCGTCTCCTGCCTTATGTGCAGGCGCATCTTGTGGACGGCGGGCGGCTCAATTCCGTCACGCGGCACATTCTCGGGCTCTATCACGGCCAGCCGCGCGCGCGGCTGTTCCGCCGCCATCTCTCCGAGCACGGCGTCGGCGAGGGGCCGGGGCTCGACGTGCTTGTCGAGGCGATCGCGCTGGCGGAAGGGACGTCTTCCGCGCGCAAACGCGATGCCGTCGCGGCAGAATAGGGGCGCTCTCCCTCATGGATCTTGCGTTGGCGCACGGCGAACTCGCCTGGCTCGTGGTCGCGCTGCTCGCGGCCGGATTGATCACGGGCTTTCTCGCGGGCCTGCTCGGGATAGGCGGGGGCGGCGTGCTGGTGCCGATCCTCTACGAGACGTTCACGTTCCTGCATGTGCCGGACGACATCCGGATGCACATGGTGCTTGGCACCTCCTTCGCGGTGATCGTGCCGACGGCGATCCAGTCCTTCCGCGCCCATCGCGCCAAGGGGGCCGTGGACGAGGGCGTTCTCAAGCGGCTCGCGCCTTATGTGATCGGCGGTGTGCTCGCCGGGATCGCCCTTGTTTCCAGCGTGAGCGGTGTGGCGCTCAAGTGGGTCTGGATCGTCTGCGCGGGGTTCCTCTCCCTCAAGATGGCGCTGGGGCGCGAGGACTGGCGGCTCGCCAACGATGTGCCGGACAATTGGCTCGTGCGGTTCGCCGCGTTCGCGATCGGACTCGTCTCGACGCTGATGAGCATCGGCGGGGGTATGTTCCTTGTGACGATGTTCACGCTCTGCGGCTGGTCGATCCTGAAGGCAGTCGCCACGTCCAGCGGATTTGGGCCGCTGATCGCCATCCCGGGACTGCTCGGCTATGTGTGGGCGGGCTGGGGCAATCCGGAGCTGCCGCCGGTCTCGCTCGGCTTCGTGAGCGTGCTCGGTGCGGCGATCATCATCCCGATGAGCGTGCTCACCGCACCGCTCGGCGTGCGCGTGGCGCACGGCATCTCGCGGCGCAAGCTCGAACTCGCGTTCGCGGCGTTTCTCTTCACGGTCGCGATGCGGCTTCTGATCTCGGTGGTTTGACGCGCAACCCGTGCGCTCGAAGTGCCTGACCGGATTGGCTCGACAGATATGTCAGGCGCTCTGATCGCGTACGACCGCGGCGTAGTAGAGGACGAAGACGAGCGCTGAGACGAGCGAGGTGGCGATGAGCAGGAAAGGCTGGTCGCGTCCGTTCGCAGCCAGAGCGGTTACGCCGAGGACAAAGGCGCCGATGACATAGGTGAAGGCGAGCGCGGCAATCCGCGGCGCGCGCCAGTTCACGTCTCCGGTGATCCCCCACTGCATGGGCCATGAACCTTCGGCCGGTGTCGCGCCGTACGCCCAAAGACCGCCGCCAGCAATGGCGAAGGCGCACGCCGCAGCCGTAATATTAGCGATCAGCATCGTTGCAAAGCTCCGCGGTTGGGCGAGTAATGTCGCCTCACGAACGGGGCCGTGCAAGGGCTCAGATTTTTTGATTGTACTCGCCCACCTCGGGAAACTTCGCGAGGCGCGCTTCGATATCGCGGAAGATGGCGATCTTGTTTTCCTCGGACACTGGGCTCTCGACGACGATCACGAGCTCCGGCTTGTTGGAGGAGGCGCGGACGAGGCCCCAGGTGCCGTCCTCCAGCGTGACGCGCACGCCGTTGACGGTGACGAGGTCGCGGATCTTCTGGCCTGCCACGGTGCCGCCCGCCTTGGCGAGGGCCTCGTAGTCGGCCACGACGCGCTCGACGATGCCGTACTTCTTCTCGTCGTCGCAGTGGGGCGACATGGTGGGGGACTGGTAGGTCTTCGGCAGCGCGCGGCGGAGATCGGCGATGGTCTGGCCCTGGGCGCGATCGAGCATGTCGCAGACGGCGAGGGCGGCGACGAGGCCGTCGTCATAGCCGCGGCCGAGCGGGGGCTGGAAGAAGAAGTGACCGCTCTTCTCGAAGCCGACGAGAGCCTTCTGCTCGAAGGTGTAGCGCTTCATGTAGGAGTGGCCAGTCTTCCAGTAGAGCGTTTTCGCACCGGCGGCCTGGAGCACGGGATCGGTCATGAAGAGACCCGTGGATTTCACGTCGGCCACGAACACCGCGTTCGGATGACGGGCGGAGATGTCGCGCGCCAGCATCACGCCCACCGTGTCGGCGAAGATCTCGTGGCCTTCGTTGTCCACCACGCCGCAGCGGTCGCCGTCACCGTCGAAGCCGAGGCCGACGTCGGCCTTGTGCTTCACCACTGCCTCGGCGATGGCGTGCAGCATCTTCATGTCTTCGGGGTTCGGATTGTAGCGCGGGAAGCTGTGGTCCAGCTCGGCGTCGAGCGGGATCACCTCGCAGCCGATGGCTTCCAGCACCTTGGGCGCGAACGCGCCGGCCGTGCCATTGCCGCAGGCTGCCACCACCTTGAGGCGGTTCTTAAGACGCGGACGATCGGCGAGGGCGGCCATGTAGCGCTCTGCGAGATCGGGCACGAAAATATAGCGGCCGCCATCCTGCGGCTCGAGGTTGCCGGAGAGAACGATCTCCTTCAGGCGGCCCATCTCGTCGGGGCCGAAGGTGAGGGGGCGGGAGAGCCCCATCTTCACGCCCGTCCAGCCGTTGTCGTTGTGGGAGGCCGTCACCATGGCGACGCCTTCCACATCGAGCGCGAACTGGGCGTAGTAGGCCATGGGGGACAACGCGAGGCCGATGTCGTGCACCTCGAAGCCGCCAGCGAGAAGCCCGGTGATCAGCGCCTGCTTGACGGAGGCGGAGTACCAGCGGAAATCATGGCCGACGACGATGCGCTTTTTCACACCGCGCTCCTCGAAGAGCTTCGCCATGCCGAGGCCCACCGCGTTGAGGCCCATCAGGTTGATCTCTTGCGGGAACAGCCAGCGCGCGTCGTACTCGCGGAAGCCGGTTGGCTTCACCAGCGGCAGGCGTTCGAAATCGGCTGTGTTGGGGACGAGATCGGCGCGGGGTTTCGGAAACATCGAGGGACCTTTGTTGGGATCGGCGGAGCTTCGCGGCGGTGAGGCAGGTACAGTGTCTATCGGGGGCATTGCCGGCGTGTGTCTTCCAGTGCGTGTCTGGCCGGCGAGGGTCTTGGGACCGGAATACGGCGAAAACGCGTGCAGTCTGACAGGCGTCCGTATACGGCGCCGTTTATGCACCACAAGCCCAGGGCATTGCCAGCGCACGGCGCGGCTTCAATGCGTGAAGCTTAAAATCGTTTCCTGACGAGGCGCGGCTATTCGACCAGGACGAGACGGCCCTGGCGGATGTCCACGCGCTCAAGCTCAGACAGAAAGCTCATGCCGAGCAGGGTCTTATTCAGGCGTCCGCGCTCGCAGACGGCGGCGCGCACGTTGCGTACGGTCACCCGGCCGATGCTGACGCGATCGAGCGTCACGGGTGCCACGGCGGCGACCCCGTTGGCGGTGCTGACGCGGTTGGTGAAATCGGAGGGCTTGAGGCGGATGCCGGCGCGTTCGGCGTCCTCGTATGTCAATGCAACCATGGAGGCGCCGGTGTCGACCATGACGTCCAGGGCGCGTCCGTTGATCTCGGCGGTAGCGTAGTAGTGGCCGTCGGGGCCTGCTTTCAGCTCCTCCGTTCCGTTGCGGGCGGGGAGGGGCTCTGCGGACGCCTCCGTTTCCGGGGTGCTCCCGTCGGAGGCCGGGATGCCGAGAGCGCCGTTCATCACGGTGCGCAAGGTATCGTAGTGGGTGACGCCGGCGATCAGGATGAAAGCCGCAGCGCCCCAGCTTGCCAGTTCGCCGAGTAGGGACCGTGTGCCGGACGACAGGGCCATGGATTGCGCTCCGGTGCGAAGCGCCAATCCGGCGCCTCAAGGACCGGCCACGTCAGCCCCGGAGGGTGAGGAAATCGCCGGAAAACTCATAGGATCGCAAACGCTTTAAGAAACTCATACCGAGCAGGTTCTCGGACAGCGCGCCGGGCTGGGCGACGAGGGCCTCGACGTCACGGATCTCGAGGGGGCCGACGGAGACGGCCTTGAGGCGCACGGGGGCGGCGTAGGTGGTCCCGTTCGCTGTGGAGACAGGCGCGGTGAAGGACAGGGACTTGGTGTCCACGCCTGCCCGCTCGGCGTCGGCCGGTCTCAACACCACCGTGGAGGCGCCGGTGTCGACCAGAAGCGAGAGGCTCACGCCGTTGACAGCGCCGCGGGCGACGAAGTGGCCGTTGTCGTGACGGCGCAGGCGCACGGCCTGCTCGCCGGTCGGCGCGTTTTCCACGAGCAGCGAGTGGCCGGGGGGCAGAACCTCGCCCGCCACGCGGTAGGCGACCGTCTTCAGCTCCTCGCGGTAGGTGTAGGCCACGATGAGGCCAAGCGCGATTACGATCCAGGTCGCGGCGTGGCGGACGGCCTCGCGCCGCTTGCCCTGGTAGTCGCCGCTCATCGTCGAGAGATAGAGCGCGGCGAGCGCCAGCCCGGCGACGATGTAGGCAGCATTGTCGCTGGCCGCGGCGGCAAAGGAATCGGTGTCGCCGCTCAAAGCCCAGTAGAGCGCGACGAGGCCCGCAAGGATGGCGATGAGAATGGCGAGCATGTCAGGTTGTTTCCCTGGCTTGGCGGTGCCTGATCCTGCGCCTCATCCGGTGTGCTAACCGTTGACGTTCGCGCGGCGCTGCTTCAGCGCCTGCATGATCGTACGGCGCTCCGCGTCCGAATAGGACGACCAGCGGGCGATCTCGTGGCGCGACCTCAAGCAGCCGTCGCAGAGGCCGTCCTTCGGGTTGATGACGCAGACCTTGATGCAGGGAGAATCCATGAACGCCTCGTCGGCGGCTCCGTAATTTTTCGGCTTCCGGTCAGCAATTTAAGCAGTCCCGGCGGCGGCCTCAATGGCAGGCGGGCGCGGCAAACGCGCCTTTTTGCGGCCGTGTGCCGGATTTCAGGCGACGCGGGGCGGGCGCGGGGTCGGTGTCGTGGTTTTGGGCGGCATGCGAAGGCGTGGCTGGCGGCTCGACGGCGGCGGGGCCACCTGGCGGTGGCGCTCGGCGCCGAGAGGCTGAAGGGGGGCCACGGTCGCAAGCACGCGCTTCGGCGGCAGCGCCACGCAGACGTCGGTTCCCTTGCGCAGCTCCGAGCGCAGATCGAACGTGCCGTCGTGCAGCTCGATCAGGCTCTTGACGATCGGCAGGCCCAATCCCGTGCCGCCTTCCGCGGTCTCGTGAGCCAGCGAGCCCTGGCCGAATGCCTGGAGCACTTTCGGGATCTCGTCCTCCGGGATGCCGGGGCCGGTGTCGCGCACGGAAAGGAACTGGCCGCCTTCTGGTGTCGGCGCGACGGTGATCGTGACCGTTCCGCCCTTCGGTGTGAACTTGATCGCGTTGGACAAGAGGTTGAGGCAGATCTGGCGCATGGCGCGAACGTCGACCCAGACCTGGGAGAGGTCCGGTGCGATGTTGAGGTTCACCTGCAGGCCCTTGCCGCTCGCCCGGAGCGCGAGGAGGCGCTGGCAATCCTCGGCGATGTCGCCGAGGTGGGCGCGCTCCTCGGCCAGCTCGTAACGCCCGGCCTCGATGCGCGAAAGATCCAGGATCTCATTGATGAGCTGCAGGAGGTGGCGTCCGCTGTCGTAGATGTCGCGCGAGTAGTCGCGGTAGACGGGCGTCGTATGCTCGCCGAACAGCTCGTCCTTCATCACCTCGGAGAATCCCATGATGGCGTTGAGGGGCGTTCTCAGCTCATGGCTCATGGTGGCGAGGAAGCGGGACTTCGCCTTGCTTCCCGCCTCAGCGCGCTTGCGTGCCTCGTCGCTTACGAGCTTCTCCTCGTCGAGCTCCGCGATGAGGATGTCCTTCTGGGCGCGGAAGGCGAGCATCTGAAGGGTGGTCTGCTGGAGACCCTTGGCGAGGAACACGAAGTAGATGTGCACGCCGACGGCCATGGTGGCGAGCGCGTAGTAGAACGGCTCGTCCAGCATGAGGAGGCGGGCGGAGACGGCGAGCGTCATCGGGATGGTGCCCACGTAGAGCAGGCTCATCATCGTCGAGGTGAAGGTCATGCGCACCGCGAGCAGCACGATCAGCGATGCGAAAATGAAGACGTGAGAGGAGAAGACGGCGGATTGCGCGGCGGGCGCTGCGCCCTGTCCCTCCATGCCGACGAGCGCGAAGCCGGCCCACACGAGGCCGCAGAACAGCTCCGCGAGGATGAAACGGCGCCGCCAGACGCGCAGGTCGCTGTCGGGGCGGGCCTGAGCGACGAAGCGGCGGCAGAGCTCGAGCAGGGCCACCTTCGAGGTGATGACCAGGATCAGCCACAGGCAGCCTTGCTTCCAGGGCGCCCAGAACATGGAGGCGAGGGAGAAGATGGCGGCGAGCGCCCAGATGGTGACGGCCGCGCTCAGCTCGTTGCGCGCGAACATGCTCATCAGCTCGAACTCGAACTCGGGCTTGATGTCGGTGCCGCGGGTCAGGCGGTCGCGCGCGGCCTTCACGTCCTCGTCCGTGCGCTTACGGGCGGCGTGGCGCTGTCTCAGCTCAGCAAGAATTTCTGTTCTTGTCTCTTTGTCCATGCTTCCGCCGTGCAGGGTTTCACGACGGCCAAATGCCCGCAATGCCGCCCGAATTTTCGGGACCTTGTCGCGAGACTGCCGAGGGTATAGGTCGTGGGTCTGCCCACCGCTACTGTCCCCAGAATTCGCTAACGATGGGTTTATCCCCGCGGCATTCTAGGCCGCTCCGTCTGTTCCCAAGGGAACAGGCGAGCAGGGCGCGGCGCGGTTAGATGGGAGATTGAACTGCCAATGCGCGTGCTGGAGCGGGCATGAAGCTTACAATCATCGGATCGAGCGACGCCTTCGGATCGGGAGGGCGTCTGCAAACCTGCTTTCACGTGTCGTCTGGCGCCGGGGAGTTCCTGATCGACTGCGGGGCCACCTCGCTGACCGGAATTTTTAGGCAAGATATTGATACGAATAATATTTCTACGATATTTATCACGCATCTGCACGGCGATCATTTCGGTGGTCTGGTCTGGTGGCTGATCCATGCGCTGCATGTTGCGGGGCGAACGCGTCCTTTGACCGTGGCTGGGCCCAAGGGGCTCGAGGAGCGCTTCAAGGTTGCGGCGGAGGCGCTGTTTCCTGGGTGTACGGCCACCCCCCGGCGGTTCGAGCTTACTTTTGTCAGCTATGAGGATTTTACGCCCCTTACGGTCGGCGGGGTGCGGGTCACGCCGTTCGTCGTCAGCCATCCCTCGGGGGCCACCCCCTATGCGCTGAGGTTCGAGGTCGACGGCAAGGTGCTGACGTTCTCCGGCGATACGGAATGGGTGGAGACGCTCATTCCGGCGGCGAACGGGGCCGATCTCTTCATCTGCGAATGCTTCGCTTTCGAGGCTCCCGCCCGCTATCATCTCAACTGGCGGATCATCGAAGCCAATCTGGACCGGCTGGGTGCCAAGTCCGTGATGCTCACTCATCTCGGGCCTGAGGCGCTGGCCAACAGAGAGGCTATCCGCCATCCCAAGGTCAGCATCGCGGAGGATGGTCTCCAGCGCGAGATCTGATCCGGCACAACAGTCTCAAGCAGGAAGGCAATCGCTTGAAGCCAGCGCTCGGCCGGCTGGTGGGTGAAATCCGTCGCTGCCGCCAGTGTATCGAAGCTCCGCTCGGCGCGCCGCTTCCGCACGCGCCGCGCCCGGTGCTGCGTGTCAGCCAGACGGCGCGCTTGGCGGTGGTGGGGCAGGCGCCGGGGACTCGCGTGCACGCTTCTGGCGTTCCTTTCAGTGATCCCTCCGGCCGGCGTCTCCGCGACTGGATGGGTGTCACCGATGCCGAGTTCTATGACGAGGCGCGCATCGCCATCATCCCCATGGGCTTTTGCTTTCCGGGACAGGACGCGGCGGGCGGAGACCTGCCGCCCCGGCGTGAGTGCGCGCCGCTCTGGAGGCCCCGGCTTTTCAAGCTGTTGCCACAACTCGAGCTGGTGCTGCTGATCGGGATCTATGCCCAACGCTGGCATCTGGGTCCGGAGGCCGGGCCCAGCCTCGGCGAGACGGTGCGGGATTACCGCCGTCATCTCGGGCGGTCAGGCTTGCCCCGCTTCCTCCCGCTTCCCCATCCGTCCTGGCGCAACAACGCCTGGCTCAAGCGCAATCCGTGGTTCGAGCAGGACCTGGTGCCGGAGCTCAGGCGGGAGGTCGATGCCTTGATCCATGGGAGTAGTAAAATTACTCGGATTAATTCGCTTGACCATGGCGAGGGAACAAACTGATCTTGCGGAAAGTCTTTATTCGGAAAATCCATTCCAGCCGATTGGTCTCCGCATGCTCGACGACATGGACGTCAAAATTCTTTCGATCCTGCAGGAAGACTGCACGAGGCCGGTTGCGGAGATCGGAAAAGAGGTCGGGCTTTCGACGACACCCTGCTGGCGGCGCATCCAGAAGCTCGAGGAGCTGGGTGTCATCAAGCGGCGGGTTGCGGTGCTCGATCCCGTCAAGGTCAATGCTGGCGTGACGGTGTTCATCTCGATCAAGACGGACAAGCACAGCTTGGCTTGGCTCGAGCGGTTTCACGCGGCGGTTGCGGACTTTCCGGAGGTCGTCGAGTTCTATCGCATGTCCGGCGAGGTGGATTACCTGCTGCGGGTGGCGGTGCCAGATATCGCGGCCTACGACGTGTTTTACAAGAAGCTCATCTCGCACGTAGAGATCGCCAAGGTGTCCTCCGCGTTCGCGATGGAGGAGATCAAGCACACGACCGCGCTGCCGCTGACCTTTGCCCGGCCGCCGATGGAGAAGAAGCGCAGCGGTTGAGGCGCGGCGCTCCTACACAACCAGATTGATGCCGGCCAGCACGAAGCAGGTGAGCGCCGCGAGGCCGATGGTTATCAGCGTCAGCCACATGCCCATGACGCGAAGCTTCAGCACGTGAGGCGTCTGCGAGAGCGCGTAGGCGTGAATGTAGCGCCCCGCCACGAACGCGGCGCCGAGCGCATGGAGCGCGATGGACGGCGCTTTGAGGCTTTCCGCGAAGGCGAGCAGCAAGAGCCCGATGGGCACATACTCGGCGAAGTTCGCATGAACGCGCGCGCGGCGCAGCAGCTCCGGGCTTTCTCCGTGGCCGATCTCGACGCGGGCCTCCCGGCGCTGGGCGATCACCCGCGCGGTGAGGAGAAGGAACAGAAACGCCAGTAGCGAAGCGTAGAAGGCCGTGATCGGCATCGCGTCACCCTATCGGAGGTTGCCCGGGAGCCGTTGCGAACGGCCCGCTCACACCAATCCGGAACTAAGGCGATTTGAGGCCCCAGGAGCGTGCGGCCGGGTTCCCTCGGATCACACGCTCCAGTTTTTTGAGTGGTGTCGTTTTTCAGGTGCCGGGCCGCGTGGAGGGCAGGCGCGCGATAAGGCTCGACGTGTCCCAGCGGCCGCCCCCTTTGTCCTGGACTTCGGCGTAGTAGCGGTCCACCAGCTCCGTGACTGCGAGCGTCGAGCCGTTCCGCTTCGCTTCGGCGAGGCAGATGCCGAGATCCTTGCGCATCCAATCCACGGCGAAGCCGAAATCGAAGCGGCGCTCGTGCATGGTTTTCGAGCGGTTTTCCATCTGCCAGGACTGGGCTGCGCCTTTCGAGATGGTGTCGATCACCGACCCCACGTCGAGGCCGGCGTTCTCGGCGAATGCGATCGCCTCCGAGAGGCCCTGCAGCAGTCCGGCGATGGCGATCTGGTTCACCATCTTGGCGAGCTGGCCGGAGCCTGCCGGTCCCATCAGACGAACCGCCTTCGCGAACGCGCGGATGACGGGATCGGCTGCCCGGAATGCCGTCGCGTCGCCCCCGCACATCACGGTGAGCTGCCCGTTCTCCGCACCGGCCTGTCCTCCAGACACCGGCGCGTCGATGAAGGAAATGCCCTGCTTCTGGGCCGCCTCGTGGAGCTCGCGGGCGACGTCAGCGGACGCCGTGGTGTGATCGACGAAGATGCTGCCGGGGCGCATGGCCCCGAACGCGCCATCGGGGCCAGTTGTGACCGCGCGCAGGTCGTCGTCATTGCCCACGCAGGAGAAGACGAAGTCTGCGCCTTCCGCGGCGGCGGCGGGCGTGGCATGGCGGGTTCCGGCGCCATAGGCCGCGACCCAGGCTTCCGAGCGGGCTCCGTTCCTGTTGTAGACCCGAAGCTCGTGGCCGCCCTTCGTGAGGAGATGCCCTGCCATGGGGTAGCCCATGACGCCCAAGCCGATCCATGCCACTTTGGCCATTCGCTTCGATCCTTGTCTCGTTCCAGGCAGCCGTTGTATCGAATTCCGCACCGGCCTCAAACCCTATCGGGCGGCCGCTTTTCTCAAGGCAAGGACCTCATGGCCGATACCCCGGATACTGAACTTCCCGTCACCCTCGAGGACGTACGGCGGGCGGCCAAGATTATCGATGGCGCCGTCGTGCGCACGCCTTGCGACAGAAGCCGGACGCTGGGTCACGATCTCGGCGCGGATCTATGGCTCAAGTTCGAGAACCTGCAGTTCACCGCATCCTACAAGGAGCGTGGCGCGCTCGTCCGTCTCTCGGCTCTCTCGCCCGAGGAGCGCAAGCGGGGCGTCATCGCCATGTCGGCCGGAAACCACGCGCAGGGCGTTTCCTATCATGCGGGGCGGCTCGGCATTCCCGCGACGATCGTGATGCCGGAAGGCACGCCCGCGGTGAAGGCGGAGAACACCAAGCGCTGGGGCGCCCATGTCATCCTCGAAGGCAAGACGCTGGAAGAGGCCGCGCGTTTCGCCCGCGCCTACGGCGAGGAGCACGGGCTCGTGTTCGTGCATCCCTACAACGATCGCCTCGTCATCTCGGGGCAGGGGACGGTCGCGCTGGAAATGCTCGACGCGGTGCCCGATCTCGAAGTCCTGATCGTGCCGGTCGGTGGCGGCGGGCTCATCTCCGGCATGGCGGTCGCCGCGAAGGCGATCAAGCCCAGCATCGAGGTGATCGGTGTCGAGGCCGCGCTCTACCCGTCGATGTACAACAAGATCAAGGGCACGCACCTTCCGACGCGGGGCGATACGCTGGCCGAGGGCATTGCCGTGGCGGACCCCGGTCTCATTCCTGCGAGCATCATCAGCAAGCTGGTGGACGATATCGTGCTCGTCAGCGAGACCGATCTCGAGCGCGCGACCTTCGCGCTGTTGATGATCGAGAAAACTGTTGTCGAAGGAGCGGGTGCCGCCGGGCTCGCCGCCATGATGGCCGACAAGCAGCGCTGGAAAGGCCGCAAGGTCGGGCTGGTGCTGACAGGGGGCAACATCGACCCGCGTCTGCTCGCAAGCGTGCTGACGCGTGAGCTTGCGCGCGAGGGGCGGCTTTCGCGGCTGACGATCGATATTCCGGACCGGCCCGGCGAGCTGTCACGCGTTGCGGGAGTCGTCGGGCAGGCAGGCGCCAACATCGTCGAGGTCTATCACCAGCGCGTGTTCACGGATCTGCCCGCGCGGGGAACGGAATTGAACCTCGTCATCGAGACGCGGGACCGTTCGAACCTCGAAGGCGTGCTCGCGCGGCTCGAAGCATCGGGCTATCGCGTGGTGGTGAAGAGCAGCCAGGCGACGTCTTAGGGGTCACCTTTCTCCGGCGCGGAGGCAAGGGTCCTCTCCAGCAGGGCCAAGGCTTCCGAGAGCGGGCGGGCTTGCGGTTTCAACGTTGCGCCAGCACGCAAGTCTACACTCGCTCCGCTCGACGATGCCTCGTGCGATCGCGCAGCGCGGGCTAGCGGCCCTCGCGCCACCAGGCCATAGCCATCAGGGCGAGCAGGGCAGCGAGTGCGAGGAAGCCGGTGAACATCGGCGTCAGCTTCACGCCTTTGGTCACGTAGGCTTCGCGGTCGCGCAGACCCATCCAACCAGAGCCCGCGAGTACGCGTGCACCCGACATCATGGCGACGCGGGGGACGGTGACGTCTGAGCCCGCCGTCGTGCTGTCGGTCCGCGTCCAGTAGATGCCGCCGCCGGTGCCTTCGATCAGCGGCTTCAGCTTGTGGTCGGTGGCGACCACCTCGCTCATCTCGCGCGGGTCCTCGACGCCGGCGTGCGCGACGGCCGTCAGCGTGCCCGACGGGCCTTCGCTCTCGGCTTTGTAGAGGCCGGGCAGCTTCACATCGAGCGTCGATTTCCATACGCCGGGACGCTCGCGCTCGAGCGTGACCTCGGTGCGCTCGCCGCCGGGTGCAGAGAGGGTAACCGGGGCGACCTTGTCCTCCAGCGTGCGCCGCTCGATGGTGAGCTTGAGGCCGCGCGCGGAGGCGATCAGGCGCTCCTCCTCAAGGTCCGGCTCCTTCATCAGCCAGTGCGAGAGGCGGCGCAAGAGATCGGTGTGGGGACCGCCGCCTTCATAGCCGCGCGCCCAGAGCCAGGCGTGATCGGACGTGAGGAGCGCGACGCGGCCCTTGCCCTTGCGGTCGAGCACGAGCAGCGGGCGGTCTTCAGCGCCCTCCATGACGACGCGCCCGCGATCGGGGCGAACCTCGGCCTGGCGGAACCAGTGGCCCCAAGTGGCGGGGCGGTCCGGTCCGATGGAGTTCGCGCCGAGAAGGCCCTGGGTGACCGGGTGACGGAATCCCTCCTCGGTAATCTTGGCGCGGAACGGCTCCTCCAGCACGCGCCCCGTGGGGGCAGCCGGCAGGATGGGCGACAGCGGCGTGCGGTAGAGGCTCGTCATGCCGGCATAGTCGTCGCCTGCGGCCACGAGCACGGCGCCGCCGTGGCCTTCCACGTAGCGGGCGATGTTGTCGTAGTAGATGAGCTGCAGGATGCCGCGATGCTCGTAGCGATCGAAGATGATCAGATCGAAATCCTTGATCTTGTCCGAGAACAGCTCCTTCGTCGGGAAGGCGATGAGCGAGAGCTGGTTGATCGGCGTGCCGTCCTGCTTCTCCGGCGGACGCAGAATGGTGAAGTGGACGAGATCGACGGCAGCATCCGACTTGAGAAGGTTGCGCCACGTGCGCTCGCCCGCGTGCGGCTCTCCCGATACGAGGAGCACGCGCAGGTTCTCGCGCACGCCTTCGGCGACAATCACGACGCGATTGTTGGCGGGGGTCAGCTCGCCGGGCGCGGTTTCGAGCTCAACCTCGAGAATGTTGGTGCCCGCGTGCGGGAACGGCATGTCGATGGTGACGGGCTGGTTGATGGCGGCGGTGCGCACCTCGTCGGGGCGTCCTTCGCGGCGCACCTTCAGCGTGACGGGGCCGCCCGCCTGCGGTGATTTTCCGGATTCCCGCACTGCGATCTCGATGTCACGTGACTGGCCGACGAGGCCATAGCGCGGCGCCTTCAGCGTCTCGATACGCCGGTCGAACTCGTTCGGCGTTCCTGTCAGCAGGGCGTGAACCGGCGCATCAAAGCCGAGCGCCGTCGTCTGCTTCGGGACGTCGTGCACCTGTCCATCGGTGATGAAGATCACGCCCGCGATGCGATCCGGCGGGGTGCTCGTGAGGGCCTGGTTCAGGGCCGCGAAAAGCTGCGTGCCCTGGCCGGTGGTTGTGTCCTCCTTGGCGGCGGACACCCATTTCACCTCGAGGTTCTTGATCTTGCCGAGGCGCTGCTCCAGGTCGGTCCGGATGGCGGCGCGCTGCTCGGGGCGTTTGTCGAGAGCCTGACTGGTGCTTTCGTCGACGACGACGAGGGCGATGTTGGCGAGGCTCTCCCGCTCCTCCTCGCGCAGCGTCGGGTTGAGAAGGGCTGCGATCAGGGCCGCGAGCGCGAGGCCGCGCCAGAGGGCGCCGCGGCTCTTGCGGAAGAGCAGGATGGCGACCAGCAGCACGGCTGCGACGGCGGCCGCCCAGATGAGCGGAACCGGCACCAGCGGCGCAAACTCGATCGACCAACTCATGACGTGCTCCTCACGTGCGGCTTGCCTTTCTCTTTGCTCTCGACTGTGTGCGTTGCGAACTCACTGCCCCAGACGCTCGAGCAGAGCGGGGACGTGGACCTGGTCGGCCTTGTAGTTGCCGGTCAGCGCATGCATGACGATGTTGATGCCGGTGCGCAGCGACATCTCGCGCTGGCTCTCGCCGCCGGGAACGACCGGGTAGAGCGGACGCCCGGAGCTGTCGAGCGCCCAGGCAGAGGCGAAATCGTTCGAGGTGATCATGATGGAGGTGACGCCGTCGGCGCGGCGCGCCTTGCGGCTTTCACCGTCGCCCTCATCGCTCGCTTCGACCCAGAGCTGGCCGCCTTCCCAGCGTCCGGGGAACGAGCGCAGCAGGTAGAACGACTTGGTCAGCACGTGATCCTCGGGAACGGGTTCGAGGCGCGGGACGTCGAGGGCGCCAACGAGGCGCTTCAGCGCCATTCCGTTGCGGCTCTCCATCGTCGATCCCGAGGGCATGCCGGTGCCGAAATCGCGCGTGTCGAAAATGATCATGCCGCCTTGCTTCATGTAGGCGTCGATCTTGGCGAGCGTCGGCTGGGGAAGGGGTTTGGCGCCTTCGATGACGGGCCAATAGAGCACGGGGAAAAACGCGATCTCGTCCTTCACGATGTCGACGGCGATCGGCTCGCCGGGCTCAACGGCGGTGCGGACTGCCAGGATGCGTGAGAGACCGGAGAGACCGGCCTTGCTCGTCGCGTCCGCGCCGGGGTCTCCGGTCAGCACGTAGCCGAGGGTGACGTTCTCCGTTGCCTTCTGGGCCGTCGTGCCGCCCGGCATATCGGCGATGTTCTCGGGGCGCGTGGATGGCGAGCCCGCGGGCGTTTGAGCCTTCGCAATGTTAGGCGTGAGGAGCGCGCCCGAAACGAGGGCGACGAGCAGGGCGCCTGCGGCCGTCCGCGCTCGCGGCTTCAGCCAGCTCGCGATCCAGCCGAGCGCGCCGAGAAGGGCGAGCACTGCGATGATGTCCGCGAAAATCAGCGCCAGCGAGCCCGTGAGCAGCGCGGGGGCGAGCGGCGTCGACGGCTGGCTTTCGTAGAGCATGCGCGAGGCTCCGGTCGGGCGGGCAGGAAGCGGAGCGAGCGTCGCCTTGGGACCCAGAACGTTGAGCGCGCGCGGACTTCCTTGTGCCCCATAGTAACCGGGCGGGTGAACAAGACTAGCCTCGACGGTTGCCAGTTTTTCAGCCGGAATGCCTTCGGCGGTGGGCGGCGGCGGGCGCAGGATGCCGAAGCCGTCCAGGGTCTGCACGGGAGCAAAGGCGTCGGGAGAGGCCGCGGCCGTTTCGCTGGTGGCGGCCTTGTCGGCGGCGGTGTCCTCGTTGGCGCCGACCGGAGCCAGGCTGCCGAGGGCTGTGATCCGCCGCAACATGTCGACGAAGAGGCCCGAGATCGGCAGGTTCGACCAGTCGGAATTGGCAGTCACGTGGAAGAGCACGACCTGGCCTGCGCCGAGGGTCGTCGCGGTGACGAGCGGCGTGCCGTCCGCCAGGCGGGCCCAGACCTTGACGGATGGCGTCAACTGAGCCGGGTCGGCGAGCACCTGCCGGCTGACGGTGACGTCCTTCGGAACCGGGATGCCGGTGAACAGGCTCGTGTTGTCGAAGTCGGCGAGGGGCTGCGGGCTCGACCAGGAGAGCGCGCCGCCGAGCGTGCGGCCTCCGACGCGAAGCGCGACCGGCAAGAGATCGTCGCCGCCGCTTTCGAGGCGGGGGCCTGCAAAGCGCACGAGCACGCCGCCTTTCTCGACCCAGGATTTCACGCGCTCCTTCACATCGCCCGACAGCGTTCCGATGTCGGCGAGCATCAGCACGCTCGCCTTCTGTTTCAGCACCGTATCGATGCCCTGGGCGAGGTTGTGATCCTTTGGCCGGATGATCTCGGCGTAGGGCTGCACGGCCTTTTCGAGATAGTAGAGGGGCGCGAGGAGGGGCTGCGACTGCTCCTGGCTTTCGCCCGAGATCATGCCGACGCGCTGCCATTGCGAGCGTCCGTCGAGCAGGCTCACGGCGCCTGCCGAATGCTCGGAGGCGATTTCGAGGCGCGTCACCTGGTTGCGCAATTCAAGGGGCAGATCGAACGTCACTTCGGCGGCCGTTGCCCCTGCAGAGAGCGTGAAAGGCGTCTCGCCAAGGCGCTGGCCACGGGCCGAGAACGCATCGATGCGGCCAGCGCGCGAAGATCCGCCGGTCCTCAAAACGGTCGCGATCAGCTTGCCATCCGGTCCGACGCCTGCCGTCAGCCCCAAGGGCTCCTCGCCGCTCGATTCCTCGACCACGGCAAACGTTCCGCCGGAGGCCGCAGTTTCGAGGCCGCTCGCGAAGGCCGCGGCCTCTTCCTTGTGATCGATGCCGTCGGTCAGCCAGAGAATGCTCGGGCCAGCGGCTTTCGTGGTGGCGAGCGTCTCGGTGAGAGCGGCAAGCGTTGCCTTGCGGTCTGGCGCGTAGGGGCGCGGCTGGAGCGCCGCGAGGGTGGCGCGCGCGTCGCTCGGCGCTTCGAGCTTCAGCGTTCTCGACTTCGTCTCGGGTGCTGTCTCGGCCACGATGACGGGCCGGTTCTGGCGCTGGGCGTCGGCGATGACCTGCTCGGCGAGCCCCGTGCGGCGCGTCCAGCCCGAGGCCGCGGCCCAGCCGTTGTCGATGACGAGCACGACGGGGCCGGTGCCGGTCAGGGCGCGGTCGCGCGTGGGGTTCAGCACGGGCTCGGCGAGGGCGAGAATGACAAGGGCGGCTGCGAGGAGGCGGATCAGCAGCAGCCACCAGGGCGTCTTGGCGGGCGTCTTCTCCTCGTTTTCGAGGCCGACGAGAATGCGCGTCGCCGGAAACTCCACCTGCTTCGGGCGGGGCGGAACGGTCTTCAGCAGCCAATAGATCAGCGGCAGCGTGGCGAGGCCCGCCAGCAGCCACGGATTGAGGAATGCCAGGGCGCCGAAGCTCATGGGGCTCCTTCAGTGCCGGGCGCGCCGTGCTCGGCGGCCCCCGGCGTCGGTATCTGCCAGCGGTATCCGGAATCGCGCCCTTCGAGGCGCATGATCAGGGTGAGCAACGGCTCGGTTGCCGGGCGGTCGGTATGATGGACGAGGAACGACCAGCCGAGACGCACGGCAAGCGCCTGCAACTCGTCGCGGTGCGCCTTGAGGCGGGCCTGGTAGCGGGTGCGAAGGCTTTCGGCGCGGTCCGCAATCCAGCTCTCTCCGCCTTCGAGGCCGAGGAACTCGGTGCGTCCTTCGTAAGGCAGGGTCTCCTCGGCGGGATCGAGCACCTGGATCATGTGACCCGTCGCGCCGTTCGCGGCCAGTACCTCGACGCTTTCGCGGATGGTCTCGATTGGATCAAGGAAATCGCTCGCGAGAATGAGCCCCGAGAAGCGGCTCACGCGCGCGTTCGACGGTTTGCCGGAGGCGAGTTGCGGTACGTCCGAATTCGAGGCGATGGCTTCCGCGATGCGGGTCGCGGCGCGCCGGCTCGAAGTCGGCTGTGTGAGGCCCAGAAGGCCCACGCGCTCGCCACTTCTGACCAGCAGCTCGGCGGCTGCGAGTGTGAGCACGAGGGCGCGATCGCGCTTCGTGACGGATGCGAGATGGCTACGGAAATTCATGGACGGAGACAGGTCCGGCCAGAGCCACAGCGTGTGCGCGGCCTCCCATTCCCGCTCGCGGACATAGAGATGATCGGAGCTGGCGGAGCGGCGCCAGTCGATCAGTTGCGCGGCGTCCTGAGGCTCGTAGGTGCGGAACTGCCAGAAGGTCTCGCCGGGACCGGCGCGGCGGCGGCCGTGGACGCCATGGGCCACGGTCTGCGCGATGCGGTCGGCTTCAAGCAGCAGGTCGGGCAGCCGGTCGGCCACGCCATGGGCGTCGCGCTCCAGGCTGAAAACCTGCGCGTCGTGCTGTTCGGATGACTTTCCGGGGATGCCCCCATGGGGCGCCGCCATCAGCTTTACTCCACCGCCTGGGCCAGGCGTGCGATGAGAGGACCAAGCTCCTCGCCCTCGGCTCGCGCCGCGAACGAGAGCGCCATGCGATGCTTGAGAACCGGCTCGGCCAGCTCGATCACGTCGTCGATCGAGGGGGCCAAGCGTCCGTCGATGAGCGCCTTGGCGCGCACGGCGAGCATCAAGGCCTGGCTGGCGCGGGGGCCGGGTCCCCATGCCACGAAGCGATCCGTGTCGGCATTGGCGCCGGTGCCCGGGCGCGCAGAGCGCACGAGTTTGAGGATCGCCTCCACGACCTTGTCGGGCACGGGGATCTGCCGCACGAGGCGTTGAATGCTCATCAGCTCGCCGGCGTTCAGCACGCTTTCGACGACGCGCTCGTCAGTACCTGTGGTCGCATACAACATACGCCGCTCGGCTGCGAGATCCGGGTAGGTGACGTCGATCTCGAGCAGGAAGCGGTCGAGCTGGGCTTCCGGCAGCGGGTAGGTGCCTTCCTGCTCCAGCGGGTTCTGGGTCGCGAGCACGTGGAACGGCTGGGGCACGTCATGGCGGGTGCCCGCCACCGTTACGTGATGCTCCTGCATGGCCTGTAGAAGGGCCGACTGTGTCTTGGGCGAGGCTCGGTTGATCTCGTCCGCCATCAGAAGCTGGGTGAAGATCGGTCCCTTGATGAAGCGGAACGAGCGGCGCTGGCCAGGGCTCTCCTCCAGCACCTCTGAGCCGATGATGTCGGACGGCATGAGGTCAGGCGTGAACTGGATGCGCTTCGCGTCGAGGCCGAGCACGCGGCCGAGCGTCTCGACGAGAAGGGTCTTGGCGAGACCGGGAACGCCGATGAGAAGCGCGTGTCCACCAGAGAGGATGGTGATCAGCGTCCGCTCGATCACCACGTCCTGGCCGAAAATCACCGAGCCGGCCGCTTTGTGGGCGCGCTTGATGCGCTCGGCCGCCGCTTCGAGCTTTGGCACAATCGCTTCTTCAGTCTGGATGACGGTGCTCATGGATGGAAAGGGCCCAGCTCTCGTGTTTAAAGGGGCGCCGCCGGGACAAGCCTGACGCGCATCTTAGGGATGTGACCGGCTCGCGGGGCTCCAGGTCAAGTTAATACTCGGTAAGACGCCTCGGGATACTACCTTACCCATTGAAATGCGCGTGAAGCGGATGGCAAACGAAGGGCTGAGGCGGGGTGCGATCGCGGCTTCCCCCATCCTCCTGTTTTGCGGCAGGCGAGCATTTGACTAATGGTCTGACCGAGCCATGATTTTCACGAGTTGAGCGCGAGACGCGGACACGATGGACAGGCTCCAGGATCTTCTCAAGAACGCTGACCAGAGCGGCGCCGCGCCGGTCGAGCGCTGGAACCCGCCCTATTGCGGCGACATCGGTCTTGCCATCGCCCGTGACGGGAGCTGGCACTACCAGGGCAGCCGCATTCCCCGCCCGGCGCTGGTGAAGCTCTTTGCACGCGTCCTGCGGCGCGACGAGGATGGGCGCTACTTCCTGGTGACCCCGGTCGAGAAGGTCGACGTGGCGGTGGCAGACGTCCCGTTCATCGCCGTCGAGATGGAGGCCAGCGGGGCGGGGCGCGGGCAGTCTCTGCTGTTCCGCACCAATGTGGATGACGTCGTCAGATGCGGAGCTGACCATCCGCTCCGGTTCGTGGCGGAGGGGCGGGACGGAGGGCTCAAGCCCTATGTCCACGTGCGAGGCCGCCTGGACGCGCTGGTGACGCGGGCGCTGGTGTACGATCTCGTCGATCTCGCGTGCGAAGGTCCCGATGGATCCGGCCTCGGGATCTGGAGCGAGGGGGTCTTCTTTCCGTTGCCGGACGTGTGAGCCTGCTAGGGGGCGGAGGCCGTGGCCCGCTCCTTCGGCGGCGGCGCGGTGGCCGGGCTGGCCTCGTTCGGCGCGTCCTTTTTGGCTTCGGCCTTGGCGGAAGCGGGCGTGGACGCAGCATCGGCTTTCACCGGCGCGGGCTTCTCCGCCTTCGTGGCGGCCTTCGCAGCCTCCGTTTTGGCGGCCGGGGTTTTCACCGCGGGCGCCGCGACCTTGGTCTTGCTGTCCTTCCCATCCTTCTTGTCCGCCGTTTCCGGTTTCGCGTCGGGCCCATAGCGCTTGGCGCACTGGGAGTGCATGAACTTGTTGATCGACTTGATCATCGGGCGGTGGAAGATGCCGATCGAATCCTCGAGCTTGGCGGCGGTCCAGATGGTCGACTTGACGTCGGCCGGGCCGTCGATGCTTTCGAGGTTGATCCAGACCTTGTCGGCCTTTCCACCCTTGAACACCAGCTTCGGCGCGACCTTGGCGGTCAGCGGCTTGACCTGGCCTTCACGCTCGATGACGCAGTTGACCTCGTGGGCGGGGATGAAAACGGTGTGCTTCGGCTTGGTGAGCGCCGCGACGATGTCGGCGCGGCCGAGCTTCAGGTTCACCGAGCAGCGCGCATCGCCGAATCCCCAGGACACACCCTTGCTTTCGCCGCCCTCTAGGGAGGATTTCGCCCAGGTCTTCTGAACGTCACACTTGAGGTCGTCGCCCTTGGCGCTCTTGTCGAGAATCATCGTGCAGAGACGCTTTTCGCAGGCCTTGAGCGCGGGCATCTCGCCGGGTGGCTCTTCGAGCGCGAAGGCCGGCAGAGCCAGTGCCGCGAGCGCGGCCAGGGCGGCAGCGAGTCGACCAAATCGGGTGTATGTTCCGTCGAGAAACGGTCCGGCGGTCAGACGTTTGGGCATCAGAGGCTCCTGCAGCCCACTCCGTCTTTGGTCGACGTTTGGAGGGGCTTGCCGGTACTGACACCTGATTTGGCCCAGATTTAGGCCCTTCCCGCGGCAGTTCCGGGGTTTGATCTTCCGCACGTAGAACGCGCGGCGGGCTTGATGCGCGGGGTGGCTTGGGTTACCAAGCGAATATAACCAATGCACATCCCGGGAGGTTTTTATGGGGGTCAATACAGCGGGCGGTCATCCGGCAATGGACTACGCTGAGCACAACCGCACGTATGCAAACTTCATCGGCTGGACCAAGTTCGCGATCGTGTTCCTTGTCCTGCTGCTTGCCGGCATGGCGTTCTTCCTCGTCTAATCCAAGACTTCACGAGCGTGTCCGGGTGTCGGATGGCGCGCTGACTGGCGATTTTTCGCACGGCTCGCTGTTGTGGACGCCTGGCACGCTGTGCTTGCCGGGGATGGCCCCGGGGCCGGCATGGCCGGTCTCATCGACGTGTCTACGGATGGTCCGATGGTTACGATTGCTGTGACGGCCGAAGGGCCGGATGAGCCGCGCGTCGCGGTCTCGCCCGAGACGGTGAAAAAGCTCGCGGCGCTTGGCGCAAAGGTTCGCGTCCAGAGCGGCGCGGGGCTTCGCTCCCGTTTCTCCGACGAGGTGCTCAAGGCGCAAGGCGCGGAGATCGCCGGCACGGCTGCGGAGACGCTGGCCGGGGCCGACATCCTGCTCAAGGTGCGCCGTCCCTCGGTGGACGAGGTCAAGCAGCTCAAGCCGGGTGCCATCGTGGCGGCGATCCTGGACCCCTACGACAAGGCCGGTATCGAGCCGCTGGCGGGGACGGGCGCGAGCCTCTTCTCCATGGAGTTCATGCCGCGCATCAGCCGTGCCCAGTCGATGGACGTGCTGTCGAGCCAGGCCAACCTTGCCGGCTACAAGGCGGTGGTGGATGCCGCTTCGCAGTTCGGACAGGCACTGCCGATGATGATGACCGCTGCCGGCACCGTTCCGGCGGCCAAGGCCTTCATCATGGGCGTCGGCGTCGCGGGTCTGCAGGCAATCGCGACGGCGCGACGTCTCGGCGCGGTGGTGTCGGCGACGGACGTGCGCCCAGCCACGAAGGAGCAGGTGCAGTCGCTCGGCGCGAAGTTCATCGCGGTCGAGGATGACGAGTTCAAGCAGGCGCAGACGGCTGCCGGTTACGCCAAGCCGATGTCGCCGGAGTATCAAGCCAAGCAGGCCGAGCTGGTGGCCAGCCACATCAAGACCCAGGACATCGTCATCACGACCGCGCTCATTCCCGGCCGTCCGGCGCCGCGTCTCATCACGCGCGCCATGGTCGAGAGCATGAAGCCCGGCTCGGTGATCGTGGATCTCGCCGCCGAGCGCGGCGGCAACTGCGAGGCGACGGTGCCGGGGCAGACGGTGGAAGTCTCGGGCGTGAAGATCGTCGGACCCATCAATCTTGCGGGCACGGTGCCGGTCAACGCGTCGAACCTCTACGCGAAGAACCTCTATACGTTCCTCGAGCTCTTCTTCGACAAGAAGGAGAAGGTGCTCAAGGTCAACTGGGACGACGAGATCCTGAAGGGGACGCTGGTCGCCAAGGACGGCAAGATCGTGCATCCCAGCCTCGCTCCGCAACCGGCCGCCTGAGGGTCCTGCTCATGAAAAAGGCATCGCTTTTCCTTTCTCCGCTCGCCGCGGGATTGGGCGCGGCTCTCGCGCTCGCTCTCTCCGGCCAGGCGGCTTTCGCGTCCGGTGACGGCATCGGCGGCGCGGTCGATCCCTCGATCTATCGCCTCATGGTGTTCGTGATGGCGATCTTCGTCGGCTATTACGTGGTGTGGAGCGTCACGCCCGCGCTGCACACGCCGCTGATGAGCGTCACCAATGCGATCAGCTCCGTAATCGTGGTCGGCGCACTGCTCGCGGTCGGCGTCGAGCTCGTCGCTGAAGGCACGACGCTCGCTCGCATCTTCGGGTTCCTCGCCCTGGTGATGGCCTCGATCAACATCTTCGGCGGCTTCCTTGTCACCAGCCGCATGCTCGCGATGTACAAGAAGAAGGACAGCGCCGGCGGCAAGGGTGGACGTCACTGATGCTCCGTCGCCTGGGAGAAACGCTTCGGCTTCCGGCCGTGCCGGCTCGGCGCTTCTTGCGCCGTCCGGGAGCGTTGACACTTGCGTTTCTCCTGCTCGCCGGATCGTACGGCATCGCCGCCGCCCGCAGCCTCAGCGGCGACGAAGTCGGCTCGCTGAAGGCGACGGTTCAACGGTTCGATGCTGCCATGCGCGGGAGCGACTATGGCGTGGTGGTGGACACCATTCCGCCCCGCGTTCTCTCGCACATCGCGGAGCAGGCGGGCCTCGAGAGAGACAAGCTTCGCACGCTCGTTATCGGGATGACGAAGCAGGCGCTCGAGACCGTGAAGCTCGTCTCGTTCGGCATGGATACGTCCAAGCTGGAGGAGAAGCAGCTTGCCGACGGAACGCCGTTTGCGTTGATCCCGACTATCACCGTGATGGATGCCGGAAACGGCAATATCTCGGTGAACTCCCACACGCTGGCGCTGATGGACGGGGGAGCCTGGTATCTGCTCCGGGTCAGCGAAGTGCAGCAGATCGAAATTCTGAGGAAGGTCTATCCCGAGTTCGCCGGAGTGGTGTTTCCCACCGGCTCGGTTGAAGCCATGAAGGACTAATTCGTCATGACCGCCAATGCCGCTGCGTTCCTCTACCTCGTCGCCGGTGTGCTGTTCATCCTGGCGCTACGCGGCCTTTCTCATCCGGAGACGAGCCGCAAAGGCAATCTCTACGGCATGATCGGCATGACGATCGCCGTGCTGACGACGCTCGCGGTGTCGAGCCCGCAGAACGTGCTGACGTGGCTGCTGATCTTCGCTGGCCTCGGCCTCGGCGCGGGGATCGGTGCCGTCATCGCCAAGAAAATCCCGATGACCCAGATGCCGGAGCTGGTGGCCGCGTTCCACTCGCTCGTCGGTCTCGCGGCGGTGTTCGTCGCGGCGGCGGCGCTCTATGCACCCGAGGCTTTCGGCATCGGCCATCCAGGCTCCATCGCGCCCGCAAGCCTCGTGGAAATGGGACTCGGCCTCGCTATCGGCGCCATCACGTTCACGGGTTCGGTGATCGCGTTCGCGAAGCTCTCGGGCCGCATGTCGGGCGCGCCGATCATCCTGCCCATGCGCCATGTGGTGAACCTCGGCCTGTTCCTTGCGCTCGCCGTGCTCATCTACAAGTTCTGCATTTCGGGTGGCGATGCGACGCTGTTCTGGGCGATCACTGCCATCGCGCTGGTGTTCGGCGTGCTGATCATCATCCCGATCGGCGGCGCGGACATGCCGGTCGTGGTGTCGATGCTCAACTCCTACTCAGGCTGGGCGGCCGCCGGCATCGGCTTCACGCTCGGCAACATCGCCCTCATTATCACGGGCGCGCTGGTCGGCTCGTCGGGTGCCATCCTTTCCTACATCATGTGCAAGGGCATGAACCGCAGCTTCATCTCGGTGATCGCGGGCGGTTTCGGCGGCGAGACGGCGGCGGCCGGCGGCGGCGGCGAGCAGAAGCCGGTGAAGCTCGGATCTGCCGAGGACGCGGCCTACATCCTCAAGAACGCCTCCAAGGTCATCATCGTGCCCGGCTACGGCATGGCCGTCGCCCAAGCTCAGCACGCGCTGCGCGAAATGGCCGACAATCTGAAGAAGGCCGGCGTCGAGGTGAAGTACGCGATCCATCCCGTGGCTGGCCGTATGCCGGGACACATGAACGTGCTGCTCGCGGAAGCGAACGTGCCTTATGACGAGGTGTTCGAGCTCGAGGACATCAATTCCGAGTTCTCGCAGGCCGATGCGGTCTACGTCATCGGCGCCAACGACGTCGTGAACCCCGCGGCCGAGGACGACAAGTCCTCGCCAATCTACGGCATGCCCGTGCTGCAGGTGTGGAAGGCCGCGACCGTGTTCTTCAATAAGCGCTCGCTCGCGTCGGGCTATGCCGGCATCGACAATCCCGTATTCTATCGCGACAACACCGTGATGGTGCTCGGCGACGCGAAGAAGATGACGGAAGAGATTGCCAAGGCCCTTGGCCACTAATCCGATGATCGCGGCCGCGCGCTCGTGCGGCCGCCGCTGGTGATCTACGCATGAAGGTCGGCTACCGACAGCTCCTCGACGCGGCGAACGCCGAGATCACGACGCTCGGTGCCGCCGAGGTGCGTAACCTCGCCGATCGGGGCGAGATCCAGCTCGTCGACTTGCGGGACCGCCGCGAGCTCGAGCGCGAGGGGCGTATTCCCGGTGCGTTCCATTGCCCGCGTGGAATGCTGGAATTCTGGATCGATCCCGAGAGCCCGTATCACAAGCCGGTCTTCGCGGAGCCGCGCCGTTTCGTATTCTACTGCGCGAGCGGATGGCGCTCGGCCCTCGCGACCAAGGCCGCGCAGGACATGGGGCTCGATTCCGTGGCGCATCTCGGCGGCGGGTTCACCGCATGGCGCGAGGCCGGGTTTCCGGTCGAGCCGGTTTCGAAATAGCAAGCGCCACGCCGAGAACGGCGACGCGATTCTCAGAGCCTCACACCCCTACAGCCATCGCACACGCGCCATCGCACGGGCCTCCGCCGGCTGATGATCTGGTGCGTTCTTTCGATTTGACCTTGACCGCCAGCGGCTTGAGGTGCGGCTGCGCACAGTGCCCGCCGGTGCGTCAAACTTATCCCCTTGCGGGAGAGATCGGGAAGACTCTAGCCTTCGTTCAACAGTCGAGCACTGTACGCATCCTAGGGGTCGCGGAATGAGGGTATCGGCACTCTCGCTCGTTCTTGCACTGCTGGCCATCGGCGGCCGCCCTGCGGTTGCCGAAGGGCTGGAGGTTCAGCCCATCATCGGCGGCAACCCGATGCGCTGCTATGACTATCGGGGCGCCCTCGTCCGCACGCTGCAGACGACGCAACTGGGCGACGTGGGCCGCGCCTCCATCATCCAGCGTATGCCGATCATCTCGCTCGATACGGAGCGGATGGCGAAGCTGCCTGCCAAATTGCAGATCTTCTTCTTCATGCACGAATGCGCCCATCACGTGCTGGGGCATGTCATCCAGCCGACTTTGCAGAGCGAGCGCGATGCGGATTGCTGGGCCTCCAACTATGGGCGTTGGGCGGGGCTCTTCACGCGCAAGGACGTGGAGGACTTCGCGCCCTTCTTCGCGAAGAGCAACGGCTCGAAGTTCGGCCATCTGGCCGGACCGGAGCGGCAGGCGTACATCCTGATGTGTTTCGATACGCCTGCGAGCGAGCCCGCGATTTACGCCCATAGCCGGTAGCGCCAACCTCAGCGGTAGCGCGTGGGGATCACGAGGCGCTGGCCGATGGCGATGCGTTCGCTGGGCAGCCGGTTGGCGGCCACGAGATCTCCGACCGGTACATTGTAGCGGCGCGAGAGACCGTAAAGCGTATCGCCCTCCCGCACCTCGACGATGTTCGGGCTATGCGTCGGCTGCTGCGGGGGAACCGGAGCCGAGGCTTGGGGTTGAGGTTGCGTCCATTGGGTGCGTGGCGTCTGCTGCCAGCGAAGGCCGGGGTCGCCGGAAGGACCAAGGCTTCCCGTCTGTACGGGGGACGAAGCGTAACCGGGCTGGCCGCCGTAGTAAGGGGCCGCAGCCACCTGACGCGGCGTGGGCTGGCCGGGATCTACGTATTGGCGCGGAGCTTGGGCGTAGGGGCGGCCGTAGGTGCCGTTCGAGTAGGCGCTGCCGTTGCCGTAGTTTGAATAGGAGCCGGGCGACGATCCGTCCGGATAGGAGCGCGGCTGCTCGCGCACCATGCCTTGCTCGGGGCGCTGAGAGAGGCTTGCGGAGGTGAAGGATTCCTGGGTGCCGCCGGAGCTGCAACCGGCGAGAGTGGCCGACAGGCCGGAGAGAACCAGCGCGCTGGCGCCGATTGAGCGGGGACGGGAACGCATGACCAATTACTCCGCAAACGCATACAACCTCAAGAAGCGCAGCTTTTGGTTAATGGAGCCTTAAGGATCGCGGCGCCGGCCGTGATATGGTCGCGTCGAAGGTAAGCGTTGCGGAGATCTGAGATTGAGGGTGATCCTCGGGGCAGCAGCGGGAGTGGTGATGGCGATGGGTTTGTTGGCGGCGATCGTTCCCACGCTTCAGCGCAAGCTCATGTACTTTCCGGATACGACGTACTTCACGCCGGAGCGCGCAGGGCTCAAGGGCGTATCCGAGGAGGTGCTGAAAACGCCGGACGGGGCACGCGTGCTCGCGTGGTACGGACCGGCGAAGCCCGGACAGCCTACGCTTCTCTATTTCCACGGCAACGCTGGCTCACTCGAGACGCGCACCGAACGGATTCGCAAGTACACGGCTCGTGGCGTCGGCATCTTCATGATGACGTACCGCGGTTTCGGCGGCAGCACGGGGCATCCGTCCGAAGCCGCGAACGTGGCGGATGCGATGCTTGCTTATGACCGTCTCGTCGCGAAGGGCGTCGCGGCGCGTGACATCATCGTCTACGGGGAATCGCTTGGCACGAGCGTGGCGGTGCAGGTGGCCGCGGTGAAGCCCGTCGCGGGCATCGTGCTCGATGCGCCTTACACATCAATGGTGGACCTTGCGGCGCTCCATCATCCTTTCATCCCGGGCCGCTGGTTCATGACGGACCGCTACGAGACCTACCGGCACATCGCGAGCGTGACGGCGCCGCTGCTGATCATCCATGGCGAGGCCGACGACATCGTGCCGGTGGAAATGGGCCGCAAGATCTACGCGCTCGCGCCGGGCGAGAAGACGCTCAAGACGTTTCGCGGCGCGGGTCACGCGGACCACTACCTCTTCGGCTCCTACGAGGCCATCCACGCCTGGATCGACGCCTTGCGAAGCAACGAGGCCCTGCGCCGCAGTAAATCGGGGTAGGCCGGAACCGCCGCCGTCACGGTGTGGCGCTGGCGAACGTCACGAGCCCGATCACGGCGAGGATTGCGTAGACCAGCAGCGGCACGATTATCCCCGCGAGGTAGGGGTATGCCTTGAGCCGTCCCGCCGTCGTGTTCAGCTCGCTCAGGATGACGTAACCGCCCATGCTGCGGCGGAACCATCCCGTTGCTTCGCCCTTGGCCCCGATATGCGGCTTCACGCGCTTCCAGCCGGTCCACAGATCGCCGAGCGGCCCCCAGAGCGAGCGGAAATCGACGCTCGTGCGGCCCGTGCGATCGGCGAATATGGTGTCCTCTCCGATCACGGAGCCTGCGTTGGCGCGGCCGATGACCTCTCCTTCGAGACGCACCGGGCGGCCCACGATGGGTGAGGCGGCCACGTCCCCCATCAGCTCGACAACGGTCTGGTTCGCCGGTGCCGAGAATGGATAGGTGATGGGGATGAGCAATGCCCATGCGAGGATGGCGGCGGGAACCGCCAGCACGGCGATCATCGGGATGCCGGTCGCAAGGCCCGCTCCGACGCCGACGACGAGTGTCGCGAGGGGAAGCAGCGGCAGCATCAGCTCGCGCAGGAATTTCCGCCACAAGGCGGGCTTGTCGACATTGGCGCGCCGCGCGGCTCCTTCGATGTCGATCTCCTGGAAACTCTGCTGCTTGGCCTTGGCGATGGCTGCAAGCGCGTTGATGCGCTTTCCCGTGAGCGGGTGCGTGGAGCTCAGCTCGATGAGCTTCGCCCAGGGATTGTAGATGTCGAACAGCATCGCATTGGCCGTGGCCTCGGGGTGCAGCTTCGAGGCTTCCACGACGAGCCCCAGATGGCTCGCGCCCTTGAAGTCCACGACGCCCATGTGGCGCGTGGAAGCGAGAAGCTCGCGGGTCTGGTCGGTGTCGGCCGCTTCCGCGATTCCGTATGCGATTTTTACGAGAGCGTTGGCGAGGTGGCGGGCTTCCACGCGATCGGCGGCGAAGCTGTCGGCGAGGTATTCGCGCGTGCGGCTGAGGTAGAGCAGGATGTAGGTGCCGAGCACGTACATCACGTAGGCGGCGAAGCCGACGATGGCGAGATTGTTCTTGCTCTTGGAGCTTCCGGACGACCGGGTCTGGCGCGTGAGGCTCGAGTAGATGACGTAGAGCATCTGCACGAGCGTGCCGGCGACCGTCATGACGAGGAAGTCGCGGTTGACGATGTGGCCCAGCTCGTGGGCGACGACGGCGCGCGTCTCCTCCTCGTTCAGGAACTCGAAGATGCCATCGGTCAGCACGATGCGCGCGCCGGGCCGGAACAGGCCGTAGGTGAAGGCCGTGGGGTTGCGATCGGGGATGATGCCGACGGACGGCGCTTTGAAGCGGTACTCTCGCGCAACGTCATGAATGATGCCGTGGACGTGCGGGTAGCGCGATTTCAGCGTGGCGTCGTCGATGAACTCGACCTTGTTCACCCACCGCAGCATCCAGTCCGTGATCCAGGGGCTGATGAAGAAGATGACGGCGTTGATGATGAGAACCAGGACAAGGGCAAAGCCCACGTCCAGACTGCCGGCTGCGACGAGGGCGGCGATCACCACGCCTGCCACCATCGCGGTGAGGAGTGAAAGGGTCACGAGGGAAGCGAAATAAAGCTTGGCCATCTGTGCGCGCTCACTCCTGCTGGAATAGCGTTTCAACGAGAAGCGATGCTCGCGCTGTCGCCCTCATCTCGTGCGTAGAACTGTTCTGACGATAGTCTGGCTCCGTATACGGAGCCAGAGTGATTACCCCGCAAAAGCTCCGGCGCGGATCGGCGATCCACCAAAAAAACAACCGCCGGCAGACCTGCCAGCGGTTGCGAAATTCCAATCGAGTGGGCTCGGAGGCCGCTCGGATCAGCGAGCGCCGAAACCGCCGCCGCCGCCAGCACCAGCGCCGCCGCCAAAGCCGCTGCCGCCACCGGGGCCACGACCGCCGCCGGGGCCACCACGGCCAGCGCCCTTGGCGCCAGGGCCGCCGCGCGTTGCTGCGGGCTTGCCGGGGAGGAGACCTTCGCGCTGCAGCTTCTTACGAGCCAGCTTGCGGGCGCGGCGGACGGCCTCAGCCTTCTCGCGGGCCTTCTTCTCGGAGGGCTTCTCGAAATAGTTCCGGAGCTTCATCTCGCGGAAAATACCCTCGCGCTGCATCTTCTTCTTGAGCGCCTTAAGGGCCTGATCGACGTTGTTGTCGCGAACGAGAACCTGCAAAGGTGACCTCTGTGATTGAATCTTCTCAGAAAATAACACAACTCAAAGCCCCGGCGGGCGGCCCCCGGCGCTTCGAGCGGAATTGGTTTGGCTGGCTTCTATCAAACGCCGTAGCGCTTGTCCACGGGCTCTTCTTAACGTTTTCGTCCTTTTTCGCTGATTATGACCGGGGCTTCACCCGGTTAACATGGCCCATTTTGCGGCCTGGACGCGCTTCGGGCTTCCCGTAGAGGTGGAGGGCGGCGCCGGGCTCGGCCGCAAGGGCCTGCCAGGCGTCCACGTCCTCGCCGATCAGATTCGTCATCGTGACGTCCGAATGCCGGCCGGTTGGGCCGAGCGGCCAGCCTGCAACGGCCCGGATGTGGTTCTCGAACTGGCTGACCAGGCAGGCGTCCATGGTCCAGTGCCCGGAATTGTGAACGCGGGGCGCGATCTCGTTGACCACGAGCGGCTCGGCCGCGTCGGGGCCTAGGTAAAACATTTCGACGCCGAGAACGCCCACGTAGCCGAGGGCGGTCGCGATGGCGGCGGCCATCTCTTTGGCGCGGGCGGCGTGGGTCTCGGAGATCGGGGAGGGCACCGTCGAGGTATCGAGGATGCCGTTCTTGTGGGTGTTGAGCGGCAAGTCGTAGAAGCGCACCTCGCCCGAGATGCTGCGGACGACGAGCACCGAGACCTCGTAGGCGAACGGCACGAGCCCTTCGAGCACGCACGGGGCCCGCTTCAGGCTTTCGAAGGCAGGCTTAAGCTCGGACGCGCTCTTGATGCGGACCTGGCCCTTGCCGTCGTAGCCGAGGCGGCAGGTTTTCAGGATGCCGGTCTCGCCGATGGCGTGAATGGCGGCTTCGAGCGACGCGTCGCTGTCGACCGGCGCGAAGGGGGCCACGGGAATGCCGATGCCGCGGATGAAGGTCTTTTCCTCAAGACGATCCTGGGCAACGGCCAGTGCCTTGGGGCCGGGACGAACAGGCGTCATCGCCTCGGCGGCGGCTGCTGCTTCGAGCGGCACGTTCTCGAACTCGTAGGTGACGACATCGACGCTTTCCGCAAAGGCGCGGATTTTCGCGGTGTCCTCGTAGGCGCCGACGGTCGAAGCCGCGGCGACGTCGAACGCGGGGCCCGGCACATCCGAATAGATGTGGCACTTGAGGCCGAGGGGTGCGGCGGCGAGGGACAGCATGCGGCCGAGTTGGCCGCCGCCGAGAATGCCGATGGTGGATCCGGGAGGGAGGGCCGTCGTCATGCGTTCCGTCTTCGTCATTCGTTTTTGGGGTCTTCGGAGACGCTCGCGGTCTGGCGTGCGCGGTATTCGGCGATGCGAGCGGCGAGCTCCTTGTCGGAGAGCGCCAGGATCTGCGCCGCGAGGAGCCCGGCGTTGGTGGCTCCGGCTTCCCCGATGGCGAGCGTGCCGACAGGAATGCCGCCCGGCATCTGAACGATCGAGTAGAGGCTGTCGAGACCGGAGAGCGCCTTGCTCTGGATCGGAACGCCGAGGACGGGAAGGGCGGTCATTGAAGCGGTCATGCCGGGCAGATGGGCGGCACCCCCGGCGCCGGCGATGATGACCTTGAGACCGCGCTCGGCGGCGGATTTGGCGTAGGAGACCAGGCGATCCGGCGTGCGGTGGGCAGAGACGATCTTGGCCTCGTAGGCGACGCCCAGCTCGTCCAGGACGGCGGCGGCCTTCTTCATGGTCGGCCAGTCGGACTGGCTGCCCATGATGATCCCCACATCGGCGCGGTGTTTGGTCATTGGCCCGTCACTTCCGAATCGAGGCCCGGCGGCGGATGCCCTTCGGGAAAACGGGCCATTTAGAGGAGCCCGCGTCCGGTTGCAAGGCGGAAGCGGCGGTATGGTGGGTAAAACCGGGGCGTCTTGGGTTAACGGCAGTGGGCAAGGGGCGACCCTGACGGAGTGGCGCTTTTCTCGGTCAGGCTCGAATCGCCTACTGTTCCGCCGCCTGCGCTTTCGGCTCAGGCGGCGTGCCGCGTCGGCTTTTGGGCCCTTCCCTCATGACAACGAGCGCACCTTCCTGGACCGCCGGCTATGTGTCCGAGCTGGACTATACGCACGGATACTACCGTGAGATGAGCCCTCTCAATCTCGAGCTGGCCATGCTTTCGCGGCTGCAGGCGCACAGCGTGAAGCGGCCGCTGCGCTATCTGGAGCTGGGCTTCGGGCAGGGGCTTTCGCTCAACATCCACGCGGCCGCCTGCGAGGGCGAGTTCTGGGGCACAGACTTCAACCCTACCCAGGCCGCGAACGCGCGGGAGCTCGCGGCGGCTTCGGGCGCCGATCTCAAGGTATTCGATCTCTCCTTTGCCGAGCTTCGCGACCGCGCGGATCTGCCGGAGTTCGACATCATCGTGCTGCACGGCATCTGGAGCTGGATCTCGGACGAGAACCGGCGGGTGATCGTCGATCTTGCGCGCAACCGGCTCGCGGTCGGCGGGCTATTTTACATGAGCTACAACACGACGCCCGGCTGGTCTCCGGCGATGCCGTTGCGCCATCTCATGTCGCTGCATCTCAATCTGGCGACGGGTGAAGCGACGGGTCTCGGCTCGCGCATCGACGCGGCCGTCGATTTCGCCGAGCAGGTCGTGGATTCGAACGCGCTCTATTTCCGCGCCAATCCGGCCGTTGCGGAACGGCTCAAGGGCATCAAGGGGCATAACCGTAACTATCTCGCGCACGAGTTCTTCAACGCGGATTGGCATCCGATGCCGTTCTCGGAGGCTGCGGACCTGCTCGCGCAGGCCAAGCTCTCGTTCGCGGCCTCGTCCAATCTCGTTTCTCACATCGACACGTTGCATCTCACGCCCCAGCAGCAACAGCTTCTTGCGTCGATCGCGCATCCGGTGCTGCGCGAGTCCGTGCGCGACTATTGCGAGAACCAGCAGTTCCGCCGCGACGTGTTCGTCAAAGGTCCGCGCGGGCTTTCGCCACAGCGTCAGCTCGAGATCCTCCAGAGCCATCGCTTCGTGCTGCAGGTGGGCGAAGGGGACGTCGCGCTCAAGCTGAATGGCCCTGCCGGGGAGGCGCACCTCCAGGCCGAGGTCTACCGGCCCATGCTGGCCGTGCTCGCGGAGCGCGGTCATGCGCCGAAGAGCGCTGCGGAGATGCTCGCTCATCCGCTGATGAAGAAGGTGACGCCCGCTCAGCTCGCCCAGGCCCTGTTCGTGCTCACCGGGCTCGGCAACGTGAGCGCCGCGCAGGACGAGGTTCAGGTGGCAGCCGTGCGCGCACGAACGCAGGCGCTGAACCGCCACTTGGTCGACAAGGCTGTATTCTCGAATGAAATCGGCTTCCTGGCGAGCCCGGTGACTGGCGCGGGCGTTCCGGTCGGGCGCATTCAGCAGCTTTTCCTGCGCGCGATCCGGAGGGGGCGGACCACGCCGCAGGAGTGGGCGCTCGATATCTGGCCGCTGATGGAAGCGCAGAACCAGCGGCTGATGCGGGATGGGAAGCCGATCGCGTCGGCGGCGGAGAATATCGCCGAGCTCGCCAGCATGGGTCAGGATTTCGCCCAGAAGCGGTTGCCTATTCTCGATGCGCTTGGCGTCATCGAGAGGTCGGGCTCCGCCTCCACGGTTTCGCCGGATCTGAGCATTGCGGCGGCGTGAGCACACCCGGCGGGTAACCGGCGGCGGCAAAAGCCTCCGGCCGTGACGCCGGGGACGATGACGATCTAGGTTTTGCAGGAACACATCGGAGACGCGTGATGGGCCGCTTGATTCTTTTGGCGATTGCCTCGCTCCTGATGGCCGGGGCCTCGAGTGCGGCGCTGGCCGAGACCGCATCGCCTGCTGCCACAGCGGCCACTTCCGCGCCAGCCGCGCGGGCGCTGTCACCCGAGGCGGACGCCGCCTCTCAAGAGGCTGCCGGCGCAACCGACGAGGGGGGCGCCGCAGCGGCGGATGCGAAACCCGAGACGGCCGCGGCGCCGGAAGCCAAGCCTGCTGCAGCGGAGCCCACGACCCCTGCGGCCGTTGCGCTCAAGGCACGGCTCGACGCCATTCCCGGCGATGGAGCCGACGAGGAGAACAAGGAGCGCGCGGCGCTGATCGCCTTCTACGGCGCGCGCGCCTTTGCGCCGCTGTGGGTGAACGCCCAGGGCTTCAACAGCGACGCCAACGGCGTCATCGAGGCGTTCTCGACGGCCGGGTCATGGGGGCTCGCGCCGGAGGATTTTCCGGCGCCGAAGATCGCGGGCGGTGAACTGTCTCCCGAGGCCCAGGCCGCCGCCGAGGCTGAGCTTTCGCTCACGGTTCTCAAGTATGCGCGCTATGCGCGCGGCGGGCGGATCATGCGTCCTGCCGAGCAGCTCAACTCGAATCTAGACCGCAAGCCGCAGCTTCTCGATCCGGCGAAGGTGCTCGACGGGCTCGCGGCGGCTTCCGATAAGGCGGCTTATCTCGTCGGTACGCATCCGCAGCACGCGCAGTTCCAGCGCTTGCGCGAGAAGTATGTCGAGGCGCTCGCCAAGAACGGGGGCAAGCCGAATGCGGGTGCCAAGAAGATCCTCGCCAACATGGAGATGTGGCGCTGGATGCACGACGATCTCGGCGATCTCTATCTCCTGGCGAACGTGCCGACCTACATGATCAGCGTCGTCAAGGACGGTGCTGTCGTGCACACGGAGCGGATCGTCGTCGGTGAGATCGGCAAGCAGACATCAATCTTCACCCGGCCGTTGAAGAGCGTGACGTTCCGGCCCATGTGGCGCGTGCCGGAGAGCATCAAGGTCAACGAGCTGTGGCCGAGCCTGCTGCGCGGCGGCGGGCTGATGCGCCAGTACGGTCTCGAAGTCGAGACCAAGGACGGACGGCGCCTCGATTATCGCACCATGGATTGGCGCACGCTCGATATTCGCAACTATGAGGTGGTACAGCCCGCGGGGCGCAAGAGCGTGATGGGTGTCATCAAGTTCTCGTTCCCGAGCCAGCACACGATCTTCATGCACGACACGCCCGACAAGTGGATGTTCAATTCGCAACAGCGCACGTTGAGCCACGGCTGCCTCCGGCTGCGCAATCCGCTCTCCGTCGCCGAGATCCTCCTCAAGGAGGACAAGGGCTGGGACGCCGACAAGGTGCAGGACCTCGCCCGGAACGGGCCGATGAACAACGAGGTGGCGATGGACAAGCGTGTCCGTATGCACATTGCCTATTTCACGGCCTGGGTGGACGAGGACGGCAAGCTCAAGACCTATTCGGACATCTACGGCCACGAGAAGCGCGTGACGCAGGCACTCGACGGCAAGTGGCAGCAGATCGCCAAGGGCCGCGATCATCTCGCGCCCGTCGTGCCGGACAAGGCGCATCTGGAGGACAAGCCGCAGAAGCAGGCGGCGAGCGGAGGGAAGTCAGCGAACGACGACTTCCTGGGCTCGTTCTTCGGCGGGTTCTAAGACCGCGCAGAGCGGTGCACGACACCGCTCTGCCGCTTCTCACGTTTCGGCACGCGCCACCCTAGGCGGCGCGAACCGTGCTCAGGAAGCGGGCGACCTCGGCCTTCAGCACGCTGCTCTCGCTCGAGAGCGTCACCGCGGAGTGTAGAACAGCGGCAGAGGCCGTTCCGGTCTCGCTGGCGCTGCTGTTGACCTCGACGATGTTGGCCGTCACTTCGGACGTGCCCTTGGCCGCTTCCATGACGTTGTTGCTGATGTCCTGGGTCGCGGTCGCCTGCTCGGCGACGGCGGCGGAGATGGCGTTCGAGATGTCCGAGATCTTGCCGATCGTCTCCACCACGCCGCCGATGGCGTTGACCGCTTCCTGCGTCGCGCCCTGCATGCCCTGGATCTGGACGGCGATGTCGTTCGTCGCCTTGGCGGTCTGGGTGGCGAGCGCCTTCACCTCTTGCGCGACGACGGCAAATCCCTTGCCGGCCTCGCCCGCGCGTGCCGCCTCGATGGTGGCGTTCAGCGCGAGCAGGTTCGTCTGCGAGGCGATGGTGCTGATGAGACCCACGACGTCGCCGATGCGATGGGCGGATTGCAGGAGCGCCGTGACGCATGTGTTCGTGGAGTGGGCCTTCTCGACGGCCTGATGGGCGGCGGCGGCGCTTTGCGAGATCTGTCGCTCGATCTCGCCCACTGCGGTGGAAAGCTGCTCGGTGGCCGTTGCGACGCTGCCGACGTTGCCGGACGTGATCTCGGAAGCGGTGCCCACCATGGTCGAGAGCTGGCGGGTGGCATCCGCCGAGCGGGTGAGCGTCTTGGCGGTGCCTTCGAGGGAATTGGCCGCGATGCTGACTTTCTCGATGATGGCGCCGACGGAGCTTTCGAACTCTTGCGCCAGGCGCTGCATGGTGAGCCGGCGGGCTTCCGCGGCGCGCTGCTCTGCCTCCACCCGCTCCTTGCGCATGCGCTCGTTCTCCTCGATGCCGCGTGCGAACACGCCGAGGGTGCGTGCCATGTTGCCGATCTCGTCGGCGCGTTCCGTGCTCGGAATGACGGTGTCGAGCTTCCCATCCGACATGCGGACCATCGCCTGCTCAAGGCCGGCGAGCGGTCGCACGATGCCGCGCATCATGAAGACGAGCGTCATCAGGACGCCGGCGATGGAGAGCACGACGGCGGTGTTGGTGATCCACGATGTCATCTCGGCGAAGGCCGCGGCCTCCGCGCCCAAGGTCTTGGCATCCTGCTCGATCTTTTCACCGACGGCTTCGAGCGACTGCTCCAGCTCCTCGAAACGGGCGTTGAAGGCGGGCATCGCGGCGAGGGCGCGGGGCCGATCGCCGAACGCTGCGGTCACGGTGGATTTGGCTTCTTCGAGGTACCTGGCGAGCGGGGCATCGACGCGGGACAGCTCGGCCTTGATGGTGCCGGAAAGAGGCAGCGCCTTGTTCGCGTTCACCAGCTCCACGAAATGGGTGCTCATCTCGTCCAGCTCCGCCCGGATCTCCTTTTCGGAGGTTCCGAGCTCTCCCGAGGTGAGGGCGGCCAGCACGATGGCGCGGAGGCCGTCGTGGTACATGTCGAGCGTGGTGTGGTTACGGACTGCGGTAGTCAGGACCACGGAGTTGTCGAGACTCTCGATCAGCCGGTTGCGTACGAGGATGCTGGTTGTGGCTGCGATGAGCGTGGCCACGAGGCAGGCGCCGCATACAACAGTTGCGCGGCCGGACAGTGATTTCGGGATGAAAGGCGGCGACAACATTGCGGCGGTCCTGCGCTGAAATATTCATGCGAATGCGCAGGATCATATGTCTGATGATTTAATTTTGAATTTCAGTTTGTTCATCTAACAGTAGCTATTTGCTAATTTTTCCTAAATCTTCCGGCGCGTCGAGCTGCGGTCAATTGGCGCCGGAAATTTGATCTGTCCGGGGTGTTTCCATGAGGTTGCGGGCGGCTTCGATGGTATCGGCTTCACGGGCAGGCTTGTCCCACCGGATGCGATGAATGCGCGGAAAGCGCATGGCGAGGCCCGATTTGTGACGGGGCGAGCGGAAGATCGCGTCGAAGGCGACCTCGAGCACGAGCCTCGGCTCCACGGCGCGAACAGGGCCGAACTGCTCGGTGGTGTGGTTGCGCACGAAACGATCGATCTCGGTGAGCTCCGCGTCGGTGAAGCCCGAGTACGCCTTGCCGACCGGAACGAGCTCGTGCCCCGGATACACGTCTCCACGCGGGCTCGTCTCCGATTGCGGCTCCTCGATGCTGCGCCAGACGCCGAAGGTGTAGTCCGAGTAGTAGGACGAGCGCTTGCCGGACCCGCGCTGGGCATACATCAGAACGCAGTCGAGTGTGAGCGCCGCGCGCTTCCATTTGAACCAGTGACCACGCGGGCGGCCCGAGAGGTAGGGGCTCGTCCAGCGCTTGAGCATCAGCCCTTCGATGCCGGTGTCGCGCGCGTCGGCCCACAATGTGTCCAGCTCCTCGCGCGTGGCGAAGGGCACGAGCGGGCTGATGTCGGAGAGGGGAGGGCGCTTCCTTTCGTACCAACCCTCGAGACGCACTCTGCGCTCTCTGAAGCTCAAGGATCGCAGATCCTCGCTCCCGTCGATGAGAAGATCGTAGAGGCGCACGTGGGCGGGATGATCCTTCAGCATTCGGCCCGTGACGGCCTTGCGGTTGAGGCGCTGCTGCAGATCGTTGAAAGGCGCGACGATACCGCGTCTCGCCACCAGCAGCTCGCCGTCGAGTAGCACGTCGAGCCCTTCGAAGGCGGAGACGATCTCCGGAAACGAGCGCGAGATGTCGTCGCCGGTGCGCGAGAAAATGCGCGCGTGCCCGCCGTGCGCCGCGATTTGGACGCGGATGCCATCCCACTTCCATTCGGCGGCAAACTCGCCGGGCTCGAACGTCGTCCAATCCTGCTCTTCTATGGCGTGGGCAAGCATGAGGGGGCGGAAGACCGGTTTCCCTCCGGCATCAGGCCGGGGCCCTTCGCCTTCGAGCCAGCGGAACAGATCCGTATAGGGCGGCGCAATGGCGTGCCAGATCTCCTCAATGTCGGAGACGTCGTGGCCGCTCATCTCGGCGAGTGCCGTTTTGGCGAGGCGTGCCGAGACGCCGACGCGCGGTGCGCCGCCGATGAGTTTCAGAAGCGCCCAGCGGCCGCGCACATCGAGGCGATCCAGGAAGTCGCCGAGAATGGCGGGCACCTCGGTCGGTTGCGCTTTTGCGAAGGCAGCGACGACCTCTCTCAAGCGGGGGGGCTCGCCGCGGAGCTTCGGCTCGGGCCACATGAGCGCGACCGTTTCGGCCGTGTCGCCCACATAGTCGCGCGAGAGCGCGTAGAGCACCGGATCGACGCGCGTCTCGAGCAGCACTGCGAGGCTGCGCCGGAGGGGAAGGCGCGGAAACAGGCCGTCGGTCAGCGCGGCGAGGGCGAAGCCCCGATCGGGATCGGGGCTCGCGCGAAAGTAATCGACGAGGAGCGACAGCTTGCCTTTTCGCGACGGGGTCGTGGTGAGGGTGTCGAGGAGAAGCGCGAAGGGCTGCATACCGGACTAGTCTCCCTCGTCCTCGAAGCCCACGAGCGCGAGCGCGCGGGCGTTGAGGCCGCGGCGGCCGAGCTCGTAGACGAGGGCGTCCTCGCGGCCGTGCGTCACCCAGACATCCTCGGCCCCGGTTTCGAGCACGGTTTCGATCAGCTCCGGCCAGTCCGCATGATCGGAGATGACGAGCGGAAGCTCCACGCCGCTCTGGCGCACGCGACCCTTGATCCGCATCCATCCCGACGCGAACGCCGTCACGGGATCTGGAAAGCGGCGCGACCAGCGATCGGCGAGAGCGGAGGGCGGGCAGAGCACGAGGGCGCCCGCGAGATCGGCGGGGCGTGTGTCCGCGACCGCACGGATTTCGCCGAGCGGAATGCCGAGCCGCTGGTACAGCTCGGTCGTGCCCATGAGCGCGCCATGAAGATAGATCGGCGCGTCGTAGCCTGCGTCGCGTGCGAGGCGGATCACACGCTGGCACTTGCCGAGGCCGTAGGCGCCGACCAGATGCGTGCGGTCTGGATTGCGGCGGAGAGAGGCGAGCAGGCGGCCGACTTCTGAGATGGCGGGCTCATGGTGAAAGACCGGCAGCGCGAACGTCGCCTCGGTCACGAACACGTCACAGGCAATCGGTTCGAACGGCGGGCAGGTTGGATCGGCGCTGCGCTTGTAGTCGCCCGAGATCACCGCCCGCTGTCCATTCCATTCGAGCACGATCTGCGCGGAGCCCAGGATGTGCCCCGCGGGAACGAACCGAACCGATACGCCCGCGAGCGATTGCGTGGCGCCGAGAGGGGTCGCCTCGAAGCGTCCGGCCGCCTCGGCGCCGAGGCGCACCTTCATGACTTCGATAGTTTCGGCGGTGGCGAGGACTGATCCGTGTCCGGGACGGGCGTGATCGCTGTGCCCGTGCGTGATGAGTGCGCGGGGCACGGGGCTCGCGGGATCGATGTAGGCGTCGGCGGGCTCGCAGTAGAGACCGCGGTCAGTTGGGTAAAGCCATCGGTCTATTCCGGCAGAACGCATGGCACTCACGCCGCAGCTCTCCTCACCTCTGGCCCCGCATATATCTACGACAGGCTCAGGAATGCGGATCGGCCGTCATCGGTTTCCAGGCAGGCCCGTTCTTAGGCTCGCGCAATCCCGGGCGCGCGTCCGCAGCGCTCAGGCGATGATGTCCGGAAGCAGCTGGTCCTCGATCTTGGTGATCTGATCCTTGAGGGCGAGCTTCTTCTTCTTCAGCCGCCGTATGGTGAGCTGATCGGCCGCCCCACCCGTTTCGAGAGCGAGGATCTCGTCGTCCAGCAAGCGGTGCTCGGAGCGGAGCTTAACAAGCTCTTCTCGAAGCTCCCTGTCGTTCTGCCGCTGCATGTCGATGCTCGTTCGAAAGCCGGATCTGCGTGGTGCTCAAAGAAAACGCAGGGCGCAGGTCCGGCGGGACTATCGTCTCATTTGCTGCGTTCTGCAAGCAAGTCGGTATGCGTTTGAGATAAAACACATGGATAAACCGATGCTTAGCGACGCGTTAACGGGCGCGCGCCGTTTAATGTCCTATTTGCGACGACTGCTCTTCCAATAGACAATTCGTGGCATATCTGTAACAATGCTTCGGTCTTCAAACTCTGAAAAGGAGGTCAGGATGGCGCTTTCGGCTCATCTTCAGGAACTCTCAGAGAAGCACCGGCAACTCGAGCGTCGGATTGAAGAGGAGACGGCAAGACCTGCTTCGGACGACGTAACGATCCGCCGGCTTAAGCAGGAGAAACTAAAACTCAAAGACGAGATCGTAAGGCTTGGGGCCGAGACACGCCACTAAGGCGCGCTCGGTGATCCTCCGCGGAGCTGCGGTGGAGCTGGCTCCCAGCTGCTATCGCATCTCCCGGCATCGCCTCGTTTCATAATTTCCCACATTGCTGCGCCTCACAAGCGGCGTCACGGCCGAAGGGCTCGTGTGTCGTCTGCCGGGTCGCGCGTATGTGCGAAACAGGCTCTCGCGACGTGCTCGCGAAAGAGCTTGGCGGTGGCTTTGTGGCTTGGAGCGAAACGGGCTCGGAGCAAGCGCGGGCTGCCGTCAGGCGTCCTTCGCGAGCTCGCGCAGCCTGAACTTCTGCACCTTGCCGGTCGATGTTTTCGGCACGTCGATGAAGACGATACGCCGGGGCGCCTTGAAGTGCGCGAGGCGCTCGCGGCACCACGCGATCAATTCCTCCTCGGTGGCGCTCGTTCCGGGCTTCAATTCCACGAAGGCGCAGGGTGTTTCGCCCCATTTCTCGTCGGGCTTCGCGACCACCGCGCAGACCGCGACTGCGGGGTGCTTGTAGAGAACGTCTTCGACCTCGATCGACGAGATGTTCTCGCCTCCCGAGATGATGATGTCCTTGGAGCGGTCCTTGAGCTGGATGTAGCCGTCCGGATGGAGCACGCCGAGGTCGCCGGAATGAAACCATCCGCCTTCGAAGGCTTCGGCGGTGGCTTCCGGGTTCTTCAGGTAGCCCTTCATCACGATGTTGCCGCGGAACATGACCTCGCCGATGGTTTCGCCGTCGGCGGGAACGCGCGTCATCGTCACCGGATCCATGACGGTGAGGGCTTCGAGGGCAGGATAGCGCACGCCCTGGCGCGAGCGGCGCGCGTCCTTGGCGGGCTTGGGCAGGTCGTCCCAGGCGCTATGCCATTCGTTGAGCGTCGCGGGGCCATAGGTTTCGGTGAGGCCGTAGAGATGCGTCAGCGCGAACCCGGCTTCGTTCATGCGCGCCATCACGCTCTCGGGCGGAGGGGCTGCGGCGTGGTTGAACGCCACGCGATGGGTGATCTCGCGGCGCTCTTCGTCCTTGGCGTTGAGCAGCGTCGCCATGACGATCGGCGCGCCGGAGAGATGCGTGACTTTGTGATCGACGATGGCGTCGTACATCGCTTTGGCTCGCACCCAGCGCAGGCAGACGTGGGTGCCTGCGACGACGGAGAGCGACCAGGGAAAGCACCAGCCGTTGCAATGGAACATCGGCAGCGTCCACAGATAGACGGGATGCTTGCCCATGCCGGTGGCGATGGTGTTGGCGTAGCACATCAGCGCCGCGCCGCGGTGGCTGTAGACGACGCCTTTGGGATTGCCTGTGGTGCCTGACGTGTAGTTGAGGCTGATGGCGTCCCATTCGTCCGGCGGGGTGCGCCAGGTAAAGGCCGGATCGCCGCCGGCGAGGACGGCCTCGTAATCGAGATCGGAGAGCGCGGGGCCTGCCGCGTCCGGGTATTCGGTGTCGTAGTAGTCGATGATCAGTGGTTTCGCTTTCGCGAGCGCGAGCGACTCGTTCATCAATCCCGAGAACTCGCGGTCGGAGATCAGGATTTTCGAGTTCGCGTGATCGAGCTGAAAGGCGATGATCGGCGCGTCGAGCCGGGTATTGAGGCAATGAAGCACGGCGCCCGTCATCGGCACGGCATAGTGCGCTTCGAGCATGGCCGGCGTATTTGAGAGCATCACGGTGACCGTGTCGCCGGGGCCGATGCCGCGGCTCACCAAGGCGGACGCAAGGCGGCGGGCGCGCGCGTAGAACTCCGAGTAGGACACCCGCTTCGAGCCGTGGATGATGGCGGTGTGCTCTGGATAGACGGCGGCGGCCCGTTCCAGGAGGCCGATCGGAGTCAGCGGCTGATAGTTGGCGGGGTTCTTGTCGAGACCGATGGAGTAGGGGTTTTCGCTCATCAGGGGCCGTCGGTTCTTGGTTTGGTTGTGGTGCGGTCAACGCTAGCGAAGGACACCCGCGGCGGCAATGTCGATCCGCGCACGGGCTTGTCGTTGCCTGACGGCACGCCAGCGTCTGCCGACATATTGGGCAACTTCACTGTGAAGCTTTGCGGTTTGTGCCTTGAAACTCGGGCGCGGGTCTATAGCATCTTCGGGTGTGTCGTCAGTCCCTCTTTGCAAGGGAGGCGGAAATGACGGAGCCCAAGCTAGAAAACGTGGCGTTATGGGTGGTCGCGGTGCTCGTTTTGATGGTGCCGTGGGCGCTTCTGTGAGTCGCGCGGCCTCGGCGGTCTGCCGAGGAGCCGGGCTGGCATAAGCCCGGATCTCAGAAAAGGTTTCGGCGCGGTAAGGTTTCCCCCTTTTTCCGCGCCGTTCCCCCGTTTGCCCTGTCAACTTCTGAGCAGCCGTCTCGTGCGGCCATGGGGAGATATTGGCACGGCAAATTGGAGATCCGATTAAAGAAACTGCTTAGCAACGCATGAAAATTTGATCCATTCGCCGGTTTTTGCCGGAAAAGGGGCGAATTGGGCGCCGCGCTACTTCAACAGGTGCGAAAAGGTCGCGGCCCTGCAGGCGCTGCCGCAGCCTTGAACCCTTTTGGGGGATGGGGCAGGAAAAGAAGTTGCACTCAATTGTCGATCTAGAGGATCCAGAATGACCGTCCAGCTCGAAACCGCTCCCAAGCAGCTCCTTCACCTCGTTTTCGGCGGTGAGCTGCAGGACCTCGAAGGGATCGAGTTCCGGGACCTCAAGAGCCTGGATATCGTTGGCATTTTTCCGAATTATGCGGAGGCTCTCGTTGCCTGGAGGGCGGCCTCCCAGAAGTCGGTCGACAATGCTGCGATGCGTTACTTCATCGTGCATATGCATCGCCTTCTTGAGCCCCTGGCGAAGGCGGGGCAGGCGCCGGCCTGACGGGACGTTCCGCGCGGCCCCGAAAAGGGCCACATGGGCGCCAAATCATACACTTATTACCAGCTCTCCACCGGAGGTCGGTCGGCTGCCGTGCTGACTTCCGCTAAGCTCGAAGATAAAATCGGGCGTTTTTCGCGTGCCCGAGCCGTGCGTAGCCCAGAGGCGGACTGCCGTCGTTTTCTTTAGGAGCCCTTCACAGTCGATGGCGACCGCACGCACACCACGGCATGGGCAAACCGCGCGCCCGAAGAAGGCTGCCCTCGACGCCCATTCGCGCAAGCTTCTCTCTCGCTTCCTGGCGGACTGGGTGAAGCCGCGCTGGCGCGAGCTGCTCGTCGCGCTTGCGCTGACGGCGGCCCTGGCGGCGGCGACCGGCGCCTATCCGATGGTCATCAAGTTCTCGTTCGACAATCTGCTCGCGGGTGACGTTTCGTGGCTGCCGTGGGTGCTCGCCGCGATCATCTTCATCACGCTCGCGCGAAGCACGTTCCTTTACCTGCAGACGGTTGCTACGCAGCGGATCGTTCTCCGGTTGATGGCGGACATGCAGAGCGTCACGTTCCGCCATTTGATCAACGCGGACTATGCGCGCCTCACCCGCGATACGCCCGGGCGGCTGATGTCCAAACTTACGAACGACGTGCAGTTCATCCAGCAGGCTTCCCTCGCCTCGATGAACTCGATCATGCGGGACACGCTCTCGATCGTCGCGCTCGTGGGATCGATGTTCTATCTGGACTGGCTCATTTCGCTGGTCGTTCTCGGCGTCTATCCGTTCGCGGCCGTGCCAATCGCGAGCATCGCGCGTCGGGTGCGCCACAATTCGACGCGCACGCAGGCCGAGCTCGGCGGCATGACCTCGCTGCTGGTCGAAAAGCTCGGCGCGACGCGGCTCATCAAGACCTATCGTCTCGAGGACTACGCGGCCTCCCGCGTGAACCGGAGCTTCGAGGAGGTCTTCCGGTTGAGGCTCAAAGGCGTCGCTGTGAAGGCGCGGCTGGAAGCGTTGCTGGAAGCGCTCGGCGGCGCGGCCGTGGCTGGCGTCATCTGGGTCGCCTACTGGCGCATTTCGAGCGGAGCCTCGACGGTCGGCGATTTCATGGGATTGACCGCCGCTCTTCTGATGGCGGCACAGCCTCTCAAGGCGGTTGGCGGTTTGATGGCGCGTCTCCAGGAGGGCCTCGCGGCCGTGGAGAGCATCTACGAGATCCTGGACGAGAAGCCGAAGAACAAGGATCTGCCGGGGGCGAAGCCGCTGCACATCACAGAGGGCGCGGTCAGCTTCGATCACGTGTCGTTCCACTACGGCGACGAGTCGATTCCGGCGATCATCGATTTCAATCTCGAGGCCAAGGGCGGGCAGACGGTCGCGCTGGTGGGCCGGTCGGGAGCCGGAAAATCCACGATCGTCAATCTCGTGCCCCGGCTCTTCGACGTGACGGGCGGCAGCATCCGCATCGACGGGCAGGACATCCGGGAGGTGACGCTGGCGTCGCTGCGCTCCTCGATCGCCCTCGTCAGCCAGGATGTCACGCTGTTCGACGATACGATCCGCGCGAACATCGCGCTCGGCAGGCTCGGCGCGAGCGACGAGGAGATCGTGGCGGCGGCCAAGGCGGCGGCGGCGCACGAGTTCATCCTCAGCCAGCCGCAGGGCTACGAGACGCTGATCGGCGATCGCGGCGTGCGGCTTTCGGGCGGGCAGCGCCAACGCCTCGCGCTGGCGGCGGCTATTCTCAAGGACGCGCCCCTCCTCCTGCTCGACGAGGCCACGAGCGCGCTCGATACCCAGTCGGAACGGCTCGTCCAGCAGGCGCTGGCCGATTTCACGCGCGGGCGCACGTCGATCGTGATCGCGCACCGCCTCTCGACGGTGCAGAACGCGGATCTCATCTGTGTGATGGACGGCGGGACCATCGTCGAATCCGGCTCGCATAGCGAGTTGATCGCCCGGGGTGGGGCCTATGCCCGCCTCGTGCGCGCGCAACTGCTGTCGGATTCCGATGCGGACAGCCCGCCGCCGGGATTGCCTTTGAACTGAAGCGCGACAGCTCGCCCGGCTGCAGGGCACGGCCTGCCGGCCGTTATTCGCGGCGGAAAATCTTGTCGACGACGCGGTTAGCCCAGCTCTGGGAGTGAAGGCGGGCCTCTACGTCCTTCGGATCGTAGACCGTCTCCACCCATTCGTAGAACGAGATGGGCGTTTTCTCCGCATAGGCGAGATAGGCTTCGAGGAAGTGATCGAGGATGCCGGTGTCGGCCTGGCGGATGTGGCCGTATCTCAGGGATAGCTGGTTGCGCGCATCTGCGATCGGGATCTGGTGGCGCGTATGCAAGTAGAGCGCGCTCATCAGGCCGACGCGGTCCGCACCCGATTTGCAGTGCATGAGAATGGGATATTCGACGGTCTTGAACAGCTCGCGGGCGCCGAGCACCTCGTCACGCGTCGGAGCCGCGCGCGAGCGGACCCGGTAGTCGACCAGATTGATTCCAGCCTCCCGGCATGCCGCCTGCTCGTAGGCGTAGGTGGAGGTATCGAGCTGACCCCGCAGGTTCACCACCGTGCGCACGCCGCGCCGCGCGACGTCTCGGATCTGGTGGGGCAGGGGCTGGGCGGCACGCCAAGCTTGATCGGACAGGCGGTGCCGGTTGGGGAAAAACAGGCGGATGATAAGATGGTCAAGCAGCAGCATGTCGAGATAGCGGGCATACGGCTCCGCACGCCGGCGCCAAGACACCGGCAGCGCCGACGTCACAAGTCTCAGCCCCGCCCAACCCGAGCGGCGTAGAACGCGCCGTGCCCGTTTTGTGAGGGATGCCATGTGCTCTTTGATTTCCCGCGTAAATTGCCGCGTCTGGAGAGGAGCGTTCCACGGCGGCCTCTCAAAGCGGTCCAGTCTATGGGCTCCCTAGCATTATCCTGCCGGATCTGTCGATGATTCAGCGTCCACAGGCGTCGCCACAACATCCACATCGGCTACGTCCTTGTTCTGGCGTGCTTCTTATGTGGGAAACCGCTTCACACTTTTCCGGAAGCGCTCTATAGGGAAATGTCCGGAAAACGGCGTCAGGATTATTGCGGCTCGAGCAGGGAGAGGCGAGAGAGGCCGATCGATGGCACAATCGCCAAAGCCAGAGTCGAGAATTGGCAGATTCGCCGGTCTGCTTGCGGCGCGCTACACGCGCTTCGTCCGAAATACGTCCACCGTCGTCTACGAGCCGTCCGACGCAGTTGCGCGCGCGGGTGAAATACACCCGTTCATCCTGGCAATGTGGCACGGCCAGTTCGTGTTGATGCCGACGCTGCACCAGGGCGCCTTTCCGGTGTCGGCAATCGCGGCCCGCCATTCCGATGCGGCGGTGGTGCGCACCATGCTCGGCGAGTTCGACATCGAGGTCGTGCAGGGAGCAGGCGCGGGCGAGCGCAAGCGGGATCGCGGAGGTGCGACGGCGCTCCGGATCGCGACGCGGCTGCTCAAGGGCGGCAGCACCTTTTCCATGACGGCCGACATTCCGCCGGGGCCTGCGCGCAAGGCCGGCACCGGCATTACCATGCTGGCCCGCTATTCGGGCCGTCCCATCGTTCCGTTCGCGGTCGCCACGTCGCGCTTTCTCGTGCTGCCGACGTGGAGCCGAATGACCATCAACCTGCCGTTCTCGAAGCTGGCCTACGTCATCGGCGATCCGATCTGGGTGCCGCCCGACGCGGGGGAGGATGTGCTCGAAGAACGCCGGCGCGCGGTGGAAGCAGGCCTCAACCGCGTGACGGCGCGTGCCTATGAGATCGTGGGCGGAAATCTGGCGCGCGTGACGCCGCCTGCTCCGCCCGAGGCGTTGACTGCTCCGGCGGCCGAGGGGCTGACGCTCAAGCTCTACCGGGGCGGAACCCGCCTGTTCGGGCTCGTCGCGCCGCTGCTGCTCGCAGTTCGCGGCCGGCAAGGCAAGGAAGATCCCGAGCGACGCGGTGAGCGCTACGGCAAGGCGGGCCTGCCGCGTCCGGACGGTCCGCTCGTGTGGGTGCACGCGGCGAGCGTGGGCGAGACCAATGCGGTGCTGCCGGTGATCGAGCGGCTGCTCGCGGAACGGGAGGATCTGTCCGTTCTGCTCACGACCGGCACGGTGACGTCGGCGGCGCTTGCCAAACGGCGGCTTGGGCCGCGCGCGTTCCACCAGTTCATCGTGCTCGACGTGCCGGAGTACGTGCGCGCGTTCCTCTCGCACTGGAAGCCGGATCTCGCGGTGTTCGCGGAGAGCGAGATCTGGCCCAACCTCGTGATGGAATCCTCGGCACGCTCCATTCCGATCGCGCTCGTCAATGCGCGCATGTCGGCGCGCAGCTCCAAGCGCTGGAAACGGCTCAAGGGCATCTCGCTGCCGCTGTTCTCGCGTTTCGATCTGGTGCTCGCGCAGAACGATCAGCTCGCGCGCGCCTTCAAGGGATTGGGCGCGCGGCGCGTGCAGGGTATCGGCAATTTGAAGATCGACGCGCCGCCTCCCGTCGTGGACGTGATGGAGCTCGAGCGGCTGCGCCAGGCGCTCGACGGACGGCCTATCCTGGTCGCTGCCAGCACGCACGATCCCGAGGAGGAGATCGTGGGCCGTGCACACGCTCTCATCGCGCGCAAGCTTCCGCGCTTCTGCACGATCATCGCCCCGCGTCATCCGGCGCGCGGCAAGGCGATCGCCGAGATGCTCCGGGGCAAGGGGTTCCGCGTAGCGCTGCGCTCTGAGGGCAAGCTGCCGGATGCGGATACCGACATCTACGTCGCCGACACCATCGGCGAGCTCGGCACGCTCTATTCGCTTACCGACATTGCGTTCGTCGGCGGATCACTGATCCGGCATGGCGGGCAGAACCCGGTGGAGGCCGTCGGCCATGGCGCCGTGGTGCTTACCGGGCCGCACTGGACGAACTTCCGCGATTTCTACACTGCGCTTCTGCGCCGCAAGGGTGCGCGCGAAGTGAGCTCGGCCGAGGAGCTTGCGGCGGCGGTCGAGCAGATCCTCACGCAGGAGGGTGAGCTCGAGCGCATGAGAGGCGGCGCCAAGACGGCGCTGGCTTCGCTCGCCGGCGCGCTCGACCGGACGGTCGAGGCGCTGATCGAGATGCTGCCCGAAGGCTCGCGCGTGCGCCGTGCCTCTTGAGGAGCCCTCGTGGTGGTATGGGGCAGCCGGTGGCTCGCACCTCGCCGAACGCCTGCTCAGTCCAATAAGCGATCTCTACGGCCGTGTTGTCGAGCGCCGCTTCAAGGCCGTGCAGCCCTTCCGGTGCGGCCTGCCGGTGATCTGTGTCGGCAACTTCACGGCAGGCGGCACGGGCAAGACGCCGCTCACACGCTTTCTGGTTTCGATGCTCGCAGGCGATGGCGTCACGCCGGTCTGTCTTACGCGGGGTTACGGCGGCTCGCTTGCCGGTCCCGTCTGGGTCGCGCCCGAGCGTCACAGCGCAGGTGAGGTCGGCGATGAGCCGCTGCTCATTGCGCGGACGGCGCGGGTGATGATCTCGCGCGATCGCAAGGCGGGCCTCGCGGCGATCGCGGCGAGCGAGGGTGTCGAGATCGTCATCATGGACGACGGATTGCAGAATCCGAGCCTCGCGAAAGACCTCTCCATCGCGGTCGTGGATGCGGGCCGCGGATTCGGTAACGGCCGTGTCATTCCCTCGGGTCCGTTGCGGGCACGCCTCGATTTCCAGCTCGGTCTCGTTGACTGCATCGTGGTGATGGGTGCCGATCCACCGGAGGGGCCGTCGCCGATTTTCGAGGAGTTGAAGAAGCGGTTTCCCGGCCCGGTGCTGAGAGGGGCGGTGGCGCCGACGGGGGACTGCGGCTGGATCGCGGGAAAGTCGCTGCTTGCATATGCCGGCATCGCGAACCCGGAGCGCTTCTTCCGTCTGCTGGAAAGCTTCGGGCCGGACAGACTAGTGCGCCGCACGTTTCCCGATCATCACGCGTTCACGGAGGGCGAAGCCGCGGGGCTGATCGCCGAAGCAAAGGCGCTGGGCGCGGATCTGGTCACGACCGAGAAGGATCTGGCACGTCTCGCGGGGGGCTCGGGTGCGCCTGGAGAGCTTGCGTCGCTCTCGCGCACGCTGCCTATCGAGGTACAGTTCGACGACCGCGATCTTGTGCGGCTGCGCTCTCTGGTGGACGGAGTGCTGAAAGGGGCTGCGCGCGGCTGAGGCGGAGGGCGGTCAGCCGGCTGCCTTGCGATTGCGGACGGATTCGAGATAGCGCTGGAGCGAAATCTCGGAGGAGGCATAGGGCTCCTGCAACTCCACGCTCCAGTAGCGCAGATCCGCCAGATCGATCTTCTGCCCCGTCACGGCGCAGCGCACGAAATCGCCCGGCGAGACCACCTGGAACTCGCCGTCGAGGTAGCGCACCTGGGCTTCGCCCCGAATGCCAAACAGCTTGTCGAAGCGGTTCATGTTACCTCTGTCCTGCAAATACGTGCCGGCCGGAACGCTCGAAATGCGTGCTCGTGAGCCTGTCGCACCGTTCAAATCGCCAATTGGGGGGGCGGCGTCAAGGGACGGACTTCGAATTTTGTTATCAGAAGAGCGAGCCTTGCTCCCCCGGGCCCCGCTTCTGGGCTGTCGTTGCAGGCTTTTCGGGCGCTTTGCGGCCCGGCTCTGCGCGCGGGGAGGGTGTCGGGGGGGGCCTTCCGGGGCTCACGCCCTTGACGTCGGTCTGGACGCGTCCGTCGCCGAACTCGATTTCCAGGCTTTGTCCGACGGTTACGGCCGCGGCCGAGCGGACCATGGCGCCATCGGCGTCGCGGACGAGGGCGAAACCGCGCGCCAGGACGCTGTGATAGCCGAGCGAACCCAGGAGCTTGGCCTGGCCTTCGAGGGTGTGACGGCGCTGCGCGAGGCTGCCCGTGAAGGCGCGATCGAGGCGGCGGGCGAGGGTTTCGAGGCGCTCGCCGCACCGTTCCACGCGATGGCGGATGGGAGCCGGCTGAAGCCGCCCGGAGGAGCGCTCTAGCCGGGCCCGGCGCACGGCGGCTGTGCGCGCAAGGCCGTCGCGCGCGCGGCGTGCGAGACCGTCGAGCCTGTCGGCTGAGCGCTGGAAGCGAATTTCGAGGAGACGGGGATCGAGCCGGGACGTGATGCGCACATGGCGTGTGTGATGGGCTTGCGTGTTGGCGGAGAGGGCGCGCGAGAGGCGCAGCCCCGTCGTATCCATGCGCTGGCGGTGATGGATGACGAGGGTGCGCGGGCTCGGCAGACGTCCGGCCACCTGAGCGAAGCGCGTGTGGCTGCGCTGAACGCGGGTTCTGAGCGCTGCGTCGAGCCGCATGGCGACATTGTCGAGCCGCTGGCGGGGAAGGGCTGCGAGGTCCTCCGCACGCGGCAGTCCACGCTCTGCGGATTTAAGGTCGCGGCGCAACGTCTCCAGAAGACGGCGGATGGCGACGGAGAGGCGAAGCGTGAGCTTGCCGGTCTCCTGCAGGAGATCCGAGTGCTTGGGCACGGCCCATTCTGCCGCCTTGGTGGGGGTGGGTGCGCGGGCATCGGCGACGAGGTCGATCAGCGTCCAGTCGGTCTCGTGGCCGACCGCAGAGATGACGGGGATGGTGCTCGCGGCGACGGCGCGCACGACGGCTTCATCGTTGAAGCCCCAGAGGTCTTCCAGGCTGCCGCCGCCACGCGCGACAATCAGCACGTCGGGACGGGGAATTGCGCCTTCCGGTGAAAGCGCGTTGAAGCCACGGATGGCGGCTGCGACCTCGGCCGCGCTGCCTTCGCCCTGCACGCGCACCGGCCAGACGACGACGCGCGTCGGGAAGCGCTCGCGGAAACCGTGCAGCATGTCGCGGATGACGGCGCCGGTGGGGCTCGTCACGATGCCGACGACCTTGGGCAGGAAGGGAAGGGGCCGCTTGCGCTCCTCGGCGAAAAGGCCCTCGGCGGCGAAGCGGCGCTTCCTCTCCTCGAGTTGCGCCATCAGCGCGCCGAGGCCAGCGGGCTCCAGGCTCTCGATGACGATCTGATATTTGGATGAGCCGGGGAAGGAGGAGATCTTGCCGGTGGCGATGACCTCCATGCCCTCCTCAGGCTTGAAGCGCAGCTTGCTCCAGTTGCCGCGCCAGACGACGGCGTCGATCTTGGCCTTGTCGTCCTTCAACGAGAAGTAGCAATGGCCGGAGGCATGCGGGCCGCGGTAGCCTGAGATCTCGCCGCGCAGGCGCACGTGGCCAAATCCGTCCTCGAGCGCCCGTTTCACCGCGTTCGAGAGCTCGGAAACGGTGAATTCGGCGACGTTGTTGCCCTGGCTTGAGGCTGGGGAGGGAGTGGAAACCACGAATCGGTCCTTGCTTGTTCGGCGAGCCATCCATGATACACGATGGGCAAAACCCCATCCAAGATCGCCAGGATCTTCTTACCTATGAATGTTCTCCTGATCGGCGGCGGCGGGCGCGAGCATGCGCTGGCCTGGGCCCTGAGCGCCAGCCCGCTGCTTACGAAACTCTATGCCGCGCCCGGAAACGCGGGGATCGCGGAGCTTGCCGAGTGCGTCAAGCTCGACGTGACCGATCACGCGGCGGTGCTGCGCTTCATTGCCGAGACCGGCATCGGCTTCGTCGTGATCGGGCCGGAGGCGCCGCTGGTCGGCGGGCTCGGAGATGCGCTCTCGGCGGCGGGCATCAAGCATTTCGGTCCCTCTCAGGCGGCGAGCCAGCTCGAAGGCTCGAAGGGCTACACCAAGGATCTCTGCCGCGAGGCGGGCATTCCGACCGGCGCTTATGGCCGTTTCAAGGATGCTGCCTCGGCGCACGCCTATCTCGCGCGCCAGCCCGTGCCAATCGTGGTCAAGGCCGACGGGCTCGCGGCCGGCAAGGGCGTCGTCGTCGCGACGACGCGGGCCGAAGCCGAAGCCGCCATCGATGCGTGCTTCTCGGGCGCATTCGGTGCGGCGGGTGCGGAGGTGGTGATCGAGGAGTTCCTCGACGGCGAGGAGGCGAGCTTCTTCGCGCTCTGCGACGGCAAGACGGCGCTCGCGCTCGCGACCGCGCAGGACCACAAGCGCGTGGGTGACGGCGACACCGGGCCAAACACGGGCGGCATGGGTGCCTATTCGCCCGCGCCCGTGATGACGCCGGAGCTGGTCGAGCGGACGATGGCCGAGATCATCCGGCCGACTGTCAAAGCCATGGCGGCCCGCGGCACGCCTTTCAAGGGGGTGCTGTTCGCAGGCCTCATGATCACCAAGGAAGGGCCTAAGCTCATCGAGTACAACGTGCGCTTGGGCGATCCCGAAACGCAGGTGCTGATGATGCGGCTCACCTCCGATTTGCTGACGGCGATGCTGGCGACGGCGGACGGCGTGCTCGATGCCTGCGATCTGCGCTGGCGCGAGGACGTGGCGCTCACGGTGGTGCTCGCGGCCAAGGGCTATCCCGGCACGCCGGAAAAGGGCACAGAGATTCGTGGCCTCGAAATCGCGGGGCAGGTGCCGGGCGTGCAGATCTTCCACGCGGGGACGCGGCGAGACGGGGGGCGCCTTCTCGCGGACGGCGGGCGCGTGCTCAACGTGACCGCGCTCGGCGCCACTGTCGGCGAAGCGCAGGAGCGCGCCTATACGGCGATCGCCAAGATCGATTGGCCGGGCGGCTTCTGCCGGACCGACATCGGGTGGCGCGCAGTCGTGCGGGAGAAGGCGGGAGAGACGTGATGGGGCGGTTCGCAAGCCTCTTGCCGGGCATGGTCTTGGCGTGGACGCTTGCCGTCTCCGCCGCCGTTGCCGCAGATAAGCTTGCAACGGATGACGCTGTTCGCCGCGAAATGAAGGCCATTCGCGACCTGACGCTGAACGTGCACACGCTGGTGACGCACCGGCGTATGCCGCCCGCCGATGCCCGCACCTATCACGCCCGCGTCAAGGCGGCCGTAGAACGTCTCCGGACCGAGACGACGCTGGACGGCGGCGAGCGCGACGAGATCGAAAATCTCACGCAGGATATTCTCGCCGGCGCCAAGGCCATCGGACGCTCACCGTCCTCGACGGAAGCCATCGACGGGATCGTGGCCATCGACGAGGCGCTGGCGCGCTACGCGAAGCAGTTCGATCATCCAGGCTGGCAGCCGCTGCGATAGCAGCCTGGCGCGTGCGAAAATATCAGGCGCGTCTCCGGGAAGGATGTCCCTCACGCAAGGGACGATTTGAAGCTTGCGTACGCTGCGTCTGCGCGCACATGCTCGCGCTCGAGTGTGAGATGCCTGCATGGCACCCGCGGGGATGAGGCACAATGCTGCGCATAGTCACTTTGATCGTTGGCGTCGTGGTCCTGGCAGTTTCCGCCCATGCCGAGGTTTGGATGGTCAAATCCTCGGGCGTCGTCGGATGCCGGGATCGCGAGACGCTCGCCAAGCTCGATCCATCGCAGGCTTCGCACGACGGGGCCGCGCCTGACGGCTGCGTGCTTCTCTATCCGGGCGAGAGATTGCTGGACCAGCCTGAGGTAGGCGTGGGCTTCAACGAGTTCATCCGGGTGCAACGCCACGACAGCAGCACGGTGTTCGTCACGCGATCGGCGATCGTCGCCGATCCGGGGATCGGCGCGACGGACGATCGCGCGGAGTGACGCTGGTTTACCCGTGAGAGGCTCACGTGCGGACGGTGGCCGCCCAGTCGAGCCAGAGGCGCACGCGGGCTTCGGGATGGGGTGCCGTCATGAAATCGGTGATGACGGCGATGCTGTCGGCGCCGGCTGTCCGCACGGGGCCCGCGCGCTCGGGCGTGATGCCGCCGATGGCCACGAGCGGCAACGTGCCAATGCGCTTGCGCCAGATGCCGATGCGCTCCAGACCCTGCGGGGCCCATTTCATGACCTTGAGCTTGGTCTCGTAGATGGGACCGAGCGCGACATAAGCCGGATCAGCCTCTAGTGCGATCTCCAACTCGTGCTCGCTGTGGGTCGAGACCCCGAGCGCGATGCCCGCACGGTGGATGGCCTTGAGATCGGCGCGGGCCAGGTCCTCCTGGCCGAGATGGATCTCGGTGGCGCCGAGGTCGATGGCCTCCTCCCAGTAGTCGTTCACGATCAGGCGGCAGCCCGCGGCCTTCGCGACAGGGATCGACGCGCGGATCTCCTCGCGCACCTCGCCGGGCTCCAGGTCCTTCACGCGGAGCTGCACGGTGCGCACGCCGAGCGGTGCGATGCGCTCGAGCCAAGCGGCGCTGGGAACGATCGGGTAGAAGACATCGGGGGCAGGATGGGCGGTCATGGGAGGCTCATCGGCGGGTGCCGCCGGAGTGTGGCGGCTCGAAATCGAAAAACGGCGTGCCGGCGACCGGGGTCGAGGGCTGCGCGCGGTCGCTGGGCTCGATCAGGCCGGATTCGAACGCCGCGCGGCCGGCGTCTATGGCATTCGCGAAGGCGGCGGCCATGGTGACCGGGTCCTGCGCCTTGGCGACGGCCGTGTTCAAGAGCACGGCGTCGTAGCCCATTTCCATGGCAGCGGCGGCATGGGAGGGCGCGCCGATGCCCGCGTCGATGACGAGGGGCAGGTCTGGGAAGTAGGCGCGCATGGTCTTGAGCGCCAAGGGGTTGGACAGCCCGCGGCCGGTGCCGATGGGCGAGCCCCAGGGCATCAGTACGCGGCATCCGGCGGCCACGAGGCGCTCTGCGGCGGAGAGGTCCTCCGTGGTGTAGGGGAACACCTTGAAGCCGCGCTTCACGAGCTCGGTGGCGGCTTCGACGAGGCCGAACAGATCGGGCTGGAGCGTGTCGTCGTTCGCGATCACCTCGAGCTTGACCCAATCGGTCTCCAGAAGCTCGCGCGCCATCTCGGCGGTGGTGATGGCCTCCTTCGGCGTACGGCAGCCCGCCGTGTTCGGAAGCAGATGCACGGGGAGCGCGCGGATGAGATCCAGGAAGCGCTCGCCGCTGCGCCCGCGTGCCTGCTCGCGGCGCAGCGACACCGTGACGATGCCGGCGCGGGCGGCGCGAACCGCCTCGCTCATGACCTGCGGCGAGGGATAGAGCGCGGTGCCGAGCAGAAGGCGAGAGGACACCTGCACGCCATAGAAGGAAAGGGGCGTTGAGGTGGCGCCCGCCATGGCGCGGCGCAGAGGTTCTGTCTGGTTCATGGCTCAGCCGCCTTGACGGACCGAGAGGATCTCGATGCGATCGCCGTTGCGAACGGGGGCGCTCTCGCGCAGCCGCGCGGCGACGAAATCTCCGTTTACGGCGGTGGCGACCTTGACGTCGCCGAAGCCCTGCTCCGCCACGAGGTCGGCCAGCGTCTCGGCGGCGGTGGAGAGCGGGCGGCCGTTGAGCGTGACCTCGCGCAGCCGGTCCGCGGCCGCGATAGCTCCTCGATCGTCTGGTTTATGGGCGTTCAAATCTTGTCTTTCAGGTTCGTAAATAACATCTGGGCCGCTAGCATCGGCCCCCGGCGCGAGCCTGTCAATTAACGTGACTTTATCAGTGATTTGACAGGGTTGCGGGGTTTCTCAAGCTTAGTTAGGTGACGTCGGCACTCCAGAGGCCATGCAACTGGTCTTAAACCGTTTTTTCGGCTCTCCATAAAGGGCCGTGGTTTGACCATGATCAGGCCCCTAGTGGATGTTCGGATCGCGGCGTCACGGCCTTGGTGCTCATTCGTTTTCACGTCCCCCGGCTCGACGGCCTACCCGTGACTGATCGAGCCGGACGTGCTCTAGGTTCGGCCTCATTCGTTTCTCGAACGGCCTTTACGGCCGTTTACAGGATCTCTCCCCATGTTCACTGCGCTGATTACAAGCCGCCGCTTCGCACCGCTGTTCTGGTGTCAGTTCCTGTCGGCGCTCAACGACAACTTCGTCAAGAATGCGCTGGTGATCCTGATCCTGTTCAAGCTCGGTTCGCAATCGGGCGGTGCGTTGGTGGCGCTTGCGGGTGCGGTGCTGGTCGCGCCTTTTTTCATTCTGTCAGGGATCGGCGGCGAGCTCGCGGACCGCTATGACAAGGCTGTCGTCGCCGAGAAGCTCAAGCGCGCGGAAATTCCGGTCGCGATCATCGCGGCCGTCGGCTTTGTCACGCACTCGGTTCCTGTGCTGTTCGTCGCACTTGGTCTTTATGGCGTGATCGCTGCGCTGTTCGGTCCCATCAAGTACGGCATTCTTCCGGCTCTGCTCGAGCCCCGCGAATTGCCCGCCGGCAACGCGTTCGTGGAAAGCGCCACCTTCGCCGCCATCCTAATCGGCACCATCGGCGGCGGCCTCGCGGCATCCGATGCCAACGGCGTGTGGGTGCTCGCGGGGCTGGTCGTCGGTCTCGCCGCGCTGTGCTGGTTCTCCGCTTCGCTCATTCCGAAGACAGGAGCCGCCGCACCGGGGCTCGCCATCGATTTCAATCCCTGGACCTCGACCATGACGCTCATCCGCCATCTGCGCGGGGACCGTCGTCTGTGGGTCGGCGGCTTGATCACTGCCTGGTTCTGGCTCGTGGGCACGGTGGTGCTGTCGCTGCTGCCGGTGCTGATCAAGGACGCGCTTGGTGGCGGGGAAAGCGTCACTATCCTGGCGCTCGTGATCTTCACAATCGGCATCGCGGTCGGCTCGGGTCTTGCGGCGCGGGCCAGCAAGACACGCCCCAATCTCGCGCTGGTGCCGATCGGCGCCTTGTTGATGGGCGCGTTCTCGCTCGATCTCGCGCTGACGGTCTCGGGGCTCGTGAAATCGCCGGAAGTGCTGACGGTCGGCGCGTTGCTCAAGAGCGTGTCCGGCTGGCGCGTTCTCGTCGATCTCGCTGGTCTCGCGGTCGCGGGCGGCCTCTTCATCGTTCCCTCGTTCGCCGCCGTGCAGCTCTGGGCGCCCGTCGCGGAGCGCGCGCGCACCATCGGCGCGTGCAACGTGATGTCGGCGCTGTTCATGACCGCCGGCAGCCTCGGTGTCGCGCTGTTGCAGTGGCAGGGGGCGAGCCTCGGTCTGCTGCTCGTGCTGCTCGGCGCAGGCAATCTCGTGGCCATGGCGCTCATCCTGCGTGCTTGGGGCAAGCAGGGCGTGCAGGACGTCGGCGCGTTCCTGTTCAAGACGTTCATGGGGCTCGAGGTGAAGGGCTATGAAAACCTTCCGCCAGAGGGCACGCGCACCATCATCGCGCCGAACCACGTGAGCCTGCTCGACGCGCCGATCATGCACTCGATCCTGCCTTCGCACGCGGCTTTCGCCATCGATACGGGCATGGCGCAGAAGAGCTGGATCAAGCCGTTCCTCAAGCTCGTCAAGGCGCACGCCATCGATCCCACCAAGCCGCTCGGCACGCGCCATCTCATCCAGGCGGTGAAGGCGGGCGAGACGCTCGTCATTTTTCCCGAAGGGCGCCTGACCGTGACTGGCGGCCTGATGAAGGTCTATGACGGCACGGCGATGATCGCCGATAAAGCGGACGCCGTGATCGTGCCGGTGCGCATCGACGGGCCGGAGCGCTCCTATTTCGGCTATCTCAACCGCTTCCAGGCGCGCAAGTCGCTGTTCCCGAAGACGACGGTCACCATCCTTCCGCCCGTGAAGCTCGCGGTGCCCGAAGGCCTCAAGGGCAAGGCGCGGCGGCAGGCCGCCGGCATGGCGCTGCAGGATCTGATGGTGGATACGGCCGTGCGGACCGCCAATCTCGATCAGACGCTGTTCTCCGCGCTCGTCGAAGCGAAGGCGACGCGCGACACGGGCAAGCCCGCGATCGAGGATCCGCTCGGGACGCAGCTCAGCTATGGCAAGCTTATCCTCGGCGCGCAGGTGCTCGGCGCCAAGCTCGCGCCGCTCGCGCCGGAAGGTGCGGCGGTTGGCGTGATGCTGCCGAACTCGGCAGGCGTCGCCGTCACGTTCTTCGCGCTTCAGACCATCGGCCGCGTTCCCGCCATGCTGAACTTCACGGCGGGCCCGAACAACATCGAGGCGGCCTGCACGGCCGCCAAGGTCGACGTCGTGCTCACGTCGCGCACGTTCGTCGAGAAGGCGCATCTCGAAGCGGTGGTGGCGAAGCTCTCGGAGCGGCGGAAGATCGTCTACCTGGAGGACGTGAAGGCCAGCATCTCGTTCTCAGACAAGATGCGCGGTCTTCTCCTAGGCTCGCGTCCGCAGGTCGTGCGCAAGGCCAACGATCCGGCCGCGATCCTGTTCACGTCCGGCTCGGAAGGACTGCCGAAGGGCGTGGTTCTCTCGCACCGGAACATGCTGGCGAACGCCATGCAAAGCCTCACGCGTGTTGCCGTGAACGGGCAGGACAAGGTGTTCAACGTGCTGCCAGTGTTCCATTCGTTCGGCCTCACGGCCGGGCTCGTGATGCCGCTGGTGGGCGGTGTGCCGGTCTATCTCTATCCGACGCCGCTGCACTATCGCATCGTGCCGGAGCTGGTGTACGGTTCCAACGCCACCATCCTGTTCGGCACGGACACGTTCCTCAACGGGTACGCGCGCTCGGCGCATCCGTACGATTTCGCACGCGTGCGGTTGATCCTCGCTGGTGCGGAAGCCGTGAAGGAGCGCACGCGGCAGATCTACATGGAGAAGTTCGGCGTTCGCATTCTCGAGGGCTATGGCGTGACGGAGACGGCGCCGGTGCTCGCGATCAACACGCCGCTTGCGAACAAGTCCGGCACCGTCGGCCGCCTTTCGCCGCTGATGGAAGCCCGCCTGGAGGCGGTTCCCGGCATCGAAGGCGCGGGGCGCCTCTACGTGCGCGGCCCCAACGTCATGCTCGGCTACATGCGGGCCGAGAACCCGGGCGTGCTGGAGCCGCCGGCGGACGGCTGGCACGACACGGGCGATATCGTCGCCATCGATGAGCACGGCTTCATCTCGATCAAGGGCCGCGCGAAGCGTTTCGCCAAGATCGCGGGCGAGATGGTCTCGCTGTCGGCGGTGGAAGCCTTGGCGACCGAGCTTTGGCCCGCCGTAACGAGTGTGGTGGTTGCGCTGCCGGATGCGCGCAAAGGCGAGCGCCTGGTGTTGATGACCACCGACGCTTCAGCCACGCGCGATGCTTTCGGCCGCTACGCGCGCCAGAAAGGCGCCAACGAGCTGATGGTGCCTGCGGACATTCTGGTGGTGCCGGGCATTCCGCTTCTCGGCAGCGGCAAGCCGGACTACGTGGCCGCGCTTCAGCTCGCCAAGGAGAAGATGGCGAGCGCGCCGCGCAGGGCGGAAGCGCTGGTGCCGGAACCACAGCTCGGGCCGGGCGGTCCGATGCCTGCAGTGTAGCCGGCTTTTTCTAGCCGTTACGTATCCGGACACCGACCTTTGGCGGTGTGACGTCTCGGGAGACGGTGTGTTCGCCCAAGTATGACGTCACCCCGACAGTGGTCGGGGTCCAGATGCATGGAAAATCGTGTTCGACTACCGGCGCTCCTTGTCGCGCTGCCAGTAGAGGAAGAAGGTGGTCACCAGCGCGGTGAGGATGATGGTGCCGATGATGTCGCTGCGCTTGATGAAGGCGAGCCAGACGTCGACGCCGGCCAGCGTGCCGCCGCGGCCAACCAGGAAGCCGTTGATCATCATCACGAACAGAACCACGCCTGCGGTGAGAAGCGCAGCCGAGGCCACCTGAAGCGATCTCTTCATAACGCGGGGCATCGCCACCTTATGGCGGCCGACGGCGAACTGAGTACGGTCAGACATGGCGGGCTCCCTGCTGTCAAATCTGCGATCGTGCCGATCGGGCTGCTGCGACATGCGGTCGAAACTCGAAGCGAATCAATCCTGTGACCAAGATAATCCGCGAAGGCCGGGACGCAACGCTCCCGGTGAGCATAAGACGGCCTACTTGCGCAGCCTGACGCCGACGCGAACCTCGTCGGTGTCATAGTCACTGTTCACCTGATTTGAGGCATAGCTGAGGTGCTGATAGCGCGCGAATAGCACCAATTCGGGGCTCGCATAGTATTCGGCGCCCAGGAACGAGGTGAGCGCGCTCTCTTTGATGGGGGAAGCGTCGTAGTCGTAGTGCGTGTAGCTGAGGCCAGCGGACGCGATGAGATAACGGCGCATGGCATGGCGCGCTTCGAGGCCCACGGTTTGTGAGACGACGCCGCCCGAGTCCGGCGTGGTCGTGTCGTAGATATCGCTGCGGGCGGTGAGCAGGAACGAGGTGATCTCCGTGGGACGCCACGCGAGATTGGCGTCGAACAGGAAAGCATCCACCGCGTCAAGGCGGTGGTCGTTCGGCGTCTGCCGTCCATAGCCGACGCTCACCTCGCCGCGCAGGATCGCGCCGGTCGAGCCGAAGTCGAGACCGACGCGGGTACGCGTTCCGTCCGAGTCGCGCGGGATGCCGTCGCTCGGCGCGGCTTTCTTGTCGCGCTGGTTCAGCTCCTGCTCCGCAAACACGGAGAATGTGGGCTTGAACTGCCAGCTTCCGCGCACGGCCTGCTGAGTTTCGAGGGTATCGCGGTCCGCGTTGCTCTGGCCGTCGGTCTCGGAGTAGGTCGTGTCTGCGACCGATCCCCTGAGCTGGACCGACAGGCGGTTGAAGCGGTGGTTCAGCGAGAGCTGGGCCTGATCCGTCGTCACGTTGGCGCGGTTGCCGATCTGGTTGGCGTCGATCGCCGAGCGAGACTCCTGGCTCCGGTTGTGAGCGGCCAAAGCCTGGATGTTGGTTCGGCGCGTGATGTCGAGGCGTCCGCGCGCTTCGACGCCCCAGGCGCGATCGTCCTCGCTCGGGAAATCGTCGTGGAAGCTCGCGAGGCTCGTGCCCTTCAGCTCGAGGGCGTGTGTCGACCAGTTCGAGACGAGGCGCGAGGTGCTCTGGATCACGGCTGCGATGTCGGATCGCGCGTCAGGCGAGCTCAGCACGTTGTTGGTCGAGAGCCCTGCGATCTCGGTTTCGGGAAAGAACACGAAGCTCCCGACGCGGATGCCGATCGGATCGTAAGGCTCGAAGCGTGCGAGCCGCGCGGGACGGCGGTCCGTCTCGATGGGATCGGTGTCCTCGATCTGGAACAAGAGCGGATCGTGGCCGGCAGGCGGGTTCTCGAAGACCTCAATGTCCTCCGGAGGGCGCGTGTCGCGGGTGGGATCTGAGCCATCCTCGAAGGGCTGCGGCTCGCTGAGATCGACAATGCCATCGGCGGTCGCGGCGCCGTCGGCAGGTATCACGCCGTCCCCGTTGGCAACGCCATCCGAGGGCGCCTGCTCGCCTCCGTCCTGGTCGTTAGACGAATCCACCTCGCGTGCCTCGTCGCTCTGCTCGGAGGCTTCGCCGTCCGCGAAGCTATCGGGCACCGCACCGCGCAAGCGCTTGGGCGGCGTTTCGTAAGCCGTCGCGGGGTCGCTCGCGGCGGGCTTCTGCGTGCGCGTTGCGCCTTGCGCCGCGCCGTCACGTGAGGAGGTGGAAAGGGTGGGGCGTTGTGCGCCCGTCTCAGCCGATTGCGCGCGGGCGCCGGGGGCATGAAAGACCGCAGCCGCGAGCGTTGCCGCCGCGAAGCCGAAAAGCATCAAGCCAAGCCGCCAGACCACTGCCACAGTGGCGCCCTCATGAGGAAAGAACCGCACGCGAACGCACACTGATGACCGGCGGCATCCGAGAAATCGGATGCCGTTCAAATCGACAGTAGGGAGGGGTGGTTAAGGAGCGTTTAAGGATTGCACCGGCTCCCTCCCGAAGCGGGAGGGGAGCGGCAACTCAGGCGGGCTCGACGATGAAGACCGTGCCGTGAGAGCCGGTGATGCGCACGCGCGCACCCTTCTCCGCGTCGGCGCCGGAGGCGGGCCAGAGCGTATCGCCGACGCGGACGCGTCCGCGCCCGCTAGTGATCGCATCCTCCACCACCACAATGCGGCCCACATACTGGGCACCGCGATCGTTGAGATCCTTCTCGTCGCTTTCGACGTTCTGGGCGTTCGCGAAGCGGCGCACCCAGAACACGGTTGCGACGGAAATCACGGCGAACAGCACGAGCTGCCAAGGCAGGCTCAGCGCCTCACCGAGCCCCGATGCCGTGAGCGCGAACACCAGAATGCCGACGACGACGGCTGCGAGGCCGAACCATAGGAAATGCACGCCGGGGACCAGCGTCTCGAGCGCCATCAGCAGAACGCCGGCGATGAACCAGTTCCAGGGACCGAGGCCGGTGACGAGATCGACGATCATGGGCGAAACCCCGAGGTTGCTGCGTGCGGCCGATCTCTTTCAGGCGGCCGCACTCCAATGGCATTGCAATCATGGCACAGAAGCGGAGCCGATTGAATCGTCTCCGCGGTCGTCCTTAGCGGGACGAGGGGACACTGGTTCCGCCGCGAGGCGCAGGGGCCGGAGCGGCGCCGGAGGATGCGCCCTGGCCTCCGAAGGCTTCGCCCGTGATTTGGGCGAGACCCGCCAGCGAGCCGATGACCGACGAGGCTTCGAGCGGCATCAGGATCACCTTCTGGTTCGGTGCCTTGGCGAGGGATTCAAGGGCCTTCACGTAGTTGTTGGCGACGAAGTAGTTGATGGCCTGCACGTTGCCGGATGCGATGGCGCTCGACACGAGCTCCGTCGCCTTGGCTTCGGCTTCGGCGGCGCGCTCGCGGGCCTCGGCGTCCTTGAAGGCGGCTTCGCGGCGGCCTTCGGCTTCGAGCACGACGGCCTGCTTCTCGCCCTCGGCCTTCAGAATGGCGGCGGCGCGGAGGCCCTCGCTTTCGAGAATCTGCGCGCGCTTCTCGCGCTCGGCCTTCATCTGGCGGGCCATGGCATCGATCAGGTCACGCGGGGGCGCGATGTCCTTGATCTCGATGCGCGTGACCTTCACGCCCCAGGCTTCCGTCGCGGCGTCGACCACGTGCAGCAGCTTGGCGTTGATCTGGTCGCGGTTGGAGAGCAGCTCGTCCAGGTCCATGGAGCCCATGACGGTGCGGATGTTCGTCATCGTGAGGTTGACGATGGCGTTCTCGAGGTTGTCCACCTCGTAGGCCGACTTGGCGGCATTCAGCACCTGGAAGAACGCGACGCCATCCACGCGCACCATGGCGTTGTCGCGGGTGATGACGTCCTGGCTCGGAATGTCGATCACCTGCTCCTTGACGTTCACGTGGTGGCCGACACGCTCGACGACGGGCACGAGGAAGTGCAGGCCAGGGTGAAGCGTGCGCGTAAAGCGGCCGAAGCTCTCGACCGTATAGTGGAAGCCCTGCGGCACCACCTTGACGGTCGACCACAGCACTGCCGCCGCCAATACGATGAGAAGGAGGCCAAAGACCTCGAATCCGCCGCCATACATCTCAAGTGTCCTTTCCCGCGATCAATCTGTCTGCTGAGACATACCGCCCTGATATTACCAATCTATGGGCGTTTCAGGGCGGCGTCTGCCGACGGGTAAATTGATCCTTACTGCTCCCGGCTTCTGTCTCGCCGGGAACAGGCGGGCACGGACGATCAGAGCCAGCCGGACAGCTCGCGCCGCACGACGGCCTCGATCACGTCGATGCCTTCCTCGCTGTCGTTGAGGGCAGGGAGATAGGCGAACTTCTCGCCGCCGCCGCCCTCGAAGATGTGGCGGTTCTCGCCATCGAGCTCTTCCAGCGTCTCGAGGCAATCGGCGGAGAAGCCGGGCGCGACGAGGGCCAGACGCTTGATGCCTTCACTTGCGAGGCGCTCGACGGTCTTGTCGGTGTAGGGCTGCAGCCACGGATCGTTGCCGAAGCGCGACTGGAAGGTCGTGAGCCAGCGGTCTTTCGGCCAGCCCAGCGCCTCGCGCAGAAGACGCGACGTCTTCTGGCACTGGCAGTGATAGGGATCGCCCTGGGCGAAGTATTTTTCCGGCATGCCGTGGAAGGTGGCGATGATGCGCTCGGGCTCGAAGTCGAGCTTGGCGAGGCTTGCCTTCATCGAGCGGGCGAGGCTCGCGATGTACACCGGATCGTCGTGATAGGCGGGCGCCAGGCGAACGGCCGGCTGGTTGCGCAGCTTCATCAGCGCGCGAAACGCCTGGTCGGCCGCCGTCGCCGTGGTCGCGGCGGCGTACTGCGGATAGAGGGGCACGAGAAGGATGCGGTCGCAGCCCGCCTCGACGAGAGCGTTGATGCGGCTCTCCGTGGTGGGGTTGGCGTAGCGCATGGCCCAGTCGACGATGACGCGGGGATTGGCGAGGCGCTGGTTGAGCTTCTCGGCCTGGCCGCGCGTGATCGTCTTCAGCGGGCCTTCATCCCGCTCATTGTTCCAGATGGTCGCATAGTCCTTGCCCTTTCGGCCGGGGCGGACCGTGAGGATGATGAGATTGAGGATCGGCCACCACTTCCACCTCGGCTCCTCGATCACGCGCTCGTCGGAGAGGAACTCCTTGAGGTAGCGGCGCATGGACCAGTAGTCCGTGCCGTCCGGCGTGCCGAGGTTGAGGAGAAGAACGCCGATACGGCCGTGCTGGACATTTGGATGGTCCTTGGGCCAGTGGCTGCGGTCGGGCTCGAACGTGCTTTGCGATTGTGGCGGCATCCCCGCGTGGTGCTCCCGCTTCGGTGTCTAACGGGTCTGTTTTACGCGGTTCTCAGGGAATTGGATGCGTCTTTTTGCTCCGGGATGGCACGGCGCCGGCGGCGTCTCGTCAGGCGCGGGCAGACGAGGCCGCGGGCAGGAGCTCGGCGGCCTCGCCTTTGGCGGCGAGGGCGGCATCCTGACGGCTTTTTGCGGTGGCAGCGTCCCATACGGACGTGATCCAGCGCCCATGGGCTTTGGCGCTCGCCGCAAAAATGAGCTGGGTGCGAGGCTTGGCGGCCAGGCGTAGCGCCTGCTGGCGCTCGGCGATGAGGGCTTCGGCCTCGCGTGCATCGTCGTCGGCAAGCGCGTTGCCGGACAAGCTCGCGACCTTGAGCTTCAGGATGGCGAGATCATGGTCGTCTCCCAGGATTTGGGAAAGCTCGCGGGCGGCCGCGATGCGGGCCTCGAAAAGGGCCGGCCACGCGCGGGAGAGAAGCGCCATGTGCCGCCAGTGCGCCTGCACGCATTTGCGCAACTCGTGGAAGGCTTCGTCGCTGCCGTCGGCGTAGGCGGTTTCGAGCCATTTGAGGCCGCGCTTGTAGCTGCGCGTCAGCCCCTTCACCAAGGTCGCGAAGTCGTCGGGCGCGATGCGGAGATTGCGAAAGCGCTTTGCGGCGCGCTCGAGTGCGGCGCTCGCCTCGTTCATGCTCTCGCGGCTTGCGTTCGTGTCCGCTGCAAGGCTGGGATCGAGCACTGCTGCTCTGAGGCGTGCGAGCGCGGGGGCGGCATGTTCCGGTGTTTCGGTTTCGAGCTTCAGGATCGTTTGCAGCACCACGTGCTGGTCGCGGGCGGGTGCCATCAGCGCGGCGATGGACCGGAAGCGTGCGTTCTCCGCGCGGAACGTCCGGTCGCCCAGGCCCTCGCGGCCGAGCCTCAGCAAGGCGCGAATGCGCTTGATGCATTTGCGCGCTTCATGGACCTCCGTCGCCGCGTCGGCGTTCGCGGCCAACTGCGTGCGGGCGCGCTGGATCTGCTCCAGCCCTATGCGGCGAAAATCCTTCTCGATGGGCTCGTCCAGCTTGAAACGGAAGGCCATGTGCGCGCGCAGATTGCTGCCGGGAAAAATTGGGTATTCCCGAATAATAGCCGGTCTTGTTGACAATTTTCTACTGACGGCGCGCAACTCGGTAAGCGCGCTTCAACCACCGATGCGGACGATGGAGATGCAACCGGTGGCGGGCTCCGGTTGCCTGGTGGAGTCCGCGGCCGGGAGGGTCTGCGGCGGGAGATCGGATTCGATCCGGTGGGATGGGCACGCGGATTTCGGCCCAGTATCGGCCGCGGCTGGGCCAATTAACCTTCCTCCGACGAGCGTTGCCTCGCCCGCCCCGCGTTTTGCTTCGCGCCAGGCTTCGAGCTCCTGCCGGGCGGGGCAGGGAGCCGTGGCGTCGGTAGTGCAAGAGGCGGGCAGGGCGACGGAGGCGAGCCACAGCGTGCGCCCGCGATCGACAAGACGAACGGCGGTTGCCGTGGCGGTCTGCTCGCTCGTCCGGGATTGATCGAGGGCCGCCGGATCGTCCAGGCGGAGCGCGTGGGCGCGGGCGGTGACGCGCAGCGTCTGCTTCGCCTTCACCGCGATGGCTGTCGCGGCGGGAAGATCGATGCGCTCGGTCTCGGTCGCTTCTGGGTCGCCGGGCGAGATGATGCTGCGCGAGACGATGAGCCGCCAGGTGCGTGGCGGGAAGAGGCGCCGCAAGGGGGCTGCTGCCTTCACGCCCTGAATGAGGACCGCGTCGCTTTCGGCGAGGGCCGCGAACGGTGTATCGGCAGTCACGGGTTTGACCTCGGGCTCATTCTGCCGCTCGGAGCCGAACGATGTGCGCCAGGCGGCACGCGAGGATTCGGGTGCTTTGACAGGGGCGAGGTCGGAGGCGTCCGCCAGATCGAGGATGGCGATGGTGAGGGGGCCGGGGTTGCCCCGGCGCGAGACCTCGGCCGCGTGGCCCGGCCGGGCGGCAAGCAGCGCGGCGACGATGAGGCTCGCGAGGACGGTACACGCTGCCGCGAAAGCGTGGCCGTGGCGCTTTTTCGAGAGCAGGCGTCTCAATGGCCGTGGCACGCGGCATCCTCTGTCGAAGCCGACCGGTCATCGGTCGAGAGCGGTGCTACATTTCGTCTGATTCTGTAGCTATCCTCCGACGAGTCCTCCAAACAGGCAAGGTTGCTCGAACCCCATGCTCGCCGTTCCCGAGAGAGAGCCGTCCGCAAGCCGTTGGGCAAGCCGCGCTGCGTTGTTCTCGTTCGGCCTGATCGTCACGACCGCTTTTCTCCATCGCGTGTTCGGCATGGCGACGCCCGTGGCCTTCAACCTGGTCATGGTCGCGCTCGGCATTGCCGTGTTCTCGATCGCGTCGGCGTTGGCCGCGGCTTTCATGATCTGGCAGACGGGGCGGCCGGGCACCGCGCGCGTGCTGTTCGCAGTCTGCTTCAGCCTCGCCATTCTGACGGCGCCGCTTCTGTTCGTCGTCTGGGTGCGCGACTATCCGCAGATTTTCGACGTCACCACGGATTTCGATCGTCCGCCGGAATTTACGGCCGTTACGCAACTCAGAACGCCCGGCAGCAACTCCGTCGCCTACGACCGGCGCCATTCGGCCGAAACGCAGGCGCACGCCTATCCCGATATCAAGCCGATGACGATCGGCCGTTCGAGTGAGGAGGTCTATGCGCTCGTGGTCGATGCCGTGAAGCGCCTCAAGATGGAACTCGTGCGCGAGGATGCACCCGACCTCGATGCGGGCACTCCCGGGATGGTGGAAGCGGTGGATCGCACGCTGATCATGGGCTTCTATGACGACGTCGCGATCCGGGTTTCCGGCGACGGCGAGACTTCACGCGTGGACATCCGCTCCGCCTCCCGTTTCGGGTCCGGCGACATGGGCCGCAACGCGGAGCGCGTGCGGGAGCTGATCAAGGAGATCCAGGCGCGCGTGGATGCCACGATGCCCTCCGCGCAGGAAGGGCGCGAACAGGCCAAGCAGCGCAAGGGCGCTAAGCCGGAGAGAGATGGCGGTCCCAAGTCGGAGACCCGTCGCAAGTCACGAGCCCGCGAGCAATGAGGTGCTCCACGTGGGCCTGCACGGAAAGTGCGGCGGCGCGGGTGAGCTTCTGGTCGATGGTGGGGTAGACGACTGGCACGATGCTCTCGATGGTGCCTGCGCCTTCGCGGATCGCTTCCAGGATCGACTCCTCGCGCCAGCGGCGATGCAGCAGGTAGGCTTTGACGACGCGTTGCGGCTCGTCCAGCTTGCCGCCGTGAGCCGGCAGATAGAGGCTTTCCGGACGCTCGAGCAGCCGCTGCAGAGATTTGACGTAGTCGCTCATGGAGCCTTCCGGCGGCGCGACGAGTGTGGTGTTCCAGGCCATCACGTGGTCGCCCGAGAAGATGATGCCGCGGCCGTGAAGCGCGAAGCAGAGGTGATCGGGAGCGTGGCCAGGCGTGTGGATGGCTTCGATCCTCCATTCCTTCTCGTTGATCATGTCGCCGTGGGCGAGCTTCACGTCGGGCGTGAAAACATAGTCGATGAACTCGGCGCCCTGCGGATTGACGGAGGGACCTTCGGCGGCGATCAGATCGCGTCCCAGCCCCATGATCGGCGCGCCGGTCGCGGCCTGCAGGGCGGCCGCGCCGTCCACGTGATCGCGATGGGCGTGCGTAACCAGGATCTGGCGGATGGGACGGCCGGCCGCCGCTTTCAGAATGGCAGCCAGATGAGTGTCGTCGAGCGGACCCGGGTCGATGATCGCGAGCTCGGTCATGCCGACCAGATAGGTGTTCGTGCCCTTGAAGGTTAACGGGCTCGGATTGTTGGCGACGACACGCACGATCCCAGGGCTCACCGGCGCGGGCTCGCCATACGCGAAATTCATGGTCGTCTTGAATGACAGCTCGTGCGACATCGGCGTCCGGAGGTTGCTCAAGCGGCCGACGTTAGTCGATCCCGGGCGTGCCGCAAAGGCGGCGCCCGGTCGCTTGCTTATTTCCGGGCGCCGTTTCGCAGATCAGGGATTGAGCTGGTAGGTGTGCGCCAGCCAGCTGTACGCCGTGTTTCCGCGCCGCTCGATGTAGCCGACGGAGGGGAACGGCATATGATAGCCGATGACGGGAATGCGCTCCGTCGCGAGCATGTCGTAGACGCGCTTGCGGGTCTTTGCGGCCTGTTCTTTGTCGCTGTCGAAAACACAGTGCCAGCCGGGCTCGGCCAGTGACGCCACCTGATGGTGGGCGCAATCGCCCCAGAAATAGATGGCCTGTCCTTCGCTCTCGATGTGGAAGTTCAGGTGGCCGGGCGTATGGCCGTAGGCTTCGACGGCGCGGATACCCGGCACGACGTCGTCACCGGGCTTCAGGAACGTGAATTTGCCGGCGATCGCCTTGGTGTTCGTGCGGAACACGGCTGCGAATTTTTCGAGATCGCCCGTGTGCTTTCCTTCCGGGGCCCAGAAGTCGTACTCGACCTGGCCGATGACATACCGCGCATTCGGAAAAAGCGGCTTGCCGCCTTCCATGAGGCCGCCAACGTGATCGGGGTGGCCGTGGCTCAACACCACCACGTCGATGTCCTCGGGCTTGAAGCCCGCGGGCGCGAGGCCGGCTGCGAGCCAGCCGCCGTTGGGGCGAGGCACGAAGCCGTTCTCGCCGTTTCCGGTGTCGAACAGCACGACCTCGCGGCCGGTATTGATGAGGGTGGGCGTGAAGCCGGGCTGATAGCGCCCTTCGGGCAGCAGGTTCTCCCGCATCAGCTTGCGGACGTCGGCTTCGTTGGCGTTGGCGCCGATGATGGGATAAGGGCCGTCGATGAAGACCTCGCTGTCCGCGATCACGGTCATCTCGAAACCGCCCACTTTGTAGCGCCAGTGCCTCGGCTGCCACGGACCGAGCTTGCCGGCCTTTGCACCGGCGGGCGAGAGCACGGCGTCGAGCCCCAAGGGCGCGGCGGCGAGGAGAGCCGCGGAGCCCAGCATTTGCCTGCGGCTCGGGCGGAAATCTGCGATGGACATTGAGGTCGTCTCTCCGAATTGCTATGCGCGATCGGGAGAGGCTAGCGATCGGGGACCCCAGGCGCTTGTACGAACGTGCTGCGACAGCTTCCGGTGCTTTCCTTCCGATCTGGCATCTGGATCGGGGCCGCGGGCTGTTCGTGGGACCGCTCACCTACAATGCGCCGCATGCCCATAGCGTGCCAGTCTATCTCGCCGGTCTCTACGAAGCGTTCGGACTGCGGGTCGCTGGCGGCGCATGGATACGCTGCCGGACAGCAGTCGTGCCGGCGGGGGTCTCCTACGAGCTCGATGTGGGCGGCTCGCCCATCGCGGTGCTCTATCTCGAACCGAACGAGGCGGGAGCTCATGCGCTCGCTCCGCTGGTGCGTGGGGCCTGCGACGAGCGGGGCGCGCTGATCGGTGATGATGGCGAGATCGCACTCCTCCGCGATCTCTACGAAACATCGTCGGGGGCGGGAGCCGTCGGCGACGCGCTCGACAGTCTCATCGCGTTCTCGAAGCCGCGCGCCAAGCGCCCGCTCGATGGACGCGTCGCGCGTGCCGTCGTGCTGCTGTCCGAGCGCGCACAGGACGCGATGCCCGCCGCCGACGTGGCGCGCAGCGTCGGGCTCTCGTCCTCCCGGTTCCAGCATCTCTTCGCCGAGGAGGTTGGTGTGCCGTTCCGGCGTTTCCGTGTGTGGCAGAGGCTGCGTGCGGCGATCGGCGAGATCGTGGCTGGCAGCACCTTCACGGAAGCCGCCCATGCGGCGGGTTTCGCGGATCAAGCGCACTTTGCGCGGCAATTCCGCCTGACGTTCGGCGCGCCGGCGTCTCCGAGCTTGCGGAAGGTGCGCCGCGCGTCCTAGCCGCGTGCGGCGCTGGCCTTCTCCAGAACGGCTGCGATGCGCAGGCAATGGTGCTCATGCCACGGCTTGGCGATCACCTGAATGCCGTAGGGAAGCTCATCGCTCTCGCGCACGGGAACGGCTGCCACGGGCAGGCCTACGAACGAGATCGGCTGCGTGTAGATCCCCATGTTGGCGCGCAGCGGCACCTCGCGGCCTCCGAGCACGATGGTCTTCTGGCCGAGCTTCGGCGCGCGGCATGGCGCGGAGGGGGCGAGGATGATGTCGTAGCGTTCGAACAGCTCCGCCATCGTGCTCTCGAAAATGCGGCGGAAGCGCTGGGCCGAGACGTACCAGGAGGCCGGAATCATGGCGCCCGCGATGAAGCGGTCGCGGGTGTCGGGATCGAAATCCGCGGGACGCTTGCGGAGGCGCTCGAGGTGCAGGGCGCTTCCTTCCGCATTGGTGATGAGGAATGCGGCGGCGCGCGCCTCGGCCACCTGGGGGACGTCGATCTCGTCGACCGCGCCGACGGTTTTCGCCGCCCAATCGAGCGCGGCCAGCGCACCGGGCTCGGCATCGTTACGGAAATAGCCGCCCGCAACGGCGATGCGCAAGCCGTCTCCGCCCTTCGCGATCTCGGGCGACGTCTTCTGCACCGGGCGGCGTGCACACACCGGATCGGACGCATCGTGACCCTGCAGCGCATCGTAGGTGAGTGCGAGATCCTCGACCGATCGCGCGAACGGTCCCAGATGATCGAGGCTGTCGCAGAAAGGGAAGGTTCCGGTGCGCGGCAGGCGGCCGTAGGTGGGTTTCAACCCATAGAGGCCGCAGAAGGCGGCTGGCACGCGGATGGAGCCGTTGGTGTCGGAGCCGAGAGACACGGGCACGAAGCCCGCCGCGACCGCCGCCGCCGAGCCGCCTGACGATCCTCCGGTCATGCGGGTGGGATCGAGCGGATTGCGGGAGGGGCCATAGTGGGCGTTCTCGCCCGTGAAGTCGTAGGCGTACTCGCCCATGTTGAGGGCGCCGAGAAGCACGGCGCCTGCGGCTTTCATGCGCGAAACGAGCAGCGCGTCTGCATGTGCCGGCGGATCGGCGGCGTTGATCTTCGATCCTGCGCGGGTGGCAAGTCCGGTCACGCCGTAGAGGTTCTTGACGGCATAGGGGACGCCGGCGAGCGGTCCCAGCGCCGCGCCCGCAGCGCGAGCGCGGTCCACCGCCTTCGCTTCCTCGAGAGCGCGCTCGGCGGTGATGTCGGTGAAGGCGCCGATCGCTCCATCCTGCTCCGCCACGCGATCGAGCGCGGCGCGGGTGATCTCCTCTGCCGAGGTTTCTCCGCGCAAGACGGCGTTCGCGATCGTGCGGGCTGAGGCAAAGCTGTGCAAAGTGCTCATTCCGATGATCTTGGCGTGAAGACGGGGGCGGCTTCGGCGGCCGTGACCGCGTTCGTGCTCTCGATCATGCGGGCCATGCCGCGTGCAACCTCAAAGAACATTTGCACGTTGGGCTTCCATTCGGGCGCGATGGTGAGCCCCAGATTGGCTGCGGCCTTGTCGATCAAGTCCGCGGTATCGTCGGTTGCCATGGGGTGTCTTGTGATCCTCGGGCAGAAATCCTTATCTTTCATGCACGGTAATGGTGTGTGGATAGTCTGGCAAAGGCGAAGTTGGGTCACGGGACTGTCGGAGAACGCCCCTATGGTCCCAATCGCCGCTTGCCCCTCGGGCGAAGGAGAACGCAATGAGCTGGCAGCCTTGTGACGATCCGAAGCCTGGCGACGCGGCTTCTTGCGATGCGATCGAGCATATCGTGGTGCCGCGGGTGCGCGATCTCGGCGGCTTCGAGGTGCGTCGCGCGCTTCCCGCCGCCGCAAAGCAGATGGTGGGGCCGTTCATCTTCTTCGACCAGATGGGCCCGGCCGAGTTTCTGATCGGGACCGGCATCGACGTTCGTCCGCATCCTCATATCGGTCTCGCCACAGTGACCTATCTGTTCGACGGCGAGATCATGCATCGTGACAGCCTCGGCACGGAGCTGCCGATCCGCCCAGGCGAGCTCAATCTGATGTCGGCGGGGCGCGGCATCGTGCATTCGGAGCGTGCGAGCCCTGAAGAGCGGGCCAAGGGGCCGCGGCTGTTCGGCATCCAGGCGTGGGCCGCGCTGCCGAAATCGCACGAGGAAGGCGAGCCGACGTTCGCGCACTACGACGCGCCGTCCCTTCCGCGCATCTCGGGCGAGGGCAAGACAGTGCGGCTCATCATGGGCTCGCTCTATGGCGCGCAGTCGCCGGCCGAGTTTCCCCAGCCCTGCTTCTACGCGGAAGCGACACTGGCGCCGGGCGCGGTGCTCCCGCTCGATGCCGACTACGACGAGCGTGCGGTCTACGTGGTTTCGGGCGAGATCGACGTGGCGGGGCAGCAGTTCGGGGCGGGACGGCTCCTGGTGTTCCGGCCGGGCGACCGGATCTCGATCCTCGCGACCTCGATGGCGCGCCTGATGCTGGTCGGCGGCGAGCCGATGGATGGGCCGCGCCATATCTGGTGGAATTTCGTCTCCTCCTCCAAAGACCGGATCGATGCGGCAAAAGCAGACTGGAAAGCTCGGCGTTTCGCCCCGGTTCCGACGGACGGACAAGAGTTTATCCCGCTGCCGGAGTAATTTGAGTGCTGGCTTTTCATGCAAGGAGTCACAAGAAGCCAGTATGCGTGAAGCGCGATAGGCGCTACCAATACAGTCACCCCCAAGTTCAGCAATAAAGCCGGAGAAGCTCATGTCACAAAACCCGTTCGAAATCCCTCAACAGATGCGCGATCTGGCTGAGAAGAACGTCGACCAGGCCCGGGCGGCCTATGGTCAGTTCATGGATGCCATGACCCAGGCGATGAGCTTCTGGACGAAATCGCTGCCGGCCAACGACGTTTCCAGTGGCTTCCGCGTCGTGCAGGACCGCGCGACGAAGTTCGCCAAGCAGAACGCCGAAGCCGCTTTCGCGCTCGCGAGCGACCTCGCCAGCGCCAAGGACATTCAGGAGGTGCTCGCGCACCAGAGCCGTTTCGCCCAGGCGCAGATGCAGGCTTACGCACTGCAGGCGCAGGAACTCGGCCGTCTGGTCGGCGAGGCCATGCAGGGTCTGCAGAAGAAGTAGTCGGCTTCCCGCGTTACGTTCGGCCGGGTGGCGTCAGGCCGCCCGGCTTTTTCGTTACGGCTCGTCCGTGAGAAGTGGGTGCCCGTGAAGGGCGCGTCGCCGGATTCGTCCCGTGCGACTAGGGACACTGGTCGGAGCGGGGAGATTCGAACTCCCGACCCCTTGCTCCCGAAGCAAGTGCGCTACCAGGCTGCGCTACGCTCCGCCCGACCGTGTGTCCTAGACCGATGCGCGCCAACCCTGGGGGTTCGCGGTGCGTCTGCCTAAACTCATGAAGTAGAGCGTGTTTCGTGGCTTTGATTGGTGCAATCAAAACCCAACGTGCTCTAGACGTCGCATGAGGGTTGCGCCTCGTCAGCCCGGGTGGGTGGCGAAGCGCGAGGCGGCTTTATAGCGACACGTCCCCCGGAGGGCAAGCTGATCCCGCATGTGATTTTCCACTCTCCGAGGATTGCCGTCGCGCGGCGGTGTCACTATGGTGCGGCGCCCAGCTCCCGGCCTATGATGCCGAAGGCTGCCGGATAATGGGACGTAGCCAAGTGGTAAGGCAGCGGATTTTGATTCCGCCATTCGGAGGTTCGAACCCTCCCGTCCCAGCCATCTCCAAATGCCCAGGTTGAAGCCGATTTCACGCTGTTTTCTGGCGGATTCGGCACGTGGATCGCGTCTCTAGGGATTGTGCTCGGGATAGAGCGGATCGATGAGGCCGATGTTCTCCATGTCGGCCACAATCATCAGGAATCGGCTCCGCGTCAGCGGCCCGAGCTCCGTCCAGGGGCGATAGCGATCGTTGCCGTAGAGGGCACGCATTTCTTCGTAGACCTGCTCAGCGAGTTCCTTGCGCGGCACAGCTTTCATCCGGCTATCGGCCTTGTGTGTCTGCAACTTCGGCGTATGTGCCATTGGAGGCACCTGTTTTGGTGAAACTCCGACCCTATAGCGAGGGGGGCAGACGGGGGCTTTGACCGTGCGCAAAGGTCGCGCTTCACACCCGGCGAGGGCGGCGAAAATGGCGCAATTCCTGATTTGGAAAATCAGATTTATGGAGCCCGCTTACCAGACGCCGCGGGTGAGGCCGGTGGCGAGGTATCCCCAGAGCGTCGGCGGAAACCACTTCTGGCTCGGCAGATCGACCCGCCGGGGGGTGAGGCGCCCGGCAAGGGCATCCTCGATGGCGCGGACGAAAAGGGGCAGGGCGGTCGCGGCCTGGACGTACTGGTAGGTGGCGATGGTATCGCGGGGATCGAAAGTGACTTGCGCCTGATAGAGCACGGCGCCGGTGTCCACCCCTTCGTCGACGAGATGGATGGTCACGCCCGCATTTCCGGCGTCTCCCGTGGCGAGTGCCCAGTAGCCGGGATCCTGGCCGCGGTACTTCGGGGTGATACCCGCGTGGTAGTTGATGAACGGGGCATCGACGGCCTGGAGTGTCGCCCGCTTCAGCAGGCGGGTTCCGTAGACGGCGACCACGGCGGGGGCGAGTTTCGTCAATAGATCGCGGCACGCGTCGGAGTTGACGGACGGCACGCTATGCAGCGTCACCGCGGGATTGTCGGGGCTCGCGTCGAGGCGATGGGTCTCGAGAACGCGCTGGTATCGGGCCTTGCGCTTCGGATCGAGGCGAAGGGCGAAGCTCAGGGCGACCTGGCCCGCCGCGCGGACGGGGCCGAGCAGGCGGATGCGTCTGCGGAGGATCTCGCCTTTGCTTTCCGGCTGCTCGGAAATCACGGTCAGGGGGCCGAGGCGGGCTGCGAGTCCGTTGACGACGATCCGGCTCAGCGCGCCTTGGGCGGTGAGCACCACGATGCGAGGCGGCTTGGAATCGGGCTCGGCGTGGCTGACCATGTGTGACGCGGGGTGTTCCCTGTTTCCACTCCGGCTGGGGAGCGCTCGGCACAGCATGGCGGGAGCGGCCTAACTTTCAGTGAACTCAGGGCCTCTTGCAGGGCTGACGGCCATGCTAAGGCAGCGCGAACGCTCGCTCGGAGCGGGGAGGGATGCATGACGACGGTGCTCATTCACGGGGTTCCAGACACGGCGCGGGTGTGGGACCGTCTTTTGCCGCTGCTCCCGGACGAGCACGTCGTTGCCCTCGATCTTCCCGGCTTCGGGTGTGGCTGGCCTGCTGGGTTCGAGCCGACCAAGGAGCGCTATCTTGCCTGGATCATCGACGCGCTCGAGGCAATTCCAGGTCCGCTCGACGTGGTGGCGCACGACTGGGGCTCCATCCTGATGTTGCGTGTGCTGACGCTGCGGCCGGATCTGATCCGAAGCTGGGCCGGGGGCGGGGCGCCCTTTTCCGCGGATTACGCGTGGCATCCGACTGCGCGGCTCTGGCAGACGCCGGGCGCGGGAGAAAAAGCGATGGACCGGCTTACGCCCGATATTGCCGTGGACATGCTGCGCCTGGCGGGCCTTTCGGAAACCGACGCGCGGGTGACGGCGGCCAACATCGACCTGCGCATGAAAGAGTCGATCCTCGGTCTCTACCGGTCGGGCCGGGACGTGTTCGCGACGTGGGGGCCAGAGCTTGCCGGCATCCGGGATCGCGTGCCAGGTCTCGTACTGTGGGGCGAGACGGATCCCTACGCGGAGCCTCGGTTTGCCGAGCGCATCGGCGAGGCAACGGGCGCGCGTGTCGCGTGCTTTGAGGGGTGCGGGCACTGGTGGCAGGTGGAGCGGCCGGAGGAGACTGCGGCGGCAATCGTTTCGTTCCGGCAGGCGGCCGGATTGTCATAGACGGGGGCTTGGTTAACGGCGCCGTGGCCGCTTGGGCTTCATGATCGCCCGTGTCAGCCGCTCCGGCACCGGCTCATCCAGTATCCCGTTGAACGCCTTCGAAAGAAGGACGCGGGTGACGCGGTAGATCTCGTACTTGTGCCGCACGGCATCGTCCTGCCGGATCGCCTCGCGCACATGCTCCTCGACGGAGGGCTCCAATTCGCCGTCCGCCAAGGCCATGATCAACTCGTCTCTTACCGATACGATCATAACTGCTCCCGTCACCGGAGCACGCCTCCGGCGTGCCGGATGCGCTGCGCCTTCGCGCCGCTCTCCGTATTCCAACGGAGCAAGCCCGGGCGTTCCGTCGCCTTCTTTTTGAGGCGCCAGCAAGCATGAGAGGGGGTGGCTCTCGTTTGATCGCGGAAAACGTGCGAAGCTGAAACTTCGGGCGTTTCATCGAGGTATGAGTTCCATGGCTAAGAAGTCTGGCAAAGGCCGTAAGCTCGGAAAGAACGAGAAGCTCGATCTCATTCTGGCGGAGATCGGGAATCTCAAGGCCGAAATCAGGTCGCTCGGCAAACAGCAGGCCGCACCACAGTCCGGCCGCGCCGGAAAGCCTGCGGCCGCAAAGGCGAGCAGCAAGCCTGCCAAGGGCAAGCCTCCTGCCGCGAAGGCACCGGCCCGCAAGCCGCAGGCCGCACCTAAGCGTCCGGTGCTCGTGGCCGCCGCCGAGACAAACCCGGCCACCCCTCGCGCAGCCGCGCAATCCTGAGGCGGGTTCGCCGAGGAGATACGATCAGGCGGCGAGGCCAACCGTCTTGCGCCGTTCGCTTCTCGCGATGCGCCGCCACGTCATGAAGGGGCGTATTTCCGTCGGCTGACCGTCTGCGAGCCGCACCAGGGGCCACGTGCCCGGCTCGCACGCGATCACCTGCGCACTGATCCACCGCTCCACCACATCTTCGCCCGCACCGGTGGCACGCCACAGGCGGTATTTGATTTCGAGGACGTCGCCTGTTTCGAGATCTTCGAAGGTGGCTGACATTTTGCCGCTCCCGGTTTGTGATTCCGTCGGTCGGGGCGGAGCATAGTGGCGTATCTTCTCAGTTTTTTGGCGTCTTCGGGGCAGCGTCGGAGCGTGCATCAAGCCCGCCGTTGCTGGAGTTCGGGGCTTATGCTCCCGGTTCTCGCAAGGCTTTTGTGGTGCTAATAAGCGAGGACGTTGCCGCAATTGTGGGAGTGGGGTCATCATGCGTACCGGCAATTCCGAGACGGAAGCAGAAGCACTCGACGAAGTACCCTCCGAAATCGAATCCGTGGCCGTCGCGCGCGTGATCGTCGAGACCAGCGAAGCCGAACGGATCGAGTTGCTGCACAGGCTGCGCAGGTCGTTCAAGCTTTCGCGCACGGTGCGTGGTCTCAATCGTCTTCTCGATCGTCCCGCACATCGTCCTCTCGGCCGTGAGGCGCTGCGCCGGCTCGGCCTCGAGTTCGCCGGCTGAGCCCGCGCGATCCGCCTTCGCGGAAGGCAAGTCTGCCTGCTGTCATCCGCCCGTCATTCAAGTGACGGACAAGGGCCCTCCATCGCGACTTGGAGGGGACATGGCCACTTATTTTGCCCGCATGCTGGACGGCGAGACGAACGGTGAGGGCTCGTATGCCTTCGAAGGTCCGGACAACCTGATGGGCCAGACGGCCGACGAGATCGTCAGCGTCTTTTTCGAGCATGTCGAGCGCGAGGTGCTCAAGACGCACGCGGATTGGGAAGTCAACGGCGTGATGAAGAACAAGGAGCGGGGCATCGTGACGGCCATCGGCTCCCTCATCCCCGAGAAGGATGACCGGCCGCTGCCGTTCCTTCTCCTGATCAGCGATCATAGCACTGCGCACGCCTGAGGGTTGGGTTCTCTGCGCATCCGGTGAAGCCAGCATTGCTTATCAGCAAATCCGCGCTTGCAGGCTGCGGACTGTCGGCATGCTGAGAGCGCTCTCTATTATTTCGGATATATGACAGGCGTACGCGGCGAAATGGCGCCGCAGATGAAGGGCATAGATCGTTGACGGCCTCGCGTCCGGCACGGTTAGATCGCTCAGTCCTTTGATTGTCACTCGACGCTCTGGACACACTTCTCCCACGAACTTGAACAAGGGGGCGCTGCTGGCGTCCCCTTTTTTTTGCGCGCTCGCACGCGAGCGTGTCGTTGCCCTGTCATCGGCCTGTAACGTGAATCCCCGAAAGCACGCGATGGAATGTCGGCGGTGACGAGGAGCTTGCGGGACCGTGATCGAATGGGCTGCCCTTGTGTTCTGCACGCTGGCGACGCTCGTCCATATCGCTTCGGCGGCGATGTCGCTCTGGCGCGTGAGACAACATGCTGCTCCCGCCCAACCGCCGCGCTCGCTTCCGCCGGTCTCGATCATTCGACCGGTTTGCGGGCTCGATCCTTATGACGAGCTGACGCTGCGCTCGACGTTCGAGCTCGCGCATCCCGATCTCGATCTCGTGTTCTGCTCGGCGCGGGAGCGCGATGCGGCCGTTCCGCTGGTGCGCCAGCTCATGGCCGAATACCCGCACGTCTCGGCCCGTCTGCTCATCGGCGACGACAAGAGCACGCCGAACCCGAAGCTCAACAACATCATCAAGGGCTGGGTCGCGGCGCGCCATCGCTGGATCGTCATCGCGGACAGCAACGTGCTGATGCCGGCGGACTATGTGCATCAGCTCATGGCTGGGATGCGCTCAGATACGGGGCTCGTCTGCTCGCCGCCGATCGGCAGCCGTCCGTCCGGGTTCTGGTCTGAGGTCGAATGCGCGTTCCTCAACACGTATCAGGCGCGCTGGCAACTCGCGGCCGACACGGCCGGTTTCGGGTTCGCGCAAGGCAAATCGATGCTGTGGCGGAAGGACCTGCTGGACGCGGCGGGCGGCATCCGCGCGCTCGGCGTCGAGATCGCGGAGGATGCGGCGGCGACGAAAGTGGTGCGAGCGGAAGGACTCAGGGTCCGCCTCGTGGACGCGCCTTTCGAGCAGCCGCTCGGCCCGCGCAGCAAGCAGCAGGTGCTCGACCGGCAGATCCGCTGGGCGAGGCTGCGCCGCGCGACGTTTCCGCTCTGCTACATGCCCGAGCTTCTGACAGGGAGCGTGCTGCCGGTGATATCGGCGGCGCTCGCTGCGCCGGTTCTGGAGATCGACAGCATCTCGGCGGCGGCGCTCATGGCCGCCCTTTGGTTCGGTGTGGAAGCACTGCTCGCGCGCGGAGCGGGCTGGCATGTAAGCGCCGTCTCTCCGGTCGCCTGGCTGGTGCGCGATCTCGTGCTGCCGCTGGTGTGGCTCAAGGGCTGGACTGGTGACGGCTTCACCTGGCGCGGCAACGACATGACGGTTGCCGAGCCGGAGCAGACACGCGCTTGAGGCTCGCTTCTCGGCCCCGGCAGAGGCAGGTGCTCAGCCGCGTCCGCGATAGGGCGCGACGCCCTGGTCTGGAAGCCAGACGTCCTTCGGCAGCTCGCCCGTCTGCCAGAACACGTCGATCGGAATGCCGCCGCGCGGATACCAGTATCCGCCGATACGCAAGAAGCGCGGCTCGAGCAGCGCGGCGAGGCGCTTGCCGATGGCGACCGTGCAATCCTCGTGGAAGGCGCCGTGGTTGCGGAACGAGGCGAGGTAGAGCTTGAGCGACTTGCTCTCCACGAGCCAGGCGCCGGGCACGTAGTCGATCACCAGATGGGCGAAGTCCGGCTGGCCGGTCACGGGGCAGAGCGAGGTAAACTCAGGCGCCGTGAAGCGCGCGACGTAGGCGGTGTCGGAATGCGGATTGGCGACACGCTCCAGCAGCGCCTTGTCGGGGCTTTCCGGAATGGCGGACGATCCGCCCAGAAGTGTGATGCCCGTCGTCTCGGCGGTCATGTGCGCGCTCTCTGCGTTTTCTATTCGGCGGCGAGGGCGGCCGGGTGCGAGGCGGGCGTGCCCGTATAGATGCAGCCTTCGTTGCAGCTATCGCGCGAAACGTGAATTTCCGCGAGGCCGGGAACGCGGTTCTGGAGCCTGTTCCAGAGCCAGATCGAAATGCGCTCGAGGGTCGGAAACTCGAGCCCCTCCACCTCGTTCAGCAGACGATGATCGAGCGCATCGTGTGCTTCGGCGATGGCGGCGGCAAGATCGTCGAAATGGAAAACGAGGCCGGTTTCCGGATTGGGCTCGCCGTCGATGACGACGCGCGCGCGGAACGAGTGGCCATGAATCCGGGAGTTCGGATGGCCTAGGGGTGCCGACGGCAGGTAATGCGCTGCCTCGAACAGGAATTCCTTATAGATGCGCATGTCGGTGACATAGGGGATTTTGGCGTTAAACGCCAGCAGGCGCGGCAATCGGTGTCGAGCCCAAAGCGTCGGATGGCGGGTGGCGCATGTTCGGCAATTGGCCGGGAACAGCCCGCTAGGGAATTCCGATCCGCTTGTGGGTCTGGACCGAGAGTCGCCAGGCGGGGTTGGCTTTGACGTAGGTCACGGCAGCGGCCGTGTTCTCCGCGAGGCGAGGGCCGTCCATAGGGCTCAGGAAGCGCCGGGGAAAATCGAGGCTGAGCAGGCTTTCCGGCGCAAGCCCGGGCTGAGGGTAAACGAGCTTCAGCTCGTCGCCGGAGGTCTGGCGGATCTCGGTGCCGGACTTGGGGCTGACGCAGATCCAGTCGATCCCTTCGGGCAGGGGCAGGGAGCCGTTGGTCTCGATGGCGATGGTAAATCCGTGGAGATGCAACGCATTGAGAAGCGGAGCATCGACCTGGAGCGCGGGCTCGCCTCCCGTGAGCACCACGAAACGCTCGGCGGGGCCGCCTTGCCAAGCGGCGAGGATGGCGGCTGCGAGGTGCTGAGCGTCGCGAAACTTGCCGCCGCCTTCGCCGTCCGTGCCCACAAAATCCGTGTCGCAGAAGGTACAGGCGGCCGCCGCGCGGTCCGCTTCCCGTCCCGACCAGAGATTACAGCCGGTGAACCGGCAGAACACAGCGGCGCGGCCGGCGTTCGTCCCCTCGCCCTGCAGCGTGTAGAAGATCTCTTTGACGGAATACATGGGCCTGATCCGTAAAACGTCGCAAGCCGGTGTCAAGCGGCACATCGTAGCCCGGCCGGGCGAAGCGGCGGGCAGGACCCGTATCCCGCTTCAGGCGTTTCCGGTAAATCTGGAGCCTCTTCGGGTCTCATGAAGACGCAGTCGCTCCGGGTTTTTCACCGGGACCGAGGCGCGTCCGGCCTTTGGGCCGCACCTACTCCGGTCTCGCGGAGCGAAGAAAGGACCAGCATGCAGTGCCCTGTCTGCGGAGCGGAAGCGGAGGATCTCTCCTCCGGCGAATTCGATGGTCTCATCGTGGGCTGCAAGAGGTGCGGCCATTTCGCGGTGAGCGATGCAGCGCTGAATGATTTTCTGAGATTGGATTTCGATCAGCGCGTGGCGACGCTCGATAGGGCAAGAAAGGCCGCCGAGCCCGGATCACCGCCCCTGGTTACGGTCGCAGCGCTCGACTGAGGGCGCGCGGGGGCGCGCAGTCGGGGGAGGGAGCATGAGCGCTGCGACGCGGCGATCCTATCGCTATTACGATCTGGTGATGGCGGCGTTCGTCACCGTTCTCATCTGCTCGAACCTGATCGGCCCGGCCAAGATCGCGCAGGTCGAGGTGCCCGGAGTGGGTCCTTACGTTTTTGGCGCGGGCGTTCTGTTCTTTCCAGTCTCCTACATCTTCGGCGACGTGCTCACCGAGGTCTACGGCTACGCGCGGGCACGCGAGGCGATCTGGACCGGCTTTGCGGCGCTCGCCTTCGCATCGTTCATGGCGACCGTGGTGGTGGCGTTGCCGCCCGCGCCGTTCTGGCCGCATCAGACTGCCTACGAGATCGCGTTCGGCAACGCGTGGCGCGTGGTGGCGGCCTCGATGGTCGCCTATTTCTGCGGCGAGTTCGTCAACTCGTTCGTGCTCGCGAAGATGAAGGTCGCGCAGGGCGGACGGCATTTGTGGATGCGCACCATCGGCTCGACGATCGCAGGCGAGGCGATCGACAGCGCGCTGTTCTATCCACTCGCGTTCTACGGGACGGGCATCATTCCGAACGAGGCGCTGCCGCTGGTGATGCTCACGCAGTTCGTGACCAAAACGCTGGTGGAGATCGCCTTCACGCCCGTGACCTACAAGGTCGTGGCGTTCCTCAAGGAGGCGGAGCAGGAGGACTATTACGACCGCACGACGGACTTCAATCCGTTCAAGCTGGAGGCTTGAGGAGAGGCAGCAGCCAACTGGCAGCCGACAGCAGCAGATGCGCGAGCTGCCTGCTGCCCCGTTGCCTACCACCTAATCTTCAGTGACCCTCGACCGAAGGGCGGCTCGCTTCGAACAGGAACCAGTGACGGCGCTCGGTCTCGTCGATCCAGACGTCGAGGAGGCTCGAGGTCGCGAAGTCGCGATGCTCGTCGGTCAGCTCGTGGACGGAGCGCATGCGCGCCACGAGATCCTTGTTGTCGTCACGCAGTTCGGCCAGCATGTCGAGCGCGTCCACGTAATCGGCATCGTTGTCCTTCACGTGCTGCAGGCGGGCGATGTGTCCGATGGAGCGAAGGGTCGTGCCTCCCAGCTTGCGCACGCGCTCGGCGATGGGGTCCGTCATAGCGAAGATCTGGTCGCCGTGCTCGTCGAGCAGCAGATGGTAGTCGCGGAAGTGCGGGCCGCTCACGTGCCAGTGAAAATTCTTGGTCTTGAGGTAGAGCGCGAAGACGTCGGCCAGGAGCTCGTTGAGAGCGCCGGTGAGGTCGCGCACGGCGTTGTCGCCGAGGTCGGTCGGGGTGGCGAGCGGGGCTTTACGGCGCTCTGCTGCTTTCTTGAGGTCGGCTTTGGATTCGGCCATGGGGGAGGCTCCGTCGGGTTCATTGGTGGGGGTGCCTCTAAGGTAGGAGCGCATCTGGGGGAAGGGAAGGACCCCCTGTGTACAGGATCATCGCGCCGTTAACCGACCGGTAGCCTTGGCGCGCAAGCGGGCGGAGCGGTCTCGGTCAGCGCGAAGGGTGTGCCTTGGCGGCGTTCCAGATTTCCCATCCTCTCGCGCGCAGCTCGCACGCGGGGCAGGTGCCGCAGCCCCAGCCCCAATCGTGACGGTGCGTGCGGTCGCCGAGATAGCACGTGTGGGTTTTTTCACGGACGAGGTCGACCAGGGCCGCGCCGCCGAGCGTCTCGGCCATCGCCCAGGTTCCCGCCTTGTCGACGTACATCAGGGGCGTCTCGATCCGGAATGGCTTGTCGAGCCCGAGCGCGATGGCCTGCTCCTGCGCGCGGATGGTGTCGTTGCGGCAATCGGGATATCCGGAATAGTCGGTCTCGCACATGCCTGCGACGAGGGTCGTGAGGCCGCGCCTGTAGGCGAGGGCTGCCGCGTAAACGAGGAACAGAAGATTGCGGCCGGGAACGAACGTCGACGGCAGGCCGGCCTTCGTCATCTCGATTTCGGTCTCGCGCGTCAGCGCGGTCTCACTGATGCGTCCGAGTTCGGGAAGCGCGATCTCGTGATCGGGGCCCAGGCGCGGAGCCCAGGACGGGAAGCTCTCGCGAAGCGCGTCCCGCACGACATGGCGCTGGGTGAGCTCCACGGCGTGGCGCTGCCCATAGGCGAAGCCGAGCGTTTCGACATGCGGATAGCGGTCGAGCGCCCAGGCCAGGCAGACCGTACTGTCCTGTCCGCCGGAGAAGAGAACCAGTGCACCGCCAGCGGACATCAGAAGCTCTTTCCGTCGACGCGTTTGATGGTGAGGGTATCGGGATCGATCTCGTCGATGCAGCGCACGTTGAGCGCCACCATCGGCGTGCCGTCCGGCATCACGCCGCGGGCGAAGCTCGTGACGCCGCAGGTGCGGCAGAAGAGATGATGAATCATCTGTCTGTTGAACTGGTAGTCGGCGAGTGCGCTCTCGCCCGTTTCAAGTGTGAAATCGGCCGCCGGGATGAACGCGAGGAGGGTGCCCTTGCGGCGGCACATCGAGCAGTTGCAGCTCATGGCCTGCGTAATGGGGTCGCTTTTGGCCTCGTAGCGCACGGCGCCGCAGTGGCAGGAGCCATGGTAGGTCTGTTGGTCCGGCATCGGTTTTCAGCTCCTATGTCGTCAAAGTATCGCGGGAGCGGGGTAGGTCCGCCTACCCATTGGGGTCTTTCCGCGCCGTGCGAACCCAGCTAAAACCCGCTCCGATCCCGTCATGGTGCCTCACGGCCCATGCAACTCCTAAGATCCTCTCATAAAACGTATTTTCTATCACCTCCCGAGGAACCTGCCCCATGACCGCCATCGTCGACATTCTCGGCCGCGAAATTCTGGACAGCCGCGGCAACCCGACCGTCGAGGTCGACGTGCTCCTGGAAGACGGCTCCAGGGGCCGGGCCGCCGTGCCTTCGGGAGCTTCCACCGGCGCGCACGAGGCGATCGAGCTTCGTGACGGAGACGCGAAGCGCTATCTCGGCAAAGGTGTGCTGAAGGCCGTGGACGCCGTCAACGGCGAGATTTCCGATGCCCTCATCGGGCTCGATGCCGAGGACCAGCGCGGGCTCGACGCCGCCCTGATCGCCGTCGACGATACGGACAACAAGAGCCGCCTCGGCGCAAACGCCATTCTGGGTGTCTCGCTCGCGGCCGCGAAGGCCGCCGCGGAAGCCTCCTCGCTGCCGCTCTACCGCTATGTGGGCGGAACGTCGGCCCATGTGCTGCCGGTGCCGATGATGAACATCATCAACGGCGGCGCGCATGCCGACAACCCGATCGACATCCAGGAATTCATGATCATGCCGGTCTCGGCCGAGACGGTCGCGGACGCCGTTCGCATCGGCGCCGAGATCTTCCACACGCTGAAGAAGGGTCTCAAGGAGGCCGGCCACAACACGGGCATCGGCGATGAGGGCGGCTTCGCGCCGAACCTCAAGAGCGCCGACGAAGCGCTGTCCTTCATAATGAAGTCGATCGAGAAGGCGGGCTACAAGCCTGGCGACGACGTCATGCTGGCGCTCGATTGCGCCTCGACCGAGTTCTACAAGGGCGGGAAGTACGAGCTTCACGGCGAGGGCAAGAGCCTCGATAGCGCGGGCATGGTCCGCTACCTGGAAGACCTCGTGAACCGCTTTCCGATCATCTCGATCGAGGACGGCATGGCAGAAGACGACTGGGCCGGCTGGAAGGCGCTGACCGATGCCATCGGCAAGCGCTGCCAGCTCGTGGGCGACGATCTCTTCGTCACCAATACCGAGCGTCTGTCGCGCGGCATCAAGGCCGCAACCGCCAACTCGATCCTGATCAAGGTCAACCAGATCGGCACGCTGACCGAGACGCTGGATGCGGTCTCCATGGCACAGCGCGCGGGTTACACCGCGGTCATGTCCCACCGCTCGGGCGAGACGGAGGATTCGACCATCGCCGATCTCGCGGTTGCGACCAACTGCGGGCAGATCAAGACGGGATCGCTCTGCCGCTCGGATCGTCTCGCCAAGTACAACCAGCTCATCCGCATCGAGGGCGAGCTGGGCGACGTGGCGCGCTATGCCGGCAAGGACATCCTGCGCGGCGACCGGGCCGTATAAACGGCCGTCAGGAAGCGGCGCGGGATGGAGCCTGCGAACTCGTCGTCGCCGACGCGCCGCAGGGCTTCGAGAAATTCGTTACGCGCAGGCTCGGGAAGCTGCGCGACGGGAGAGAACGTGGCGCTCAGCGCGAGCATCTGCCCGGTGCTGAACGTCACGTCCCATCGGATGATCTCCACCGCGCGCTCCTCGAAACCTTCCCGTTCCAGCTCCGCGAGTCTCAGTTCCCTATTGAGGGCGTAGGGCTTCTTCTCCCGGTCCGCGAACGTGGGCGGGCGCTCCAGGCTGTCGAACAGGGCGTGCGTTCTCACCTGGAAGTCGTCCGGCGCGTCCGGATCGCCGTAGACGTTCCACCACATGGCCCAGTGCCCACCCGGACGCAGAAGCTGCTTCACCTTTGGAAGACCGATGGCCGGATCCAGCCAGTGGAACGACGTCGCCGCTACGCCGAGATCGAAGGCGGTGCTGGGCAGGGCGGCCTCCTCGAATGGGGCCTGCATGACCGTGAGGCGGCCAGGATGAGCCGGGCCGAGGCTCTCCGACAGATAGGCGGCGAGACGCGCATCCGGCTCGATGGCGCAGACGGTGCAGCCGAGGTCGAGAAGGCGGGCCGTTGCCTGTCCTGTTCCCGGGCCAATCTCGAACGCCGCCGTCTCGGGTCCGGCGCGACAGAGGTCTCTCAAGATCTCGGCAACGCGCGGGGGATAGCCCGGCCGTCCGCGGGCGTAGAGATCCGGGGCGGAGCCGAAGACCGTGCGTCCAAGCTTGCGATCCAGCGTGCTCACGTTTCCCCCGTTTGGCGCCTGCGTCAGCTTGGCCATCCGGTTTCGGCAAAATCAGGACGGCGCTTTACCTCGTTTTAATCGGCTCGGCGGTATGGTTACGTCGTTCCCGGTTCTCATAACGCGTAACGTCGAACATCCGTGCTGCGTCAGCCAATATATGATCGGCGAGCCAAGTCGCGGCAGGCGCTGGTGTTGCTTCTCTGCCTAGGATTGACGGCTTATTTCGCCTATCACACCCTAAAAGGCCGGCATGGCCTCGAGGCGCGAGACCGACTTGCGGAGCGTGAAAGCGCTCTGCAGTTCGAGATCCAGAGCCTCGAGGCTGTGCGCGCCAAACTGGAGCGCGATGTCGCTCTGCTCCGCCCCGATCTCCCCGATCCCGATTTCGTCGAAGAGATTGCCCGCGAGGTGCTTGGGTTCGCCCATCCTCGCGATCGCGTCGTGCTGGAGTCTGCTCCCTCCGGGTGAAGCCTGTGGGGAAGTGGGGGTTTTCCGCGCGGACGGGACTGGCGCGATGGCGCCATAGTTGTCATTCAGGCAGGCGCGTTTACACGACTATCCTGGTGGGCCATTTCGCTGCGGCGCAGCATGAGGGGCGCTGGCCTCGCGACGGGCTCGTCGTGTAAGTTTCGCTGTTCGATGGCACTCTCGGGGCTGGCCCGGGCGGCGTATCTCGGCCTGCGAGATCTTCCAATCGTCAACAAGAGGAGCGGAGATGACGGGAAGCCCCCTTGGTCCGGTTGGCGCGGAGGACATCATGTTCTCTCCGGACGAAGAGATCGCGGCTTACCGCAGCATGCTGCTCATTCGCCGTTTCGAGGAAAAGGCCGGACAGCTTTACGCCTTGCAGGCCATTCATGGCGTATGCCCGCTGTGCATCGGGCAGGAGGCTTCGATCGTCGGCACGATGATGGCCGCACGCGCGACCGATCCCGTGATCACGAGCTATCGCACCCATGGCGCGCTTCTGGCGCGCGGCGTAGACCCCCGTCTCGTGCTGGCCGAGCTTCTGGGCCGCAAGACGGGTCTCGCGCAGGGGAAGGGCGGCACCGTGCGCATGTTCGCGCCGGAGCATCATTTTTTCGGCGGTCATGGCACGGCAGGGCTTGCTGCGCCGCTCGGCGCCGGACTCGCATTTGCCTCGCGCTATCGCGGCGGGGATGATGTGACGCTCTGCTTCTTCGGCGACGGCGCGGCTGCGCGCGGGCGCGTGCTCGAAGCCTACAAGATCGCCGCGCAGTGGGCGCTGCCGATCGTTTTCATCATCGACAACAACACCGCCGCGCCGGGCGCCAGCATCGTGCTGGGCCAGCTTCCCTCGGCGCTTGCCGAAAGCGGGACGCCGGTCGCCATTCCCGGTCATCAGGTGGACGGCATCGACGTGCGGCGCGTGATCGTTGCGGCCCGGCAGGCCATTGCGCGGGCGCGCGACGGGGACGGGCCGACCATTCTCGAAATGCTGACTTATCGCTATCGCGGGCATGGCGGCGTGCCGGCGCGCGCGGGCGCGTCCGAGCGGAGGCTCGAGGAGGCCGATCCGGTCTCGAGGGCCCGCGGGCGCATTCTGGCGTCGGGCATCCTCAATGAGCGCGCGCTCAAGGCGCTTGAGAAGGAGGTGAAGGAGTCCGTGGTTTCTGCAGCACTCGCCGCGCGTGCGGAGCCCGTTCCGGAGGCGGCCGATCTCTTCGCGGCAACTGGGGCTTGAGGAGCGAAATGCGTCGAGAAATCCTCATGCCGATCGTGACGCCCTCCATGACGGACGGCAAGATTTCGCGCTGGCATGTCGCGGAAGGGCAGCAGGTGGCCGCGGGCGACGTTCTGGTGGAAATCGCCACGCCGACCGCCACGCTCGAGATCGAGGCCGAGGACGAAGGCCACGTCGAGCGCATCCTGGTTCCCGCAGGGACAGAGGGCGTGAAGGTCAACACGCCGATCGCGATCGTGCTGGCGGGCGTGCAGCAAAAACCCCTGTCAGCGCGGGGGCTCGCTCAGCCGCTAGGGTTCGCGTCTCTCGATCCGCTGCCGGATCTCGCGCCGGCGCCGCCTCGTTCGGCCGAGACGGCGGGCCGCAGCTATCGCGAGGCTTTGCGCGATGCGCTCGCCGCAGAGATGCGTCGCGATCCCGACGTGTTCCTGATTGGCGTGGACGTTGCGCAGAACCGGGGCGCGCCCAAGGTGGCGCAGGGGCTGCTCGACGAGTTCGGTCCGTCGCGCGTCGTCTCCGTTCCCCCCATCGAGGACGCCTTGTTCGGCGTTGCGGTGGGCGCGGCGATGGCCGGCCTCAAGCCCGTGGTGGAGCTTTCTCATTGGGGGCGCTCGATCGACTCCCTCGGCGCCTATCTCGCAAGCGCTGCGGAGACCTTCTATCTCTCGGGCGGCAAGCTGCCGGTGCCCATCGTGTTCCGCGGGCCGAACGGGTTCGTGCCTGGGATGACGGGGCAGGATGCGCGCTGTGTCGCCGCGCAGCTCGCGCACATTCCGGGGCTCAAGGTCGCGCAACCTGCGACGCCGTGTGCGGCTTATGCGCTGCTCTCCCAGGCGATCCGCGATCCCGGTCCCGTTGCGCTGCTTGAGCACGACCAGCTCTATGCGACGCGCGAGCAAGGCGATGTCGCAGAAGGTGGCGCGCTCGGCGCCGCGCGGATCGCACGCGCCGGTTCGGATCTTACGATCGCCGCCATCGGTCACGCGGTTTTCGGCGCGCTGGAAGCGGCCGGCCGGTTGAGTGCGGAGGGGATCGAGGCCGAGGTCATCGACCTCATGTGCGTGCGCCCGCTCGACCGTGACGCGGTGGCCGCCTCAGTGGCGCGGACCGGGCGCCTCATGACGCTCGAGCAGGGCTGGGGGGATGGCGGCATCGGCGCGGAGCTGGTGGCCTCCATCGCCAGCCGCTCGTTCGCATCTCTCAAGTGCGCGCCCGTTCGCCTTGCCGGCGCGGCAGTTCCGATGCCGTACGCGGGAGAGTTGCAGGCTGCCGCGCTTCCCGGCGCGGAGCAGGTGGTGAAAGCGGCCCTCGAGCTGCTTGGGCGGCCCCGCTAAGGTGGCGCACGTCGCCTCGGGCTTCGACCGGAGCGCGCGCAGGTTCAGCCGTTTTTCGATGCATCCAGGCAGGCCCGGCCCTGGGCTCCATGTGTTCGCCATGTGCTGATTCGCGGATTTCAGTCCGCGAGCCGTTCAATATTTCGGTTTTACTTGCAACGCCTTGCGGAACCTTGTGGCCGGATCGCCACGTGGGCTGTGTTTCCACAGATTCGACCCTGTCAATTTGCTCAATGCACGGGCATTTTATGGGGGGCTTCTTGTGACGGGCTCGGACTCGAACGTAGACCAAGAGCACGTACAGGCAACACATGCCATAGCAGTACGTCACGGGGGACATCATGTTCAAATCGTCAGCAACTCTCGTCTTTGCTGCACTGGGCGCGACACTGCTTGCCGGATGCTCGTCGGATGGCGGCATTCTCGGCACGTCGCTCACCACCCAATCCATCGGCACGAATGCCGGCGCGACTCCGGTAGTTGCTGCCGCGCCGAAGGTCGATCCGGCCTGCTACTCGCTCTCCCAGCGCATCGACATGCTGCGCAAGGAAGGCGTGACCGATCGGCTGGAGAAGGCGTCGGTGGGCAAAACCTCCACGGTTGCCGTCAAGCGCGCTTCGCTGGCCCAGGCGGCCGAACTCGACAAGGCGAACGCCGAATTCCAGGCCAAGTGCTCCGCGTTCGGGCCGAAGCCCGTCGTCCAGACGACGGCGCAGGTCACGCCGGGCATTCCGGCAGCGAACTCCGCCCAGGTGGTCTCTGCCAACACGCCGCGAGCCAACATCGCTCCGCCGGTCGTTCAGCAGCAGCAGTAAGCTGGTACGAATCGCCGTCCGCACGGCCCCGTGCTGGCGGCTTTCCGGGTTTGACCTTCCAGGCTCTGAGCGTATCCGGTCCCCCGTGCCGGATGCGCCTTCTGTGTCGGCTGCAAGCGGGGGAATTCCGGCTTTCGTAGGAAGAGTTTTCGACTTTTGAACCGGGATTGCGGCCACTGCTGCATCCTGGCCACACTTTTGCGCGAAAGCCTTGATTAGAGCGGCCAGGGGTTCAACAGCTCCGTCGAAAATCTTAACGTACCGCGTCGATTAAATGCTTCGAGAGGGCTTCCAATCCATGACTGCGATGATGCGCGGCGGCGCAGTGCGTGTCGTTTTGCTCGGTGCGTTGGGAGCGGCGGTCGCGGTCGGCGGTTGCGCGTCGGGAAGCGGAAACGGTCCCAGCGGCAAGGCGCTGGCGAACGGCGAGAGCTGCGGGTCCATCAAGCAGCAGCTCAATCGCCTCGACGCGAAGGGCGTTCCGTCGTCTGTTCAGGCCGAAGCCTCCGGCAAAAAGCTCAGCGGCCAGCAGAAGGCCGACGCCGATCTCTACAATCGCCTCCTCAACGACTACCTCGGCGCTCGCTGTCACGTTTAGCCACGGGCTCGCTCGCTCTCGTTTGTGGCGGCTTGCCTGAAAGCTCGCGTGGATAACGCGGGGGCGTCTCTACGCGTTCTTTTTCGGCCGGATACGCGCTCGGAATACGGGTTCCCAGCTACCGGGAAGCGCTCTAATCTCGCGCCGCAGCAACCCGGAGATGGACGGGCACAACGACCCGGCACGCGTGGTTCGCTGATGGGGAGCTTTTGATGGATTACGTACAATTCGCAACCGACAACAAGGTCTGGATCATCATGATCCTGAACGGCCTGGTCGCAGGCTGGCTCGCCGGGCTTCTGCTCGGTGGCGGCGGGCTCATCCGCAACCTCCTGGTCGGCCTGATCGGCGCCGTGCTCGGCGGATACCTCGTGTCGGCCGGCCTTCTGACCCTTCCCTACGACTTCGATGCGATCGTGCCCTACGGCAACCAGATCGTCGTTTCGACTGTGGGCGCGCTGATCGTCGTCATCGTGGCGCGCTTCCTCGGCGGGCGCTGATCCGCCGCGTCATGCACGGATGTACTATGGTGGGCGCCGTGAAGCGGGTGCTATCGCTCGCATCGCGGCGCTTTCCGCTTTAAGCTCGCGGAAAACGCGAATCCGGCTCGGACGGGATCGGCATGGTCACTCTCATCGATAAGCGGATGTCTCCAGGCGACGGCTCGCGTCCGCGCCATCCAGAAAAGGCGCACCGGCCCGATCGGCCGATGCTGCCCAAGCCGCCGTGGATTCGCGTCCGCGCCCCATCCTCCGACGGGTTTTTGTCGACGCGCAAGATCGTGCGCGAGCATGGCCTCGCGACGGTGTGCGAGGAGGCGGGCTGCCCTAACATCGGCGAGTGCTGGCAGAAGAAGCACGCCACCATGATGATCATGGGGGAGATCTGCACACGCGCGTGCGCGTTCTGCAACGTGGCGACGGGCCTGCCGCGCCCGCTCGATACTGGCGAGCCCGTGCGCGTCGCGGATGCGGTGTCGGCACTGGGGCTCGAGCACGTGGTGATCACGTCGGTCGATCGTGACGATCTTCCTGACGGCGGGGCCGCGCATTTCCGCGATGTGATCGGAGAGGTGAGGGCTCGCGCACCGCAGACCAGCATCGAGGTTCTGATCCCGGACTTCCTGCGCAAGGACGGCGCTCTCGACGTGGTGGTGCGCGCGCGGCCGGATGTGCTGAACCATAACCTCGAAACCGTGCCGGGGCTCTACGTGCGGATCCGGCCCGGTGCGCGCTACTTCCATTCGCTGCGTCTCCTGCAGCGCGCAAAGGAGATCGATCCGACCCTGTTCACCAAGTCGGGCCTCATGGTCGGCCTTGGAGAGACGCGCGACGAGATCCTGCAGGTGATGGATGACCTGCGCAGCGCCAACGTTGATTTTCTCACCATCGGGCAGTATCTGGCACCATCGGCCAAGCATGCCGAGGTGAAGCGCTACGTGCCGCCCGACGAGTTCGCAGATCTCAAGAGGATCGCGCTCGCCAAGGGCTTCCTGGTCGTGGCGGCGAGCCCCATGACGCGCTCGTCCTATCACGCGGGCGACGACTTCCGCCGCCTCAAGGCTGCGCGCACCGCGTAGCTGCAACTTTTATGCGGGCGATGGCGCCGGCGCGGCCGGGATCATGGTCTCGGGATTTGCGAGGTTTGCCTTTGCCGAGTTTCCGCACCGTCCGGCGCGTTTCCTTTACGCCCGAGCAGATGTTCGACGTGGTCGCCGACGTCGAGCGCTATCCGGAGTTCCTGCCGCTCTGCGAGGGGCTGACCGTGCTTGAGCGCAGCGCGAGCGGCGATGAGCTCACGGCCACCATGACGGTGGGCTACAAATCGATCACCGAACGCTTTACGACGCACGTGACGCTCGATCGGGCGGCGAGCCTCATCCGGGTGCGCCACCTCGACGGGCCCTTCAGCCATCTCCAGAACGAGTGGCGCTTCACCCCGGCGGACGGAGGCGCTGACGTGCACTTCTCGATCGATTACGCGTTTCGCTCGGCGATGCTGTCGCTGATCGTGGGCGCGGCGTTCGACAAAGCCGTGCGCAGCTACACGGACGCGTTCGAGGGGCGGGCGCGCAAGCTCTACGGATCGCCCGCGTCCGCTTGAGTGTAGCTTTCGGATCGCAGGTCAGTTGATGGCTTTTTCGCGGTTCAGCGCCGTGGCCATGCCGGACGCCGTATCGAGACCTTTGACACCGGTGAGCTTGGTGCTGTCGAGATCGGCGTGGCTGAGATTGGCGCCGGTAAGGTCCGCCCCCGTGAGATCGGCGTGGGACAGGTCGGCGTTCTGCAAGATGGCGCCCTTGAGGTTGGCGCCCTTGAGGTTGGCGAAGCGTAGCGAGACATGGGTGAGATCGGCGCCGGAGAGGTCAGTGCCCCCCAGGTCGGCGGACTCGAGCTTCGAGCGCCACAGCATCTCGATGAAACCGGTGTTGTTGAAGGGCGCGAGCGAGACGCCGGTCATCTTGGCGCCTGCGAAATTGCCGCCGCTGAAGATACCGAACATGCGGGCCTTGGTGAGATCGGCGCCGGAGAAGCTCGGGGCCTCGCCTCTGCTGCCTTCGAAAGACGAGGTGGTCGTGGGGCGCAGGAGGCTCGCTCCAGCAAGGTTTGCGCGGTCGAAGCGCGTTCCGATGGCGATGATGCGGTCGAGACGGGCCTTGCTGAGATCCACGTCGGTCAGATCCGCGCCGCTGAGATCGGCGCCGAACAAGTCCGCTTCCGCCATGCGCGCCTTCTTGAAGCCGAGCCCCGCCAAGTCGAGACCCTCGAGATTGCGGCCGCTGAAATCGATGCCGCTGTCGGGAGCGGCTTTGTAGAGCTGCTCCGTCACCTGCCGGGCGGTCAGATCTGCTGCGTTGAGGGGCGCGATGCTGGCCATCACGGCGAGGATTGCCGTCAGAAAAAGGGGTCGGCGGAGGCTTTGCAAGGCGCACCTCAACGTTGCGTCACGGATAGCAGGCCGAGACCAAGCCGCGGCGCGCGGCGTTCGGACTTTCTCACGAGCATATACGAAGTCGGGCGCCTAGCGGTTGCCATCTCGCTACATTTTTCCCGCTTCCCGCCTTCTCCTCAAGCCGCAAGACCACGAGCCAGCATGGCCAGCGCCTCGGTGACTGTCTGCAGCCGGATTTCCGAGCGGCCCAGATTTCCAAAGCGGAATTCGCGGCTTAGGGCAGGCTTGCCGCGAAGCGCGAGTCCGATATGGACGAGGCCGACCGGTTTCTCCGCTGATCCTCCCGCAGGCCCCGCGATCCCCGTCACGGCGACGGCGGCATCGGCGGCGGAGGCGCGCAGGGCGCCGGCCGCCATTTCCCTCGCCACCTCGGCGCTCACTGCGCCGTGGCGATAGAGGGTGTCGAAGTCGACGCCGAGATCGCCGATCTTTGCGGCATTGGAGTAGGTGACGAAGCCGCGCTCGAAAACGTCGGAGCTGCCCGCGATCTCCGTGAAGAGGCCTGCGATCAGCCCGCCGGTGCAGCTTTCCGCAGTCGCCAGTTTCCAGCGGCGCGCTCTCAGCCCGGCGAGCAGACGCTCCGCTTCGGTGACAAGCTCCGGCGTGAACATGGCAGCCTCTTTTCCGTCCGGCATCCGCCAAAGAAAACGAGGCGCTCCTTGTGGGGCGCCTCGTTGAGACTAGTCAAATCGTTGGGATGTCCGCAACGGAACGCGCGGCCTATTCGGCGATCAGCTTTTCGGCGAGACGCAGCAGCTCGTCGAGCTTGGCGCGCGTTTCGACGCCCATGACGGCAACCGAGCGGGCCTGCGCAGCCTGCCAGACGGGGTAAGCGTCCTTGAGCACGGCCTGGCCCTTGGGCGTCAGGTGCAATCCGCGGCCGCGGCGGCCTGCGGGCGGATCCATGATGATCATGCTGAGTGCGAGAAGGCGCTTCAGGTTGCGCGAGAGCGTCGACTTCTCGATGTCCAGCTCGTGGCCGATCTCGACGGCCGTGATGCCGTCGCGCGAGGCGAGCTGCGCGAGCAGCGTGTACTGGCTGGCGGTAATGCCCAGCGGGCGCATGGCGTCGTCATAGAGACGCGTGATGATGCGCGAGAGCTGGCGAACGCGGGTCGCCAAGCACGTCGCCGCCGTGGTCTCGGCGATGTCGGAAATATTGGCGCCGCCGGTGTCGCCCGTCGCGGGACGCTCAAGAGTGTGCATCAGGTTCATGGAGTTGGCCCCCCGGGATCGCTTTTGGTCATACAACCACCTGTCCCGGTGATGCCGCGATTCTGGCGGGGGGGTCAACGCGCGCTTGGAATTGGGCTGAGGATAAGGCGGGCTTTATCAAGCCGGAAGCAACACCGTAGCCGAGGCGAGGGCTGCGATGCCCTCCTTGCGGCCCGTAAAGCCGAGCTGCTCTGTGGTCGTTGCTTTTACGGCCACACGTGTCAGCGCGATGCCGAGCATGTCCGCGATGGCGTTGCGGATCGCGTCGCGGTGGGGGCCGATGCGCGGCGCCTCGCAGAGAATCGTGACGTCGACGTTGGTGATGCGTCCGCCGCGCTTGGCAATGCGGGCGGCGGCGTCCTCGACGAATACGCGCGAGCGCGCGCCCTTCCAGGCGGGGTCCGACGGCGGAAAGTGCTGGCCGATGTCGCCGTCTCCGATGGCTCCCAGCAGGGCGTCTGTGAGGGCGTGGAGCGGGGCGTCGGCATCCGAGTGGCCCAGAAGGCCGCGATCGTGGGGGATGCGCACGCCGCCGAGCCAGACGTGATCGCCCTCGCAGAAGGCGTGGACGTCGAAGCCGGTTCCGGTGCGGGGTTCCCAGAGGGGCGCTTCGGGTCGGAGAAGCTGTTCGGCCATGATCAGGTCCTCTTGGGTCGTGAGCTTGAAGTTGCGGCTCGGGCTTTCGACGAGCGTGACGGCGATGCCCGCCCATTCGGCAATGGCGGCGTCGTCAGTGAAGTCGGTGCGCCCTTGGGCGGCTGCGCGGCCGTGAGCGGCGAGAATAGGAGCGTAGCGGAACCCCTGCGGGGTTTGCGCCTTCCAGAGGCCAGCGCGCGGAACGGTCTCGGAGACGGTGCCGTCTCCCCGGTCGCGCTTCAAGGTGTCGGCCAAGGGCTCGGCGGCAAGTGCGCCCTCATGGGTCTCGAGCGCGGCCAGCACGCGGGCAATCGTCTCGGGCGCGACGAAGGGGCGGGCCGCGTCGTGAATCAGCACGTGTCTCGGTGCCTCGCGTTCGAGAGACGCCAGCCCGAGGCGGACGGAGTCCTGGCGGGTGGCGCCGCCGGGCACCGGGGGCTTCAGCTTGCTGGCGCTCTTCGGCGCAGACGCCGCGTAGAGGTCGCGGTCGTCGGGATGAATGACCACCGTGATGCTGGAAATGCCGGGGCAGGCCTCAAAGGCCGCGATGGCGTGCGCAAGAACCGGGCGGCCGGCGAGGGGTGCATATTGCTTAGGCGCCAGCCCGTCCCGGGCCGCTCGGGCGCCGCGGCCGGCGGCTACGATCAAGGCTGCTGCTGTCACGGATCTCACTTCCGGATGGTTTCAAGTCGAGGGCACTTAGCCCGCGGCGCGGCAATTGGGCAATCTCCCGGCTGCGCTTCGCGCTTGCACAATCGTGGCGGGCAGCATAGTGTGCCTAAATCCAAGGCACCGAGTAGAAGTGATCAAGATATAGGCAAAAGCGGGATACTCGGCTTTGACTTCACTCAAAATCGGCAATCAACCCATTGCAAACAATGTGTTTCTGGCTCCCATGACGGGCGTCAGCGATTTGCCGTTCCGGCAGCTCGCCCACGGGTTCGGCGCCGGACTCGTCGTTTCTGAAATGGTGGCGAGCGCGGAGCTGGTGCAAAGCCGGGCCGACGTGCTTCGTCGTGCCGAGGGTGGTGATCTCACTCCCTTTGTGATGCAACTCGTTGGCTGTGACACCCGCTGGATGGCGGAAGGGGCGCGGATCGCGGAGGCGAAGGGCGCGCATATCGTCGACATCAACATGGGCTGCCCGGCGCGCGAGGTGACGGGCAAGGCGTCGGGCTCCGCCCTGATGCGGGATCTCGATCACGCGCTGGGCCTCATCGAGGCAGTCGTTGCCGCCGTGAAAGTGCCGGTGACGCTCAAGATGCGGCTCGGCTGGGACGACCGGTCTCGCAATGCGCCCGAGCTTGCGCGTCGCGCCGAGGCGGCGGGCGTTCAGCTCCTCACCGTGCACGGGCGCACGCGTCAGCAATTCTTCAAAGGTAAGGCCGACTGGTCGGCCGTCCGCCCCGTGAAAGAGGCGGTTTCCATTCCGGTCATCGTCAATGGAGACATCGGCACGGTCGAGGATGCGCGCACGGCGCTCTCTCAGTCCGGCGCGGATGGCGTGATGATCGGGCGGGCGGCCTACGGCGCGCCCTGGCTTCTCGGGCGGATCGCGTCCGCGCTCGCCGCCGACACCGAGACGGCCGCTCCCCCGCTCGCGGAGCAGGGGCGGATCGCGCGGGCGCATGTGGAAGCCATGCTCGCCCACTACGGCGAATTCATCGGGCTGCGTAACGCCCGTAAGCACATCGGCTGGTATCTCGAGACGAGCGGCCATCGAGCCAGCTCGCTCAAGGCGTGGCGGCAGCGGCTCTGCACGGAAACGAACTCCGTGCGCGTGCTGGAGCTGCTCGATGCCTTCTACGGAGATGCGCCGGAGGTCGAGGTTTTGGAGAGAGCTGCGTGAGCAAGATCGCTGCCGAGCGTACCATTCCGTTTCCTGGGCCCATCGTGGAGCACGATCTGCTGCTCGCGGCGCTGCCCCATCCGATCCTCGTGATCACGGACGACAACCGGATCGTTTACGGCAACGCGGCGGCTGAATCGTTTCTCTCCACCAGCACCACGATGCTCACGCGCTTCAAGCTCGACGACCTCGTCGCCTTCGGCTGTCCGCTGCTCGCCCTCGTCCAGCAGGTGCGGGAAGGCGGGTCGACGGTCAACGAGTACGGCGTCGAGATGGCGAGCCCGAAGTTCGCGGCGCCCAAGCTGGTCGACGTCTACGCCGGTCCGATGAGCGAGGGCGCTCATCTCATCGTCATCATGCTTCAGCAGCGCTCCATGGCGCAGATGATCGAGCGGCAGCTCACGCACCGGGCGGCGGCGCGGTCGGTCTCGGGCATGGCGGCCGTGCTCGCGCACGAGATCAAGAACCCGCTGTCAGGCATCAAGGGCGCGGCGCAGCTTCTCGAGCAGAACCTCTCGGACGAAGACCGTGTGCTGTCGCAGCTCATCTGCTCGGAGACGGAGCGCATCCGCAATCTCGTGAACCGGATGGAGGTGTTCGGCGACGAGCGGCCGCTCACCAAGGAGCCGGTCAACATTCACGACGTTCTCAATCATGTGCGCAGGCTCGGGGAATCGGGCTTCGCGCGCGGCGTGCGCATCATCGAGGATTACGATCCCTCGCTGCCGCCCATTCCCGGCAATCGCGACAAGCTGGTGCAGGCGTTCCTGAACCTTCTCAAGAATGCTGCGGAAGCGATCGGCGACAACGAGGACGGGCAGGGGCGCATCATCATGCAGACCTCGTTCCGGCCGGGCGTGCGGCTTTCGGTTCCAGGAACGGATGCCCGCATCAGCCTGCCTCTCATGATCCAGATCGAGGACAACGGCTCGGGCGTTCCCGACCACATGAAGCCGCATCTCTTCGATCCCTTCGTCACCACCAAGCATAACGGCACGGGTCTCGGCCTCGCGCTCGTCGCCAAGATCATCGGCGATCACGGCGGCATCATCGAATGCGACAGCGAGGCCAAGCGTACGGTGTTTCGCGTTCTCCTGCCGATGCAAGACCGCACACGAAAAGATGGCGCCGTTCCGCGGCCCGTTCCCGCTAACGACAGGAGAGGTTGACCCCGATGGCCCGTGGCACCGTTCTCATTGCCGACGACGACACCGCGATCCGCACGGTTCTGAACCAGGCGCTCGCGAGAGCCGGGTATGCGCCGCGCGCGACCGGAAACGCCGCAACGCTCTGGCGCTGGGTAAGCCAGGGCGAGGGCGACGTGGTGATCACCGACGTGGTGATGCCCGACGAAAACGCCTTCGATCTCATCCCGCGCATCAAGAAGGCCCGGCCCGAGCTGCCGATCATCGTGATGAGCGCGCAGAATACGCTGATGACGGCGCTGACGGCGGCAGAGAAGGGGGCTTACGAATATCTGCCGAAACCCTTCGACCTTTCTGAGGTGGTTGCGGTCGTCGGACGTGCGCTCGCGGGACAGGGACGTCGTCCGCGCGCGGCCACGTCACCCGAGATGGAGAGCGAGGAGCTGCCGCTGATCGGCCGCTCGCCCGCCATGCAGGAGATCTACCGCGCGCTCGCGCGCCTCACCCAGACCGACCTCACCGTTACGATCCAGGGCGAGAGCGGCACGGGCAAGGAGCTCGTGGCGCGCGTGCTGCACGATTACGGCAAGCGCCGGCAGGGGCCGTTCGTCGCCATCAACATGGCGGCCATCCCGCGCGAGCTGATCGAGAGCGAGCTTTTCGGGCACGAGAAGGGTGCGTTCACGGGCGCGCAGACGCGTACGCCCGGCCGCTTCGAGCAGGCCGAAGGCGGCACGCTGTTCCTCGACGAGATCGGCGACATGCCGCTCGAAGCCCAGACGCGCCTTCTGCGCGTGCTGCAGCAGGGCGAGTATACAACCGTGGGCGGGCGTACGCCGATCAAGACCAACGTGCGGATCATCGCGGCGACGCACCGGGATCTCAGAAGCCAGATCCAGCAGGGGCTCTTCCGTGAGGACCTCTACTATCGCCTGAACGTGGTGCCGCTTCGCCTCCCGCCTCTGCGTGAGCGCGTGGAGGACATCGGCGATCTCGTCCGGCACTTTCTGCGTCAGGCCGCACGCGAAGGCCTCGGCCAGAAATCCATCGAGACGGCGGCGATCGAGCGGCTCAAGGCGCATCCGTGGCCCGGCAACGTGCGCGAGCTCGAAAACTTCGTACGGCGCGTCGGGGCGCTCTATACCCAGGATACGCTGACCCAGCAGATCATCGAGCAGGAGCTGGCGGAGGTTCTGCCCAAGCGTAGCGCGACGTCCGACAGCGAGCCGAAGGACTTCACCGAGCTGGTGGAGCGTTATCTCGCGCAGTACTTCGCGGGCTTTGGCAAGGAGCTGCCGCCGCCGGGGCTCTATGACCGGGTCATCCGGCAGGTGGAGTATCCGCTTCTGTCGGCGGCGCTCACGGCGACGCGGGGCAATCAGATCCGGGCGGCGGAGCTCCTGGGCCTCAACCGCAATACGCTTCGCAGCCGCATCAAGGCGCTCGACATTCGCGTGTTCAGGACGCCGATGCCGTAGGGGGGCGGGGCCTTCTCCTCTCGTGTCCAGACGCGGGCCTGCGCCTGGACGTGTCCGTCTGCGCTGCGACCCTCCAAAAAGAAGCGCGGGCTAAAGCTTGCATGGGTGCCGGGTCCGTGCGGAGCACGGCTTCGCCATGATGCCGGCATGACGTTCAGTTTGTGGGCGATGCCGGAAATGCGACGGTCGCAACAAGGCATGGTCTCGTGCAGGCCCAGGCTCGAGTCCGTGGCTCCATGCCATCGCCTATGCAACGCGTTTCGCAACAGGACGCGTTGCAGGCTTGCACACAAGTCGTTAAGTCGCACCAATTGCGTCGCAGGAATGTCACAGTTACAGTGTCACTTGTGCCCGGCACACGTCAGGGCCGTTGCCGAAATGGCAAGAATGCTGCGTCCGCCGCGAATGTTCGTGGTCGGAGAGTAACACTCGCGCAGAGTTCGTGTGCACAGCAGTAACGGAAGGTAGAATGGGCGGTAGAGGCACCACGAGCGAGGCCGAGTGGACGGACGGTGCTGCGTCTCCGCTCCTGGACCTCACCGACCGCGCGTTCTGGACGGGACTCGTCGTCGTCGTCCTTTCGCTCATCTCGGCGCTTGCGACCTATCTCATCCTGACGGGTCTCACGCCTGTCGCGCCGCGCGACGACATCGTGCTCGGTGCGCTGCTCATCAATCTCATTCTGATCGCCGCAATGATCGCGGTGATCGCGTGGCAGGGCTACGGCATGTGGCGCGCGTGGCGCGCCAAGCTCGCGGGCGCCCGTCTGCACGTGCGCATCGTGCTGCTGTTCTCGATCATCGCGGCGCTGCCCGCGATGCTGCTCGCAGTCGCGGCCACCACCACGTTCTCGCGCTCGCTCGATAGCTGGTTCTCGACGCGAACCCGCGCCATCATCAACAACTCGGTGGAGGTGGCGCAGGCCTACGTCGACGAGCACGGACAGCTTCTGCGCACGGATCTCGCGAACATGGTTCGCGACGTCGATTCCGCGGCCGACCATATTCCGGCGGACTCGCCCGAATTCCGGCAGCACATCATCGCGCAGGCGGGTCTGCGCGACATTCCCGCAGCCTATGTGATCGATGCCAACGGCGATCCCGTCATCGCCGCGCTCGAGGATCAGGCTCAGCCGTTCACGCCGGTGCCTTATCCGTATCTGGCTCAAGCGAAGAACGGGCAAGTGGCGCTGTTCACGCCCTCCGGCACCGCGCAGGTATCGGGCGTCGCGAAGCTCAGCCGCTATCCGGACCGTTTCCTCTATGTCTCGCGGCTTCTGAGCCCGAAGGTCGTAGGGCATTTGCAGCGAACGGCGCAGAGCGTCGACGAGTACAACCGGCTGCGTGCGGCGCGCGGCGGTCTCAAGTTCGCGCACGGCCTCATCTACACGATGATCTCGATGACGGCGCTGCTGGCCGCCATCTGGGTCGGCCTCTGGTTCGCGAGCCGGTTCGTTTCCCCCATTCGCCGCCTGATCGCGGCCGCGCAACAGGTCTCGCGCGGCAACCTGGCCGTGGAACTGCCCGAGCGGCGCGGCGAGGGCGATCTCCGCCGCCTCTCTACAACTTTCAACACGATGACGCGGGAGCTGAAACACCAGCGCGACGCGCTCGTGATGGCCAACGAGCAGCTTCTGGACCGGCGCCGTTTCATGGAGGCGGTGCTGTCGGGTGTGTCGGCTGGCGTGATCGGCCTCGACAGCCAGGATCGCATCACACTCGTCTCGCGCGCGGCCGAGGAGCTTCTTGCCACCACCGAGGCCGCCGTCGTCGGAAAGAAGCTCGTCGAGGCGTTGCCGATGTTCGCGCCCGCGCTCGAACGGCGTGACGAGCAGGGCCTCAAGGTGCGCGGAGCTCAGGAGATTTCGGTCACCATCGGCGACGACGAGCGCACGTTCGCGGTGCGTGTCACGCGCGAGCGGGCGGGGCCGGGCGACGTGGGCTCGGTCATGACGTTCGACGACATCACCGAGCTCGTTTCGGCGCAACGCACGTCGGCCTGGGCGGACGTGGCGCGGCGCATCGCGCACGAGATCAAGAACCCGCTCACGCCGATCATTCTTTCGGCCGAGCGCATCCGGCGCAAGTACGGCAAGGTGATCGTCGACGACCGCGAGACGTTCGACAAGCTCACCGCGACCATCGAACGGCAGGCGGGCGACATCAAGACGATGGTGGACGAGTTCGCCTCGTTCGCGCGCATTCCGAAGCCCGTCATGGAGAACAACGATCTCAAGGACGCGGTGCAGGATTCCGTGATCCTGTTCCGGGAAAGCCACGGCGGCGTGGTCTACGGCCTCAAGCTTCCCGAGCGGCCGCTTCTCGCCTCCTTCGACCGCCGGCTTCTCACGCAGGCGGTGACCAACCTCGTGAAGAACGCAACCGAGGCGGTGGAGACCGCGGCGGATGCGGAGCCCGGACGCCAGGGACGGGTAGACGTGGAAGTGCGCATCGATAACACGATGGTGGCGATCGAGGTGTCGGACAACGGTCCAGGCCTTCCGAAGACCAACCGCTCCCGCCTGCTCGAGCCCTATGTGACCACCAAGGGCCACAAGGGCACGGGCCTTGGGCTCGCCATCGTACAGAAAATTATCGAACAGCACGGCGGGCAGCTCATCCTGGATGACGCCCCCGTGACCCCGACACGCAGCTCCGGCGCGCGCGTGACGCTCTCGCTTCCGCTTTCGATCCTGACACCTCAGGCCGGGTCGCAAGCGGAGGAGATCGAGCCCAAGCGCGCGGCCGGGGGCCGAGAGATTTGACGCGAACAAAGATTGCTTTGAGGAGTTGAGAGATGGCTGCAGACATCCTGATCGTCGATGACGAGGCGGATATCCGAGAACTGGTCGCGGGCATTCTCGAGGACGAGGGACATCGCACGCGGCTCGCCCGTGACAGCGACGAGGCGCTGCGCATCATCGAGGAGCGCCGTCCTCAGCTCGTCATTCTCGATATCTGGCTGCAGGGCAGCAGGCTCGACGGCCTCGAAGTGCTGTCGGTGATCAAGCGCACCTATCCGGACCTGCCGGTCGTCATCATCTCCGGACACGGCAACGTCGAGACGGCCGTCACGGCGATCAAGCGAGGCGCTTACGATTACATCGAGAAGCCGTTCAAGGCGGACCGCCTCGTGCTCGTGACGCTGCGCGCGCTCGAAGCCTCGCAGCTCAAGCGCGAGGTGCGCGAGCTCAAGGAGCGCTCGACGGTCTCGGCGGAAATGATCGGCAAGTCGCCGGCGATCAACCAGCTCAAGAGCGCGATCGATCGTCTTGCACCGACCAACAGCCGCATTCTGATCCGTGGCGCCTCGGGCGCCGGCAAGGAGCTGGCTGCGCGGCTCCTGCACCAGAAATCGCATCGTGCGGACGGGCCGTTCATCGTGCTCAATGCGGCCTCGATGGCGCCGGATCGCGTGGAGGAGGAGCTGTTCGGCACCGAGGATCGCTCGGGCGGGCCGCGCAAGGTCGGCGCGCTCGAGGAAGCGCATGTCGGCACGCTCTACATCGACGAAGTGGCGGACATGCCGCTCGAGACGCAGGGCAAGGTGCTGCGCGTGCTGGTCGAGCAGAAATTCCAGCGCATCGGCGGCGCGCAGAAGGTCTCGGTCGATGTCCGCATCGTCTCCTCGACCAGCCGCGACATCGAGCGCGACATGAGTGAGGGCCGTTTCCGCGAGGACCTCTATCATCGCCTCAACGTGGTGCCGCTTCGGGTGCCGAGCCTCGCGGAGCGGCGCGAGGACATTCCCGACCTCATCCAGTATTTCGTCACTCAGCTTTCGCAGGCGTCCGGGCTTTCGCCGCGCCGCATCGGCGAGGATGCGATCGCTGTTCTGCAGGCGCACGAGTGGCCGGGCAACGTGCGCGAGCTTCGTAACAACATCGAGCGCCTGATGATCCTCGCGGGCGGCGATCCCGGCGCGGTGATCACGGCGGACATGCTTCCGGAGGAGATCGGCTCCAACGTGCCGCTGCCGGTGAACGGCGGTGCGGAGCATCTGATGTCGCTGCCGCTGCGCGAGGCGCGCGAGATCTTCGAGCGTGAATACCTGCTGGCGCAGATCAACCGCTTCGGCGGCAACATCTCGCGCACGGCAGAGTTCGTCGGCATGGAGCGCTCGGCGCTGCATCGCAAGCTGCGCGCGCTCGGAGTCTCGTCGGATCAGCGCGGCGCCGAGATGAAGATCGGCTGAGGCGAGCGTTCCGCCTTGCCCGCCTACACATCTATTTTTCTCAAGAGGGATACCTTGGCGTAATCTTTGAGACGTGTCTGGGCACCGGCCTTCGCCGGTGTGACGTCGAATTTCGGCGATCGGTCGACCCACTATAAACGTCATCCCGACGGAGGTCGGGATCCGGTCACGCTGCTGCATCAGACATGGACAGAGCTATGCGAATGCATCCTTCGGGAGAGGTGAATAGGCGGCGTTATTTTATCGCCTCTCCCCGCCGGGGAGGGGTCGGAAGCGAATGCAAATCGCTTCCGGGCGAGTGGGGAGCGCGGCGTTCGACATCTCATTCAAGGGGCAGGGCATGACGCGCGTCGTCTACGTCAATGGGCGGTATCTTCCCTATGCCGAGGCCGGCGTTCACGTGGAGGATCGGGGCTTCCAGTTTGCCGATGCGATCTACGAGGTGTGCGAGGTGAACGGCGGACGTCTCGTCGACGAGACGCGCCACATGGACCGCCTCGAGCGCTCGCTCGGTGAACTGCGTATTCCGCTGCCGATGTCCCGCCGGGCCCTGGGGCTTATTCTGCGCGAGGTCATCCGGCGCAATCGCGTGGAGACGGGCCTCGTCTATCTGCAGGTGACGCGCGGGACCGCGCCCCGCGATTTTCCTTTTCCGGCGGCTGGCGCGACGAGCCCGACGGTGGTGTGCCTCGCTCGCCGCGTCGACGGCACCAAGCGGGAAGCCCGGGCGGAAGGCGGCATCGCCGTGAAGACCATGCCGGACATCCGCTGGGGACGTTGCGACATCAAGACGGTCATGCTGCTGCCCGCCGTGCTCGCCAAGGAAGCCGCGGCGGCCGATGGCGCTCAGGAAGCGTGGCTGGTCGATTCCGACGGTTTCATTACGGAGGGGGCTTCCAGCAACGCCTGGATCGTCGACAAGGCTGGCACGCTCATCACGAGACCCACCGGAAATGCAATCCTGCCCGGCGTCACGCGCAGATCACTTCTTGACGTCCTCAGTCGGGAAAATATCCCGCTCGTAGAGCGCCCCTTCTCCGTTGACGAAGCAATTTCGGCGCGAGAGGCGTTCATTACGTCAGCTTCCGGCACCGTAATGCCCGTTGTGAGGATCAATGGAGTGTCCATTGGCAACGGTTATCCTGGAGATCTGACACGTCGTCTGCGCTCAAAGTTTCATCAGGCTGTCGAATTTTCCCGCTGAGTGCGACTGAGATCAATTCTACGTGTTGTCCGTGCCGGTTCTCGCGCTTATTGTCCTGCAATCAAGATATGTTAGGTGCTCCCGAGTCACGAGTTGCTCGGCGTGCCCATGGCTTGTTGGGTGACGACGGAGCTATCAACCGACGCCCAAGATCAAAGTCCACGAAGAGGCTAAAAAAGAAGAGGCAACAAACTATGGCCGCAGATCGCGCTCAGAACCTTCAGGACACGTTTCTCAATCACGTTCGCAAGAGCAAAACGCCTCTCACCATTTTTCTCGTCAACGGTGTCAAGCTACAGGGCATCGTGACGTGGTTCGATAATTTTTGCGTCCTCTTGCGCCGCGACGGTCACTCGCAGCTCGTTTATAAGCATGCGATATCGACCATCATGCCGGGTGCTCCGGTCCATCTCATGGAAGCGGAGACAGACGGTCAGCAAGGGTGAGCACGTCCCATCGACCGCACGATGAAGCCGGGATCAAATCCGGCAGCGCATAACCCTAAAGAGCAGGGTTCCAAGGATCAGGCTACGACACAGGCGGACGCAATGCGGACGCTGGTGCTCGTTCCTGTGCTCGCGCGTTTGCGCACGGCCTCGTTCGAGGGAGGCGGCTCCAGGGCCGAGCGTGCGCCTTCGCTTCATTCGCCCGAGGACCGTCTCGCCGAAGCCAAGGGGCTTGCCGAGGCGATCGATCTCGATGTGATCGACGCCAGGCTCGTCACCATCGCGGAGCCGAAGCCGGGGACGCTGTTCGGATCGGGCAAGGTGGAAGAGATCAAAGAGCTCGTGGCCGAGAAGGCCGTTGGGCTCGTGATCGTCGATCACGCCATCAGCCCGGTGCAGCAGCGCAATCTCGAACGCGCCTGGAATGCGAAGGTGCTGGATCGCACGGGACTCATTCTCGAAATCTTCGGCCGGCGCGCGCGGACGCGGGAAGGCCGCCTGCAGGTGGAGCTGGCGCATCTCACCTATCAGAAGGGCCGTCTCGTCCGTGCCTGGACCCATCTCGAGCGCCAGCGCGGCGGGCGCGGCTTTCTCGGCGGCCCCGGCGAAGCGCAGATCGAGCTCGACCGCCGTATGCTCGACGAGCGGATCATCGCGATCCGCCGTGAGCTCGAAGGCGTGGTGCGCACGCGCGAATTGCATCGCAAGGGACGGCGGAAGGTGCCGTATCCGATCGTTGCCATCGTGGGCTACACGAACGCCGGCAAGTCGACGCTGTTCAACCGCGTGGCCGGCGCGGGTGTGCTGGCGATGGACCAGGTGTTCGCAACGCTCGATCCCACCATGCGTGAGGTGCGGCTGCGCTCCGGCCGCCGGATCATTCTGTCGGATACGGTCGGCTTCATTTCCGACCTGCCGACACAACTCGTGGCCGCGTTCCGCGCTACGCTCGAAGAGGTGATCGAGGCTGATCTCATCCTGCACGTGCGCGACATCGCGCATGCGGAAACGGAAGCTCAAGCGCAGGACGTCGAGCAGGTGCTCAAGGATCTCGGCGTCGACACCGTCGCTGCCGACGGATCTATCCTGGAGGTTTGGAACAAGATCGATCTCCTGTCTCCCGACGCCCGCGACGAAGCGATGGCCGCAGCCCGCTTCCGCACGCCGCAGCCGGTCATGATCTCGGCGGTGACCGGACAAGGCCTCGACCAGCTGCTCGACCGGATCGACTCACGTCTTGGGCAGGGCGACGAGATCATGACCGTGACCGTTCCCGCCAAAGAAGGCCGTCTGATCGCCTGGCTGCACGAGCATGGGGACGTGCTCGAACAGGCGAGCGACGAGGAAGGAACCGTGACCGCGCGCGTGCGGATCGCGTCCGAGAAGAAGCTCAGGCTGATGCACGAGTTGAAGCGCGCCGGGCTCCCGCTGCCGTGAGACCGTCTCGCGCGTAGGGCCCGCCACTCCCCGTCCACGTTGAAAGGGAGTACACTGCGCAATCCCGGAGGCGGACCGGAGGCGCGCGTCCATGACGACCTTCAAGACCGAGTGCTGCATTGCTGGCGGAGGGCCGGCGGGTCTGATGGCGGGCTATCTTCTCGCGCGTGCCGGCGTGCAGGTGATCGTGCTCGAGAAGCACGGGGATTTCCTGCGCGATTTTCGCGGCGATACCGTGCATCCCTCGACGCTCGACATCATGGACGAGCTGGGGTTGCTCGACCGGTTTCTGAAACTTCCGCACCAGAAGGTGGAGAAGCTTACCGGGCTCGTCGGCGATACGCCCGTCGCGATCGCGGATTTCACCCATTTGCCGGTGCGGGCGAAGTACATCGCGCTCATGCCGCAATGGGATTTTCTCAACTTCCTGGCGGAGGAGGGGAAGCGCTATCCGGGCTTCGACGTTCTGATGAAAACCGAGGCCACCGATGTCATCGAGGCCGACGGAACCGTCGTCGGCGTGCGGGCGAGGGGAGACGACGGCACCTCTCGGGACATTCTCGCCGATGTCGTGATCGCAGCGGACGGGCGCGGCTCGGTGCTCCGTGACAGGGCGGGGCTCACCGTCGAGGATCTCGGCGCGCCAATGGATGCGCTCTGGTTCAAGGTTCCGGCCCATCCGGACGATTCCGATCAGACCATGGGGCGGTTCGGGGCCGGTTACATTCTCGTGCAGCTCTTTCGCGGCGACTATTGGCAGTGCGCCTACGTCATTCCCAAAGGCGCGCTCGGCAACATCCAAGCCAAGGGCATCGAAGCCTTCCGCGACTTGATTTTCGAAGCCGGTCCCTTCGACCGGGAACGCCTGAAGGCGATCCGCTCGTGGGACGACGTGAAGCTGCTGACGGTGCGGGTGGACCGGCTCAAGACCTGGTACCGGCCCGGCTTTCTCGCCATAGGGGACGCGGCCCACGCCATGAGTCCGATCGGCGGCGTGGGCGTGAACCTCGCGGTGCAGGACGCGGTGGCGGCGGCCAACCAGCTCGCGCGTCCGCTGCGGGAGGGAACGGTGAGCGTGTCCGATCTCGAAGCTGTACAGACGCGCCGGATGTTTCCGACGCGTGTCATCCAGGCGATCCAGGTTGCCGCGCAGAACAACATCATAGGGCCGACGCTGCGGTTGAAGGAGAAGCCAACGCCGCCGTTCGCGCTGCGCCTGATGCAGCGTTTTCCGGTTCTACGTCGCATTCCGGCGCGCGTGCTCGGTCTCGGCGTGCGCCGCGAGCACGTCGCCGAATTCATCCGCCACGCAAAGGGATAGAGCGGGCTTCTTCCGATCAGGATGGGTCCGGCGTGCGCTCCAGCGCCTTGGCTTCGTCCCAGAGGGCATCCATCTCGGCGAGCGTCGAGCTTTCCGGCGTACGGCTCTGCTCGGCCAGGCGTTGCTCGATGTGGCGGAAGCGGCGGGTGAATTTGTCGTTTGCCGCGCGGAGGGCGGCCTCGGGATCGATCTTGAGGTGACGCGCCACGTTCGCCATCACGAAGAGGAGATCGCCCAACTCCTCCTCGATCTTCGCCGTCAGCGCCGGGCTGCGATCGGGTGCAGACGCGCGCGGATCGGCGGGCCCGGCCACCTCCTCCAGCTCCGCCATTTCCTCGTGCATCTTGTCGAAGACGGGGGCCAGAGACGGCCAGTCGAATCCGACCTTAGCTGCTTTGTCCTGCAACTTGACGGCGCGCATCAGGGCCGGAAGACCGAGCGAGACATCGGCAAGCTGGCCCTCTCCACGCCGGCCGGTTGGGAGGGCCTCCGCAGAGCGCGGCTCGCGCGAAGCCGGCAAGGCAGCACGCTCTTTCGCTTTCGCGTCGCGCTCCTCGGCCTTGATCCTGGTCCAGAAGCCGGGCGCGGCACCGGCAGCGCGCTCCTCCTCGGTGCCGAATACGTGCGGATGGCGGCGGATCATCTTCGCGGTGATGGCCTCGACGACGTCGCCGAATGCGAACGCGCTCTGCTCCTCGGCCATGCGTGCGTGATAGGCGACCTGCAGCAGAAGATCGCCCAGCTCGTCCTTGAGGTCCGGCAGGTCGCGGCGCGCGATGGCGTCCGCGACCTCGTAAGCCTCCTCAATGGTGTAAGGCGCGATGGTTTCGAACGTCTGCTCGAGATCCCACGGGCATCCCGTCACGGGCGTACGGAGCGCGGCCATGATCTCGAGGAGGCGCGCGATGTCTTTCGAAGGTGTCATTGGAACGTTCTTGTCAGCCTCTGAACTCGGGCCGACCCTAACGGAGCGGGTGCTATGTGGCGAGTGCCGGCTGGCGCATTTTGCGCGGAAGAAGCGGGGCAGGGGCCAACGCAAGAACGAGCGCCAGGGGGATCAGCCATCCAAGCCACGTGGCGCACGCGTACACGGGATCGAACGGCAGGTCCCAGGAAGTGACGGCCGCCGTCGTGAGGCGCACCCAGATGGCGCCGGAGGCGACCGCGGCCATGGCCAGCATCAGCGTGGCGTGGCGGGCATAGTCCTTGGCGCGGATGGCGCGGACACCTTCGGCAATGAGTGCGAGCCAGACGAGCCCTTGTGCGGCAAAACCGATGCGGGCCGGGAGGACGGAGGTGCTTTCGTAAGCGACCGGAAAGGAGGTGAGCGCGCCCGCGATCACGAGCATGGCCGTGAGGCGTCCCAGCGGGCGATGCCAGGAACGGTAGCGGCGCAACGCGATCACGGCCGGCATCAGCACCAGCGCCGCGCCGGAGGCGAGCATGTGGATCTGGAAGATGCCCGGTAGCTTTTCGTTCACCAGATGCAGGTTGAAAGGAAGCGGCAGGGCACCCACGCCTTCGATCACGGCTACGACGCCGGTTGGCACGGCGAGAGCGACCAGAACGGCGGCAGCCAGGAACACGGCGAGCCGCGACACAAATTTGCCCGGGCGGGCTGATTTGATCGGAACCGTGATCAATTTTTCGGAGGCTGCAAGGCGCGTCATGGTGAGTTTGAAAACCCGGGCCGGTCGTATCGTGTCGCGTGGGACTGCTTCAAGCTTTGCCGTACTTTGTGTTCTGGCTGCGGCGGGCGCGGCGCTCGCCGGAGACGCCGCAAGCCCTCCATCCGGCGGCGACGCTGTGATCGATATCTCGGGACGCTGGGAAGGACGAAGCTACGAGCTTGCGCGGACGAAGGACTGCGCGGAGAAGCCATGCACGCTTACCCTCGATGTGGCGCGATGCGCCGCCGGCTGGTGCGGGGTGGAGGTGCTGGACGCCGGTAGAAAGTGCGGCAGCACAGCGCTCAAACTCGACGCGGGCGAGCGGAGCGCCATCAGCGGCAACACGCTTTTCAAGGGCAAGCTCGAGCTGGCTCAAGGCACGGAGCCCTATGTCGTGGAGGTGAGCCTGATCAACTGGTCCGGTGACGAGCCCAAGACGCAGCTTCACATTACTGGCGATACGGGCGGGGAGTTCCGCATGTTCCGCCGCACCTTCCCGTTCAACGCCACGCTCGCGCGCTCGGGCGATGCGCACTGCCGCCCGGAGAGCACAGTCTCGCTTCTCGATTGAGGGCACGGCGCTCGTTCCGTTGTCTTGACGCGCAGCTTCGCGTTACATCTTGCGGTGCTTCCGAGCCTGTACGAGCGGTTTTGGCCGCCTGTCCTTCCGGAGGCGTGTTTCGGAGCGCCGCCTGCCTCTCATGATCGTCATTCGCATCCTCCTCAACGGACTGATCATGGCGGCCGAGATCGGTGCGGTCGCGGCCGTCGCTTGGCTTGGCTACGTACACCCGTTCCTGTTTGCGGCGCTCACCGCGGCGCTGAGCTTCGCCCTGGGCCTCCGGCTCGAGATCAAGCGTCTTTCGTTCGAGCTGCCGTTCTATTTCGAGGGCGCGCGGTCTCCGCGTATCCTCCTCGTCGGGCTGGTCGGCTTTGTGGAAGCGCTGATGAAGGGGGTGCTGGCCGGGCTCGCCGCGCTGTTCACCTTCGCAGGCACCGACAGCACACGGCTGTTCTGGGTGGCCGTCGTCTTCGGCGTTACGACCTATGCGGGGTCGGCAGCGCTCAGGGCGCTCTCGGTGTCGCTCAGGGCTCAGCCCTGGCGCTGGGGCTACTTCAGGCTGGCGCCGCCGCTGGGGCTCGCATTCTCCGCTGGCCTCGCGATGCTGGCGGCGGTCGGTGTGCTGCACGCGACCAGCGTAGGTGAGATCGGGTGGAAGCTCGTCTGGGAGCTTCCACAGAAGCCGTCTGTCAGCCAGGTGAGCGAGCTCTTCTTCCAGCTCAAGCAGGCGTTCGACGATTTCATCGTCACGCTCTTGCGGGCGGTGATGAGCGAGGAGTGGGCGCGGGTGGTCGGCATCGTGGTCAGCGTGAACGTGCTGACCGGTTTCGTCGCCGCCGTTTATGCGGCGGTGATCGCAGCGTGCGTGCGGGCAGCCGAGGAACGGCTGCCGTGAGCGGCTGGGCGGGGTGGAGCTTCGCGCCCGGCTATCGCAGTGGAACTTTCCGGGGGAGCTTTCCGGCTCGTCTTGAGGCCCAAAGCAGCGCCCATCCCATGGCTGCCGCGCCCATCCTCAATTCGCATAATATATATTATGGAAAATAACGAGATGGAGCGACCTTAGAACAGTGTCTTAATGGTTCATTCAGTGGCGCCAGCGAGCCAAGCCCATCGGCCGGCTCGCTGGCTTTTTGCGTTCCGCCCTTACTTCTCGGGCTTCTCGAAGTTGTCGGCGATGAAGCGGTCGAGGAGCTGGACGCCCCAGCCCGATCCCCAGCTCGTGTTGATCTCGTTCTTCGGCGCGTCCATCGCGGTGCCCGCGATATCGAGATGCGCCCAAGGCACGTCCTTCTTGATGAAGCGATTGAGGAACGCGGCCGCTGTGCAGGCGCCGCCCCAGCGGCCACCCATGTTCTTCACATCCGCGTTCTTGCTGTCCATGAGCTTGTCGTAGGACTTGTCGAGCGGCATCCGCCAGACCTTCTCGCCCGTCGTCTTCGAGGCGGCGATGAGCTGGTCGGCCAGCTTGTCGTCGTTGGAGAAGAGGCCGGCGAAATCCTTGCCGAGCGCCACCATGATGGCGCCGGTGAGCGTCGCGAGGTCGATGACGAAGCGCGGCTTGAAGCGCTCCTGCACGTACCAGAGCACATCGGCCAGCACGAGGCGGCCTTCGGCGTCGGTGTTGAGGTTCTCGACCGTCTGACCCGAGAGCGAGACAACGATGTCGCCCGGGCGGATGGCGGAGCCCGAGGGCATGTTCTCGACGATGCCGATGGCGCCGATGGCGTTGACGGGCGCCTTGCGCTCGGCGAGCGCGTACATGAGGCCGACGACAGCGGCGGCGCCGCCCATGTCGCCCTTCATATCCTCCATGCCGGCGGCCGGCTTGATGGAGATGCCGCCGGTGTCGAACACGACGCCCTTGCCGACGAAGGCGAGCGGCTTGGCGCGTTTCGACTTCGCGCCATTCCACTGCATGATGGCGACGCGTGCGGGGCGAACGCTGCCCTGCGCAACGGACAGCAGCGTATTCATGCCGAGCTCTTTCAGCGTCACGTCGTCGAGGATCTCGACCTCGAGGCCGATGCGCTCGAGCTCCTTCACGCGGTCGGCGAACTCGACCGGGCCGAGCACGTTGGCGGGCTCATTGACGAGATCGCGGGCGAAGTGCACGCCCGTGGCGACCGCGCGCTTGGCTTCGAACGCCGCGCGGGCCTTGTCGGGATCGGCGCAGTGAATGGTGAGGTGGACGAGGCCGTCCTTGGCGGGCTTCTGGTCGGCATTTCCGTTGCCGTTGGCAGCCCCCTCCTCGCCTCCGGTCTTCTTGGTCAGGTACTTCTTGAAGGAGTAGTGGCGGAGCAGCGCGCCAAAGGCGAGGTTCGCGGCCACCGCCTCGGGCTTGATGTCGGCACCCGAGACTTCGGCGAAAAGGCTCGCCTCCGCGACTTTGCGCGCCGAGATCTGGCCGAGGGCATAACCGCCGAGGCTTGCCCAATCGCTGTCGCCGTGGTCGCCCGCCTTGCCCGCGCCGATCACGATGAGGCGCTGGATGTCGAGCTTCTGCGGGGCGAGGATCTCGATCGAGGTGTTCTTCTTGCCTTTGAACTCGGCCGCTTCCGCGGCCTTGAGGATCTGCCCGTCGCTCCGCTTGTTGAGGTTCTGGATCGCGGGCGACAGCGCGAGATCCTGGCCGACGAACACGGCCGACGTTGCGGCATGGGCGGCATCGAGACGGGCGAAGGTGATTTCAAGCGGCGTAGTCATCGGTGGGTGGTGCTCCTCGAGGACATGGGGTTCGTGAGAACAGGGGATCGTTGCGGCGGGTCCGGACCTGCCCGCGGAGCGGGTCCGGCGTGTTCGGGGTATCTGCTGGGCCGGAGACGGGTTTCGAGCAGGCCCCGGATGGCCCGGTGCGTGGGCGCGTCTCATGCTCAGCAGACAACGATTAGAGCATCCTATACGCCCAGGATCGGATCAAACTGCTGCGATCAGGGGCCGGCGGCACGATCGGGCTTCAGCCCGCCGCCGGCTTCAAGCCGCGGCCATGCTCGAACAATGGGCAGGCGTTTTCGATCTTCGCTGTGGAAATTAGACGCTTGCGGGGGAAGTGCAAGCCGCGGACGCTCCAAAAGTCAGCCCCACACATTAATCTGCTGATAGGGTTAGGTTTGGCGGGGCTCCGCGGACGCAGCAGGGGTTGTTTCCGCATTGCATCAATGGGGCTAGAGGCTTGGATTAGAGCCGAAATTCCGCCATTGTCACATGGAACGACGGTGGTTAAGTGCGTACCGCTTCGACGACGGGGGTTCGAGTTTTGCGGGCGGGTGCTCAAGATATCGCCGTGCGCGGCCGTGGCGCCGTCCTCGGCGGCAGTCTTCGCCCTTCGGCTTCGATGGCCGGTTCCTCGACGTCGTCTCACTCGAAGCTCAGCGTGATCACCGTCAGATGACGATTTTCTCACGATATGTTTTTCGGCAGACGCTGAGCGCGCTTTTGCTGGTGCTGCTATCGCTGACCGGCATCGTGTGGATCTCGCTCGCGCTGCGCGAACTCAACGTCGTGACCAGCCTTGGCCAGAGCGCGCTGACGCTCGTCACCATGACGACGCTGGGCCTTCCCAACTTCGTCGCCGTGATCACGCCGTTCGCGCTGCTGATCACGGTGATCCACACGCTCAATCGCCTCAACAGCGACAGCGAGATCATTGTGCTGACGGCGTCGGGCGCCACGGCGTGGACCATCGTCAAGCCGTTGGCGACGCTGGCGCTGATCGTCGTGGCCTTCATCTCCTACGTGAACCACGTGGCCATGCCGTGGAGCCTCAGGCTTCTGCGCGAAATCGTGATGGACGTCCGCACCGATCTCCTGACCCAGGTGATCCAGCCGGGCCGCTTTTCGAGCCCCGAGCGCGGTTTGACGTTTCATATCCGCGAGCGCTCGCTCGATGGGACGCTGCAAGGCCTCGTGATGCACGACGCCCGCAATTCCAAGGAAGTGCAGTCCTATCTCGCCGAAAAAGGCCTCATCCTGAAGGACAAGGGCGAGTCCTATCTGTTCATGACCAACGGGCATATTCTGCGCCGTGAGGGCGGGATCTCCGAGCCGACACAGATCATCGAGTTCGACAAGTACGCGGTCGATCTCGACCGTTTCGAAGCCAAGACGGCAGGACCTGCGGATCTCAAGCCGCGCGAGCGCTACTACGACGAGCTGGTCAATCCCGACCCCAACAGCTCGGCCTACAAAGCCGAGCCCGGCCGCTTCAGGGCCGAGTTGCATGAGCGCTTTTCGAGCGCGCTCTACCCGCTCGCCTTCGTGTTGCTGGCGATCGCGCTCGTCGGCCAGGCGCAAAGCACGCGACAGAACCGTCATGCCCGAATGGGCTTCTGCTTCCTGGCGGGCGTGGGACTGCGGCTATCGGGGCTGGCGGTGAACAACATCGTGGTGCTGCACGCGAGCTTCGTGCCCGTGCTCTACCTCATTCCGCTCACGGCGATTTGCGTTTCGCTGTTCCTGATCGCGCGCGGGACGCGGCCCTCGCGGGGCAACGCGATGCTGGACAAGATTTCCGAGAGCGCGGCGGAGCTTTGGGCGAGCCTTATGCAGCGCTTCTCCCGCCGGCGGGGCGTCGCCGCGCCTGCCGGGTCCAGGAGCTAGCGGCCGATGCCCGGGGTCTCCACGCTCTCCGTCTACATCGGGATGCGCTTCCTGATCGCGATCTTCGCGGTGTTCGGGCTCTGCACGGTCCTGATTTTCATGATCGATTTCGTTGAGCTTTTGCGCCAAGCCGGCAAATACGGCAGCGTGCCGGCCTGGCTTCTCGCCTGGATCACGGCGCTGCGGCTGCCGGCCTACACGGAAATCCTGCTTCCGTTCGCGGTGCTGGTGGGTTCGATCAGTGCACTGCTGATGCTGGCGCGCAAGAGCGAGCTCGCGGTGATGCGCGCGGGCGGCATGTCGGTCTGGCAGTTCCTGCGTCCGGGCGCGGCCGTCGCAATGATGCTCGGGATCCTGAGCTCCACCGTTTTCAACCCTTTGGCGGCTACGGCGAGAGACAGCTCCGAAAAGTTGTATTCAGAGGCGTTCGGGCGTGAATCGAGCCTGCTCGGCAAGGGCGCCTCAGGCACATGGCTGCGCCAGGACGGTCTCGACGGGCAATCGGTGCTCACGGCAGGCAGCACCCGGCGGCGGGGAACCGAGCTCACCACGGTTACGGCGTTCGTTTACGATAAAAGCGGGCGCTTCTCGGAGCGAGTCGACGCCAGCCGGGCGAAGCTCGAGGAAGGGTACTGGGTGCTCGAAAGTGCCCTCGTCTCGCGCGTCGGCCGGGAGCCCGAAACCTTCGGAAAATATCTGCTGTCCACCTACCTCACGCCGGAGCGTGTCGTGGACGCCCTCGGAAGCGTCATCTCGGTCTCGTTCTGGGAGCTTCCGGACCTGATTTATGTGACGGAAAAGGCGGGTCTTTCAGCATCAAAATTGCGCATTCAGTATGAGTTGCTGCTGACTCGCCCGCTGCTCTGCGTGGCCATGGTTTTTTTGGCGGCCACTGTGTCGTTGCGGTCATTCCGCTCGGGTGGGATCCAGACTATGGTCGTCACCGGAATGATCGGGGGCTTTGGATTTTTCCTTTTCACGGAGATTTCAAGGCAAATCGGAACGGCGGGCCTCGCCCCAATCTGGGCGGCGGTGTGGGTTCCGGTGGTTCTCGCAATTCTTGTTTCGGTCACGGTGCTCTTGCACCAGGAGGACGGCTGAGTGATGCGTGTTGCGCGCAAAATGCTGGCGACATGCACTGAGTTGGGCAACTCGTGTCCGTGCCGCAAGGCAGTGGGACACGGGCGTTTGCGCGTGCTTTCCGGCGTGGCGGCTACGCTCGCGGCAGCTGCGGCGCTGCTCGCCTCCCATCCGGCCTCCGCACAGAAAAAATCCAACAGCTTCCAGGACGAGGTGACCTCCTCCTCGAAGACCTCGGCTTTCGGCAAGTCGGGCGATGTGTTCGGCAAGCCGCAGAAGATGGACAAGACGCTGCCGCTCTACCTGCAGGGCGACGAGCTGATCTACGACACCAAGGGCAACCGCGTGATCGCGCGCGGCAACGTCGAGATCTACTACAACAAGAACGTTCTTACGGCCGATCAGGTCATCTACGACCAGGGCGCCAACACGCTGACGGCTTCCGGCAACGTCGAGCTCAAGGACGCGAACGGCAACATCATCCGCGCGGACAACTACACGTTGACGGACGACTTCCGTGACGGCTTCGTGCAGTCGCTGTCGGTGGTGACGAGCGACGAATCCCGCATCACCGCGGAGCGGGGCGAGCGGCGCGAGGGCAACGTCACCGAGTTCGCCGAAGCAACCTTCACGGCTTGCAAAAGCGAAGGCAACGTGCCGCCGCTGTGGTGCATCGGCGCCAAGCGCATCGTGCACGACCAGGCCAACGCGACCATTTCGTACCAGGATGCCGAGGTTAAGTTCTACGGCATCACGGTCGGCTATCTGCCTTACTTCGAGCACCCCGATCCGTCGGTGAAGCGCAAGAGCGGCTTCCTCGCGCCGTCGTATGGCAACTCGAACGATCTCGGCGTGTTCGTCGAGATTCCGTACTACTTCGCTCTGTCGCCGAATTACGATTTCACGTTCCATCCCCGCTACATGACCGAGCAGGGCGTGCTGTGGCAGGGTGACTGGCGCCAGAAGCTCTCCAACGGCGAGTACTCGATCAACCTGGCCGCCATCGACCAGGACGCGAGCGATCTCGGACCCGGCAATGAAGATCTGGACGGCTGGCGCGGCAGCGTTGAGACGCGCGGCAAGTTCTCGCTTTCGAGCTGGTGGAGCTACGGCTGGAATGCCATCATCGAAAGCGACGACACGTTCCGCCGGTACTACAAGCTCGACGGCATCCTGCTGACCGACCGCGTCAACGACGTCTGGTTGCAGGGCATGTCGGAGCGTAACTATTTCAGCGCGAAGCTCTATCAGTTCGGCGGGCTGCTGGTGAACGACACCGACGCGTCGGAGTCGCTCGTTCATCCGATCATCGACCACAACTACGTGTTCAAGGATCCGGTACTCGGCGGCGAGCTGCGCTGGAGGTCCAACGCGCTGAGCCTGTCACGTTCTGATGTTCGGCTTGATAATGCGCCTCCGAATTCGGATCTTGTCTCGCAAGACATGAATCGTTTTGTGACGGAAGTGAAATGGCGCCGCCGTTTCACGGACGCGATCGGCATAACCTATACGCCGTTCGGCGAGCTGCGTGGCGACATCTACCAGATCAACTATGAGGACCCGATCGCTGGCGACCTCGATGAGACCTTCTTGCGCGGTCTCGCGACGGGTGGAGCCACGGTGTCCTATCCCTGGGTTGCGAACGTTGGCGCAAGCTCGCACGTGATCGAGCCGATCGGGCAGATCGTGGCTCATAATTCCAGCGTTCGTCAGGATGATCTGCCGGATGAAGACGCGAAAAGCCTGATCTTCGACGATACCAACCTGTTCGAGAGCACCAAGTTCTCGGGCTATGACCGCCTCGAAACGGGCGTTCGAGCCAACGTCGGCGTCCAGTACACGTTCCAGGGTCCGGTGGGCTACGCTCGCGTGCTCGCGGGACAAAGCTTCCATCTCGCTGGCACTAACGCTTACAATGAGCCGGGTAACGACTTTAACTCGGCCAGCGGACTCGAGACTAATAAATCTGACTACGTACTCGGGTTGTACCTCGCGCCAACAGATGTGTTCCGGGTGATCTCCCAATCTCGTTTCGACGAGGACGACCTCTCCCTGCGACGGCAGGATTTGTCGGCAGCCTTTAACTATGGGCCGATTGTCGCTCAGGTCACATACACTTACGGTGACGTCTACGATTACGACACTGCGACGTACGACCAACAAGAAGACATCCTCGGCTTCGCCTCGCTGCGGATCACCGATCGCTGGACGCTGTCGGGCGCCCTTCGCTACGACCTCGACGCGGGCAGGACTCTCACGGATTCGATCCGTATCGCCTATCTCGACGAATGCTTCATGCTGAGCGCGACCTACAGCGAGACATTCATCAATGATCCGGATCGCGATATCAAGCCGGATCAGACCGTCATGCTGCGCTTCGAGTTCAAGCACCTCGGCGGCTTCAACTACCAGACCAACGTGGTCGACTTCATGGGCGGCGAAGACGCCTCGTCGCTGGGCAGTGCTCTCAACCGCTGATCGGTCAATGCCTTGCCAACGCCATGGTTGGTGTGGATAAGGTCCGCGACCTTTGCATTCTGCTGGTCACCCTTTATTGTCGGGATTCCCGGCGCTTCGAGGAATTGGCCAAGCGTCAGCGCTTTCCGTCGCGCCGTGATCCGTTTTTGCTGGCGAGACAGCATCGATGCCTAATCTGCCCCGTTTCCTCCTTCTGACCTCCGGCGCGCTCCTGCTTGGCGCAGGCCTCGCCCTGCCCGCCTCTGCGGTGGAGCCCAAAACCAAGGCGAAGGGAGGCTCGGTCACGGCCAATGCGGAGCTTGCCAACCCGGCTGCCGGCGGCACGGGCAAGGCGCAGCGCCAGAAAGGCGGCCAGTCGATCGCGGTGCTCGTCAACGACGAGCCGATCACGGCCTACGAGATCGAGCAGCGTGCCTCCTTCATCGCGCTCCAGGGCGGCGGCGGCGGCCAGGATTTCAAGGCGAAGGCCGAGGCACGCTGGAAATCGATCGTGCAGGATCCAAAGACCAACGAGCGCTTCAAGGAGCTGCTCAAGAAGAACAACGTCCAGTCGCAGGAGGAAGCCCGCGCGCTGCAGACGAAGTTCGTCAAAGATCTCCAGGCGAACATGGTTGCCCAGCTCAAGCGGGAGGCACGTTCCGGCGCGGTGGCCGGCTCCCGCAGCAAAGCCCAGGATGAGCTGATCGAGGAGAAGCTGAAGCTGCAGGAAGCCAAGCGGCTCAACGCGGTTACGGACGAGAAAGAGGTCGACCGGATCATCGGCGGAATTGCCGAGCGCAACAAGATGACGATCGACCAGTTCGCCCAGCACATGAAGGGCATGGGTGTCGACATCAACACCATGAAGGCCCGCTTCCGCGCCGAGATCTCCTGGCGCGAGGTGGTCCGCCGCCGTTTCGGCCATCTCGTCGCGATCACGGAACGCGACGTCGATCAGTTCGTCGCGAATACGTCGTCGCTGGCTCAGAGCGAGGTCGAGTTGCAGGTCCAGCGCATCACGCTGCCACTTCCCTCCTCGCTGGATCAGGCGCAGATCGCCCAGCGCATCGCTGAGGCTGATGCGCTGCACCGGCAGTACAGCGGGTGCGCCTCCATGTCCGCGCTCGCCGCGGCGACAGCGGGTGCCAAGTTCGAGGATCTCGGGATGCGCAAGCCCGCGTCGATTCCCGAGCCGACCCGCAGCCTCCTGCTCAACGCGACCGACGGCGACCTGCTGCCCGCGAGCGTCGGACAGGGCAGTGTCGAGCTTTGGGCGCTCTGCGGACGCAAGGCGCCAGCCGGGCAGGGCTCGGCCCGCGAGAATGCGCAGAACGAGCTTCGCCAGAAGGAGTTCGAGGTTCTCGCCCAGAAGCATCTCAAGGACCTGCGGCAGGACGCGGCCATCGAGATCCGCTGATGGCACGGGGCGCGCATAGCGACCGCTCCGCGACGGCGCGCGTGCCTCTCGTCGCGCTTTCGATGGGAGACCCCGCAGGCATCGGGCTCGACATCACGCTCATGGCCTGGTCGGAGCGGGCGCGTCATGCTTTGACGCCCTTCGTGCTGCTCGGAGATCCGGACGCGCTCGCAGCGCGTGCGCTTGCCCTCGGCCTCGACGCTCCCATCGAGATTGTCAGCGATCTCAGCGACGCGATCGACGCCTTCGAGAGCCGCCTTCCCGTTCATCCCGTGCGCTGCGCGGCTCCCGTGATGGCGGGCCAGGCGGATACACGTAATGCGCCTTCCGTCATTGCCGCTATCGAAACCGCCGTTCTCGCTGTCAAGCGCGGCGAGGCACAGGCGGTGGTCACCAACCCGATCGCAAAGAGCGTGCTCACGGCCCACGGCTTTCCGCATCCCGGCCACACGGAGTTTCTTGGCGCGCTGGCGCGGGAGCATTTCGGAAGTGCGCAGAGCAAGCCGGTGATGCTTCTGGCTTCGGACGAGCTCAAGGTCGTCCCCCTCACCGTGCACATTCCGCTGAAAGATGTGCCTGCCGCGATCTCGACGGACGCTATCATCGAGACGGCGCGCATTCTGAACCGGTCGCTGCGGGACGATTTCGGCTATGTGCGCCCCCGCATTGCGGTGACGGGTCTCAATCCGCACGCAGGCGAGCAAGGCACGATGGGCACCGAGGACGATCGCATCATCGCGCCCGCGATCGCCGCGCTCGCGCGAGAGGGGCTTGCTGTGACAGGGCCGCACCCGGCCGATACGCTCTTTCACGCAGCGGCGCGCAAGATCTACGACGCGGTGCTCGCAATGTATCACGATCAGGCGCTCATCCCGATCAAGACGCTGGCGTTCGACACGGGCGTGAACGTCACCATCGGCTTGCCGTTCGTCAGGACGTCGCCGGATCATGGCACCGCCTTCTCCATCGCGGGCACCGGACAGGCACGCGCGTCGAGCCTCGTCGAAGCCTTGAAGCTCGCCGGCTCCATTGCTGCGCGCCGCGTGGCCTCCCCCGCTCCCGCAGGCGTTTCATGAGCGAGCTTCAGGCCGAGACCAAGAGCGGAGCAAGCCCCGACGGGCTCGATCCCTTACGTGAGGTGATCCGCCGCCACGAGCTCGCGGCGAAGAAGAGCCTGGGGCAGAACTTCATCCTCGATCTCAATCTCACACGGCGGATCGCGCGGGCCGGCGGCTCTGTCGAGGGGCGGACTGTCGTCGAGGTCGGCCCCGGACCTGGCGGCCTCACGCGCGGGTTGCTGCTCGAAGGCGCGGCGCGCGTGATCGCCGTCGAACGCGACTCCCGATGCCTTCCCGCGCTGGCCGAGATCAGCGCACGCTATCCCGGCCAATTGAACGTGCACGAGGGCGATGCCCTCGAGGCGGACTGGCGTGCGCTTCTCGGTGGCAGCGCGCAAAAAGCGGTGATCGCGGCGAACCTTCCCTATGGCGCGGCTACGTCGCTGCTGATCGGATGGCTCGAAACGGAGCCGTGGCCGCCGTGGTGGGATCGCATGGTGCTGATGTTCCAGAAGGAGGTGGCGGAGCGTATCGTCGCCGAGCCGGGCACCAAGGACTACGGACGCCTTTCCGTCATCTCGCAGTGGCGGAGCGAGGCGCACATCGCGCTGACGCTGAAGCCGGAGGCGTTCACGCCGCCGCCCAAGGTCTCGTCTGCCGTGGTCGTGTTCAAGCCGCGGCCGGATCCGCAGCCCGCCTGCTCCGTGAAAACCCTCGGCAAGGTGACGGCGGCGGCTTTCGGTCAGCGCCGCAAGATGCTGCGCGCTTCCCTCAAGACGCTGGTGCCCAATCCGGAACAGCTGCTGGACGCTGCCGGTATCGCGCCCGACCTCCGGGCCGAGCGGGTGCCCGTGCGCGATTTCGCGAAGCTCGCCCTCGTCTATGAGCGCTCCATCGCGGGGCGCTGACGAAAGCCCTGCGCGTTCTCGTTACTTCACGCCGAGCTTCTTCTGCAGGCTGGACGACGAGGTCGTGTACTGGAAGAGCAGCTTCTTGTTGGGGTGCACGTACTTGTGCGCCTGCTGCGCCATCAGGGCCGCCTCGTGGAAGCCCGAGAGGATGAGCTTCAGCTTGCCCGGATACCAGTTGATATCGCCGATGGCGAAGATGCCCTTCTCGCTGGTCTCGAACTTCTCGGTGTCGACCAGGATGAGGTTTTCATTGAGGTTGAGGCCCCAGGTGGCGACCGGGCCGAGCTTCATGGTGAGGCCGAAGAAGGGCAGCATGGCGTTCGCCGTCACCCGCTGCTCGCCGTCGCCTGTCTTCACCGTGACGGCTTCGAGCGTTCCGTTCTCGCCGTGGAGTTGCGTCATCTGGCCGATGACCAGGCGGACTTTTCCTTCCGCCACGAGGGCACGCATCTGCTCCACCGAATGGGGCGCGCCGCGAAATTCGTCGCGACGGTGCAGCAGCGTGAGCGACTTGGCGATGGGCGCGAGGTTGAGCGTCCAGTCGAGCGCGGAGTCGCCCCCACCCACGATAAGCACGTCCTTGCCGCGCAGCTCCTCCATACGGCGCACCGCGTAGTGCACGGAGGTTCCCTCGTAGGCTTCGATGCCGTCGAGCGGGGGGCGCTTCGGGGTGAACGAGCCGCCGCCCGCGGCGATGACGACGACCTTGGCCAGGATCTCGCGTCCAGCGTCGGTCTTGAGATGGAAGCGGCCGTCTTCCGAGCGTTGCAGCTCGTCGACGCGCTCACCGAACACGAACGAGGCGCCGAAGGGCTTGATCTGCTCCATCAGCCGGTCGGTCAGCTCCTGGCCGGTGACCGTGGGGAGCGCGGGAATGTCGTAGATCGGCTTTTCGGGATAGAGCTCCGAGCACTGGCCGCCGGGCTTACCCAGGATATCGATCACGAGCGATTTGACGTCGACGAGCCCCAGCTCGAACACCGCGAACAGACCCACGGGGCCAGCGCCGATGATCACCGCATCGATCTCCGTCACGCCTGCGTCTGTCGCCTGGCTGGCTTCGTCCAACGCCATGGTCGTCTCCTGTTTCGCGCTCGCCGACGCGTTCTTGCCGCCGACGAGGCGGCGGGATCTCAGAACTGCTTGGTGGGCACGCGCATGGTGAGCCCGTCGAGGTCGGGCGTGACCTTGATCTGGCAGCTCAGGCGGCTCTCCTTACGCACATCGAAGGCGAAATCGAGCATGTCCTCTTCGATATCGGCGGGCTTGCCGGTTTTTTCCACCCAGGCCGGCTCGATGTAGACGTGGCAGGTCGCGCAGGCACACGCGCCGCCGCACTCCGCCTCGATGCCGGGTACGTCATTCAGCTTTGCCGCCTCCATAACGGTCAGGCCCGGCTCGACCTCGACGGTCTGGCTCGCGCCGTCGGGCTGGATGAAGGTGAGTTTAACCATTACGGCCGGCTCCAATTCCTGATGTTCGCCCGGTTTCCCGGGACGGTCGCGGGCAGGATTAATGGGCTCGTCCGCTTTATTCAAGCTCTGCCACGCCGCGCCCTGTCTGATGCGGGCCGGAGCCGCCGGTTTCAGATTTTCTGATGCGGAAGCGTGCGGTTACGATCCGGGGCGGGCAGGCTCGGAAGGAAAGGCTTCCTCCACATAGCTTTGGACGTGCTCGCATGCCTCTTCCAGGCGGGCGAGCAGCCGCTCGCGCTCCTCCTCGTCGGTCGCGCCCGAGGTCTGTTCGGCTTCGAGGGCGATCTGGCTCACCTGCCAGGCGCCGACGGCGCGGGCGGAGCCCTTGATGGTATGGGCCGCCACATGCCATTCGCGGTCGGTGACTGCGAAGCGAAGCTGCTCGATGCTGAGCGGGAGCTGCGCGAGGAACAGGCCCAGGATTTCCCGCTCCAGGCTCGGGCTGCCGAGCGTATAGCGGGCCAGATGCGCGCGGTCGATCGGGCCCGCGCCCTCCCCCGCCATTACGGGAGACGGCTCACCCAGGCCAAGCGCCAAGCGCTCATGGCGACGGTGGGTCGCGCTCTGTCTTTGGGTCGTCATCTGCCGCGTGGCCTGCGTTGGGACGTATTTATCGGTGGATCAAAAAAGCGCCTTTCGGCCGGTCCCGGCGGCGTCAGGGGCGAGCACCCCGGAAGCGAGGGCTTCCGCAGGTCATGGCCCATCCTGCCCGTAACGCGCTAAATAGTTGTAAACCAATCATCTCTAAGTCGCTTCTTGGGGGAAAGGTTTCTTTAAGGCTACGGGTTCTGGGCGGCGTTGGGGCGAACTTCATTTGGCCCCAAAGACGGCCTACTCGGCATAGAGCCTAGGAGGAGGCTCGAACCCTGAAAAAAGGGCGTTGATGGGGCCTGCTCATGGGAGAAAACCCGTTTGAGCACAAGCCTCGGACTGCGGTATCATGGTTTAGAGCTGGGCGTGGGGCTGCCGGTGGTTACCGGCTCGGACGGGTTGATGGCTCAGGAACAGAAATCTGACTCGGCGGCGGCTGCCAAGGCGCTGCCCGACGTGGCCGCATCTCCGGCCGCGTCGCAGGCGTCGGCCTCCGCACTGATTCCGCCTCCCCTGGCCGGAAACGCAAATTCCGGCGCTAAATCCTCGGGCCCCGATCTCAGCGACGCCCTGTCCCTCGTCTCCACGCCCGCGAGCGCGCCGAACCTCGGCTCCCCGACGGCAACGGTGCACCATAGGTTGCCGCCACCACTTCCCAACATGGCTTCCCGCGCGCAGGCTGCTCCGGCCGTGATGCCGCCTCTCTCCGGCAACGACAAGGGTGACCGCCCCGGCGGAGACAAGCAGCCACCTCAATCGGCCGAGCCCGCGGCGCGGCGCATGGCGCGCCGGCGACCCGCCGGACCTCCCCGCGGAAAGATCGCGGCCAACGACGACGCGCCCTCCATCGGCGGCCTCATCTACGCGCTCGAGCAGAAGCCTTCTTCGGCGCCTTTCAAGTACGCCGCGATCGCGACCGCTGTCTGGACCGTCATCTGCCTCGCGTTTTCTTACGTCATCGTGCGGGCGGAGCTCGAAGCGGGCGCGACCTTCCTCTCGCTGTTCGAGAAGCCTTCGACGTTCCTCACCGCGACCGCGATTATCGTTCCCGTGGCTGTGCTGTGGGCGCTGGCGCTTCTCGCGTGGCGCTCCGACGAGTTGCGCTTACGCTCCTCGACCATGACAGAGGTCGCAATCCGGCTCGCGGAGCCGGACCGTATGGCCGAGCAATCGGTCGCCTCTCTCGGGCAGGCTGTGCGCCGTCAGGTCGGCTTCATGAACGACGCCATCTCGCGCGCGCTCGGACGCGCGGGTGAGCTCGAAGCCCTGGTTCACAACGAGGTCACCGCGCTCGAACGCTCCTACGAGGAGAACGAGCGAAAGATCCGCGGTCTCATCCAGGAGCTCGCGGGTGAGCGCAACTCTCTGCTCTCCACCAGTGAGCGTGTCACAGAGACGCTGAAGACGCTCGGAACCGATATTCCCTCGCTGATCGACAAACTCTCGAACCAGCAGATCAAGCTCGCGCATATCATCCAGGGCGCGGGCGACAACCTCACCGCCCTCGAATCCGCAGTGGGGCAGAGCACCGACCGGCTGGAGCACGCGCTCGGCAGCAAGACCGAGCAACTGCAGGGGATGCTCGAAGGGTATACGTCCGGCCTCGCGATGGCGCTCGGTGCACGCACGGACCAGCTTCAGGACGCGATCGCGAGCTACGTGACAACGCTCGACACCTCGCTCAGCAACAGGACCGAGAAGTTGCAGCTCGTCTTCGAGGAGTATGCGCGGGCCCTCGACACCTCGATCAGCAATCGCGCGCAGGCGCTCGACATTCAGCTCGTGGAGCGCACCAAGGCGCTCGATGCCGCGTTCGGTCAGCGGTTGAAGTCGTTCGACGAATCCATCGTGCGCTCGACCATGACCATCGATACCGCGGTTGCCGAAAAGGCGCGCGCCCTCACCTCCGCACTCGACAATCACGCGCGCACGTTCAGCGAGACGATCTCGCGTCAGGCCGTCAATCTCGATGAGAGCCTGATGCACGGCATCAACTCGGTGCGCCGCACGAGCGAGAACATCACGCGCCAGTCGCTCAAGGCCATCGAGGGACTGGCAGGTCAGTCCGAGATGCTGAAGCGCGTGTCGGAGAACCTGCTCTCGCAGGTCAACGCCGTCACCAATCGTTTCGAGGGCCAGGGTCAGGCGATCATGCGCGCCGCCAACTCGCTCGAGAACGCCAACTTCAAGATCGAATCCACCCTGCAGGGCCGCCACGCCGAGCTTTCCAGCACGATGGACCGGCTCTCCGGAAAGGCGGACGAGTTCGGCCGTTTCGTAGAAGGCTTCTCGTCGTCGATGGAAGGCACGCTGGCCACTGCCGAGCAGCGTGCGCGCGCGACGGCCGAGCAGCTCAGGGCGAGCGCGGAAGCCACCAAGCGCACGGCCCTCGACGATCTGGAGCGGTTCCGCCTCGAAGCCGGCGCGGAGGGCGAGCGCGCGCTCGACGAGCTTCGCTCGCGCTTCTCGTCGATCTCCAACGTGGTCTCGGAGCAGCTCTCCTCGCTCACGAGCCGGATCGACCAAACCTCCGACGAGGTCAGGCAGCGGGCGAGCCGCGCGGCCGCCGATATCGCCGCCGAGCAAGTGCGCCTCAAGGAGCAGATGGAGCGGCTTCCCACCGCCACGCGCGAGAACGCGGAGGCCATGCGGCGCGCGCTTCAGGACCAGCTCCGCGCCATCGAGCAGCTTTCCAACCTCACGACGCGCTCGCTCGCCGGGCGGGATGTGACGCCGCCGCAGCCGCCCATGCCCGGCACACCCGGCGTTCCGTCTCTGACGAGCAGCTATGTTGCAGAGGCACGCGCCGTGTCGGACACCGGGCCGCGCGCGCTCAGCACGCTTTCCACACCGGCGGCGCCCGATCCCGTCTACCGGGCCGCGCCGCCTCCGCCGTCGCCCTATCAGGCACCGCTCTCACGTCCCGCCGTTTCGCAAGCGCCTGCCGCAGAGAACCGTGATGGGTGGTCGCTCGGCGATCTTCTGGCGCGCGCGTCGCGCGATGACGAAGCCCATCATCCCGCGCCTGTCATGCACGCGCCTCCGCAGGCGCCGGTCCCCTTCCACAGCCAGATCGACGTGATCGCGCGTGCACTCGATCCGGCGACGACGGCCGCGCTCTGGCAGCGCATCGCGGCAGGCCAGCGCGGCGTGATGGTGCGCAGCATCTATACGCCGGAAGGCCGCGCCATCTTCGACGATCTCAGCGTGCGTTACCGCACCGATCCGGACCTGCAGCGGACGATCAACCACTACCTCGTCGACTTCGAGAACATCCGGCGCGACGCGGAGCAGCGCGATCCCTCCGGCCGGGCGATCAACGCTCATCTGCTGTCGGACATGGGGCGGGTTTATCTCTTCCTCGCGCACGTCAGCGGGCGTATCACTTAGCTCCCTTCCCGCTGGCGATCGATGCTGCGCGTCGATGATCGCGCGTCTGGGATCGCAAGTCAGGCGCCACGGTTTTCATGTCTCTTCGCTCCCTTTCCATCTCCGTCGACCGCTTCGCGCTCAAGGTGCCGTTCGTGATCGCCCGCGGAGCAAAGACGCATGCGGTGGTGGTCGCGGTGTCGATTTCCGACGGGCGGGTGACCGGTCGGGGGGAATGCACGCCCTATGCGCGCTATGGCGAGACGCCGGAAAGCGTGGTGGCCGCCATTGAGGACGCAAGCCGTGTCCCTGGCCTGCTCGCGAGCCGGGACATTCTTGCCGCCTCGTTGCCTCCGGGCGCGGCGCGCAACGCGCTCGACTGCGCGCTCTGGGATTTCGAAGCGAAAGCGAGCGGGAGGAGCGTGGCGGCAAGCCTGGGATGCGCGCCGCTCGCGGGTGTCGAGACGTGCTTCACCCTGAGCCTAGACACGCCCGCAGCCATGGCGCGCGCTGCGCAGGATGCAACCGCGCACAGGCTTCTGAAGCTCAAGCTTGGCGGCGCTGGCGATATCGATCGTATGGCGGCGGTACGCCAGGCGAGACCGGACGCGCGGCTCGTCGCGGACGCCAACGAGTCCTGGACCGACGACATGGTGGGGCCGTTCCTGGCGGCTGCGGCCGAATCCGATTTCGAGCTCGTCGAGCAGCCGCTTCCGGCTGGCGCGGATGCCATGCTCGAAGGGTTGATGCGCTCCGTGCCTGTGTGCGCCGACGAAAGCGTGCATACGCGCGCCGATCTGGCGGACGTTCTCCATTGCTACGACGCCGTCAACATCAAGCTCGACAAGGCGGGCGGGCTCACCGAAGCGCTCGCCTTGCGGGAGGCGGCAGGGGAGGCTGGGCTCAAGGTGATGGTTGGCTCGATGGTCGCGACCTCGCTCGCGGTCGCGCCCGCGTTTCTGATCGCGCAGGACGCAGATTGGGTGGACCTCGACGGACCTTTGCTGCTCGCGACCGACCGCGATCCGCCCGTGCGCTTCCAGGATGGAAAGTTGCAGCCACCTTCCGCGCAGCTCTGGGGCTGAGCCCCCTGGCCTCAAACTTTCGCGGCCTCTGGGCTGGTCCACAGCAGGCCGCCCTGCCATTTTGCACGCACGTAAAGCGCGGCGGCAAATCCTATTGCCGCGAGGAGGGCCATGGCGAGATAGGCGTGGCCGCCGATGCTCGGATAGAGCCTGCCTGCGGTCAGCGTGGCCGCGCCCATCAGGAGGCCGGCCGCGACCGTCGCGTACATGGCCTGAGCCGTTCCCTGCGCGCTTTCGGGAACAGCGCGCGAGATGAAGTGCATGGCACCCAGGTGCGAAGCGCCATAGGTGAGCGTGTGGAGCATCTGGAGCGGGATCAGCGCCGGGAGCGACGGACTGAAGCTCATCAGCGCCCAGCGCAGCACGGCGGCGGCGGTGGCGCTGACCATCAGCGTCACGGGTCCCCAGCGCTGCACGATGTCGCCGGAGTAGGCGAAGAGCATCACCTCGCCGACTATGGCGATGGCCCAGAGGGCGCCGACCCAGGCGGTGGAGATGCCCTGGGCGTGCCACGTGAGCGCGCCGAAGGTGTAGAACATGCCGTGCGCGCCTTGGGCAGCGCCGGCAGCCAGCAGGAACGCCAGGAACACGGGCGTGCGGACGAGACGGAGCGCCTCCTCCGTGCTGCCGCCGCGAATGGCGCCCTGATGGGAGAGCGTTTCGGCAGGCACCTGATCCGGGCCGGGCGCGAGCCGCAGCTTTTCCGGAAGCTGTGAGGCGATGGCCACCGTCGCGACCGCGCCGACGATGATACAATAGACGACGGCATCGGCGCCTGCGTGATCGATCAGCCAGCCGCCGACGAAGCCCGCGGTCACGAACGTGATCGAGCCCCAAAGGCGCATACGCCCGTAGTCGAGCCCTTTGGCGCGCACACCGGCCACGGCAATCGTCTCGGTCAGCGGCATGATGGTCGAGAGCGCGATGGCGAAGGGCACCGCCAGCAGGAAGATGGCCCAGAAGCTCTCCATCCGGCTCAAGGCCAGCACGAGCACGAGCGCGAGCCAGGCGAGCCCGTTGACGATCCTGCGATGAGCGCCGGTGCGATCGGCCAGGATGGCGACGGTGGGCGTTATGAAGACGCGCAGGAAGAAGGGAGCGGCCGTGATGGCGGCGATCTCGCCCGCGGTGAGGCCGCGCGTGTCGAGCCAGACGGGGAGATACGGCAGATGCACGCCGTAGATCAGAAAAAGGGCGCCGTAGAACGCAGCGAGACGCAGGCTGTAGGAGGCGCGCGCCGACATCGCCAGGAGGCTGCTCCCCCGCCCGTCCTTCTCAAGTCCTCCCATTTCGGCAGTCCGATCTCGCGGCTTGGCTCTTATTATGGCGCCTGCGTTTGTCCGGCGGCGCGAGCGTCTTTATCAGGGGCCTGCGGCGGGCGCGAGCGCTTCGGGCAAGAAAAAACCGGCCCGGAAGAACCGGACCGGTTTTTTGCCGAGCTTCGCAGCGTCCCTGATCGCCACTTAGCTCCCCCCAAAGTCGTGTAGTCAGTAGTATGTGCGCTGCTCTATCGCCCCCCGACGACGGCGCTGCACGGGCAGGAGAGTTGCAGAACCCAAAGAGACTGACAAGATGGGCGCGACGCATTGCCGGTCCGGCGATGCTTCGGCGCAACAGTTACTGTCTCCGGATTGCATGGAGATGATCGACAGGGCCGTCACCCGTTCCGACGGACAGCGTTTTTCCGGCCTCGATCGCCTTCCAGACGAAGCTTTTCGCATCTGCCACAGCCGTCTCGAGCGTGGCTTTTTGCGCAAGACGCGCCGCGATGGCGGCTGCCAGCGTGCAGCCCGTGCCGTGGGTGTTGCGCGTGGCGATGCGCGGCGCCGTGAGACGGCTCAGACCGTCCCGGCTCACGAGAATGTCGGTGGCGTCCACCCCCTCCCCGTGCCCGCCCTTCACCAGCACCGCCTTGGGGCCGAGCGCCAGAATGCGGCGGGCCTGCGCCTCCATCTCGCCGAGGGAGGTGGCGACAGGCGCCTCAAGCAGGCGGGCGGCCTCACGCAGGTTCGGCGTCACGATGTCGGCGAGCGGAAACAGGCGCGTTCTCACGGCGTCGATCGCTTCGGGAGCGAGCAGCACGTCGCCGCTGGTCGCCACCATGACGGGATCGATGACGAGCGGCACTCCCGCGAACCGCGCGAGACCTTCGGCGACGGTTTCCACGGTCACGCGATCGGCCAGCATGCCGGTTTTTATTGCGCCCACAGCGAGATCGGAGGCGACCGACGTCATCTGCGCAGCGATGATGTCGGGCGGCAGCGTCAGCACGCCCTGCACGCCGCGCGTGTTCTGCGCGGTGATGGCGGTGATCACGGACGCGCCGTAGACGCCCAGCACCGTGAAGGTCTTGAGATCGGCCTGAATGCCCGCCCCGCCCGAGCTGTCGGAGCCGGCGATGGTGAGCGCGATGGGTGTGGCCACGTCCTCAACCTCCGGGCGTTAGCGTGCGGAGATCGTGCTGGAGCTTTTCGGGCGTCATCAGCTCCTCGACGCGGGCTAGGCCCGGGAACGTCTCGATCAGCCATTGTCCGAGCGCCTGGATGCTGAACCACTCGAACACGTTGAGGAAGGCGATGCCGGTCAGCACCAGCAGCAGGCCCATGATCTTCTCCATCAGCCCCAGATGGCGGCGGAAGCGGTGCATGAACGACAGGAACGGGCGGATGGCCACCGCGGCCATAACGAACGGAACGCCGAGCCCGGCCGAATAGACCGCGAGCAGCCGCACGCCCGCGCCCAGGCTC
>NZ_KB911262.1 GCF_000383415.1 Hyphomicrobium zavarzinii ATCC 27496 | reverse complement strand
TGACCGTCGTGCCGAGAAAGCGGACGTTGCCACAAAAATTGTAGTGACCTGCCTTGCCATCACTCCGTCGATCGTGACGAAGTACTCCTTCGCCCTTCGGGTGCGGCGATGATCGAAACAGTGACTGTCAAACCGTGAATCTTAGCGACGTTCGCACAGATAATGCGGTGAGGCGCCCTTCCGAAGGAGAAATCCGCTGCGTCATGCGAATTAGGGACAAGGCGCACGGCCAATCGCTCGCGTGCCAAACAAGTTACAGCGCCCTACTAATCACTCGAATTCATAGCCGGCGGTTAACCGCAAAATTGCATCCTCGCTGTCATCGGTCAGACCAAAGGCGCCGCCGACGCCGAAGTGCGTTTCGTTTTTGCAATCGAAGCGCAGGTTGATCCCCGCGTACTGTTCCGTGCTGCTACCGTTGACCGCGTGCTGACCGAGATTGAACGGCTGCCTTGGGGCGCACTCGGCAGGTGGACACAGCACAACGATATTTCTTACGGCACCTACCTCTACGGCTGGCCGATCCAACAGTCGCTGATGGTTGCTTTTCCAAGCATGAGCATCACTGCGAACATGTTCGCGGCCTTGGTTCTGGCACCACTAGCTGGATTTGCGTCTTGGACAGCGATCGAGACCAAGGCGCTTAGTTTCAAGACGCTTTTGCCGGCGCGGCCCGATCCGATAAATCGCCAATCATAGGGTACCTTTGCACGGTCTACGGTGAGGGTCAGAGCTAGCTGGCTAGCCGCGCAACCGGTTCGTAAGACGAGTAACGTGCTATCTCTTTTCCGCCCCTGCTGAGGTCAGGTCACGCGTCTCGGCCGCTATTGTCGCGTCGCTGCCAAGACCAAGCCAGGATTGCAGCCTGATAACCGTTTCCGGCAGCAGCACGAGGTTGAGGAAGGTTGCCGAGGCGAGGCCACCAAGGATGGTGATAGCCATCGGCGCTTCGATTTCATGACCAGGCCGGCCGAGGCCCAAGGCGAGAGGCACCAAGCCGAGCGCCGCCATCAGCGCCGTCATGAACACAGGTGCGAATCGCTCCGCCGCCGCGAGATGAATGGTGCTTGCCGACCAAGGACGGCCCTCGTTGTCGACGAGATGCTCGACATGAGCCAGCATCATCACCGAGTTTCTCGCCCCGATCCCAAACACGGTGACCAGTCCAACGAGGCTGCCCAGCGTGAGCCCTATCCCACTCGCGACGATGGCAGCCATTCCTCCGATCAAACAGAACGGCACGTTGACCAATAGCACCGCGGCGAGCGCGCGCCTCCGGAACGCTAGCGCCAGCACGATGACTACGAGCCCGATCGCGATGGCGGTCAAGAACGCCAGGCGGATCTGTCCGGCGCGTTCTTCCTCGGCGCGCCCCGCATATGAAACATAGACGGCGGGCGGCAGCTTGAGCTCGGAAATCCGAGCTTTCACATCGGCGACGATATCGCGAAGCGAGCGCTCCTCCGAGCCGTTGAAATTCACGGTGACCCGGCGCTGAGCGCTTTCATGCTGAATGTTGGAGCGTCCTTCAGCGATCTTTATGGAGGCGACGTTGCCGAGAAGCACACGAGCCTTGGAGTTGCCAATGAGCAAGTTCGCGAGCTGCTCTACGCGATCCCTCTCGGCTGGCGCCAGGATTACGACAACGTCCACCGTCTGGGCACCAACGTAGGTCTGCCCGATCGTCGTGCCGGCAAAAGCCGTCTGCACGGCATCGAGCGCGTCCTGTGCCGTGAGGCCATAGCGAGCCAGCGCCGCATTGTCGAGCGAGAGGGAAACCGTCGGCACTTTTGCCTTGCGAGGAATGCGCAGGTCTTCCACGCCCTCGATCGACGCGACGGCCTGTTGAATCTGATCAGCCGCCGATTCAAGAGCTTCGAGTTGCGGGCCGCTGAGATTGACGACCATCTGCGCTGTCTCGCCGCTCAGGGTCTCACTGATACGGTCGCCAAGGAAGGTCATTGCCTCGGTGCGCACCTCGGGGAATCTTTCGAGAACCTTCCGGATCATGTCTTGCGCTTCGGTTTCCGTCTCCTCGTGCTCGGCGGTCAACTCGACATGGAACTCGCTCTTGTCTGGGCTCCAGGTATCCTCGCCCACCTCGGCTCGCCCGATCTGATGTCCGACAGCAAGAATGAACGGCAGTTTGAGAAGTTCGTTTGAGATGCGGATCCCTGTCGCAGCCACGTCAGCGACAGACGTCCCCTGCGCCGCCGCTGTCATTTGAATGACGAAGTGCCCCTCACGAAACTGCGGGATGAGCTCGCTGCGCAGAAAGGGGGCTACAGAGACCGCAGCAGCGGATGCAGCGATCAGTGCGGCCACGGTAAGCCCCCAGTGCCTCCGCACTGCCCTCATGCAACGAGCCTGCACGTCCTTCATGCGTTCTAGCAGGCGCGGGGTCTCCTTCGTCTCCTCGCCGGTGAGCATCAAGGCGCACAACGCCGGCGTGACGGTGAGGGCCACAACCATGGACGCAATGACAGCAATGATGAAGGTGAGCGCCATCGGTCCGATAAAGCGTCCCTGGACGCCACCAGTGAAGAGGATGGGCAGGAACACGAAAATGACGGCCAGTGTGCCGTAAAACATCGAACCTCGAATCTCGATCGAGGCCTCCTCGATAGTGGCGAGATCGTCCGTGCGACCTTCCGCCTTGGCGAGGCGAAGCCGGCGCATGATATTTTCAATGTCGATGATGGCGTCGTCGACGAGAACGCCGAGCGCAAGGGCGAAGCCGCCGAGCGTCATCGTATTGAGCGTCTGCCCGAACTCGGCCAGCACCACGATGGCAGCCAGCAGCGATAGAGGAATGGCGAGAAACGAAATCAGTGCCGCCTTCCAACTCCGTAGGAAGGCATAAAGCACGAACAGGATGAGTGCAGAACCAAGCGCAAGCGCGTGTTCGAGGTTCCCCAGCGCCCGTTCGATGAATGACGCAGGCCGGTGGAGCAGGATGACGTCTATGCCGCGCTTCTCGAGCGCCGGCTTGAGGTCCAAGAGCGCGGCCTCCACAGCCTCCGTTGCCTTCAAGGTGTTAGCCCCAAACTGGCTTGAGACCGTTACAAGGACGCCGGGCTTGCCCATGATGGTGGCGTCGCCGATCGGCACCATCGGTCCGATGGTCACGTTTGCCACCTGCCCAATCGTGACAGGTACGTTGTCCTGCATCACGACCAGGGCCTGAGCTATTTTCTCGGGATCCGGGGTCGGCGGCGTGGCATCGAGCGTTATGCGCTGCGAGCGGGTGTCGATGGTGCCGCCGCCGCGCAAGGCCACTGCGGCCCTGCCGGCTTCCATGAGTTCGGAGAGCGAAATGCCGAGACCCGCCAGTCGGTCGAGATCGGGCTGGATCTGCACTTGCCGCACTGCGCCGCCATAGACCGTCACGCGCGCAATACCCGACAGAGACAGAAGATGCGGATTGATGGTCCAGTCCGCGATGTCGCGCAGCGTGTAGGCATCGACCACATTCGAGACTAAGCCGAACTTGAGGACATCCATCGTGCTCGAGGTGAGCGGCGTGAGCCTCGGCTGCTGCACCCCCTCTGGGAGCTCTCCAGTCAGCGTGGCCAGCCGCTCCGATATGCCCTGCCGGAGCGTGAGCGGATCGGCGTCCTCGGTGAAGGTGATCAACACAACCGACAGCCCATAAACGGACTCCGAACGCATTGACTCAATGCCAGGCGCACCGTTTACGGCTGCTTCAATGGGCCGCGTGATGATTTGCTCGACGTGTTCCGGTGCGAAACCCGGCGCTTCCGTTTGGATGGTCACCTGAGGCGGCACGAACTCAGGAAAGACGTCCAGGGGCGCGTTGAGCGTAAAGAGCACTCCGGCGACCAGCCACACGACGGAAAGGGCTGCCACGGCCACTCGGTAGCGGACAGACCATCGGATGATAGCATCCATTGGCGCGCTCTAGTCGGGATCTGAGTTGGAATTGGCATCCGAGCTCGCGAGCGGCGAGCCGTGGTCGTCCTTGGTCCCGTCCTGCTCCTGAGCAGGCATCTTGTCGCGAGCCGCAGGCTTGGCGCGCGACCCGGCATCGTCCCCGCGGTCGTCGTCGTCATCATCGTCGAACGAAGCGGGGTCGGCTTCACGCGATAGGAGGGCGGACGCACCCTCCACGACGACCTTCGTTCCTGGAGCAAACTCGTTGGTGATGTAACCGTCGGCGACCGGCGTCGTAAGCGTAATACGGCGGCGCTCGAACTCGCCCGGCTTGCCCTCAATGTAGCACCAGGAATCGCCAGCAAAAACCACCACGGCCGAGGCCGGCACGATCACGCCGGCCGTCGTTGCACTTCGCTCGGCATTGACCTTGGCCCGATCGCCGGGTCTTAAGCCGGGGCCGGTCGCCATGATGCCGAAGAACGAGGTGCCGGGCATGGCAAGACTGCCCGAAGGCGCCGGCCACACCGTTGTCACGGGTGTCTCCTCGCCCCCACCGAGGGCAACAATCCGCACGTTTTTTGGCCCACGCTCGTCGGAGCGCGGGAAATCGAGCCGCACCAGCGTCGTCTTGCCGGAAGAAAGCTCATCGACGAGGTTTTGGCGCTTCCCGGCCGCTAGGAATGGCGCTGACTCGCCCCAAGAGTTGCGCAATTTGAGTTCGAGCAACGCGACCTGCGTCGCGTCTGTTGCGGCCTGCCGCTCGGCATTGTCTAGACGATGCTCGCCGAGGGAGGTCGTTCCCTTGAAACGGTCCACAGTCCGTTTGCTGAACCCAAGAGCAATCTCTGCCGCGCGAATCTCGGCGTTGAGCTGAGTGAGAGGGTCAGGACTAAGGAGCGTCGCGATGCCGGAGATTTTGGTAGCCATCTCCGCGGGCGTGACGACTGCCGTTACCGGTCTGAAGTTGATCTCGGCTTCGGGGCTGTAGGCCTCAGATCGCGGCTGATCACACGCGGCAATGGCAAGCGTCGCGATGCACACAACCGCACGAAAACCAGACCTAAGCGCTTCCATCGGGATTTATTCCCATAATTTTAGGGAAGAATGCCCGATCGACGTGCCATTGACCAGTCCCCCAGTAGCTTGCGGGGGCTGCCGCACGAGCACCCGTGCCCACACGGCCCTCGGGTCCTGATGAACAGCGACGCCGGTACTCCAGATCACCGTTCTTCGCCCATCGAGCGGAACGAGGGCCTCGGGCACGCGGCGCACCAAGTACCAGTAGCCGTTACGATTGATGGGTTGAGCTTCTTTGGGCTTGTTCGCCATGTCCGTCCTTCCGCTCCTTGCGGCAAGATGGACGGATGAATTGTCGACTCATATGTCGACGTATCAAGCCCTCGCGGCTACGCCACACCCCTCCCGTCCCACAATTTTGTGCGACATTTCAGGAAGTTAGCGTCGATCGACTTGGCGCCCCGTAGGGGACTCGAACCCCTGTTACCAACGTGAGAGGCTGGTGTCCTAGGCCACTAGACGAACGGGGCTGCTCTCCGAAGGACGCCACCTATAGGAGAGGCCGGGCCGCCGATCAAGGACGAACTTCGCCCAAATGCACATTCCCCATGAGCCAAACGGCCGCGCGGGCGCCGGCACCGGCCCTAGCGCCCGCCCGCCCCGGGGGAGACCTCAACGCGGCGCACCACGGCCCCGCTGGCAAGGTCGAAAATCGCGATTCCGGCCCCAGAGGGCGCCTCGTAGTGGACGGCAAGGCGATCCCCGCTTAACGAGACGGACTTGACGACCGCGCCCGCCGGCAGATCGAGCCGGTCCTGTGACGGGAGCGCCGCTGCCGCAGGAGTCTCCTGAGTGGCTTCCTGAGTGGCTTCCTGACCCTCCCGTGGTGCCGAGGGCGTCGAGGAGAGATAGATGATCCGAAGGACGACGGCCGTAAGTCCGGCAATGATGAGCAGGCCGAGAAACGACACGATGAAAACCAGGAGGCGCTCGGTACGCTTGCGCACGGCCGTTTCGTCGGCCTCACCGGCGGCCGGATCGCTCGCAGGCTGGGTCATGCCGCCGATGTCCTTCCGTATCGCGCTGCCATCCCGCAGAGCCTCCCCCATCGTCTGGATTCAAGCGGAACGTCTAACAGCTTCCCCTGTCCCAAGGCGACAGAAAAGCACGCCGCGAAAGCGCAAGGACCTCAGCCGATGATCGACCAAGACGACGAGTTGGACGACGAAGGCGAGATCGACGAAGCCGAAGGCGCGGCGGTAACCCCGCCCAGCGGCTCCCACACGCTCACCGTTTCCGAGGACGTTGCTGGCGCACGGCTGGACCGCTTTCTCGCTGACAGCCTGGCAGGGCTGAGCCGCGCCCGCATACAGGCTCTCATCCGCAAGGGGCAGGTCCAAGGTCCGCAAGGAACCGCCACAGATCCAGGCGCCAAAGTGAGGCCCGGCCAGAGCTACGAGATCACGATCCCGCCACCGGAACCGGCAGGCCCGGCGCCCGAAGCGCTCCCGCTCGCCGTGGTCTACGAGGACAAGCACCTGCTCGTCATCGACAAGCCCGCAGGCCTCGTCGTCCACCCGGCTGCCGGTCATGCGAGCGGCACGCTCGTCAACGCCCTCATCGCCCACTGCGGAGACGAACTCTCCGGGATCGGAGGCGTAAGGCGGCCCGGCATCGTCCACCGTCTCGACAAGGACACATCCGGCCTCCTGGTCGTCGCCAAAAGCGACGTCGCGCATCAAGGTCTCGCCGAGCAATTCGCCTCTCACGGAGCCGATGGACGGCTCGTGCGCACATACGAAGCGTTCGTGTGGGGCGCTCCCCTCCGCCAAAGCGGAACCATCGATGCCAATCTCGGCCGCAGCCAGACAAACCGCACACGCATGGCCGTTCTGCGTGGAGAGCATGGCCGACACGCCGTCACGCATTACGAGGTGGTGGAGTCCTTTACAGGACCTGACGGCAAGCCCTTGGCGTCTCGGCTCAAGGTCGCACTCGAAACCGGGCGTACTCACCAAATCCGCGTGCATCTCGCCCATATCGGCCATCCCGTAATGGGCGATGCAGTCTATGGCGCGGGCTTCAAATCGAGCACGCGGCGCTTGCCGGAAAAGGCCGGAGAAGCACTGGAAAACCTAGGCCGCCAAGCGCTTCACGCCGAGGAGCTGGGCTTCGAACATCCGGTCACGCACCGCCCGCTTCACTTCACAAGTTCGCGACCAAGCGACATGGAAGCCCTTTATGCGGCCCTGAAACCAACACTGTCCGAACCGCCAAAAGCGCCGAAACGCAAGGCGAAGCGCAACGTTTCCAATCGGTAATTAGCCCGGCAGACGGATTCGGGGATAAGGTTGCGTTAAGGTTCGGAGTGTCGAACTCCTAAGCGATCTAAACGTTGAGACACGACGTAGAAGACAAAGCGGACAAGCCGGTCGATCGCCCGGCAGAACGCGAGACAACTCCCTTCCGCCAACGGAAGGGAAAGCGGATCTGGAGACGGCAGCGTCTCCAGTTCCTGAGATGGGGAGCGTAAACTGGCTGGTCAACCCGGCCAGAGCGTTTGAGACAAATGGCAACAAAAACTCTTCCGACGATTGCTGGCGGCTCCGGTGGCCTCTCTCGGTATCTCGAGGAGATCCGCCGTTTTCCGATGCTCGAGCCCGATCAGGAATACATGCTGGCCAAGCGTTGGCGCGAGCACGGTGATCCGGATGCGGCGCAGGAGTTGATCACTTCGCATCTTCGCCTCGTCGCCCGCATCGCGATGGGCTACCGCGGCTATGGCCTGCCGATCGGCGAGGTCATCTCCGAGGGCAACGTCGGCCTGATGCAAGCGGTCAAACGCTTCGAGCCGGATCGCGGCTTCCGCTTGGCGACCTATGCCATGTGGTGGATCCGCGCCTCGATCCAGGAGTACATCCTGCGCTCGTGGAGCCTCGTGAAGATGGGCACCACCGCGGCCCAGAAGAAGCTGTTCTTCAATCTGCGCCGCGCCAAGAGCCAGCTCCAGGCGCTCGAGGAAGGCGATCTCAAGCCCGAGCACGTGAAGTCGATCGCGAAGAAATTCGGCGTGTCGGAAGAAGACGTCGTCTCGATGAACCGGCGCCTCGGCGGCGATGCGTCGCTGAACGCTCCGGTGCGCGCGGATTCCGAATCCGGCGAGTGGCAGGACTGGCTGGTGGACGACACCCCTGACCAGGAGGAGCAGCTCGTCGAAACGGAGGAGATGGGACGGCGCAAGTCCTATCTCAGCGATGCCCTCTCGACGCTGAACGACCGCGAGCGGCGCATCTTCGAAGCACGTCGCCTTGCGGAAGATCCGGTCACGCTCGAGGAGCTTTCCAGCGAGTTCGGCGTCTCGCGCGAGCGTATTCGCCAGATCGAGGTGCGCGCCTTCGAGAAGGTGCAGAAGGCGGTGCAGAACGCATCGCGTCTCGAAACCGGCGACGTGAGCTGAAGCACGTCGGCAAGAATCAAATGAGCAGCAAAGGTCGTTCCGCCTGAAAGCGGAGCGACCTTAGTGAAGCTGAAGCCACTCGCGGGCGCTCTTCTGGGCGGCCGCGATTTGCTTTTTGGTCATCTCGCGCGAGATTTCCTGGCGATAGCTCTTGGCGGCCTGGTTGCCGCGTAGCGCCGCGATGTTGAACCACTTGTGCGCCTGGATCAGATCGATTTCCACGTCCCGTCCCGCGCAATACATAAGCCCCAGCTGGAAAAGGGCATCCGCCCCGTCCACCTGCGCCGAGCCGTCTACGACGTCCTCGGCCGAAAAATCAAAACGTGCCATTCCTGTTTACCTCTGAGCACTTATCGGTCGAACTCCGAGCCCCTGCCGATCCGCCGCAAAAGCCGCGAACGTGGGCCTCTTGACGATAACGATAGGTCCGACTGCGATGAAAAGCGGTAAACGAGGGAACAGGCGTTTCGAAAAGAACGCCTTTCCCGGCGACTCGTTTCGAGCCAATCGGGTGACTTCCGGTCACCGGGAAATTCAAGTTTAACGAATTCCGTAACCTCCGGCTAACCATGCCGGAAGATTGACGGAGACGTCACGCAAGAGCGCTCGAAAGCCCGCGCTGCACGGCCTCGCGCTCGGCAAGCCGCGCAAGCCAAGCCTTTACGCGCGGAAAATCGTCGATGTTCTGGCCCTGCCGCTGCCAGTGAACCATCCAGGGATAGGACGCGATGTCGGCGATCGAATAGTCGTCGGCAATGTAGCTGCGGCCCTTGAGCCTCTTGTCGAGCACGCCGTAGAGCCGCGTCACTTCCTTGGTGTAGCGCTCGATGCCGTAGGCGACCTTCTTCGGCGCGTAATGGCGGAAGTGGTGCGCCTGCCCGGCCATCGGACCAAGACCGCCCACCTGCCAGAACAGCCATTGGTCCACCAGCACACGGCCACGCTCGTCCTTCGGATAGAGCTTCCCGGTCTTGCGTCCGAGATACTGGAGAATGGCCCCGCTCTCGAAGATCGAAATCGGCTCTTTGCCCGGGCCGTCCGGATCGACGATGGCCGGCATCTTGTTGTTGGGAGAGATCGCGAGGAAGCGGGGCTTGAACTGATCGCCCTTGTTGATGTCCACCGGCTTGATGCGATAGAGCAGCCCGCACTCTTCCAGCATGATGCGGATCTTGTGCCCGTTCGGTGTGGGCCAGAAATAGAAGTCGATCGGCTTTTGCGCCATTGGAATCCCCCCAGATAGAGCCGTAGCTAGATTGTGAGCACAGTGGAGCCTGTCGTCTTGCGCGCTTCGAGCGCGCGATGAGCGTCGGCGGCATCCCTGAGTGCGAACGTCTGGTTGACCGAGATCTTCACCACACCCGACAGCACCATCCGGAACAGATCCTGTGCGTTTGCGTCGAGTTCCGCGTGCGTCGCCGTATAGGCCATGAGCGAAGGCCGGGTCGCGAACAGCGAACCCTTGAGCGCCGTGAGCTCGAACGGCGGCACCGGGCCTGAGGCATTGCCGAAGCTTACCCAAAGCCCTTTCCTGCGCAGACAATCGAGCGAACGCGGATACGTATCCTTGCCGATGCTGTCGTAAACGACGTGGCAGCCTTCGCCGCCGGTGATCTCGCGCACGCGCGCCACGAAATCCTCGCGCGACGTGTTGATGACATGGGCAGCGCCGTGCGCACGCGCCAGCTCCGCCTTCTCGTCGGTGCTGACGGTCCCGATCAGCGTCGCGCCGAGTGCACGGGCCCATTGGCAGGCGATCAGCCCAACGCCGCCCGCCGCAGCATGAAACAGCAGCACCGTTCCGGGGCCGACGTTGTAAGTCTCCCTAAGTAGATAGCGCACCGTCATGCCCTGCAGCATCATGGCCGCAGCCGTCTCGTAAGCGATCCCGTCGGGGAGCTTCACAAGCCGGTCGGCGTCGATCAGGCGCTCTTCGGCATAGCCCCCGAGCACGCCCGCGTAGGCAACGCGATCCCCAACCGAAAGCGACGTCACGCCGGGCCCCAGCGCCACCACATCGCCCGCCCCCTCCATGCCGATCACGGCCGGCAGAGTGGCGAGCGGGTAGAGACCGGAGCGATGATATACGTCAATATAGTTCAATCCGGCGGCGCGCTGTTTGATTCGCACCTGTCCCGGGCCGGGCACGCCAACCTCGATTTGCTCCCAAGTCAGACGATCCGCACCGCCGACGGCATGCACGCGCACCCCATGCACCATTTGAGCAACTCCATGAAACGGATTGAGAATTGATGTCGCTCGGGTTCGCCTCGCCGGATATGGCCCTTCGGGCGCCAGGAGACTGCCTTGACCCTGCCACGGCTGCCTTCTATTGGCTCCCTCAAGTGATCACAAGAGGCCGGAAATGAGCATGTGCCACGCCGCCACACGAATTGCGGCGCACTTGGCTGTGGTCGCGGGAGCATTGGCCCTGGGAGCCTGCGCAATCGGCGCGGGACCGGAGATCGAGACACGTGCGGGCCTCGGCTGCGTGGACGACTCACCCGAATGCATCAGCCGCCGGCAAGCCACCCTGCGCCATATGGTCGACGACAAATCCCGGAGCTGGGTCCACGAGAGCCCCACGCCCGAGGCCTACGCGTCCGGCGTGCGCCTGTTCGCCTACAAGACCAAGAAGAAGGAGCTTTCCTGCGACGAGCTGAAGCGCGGGAAGCTGGAGGCCGACACCGCGCGCACAAGCCTGGCGAGCATGGGCACGCGCCTGACACCCGCCCAGGTTTCCCGCAGCGCCATGCTGGCAGGCGAGGTGGGCCGCGAGCTGCAGGCCGAGCTCAATCGGCGTTGCAAGAAGGCCTGACCCTGGCCAAACTGGATTTCCTCCCCACATAGGGAGCCACAAACCGCCCTCCATGCGGCGAGCCCCTCGCCCGGCCCTCATGACATGAAAGACGTTTGCCAATGGCACTTGAGGCAGTTGTCGACACGATCGTGACTTTCGTCAGAGAGCACGAGAACTGGGCGGCACCGATCGCGTTCCTCGTCGCATTCGGCGAAAGCTTCTGCTTCCTCTCCCTTCTGATACCCGGCACGGCCATTCTCGCAGGCATCGCGGCCCTGCTCGCTGCCAGCGGCATAGAGGTCTCGGTGCTCACCCCCGCCATCATCGCGGCAGGTCTAGGCGGCACGCTCGGCTACGCCGTCTCCTTCTGGATCGGCCGCTACTTCAAAGATAGCGTGCACAAGATCTGGCCGTTCAGCACCCGGCCCCACCTCATAACGCAGGCCGAGGAGTTCTTCGACAAATACGGCGCTTTCGGCGTGTTCCTCGGCCACTTCTTCGGCCCCGTGCGCGCCGTGCTGCCGGTCGTCGCCGGCATGTTCCGGATGCGCGAGCTGCCGTTCCAGATCGCCAACATTCTGAGCGCGTTCATCTGGGCGGCCGGCGTGATCGCCCCCGCCTTCTTTCTCGTCACCTTCAAGACCGAGGTGCTGGGCTTCCTCGCCGCTCACGAGTATGCGGTCGCAACCGCGCTGTTCCTGCTGGCGGTGGCCCACAGTATCCCCCGCCCCATCCTGTTCGTACCCACGCTGATCCTCGTGTTCGGCCTCGGCACGCTCATGGTGATCGGAAACGGCAACTTCCCGCTGATGTGCCTCTCGGCGGCAGCGGGCGCCTTCGTCGGAGACTTCTACGCCTATTACAAAGGCATCCTCCACAAGGAGGACCGCATCGCCACGTGGCCGTTCTCCGCAACCCAGAAGCAGCACGTCGAAGCGCGCGCCTTCGCCGAAAGACACGGCTACCTGAGCCTGATCCTCAGCAAGTTCCAGGGCTTCAACCGCGGCCTCGTGCCCCTCGAGATCGGCGCGCTGGAGCGTCCGGTGCTGCCGTTCGTCGCCGTGAGCGCCGTCTCCGCCCTCGCGTGGTCGGCAGCCCTTCTCGCGCCCGCCCTCGTCATCGGATACTTCACCGCACGCGCCTGAGACGGGTTCTAGGCCGAGGGTTTCCGCAGAATGGCGGAGCACGCATAGTCGCGGAACGGCCGCTCGAACGACAGGGACGCGCCTGTCTCCGAAGCAACCCGCCGAAGCTCCGCCTCGAGCTCCGCCCTGGGCTCCACCGAAAACTTCCGGAGCCACGCTCTGAGCCCAGTGCGAAAAGCACCTGGCAGCCGCCCTTGCTCGCCGAAATCGACGATATGCAGCGATCCCCCGGGAGCGACGGCATGGAGCGCGCGGTCGATCGTCTCTCGCCACGGCGGGATCATCGACAGCGCATACGAGATGAACACCCGGTCGAAGCCATCCACGCCGAACAGGTCCCTGGGCTCGAAACGCGAGGCATCCGCCTGCCCGAGCGTGATGCGCCGGCTGAGACCCGTTTTGGCGACAGAGGCCGCCGCCGTCTCCAGCATGGCACCCGATACGTCGAAGCCGAAGAAGCGCGCGGAAGGATAGCGCCTGGCCGCCAGAATGAGGTTGCGCCCCGTGCCGCAGCCCACTTCCAGAACGCTTCCGCCCGAGGGAACGTCGAGTGTATCCAGCAGTCCGTCTCGGCCGAGGAGATAGTACTTACGGGACGCGTCGTAGATGTGCCGCTGCAGGCGATAGATCGCGTCCATTTCGGCGGCGGCATCCACCATGGGCTAGCCCTCGAACGTGTAGAGGTGGAATCCGCCGTAGATCGACGAGCGATCGAAGACGCCCAGTGCTCGGGATTGGGCGGCATCGTAGCGGAAGCGCCCGAGGATCGCATTCGGAACGCGTCCGGGTAGGATCGTTTCCTCGCCCGCCGTCCGGAAGATCACGCGGCATCCCGGCTTGCCCGTCCGCACGATCTCGCTCCACAGCGCCGTGAGCTGCTCGTCCGTCATCCAGTCCTGAGCGTCGAGCAGCACGTAGGCGTCGTAGGTGGGCGCGGAGAAGCTGCGCAGATGCTCGGCAAACGACGCATGAACCACGGTGACGTTGCCGACGCGGGACTTCAACGTCTCCCAGTTCGCGCGCTCGAGATAGGGTGGAAGCGGCCCCGCGCCACCCGCAGCGTATCCGCGGCCGAACGCCTGCCAGGCGAAATAGTTATCCTTGAGATCGAACCCGTAGGCGAGGCGCGCCAAGCGCTCCTTGAGCACGTCCGCCATCTGCGGCGCATCACCCTTGAGCGCATCGAACTGCGAGGGCGGAATGCCGAGCCCGAACAGGGAGGCGGGCTTGTCCATGAGCCAGCGCATGTGGCGCATCTCGAACAACGGCGCCAGCTCCTCCTGGAAAATCCGCTCCTGATCCGCCCGGTCCTTCGCCTCCAGCATCCTGGCCGGGTTGCGGCCATGGATGCGTGCCATGAGATGCCCCGCCGTGATGAAGCTGCCGAGCAGCCCTTGGCGGTAGAACCTGCGGCCGAAATAGCTGATGCGGCGGCGGCCGAGGGCATCCCGCCCTTCCCAGTAGGCACGCGTGGCCGCGTCGAGATGAGGGGCGAGCAGGCTGTCGTAGATCTCAGCCGTCTTCGCATCTGCCGCCGACACGAAAAAGCGTGCGAAGGTCTCGTAGTCCGGCGCACGCGCGACGGCAGCCGTCTTGAGCTTGTTCAGCGCCACATGCGCCGGGTTGAGATCGAGCGCCGTCACCCGCACATCCGCCGCCGTCACGTAGGAGAGCACGTTGCAGCCGCCCGAGGCGATGGCGGCCACGTTCTCGCCGGGCTTCAGCGCCATGGCCTTGAGGTCGACGACGGGATCTTCCCAGATCTGCGGATAGACCAGGCCGGAGAACGCCCAGGTGAAGAAGCGCTCCTCGAGGCCCTTCCGGCTTGCCACGCCATACCGGTGCACCGCCTCCGCCAGCCGATGGTTCTTCCGGCTGCCGCGCAGGGCGTCTTCACCTTGTACGTGCGCCTCAGCCACTCCGCTCATGGAAAATCCCCCGAATATGCTTATTCATTGGGCCCGACTAACGACTTCATGTTGCAGCCCTGTGACAGAAGGGCGGCAGGTCTGTGGACCCCGTGCGACACGTGGCATCCCGCCCCAGGCCCCGGCGCCGTTCGGCTTGCCTCTGGCCGCAAGATCCCTTAGACGAGGCGTCATAGATCGGACATTCGGGCGAAGCGCCCGGCATTCACAGGATTTTTCGCCCATGACCGCCCGTCATCACCGCAAGGTCGAGATTCAGAAGAAGAAGGCCCGCCGCGCCATTCCCCGCTCCAAGGTGACGCGCATCCAGGGCAACACCGCAGCCGCCCGCAAGCGCCTGAAGAAGCTCTCAGGCAAGACCCGCGCCGCCAAGGCCAAGGCTTCCGCCTAATCATCCTGCGTGCATGAGCAGTCAGCGCCTCGGACGCGGCCCGCGTCCGGGGCTTTTGCTGTTAGTGAGGCTCAACGCCGGAATACGGTGATAGCCTCCACGTGCGCCGAGTAGAGGAACTGGTCGATCGGCGTCACGGGCCCCATGCGATAGCCCCCGTCCAGCAGGGTTCGCGCATCACGGGCCAGGGTCGCCGGGTTGCAGGAGACGGCGATCACGGTCGGCACCTTCGACTTGGCGAGCCGCTCCGCCTGCTCGGCCGCACCCGCCCGCGGCGGATCGAGCACCACCGCGTCGAAACCCGCGAGCTCCCGCGCCGACAACGGATCGTGATAGAGATCCCGTACCTGCGCCGTGACGGGCTTCAGCCCCTGCGTATGACGAACCGCGCCCGTGAGCGCGGTGATCGCCCGCCGGTCGCTGTCGTAAGCCGTGATCGACGCGCGCCGCGCCAGCGGAAGCGTGAGCGTCCCCACCCCGCAGAACAGATCCGCGATCGTCTTTGCAGACTTCGGCAGCGCAGCCACGCACATCTCCGCCATCAGCCGCTCCGCCTGAGGCACAGCCTGTAGGAACAGACCCGGCGCGATCTCCACCTCCACGCCGGCAATGGTGACGACCGGACGTCCCCCCGCCACGATCAACTCGCCTCCGACCATCAGCCGCGCGAGCCCCATCTTCTGCGCAAGCGCGCCGAGCTCCGCCCGCTCGTGAGGCGAGAGATCCTTGCGGCCGTTGTCGAACGAAACGTCGAGCCCACGGTCGAGGCGCGTCACCACCAGCCGCCCGCCCGCGCGATCCGGCATCACCCGCTGCGCGATGACGCGCAGGCCGGGAACGGCCGAGACGATCAAGGGATCGAGCACCGGACATTCCACGAGATCGACGAGGGTATGCTGCCCCTCCTCACGAAAGCCGAGGATGACATCCGCGCCGCGCCGCTCGACACCCAGAAACGCGCGCCGCCGGGAGCGCGCGTCCACCACCACCGTCTCTTTCACGTCGGCGTCTATGCCGCGATGGCGGAACGCCTCCACAACGAGACCGCGCTTCCAATCTCGGTAAAGACCGGGAGACATATGCTGTGCAAGGCACCCGCCGCATTGCATGAAATGGCGGCAAACAGGCTCGGCCCGCTCTGCGCTGTCCGTTATGCGATGGTAGCCGTCATCGCTCCTGCGCCACTGCTCGCCCGCAAGCGCGAACGGCACGTACACCGTCTCGCCATCGAGCGTGGCGACGCCGTCGCCTTTGGCGCCGAGCCGCTCGATGACGAACGCGCCGCTTTCCCGAACCGAGCCCTCACCCATCGAGATGCGCTCCCAAAAGAAACTCCTGATTTCCCGAGCCGCCTTCGATGGGCGACACGATCACGCCGTCCACGCGCCATCCTGCAAGAGAGCCGACCCACGCCGCGATCTTCTCCGCCTGCGCGTCCCTCACCTCGGCATCCCGCACGATGCCGCCTTTCCCGATCGCCTGCGGCCCGGCCTCGAATTGCGGCTTCACCAGAGCAACGAGCCAGGCCCCCGCATCGGCAAAGGCAAGACCGGCCGGCAATGCCTTCTCGAGCGAGATGAAGCTCACGTCCGCGACGATGGCCCCCACCTTTCGCGTGATCTCCCGCGAGGAGAGCGCACGTGCATCCATCCCCTCGAGCGACGTCACCCGCACATCCTCGGCGAGGCGGGGATGGAGTTGCCCATGCCCCACGTCGACCGCGAACACATGCGCTGCCCCGCGCCGCAGCAGCACCTCCGTAAAGCCGCCGGTCGAGGCCCCGATGTCGAGTGCGGCCCGGCCCGCCGGATCGAACCCGAAGGCATCGAGCGCGGCTTCGAGCTTGAGGCTGCCGCGCGAGACATAGTCGGCCGCCTCCAGAAGCTGGATCGGCACATCCTCCGGCACCAGCGCACCAGGCTTGGTCTGCACGGCCCCGCCTACGCTGACCGCACCGCGAACGATCAGATCACGTGCGCGCGACCGGGTGGGAACTAGTCCCCGCGCAAGAAGCACCTTGTCGAGCCTCAGCCCCATGAATTGCCGATTCCGTCCTGAACTTTCTGTCCTGCCCGCTGGTTCTGCCACAGAGGGAGGCTATATAGCGTAATGAACTTTTCTCACGAGGCAGCCAGAAGTAGACGGAGACTATTGATGATGAAACCCAATCGTCGGAACTTCCTTGTCGCAGCAGGTGCCGCGGGCCTCCTCTCCGCTGTATCCGTTGGCGGCATCCGCCGCGCCTTCGCGGAGACGCCGTCGGGCCCGTTTACCTTGCCGGCGCTGCCCTATGATCCGGCCGCACTGGAGCCCCATATCGACGCCACCACCATGGGCATCCACCACGGCAAGCATCATGCCGCCTACGTCAACAACCTCAACAACGCGCTCAAGGATCACGGCGAGCTGGCCAAGCTTCCGCTGGAGGAGCTGCTCGCCAAGCTCCCGGAGGTCCCGGATGCAGTCCGCACCGCGATCCGCAACAACGGCGGCGGCCACGCGAACCATTCCATGTTCTGGCAGATTATGGGCGCACCCGGCGGCCCCGGCCCGGACGGCGCTCTGAAGGAGGCCATCGACCGCGACCTCGGCGGCCTCGAAAAGCTCCAGGCCGACTTCAACACCGCGGGTACCAAGGTGTTCGGCTCGGGCTGGGTGTTCGTCACCGTCGACAAGACCGGCAAGCTCGCCCTCGTCTCGAAGCCGAACCAGGATACGCCGCTCATGGACGGCGGCCGCGTCCTCATCGGCAACGACGTCTGGGAGCACGCCTACTATCTGAAATACCAGAACAAGCGCGCAGACTACCTCAAGGCCTGGTGGAACGTCGTGAACTGGAAGGCCGTCGCCGACCGCTACGCCGCCGCACAGGCCGGCAAGCTCGCGATCTGATCTCGACGTATAGAGCCGATAGCGATGTTCCCCATCGCTATCGGCTTTCTTACGTCAATCGCGCAAGGCATACCGCCCCGGGCCGTTGGCGAACAACAGCAACAAGCCGCCCGCAAGGCCGAGATTCTTGAAGAAGCTGATCATCTGCATGCTGCCGCCGTCGCCGGACCAGGCGGAGTGAAACACCAGCGCAGTGACGATGCAGAAGACGGCGAGGATGAGACCGGCCCAGCGCGACAAAACTCCGAACAGGATGGCAAGCCCGCCACCGAGCTCCGCGGCGATGGCAAGAGGCAGCAGAATGCCGGGAAGCCCGTAGGCTTCCATGTATCCGGCCGAGCCGGCATAGTCGGTGATCTTTCCAATGCCTGCCCAGATGAACACGGGCGCGATAAGAAGGCGCGCGGCGAGACTGGCGAGGTCGTGCGTGGATGTCATGGTTCAACCTATGTTGTAAGGGTGGGCCCGACTGCACGCTGAACCTAGCTGCTTCGCCAGATCAGGTCACGGCCTTGCTGATGAGCCCGGCCGAAAGCCATCCGTTGAGATATTGGGCGACCCGCAGCGCCGCCGTGTCCGGATCGTCATAGACGGCTGCCATTTCCGCGAGTCCCGCGAACGCCTTGCCGCGCGCGGCCTCGCTCCACAGCATATGCTCTTCTGCCCCCAGCCTCCGCACCGAGGGAACAGTGTTCCGGCGCCAGACGAGAAAAGCATGAGGCCCCTCTAGGACGGCCGCGGGGGCAGCCTCCTCATCCTTGAGAGCGCGCCAGATCTCGAAGGCGTTGGTCTCGAAGTCCAGCACGGCAGCCGACGGATGCGGAACGAAGGCGAGCCCGCCCCACGTCTCCGGCGGATGCTGCGCAAGCCCCGCAAGATCGAGCACCGGCGCATCCGGCGCATCGAACGCGAGGTCGAGCTGCCGTTCGAGCAGCGCGATCTCGCGAAGCTCGGGCTCTGCCACAAACGGATCGCGCGACAACAGCTCTGGCACCTCGCTCGCATACCAGCGCGCATTCGCATGCCGAGACGGGTAGAGCGCCACATAGCGCTGCGCCATGAGGGTGAACGCCTCGTCTCCCATGTGGCGTGCGAGCATGGGATAGGCGTTCCGCACCACCTCCACGAGACGCCCCACGTAAGCGTTCCGGTAGACGCCGAGCAGCACCGCGTTGCTCGTGCGCGAGTTGGCGGGAATGAGCGCGAGCACGTCATCGGAGCCATCGACGATCGCCGCCTGAAAACGCGTCTGCAGCTCCGCAAGAGACGGCGGCTTCGCGGTCATCCGAATGCCCTTATGCGTCAGCCGCGGCCGGTTTCAGCATCTCGGCCGCGACGGACCGCGCCACATCGAGCTCCGCCACCAGCTCGTCCAGCGGCGGGATGTGATCGTCTCGCTCGATGATCGCGGACACGGGACCGAAATGGCGCAGCGCCGTTCGATAGAGATCCCACACCTCGTCGCACACGATCGCATCGTGCGTATCGATGATGTGGCTCATGTTGTGCTCGTGCCCCGCGAGATGGAACTGCACGATGCGCTCCTTCGGCACGCCCGCGATGAAAGCATACGCATCGAAGTCGTGATTGAACGCGGAGACGAACACATTGTTGACGTCGAACACCAGCCAGCATCCGGTGCGCCGCGTCAGCTCCGCGATAAACTCCCACTCGCTCATTTCCGAATGCGAGAACTGCACGTAGCTCGATACGTTCTCGAGCGCGATCGCCTGACCCAGATATTCCTGCACGTGATGCACGCGCGCCGCCACGTGGTCGAGCGCCTCGCGGGTATAGGGAACGGGAAGCAAATCGTGCAGGTTCACGCCATGCACGCCCGTCCAGCACAGATGATCGGAAATGAAAACGGGCTCGCTCCGCTTCGCAAGCGCTTTCAGATCCCGCAGATAGCCCTCGTTCAAAGGCGCCGTCGACGCGATCGAGAGAGACACACCATGCATGACGATCGGATAGCGCGCGCGGATGCGATCCAGCATTTTGAGCGGCTGCCCGCCCGGCACCATGTAGTTCTCGGAAATGACCTCGAACCAGTCGACATTCGGATTTCCCTCCAGAATGTCCTGGTAGTGCTGAGGCCGGAGACCAAGGCCGAAACCGAGGTAGGGCGGCTTCTGTGAGGAGCCCTCGGCATTGGCCGGCGGGCATTTCTCTGCCGTCATGACGCGCGCCTCCGGAATTCAAATTTCGCGATGTCCGGCGGTAGTCTTCCTGCCGCCGGACATCATGACGCTCGGGAGCGGCTTACTTCGCCGGCTCGAATTTCGCGCCTTCGACCTTCTCGCAATCGGCCTTCGTGCTCTCCGTGAAGCCCTGGCCCTTGCAGGCATTCTGCCCCTTGCAGGCGTTGGTCGCGGTCTTGCACGCGCCTGTGCCCTTACAGGCATTTGCGCCCATGCAATGTCCCTTGGCTTCGTCGGCAGCATAAGTCGGCGCCGAGACGGCACCGGCCAGCAGAAGCGTTGCAGCGGCGGCAGCGAGAGCGGAGCCAGAGGTCACCGTGAGTTTCATGAGCGTATCCTTTCTTATGATGAACGCCATCCCGGAGTGATCATCGAAGGGCTTCCCGTCCCGGGTGCCGACCGAGGAAGCATGCTGGGAGCTACGCCGTGCCGCGAAAGGAAGTTTCAAAAAATCCGCAAAATAAAAACGTTGATCCGATGACGAAAAGCGGCCGTATGACTTCGCCCCAGCGCGTGGAATGCGCCGAGGCTCAGATCACGGCGTCGCCTTGACCAGCTTGCCGCTGAACACCACGGGTCCCGTCGGCTTGCCCGTGGGCGAGCCACCCTTGGGCTCCACGCTCACCGCATAGGTGCCGTCCATCATCATGTCGTGCATCTTGCCGCCCGCCATGGGCCGCACGTCCATCTCGCTGTCGTCGAACACGCCGAGCGACTTCGGTTGCGGCATGTCGTCGTGCACGAGCCAAAGCTGGTAGGACTTCTCCGCTTCCGCCGGCTTCTGCATCGCGGAAATGACGAACATGTTCGTCTTGGTATCGACAGTCAGCAGGAACGCCGGCAGCGCATCAGTTGCCTGCAGAACCGCCACATACTGCGTCGGCATCTGGCGCCGTTCGTACTCCTGCCAGCCGACCACGCCCGCGAGCGAAGCCGCCAGCGCCGTCATCGCACCGGCCGCGGTGCGCCAGCGGCTTGCCCGGCGCACCAGCGCCTGCTCGCGCGCCTTGAGCGACACGACATGCTGCGAAAGCCCGATTTGCGCGCGGATCTTGCTGTAAAGCCCAGGCGGCGGCTGCACCGGCGCCACGACCTCGGCCAACGGCCCGAGACGGCGCTCCCATACGGCGACCGCCTTGGCGAACGCCGGGTCGCTTTCGAGCTTGGCCTCCGCCTCGGCGCGTTCCGCGCGCGACAGCGTTCCGAGCACGAACTCGGCAGCCAGGGCATCGATGTCGTCGAGCTCGTTCATCGCTCGAGGCACCCCTTCAACTGAGCCAGACTGCGATGCAGCCAGGTCTTGATCGTGCCCTCGGGACGATCGAACCGCTTGGCGAGCGCGTCACGGCTCAAGCCATCCAGATAGGCGAGCCGGACCATCTGCCGCTTGTCGGGCTCGAGCCCTTCGAGGCATTTCAGCAGCCGGTCCACATCCTCCCGCCGCCCGAGAACCTCGACGGGATGCTCGTCGTCGCTCGGAAGATCGTCCAGCTCCGACACGTCGGCCGCCGGTCGCACGCCGCGCCGCCGCACCTCGTCCAGAGCCCGGTTACGCACGATCGCGGCCATCCAGGTAATCGGCGCCGCAATCTCGGACTTAAAGTCCTGAGCGCGCTCCCAAATCCTGAAATAGCTATCCTGGACCACGTCCTCCGCCGCCTCCTTGCTTCTCAGGATACGCAGGGCAACGGAGAAGAGTTTCGCGGAGGTGGCTTGGTAAAGCTCCGCGAACGCGGCTTCATCGCCGCGCGCCACTCCGGCAAGAAGCTCGTCGAGCTGTCGGCGCGTGGACTTCATTCCAGCCGTTCCGGTTACGGAGTTCGCCCATGTCGCACGATGGGCGCAGGCGCGAAAAACTGCGACAGTAATAACGGATTGCGGCCTCATGTCGAGACACGAGCTGCGGCTTGGCTTAATCAAAGGCTGAACAGAACCCTTTGCATCTGGATAGCCACGGAGATCCCCTTGCCGAGTTTCGGACTGCCGACCAATCTCGCTCCCATTCTTCTGCTCCTTGCCTCGAACATCTTCATGACGTTCGCCTGGTACGGTCACCTCAAGTTCAAGAGCGCGCCCATCTGGATCGCAATCGTGGTGAGCTGGGGCATCGCCTTTTTCGAATACTGCCTCGCCGTCCCTGCCAATCGCATCGGCCACGGCACCTATACGGCCGCCGAACTGAAGACGATCCAGGAGGTGATCACGCTCACGGTCTTCGCGGGCTTCTCGGTGCTCTATCTGCACGAGCCGCTGACGCTCAATCACCTGGTGGGCTTTGCACTCATCGTGGCGGGAGCCTATTTCATTTTCCGGGGGCCGCTATGAGGCTGACACCCATGGAACGCATGAACGCCGCGGCCGCCGAAATCGACGCCGCCAACAGCCAGGATCCGAACCGCATTACAGTGGACGGTGCGGACTATCCCGCCGAGCTGATCTACGGGCAGCGCATGTCGGCCATGCTCGCGCGTGTCTATCCCGATGCCTCGGAGGCGCTTCGTCTCGCCGCTCGCGCTCAGCACATCCGCCGGTGGGAAGTACCCCGCAACACTTATCCCATGGACCGGCCCGGCTACCTCCGCTGGCGCAAGGACCTCGGCCGCAAGCATGCCGAATGGGCGGGTGCCATCCTGGCAGACCTCGGCTACAGCGACGACGAGATTGCACGCGTCGGCGCTCTCATCCGCAAGGACAACTTCCGTCGCGACCCCGAGGCCCAGGCTGTCGAGGACGTCGCCTCGCTGGTGTTTCTCGCCCACTATGCCGAGGACTTCGCGGCGAAGCATGAGCCCGGGAAAGTCATCGGCATCCTGGTGAAGACGCTCGGCAAGATGTCGGAGCACGGCAAAGCGGCCGCAGCCGGGCTCGATCTTCCCCCTGCGGTTCGCGCCGCTCTCGAAACGGCGATCGCCGAGGCCGCCGCATCATGACCTCCTCGCCGGCTCACGCGCTCGCGGTCGTTTTCGCAAGCCACGGGGACCGGGGCGGCGCCTCTCCCAACGCTGCGTTGAACGCCCAGGCCAACGCCGTGCGCGCCCTCATGCCGGGCACACCTCTCTTCGCGGGCGTGCTGAAAGGCGAACCCACGCTGGAGCAGGCGCTCGCGGAGGCAGCCGCATCGGGAGCTGAAACCATCGCCGTCTATCCGCTCTTCATGGCGGACGGCTACTTCGTGCATAAAGTTCGCGAACGCGTTCTCGCCGCTGGCCTTGCGACAGAGCCGAGAATACTCCCCCCCCTCGGCCTCGACCCGGTCCTACCCGACATCCTGGTGCAGGAGGCCGTCGCCATCGCGCACCGTAGGGGATTCGAACCCCTCAATTCCCGTCTCCTGATCGCCGGTCACGGCTCGAAGCTCGGCCCCGCCTCCGCGAGCGCAACCCGCAAGGCCGCCGCCCGCGCCGCGCTCTCACGGCGCTTCGCCACTGTGACGACGGCGTTTCTCGAGGAAGAGCCCTTTCTGGAGGATGCGCTGCGAGCAAGTCCTGCACCGACCATCGTCGCGGGATTCTTCTTCGGCGATGGCATGCACGCCGGAGACGACGTTCCCGAAGCCATCGAGGAAACCGGCGCCAACGCGATCTACACCGGCCCCATCGGCAATTCGCCGGCCATCGCCCCCCTCATCGCCGCGGCATTGTCGGCGAACGGACCGGCAGCCTAATACGCCGAGATGTGAAACCCGCCGACACGGGCGCAGGCCGGCACTCGCACCGAGATCTCCCCGCTGTCCCAGCGGACGCCCCACTCGCAGGTCTCCTCGCTGTCCACAAAATAACTGAGCCCTGGAACGGCCGACCGGCACATCAGGCTCTCCGCATATTCGCACCGCGCCCGATCCGTCTTGAGCGCGTCCCGCAGCGGTGTACCGACACGAATGCCGAGACTGTCGGCCGCGCGCTCACTCCACGACGAAAGCGCCGTGATCTTGCCGCTCTCCTCGCTGCCGTAGATGTTGAACGACACACCATTGCGGCTGATGACGTAGCATTCCATCTCGCACTCGTCCGAAAACGTGACCGTATAGGGCTGGAACCGCCCCTTGATGAACGACGGCGAATAGCGGTCTCCGAGCGCAATCCGAAAATCCGCGTTCAAGGCGCTCTGGACATGCCGGCTATGAAAAACCAGCTCCGTCGCATCGTCGGCGCGCGCAGACGCCATGAGGACGAAGACGGTCAGCAACGCGGCGAGAGGGGAGAGGATGGTGAGGTGCAAAGCAGAAGACCTCCGGAAAAGCGAACCTGTCCGCAATCTAACGAAAAAGGCCGCTGCGTTGATGCGCAGCGGCCTCTTGTCGTTAATCCGTTAGCGCCTTGTAACGGCTACTCCCGGCGGCGGCGCTCGCCACGGCCGCCCTCGCGGTCGCGGCGCGGCGGACGCTCGGCCGAGAACGTCTCCTCGGGCTCGCCCTCGGCACGCGGAATCTCCTGACCGGTGGCCTGGTCGACGATCTTCATCGAGAGGCGCACCTTGCCGCGGTCGTCGAAGCCCAGGAGCTTCACATAGACTTCCTGGCCCTCCTTCACGACCTCACCCACGGTCTGCGGGCGGCCCTGCGTGAGCTGCGAGATGTGCACCAGGCCGTCCTTCGCGCCGAAGAAATTCACGAACGCGCCGAACTCCATGATCTTCACGACCTTGCCCTTGTAGATCTGGCCGACCTCGGGCTCCGACGTGATGCCGCGGATGCGGGCGAGCGCCTTCTCGATGCTCTCGCGGCTCGCCGACGCGATCTTCACCGTGCCGTCGTCCTCGATGTCGATCTTGGCACCCGACTCCGCAACGATCTCGCGGATCACCGAGCCGCCCGAGCCGATCACTTCGCGGATCTTATCGGTCGGAATCTTGATCGTCTCGATGCGCGGCGCGTACTCGCCGAGCTCCTCGCGGGCCCCCGTCAGCGCCTTGGACATCTCGCCGAGGATGTGCAGACGGCCACGATGGGCCTGCTCCACGGCAACCTTCATGATCTCCTCGGTGATGCCGGTGATCTTGATGTCCATCTGCAGCGCCGTGACACCGTTTGCAGTGCCGGCCACCTTGAAGTCCATGTCGCCGAGATGATCCTCGTCGCCGAGAATATCCGAAAGCACGGCGAAATCATCCCCTTCCTTGATGAGGCCCATCGCGATGCCGGCAACCGGCGAACGCAGCGGAACACCCGCATCCATCAGCGCGAGCGAGGTGCCGCACACCGTCGCCATCGAGGAGGAGCCGTTGCTCTCGGTGATCTCCGAAACGACGCGCAGCGTGTACGGGAACTCGTCCTGCTTCGGCAGCAGCGGATGGATGGCGCGCCAGGCGAGCTTGCCATGGCCGATCTCGCGGCGTCCCGGAGAGCCCATGCGGCCCGTCTCGCCCACCGAGTAGGGCGGGAAGTTGTAGTGCAGCAGGAAGCGCTCTTTCTTGGTGCCTTCCAGGCTGTCGATGTACTGCTCGTCCTCGCCGGTGCCGAGCGTCGCCACCACGAGCGCCTGCGTCTCGCCGCGCGTGAACAGCGCCGAGCCGTGCGTGCGGGGCAGCACGTGAACCTCGGAAAGGATGGGACGCACGGTCTCGAGATCGCGTCCGTCGATGCGACGCTTCGTCTTCAGCACGTCGCCGCGCATGATCTCCATTTCGAGGGCCTTGAAGGTGTCGCCGAGCAGCACCTTCTCGTTCGGATCGTCCGGCAGCTGAATGCCCTCGAGCACCTTCTTCTTGGCCTCGGCCACGAGATCCTGGCGCTTGCCTTTCTCCTTGGTCGAGAACGCGGTCTTGAGAAGATCGCCCGCGAGCTCCTTGACCTTCGCCTTGTACTTCTCCGCGTCGGGAAGCTTGATGTCCCAGGGCTCCTTGGCGGCCTTCTCGGCAAGCTTGATGATAGCGTCGATCACCGGCTGCATGTGCTTGTGGCCGAACACGACGGCGCCGATCATCTGGCTTTCGGGAAGCTCCTGAGCCTCGCTCTCGACCATCATCACGGCATCCTGCGTGCCTGCGACGACGAGGTCGAGCGTGCTTTCCGCCATCTCGTCGATCATCGGGTTGAGCACGAATTCGCCGCCGATGACGCCGACGCGGGCGGCGCCGATCGGTCCGAGGAACGGCAGACCCGAGAGCGTGAGCGCCGCGGAAGCCGCAACCATGCCAACGACGTCCGGATCATTCTCGAGGTCGTGCGAAAGAACGGTGACGACGACCTGCACCTCGTTCTTGAAGCCGTCCACGAACAGCGGACGGATGGGGCGGTCGATGAGGCGCGACGTCAGCGTCTCCTTCTCGGTCGGACGTCCCTCGCGCTTGAAATAGCCGCCCGGGATCTTGCCCGCGGCATACGTACGTTCCTGGTAGTTCACGGTCAGCGGAAAGAAATCGATGCCGGGCTTCGGGCTCTTTGCGCCGACGACGGTGGCCAGAACGCTGGTCTCTCCGTACTGCGCATAGACGGCGGCATCGGCCTGGCGGGCCATATGCCCGGTCTCCAGTTTGAGCGTGCGGCCGCCCCATTCAATTTCCACGCGATGAATATCGAACATGTGCGTTCTTTCGTTCTATCTCTGTTTCATGTCTTTTGATGCGCGGCTTCCATAGCACGAATGCAAGCAGCGCCGCGAACCGAAAAGGTCGGCGGCGCCAAAAGTGCTTTCGAAAAAGTGGAGGCCGATTTGCCAGCGATGGCGGAGGCCGAGCTTGCCCTTCGCGTCCCCCATGGGACCCGAGCGGAGCAGCACCTCGGCCATCACCAACCCGATTTCCGCCGCTATTAGCGACGGATACCGAGCTTCTCGATGATCTTCTGGTAGCGCGCCTCATCCTTGCGCTTCACATAGTCCAGAAGCTGGCGGCGCTGGCTCACCATCTTGAGCAGACCGCGGCGCGAGTGGTTGTCCTTCTTGTGCGCCTTGAAGTGCTCGGTGAGGCCGTTGATGCGCTCGGTCAGGATCGCAACCTGAACCTCGGGCGAGCCGGTGTCGTTCGCCTTGGTGGCATTGGCCTTGATGAGCTTGGACTTAGCTTCGGTCGTCAGCGACATCGGGGTCTCCTTTCAGGTGGGAGGCCGCCCCTTCGGGCGGCGATGAACGGCCATGGCCGGGATGTCGTCCAGCCAGGTCGCAAACAAGGACCATGATCGGATCAGGCTCCATCGCCTGACGTGCGATCATCGGTCCAAAGCAAAACGCCGCTCACGCCTGAGGCGCGAACGGGATGCGCCGTTATACACATTCGTCCGGACAGCGCGAGTGAAAAGTTTCACAAACAAGGTCAAGAGGTTGCAGGACTAAAAACCGAAGTTGCATAGGCGCAAGCTTCAAATCCCGTCAGCCGCCGAAATTGAACACCCGGGTGGGATGCAAGGCCCCCTTCTCGATCTCGCCCAGCGCCACGATCTGGCCCTTGGAGATCGCATACGCCACACCGCCCAGCACCGGCGCATCGCGCCCGCGGATCAGAATGCTGCGCCCCTGCGCCAGATCGGCAGCATCCGACGGGCTGACGTTGATCTCCAGGATCTCGCCCAGCGCCATCTCGACGGGGCGCAGGAACGACGAGAGATCCTCGCCCGCCTCCGCCGCCTCCTCGATCTCCTCGAGCGAGAACGACTCCTCCTCCGCGAACGGCCCCACGCGCATCCGGCGAAGCTCGATCACGTGCCCCCGGCAGCCGAGCGCCCGCCCCATGTCGCGCGCAATCGCACGCACGTAGGTGCCCTTGCCGCAGCGTGCTTCGAAGATCGCGACGTCCTCGTTCGGGGTCTCGAGCAGACGAAGCTCGTCGATGACCACAGGGCGCGCTTCGAGCGTCACCTCCTCGCCGTCGCGCGCCAAGGCATACGCACGCTCGCCGTCGACCTTGATGGCCGAGAACTGAGGAGGAACCTGCATGATCTCGCCCGTGAAGCTCGGCAGCAACGCTTCGATCTGGGCTGGCGTCGGACGCCCGTCGCCCGTCGCCACCACCTCGCCCTCGGCGTCGTCGGTCGCCGTCTCCGCACCCCAGCGCACGGCGAAGCGATAGACCTTCTCGCCGTCGACAGCGAACGACACCGTCTTCGTCGCCTCTCCGAACGCGATCGGCAGGATACCCGTCGCCAGCGGATCGAGCGTGCCTGCGTGCCCGACCTTCTGCGCGTTGAACAAACGCTTGAGAATGCCGACTGCGCGCGTGGAGGTCATCTCGAACGGCTTGTCGAGCACCAGCCAACCGTGAACGGCGTTGCCTTTTTTACGTCGTGCCATTGTGTGCTTACCTGCGTCCCGCACCGCTCGCCCGGATCAGCGAAGCAATCGGTATCTCTCCGCCCGCGTCATCCCGGCGGTCGTGCCGCCTCACGCGCCAGTCGCGTGTCGAGAGGCGGGGCTAGTCCTTCTCCACGTCTCGCCGCACCTTCTCGCTGTGCAGGAGCTGATCGATGCGCGTGACCTCGTCGAAGGTCTCGTCCTCGCGGAAACGAACCTCGGGCGCCACCCGCAGATCCACCGCATGCGCGATCTCGCCGCGAATGAACTTCGCGTTGCGCCCGAGCGCATCGATCACGGTCTGGGTGTCCTTGCCGCCGAGCGGCATCACGTAGGCCGTTGCCAGCCGCAGGTCGGGCGACATGCGGACCTCGGTGATGGTCGTCACGTGGGAAGCGAGCACGTCGTCATAGATCTCGCCGCGGGCCAGCATCTCGGCCAGCTTGTGACGGATCAGTTCGCCGACGCGAAGCTGGCGCTGCGAAGGTCCCTTCGCACTATGGGATTTTCGTCTGGACATATCTTCTCAATCCACCGGGATCGAACCGGCAAGAGGCTAATGGCCTCTATAGCGACGCAACTTCGGCTGCGAAGCAGCCCGGGAGCAAGGCGACTCGCGACGAGTGTCGCGCCTCGCGGAGCGCGCCCGATCGCTCTTTTCGAGCGATCGGAACAGCGCGCATGAGCGGTCTAGAGACTTCTCTTGATCGTCTCCACCTGGAAGCACTCGATCTCGTCGCCCTCGCGGATATCCTGGTAATTCGCGAACGCCATGCCGCACTCCTGGCCAGCGGGCACCTCGCGGACATCGTCCTTGAAGCGCTTGAGCATCGAGAGCGTGCCCTCGTGAATGACGACCTTGTCGCGGAGCAGACGCACCTTCGCGCCACGCTCCACCTTGCCTTCCGTCACGAGGCAGCCGGCAACCTTGCCGACCTTCGAGATGTTGAACACCTGCTTGATCGAGGCGTAGCCGAGGAAGTTCTCGCGCAGCGTCGGCGCCAGCAGGCCGGACATGGCCGCCTTAACGTCATCCACGAGATCGTAGATGATGCTGTAGTAGCGGATCTCGATGCCCTGCGAGTCGGCTGTCTGCTTCGCCTGCGTGTTGGCACGCACGTTGAAGCCGACGACGACGGCCTTCGAAGCCGCCGCGAGCGCGATGTCCGACTCCGTGATGCCGCCGACACCCGAATGCACGACGCGCGCCTCGACCTCGTCGGTGCCGAGCTTCTTCAGCGCGCCGGCGATGGCTTCCACCGAGCCCTGCACGTCGCCCTTGATGACGAGCGTGAAGTCCTTCTTGCCCGCCGAGTCCTTCAGCGTCTGCATCATCTGCTCGAGCGTGCGCGGCGTACCGGCCGAGCCGAGCGTCTCGCGGCGCTTGCGGATACGGTAGTCGGTGATCTCGCGGGCACGCGCCTCGTTCTCCACCACGGCGATCTGATCGCCCGCCTCGGGAGCCGAGTTGAAGCCCAGGATCTCCACCGGAACCGAAGGTCCGGCGCTGTTGACGTTCTTGCCCTGGTCGTCGATGAGGGCGCGCACGCGTCCCCACGCCATGCCGGCCACGACGATGTCGCCGACATTGAGCGTGCCGCGCTGAACGAGAACCGTGCCCACCGGGCCGCGTCCGCGCTCGAGCTTCGCCTCGATCACGACGCCTTCCGCCGAGCGGTCGGGGTTCGCCTTGAGGTCGAGAACTTCCGCCTGCAGGTGGATCGTCTCGAGCAGCTTGTCGAGGTTGGTCCGCTTCAGCGCCGAGACCGGCACCTCCAGCGTCTCGCCGCCCATGCTCTCGACCACGATCTCATGCGAGAGGAGATCGGTCTGCACGCGCTTGGGCTCGGCTGCCGGCTTGTCGATCTTGTTGATCGCCACGATGATCGGCACGTTCGCGGCCTTGGCGTGATTGATGGCTTCCACCGTCTGAGGCATCACGCCGTCGTCGGCTGCAACCACCAGCACCACGATGTCCGTCACCTTGGCGCCGCGGGCACGCATGGCCGTAAAGGCGGCGTGGCCCGGCGTATCGATGAACGTCACCTTCGCGCCCGAAGGCGTCGTCACCTGATAGGCGCCGATATGCTGCGTGATGCCGCCGGCCTCGCCCGCGACCACGTTGGTCTGGCGGATAGCGTCGAGAAGCGACGTCTTGCCGTGGTCGACGTGGCCCATGATGGTGACCACGGGCGCGCGCGGCTGCTGCGCCTCCTCGGCATCCTTCTCGCCGATGAAGCCCGATTCAACGTCGGCTTCCGAAACACGCTTTGCCGTGTGCCCGAATTCCGAGACGATGAGCTCTGCCGTATCCGCATCGATCACGTCGGTGATCTTGTGCATCGCGCCTTGCTTCATCAGGAACTTGATGAGGTCGACGGCGCGCTCCGTCATGCGGTTGGAGAGTTCCTGGATGGTGATGGCTTCAGGAATGACGACTTCGCGCACGATCTTGTCCCTGGGCTGCTGAATGCCCATGGCTTTCAGCTTCTCGCGCTCGCGCTTGCGCTTGAGCGACGCCAGTGAACGCTCCCGCTGCTGCTCGTCGAGCGCATTGTTGATGGTGAGCTTGCCGCGCTCGCGCTTCTCGTCGACAGACGGAGCCTTGACCGGCACGCGGACGACCTTGCCGCCGCGCTTGATGGCGCGGCTCTCCTCGTCGTCCGCCGTCTCGACGGCGACGGGACGCGGACGCGCGTCGTCTTTCCTCACGAGCTTGGTGGGCTCTGCGCCGCCGCCACGATCGGCGGGCGGTGCCGCACTCGCGGGGCGGGGCAGCTCGATCTGCTTCGGACGGCCGCCCTCACGGGGAGCAAAACGCGTGTCGTAGCTCGTCGGACGCGGACGCGACGAAGCCGGACGCCCGCCTTCCGCGCCGTGCGGGCGCGAAGCGGGGCGCTCGGAAGCCGGTGCTGCCGGGCGTGCCGGCGGCTCGGCGCGTGCAGCAGGGCTCGCCTGCTGAGCAACCGGCTGAGGACGCTGGGGCTCGGCTGCAGGAGGAGCAACCTCGGCAGCGGGCGGAGCGGCAGCAGGAGGCGGCGGAGCGGCAGCAGCCGCTTCGGCGGCGCGCTTGGCCTCGGCCGCGCGCTGCTCTTCGGCGCGCTGCGCATCCTCGACAGCCTGCTTGCGGGCCTCTGCGAGAGCGCGCGCACGGGCGTCGCGCTCTTCCGGCCTCAGAAGATCACCCTTACCGGCATCAGCCCGCGACTCGGCGCGGACCGGAGCCTTTGGCGGAGCCTTCGCTTCGACCTTGGGAGGCGCCGCCTGCGGGGCAGCCGGCGCGGCCTCGGGCTGCGCGCCCGGCGCGGCCAGCTTGCGGGTCTTGCGCTTTTCCACAACCACGGACTTGGAGCGTCCATGACTGAAGCTCTGCCGGACGTGGCCCGATTCAACGGTGCGCTGAAGCGATAGCGGTTTGCGTCCGCCCCCAGCCAGCGTCTTATCGGCAGTGTCCTTGGTTTCGCTCATTCGATATCCGTTCAAACCTTTAATTCACGAGCACTTTCCGGCCGATCGGATGCACCGATGCCGGACCGGTAGCGCCTAAGCCGCTCGGCCTCGTCATAAAACCGCTCAGCGGCTCCGCCTTGTATGAGGGCAGCATGTACCACATTTGACCGCCCCATGGCCAAGCTCAATTGTTCTGTCGATAGACTGGTTACCAAAGAGGCTTCCTTGCCACGGGCGCGCGCAACTGCAGCATATTTGCGCTGCAACCGCTCCCTCCCGCCGTCGGCGGCATCCGAAGCCTGCACCAGGACGGCCGTCGTCCCACCTTCCAAAAGCTCGTCAACCTGCTGAAAACCGGCAGTAACCAGCCCTGCCTTGTTGGCGAGCGCCAGCGCCTCCAGCACCCGCTTTTCCAGCAGGTGCTCCACGCGCTCCGGCAAGGCCGGATCGGCCTTGACCTGACGCTTGAGGCTCTTGGCAAACACGTTGGCTTTGACGGCGCGCTCGAGCACCGCCTTGTCCGCCTTGACCCAAACCCCGCGGCCAGGCAGACGCCGCGCGAGATCCGGAACGATGTCCCCTGAGGGATCTGCGACGAAACGGATCAGGTGGTCGGGGCTCAGCGCCTCCCGCGTGGCCGCGCACAGACGCTCCCCGCCGTGTCCATCCACGGCAGGCTCGGCATCGTCGTGCTGGCGGCGGCGGTCTGCCAATGCCCCAAGTCCTCCAAAACTGGTCTGCGGCGTGTCACGGCCTTAAGCTTCCGAAGCAGCTTCGGACTCGTCCGAACCTGCCTCGTCTTCCGGAGCCGTCGCTTCCTCAGGCGTGATCCAGCCAGCGAGCACGCGCGCGCCAAGGATCAGATCCTCGGCCTCCTTGCGGCCCACCTCGAAGCCGTCGAGCACGCCCTTGTGCCGCACCGGCTCCACGTCCTTGTCCTTCGAGCGCTCGGTCCAGCCGACGAGGTCGTCCGTCGCGCAGTCCGCGAGATCCTCGAGCGTCTTGATCCCGTTCTCGCCGAAAGCGACGAGCATCGCCGTCGTCACGCCCTCGACCTTCGAAAGGTCGTCGGAAACGCCGAGTTCCCGGCGGCGGGCATCACGCTCGGCTTCCTGCTTTTCGAGATACTCACGCGCACGCGTCTGAATCTCGCCAGCCGTGTTCTCGTCGAAGCCCTCGATGTGAGCGATCTCCGACAGATCCACGTAGGCGACTTCCTCCACCGAGGCGAAGCCTTCGGTCACGAGAAGCTGGGCGATGACCTCGTCCACGTCGAGCGCATCCATGAACGCCTGCGAGCGCTCTGCGAATTCCTTCTGGCGCCGCTCGCTCTCTTCCTGCTCGGTCAGAATGTCGATGTCCCAGCCCGTGAGCTGCGAAGCAAGCCGCACGTTCTGGCCGCGCCGTCCGATGGCCAGCGAAAGCTGGCTCTCCGGCACCACCACCTCGATGCGGTTGGAATCTTCGTCCAGCACCACCTTCGAAACTTCCGCCGGCGCAAGCGCATTGACGATGAAGCTCGCCGCATCCGGGTTCCACTGGATGATGTCGACCTTCTCGCCCTGCAGCTCATTGACGACCGCCTGCACGCGGGCGCCGCGCATACCGACGCACGCACCGACCGGATCGATCGAGCTGTCGCGGCTGATGACGGCGATCTTGGCGCGCGAGCCGGGATCGCGGGCGACCGACTTGATCTCCACCACGCCGTCGTAGATTTCCGGCACTTCCTGCGCGAAGAGCTTGCTCATGAACTCGGGCCGCGCGCGCGACAGGAAGATCTGCGGACCGCGCTGCTCGCGGCGCACGTCGTAGATGTAGGCGCGGATGCGATCGCCGTAGCGCACGTTCTCGCGCGGGATCATCTCATCGCGGCGGATGATGCCTTCCGCGCGTCCGAGATCCACGATGACGTTGCCGTATTCGGCGCGCTTCACGGTGCCGTTCACGATCTCGCCGATGCGATCCTTGTATTCGCCGAACTGCCGGTCGCGCTCCGCTTCGCGCACCTTCTGCACGATGACCTGCTTGGCGTTCTGCGCGGCCACGCGGCCGAAATCGAGCGGCGGCAGGCTCTCTGCGATGAGGTCGCCGAGCTTGGCTTCCGGGTTGCGGCGCTTGGCGTCGTCCAGCGTGATCTGCGTCGCCTCGTTCTCGACCGCATCGACGACGGCCAGCACGCGCGAAAGCCGCGTCTCGCCCGTCTTTGGGTCGATCTCGCAGCGAATGTCGTTCTCCGCGCCATAGCGCGATTTCGCGGCCTTCTGGATCGCGTCTTCCATGGCCTGGATCACGATCTTGCGGTCGATCGTCTTTTCCCGCGCGACAGCGTCCGCAATTTGCAGAAGCTCGAGCCTGTTGGCGCTAATGCCTGCAACGCCTGCCATCTTCAGAGACCCTCCACGTCGTCGGTCTTCAAATCGTCCGGATCGGCTTCGACGCCGTCTCCGAGCTGTCCTTTACCTTTGGCCTTGGCCCGGCTCAGGGCTTCCCGAATGAGCTCGTCCGTCAGCACCAGCCGGGCACTGGCGATAAGCCCGACTGCAAGTCCGATAACCTTGTGGCCGTCCTCGCCGAGGTCGGCCTCTATCAGCACCTCGCCGTCCTCGAACCCTTCGAGGATGCCGCGAAAGCGCTTACGTCCGTCGATCGGCGCCTTGAGCTCGATCTTGGCCTCCGAGCCAGCCCAGTCCACGAAATCGGACGGTCTCACCAGCGGCCGGTCGATGCCCGGCGACGAGATCTCGAGCCGGTAGCTGTCGCTGACGATATCCTGCACGTCGAGCAGCGGCGAAACGGCCCGCGAGATCGCCTCGCAGTCTTCGATCGTGATCGATCCGTCGGGGCGCTCTGCCATGATCTGCAGGGTCTTGCCGTCGCGCCCGGAAATCTCGATGCGAACAAGGCGAAAACCGAGGCTCTCGAGCACGGGCTCGACAAGCACCGCAACATCCGATGCGAGACCGGTTTCCAGAATAAAGCGATCGCGAGACGCGACCTCGTTCGAACTTTGCATACCTAGTGAATTCCGGCCGCCGCGGCAACGGGCGCTGCCAAAACAAAAAGAGCGGACCCTTGAGGGGCCCACTCTCAAAGTTGAGATGATCATGAGCAAGCGAATAATACGTGACTATGACACCCCTTGCAAGCGTGTTTCCTGGGGTTTTCAGGCCCGGAACAAAAGCCAACCGGGAGTTTGGCTAACAGTTTCGAGTCAAACTCGGGAAAAGCGGAAGAAATAGCAGCGCCGGCCTTCTCGGCCTGCTTTGGCCTCGTATCGCGTGGCGGGCCAGTCGTCGAGACGCACCCGCCAATCCTCCGCGCAGTCCGCAGTCCAGCGAAATTCGGGGGTCTGAGCCACCGCCAGCAGCGCAGTGCGCGCATAATCTCCTATGTCCGTTCCAAGCCTCAGCTCGGCCCCGGGCTTCATCACGCGCGCGAGTTGGTGCAACAGCTCGACGGAGAACAGACGGCGCTTGTGATGCCGCTTCTTCGGCCACGGATCGGGAAACAGCATGAACACGCGCGAGATCGAGGCTTCCGGCAACCAGCGCAGCAGCGGCCGCACGTCGTCGCCCCAAAGGCGCACATTTCCGAGGTGCCCCTCGTCGATGGCCGTCAAAGCCTTGACCATGCCTTCCTCGAACGGCTCGCACCCGATGAGACCGACATCCGGATGATGGCGGGCCTGCCAGATGAGATGCTCCGACCCGCCGAATCCGATCTCGAGCCACACGGCCGACGCGGCCGGCCCGAAGAGCTGACGAGCGTCCGCGGGCGCCCCCTGCGTGAGATCCACGCCCACGCGCGGCAGCAGATCGCTCATGAGCTGCCCCTGACGCGGGCTGAGCTTGCGCCCCCGCCGCCGCCCGAACGACCTCAGCTCCGTCGAATGCGCCCCGCCCTGCTTACCGTCAGCCGGATTCACGTGCCCGTCCTCAAAAAACAAACGGCCGCACACCTGCGGCCGTTCGCAACAACTCGGTTCCAGATCTCAAACGGCCTTCTTGATGGTCTCGACCAGATCGTCCTTCTCCCAGGAGAAGCCGCCGTCGTTGTCCGGCTTGCGGCCGAAATGCCCATAGGCCGACGTGCGTGCGAAGATCGGCTTGTTAAGATCGAGATGCTGGCGAATGCCGCGCGGCGTGAGATCCATCGACTTGGCGAGCGCAGCCTCGATGGCCGCCTCTTCCACCTTGCCCGTGCCGTGCGTGTCCACGTAGATCGAGAGCGGACGCGCCACGCCGATGGCGTAGGAAAGCTGGATGGTGCAGCGGTCCGCAAGACCGGCCGCAACGACGTTCTTCGCGAGATAACGCGCAGCATAAGCCGCCGAGCGATCAACCTTGGTCGAATCCTTGCCCGAGAACGCGCCGCCGCCGTGGGGCGCCGCGCCGCCGTAGGTGTCCACGATGATCTTGCGGCCGGTTAGGCCGGTGTCGCCATCGGGACCGCCGATGAAGAACTTGCCGGTGGGATTGATGTGCCAGACCGTATCCTTGCCGATCCAGCCCTCCGGCAGCGCCGCGCGCACGAACGGCTCGACGATATCGCGCACCTGGCGCGAGGAAAGATCCTCGACGATATGCTGATGAGACACCACGATCTGCGTCACGCCGACAGGCTTGCCGTTCTCGTAGCGCACGGTCACCTGGCTCTTGGAGTCGGGGCCGAGCTTCGCCGCATCCCCGCTCTTCGCCTTGCGGGCCTTGGCCAGGTCCTCGAGAATCTTGTGGCTGTAGTAGATCGGCGCCGGCATCAGCTCAGGCGTCTCGCGGCAGGCGTAGCCGAACATGATGCCCTGGTCGCCCGCGCCTTCTTCCTGGTTGGTCGGCTGTTGCGCATCGACACCCTGCGCGATGTCGGCAGACTGCGGATGGAGCAGAACCTTGATATCGGCCTTGTCCCAGTGGAAGCCGTCCTGCTCGTAGCCGATGTCGCGGATCGCCATCCGCGCCGTATGCGCAATCCAATCCTTCGTCACCGTCTCGGGGCCGCGCGTCTCGCCGGCGATGACCACCTGGTTGGTGGTGGCAAGCGTCTCGCAGGCCGCGCGGATGATCCAGGGATCAACGCCCGCGCTCGCACCTTCACGATAGAAGAGGTCGACGATCTCATCCGAGATCCGGTCGCAGACCTTGTCCGGATGCCCCTCGGAAACGGATTCGCTCGTGAACAGGAATGACTGGCGTGCCACTGGATCCCCTCGATATCGCGCTAAAGCTGGAACATTTTCCGACGAAGTGATCAGCGTTGCATCGTAGAAAATGTGACAAACAAAGAACCTAAAGTGCTTGATCCTAAGCGGGGCAGGACAAGTCAAAGCACTTCAGAGAATTCGGGCCGTGTCTTGCAGCTTTTACCGAGTCCGGTCAAGAGCGACGGCGCTTCGCCGCACCCCGAGCGGACGGCCCGCAGGCCGCCGCGCATTGGCTCGCACGTCCCCATGACGGGATGACTACAATTAGTCGACGTTTTCCTCGCCACCGAGCGAGCGAACTAGCTCCACCACTGAGCGGCGAACGCGCGGATCGGTGATCTTCACGAAAGCCTTGTTCAGCTCAAGACCCTCGCGGGTCGAAAGAAATTCGACGACATAGCTTTCTGTCGGCCGTTCAGCGAACCCCGGAGCGAGCGAGGTTTCCACCAGCTCCGCCGGCGCCTCGTCATAAAAGAATTGCACTGGCACGCCGAGCACGCGCGCCAAATCGAACAGCCGGCTCGCGCCGATGCGATTGACACCCTTCTCGTACTTCTGAACTTGCTGGAAGGTAAGTCCAAGGTGCTCGCCGAGCTTCTCCTGGCTCATTCCAAGCAACATTCTGCGAAGTCGGACACGAGTTCCAACATGCGCATCGATCGGGTTTGGCTTGCGCGAGCCACGCTCGGTATCGACCTCTTCGTCGATTGCTTCGTCTTTGGACATTCTTTTTTGCTCCGTACCCAACTCGACCGTTTCGGCTCGCCTCTTGCCTATGGAACTCGCGCAGCCGGGTCAATCTTGACGGTCATGAAAGAACTTTGCATCAAGTACTTTTGATTGAGACGGATACAAAAAAACAATTGATGGGCGAGATTTGTGCACTTCAGATAGCAGCTTTAAGGATTCGCCTACTGACCATCAAGCATTACGTGGAATGATTTCTTATCCTCAAAATGAAAAGTGTAGCAGCGAACAACACGCCAGCGAGCAGAAAAACGCCATCTCCCCACACTGCATACGCGGGCGGGCTATGAGATATTGGAAGTAATGAACTTGCACTTCCTTTCACGTTTATACCGAGCATGACTACAATCTTTCCGGTTGGTCCGACGACCGCTGAAATGCCGTTGTTCGCCACCCTGACCAGCGTCAGGCCCTCTTCTACCGCCCGGACCCGTGCTTGATGAAAATGCTGCCGCGGCCCCGTGGTGTTGCCGAACCACCCATCGTTCGTGACGTTCAGAAGCAAACCCGGACGCGCCCGACTCGCCGCACCGACACCCGGAAAAATCGCCTCGTAGCAGATAAGACTACCCACCGGCGGAAGCCTCGGCACGGCAAGCGTCGGTCTCGGGATAACACCCTCGGTAAACCCACCCCGCATCCGCGTAAGTTGCTCGAGCCCGACCGCCTCGAGCGCGGCTTGCCATGGCAGATACTCTCCGAACGGAACAAGATGGGTCTTGTCGTAGACGCTGCGCAACGCGCCGCCGCTGTCGAACACCATCAGGCTATTGAATGCGCGATAAGCCTGCGGAGAGGCCATGCCATCCGGAGCAGCAGCAGCGGGCTCACGCCGCAACGCGCCCGTCAGCAGCATGACTCCTTCCGGCAACGTCGCACCGATCGCCTCCAGCGCTTCGGGATGCTCCAGCGGCAGAAATGGCATCGCCGCCTCGGGCCACACCACATGCGTGATGCCGGCAAGATCGTCCCGCTCTCCCGCCGCGGTTCTGACGGAGAGATCGAGATGCTCCTGAAAGATAGCGCCCTGCTTCTCGGGCAGCCACTTCTCGCGTTGCGGAATACTCGGCTGCACGATGCGGATCTTGACGCCGTCCACGTGTCCCGTTGGAGCGGTCTCGATCCGAGAGATGCCATAGCCCGCCAGCAGAAGCAGCGGAGCAGTGACAACGAGCGCCGCGCGGAGCCCGGCGCGCCGCCGCGCAGCCCCAGCCGAAACATCGCCCATCATCACGAGCGGCGCGCCGAAGATCGGCACCGCAATCAAGGTCAGCCCGTAGATGCCGAGAAGCCCCGCGCTCTGCAGGAACACCGACGGCCCCGTGAGCGCATAGCCCAGCACGTTCCACGGAAATCCCGTAAGCACATGCCCGCGAAGCCATTCGAAACCGGCGAGCATGAGGGCGAGTACGAGCAGCCGCTGAAATCCCGGGCGCCACAGCAGAACGGAGAGTGCCGCCGCCGCCGCCCAGAACAACGCAAGACCCGCGGGCATCAGCGTCACCGCGAACGGCAGCAACCAGCCGAACTTGTCGGCCTCCACCAGAAATGCTTCCCCGATCCAGAATAGGCCGAAAAGAAAATAGCCGAATCCGAACCACCATCCCGAGATGGCAGCGGATCTCATCCCCTCCTCACGCACGCCCGGCCGCGCCGCCGCGTCGTCGATCAGCCAGACGAGAACGGGAAGTGAGAGAAACAGGATGGGCGCGAAAAGAAACGGCGCCATCGCCAAGTTTGCAAGCGCACCCGCTGCAAAGGCGATCGCATGGCGGCGCCAGCCCCGCGCCGTCCTCACCGCGTGCTGCCACTCGCCGAGGCGGTCTCGCACGTCCCTCATCGAGGTCAGCCGGACACGCCGCTGTCCGCCGCATCCGCGTGCGGCACGTGGATCTTGAGCCGCTTGACCCGGCGCGGATCGGCGTCGAGCACCTCGAACTCCACACCCGAGGCATGGCGGATCAGCTCGCCGCGCGCAGGCACGCGGCCCACGATCGCGAACACGAGCCCGCCCAGCGTATCGATGTCGGCCTCCTCTTCGGCCTTGAGCAGCTTGATCCCGAGCCGGGTTTCGAGCTCCTTCACCGGCGCGCGTCCCGACGCGACGAGCCCAAGCTTGGGATCGACAGCGATCAGATCGGCCTCCTCCTCGTCGTGCTCGTCCTCGATATCGCCCACGATCTGCTCGACCAGATCCTCGATCGTCACGAGACCATCTGTGCCGCCGTACTCGTCGACGATGAGAGCCATGTGAATGCGCGTCGCCTGCATGCGCACGAGCAGGTTCATCGCGGGCATGGACGGGGGAACGTAGAGGACCGGCTTCCTCAATTTCAGAACGGCAATAGGCCGCGTGAGATCGATGCGGCTGAGATCGGGCTTGCCGCCGGCGAGCCGGCTCTCTCCGTCCGCTTTGACGGTGTCAGCCTGGCCGGGACGCTGCTTGCTCGGCTCCCTCAGCGCACGCCCCGCCACCTCCGCCGAGATCCACCGGAACAGATCCTTGATGTGGATCATCCCGCGCGGATCGTCGAGCGTCTCGTGGAAGATCGGAATGCGCGAAACGCCCGCCTCCTCGAACAGGCGCACGAGCTCGCCAAGCGGCTCCATCTCCTCGATGGCGATGATGTCCGCCCGCGGCACCATGATCTCGTCGACGCGCGACGCGCCGAACCGCAGAAGGCCCGACAGCATCATGCGCTCTTCCGGCGAGAAGCCGCCGGTGACCTTGGCTTCTTCCTTGAGCAGAACCTCGAGCTTGTCGCGCAGCGTCGGCTGCTCTGAAAGCCCTAGCCGGGTCCAGAGATGATGAAGCCATCCGCTCGCGCTCTCGCGCATGGTAGGCCGCTCTCGGTCGAGACTCACATCGTCCATCTGGTCGTCGTCACTGGTCATGGGTTGCTGGAGTTACCTCGTCGCCGGCATAGGGATTGGCAATGCCGAGTTCCGCGAGAACCTCGATTTCGATGCCCTCCATTTCCTGAGCCTCCTCCTCCGTCTCGTGATCGAATCCGAGAAGGTGAAGCAGGCCGTGCACGACGAGGTGTTGAAGATGATGCGCGGGCGTCACGCCTTGCTCGGCCGCCTCCCGCTCGATCGTTTCCTGCGCCAGGATGATGTCACCCAGTTGAGGCGCGCTTTCCTCTTGAGGCCCCTTGAGAGCCGGGAACGACAGCACGTTCGTGGGCTTGTCCTTGCCGCGGAAACGCGCGTTGAGATCGCGCACCGTCGCGTCGTCACTGAGCGCGACGCACGCTTCGGCTTTGGGCTCGTCCGCGAAGAGAGGATAGGAGGCGAGCGCGCGGCCCGCGGCAGCGATCAGGCGATCCCGGTCGCCGATCCGCGACCAGTCGCCTGCTTCGTGGAGGATGTCGAGGCTGAGCCAGAGGGGCGCCGCAGGGCTCCCCTCGCTCAGACTTCGACTGTCCGGATCGTCGGGCATGTCTAAGGCTTCCTCGTCCCGGCAGGACCGGCACGATCATAAGCCTCGACGATCTTCGCCACGAGGTCGCGACGCACCACATCGACGCTGGAGAAACGCACGGCCGTAATGCCGGAAACATCTGTGAGCAGGCGCACCGCCTCCTCGAGCCCCGAGGTCATACCCGGAGGCAAATCGATCTGCGAAGGATCGCCGGTGATGACCATCTTCGAGCCTTCGCCGAGGCGGGTCAAAAACATCTTCATCTGCATGCTCGTCGTATTCTGCGCTTCGTCCAGAATGACGAACGCATTGGCGAGCGTGCGCCCGCGCATGAACGCGAGCGGCGCAATCTCGATCACGCCCTGCTCGAGGTCCCGCTCGACCTTTTCGGGCGGCAGCACGTCGTAAAGCGCGTCATAGAGCGGACGCAAGTAGGGATCAACCTTCTCGCGCATGTCGCCTGGCAGAAAGCCCAGACGCTCGCCGGCTTCCACCGCCGGACGCGAGAGAATGATGCGCTCCACGAGCCCGCGCTCGAGGCACTGCGCAGCGAACGCGACCGCAAGATAGGTCTTGCCGGTGCCCGCCGGGCCGATGCCGAACACGAGATCGGTTTTCTCGAGCGCACGAATGTAGGTGCTCTGCGCCGGCGTGCGCGCCTTCACGACACGCCGCCGCGTCGCGATCTGCCCCTGCCCGTCGGAGGGAGCATCCTGCTGGCGGGAGTGTCGGATCAGCCCGTCGAAATCGCCCGGTCCCACATGCTCTCCCTTCGTCACGCGCTCGTAAAGCTGTTCCAGCACGCCGCGCGCAATTTCGCACGCCGCCTCTGAACCGTTCAGAATGACGACATTTCCGTGGGCGTGCGCCTCGATGCCGAGACGGTCCTCCACGAGAGCCAGATTGGCGTCGAACTCGCCAAGGAGGCGGGTGAGATGTCGGTTATCCTCGAACGGGACGACCACTCTCTTGTTGGGAATTGGGGATTTAGCCACTCGCCGTCGACCTATGGCCGTCTGGCCGCGAACTGCTGTCAATCGCCTCGTCTCCTAAGAGAAGCGCTTCCCAGTGACGGGAAGCCTGTTGTCCGTTGCGCAGCACGATCAATCAAAGCCCTGACCGGAGCCGAATCGCGACTCCTTCCCTTGAGCCTAGAGCCGGAACGCCGCCGAGGCGAGCGGCCTCGATCCGATGAGCTGCGCTGATCGGACTTTCGAACAGGAACCTTTTGTGCGCTCGCATGCGGTGGTGAGAACCCGGCCAGAAGAGAACGTGCTCTAGAATAGGCAAGACGGGCGTCGAATCAACGCCCCTGCCAACCGCGGAACGGTTAACAGGCCTATTTGGATCCGCGTATGACACCGGAAAGGCTGTTCGCCCCGGCAGCCTGGATCTCCACGTCGATAATCCGGCCGATCAGATCCGGCTGCGCATCTGCGTGCACCAGCTGGAGATAAGGGGAACGCCCCACGAGCTGGCCGTCGCGCCGCCCGGTCTTCTCGAACAGAACCGGCAGCGTCCTGCCGACTGTCGCGCGGTTGAAGCGGCTGTGGCCCTCGTCGATCGCCGCCTGCAGGCGTTCGAGCCGCTCGCGCTTCACGCCCTCGGCCACCTGCCCTTCCATCTTCGAGGCCGGCGTTCCGGGGCGCGGGCTGTACTTGAAGGAGTACGCGTGCGCGAACCCGACTTCCTTGACCAACGTCAGCGTCGCCTCGAAATCCTCGTCCGTCTCACCCGGAAACCCGACGATGATGTCGGTCGATAGCGCGATATCGGGGCGCGCCTCGCGGATGCGCTCGATCAGCCGCATGTAATCGGCGCCCGTGTGCTTCCTGTTCATCGCGGCCAGCACGCGGTCCGATCCGGCCTGGAAAGGCAGATGCAGATAGGGCATCAGCTTTTCCTCGTCGCGATGCGCGGCGATCAGATCATCGCTCATGTCGCGCGGATGGCTGGTCATATAGCGGATGCGATCCAAGCCGTCGATCGCGGCCAGATGACGAACGAGGCCCGCAAGCGTCGTCGCCCGCCCGTCCGGTCCATCGCCATGATAGCCGTTCACGTTCTGCCCGAGCAGCGTAACCTCGCGCACGCCGCGCGCAACGAGGCGGCGTGCCTCCTCTACGAGAGAGGACACCGGCCGCGAGAATTCCATGCCGCGGGTATAAGGCACCACGCAGAACGTGCAGAACTTGTCGCAGCCTTCCTGCACGGTGAGAAAAGCGGACGCCGCTTTCGCGGGCTTACGATCAGGCAGCGCCTGGAATTTATCCTCGTCCGGAAACGCCGTCTCGACCAGCGCGCTCTCGCCGTTCCTGAGACGCGCGAGAAGCTCCGGCAAACGGTGATAGCTCTGAGAGCCGAGCACGAGATCCACGGCCGGGGCGCGGCGCACGATCTCCTCGCCCTCCGCCTGGGCGACGCAGCCCGCCACCGTGATCAGCGTGTCCTTGCCGCCCTTCGCGCGATCACGCTTGATGTCGCGCAGGCGCCCCAGATCCGAATAAACCTTCTCTGCCGCCTTCTCGCGGATGTGACAGGTGTTGAGAATGGTGAGATCGGCTTCCGACGCGTCGCTGGTCTCGACATAACCCTCGGCCTGAAGCGCCTCGCTCATGCGCTCGGAGTCGTAGACGTTCATCTGACAACCGAATGTCTTGATGAAGACACGCTTCGCCGCCAGCGTAGCATCCGGCTCGCTGTGCCGCGACTGGAGCGGCGTCTCGTCGAGAAGCGATGTTTCGAAATCGTCCACGGGGCTTTCCGGATAGCAGGCGCGGCTCGAATTGAACGCGTGCACAGCGGGTATCACAAATTCATCTGGGCCACATCCCCACGTCACCGCATTGCAGCATTGCGGGGGTGTCTTGTCCAGTGCGGCGCACAAACATAGTCACCGGATTTTGCACGAACAGGCACGGAAATATTACGTTGCATCAAAGACCTGACCCAAACTCGCAGCCCGTTAAACCTAACTGCAAAACGCCCGGTCTCTGCCGCATCCCTCAACGAAACAGCGTGTCACCGCTCTTGGCGGGACGGCTCGCGGTGCGCGCCTCCGCCACGGGGGTCGTGACGGCGATCGGCGCATCCGCCGGATAGTTGCGCAACAGACCTACGACGTTCTGGCGGATCTCGTCCTCGCTCCGCCGCGCGAGATCTTTCCGGTCGGCGAAGCTTTCGAGCGGGATCGGCTTGCCGATGCGAATGCGCACATCCAGCGGCCCCGCCTTGAGCAGCTCCCACGCGTGGCTCTGCATCTCCATGTCGCCGTACCAGCCGACGATCGGGCGTGCGGCACGGTTCATCGGCACGCCATGCAGCCGCGTGTAGACGAGCGACAGGGTCTGCACCACCACGTCCGGCGTCGCCGCAGAGGCCGCGCCTGCCTTCGCGGGAGGTTTCGCGGCGGCGAACAGCGAGGTCTTGAAGGGCAACACCCGGTTTCCGTCGCTCGACGTGCCCTCCGCGAACAGCACCACCGTATCACCCATGGCGAGGCGGCCCATGATCTCGTTCGTCGTCTCGCCCACGGCTGTGCGACGCTCGCGATCGACGAACACCGATCGCTGCAGCCGCGCGAGCGTGGAGACGAAAGGCCACCGCGAGACGTCTTTCTTCGCCACGAACGAGACCGGCGCGACGGCCGAGAGCACCGAGATGTCGAGCCACGAAGTGTGGTTGGAGATGAGCAGCACCGGCTTGTCTTTGGCCACCTCGCCTTCGATGGAAAGGCGCACACCCATCAGCCGGCACACCTGCCGGTGATACCAGTGTGGAAACCTGCGGGCGCGCGCCGGAGACACGCGGAGAAGCGCCGCCTGGATCGGCATCAACGGCACGGTGAGCGCGAAAAATCCCGCAAGAATGGATGTGGCTCTGAACGTTCCCATACTCGAAACCTTGGTCGGCGCGATGCGGCGATCCCCAGCCGAGCCCGCGTTAGCCCTTGCGCGGCGACTTCTTCTTGTCAATCGGCTCGCCGTAGAGCTCCAGCCGATGCCCGACCAGCACGTAGCCGAGCTCCCGCGCGATCTTTTCCTGCAGCTTCTCGATTTCCTCGCTGTGGAACTCGATTACGCGGCCGGTCGCAATCTCTATCAGATGGTCGTGATGGTCTGGCGACGCCTCCTCGTAGCGCCCGCGTCCGCGCCCGAACGCATGCCGTTCGAGAATACCCTTCTTCTCGAGAAGATTGACCGTCCGGTAGACGGTCGAAAGCGAGATGTGGGAATCGACCAGATGAGCGCGCCGGTGCAGTTCCTCGACGTCAGGGTGATCACGCGCCTCGGAGAGCACGCGGGCAATGACCCGGCGCTGGCCCGTCATGCGAAGTCCATGCTCCGCGCACAACACCTCTAGCCGCGAGAGGCTATCGTTTTTCGAGACCGGCATGGCGCATATCCCGAGCAATGATCGGATGCGCTCCTCCGAAGTCCGACCGGAACCTACGCGAGAGCAGCGCGAATCTCTTTGGTCTACTGGATTATAATAGGGGATTCCACAAGGCCGTCTAAAGCCTTAGTGCTAACGTCACCGCATCCACTGCTTGCGCGCCGGGACGCTCGTAGTAGCCCCGCCTCAACCCCGTTCCGAGGAACCCCGCCCTCCGGTAAAGCTCCAGCGCGGCGTCGTTGTCGGCCGCCACCTCGAGAAAGAGCTTCTTGGCCTCGGCCCGCTGCGCGGCCCGCGCCACGCCATCGAGCAGCCGGCGCCCCAATCCCTTCCGCTGCCAGGCAGGCGACACGCCGATGCTGAGAATTTCCGCTTCATCCGCGGCGAGCTGGGCCATTACGAACCCCACGCACACTTTGGGCGCTCCGCCCACCATAGCCATGAACGCCGTCGACGCGGGATGATCGAGCAGTGAACGCACGCTGTCCTCCGACCACGGGGGCGAGAACAGCTCCGCGTGAAGCCGCGCTATCTCGGCGGCTTGTTCGGGCCCAGCCCACAGCAGCGAGACGTACTTCGGATCGAGCGGCGCTCCGTTGGTCATGATACTCTCTTGAGCGAAAACCCGTCCTGCGGCTTCGCATCCGGCGGCCTCAGATAAAGGGGGCGTGGCAAGCCGGTTGGTGCGCCGAGAACGGCAGCTTCGGGAATGAACTGCACATCGGGTTCGAGCGCGCCGGGATATGCCGCGACACGCGCTCCCTCGCAGGCACGCGCAGCGGCGGCCACCGCCTCTGCACCCGATCCGGCTGCGATCGTATCCATCGTGCCGAGGAGCGAAACCGCAGTCTCCGGCGTGACGAGAGACGGCTCGCCGATCGGCGCCAGAGTACCCGCGGCGAACGCCTGGAAATAGATTTCCCCGCGCCGCGCATCCACGGCGGCCGCCAGCACTTTGCCGGACGCCTCCATCGCGCCAAGCTTGGCCGCAGCAGTATAGGCCAGCACGGCAAGGCTCGAAAGCGACACCACCTGAGCACCGCTTGCAAGCGCCAGCGCACGCGCCGTGCCGATACCGACGCGCTGGCCGGTGAACGTACCCGGCCCGACCGTCACTACGATTCGGTCGAGCGCGTCGAACCCGAACGGGGCCTCCGCCATCACTTCGGAGATCATCGGCATCAGCCGCTCGGCGTGCCCGCGCTCGAGACGTTCGAACCGGAAGGCACAGCGGCGCGACGAGCCCGCGCCGCTCTGCGGCACGCTCCACGTGGCCGCCACCGAGCAGGCGCCGAAACAGGTATCGAAAGCGAGCATGTTCATGCTTCGAGCCTATACCCTGAAGCGGCTCGCGCAACGAAAGTTTTTTAATCTATCCGGCTTGCATCGAAAGCAGGATCACTCGGCAATCGCAGCCCGAAATGCCTTAGATGATTTTCGCGAGCTCCTCGAACGCAAGACGTGGCGAACGCGGACGCAGAGCCGAGGCGTCGCCGTAGCCGAGATTGCAGAGGAAATTCGCGACCACCTCCGTCCCCGCGAAGAACTCGCGCGTCACACCCGCCTGATCGAAGCCCGACATCGGACCGCAATCGAGCCCCACGGCGCGCGCGGCCATGATCAGATACGCACCCTGCAGCGACCCGTTGCGGAAAGCGGTTTCGCGGATGTGCTCCGGCTTTCCCGTGAACCAGGAGCGCGCGTCCGTATGCGGAAAGAGACGCGGCAGCTCGTCATAGAACTTGAGATCGTAGCCGATGATTGCCGTCACGGGCGCCTTCATCGTCTTGTCGCGGTTGCCTTCCGAAAGAAGCGGCTTGAGCCGCGCCTTGGCCTCCTGCGACTTCACGAACACGATCCGCGCCGGCGAGCAGTTGGCGCTCGTAGGGCCGAGCTTCATGAGATCAATGATTTCGACGAGCAGCTCGTCCGGAACCGGTTTGTCCTGCCACACGCTGTGGGTCCGCGCGGCAAGAAAGAGCTGCGAAAGAGAGGCTTCGTCGAGAGAGAACGCCATAGCGGGAAATCCTGAAGGCTGGAAAAGCTGGCGGGAACGCGGAGTAGGCGCAAAAAGAAAGAACCCCGCCGGGAAGGCGGGGTTCCGAAAAAACCGGGATCACACGGCCTGGACTTCTTCCACCTCAGGGCAGAAATGCCGCAACAGGTTCTCGATGCCGTGCCGCAACGTGGCCGTGGAGCTGGGACAGCCCGAGCAGGCGCCACGCATATGCAGATAGACGATGCCATCGCGGAAACCGGCGAAGGTGATATCGCCGCCATCTTGCGCCACGGCCGGACGCACCCGCGTCTCGAGCAGCTCCTTGATGGTCGCCACCACATCGGCGTCCTTGGCGTCATAAGCGCCATCCGCCGTGTCGTTCGCGCCATCGCCGTCGACGATGTTTGCGCCCGACATGTAGTGCTCCATGATCGCGCCGAGGATCATGGGCTTCAAATGCTGCCACTCGGCATCATTCTTCGTCACCGAGATGAAATCCGAGCCGAGAAACACACCCGACACGCCCTCGATGTCGAACAGGCGCTTGGCGAGCGGCGAGGAGCCGGCGTCGCGCTTGGCCCGGAAATCGGCGGTGCCGTCCTCCAGCACGGGCTTGCCGGGGATGAACTTCAACGTCTGGGGGTTCGGCGTTGCCTCGGTCTGAATGAACATGTCGTGTCTCCTCGCAAACCGTGCAGGCAGCTCCATAGCGCCGCCCTCGCACGCCCCATCTTTAGAATTATTCTAGCAAATAAGCCAGGCGTCCCTAATTGTCTAGCCCTGGCATCGGGGATTTCACAAGGAACCTGATCAAATCCGGGCGCGATCTATCGGCGCGGGCCGCTGCTTCAAGCCAGGGCCACGATATCCTCGAAATCGAGGTTGCCGGGAACCACGGTGATGGGGATCGGAAACGATCCGGCCGCCGTGCCTGCTGCCAGCGTCGACACCAGCGGCCCTGGCCCCTTGGGATCTGTCGATGCCCCCAGCACGAGGATGGAAACATCCTCGTCTTCGGCGATGGTCTTCATGATCTCCTCGCCCTTGAGGCCTTCGCGCACCAGCTCCTCGCAGACGATGTTCTCGAACCCCACCTGGTGCAGCTTCCGGCGAAACAGGCGGAACAGCGCCCGCGCTTTCACCGTCTCCTCCTCGATCTGCACCTGCCGCACGCCCGCCCAATGCTGGAAGTCCTGCGGCTCGATCACGTACAGCATGAGGATCTGCCCGGATGATCGCACGACGCGCGCCGCCGCATAATAGAGTGCGCGCTCCACCTCCGGGCTGTCGTCAACGACGAGCAGGAACTTCCGGGTGTGGCCAGCCTCGAAGGAGCGGCGTTTGCGATATGCGGGCGTCATGGACGCGATGCTGCCATGCGATTCCGGACTTCACAACAGGCGCGTGGGCCGGACACCTTGGAGCACAAGCAGTCCTGATGCAGATGTCTGGACCCCGACCTGCGTGTGGGGACGTCGAGTCTGAGGCAGGCGGATAACAAACATGCCGTCACCCATCGGAGGCCGGGGTCCGGATACGTCGGAGCCACACATCGCATGAGGGGCAATGGCGCCCCCTGCCCGCCGCCGCCTACGACCGGATGAAGCCGACGATGTCCTTCACCTCGTTCATGACCGGCGTCGCGATCGCGCGCGCCCGCTGCGAGCCGTCCGCCAGCACGCGGTCGATCTCCGCCGGATCGTTCATGAGCCGCACGATCTCTGCGCGGATCGGGCCGAGTTTTTCCGTCGCGATCTCGGTCAAGGCCCGTTTGAAGCCGGTAAAGATGCTCGGCCCCTCGCCCGAGGTCTTCTGCAGAAGCTCGAGCCCCGCCTCCTTGGTCACGCCCGCCAGCGCGGCGTAGATGCCGACCAGATTGTCGATCTCCGGACGCGCACCGAGTTCTTCGAGATTGGCGGGAGGCGTCGGAACCATGTCCGTCTTCGCCCGCTTGATCTTGTCGGCAATCGCGTCCACCTCGTCCATGAGGTTGATGCGCGAAAGATCGGAAGGATCCGACTTCGACATCTTCTTCGTGCCGTCGCGCAGGCTCATCACGCGCGTCGCCGGTCCCATGATCACAGGCTCCGGCTGCGGGAAGAACACGCCATCCGCGTAGCCCTTGGCCTCGATCGAGGGACGGAAATCGCTGTTGAACTTCTGCGCGATGTCGCGGGCGAGCTCGAGATGCTGCTTCTGGTCCTCACCCACGGGCACGTGCGTCGCGCGATAGGCGAGAATGTCGGCCGCCATGAGGTTCGGATAGGCATAGAGGCCGACGGACGCGTTCTCGCGATCCTTGCCCGCCTTCTCCTTGAACTGCGTCATGCGGTTGAGCCAGCCGAGCCGCGCCACGCAATTGAAGATCCAGGCCAGCTCCGCGTGCTCCGGCACCTGGCTCTGGTTGAACAGGATGCTCTTCTTGGGATCGAGGCCCGAGGCGATATAGGCGGCGGTCACCTGCCGGATCGCGCGCGTGAGCTCGGCCGGGTCCTGCCAGACGGTGATGGCGTGCAGATCCACCACGCAGTAGATGCACTCGTGCGTCTTCTGCATCTCGATCCACTGCACCATGGCGCCCAGATAGTTGCCGAGATGCAGGCTGCCCGTGGGCTGCATGCCCGAGAAAACGCGCTCTTTGAGTTCCATAATCCCTCGTCCGTCCGGCCAAGACCTCGCGTCGGCCCGGCCGGGGTTATGACGCGCCGGAATGGGATGCGCAAGCCTCGCGGCCGCCCGGCTCAGCCCCGCCGGGAGATCTTCCGCAATTGCCGGAGATTGAGGGTCCCGGTCACCAGAATGACGGCAGCATAAACCACGAGCCCGATGCCGATCAGCGCCGTGAGCGCCATCACGTGCACCACGAATCCGCGATCCGGCGCGAAGTAGGTGCCGAGATAGTGCGCCGCACCGATCAGCGCCGCCCCCATCACCACACTTGACAGCACGATCATCGCGAACGCCCGCGCCATGCGCCGGTCGAGTGTGAAATGCCCTCGCTTGACGAGCGTGGTCCACAACAGCCCCGCGTTGAGCCATCCGCCCAGTGTCGTCGCTACCGCGATGCCGAGGTGCGGGAGATAGCCGAGGCGCCGGAACAGGAAGAACAGCGCAATCGAACCCACCGTGTTGGCGATCAGGCTGATGGCTGCGTAGCGCATCGGCGTCCTGGTATCCTCGCGGGCGAAATAAGCGGGCGAGAACACCTTGATCATCACGAACGCCGGCAAGCCCAGCGCGAACACCGAGAGCACAGCAGAAGTCTGCGCCGTGTCCGTTGCCGTGAACGCGCCGCGCTCGAACAGCACCTTGATGATGGGCACCGGAACGAGCGCGAGCGCGAGCGCGGCAGGCACCGTCAGCAGCATCGCGAATTCGAGCGAGCGGTTCTGGCTGTCGAGCACGGCTTCGTGGTTGCCCGCCCTGAGTTGCCGCGACACATCCGGAAGCAGCACCACGCCGATCGCAATGCCGACGATCGCGAGCGGCAGCTCATAGAGCCGGTCCGCATAATAGAGCTGCGAGACGGCGCCCGGTTGCTGCGAGGCGATCACCGTGCCGATCATGATGTTGAGCTGCGTCACGCCCCCCGCGATCACGCCCGGGATGCCAAGCGTGATGAGCCGCCTCATGCGATCCGTCATGCGCGGACGGCGCAGCTTGAGCGTGAAATTGTTGCGCCTGAGCCCGCTGATCAGCAGCCAGAGTTGCAGCACACCCGCGACAAACACACCGACCGCCTGCACCACGCCACCGCCTGGCTCGTTGTGATAGCCCATCGCGAAACCGATGAAGATGGCGGCGGCCAGCGTGACGTTGAGAACGATCGAAACCGACGAGCTCTCCACGAACTTTCCGAACGTGTTGAGCACGCCTGAGAACAGCGCGACGAGCGACATGCAGAGGAGATAGGGAAACGTGATCTGCGTAAGCAGCACCGCGAGATCGAACTTCTCCGGCGTCTCGCTGAACCCCGGCGCGAGCAGATACATGAGCCAAGGCATGGTGAGGATCGCGACCACCGAGAGCGCGACCAGCACCGCGAACAGTCCACTCATCGCCTCCTCGGCAAACGAGCGCGCGGCCTCCTTGCCGTTCAGCTCCAGCTCTTTCGCGAACAGGGGAATGAACGCCGAGTTGAAAGCCCCCTCGCCGAACAGGCGCCGAAAGAGATTCGGAAAGCGGAACGCCACGTTGAACGCGTCCGCGACCCAACCTGCACCGAACGCCCAAGCAAAGAGAATGTCGCGCACGAACCCCAGCACGCGGCTGACGAGCGTCAGGCCGCCGACGGTGGCAAAGGCGCGATAGAGCTTCATGACTTCCCCCGGGGAACGCGCCCACCCATAATGCGCTTGCGGAAAAGTGGAAACCGGTTTTCCGGCCGGGGACGGCCCAGCCGGCGCACCTGATTGCTACTCGCGGCCGTGCGCAGAATATGAATTACGATTTTATGCCAAAGCCTTGCTGGCGATTCTACAGGGGCGGGGCAGCCCCGCCTCCGAGGGACGACACGAAGAAGCTCGCCCCCATCAGAAAGACGAGCGCCGATCCGATGAGCCCGGCCCCCGTTGCAACCGCGCCGGCGAGCCGGCTTTCCCCGCCGCCTGCCATCCGCTTCGCGAGTTCCCGCGAGCCGACCGCAAGCGACGCCAGAACCGACACCGTGATCGCCGTTCCGAAGGCCATGGCGAACGCGGAGAAAATGCCCGCGATCAAAAGCCCCTGGCTGAGCGCGAAGATCATCACCAGGATGGCGCCCGTGCACGGCCTGATGCCGACTGAGAACGCGATGGCGAGCGCCTTGGTCCACGGGAGCGAACCCTGAAGCTGGGACGGATCGGGAATGTGCGCATGATCGCAGCACGAGCCGTCCGCCGCGTGGTTGTGCCCCTCGTGCGCATGGTGGTCGTGCTCGTGCGCGTGGCCATGGCTGTGAGCATGGCTTGCGCCGTGGTTGTGGTCATGGTCGTGCCCGCACCCACAGCTTCCATGGGCATGTTCGTGCGCATGAGCATGAGGCTGCGCGTGATCGTGATGATGAGAAGCGGTCGCAACGGCAGCCGCGCTCCGGCGCCTGAGCAACGCGCCGAGCTGCCCCCAGAGCAGCCACGCGCCGATCAGCGCGACAAATCCCCAGCTCACGGTCTCGATCCACTTCTCGGCTGCATTGATCTCGAGGCTCGTCGCACGCAAGGCGATAGCCAGCACGCCCACGATGGCGATGGCAGACAACGCCTGAATGAAGGCCGACAGGAACGAGAGCATGATGCCGCGCCGCACCGTCTTCTCGTTGGCGAGCACGTAGGACGAGATCACCGCCTTGCCGTGACCCGGCCCCGCCGCATGTAGCACACCGTAGGCGAAACTCAGGAATGCCAGCAGAAGCGTGGCATGCAGTGCATTGCCCGTCTTCATCTGGCGCACGGCCCCCGCGAGCTCGCGGTTGAGCCTCTGTTGCTGCGTAAGCACGTAAGACCACACGTCGCCGAGAAAGCTGCGCTCCACCTTCTGCGCCGGAACGCTCGTGGATTGGCCAGGCGCGAGCGGAACGCCGAACGGCGACTTCTTCGTCTCGCCTTCCTGGGCGTGCGCCGAAACGGCGACGACGAGGCAAAGCAGCAGCGCGCCGAGCGCGGAGAAAAGACGTGTCATGATTTCTTGCAGCCCAGCGTCACGGTTTTCGCGTAACCCATTCCCATGCCGGCGTTGGCATCGCCTGCCGTAAGCTGACCGCCGAACGACTCGTTCAACGACTGAAGCTGCTCCAACTCGTTCTGCGGAATGCCGACATTGGCCGAGCAGCCCGCAGGCGCGCCTGCGCTGAGCTTCACCGGATCATCTTTGCCGAAATCGAATGCGATGAAGAACGATTCATCGAAGACGGAGAAATTGAAATCCTTGGCGTCCGCGAGCACCGGCTGCTCGAACGGCAATATGAAATGCAGCGAGAGAAGCCCGTCCTTGTATTCGAGATGATAGTCGGTGGGATCCTTCGCCTTGACCGGCGCCGCGCCGAGCTTTGCCACCGTGAAGTAATTGAATTCCTTCAACCCATCGATGTTCACCTTGGCGAGTTCCGCCAGCTCCTCGCGAGAGTACTGCCCGTCGCCGTTCGCATCGAGGCCCTGGATCGCCATGGCCGTATACATGTCGTCGAAGGTCCACTTGTGCTGAAGGCCGGTGATCGACCCGCCCTCGTAGATGACGGTCGTCTCGACCGTGACCCAAACATGTGGATGCGCCGCCGCTGGCCTTGCCGCCATGACGAAAGCCAGCCCCAGCGCCAGGGTTAGGCTCCCTATCGCCGACATCCTTGCTCGCACGCTTCCCTCCTCGCTTCGCCCAGTCCCGGCACCGATGCCCGAGTTCGCCCCCAGTCTAGCACACGTCGCAGGGCATCCCGATTTGCCGGGGGACATCCGGCCACACCGCCCCGAATCACCGGGATTTGCGTCCCGTGACGGGCATTTCTGCGGCTCGCGAGCCCAACCTCAAATTGGAGCAGAACGAAGGCACGGCGGCCTTTGTTGCGCCCGAATGGATGTTATAGTATCCGTAAATAAAGATCGGAGATCACCCATGCCCCGCACACGGCCCGCCTCATGCATGTATGTCCGCAATCGCGCTGTCATCGCTGCCGCGGCCACCGCAATCGCGGCCACTGCGAGCCCGGCATGGGCTGAGCTCAAGGTGACCGTCACCATCAAGCCGGTCCACGCGTTGGTGGCCCAGGTCATGGAAGGCGTCGGAACCCCGTCCCTGCTCGTCCAAGGCGCCGCGTCTCCGCACACCTACGCCTTGAAGCCGTCGGACGCCAAGGCGCTGAACAAGGCCGACGTCTTCTTCCGTGTCTCGGAAAGCGTCGAGCCCTTCACGCGCAAGATCGTGGCCGCTCTGCCGAAGTCGGTGCACACGGTCACGCTCGCCGATGCCCCAGGCATCGAGCTTCTCGACGTTCGCACGGGCGACACCTTCGAAAAGCACGATCACGCCCATGAGCACGGCCACGAAGACCACGACGACGATCACGACAAGCACGCCAAGGCCGGTCACGACCACCACGAAAAGGCTGGCGAGGCTCATGACGATCACGATGATCACGAGCACGAAACCCGCGACGGCCACGTCTGGCTCGATCCTCAGAATGCCCGCAAGATGATCACCGAGATCGCGCGTGTACTTTCCGAAGCCTCCCCCGCCGACGCGGACAAGTTCAAAGCGAACGCCGAGCGCGCGAGCGAAGCCCTCGACACGCTGCAAGCCGAGATCGCCAGCGAGCTGGAGCCCATCAAAGGCAAGCCCTACGTCGTCTTCCACGACGCCTATCAGTATTTCGAGCGCCGCTTCGGGCTCACCGCAGTAGGCTCGATCACCGTGAACCCCGAAGCCCAGCCCTCCGCCAAGCGCTTGACGGAAATTCGCAAGAAACTGACGGACCTTTCGGCAAGCTGTGTGTTCGCCGAGCCCCAGTTCCAGCCGAAGCTGTTGGCGGCCGTCACGGAGAACACCAAGGCCCACACCGGCACGCTCGATCCCGAAGGCGCGCTAGTCGAGCCGGGCCCCGGCGCCTACGCCACGCTGCTCAAGAACCTGGCATCGGGCCTCAAATCCTGCCTCTCACAGGGAAGATGACGGCATCGCAGCCACGTGGTTGGACAAGACAGCCGACAAATGAAAAGGGCGGCCACAGATGTGAGCCGCCCTTTCGAGTCTGATCGGCGTATCCGCCCGCGCTAAAGCGGTGGATGCCGGGATTACTCCACCTTCGTATGCGAGGTCCGCGAGACGGCGCCGCCAACCTGGCGGGTCTCCATGCCCTCTTCCGGACGCACCGGGTTTGCTTCGTCGTCAGGATAGATGAAGAAGCCGGTCTTCGGAGCGCTCGCAACCGAGCGCGTCTTCTTCGTCACCTTCACCGGTTCAGCCACGGCCGGAGCCTGCTCGACGTCGGCCGACGCCACGCCCGCACCCGTCTGGAAGCGATTCCACGTCACCACCACCTTCGTGCCGGTCGGAATCTTCGGGTAGAGGTCGAGCACGTCCTCGTTGAACATGCGGATGCAGCCCTTCGACACGTTCTGACCGATGGTCCAGGGCGCGTCCGTGCCGTGAATACGATAGGTGCTGGAGCCCAGATAGAGAGCGCGCACGCCGAGCGGGTTCATCGGATGGCCGCCGGGCACCCAGCTCGGAAGCCGGGGATTCTCGCGCAGCATCTCGGGCGTCGGACGCCAATCGGGATTCTCACGCTTCATCGACACCACGGTGGTGCCCTGCCAACGGCTCTGCTCGCGCGGAACGGCGATCGGATAGCTCGTCGCCTGGCCTTCCTTGGTGATGTGGTAGAGACGGCGATCGCCGAAGCTGACGATGATCTGGCCGGCCTTATACTGCGGGTCGAACTTGACGACCTGGCGCTTGCCGCCACCGTACTCGGGCTCGCCACCCCACAGGAACTCGATCAGGCCCTGCGCGTTGGCGGCACCCGGCGCTCCCGCCAGCACGGCCGCCGCGGCCACTGCTGCCAGAATTCCACCGACCTTTGCCTTCAACACCGACATTTACAAAACTCCCGCTGTCATAAGCTGCAAGGGTCGAAACCGGTTCCCTCGAAAAGGTCCCGCCCCATCGCCGGCATGTTGCGCCAGTTTGATGAAGGCCCCGTATAAACCAGTCCTAAAATTGGTGGCAGAGCACCACAGTCACACCACGGTCATCTTCCGTCAATTCCGGCACACTTGCCGCTCGACCGGTGCCCGAGTGCAACGCATGCCGATTTGCAAGGCAAATCGGCAGGTTGAGTGCCTCTACAGCTTGACAACCTGCCGCATTTTGATGAGAACAAAAAAAGAACAAAATCGACCCGCATAACTCTCCTCATGAGCGCGTACCGATCCCCTCGGGTGCTCGTGCGGTGAAGTGGCGTAACGGCCGGGTAGGCTGGCGTACCGGGCCTGCCGGGTCGGCGTAAGTTCAATCATGTGGTGTGTATTAACGCGTATTAACAACTTTAAGTTGCGTTAGTTGTGTGGTGTTGCGTTGTGTTCTTCGCCCGTCGCCGTGCCCTCACCCGGCGGCTGAAGCGAAGCAGTTTTCCCCGTGCCTGCGATCTTGTGGCGCCAGCCCGCGTTCAGTGTGCGTCTCGTTTCCTGGCCTGGCCCAGCGGCCGGAATGGAGCCCCCGCCATTCCGGCCGTCTTTTTTTTCGCAGTCTCGCTCCGTCAGCGTGACGCCGGCTCCGTCGGCTTGAGCCCGTCCGCCCCCATGAAAACTGCGAGAACGCGCATGGGAGCAACCCCGGTATTGCGGCCGTTGTGCGCAACGCCGATCGCCTCCAGAACCGCCTCACCCGCGCGGTACACCCGAACGCCCTTCTCCCCGTAGTCGACCTCGAGCTCGCCTTCGAGCACATAGCCAAGCACCGGCATTCCGTGTGTATGCCAGCCGGTCTCCTGTCCGGGCGCGAGTGTCACCACCGCCGCCGTCACTTTGGCCGGCGCGCCCGCTGGATAAGCGATCCGTTCCCCCACTACGGTCTCGCCGGAGGAAAGAAGTGGCACGGCAGGAGGCGGCACATCGCGTGCACGCAACGCATCCACCCACACCAGCGCAACGGCCACAGTGCAGAAGAGGCTGATTGCCACCCTCTCGCGAATACGAAGGTTTCCAAGCATGTCTTCACCCCTATAGAACGGTATCGAGATCCTGCCGCTGGAACCGATGACAGAAGACGCGCACGCGTCTCTCGCGCGGGCCCGGCGAGCAAGCACAACACACCATGCCGGAGTTTCCCGATGCTCTGCCGACGCCGCAAGGGACGATCATGACCGGCATTGCCCGCACGCCGCTCCGGCGAATCTCTGCTACCAGCTCCAGATCGCTCGATGCTTTCCGGCTCGCCGTTTACGCCCTGCTGCTGCTCGCCTGCTTGTCCCCGCATGACGTCCTGCGCGCAGAGCCGGTCGCAATCCCTCGCCCGCAGCTTGAGCCGGAAGCCGACACGGGCCGCGAGGAAAAACGCCTCGCCGTAGCGAAGAAGCATCTGATCACGACCGCCAACGCCCACGCCTCGGAGGCGGGCCGCGAGATGCTGCGCAAAGGCGGCTCCGCCACCGACGCCGCGATCGCGGCCCAGTTGGTCCTCGGCCTTGTCGAGCCTCAGTCATCGGGTCTCGGCGGCGGCGCTTTCCTGCTTCATTGGGACCAAGCCGAAAAGAAGCTCGCCACCTATGACGGCCGCGAGACCGCACCCGCTGCCGCCAAGCCAGACCGCTTCATGGTGGCTGGCAAGCCGATGGAATATGACCGCGCCGTACACTCGGGCCTCAGCGTAGGCACGCCGGGGCTCGTCCGCCTGCTGGAGCACGCCCATAAACGCCACGGAAGGTTGCCGTGGCCGGTGCTGTTCGAGCCTGCCATGAAGCTCGCGCGCGAAGGCTTCGAGGTTTCGAGCCGGCTCTACTTCATGCTGCGCTGGTTCGGCCCCTCCGGGCTCTCTCCCGCCGCGCGGCGCTACTTCTTCGACGAGACCGGAAGCGCGCGCCCCATCGGACAACGCCTCACCAATCCCGCCTATGCCGCCACGCTCGAAGCAATCGCCAAAGGAGGCGCCGACGCCTTCTACACGGGGCCGGTCGCCGAGGAGATCGTCGCAGCCGTAAAGAACGCCCACACTGCCGCAGGCGATCTGACCCTTGATGATCTCGCAGGCTACAAAATCGTCGAACGGCCCCCGCTCTGCGTGGATTACCGGAGCCACCGCGTCTGCGGCATGGCGCCCCCATCGTCCGGCACCATGGCCGTCGCCCAGTCTCTGAAGCTGATCGAGCGCTTCGATGTGGGGAGCACGCCCAAAGACGCCCTACGCACGGACGTGCTGCATCTCATCGTCGAGGCCGAGCGCCTCGCCTATGCCGATCGCGACCGCTACCTCGCCGATCCGGCCTTCGCGCCGGTCCCGAAAGGGCTGCTCGATCCGGCCTATCTCGCCGCCCGAAGCGCACTGATAGATCCGGCGCAAGCCATGACGCTGGTGGAGCCCGGCCTCCCGCCGGACGCCGACAAGCGCGCATTCGGCATCGACGCCACAAATGAAAGCAACGGCACGAGCCACCTCTCTGTCATCGACGCGGACGGCAACACCGTTTCGCTTACGACGACCATCGAAGGCGCCTTCGGATCCGGCGTGTTCGCCGGCGGCTTCCTGCTCAACAACCAGTTGACGGATTTCTCCTTCCGCCCCGTGGACGAGACCGGCCGCCCGGTCGCAAACCGGGTCGAAGGCGGCAAGCGCCCGCGCAGCACCATGGCCCCCACCATCGTCTTCGACGAAAAGGGTGACGTGTTCGCCACGCTCGGATCGCCCGGCGGCAGCCGCATCATTCTATATGTGATGAAAGCGCTCGTCGGCCTGCTCGACTGGCAGCTCGACGCCCAGGCCGCCCTCGACCTGCCGAACTTCGGCAGCACCGGCGACACCGTGGAGCTGGAATACGGCTGGTCGACGATCTGGCGTGCCCTCGTGCTCAAGAGCTACGGTCATGCGATTGCGCCGGACCTGATGAACTCGGGGCTGCATGCGATCGTGAGACGCAATGGCGTGCTCGAAGGCGGAGCCGATCCGCGCCGCGAAGGAATTGCCCTTGGAGATTGACACCCCCTCGCCCCATGCGAACACGCCGCTCGCCATCTCGGTAGTCGGAGCCGGCATCATGGGCCTGTGGCAAGCCCTCACGCTTGCCCGGCGCGGCCATCGCGTGCGCCTCCTCGAGAGAAGCCCCACGCCGTTCACCGAAAGTGCGAGCCGCTACGCAGGCGCCATGCTCGCGCCCGGATGCGAAAGCGAAACCGCGCCCGAGCTGCGGACACTCGGCCCGCGCGGTCTCGCGCTCTGGCGCGAGATCTATCCGGACCTCGTCAACGCCGGCAGCCTGGTCGTCGCCGCGGCCCGCGATCACACGGAGCTTGCCCGCTTCGAGAAGGCGACGGAGCCGCCCCGGACACTCGACGCAACCGGCATCGCCGCGCTTGAGCCGGACCTGGCTGGCCGCTTCGCGAAGGGCTTCTACTTTCCCGACGAAGCGCACATGGAGACGCCGCGTGCGCTGGCCTTTCTGCTGGACGCCATCCGCGCGGCGGGGGTTGCCATCGAGTTCGGAGTCTGGCGGATGCCCTCCGACAACGTGGACGTTCTGATCGATTGCCGCGGCATGGATGCTGCACCCGACCTGCCGACACTACGCGGCGTGCGCGGCGAGCGCCTTCTGATCAAGTCGGACGAGATCCGCCTGTCGCGCCCAGTGCGCCTTCTGCATCCCCGCCATCCGCTCTACGTGGTTCCCTGGAGCGGCGGCCATTTCCTGGTCGGCGCCACCGTCATCGAAAGCCAGGACATGGGACCGATCACGGTCCGCTCGGCGCTCGAACTGCTGGGCGCCGCTTACACACTTCATCCGGCTTTCGGCGAGGCCGAGATCGTGGATACGGGTGCCGGCATCCGCCCCGCCTTCCCCGACAACATGCCTCACGCGGAAATCCGCGACGGCGGACAGCGGATTTTGGTCAACGGGGCCTTCCGCCATGGCTTCCTTCTGGCGCCTGTGCTGGCGGAGGCCGTGGCCGGCCATCTCGCCCAAGGATCGCCTCATCCGCTGCTGCGCACCTGACGCGTCATCGTGGCCGCATAAACCATTCCGCTTAACCGCAGCCTTGGCGCCGAAGCCGCAATATGTCTATGGTCGCACCATGTCGAACGATACCAACACCCCGCCGGGCTCGGATAACACCACGAGCTTCGGCTTCCGAGCGGTTCGCGAAAGCGAGCGGCAGGGCCTCGTCAACGCCGTATTCTCGTCCGTGGCCTCGCGCTACGACCTGATGAACGACCTCATGTCGGGCGGCCTGCACCGGCTCTGGAAGACGGAGTTCGTCTCCATGATCGGCGCCCCGCGCGGTGATCGTCCATTCCGGCTCCTGGATGTTGCGGGCGGCACCGGCGACATCGCCATCCGCTATGCCGAAAGCTCGGGCCCGAACGCCACTGCGGTGCTGTCGGATATCAGCCCGCAGATGCTGGAGGAGGGCCGCACCAAGGTCGCCGCCAAAGGGCTCGGCGAGCGCATTCGCCTCACGCAGGGGAACGCCGAGGCGCTTCCCTTCCCCGATGGCACGTTCGACGCCTACACCATCGCCTTCGGCATCCGGAACGTCACCCACATCGACGTGGCGCTGAAGGAAGCCTATCGCGTCCTCAAGATCGGCGGACGGTTTCTGTGCCTCGAATTCTCGGAGTGCCAGGTGCCGATCCTGGACCGCCTCTACGACTTCCACTCCTTCGAGGTGATCCCGCGCCTCGGACAGATCGCAGCCGGCTCGGCCGAGCCCTATCGCTATCTCGTGGAAAGCATCCGCCGCTTCCCCAACCAGGAGAAGTTCGCGGGCATGATCCGTGAGGCTGGCTTCGAGCGCGTCTCCGTCCGCAACCTGACGGGCGGCATCGCAGCCATCCATTCCGGCTGGAAGATCTGAGGCCCGCGCCTCACGCTATTCGAAACAAAAAACGCTTCGGACGAGGTGCCCGAAGCATTTTTTATCTCTCCGAAGAACGAGCGTTTTACTCGCCGCGATCCACCCGGCGCGAGAACTCCGTCTGCCCTCCGGAAGACAGAATGCGCGCCTGCTCGATCCAGCCCTCGCGCTCGATGCGCCCTTTGAAGTCGAGCAATTGGCTGATGCGATCGATGTCCGCTCCAGTCCAGTTGGCGACCTGCTCGTAGGTGCTGATCCCGAGCGAGTTGAGCTTCTTCTCGATCAGCACGCCGATGCCGCGGATCCGCTTGAGATCGTCCACCTCGCCTGAGGAAACGCCAAGCGAGCTCCCGCCGTCGCCGCGCAACGCTTCCGAACGCACGGACCGCAACGCGGAATAGCCTTCCCCGCGCGGAGCATCCGGCACAGTGTCATCGGGCTCGGCGGCAGCAGCCGGTTCCTCCTCCACGAACGCGACCGTCTCGGGAAGCGGCTCGGGCTCGGGCTCTACCAGAGGCTCGACCGGCTCCGCGATCGGCGCGCGCTCGGCAGCGCTGTGCCCTGTCAGGAAACGGGCCTGCTCGACCCAGCCTTCGCGGCCGATACGGCCCGGAGTTCCGAGCAACGTCTCGAAATGCGCGACGTCCGCGCTCGTCCAGGCAGCGATCGCCGCAAGCGTGGCGACACCGTTGGCACGCAGCAGCGCTTCGGAATCGGGATCGATGCCGATGATGCGATGCAGCCGTTCGCCGTCTACGGGCGCGGCGACATCGACCGGCTCGCCTTCCGCGTGGCCGCGCGAATAATCCGCCTCATCGCCTCCAGCCAGAATCCGCGCCTGCTCGACCCAGTTCTCTTCCTCGATACGGCCCTGGATACCAAGGCTCTGGCTGATGCGATTGACGTCCGACGGCGTCCACGCCGCGATATCCGCGAAGCTCAGGACGCCAAGCCGGGCCAGGCGCTCCTTGAGGTCGGTATCGATCGCGCGAATACGCGTGAAGTCGTCGACCGGCTCGCTTGCAACGAACGGCTCAGGCTCACGCGCGGAGGCTTCGGCCAGCGCTGCTGCTTCGGCTTCTTCGGCGGCTTTGGCCTCTTCCTCGGCGGCCTTTGCGGCGGCGGCTTCTTCCTCGGCCCTGGCAGCGGCGGCGGCGGCCGCAGCAGCCGCGGCCGCAACCGCAATCTCCGTGTAGGTCGGACCCGAAGGCGGCGTCGGCAAAGAGGGCGGCGGTGCGGGAGGCTCGGGGAGCGGCTCCGGCGCGGGAGGAGCGGCGGCGACAGGCGCCGGCGGCGGCGCGACAGGCTCGACAACAGGCGCCGGCGGAGTAGCCGCGACAGGCGCGGGGGGTGGGGGCACAGGCTCCGCGACGGCCGGAACCGGCTGGACGGCGGGCGGCGGCGGAGCGGGCTGCGGCTGAACCTCGACGACCGGCTGCCCGGCGGTCTGGAACACGGGCGGAACCGAAGGAGCATGTCCTCCGGCCAGCGCACGTCCGAACCGGTCCATTTCCATCGGCTTGGCCGGCGGCACAACTGGAGCGCTCGGCTGGGAAACGCTGGTGAGGCTGGAGGCGGTCGCAACCTCCTCCGCCACATCCTCATCGCGCCTGCCGGAGAAAGCGCGCCGGATAAGGCAAGCGAGCGAGGCGCCGAGCAGGAAGGCTCCCAGCAACAGCAGGAATGTCTGCACGAGCAAAATCGTCATTCGCACCAACTCCTTTTCAAAGACAGCACCTCAGCGCGATCCCGAGCCCGCGTTCCCACGGGGCCCGCCTGCGCGCTTCTAGGTTCAGTCTTCGACGCGTCCACAGCTGATCCACCCCACGACGAGACCGATGGCGAATGCCGCGACCAGATACCAAAACAGTTTGATCACCAGGTATTCCATCTCGCCGTCCCCCAGCTTCGTCCCCACGGGCTCAATTCGTAAAAGCCCGGAATTCAATACGCCTGTTGCGTGCCATGCCTTCCGGCGTGTCGTTGGAAGCCACCGGCCGCTCGGCACCGTAGCCGACGGCCGAAAGCCTGTCCTCAGACACGCCCGCATGAATGAGGCTCTTCATCACCGCGCGCGCGCGCCGCTCCGAAAGCCTCTGGTTCCGGTCAGGCTCACCCTCGGAATCCGTATGCCCCTCCACCTCGATGCGCGCCCCCGGGCACGCCTTCACGATCTCCGCAAGGCGCGCGATGGTGAGAGAGCTCTTCGGATCGATATCGGCCTTCGCACGCTCGAACAGGATCACGCCTTCGGCAGCGGCCGTCGCCAGGCGCTTTTCGCAAGCCTGCGTCTCCGCGGTCGTCTTGCGCTGTTTCGCCTTGGCCTCCCGCTCCGCCTTCTGCCGTTCGGCATCGGCTTTCGCCTCGGCCTCCATATCGGCCTCTTGCTTGGCTTTTTGCGCGGCGGCGGCCTCAGCGTCCCGCTTCGCCGCGAGGGCCGCGGCAGCTTCGGCTTCTTCCTTGGCCTTCCGTGCGGCGGCCGCGGCCTCCGCTTCCTGCTGCGCCTTCAGTGCGGCAGCCGCCTCGGCCTCTTCCTTCGCCTTCTGTGCAGCCGCCGCAGCTTCTGCATCCTGCTGTGCCTTCAGCGCCGCAGCCGCCTCCGCCTCCTTGGCATTCCGAGCGGCGGCAGCTTCGGCTTCCTGCTGGGCCTTCAATGCCGCAGCGGCTTCGGCCTCTTCCTGCGCCTTTTGCGCGGCAGCGGCGTCATCGGTTTCCTGCTGCGCCTTCAAAGCGGCGGCAGCCTCAGCCTCGGCCTCCTTGGCGGTCTGCGCAGCAGCGGCGGCGTCCGCGTCCTGTTTCGCCTTCAGCGCCGCGGCAGCCTCGGCTTCTTCCTTGGCCTTCTCCGCAGCAGCCGCAGCCTCCGCTTCCTGCTGTACCTTCAACGCCGCAGCCGCCTCGGCTTCTTCCTTCGCCTTCTGCGCAGCGGCCTCAGCTTCCGCTTCCTGCTGCGCCTTCAAAGCGGCAGCCGCGTCGGCCTCGTCCTTCGCCTTCTGCGCGGCGGCAGCGGCTTCAGCCTCGAGCTTTGCCTTTCGCGCAGTAGCTTCCGCCGCATCCGGCGACGCAGCTTGCGGGCCGATGGCTACAGGCGGCGGCAACGGCGTTCCCGCGAGATCTGTTTTCAACTGAACGGTTCGGATGCCCCAAACGGAGCGCACGGCGTCGAGCGCGGCCTTCGGCTCGCCGTCCTTCTTCGCCCGCCCCGTGATGGTGGCGTCGCGGCCATTCATGGAGACTTTCGCCCAGGGCTGACCCGCAGCCCGCAACGCCTCGATCGCGCGCTCCGAAAGCTCCGCTTCCACGTGAGGGCGCTCGCGGTAGTAGGTCCCCCAGCTCAGCATAGCGATCGGAATGAGACCCCAAAGCCAACGCGAAGGATTACACCTCATTCCCGCCCAAAGCTCCCCTTTGACCGGCAGAGACGGATACGCCATCTCCCGGCTCGGCCCCCCGGCCAACCTCGTCGCGCTGCACTATAGACAAGCCTTCCGGCGTTTCCAAGTTGCACAGAAACCCGAGCGGGCAAGACTAACCTGCTCAAATTTCAGCCGGCTCCGGCTTCGACTAAAGGCGCGATCTTAAGCATAATCCATTGAGTTGAGGGCACGATGACGGCATCTTGGGTGCCTACGTGCACAGCATTTGACCTTTGTTGGCCTTTTCCTCTTGCAAACGCGCTACACCCAGCCTCAAGTGTCACGAAACTGGCAGCCAGATGGGATTGCCCGCGTTGACTGAATCGAGAGCGCACAGTGCGGCCCGAGACGTCGCACGGCACTGCGAAGGATTCCTGCGATGACGGTCAGATTCTTGATCGTCGACGATCATCCCCTCTTTCGCGAGGCTCTTCAGCTCGCGATCGAGTCCGCCTACCCGGAAGCTGAGATCGTCGAAGCCTCATCTATTCCCGCGGCCCTCGAGGCGCTCGGCAGCGAACAGCCGTTCGATCTGCTCCTTCTCGACCTCACGATGCCTGGAACGCGCGGATTCGACGGTCTGATCGAGCTGCGCGCGGCCCGCCCGAAACAACCCATTCTCGTTGTCTCCGCCCACGAGGACGCACGCATCGTGCATGAGGCGATGACGTGCGGGGCGGCAGGCTACATTTCGAAGTCCGTCAAGAAGCGGGATCTGGCCGAGGCGATCCAGGACGTGATGGCCGGCCTCGTGGTTCTGCCCAAGGGCTACGCACCGCCCCACCAGGAGGGCGGCGCCTCACGCGAATCCGATCTTGCCGCTCGTGTTGCCTCCCTCACCCGCCAGCAGCTTCGCGTGTTGCAGATGGTCCGCCAGGGAATGCTCAACAAGCAGATCGCCCACGAGCTCGGCGTCGGCGAGACCACGATCAAGGCCCACGTGTCGGAGATCATGCGCAAGCTCAACGTGGTCTCGCGCACGCAGGCCGTCATCGAGGTTGCCCGCCTCGACTACGACGCCATTCTCGGAGGCGCGGCTGCCAAGGAGAACGACAAGACCGCGACGGGCTCCTGAGCGGGACTTGAGGCGCGAGCAGAACGTGAGGCGGGCGCCGCCTCACCCCACGAGATGAGTGATGAGCGCGCGCAGCTCGGCAGGCTTCACCGGCTTGCGCAGGATCTCGCTGCCCGTAGCAGCAACCGCTTCCGCCACTTCGACCGAATGATCGGCCGTGATCACCACCGCCTGGATCGGCGTGCCAAAGGCTTCCCGCACCCGCGCCACCGCATCGAGCCCCTGCTCGCCGTTGTCGAGATGGAAGTCGGCGAGAATGATGTCGGGACGGAAGGCCGGATCCGAGGCGAGCATGCCGTTCACACCTTCGAGCCCTTGGAACAGGCGGGCGTCGCATCCCCAGCGATCGAGCAGCGCCCGCATCGCTTCGCGCACGCCCGCATCGTTGTCCACCACCACCACCTTGAGTGAGGTGAGGCCGTAGGCCCGCGTAGCCGCTGACTGACGGTCGCGTGACACGCTGCGGTTGGCAGGCAGCTCCTCGGAAATGGGCACATAGACCGAGAAGCGCGTTCCCCGGCCCGGCTCCGAGCACAGCTCGATCCGATGCCCCAGCGTCTCCGCCATACGCGAGATGATCGCGAGCCCGATGCCGAACCCGCCCGCATGCGAGCGCTGACCGGCCGCGCCCCGGTGGAACTCCTCGAAGATCTTGGTCTGCTCCGAAGGCGCGATGCCCGGCCCCGTATCCCAGACGTCGATCCGGAGATGCGCGCCCCGCTTCCGGCAAGCGAGGAGCACGCGACCGCGCTCCGTGTATTGCACAGCATTTGCGAGCAGGTTTTGCAGGATCCGGCGCAACATCAGCGGATCGGACGTCACCGCCATCTCGCGCGCCCGCATCGTGAGCAGCAGCCCCTTGTCCCGAGCGATCGGCTCGATGTCCACCAGCACGGAGCGGAACAGGTCCGGCACCCCGACCGGCTGGAACGACGGCTTGATGGCCCCGGAGTCGAGCTTCGAAAGATCGAGAATGGTCCGCAGCAGCTCCTCGATGGTCGAGAGAGCATGGTCGACCTGTCCGATGAGCCGTTTGTGCTGCTGCTCGCCGTGAATTTCGCCCAGCGCCGAAAGCGAAAGCCGCGCCGCGTGCAGCGGCTGCAGCAGGTCGTGCCCCACGGCCGTGAAGAAACGCGTCTTGAAACGGTTCGCCCGCTCCGCGCCGTCGCGTGCGAGCGTCAACTGGCTGTTGGCGCGCTCGAGCCGGTTGAGCGCCGCCTTCAGCTCTTCGGTGCGCGCCCGAACCTGCGTTTCGAGACCAATCGCGGTCTGAAACATGGAGTAGGCGTTCGCCTGGTAGTCCATGGAGCGCTCGACGCGCTGCATCAGGGCTGCGTTGATCTTGGCAAGCTTCTGATTGCGCCGCTCGAGCTCTTCGAGCGCGTTGTCGTGAGACCCATACTCAGAACGGTTCTCGATCGTCACCTCGCGCCTCGCCGCGATCCGAATGCAACCCCGGTCAGGGTCTGATTGAGGTGCATGGAGTTGTGCTGCTCACCGTAGGTGTGAAAACCCACGACACCGTATGTTCTGTAGAGATCTTCCATTTGCCGATGAATCTGCCGGTTCTCGGCGTCGAGCCGCCTCAGCACGCAATCGAAACCGAGCACCAGCTCGATGCCGCCGAGAGCCTCGTCGAGATCCTTCAGTGTCCGCGCCGTGGAGCTCAGCATATCCTTTGGGCGGGCCACCGTGAAAACCAGACCTTCGTCTATGGCGCAGAAGAACGACAGGCTGCCGTCAGGATTCATGTTGCGGATCGAACGGCAGTAATAGTCGCCGCCCACCTTCACCACGAGCGGATAGGACGCAAAGCTGAACGGCCCGAGTTCGTCGGGCATGAGGCCGATGGCTGAGGCATATTCGCGCGCCGCCGGTTCCGCGTTGAGCTCATAGACCGTGCGCGCTTCCGTATCGGCCGCGGTGACCACGAGCTTGATCTGCGTCGGCTCGAAATTCGAGGTCTTGAAGATGCGGAACGGATACTCGCTCTCCACCATCATCAGGATGGCCGAACGCTTCATCACCCGACCGTCATGAATGAGCGCGGTATTCTTGAATGTGAGGCTGTCGCCGGCCGATCCGCCGACGAGCTGGATATCGCCGAACGCCCAGTGCACCGCCGCGACCAGCGTCTCCTCGGCGTTCGAAAGGCCGTCGACCAGCATCACGCCGAATACGCGGTCCGCCAGCTTCTCGTCACCCTGCACGCCGATCTTCGCTTTGAGCCCGCGCACGATCTCGCTGGCCCGTTCCACACCGATCGCGCCGATATCCTCGATGATGCCGGTGTGGATGCGGAAACCCTGCCGCGGAAAGGCAATCAGCAGGATGCCGCTTTCCATGAGCCCATCCGGGCCGATCCCGCCCGACGTCGAGCATCCGCTGATGTCGACGTTGGGAAACGCTTCCGAGAGACCGGCATGAAGCTCAGCCGCGTCGTAATCCACGGAAAAGAGCGCGATGATGTGTTGGAAATCACCGTCGAGCGCTGCCCGCAGATCGCACACGGCGTCATGAACCGCCGGAGCCCTGGTGCTCGCCACGCCAATTCCACACGATCCCGCGGAGGCCGTAATTCGCCCCACGCCCAGTCCTCCCTTGACGCTGTCCTTGAGGTGCAGAGCACCCGGAAGCGGATTTTTTCGAACCGATACAAGGATAGGCTGCCACACCTATTGCAAAGCAGCAAATGAACTTGCTGATTGGCCTAACGGCTGATCGAGATCTCGGGTCGGATTGTTTCCCGTGATTTTACAGGTTGGTTAAGGCCCGAAGATCGACCAGCCCATACGCTGGGTGATGAGTTCCAGCGCCCGCGTGCCCACCAGCGAGTTTCCGTGCACGTCGAGCCCTGGCGACCATACGGCGATGGCGGCCACGCCGGGCACGATGGCCAGGATGCCCCCGCCGACGCCGCTCTTTCCGGGAAGCCCCACGCGGAAAGCGAAATCCCCCGACCCGTCGTAGTGGCCGCACGTCAGCATAAGCGCGTTGATGCGCCGGGCCCGCGCCCGCGAGACCACGTTCAGCCCCGTCAGCGGGCTGCGACCTCCGTTAGCGAGGAACAGGCCGGCCCGCGCGAGTTGCGCGCAACTCATGGCGAGTGCGCAGGAGTGGAAGTAGACGCCGAGCGTCAGCTCCACCGGATGCACGAGGTTGCCCCAGCTCTTCATGAAGCTCGCCAGCGCCGCATTGCGAAAGCCGTGCGCCTTCTCGGACTCCGCCACGCTCGGATCGATGGCGATCGTCTCGTCGTCGGCCAGCGAGCGCACGAAACGCACCATCTCGCCGATCGCCTCCTTCGGCTGATGTCCGGCGAGAAGCACATCGGTTACGACAATGGCGCCCGCGTTGATGAACGGATTTCGGGGAAGTCCGCGCTCATGCTCGAGTTGCACAATCGAGTTGAACGCGGTGCCGGAGGGCTCGCGGCCGACGCGCTTCCAAAGCGCATCGCCCACCTTGCCGAGGGCGAGCGTCAGCGCGAAGACCTTCGAAATGCTCTGAACCGAGAACGGCTCGTCCGCATCTCCCGCGCTGAGAACCCGCCCGTCCACCGTCGCCACCGCGATGCCGAACTTCGAAGGATCGACTTTGGCAAGCTCCGGAATGTAGTCGGCAAGGCTCCCCTGCCCAACCAGCGGCGCGAGGTCGGCACGCACAGCCTGGATGCATTGAAGAATCGCATCGCTTTCTGAGCTGGCTGCCGACGCGCACATTGAGCTTATCTGTCTCGACCGCCGGTCAACCCGCAGGCAGCGGCGCCGTGACGGCGATCACCCGCAGCTTGTGGGGCCGTCCATCCACGCCCCGCAGCATGATGGCCTGGCCGGGAGACAGTCCGATGAGCGCCGTGCCGATGGGCGTCAGCACGGAAATCTTGCCCTCGTCGATGTTGGCCTCTCCGGGGAACACGAGCTCGCCCTCGCGCCGCTCGCCCCCGTCGATCTCGAACGCCACGCGTGCGTTCATGCGCACCACCGTGTCCGGCACGGCCGCATCCGGCACAACCTCGGCCCGTTCCATCTCGGCGAGAAGCACGCGCGCGACATATTGCGAGCGGCCGGTCAGCATGGCAGACGTCGCGAGCGTGGTCAGCCGGTGCTCCTCACGTTCGCCGACGACGATCCTGGGCAGCGCATCAGTAGGCGGATGATAGACCATGTGAAAACCTCTGGTATCTGCGTCTCGCCCCGGTCGCTTCGGCCTGGAAGCGGGTTCAGGAGCGGATCAATGGGCTGGAGCAGAATCCACCTGACGCGCAAACTCTCATGCGCGAACGCGCGGACAGCGCTCCGAGTTTCTGATGAGACCTGCGCCCGGCAAGGACGCGGCCGTTAAGGTGCAGGAAGTTTTAAGGGTCTGTACGCCCCCGGCTCGGGGACTCAACAAGGCACGCCAAGCCGGGGCTAGAAGCCCGCGACTTCGGTTCCCTCACGGGGGAGCTTCAGGTGAAAGGCGGCCGGTGTAATCATGCCTAAAGAATGGGCAGAGCCGCTCGTTCTGTCAATGGGCGGAACGAACGGACGAGCGCCAACGAGGCACGACGCCCGCCCCAAACGCGAACAATGTTCAAAAGAACTGCCAGTCCAAAGAGACACGTGTGCCCGCCCCCAACCGAAGGCACTCTAATCAGCGGCCTCGTATATCGTATGACAGCTCACCACAGACGGGCGACCCCGAAGTGGACCGCAAGGAAGCCTGCTACCAGGATCACGTGGACGATGGCCGCATGAATCGGATCAATCCGAGGAGCGTCGGGTTTGCGATCGGTGTTCGTTTTCAACATATCCTGCTCCAGTTTCGTTTTACTGCCACGAAGGACACCGGCCGGGCCTTAGCGCACAGCGCGTCGCGACAAAGGCGCGGGGCGGGCCGCCGTAAGAGCAAACTCCAGATCCTCGATCAGATCGCGCGGCGCCTCGAGCCCGACCGACAGACGCAAAAGGCCGTCTGTAATTCCGGCCGCACGGCGCGCGTTGGCATCCATGCCCGCATGGGTCATCGTCGCGGGATGCGCGACCAGGCTCTCCACGCCGCCGAGCGACTCTGCCAGCGTGAACACCCGCACCGACTCCACGAAACGGCGGACGGCTTCCACCCCGCCCGACAGCTCGAAGCTCAGCATCGCGCCGAACCCGGACTGCTGCTGCTTCGCGAGCGCATGTCCCTCATGTGAGGGCAACCCCGGATAATGCACGCGCGCAACCGTCGGGCAGCTCTCCAGGTACTTGGCAATCTCGAGCGCCGTCGCCTGCTGCTCCTTGACGCGCGGGAACAGCGTCCGCACGCCACGAAGCGTCAGGTAGGAATCGAATGCCGAGCCCGTGACACCGACGACATTGGCCCACGCGGCCAGTGTCTCGGCGTCCGTCTTGTCCGCACAAACGACGGCGCCGCCCACCACGTCCGAATGGCCGTTGAGATACTTGGTTGTCGAATGAATGACGTAGTGCGCGCCGAGAAGAAGGGGCCTCTGCAGGGCAGGAGACAGGAAGGTGTTGTCCACGGCCACCTTCGCCCCAACTTCTCGGGCGCGTCGTGTGATGGCTCGAATGTCCACCACACGCATCAGGGGATTGCTGGGCGTCTCGATCAGCACCATCGTAGGAGAAGCGGAAAACGCCTCATCGAGCTGCTTGGCATCGCCCTGATCCACGAACATCACATCGAAATGCTTGAGGTCGCGCCGCGCCGAAAGGAGCCGGTGCGTGCCCCCATAGCAATCGTGCGGTGCGATCAGCAGGTCGTACGACTTGAGCTGGCTGAATGTGAGATCGACCGCCGCCATGCCCGAAGACACCACCACGGCCCCTTGCCCGCCCTCCAGCTCCGCCAGGGTTTCGGCAAGCAGGGATCGCGTCGGATTGGAGGTTCGCGAATAATCGTGCGCGCGGGCCCGCTCGAAGCCCGCAAAACTGTAGGTGGTGGAGAGGTGAATGGGCGGCGTTACCGCGCCAAACGCGGTATCCGCCGCGATGCCCTTCCTCGCGGCCACTGTTCTTGGATCGTTTCGTTTGGTCATACCAGCCCGCCCCGGAGCGTGACACCGCAAGAGGAAACCGCCATACCGTCCCGCACCGGACGTTGCACGTGACGCCGATTTTATATCGTGTTACGATATAATCAAGAGAGACCCATGACGAAAGCCACTCCTCCTCGCAAGTTTCCCAAGAAGAGTTACGAGGCCCTCGCCGACTTCCGGTACGCGCTGAGATGCTTCCTGGCCTTCAGCGAGCAAGCGGCGGGCGAAGCCGGCTTGACACCCCAGCAGTATCAGGCGCTGCTGGCCATCAAAGGCGCGGGCGACCGCAAGGCTCTCGGCATCGGCGACATCGCCGAGCGGCTCCTGATCCGCCATCACACCGCCGTCGAGCTGGTGAACCGGCTCGAGAAAAACGGCTTTGTGACCAGGACCAAGGACAAGGAGGATGCCCGGCGCGTCACCGTCGCGCTGTCCCTAAAGGCCGAGCACACCATGGATGGCCTTGCGGCGGCGCATCTCCAGGAGTTGAAAGGGATACGGCCTGTTCTGGAGCAGCTTCTCGACCAGTTCGATCCTCCGAAGCCGGATTCGAAAAAAGGCCGCTTATGACTGGGAGGCGCAAAAGGCGTCGCGCGGCAGCGCTTCGCCGCGATAAGGCCCCTGAAACAAGGATAGAGTTATGCGTGTCCTGATCCTCGGCGCCGGCGCAGTGGGCGGCTACATCGGGGCGAGACTGAAAACGGCGGGAGCCGACGTCGCCTTTATCGCGCGCCCCGAGCGGCTCGCGAGCCTCACCGCGAGCGGACTGGTCATCAAGAGCCCGCTTGGCGACTTCGCAGCTCCGGTGAGGGCCGCAGCCGGTCCGCCGGCCGGCTTCGCCGCGAACGTGGCCATCATCGCCTGCAAAGCCCCGGCACTCGCGGGCGCCATCGAGACCATCGGACCCGGCATCGGACCGGACACGCGCGTTCTACCGTTTTTCAACGGCGTCGCGCATCTCGAGACCCTGCACCGCAGCTTCCCTCACACCCCCATGCTTGGAGGCATCGCCCACGGCGCGCTCACGTTGCGATCCGATGGCGTCATCGAGCACCTGACGCCCTTCTTCTCGGCGATCGTCGGGCCCACCTCGAAAGCGCCCGATCCCGTCGCCGGGGAGATCGTCGCGCTGCTGAGCGCAGGCGGCACAGACGCGCGCCTGAGCCCCGACATCCACCAGGAGATGTGGAACAAGTTCGTGTTCCTCGCCACGCTCGCCGGAATGACGTGTCTGATGCGCGCGAGTATCGGCACGATCGTATCGACCAACGACGGGCGGGATCTGATCTTGCAGCTCCTGACGGAGAACCTCTCGGTCGCCCGCGCAGAGCGCTATGCTCCTGACGAGACCGCGATGGCTTCTTACAGGCAGTCTCTGACGGAGCCCGGATCGACCTTCACCTCCTCGATGCTGCGCGACGTGCTGAGCGGACGCCGCACGGAGGCGGATCACATACTCGGAGACATGCTGCGCCGCGCACGACGGTACGGCTTGGAAACGCCGGTACTGAAAACCGCCTACGCGCATCTCCAATGCCACGAGGCAACCATAGCGCGCTAGCGCTCGACAGCCCCGCTACAATGGCCTCCCACGAGACGAAAGCCCCAATCGCGAACGAGCCCTATTCCGGGATATCCGGCTCGACGAGCTTCGCAAGCTGCATGAGCGATTGCTGCCAGCCGAGATAGCAGGCTTCCGGCGGAATGACGCTGGGAATGCCCGACTGCTCGATGTTGATGTCGGTCCCGACCGAAACGGCTTTCAGCCTCACGGTCACAGACATGAGGCCAGGGAGGTTCGGATCGTCGAAGCGGTCGGTGTAGCGGATGAGATCATGGGGCACGAGTTCGAGATACTCCCCGCCGAACGAATGGCTCTTGTCCGTCGTGAAGTTTTTGAAAGACATCTGGAACGTGCCGCCCACCTTCGCATCCATATGATGCACGTTGCAGGTGAAGCCGTAGGGAGGCAGCCACTTGGCCATCGCGTCGGCATCGAGGAAAGCCCGGTAGACCTTTTCGGGCTTGGCCGCCAGAACGCGGTGCAGGCGAACGGTAGTCTCCGGCTTGCTGGACATGAGTGTCTCCCTGGATCTTGTCGACGAGCGGGCAGCCCGGCATGAAGTCGGCTCCCTGTGATCAAGACGTTCGACACACCCGGTACCCGACACGCGATCGAGATGCCTATCTCTCATCTTCGGCGGCAATGCGAAACCGCGCATCCAGCCCGGCAACCAACGGGCAGAAGAGAGCAACTGCAATAAATATCAATAAATTATGCCCCCCGGACGGGAGCAACTTTCGGCTGAGCGGCATACAGTGCCGCTCAGCCATCTCCTGCAATGAGCGAAAAGCCAAAAAATTGAAGTCGAGACCTTCGCTTTCCGTCCGCGCCTTTAGGCTACGGAATCGACAGCGTCGAGGGCACGGGCGGAATAGACGAGCGCGGCACCTGCGTTCATCGCGATAGCGACGCCGAGCGCCTCGGCGATCTCCTCTTTCGTCGCGCCGCTTTCGACGGCCTTCTGCGAATGCACCGAGATGCATCCATCGCATCTTGTGGTGACCGCGACGGCAAGAGAAATCAGCTGCCGTGTTTTTTCATCGAGATGACCGGTTTTCGCACCAGCGCCGCTTGCCATGAGATAGCCGCCCACCGAATCCGGCGACAACTTCCCGAGCTCTCCGATACGTCCCAACAGGGTTTGGCGGAACCCTTTCCAATCCATCAGCGACATGAGCCACTCCTTTTTTGCCGAGCTACCGGCCGGTGTCTACCTACTACATGGTAGGCATGTCAAGTACACGCGCTGGCTGTCGTCGCGCGCCTCCGCACGCGACGCCACGACTGGCTTGAACAGGTAAGTACCTTCGGCGCTAAAAGATTTCGGCAGCTGAGCTTTCACCCATCGGGCTTCACACGCGAAAAACCGAAACAAGTGCAGCCGCCGGGGGCAATAAGTCTAGGCCGGTAGGTTGATGAGGCCGACCTGCAAATAGGGATAGGTCAACTTGGTAGTGCGCCGCTAATATTCAACGCGACGTCGATTCGTGGTCTGACGAGATAATCTGCGCAATTCAGGAGCGGACTCTTGCGTCAACCAGACGAGGACCAATCTCTCCAGCAGATGCCGGGAACCTCCAAGGCGGCAGCAATTCTGCTTGCGCTCAACAAGGAGCTGGCGGGACGCGTTCTCAAGTTTTTTGACGAAGAAGAAGTGAAGATCGTCGCGCAGGCCGTGAACGATCTGGGATCTGTGTCACGCCAGACGCTCGACAAGCTGATCGAAGACTTCGCCAGCGACATCAAAAGCGGCGTCGACTTCGGCTCCAACACGAGAAAGATCCAGGCCCTTTTGGAAGGCGTGCTGAGCCCAGAGCAGATCGAGGCTCTTTTGGCACAGACCGGAACAAGGTCCACCAACGCCGTCTGGCAGCAACTCGCCAAAATGCCCGATGCGGCGGTCGGGCAGTATCTGATGAAGGAGCATCCGCAGATCATCGCCCTCGTTCTGTCGCGGGCCGAGCCGCAGACCTCAGCGAACCTGCTCACGCTCCTTCCCAAGCCGCTCGCGAACGACGTCGTCGGGCGCATGTTGAGCTTGAGGCCCGTGCTGGAGCGGCCGATGGTTCTGCTCGAAATCTCGTTTGTGCAGGATGTGCTTCTGAACCGGCGCCGCGATTCCGATCTGTCGCCGCACACGCGTCTCGCCGAGGTCATCAACAAGATGGACCGAAAGCTGATGGACGATTGCCTGGCCGCCATCGGCGCTTACAACGAAAAGGACGCGGATCTGATCAGGCAGCAGCTCTTCACCTTCGATGATCTCGACAGGCTCACCGAGCTGTCGCTGGTGACCGTCTTCGATTCAATTCAGCCGGATGTCATCATCAAGGCTCTGTTCGGCATTCCCAAGCCGTTGCTGTCGAAGATCCTCGAAGCCATTCCCGGCCGCGCGAGACGCGCCATCGAAGCCGAGCTGGAAGGCGGCGCGACCCCGAAACCGAAAGAAGTTCACAAGGCACAGCGCGCCATTGCGGATGTCGCTCTCCAGTTGCTGGAGAGAGGCGCGATCGAAATGCAGAGCGACGACGGCGAGCAGCAACAGGAAGAGCTCATCTAGCGGCGACGCCGTCTTCTCGGCGCGGCGGGCTGAGATCAAGCCGTGCTGTGATCGGAATAATCGGCAACGCGGTCCCGTCCGCGCGCCTTGGCTTCGTAGAGCTTCGCGTCGGCCCTTTGGACAAACATCTCCACGTCGTCTCCCGGACGGTGCTCCACCACTCCGAATGACGCGGTGACCCGACCAACCTTCTCGTGGGTTTTACGGATCGAGAACTGCTTGGCGCCGAACTGGCGTCGAATACGTTCAGCAATCGCGGTCGCCGCCCGCTGGTCCGTACCGGGGAGGATGATGACGAACTCCTCGCCGCCGTACCGCGCGACACTGTCCGTCTCCTGCACGCTCGATGCGATGATGCGTGTAAGCGCCTTGATGATCTCGTCGCCGACGGAATGGCCGAACGTGTCGTTGACGCGCTTGAAGTGGTCGATGTCGCACATGATCAACGACAGCGGCGTCCTGCGCGCATTGCTCTCGCCAACCGCCCTCTCTATCTCTTCGTCGAAGAGCCGGCGGTTGCCCATGCCTGTCAGCGGATCCTTGAGCGTCGCCTCCTCGGCCGCGCGAAGGTTTGCTTCGAGAGACGAGATTTCACGCGCGCAGGCATCGAGCTTGTTCTTGTCGTCCGAGCTGGCACGCCGCATGCGCTGGTTTTCTGCAACGAGAAGGCTGACGATGACGCGAACCTGCTCAGCCTCGGGTAGCCGCCCCAGGCGCACCTGCGCATCGGCGAGAGCCCGCGCGTAAGCCTCCCGGCTTGCGATGTCTCCGCGCATGACGGCGAGCGCATTGGAAAGCTCGCGCCCCAGCGTCTTGCTGACGGACGCAACCCGATCGGCATCGATCCGCGGCTTCCGCGAAACGAGCGGCATGACGAGCCGGCCGAGCATCACCACGCCACTGCCTCCGGCGACGGCGAGCATGGAGAGGGCGAGAATTCCGATCGGATTGTAGCGCGTCTCGGTCACGGCGCCGCCGCGCTCCAACACCGTGCGCAGAGTAAACACGTGCGCAAGATCGGAGCTCCAGAACACAGAGAGTGCCGCCAGAGAGACGCCGCCGATCAGGGCGGCAGCGAGCGCGATCCCATGTCGGGCCGGCAACGAATGAAGGAACGAAATCATGGGAGCATAAAAGGCAAGGCGCATGTACGAATATCGTCCGCCCCTACCTGATTCCGGCTCTGGCCTCACGAGAATAGTCGAATAAATACAATAGGAGGCAAAACTTATCGAAGTATAACCGGAAACATGCCGCCAATTTATACTTTGTCTGATGGATTCTGACTAAAACTGACGCCAAAGCATCTTGTCACCACGGACGAAGCGCTTAAGCATCCACGCGCATGCTTGATGCCAAAACCATCTTCCTGGTCTCGGTCCTTTCGGACGCCCTGTTCTGTCTGTGCGGCCTGCTGCTTTGGCGCACGCAGCGGCAGGTGCCGGGCATGTTTCCACTGGCGATGGCCTTTGCAGCGAGAGGGAGCGGCCTGCTCCTGTTGGTTGCTACACCGGCGCTCACTCCATTCATTGGCATCTGGTTCGGAAATTTGTTCGCCGCGCTCAGCGTCGTCCTCATTCTCGAGGGGTTTGCGCGCTTCCTCAGCCAGCCTGCGCCGCGCCGCATTCAAGCGTTCGCGTTAGCCGTTGTCGGCATCGGCTGGCCCATCATGCTCTGGCTGCGGCCGGAGGATGTCACGCTGCGCATGTCGGTTTTGGCCGTTATGGGAGCCATATGCTACGCCCGCTGCGCGCTAATGTTCCTGCACGATCGCGGCCTGCCACCCTCCTTGCGTCGCGTGGTCGTCGCGTGGTGGTTTATCCTTGCGGGCACCTGCGCGATCTGCTCGGGCGTGGTCTGGCTCGTCTCTCCCAAAGGCCTTTTCGATCCCAACCCGTTCGTGGGCGTCTATTTGCTTCTCCACCTCCTGTCGTTCCTCGTCAAAGGGGTGCTGACCGCCATTCTGGTGGGCGTGCGTCTGCGCACGGAGCTGCTGGCACGCATCGAGGACGAGCGCGCCCAGCTTCTGATGCTGAGCCATGAGCTGCGCACGCCGCTTGCGATTGTCTCGCGCTCGAGCGAGCTCCTCGAAGAAGGAAAGGCGACCGCGAGCCCGGCCGATGCACGGCGCGTGACGCAGATCCGCTCTGCGGCAGCGCGAATGAGCGTGCTCGTCGGAGAGTTTCTCGCCCACGCCCGGCAGGACGCGATGGAAGAGCGGATAGAACGCTTCGACCTCGCTCAGGAGATCAGATCGCTTGCGAACTCACCTCGCCTCGTGCTTGACCTGCCCAAGCACCTCCCTATGACCGGAGACCGGAAGATGATGGGCGTCATCTTCTCCAACATCACCGACAACGCACTGAAGTATTCCCCCCCTCACAGCCTGGTCGACGTTTCGCTGCGAGACCACGAAGGACAAGTCCACATGATCGTAAAGGACCGCGGAGTCGGCCTCGGCTCCGAGGAGGAACGCGTGCGGCTTGGCGAGAAGTTCTTCCGCGCCTCCAACACACACGGAACGGCGGGCATGGGTCTCGGGCTCTACACCGTCCGCAAGCTCGCCGCGCGCCATGGCGGAAACGTCGCGCTGGTGCCGCGCGAAGGCGGTGGAACGATTGTCACGGTCACAGTTCTTGGAACACCCCATGCAGCATGACGGCCATGTCCTGGTGGTCGAGGATGAACCGGCCCTCCGGATCGATCTCGTCGACTATCTTCTCGCGCGGGGCTTCCGGGTGGATCAGGCTGCCACCTGCCGCGACAGCCTTGCCCTGCTTGAGCGCTCGAAGCCGGACCTCATTCTGCTCGATCTCGCATTGCCGGACGGCAGTGGCCTCGCCGTAGCAGCCGCGGCGCGCCAGCGCTACGACCTGGCAGTCGGCATCATCATGCTCACGGCCTTCGGCGACGAAGCTCACCGTCTGGCGGGGCGAGGCGTCGGAGCGGACATCTATCTCGTCAAGGATACGTCGCTCCGCGAGATCGAAGCGTGCTGCCGCAATTTGCTGCGCAGGCTCCAGCCGTCTCCGTCGGCGAATGCTACATCCCCGCCCACGGCCTGGCATCTGGATGACATGCTCTGGCAGCTCCTGACGCCCGACGGCAGCGTCGTGCCGCTGACGGCTACGGAAGTGGCCTTCCTCAAGCCGCTCATGGCGGCCCCCCACATCGCTCAGAAGCGCGCGGATCTGAGCCCGGGCGGCGAGCCCAGAAACCTCGACGCCGTCGTGCTGCGCTTGAGACGCAAGATCGAGGCGGTGAGCAGTCACCCGCCGCCTTTCAAGGCCGTGTATGGCTCCGGATACGTTTTCACCGGAGCCCCGCCTCAGTCTTGAGGTGAGCGCGCCCTGCTCGAGGAAATCTGCCGAAGGCAGCCGCTGACCAATAGACACCGCGCTTATCTGCGCCAACCGCGATCAGAATTGCAGGTTGAGACCAACACTGCCCTTGAGGTCGTAGCTGTTGCCCAAATCACTGAAGGGGCTATTGGCGGAAACCTCACTGTAGAGAGTGAGGTCGGAGGCCCAGTTTACGCTCGCGCCCAGACCGACCTCACCCCAGAGCCGCTCGTCGGCCCGGTCGATTGGCGTTCCCGAGACGACGGCCCGCGTGCCGTCGAGCCATTCATAGTTGAGATTGACGAGCCCGTAGATGTGGCTGCGGCCGTTCTCCCATACGCTCTGATGATCGAGCGAGACACCCCATCGGGTCTTCAGGCTGTCGCCCCGGCCCGTTGACACGCGGGCGCCGGATGGATCGACGAAACGATCAAAGTGGACATTGGAATAGGCGGTTTGAACCTGCGGGGTGATGCTGACCTTCCCCCCGATGTGCATCCGCTTGCCGGCCTCGATGCTGAAAGCCTCGCCGTCGCCGTCATTGTCCTCCGCGAGCATGCCGATGATGTTGGACGCGACGTCGCTGTTGAAATAGCTGATCTGCGCCTGACCATCGACATAGAAGCCCTCGACGCCGTACCAGGTCAGCGTTGCCCCGACGCCGTAGCCCTCTGTCTTTAGCGCGCCGTCACCGAAAATCGAGCGAACCCCGCTGTTCGCCTCGCCGTAGTGGACGGTGACGCCCGCGACCAGCCGCTCGCCCTTGGCGGTGTCTGCCATCACCCAATCCGCGCCCAGCTGTGTCTTCCAGCTGTCGGTGTGCTGATCGGAGCCAGTCGTCGAAACATCGGCGCTGGCGCGCGTGCGTATGCCCTCCGTCCGTCCCCACATTCCCCTCGCTCCTGGATTGGCACGGTCCGCCCAGCTTTGGTTGCCGACACGCTGTTGCAGCGTCGGCAACGCGTTGAGCGACTGCAGATTGGCAGCGTAGGATTCGTAGATCGGCACGCCGGACTGATAGAGCGGCGGCGGAGCAGGATCATCCGTCTCGAACAATGCGGATCGCAGGTACCAGTCTCCGTCCGCGGGATCCGAGACACTTCCCTGATAGAGCCGATAGGCGTATGCGCCGGCAACAACGGCCTGCTCGCCATGAAAGATGTAATCGCCATCCAGTACGAAGCTACCGTTGGACGCGCCGGTCACTTCGACGATCCTGATCCCTTCCACTGTCTGTCCACCGAGGCCACCTCGGTTTATGACATCGACCTGGGTCGTGCCCGAGGTTGCACCGTTGACCAGGAGGCGGCTGGTTTGCGAGCTGTCGTCCCCGAGAACCGTCTCGATTTCGAGGCGGCCTCCGGTGGCGGAATAGTTGCCCTGGACGGTGAGCGTACCCATGGCGTTTCCGTAGCCGGGCGCAACGATTCCGCGATTGGTCGTGGTGCCGACCTGGCCCGTCCCCACGAGCCGTCCGGCTGGTTCCACGTCCATCGTGCCGCCAAGCACGCCGTTCACGGCCAACGTCCCTGCCGACACCGTCGCTGCTCCGACAAAACCGGAGCTATCGCCGCTCAGGGTCAGGTGCCCGAGGCCCAGCTTGTTGAAGCTCGAGCTACCCGAAAAATCGGTGCCGATTTCGATGTCGTAAGTGTTGCTATCAATCCATGCGCCTTCGGCGCCCACTGTTAGCGCTGCAAAGCCATCTAGGAAATTTGCTTCGTTTCGATTTGCGCGCAGGATGCCGCCGTTGAAGTCGAGATCAGCAGTGGCCCCGAGGCCCCGTATCACCGAGCCGGCCTCCAGCACGCCGCGTCCGGTTGCGTCGCCATTGAGATGGAGCGTGCCGTTGCCCGTGGCATCAATAGCGATATGAACATTGGAATCAGCCCTCGCGAAGCCGCCTTTCTCGATGGTCATCGTGCCCGTGCCGCCGCGGCCGACTTCGATGCGGTCTGTCGCCGTCAAGCTCGAGACATCCCCATTGCTGCTCGAAAGAGTGATCGCGCCCGTACCGCCAGCGGCGAAGCCGATATAGACGGATGCAGCGCCACCGCCCGCACCACTCGTGCTCACCGAGGCGCCGTCCTCGACGTTGAGCGTGCCGTCGCCCGAGAACCCCACATAGATGTTGTTGAGAGCATTCCAGGTCGAGGCAGCGCCGTTGACGTCGCGTCCCGTGACGGTGACTGCGCCCTCGCTACCGCCGCTGAAGCCGATGAGGCCTTGCCCACTGCTCACCAACCCGCCGTTCTGAATGGAGAGCGTGTTGTTTGTGCCATCGTAGGCGATAATTAGTTGGTTGGTAACGTTCCAGGTCGAAGCAGTGCCGGCGGCGTCGTGGCCCATGACGACAACAGCGCCCGAACCGGAAATGCTATTGCCAATCGAAGCCAATGCACTGTTCACCAAACCACCGTTCTCGATAGTCAGCGATGCAGAGCCCCCATCTCCCACCAGAAGTTGGCCAGCGTTGTTCCAGATCGAGTTGGGACCTGCCACGTAGACGTAACCGTGGCTGCCAGCCCCACCTCCGATATAGCCGTCGTTGTTGTTGACATGGCCCCCGTCTTCGATACGGAGCACGCCTATGCCATCCTGGCCGGCTACGAGGTCACCAGTGTTGGTCCACGTAGATGCATTGCCGCTGCCGTCCTGGCCGGAAACAGTGACGGTCCCCTCATCCAAGGCGCCGACGCCGATGAACCCCGTGTCGTTGCTGACGGTGCCGCCATCCTGGATGTCGAGAACGCCACCACCAGGATTCGAATTGCCGACTTCAAGGTCGCTGCCAACCACCCAATGCGGTAACGACACGACGCCGCCGGGGGTTACGCCGGCGCCGGTGACGGACTGCGCGCGCGCCGGCCGCGTGTCGGCAGCCGTAAAAGCGAAAGCGACAACCGCCGCCGTCAGTTTCAAGGATCGTCGGTAGCTGACGAGGTTAGTACAGCCCTCTGCCCCAAGTTTCATAAACTGGCGTTCCCTTCAGCAAGCTCACGTCTGTCGGGAAAGAGCGCTCGTCCAACTGGCTCCACTACACGGGTCCGATGCGCGTCCGACAAAGTCTGAGCCCCCCCGACTCGAACCTTCCCTGTCAGGGCAACCCTTGCGGATCATGATTAAATTTCGGTTTGTAAACGTCTCAACATTCTCCCACCGAGCCCTTCAGCACGGCCAGGCTGGAGGCGTCTCGAGCCTCCTTTCCAGTTGAGCAACATCCCCATTTCTGGGGTGATGCTCGCGGAAAGGACGTCTCCAGGCCAACGGTGATGTCCAGGATCCGGAAGGTGCGATCACTGAGTAAAATCGGGTGTAGTCGCGGCCGGGTTGCGATCTGGACACGCAGGTCGGCTACAGGCGACTTTGGTTCGCGGAAATCGCGCCGCGTGATCTAGAAGATGCTGGCCTCGATGCGTGCCTTCAATTTGGACTGCTGCGCTTTCGACAATGGCCCCACCGCACAGGCGCGGACCAGCATCCCGCGCAGAAGGACTTCAGGGATGCACTCCACGATTTGCTTGAGGGAGGGCATTGCAGATCTCCTCTCTTCTGCCTTTGACGCGCCGTGCCGATCCGGCGGGAAAGGGAACACTTCGACCCGAAGGTCGAAGTGTTCAGTGAAATCCGCAGTGCACATTGCTACGGACGGGGAGTGAGTGAGGCGTGTGACCGCCTTCAATGCCGGTTTGTTACTGGTAGGTCGCCAAGAGGTGGCCGACGTAGATCGTCAGCGCGCCTGCGATGAGCGTTACGTAGGGCAGGATACCTGCGCGACGCCGGATGGGCATTCCATTCTCCTCCAAGTCCGCTTGCATCCACGGAGGGAAGCTACCGCGGTCCGTGACGTAGTGGCGGTAGGCGAAGATGGGGATGATGCCGGCTACGATGAGAAGGCTGGTGAGGAGAACGCGCTGTCCCCAGAAGTCCGCACCCCATCCCATGATCAGCAGGTTCAGGAAGCCGCAGATAGCACCCACGGCAATCAGCCACGTCGACGCCCGGTAGGGCCGTTCGGCATCGGGCCTGTCGATCCGGTGAAGCCACCCGGCCTGCAGATTGAGGAAGACGAAGATCATGTAGGTGGTGTTCGCAAGGACGATCAGGAACACATAGTCCGAGATCGACAGCAGCACGGCGTTGACCGCAAGATCGGTCCACATTGCCGCCACCGGAGCACCGTGGCTGTTCACCCGCGAGAGATACTTCGGGAGCCATCCGTCATGGGAGCCTTGGAACAGCGTGCGTGAGGAGCCGGCCATCGCCGTCATCACCACGAGACAGATGGAGAGTGTGAGCGTCGCAATGATGATGTTTCCAAGGACCGGCCCCGCGCCCACCATTTGCGTCATGACCTGGCCAACGCCCGTGCCGTCGTAGATTCCGGGCTCGAGCAGGCCGTTCAGTCCGAGATAGCCCTGAAAGGCCACGGGGACGAGCGTGTAGAACGCGATGCAGAGAAGACCCGAATAGACCAACGCACGTACCGTATCGTAGCCGGGGTTCTTGAACTCGCTGACGTAGCAGACGGCGGTTTCGAACGGATAGGTGGACCAGGCAGCCAGCAGGAGGCACGCCATGAAGGTTGTCATTCCCACCATGTCCCAGGCGCCGTTCGCAGGGTTGCCGGCCGCGTCGCGAATGAGGGGAACGAACGGGGTGAAGTTCTCCGAGTGGAGATCGCCCGTAAACAACGGCACGATTCCGATGAGAAGCAGCGGCAAAAGCACCGCAATCGCGATGATCATCTGAACGCGGGCCGCTTTAAGGATGCCGCGATGCTGAATCGCAAACACCGCGAGCATCAGCGCCAGGCCAAGGAAGAAGGTCGCGTTGAGCCGAACGACGACGCCTTCTTTTATGAAGCTCAAATCAAAGAGGGTGATCTGCCAGGTGCGGATGAGAGCATCAGGAGGAAAGAGCAGGTTGAGGACGTATCCTGCGGCCAGTCCGGACCCGATGGCGAGGACGGGCGACCAAGAAAACCAATTCGCCCACACCGAAATCGGCCCCAGCATCTTTCCATAGGGCACCCAGGCGATCGCACCATAGACGGACGCTCCACCCGACTTTCTCGGAAAAAGACCGGATATCTCCGCGTAGGTAAAGCACTGAACGAAGCCGATGAGCATGGAGATGATCCATACTCCCGCCGAGATGTTGCCCGCAGCCGAGGCGACCGCACCAATCGAAAAAAGAACCAGAACGGGCGTGCCAGAGGCAATCCAGAACGCGTGCGTCCAATTTAGTGTGCGGTGCATCTTGTGCGATTGCACAGGTATGTCACCCGCTGATGCAATGGATGCTTCAGCCATCTCTCCGCTCCTCCCTATTTTCTCTTGCTTGAGCCCCAATCGGTTTGACGCCTCGAAATACGAGACGGCACCTCAGGGTGAAGGAGACCACAAGAGCGGAGATAGAAAACTACCCGGCGAGCTATTTATTGCATTGAACGATTTGATGCAGATGTCGCTCGTCGCTCGCGGGCATTGGCGAGAGAGAGGGGGATGCAGTCTTTGCAGCGGCTTCTTTTGCGCTGCAATCGCGATCGTCGTCCGCAACCGCCGGCTCTGCGAGTCCGGGGCTCGCCGAGCGATTGCGAACTGGCTTCCTCACAAGCTCTTCCATGAAAAGGTCTGTGACCAGTCTTTTCGGTGCGTGGCTGTTCGTTATTGCATAGACGTCGCAACCGACGCGCTCGCGCGTTTTCGAGGTGAGCGGCCAAAGCGCGCCGCTCTTCACGTCTCCGACCGCCATACGGGCAGGCAGAAGACAAATGCCGACACCGAGTATAGCGAGACGCTTTGCTTCTTCTAAATTCGGGGTGGTGGCAGCCACTCTCTTTCCGAGGCCATGGCGCAAACGATAGTAGGTGAGGCTCTCAGGCTCGTCCGCGCCGGTCAGAATGAGCGGCTCCTCGCAAAGCTCGTCCGCGCTATCGACGAAGGTGCCGAAGCGGGGATGACGCTTTCCGCAGTAAACGAGATGAACCTCACGCGTGAGGAACTCGTATTGAAGCTCCGGATATTTCATCTGGATGGGAGCAATCCCCACATCCACCTCGTTTCGCAACACGGCGAGGGAGATCGTTTCCCACGGCGCCACCTCGATCTGCAGCTCCACGAGCGGACACCGTGTGCTGTAGGAAACGAGCAGCCTGTCGAACTTGGCGCTCACAAAATTGCTGATGGTGCGGAGGCGGAGCCTTCCCCGCAGCTCGTGCGACGCGTTCTGTATGCTCTCGGGGATCTGGCTGAACTTTGCGAAAATCTCGCTCACCTGCTCGTGGAGAATTCTCCCCTCGTCAGTAAGCTCGAAACCGGCCGGACCGCGGCGGCACAGCTTCTTGCCGAGACTCTTTTCGAGCCGCTGCAGCGCAAGACTGACGGTGGATTGCTTTCGCCAGAGCACGTTCGCAGCAGACGTGACGCCCTTCGCCTCGACGATGCTGTGAAACACTTTGAGAAGGTTCCAGTCCAAGTCGAGGCAGAATTTCTGGCCTGTCCTCATAGACCCTCCGGGGTATGCGGGCTGCGCGGCTGTGTCGCTCATTCAATTTCTGCATATCCGCTTCGCGCTAGCAAGGCAGGAGCGCAGCAACGGCGACGCAACAATCTATATGCGTCGCAGGAAGCCACGGGTGCGGATCATCGACGGCGCTCATGATGAGCATGAATCTTTCGGGAGTTTTTTGCGTATTTGCGCTGACTATCATGTTGCTCGTCATTCACCAGTAACAAGGCGGATCTCGATGGCGAACAACAACGATAACCATGGCCGCGAACGCAGGGGTCATGTGCATTCACACCAGCCACATGGGGTGAGGCGGGAGGATACCCACGGCGCTCGGACCATGCAGACCTTGTCCCGTCTCTCCCAGAACAAGCAGGACGAGGAGGTCAGGCAGAGCCTGGAGTACGGACTGGAGGCGGCGAGCTCGGTCATCGACCGGAACATCTCGCTCTTCAGCCGTGGCCACCAGCCGGCCTTCGCAGGCATCAATACCTTCATGAAGGCGCCTTACTGCGAGGATGTGCGCAAAATCGGCAATTTCGAAGCGGCGTTCGTCGGCGCGCCCTTCGATTCCGCGACGACCTACCGGCCGGGCACGCGCTTTGGGCCTCAGGCGGTGCGCCGCATCTCGGCACTCTATGACGGCTACTGGTTCGACGGTGGCGTAGACATCTACGAAGAGCTGGATTTGTGCGACGCGGGAGACATTTTTGTCATCCCCGGAAACATCGAGAAGACCTTCGATCAGGTAACAAAGGCCGTCTCCCATATCTACACGTCTGGCGTGTTCCCCATCATTTGTGGTGGTGATCACTCCCTCGGCTTTCCGAACGTTCGCGGGATCGCCCCACACATCGACGGCAACGTCGGCATCATTCACATCGATCGCCACATCGATATCCAGGAAAAGGATATGGATGAGCGTATGCATACGACGCCTTGGTTCTGGACGACGCACGAAGGCGGAACCCATTCTCACCGCGACCACAGCCACATGCACGACGTTGGGTTGCCAAACTGCCATCCCCGCAATCTCGTCCAGATCGGCATCGGAGGCTGGTACGGCAACCGCCCGGGAACGGCCGTCGCCAAACGGAGAGGCACCAGCGTTCTCACGATGCACGACGTGCAGCACCACGGCCCGAAAAAAGCGGCGGAGATCGCCTTGGAAATGGCCTGGGAAGGCTGCAAGGCCGTCTACCTTTCTTTCGATATCGACTCGATCGACCCGGGCTTCGCACCCGGAACCGGCTCACCCGAACCGGGCGGCCTGCTGCCGCGAGAAGCCTTCGAGATGATTCACACGATCGCCAAGGAGGGATTGTGCGGAATGGAGGTCGTGGAGGTATCTCCGCCCTACGACGTCAACGACAACACGGCACAGCTCGCGTGCCGCGTGATCCTCGACGTGCTTGGCACCCTCGTTTCGGAGGGACATCTCGGTCATCGCAACAAGGTCATGAAGTGAGAAAGACAATGCTGCATCGTAGACTCTTTTGGTCAGTGGCTGCCTCGATCTGCGCACTCTCGTCCGCCCTGCCGGCTTCGGCGCATGTGGGACACGGAGATGTCGACGGCTTTACGCACGGCCTAATGCACCCCATCGGGGGGCTCGACCACTTTCTGGCCATGACGGCGGTCGGCATGTTGGCGGCGCTCCTCGGCCGCAGGGCGATCTGGATCGTTCCACTGTCTTTCATGCTCACGATGGTGGTGGGCGCGGCGCTCGCGATCGGACAGGTCGAGCTGCCCTTTGTGGAACTGGCGATAGCCATGTCCGTCGTCGTCCTCGGACTGGCGGTTGCGCTGCAGGTTCCGCTTCCGACGATTGCGGCCGTGGGGCTCGTTGGCTTCTTCGCTCTGTTCCACGGCTATGCCCACGGAGCCGAGATGCCGATGAATGTGTCCGGGGCCAGCTATGCGGCAGGCTTCCTGGCTGCTACGGCCCTGCTTCACCTCGCTGGCATCGCGATCGGCTTTGCTTTCAAGCGCGCGCAGGACATGCGGGACGTGATCCCTCGCATCGCGGGCTGTGCAATTGCGGTTGCCGGTGTTTTTCTCGTAGCGGGAATCTGAGGCCCGCGTTCGGCGCACACTGCGAAAGCCCACGGCAGGGATGCCGTGGGCTTTTTTTTTGCGATCTTGGGCTCCTCGGGTGTGAGACGCCTCTGATGTTGCGAAAACACGCAGAGCTCGGCGCTACGCATGGTTGCTGCGCGGCAGCTCGAAACCAGAATTATTTTATGAAATAGCGCATTGTGGCGCCCCGGGGCCACGTTCGAACTTCAGCCCGAAGGGCTCGGGAGCAAGGCGACCCGGGCCAAGTGGCCCGCCCTCGCGGAGCGCCTACAGGCGCGTGAGCGAAAAAATGGCGGAGACGAGGGGATTCGAACCCCTGTGAGGCGCCAGCCTAACCCATTGACTACGATTAACCTTTTAAAGCTGCCAAAATTGGCGGTGATACAGGCGGTGATACAAAAGGCAACGTCCCGCCTTCCTTCACCGTCCCCTCTTTTAGCAAGATCTCATGGCAAGATTACGCGCTAATTCCCCGCTCTTGCGAGAAGCCACACCAAAACATCCGCGCGACTATATACGACCTTCCCGACCCCCGCCGCCCCTAAGCGCCAGTAAGGCGGTCCGCGCCCCTCAAGACGCATCTTCTCCATAGCTTTCGGTGTGCGCCGGAGCATATCCGCGACCTCTACCACTGAGAGGTACACCTGCTCCTCTTCCTCCCCATTAGACATCAACAGCCGCTAAGGGGACTTGTTGCCATGCCCACGTACCCACTCGATCACTTCATCATACAAGTAAAGAACCTTCGATTTCCCGTTGTCACCCAGCCTGTAATATCTTGGACCGCGGGATTCCAACCTCATTTTCTCCAGCGTCCGCGGCGACATTTTCAGCATCTGCGCCACCTCCACAGAGGTCATGAACAGCGCATTATCTCTCTTGCCTCCGCCACCCGCCCCTTCCGCCGAACGAACTGCCCCTTCCAAAAACCAAAACACACTTGCTACAATACTGCTCAGAAACACTTCATCCCCCGGATCGCCATGAACGCATCCCCAGAACTCGCCACCGCAGACGGTAAGCTTGCCACGGCGCTCAGATCATTCAATACCGCCCACCGCGCGCTGGACACAACCCTTTCGCGCTTGGGCGCGAGGGAAGGGGCCACCGACCGCCTCATCCACCACGCCGACGAGTATGGCGTCGACCATACCCTTATAGTGCTCGGTAAAACCCCTCAGGTATTCGAATTCAAGGATGGGGTACCTGACAAAGAAATGCCCGCGCTGCGTTTGCAGCTGGAAGCGGCATATGAAGCCATGCACGCCGTTGACCTCGCCAACGCCAAGGTCGAAAACCTCATCAGCGCTAGCAATCCCTCGCACAAGAAAGCTATCCTCATCGCCGGCAAGGCCTACACCTTCGATGCCAAAAAGGATGAGTTAAGCGAACGGGGCAGCGGCGCAACCATCAAGGCCGATGCACACCGCGTTCATACCGAGGAAGACAGCGGCCCCGCGCGCAAGCGGGAACAAGATCGCGACCGCTAGAGCATTGCATCACGGCAACAGCAATCGTCCTTCGTTGCGTTGCCGTTCGAACCACGCTTCCCATCGCGGTTAAAACCAGTACTAATATTCACCATCACTGTTCAGGAGGGCGTACCACCACCAAGACACGCGTTTCATCACAACAAAAACGTTCCGTGTCCCTTTGGTGGAGTATTCCATGCGTTCCTCCGTTTCGCGCGCCATTGGTTGCGCTCTCTTTTCCCTTCTTCCGCTTGTTCCCGCGCATGCCGTTGATCAGGACATCTCGTTGTCCGCCACGGTAGCCTCCTCTTGTACACTGTCGGGCAGCGCGGCACCCAGCGCGCTCTCAGCCACCATCCCGGTCACCAACGGGCAGGTCAGCACCACCCCCATCACCATCGACATTCCCATCGCCTGCAACGCAGGCGCTTCCCTCATCATCGGAACGCTCAATGGCGGATTGCGCCGACCGGGGGGATCGTGGCCGCAAACCACGAACCGCATCGACTACGTCGCGCACGTGGCCGGCGCCAGCTACATGCCGTTTTCCATAGACACCGAACCGACACAAGGCCAGGCGTTCTTCGAGAACCCTTTCGCACCCTCAGGCCCGCCCAACGGCAACCTCACCATAACCATCACGCCCAAGCAGCCCGCGTTACCCCTTTATCAGGGCATTTATAGCGACACGCTGCGCGTCACGGTAACCCCGTCCCAATAACCAACCGCCGCCGTCCAAAGGGCGGCGGCCTTCCACATTCCGGAAAACACCATGATCCGCCTCCTCGCCGTCCTCCTGGGCGTGCTTGCGGCAATGCCCGCGCATGCGCTCACCGTCACACCCATAACCGTGGAAATGAACTCCGCAGGGCCGCGCACCCGCGCCGTCATCACCATCACCAATTCGTCAAACGAAGTCACAGCCGTCGAACCCAGCTTCAACAGGGTGACGCTCAACGAGCATGGAAGCACCACGCGCGAGGAGGGGGGAAGCGACAACTTCCTGATCCTTCCCCTGCAAGCCATGCTGCAGCCCGGTGCAACACAGACATTCCGCCTGCAATGGGTCGGGGCACCCGACATCCCCCAGAGCGAAAGCTACTTCGTCACCTTCAACCAACTTCCCATCGAAGGCCTGATGAAGAAAACGGGCCTCACCATCCTCACCGCCTTCAGCGTTGCGGTGAACGTCGCTCCCTTGTCGGCGCGCCCCGTTGTGCAACTCGTCTCCACAAATATCGACGCAAGCGGAAAGCCCGCCATCACCGTGCAAAACCCAACAGCCTCGCATGCGCTGATGAAGGACGCCGCGATAACGGTCCACGCCGATGGCACCGATTACCCGCTATCCCTTGCAGACTTCCAACAGGCCTACGGCAACGGCCTCGTTCAGCCATGGCGCACAAGGCGGTTCGTCCTTCCGGTGGAGCTTCCACGCGGCGTGACATCAGTCACCGCTACCCTCAATTACAAAGCACCGGCGCAATAGCATATGAGGCGCGCGAGGGGCATCACCGTCTGCTTGGCTGCGGCCGCTGTTTCAGCGATGCCTGCGCACGCCGTCGAGCACCCGGAAACCCAGCTCAATGGAACCGGCCGCGCCATCGTCATGCCGGTTCCGCTCCGCTACCATTCCGACGTTCTTGGTGAGGTGACCGTTGTCATCGATGAGCATAATCAAGTGCTGGTCGCCGCCACCGACCTCGCGCCCGTTCTCAAAGACCACGTTCCGGACTCCAGTCTGCTCTCCCTCAGCAGCTTGGAGGTAGGGCCCATCCCGCTCACCCTCTACGCCGAAATGCACGGGTTGGAGATCGGGTTCAACGAACAAGCCGTGGAGCTCACGCTTTCGCTACCCTTAGACCAATCCAAGCCCCGCGCCCTGTCGTTCGGATCCGCCGCGACGATGCCAACGCTGATGGAGCCCGCCACTTTCAGCGCCTTCCTCAACTACGATCTGGCGCTCACGCATGATTGGACCTATGCCCAGGCTTCCGGCTTTTCACTCGACCTTGAAGGGGCCACAAGGTTTGGAAGCGTGGTGCTTGAATCGGAAGCCACACTGGGAGGCTCCCTGAACGGGTTTTTATGCCCCATTGAAGCCCGATGTCAGGCGCAGAGCGAAAACCAATTCACAAGGCGCGGGACGCGCGCCGTATACGATATAGAACAGTGGGATACCCGATCGGTCTTCGGCGACACCACCTACATGGGACTCCCCGGGCAACGTCCCATGGATCTGTTAGGTGTCTCGCTCGAGCACAACCCTGATCTGTTCGGGAAGAAGCGAAGCCAAAGCACCCGCAGCTTCAACGAGCTTCTGGTCGTTAAAAGCAACGCCACCCTTGAACTGGTCGTCAACGGCATACCGATGCAACGCCTGCCGCTCAAACCGGGCAGCTACAGTCTCCAAGACCTGCCCGTCACGCTGGGCTTCAACAATATTGAAGCCATCATCATCTACGACACGGGCGAGCGCGACATCATCCGTTTCGATGCCCTCTCCAACCACCAGCTGCTCGACGAAGGCGACTTCACATGGAGCCTGTCGGGGGGCTTGCCCTCAACATGGATCGACGGCCAGCGCGAATATTTGAATCACTTCCAAGGCGGGCTTTTTGTTCGTCACGGCTTCTCGGACACGTTCACCGGATATTTCGCCTTTCAAACCGACAGCACCGTCCACAATGCCTCCCTCGGGTTCCACCACTTAACCTCCATGGCGACATGGCACCTTGGCGCAACGCTGAGCCAAGGGCCCGAAATGGGATATGCCGCCTCAGTTTCCTTTGAAACACTTCCCGATCTTGATGCTCCAAACAGCTCGTTCCGGGTGGCTGCCGATTATTATTCCGACCAGTACCGCCAGCCCGGTGACGCCCAGCTGCTCATGAACGATATCCTCTATCCCGCCTTCGATTCCTGGTTGAGGCTCTCCGCCATCCAAACCAAGCCTCTGATAGGGGGTGCCTACGCCACCGCCACCGCCCGGTATGATTTCGCAGCCGATGTCGCCAACATCCCCGGAGCCGTCTCAGCGGGTACCGATCGGTGGAGCCTGGATTTGGGAATAAGCCGCCAATTCTTCGACACCACCACGCTTACCGTCACCGCCGGTTACGGAAACGACAGATTGCTTTCTTTCTCGCGCCTTGATGACGAACCCGAGTTCCGCCTTGGGTTGAGCTTGTATGCGCGCCTCGGCGACACGTCCGTCGGCGCCCGCCATTCCTTCGGCAACGACGTGTCTTCCATCACCGCCTCCCACCTATCGCATTCCCCTTCCGATGTCTGGCAAGTTTCCGCCACCGCCGACAACGCCCCCGAGCGCGGGGTCTTCACCTCCGCCGCCGCACAGCATCTCGGCCAGCGCGGTGAAACACGCCTTTCCCACACCCTCAAGCAGCCGCAAGACGGTGACGAACATCACCTCACCCAGCTCAACTATGCGGGAGCCGTCGCCTTCGCCGATGGCAAGCTTGCGCTTGGTGCCCCGGTCAGAAACGGCTTCGCCATCGTCTACCCGCACGACAACATTCCAGACGCCGATGTCATCGTCGGGAATGGAGAAGCGCCGCGCGCAACAGGAACGTCGTGGTTTCCGGCCGTGGTCGCGGATCTCCCCCCCTACACCAACGTCCAATACCCGCTTGATGCCCAGAACATTCCTGATGGCTACGCCCTCGGTGCATCCCATCTATCCGTAAGAGCTCCCTACCGCGCGGGCTATGCGGTGGCGCTCGGTTCCGACATGCCGCTCACCGCCTACGGAACCTTGCTCGACGCGTCCGGTCAACCCATCGCTCTGCAATCCGGAACACTTACCTCACCAGCCTACAACGGACATTCGCTCACCGTGTTCACCAACTCCGCAGGGAAGTTCGCCGTCGAAGGATTGGCCAAGGGTGACTGGACCATCATCATCGCCAACAACACCTACGCCCTTACCATACCCGCAGACGCCTCCGGCTTGTTCAATGCCGAGGTTCTCATTCCGACTGACGCCACACCACAGAGAGAATTAATCGAATGGCCCGCCACGCTCGTCACGGAAGCACAATGATGCGAAGGGCTATCCAAACGCTTGTCGGGTGCGGACTTGCACTTTTCAGCCATCAAGCCGTGGCCTGCGACGGGAGACCCTTCGGTCAGCCCACCCTCACGCTCAACGCCCCCAGCCTCGCACTGTCCTATTCGGGCACCCTTGCACACGATTACATCCCCGCGCGCGTGACGTTCCCGACCGGCTTCAACGGCATCTGCACGCTGGTCATCGAGGTCTCGACGGCGCAGTGGCCGATGGTGTCAACGCTTGAAAACGTTCAGGCCCCACAGCACGCCTTGACCTTTTATCTGCCTCCGCTCTTTGAGTGGAACGGCGGAAGCTACAATCAATGGGTCTACGGCGGATCAGGGCAGGTTGTTGACGTCGCCATCCCGTTCACAATCCCCGCCAACCAGAGCAACAAGCCGGCTGGCCTTTACCGCCGCGATATGAACGTCAAGCTCAAGAATGTCATCAGGGGCGGGTATTACTACGACGGCTACCTCACACTGACCGCAACCGTTGCCTCTTCCTGTACCCTTCCGCCTCCCACCCTCTCCGCGCTGGATTTCACGCCCGCCATCGTCAACGGAACAATACCTGCCGCTTACCTGCGCTCCTTCAGTCTTCCAAACGCCGGCTGCAACGGACCGGCACGCCTCACACTATCGGCACAACCCCTGACCAGACCCGGTGGAGGAACCCCCATCCACTTTTCTGCAAGCGCCGTCCTCGGCAGCACGGCCGTTTCTCTTGATACGCGAGTAGCTGCTTCGTCCTTCGCCACCGCCATCAGCGCCCCTGTGTCTTCATCCGTGCCCGTAACCGTCACCGTTGCGCCCACCATCACGCCACTTCAAGCAGGGGCCTACTCATCAAACCTGCGCGTAAGCCTCGAACCGGCACAATAATACCTTTCCGCATAGGGAAGGGGCCGCAACGAACGGGGTGGCGTGGAAGGCGGGAGAGAAAGGCTCTTGCGCCGCTCCCGCACAATCCCAACGAAGTCACGTTCCATGATTCTCACCACGCCACGCAATCCCGACGACATCAATGTTTTGCGCGTCCGCCAGCTTGAAGCCACCAAACGCCGCGTGCTGGCAGAGCTCCGCGCCCTTGGATTATCGAAGGCCACCGTCCAGTACCGCGCGGACGTGGCGGATTCCGGCGAGGTGCAGGTGAAAGGCTCCAACGGCGAACATGCCAACGGCACCGCCACCGTGCTGGAACATCCCATCGAAGCCGCCTTCTACGACATCGCCACATTGGTGGAACGCTTCGCCCTCGACGTGGTCGCCCACCACCACGGCGGTTTTGAAAGCGATGGCGGCGGATACGGCTACGTCATCCTCCACGCCGACAAGGGGCTTGTCCGCATCGAGCACACCAGCATCGAAACCAACGAAGTTTCCAAAGAAACCGAACTCTAAGCGCTTGTTCCCCAAAGCGAGGGGGTGGTTCCCACCCCGTTGGGCCGTGCCGGCCGGGAGAGAGAGGCTTTCCCAAAAGCGCGCGGCTTCACAAATGAAAGCAAATATTATGAGCTCCGCGCCCCATCACATCCTCCACAACACGCCCGTCCTGCTCGGACGCATGAACCATATGCCTCCCCCACCGATGACAATGCGCAGCAGACGCACGACCTCCTTGAGGAATCCGTCATCACCTTGTTACGCCAGCATTGCCCCACCTACCTCAAGATGGACGGCGTACCCGTCCGCCTGGCACTCGCCCGAGCCTTCGTTCGCTTCATCCTGGAACGAACCCGCGGCAACCAAGCACGCGCCGCCGAGCTAGCAGGCTTCAACCGCAACACCTTGCGCCGCCTCATCCGCTGCTTTCGCATCGACTGGGCATTTTACGCCGCGAAGTGACAGCATACTCCATGAGCAAGACCATCATGCCGCCACAGCGGCCGTACGCGCGCGCGCAGCCGCCGCATCTTCAACCAGCTGTTCTCCCCACGCGAGAACGGCCGCCTCCACGAAGTGGACGAGCTGCCGACCGAGCCCGATGAGCACCATTGGTGGACGGCCGTGGATCTCGCCCCGGACACCAATAGCCTCTACCTGCTTCCGGGGTTCCGGCTCGTGAACAGGTTGGGGTTCGTGGAAACCACACACGCCTGGGGAGGGGACGCCGACCAGCATCCCCTTTACCTCTACTGACACCAACAAAGGCAAACACCATGAATTACACACTTCACGCCCGCAGCAACTATTTCCGGGTTCGTGATCCCAAACGCTTCAAACGCTGGTGCCGATACTTCGGTCTGGAATACTGGACGGGCAAGGAAATCCCCGGCAGCGAAGACGAGGCTTACGCCATCGCCGCCGACAACAGTGACGGATGGCCAAGCACGCACCCGGAGACCGGAGACGAGTTCGACTTCGATGCTGAGCTCGCCAAACACCTGGACCCGCGCGACATCGCCTTGCTCTACCAGATAGGCCATGAAGGCCTGCGCTTCATCTCCGGCCATTCCTCAGCCATCCATGCCGATGGCCGCGCCGTGCATGTGGGACTGCACACCATTCACGATCTCGCGCGCGAAACATTCGGCAACGAGGTGGTCATCACCCAAGCCTGCTACTGACCACTTATGAAAGCGTACTCCGATGGCCTATAAGCCTTCCAAGGCCCAGCGCCTTGTCCTGACCCTCACCCTCAATCTTGAAACCGAAGCCGGCGGCCGCCCATCAACCGGCCAGATGAGCCGCGCAAGCGAGTGTTTGGTGGAAGCCGTGCGCCTGCGCCTGTTCAGTGACGGCTTCCTGCCACCGGATGTGTGCGTTGACACCTCCGGCATCACTGTCGAATAACAACGAAAGCACCACCCATGCCCCGCACGAAACCCCCGTTCCGAACGCAACGGAACGGGAGCCAATGCCTTCACGTCCACGTGGACGACATCTCCACCGTCATCATCAAGCGCGAAGACGAAGGGGTGGTCATCGACGTCTACCCCTTCAAGGAGTTGAACGCCAACCCCGTCACCTCCACCTGGGCCCATAACCACGACCTCAGTCCTGAAGACCAACATCCACCTTCCCCGCCGCTCACCCCTTGGCAACGCACCGCGCTGACCTCTTACGACTTTGGTGAGTTCGCCTATCTCGCCGATGCCAAGGACGCCCGCAGCTTGCACGACGACCTCAGCCATTGCGGCGACAGCCTGCTGCGCTTCATCTTCTCGGAACTGTCCGCCCGCGAAGACTGCACAAGCTATCAGGATGCCCTGCGCCGCATGACCGTTGCGCGCAACCAGCTTAACGACCTTATTGACGATTTGCAGACCATGGCCACGGAGCCTGCCCGCAAGGGTGAAAGCCCGCGCTTCCGCCTCGCGTGGTTCATTGACAGCGACGCCACATCACCAATGGCAGCCGCACAGGAGGCCCTTGCCATTCAGCGCAGACGCAGTTCCACCGCCACCCTCTTCAAGGTGAGGGAAACCGCAACAGGTAAGGTCATCACCATCGACCTTGCCAAGCAACTTCACCAATGAAAGCCGACACCATGCCCGCACCCAACTGCCTGCGCATTACCTTGCATATCCGCAGCCTGGGCCAAATCCCCGAGCACCAAGAAACAAGGAGTGCCGCCGACAAGATCGCCACCTACTTCAATGACGGGATCTGCGATGAGCCACTCGCGCACCAATTGAAGCACTTCGGAAAGAGCGCGGTAACAAAGATGGTCCAAGCGGAACTCACCAGCTGGCTTGAGGATCTGGGCACCGAACCAACCGTCATCGCTGTCACCGAACTTTCCTAAGAGCAACCCAACGAAAGACGCCGCCATCAACCGTCCGCACCACGACGCCCTCAGTTCCGCGCGTGCTTATTCTCAGAAGATGAATTCTAACGCCTACATCACGAGCACCCCGTTCGCTTCGCACTCATTAACCGCATACAATTCCCACAATCGGTGAAGAGAGGAAGAGGGGGCCCAGAAGCCACATAGCAGGTGGACGAAAGGAGACAGAGCCCACCGCGAACGACCACCACAACGAAAGACACCACCATGCCCTTACCCCATACCAAACCAACCTTCCGCGCCCGCTTGCGCGAAGCCTTACGCGAACTGGCCTACGACCTATTGACCCTTCACCACAAATTATTTGATCCGTTCGACCCCAAGTCCATGCCGGATTACGCCAAAGAATTCGCCCCTGACGACGCGAAGCCCACCGGCCAGCACTCCCAAACACCGCGCAACTAATGCCAAACGACAACAGAGCACACACCCCGCCCTTCGGTCGGGCTGGCGTGTGACCGCATGATAAGAAGCCAACCATGAGCAAGCCCCCTAAAGGCAACGTCCCCATCGTCATCTTTGGATGCAATGCCAGCGATGACGCAGTCACCAGTGACCTCCCCTGTGAAATCGACGACAGCCACGAAGCGACAATCTCCACGGAAACCTATGAAGCAATTTTCGCCGCAAAGCAGGCCTTTCAAAACAACCCCCACTGGGACAGCACCGCCATCACCTCCGACATCAAATGCAAGCCCTTGGACGATATGCTGAGTGCCGCCGATATGTGGCGCACCGGTGTTGAGACCTTTCTTGTCTACCGGTTCGGCGGCCTATACCTACGGCTTTTGCACAAAGATAACCGGCAGGCCGAAATGGAATGTGAAGTGGTGCGACCCGATGGAACGGCCCTCATCCCCCTGCCACAGTCTGCGTAGCGTCATCAGCATACCTCAATGACGTCCACCGGCAGCCATCTGTTCACCACCTCAACAAATTGGCAACGACCCGTTACAGCTTGAGCTTTTCCCTAGCAGCTTCGTCCTGAAGCTCAATATCGCAACGACGCTTCTCATCCATCATGGCCGCACGGTTCTGCTCCTTCAGCCTCTCGTCAACCCATGCCATGCTCAACCGACCCTCAAAGACGTAAGCCCGCACTTCCAAACCCTCACGGAGGCGCCAAATACTTGCGCCATCCCCGCGAACATGTGGTTCGCCGAAACGCGCAAACTTCTCCCGCACTTGGGCAAGCGCGTCCACATCGCGCATATGCTTTGACAAATCGATTGACCGAGAAAGCTCGTACACTTGCCCATCGCGCGAAAACATCATCCGCACTTGCTCGCCACTTACCCTCCCACGGAATCCAAGCTCACCTTTTGAAAACGCGCAATATTCCAAAAACTTGCCGTCGAGCTTGTAGCAAGCCGCTTCCTTCCCAAACGCCTTTTCCGCCTCCGCCATCGTCATGCGCGTTGAAAATTCGCCAAGCGTCACGTGCAGTTCATCCTCCCTCAACCGGGGAAGTTCAACGACAATTTCACCGTAGACGTTTCCTTCAGGACCGTAATCCTCCCAAATTTCCCGGCAAAACCCAGACTGGCCCCGTTCCGCCACCAATTTAGCAATTGTCTTCTCGCCGCGCTCGACACCACGGGCTTCATAACGAAACAACACGTCATAGCGCTGGTCGTTTTCAGACCAGTCCGGTGGGGTGGGCACCCTTGTTGTGATCAGCCCAACTTCGGCCAACTGCGGGCAATGCTCTTTGATGCCACCAACCATGGTGCGGTCGAAGAACATGCGTTCCCAATCCTCGAACTTCGCCTGGTCATCCTTGTTCCCCGCAACCGCAGCGCCCGCCCAGCAAACCATCACCAGCAGCGCAACAAACACCTTCATCGCCATCCCCTAGCAATCCTCCGACACCATCTTTTGAAACCGACGACGGTTTCCACGCAACCCGCCTTTTGCAATTAGGTCACACCACATACACGGAGCGTACATCACGTATGCCGGGCTGCCTAAGTTGGCACCATGGTCCCTTGGCACCTTGCCTGCTTGGTGCCTTTGATGCCGGCACCATGATACTGCGAGAGATGTCAATGCCGGATGGTGAGGTGCGCCTCTACTGCACGCGCATCAGCACCATCATCAGCTACTTCGCCGACGACGGCGAAGGCGGCTCCGTGCTCTGGCTCGAGCCCGGAGACATGGCCATCGTGCAAGACGGCACCATGGATGAAGTGCGCGCGTGGATTCTGAGTGACGTGGCCCAGCGCTTGAATTGCCCTCCCGCTGCAGTCGAAACCCTCCCCATCGAAACGCTCTGCTCGCGCCTCAAGTGGACACCCGAAACCCCGCGCCATCCTTGGCAAGTGCAGCAGCGCAACAAATCGCCCGCACGGCGCATATCCCGCTAAGTTACGCCTTACTACTCCACTCCTACAGTAAAACACGCCATAACGCCCTCCCACTTCGTCTAGAGGTCAGTATAGTTTCGATCACCGTCTAAAAAATCGTCGGGGGCCCGGGGGCAGACAGCCCCCGGGGGCTGCTGTTTGTTTAGCCATTTCCTGAGCCCGCCTGCGCACACTCTGTATGCATCCTAACTATACCACATTTTTGCATCATGGTAGGTAAGAGATGTTGGGAGCAAGCAATGCCATAGGGCCCCCAAGAGGGCCCTATGGCGGGTCATTCGGCCTCCGGCCTCAAGACCCAAATTGCTTGTCCCTCAAACGCCGGGAGGGCTTATCGACTGCATGGCATCGGATACCGCTGACACAACGAATGGCGCGCGCGCCGCGCGCGCCAAGCTCAATCGGCGCCCGAAAATCACATTGAACGATGAAGAGACCACTGCACTCCGGGTCGCTGCGAAGGCGCGAGGCGTAAAGCCTGCCGTGTTCATGCGTGACGCCGTTCTCGCCGCCATCAAGGCAAGCGCAGGCAACCCTACGCCGCCGGCGGAAGGACCATCAAAACCAACATTGAAAGCGGAACCGGGTGACGAAGCCGCCACCGTGCGCAAGAAGCTCTTCCTCACCCCGCCAGAAAACACGCTCCTCGAGAAGGAAGCCAAGAACGCGCAGCTGTTGCAGAAGGATTACCTGCGCCTTGCAGTGGTCGCCGCACTCACACAGGCGCCGCCACCGAGAAGGAAGGCCGTTGTTGGGAAAAACGACCTTGCCCACGAAATCTCGATGATCGCCTTCCAGCTGAAGAAGATCGGCAACAACCTGAACCAGATGGCCAAGCAGGCCAACACGGGCCTTGTGCCCATCACCGAACGCGAGATCTACTACTTCCTCAACATGCACCAGCGCGTGCTGACGATGAGCTCGGCCGCCCTCGAGAAGGTGCTGGCATGATCGGAAAGATCCCACGGCCGGGAAGGGGCTTCCGGGGCAGCTTCCAGTATCTCATGCACGGAAAGCGCGATGCCGACCGCGATGTTGACCGCTTGGCCTGGATGGAAACCCGCAACCTTTTCGTCAAAGACATGGACAAGATCCCGTCCATGATGCGCGCCACCGCCGCCCAATCCAAGAAATGCCAGAAGCCCGTCTACCACATGATCATCTCTTGGCGGCCCGATGAAGCCGTGTCCGACGTCACCATGCGTGAAGTGGCCGACCAGGCGCTCTTTGATCTGGGATTGAACGAGCACCAGGCCGTGCTTGCCGCCCACCGCGACACCGACCACCGCCACCTGCACATCCTGGTCAATCGCGTGCACCCGGAAACAGGGAAGGCGTGGCACACCAGCAAGGACTGGGCCCGCTTTGAACGCTCGATCGCGCGCCAAGCCTTGAAGCGCGGTCTCTTGAAGGTGGACGGTCGCCACAACACGCCAGAACTCATGGCGCGTGAGAACAAGCGTGCACGCGACAGCGAATACCAGATGGCGAAGCGCCTGAAGCGCGAGCTTCCAAAAGACCGCTGGTCAGTTGAGGAAATCAAATCCCGCCGTTTGCAGCTCGCCCCCATCTTCGAGCAATCCCGATCTTGGGACCAGCTTTCGCGCCTGTTAAGCGCGGAAGGGCTCTCGCTGACCGCCAAAGGGCAGGGCCTCGTCATCGACGACGGCATGGGTTTCATGAAGCTGTCGGACCTCGGCAAGGAGGTGCGCCTTCACGGCCTAGAAGCCCTTTACCGCGAACGCTTCACTGACTTCTCCCTGCGCCGCGAGAAAGAGCAAGCACAGGAAGAAGCCGCCGCCTCACCCACGCCCGTAGGCCCAGATCCATCATCGCCACAACCGGCGCCAACCGTTGTAAAAACCGTCGGCATACCGGACAAAGACCCCGCGTACGCGCAGCACCACGCCCAAGAAGCGGAGAAGGACCGGTTGCGCGCCGAATGGCGGGCCAAGCGCCAGCAGAACCGCCAAACCACCGGTGACAACGAAGACGACAACGACGGCACGGGCGCAACGCAACCGCCGCGCCGCGAACGCGCGGCCGTGATTGACGCCGATGTGAATGCCCCGGACCGCAGGGAGGCGTGGAAAAAGGCCATGGCAGCCCGCGAGAACCTTGATCTTGCCCGTGACCTTCACCGCAGCGGACTGATTGACAACGACGCCCTTGTGCGCGCCATCGACGGTCATGCCATGGCCCGTGACGACCTTGGAAAGCTGCTACAGAACGAACCCGATAAGATGCTTCTCCGCGAGGAATGGCGCCGGCAAGCTGAAACCCAGCGCGAAGCCGTCCTGTCACGTCATACGCCGCAACCCAAACTAGCTCGGGACAGCGCAAAGCCCGCCGTCAACGCCAGCACACCTATACCCCACCGCCAAAAGCAGGCAGCCCCCCAACCATCGCCGCAGCCGCCGTCACCGCGGCTCGAAGCGTTCCGCAACCTCTCCCATGCCCATGAGCAGCTGGACATCGCCCGCCAGCTGCATGGGCTTGGTATTCTGTCCAAGCAGGAGCTGATCACCGCGCGCAATGACCTCGCGCACGCCCGCGAGGAATTGGCGAAACACCAGACCTTCAGTGAATTCGTCGGAGATGGGGTTCGTGAAGCGTTGTCGTCCAAACGCACAGCACACGCTGCGCCTGCACCGAAGGCGGATAAGAAGCCGCCGCCACCTCCACCGCCACAACCGAAACCTCAGAAACTCAAGAATGAAAAGAAGCACAAGAAGGACCGCGAACGTGACCGGTAACAACCCCACTTGACGAAACACATCAAGGCACGCAACTAATGGGTTGTAACACCGCGCAATAGGAGATGTCCTACCAACCCCGCAAGCACAGCATCCACATCAACGGTCACGAACGCTTCCAGTTTTTAGCGAGTTTGCTGATCCATGCTGCTTGGGCCCGGGGATTGCGCCTGGGGTGCACGCCTGCACCCCCAGAAGGACGACTATTTCAAATTCACGTTGGGTGAGCCCATGGGCACCGTGGGCGGCGCAGGCGCCGTCTACCAGCTCATGCCGCGCTCAACCCCACCGCTTGTCGCCAAGCTCTACAATGACAAGGTGCTGCAGCTCATCAAGAGCGACAGGAAGTACGCCCAGCGCATCATCGCGCTCGCCTTCCACGGCAACGAGCTATCCAAATCACTGCCCTTCGCCACCTGGCCGAGACGATTGATCTTCAGCGAGAAGAACCCAAAGGATGCCCAGCAAGCCCTGCTTGGATTTTCCATGGAGCGCTTGGTCGGAACAACGTCCCTCATCGACCTCATCACCCAGAACAACACACGCCTCAAGGTCACCCCCGACCGAACCGCCTTCCTCTGCATCACGCTGGCAGACCAAGTTGCCCGCATGCACCGCCATCCATGGACCTTCGTCTTTGGCGATCTGTCCCCGAACAACGTGCACATTTCCGCCGATCTCACGCAGGTGCGCTTCATCGACACCGATGGATTCCAGTTCGATTACAACAACGGTCAGTACAGCTTCCGCCTCTCCGGGCTGACCAGCGGCTTCAAGGCGCCCGGGTCGGATGCCGCCTTGCTCAAATCCGGACGCCTCACCACCACGCACGATGACTTCGTACTCGCCATCCTCCTTTTCATGTTGCTGATGGCAGACAAGGGAATGCCCATCCATCCGTTCCAATCCGGCGACACACCGGAGGATGTGCGCATCGACAAGCGCCAATTCCCCTTGTCGGATACTCAGCAATTTCCGCTGCCAAAACCCGTCATCGATGCGTGGAACTCGCTTCCGCAAGACCTGCGCACCACGTTCACCCGCACCTTCACCGGCCCGACCCCGGTCAAGGCCAGCGAATGGGTCAGTGTGCTCTCCAACTACCGGAGGTGTCTTTGACCCGATTAAGCTCATGACACCCTACAGCCATTACGTCGCCCCACCGCCCCTCGTCACGCGCATCCACCCGTTCTCGCAACGCTATGGGCAACTGCAACGCCTCTGGCACACCTCCGCTGCCATTCTACGTCCTCTGGCGCGCGTAGCAGGTGCAATGCTCCGGCTCCTGACCGTCACGTTGCCGTTCCTCATCACGCGCCCCGCCAAATGGCTGTTCCGCACCATCGTTGCCACACTCCGCGCCATTGACCGCATCGCCGATGCGGTCGTCACCATCATCTTCGATATCCTCGTCGCCGCCGCCAAAAAGCTGGTCATGCCGTTGCTGAGCCTCTCGGCCTTGCTGGCCCTCCTGATTTTCATTTCACGCAGCGACGTTCAACCGCATCGCGACGTCCCCGCGCTCGCCGCCATTGCCCCACAAGCAACCGCGCACCCGGCGCAGGCATCCCCCATCAGAAAGACGCCGACAGCGCCCGCCCGCAAACTCGCCGCCTTCCATGCCCCCGACCACGTGTTCAGCACTGAGCGCGCATCCGTGGCAGCGCTCGCCGATGCCCTCAACATCCCTCCAAAAGTGGTCAGCACTGGTGTCACCCGTGCCCTCGCGCTCGCCGCGGACAATGCAAACGCCATGCGCCCCTACGTGGGCCGCTTTCCCCTTCCAAAAAACACCCCCAACCGTTTGCTGACGGCGCTCACCCCGTCCGATATCACCCAGCTTTCCCGCCTGCTCGAGCATTCAACCACCATCGACAAGCGCGAATTCACCCTCACGGCCAATCTGGCGTCCGGCGACCTGTCGCTCACTGCGCGCATCAGAAAGCTCACCAGTTCGGCCGCGCCGGGCGCCTGCTTCCGCTACGCCCTGACCTTCATGCGCCGCACCTTCCAACACACCCTTTCCATGACCGCCTGCCGCCAACGCGGAACGTGGTCGTTCCCCGCAGACCAGAAAGGACAATGACATGTCAGCCATCGCCAAGCAGATGATCACCAACCTCGCGGGCCCGGGCTTTGTCCCCCCCACGCTTTCCGCACGCAAACGCTATCCGTTCGTGTTCATCATCGACATATCAGGCTCAACAGGGATGGAGCCTGACCCCGACATCCACCACATCAACAAGGCCATCAGCATCCTGCTCGATACGCTGCGCAACCCAACCCCCTCCAGCGAACTGCAGAAGCAGGTGGATAGCTTGGACATCTGCATCATCTGCTACTCCGACAGGCCGCGCGAAATCGTCCCATGGTCCATCGTCCAGAACCTTCCCCCCGCCGTGCAAACCCTGACACCGGAATACGCCACGGGAACCGGTGCAGCCATCGAGATGGCCCTGCAGCAGATCAGCAACCGCCTCCACTATTACCAAGACCCAAACAACAACTTCGCATCGGGAATGCCTCACATCATCCACATCACCGATGGGGCGATGACCGACATGAAACCCGGGGATGCCCGCTGGACCCAGATCAAGCAGCGATTGGACAACATCAACGGGGTCACCAACCCCGAAAAGAAAACGGTCACCATGCTGCACTTCGTGTCCCCGAAAGGCTGTGACCGCGAACGCATCAACATCAACGGCCGCATGATGACCGGCCAGCAATTGCTGAGCGAGCTGACAGGGCCCGATACCGTCTTCGAAATGGGCCGCGAGATCGGCTCGTTCGAAGTGCTCATCCGCCTCATCACGGTCGCCATCACCAGCATCACCAAGAACTTCGGTGCAATGAACGGCGTGGACGCCATGCGCTCCGCCATCGACAGCGCCGCAATCTCGCTGCGCACCAGCAACGTCACGCAGATCCCCTGATGCAACACCCCGCGCCGCTCCCCATCCGTCATGACCTTCCGCCCTTGGCTCGCCTCGAAACCAACTGGGTGCCCCCATGGCTCATCGCCCGCGTCGCCCAGCATGGGCCATGGCATTACCAGAACGGTGCCCCCATGGACGACAGCCACATCATCGGCGGCACCTCCGGCGCCTTCTGGATGGCCGCCGCCGACGGAGTCGGCTCACAGCCAAGAAGCCGCCACGGCAGCTCTGCCGCGTGCCTGGCACTCGACGCTTATCTCGGCGCCGCTCTCACAGGCGGCGCCGACTTAACCCGCACCCTCCTGCTTGAAGGCTTCAATGCGGCCCACCTCGCCATCCAAGACCTTGCCGCCCGCGAAGGAAGACCCGCCTACGAATATTCAACCACGCTCGCGGCCGTCATCGTCAAGCGCAACACCATCATCGCAGCCGCCGTGGGTGACAGCGGCATTGCCGTCGGAAGCAACCATGAAAACGAGAAGGGGGACAAAGTTTATGCCCTGACGCCCTTCTGCTCCGCCCCCCAGCCAGAACGCGCCACCTACACCATCGCCGACCCCAACTGGCTCAACTACGTGACGAGCAGCGAGAGCTGCAGCCCCCACATCACAGCCGTCATCATCGCCACCGATGGGGCCAACAGCTTCTTCCTCGACGGCAACCGCTTCAAAGCCGATTGGCCCGAAACCCTCGAAGGCCGCGTCCGCGAGCTGGGCCCGCTGACCTTCGTCAACACCTTCGCCCATTTCATCCAGCACCAACCACCCGAGAACCACGATGACAGGACGCTTCTCGTCGCCTACCGCCCGCCCCATCACCTCGCCCCACCCGCTGCGCAACCCCGGTGACTACACACAATCCTCCTTCGTGCCCGCGCTCGACGCCCTGCTTGGCGACCCTGCCGCCGAGTTAAGCGTGCCCGTCACAGATCTCACCGGCATGGCCGACAGGAAGCAGTTTGCGCGCTTCATCAACGACCACGTCAACAAGGATGCGCCAAGCAAGATCGCCTACGCCGCCGGTGCCGTCATGAATATCCTGACCCTCAACCCCGCCGCCCAAGCCGCCCATACCGCCAAGCACCTCAACGACACGTGGAAGCACACCAGCAAGGTCAAGGAGCTCTACCGCACCGTTGACCAGTTTACGGCGGCAAGACCCGTGCTCTCGCTCACGGATAAGGAACGGGCGTTCCTCAGAAGCAATGCGGACTTCACCGCCCAACACCAGATGACTCCAGACCAGTGGGGGGAGTTTCTCGCAACTCTGATCTGGAACGACGGCAAGTGCCGCCTCGACCCCGCCCCCTCGATCGCCGGCCTTGCCGCAACCCACATCGCCCATGATGTGGTGCGGACCTTTCTCCAGCACTGGATGGACAAGCACGAGGTCTTCCTCGCCTCCACGGCCGCCGACATCGCCAAGCGCGCCCAAAACCTTCCTGCTTCAAAAGGAGGTGTCCCAAACGCCGTTCTCCACCAAGCGCTCGATACCGGCGCCAAATGGATGGACCTCAACGCCCTCCGCTCGAGCCGCTATTATTCCGTGACGGAAAAGCCCGAAGCCCTCCTTCTCGGTTACGAACCTCAAAGCGGGGCGCCCGTGTGTTTTGCAGGCGCAGAAAGCCTCATCACCATCGGAGGGCCGGGGTCGGGGAAGAGCCAATGCCAGGTCATCCCAAATCTCTTGCGCTACAAAGGAAGCGCCATCGTTCTCGACGTGAAAGGGGAGCTGTGGGATGCAACAGCGGGGTACCGCGCGAAAAACTACGGGCCCGTCTACCGCTTCGCCCCCACCGACCGGTCGTTGACGACCAACCGCTACAATCCATTTGACTTCATCTCGCAGGACCCCTCCACCGCCGCCGATCAGGCAACCGTGCTCACCTATCAAGTCGTCGTCGATGACCCCAACCTCAAGGAACCCTATTGGGAGAACCGGGGCCGCGACCTGATGTGGGCGTTCGCCATGATGGTTGCCGTCAAGGCACCTCCCGACAAGCGCACCATGAAAGGGTTGGCCGAGCTGATGAGCGTACCCTTCAGCGAAGACCCAGACAGCGACATCCAGCAGCTTCTCGAGTCCATGATCCGCATGGCAAAGCGCACCGGCATCTTCGATCTCGAGGCCGCAGCTAACGCCATCCGCGCCGGTATCAAGGCGGGGGGAACACGTCTGGAAGGCGTGCTGGACACAGGACGCCGCTACCTTTCCGTATTCACCCGCTCGCCCACCATCGAACAAACCATCAGCACATCGGATTGGCGGCCAGAACATTTCCGAACGCGGCCAGGCACAACGCTTTACATCTGCGTCCCTCCCGCGGAGCTCAAAGCCTATGCCCCCATCATCCGCATCATGCTCATCCAGCACACGCGCATCCTGATGCGGAAACAAGCCGCGCAAGGGGAGTTGCCCATCACCTTCTTCCTCGATGAAATGCCCCAGCTCGGAAATTTCGAAAGCATTTTGGAGTTGCAGGACGTGGGACGCGGCTCAGGATTGCGCTTGTGGATGTTCGCCCAATACATCGCCCAGCTGGAAGCCGCCTTTGGAAACAAATATCAGGGCGTGGTCGATGCCTGCCGCTCACGCAGCTTTCTGCAACCCGACATGCAGCTGGTAAAGCTCATCCAACCGGGGCTAGGGACAACCCGGAACCCCTTCACCGGTGAAACCAAAAAACTGGCCGAGGACCACGACCTCGTCGGACGCCTTTACGACGACAAAGTCATCCTGACCACCCGTGGAGACCACCCGATGGCACTCGACAAGCGCTACGCCTGGCAAACCGATAAAGCGAAGATGTTGCCGCCCCCACACCCACATTCATGCGCTAGCCACGCTCTCGCTCGTGGTCACGCCGGTAAACCCGTTCACCCTGTTGCACCGCGTCGGCCTTGACCGGCTCCCGTATTCCTTTTCCGGCCGAGACCCCCACTGCGCGAGACAGCGCTTGATCAGACGCATACCCCCGCAACTGTTTCAATCCCGGATATTCGTTGGCTACCTCACCGGGAATACGGAGTGCATGCCGTTCCAACAAGGCATCCAATTCCTTCTCCGCCGTGTCCCGCGCGTAATCCTCTTCGGTCCTGCCCCGCATCCGTTCATGGGCCAGCAACAATATGCCAACGGCCTTCTCCCCTTCGCCGCGCTCGATAGCCAGCGCCCGCAGCTTATCCTTGCTCCAGCTCATGCCGTCACCGTGCTTTCCACTCTTACGCCATCATAGTTCACATGCGCCCCCACCTGACGGCGCTTCATGCCAACCGCTTCCGCCACTTTCTCGAACTCATTATGAAATACCGCGAACGCGAGAGGAACCGCATGTCTCTCACGGCACCACGCCAAATAGGCTTCCCAAACGGCAGAGCTTCCAACGCAGCTATATTCATCCGGATGAAGCCGGTCCGCGGCAAATGTCGCCACCTGCCACCCAAGCTCTTCGACCTTATCGCCCATCGCGCTCCCGCTCCCGATAACTTTCGACAATATCCCGCGCAAGACGCTCACGGTCCACCTCAATAAGCCGGTTCAAGGCATCCTGATGTAACAGTGCCTGCTGCACCGAGCCGACAAACCCACTTGGCAATCGCCCTTTGGGAAGCAGCTGAACATCTCGGGCAGTTGACGGCCAGCGCACCACGTTCACCTCGGCGGTAATGACGTAGCACCCCAAACCGTCTAGGCCCGCATCGCCCAAATACCCCTTCGGAATCTCCATCGACAGCATCTTGGTAATCGGCCGGTGAGAAATCGGAACAAGACGAAGGCGTGCGCCATCCGGCTCACATTTTGTCTGCACGATAAGACAAGGACGCCGTTTCAGCCCCCGGTCATGACCAGCAGCCGCTTCCCACGACCACAGATACGAGAACCCGACCACATCTCCAGCTTTTGGACGGAACTCCGGCACGTCTCCCCCACAGCCAGCCACCCGAGAGATCATTAAAGTGTAGAGGAAACAGCACTTCCCGTCACCATGTTTACACACCGTAGACGCGTTTGACCCACGCTCCGCCAAAGAAGAAAGCGAGCCATCCCGCCTTCCTTACATAGGTATCAGGATGTACCCCCCTCCATATATCGAAGCGGCTTGTCCCGGTTACTGGCATCGCCGCAACAAACCTTTTCAGGTTCGCTGTGACAGGCCCACGCGGTACCAGTCGCATCGCATACTTGGCATACCTCCTCCGCTCCCGGCAGGCAGCCAAGGTTGGACGCGGACTCCGTCATTTCCTTGCCGACATCAAACGGGCAACCGTCGCAGTAGCCTTAGCCTACAGTCTGCATGAGTTGTTTCCTTTCACCCATGCCTGACAGCAGAGAGGTTCGCCACGGGGCGGCACACGCCCCGGGGCCTGTTTGACTCCCTTGCGAAGCCCCTCTCTCGCCGTCAATCAGAACGCGGTCTTTCTGCAGACCTGACAGTACCGGCCCATCATTCCAACATCCCCGTCAGCTGCCCTGCGCATAGCCAAGTGGAAGGCCATCACGCGCTTAATCTTCGCGTGCAACAAAACGTGATATCCGCCTAGATACCCCTAGCTACCCGATACCCCGACCACTTGAAAATGCCCATTGTATAGGTGTTTTTCATTGCCCATCGTCTGTCCACCGGCAGCAGCCGGATGTTTTGGTTCTTCCAGACAAAGGACAGCAGCATGGCGAAAACATACGACAAGCCCGACCGCGGCAACTTCCGCGCCTTCAAGAACAACAGCAAGGAAATCGGCGACGACCGCCCCCTGTTTCAAGGCAAGCTGACGCTGCCCAACAGCAAGGATGAGCGCAGCTTCGCGCTGTGGCCCTACGCAAGCGAAAAAGATGGCGCAACCATTCTCTCCGGAAGGGCAGGTGTGTCGGCCAACTCGCAAATTGCGTCCTACACCCAGCCCGCAAAGGAAACAGTGCAGAAGCTCGCCGTGGAGATTCCCTCCAAGAGCGGAGGTGAGCCGTTCAAGCTCGAGCCCGATTCCCTGATCCTCTTCACCAACAAATCCAAGGACGCCGATAACCAGGAACGCCCCGACTACTACGGTTTCTATAATCCCGGTGACGGCAAGCTCCAACGCGTCGCGGCGTGGTCACAGCTCGACCGCTATGGAAACCCCATGCTCACCGGATCCGTCCAGGCCTACGACCAAAACAAGCAGATGGAGCAGGACGCGGAACGGCCCGCGCAATCCGCCCATAACATGGCCAGCGACCGCGAACTGGAACACGCGCGCTAAGGCCCTTCGCTTCTACTCAGCCGGGGGGCCGCTCAAGCGGCTCCCCCTTTTTATGGAGGCGCCATGAACATCCACTTCGACATCAACCAAGACTTTATCGATCTGCACCAACAGCACCGCGAAGGTAAGATTTCTCGGGAAGAGTACGACAACAAGCTTCGCGCCATCCTCATCGCCGCCGACAAGGTGGCGTTGCGTCCACCCCGCCCTTCCAACCTTACCCCCATCATAGAAACCGAACACTCAGGCCCGCTCACCTACGAATGGAATGCCGACGGCAAGCTGACCCTCAGCGTCAACGCCGCAATCGAGGACCAGCCGCGCCTCAATGCATACCCCCGTCACCTCCGCCAAGCAGCCCGCGTCGAACTTGACGCCAACCTCACGGAGAAGGAGGCAGCGAAGTTGCGTGCCGCCCGAACGGCTGGTGATTTCTTCTACCAAGCGGTCATGGACGACCTCTTGTGCTGCCGCGCCGGCGAGATGCTCCAGCGCCAAGGCCCCGACGCGAAACGGGCCGTCAACATCGACGAACGGTTCCACCTCGGAGACAACCCGGACGTCATCCTCAAAGAAGACCTTCCTTCGCTTGTGCACGGCGCCGTGCGCGACGACGAGATGGAGCGATGACCATGGGAGACCAAGACGTCCCCCGCGTGCGCTACGCGGAACGGCATGACGGCTCTTACGACATCACCGTCATCAATGGTGATGCCCCTTCACTCCGCATCGACAGCTACCCCGAGCACATCCGCAAGGAGGTTCAGACCACCTTCCAGTCAACACTCACGCTTTCCGAAATGCGAAAGCTGCGTGCCGCCCAAGACATCGGCGAACCCGCCTACACCGCCGTGTGGGACGACCTTGTCTCCCAACGCGCCGAAGAACGCCTACGCAACCCCTCCGCCTTCACCCCCGGAACTTTGGAGACTGGACGCGATGCCCTCACATCACCACACCGCTCCTACCTTGCCCCGGAAACGGAACGCAACCGATGACATCGACACCTTACGCTTCTCACTTCGGCTCATGCTGGACTTCCATGGGCCCGCCGCCGTCATCAATTATGCAACCGACCACAACATCCGCTGCGAAATCTGTTGCACATGCGGATGGATGCCCCACCATGATGGAGAATGCCTGATGTGCGACCTGCCCCTATGACCGGTCCCGTTCAGGCTTATGCAGGGAAGGGGAACGCTCAACAAGCGCCGCCATGTCTTCCTTGTTCCGCTCTGAAATCCGCTTCACCGCGTGCGTGACCACACCCCTGAAGGCCGCGTCGCCGATCCGTGACGCGGCCTTCTGCATGGCTTCCCATTCCTCCGGTTCCAAGGCATCCAGAAGGGCGTTCAGCTCGGTTTCAGCCCATGCTGCATCAACCCCGTCCTCTTCTGTCCACCCCTGTGCGCGCGCATACAGCAACGCCGCCTCTTCCGCCTTATTGGATGCCCCTTGGCGCAGCAGCGCCTTGGCTTCAAGGACAGCCTTGAACTCACCCTTGCTCCACATGGCCCGCGACCCTTGTTGTTCTTTCGCGACGCACACCCTCATGCACCGGGTGTGCCAAGGCACCCTGCCACCCCAGTGTCCTTAGCGGCAAGAAAACAACAACGCTTCACAACGTGCACTGTGGGCGCTTTACCCCACCAAGGCCGGCGCTATAGTGAAACTTCAACCGCGGAGGACAAAACCACCAACACGCAACCGGACCTTTCATTTACACCCGTCCCGTCAATGCGTATCGCGTGGTTCCCGCATGCTGCCTGTCATTTCGCACACCTCCACAGTGGAGGACCTCTTCTCCTCCCGCATCTTCATCGCCGCCTCCGTCCAGCGCACCTACCAGTGGAATACGTCCGAATGTGAAACCCTGCTCGCCGATCTGGTGCGGGCGTGGAGCGCACAAGCCTCTTCTCCGGAACCAGCGACCGCTGACCTTTCACTCGATGAAGAGATCGACGCCGATCTGGGGCTACTCCCTACACCCAGCATCCAGCCCGCGCTTCCCGATTATTACCTCGGCGCCATCGTCACCCGAACCGCTCCAGACGGCGCCGTCGAAATCTACGATGGCCTGCAGCGCATCACCACGCTGACCATCCTGATCTCCGTCCTGCGCGATACCGTGGACGATGACCTTCTGAGCCAACGCCTCGACAAACTCATCAATCAGGACGGCGACAAACCCCGCCTCTTGCTTCCCGAGCGCCACCCCGCCCTCTGGAAGGAAATCCAGAAACGGGGAGAGGCGGGGAAGGTGCGAAGATCATCGGTCGCCAACGACTTCCAGCACCGCGTGCGCGAAGCCGCCCGTACCTTCCGCTCCGCCGCCAATGCCTGGAGTCCGGCCCAGCAAGCCTCCTTCGTAGAGTTCCTTCTCAATCGCGTGGCCATCGTCATCGTCCACGCCGCGGCCGGACGATTGGCACGCCAGATCTTCGTCACCACCAACCTCAGGGGACTCCCCCTCAACCAGGCCGACCTGTTCAAAGGGCAAATCCTCGACATCGCCCCCGATGAAGCCACCGCCGCCGACATGGAAAACAGCTGGTCCGTTATCCAACACGCGGTGGGCAACGATCTCGTGCCATTTCTGACAACGGTCGATTTCATCACGCGCAGGCAGGAACAATCGGCCGACCACCTGCAGGAGCTGATCGATTACCTCGGAAGCAAAGTAGGGCCGCACAAAATCAACGAATGGCTGAAACGGCTCTCCGTCTTCGCCTCCGCCTGGAAGCATCTTGATAGAAAACTGGAAAGCCCCGGAAGCACCCCTTTGGACGTCAACATCTGGCGGCTGAGCCTGTTCAAATGGCAGCAGTGGAAGCCACTCGCCCTGCTCTGGCACGCAAACTACCTTTTGAAGACCGCCAAAGGCATATCGTCATCGTCTGAAACAGCCCACGCCCGTCATTTTGCGCAGCTGCACCGCCGCTGCATGGCCATCACCCTTGCCAGCCTCAACCAATCCCAGCGCTCAAATCTGTTCGCCCAAGCCATCACCCAAACCATCAAGGGCAACAACTGCCTGTCAGGGGCCTTGCTCATCACGGACGTCCTTCAAGACCGCATCGAGGATAAGCTCTCCAACCCGTTCACCGACGAAGACCGCCGCATCGTTCTCTTCCGCTGGCTGGAGTCACTCTGCTGGGATGTTCCCCCGCTCTACATCAAGGATGGAAGTATCGAACACGTGCTGCCACAGAACCCCCATCCGAACTCTCAGTGGTTCATTGATTTCTCAGACGAAGACAGCCGCCACGACAGTTGCCACAGCATCGGAAATCTCGCCCTCATCGATCCGGAAACCAACACCCGGCTCGCCAATGCCGATTTCATTCACAAGCAGCAGATCTTTCTCGAGGCTTCCGGCCGCTTCCGCTCTTTGCAAGGGTTCGAGCAATCCACCGCCTGGACTGAAGACGACATTCAGAGGCGCACCCAACTGCTGAAACAAGACATAGTGAAGCAGCTGCATCTCACGCCGCGCTCCACACCAAAGCGCAGGGCCCAGAGTGAAGCGGCAACTGCACGCCCAATGTAAGGAAGGGTTCGCGTCACAAGCTACCTCGATGCCGAAAACTTGCTGAGTCTGAAGCCGCAATCGAGCCCGCTTCCGCGCAAGCGGAAGGCGTCCCTGCCGGGACGATGGGTCGATGACCTCGAAACGATCGTAGCGGGCCTCTCTCGCAAGAGAGATGACGCACCGCGCGGGTTACCTGTGAGGCATCTCCTCAAAAGCACCCCTTCCTGAGGCGGTACCCCCGACCTCGTAAAGAACCTTGAGCCCGGCACAGGACACGCTCTTTGACATCATGAATCGTTGAATCGATTTCTCGGTACTTCACCGGTGTTGCCAGACCTTGACTGCCGAAAGGACAAGGATGGCTGCCAGCATCGGCAGTAATAGAGCGCTTGGCACAATGCCAAGCAACAACCCGCCTATGAACGTACCGACCAGTGAACCCGCCGCCATAGTAAGCAGAAATCCTTTGTTCCTGCTAATTACCGAGAAACTCCCGTCCCGGCTGTAGCGTGTGAAGCCCACCAGCATTGTCGGAAGACTGACCGCAAGCGACAGACTGCCTGCCAGCTTGATGTCGGTGCCGAACAGCAGCACCAGCGTCGGGATCAAAAGCTCCCCACCGGCAACGCCGAGCAAAGACGCCACCACGCCGATCGCAAAGCCCGCCGCCACACCTGCGACGGCCAAGGGAATGCCGGAAAGGAACGGGCTGGATGAGGTCGACGCATCATGGCCGAACAGCAGAACCGCGGCGATGACCACCAACAGCCCCGCGATGATCCGGTAGAGCAAGGCCTGCTTCATTTTCACCGCCCAGCTTGCCCCGAACCAAGCACCAAGCAGGCTTCCCGCAAGTAGGTTGACGATGATGGGCCAGTTGGATGCAATCGCCGAGAACGGTACCGTCGCCGCCCGAAACGGCAAGGCAGAGGCCACCACCACTAGACTCATCGCCTTGTTGAGGATCACAGCCTCCAGCGCTGCAAATCGGAACACGCCAATCAGTAACGGCAGCCGGAACTCCGCACCGCCAAGGCCAATCAGGCCGCCAAGAGTACCAATCACCGCCCCGCCGCCGAAAGCCCAGAATGGCCGCTGGGTGTTGACGTTCGTATCAAATTTCTGATCCATCAACGTGGTTCAATCCCATGAGCAAGGGCACCCACATGAAGGCCGACGACAACCTCGACGACGTGCAACTTCGCATCATGATCACGCCCGAGGTGAGGTTCGGGCCGGGAAAGGCCAACCTGCTCGAAGGCATCAAGGATACCGGCTCCATCGCCGCAGCCGGCCGCCGGATCGGCATGAGCTACAAGCGCGCCTGGTATCTCGTCAATGCAATGAACAGCCACTTCAATCTCCCCCTTGTCGAGTCCACCAAGGGCGGAACGGCCGGTGGCGGCGCCTCCTTAACCCCTTTGGGTGAGGAGCTTTTGTCTGTTTACCGCACCATGCAGCGACTGACAGAGAAAGCCGTGCTGCCAGAGCTCCGGCGCCTGCGCCGCAAAGCATCACGCAGAAGCGCGATATAGCAACATGGCTATATCGACCCACAATGGTTGTGTCAACGAATGCGTTGCTGCGTTAGGCGCGTAGTATGACGAAGTATGTGAGGTTTGGCGGCCCCCTCCCGGAGGTCGGGTCACGCCCTATCGCGCGGCGAGCCGCGCGACCGAGCCCGCAAGCGGTCTCGGCCCGTTCGGGTTGCGGTCGTTGCCGCAAGTGAAGTGAAGGAAGTGGGTTGCGCCCTAAACGTGCCCTTGACGCGACCACCCACCATCAAAGAACGATCGTTGGCGCGGCACGCGGCACGGCCACAGACACCAATAGCCCGCGTGAGGGATGAAAGGAGAGAAGAGGGAGGGGCATGAAGGGCGAACCGGCCAGAAGCCGAGAGAGGCCGCCGGTTCCCAACCAAGGAGCCCGCCCATGCAGAAACCACAACAAACCACCCAACCCGCAATCCTCGCGCCGGAAGGCCCCTATGACTATGCGCAGTGCCCTCCGTCGTCGCCGTGGGGACGCGTTCAAGAGACAACCATCCTCATGTGGGCCTACAGTCCCGATGGAACACGTGTCCCGGTGCTTTGGCAGGTCCATACCGCAGGCCATGGCGGTACCCGCGTGCACCGCCAGCTAGCCGCGCGCTTCCTCAACCGGCTTCCGAAGGAATGTCACGCCTACGGCGGCAACAGGCTCTGGTATGAGGAAGATTGCGAAAGCAACGTGCCGCTATTCATCTTCTATAATGGCCTCGACCCCTCGTGCTGGCTTGTCACGGAAGGTCAGCAGTTCCCGCGCGAGCGCTTGATGGAAAGCATCAGGCGCTGGATGCCGGACACGGTTGATGCCGTGTGTGCCATTGCAGCGCGCTTCGATGCCGTCCTCGTCAAAAACGGCCATACGTTGAGAAGCCCGCTTCCCGCGCAACACTCCGTCTAGCCCCCTGAGCCGTTTATCGATGCCACGCTTCGGCGCATTGCGCCGGAGCCGCTTTCGTTCATCCCCATGGAGATACGTCATGACCCAGGAACGTCCCCGCATCGTCTACTGCACATACACCAACCGCATCATCGATTTCGTCCGCGATGGCGCCGGTGAAACCGACATCCAGGCCATCGCCCGCCTCAAGGGGGAATACGGCACCGAGCTAACCACGCTACCCGCCCATGAAGCCCAAGCCCGATACGAAAATAGCTTCAAGACGCCGGTGCAGGAGATTACCGCCGAAGCTTTCGACGATGCCCTGAACGTGCTTCCGCCCGAAGACTGGCGCCGTGGGCGCGGCGCCGAAAGCTTCAAATGCATGGAGAGAATTGCCGGAGCGGTGACCTCAATCTATGTCGCCGTGGCAAACCGCTACTTCACCTTCAACGATCACATCCGCACGCCACATGACCAGTGCTGCGAACGTGTGATGGCATTCATCGCCGCCCATCCGGTTCCCACGACAACCGCGCCGGAGGCAAGCACATGACCATGCAAGCGCGCTTCACTTTCGATGCCCGCGATGAAGAGCTCCGCCAGCAAGGACTAATCTACTGGAACACCACAAATGACCCGCGCGTCGGGGATTACGTCACGCTCGGGGACGGAACCCTCCACCGCATCAGCACCAAATCCGGCACGTCCTTCCAGCTGTCAGATCCACGCTTCGGAGCCAGCTTCCATTGGTGCTGGTGGTACTGCTCCTACTCGGGAGGCCATCAAAGGGCACTCCACGCTCTCTCTTCCTTAGAAGACACCGGCGAAACCCGCGACGGAGACGTCTGGGTCTTTCACCACGACCAGGCTGGAGCCCACCGCGGCGTCACCTGCACCATCCCATGCAGGATCTACCGCCTTACCCATTAACCGAAAAATGGAGACCACTCATGTCAGCTTCCCTTGCAGACCACGCCATCGAAATCCTCCAGAAAACCAACGATGGGGAGGACCTAGACCCCAAGCACCTGAAGATCGTCGAGTACGCCGTCAACGGCCTGCTCAACCAAACAGGCTTGCACCTCTTCTACGACTTGCTCGAAAACGTGCGCGGCGGTTACGTCCGGCCATGGTTCCATGGCGTCGAGCACGTCACGCGCAATCATCAGGGCTACGTGCTGTGGAAGGGCGTCGCCATCGAGCACTACAGCGGGGCCTACGCCCACTCCGACGAAGCCGCCGAGAATATCCGGGAATTGGCGCGACGCTGCGCCATCCTTGAAGGGAAGGGGGTCACTCCCGACACCAACAGCGTCGTCTGGCAATGGAGCGAATAACAGGCAGCACGCTTGCGCCCGTGTGTCCCATGCCGAATACTTCACCCATGTCCATCCACCCCAACCTGCAACTGCTCCTGCACATCATAGACCAATACCCCGGCTCTACCGTCGTCGAGCTCACCGAGCACCTGAAACCCTACGCGCCCGCCCACGACCCGCACACGCAGCAAGCCGTGCGCACAAGATTGCGGGCTTTGCTGGCAGCAGGCTTTGTTCAGCTCGGCCATAAGGGCAAACCCCGCACTTACCTCCGCACGCATCAAAGCTACCGCGTCGTTCCCAGTCACGGGCCTTTCGACCCGGAAACGCCCCGCCGCAGACCTCCAAAACAGGCCCAGAGATAGAGCACGGCCCGCAAAGGGTGCCGGATACTCCAGCACAGAGGGTGCAGGAGAAACGGCGCAATCCTGATCCGGAGGCCTGCCCATGTCGCTTCTTCAAGCGCCCGCAATACCTGTTACAGCACTCATCCCGCCCGAGGACCCTGACCGCCCCGACCGCAGCAAAGCTGCTGGCCTCCTGTCTGCCGGCGAACGGCTGCTGATCCATCTCGCCCGTGGACACGCCCCTTCCGCGCACGACATCCGCGCCGCCATGGAGGAGGCTTTCGGTGCATCCGACAGCACGGGCGCGTGGGTGTGGAAGGACGCCTACGAAGCCTTGGAAATAGCACAACTCTTATTCCTGCGCCGCTTCCTTCCCAGCATGCGCAAATCCGCAAAGGACCCAAAACAGCTGCTCTCCATGCTGCAGAGACTGGGCGACCTCATCCCCACCCACACCAGGCGCAGCGAAGACTCCATCGGCCTGCAGCAGTTCTCAACCCCGCTGGAACTCGCCTTCCTTGTTGCGGAAGCAGCCGCCATCACAGCCGACGACGTGGTGCTGGAACCGTCAGCGGGCACCGGGCAGCTGGCCATCTTCGCGGAAGCCGCCGGCGCTTCGCTTCATCTCAACGAGCTTTCCCCCACCCGCGCCGATATCCTCGCCACCCTGTTCAACACCACGGTCACCAGCTTCAACGCCGAGCAGATCCATGATCGTCTCGGTGATACCGTACAGCCCACCGTCATCATCATGAACCCGCCGTTTTCGGCTTCTCCGAACGTCACCGGCTCCATGCGCGGTGTTGACCTCCGCCACGTCAAGTCAGCACTCAACCGCCTAGCGCCCGGCGGCCGCCTGGTCGCCATGACCAGCGCCGGACTATGGCCACACAACCCGCAATGGAAAGAAGCGTTCGACCAGCTGAGCAAGATCGCCACCCTGCGCTACACCACCGCCGTGAGCGGCAAGATGTTCCAACGCCATGGAACCACCATCCCCACCCGGCTCAGCGTCTTCGACAAGCTTCCGGCCGCAGACGCCGATGCCAAATGCAGCGCCGAGGACGCAATCAGCCCCCAGCGCATTCTCAGCGACATCGCCACTTGGGTACCCGCACGCGCGCCATGCGCCAAGCGCATCACCGTCACCCTCAACACACCCCTCAGCAAGCCACACCCCAAGCCTGCACAACACTCATCCGCAGCATCGTCTGCGCCAGCCCATGTCATCAGAGGCAGCGAGATCACCTACAGCCTCGTTGACGCGCCGGCCACCACCGCGTCCCAGGGCCTTTATCAAAACTACGCGCCGGAGCGCATCAAAGTGGACGGCGCATGCCCGCCGCCAACCGCGCTGGTGCAATCGGCCGCCATGGCTTCGGTCAAACCGCCCGCGCCCGCGTACAGGCCACATCTCCCCCCGGATGTGATCAAGAAAGGCCTGCTCTCCGACGCCCAGCTTGAATGCTTGATCTACGCCGGCGAAGCCCATGCTCGCCTGCTAACCGGCCATTGGACTGTGGATGACACGCTCGACCACGTCTCGGCCGCCACGTCCGACACCGCAAATGCCGTCCAGTTCCGCCGGGGCTTCTTCATCGGCGATGGAACCGGTGTGGGGAAGGGACGCGAAGTCTCGGGCATCATCCTCGACAACTGGATCAAAGGACGCACCAAAGCAGTGTGGGTCTCCAAATCCGACACGCTGCTGGAAGACGCCCAACGCGACTGGAGCGCGCTCGAGCAAGAAAAGCTGCTGATCGTGCCCCAATCCCGCTTCAAGCAAGGAAAACCCATCCCGCTCTCGCAAGGCATCCTGTTCACCACCTACGCCACGCTCAGGTCAACGGAACGGGAAGGAAAGAAATCACGGCTCGCGCAGATCACCGATTGGCTGGGGCACGATTTCGACGGCGTCATCATCTTCGATGAAGCCCACGCCATGGGCAACGCCGCTACCTCCAAGAACGACCGCGGCACCAAGAAGGCGTCGCAGCAAGGCATCTGCGGTTTGCGCCTGCAGCATGCCTTGCCCAATGCCCGCGTCGTGTATGTCTCCGCCACCGGCGCAACCACCATTGAAAACCTTTCCTATGCGCAGCGCTTAGGGCTTTGGGGCAACGACGACCTCCCGTTCCCCACCCGCGCCGATTTCGTCGCAGCCATGCAGCAGGGGGGTATTGCGTCATCCGAAGTTCTTGCCCGCGACTTGAAAGCGCTTGGATTGTATATCGCCCGCTCGCTCAGTTACGAAGGCGTCGAGGTGGATATTCTGGAGCACGCGCTTACGGAGCAGCAGATCGACATCTACAATCACTACGCCCGCGCCTACAAAGTCATACACACCAACCTGCACGAAGCCCTGAAGGCATCCGGCATCTCCGATGAAGCCGGCGCCACGCTTAACAAGAATGCCAAGTCTGCCGCGCTTTCCGCGTTTGAAGGTAACAAGCAGAGATTTTTCAATCACCTCATCACGGCCATGAAGGTGCCGACGCTGCTGAAGGCGTTGCAGAAGGATTTGGATGATGGAAAGGCATGCGTCATCCAGCTGGTCTCGACCTCGGAAGCCTTGATGGAAAGACGCCTCTCGCAACTGTCGCCATCGGAGATGAACACGCTCAACTTCGACGTCACACCGCGTGAGTATGTGCTGGATTATTTGCAGCACAGCTTCCCCACCCAGCTCTTCGAAACCTACAGCGACGAGGAAGGGGAGCTGCAATCCCGCCCCGTCTTCACCGAGGACGGCCAGCCTGTGTTTTGTAAATGGGCTGTTGAACAGCGCGATTTCATGCTCGAACAGCTGCAGCTACTTCCCCCCGTACAAGCCGCCATGGATCAGATCATCCATCACTTCGGAACCGACATGGTGGCCGAGGTCACCGGGCGCTCGCGCCGCATCGTGAAGAAACCGGGCGTGACGGGATTTGAGCTCTGCATTGAGAACCGCAGCGGAAGCGCCAACCTTTCCGAAACCTCCGCCTTCATGGATGACCGGAAACGCATCCTCATCTTCTCCGATGCAGGAGGAACCGGGCGCAGCTACCACGCCGACCTCAATTCTTTGAACCAGCGCCCGCGCGTGCACTACCTCCTCGAAGCCGGATGGAAGGCCGATACCGCCATCCAAGGACTTGGGCGTTCCCACCGCTCCAACCAAAAGCAGCCCCCGCTGTTCCGCCCCGTCGCCACTGACGTGCGCGGCGAAAAACGCTTCCTCTCCACCATCGCCCGCCGCTTGGACAGCTTGGGCGCCATCACACGCGGGCAACGCCAGACCGGCGGGCAGGGGATGTTCCGGCCCTCCGATAACCTGGAAAGCACTTACGCGCGCGACAGCCTGCGCGCCTTCTACAGCCGTCTTCACAAAGGGATTGTTCCCTGCACCACGCTGCAACAGTTCCAAGACGCAACCGGGCTCAAGATTGTGGACCGCGATGGAACGATGCTGGAAGACCTGCCGCCGATTTCACGCTTCCTGAACCGCGTGCTGGCGCTGGAAATCCAGATCCAGAACGACATCTTCGCCTATTTCGAGACCCTGCTGGAAACGCGCATTGAGCGCGCCAAGGCCGCCGGAAGCTTCGATGTGGGGTTGGAAACCATCACCGCAGAAAGCTTGACGGTTGAAACGCGACAGCTCATCGCCAGCAATGCGGCGACAGGCGCCGAAACGCTACTTCTCAAAATCCGCCAGAAGGACCGGACCAAACCACGGACGCTAGACAGCTTGCACGAATACCTGGGCTACCGGGGCGCCGTCCGCCTCGTGAACAGTAAATCCAAGCGCGCCGCCCTGCAGATACCCACCTCATCGCTGATGAACGAGGATGGCACGCTCGAAGACCGGGTACGCCTGTTGCGGCCGATGGAATCCACCGCCGTACCGGTCAATTCCATGCCTGAAAGCAACTGGGAGCCTTGCGACCAGAAAACTTTTGAATGGCTCTGGACCGAAGAGCTGAGTTCCTTGCCCGAGTTCACCGAGAGCACCTTCCATGTCATGACCGGGTTGCTGCTTCCCTACTGGAAGCGCCTGCCGCTCAACAACCCGCGCGTCTACCGCTTCACCACCGATAAGGGGGAAGCCCTTATCGGCCGCCTTATCCCCACGGAAGTGTTGGGCGCCTTCACGCAAGACAAACCCGACCTGACGCCGGAAGAAGCCTGGGACCACGTGCTCAACAACGGCATCCTACGCCTTGAGGATGATCTGCTGGTGAAGCGCATCACGACCATGCACGCGCCCCGCATCGAGCTGTTGGGGTTCACGCAAGGCCAGTACCAACAGCTGAAAGCCATCGGCCTCTTCGCGGAAACCATCGCCTGGAAGCTTCGCCTGTTCATTCCGACTGGCTCTCTTGAAGGACCGCCAATCCTCGCCAAGCTGCTCCGAGCGCACCCCATCCGCTCCACCACGTTCTAAGGAGGCGCGTCATGGATTTCAGAACCCTCTCACGGCGGTTGGCTGATAACGCCGAAGCGGTCTGCGCCCATTACCTCTCCAACGGACGACGGCATGGGCACTATTGGCTGGTGGGGGACGTGTTCAACACGCCCGGCCGCTCTCTCTATGTGCGGTTGTTTCCAACCCATGGCGGCAAACCCGCAGGGAAATGGGCCGATGCCGCCGACCCTGAAAAGCACGGAGATCTTCTGGACCTCATCCGCTGGAACCGGGGGATTTCCTCATCGGCCGAGCTGCGCCGCGAAGCCATGGACTTCCTCTCCCTTCCCATCAAAGCTCCGGCAGCACCACCAGCTCCCCGCAACAGCGCGCTCGCCGCTTCGCGCCTGGTCCATGCCTCGACCCCCATCATAGGAACATTGGGCGAGCAATACCTGCGACGGCGCGGCATCACCGCGTCGCTGGATCTGAAGGCGCTGCGGTTCCACCCCGGCTGTTATTACAAACCCGACCGCGACGCCTTATTGGAAACCCACCCCGCCATCATCGCCGCCGTGACCGACCTTGCGGGCACCATCACCGGTGCCCTGCGCATCTATCTCGATCCTTATGACGTAGATAAAGCCCATCTCGAGTTTCCGCGACTTTCCATGGGTAACGTGCTCGGAAACGGCATCCGGCTTGGAATCGCCCACGACGTCATGGCAGCGGGTGAAGGGCTTGAAACGATGCTCGCGCTGCGATCTCTGATGCCCACCATGCCGATGGTTGCCGCCACGTCCGCTTCCCACCTTGGCGCGCTCGAGTTGCCGTCAACGCTCAAGCGCCTGTACATCGCCGTCGACAACGACCCGGCCGGGATGACGGCGGCAGAATGCTTGTCGTTTCGACATATCGACAACCCCATCGACATCCAGCTGCTCCAACCTGTCTATGACGACTGGAACAGCGACCTGCTCAGGCTCGGACCAGACCTCGTGCTGAGAGAGCTAAGCGCCCTCCTTGTGGAACCCGACCTGGGACACGTGCTCTCGATGCCACGTCGAAACATCTCCTAACCTTGCAGGCACAGCCTATATGATGCATACGGATCATATGCCGTTGCCTGCCAGCCAGTTCCGTAATCCCGAGATCGTCGCCTCACGCGGACATAACTGGGCAGACAAAAGGTCCCACGGGCGTATTCAGATCGCGCTGGACGCCGCCATATCCGATCTCATCCGTGTCATCATGGTGAGCAGCGATCCCCAAACAAGCACCATGCTGGACGCCCAGCTCTATCGGATGACCACGCGCTTCACCGTTGTCACCCGTGCGCTCCATCGCCGAAGCAGAACCTCTGTTGAATGGGAGCTCCACAGATCCACTGTTTCCGCTCTCGAACATATAGCTTACGCCCTCGAAAAGCTCGAGCACTGCGCAAAAGCAACATCCCCTCATGCTGACCAAACACGATCAGCGTACCTTGCCCTCCATGCATACGAAGCGAAGACCATGGCACTCGAAGCCGACGCGCGCAGCGCAAGAAGCTTCATGACCAAGGGCCCTATGTCCGGCCTCGCTCACCTAGCCGGGATCATACGGGATACTCCAAATTCCCCCGATGCAATCTTGCCTCTTGCTCGCCTCGTTCCATTGGCCAGATCCATCCCGCACGATAGCCTTTTGAACCAGGATACTCCCGGCGGACGGGCCTATCTCGACGCATACGCGCGCATCCGAGATATCGCCCGCGCCAACATCGACACCAATCCAAGAGCAACAACACATCATGACGTCTCGCGCTGATACCACACTCCGGCTCCGCCTCGGCTCCCAGCGCGATGGATTGGGCTTTCTCTACGGATTGGATCCTCGATGACGAAGAGGTCGCTCGTGTCCCAGAACACAGCCAAGCCGCAACCGTTCTGACCCAATGCTGATGTCGTCCTTCCCACGTCGGCAGCGTCGGTACCGTCCCCCGTCATGAATTGTAGAAAACGCGATATTTTCTACACATTGTTTCGGAGTTCCGTCCCAAGCTCTTGCCCGTGTTTGGCCCTGTGCCAGAGAAATCGGCGGCCAGCCTTTGAACGACCCGCTCGGCCACTTGGCCGACTTAACGCCTGTAAAACACTCTGCATCAGCCCGCACCGCGGAACGCTATATCTCGTGGCTGTTGCTCTTAGCAGTGGGTTGCGAAATGGTTTGGGCTGGGTTCTTTCACGTCTTTTTTCCCGAGACTGCAGCCTCCTTCATCAACTGAAAGGTCAGCCCATTCCAGTTCGAGATCGGTGTCGCCGATCTCTCCATCGGATTAGTTGCCATCGCCTCCTTCTGGAGAAGCCTTGAGTTCAAGAGCGCAGTCGTCGCCTACGTCGTGCTGTTCTATATCGGCGTCGCTATCGGCCATGTGCATCAGACACAAGTTGCAGGCAACTTCTCGCCGGGCAACTTCGGACTGCTCCTCCTTATGACGGTCGCCAAAGTCCTGCTGCTTACCGGACTTCTGTGGGAGTCGTGGCGCGAGCGTGAGAGGATCGACCGCTAGACGATCTCATTAGGGAACAAGCAACCCATGAGACCCTTTTCAACAACTCGTTTCACAATGACTTAAGCGTTATCTTCAAGACACACAGACACCCGCAAACCACTCCCTCTTCTATCCGGCACACGCGCTCGCGCCGTATACTGTCCTCATGAAGCCAGCCCGCGCTCGGCCCGATACCGACGCCATCATCGACGCATGGCTTTCATCGGCACGCCTTATCATCGACTCCGGCGCCACGATTGCAACCGACACCTTCCTCTTCGGCCGCGGCTTATCTCCGTCATCCCGCAAGACCTACTACCATGTGCTCAAGCGGTTCATGGATTGGGCAGTCGCCAATGAAATCGACAGTCTTGCCGATGTGACCCCGCGCCACGTCGCAAGCCATATTGAAGGGCTGATGCCGCGCACGGCCAAAACCCGGTTGACCAACCCCGGAAAATCCAAGCTGCTCTGCCGTGCCGTCATAGCCACCTATTTCGATGTCCTGCTCGCATCCGACATCGTCGAAGCAAACCCCGCAGCCAGCTATCGGTCACGCGGCCATTCCCGGCAGACAACCCCCACACCGGCCCTCACGCCTGCCGAGTTGCTACGCCTGCTCGATGTCATTCCCCGCGAGACTCCACTCGGAAAACGAAACCGCGCCCTTCTTGGACTGCTGGCGGGCACCAGCTGCCGCATCGCCGCCGCTTTGGGGCTTACGCGCCAAGCGCTCACTTCGGTTCAAGGCGTATGGCGTGTCACTCTTATGGAGAAAGGACAGATCCCCCACACCATTCCTCTCACGCCTGCGGTCTGGAGCCTGATCAATCCGCTGCTAGATTTGGGGCATGACGTAGAAGGCGACTTCATCTTTCCCGCTTGGGACATGCGCCGTAAGCGCCTCATTTCAAAGCCCATGCGTTACATCGAAGCCTACCGCACCATCCAATCCATTGCAGTGTCCGCCGGCATCACCGACAAACTCGTCACTCCCCACAGCTTCCGCGCCACCGCCATCACTGCCCTGCTCGATGCAGGCCACGACATCGTCATCGCCCAGCGCATCGCGGGGCACGCCGACCCCGCCACAACGCGCCGTTACGACCGAAGGGAGAAGACCGTTATGGAGGAGGATGTGGGGCACCTGGAGAAGGCGCTCGAGTTGGACAATGCCTGAAAGCTCATGCCCCCCCACGGTCCCAACCAATTGCGTCAACCTCACCCGCCGACGATACGCAACGCAGCGCCATCAAAGTAATTCATCTCTTTCCAGTGCTTCAGCTGAACCTCCAGACGAAGCAGCCGCTTGTTCCACGGACCACACTCCGGTCCAAGGGAGTTGATGACCTGCCACTCCCCGTTAAAGAAGACCTCCAACCTGATAGGCCCTCCCTCCTTGATCGGAGGAGAGGGCCTGGACATCGCACCATCGGGCATGACATTTCCTCATCAAATGGACTGCACGTAGACACTGGTCTGCACACTCCATCTGCCCGAAGACGCATGCCTCCTCATGGACAGGCCGGGGGCACTTCCGTTCAGGGGTTGTCCTTGACAAACGCATTCCCCTGACTCACCACGCTATTATGCTTCACCCTCCCGACACGCTCGAAACATGGCTGTCCGATCTTCAATCGGCGCTCAACGACAGCGTTACCTACGCCAGAGAACGACACAAACAACCGGACCTATCCCTCAACGCCCTCATCAACCTGGTGTGCGAGGATCGTGAAGACTTCGACAGCCTCACCAGGACGCTCCGCCGCGCCATCAAGGATTCAGCTCCCTCAAATCGCCACGTCATCAGCGAAGAGCTGTTCGATAGCCTGGACAGACACGTCTTCCTCCCCTTCCTCCCGGTTCATCGCCGGAAGCATCTGTTCCAATCCCATCAAACCGCCTTCGTCGAGCAGGTCCTGAAACGGCGCTACGCTCCCCGACGCCATGAACTTGCCCGCGTCGAGACCTTTCTGGAACATGCTCCCGTCTCCGTCACCGACCTTACAACGGCGGAGGGCTTCACGGCCCTGGTGTTCAACACCGTCTACGAACCCGCGCTCCGCGCCGATGCCGACACCGCCACCGCAAACCTCCGCCTTCTCCGCGCTGGCTTCGCCTTCGGGCACGATGCTCTCAGCTCTGGCTGCAAACGCACGAGAGCCTTTCAACGCGCCATCCTCCTGCTCATAGGCGCCTTCTCGCTCTACCGCATGGGGCACGAGGGCGAGACCGCCCTCGTCGCGGAAATGCGCGATGCCTATTCAGACGAACGCAACGACTACCTGCTCCACGGCATCCTCGCTCATCGCTACTTCCACAACCTCTTCAGCGAGGCTTCCAGCCATTCTCTCGATCTCATCCGGCGCGGACGAACCGGCACGTGGGGCAGCCTGTCAGGGAATGGCGTCTACCTGCTCCGCGCCGCTGACCTCGCCTTGGAGGAGGGCTTCCGCCCCGATCAAAAACCAAAAATCCTGCATGGCGCATCCCTCGCGGAACTCTTGAATGACGCCGCTGACGACTTGCAGCGACATGGCCGCCACGCCGAGCTTCACATCTGCCGCGCGACCGCCCTCAAGACGCATATCCTGCAAGGAGACGTGCAAGCGACAATGGAGGGGGTAGCCGCCATTCGTCAGGATCCAGCCTGGGCAACCACGCTCACACCCTACCGCCAAGCTCTCCTACTTGCCCTTGAAGCCCGAGCCAACTTCATTGCCTCAAGAGGGATCGACCGGCCGCTTCTGTTGGCGGCCGGCAGCCTCGTGCGCGAGCTGCGGATGCTGAAAAAGGTCCACCCGCATTTTCGGCTGAACCCCATCGACGAACTGTTCATCCCCGACCTCGAACGCGCGACCCTCGCTGTGTTCGGATCCACCGCCAACATGACGGCCTGAGCCAAGCTCGGAGGGCATCGGACGACGGCGGCCATTTCCCCGTGTCAGTTTCGTTCAACAGCCCCTGCATATGCTTTCACGAACGAAAGCATATGCACTGCCGTACAAATGGCCTTTGCTGGCCGATGGCCAAGACCCAGACGCCCTCGAGGCGAGGCTCGCCTATCATCTTCACCGTTTGCACCTTACCGGCGCACCGCTGCGGGAAGCCCTGAAAGGAAAGGCACTCCTTGCCACTGCCTTGTCTCAAGCACGCGCATCCGTCGATCAGACCTTCATCTCCGAGCTCGCCGCCGCACTAAATATCACGGCCGATGAATTAAGCCGCTCGCCGTCCGATGATGAAGCCCGAGAATGGGCTTTCTACCGAACTAGTGCAAGAAACCCGCAGGAAGTTTGGCGGCGCGCTTCCGAACTATGGACAAACAAGGGGGTTTCCAATACCCGAGCTGCCGCCATCATCGGTATGAAGCAACCCAACGTCGCCCGCGCCCTTAACGGTAAGCCAGCCGACATCTTTGATTGGCAGCATGCCCAGCGCCTATCAGACGCTATCAAAGTCTTTCCTCCAGAGGATTTTCTGCCACCCGAACAGCCCGCCCAAACAGAAAATCCCTCCCGCTAGCGGGGGTATATCACAGATTTCCACGCCTGAAGTTTGACGCATTCCGGCCCACTTCCCGGCCGCATTCACCCCCGAAATCTCACGCACGCGCCCACCGCGCATACACGTAACCAAACAGGCTCAACCGCGAACGCCGCGCAAATCCCTTGCGCGCGAACGCCCACCCATGGATTACCCGCCTCGTGAAAATCGAAACCCTCGTGGCCCGCTTTAGCGGCCGTTGCGTCTATTGCGGAAAGCACGTCAACACCGGAGAGCGCGGCCCGCATCCGGATGCTCCAAGCCGCGACCACTTCATTCCTCTTTCTCGCGGAGGATCACGAGGAGCGAAAAACACAGTCCTCGCCTGCCACAGCTGCAACCAGGCCAAAGGCAACATGGACCCCCGCCTCATCCTCTTCACATGGCTTTGGCTCAGCCCCGACAGCTTCCATGCCGCGCTTGAGCGAATCGACGGCCATTTTTCCGCTCCCAACAGACCACTGCACTGATCTCGCCCCCCGAAAGGACACCCATGCCATCATTCACCGAGGTTTTCGTGTCAAAGCGGCCGTTACCCCTTGTGCATCCCCTCACTCCCCAAAATGATGCGGACAGGGATCATTCAAAAAGCCCACCAAACATGGCCAAAGCCTACAAGCTTCCGGCGCAAGACCGGCTGCCTTATCCCCCCATGCCGCCGCTGATACGTCCTCAGTGGCCCTTCATCGCCCGCATCTACGACATCGCGTCCCAATGGGTGCAGGAAGAATGGCAGGCCATGGAAACGATCAGGCGCGATGCAAACAAGAATAAGCTCAGCGCCGCACACAAGGCGGCCATCGAAGACTGCCGCCTCACACCCGACAATCTCGCCAAGCGCCTCGACAACATCAGCCAGGCCACGCTTCGCAGGGAGCTCAAGAAAATGGGCGCCCCTGCCCCCGGTGAAATCATCCGGCAGGCACGCCTCCACTTCGCAAAACACCTGCTGACACATACCCGTATCCTCATCAGGGACGTCGCCGTGCGCGCAGGCTACGACGACGAGAGACACTTCACGGAGCTGTTCACGCGGGAGTTTGACTGCAAGCCGTCGGACTTCAGGCGCCAGATGCTTCTGGAACTGCCTGTTATGGAGTGTGAAGGGAAGTCGCCTGCGAAAGCCAGACGCAGATCAAAACCCTAGACATCCACAAATTCCATCATAACCCATGGTTCCATCGTCATTACATCGCATGCGCCATCGCCACCCCGTAGAAGCATATGAGATCCATCTTATCCATTCTCTGTGTACGGCCATGGCCCCAACACGCTTCCGATTACCCGCAGACGACAGCACACTCTTTCCCCGCATGCCTCTGCCGGAGCGCAGCGGCAACGCCTTCCTCGACCGCATCAACGATCTCGCCCTCCGCTGGGTTCAGGAGGAGTGGATCGTGATCGACGCCCTTACGCGCGAAGCCCACAAAGGAAGGAACGTGGTTTCGGTTGCCGAAGCCATAACTGAAAGCCGTCTCACGCCGGACAACCTCGCCAAGCGGCTGGACAACATCAGCCCGGCGACCCTCCGGCGTAACCTCAAACATCTCAATGGCACCACGCCCGGCGACCTCATCCGCAGTGCCCGCATCGCCTTCGCCCAACACCTGCTTATCCACACGCGCCTGCTCATCCGCGACATTGCCCTCCGTGCGGGATACAGCAGCGAAAAATCGTTCTCGCGCACCTTCCTTCAGGAAACAGGCCAATCCCCCCGGCAGTTCAGGCAACAGGCGTTGGCTATCTACAAACACGCGGACAGGGCACTTCTCGACGGCGCTCCCAGCAAATGATCATGACCCCCGCCCGCACAGCACCGCTCCGCCCCACCCAAGGCCCTGAAAACGTGGAGCAGGGCTCGCTTGCCGACGAATGCGTCAGCTTCGAAGGGCCAAGCGATGTTATCGCCTGCGCCTTCTACACCGACAATTACCTGCCCCAGGTCCACGCTCTTCGGCATTCCCTCAAATCGCATAAGCTCCGCTTCTTCCTGAAGCGGGTAGCCCGCCAGTCCACCTGGGAGGCCACGACACGCCTCAAGGCCGCGTTCGTCCGCGATTGCCTCGCACGCTTTCCCAACAGCCATATCCTCTACCTCGACGCCGATTCCGTGCTTCGCAAAACTCCGGACTTCCTTGCTACCGTGAAAACGGACGTCGCCTTCTGCGTCTTCAACAAACCCATCCGCGGCAAGCATTGCCTCCAGCTTTCAGGCGGCACCATCTACGTGCGCAATACAGATGGTGGCCGAAGGTTTGCCCATGAGTGGGCGGAGACCGCACAGCACTGCGGTCAGTTTGCAACCGACGAAGACATGATCCACATGGCCTTCGGCCGCCTCGAGGGGCTCACACTCACCGTCCTGCCCATGGCGTTCTACAAGGTCTTCGACAACAAGCGCGCGCAAGAGCCCATCGTCGAGCATTTCCAAGCAAGCCGTAGCCAGTTCAAGATCAGCAAAGCCATCCGCAGGATAAAGCGCGTCAGCGTTGCGGTTGGCGTTGTCGCTCTCCTGACCTTCGCCGGCTTCCTTCTCGCCCGCGCGTGAACCACCACATATTCCATCAAAAACCGCGCCTCCCTCATCACCAGCTTTACTCAGATATACCCCATCCCCCTTTCTGAAACCCGGATATCAAAACGGGGGGATCCATGAGCCAGGAGTTCGACGCAACCGTCATCAACCTCGACCGCGACACCGAAAGACTTGCCCACTTCTCCGCACAGATGGCCGCCGCTGACGTCCGCTTCGAACGCCTTCCCGGCGTGCTGGGCAACAATCCGCCCCCACACCTCAGGCCACAGTTCGCGGCTTCGCAACTGACCCCCGGCGAGATCGGCTGTTACGCGAGTCATCTCCTCGCCATGGAGAAGGTCACGAAACCCACCCTCATCTGCGAGGATGCCATTGTCCTCACCAACCCCCAGGCTTTCATTCCAGCGCTCAATGCCGCGCTTCGCGTGCTCCCGAACGATTGGGATCTCCTGCATCTCATGAAACCAAAGAAGGCGTCGGTGCCCCTCGCGCCCCTCTCCCACGGCGTCAATCTCGTGCTGCACTCCAAGGTGCCGCGCGGGTCATGCGCCTACCTCATCTCCCCTGAGGGCGCGCGCAAGCTGACTAGGCCCACGCCGCGCATTTGGACCAACGACGACGACATCAAGACGTTCTGGCGCTTCAACCTCAACATCTACGGCATCAACCCGGGGCTGGTTGCCCGCTCGAAGCTCAAGTCCACCATCGACATGGTGCACGACCGGGGCGCCAAGTTCCGCCACTTCCGCACCCTCAGCCTCGATCGCTTCACGCAGGGCGTGCCCATGAATATCCGCAGGATGGGATTCCGGCCGTGGCTGGTCTGCCAGTTCAAAAACCTCGTGGGGGCCCGATAATGCTCCCAAGGTGCGAAGCGCCATGATCGGATAAAAAAGGGCGGCTGAAGCCGCCCTTCCCTGGCCCTATGTCTTTCCTCCACTGGTGTCCTTCTCCCATCCGTCAAGATTGCGTCGACATACCCCTTGCCAAACCCACCTCCCGCACCACAATAGGCCGGACGAAAGCGACCGACTTGCGAGACGACATCCTGACAATTTGCGACCTCATCGAGGACGACCTACCGGAACGCCTTATTCCCCGCTACACCAAGACCATCACGCGGGACGCAAAAGCCACGGCCAAAGAATTGGGCGTGATCTCCCGTAACAATCAACCCCCCGCCATCGAAGCCATGCTCTTCTTGCTGGAGGAGCGAAAGACCCGCACTGAAAGTATCATCACCCACATCACCGCATGGTTCGGACAACAGCGCATCCCAAACGAACTGTCGGCAAAGGCAACGACCTGCCTTGACGATGCAGCCCGCTTCCTCATGGTTCTGGATACAGCAAGCGCAGAGCTCAAAAGGCGCCTGCCGACACCCAACGGGCCTCGCCTCAACCTCACCCATTACCGCTCCCTCGACGCCATCCCCGAGTTCCACAACGGGCTCCTCGGCACCCTCAGCAGCCAGCGGCTGCTGTTCTCGGTTCTCGAAGAAGCTAAGACACTTCCCCAAGACCACGACATCGACGAAGCCATGCTGCTTGCCGCCTACGCGTTCGCGCATGCCCGCAACATCCTGGATCAAGCCGACACGATGATCGCTGCCTGGCGAAGCCAATCTCCCAGCCCGAACCAAACCCTGCTCCTCACCGCCGTCATCGCGACATTGGATGAGATCCGCAGGTGCATGCTCGGGCTGCGCAGCGAGCAGCGGAAGCTTTCGCTTATGACGAAAGCTTCCGGCGACGGCATACGGGTGCATTGAAAAGACACCGCTCCGCCAGACCGACAGTCGTTAATAGCCCCCAGACGCGTCACAACGCGCTCACAATGCGTTTCCGCGTGAAGTGAGTTCCCCTGCGGTCAACTTTGGAAAACGCGCCAAACGCCGGTAGACTGCGTCAGGGGGCCTTCCGAACAAGGAGGTCTCAATCCTCGCGGCAAAAGCGATAGGATCGTCCGTTCAGCTTCCGTGGTAAGACACGAATGCCGGGAATTTCATCATCGCCACTTGCAATAGCGGTTTCGCATCCCAGAATGCCCCCGAGCTCCAAGCTCCGCATCGCCCTCCCGGCGCATGCGGAGGGAGGAAGGAACACTTATGTTGTTACAAAGACTCGGGAACGCCACATACCTGGTCTCAATGGCCACATGCATTGGCGTACAAGCCTATACGGGCGGCACGTTTATATATCGCGCTAACATCCGGCCCGACGATCTCTTGGAGATCACGCGTTGGGAGTTCGGCAACTTGCTCGGCAGCTTGATGCTATTGAACGCCTGCTTTGCGTGCGCCATCTTGTGGCCATTCAGAAACATACTTTACGAGTTCATCGTCGAAACGTTCAGCAACGTCAGACGCTAGAACTGGGGCCGCAGCAATGCGGCCTCTTTTTTTAGTACCGTCCCTTGCAATTCCGACTTCCGGTTCCACAATGCCCCCGAGCTTCCAAGCTCCGCATCGCCCTCCCGGCGCATGCGGAGGGAGGAAGGAACACTTATGTTGTTAGATCGGAAAGTACCGGTAGTTTATAAGGTCGTGATCAGCACATACATTGCCGTGCAAATATGGAGTGCAGTCACACTATTAATCTACGCCTTCCAGAAGCCGGATGTTCTTTTGAATATCACGTATTGGGAGTATGCCGAGCCAATCGCCAGTTTAACACTGGTCAACATGACAGTGCTGTGTTTCGTGTTATTGACACACAGGATCCACATTGGCGATCGACATCACGGTACACGTGATGAAAAGCGTTAACCCAGGGGCCGCATCACGCGGCCCCATTGGGCGCTTCATCCACCCGCGCTTATGCACCGCGGGGCAACGGCGACTGACAGGGGAACGGCAAGGTGTGATTAGAGCAAACCGATGGGAAAAACAGTCACGGTCTCGGAAAGCGGATAGGCCTTCGGAGCAAGGCAGATGATTCCACCCGGGCCTTGCTTCAGCCCAAGGGGGCCTGCCACCTGCAGCGTGCGCGCAACGCGCCGATCCGGCCTTGATGTGCTCTTGACCTCGAAGGGGTACACGGTGGCGTTCTGCACGATGAGGATGTCGACTTCCTTCGCATCCTTGTTGCGGTAGTAGGACATGTCCGGGCGCAAACCACGGTTCAGATATCCCTTGGTGATTTCATTGACCGCGTAGGTTTCGAGGAAGGCACCTGCGGCGGCGCCGTTCATCAGCGCTTCCGGAGAGTTCCAGCCCGCAAGCCATGCCGCCAGACCCGTGTCGGTCATGTAGAGCTTGCGCTGCTTCACCATCCTCTTGTCCATGCTGCCGTGGGCGGTGTGCAGCATCTTGACGATGGTGGAGGTTTCAAGAATCGACAGCCAGCGGTCGGCTGTCGACGAGGAAATGGAGGCCGCCTTGGCGAGCTCCGACACGTTCAGAACCTGCCCCGTGCGCGCGGCGACCAGCCTCATGAACATGAGAAACCCGTTTTGGTCGCCTACATTGGCGATGTCACGCAGGTCACGCTGCAGGTAGGTTTGGACATAATCGGAATAGAACCGCTGCGGGTCGAGCGCCTTCTTGGCATGCAGTTCCGGGAACCCTCCCCGCCACATAAGCTTGTAGAGCTCTCCGGCATCCATGACCGGCCGTGAGAAATCGTCTAACCGCTCTATCAGCAGCGGAGCATCCACATCGCCAAGGAGCTCCCGTGACGAAAGCCCGAGCATGGGGAAGATGGCAACGCGGCCGGCGAGGGATTCGTTGACGTTCTTCATCATCTCGAACGCCTGGGAACCGGACAGCCAATACTGGCCCGGTGTCTGATCTTCATCGACCTTCATCTTGAGGATTGGAAACAGCTCCGGCGCGTATTGGATTTCGTCAATGATGAGCGGAGCCTTGTAGACGTCGAGAAACACCTTGGGCTCGGTGGTGGCCAAGGTGCGCAGTTCCGGGTCATCCAGCGTGACATACCGCGCATGGGGCAAGGTTTGCTTCAACAGGGTGGATTTGCCCACCTGGCGCGGGCCTGTCACCATGACGATGCGCGAAAGCGAGTCGATGCGGCTTAAATGGCGGGAAAGGCCTCGGTCAATGAACAATACCGTCTATTTCATTATGTAATCGCAAAATAGCCAATATTCTTTATGCTGACAATCTTCAATTATTATGTTCCTTTGCCTGTTCGCTACGCCCCGTTCGGCGTTCTCTGGAGCCCTACGCCTCGCGGGTCAGCGCAAGCCCCACAGGTCTTCGGATGGCTGCGGGTTAGGAAGCGAGCCGCCGTTATCTGACCCCTATCTCTGGCCGTGGCGCGGCTACTCCTGTCACCCCAAGCGACGCACCCCATGCCCTGGGCAATCCCTTCCGGCGACGACACCCGTTGCAAACTGGGAAACTGCTGCTGAGCAGCAATGGGGGACCGTTCCGAAAGCCCCGGTAGCCTGCCTAGGAACGGCTCACAGCAGCTTTCCGATAGGAGAACGGGTGGACCATCGGAAAACGCGTCAAAAACCGGGAGATTTGCGTCAGAAGCCATTCCGCACAAATCCACGCCACAATCCTCTCGCCAAGACGATATGGCCTTCCGATCCGCTTACGGATAGGATTGCTCAATCACAGCCGCTCGGGGGAATGGTGTCGTGCCCAGCCGTCTATTGAAAATCGTTGCAGGTTTCGTTGTTGCCGCTGCCGCCGGATGGCTCTTCTACCACTTCCGCCTTTGGGAACGCGACTGGAGCGCCATCGACGAAGGATGGGCCTCCCTCATCGGTTCCGCCATGGGGTCGTTCCTCGCCGTGGTGGGCGCGCTGTATGTCAGCAAAGCCGAGGAGCGCCGGAAACGGAAGGAGTTTGAGGAATTCGTCAAGGTCGCCGTGCAGAACCTGGTCGTGCAGGCGTCTTACCTCGAGGCCATGGCAAGGGAGCCGCACAAGATTGCGCCAACGCCGGAGGTACAGGCGGGGATTATCTCGATACAGCTGCGCGACCTCACCGATGCGCTTGCTGTCTTTGATCGGGAAATCGCACAATCTAAAGATGGCGGGTACCAACTTCGCCGCAACATCGTAGGCCTAGACGCGAAGCTGAGCGAAGTGCGCCATGGACTCTCTATCGACACTCATCCAACTCAAGCCATCAATAACTGGCACATCGCCGCTTACCAGGTTCGGCAACATGCATCGGGCTTCTTAGAGTTCTTTAATTGGATCGCCCCGATACCATCCGCCAACCTTATCGGCGAAACCATCCGAGAAACCGTTGCCACATGGCGCAGCTGGAATATCCCTGATAACTCTGTGCTTTCTTCCCGACACGTTGGCAGCGAAGCGAACCATTCCATCCACCACGCCAACGCGTGAACCCGGATTGCGCAGGCCGGTCATGCCTGACAGGTAGCGGAGAAGCGGGTGGCGGAGAATGCCCATCTTGATTGATCATGGGCAGGCGCACAAATCGCCTTCCTGACGGGGGTATTTGATAAGTGTGCGCGATAGGGCGGCAGGTTTCTTTTGCCGGTGAGGGTTCACAGGCCATGCCATCCCTGTCATACTCCACCGAAAGGATTTTTGAGAATGCCCGTCAACCGCCCCGCCTCAACACACAAAAAGCACACCTTTAGGCGGCGCGCCGCCGTTGGCTCTCCCCGTGTGCGATCCGCCGATGTCGCCGCACCCTCACAGCTTCTCGAACTTGCACACGAGGAACGATTTCACGGACCGTTACGCCTGCGGCTCGCCGATGGGCAAATCGTCACCGTGACCGCCGAAAAGCGCATCCGGCAGTCGAGCAAGGCATCCGCCTCCACAACCAGCCTGCGCCAGATCATGCTGGCTTCCCCCCTTGCAGACATCGACCTTGAACGCCCCACCGAATTCAGCCCCGTGCGGGACGTCAATCTGTGAAAGGCTGGCTGGTTGACACCAACGTCGTCTCGGACCTCAGAAAGCCCAAGGCCTAACGTCGCGTCACCAAGTTCATCGAGGCCCAGCCCAACGAAACGCTCTTCATTAGCGAAATTACGTTTGCGGAGATCCGCTTCAGCATTGCCAAAAGCTCCGCCAACACCGCGCTCCAGGCCACCATTCAAACGTGGCTGGAAAACACCCTCCGCCCGTTCTTTGCAGAACGTGTCTTGGGCATCACCGAACACGCCCTGTTCGACTGGAGCATGAAGGTAGAGCAGGGCCGCACCCTTGGATACACCTTCTCACAACCAGACCTCTTCATCGCCGTCCTTGCCGAGCGCCACGATCTGATCGCGGTGAGCAGCGACGTTGACCCTTTCAGGGAAGCAGGCGTTGCCGTGTTCGACCCATGGAATGACCGCTATTTCAAGCCGTCGGGCACGAAACACGATACCACGCGCATGCGTCTTCCAGGCCTATTGCCACGTCTTGCGCGGCTTTAGCGGAACGCGAGGCAACGCAACGCGCCTCGCGCGATAATGACAAACAAACCGTCGCCGCTTGGAAAAGCTGGAACATCCCGTTGCAAGGTCCTCTCTTCCAGGCGACCTCCTCAATAATATTCTCAGCCAATCGCTTCCACGACGCCCACGCGTGAAGCCGGATTGCGCAGGTCGGTCATGCCTGACAGGTGGTGAAGGAACCGGGGACGCAGGAAGCTCATCTTGCTTGATCATGGGCAGGCGCACAAATCGTGTTCATGACGGGGGTATTTGATAAGTGTGCGCGATACGTCGGCAGGTTTCCAAGCCATCCGAACCGTGCAGGACGATTTCGTGCTAGAACAAGCCTGCCGCAAGGCATGGCGCGCTGTACTACCAACAGAAGAAAGCGACCGCCATGATCATCTACGGCGCGTTGACGTTCTGGCTTGGAAAGCTGCGAGTTCTGCTCGTTGTGATCCGCCAGAAATAAAACAAGGGCCAATCCGATGATCGCGGAAGGGCCCTTTTTTGTACCACCAACGCCACCTTTATAGGGGGCATGCTGAATAATGTCAACGTGCCGTGCTGATCGCCGGCACGCTGAACCGCTGGTTCCGTAGCTTCAGTTTCGTGCTGATCTTCCGCCAGGAATAAGCATGAGCCCAATCCGCAACGACCGGAGAGGGCCCATTCATCTCTTAAACAACCATGCAGGTTCTAGCATCCCGCAATCTGCCTTGCCTTTGCATCCACCAGAACCCGCACCCCAGCTATCGCCCCCACGCCTCCACCACGTACACCATAAACCCTCGTTGCACTTTACGCGGACACCCCTTGAAGAGGGCCATCCATTCGTTGCGCGACAACGCCCCCAACCGTCCTGCCAGCTTGTTCAAGCGCGCTTCCGTCACACGACGCGTTTCCCCGGTTTGCCCCACCATCACGCGGTAAAACTCCAACGCCTCCTTCCACCGCGCCGGAACACGCGTTTTCGACACCACACCCCATATCCTCCACTCCTTCCGCGCGCGCTGCAGCACAGCGCTGCATCGGTTCCCTTCATCAAAAAGGGAACCGGGAGTGATAACCGCTTCAACGAAACGGCGCAGCCGCTTTGGGCTCTCGCCTTGGACATACGGACTGCCTCCCGGCCCATGTGTTGGAACGGCAAGCAGCATGTTTTTATCGACCGTTGCTCCGGTCGCGTTGAAGCGGGTTATCAGCCCTGCCGCGTGAAAGGTACCGCGGCGACGGTACACTAGAACCAACCTCCACAGCGTGTCTCTCCCGCTGCCTTTACAAAAGGCATTGGCGGGCGCCGCTTCCGCGCCTCCCAGACATCCATGATTGCCGTTTCCACGCGCACACCGGTTGTCGTCTCAGCCAACAATAGCCTACGCTTCCGCATGAACCTTCAACCGTCGTTCCCACGCCGCCCATCAAACAGGATACCCTTCTACAAACAGCCGGGCATTCTCCAGGAAGGCTTTTCCATCCTTGCGCAATGCGTTGAGAGTATCGACAAGATGAGAGGAATCATACGCTTCGCGGAAATCGAAATGCGCTATTCCAACGACCAAGAATTCGGGAAAGCCATAGCAGGGTTTTCGGAACACACCGGCGTTCCCCTCAAGGTCAAGCGCCCCAAGGGAAAGCTCTCAAACCTCCTCTACACCCACCGCGCGGTAAGAGACATCCTCGCCGCAGTCGACGGCATGCCAAAAGAGAAGGCGGAGAAGCGCCTCACCACCTTGCGCAACAAATGCGCGCAGATATCCCAAACCCTCATGGTCTTGGAATCCACCCGCCGCCCGGAGCTCGGTGCCACTATCCACACGCGGCGTTTCCACTCCAACCTCATCATCTTTAGAAAAGCGCCACGCGTCGTCATCGTGCTTGCCGTCCTCGACATCAACGAGGATTACTCTGCGATGCTTCCAGAGGATCGGCGACACCTGGCACAGGTCGCCGTATCATGGCTGAGTAGCGGAATTGACGACCCAGACGGCCCTTAGTTCCTCCGTCCAACCGTGGGAAACACACTTCATGACGTTATTCCTCGACACCGAGTTCAACGGTTTTGGCGGTCCCCTTATCAGCATCGGCCTTGTCTCCGATTCCGGGCGCAGAGAGGACGAATTCTATGGTGTGCGCGCCTTGCCGGCCGACCCCACGCCTTGGGTTGCCGAAAACGGCCTGCCGGTCCTGGGCGCTAAGTCAATATCCGACGCCGTGCTTCAAGCGAAACTGCTTGATTACCTCCACCGGCACCGGTCCGAAACAATCGTGGCCGACTGGCACGAGGATCTCATCCACCTGCTCCGCCTGCTCGAAACCTCGCCCGGCAATGCCTACCGTCCCGACCTCACCATGCGCCTCATCAGGCCCACCGAACCCATCGTCTCCACCATTCCGCACAACGCGCTCCACGATTCAAAAGCACTGAGACGCTGGTACCTCTCCCACGCCGCTTGAGGCCCTATTGCCCACCTGTAACCCGTAGGTTACAATATGATATAGGATTAGAGATCGACCCCACGGAAATCACCGGCCTTTGGCGCAAGGGCTACGCGCTGCACCTGCATACGCTCAGCAGCACGCCTACCGGTTACGGTCAGACTGGGCGGATGCAGTTCGACACCAAGCGACCGGATATCGCGGAACACCTCTACAGACTGAAGAACTGGGGCTCCGCCCAAGACGCTATACCCATCATCCCGACGGCCGCGGAGTTCCTTCAGCAAAACCTATCTGCTTTCGATATCCTCGTTCCCGTCCCGCCTTCCAAGACCCGAAGCCTCCAGCCGGTGCTTTATCTTGCAGAAGGAATTGCCAAGACACTGTCCAAGCCCTACTGCCCCTGCGTAACCACCACGCGCCAGACAGCGCAACTCAAGGACATTTCCGATCCCGAGCAGCGCAAAGCGCACATGGAAGGGTTGTACGCCGTGGATGCCGCACAAACCGCCGGAAAACGCATTCTTCTCTTCGACGACCTCTTCCGTTCCGGCACCACCCTCAACGCCATAACCGAGCTGCTGCTGACCACTGGAAAAGCCGCAGACGTCGTCGTGCTCACCATCACAAGAACAAGGGTCAACCAATGAACACCATCTTCATCGGAGGCTCACGCGAGGTCGCACGCCTTCCGCAAGAGGTGCAAGCCCGCCTCGACGAAATCATCAAGAAGAACCACCACGTCATCGTTGGCGACGCCAACGGCGCCGACAAAGCCGTGCAGAAGTACCTCGCCGACCGTGAATTCCAGAACGTCACGCTGTTCTGCTCGGGGGACACTCCCCGAAACAACGTCGGCCATTGGAAAGTCCAGTCCGTGACCGTCAACAGCAAGACCAAGGATTACCAGTTCTTCGCGGCGAAAGACCGTGAGATGGCCCGACGCGCTGATTTCGGACTGATGATCTGGGACGGGAAAAGCCCGGGCACCCTACTCAACCTCGTGAGATTGCTACAGGGCAGCAAAATCGCCGTGCTCATTAACGTTCCCCAAAAGCAAACCCACAACATCAAGACCGCCGACCAGTTGCGGGAGTTCTACCGCGCCTGCACAAACTCCATCCGCAGCGACTTGGAGAGACGCGCCACCGGGCAGGAAATGCGCTTCCTGGAAGGGCTCCCCTCGCAACCAGATTTTCTCGAAGCCCCCGCCGCAAAAGAAGGAAAGAGCACAGGCGCCCTGCCCGAATCCGCCATCCAAGATCTCAACGCCGCCCTCGCATCCGGCGACATCGTGCGCATCACCGATTTGCTTGGCGCGCTCGCACGCAACAGAGGCATGAGCCAAATCGCCCGTGACACAAACCTCGCGCGCGAAAGCCTCTACCGATCGCTTGATGCTGGCGGCAATCCTGAATTCGCGACCGTGCTCAAAGTTCTCACTTCTCTTGGTATCGACCTCGAAGTTCGGAAAACCTCGACCCCCGATAGAGACCGCTAAGTTGCGGTTAGACGGCCAGTTTGTCCACAGTTGCGCCATTCACAACGCACAAGCGCCCTCAAAGACGCCCCAAGCCCTTGGGCGACGATGCAGAGGGCTCACGGAGCTCGATCACAACCCTCTCAATGGACGCATCAGCCCGCTGCGCCGCACGCACAAGAGACGTCATGTAGTGCGCCTCAATCCATGTCTTCAGGAATTTCACCGGCACAGAAACCGTCAGAACCCCACCTTGCAACCGTTCCACTTCGACGGATGGGAACCAGCTGTCGTATTTGTCAGGACCGACCTCTCCCACAAGCCCCCTCCTCAACAGCTCCAGACGCGCCCAATTGAACGGCTTCAGGACCGGTGCCGAAGCAGACGCCGGCGCAACCGGCATGCCCATGACCGTCTTGCTTCCAATGACAGCCACGCCACCTAAACCCGTCATTATCGAGAACAACCCCCGCCGAGATACATCGCTCACGCCATCCTCCACTCTGGATTCCCAAACACACCGTGCGTCGCACACATCATCTTCTGTTCTAGAGTATTTATAAAAATGGCCGCCGTAGGATGACCGGCGGCCCTCGCAGAGGTGGTTAGCAAACGTCCAGTCACCCGGACCAATCACGTATCGAACTCCACGTTAGCGGTCCTGACATGGCAAAATAATAGGCCGCATATCCAGGAAAGGGACGCGGCCTTACAGGAGTCGATCACCCGGGCTGCTTACCCCCGGGCTTACAAATTTATATGTAGAGCTACGCGCGCTCCTGACAGGTCAATCCCCACCCCTCCTCGAGCGCCCGAACAGCCGCTTCGGTTTCTGGGTCGAACCGTTGCAGGATATGAACATTCGCAGCCTCGCGCTCAAACGCATCCCGCTCATCCTGAGCGCGTTGCCATGCAAGATAATCCGCAAGTGACCAGGGTGAGCCCAGAGCTGTCGTGTCGTCCACTGAAGCCTTGAGAGCCCCCATCCGGTGCCTTTCGTTGGTCTCTTCTCCTACACCCGTTCGTGATGGCGTCCAACGATACAAACCAAATCCCGCAAGGCACCTGTCGCCGTTCTGCAACATTTTATCGGGTTATCGAAGTTGGCACCTTAGTTTTGACCTAAACCCAGCATCAGGGTTTTGAATACGTAGCTCGTAAACTCGGATAAACCCCATGAAACCCTCGGTGCAATCCTCCAATACCCTTTTCAACGGTCTCTTGCTTGGCTGGGAGAGAACCCCGGACGGCAATAGCACCCCCATCTGGGACAGATCCCGCGAAGGGCACCTTCTCACCATCGCGCCCACCGGTAGCGGCAAGGGCGTCTCCTGCGCAATCCCGGCGCTTCTCTCCTGGCAAGGTCCAGCCATCGTCGTCGATCCGCGCGGCGAAAACTACGCGGTCACGGCGAAGCGTCGCCGGGCCATGGGCCATATCGTTTACCGCCTCGATCCGTTCTGCATCGCCGGAAACGATATGGGGGATTCGCTCAACCCCATGGATCTCATCGATCCGGAAGCCGACGACTTCGAGGACAACGCCGCGGTGGTCGCCCAGCTCTGCATGCAGCGCCTTACCGATGAACGGGCCCCCTACTGGGACGAACGCGCGTCTTCGCTCATCACCAGGGTCATCTGTGAGCTCTTCAGACACCTTCCCTCGCGCCGCCCGACCCTTCGGGACGTGCAGGACACCATCAAGGGATTGCCGGTCTACGATTTACCCCTCAAGCCCGGCATCCCCCCCGAAGATCAGTTGAGCCCGGTCGCCGCAATCCTTCACGCCATCCTCGCATCCGGCGAATTCGCGTCCGACCGCACGCGCGCGTGCATCTTCTCAACGGCAAACGCCCACCTGTCGTTCATGAAATCTCCCGCCGTCCATCTTTCCCTGACGGACAGCACCATTCTTCTCGACGACATCACGGCCGGGGCGATGCACACCATCTACCTCGTGATCCCGCCCGACAAGTTGGTCACGCACAGCAGGCTTCTGCGCCTTTGGCTCGGGGTCATGCTGACTGCGATCTCAAGACGGAGACGCGCCCCTGCGCAACCCACGCTGTTCCTGATCGATGAAGCAGCCCAGCTTGGGGAAATGACGGAGTTGCGTGCCGCGCTGACCCTGATGCGCGCCTATGGAGTCAGGGTGTGGACCTTCTGGCAGTGCCTGTCCCAGCTGCAGTCCATCTACTCAAAGGATTGGCACTCCATCATCAACAACAGCTCGGTCCAGCAGTTTTTTGGCGTGAAAGCCCCCCACGCGCGGAAGCTGCTCCACGACTTCGTGGGGAACGCCCTACCCAAGGACGGCCTCCAAGAGAGCGACCAATTGCTCTTCACCGGCAACGAACTCGACGTCACACGGCGCGCCAGCTACCTCAACGACCCGATCTTCAAGGGGTTGGCCTCGCCACATCCGTTCCACACTGTGCAACACGCCCTCTCGAGCCCAATGCTGCCCGCCCTGTAGCCAACCTCATAAACGAAAGCGGCGCCGTATCAGCGGCGCCGCTACGTCGAAACAACGCGTGAACGCCTCTACCGGGCGCCCTTCTTATCAATCAGCAGGTCATCAAGCTTCGTCCCGCGCTTCTTCAGATACTCCCGAACCCAGACGGGTTGCATGCCACGCCCGGCCCAGGTGTTTTCACTGACCGGATCCTTATACTTGGGCGCAATCGACACGCCTTTCTTGGAAGAGGGCTTCGACACCCTTCCACCCTTCACAGAACCGCCTGCACCCCGCAGCGAGGCAAGCTCTTTCTCGAGCGCCGAAATACGCTCCGACTTCGAAAACTCCACAAGCTGAGAAAAGTCCTGCAGCACCGACTGCTGGACTTCAAACGTCAAACCCGAAAACCAGTCTTTTACCCCCCGCCGGTCCATGCCACGCGCCGCCTTCGCCATCGGTAATCCTCTGTTCAATAATTCATAGGCTTAATCGATATATACGCAGCTTCGCTTACCTTTTCCAGCAACTTCCCGGCGATATCTGGCTGTCTTTTCCGTAAACCCACCCCCTTAACCACGTCAAAGACCATTTTTCAAAGAATACTCCCACAATGCGGAAGCCGTTTACGTTGCAGAAGCGCCTTTTTAATCTTCCGCCACTTCCAAAAGGTCTTGGCGTGACGACCCACGCTGCACAATCCTGATGCCCTCCGCCGGATACGGATTGGCCAGCGCATGCGCCTCATCCTCCGTTCCCCGCAACCACGTTTCAAACTGCTCTTCCTTGTCGAGCAAAACCGGCATGCGTTCGTGCGCCACCGCCGTCTCCAGCGTGTTCGGACCACAGGTCATGAACGCAAAGACGTTCTCCGTGATATCGTCCCCGTCCTTTTTCACAGGCCCGCTATAGGATCTCCAGATCCCCGCAAAGGCTCCCAGCGGCCTTTCTTCCGTCTCGGAACGCAGTGAGTGCCAGACCCAGTCCGCCGGCCGCTTCCCCAACGGCTCGCAATAGCTGCTGAACGGAACCAAGCATCGCCTCTCACGAAACGAGGGTACCCAAAACGGATTTGTGCGGATGGTGTCGTCACGGCAATTCCCGGTTCTTTCCGGAGCCCTTCCATGAGGCCTCCGCACAAAACCCCAGGTCATTTCTAAAAGCTCAGGCTCGCCGCCGTCGCCCAATCGGATAACCGGCGCCGCATGGCCCGGAAAGATGGAGAACTTGGGCTCAAACCAGGATGTCCGGTTCTCTTTCAGTCCAAACTTCATCATCACCGCAAGACGCGTGCGGGATTGCGCATAGAGGTTACAGATATCACCCTCCCCTTGGTTCACCGAGCAAGTAAGAGATCATCGACAGCGTGGTGCCTCCACCGCAAGGTTTCAAGTCAGATCGAAACATCTAAGCCTGATGAAGGAGATGTCTGCCGCACGGTCTCCTTTGCACCACCTGCATGATTATCAGCGATGCTACCGTTCGCGACACCTTCCCCTTAGCCATGAGCAAAGCTCTTCTCGCAATCAAGTAAAGGCATGCCGGTAAGGAGAAGGGGGGCGCGCTGTTGCACGGGATTTCGGTCAAGGATGGAGCTCGGCGCGGCAGGCGTTCAAAGCGGCCGTGCCGTCCGCCTGCGGAAGTCAGGGTGGAACAGGTGCCACCACCGTTCCCGCACACCCTGCACCGTTTCCTTATAAACCGGCAGTAAATTGACCTGGCTCAACCCACCCTCCAATCCGTCACCTCACACTAAGGCATGAGTTCCTTCCCACCCTCCGCACGGCCCTTCCCCCTTTTCTCCATCGGTTTCCGCCCGTTCTTCCTTGCCGCGGGACTGTATGCCGCCTGGAGCGCCATCGCGTGGATCTGTTTTTACGTCCGTGGCGCCGAGCCTCCGCACATCTGGGATGACATGGCCGCGTGGCACGGGCACGAAATGCTGTTTGGTTTTGTTGCCTCCGTTGTTGCCGGTTTCCTGCTGACCGCCGTGCCCAACTGGACCAAGGCCCGGCCCATCCGCGCGTGGCCGCTTGCTGTCATGGTTGCGGTGTGGTCCGCAGGCAGACTTGCCATGCACGGCTATTTTCCCGGCTCTGCCACCGTAGCCGCCGCCATCGACGTCCTCTTCCTTCCGATGCTGGGCCTCAGCCTGCTGCCCGCCGTCATCCGCGGCCACAGCACCCGCAATGTCGTTTTCTTCATCCTCATCGCCCTCCTCACAGCGATGAACACCATCATCCATGCGGGCATGGCAGGATAGACCTTCCGCTAACCCCCCAGCAGGCCCTTACGGCGTCCATTTTCATCGTCATCCAGATGATCGCCGTGTTTGCAGGGCGCATCATTCCGCTGTTTACGCGCAATGCGTTGAAGGTGGCGGGGATCGGTTTTGTTGCCCGTAGCTGGCCCGCGCTTGACGTTCTTTCCCTCGGGGCCGTTGCCATGCTTGTGCTGTTTGCCCTTGCCGGACAGGCCGATACGCAGCTTGCCGGTGCGGTTGCCCTTGCCGCCGGGGTTCTCAATATCATCCGCATGGCTCCTTGGAATGGGCACCAAGCTTTGTGCATGCCCATCGTTCTGGTGCTGCACGCGGGTTATGCGTGGATTGCCCTTGGTCTGGCCGTCTACGGTTATGCCCTGCTGCTGAACCCTTCCCTTCAGTGGCCCGCGCTGCATGTGCTCACCATCGGCGGAATCGGCACCATGACGCTCGCCATGATGAGCCGCGTGGCCCTTGGCCACACCGGCCGCACCATCCTCGCCTCCAAACCCATGGTGGCGGCGTACGCGCTTTTGCAGGTTACCGTGCTTGTGCGCATCGCGGGGGGATTGGGTTGGATTGATTATACCGTTTCGGTCGCCGGGGCCGGGTGGTCGTGGTCGGCCGCGTTCGCCATCTTCTCCGTAATCCACCTTCCCATCCTGACCCGCCCGAGAGCCGATGGCCTCCACGACTAGGGCCTCTTTCCTGTCCCATCAGAAATTGCGGAACTCCACCCTGACCTTCTGCCCCACGGGGAGCGCCGCCACCTGTAGAACCGCATCCTGGCGGGTCATATCGCCAAGCGTCGGGCCGTGCCGGTAGTTCTGCACATGATAGCTTCCACGGTAGCCGCAGGCCTCGAGGTCGGCGTGCATCTGCGCCACGTCGGCGACGTCCAGAAGGTCGGTGTGTACCGTGGTGCGCACCTCGAACGGCACGTTGCCCGCCACCATCATGCGCAGGCTTTTTTGGAAATTATCCCACAGGCTTTCGCGCATGCGGGTCACCTTGCGGAACTTGTTGCGCGGGGCCTTGTAATCCATCGCCACCATGTCGAGCAGGTTTTCGTCCAGCAGCGCCTTCAGCACCTTCGGCCGGGTGCCGTTGGTATCCAGCTTGAGACGGTAGCCCAGCGCCTTCACGCTACGCGCGAAGCGGACAATATGCGGGTGCAGCGTCGCCTCTCCCCCCGAGAACACCACGCCGCCGAGCTTATTTCGGCGGCCCTCCAGAAAGGCCAGCACCTCTTGCCATGGTTTTTCTCCCACCGAACGGACCATCTCGGGGTTATGGCAATACGCGCAGCGCAGGTTGCACCCCGCAAACCACACGATGCAGGCCAGTTCGCCGGGAAAGTCCAGCTGGGTGAACGGGGTGATGTCGTACACCCCGATGTCGTCCCGCGCCGCCATGTCAGGCCACGTTCAGGTGCAAACCACCCTGCATCGCCTTGTCTTCCGTGAAGTGGCGGCGTTGGCGGTGCTCGCCCTTTTTGCCCAGGTTGAAGCTGGATACCGGGCGGTAGTAGCCCATCACCCGCGTCCACACTTCCGTACCTTGCCCGCAGTGGGGGCAGGCATGATGTTCGCCCGCCAGATACCCGTGGTCCTGGCACACGCTGAACACCGGCGTAATGGTGATATACGGGAGGCGGTAGTTCTCGAGCACCGTGCGCACCAGCTTGCGGCAGGTGGCGCCGTCGCGCAGGCGTTCGCTCATGTACAGGTGCAGCACCGTGCCTCCCGTGTACTTGCCCTGCAGGTCGTCCTGCAGGTCCAGCGCCTCGAACGGGTCATCGGTATGGCCTACGGGAATCTGCGACGAGTTGGTGTAATAGATGTTCACCCCCTGCCCGGCCTGGATGATGTCCGGGTAGCGTTTCACATCCTCTTTGGCGAAGCGGTAGGTGGTGCCTTCGGCGGGCGTGGCCTCCAGATTGTAGAGGTTGCCGGTTTCCTCCTGATAGCCCCGCAAACGCGCGCGCATGTGCTCCAGCACGTCGGAGGCCATCTTCGAGCCTTCCGATGTGGTGATGTCGAAGCGCCCCTGCGACGCATTGAGCAGCATCTCATTCATGCCGTTCACGCCGATGGTGGAGAAGTGGTTCATGAACCCGCGCAGGTAGCGTTTGGTGTAAGGGAACAGCCCGCGATCGTACTGCTGCTGGATGAAGCGCCGCTTGGCCTCGAGGCTGTCGCGCGCAACATCCATCAGCCGGTCCACCTCTTTCAGCAGCCCCGCCTGATTACCGGCAAAGCGTTTGCCAAGCCGCGCCATGTTGAGCGTCACCACGCCGATGCTGCCGGTCATCTCGGCGCTTCCGAACAGGCCGTTGCCGCGTTTGAGAAGCTCGCGCAGGTCAAGCTGCAGGCGGCAGCACATGCTGCGCACCGCGCCGGGTTGGTAGGCGTCCGGGTTGACGACGCGGTTGCCCTGCTCATCCAACCGGTACTGGCTGCCCACGAAGTTCTGGAAATAGCTGCTGCCTACCTTCGCCGTATTATCGAAGATGGCGGCCGCGACCTTGCTCTCCCAATCGAAGCTTTCCGTGATGTTCACCGTGGGGATGGGGAACGTGAACGGTTGGCCGTGGCTGTCGCCCTCGGTCATCACCTCGTAATAGGCAAGGTTGATGAGCTCCATCTCGGGCGTAAAGTGGCTGTAGAGCATATCGGATAGTCTAGAGATGGTGAAATCGCGCTCTTTCGCCTTTTGCAGCAGCTCCGCGTCCTCCGTTTCGGCGAACAGGTGTTTGTCGCGGTAGGTGGGCCATTGCTTGGCAAGGTCGTCGGGCACCGTGATGTCCAGTGTGATGTTGGTGAACGGGCTTTGCCCCCAGCGCGACGGAACATTGAGATTGTAGACGAACTGGCGGATGGCTTTTTTAACCTCGCGGAAACTCAAGCGATCAAAGAACACGTAAGGCGCAAGGTAAGTGTCGAACGAGCTGAAGGCCTGTGCGCCTGCCCACTCCGATTGTAAAATGCCGAGGAAGTTGGCCATCTGCCCCAGCGCCTCGCGCAGGTGCCGTGGCGGCCGGCTGCCCACGCGGCCGTGCCCGCAGTTGAACCCCTCGTTCAGCACCTGGCGCAGGCTCCACCCGGCGCAATATCCCGTCAGGCAGTCCAGATCGTGGATGTGGAGGTCGGCATTGCGGTGCGCTTCGCCCGCATCCGCGCTGTAGACCTGATCGAGCCAATAGTTGGCGATCACCTTGCCCGCCAGGTTGCTGACCAGCCCCGCATTGCTGTAGCCCACGTTGGCGTTGGCATTTACGCGCCAGTCGCTTTGGCTTAGGTATTCATCCACCGCGCTTTGGCACACCACATGGCGCGGCGCCTGAACGATTTGCCTTTCCGCCACCGCAGCCCCGGCATGCTCTTGTTTGTGTTGAAAACCGGACAGCGGAATTACCTTCGCCATGGGCTGCACTCCTTACTACATTTTGTTTGTTGGTTCGGAGTTAGAACACTACATGTGGTGTTTGGACGAGTTGACACACCTCAAGAATGGATTTGTCGTAAAGCGATTGCGGGAATTGGAGTGGAAGCGGCATTATCGTGGCAGGCACTCAGCTGCAAATCGCTTCTCTCGAAATCGAATATGCACCTCGCAAAGCTGCTTGCCTGCGAGACGACATAGATAAGACGACATGGATTTGTGCCCACGGCGACGTTTGTAAGTGTGCGTAGCTTACGAAAAGCTGGGGTGGCTGCAGAGAACAAGACAGCCAATACGGGTTGACTTAGAAACAACATCCCCATGAGCCGGCAAGGTCGAAATCGTCGACGCCACGATCACTGTCGTTTTTCTCCGGCAGAGCACCAACTGCTGGAAGGGGAATTACCAAGGATTGAGTATCAATTAAATCTCAGGTCCAGCAGCTAGGGCGCGCTGATGCTCTAAACGTTCGCAAATAATGTCAATGAGATCGCTTACAACGCTATTTGCAACATAGGATGCAGGTCTACTGTGGCCCATTGACCAACGCCAAAGGGTTGAAGGATTAATCTCAAGCTGCTTCACAAAAAAAGGCCCACATTCAGGAATGCGCCGACATATGTCGATGAGTTCCGGAAACTTGTCTGGCTCCTTGCTCGTTCTTCTCGTGACAGCTGGACGAGGATCGTCGCACCAAGTCTTCAAAGCAGTAATAATTGACTTATCCCAGCCAGAAACTTCCGAAATCCCGGTTAGAGCTGTCGACAAAAACGCAGTTCCCTGATCCAACACGGTATGTTCCGGGTCCCTGGCATATTCGGTGGGACGCGGAGGGTCTTTGCTCATTGGTGCCTCTCGTAAGTTGTTATCCCACTCTCACCCTGACCGAACGTTACCCCCGACCATTGCATGATGCAACGCGACCGTTACTGATTGGTTGCATTGCTCGGACCCCATTGATTCTGCGCAACAATTTGCGCCCTGACGGGGTGGAAGGAAAGCAGGACCGACATGATGTACTTCGCCAATATTTGCCGATCGCAGCCGTACATCTTGGACGATTCGAGCTCATCCGATATATTATTCTCACTGTCAGAAGATGTAAAGAAGGTGCAACGCCTTTATAACTTCTACAAGAAATATAAATCCCCCATGATGGCCGATGTATCAGAGGTGGATATATTTAAAATGATTAGATACGGCAGAATGTATACTTGCGAAATCACAAGAAAAGATTCCTCCGTCGAAATCATCGCCGCAGCTGGGGTCAAGGACTATCTGGTCCCCGTGTGCGACCAAAGCGGCGCAATCGATGTCAAGTTTGTCCTTGAAGCGGGCGCCATGCTCAGCCCTCCCACGGGCTTCTCCCTCCAACGGAAGCTGCACGCGGTGCGTTTGTTTGATTCGCTCGCAAACGAGTCGCCGGACCTCTACCTGTCCGCAACGTTTGGCAGCAACAGAATCTCGGCTGACAACATGCTCCGTGACGGGGTGTTCGAGGAGTGGCTTCCACCCTTTAGGGGTTTAACTGAATTGCGCCAACGGGAGCGCATTCGGAATGGCATCAAGGATTTGCAAATCAGGTGGTTTAGACCCACCCACGCTGGCTTGCGAGATTTGGCAAAGGAAGTCTGCGCGCTGAAAGAGGGATATATCGTGGATCGAACGCCGATGCGGGATGGATCCACTTGCGGAAGGTTCAAGGCGGGGTACGAGTTTGACAAACCCATATTTGATGCAGTGGAATTCCGCTTAGCCGACGGCAGCTTGGGCGCCGCAGCAATGTTGGCCAAACGCTTCCTCGATCATGACGTTCCTGACGACATGATTGACGAGTTCTTTGAGACCCCAATCTTTAAATGAGTGCGCAGGGGGCCGTGTTTCTCAGCATCAAACTCTTTGAACACTGATACCCGCAGTGCCGGCGCCATCCGGGCTTCTCGCTCCAGATTTCAAGCGGTGCTGACCATATCCCCCCTCTACCGGTGGCGGCTTGCTCCCCAGCTGCCTGTGACCCCATGCGGTATCGACGGGTCCACGATGTCAGGGCGCGATTTCTCATGATCGAAATTGCCAAAAGCCGTGTCGATCACCTTCCGCAGCGGCGTTCCCCAAGGGACCCAATCCACTGCAAGCCTTCTCACGAAACCTTCGGCCTTATCCGGCCACTGGTTTTGCGCGAGGATAGAGGACTGGCTTTTCAAATACGGTATCAACAGTGACGGCGCGTAGGCGTAAACCGCCCAAGGTTCGGTTGAGCCTTCCTCCTTACCCAATGTAAGAACCATATTTCCACGGCGCTCGATCGCGCCTTGCAATACGCCGATGCCATCGGCGTCGAGATGGCACATAACCCTCAAATCCCGCAGCGTCTTGTATCCGACCATCTTGACGCCTCGGCCCTCGATGCATTCGCCGACATCCAGAAGGTCATCGAGCCTCCGGGTTCCATTGTTGTAAATCACCTATCAGTATCTTCCATTGGTCGTTCGTCACTGAAGCTGTTTAAGCTCCCGCATGAAGGCACTCATGCGCGCCCGCAATTCAGTGAGCTGGTTCTTGGAGCATTGGCCCAATTCCTCAGCCGCGCTCATCACCTGCTGGGATGCGTCGTGGATGCGGCCCATATGTGAGCCAATCACGCCAATCCGGTCCGCGAGTCCGACTGCTCCTTCCTTTCCTTCGGCAATCAGAACCTCTGAAATCTGTTGGGTCGCTCCATGCAAGACCGACACCTTATCGGAAATGCTCTCCGTGGATTTCGAGGTCTTCTCGGCCAGCTGCTTGATCTCGTTCGCCACCACCGCAAAACCTCGCCCGACGTTTCCGGCGCGTGCCGATTCAATCCCGGCATTCAGCGCAAGCAGATTGGTCTGAGACGCAATGGAACGGATCAAGCTAACAACATCACCAATCGTCTGGCTGCTTCCCGCCGCCGATTTGATGCAGTCACGCACGCCATCCGCAGATGCGGCTATGCCCTGCGCTTCCCTCTTGGTCTCATTGGCATGGGAGACCATTTCATGGGCCGTCTGCTGCAATAAATTGATGGCCGCTTCCATCTCATGGCTTACCTCGGCCAATTTCTTCTCAAGCTCTTCCGCAATGACCGTGAAGCTTTCCACACGTTTGGCCACCTCATCGGTCGCCTTGTTGATGATAAAGGCGCCGCGGCCGATATCGCCCTGCATGCCGTTGGCGAGAATGCGCCGGAAATACTTGCTCTCGCTCACGCAAGTCATGCTTGCGGACGCTTCCCGGACAAAGGCATCGACATGATCGGTATGGTCGTTGACCGCTTTCGCCAGCTCCATCAGCTCCGGATGGCCCAATGGCCGTGTCAATCGAACCTCGAAGTCACCCAAACACAGGCGCCGACAATCTGCGGCAATCCTACGAAACATCGCCATATGGCGTTCCGTCGACCATGCCAGGCCCACAATGCCCGATGCCGTCAGAGCCACTCCCAAAAGGACGGTGCCGGTACCCACGTCCGGCCAAACAATGTAGGACACGACAAGGGCCTGCCCTGAAAGGCAGACCGCTTCCCCTATCCTATTTGCAGAGTGAAAAGACAAACTCATCATAGGTCGTTTCTTTTTGTTGGAGGATGGTCTTGAGGAGCGATATCCCCGCTTCCGCCTTGTCCTTCGGATTGGAATACTTCGCTTCCGCATTGCGCATCGATGCGTAGAGCGGCTCGATGACGTTTTTGCGTATGTTGTCGTCCACGGCCCTCCGGTTGGAGTGGTAGCCCGTGATCTTCCCGGATGCATTGAAGGATGGCGTCACATGCGCCAGCACCCAGTAATGGTCTCCGTTCGCCGACCGGTTCACGACGAAAGCAAAGATCTCGCGCCCCGCCTCGAGCGTCTCCCACAGCAATCGGAACACACCGTGCGGCATGTGCGGATGCCGGATAAGGCAATGCGGGGCACCGAGGATCTGATCTTCGGGATACCCCGCCAAGCGGATGAACACGTCGTTGGCGTAGGTGATATGCCCCTTGAGGTCTGTCTTGGTGACGATGAGCTCGTTCTGTCCGAACGGCCGTGCAACACCCGTCAGCTGCGCCATCGTCTCGCGGAAATGAACCCGTGCCATCAGCGCCGCCCTCCCCTTACGATCTGCCAGCGCCTGAACACGTACCCCACCGGCATGGTCACCACGTGGATGAGCCGCGTGAAGGGGGTCAGCATGATGAGCGTGAGCCCCAGCACGATGTGCACCTTGAAAATAAGGGCCTCCGGTTGCACATAGTGCGCCGCGCCCGGCTGCAGGAAGGCAATGCTTTGCGCCCAGTTGGCCAGTGCCAGCATGCTGGAGCCGTCCGGGTGCTGCGCAGAAACCGGGATCGTCCCCAACCCCAGCAGCAGTTGGATCAAAAGCATCACCAACAGCGCGATGTCGGCAAAGCTTGATGTGCGTCGTACGGCCGGATGCGTCGTCCGCCGCAACAGCAGAATGACCAAGCCAACAAGGCACAGGATGCCGAAGAACCCGCCCGCCACCATGGCGATGAGTTGTTTCACCGCCGCCGTGAGACCAACCGCGGAATAGAGCCAATGCGGCGTCAGCAGGCCCACAAAGTGGCCGGCCAGAATGGAAAGGATGCCGACGTGGAAAAGGTTGATGCCGATAAGGAAGGTTCGGTCATACCCGAGGAACTGGCTGGACTTGCTGCGAACCGTGTAGGGCTCCCGGTCGAGCCTCAAGAGACACCCCAAAACGCACACCACGATCGCGACATAGGGATAGAGCTGAAACAGCACCCAATGCAGCACATCGGGGTTTTGCAGGGGTACCGCAATATGGACGTCAGCCACGCATCTTTGCTTTCCTTGTGTTGTCCGTCGTCGCAAGAGTGCTGCCGCACGCCCGCGAGGGAAACGCCTCAGGCTCTTCCCAGCTTTTCTCCAGATCCGGCGCCTCGTCCGGGTTGATGCGGGAAGCCTCTTCGACGCGTGTCTCTTCCGGGTGGGGCTCGCAAAGGCCGGTTAAAGCGCGCATAACCGCGCCGTAAGGGCTTTGCCGCTGTTCCAGCCGTTGGGAGAGCAGCAGCAGGATATGCCCGACCTCTCCCAGCAGGCGCCGCGCCTCCTTCTCGGGTTGCGCGCCCAGGAACTCCACGAAGGCCGGGAGATAATCCGGTGTTTCCCCGTTGGCGACCAGCATGCCGCTGGAGGCATAGAGATCGGACAGTTCGGCCAAGGCCTGCCCGCGGTCGCGGCTTTCGCCGTAGACGTGCTCGAACAGGTGCAACGACAGGCCCGGCTGCCTGTCGAACAGCGACACGTAGTCTTCCTGCAAATCCAACAGGGGGACGTCGCGCACCGTTTTGAACAGAGGCTCGAGCGTCGTGAGCGTTTCCGCCCTCACAAACTCTTCGGCAAGCAATACGTTGCGCAGTTCGGGCATCACTTCGACAAGCTCGTTGGTGGGGTAAGACAACAACAATCCAAGGGCATGGAGCGTGCGCATCACACATCCCCTCCCATGATTTCCACCCGCGTCCGGCGGCCGGCGAACAAATCGCTCAGCACCTTGTCGCGGCGGGGAGCCTCGTAGACATCGCCGTGCTGGTTGGTATCGCCCACCGCGCAGCCGTTGCCGAAGCTGAAGCCGCAGGCGCCCTTCTCATCGTAGGCCGCGAGAACCTCTTCCTTGTGGCTGGTGGGAATGACGAAACGGTCTTCGTAGTTGGCGATGGCCAAGAGCTGGTACATCCGCTCCGCCATCTCCGCATCCAATCCCACGGTTTCCAGCACATGCGCGGCATACTCGCCGTCTACGGTCTGTTTCCGCTTGAAGTGCCGCATGGCCAGCATGCGCTTCAGCGCCAGTTCAACCGGCGCCTCGTCGCCCGCCGTCAGCAGGTTGGCCAAATACTTCATGGGAATGCGCAGCGCTTTCACATCCGGCAGCAGGCCATCGGTGGGGATGAGCCCGTTGGTGGCCGCCGCCTGAATGGGCGACAGCGGCGGCACATACCAGACCATCGGCATGGTGCGGTATTCGGGGTGCAGCGGCAATGCCAGCTTCCATTCCACGGCGAGCTTGTAGACGGGCGAGTTCTTCGCCGCCTCCACCCAGCCGTCGGGGATGCCATCGCGCCGCGCCGCTTCGATGACGTCGGGGTCGTTCGGATCGAGGAACACGTCGAGCTGCGCCTGATAGAGATCCTTCTCATGCTCGGTGGCGGCGGCTTCCGCGATGCGGTCGGCGTCGTACAGGATTACGCCCAAATAGCGGATGCGCCCGACGCAGGTTTCCGAGCAGACCGTGGGCAGGCCCGCCTCGATGCGCGGGTAGCAGAACGTGCACTTCTCCGCTTTTCCGGTGTGCCAGTTGTAATACATCTTCTTGTAGGGGCAGCCCGAAACGCACATGCGCCAGCCGCGGCACTTGTCCTGATCGACAAGGACGATGCCGTCTTCCTCGCGCTTGTAGACCGAGCCGGACGGGCACACCGCCACGCAGGCGGGGTTAAGGCAGTGCTCGCACAGCCTCGGAAGGTACATCATGAACGTCTGCTCGAACTGGCCGAGGATTTCCTTCTCGGCCACATCACGCAGGTTCTGGTCGTTCTTGCGCCGCTCGTACGGGGTCGCCAGAATCTCTTCCCAGTTGGGGCCCTTCTCGATCTTCTCGATGCGTTCGCCGCTCACCAGCGAGCGCGGGCGCGCCGTGGGCGAGGCCTCGCTTGGCCCCGCCGTGTGGAGGTGGTTGTAATCGAACGTGAAGGGCTCGTAGTAATCCTTCATCTGCGGGAGGTGCGGGTTGCCGAATATTTTGGCCAGCACACCCAATTTTCCGCCCAGCTTGGGAACCAGCTTGCCGCCCGATGTGCGCACCCAGCCGCCGCGCCACTTCTCCTGATTCTCCCAATCGTCCGGGTAGCCGAGGCCGGGTTTCGTCTCCACGTTGTTGAACCACGCGTATTCCATACCGGGACGGCTGGTCCACACGTTCTTGCACGTCACCGAGCAGGTGTGACAGCCGATGCACTTGTCCAGATTCAGCACCATGCCCACCTGCGCGCGCACCTTGCCGATGGGCCGTTTTGTCGTTTGCGGCGCGTTCATCATGCCACCCTCCTGTTGCTCTCGGGCGAATGGCCGTGGGTGTCGGGGCCTTCCAGCCAGTCCACCTTGTCCAGGCGCCGCACCACCACGAACTCATCGCGGTTGCAGCCCACCGTGCCGTAATAGTTGAACCCGTAGGAAAGCTGCGCACATCCGCCCACCATGTGCGTGGGTTTCAGCACCACGCGCGTCACGGAGTTATGGATCCCGCCCCTGAGACCTGTGGTGGGGCTGCCGGGGGTGTTCACGATTTTCTCTTGCGCGTGGTACATCATGGTCATGCCCTCAGGGACGCGCTGGCTGACCACCGCGCGCGCCACCAGCGACCCGTTGACGTTCAGCGCCTCGATCCAGTCGTTATCCGCGATACCGGCTTTGGCGGCATCCACCTCGGACAGCCAGACGATCGGGCCGCCGCGCGACAGCGTCAGCATCAGCAGGTTGTCGGAATAGGTGCTGTGGATGCCCCACTTCTGGTGCGGGGTGAGGAAGTTGAGCACCAGCGCGGGGTTGCCTCCCTCAACCTTCTCCAACACCGGCTTCACCGCCTGCAAATCCACCGGGGGTTTGTAGCAGACAAGCCCCTCCCCGAAGTCGCGCAGCCATGCATGGTCTTGATAGAGTTGCTGGCGGCCGGTGAGCGTGCGCCACGGGATGAACTCGTGCACGTTGGTATAGCCCGCGTTGTACGTGACGTTCTCATCCTCGATGCCGCTCCAGATGGGCGACGAGATGATCTTGCGCGGCTGGGCCTGCAAATCGCGGAAACGGTGCTTCTCGTGGTGGCGGCCTTCGGCAAGGTGCGTGTGATGGCGGCCGGTGGCTTTTTCCAGCGAGGCCCACGCCTTCACCGCGACTTCCCCATTGGTTTCGGGAGCAAGCTGCAAAATGGCCTCGCAGAACTCCACATCGCTCTTCATGCTGGGCTGGCCGTTGGCCGCTTTCCCATTGAGGGCGCGCAGCTGGTCCATCTCCAGCGTGGTGTTCCAGCTCATTCCCTTGCCGCCGTTGCCCACCTTCTCCAGCAAGGGGCCGATGGTGGTGAAGCGTTCGTACAGTTTGCGGTAATCGCGCGTCACCACCGCCACGTTGGCCATGGTGCGGCCCGGCACAGGGGCGGTTTTTCCGTCCAGCCACTCGGACACCCCATACGGCTGCGCAAGCTCGCCGGGGGTATCGTGCAGGATGGGCGTGAGCACCACGTCCTTCTCTTCGCCCAAATGTCCGTCGCACAGGCGCGAGACGTTTTCCGCGAAGCCCTTGAAGATCGCGTAATCGGTGCGGCTTTCCCACACCGGGTCTATCGCCGCGCTGAGCGGGTGGATGAACGGGTGCATGTCGGAGGTGTTGAGGTCGTGCTTCTCGTACCAGCTTGCCGTTGGCAGCACGATATCGGAGTATACGCAGGTGGTGGACATGCGGAAATCGAGCGCCACCAGCAGGTCGAGTTTCCCTTCCGGGGCCTTCTCGTGCCATGCGGCCAGTTTGTTGCGGCGTTTGCCCTCGGCTCCCATGTCTTCGCCCAGCACGCCGTGGCGGGTGCCCAGCAGATGCTTCAGGAAGTATTCATGCCCCTTGCCGCTTGAGCCGAGCAGGTTGGAGCGCCACACGAACAGGTTGCGCGGCCAGTTGCGTTCCGCGTCCGGGTCCATGCACGAAAGCTCCACGTCGCCTTCTGAAAGGCTTTTCGCCAGCCATTTGGCCACGTCGGTTTCCCCCGCCGGCATCGCCTTCAGCAAGGACAGCGAATTGGTGGCCAGTTGCGGTGCGGAGGGCAGCCAGCCCATGCTTTCCGCACGGATGTTGCAATCGATGAAGCTTCCGCCCCATTGCTTCGGATCGGCCAGCGGCGAGAGCATGTCTTTCAAATCCAGTTTCTCGTAGCGCCACTGGTCGGTGTGGGCATACCAGAAGCTGGTGCTGTTCACCTGGCGCGCGGGGCGGTACCAATCCGCCCCGAAGGCCAGCGGCGCCCACCCGGTTTGCGGGCGGAGTTTCTCTTGCCCCACATAGTGCGCCCAACCGCCACCGGGCTGGCCGACACAGCCGCACATCACCAACAAATTGATGATGGCGCGGTAGTTCATGTCCATGTGGTACCAATGGTTCATCGCCGCGCCGATGATGATGGTGCTGCGTCCGTTGGTTTTGGCTGAATTGTCCGCAAAGGCGCGCGCGACGCGCGTGACCAGATCTGGCTCTACGCCGGTGATGGCTTGCTGCCAAGCGGGCGTGTAGGGCTGGTTATCGTCAAAATTCTCGGCCGCCGAAGCATCGCCAAGGCCGCGGTCCACCCCGTAGTGCGCCAGCATCAGGTCGTGCACCGTTGCCACCAGCGCATGGCCTTTCTTCAGTTTCAGTTTTTTGGCCGGAACCTTCCGCAGGAGGATTTCCGCGTGGTCAGTCCCGTTGAAGTGCTCGTGCGCGCGGCTGCCGAAATACGGGAACGCCACCGTCGCCACTTCATCCCTCTTGTCGAGAAGGGTGAGGCGCAGCACCGGCGCCTTGCCCTTTTGCGGCTTCAGGTGCCATTGGCCCTCTTCTCCCCAACGGAACCCGATGCTGCCCTTGGGCACCACGAGCTCTTTACCACTCTCCGAGAAAGCAAGCGTCTTCCAATCCGGGTTGTTGGTTTCGCCCGCGTTGCCGGGTAAATCGGCCGCGCGCAAAAACCGCCCTGCCGTCAGCTTGCCGTTCCGCTCCTCGAGCATCACCAGCAGGGGCATGTCGGTGTAGTCGCGCGCATAGTTTTGGAAGTACGGCTCCTGCTTATCAACATAGCGCTCTTTCAGAATGACATGGCCCATGGCCATCGCGAGCGCGGCATCCGTCCCCTGCTTGGGGGCCATCCATACGTCGGCCAGCTTGCTGGCTTCCGAGAAATCCGGACACACCGCAATGGTGGTGGTGCCCTTGTAACGGGCTTCGGTCAGGAAGTGCGCATCTGGCGTGCGGGTTTGCGGCACGTTGCTGCCCCACATCATCAGCAGCCCGGCGTTGAACCAGTCGGCGCTTTCCGGCACGTCGGTCTGCTCGCCCCAGGTTTGCGGGCTGCTGGGCGGAAGATCGCAATACCAGTCGTAGAAACTCATGCACACGCCGCCCAGCAGCGACAGGTAGCGCGCGCCCGCCGCGTAGCTGACCATGCTCATCGCCGGAATGGGCGAGAACCCCACCACGCGGTCGGGGCCCCATTTCTTCGCCGTGTAGATGTTCGCCGCCGCGATGAGCTCGTTCACGCCCTCCCACGTCGCGCGGATGAAACCGCCATGGCCGCGTGCAAGCTGGTAGGCGCGGCGTTCCTGTGGCTTGGCCTGCAAATCCGCCCATGCCAGCACGGGGTCAGGTTGCATCTCGCGGATGGCCAGCCAGCGCTCCCACAGGGCGCGGCGCACCAGCGGGTATTTCAGGCGGTTGGCGCTGTAGATGTACCAGCTGTAGCTTGCGCCCCGCGCGCAACCGCGAGGCTCGTGATTGGGAAGGTCTGCCCGCGTGCGGGGGTAATCGGTCTGCTGGGTTTCCCACGTGACAAGCCCGTTCTTTACGTAGATTTTCCAGCTGCAGCTGCCCGTGCAGTTCACCCCGTGGGTGCTGCGCACGATCTTGTCGTGCTGCCACCGCTGACGGTAGGCCTGCTCCCACTTGCGCGATTCCTCGGTGAGGGCGCCGTGGCCGTCGGCGAAGGGTTGCGGTTTTTTGTGGAAGTGGCTCAGTTTGTCGAAGAGGTAGCTCATACTGTTGTCCCTACGCGTTGAAATGTCTCGCGCCGGGGCGCAGGTAAACCCAGCCGTTCAGGGCCAGACAAACGAGATAGAAGACAGCAAAGCCGTACATGGCGTGGGCGGGTTCGCCGCGCTTGATCTCTTCGCCAAGAATTTGCGGAATGAGGAACGCGCCGTAGGCCGCCACCGCCGACGTCCATCCCAGCACCGGTCCCGCACGTTCGCGGTTGAACACGACACCGATGGTGCGGAAGGTTGAGCCGTTGCCGAGGCCTGAAGCAAAGAACAGCACAATGAAAATGGATAGCGTAACCGGGAAGTATACTTCCGGCGTTGCGGACCCGTAAGCCAGGGAGAGATAGTACCCGCCCGCAACGGCCCCCGCCACCATCGCCACCGAGCACAGTTGGGTAACCGCGGCGCCGCCCCACCGGTCGGCCAGCCAGCCTCCCAACGGCCGGGCAACGGCACCGACGAAGGGGCCGATCCACGCGTACACGAACGCCGACGGCCCCTGCCCGTTGACCGTGGTGTGCGTCAACACCCCACCCGCATCGGGCACGTGCGAGAACCCGAAGATGATGGTGATGGCCAACGGCAGCACCGCTGAAAACCCGATAAAGCTTCCGAACGTCATGGTGTAGATAAGGGTCATCACCCAGGTGTGGCCGTTGCGGAAGATCCCGTACTGGTGACGCAGGCCCTCTTGTGCATGTCTCGGCAAGACAAAGCGCATCGCAAGCACCGTGGCCGCCGCCACGGCGGGCACGACAATCCACTTCGAGATGGTCACGCTTGCGCCGCCGCCGCTTTCGGGAAGCATGAGCCACAGCCCGACCGCGCTCATGACCACGCCGACCCCCAACAGCTTCACGATGATGACGCCGGCTTCGGACAAGGGCGGAACACGCGGCGTCACGCTTGAAACGCCCAGGTTGTTCATCCCCCAGCGCACCGCGAACAGCAGCGGAACTATCGCCGCGACCCACATCCAGCCCGCGTTCTGCGGGTGGGCGAGCGTTCCCGCCGCGATCTGCCCCACCGGGGTTCCGCTGGACTTTTGCAGCACCATGCCCGCGCCCCCGAACACCGCGGCGGTCATCGCGAGGGGCGTCACGAATTGCATCACCGTGATGCCGAGGTTGCCAAGCCCTCCGTTGAGGCCCAAGGCCAGACCCTGCATCCGTTTGGGGAAAAAGGCGCTGATGTTGCTCATGCTGCTTGCGAAGTTTCCTCCGCCAAGCCCCGAAAGAAGCGCCAGACCCTGGAACACCCACAGCGGGGTATCGGTGTTTTGCAGCGCAAGCGCAGCGCCGACGGCCGGAAACAGAAGCAGCAAGGTTGTGAGCAGGACCGTATGGCCGCCCCCGCACAAACGGATGAGGAAGGTTGCGGGGATGCGCAGCGTCGCCCCCGAAAGCCCCGCAATGGCCGTGAGCGTGAACAGCTCTTGGCTGGAGAACGGGAAGCCGAGGTGCAGCATTTGCACCGACAGGATGCTCCACATCATCCACACGCCGAACCCGCAGAGCAGCGCCGGAATGGAAATCATGAGATTGCGCCAGGCAACCCGCTTCCCTGTTTCGGACCAAAACCGCGCGTCATCCGGTTCCCAGCGGGTGAGAGAACGTGCCATCAGCGGTTCCCTTCCTTTTGAGAACCGAAATCCTGCGGAAGCCTTAGGCCGGGATGCGCCTCCTTCTCCATGCTGCGGATGGCGAGGTGCATCCACACCAGCGACACCGCTACCAAACCGAACAGCAGCATGAAGCAGGCGCTCCATACGCCCACCACGTCATTCATGAAGCCGAAGCAGATGGGCAGAACCCAGCCGCCAAGGCCGCCCACCAGCCCGACCATGCCGCTGACCGCGCCGACACGGTCGGGGTAGTAGGACACGATGTGCTTGTAGACCGCCGCCTTGCCGAAGCTCATGAAGAACCCCAGCACGAACGCGATGGCCGTGAAGCTCCACACGCTCCAGCTGAAGCTGAAGGCGAGAGGCCCCTCGATACCGTGCACGACGTAATCGGTTGGCGGATAGGAAAGCAGGAAGCAGCAAAAAAGGCTGACCCAGAAGGTGGCGTACATCACCGCGCGCGCGCCGTAGCGGTCGGAAAGCCAGCCGCCCCAAGCGCGGAACACGCTTGCCGACAGCGAATAGCTTGCCGCCAGAAGCCCCGCCATCTTGATATCCACGCCATAGGCGCCCGTGAGATAGCGCGGCAGCCACAAGGCCAGCGCCACGAACGCGCCGAAAACGAAGAAGTAATAGAGCGAGAAGCGCCACACCCGCGCATCCCTCAGCGGCTCGAGCTGCTGCAGGAAACCATCGGCCTTGCGGCCTTCCTTGCAGCGCGCGGCAAGAGACGGTTCATCCTTGGTGCCGAACCAGAAAACGGCAGCCATCACCACCAAGGCCCAGGCCCACACCTGCGCCACGATGGGCCAGCCGAAGGCGATCATCACGTAGGGCGCCACGAATTTGGTGACCGCGGCCCCCACATTGCCCATCCCGAGCACGCCCATGGCCATGCCCTTGCGCTCGGGGGGAAACCAGTGCGCAACATAGGTGATGCCCACCACGAACGACCCGCCGGATAGGCCCAGCCCAAGTGCCGCCAGCATGATCTGCGTATACGTTTGCGCCCCGCTGAGGAGGAAGGTGGACAAGGCCGCCGCGAGCATCACCCACGTAAACATCACCCGTCCGCCGAACTGGTCGGTCCAGATGCCCAGCGCCAGGCGCACCAGCGAACCGGTGAGGATGGGCGTTCCGAGCAGGAGCCCCAGTTGCGTATCGGAAAGGCCCAGCTCTCGCTGGATGCGCACACCAATGATGGAGAAAATCGTCCAGACCGCAAAGCAAGCCGTGAACGCGAGTGTACTCAGTGTCAAAGCGGAGGCGCAGTCGACAGGTGAGGTTCTTATTTCATTACTCATGGTGGGGAAAATGACCCATCGCCATGAGCCTCACTTGAGTCACATCAAGAATAGATGGAAATCATTCCTTATGCTGACGGTGTGTAACTTTTGCAACCGGACCAGCATGACAATGTCTTCGCTAATGCCTCACACCTCTGCCGAAACCACGCGGGAAAGCCGCCACGCCCTTCTTTCTGGAGTCGGAAACAAAGGCATTTCGGAAATGAAAGCTGCCCGCATCGTCCTCATCGGATGCGGTGGTGTTGGTCAAGCCGTCGCCGCCATGCTGGGAGCCTCGGGCATCGGTGCGCTTACCCTTGTCGATGCCGACAAGATATCCGCCACCAACCTGGGGCGCCTGCCCCTGATGCAACCGTCGGACATCGGTCGTTCCAAAGCCGACGCCCTGAAGGAAGCCCTTCTGCGCAACAACCCCAACCTGACGGTGGATTGCATGACCCGCGCCATCACGTCATCGTTGCTGCCTTCGCCTATTGCAAATACCGACCTCATCATCGACGCCACCGACAACTGGCCGACCCGCAAACTGCTTGCGCAGCATTGCCGTGCTGCGCGGCTTCCACTGGTCAGCGGGGGCGCGCTGGCCGCTGAAGGGTGGGTGGGCACCTTCCTTCCGCACTCACCCCCGCTGGAGTCTTGGCTGGGACAGCCCCGGCAAACCGCCGACAGTTGCGAGCATGTGGGTGTGCTTGCACCGCTGGTCGCCGCCATCGGCAGCCTTATGGCCATGGAAGCTTTGAAGGTGCTTTGGCAGCGCTCTTCTCCGGCGCAATGGGCCACCCTTTCCGGGCGCATCCTCTATTTCGACGGCCGTTACGGCGATGTCAGGGTTCAATCCCTCGGTTAGACTATTCTTTCCTGATGCCGTGGCGTTCCGCCTCCAGCACGACAGGAGGCTCCACCTGAATGACGATACCATTTTCCGGTTCGGCCTCGAAATCGCGCCAATCCCGCTCCGAGAGGCGCACTTCCCCACTTGCCGGCCACCCCACCAACGACGACGCGCTCCCCCTTCCCCGCACCACCGAAAACGCAAACCCCCATGCCTGGAAGCGCACAAAGCCCGCGCGAAGCTCGGCGAACTCTTGCGCCGTAAGACGCACGCGCACCCCTTCCATTGATATGCGGAGTTTCATGACGGGCGCCCTGAACTTCTTTCCTGCCGCACGATGGCCTCCCATTCGGCGGGGGTGTTGGCATTCCCAAGGGCGGCGGTATTTTCTGGAGGCAGCCAAACCGCGCCCGGCACCATCCGCCACAGTTCTTGCAGCGAGGGGCTCGGATGCTGGGCATGATGCGCCAGCACCGCGCTCGATGCGGCATCCACCCGCATGGCAAGCGGCAGGGGATGTCCTGCGTAAGCCAAAAGCGGCGCCGCATGGCTGGCCATGTGCCGGATCAGCGCGGCATCGAGAAACGGCATATCGACCGGCACCACCACCATGCGGCCGGGCGCAACACAGAACAGCCCCGACAGTTTGGCGACGACCGTGGACAGCGCCGCCACCGGCCCCCGGAACGGGCGCGCATCCGGAATGCAATGGTGGCCATTTACGTGAGGACCCGACACGACGACGGCATCGCACCCCGATGATTTGAGCAAGCCCACCTGACGGTCCAGCATGGGAACACCGTGCCACCGGAGCTGCGCCTTGTTGGTGCCCATGCGGCTTGAGCGGCCGCCCGCCAGAACGACCCCCAGCAGGCTCATGCGATGCTGCCGCCCCTACCCCGCGCCTCCGGCAGGGGGGTTCCTTCCAGCCACGCGCGTTCCCCATCCGCGTAGACTTCGCATTTCCACACCGGGGCGCGGCGTTTGACTTCCTCGATCAGATAGCGGCTTGCCTCATAGGCTTCATTGCGCCGTGCTGCCCCCACCGCAATCAGAACGCCCACCTCTCCGACGTTGACCCGGCCGTAACCGTGATGCACCGACACCAGCCGCAGGTTCCAGCGGTCCAACGCTTCCGTGGCGATGCTCATCAGCACCCGCCGCGCTAAATCCGGCGCGCAATCATACTCCAGCGCCACCACAGGGCGCCCAAGGTTGAGGTTGCGGACAACACCCGCGAACGTCAGCACCGCACCGGCATCGCCTTCAAGCGCAAGCTCGGAAACCAACCGCTTATCAAGCGGCCCTTGATGCACGTTCACATCCAGCCGGGCGGACGCCGAACCCATAGTCAGCCTCCGCACACCGGCGGCAGAACCGCCACCTCGCTATTCAGGGGAAGCTCATCGTCCGGCCTCAGCACCCGTTCCGCCGTCGCAAGCGCGATGGCCTGGCCGTTGAGAGGTATTTTCTCCAGCAGCATGTCTTGGGCTTGGCGCACGGTGCAAGGTGACGGAACCTCAAGCGAAAGCGTCCTCCCGCCATGGGCACCGCGGGCCATGCCATAGAGGGTGAAGATCACGGACGGCATGGAGCAAGGTTCCAGTGGGTATCAACAAAGGGCGAAACCTCGACGAGGCTCCCGGCCTCATGCCGCCCCGTCACATGAATCCAAGCATTGCAGTCCGCCAGGTTAGAAACGCGGTGGGATTCGTTTCCGGAAAGGGGGCGCACGACCAGCCGCCCTTCCGCCGAAACCCGAACGACAGCCCGCAGGAACGTGCGGAAGCCTGTCCGTCCACCGCACTCATCCTCAAGCTTCGCTTTGTGGGTTTCCATTCCCTTCAGCGGTTGAAGGCAGCGCAACAGGGGTGCCACCACGGCCTGTAGGCCCAACACCTGCGACACCGGATTACCAGGAAGCCCCACCAGCACCGCGCCATTTGGAAAACGGACCACCAGCAACGGTTTTGAAGGTTTTATGGCCAGCCTGTGCAGCAGAACCTCTCCGCCCAGCGAGGCCGCGACAGCGGGCACGAAATCCGCGACACCCTTGCTGACGCCTCCCGTCGTCACGATAAGACGCTGCCCCTCCGCGAGCGTGTCCTCGAGCGCCTTGCGCAATCCTCCCTGCGTATCGTGCACTTCCGACCACGCCACGCGGCCACCGCCAAGCTTGCGCAACCAATGCAGAAGGCAGGCTCGCGTGCTTTCATACACGCTGAAACCGGGCTTGCGCGCCACACCATTGCAAAGTTCGTCGCCGGTCTGGATGAGCGCCACCGGGATGCGGCCGCAAATCGAAACCGTTCCGACCCCGCCCGCGCGCAGCATCAAAAGATGGTGGGGCGCAATCGTGGTTCCGGCTTTCAGCAGCACATCCCCAAAAGCAAAGTCTTCGGCGGCCGCGCGGATGTTCTGCCCTTCCGTCAGCTTGTCCTTCCAATAAAGACGCCCCTCCTCCACACGCGCGTCTTCCACCGGAATGACGGCACCGGCTTCCACGGGAACCGGTGCCCCCGTCATCACCGCGCAGGTTTTCCCCGCCGCAAGCCCCGGCGCTTCCATGCCGGCCAGTACGGTTGTGCCGATAACAAGCCCGGTTTCTCCCTTATCGAGGCAGCACACCGGAACCGCCCACCCATCCATGGCCGACATCCGGAATGGAGGGTTGGATACCTTGGCACGGATATCCTCGGCCAGCCTGCCCCCGATAACGCTGGGCCCGACCACCTCCTTTGTCGCAGGTACGTCAACGCGAAGCCCTTCCAGCCGCTTTGAGGCGTCCTCCCAACTCGTCAGCATCCTCATGACCCTTTCAGCATCGTGGCAAGTGCATGCGGCAGCATCGGCGCAATGGCCTCAAAACATTCCGCAACGGCCTTGGGGTTCCCAGGCATAGCAACGATCAGTGTTTCTCCATGGACAACAGCAACGCTGCGGCTCAAATAGCTGGTGGGCGTATAGGCCGTGCCTTTGGCACGCATCACCTCGCCAAACCCCGGCACGGTTTTTCCACCAAGCTCGAGCAACGTTTCCGGGGTGATATCCTTGGGGCCAAGGCCGGTGCCGCCGCTGGTCACCACCAGTTGCGCCCCCTCCCTCACAAGTTCGTCGATCGCCCGAAGCAACGCTTTTGCATCATCCGGCACCACTTGAACCGGAAGGACCTTCACCGCACCGAGCTCGGCAAGACTCGCTTCAATTTGAGGCCCTGCCTTATCGGGATACTCTCCACGGCTGGCGCGGTCGGACAACACGATTCCACCGCATACGAAATCGACAAGCGATTCATCATTGTGTCTCAGGCGCTCGGCTACGCGGCGTGAAGGCTGTAATTGATGGGCTGTCATCATTCTCCATTCATGGCCCATTTCAAAATGGCCACGAAAACCCTGACACGCCCAAATCGAAGCCAATTGATGTGCATCAACCCGGATATCTTTTAATACCCTCATGCTTCGTTATGAATACATTTCCAACGTCCAGCGAATTCCTCGCCGAAAAATACGACCGGCCCGTTCCGCGCTACACAAGTTATCCGACCGCGGTGCAGTTCAGCGACCAGATCACCTACCAAACCATCAACGCGTGGCTGACCGGGTTGGACCATAAGGCTGCAGTTTCCGTCTATCTCCACCTCCCGTTCTGCCCATCCCTGTGCTGGTACTGCGGTTGCAATATGAGGGTTACGCACAGCGAGACACTCATGCAGGACTATCTTGCGGCCCTTCAACGCGAGATCGCGATCGCCGCGAGCCGCCTTCAACACCGACTTGATATTTCCACCATCCACCTCGGAGGGGGAACGCCAACCTACTACCGGCCGGACGACCTCAAGCGTCTGTTCTCCGCAATTGGGACGCATTTCGACATTCTTCCCGGAGCCGAGGTTTCCGTTGAAATCGACCCCCGCCGCTTTGACGCGCCCCTGGCGCGGGCGCTTGGCGACATCGGCATCACCCGTGCAAGCCTTGGCGTCCAGGATACAAACCCAGCGGTGCAGCAGGCAATCGGCAGGATACAGCCCCTCGAGCAAACCGCCGCCGCCTTCAGTTTGCTTCGCGACGCCGGGATAAAGGCCATCAATGCCGACCTCATCTACGGGCTTCCGCTCCAGACTACGGAGAGCATCCAACAGACCGCGCGCGATGTGGCATCCCTCGGAGCATCCCGCATCGCCCTTTACGGATACGCCCACGTTCCGTGGATGAAACCCCACCAGAGGCTGCTTGAGAAAAACCCAATCCCCGGCGCCGTCGAGCGCCTTCGCCTGTTCAACGCCGCCGCGCGTGTCTTCCACTCCGGGGGATACCAAGCCGTTGGGATTGACCACTTCGCGCACAAACGCGATGCCCTTGCCAAGGCCGCAGCAAAGGGCACTATGAACCGTAATTTCATGGGCTACACCACCGACAGCAGCCCAACCATCCTCGGGTTCGGCGTTTCCTCCATAAGTTCATACCCCGTCGGGTATTCGCAAAACACCACTTCCATCAAAGATTACCTGCATCAAATGAAAGACGAGCGCCTTCCAGTATGGAAAGGCTACAGGCTAACCCGCAAAGATATCTGCGCCGCACGCATCATCACCTCCATCATGTGCAGGCTTGAGGTCGATGTGGCGGGGATTGCGCAGGAACACGGTTTCCCTCCTACAGCCCTTGTTGCCAACGCCCAGAACCTTATGCAGATGCGAACAGATGGGCTTATCGAGGGCGATATCAACGGAACGATCCGGGTTACTTCCCTCGGAAGACCCTTCACCAGGATTCTGGCCTCGTGCTTTGACGCCTACATGAAGCCGTCAACGCAACGGCATTCGCGCTTATAGCCCGAACATGCGGCATTGGATTTTATCGCGATCCCTGCATTTGTGGGAATTGAGCGGATCGCAAGCGAAGCAGAGGGTATCCCGCGCCTCAAGCCGCACCTGCCTGCCCTGAACATGGATGCCCCGTGCCGAAAGCAATTTCAGGCAACGCGAGAACGTTTCCGGCGTTAGCCCAAGGTGGTTGGCGACCTCGGCCTTCTCGTAAGGCAGCGTGATCTCCACCTTCGGCCCTCCACTCTCAAGCATGACCCGGAGCAGGAAGTGCGCGACACGCTCGACCGCAGGATGCATCGTGACCAGTTCGAGCTGGTACATGAGCTCATTTGTCCGTTCGGACAGAACGCCAAGCATATTCATTGCAAAGCGCGGAAAGCTTCCGATGCAATGCGTCAACGAGCTCGAAGGGATGGCAAACAACACCGCATCGCTTTCCGTCTCCGCACAGACTGGCGACGGCCTTCCATAGAATACAACATTCTCCAGCAGGCTTTCCGACGGCCCCAGCAAGCGGGTGATGATTTCGTCCCCGTCTTCCGTGCAACGGAACACCTTCACCCTTCCCTCAAGGATGATGAAGATCCCAACAGGGCTATCTCCCTGATTGATGATCCGCACGTTGCGCTCAAATTTCCTGATGATCCCAACTCGCGCCACCCGCTCCGCGGTCTCCGGATCAAGCTCGCCGAAAAGACGGCTCCGCAACAACGGAGCCACACGTTTGGTATCACCAAGTATCCCATTCAAAGCCGGGGCAATATTCATTCACATCAAGTCTAACCCATCGCTCACAAGTGAAAAATAGCGCAAATTTCACACAGCTCATGAAAGGTCAGCAGCCAACAAGAGGAATATCAAAACAGTTTACGGGCATCAAAAAGGCAATAATGCAACAACACCCCAACCCAACGTAAGGCACGGCGGGGATTTCCCCGCTCTCCTTATGCAGTCCAATCCCGTTCCTGATCCCGCGTTTGCAACCTCACCAACACCGCATCGATCGCTTCACAGAAGGAGGCGCTCGATTGACAGTTTGCTGTCACCACGTGCCCCGTCGGGATCTCCCGTGCCTTCCGCACCAGCGCATCAAGCTCAGGAAGATCCTCAAGCTCAACCAGGACATCAGGTCTCGTCACCATTGCCCCAATCTTCGACAGCCCACCGAACGGACCAACCGTAAACCGCTCAATCATCCCGTGACCGCGCACGGTCGCCGCGAACCCCACGCCAACACCCAGCATCGTGCCGGCAAGCACATTGCTCCCCTTTTCGGCTTTCGATAGCAGCCATGCAGCAGCGCCATCCTCAAAGGCATCCGCCATCTTTTCAAGCCCGTGGACAACAGCCGCGTCCTCCATCCGGCGCGGAACGTGCCCACCCCTCCTGAAGAGAGCACGCTCAACAACCGCCAAGCGTTGCTCGATGCGGGCTTGCTGCCGCCGCAGCACCTCTCCAGCAGCAGGAGCAAGCACTCCCTGCCGTCGGGCAAGCAGGCCCATCAATGTCTGAAAAAGTCCGTTGGCGATCGCCTCGTCGTGCTCCGAGTTCCCCCAATCCAAACCAGTCGTCGCATACCGCTCCGGGTGATCACGCTGCAAAACAGCTCGCTTATCGAAGCTCACTCACATTTCTTTCCTTATACTGATTATTGTATACGCGAGCGCTGCTTTCTCCGCAAGAGCACACACACACCATCCCTCTCATCTGGTCCGGCTGCTTCACACACACAGAGCTTCTCTTCTTTCACGCGCTGCGCGGCTCGAAAGCCTGCGCCTAAGCCGAGCCGCCCTCCCGTCAAGGACGTTGCCTCGCGGCGTTGCCGCGCCCTGCGGGTGACGGGCCCCGGCCGGCCCGGCTTCAGGACGGCGCACGAGCCGCGCAGCGGATGCGGCTCGTTCAAGAAAGGAAGCATCCCATGACCAGGAAACCACCCATCGACATCTACCAACAGGTGACGGACGCCATCGTCGCGGCCATCGAATCCAATCCAGGCGAATACCGCATGCCGTGGCAGCGCTCCGGGATCGGGCTCACCCTCCCCGTCAACGCACTCACCAACAACGCCTACAACGGCATCAATGTCATCGTTTTGTGGTGTACCGCGGCCGAGCGCGGCTACGTGGGCCCGTCACGCTGGGCGACCTTCCGGCAATGGCTTGAACTCAAGAAACCCGTGCTGACTGGCGAAAAAGGGACCCCCATCTGCTTTTACAAGCAGTACGATGTCGAGCCTTCGGCCGATAACCCCGACGACGACGGAAAGCGCCTCGTCGCCAAGCACACCCACGTCTTCCACGAAAGCCAGACGCAGGGGTATCTCCCGCCTCCTGAAGCCCCCGCCATGCCTCCCCTTGAGCGGCATGGTTTAATGCGCGCGCTCCTGGAGGCTACAGGTGCTGATGTGCGCGTCGGCGGTGAGGCGGCATTCTATGTCCCCTCCGCCGACTTCATCCAACTCCCGGATGAAAAGCACTTCACACAAGACGATGCGGGCGAAAGGACGTTCCAGTTTGAGTCCACCGCAGCACACGAGCTGACCCACTGGTCCGGCAACCCCAAGCGCCTGGCCCGCGATCTCAGCGGCCGCTTCGGAACGTCAGGCTACGCCTTCGAGGAGTTGGTCGCGTTATCTGGACAGTCTGGCTGTGAATTATCTGGACAGTCCGGCGCGACTCGCAGCGAACTCTGATACGGGCGTTGAGGCCACGATTTCGCTGTCCATCGACCTCAGCGTTGGCCGTGGTTCTCCGCCGCTGAGGCCGGAGCTGGGACGCGTAGCGGACCAGCGGAGGGCTCAGCGGCGGAGCGCATCTTTTCAATGTCCAAGTGCGTGCGTCGAGAGCGGGGGCTCGTCTCATGATCACGCTGTTGGAGGCAAGTGCGCGGTCGGCCGCGGAGAACGGCAATGTCACCGCCTGGAGCCGGACGGCAGGGGCGCCGGCCATCCTGCGCGATGGCGCGCCCTACGATCCCCATCTCGATCGCTTCCTCGCGGACCTGCCACTCAATGGCGTGCGCTCGCAGCACAGCCTGCGCAGCTACGCCTACGATCTCCTCGTCTGGGTGCGTTTCCTCGACGAGGCACGCGGCAAGACCGTGTGGCTAGCGACGCGCGAGGATGTGGGCGCCTACCATCGTGCCCGGCGGCACGACGAGGCCGCGAACCGCATCTCCGCCGCAAGCTGGAACCGCGCAGTGGCGGCGCTCGACAAGCTCTATCGATGGGCGGTCGAGGAGGGTCTCATAGCCCAAAGTCCGTTCAACTATCGCGACGTGTGGCGCCGGATGCCATCCGGCCGTGGCCGCACGATGACCGTAACGCGCAACCAAGCCTACGAGCGCGCCGCCAAGCATTCCGACGTCAAGTTCATCACCATCGAGGATTACCGGCACTTCCGCGATGTCGGCTTGCTCGGGCTCACCCCCGAGGGCAGCGATCGGCCCGGCGCCCGCGACCGCAACGGCAGCCGCAATGCCCTCTTCGCCGATCTCCTGATCTCAACTGGGCTCCGGCTCGAGGAGGCCTCATCCCTGCTCGCCGTGGAGATCGAGGAGGCGATCCGCGCCAGCGTGGGCCGCGACAAGCAGGTCGCCTTCCGATTGCCTGCTTCACTGACGAAGGGCGACAAGGGCCGCACCATCCGCATCCCGGCCTCGCTGCTCGCCCGCCTGCGTAGCTACCTGGAGGTCGAGCGCGCCGTCGCCGTCGAGAAGTTCAAGATGCGCGGCGGCATCATGCGCATGTCGGCGGCCCTGACGTGCGGTGTCAACGCCGGCAGGATCGAGGTCGCCACGGCGAGCGGCGAGCGGAGGCCGATGCGGCTCGACACCGTGACACCGGACGAGCGCCGCCGGCTCGTCATTCGAGGCAACGACGACACGCCGATCGAGCCCGCCGCCCTGTGGCTCAGCGAGGTAGGCCTGCCCGTCGCTCCCAACACGTGGGAGGTCACCTTCACCCGCGCTTCCCGCCGCTGCCAGGCCGCCGGCCTCGCCTTCGACGTCAGCCCGCATCAGCTGCGGCACAGCTTCGCCGTGCACATGCTGGCGTTGCTGATCCGGCAGCGGTTCGGCGATGCGCACAAGGATCAGGATCTATCCGGCGCGGCCTATCGCCGGCTGCTCGGCGATCCCCTGCAGCAAGTTCAGCGCCTGCTCGGGCACGCGAGCGTCGCCACGACCTATATCTACCTCGATCATTTGGCCGGTTGCCAGGACACGGTCGACGCCGCCGTCGAGGATTTGCTGTCCGGCATCGAGACGCCGCAAACGGTCAAGGCGGCGGCATGAGCGGCAAGGGCAAGGCGCGGCCGCGCAAGGGGCAGCGGGTCTCATTCAAGCGTGCCGATGGCCAGTCATCGGCACGGAGATCCGATGCCGTCACCGGCTTGCGCTTCACCGTCGACACTGCACATGGCGGCACGGCCCTGATCGAACTCGTCGTGCTGCGACCGCGTCGTTTGGCGCTCGCCTTCGGATCGGCGCTGCGGGAGCTCGCGCCGACCATGGTGCGCTCGACCGTGCTGCAGCACCTCAATGGCCTGAAGCGCTTCTTCGTGTTCCTCAACGAGACCGCGCCCACGATCGACGGCCCCGAGCATCTGCGAGCTGAGCACATCGACGGATTCGAGAGCTGGCTCGAGGCTCAGGGTGTGACGACCATTCACCGTCACACCATTATCGCCAAGGCCATCATCGCGCTGCGCACCATCGATGCGGGCCGGCCAGGCCTGCTCGACGAGAAGCTGCGGCAGCGGCTCGGCTACACGAGCGCGCGATCGCTCGGCAGGTCGACGCCACGGGATGCCTACAGCGGCTACGTCGCCAAGCAGCTGCGTGATGCGGCGCGAGCCGATATCCAGGCCATCACGCGCCGGCTCAAGTCGCCAGCCCCGATCGAGCATGCCGACGCCACGTTGCGCGGTCACCTCGAGGCCGCCGCCGAGGTGATCGAGGCCGAGGGCACGATCGGCCATACGCATCCGGTCCTGCTCTCGTTCTACCGGCGGTTTCACCTGCTCGGTCTCGAGAACGGCACGCCGATCCGCGATCTGCACGCCCGCCGCCATCTGCTCGCCGAGGACGTGATCCCGTTCTTCGTCCTGCTCAGCCTGGAGACGGGGCTCGAGCCCGAGTGCGTTAAGGCTCTGCGCCTCGACTGCCTGCGCAATCCGGCGTCCGGCACGGTCGAGATCGATTATGTGAAGCGCCGCGCACGGGGATCGGAGTGGAAGCGGCTGCGCGTCCGCGACGGCGCGTCGTCCACGCCGGGCGGCATCATCCGGACTCTAATCGAGCTGACGACGGCCGCCCGCAAGCACAAGCCGAGCGACAGCCTATGGCTCTACTTCCACACTGGACGCCTCGCCGATCGCTTTCTGCACCCGCAGGAGATGATCGATATCTGGGTCGCGCGCCACAATCTCGTCGATGATGCTGGCCAACCGCTGCCTCTGCTGCTCTCCCGCCTGCGCAAGACGCACAAGGCGCTCTGGTACGCCAAGTCCCAGGGCGATATGGCCCGCTTCGCCGTCGGCCACACGCCGGAGGTCGCCGCCCGCCACTACGCCGATCTGCCATCGCTGCGCCACCTGCACGAGCAGGCCGTCGTCGACGGCCTCAACGATGCGCTCAGCTCTGCGCTGCAGCCTCGCATCGTCACGCCCGAGGAGGAGGCGGTCGCTCGCAAGGCCCCTTCAACGCTGCAGCTTCCCGTGCCGGCCGCCCAGGTTCGGTCCATGTTGAGCGGCAAGCAGGATGTCTGGCTGGCGAGCTGCAGCGGCTTTCACAACAGCCCGTTCGCGGCCGACGGCGAGCCGTGCGCCGAGCCGTTCTGGGGCTGCCTCGAATGCCGTAATGCCGTCATCACCGCGCGCAAGCTGCCCTCCATCATCGCGTTCCTCGACTTCATCGTCGTGCGCCGCACCGAGATGGCCGAGGCCGACTGGTGGGCCAAGTTCGGCCGCCCCTGGTCGCGCGTCACACAGCAAGTTTTGCCGGCGTTCTCGGAGGCCGTCGTTGCCGATGCGCGCGAGAAGGCCAAGGCGCTCGAGCATCAGCCCTATCTGCCGCTGGAGACGCGCGCATGAGCAAGGCAACGGCCCTGAAGCTCGTCCCGGCCGCCACCCCGCATCAGCTTGCTGGCAAGCCGGTGCTGGAGAGCGCAGCCCTGCGCCGCGGCCACAAGCGATCGGCCTTGTCCCGCTTCGAGGACAGCACCTGGGATTTGTCGCCAGCCGTGTTTCGCGAGAACGCACGGGTCTGCCACGTCACCGCGCATTTCGACGGCATCGAGGACGCGAGCGTCGCGCGCACGCTGCGGGAGTTTCTCTATGCTCGGCTCAACTTCGATATTCCCGGGCACCGCGGCCGCCTGCCGCCCGGCAGCATCCGCCAGCTGTTCAACCGGGCGCGCCGGTTCCTAGAGTTTGTGGCCGAGAAGAAGGGCAACTGCAATCTCGCCCGTGTCGATCAAGCCACGCTCGACGCCTACCGCAATCACCTGACGGCAGATCCGCAGCGCCGCCCCATTCAGGTCGCGCATCTGCTCGAGGTCGTCGTCGATCTCCACCATTTTCGGGATCACATGCCGTCCGGCGGACTCGTACTGCTGCCGTGGAAGGGACGCTCGGCGCATGTCGTCGCCGGCTCGAAGCAGACCGCGGGCGAGAACAAGACGCCGCGCCTGCCCGAGGCGGTGATCGCTCCCCTGCTGCAATGGTCGCTCAAGTACATCACCGTCTTCTCGGCCGATATCCTAGCCGCACGCGCCGAGCTCGAGGCGCTGGAGGAACGTCACAGAACACTAGTCACCGAGGATAGGCGCTTCTCGCCGTCCACCCGCAAGCAACGCCGCCGGCAGCGGCTCATCACCTATCTCGATCAGCTGCGCGCCAACGGCCGTGGCGTGCCGATCTGGACCACATCGCACAATGGTGCCGTCCGCCAGGATCCGATCACGGGCACCTCGACGCCGCCGGTGAATGCTCTCCTCATCCATCTGCATATCGGTCTCGACGCCCAGGCCGAGCCGGCCCAGCACGTGCTGCTCCGCAAGACGACCAAGGCACTCGTACTCGATGCGATCGATGCACTCGGCACCGAGGTTGGCGGGATGGACACGGCCATCTCGATCGACCCGGACACCGGCAAGCCTTGGCGGCTGCGCTTCGACGCCAAATCTCTGCTCCTCGAGGAGCGCATGCTGCAGGCAGCCTGCTATATCGTCTGCGCCTACTTGACCGGCATGCGCGACTGCGAGGTGCAGGCGATGCGTTCGGGTTGTCTCGATGTCGAGCGTAGCGAGGACGGCCTTATCGAGCGGTATCGGATCAAGAGCACCGTCTACAAGCGGCGCGAGGTGCGCGGCCAGGCGGAGAAGTGGATCACCGTCGAGCCCGTCGCCAAGGCCATCACGGTGCTCGAGCGCCTGACCGAGCACATCCGGCACCGCCGGGGTGGCGACACGCTGTGGAGGGTGCTCAGTGACCACGGCAGCAAGGATCACATCTCGGCCGAGATCGTGCGCCAGCTCAACACCTTTCGCGACCACCTGAACGCTCAGTTCGGCACGCCCGAGGCGCCGATCATCCCGCCCGGCCCGGACGGCAAGCCGTGGCGCATCACGACGCGCCAGTTCCGGCGCACGGTCGCCTGGCACATCGCGAACCGGCCGTTCGGCACGGTCGCCGGCATGATCCAGTACAAGCACAGCGGCATCGCTGCCTACGAGGGTTACGCGGGCTCGAGCCGATCGGGCTTTCGCAACGAGGTCGAGCGCGAGCGCGTCCTCGGCCAGCTCGACGACGTGCTCTCCTACTTCGAGCACCACCGTGCCGGCGAGGTGCTGATGGGACCGGCTGCAGCCCGCATCTCGAATGAGCTGAGCCAAGCCGCCGACAAGCTCGAGCCGCTCCCCGGCCACATCGCTGATCCCGCGCGCGTCCGCGCCATGCTCGCGCACGTGGCCAAGACGCTGTTCGTCGGCGTGTTGAGCGACTGCTTCTTCGACCCGGCGACCGCCCTCTGTCTCAACGGCAAGACCGACCACAGCCGGCCGGCCATGGCCCAGTGCCGCCCCGACCGCTGCCCCAACTCCTGCATCACCGACCGCCACCGCCCGCTGTGGGCCAAGGCCATCACCGACGGCGAGGAACTGCTCAAGACAAGGCGGCTATCGCCGCTGCAGCGCGAGGCGATCGATGCAGACATCACAAAATATCGCAAAGCCATCCGAGTGTTCTGAGGGCCGCGACCTCACCGCGCGCAAGGAGGTCTGAACTTGACTCCCGTCAATGCGTTCATCAAGCTATAGAAGCTATAGATTTTTGCATGCTACCATTGTCTGGAGGTTGACCATGCGCAACACACGTAAATCGCTCCTTGCGAGCATCCTTGTTTCCGCCACGCTCCTTGCCGGGGCCATCAGTGTACAGGCTCAGCAAATGCAGCATGGGCCGGGCATGATGGGTCCAGGAATGATGGGTCCGGGCATGCCCATGGGCGGCGGCATGATGGGGTGCCCCATGATGGGCGGCCAAGGCATGACGATGGGCCAGATGCCCATGGGCGGCATGGGTCCCGGCATGATGATGACGGGCCCGGCGATCGAGGGCCGTCTCGCCTATCTCAAGGCTGAGCTCGGCATCACCGAGGCGCAGACGGCGGCCTGGAACGGCTACGTCACGGCAGTCAAGGCGCGCCAGTCGGCCATGCAGGGCACACACCAGGGGATGATGCAGGCGTGGCAATCGGGCACCGCCGTTGCTCGCCTCGACGCTCATACCAAGGCTATGGAGAGCATGGTTGAGGCCCTCAAAGCCCTGAGACCGGCGACCGATGCGCTCTATGCCGTGCTGACACCGGATCAAAAGACGAAGGCAGATCAGCTGCTCGGCATGGGCTGCTGCATGATGTGAGGACCACGATGCTCCGCAGCTTCACCCTGGCTTTGGCCCTTGTCCCGGTACTCGCAGTGCCGGGCTGGGCGCAGACCAATCCTCAAGGCTGGCCAATGCATGAATGGATGTGGTGGTGGGGGCCATGGCACATGCTAATGCCCCTGCTGTTTCTCGGCCTCATCGTGGCCGGGGTCATCTTCCTCGTTCGCAAGCTTTGGCCGGATGAGCCGCGGCACTTTGGCGGCAGCCGCGCCCTCGACCTGCTCGACGAGCGCTATGCCAAGGGCGAGATTGATCGCGAGGAGTACCAGCGGCGCAGGCAAGACATTCTCGGCAGGTGACGTCATGACCTTCTATATTGCCAAGACCATCCGGGCGCCGTTCGACGCCGCCATCGACAAGGTGACGGCAGCGCTCAAGGAGGAGGGGTTCGGCGTGCTGACCGACATCGATGTAAGCGCCGCGCTCAAGAAGAAGATCGGCGTGGACTGGCGCCCCTATCGTATCCTTGGCGCCTGTAATCCGCCGCTCGCGCACCGCGCCCTGCAGGCCGAGGACAAGATCGGCACCATGCTGCCCTGCAATGTCATAGTGCAGGACGTGGGCAACGGCCAAGTCGAGGTCGCCGCCATTGATCCGGCCGCATCGATGGAGCGGGTTGGCAAACCGGAGTTGACTGAGCTCGCGCACACGGTTCGAACCAAGTTGCAGGCAGTCCTCGCCAGGCTCTGACGCCGTCTCAATCACCGGCGAGGATCGCTCAGTGCCTCCATGATCCGGCAGTCCTTCATCTGGCCGCCATGGCACGAGGTGACCAAATCCTTGAGTGCCCGCTCGAGGGCACGCAGCCGCGCGAGCCGCTCCCTGACGACTTCCAAGTTCGCTTCCGCGATTTCAATCACCTCGCCGCAAAGCCGGTCCGGCTTCGAAGCGAGATCGAGAAGCGTGACGATGGTTTCGATCGTGAAGCCGAGATCGCGGGCATTGCGGATGAACGCCAGCCGGCGCACGTGGTCGGCAGCATAGCGTCTCTGGTTGCCCTCGGTGCGCGACGGCCGCGGCATCAGGCCGATCTGCTCGTAGTAGCGGATGGTTTGCACATTGGTGCCCGTCCGCTCGGCAAGGCCGCCGATGCTCAGTTCTTGACCAGTCATCAATAACGATCCCCTTGAACCTATAGTAGCTATAGGTTGTAACATGGCCTTGAATGACAAGCCAAGATCCTCCGGAGCAAACCATGCCAGCAGTCCAAGAGCATCGCTTCCAAGTAAGCGGAATGGACTGTCCGTCCTGCGCAGCCAAGGTCGAGACCGCCGTCGGCCGTTTCGAGGATGTCTCGGACGTCACCGTCAACTTCGCGACGCAGGTTCTGACGTTCCGCGCTTCGGCTGACGGGACGCGTCCGGACGCCATCGGGGACGCCGTCCGCAAGCTCGGCTATGGGGTCGAGCCGATAGCGCCTCGGCCGATATCTCGCGTCGACGAGAAGTTCCGTGTGGACGGCATGGACTGTCCTTCCTGCGCGGCCAAGATCGAGACGGCTGTGCGGCAGCTGCCGGGCACATCTGACATCGCCGTCAACTTCGCGACACAGATCTTGAGTGTTCGCCTCGATGCGGCCACGACACCCCCGGATACGGTCATCCAGGCGGTGACGAAGCTCGGCTATCGCACCCAACACATCGAGTCCCTCGACGGTCGTGAGCAGGCCGAATCGCGTGCGGGAGCAGCGCCGGCAGCTGACGAGGATCAGCAGACATGGTGGAGCACACCGAAGGCTCGGCTCATGGGATTGCTCCTTGCGTCGGCGGCGGTTGGCCTCGTTGCGTGGCTGAGCGGAGTTGCAAGCGAGCAGCTTGCATTCCTGCCGACGGCGCTCATCGGCCTCGCTTATTTCGGCCGCCGCGCCGTCGCCAGCGCACGTGCGGGCACGCCGTTCAGCATCGAGATGCTGGTCTCGCTCGCTACCGCGGGCGCGGTCGTCATGGGCGCGAGTTCTGAAGCCGCCCTGGTCAACGTTCTGTTCCTTCTGGGCGAGCTGCTGGAAGGCCTTGCCGCCCGCCGCGCGCGCGATGGCATCCGGGCGCTCGGCAAACTGATCCCGCGCACCGCATTGCTGGTCGAGGGCGATGTGACGCGGGCTGTCGAGATCGACTCGCTGAGCATTGGTCAGGTCGTGCTTGTGCGTCCCGGCGACCGAGTACCTGTCGACGGCACCATCATCGACGGCTCGTCCGATCTCGACGAGGCGGCTGTGACGGGTGAATCGATCCCGGTTCCGAAGACGCCCGGCAGCAGTGTCGTCGCCGGGAGCGTCAATACAACGGGCGCTCTCAAGGTTCAGGTCACCCGGCGGGTCGAGGACAATACGATCAACCGCATCATCCACATGGTCGAGGAGGCACAGGCGACCAAGGCCCCGACAGCCCGACTGATTGATCGCTTCAGTAGGTATTACACGCCCATCGCCATCCTGATCGCAGCGCTGACCATGGTCCTGCCACCGATGGCATTTGGCGCGGACTGGAGCACATGGTTCTATCGCGGCTTGGGTCTTCTGCTGGTCGCCTGCCCGTGCGCGCTCGTGCTCTCGACACCGGCCGCCATCGCGTCGGCGCTTGCAGCCGGTGCACGCTCCGGTCTGCTGATCAAGGGCGGCGCGGCACTGGAAGCCATCGGCAGCGCTCGCACGGTCGCCTTCGATAAGACCGGCACGCTTACGGTTGGTAAGCCGGTCGTCACGGATATCGTGCCCATCGACGGCACGGCCGATGCGCTCTTAAGCCTCGCTGCAGCCGTGGAGCAGGGCTCGAGCCATCCCATCGCTCGCGCGATCACCGAGCGCGCCACAAGTGCCGGGATTGCGGTGCCCACTGCGACCGATCAGCGAGCGATCGCCGGGAAGGCTGTTGAAGGCGTGGTTGCAGGCGCGCGCATCGAAATACTGTCGCCGCGCCATGCGGCCGGCCTGGACTACGTGCCCGACACGCACCCAACCATCTCCGCGCTCGAGGAGAGCGGCAAGACCGTCGTGATTGTCGCCAAGGACAAAGCGCCGATTGGTTTCATAGCCGTGCGGGACGAGCCGCGCCCGGACGCTGCTGCGGCCATCACTCGGGTCCACCAGCTTGGCGTCACACCCATCATGCTTTCTGGTGACAATCGGAGAACGGCAGGCGCGGTCGGCAAAGCGATGGGCCTCGAGGTACGCGCCGAGTTGCTCCCCGACGGCAAGCTGCAGGAGATCGCGCGCCTCAAGAGCCAAGGCACCGTAGTGATGGTTGGTGACGGCATCAATGACGCACCGGCATTGGCCGCAGCTGACGTCGGAATCGCCATGGGTGGTGGCACCGACGTGGCGCTCGAGACGGCTGATGCGGCGCTGCTGCATGAGCATGTCGGCGGTGTAGCTGACATGATCGAGCTGTCGCAACGCACCCGCCGCAACATCGCTCAGAACGTCGTCATCGCTCTAGGGCTTAAGGCAATCTTTCTCGTGACGACGATCACTGGCGCGACGGGTCTGTGGCTCGCCATCATGGCGGATACGGGCGCGACCATCCTTGTCACGCTCAATGCCCTACGGTTGCTGCGCCTCACAGGCCGCGAGCAGGATCGCACCACCCGAGACCGCCGCAAGAACCTCCGCCCGGTGGAGGCCAGCGCATGAAGAGCTCGACAAAGCTCCTGCAGTCATCGCCGGTCGCCTTCGGACTAGTCGTTATGACAGTCGCGATGTTGGATCTGTGGTCGAAGTCAGCGATGATCGCTTGGCTTACGCCAGCCCGGCGCACCGTTGAGGTGACACCCTTCTTCAACCTGCGCCTCGGCTACAACCCTGGCATCAGCTTTGGCCTCTTTCCCGCAGAGAGCGACCTTTCGCGGATGCTGCTGATCGGATTCGCGCTGCTGGTGACCCTTCTCGTCGTGTGGCTCGGATTGCGATCGCGGGTCTGGATCGAGCGTCTTGGCTTTGCACTGATTGCTGGCGGCGCCGTCGGCAATATCGTCGACCGTGGCAGTGACGGCCTTGTTACCGATTTTCTCGATTTCCATGCCTTCGGCTGGCACTGGCCGACGTTCAATCTGGCCGATGTGGCGATCACGGGCGGCGTGCTTGTACTTCTTGCTGCCAGTTTCATCGGCGATCGTTTCGCCCAACCCAGTCAGGATCAAACGCGATGATAAGAGCGACAACAGCGGTCCGCCGGACGAGCGCTCACGTTACCATGACTAAAGGAAGGCGCATCGCACAGTTGCTGTCGTTTCTCGTGATCCTACTTCCGGCAGCGGCAAGGGCAGCTTCGGTCGAGATGATGACCACATCGGGCTGCTCATGCTGTCATGCCTGGGCTCGGCATCTGCACGCTGCTGGTTTCGAGGTGACGGTTAAAGACCTGGCAATGGGCCAACTGATGCGTGCCAAGCTGGATGCCGGGGTACCCGCCACGTTGGCCGCCTGCCACACGGCGCGCATCGGCGGCTATGTCGTCGAGGGCCATGTGCCCGCGCGTGAAATCCAGAAGCTGCTAACAGAGCGCCCCGACGCGATCGGGCTCGTCGTCCCCGGTATGCCGATAGGATCACCCGGGATGGAGTCCGGCGATCGTCGCGAGGCCTATGAGGTGCTGCTGCTCAAGCGGGGTGGCAAGACGGAGGTATTTGCACGCTACGAATAGCTTTGCGTAGTCGTTTTGCGACAGGACCACTTTTCACTATTCACCGTCTGACGCGATTTCAGACTGTCAGGATAAGT
>NZ_KB911261.1 GCF_000383415.1 Hyphomicrobium zavarzinii ATCC 27496 | reverse complement strand
TGCTCGCGCTCGCCGCCAACGAGGCGAGCCTGGGCGCGGGCGTGCGGCTGCTCGCGGTCTATTCGGCCGGGCTCGGCGTTCCGTTCGTGCTGGCGGCGGTGGCCATCCGCCCGTTCCTGTCGTTCATGCACCGCTTCCGCCGCCATCTGGGGCTGATGGAGAAGATCATGGGCCTGCTGCTGGTGCTGACCGGCATCGCCTTCCTCAACGTGTTCGAGTGGTTCAGCATCCAGGCGCTCGGACAATGGCTGATCGAGACGTTCCCGGGTCTTGCCCGCGTCGAGGAGCTGATGACGCCCGAAAAGCTCCAGCACGATCTCCGCACGCTAACGCCCGGAGGTTGAGGACGTGGACGGATCAGGTCGAGGGGCGGCTGCAAGGAAGGCGATATATAGGAATATAAAATAAATGCGGACCCCGTCTTCGATGATGCGCAGTCGTCGCTAGAATGCCGCGAACGATGCGTCGATGCGCGGCGCGTCCCGGAGGATTGCTGGGGGATGTCTGGTTCTGGCGAATACGCACTTCTCTTGCTTGCGCTCGCCATGCTGGCCGGTATGTCGATCTACAGCGCGAGTGTGAGCCTCTCGTTGCGGCGGGCGAAGCTGGTGCTGAGAGATGAAACGTCCAATCGGCTGAGCGTCGAGGAACGGCTGGCCGAAAGTGAGCAGCGGCTCCGCCAGATCATTGCCACCGAGCCCGAGTGCGTGAAGATACAATCCCTCGACGGGATCATTCTCGAAATGAATCCTGCCGGCCTCTATCTGGTGGACGCGGACCGCGCCGAGGACATCGTGGGAACGTCCGTCTATCGGGTCGTGGCGCCGGAGTATCGCGATCCTTATGACGAGATGACCCGGCGCGTGTTTCTCGGAGAGCGCGTCAAGATGGAGTTCCAGATCATATCCCTCAAGGGACGCCAGCGTTGGCTCGAGACGCACGCGGCGCCTTTGAAGGATCAGGACGGTACGGTTAGGGCGCTCCTTGGCATCACACGCGACATCAGCGATCTCAAGCGCTACGAGGACGAGATCCGCCTGCATTATCGCGAGCTGTCTGTCGCGTCACGTTTGAACTCCATGGGGCAGATGGCGACGGCCCTCGCGCACGAGCTCAATCAGCCCCTGGCTGCGATCGCGAATTACTCCCGAGGCTGTCTCTATCGCCTGGAGAACGGCTCGAAAGGTTCTGAGCTGAAAGTCGCGATGGAGCATGTGTGCAGGCAGGCGGAACGGGCCGGCGATATCATCACCAGCGTCCGCCGGTTTCTATCGAAAGGCAGCGCGACGTTCCATCACCTCGATCTGCGCGCGCTTGTGCTCGACGCCCTTCGGATCGTCGCGCCGGAAGCCCATGCGCATCAGGTCAAGGTTTGCACCCGGGGCGTCACGTCGGTCCCACGCGTGATGGGAGAAGCCATACAGATCGAGCAGGTCATCCTCAATCTGGTTCGCAACGCCATCGAGGCGATGGATGCGATGGGGCCTGGCCAGGACAGGCTGGTTACGATCACGCTCGAGGTTGCCGAGCCGAGATCAGTGCGCCTCCTCATCGAAGATCGTGGCCCCATTGCCCCCACCATCGATTCGGACAAGATGTTCGAGGCGTTCTTCACCACAAAGCCCACGGGGATGGGCATGGGGCTTCCCATCTCACGATCGATTGTGGAAGCCCACGGGGGACAGCTTGCGGTGAGAACCAACGCGCCGGAGCCCGGTCTCACGTTCATCATCGAGCTGCCTATTCGTGACGGAGGGGAGAATGCGGGCTAACGAATGGGTGTTCGTCGTGGACGACGATCAGGCGGCCAGGGAGTCGCTCGAGTACTTGCTCACGTCCGTGGGCTATCGCGTGTGCACGTACACGAGTGCGAACGAGTTTTTGGACAAATATGACGACCGCCTGGGATGCGTGATTCTGGATATTCGCATGCCGGGCATGAGTGGCCTCCAGCTTCAGCTCGAGCTTCAGAAAAGGCAATCTCCGCTTGCCAGCATCGTCGTCACCGGGCATGGCGATGTTCCGATGGCGGTGACGGCCATGCGGCACGGGGCCATCGATTTCCTGCAGAAGCCCTTCAACAACCAGGTCCTGCTCGACAGGACGGAGGAGGCGCTTGCGCGCGCGAGGGGGCTCTACAAGGCGGAAACCGCGCGCTCCGAGGTCGACGCCAGCTTCAACCGGTTGACGTGCCGCGAGCGCGAGGTCGCGTGGCTCATCTACTCCGGCATGCCGAACAAGCGTATCGCCACCGAGCTTTCGCTGAGCTGCAAGACAGTGGAGGTCCATCGCGCCAACGTCATGGCGAAGATGTCGGCCCACTCCGTCGCCGAGCTGGTGCAGAAGCTCGGCGTGCTCGTCACCCCAAAGCCCTGCTAGACGCTTAAAATGAGCTTCTGACCGGCCATGCGCGACCGCGTTCGGATCGGTCGGGCACGCGCGCGCGACGACGGATAAGCGCCCCACGGACGATCCGGTTGTCCGTGCCTTAGGGAAAGTCCCTAGGTTCGCTCGGAATGCCCCCAATTGTGGCGTCCGGCACCGCAAGCGTAGCCTTCCCACACAATCAACACGGCAAAAACCACAGGGAAGGAAACGGGCATGTCTCAAGAGAAAATTAAGCAGATTCTCCTCGCGGCCATGGGCAACATCAAGGAGAACCCGGGTAGCGCGAAGGTGGTCTTCCGGGCTTCCACCGAGCTCGGCGAGGGCATGCACTGCCTTGGCAAGATCCGCGACTTTCCGGCCATGAGCATCGATGAGCCTGCGGACCTCGGCGGCACGGACCGCGGTCCCAATCCGGTCGAGATCGTGCTCGTTGCGCTGGGAACGTGCCAGGAAATCGTCTATCGCGCCTATGCCGCCGTGCTCGGAATCGAGCTCGAGAGCGTCAAATGCAATCTTCGCGGATACATCGATCTGCGCGGCCTCTTCGCGCTGCAGGACGACATTCCCGCGGGCTACCAGAAGATCATCTTCGAGACCGAGGTGAAGAGCTCTGCCAGCCGCGAGGAGCTCTGCAAGCTCGCGGAAATGGTCGAGAAGCACTGCCCCGTTCTCAACACGCTGCAGGCCCCGGTCGAGGTCGCAGGCAGCGTGGTGATCAACGGCCAGCCGATGGCTCTCGAGGCAACTGCCTGAGCATGCATCACCACATGGTCATACTCGGCGGCGGACCGGCAGGGTACGTCGCCGCTTCTCACGCTGCCGCGCACGGCGCGCGAGTGACACTCGTCGAGCCGAAACCCCTTGGGGGAACCTGCCTAAATCAAGGCTGCGTTCCCACCAAGGTTCTCGTCGAAAGCTGCGGTTTGCTCGAAAAGCTGAGGAGAGCCGATGAATTCGGCCTCCAGGTTGCGGGCGCGGTCTCGGCCGATTGGACCTCCATCAACCGGAGGTCCGCGGCCGTCATCGCGATGCTCGGAGAGGGCATCGAGCGCCTGATGGAGGATCGCAGCGTCACCTGCGTTCGCGGCTACGGCGAGTTCCTGGACGCGAACACCATCGGCGTGAATGGCGAGCACATCCAAGCCGACAGCATTCTGGTATGCACCGGCTCCAAGCCGATCGCCGATCCGCACTTCAACGTGGATGGGGAGATCATCGGAACGTCCGACGATCTGCTCGCCTGGGAAACCTTGCCGCGATCCTTGATGATCGTCGGCTCGGGCATCATCGCCTGCGAGTTCGCATTCATCCTCGACAGCCTGGGGGTCGAGGTCACGCTGCTCGCGAGCGGGTCCCGGCTGATGTCGAGCGCCGACAAGGATGTTTCCGCCGTCATGCAGCGGGAGATGCGCAAGCGCTCGATCAAGGTCGAGTTAAACTGTCGCATTCAGTCTCTCGTGCACGCCGCAAACGGCGTCAGCGCATTTGCCGGCAACAGGATCGTCTGTTCCGCGGAGCGCGCGCTCGTTGCCGTCGGCCGGAAGGCGAATACGGCTGATCTCGGCTTGGAGCGGGCTGGAATTCGCACCAACGAGTGGGGCGAGATCGTCGTGGACGAGGTGCTGAAAACGAGTGCCCCGCGCGTCTATGCTCCCGGTGACGTAAATGGCCGGTCCGGACTGGCGCACGCCGCTTCCGCCCAAGCCAAGCTCGCGGTGGACCACGCCCTCAGGCGCGAGTTCAACTTGATCTACGACCGCGCGATACCCGTCGCCGTCTTCACCAATCCGGAGATTGCCTGGGTCGGCCGTACGGAGGACGAAGCCAGAGCCGATGGCCTCGATGTGGTCAGCGGCAAGTTCGATCTACGGGGCCTCGGCCGTGCGCACGCCCTCGGTGAAATCTCGGGCTTCGCCAAAGTGGTCGTCGACAAGAGCACGGGAGAGCTGATCGGCCTCCACATCATCGGGCCGCACGCGTCTGAGATGGTGCATGAGGGAGCGATCGTGCTTCAGCGCAACGGAAAGGCGGCGGAGCTCTTTGCGACCGTCCATGCCCATCCCACGATTTCCGAAGGTGTTCTGGAAGCCGTGGAGGATGCACTCGGGCAGGCCACGCACAAGCCGCTCGCGGCCGCACGAAAGGAGCACAATGTCCTGCAATTCTCTTGATGGTGCGCTCTTTCACAGAAGCCACCTGTGGCTTCGGCCGTCCGCGGGATCGCGCGAGGCGCATATCGGCGTCTCGGACTTCGCGCAAAAGCAGCTCGGAAAGATCCTGTACGTTGAGCTTCCCCGGGCGGGAGATCACATCGAGGCCGAATCTCCCTTTGGAACTGTCGAATCGTACAAGGTCGTTTCCGAATTGATCGCGCCCGCTTCGGGTGAGGTTCTGGCCGCAAATCAGGATCTGAGCAAAAAGGCAGGCTTGCTGAACGAAGACTGCTATGGAGACGGATGGCTTCTCACCATTCGCCTGGCCGAATCGGCCGACCTTTCGTCGCTGATGGCGCACGAATCGTATCTCGCCTTTCTCGGGGAGCGAGGGAGGTAACGGGTTAGCGCCCGCACGGCTCACCGGATCAGGCGGCCGGGCTGGATTTCGACACCTGCACGTAATAAATGATGCGGCCGGATAGCGATGATCCGGCCGTATTATTTTTTAAATCTATTAATAGCATTCACAAATAAAATAAATGGCGGCCTACCTATTTCCTGTTGTTCTGCAATATATTGACTGCCTCAATTTGTGTGACTGAATGTAGACATTTGCGTGTGGAACTTTCGTCTACGGACATTTTTTCCGATTTCAGTTTCCAGCTTTGTGATAATCCGAAAATCGATGGTGTGAAGTTTGGCGTGCGGCCGTTTTGAATTCGGCCGTGGGGATATTGGGCCGCACCACGAATGACGCACAATTCACGGGAGAAACAAAAGATGAAAGTCAGGGGCAAAAGTGCGCTTGTGGCTGCGGGGCTCGTTGCCGGCGGATTGCTTTCCGGTGGCGCCAACGCCGCGGACCTCGGGGGCAATTGCTGTGCTGATCTCGAGGAGCGTGTTGCCGAGCTTGAGGCGACCACGGCGAGAAAAGGCAACCGGAAAGTGTCGATGACGATCAGCGGCTGGGTTAGCCAGCAGCTCATGTATTTTGACAACGGCGCGGTTGACGACGTCTACGTCACGGATATCGGCTCCACCATCGCCTCCCACGTCAAATTCTCGGGAAGCGCCCAGGTGACGCCGGACGTCACTGCCGGTTACGTACTCCATCTCGAGGTGATGAACGCGGATCCGATCACGGCGGGCAACCCCGCTTGGCGCGATAACGGTCCCTATGCCTATGGCATCACGAGCGACGATACGCTCCAGAACAATGCCGTGAAGTCGCTCTATTCGTACTGGTTCCTGAAGAGCAAGAGCCTTGGCCAGGTGATGGTCGGCCACATCCCGCAGGCTTCCGAGCACGCGGCCATGCTGGTGGATGGATCCGGCTCGCTTCTGCAGGCGAACTGGACGCCCCTGAACGGCCTCGGCATCGCCTTGGCACGCAACGGCCGCGAGCTTCTTCTCGACGCCGACTTCGGCCTGCCCACGCTCGTCCCGAACGTCGGCTTCCCGCTTGGCGCAGCCATGTGGTGCGGCTCGAGCTCGCTGCCGACCGGCGGCAACTGCGCGCCGGTTCCGATCAACGGCGTGCGCTACGATTCGCCGACGTTCGGCGGCTTCTCCGCGTCGGCCACGTGGGGTGAGGACGATTTCTGGGATGTCGCCCTTCGCTATGCCGGCGAGCACGGCGGCTTCAAGGTGGCGGCAACTGCGGCCTACAACTGGAACGGCGACGAAGGCATGTACACCCGGCTTCAATACGGTGACCGGCCTCAGCAACGTCGTGAAGCGCGACGCAAGCTACTTCCAGATCGGCGCCTATCTGCAGCACGTCTCGTCGGGCCTCTTCCTCTATGGCTCTTACGGCAAGGAAGAGAACGACAACATCCTCGTCACGCAGGCGCTCACGGATGCGCAGCCGAGCGGCGATGTCTGGTATCTGAAGGCGGGCATCCGGCGTAACTGGGTACCGCTTGGCGCCACGGTGCTCTACGGCGAGTATTCCGAGCGCAACGACATGTACCATCCCGATCTCAGCGCATTCGGGGTCACGGGCAGCAACCTGACGCAGTGGGGCCTCGGTGCCGTCCAGGAGATCGACGCAGCCGCCATGTCTCTGTGGCTGACGTACAAGAACTATGACGCGAGCTTCGAGGGTGCTCCTCCGGCCATCAGCAATCTCGACGACATCAACGTCGTGGCTGCGGGCGCCATGATCTCGTTCTGATACGACCACTCCCAACTGGTTGACGACGAAGAGGAGAGAGAGCCGCAAGGCTCTCTCTCTTTTTTTTGCGCCTCACGCGGTGCGGAAGGTCTCGAAGCTCGCGGCGGCGAAAAGGCTCAGGCCTCGAATCGCGAAAGCCGGAATGGCGAGAGATCGAACCGCAGCGCGCGCCCCATCGCCATGGTGGCCAGGATCTCGCCGATGGCGCTCGAGAACTTGAATCCGTGACCGGAGCAGGGCGAGGCGACGATTACCTCGGGGAAGCCCGGGAGCGTATCGAGGATGAAGTGCTCGTCTGGGGTGTTGGTGAAAAGACAGGTTCGGAGGGCCAGAACGTCCCCATTCGCTTCCGGGAAGAAGCGCGCGATTCCCTCCCGCAGCACCTCCTCGTCCTGCTGGGTGGGTACGCGCGAAAGCGTATCGGCCTCACCCCGCTCCCGCAGATGGTGATAGAGACCGATCTTGAAGCCCGGCACGGTCCACATCGGAAACTGGTAGAAGTGTCCGAGGTCGCTCTTGAGATTCGAGACCGGAAACGCGCCAAGGCGATAAAGCTCGGGCGTGCGCGGCCGGAACCAGCCGAGCACCTGCCGCTCGGGAACAGCGATCTCCTTGAGACGGGGAAGCATCTCGCCGATCCACGCGCCAGCCGAGGCGACGAGCCGGCCGGCCTCGTAGGTGCCCCGCGTGGTGCGGACGCGAACGCCGCCGCCCGGAGCGGGCGAGACTTCGAGAACCGGCTCATGGCCGCGGATGATGGCACCGCTTTCGAGCGCAAGCCGCGCAGCCGCCGTGACCGCGCGCTCCGATGCGACGAAGCCGCCGTCCATTTGATAGACGGCCTGGAAGGTGTGGGGCAGCAGATATCCGGGATAGCGCCGCATCACCTCCGCCGCCGACAGCAGCTCGTGATGGAGATGATGCTCCCGGCAGCTTGCGAGCGAGCCGTTGATGACCTCGGAGCCTTGCGCGCCGATGTCCATGGATCCGGTGACGAACAGGATCTGCTCGCTCGAGAGCTGCTCAAGCTCCCGCCAAAGCTCATACGCCCGCCGGAGAATGGGCACGTAGAGCGGATGCTCGAAATAGGCGAGCCTGATGATGCGATGCTCGCCGTGGGAAGAGCCCATCTGGTTCGGGATGTCGTACCGGTCCAGCCCCAGCACGCGCAGGCCACGCTTGGCCAGTTGCCAGCACGTCTGGGCACCCATGGAGCCTACGCCAGCTACGATGACGTCGAATGTATGCACGGGGATGCTCGTCGATAATCGGGGGGTGATCTAAAACAAAATAATAGAATGGCAGCATGAATGGGAACGGAAATGACGGGGCCGGAAGGGACCCTATCCGCCCAAATGGCGGGATGCGCGGAGCCCTATCCTCGGTAAGGAGGTCCGTGGGCGCCTGCCGCGATCTCCGTTGACGGATCGGGGAGTAGAGTCTCGGCCGTAATTCGCTGATCCGCATCAGCAAAATGATCCGCCATGAGATCGTACAGTGTCCCAACGGACACATCCAAACGTGCGATCCCCGCCAGGTTATCAGAGATCAACTGAGTTCGGTCGGTGCCGGGGATGATGCCGTACTGGCAACTGGACATATCAATCGGTAGGCGAGATCTGACGAGGCGATGCGGCACGTCCTGCGCATATGGGTGATCGTAGCGTATGCGCTGTACAGCATCGTGCCGGTGGGATTCATGCTCGCGCCGAAAGCGGACAAGGATGCGGTCGCGATGACAGTCGTCATCTGCACCGGTCACGGCCCAGAGCAGGAGGCCGCCGAAGGCGAGGCACCCGTCCCATCGAAGAAAAAGAAGCGGGACAAGGATATCTGCGCCTACGCGTCTATCGGCTCGGCGAGCATCGGCGCGGGCCCGTCTTCGGTCGTCGCATCGCAGGCAGCCTACGCCTCGATCACGTATCGCATCACGCGCGGCATTTTTCAGGAAACGCCGCGTCCCTCGGCCCATTCGGCACGAGGCCCACCGGAACTCTCCCTCTCGTAGTCCACCACAAAGCGCACCGGCTGCCCTCGTTTTGGGGAACGCCAGCCTGCGCACAGGCTTCACGACACACTGGAGAGTTCCTATGTCCTCATCACGCTATCGGCTCGCGCCGGGCAGGGCGGCCGCTGCCGCCGTTGCATCCTTGATTCCGTTCTCCCACGGCGTGGCTCAAGACGCGGCCAGCAACACGACAGCAAGCAACAAGGGCAGCGTCTCGCTGCCGCCCGTGGTCGTCGTCCACAAAGAGCACAAGGCCGCCGGAAAGAAAGCAAACCAATCCACGCCGGCGGCAGCTAACTCCGGCCCCGGAGCCGAGGTCCACGAGGCCCCTCGGCAATCGGAGATCGGACTTCGTAACGACGGCCTCGCCGTTCCGCTTTCCGCGACGCAGAGGACGAGCCGCGATTTCCAGTCCATGCAGCCCGGAACGAGCAGCACGGCGGATCTGATTGCGGATGCGCCCGGTGTCAGCATTTTCAGGGCTGGCGGCGTGTCGGGCATCCCCGCGCTCAACGGCCTTGCCGACGATCGGGTGAAAGTCCTGCTCAACGGCATGGTGGTCTCGTCGGCCTGCGCCAATCATATGAACCCGCCGCTCTCCTACGCAGACCCCGCCCAGGTCGGATACGTCGAGGTGCTGACCGGCGTGGCCCCCGTCTCCAAGGGCGGCGATAGTCTCGGCGGTACCGTGATCGTCGAAAGCCATCCGCCGCATTTCGCAAGCCCGGAGCAGGGCGTCCACACGGCGGGAAGCCTGTCGGCCTCCTATCGCAGCAACGGCGACGGCATCGGAACCGCCGCCACCGCTCATGCCGCGACCGAGACGGTGAGCGTCAACTATGCGGGCGCGTGGAGACGGTCCGGCAACTACGACGACGGCCGCGGCACAGAGGTCTACTCCACCGAGTACGAAGCCCAGAACCATTCCGTTCAGCTCGCGATCCGCAACGGAAGCGATGTCTTCATCGTCCAGGGCGGTCTCCAGTACATCCCCTACCAGGGCTTCGTGAACCAGCGCATGGATATGGTCGACAATCAGGCCTGGTTCCTGAACACGCGCTATGTCGGAACCTTCGGCTGGGGCAAGCTGGATGCGCGCGCCTTCTACCAGCACACCGACCACGAGATGAACTTCCTGTCCGACAAGAAATACAACAAGGCGCCGCCCTATCGGAACATGCCGATGCTGACCGAAGGCGAGGACATGGGCTATGCGATCAAGGCGGAGATACCCCTTTCGCAGCGCGACCTGCTCCGCGTGGGCAACGAGCTCCATCACCAGGCGCTCGACGACTGGTGGCCCGCCACCATGGCCATGGTGAGCATGATGGGTCCCGATACGTATCTCACCATCAATGACGGAACGCGAACCCGGCTCGGCACCTTCATCGAGTGGGAGCGCAAGTGGGATCACGCTTGGTCCACGCTCTTCGGCGTGCGCAACGATGTCGTCTGGATGGATACCGGCGACGTGCACGGCTACAACGCCGCCGTGGGAGGCATGGGCGGCGTCTATGCCCTCGATGCGGCAGCCTTCAACGCCCGCAATCACGAGCGCACCGACACCAACATCGATGTCACGGCCCTGGCGCGCTACGAGCCGAACCGCAACACGAGCTATGAGGCGGGCTACGCCATGAAGTCGCGCGCGCCCAATCTCTATGAGCGCTACGCCTGGAGCCGCGTGGACGGGCCCATGGACAACGCCCAGATGGCAATGAGCATGATCGGCTGGTTCGGAGACGGTAACGGCTACGTAGGCAACCTGGATCTCGAGTCGGAAACCGCCCATACGGTCAGCGTCACGACCGGCTGGCACGACGGCGCGCGCAAGGATTGGGAGTTTAAGGTCACGCCCTACTACACCTACGTGGAGGACTACATCGGCGTGAGAAAGATCGGCAATGCCATCGGCCAGCCGGGCTTCGTCAATCTCGAGTTCGTCAACCACGATGCGGAGCTGTACGGCATCAACTTCGCCGGAAGCGTGCGCTTGCTGGCGAGCCGAGACTTTGGCGAGATCGGCCTCTCCGGGCGCGGCGGCTATGTGCACGGCGAGAATGTCGATACCGGCGTCAGCCTCTATCACATGATGCCGCTCCATGCCCGGCTGGCGCTCACCCATGCGCTGGGCGGCTGGTCCAGCGCCGTCGAGCTCGATCTCGTGGGCGGCAAGCACAACGTCGATACCACCCGCAACGAGCTGGAAACTGCGGGCTACGCGCTCGTCAATCTGCGCACGAGCTACGAGGTCGACAACTGGCGTTTCGATCTCGGTGTGACCAATCTGTTCGACACTTACTTCGAGGACCCGCTGGCCGGCCACTATATCGAGCCGACTATGTCGGGTCACATCGGCGGCGTGGCGGCAAAGGGAAATGTGCCGGGCGAGGGACGCTCCTTCAACGCGGGCCTCACCGTGAAGTTCTAGGAGCAGCACCGGCATCACGGCATGAGGGAGGGAGGACGGGGTACCGCCGTCCTCCCTTTTTTATGTCCCTCAAGGAGGAAGCCTTAGCGCGCGAGGAGCGGCAGCCCATGGCGCTCCCGCGCCATGTCGCAGGCATGGTCGCCGGGCTCGCAGGCGCGGCATACGTCGGGCCGGTCGGCGTAGATCGCGCAGGACGTCGCAACGCCGATCTGACCGACGAGGGCCAGGCAGCGCACGCCATCGCAACGCATGCCCGAAAGCTGGTCATTGACCATCTCGGCGGGAATCCGGTCCAGCGTGGCGTCGTCCTCAATGGTGAAGCGCGGCCATTCGTCGGAGTAAGCGCAGCACGCCCCGCACACCGTGCAGGGGGAGGAGTTTCCGCCCTGCATCACGGGGGCGGCGCCCAAAATTCTGCTATCTTCCTGCTCTTTCATCGGGATGTTGGGTGTCGATCGAGACTGGCGGTGCGGCCGCCTGAGCTGTAGCCTTGGCAACGGAAAAGAGCGTCTGCTCAGAGGTGCCGGACATGGACCAGCAGAACAGGGGCCAGCAGAGCACACGGATACGATTACGCCGGGCAGAACGTAGCGGGCAAGTCCCGCGTGCAGTATGCCTCTTTCTCGTCGCCGTTTCGCTTGGCGTCTGTGCGGCAGTATCCGCAACTCACGCGACGATCCAGGAGGAGAGCTGCATCGAGCCGGATATCGAGTATCCGGTGCCGTGTGACGACGAAGAGTGATTTCAACTATAACGGTGCGCGCGGCGAACGCGGAAGGAGGAGCACGTGATCCAATGGAAGCCTGTGGCCGACTATGTCGAGCCCGAATGGGACAGGCCCGGGGTGGCGTTGCCGCCGCTGTTGTTCTGGCGCCCGAACAAGGGAGCGACCCTCGGCTACATTCGCGACGAGGAGCTGTTCGATGCCAAGTGGGTGTACGTGAGCGACGCCAACAAGGTCACCCATTTCTCCGCGGTGAATGCGCCGGGCGACAACGTAGTGGATCTTGCCGCCCATAGAAGCGAGGCCAAGGGCTGAGGATCTTCTGAACTCTGCGCAATGAAAAAAGGCCCCGGATGCGATGCGCATCCGGGGCCATTTCTTTAGAAGACCGATTTAGTTCTCGTCCCACCCTCGCCGTGAGAGCAGCGGCGTGATGCGGCGCACGGAGACGCGGCGGTTGATCCGAGAAGGCCCGTCAGTCATGACCTTGAGATACTGCTCGCCGTATCCCTGCGTCGTGAGGTTCTCCGGCGGAATGTCGAACGTCTCCGTCAGGATGACGGCCACCGTTTCCGCGCGCCGGTCGGACAGCGAAAGGTTGTCGATGTCGGAGCCGACGGCATCCGTGTGCCCTTCGATCAGGAACACCTCGTCCGGCGACTTGTCGAGGATCCGCCGCATGGCGTCGGCGATGCGCTCGAGCTTGCGATACTGGTCCTCGCCGACATCCCAGGATCCGAAGTCGAAATTGATCGCATCGAGGTCGACGCGGCGCATGCGCTCGAGCACGCGGTAGCTGTGGCGCACCTCGTCCAGCGAGTAGCCGCGGTCGAGTCGCTCGATGGGCGGCGCGCTGAGCGCATCGTAGATGTCCTCCTCCGAGGCGTCGTCATAGTCCACGATGTACTTGTCGCGCGGAATGCGAACATCCGGCGGCGGCAGATCCACGTAAGAATCGTAGTAGCGGCCGGGGCCGAACTGCGAGCCGCGACGATCGTGATAGAAATTGCGGTTGTCGATGAGCACGATCTCGCGCCCGTCGCGATCCTTGCGCGAACGTCTCAAAAGCCGGCCTTGCTCGTCCTCGAGCGTATAGATGAGAGCGCCGGCGAGGCCCATGTACACCGTGAGCAGCGTGCCATCCTTGCGCCGCTCGCGCCGCAGCTCGCGGCCCGACTTTGCAAACCGGCGCGTCTCGTCGTGCCGAATGAAGGCACGGTTGTTCTCGCGCACGATCACGCGCTTGTCCGGCTCCACGATCACATTGCGGGCACCGCCGAGGTCCACTCGCTCCCGCCGTCCCTTACGCAGAGCTTCGAATTTGCTTGCCGATCCTTCGCGCCAACGCTCGGTGTCGCCGGGGCCGCCGCGACCGCGGTCTCCGCCGCCCTGGCGATCGCGCTCGGCTTGCTGGCGCGCGCGTTGGTATTCCTGGTCCGCCTTCGCGCGGTCGAATTTGCTCGGCCCGCGATCGCCGTCCCGGCGGCGCTGGGCATCCAGTTGCTGCTGGCGGATCTCGTTTTCACGTGCGAGGTCGGCGTCGCGGTTCGGACTGCCGCGTCCCGCCTCCATCTCCTTCTTTTTGATGATGCCTTCGCGGATCCGGTCGATGTCCCGCTTCGGCGGAGGGGCTGCGTTCTCTCTGGCCCGCTGATCGTCGATCTGCTTCTGCTTGATGGCGTTCTCGCGAGCCAGGTCCGCGTCCTGCTTTTGCTTCAGTGCCTTGTCACGCTCCTGCTGCGCATCGAGCTGCTGACGTCTCAGCACGTTGTCACGCTCGCGGTCGGCGTCCTGTCTGCGCGTTGCAGCGTTGTCCCGCGGCTGCACGGCGTTCTGCTCCTTACCCTGCATAACGCGTTCGCGAATGCGATCGATGGGGCGCTTGGGTGGGGCAGCGTTCTCCTTGGCTTTCTGTGCGTCGAGCTGCTGCTGCTTGATGGCGTTCTCGCGGGCTAGGTCCGCATCCTGCTTCTGCCTGAGCGCTTTCTCGCGAGCCTGCTGGGCCTCGAGCTGTTTCTGCTTGAGAGCCTCGCCTTGGGCGCGGTCGATAGTCTTGTCCGGCTTACCCGCAGGCTGGCCCTGCGGTTGCCCCTGCCCTTGCCTTTGCGGCGGAGGCCCGCCCTCGCGGCCAGGCCCACCGCCTTCGCGGCCAGGCCCGCGCTCGCCTCGGCCCGGTCCCTCCTTGCCTGGGGTACGCTTTCCCGGGCGGGTGTTGTCGCCCTCTTTATCTTCCCCCTGATTGGCAGCGGGGCCGCCCGGCCCTTGCTGCGCGATCCGGTACTCGGGGTCCCGCGTCGGGGTCTGGGCGTGCGGAGCGGATGGCGCGATGGCGGACGTGAGGAGAAGGGAGAGGGCCGCGGTGAAGGCGCGATGGGTCATGTTCTATCCAAAGTTGATCCGGGGCCGGTCGACATCGTCCCGGAACAAGGCCGAAGGGTGCCTGGAGCGTCGTCCCGGCAAACAAGGCTTCGCTTGAGTCCTAGACACCCATTGACCCCCGTTTAGTTCGGGAAACAGCGCAAATGATGGCGGTAAAAGGCCCTTTTCGGTCCTGGATGGACGCAGACGGTCGCGACCGCGTCCCCGCAGACCGGGGATTTCCTCCCGGATTGTTCTGCCATGACACGGCATGGTGAGGCGCGCAAAGAGCTATGCAAAACAACTCATACTGGGAGAAGACCTCGTGATCCGTGGTGTACTTGTGGTTGGACTGCTCCTTGCCTCTGGCAGTCACGCTTTCAGCGCTGACTGCAAGGAGGAGGTGAGCCAGGCGTTCTCGAAGCTGCGCAGCGGACCGGGCTTCCGGCTCCAGACGAAAATTGTCAACGAGCAGCAGGGAACCCTGCATATGACGGTAGACTACCTGCTGCCGGACCGCATGCATCAGCGCGTGAGCCTCGGCGATCAGGCAACTGCCCAGATGGAGACCATCGCCATCGGCAACAAAGTCTGGTCGAACCAGGGACAAGGATGGTCCGAGGTTCCGGCTAATTTTGCCGAAGTGATCGCCAAGCAGCTCAAGGAATCGGTGGCTGAGCCCTCGAAGAGCCAGCTCGCCTACGAGTGCCTGGGTGAGACGACGTTCGAGAGCAAGCCCTATCTGGCCTACAAGGCTACCCTTCCGCCCGTGACCGAGGAGCGCGCGAAGGGAGACAAGGAAAAGCCTGCCGAGCCGGCCAACATTCAGACGCTCTACGTCGACAAGGCGACCGGCCTGCCGGCGCGCAATATCGTGACGAAGGGCGATGGATCGGATACGCGCTTGTTTGACGGCACGTTCAGCACGCCGACAGACATCGCGATCAATCCGCCGAGCTGACGAAACCGCGACAGCTACCCGATAAAAAATGCGCAAGCCCTCAGCCGAGAGCTTGCGCAATTTCTTTTGCGGCTTCTATTGGAGTTTAGTCGCGATTGCGCCGTCCGGAGGGACCCGGCAGATGCTGGATCGCAATGCGCATCAGCTCCGGCAGGCTGCGTGCGCCGAGCTTCATCTTGATCTGCGATGTGGTGTTGGCCACGGTCTTGTAGCTGATGCTGAGCTCTTCCGCGATCACGCCGTAAGACTTGCCTTCAGCGATGAGCGAGAGCGTCTGAAGTTCGCGCACCGTGAGCGCCTGAAGCGGGCTCGCATTGAGCCGCGTCTCGCTGAACGCGATCTCCGAAGCGACCTCGTGGCTGAGATACGGCCGGCCCTGCCGCACGGTATGGAATGCCTTGAGGAACTCGTCCGAAGGCGCATCCTTGAGCAGATAGCCCGTGGCACCCGCCTCCAGTGCGCGGCGGATGATCATGGGATCGCTGTGCATGCTGAGCACGAGGATCGGCGTCTTCTTGTCGTGCAGCCTGAGACGCCGCACGAACGACAGGCCGCCGAGCGCCGCGGTCTTGATCGAAAGGTCGACGATGATCACGTGCGGATGATGAGCGCGGTATTGTCGGTAGCCGTCAGCCAGGCCACCCGACTGCAGAACGCGCGCGACCTCGGCTTCCTCGAGGATGCGGGCGCACCCCTGAAGCACGAACGGATGGTCGTCGATGATGAGCACTCGGAGCTGCTCGACGCTTTGCATAACTGGTCCCATGGGTCGTCTGTCCTTGCGGGCTAGGGCGTTGCGCCATAGCGGGTCTTGAGGGTTGCGAGCGCCTCCGTGCGGGTGACGCTCGAGACCCGGAGATTGAAATAGTACTGGCTCACGGCGCCGAAGCCTTCAGTCTGGCCCATTTTGCCGCCGATGCTGGTGAGATCACCGAGAATATCTGTCGCACGTTCTTTTATTCCGTGCGGCTCGAGCATCTCGGAGAGCTGTGCGGAGCGGTTGGCGATCATCCGCTCGCTCTCCCGATAGCGCGTATGCGCGGTCGCCAGCAACTCCGCCACCCGCTGAACCTCTGGGTCGGTGATCGGTCGCGCGTCTTCCTCGCCGCGGCTTGCGAGCCATTGGGCGGGAGAAAGGGGACTGGAAAGCTCGAGCCAGGCGGTCTTGTGAGGCGCCGCTTCCGCGGGATCCACGCGCTTCGCCTCCTGGCGCACGGGCTCGTCTCCGCATCCGCCGAGGCCCGCGCACGCGAAGAGAGACGCTGCGAGGAGGGCGGCGAAAGAGGCGGAGCGCTTTACGCGCTGATCGGAGCCGTTTTTGTGCACCACGATCGCTCTAACCTCCCTCTTTTGGATCGGAATCGAGGCTCGAAACGAGCCGCGAATGAAAGTGAAACACCACAAGACGGTGCTTCGCGGCGATCACAATAACGTTACATAGTTACGTTTTTGCCCGTTGCCGGGGCAAGCCCGGCTTCTTTGCAATTTTATCCCGTCGATGTCTGCCAGTCGGACTAGAGACCGCACCGAATGTCGCAGTCTAGCGTGCGGCCACGGTCCGAGACGCAAAGCCGCAACGGGCGAGAACAAGCCCTTGGCGGTGCAGCAAATCGGGTCGTGAGCGTGATGTCCCCCGACGTGGTCAGCGGGACATTGCGACACTGGATAGAGGCAGGCTGCGGATGCGCACTCATGGCTAACCGTGAGGCTCTCCGCGGGAACTGTCTCGGCCTTGGGATGGATAACGCGAGGTTTTGGGAATGATGAAGCACCTGGGTAAGGGGCTGTTGGCTGGCGCGTCCTGCGCTGCGCTGATGGTCGCCATGGGTTCGGCATCCTCTTCGTTCGCCAACGACAAGCTCAACGAGCTGTCGAAGAGCAACGAAAACTGGGTGATGCCGGGCAAGAACTACAGCTCACAGAACTACAGCCCCAACACGCAGATCAACACCGAGAACGTGAAGCAGCTCCGCGCTGCCTGGTCGTTCTCGACGGGTCTGCTGCACGGGCATGAGGGAACGCCGCTCGTCGTGAATGGCGTCATGTACGTCCACACGTCGTTCCCGAACAACACGTTCGCTCTCGACCTGAACGATCCCGGCCACATCCTGTGGCAGCACAAGCCGAAGCAGGATCCGGCCGCTCGCTCGGTCGCTTGCTGCGACCTCGTCAACCGCGGTCTGGCCTACTGGCCGGGCGACGGCAAGGTTCCGGCTCTGATCATCAAGACCCAGCTCGACGGCCACCTCGTGGCTCTCAACGCTGAGACGGGTGAAGAGTACTGGAAGGTTGAGAACGGCGACATCAAGGTCGGCCAGACGCTGACCCAGGCTCCGTACGTGATCAAGGATCTGGCTCTCGTCGGTTCCTCGGGCGCCGAGCTCGGCGTTCGCGGTCACACCACCGCTTACAACGTCAAGACCGGTGAGCAGGTCTGGCGCGTGTACGCAACCGGTCCCGACAACGAGGTCGGCCTGGCTGACGACTTCAACAGCGCAAACCCGCACTACGGCCAGAAGGGCCTTGGCACGGGCACCTGGGAAGGCGACGCCTGGAAGATCGGCGGCGGCACGAACTGGGGCTGGTACGCCTATGACCCCGAGACGAACCTCTTCCACTATGGCTCGGGCAACCCGGCGCCGTGGAACGAGACCATGCGTCCGGGCGACAACAAGTGGACGATGACGATCTGGGGCCGCGATGCCGACACCGGCAAGGCCAAGTTCGGCTACCAGAAGACCCCGCACGACGAGTGGGACTACGCTGGCGTGAACGTCATGATCCTTTCGGAGCAGACGGACAAGGCTGGCAAGAAGCGCAAGCTTCTCACCCACCCCGATCGTAACGGTATCGTCTACACCCTCGACCGCGAGAACGGTGACCTCGTCTCGGCTAACAAGCTCGACGATACGGTCAACTGGGTGAAGCAGGTCGACCTCAAGACGGGCCTCCCGGTTCGCGATCCTGAGTTCGGCACCCGCATGGACCACAAGGGCAAGGAAATCTGCCCGTCGGCCATGGGTTACCACAACCAGGGCCACGACTCCTACGATCCCACGAAGGAACTCTTCTTCATGGGCATCAACCACATCTGCATGGATTGGGAGCCCTTCATGCTTCCCTATCGTGCCGGCCAGTTCTTCGTCGGCGCCACGCTGTGGATGTACCCGGGTCCGAAGGGTGATCGCCAGAACTACCTCGGTCTCGGTCAGATCAAGGCCTACAACGCGATCTCCGGCGACTACAAGTGGGAGAAGATGGAGCGCTTCTCGGTCTGGGGCGGCACGCTCGCGACCGCAGGCAACCTGGTGTTCTACGGAACGCTTGATGGCTTCATCAAGGCCCGCAACTCTGACACCGGTGAGCTGCTCTGGAAGTACAAGCTTCCCTCGGGCGTGATCGGTCACCCGATGACGTATGAGCACAAGGGCACCCAGTACGTCGCCATCATGTACGGCGTCGGTGGCTGGCCGGGCGTTGGTCTCGTGTTCGACCTGCAGGATCCGACCGCTGGCCTTGGTGCCGTCGGCGCCTTCAAGAACCTGCAGAACTACACGCAGATGGGTGGTGGTCTCCAGGTGTTCTCGCTCGATGGCAAGAACCCCTACAACGACCTCTCCGTCGGTGAGTTCGACACGAAGGGCTGATCTAGCCTGAACTAAAGGCCGCCGCAGCGCCGATCATCCTCTCGTGGCAGAGAGGCGCTGCGGCGGCCCCCACGCCGGAATGGCGGACCCAAACACACACCGCGATCGCCCGGAAGAGATGCAGGCCAATGCATCCGAAAAAGGGCGATCGGAAGAGCCAAGCCGCAAAGCTCAGAGCGAAATCTGAAGCGAAAGAGACGGCAAGCTCGACACATAAAGAGGAACCCAAGGTGAAAGTCATGAAGCGTTTCGCGTCCTCCCGCTTCTCTTCCATGAAATCTGCGCTCGTCGCGCCTCTCTTCGCGGTTGGCCTCGTGGCCACGCCCGCCCTGGCCGCTGACGACGCCAACTCCGAAGCCTCCGCCATGCTCCGCATCTGCGCAGCGGCGGACGAGCTGCCCTATTCGAACCGCGATGGATCCGGCTTCGAGAACAAGATTGCGGTCGCTGTGGCCGACGCCATGGGGCGGAAGCCGCACTTCGTATGGTTCTCGCGCCCAGGCATCTATATCGTCCGCGATCAGCTCGACATGAAGATGTGCGATGTCGTGATGGGCATGGACACCGGTGATCCGCGCGTCCTCACCACCAAGCCCTACTATCGCGCTCCTTACGTCTTCATTCAGCGCAAGGACACCAAGCTCGACATCAAGGATTGGAACAGCCCGGATCTCGCGAAGGCTGCCAAGATCGGCTTCACGCCGGGTACGCCCGCCCAGATCATGATGGAGAAGCTCGGGCTCTTCCGCGAGCACTTCAACTACATGCACTCGCTGACCAACTTCCAGGATCGGCGCAACAAGTTCACGCGCGTTCCGCCCACCCGCATGGTCAACGAGGTCGCCGACGGCACGGCGGACGTCGCCGTGAACTTCGCGCCGGAAGTGGCGCGCTACGTCAAGGCGTCCGACAAGCTGATGCTAACGGTCATCCCCGACGACAACGTGCGCAGCGACGGGGAGAAGGTTCCGCATCATTTCGATCAGTCGATCGGCGTCCGCAAGGACGACACTGCACTCCTCTCGGCACTGGATCTCGCGCTCGAGAAGGCGAAGCCGAAGATTGAGGAGATCCTGAAGGACGAAGGCATTCCGCTCGTGACGGGACTGCCGCGCTCGTGAGTGAGGAGGCGGGAGGCGGACGTGGACACCGCCTTTCCGGTTTGGGAGTTCAACGAAATATAACAACGGGTAGCGACGAGAGAATGACGAGGAAGAGCAAGGCGATTTTTGCGTCTGTCCTGCTGGCGGCAGGCGCATTCGGAGGTGCTGTCGCGTGGGCGGAAGATTTTCGGCACACGATCACGGGTGAGGACCTGAAGGTGCCTGAGACTGCGAATCCGGAAGGCCGGGATACCGAGGCGGTCAAGAAGTTCCTTGAAAGCGGCGTGAACCTCTACACCGAGGTCAAGGCGTGCCTCCCCAAGGGTGAGGAGGTCTATCTGACGTCGTGCTCGGGCTGTCATGGCCATGTCGCCGAAGGCAAGGTCGGACCCGGTCTCAACGACGCCTACTGGACCTATCCGAAGAACAAAACCGACAAAGGTCTCTTTGAGACGATCTACGGCGGCGCCCAGGGCATGATGGGACCGCACAACGATCTGCAGCTCGACGAGATGCTGAAGCTGATCGCCTGGATCCGCCATCTCTACACCGGCGACATCCAGGAAGCCGATTGGCTTACCGAGGAGCAGAAAAAGGCGTTTACGCCTTACAAGCTCGAGGAACACGCATCCGCGGACGACAGCGCAAAGGCTGCGGACGCAGGTGAGTGCAAGGTATCCGCAAACTAACCGGCCAGGGCGCCTTCGCGGGCGCCTCCCGGGGGATATGCGGGTGTCAGGGCGGATTAAACCGCCCGAAGTCGAAGACGCTGATTGGAGGAACTGACCCATGACGAAGACCATTGTGACGCTCGCCGCAAGCGCGGTGATCCTCGCAGTTGGTGCCGGCGTTGCCGGCGCCTACGATGGAACGAAGTGCAAGGCCGCGGGCGTTTGCTGGGAGCCGAAGCCCGGCTACCCGGAGAAGGTCGCCGGCTCGAAGTACGACCCGAAGCACAACCCCGCCGAGCTTGCTAAGCAGCAGAAGTCGCTCGACGACCAGGCCGCTCGCAACGCGAAGCGCTCCGCGCACTTCCAGAAGACGGGCAAGTGGGTCTACGACGTATCGAAGATCCAATAGTCGTTCGATTGATTCCTCGGCTGCAGTGCCACGCTTGCAAGAGTGCTCTGCTTCCTCTCCGAGGGTTCTTGGGGTGCGGCTTCGGCCGCACCTCCTTTTGAGCAAGAACAACAAGGCTCCGGTTCGGCTCCGGGCGCCGCGAGGTCCTGATGCCGCACGATAAGATCGAATCCGGTCAATCCACCGGACGCATTGACTTGCCCGGATGGCGTAGCCGGGCCGCCAAGTTCGAAACCGAAATTGCAAAAGCGGTGGTGGGCCAGGAGCGCGTCATCCGCTTATTGACGATTGCCCTTTTTGCGCGCGGTCACGTGCTGCTGGAAGGCGACGTCGGCGTGGGCAAGACGACCTTGCTGCGTGCGGCCGCGCGCGCGGTGGGCGGTGCCTACGAGCGCATTGAAGGCACGATCGACCTGATGCCGGGCGATCTCATCTATCATACTTACCTCGCCGAGGACGGGCGCCCGCGGGTCGACGAAGGCCCCGTGCTTCGCGCAGGCGAGGATCTCGCCATCTTCTTCTTCAACGAGATCAACCGCGCCCGCCCGCAAGTGCACTCACTTCTCCTGCGTCTCATGGCCGAGCGCAGCGTGACGGCGTTCAACCGCGAGTTCCGCTTTCCGCACCTCGTCGTGTTCGCGGACCGCAACCGCGTGGAGCGCGAGGAGACGTTCGAGCTGCCTGCGGCGGCGCGCGATCGATTCCTGATGGAAATTGCCATCACCACGCCAGCCGATCTCGCAACGCGGCGCGAATTGGCTTTCAGCACACGTTTCCATGACGGCGATCGTCTCATCGGCTCGATCGAGGAAGGCATCCTGCCTTACGACCAGCTGAATGATGTCGGCCGCGCCATCCAGGAAGAGATCAAGACCAGCGACGCGTTCGAGCGCTACGTGCTCAATCTCTGGCAAGCCGTGCGCTACCCGGCCGAGGCCGGCATCCAGATCCCGGGCGTCGATACGGCGCGCCTTGTTGCAGCAGGCGCAAGCCCGCGTGGTTTGAGCTATCTCGTCCGCGCAGCCCGCGTCGCGGCCTGGCTCGACGGGCGCACGATGGCGGTTCCGGAAGACGTACGGTCCGTCTTCTTCGAGACGATGGCGCACCGCATCTTCTTCGAGCCCGTCTACGAGCTTCGGCGCGAGCGGGTGGCGCGCGAGTTGATCGACGCCCTCTTCGAGACGGTGCCCGTCCCATGACGACGAAGCCCATGACGTCGCCACCTCCGGTCGATCTGCCCTATCGGATCGTCTGGCGGAGCCGCTCGGTGCGTCAGGGGTCCCACCGCAGCACGCAGTCGGGTGCGGGCGGCCTGTTCCGGGACCTCGCCACCCTTATGGAGTACCGCGATCCTCGCCGCATCGACATGCGCCAGACGTTGCGGGATCCGTTCGGCACGCTGCATGTGCGCCGCTTCGAGGAGAAGAGCGAGATCGGCGTCACCATGCTGCTCGATGTCTCGGGCTCCATGGCCTTTCACGGCGCCTCTAGAAAGATGGAGATCGCGGCCGAGCTCGCCACCGTTCTCGCCACCTCGGTGCGCCGCGCAGGCGATACCTTCGCTCTGTACGCGGCTGACAGCGAGGTGAGGGAGGAGCTTTGCGTTGCGCCGACGCGCTCTCGCGCGGGTGAGGCGGAGATGGTGGCCGCCCTTCGGGCATACGTGCCTGCCCACCGGGGCGCGGCCGGGCTCATCGAGGCCGCCCAGAGGATCGGCCGCAAGCGCAATGTCGTCTTCGTCGTGTCCGATTTCCTGCTCCCCGAGCAACAGCTCGAGGAGCTGTTCGACGCCCTAACCGGGCACGACGTTGTCCCGATCAGGATCTCGGATTCGAGAGAGAACGCCGAGCTTCCGTCCTGGGGCCTCATGGAGCTCACGGATCTCGAAACTGGCCGGCGACGCCTCGTAGCCATGAGGCCTTCTTTAAAGGCCGAGTGGCAAAGGAGGATCGAGGCCCGCCGGTCCTTTTTTCGATCTCTGGCCTCGCGCTACGGTCGCGAGCCGTTCGAGATCACGGATTCCATCCGATGGGATCTGCTGGGCGCCCATCTCGCGACGGGAGCATGAGCCATGCTGCGGGCCATCTTCGCTCTACTGTCGATCCTTGGGCTTGCGCAGGGCGCCGCTGCAGGTGTGCGCTCCATTAGCGTCGAGGACCCGAGGCCATTCGGATACTTCCTCGGCGATACGCTCGTCCGCACCATCGAGATCGAGACTGGCGCTGACGACGAGATCGTTCCCGCGTCCCTCCCGCGCACCGGGCCGTCCAACTATTGGCTGGAGCTGAGGTCGCTCGATCTCACATCCTCGCTTCACGGAGACGCGCGCCGGCATCGGCTGACGCTGACGTATCAGACGTTCTACGCGCCGATCGATCCCAAGAAGGTCACGATCCCGGCAACAGAGGTGACGGTGCGCAGCCCCGAGGGCAGCGAGACGGCGACCTTGCCGCCGTTCACGTTCCTCACCTCCCCGATTCGCGAGATCTTTCCGGAGAAGAGCGGCGAGACGGCAGAGACGTTCCTGCGGAATGACAGTCCGCCTCCGTTGCGAAAGTCTGGCAATTTGCGCTCCGCCGCTTTGATAGCGGCCGGCCTCTCGGGCCTGCTGCTCGTTCTGCTCGCACGTGATCTCGCCTGGTGGCCGTTCGATCGCCGTGCCGCACGGCCGTTCTCTCGCGCCGTGCGAGATGTGACCCGCGCGCTCGCGTCCGGAAGTAATGGTGACGGCTATCGCAGTGCGCTGCTCGCCCTGCATCGCGCCTTCGACACTGCCGCCGGCCATCGGCTGCTTGCCGCGGATCTCGACGGATTCCTCGCGGCCCATCCGGAGCATTCAGAAACGCGCGCCGAGGTCGAGCGCTTCTTTGCAGCTTCACGCTCCGTATTCTTCGGAGACGCGCAGAGGGAAGGCGAGATCGGCCTGCCGCCGTCCGATCTGAGGCAGCTTGCCGCCGTCCTTGCCCGGCAGGAAAGGGCGGCCTGATGGATCTCGCCCTCCAGACGCCCTGGGTGCTGGCGCTCCTTCCACTGGCGCTGCTCCCACTGCTGCTCTCGGCGCAGAGAGCGCAGAGCTATCCCTCGATCGAGGGCATCGAGGCGGACCCCTTGTCGGTAGCCCTGGATTGGATGCTCCGGATCGTGGGGAGCATCGCCATCGTGGCGCTCATCCTCGGCATCGGCGGCCTTCACCGGCTGGGTCGCACCATCGAGAAGAGCGGCGAGGGCGCCCACATCGTTCTGCTCATCGACCGCTCGTCGAGCATGGACAACACCTTTGCCGGACGCGCTCCGGAGGGCGGTGAGGAGAGCAAGTCTGCCGCAGCGCGCCGCCTGCTCAAGGATTTCATCGTGCACCGTGACCATGACCTGGTCGGTGTTGCAGCCTTCTCGACGTCGCCGATGCACGTGCTGCCCATGACCGAGCACAAGGACGCGGTGCTGGCGGCGGTCGACGCCATGGATCGTCCGGGCCTCGCCTTCACCAACGTTGGGCGCGGCCTCGCCCTTGCGCTCGACATGCAGGAGGCAGACCCGTCTCCCGCCGCGCGCGTGATCGTGCTCGTGTCGGACGGTGCGGCCGTCATCGACAGGAAAGTGCAGGAAAAGCTGCGCGCCGCGTTTGCCCGCAGGCCCATCAATCTCTATTGGCTCTTCCTGCGCACCGCCGGAACCCCCGGAATCTCCACCGTGCCCGCGCCTGGCGAGGAGGATACGCCCCAGGCCATGCCGGAGCGCCATCTCGACAAGTTCTTCAAGTCTCTCGGCATCGACTATCGCGCCTTCGAGGCAGAGAACCCGGAGGCGATCGCCCTCGCCATCGCCGAGATCGGCAAGCTCGAGCGCAGCCCGATCACGTATCTCGAGCGCATCCCGCACGAGGATCTGAAATCGCGCGCCTTTGCGGTCGCCGCTGCCGCGCTGCTGGTGCTGTTGGCGGCCAAGCTGGCCGAGGTCCGTCTCGTTCCTTCAAGCGAGGACGCATGAGCATCGCATCTGAGCCCATCACCCTGTCGCGCCTTCTCGCCCCCGTTTTTGCCGCGATCCGCAAGGTGCGCACGCTTCTCCTGGCAACCGCGCTCATCGCCTCTGTCGCGACATTGGCGGTGCTCACCTGGCGTATCCACGAGGTCCGCCGCGACAATGCAATTATCGCGGCATTGAAGGAGGGCGAGGACGTCCCCGTAGATGCGCGCAAGGCCTCGGGAGAGGTCCTGGTCGCCCGCTCTCATTTCCTCCTGCAGCGTGACCGGCGCGAGGAGGCCCAGACGCTGATCGACGGCTCGTCCGCCATGACGGATCCGAAGCTCCGGGCGCAACTGCTCTACAACCATGCCAATGCGCGCGTGCGCAACGCCATCGACCTCGTCCAGCGGGGCGATATCGATAAGGCGATCCCTCTCACCCGGCTGGCCAAGGATGAATACCGGCTGGCCCTGCGCCTCGATCCGCAAGCCTGGGACATCAAATACAACTACGACGTCGCCATGCGCATCGTGCGCGACTTCCCGGGCTACGAGCAGGAAGGCGAGGATGTGCCGCCGGATGCGCCGAAGCGCCTGTGGACCGATCTTCCCGGTGTGCCGAAGGGGCTTCCATGATGCGTGAGCGATTGGAGGATGTGCGCTTCTGGGTCTTGCTCGCGGCACTCGTCTTGACTGTGCTCGCGATGATCCTTCCGCGCATCAAGCTGACGCGCAACGCCTACGATATCGTCGCCGTGGTCGACATCACGGGTAGCATGAACACCCGCGACATGACCGTATCGGGGAAGCCGGTGAGCCGCCTCGAGGCATCGAAGGACGCGCTGGAGCGGCTGCTCGCCACGCTTCCCTGTCAGTCGCGCCTCGGTCTCGGCGTCTTCACCGAGCGCCGCTCGTTCCTGCTCTTCAATCCCGTGGAGGTCTGCGAGAATTTCGCGCCGATCGAGACCGCGATCCAGAACCTCGACTGGCGGATGGCCTGGGAAGGGGACAGCATGGTCTCCAAAGGCTTCTACAGCGCCGTCGCCATCGCGGACGATCTCAAGGCCGACCTGCTGTTTGTGACCGACGGCCATGAAGCGCCTCCTCTTCCGCCCGGCGGCGGCATTCCGGATTTCGAGGGCACACCCGGAAAGGTGATGGGTCTCGTGCTCGGTATCGGCGGCAAGGACAAGGTGCCGATGCCGAAGTACGACGACGAGGGCAACGAGATCGGAACTTACGGCCCCATGGATGTGCCGCAGGAAAATCACTCCGGTCCGCCTCCGCCGGACGCCCATTTGCGGCCCGGTTACCATCCCAAATGGGCGCCCTTCGGCACCGATGTGCAGAAAGGCGAGGAGCATCTGACGTCCGTTCGCAGTGAGCACCTCGACAGCCTGTCGGCCAAGGCCGGCCTCGCCCACGCTGATCTGGTCGACACCAAAGACGTTCTGGGCGCGATCGCATCGCACGCCCACACCCGCCCGGTGGAGGTCTCGGTCGACATTCGCCCTGTTCCCGCAGCCCTGGCTCTCGCGCTCCTGGTCGGGCTCTACGCCATACCGCGCCTTGCGCAACTACGCAGGGATCTCAAGGAGGCCGCCACCCGCAGGGCGGATCGCACGAAAGATTTGACACGCCCAACACCGCTCGGAATTTGAAAAGCAACACGAGGATGACAATGACACTGTTCGCACGCGTGATGGGCGTTCTCGCCCTGTGGATCGGCGCAACAGCTCCGGCTCTTGCGCACGGCCCCACCCCTCAGAAGGCGGAGGAGAAGATCACGATCGCAGCTCCGCCCGCGAAGGTCTGGGCCGCGCTGAAGGAGTTCGCCGACGTGAGCTGGAACCCCGGCATCACCAAGACCGAGGCCACTGGCGGCAACGACTCTGGCGCAAGCCGCTCCATCACGTTGAAGAACGGGAAGGTGCTCGTCGAAGGCCTCGACGAATACAGCGCCGACACCATGTCCTACGGCTATCGCCTCTCGACCGAGAACCTGGAAGCGCTGCCCGTGAGCTTCTACTCGGCAACCATTGCGGTGACCCCGTCCGGAGACGGCAGCGAGGTGACCTGGATCGGCCGCTTCTACCGCGGCGATACCAGCAACTTCCCGCCCGAGAACCTGAACGACGAAGCTGCCGTAAAAGCCATGACCGAGTTCCTTCAGGAAGGCCTGAAGGGCCTCAAGGCCAAGGTCGAGGGCAGCGGCTGAGACAAAGCATCGGAGTGCGATCATGAGATTTCTCTGCCTCCGAGGGAGCGCCGTGGCTGCCATGCTCGTGACATGGCTGGCCTTTGCGAGCGCGTCTCTCGGGGCAGAGAAGCTCTACGTGTTGAGCCAGACAGGCGCCAAGCTGACCGAGATAGATCTTGCGACGCATCAGCTCGGCGCGTCTGTCGCGCTCGAAAAGGCGCCCGCGGCCTTGACGTTCTCGCGAGACAGCAAGCTGGCCTACGTCACTCACCCCGATCTCGGAAAAATATCGGTGGTGAGCCTCGGCGGGCAGAGGGTTCTCCGCACCATCAGCGTCCCCGGCTCACCGTTCGGCATCGCCGTCGCCGGGAATGGACGCATTTACGTCGCGGATTGGAACGGCGCAGACGTCGCCGTCCTGGAGCCTTCCGATAACGGCGCGACACAGCCTCGTATCGTGAAAGTCGGGCGTGCACCGGCCCACGTTCTTCTCACGCCCGACGAGACGACGCTGTTCGTCGCCAATCGTGAGAGCGACAGCGTCAGCGTAATACGGGCCTCCGATCTCGAGGTGGTCGCCACCATCGCGGTGGGGCGGGCGCCTTTCGCGATGGCGCTCTCGCCGGATGCCAAGCGCCTCTACGTCGGCAACGTGCAGGGCGGCTCCGTTTCCGTGATCGATACCGCTGCGCTGGCCGTGGTCGAGACGATCAAGAGCGGCGCAATGCCTTACGGCGCGGCGGTGACGCCCGATGGCGCCCGCGTGCTGGTCACCAATCAGCAGAGCAGCACGGTCGCGGTCCTGGAGGCTGGCGGTGCCCCTCGTCCGGGCGTTCGTGTCGGCGGATATCCCGAAGGCATCGTGATCGACGCCAGTGGCCATTTCGCATATGTCGCCAACTGGTTCTCGGATGATGTCTCGGTGCTGGATCTCGCAAGCCTCAAGGAAATTCGCCGCATCAAATGCCCCGGCGGTCCGCGATCGGTTGTGATCGCGCGAGATCCGTGACGAAGGCGAAAAGAAAAAATGACAAACGAGGGAGAAAGCGGCGCATGCAATTCGGATCACGCCTGAGGGCGCCAGCGCTTGCGGCGGCGCTGATCATCCTCTCGTCCGCGGCCGCAGAGGCCGGAAAGTTCTGCGGAGATCCTGTGGAGGGTGGAAAGTCGTCGGGTTCCACGCAGGAGGAAGCCGCACAAGCGGCCCAGAACTGGTGGTCGTCGCGCGCCGGCTCGCTCGGCCGTGGATACGAAAGCTGGGACAATGCCGACGACCGCGGGCTGGAATGCAGCAAGGGTGGCGATGGAACCTTCTACTGCAAGGCCACAGCCCGCCCCTGTCTCCCGGAGGGCGTGCTGCCCGAGAACGTGCCTAAGCTCGATATGTAAGCGTCCTCAGCGGAGGCGGCGTCAGCGGAAGTAGAACGGCACCGCGAACCCGAGCCGACTCGACGGTGTGCCCGCCGGCGGCGGCGGGAACGGAGCGGCGCGCCGCACGGCCGAAAGCACGGCCTGGTCCAGAGCCGGCACGCCGGAGGATCTCCCAAGACGCACATACGTCAGCCCGCCTGAAGACGAGACGCCGAACGACACCACGACGGTTCCTTTTTTTCCGCCGCTCGACGGGCGATTACCGGCAACGCGGGCGCGCACGCGGGCAGCATAACCCGCGATGTCGCCTGAGCTCGCCGACACACGTCCGGATCCCGCCTTCGTCGAGCTGCTGGCGCGCGAGGCGGCGCCACCCTTCTTGCTCGGATCGGTCTCGGCCTTCTGCGTGGGCTGCTTGGGCTTTTCCGAAGCTTTCTCGGCTTTCTTTTTTGGTTTCTCCTGCTCCTCGCGCGCAGGTTTCTTCTCCTCTTCCCGCTCGGTCCGCTTCTCCTCAGCTGCCGGGGGAGGAAGGCTGTCCTCCACCTCCGCGGTTCCCGCAATCACTGTGTCGGAAGGCTCGACCGCTTGCGCGAAGGGCACGGGAGGGACAGACGGATGCAGAGCGTCTGTCACCGGCTCGGCCTTGAGCGTCTCCTCGGCTTTGACCTCCTCCGCGGTGGAGGCGGCGGCGCTTTCGGTCTCCGCGCCCGCCTGCTGCGCGACGGAAGCCGTCTCGCCGCTCTGTGTCTGGGTCACGTCGACGAGAGCCTGCTCGAGAACGGGGCTCGCGATGAACTCGATGCTGATGGCCTCGGTCGGCTGTTGCAGAACGCCGAGTTCGTTACGCTCCCACGTCATCATGAGCGCGAGCGCAGCCAGCGCATGCAACGAAAACGAAAGAACGCCGGACGTGGCGATGGCGGCGCGAGGCCGCGTGGAGGTGTGGACGGTACGGGACAGCAGTGGGCATTCGAAGGAGCGCGGAAGCGCGAGCGCAACCCCATCATCGCGGGTGAAGGCAAACTCGCACGCCGCGTCCATCGGCAGCCTCAATGCAGCCGCAAGCTGGGCGCTGGCATCGCACCTTGCCGCTTCCCGGGATCGACTGCCGCGGCAAGCGTGCTGCCGAATCGGGCGGCGGCAGCCGCGAGGACGGGCGCGCGGGAGCGGCGCGCAAACTCGGCCGCGGCCTCGTCGATGTCATGAGGCTCGCCGCGATACCCGGCCTGCATGAGCGTAATGAGCTGCCATTCGTCCTCGGTCACGCGCAATCGGCACGAGGGGCAGAACGGTGAGAGATAGCCGAAGCCGCCACGGCGCTCTTCGCGCATGGCGCGAATGAGAACGGCGATACGCGAGGCGATGCCCGGCCCGTTGTCGGCGCCGAACTTCACCTCGGCATGGCTGATCGCGCGGTCCCAGCCCTCCGCATGATTGTGCTCGTAGCTCATGCAATGGAGCCGGACGAGATGCAGCCACTCGCGTTCCAGATCCCCCAAGCCGGTGGACTGGATGTCGGTCAGGGAATCGCGCCCTTTGCACATCACGGGCCTCCAAAGATCTTTCAAGCCATGCGAGAAGTGCCGCCGTTCAAAGGCTGGCTCTCAACGTATCGAACCGCGCGACCTGATCGGCGATGAGGTTGCGGGCTTCATCGCGGCGGACGAAGATCTTGAACATTGCGTCGCCGTCCAAGTTGAAGAACTGGATCGAGCGCGACTCCCGACCCATGAATGGCCGCAAGACGAACGCGATCTCCTTGCACCGCGAGGCACGGATATGTCCGCCGATGGGGCTGTCTCCGTGCAGATTGAAGTAGCCGCGCCCGAACGTGCCGGGCGGCAGAGGCCCTTCGCATTCGAGCACGAGATCCGGCGTGTGCACGATGAACAGAATGGAACCCCATCCCGTCACCGCTTCGAATATTGTCTCGAGCCGATCTCCGGCAACGATCGTGCGGTGCGCCTCGGGAAGAGCGCGCACCACATCGAGCGTGCTGACGCAGTATGTGCGGGCGATGTCCTCGAGAATACCGTCTGGATTGGTTGCCAGCCGCTGCTGGAGCGGCAGGAAGACGTCGTCCTTCTGTTCTGCTACGGCGTTCATGGAAGACACCTCCGCTCGATCGAATTACTCGGCAGCGACGAGGCGCGTTCCATCGCTCGTCACGGTTTGCAGCACCTGGAATCCCTCGAATTCGGGATGGCCCACATAAAGCGGCTTGCTGGAGCCCGCGCCCGAGTGGGCTTTGCGGAACTGCTCCGACTTCGTCCAGGCCTCGAAATCGGCCTTCGAGCGCCAGATCGTGTGCGACGAGTAGAGCACGTGATCCTCGCGCTCCGGTCCCTTGAGCAGATGGAACTCGACGAAGCCCGTAAGCTCGTTGAGATGCGTCTCGCGCGAAAGCCAGACGTTCTCGAAGTCCTTCTCTGCTCCTTTGATCACCTTGAAGCGGTTCATTGCGATGAACATCGCGGGGGGTCCTTTCGTAGTTTCCGAACGGTGCGATCATAGACGAATTAGAGAACGGCGGCAGCGTCCGATCCGGCCTCGGAAGAACGACCGGAAAGGCACGCCGCCGCCAACTTGGGGGTCCCAGGCAGTGCGGGAGGAGTTACTGGGCCCCAAGACGCATGGTCACTCCAACCCGGGCATTGAAGCCGGGGCTGTTGTATTGGTCGAGATGCTGGCGATAGGTCTCGTCGAAAAGGTTGTCGATATTGGCGTTGACGGTGAGCTTGTCGTTGACCTGATACTCTCCGAAGAGATCGACCACGGTGTAAGCATCCGCGAACTGCGCGGCACGAATCTCGCCCGGCTCGAAGCGGTCTTGTTTGGCTACGAAGCGCGTGCGTGCACCAGCCGTCAGCTTGTTGTCGAAAGCCCGGAAGCCTGCGGTAAGCGTGACCTGGTCGGCCGGAATGGTCATGAGACCGGTGCCGGTATCCTCGTTCGTGCCCCGAATGCGATGAGCACCGATCCCCGCGAACCAGGACTGCGCGTCGTAGTAGGACTCGAACTCCACGCCTTCGATAGTCGCGTCGCGCACGTTCTGGTACTGCAAGTTCACGCCGTCGAACATCGGGACGAACGAAACCGGGATACAGCCTACCCCCGGGTTTACGCCCGTGCAGCCTGGCCGGAAGAACAGCAGGTACCCGTTCGTGTCTCCAGTCGTCACTTGGTCGATATAGTTCTCGACCTTGTTGTGGAACGCAGTGAACTTTGCCCGGAACTTATCGCCGGTCGTGACGACGTTGTCGTACTTGAGGTTGATGCCGCCTTCCCAGTTACGCGCGACTTCCGGCTCGAGGTTGGGATTGGGAAGAAGCTGGAAGTGCGCGAATCCGGGATGGAACCCGCTGAGCAATGTCTCGGAAAGGGCTGGCGCGCGGAAACCTTCGGCATAGGTGCCGAACACCGTAAAGCCTTGCAGCGGCGTGACGCCGAGCGTGACCTTCGGCGAGATGCGATCGTCGGAAAGCTCCGTGCCGCCGCCCTCCAGTTTGTAGCTGTCGTAACGCACCGCCGTGATCAGATCGACCATGTCGTTGAAGAACGTGAGCTGGCTCTGAACGAAGCCGCCATAGACTTCACGTTGACCCGACGGCGTGAACTCGTCGCCATTTCCGGTCGGATCGGCGGTCTTGACGGTGTCGCGGAACCCGTCGATGCCATAGGTCAGCGCCACCTTCATGCCGGCAGCGTCGAAACGCGAGGTATTGTAGATGTCGGCGCCTTCGGTCTCGATATTGAAGCTGCGCTGCGAGCCGACTGGGAATGCGTCCGGGTGGAAGAAGCACGGCGAGCCCACCGGCAGGAAGACGGTCGGAAATGCCGTTGTTCCGAAGCGCGCGAGATTCGAGGAGTTACATGCGACCCCGCCGCCACCCGGATTTGCCGTATAGTAGGAATTGTCGCCGCCCGAAAGGCGCGTCTGATCGAGCGATGTCTCGTTGTAGTAAACCTTGCTTGAGAAATCGATCAGCGGGTTGGTCGGGCTGGTGAAGGTGTAGCCGAGGGTGTACTGGCGATTTTCGACGTTGGTGTCGTAGTCCGTCGAGCCCTGCTCGACCTGATCCATGAAGCTCGAATTGTAGTCGATGATGGTCGCGGTCACCTCGTGGCCCTGTTCGGGACGAATCCGCAGCTTGGCAAACTTCGAATCCGTCTCGTCGTTCGAGCCCGGCACGACGTTCCCGCTGCCGTCCTCGTAGTCGTTGGACCAATGGCCGTTCACCTGCCCGATAATATCGACAGTGCCGCTGAGAGAGCGGGCCGCCGCGGTGAAGCTCGCAAGCTTGCCGTCGTCGTTGGTGCCGTAGCGGGTCTTCACCTGTCCGGCCGCGTACTCCCCGGACCGAAGGATGTCGCCGGCATCGAGCAGCGAGAACTGTGCGACGCCACCGATGGCACCCGAACCGTAGATCGTCGCCGTAGGACCGCGCGTGATGTCGACGCTCTTGATCATCTCGGGATCGATGTAGAACATGCCGTTCGCGCTGTGGCCGGTACGCTGGAAGTTCTGCCGCGCACCATCGATCAGCACGTTGACGCGTCCAAAATCCTGCAGGCCGCGAATATTGATCGCCGTCGCGGTATCGCGCGCCGTCTCCTGTGTCGTCACGCCTGGGATCGTTCTGAGAACCTGCGAAATACGGTCCGGCTGGAATTGCGTATCGATCTCTTCTCTGCTGATCGCCGACGAGCCCGAGAGCGCGTCGATCGCACTCTCCTGAGTCTTGGAAGACGTCACGACGATGCCGTCGAGCATAATTTCTTGCGCGTTTGCGTATTGCGTTAGCGATATCAACGAAACCGCTGACATCAGGCCCCCTGCCCACACTCTTACCATCACAGCCCTCGCCCCAGTTGTAGCTTGCGGTTCACTGGCTGGCTGGCTCGGGACCCCCTCCCGAAAGGCTGGCTTGCCGTTGCGGCGACGATATTGCGTCTGCCGGAACATCCGCGATTGCGATGCGGACTTGCGCACAATAGTAATGTGGAATTACATAGTCAACAAACAAAAGGCGATCCGAAAACATCCGCTTCTACGACGCGTGAACGGCTGCCGATTTCAAATAATTCTAATCTGGACGTAGGAATGTCACCCGAGCAACACGAGAAAAAGACTGAAATATCGGCGCCCCTGCCATCGGCACGTGGATCTGTTGAGGCGTTGATCCGTTACAGCGTGGCGGATCTTCTGCAAGGAAGGCGTGAAGCCATCCTCGAGCACGACGGCGCTGAATACCGTCTGCGCATCACCGCCAATGGCCGCCTCATTCTAACAAAATAGGAACCAAGATGTTCGCTCTTCTGAAACGCGTTCGTCGCTTCTTGTGGATTGCCGGCATCGGCTCGCTCGCGGTGTGTGGTGCGCAGCTCGCGCCCAAGGCGCATGCGGAAACACCCAAGGCCGCAGGAGAGCAGCGCATCGTCTCCATCGGTGGCGATGTGACGGAGATAATTTTTGCGCTGGGCCGCGGGGATAGCATCGTGGCCGTGGACACCACGAGCCACTATCCGCCGGACGCCGTCGCCACCAAGGAAAGCGTGGGCTACATGCGCGCGCTTTCGACCGAAGGCGTGTTGTCCATGAGCCCGACGCTGATTATCGCGTCCGGTAATGCGGGACCTCCCGAGGTCGTCGCCGCACTGAAGGCGTCTTCCATTCCGATGATCGAGATATCGACGCCAGAAACACCCGACGGCGTTGCCCAGAAAATTGGCGCCGTGGCGGACGCTCTGGGCCTCAAGGAGGAAGGTGCGAAGCTCGCAAGCCGCGTCAAGGCGGAGTTCGACGCCGTTGCCGCCAAGAGGGCCAAGGTGACGAAGCCCGTGCGCGCGCTGTTCGTGCTGGCAAATCAAGGCGGCCGCGTCGTGGTAGGAGGCACCAAAACGTCGGCCGAGGCGATTTTCGGGCTTGCCGGGGCAGAGAATGCGGTGAAGAGCCTCGAAGGCTACAAGCCCCTGAACGACGAGGCCGCTGTAACGGCGGCTCCGGACATTATCGTCGTCATGCTGCGCAGCGACGGCGCCAACAAAGGTGAGATGGCCAAGGAGATCGGCTCCATGAAAGGGCTTGGCAGCACGCCTGCCGCAAAGGCCGGCCGCATCATCGAGGTCGATGGAAGCTACGCCTTGCAGTTCGGCCCGCGCGCAGCGGCGGCAGCGTCGGACTTGATGGACCGCTTCTATCCGGAGCTTGCCCAGAAGCCCGCCACAGCGGAGCGGCCATGACGTCGAAGCTTCCGGCTGGAGCGATCGTGTCCGCTGAGCATATGAGAGCGGCGGAGCCGGACAGGGCGCAGCAACGCTTCGTTCTGTTCGCCGTGTCTGCGCTGGCTCTTGCCGTCACGGCCGTGCTGTCTCTCTCGATCGGAGCGACCGGCATATCGCTCGACGCGCTTCCATCCGCCATCACGGCGATGTTCGGTGACGGCGACGCCGAGAGCGCACGCTCGGCCCTCGTGCTACTCGACATTCGTCTGCCGCGAACGATCCTCGCCGCAATGGTCGGCGCGTGTCTCGCTGTTGCGGGCGCCATGATGCAAGGCATCTTCCGAAATCCGCTCGCTGATCCAGGCTTGATCGGCGTGTCGTCGGGCGCGGCGCTCGCCGCGGTGACCGTGATCGTCCTCGGGCACGGAATTGCCGCGCCCGTGGTGGCGGCGTTCGGAGTGCACGCGCTTCCCGTCGCGGCCTTCGCAGGCGGTCTCGCCGTGACCGGAACGCTCGTCGTGCTCGCGAGCAGCCGTCGCACGGTCTCGGTCGCAGCCCTGCTGCTTGCGGGCCTCGTTCTCGGCGCGTTGGCACAAGCGTTGATGGGGTTGCTCGCCTATCTGAGCGATGATCGCGAGCTGCGGGATCTGACGCTCTGGACACTCGGAAGCCTCGCGGGATCGAGCTGGACCAAGGTCATCGGCGTCGCGCCGTTTGCAGTGCTCAATCTGCTTCTGCTCCCCTATCTCGTCAGGGCTCTGAACGGCCTGCTGCTCGGGGAGGCGGAGGCGTTCCATCTCGGGATAGATGTCGAGCGCATCAAGCGCCTCATCATCATCGCCACAGCGGCATCCGTCGCGGCCGCGGTGGCAGCGGCAGGGATTATCGGCTTCGTTGGCATCATCGTGCCTCACGTCGTACGCCTCGTCGCAGGCCCTGATCACGGAACCGTCCTGCCAGCAAGCGCGATGCTCGGCGCCGCCCTTGTCCTCGCGGCCGATATCGTGGCCCGTATCATCGTCGCGCCTGCCGAGCTTCCGCTCGGCATCGTCGTCGCGCTCATCGGCGCGCCGGTCTTCCTGCATCTGGTGCTGAGGCGAGGGGCTTATGTCTGATCGTGCCGACGTATTGGCGGCCCAGTCCGTAAGCTATCGGGTTCATGATGTGAGCCTCGTGAGCAAGGCCGATCTCGGCGTGGCCGCGGGTGAGGTCGTTGCAGTGTTGGGGCCGAACGGAGCTGGGAAGTCCACGCTTCTTAAAGTGATGGCGGGAGAGCTCTCGCCCGCATCGGGCCGCGTTGTGGTCGACGGACGGGATCTGGCCATCTTGAAAGCTGGCGAGCTGGCACGCCTGCGCGCGGTCGTCGCCCAGTCGAGCAATCTGAGCTTTCCGTTCACTGTGCGCGAGGTCGTGCGCCTCGGCGTTTCGGTTCCGGGATTATCCCGGGAGAACCCGCGCATCGAACGGGCAGTGGGAGACGCGATCGGCCGCGTTGGGCTGGCGGCGTTCTCGGGCCGCCTGTTCACCGAGCTTTCGGGCGGCGAGCGGCAGCGCACCCATATCGCGCGCGCTCTCTGCCAGCTTTCTGTCGCACGTGATTTGGCCGGCGGCGGAAAGATCTTGCTGCTGGACGAGCCGACGTCCAGCCTCGACGTCGGCCACCAGGTCGTCGTCCTCGAAGCGCTCCGGCGCGAGGCAGACGCCGGCACCGCGATCCTCATGGTTATGCACGATCTCAATCTGGCCGCTGCCTTCGCCGATCGGGTCGTGATCATGAGCCACGGATGCATCATAGCGGACGGTCCTCCGCGTCAGGCGATGACGGAAGCCATCCTGAGCCGGGCCTACGAGTGCCCGTTGTCGGTTGGACGGCCTCCCGCCGACGGAATTCCATTCGTTATTCCAGCACTGGGGCAGGCAAAGGCAGCCAAAGGCGCCCGCCTTTGACCTGAATCGCCCGAAACACCTGTCATCCCCCATGACGGACCCATTCCTCTGAGCTAGAAGACGGGCTGTCGCGATGCCGCGGGCCACGGTGGCCCACACCCGCGATCACACCGAATGCCAGGAGGAAGAGCCGTGACCGACAAGGATGTTTCCAGCAAAACGCCGCGCACCGAGACCGTGGTGCTCCATGCCGGCTGGCGTGCTGATCCGTCCACGGGTGCAGTCGCCGTTCCGATTTACCAGACGACGTCCTACCAGTTCCGCGATACGGCACACGCCGAGGATCTGTTCGCTCTGAAGGAGCTCGGCAACATCTATACGCGCATCATGAACCCCACGACCGACGTGCTCGAGAAGCGCGTTGCGGCGTTGGAAGGCGGTGTTGCGGCGCTCGGCGTTGCGTCGGGGCAGGCCGCATCCGCCTATGCCGTGCAGAACCTGGCTCGTGCCGGCGACAACATCGTGAGCTCGACCGATCTCTACGGCGGAACCTGGAACCTGTTCGCCAACACGCTCAAGGATCAGGGCGTCGAGGTTCGCTTCGTCGATCCCACCGATCCGGAGAACTTCCGCCGCGCGACGGACGAGCGGACGCGCGCCTACTACGCCGAAACGCTGCCCAATCCGAAGCTCGCCGTGTTTCCCATCGCGGAGGTCGCCGAGATCGGGCGTCCCCTCGGCATCCCGCTGATCGTCGACAACACGGCCGCGCCCGCCTTGTGCCGCCCGCTCGATCACGGCGCAGCCGTCGTCGTCTATTCTTCGACCAAGTATCTGGGCGGCCACGGCACCTCGATCGGCGGCGTGATCGTCGATGGCGGCAATTTCGACTGGGCCGCGCATCCGGTGCGCCAGCCCGTGTTCAGCACGCCCGATCCGAGCTATCACGGCGCCATCTGGAACGAGGCGGTGAAGCCGCTCGGCCCGATCGCCTACATCATCAAGGCGCGCGTCACGCTGCTGCGCGATCTCGGCGCCGCGCTCTCGCCCTTCAACGCGTTTCTTCTCCTGCAGGGCATCGAGACCTTGCCGCTGCGTATCGCGCGCCATTCCGAGAACACGTCTGCCGTTGTGCGCTGGCTGACCAAGCATCCCGCCGTGACGCGCGTCATCCACCCCTCTCAGCAGACCGGCGTTCAGCGCGCGCGGGCGGAGCGGTATCTCTCGGGCGGAGAAGGTGGACTTCTCGGCTTCGAGCTGGCGAAGGGACGCGAAGCGGGCCGCCGCTTCATCGATGCCCTGAAGCTCTTCTATCATGTGGCCAACATCGGCGACGTGCGCAGCCTGGCCATCCATCCGGCCTCGACCACGCACTCCCAGTTGAGCGGTGAGGAGCTGTTGGCCACGGGCGTGACGGACGGCTATGTACGGCTCTCGATCGGCATCGAGCACATCGACGACATCATCGCCGATCTCGACCAGGCGCTCGCCGCGGCGACGGCCTAGTCCCTTGTCATAGCCACGGCCCCCAGAACAGCCAATCCCCGAGCCTGATGCCAGGCTCGGGGATCGCTGCACCTTCTGGGAGAAGGATTTGCAGTTAGTCGAACTTGTAAGAGAAGCCGCCCATGATGGTGCGTCCCGGTCCCGGCTTCATGCCCTCGTCGATGTCCGACAGGTAGAACTCGTTCGTGAGGTTCGTACCTGAGACGAACAGCGAGAGGTTGTCCGTGACCTTGAGGTTGGAGCGGGCCGACAGAAGCCAGACGTCGTCCACAAACCCGGACTCCACCTCTCCATCGTCGACTTCGATGTCATAATTGTTGCCGACGTCGGTGAAGAAGCTGCCGCGATAGGTCCACGTCACGCTGGCATCCCAGAACGCCTTGTAGGCGACGCCGAGCGTGAGGTTTGCGTAGTGCTTGGGAACCTCGGGCACGATGTTGCCGGATACGTCGTCACCGTCGCCGTCCACGCCGCGCTCGATCACGGAGTCGGCGTACGTGTAGATCGTCTCACCGAAGAAGTTCCACGGGCCGCCGGTGATCGGACGGCTGTCGAGCCGGGCGCCGATCTCGAAGCCATCGATCTTCACCTCGTCGGCCGCGCCATAGATGTTGTTGCCTCCGTCCGGAGCCGACGGCGATTTGACCTGATAGTTGTCGATGTTGCTGTGGAAGTAGGCGAGATCGAACGAGAAGCCCCGGATGGCTGTCGAGCGCACGCCGACTTGGAAGTTGTCACCCTTCTCGTCGGGAAGAGGGAAGGCGACGCCTCTGGTGACCTGAGGCGTGAGGCCCTGGTGATATCCGCCGTATACGGTCGTGCGCGGCGCAACCTCCCACGCGGCGGCGATCATCGGCAGAACTTCACTGTGATCCGAGCTCGAGCGTCCCGGCTGCTCCGAGGTCTCATCGTCGGGGCGGATCGAGTTGCGATTGATGCGATAGTCCTCGAAGCGGAGACCCGGTGTCACGGTCAGGTTCCGCGTCACGTGGATCGCGGTCTGCACGAACGCCGAGAAGGCATCCGCATCGGTGTCGGAGCGGCGAGACCGGTCCTCGTTGAATTCCGGAAGGCGGGTGAAGATATCGCAGCGTCCGCTGGTGTCGTCGTCCAGAACCTGGTTCTCGAGACCCACCGTGTTGCAGTTCGTGAATTCGTGACGCTCGTAGCGAATTCCGGCCTGGATATCCTGGCGCATGCCGGCGATGAACGGCCGGTCTGCAAACTCGATCCGCGATTCCGCGCCGTAGAACTGATAGTGCCGTTCGCGGCCGCGCATGAAGAACGAATTGGCGTCGTAGTCGCCGCGATCGGCATTCACGTAGAAGCGGTTGCGCTCGTTGTCGGAGTAGTACGCACGCGTCGTGAGCGTCGTCGTATCGTCGATGTAGAGGTTGTGCGTCGCCTGGATACGCCAGTAGTCGGCGTTATAGCTGCTCAAGCCGGCAAGCGAGGCGATGCCGTCGAAGAAGTAGGGGCTGCCCGACTTGTTGCGCCCGTTGGCAAAGAACTCCTGGTAGCCCGTGTCCTCGTCGTTCGGAACGAAGTTGATCTCGTCATACTGGTCGCGCTGGCGGAAATAGCCGCCGGAGATCGTGAGATCCTGGTTGGTGCCCTTGAGGCCGATTGCGCCATAGAAGTCGTTGTAGCGCAGCTCCTCGTTGTCCCACGCGCCGCCGCCTTCCGCACCGGAATAGGAGACGACGATTCCGGCGTTGCCGATGTTCTGGCGCGTATGAACGTGGCGGTAGTTGTTGAGATCCTTGTCGGAGCCTTCGGTGTAGCCCAACGCGCCCTTGATCACCGTCTCGTTGGCGCCGAATGGCGAGATGTTCCGGAAATTGATGACGCCGTGGTTGTTGAGCGGCCCGTAGTTGACGACGGGGCCGCGCATGACCTCGATGCTTTCGACACGGTCCGTCGGCGGTGTGTAGTGCGTCGAGGGATCGAGATAGGTCGAGAAGTTGATCGGCAACCCGTCTTCCATGACGAGCACTTTGCGCGAGCGGCGCATGGGCGAGCCGCGCACGCCGATGCCCGAGTGGCGCGCCATGCCGTCGTCCATCACGGTGACGACGCCCGGCACGCGGGCGAGCGCGTCATGATTTGTCAGCGGGCGCTGCTCCGCCAGATCCGCGGCGTCGACGCGCGTTCCCGCGCTGGTGAAGTTTTGCAGATCGCCGGGAAGCGCTTGGCGCGCGTTGATCGGCGAAAGCGGCCCGGATTCGGCACGTGCTGCCGCCCCGCCGCTTGCTGCCGCCCCATAGGGTGAGTTCGCGGGTGCTTCCTCGGCAACCGGGGTCGGCGCCGGCGGCTGAGGTGCGGGAGGAGAGTAAGCCTGGGAGGGTGCGGATTTCTTTTTCGCTGCCGGAGCGGATTTCTTCTGAAGCACCTCGACCTGCGGCAGCTCGCCTTGATTCGCGGGCTGCGCCGCAGTCTGTGCGTTCGCGGGCGAGGCCATAAGGCCGACAGCGCTCGCCATCACCGTAAGTTTGAGTTGGTGTTTGAATTGCATTCTGCTTCCTCCCCGTCCGCGCCCATGCCGGAGCGCAGCCCGTAATCCCCACCGTCGGTTCTTTTGCCGAAGTAACCCGGGTCCCGTTGCCGACAGCACACGCACAACGGAAGGGCATAGTGTTGTTATAAAGTTGCAGCATGTTCTCGATAGCTGGGGGCCGCAGCAACTCGGGATGGTCCCATGCGGTGGCATTGGTCGGGGTAAGTGCCGCCGTATAATTACGAAAAAACAAATAAAATCAGGAAGTTATGAGCAGATGTACGGGATGATGTGGCATCAAAGCGGGGATTAATTCCTGGGAAGCGTCGAGGTTTGGCTTGGCGCCCCCTGGCAGATCGGATTTGCCAATAGTCCACCGGCTGGAGGCGCCGATTTCGGAAGGCTTCGGGCCCATGCCGGCAGATCCGCCATGAGCCCGAACTTTCGCGGGAGAAGTTCGTGTAAGTCGTAAACGCGAGATGATCAGTCGAACTTGAGCGTGAAGCCTCCGTAGATGGTGCGCCCCTGGCCGGGCTTGGCGCCATCCGAGAGATCCGCGATGTAGAGTTCGTCCGTCAGGTTGGTGCCGGCAACGAACAGCGTCAGCTTGTCGGTGAGATTGAAGTTGCTGCGCGCCGACAGCAGCCACACGTCGTCGACCTTGCCGCCGACCATCTCGTCGCCGCCGTAGCAGCCCGTGAAGACGCCATCGCCTTCGGCTTCGGTCGCGGCTTCCTCATCCACGCAGAGCAGCGGGCTCGTATTCTGCGCGTTGGTGAAGAAATCGCCGCGATAGGTCGCCGTCACGCTCGCATCCCAGAGCTTCCTGTAGGCCACGCCCACGGTCAGATTGGCGAAGTGCTCGATCGTGAACGGAAGGCGCTTGCCGGAGACATCCTGATCCACCGCGGTGAAGTTCTCGAAGTCGAAGATCGAGTCGCTGCCGCGTTTGATCTTGCCGTCGGTGTAGGTGTAAGTCGCCTCGCCGAAGAAGTTCCACGGTCCGCCGGTGAACGGGGCGCTTTCCATGCGAGCAGCCAGCTCGACGCCCTTGATCTCAACCTCGTCGAGCGTGCCGTAGAGGCCGTCGCCCGCCGCGTTCGAGTAGGCTTCCTTGAGCTGATAGTCGTCGATGATGCTGTGGAAGTAGGCCACGTCGAACGTGAAGCCCTTGATGGCGGTCGAGCGCACGCCGATCTGGAAGTTGTCTCCGACCTCCTCGTCGAGCGGGAAGCCGTCGAGGTCCACGTCGCGCACGATGTGCGGAGCAAAGCCCTGATGGTATCCGCCGTAGAGGGTCGTGCGGTTCAAGGCCTCCCAGGCAAAGGCGATGCCCGGCAGGACGTGATCGTGATCCGACTTGGCGCTTTCCGTGCCGGGGAATACTTCGCGGCCGGTCACGTCGTAGCTCTCGAAGCGCAGGCCGGGCGTCACCGTCAGGCTCGGCGAGAGGTGGATCGCGGACTGGATGAACGCAGCGAACGAATCCGCCTTGTACTCGAAGATCTCGCCGTCATCCTCGTATCCGTCGACGCCTTCCTCCGAGCGGCAGTTGCCGCTGTTGCTGCCGTCGAGCACCTCTCCGACGCGGCCGAAGCTCGTGCAGTTCGTCAGCTTGTGACGCTCGTAGCGAACGCCCGCCTGGATGTCCTGCCGGATGCTGGCTGCGATCGGCACGTTGGCGAATTCGATGCGGCTTTCGGCGCCGAACACTTCGTACTCGCGCTCACGTCCCCGCATCCAGCCGCCCTCGGCCGGGCCGTCCTCCCGGCTGGAGAAGCGCCGGCGATCGTGATTGTGGCCGTAGATCCGCGTCGAGATCGTCGTGTCGTCCGTAACATAGTAGTTGTGGGCGAGCTGCAGATTGTAGTGCTCGGCGTTGTAGGTGTTGAACTGGAGACCTTCCTCGTCGAACAGCGCGGACGGCTTGGCGTGTCCGTTGGCGAAGAAGTCCGCGGCGGTGCCGACGAAGTTGTCCTCGTCGTAGTTGTCCCGCTGGCGATTGTAGGAGCCGGAGATCGTCAGATCCTGCTGCGAGCCTCTGAAGCCCAGTGCGCCGTAGAAGTCGTTGTAGCGCAGCCGCTCGATTTCCCACGAGCCAGGCGCTTCCGAGCCGGAATAGGATGCAACGACGCCCACGTTGCCGAGGTTTTGCCGCGTGCGGACGTGACGATAGTTGCCGATCTCCTTGTTGGAATCGTCCGTGTAGCTGAGCACGCCCTTAATTACGGTTCCCGGGGTGCCGAACGGATTGAGGTTCTGGAAGTTGATGACACCGTGGTTGTTGAGCGGGCCGTAGGCGACGACCGTGCCGCGCAGCACCTCGATGTTCTCCAAGCGGTCTGTCGGCGGCGTGTAATGGGTCGAGGGATCGAGGTAGCTCGAGAAGTTGATCGAAGCGCCGTCCTCCATGACGAGCACCTTGCGCGAGCGGCGGAAGTTCGAGCCGCGGATGCCGATGCCGGCATGATGGCCGAGACCGTCGTCGGTCACGGTAACGATGCCCGGCACGCGCGCGAGGGCCTCGTGGTTGGTGAGGGGGCGCTGCTCCTCGAGCTGCTCCGACGTGACGCGCGAGGCGGCTCCCGCGAAGTCTTGAAGATTGCTGGGCAGGAGCCCGGTGGAAGGACTCACAGGGCTGAGGCTCGGCGAGTTCCCGGCGGGACGTCCGTCGGCGCCGCGTGTAGCGCCCCCAGGGCCGGCCTCCGCAAAGTCACCCTCTGGTGCCGGCTGCGGCGCAGGCGAGGAGGCTTGCGCCGGCGCGCCCTTCTTTGCAACCGGAGCGGGCGAAGATTTCTTCTTCTGCACCACCTCGACTTGCGGAAGCGCACCCTGATTGGCTGGCTGCGCGGCGGTCTGAGCCGCCGCCGGAGTCGTCAGCAGGCCAACCGCGCCGGCCATGACCGTAAGTTTGAGATTTTGGCGTCCCAGCATTCAATCCCCCTCCCATGAACTCTCGCCCGAATTTCCCGGCACGCGAGCCTTTATCCCTCGGGCAAATATTCCTAAATTCCCCGTGCTCCGTGCCCGTTTATCCGGAGGCGTCCCGTGTTCAGGCTTGTGTTTTGATATAAAGTTTCACTTTCTGGACACGGACGACGGCGTCTTTTACTCATGCGCATCGTCTCGATGTCCGAGCACGGCAGCAATTGGGGACGCGCACGTGAGGTGGCATCGATCGGGAGGATTTCCTGAGTAAAGCACCGGATATTCCTGGCTGGAGAAGTCAGATGTATGAGTGGAGGCAGGAAGCAATGGCGAGAAACCTTCCCGTCTCGGTCCTGTTCTCATGGCCTCCGGCCCTGGCTGGGCTGGCGTACCTCGTCGCCTACGTCGCCATCGACTGGCTGAGTTACATCAGCCCCATAACGCCGATCGGCGTCACGCCTTGGAACCCGGCGACCGGCCTGAGCTTTGCCCTCGTGCTCCTGCTGGGACGCGACTACATCCCGTGGCTGTTCATCGCCCCCCTCATCGTCAATGCGTTCGTGCTGGGGCTGCCTTTGCCTCCGGCGGTGCACGTGCTCGGGGCCGCGGTGGTCGGCGTGGGCTATGGCGCCGCGACCGCCTTCCTGACCATGCCGAGCTTGGGGTTCGACCGGACGCTCAGCACCAAGCGATCGCTGATGATGCTGATCGCGGTGGCAGCCGTGAGCACCGGTGTCGTCGCGGTGGTCTATGTGGGACTTCTCGCAGCCTTCGGGCTGGTTGCGGCCGCAGACGTCACCGTGACCACCGCGCAGCTCTGGATCGGCGACATGATCGGCGTGACGGTGCTCACGCCGTTCCTGCTGATCGGCTTTACGCGCCGTCGCATGCTCGTTCCGTCGCTGGAGCTCGGCGCGCTCGTCATCGTTCTGGCATTGACGCTCGCCGCCGTCTTCGGCCTCTCGGATACCTTCCGGGTAAAGCAGTTCTATCTGTTCTTTCTGCCGGTGATGTGGATGGCGGTGCGCTTCGGCCTCGAAGGCGTCACCGCAGGCCTTGTGCTGACGCAAGTGGGCCTCATGGCTGCCATGCAGTATGCGGGCGTCCAGGACAGCGAGGTCACCGCGTATCAGGCCCTGATGATCGTTCTGGCGCTCACCGGTCTCACCATCGGTGCCGTCGTGAACGAGCAGTTGAGAACGCAGGCGCAGCTTCGCCAGAACCAGGAGGCGCTGGAGCGGGCTGCACGTCTCGACACGATGGGGGCTTTCGCCGCCGTCCTCGCGCACGAGATAAACCAGCCTCTGACGGCCATTTCGAACTACACGCGCCTCACCAAGATGGCGGTCGAGAAGCAGCCCCCCGACAACGAGGCGGCCCGTCAGGCCGCGGGCCACGCGGTGGCCCAGGTGGACCGGGCGGCGGAGGTTGTGCGCCGTCTCCGCGACCTCATTCAGCTCGGCCACAACGAGATGGTTCCCCAGTCGGCGGCGGAGCTGATCCGCGAGGCCGTCTCGCACTGCCGCTTCGAGATGCAGGCCAATCACGTCGCGCTCGAGACGAGACTTGCGCGCAATCTGCCGTTGGTGGTGTGCGATGGGCTGCAAATTCAGCAGGCCCTGATCAACCTGATCCGTAACGCGGCGGAATCGATAAAAGGGGGCGGCCGTCCGGATGGCCGCATCCTCGTCGAGGCCGATACGTCGGAGCTGGGTCGCGTAATCGTGACGGTTCGTGACAACGGCCCCGGCTTCGATCCTGTTATCCTGGAACGCGCCCTGACCCCGTTTACCACTACGAAACGCGAGGGTCTTGGGCTCGGATTGGCGCTCGCACGTTCGACCGCCGAGGCTCATGGCGGCCAGTTGCTGATCGAAAGCACTGGCGGCGGGGCCGCTGTTTCCTTTACTCTCCCGACATCAATAGAGAACGACCAAAGGATGCTGAAGTGACCGTAGCTTTGATCGACGATGATGCCGCTGTCCTGCACTCGATGCGCCTTCTCATCGAGAGCCGCGACATTCCCGTTGCCTGTTATGAATCCGCCGAAGCCTTCCTGGACGATTTGCCCGAATCCAAGCCGTCCTGCGTTGTGGCGGATGTGCGGATGCCCGGCATGACGGGGCTCGAGCTTCAGCGGGAGCTCAAATACCGCAACAGCGATGCGCCCCTGATCCTCATTAGCGGCCACGCCGACGTTTCGATGGCCGTGTGCGCGCTCAAGGAAGGCGCGTTCGACTTCTTCGAGAAGCCTTACGATGGCGAGCGGCTTGCCACCAGCGTGTGGGACGCGGTGCAGAAGGGCCGCCGCCAGAGCACGGAGAACAGTGAACGTATCGACATCGCAGAGCGGCTGAAGGCGCTCTCGCCGCGCCAGCGCGAGGTGCTGGAGTTCGTGGCTGCCGGAATGTCCAACAAGCAGATCGCAGCCAAGCTCAGCATCAGCCCGCGCACGGTTGAAACCTATCGGGCCTGGGTCATGGAGCGCATCGGTGCGCAGAACGTGGCTGACCTGGTTCGCAAGGTCAGCGCCTTCCTGCCGTCGGATCCGAAATAACGGCCACATAAAGGCGCGAGCGGAACTTCCGGAAGGGTCGAGTGTTAGTGGAGGGATCCACTTCGGACGCAGAGGTAAGAGCCTCACGTCCCCTCGATAAGGAAGACCAAAAATGCGCTACGTCGTACTCTGGGCCTTGGGCGTACCGATCTCGGGCCTCATCGTGCTCCATCTGCTCGGCATGATCTGAGCAAGCAGACGAGTAATGTAAATAATGAAGCCGGCCTTCGGGCCGGCTTTGTTATTTTCGGAAACTGGTGCGAAAAAAAGCGCTTTGTCTCTTCGATCGACCGGCTGGGCAAGGGATCAATGTAGTGCGCCGCGCTCCGTATGAACGAGCGCCTCGTCAGCAGCATCGTCGCCGAAAGCAAGCTCAGAGAGAATACTCGCCTGCACGAGTTCTTCCGCAATCGAGCGGCGGATGTTGGGAATGATCTCGTCGAATTCGTACTGCTCCGACCAGCGCAGGAGCGCTTCATAGAGAGTGATCTCGTAGCGCTTGATGGCAAGCAACGCTGCCGCGCATCCGCGCGTGCCGCTTTCCGGGCGGCTCGAAGCCGAATCCCACGCTTCTCGCAGCAGCGCTGTGGTCGCCCAAGACGCTTCGCCGCGCGCTTCCAGATACAGCGTGTCGAAAATCCCTTCGATACGCGTCGCCTGGCTCTGCGATTGGGCCTCGATCTCTCTGAGCGCGCTCATCAGCTTGAGGTTCGTGACCGATGACGAGAGCATCCGGATCGAAGCGATGAGCTGTTTCTCGGTGTCGTAGATGTGACGCAGCGTGCGCATGTAGACGCGCTCGAATTCCTGCATGTTGGGCTCGCTGTCTCGCTATTGCATCGCACGATGGAGGTAACGCAACAGCGAGGGGAGAGGTTCCTCTGCCGCGAGCGGCCGGCCCTTGTTTTTCGGTTGGGGTAAGCGGGAACAGACGATGATCTCGCGTGTTGAGCAGTCCAATACAACCCCGCGAGCAAATGGAGCCAAGCATGTCAGTAAAAACGATGGAGGATCTCTTCGTAGCGACCCTCAAGGATATCTATTACGCCGAAAAGCAGATTCTGAAGGCCCTGCCCGGAATGGTGAGCAAGGCAGACAACGCCGACCTCAAGAAGGCGCTCGAAGCGCATCAGAAGGAGACGGAAGGGCAGGTTGATCGCCTCGAGAAGGTGTTCAAGCTGATCAAAGTGCCGGCGCGCGGCAAGAAATGCGACGCCATCGAGGGCATCATCGGCGAGGCTAAGGAGCACATGGATGAGATCGACGACGAGCGCGTGCTCGACGCCGGCATCATCAGCTCTGCGCAGGCCGTCGAGCACTACGAGATCTGCCGCTATGGCACCCTCGTCGAGTGGGCGAAAGATCTCGGCTATACTGAAGCCGCCAAGCTTCTGGCCGAGAATCTCAAGGAGGAGCACCACGCCGACACGCTGTTGACTGAGATCGCACGCGGCTCCGTCAACAAGGACGCCGAGCAGGCTGCTTGAAGAACCCAGCCTTTCGAGCCAAAGCCGGGCGCAGCGCGCCCGGCTATTTTCGAACGAAACGATTGAACGTCGCTAGCTGCGATCATGGCGCGTCGTGAAGCGCACGTTGCCGAGCCCCGTGCCGATCGTCAGCGCGCCCCAGTGATCGTAGGTGCGCATCACCGGAAGCTCGCTCAACCCCTGCACGACGGCATCGTTGTGCATCACCACGGCCGTCTCGTGCTTCCCGATCTCCGGAATGGCTTCCTTGAGGCAAGCGGGAAGATTGAAGCTTTTCGTCTCCCAGTTGCCCGGTAGATTTTGAGCGCCGGTTTCGATCGAGCCGTCCGGCCGGATGAGCCCTGGGCATCCGATGCCGATCACAGGTGCCAGGTTGATCTTCGCCTTGCTGGCAGCCTTGATGAGATCCTTGAGCATGTCGATGAGGCGGTCCACCGCCTCGTCGCGCTTCGTCTTCTCGTCGCCGTGGCGCCAGAGCTCGGATTTCCACACCTTCGCCTTCTCGAGCTTCGAGGATTTCTTGAGGTTGAGCTCCACGACACCGGCGCGGATGTTCGTGCCGCCGATGTCGACCGCGAGGATGCCGTCGAAGCCTTCGAGCGTCCAGGAGGGCATGAGGTGCGCCGCGCCGATTAGGCCCGCTTCGTCCGGATGGTTGCGAATGAGGTTGAGATCGATGTCGATGCCGCCTGCCTTGAGGAGCACGGCAGTTCGTCCGATCGCGAGCTCTCCAACACGGCTCTTTCGGAAGCCTCCGCCGATCACGATCGCTTCCGTATCGCGCCAGCTCGCGCTCTTCAGGAAGCGGCGGATCACGTGATCCAGCTCTTTAGCAAACGCCTCGATCGCGCTGTGGACCAGTCCGCCGGCTTCCGGATCTCCGTCGGCGAGCAGGGCATCGAGTTGCTTCTTGCTCACATCCTCGATCGGCACGTCGCCGAGTGGATCGGCGCCGAGCTTGCGCAAGGGTTCGCGCCACTCCTCGATGATGCTCTTGAATGCGCCGTGGCTGGCGCGATCGCCGACGAAGCCCTCCTCGTCGCGGATCTCGAGGTTATAGCTGTCGATCTCCACGCTCGGGAGCACCTTCGCGCCGTGTTCTGTGATGACGGGCAATTTCGCGATCCATTGAGGCACAAGGGAAGGGCCTGCGGCTCGCCACGCCGGAGGCCCCTGACTGTCACGATGACTGGTCGTGATGATCAAACGCCGATCACCAGGGAAAGATCGCGGAGAAAGCAAAAATTTTCTTCCGCCCGCGCTGAAGGAACGCTGTCAGGAGCGCGAAATTGGACGGAGGGTCATGCTTTGGTCCATTTTCAGGGACATAAATCCCATTGATAGAAAACAAAAATCTGGAACAGAAAGAGGTACGCGAACGATGCAGCAAATCGTTCAGGCCCGCTCTTTGTCGAGGGCGGTAGTACGTGGCGTTGTGTTGAGTTTGACAACGTTGGGTATGCAGGCGGCAGCGGCCGGATCGGCCTCCGCCAATGCAAGCGCAGGGTGTGATGCCGCAAACGGCGGCGCCCTCAATGTCAGGGTCTCGGGCGGAGCAAGCGCGCTTCGCGAGGCAGCCCTCTCGGAAGGCGAAACCTTGAGCCTCGATCTTTCGACGCGCGGAACCGCGAGGCTCGCGGTCTCGAGCGGAGGCGGCGCGTTGCGCACGCTGCACGCGGGACGTGCCTCGACGCTGATGTTCGTCGCCCCCGCATCCGCGACCTATGGCTTTTATCTCGACGCGAACGGCGCCGCCGACGCGACGCTCGCTGTGACGTGCGCGTCCGTCGCCAAGCTCAACGTGGAGCGCAGTCTTCTGGAGCGGCGCAAATCGTTCCTGACGAGCAAGGATCCGGATCGCATTCGCATCGATCGCGCGCCCGCCGAGCCGAAGCCGCTCGACTCGGCGGTGCAATCGTCGGAAGCCCCCCGTGACGTAACCGCGTCGATCAGCATGTCCGAGCTGGCGGCGGCCATGAAGCTCGGCGGCAAGAAGGATCCGGGCATCCTCGATTTCTGGTTCGAAGGCCGCTATCTGACCTACGATACGGTCGATGCCAACGCGAAGCCCGGCGATGGAAATTTCAGCGTGATGTACTTCGGCAGCAAATACATGCTGGGTCCGGACATTATGCTCGGCGCTCTCGCTCAGTTCGATCAGGCGGGAGAAAGCAGCCGCTATGGCGACCAGATCTCCGCAAACGGCTGGATGGCGGGGCCTTACATGAGCGTCCGCTTCGGCCCAGGCGTCGTGTTCGACGGGCGTGCGGCTTGGGGCGTCGCGGAGAATGCAGCGCGTGGCGTGATGCTGGATATGGCACCTGCCGATCGCAAGCTCCTGCGTGGCACGCTGCGCGGATCGCGGCAGGTCGGCGGCTGGACGGTCGCGCCGAGCGTCGGTCTGAGCTATGTGCAGGACACGCCCATGGTCGACGGTCTCGCCATGGGGGAGACGGCTACGCCCACGCCGTCCGGAACCGGCCGTCTCGATGTGCTCCCCGAGGTGAAGCGCAGGTTCAGCCTCGACAGTGAAACTTATATCGAGCCGCGTCTTGCTGCTGGAGGCTTTCTCGCGTTCGACGATCTCTCCAAGATCGGCCCCGGAAGCATGAGCTCTCAGGTGCCGGAGATGCAATGGAAGGCTGAAGCGGGTGTGGCGGTCGGCATGAAGGATAGCGTCAACGTGCAGGCCACGGGCGGCGTCGAGACCGGCGCGCAATCAGCAGCGGATACTTGGTCCGGACGGCTTCAGCTCAACATGCCGCTTGGGAAGTAGTCGGCTGCGGGGCGGTCACGTCATGACTTGGCTCAAGGCGTGACCGGTGTGCCGTCCTGTTTGCTCAGGCTCGCCGCTTGCTCGATGGCGTCGCGCGAGAGAGAGGTTTTGACCTCCAAGTGATCCGGATCGGATTGGCTGATCACGAGGTTTCGCAGGCCGATGGCAACGCTGGTCTCGCCGAGGCCGAGGAAGCCGCCCACGCGCACGAGAACCGCCACCACCTTCCCGTCGCTGTCGATCACGATGTCGTCCACCTTGCCGACGGACTCGCCGAGCGTGTTGGTCATGGTGACGCCGATCAGCTTGCCAGCGCGCCAGTCGCTGGACGTGCGCGCGCCAGGAAGCGGGCCTGGAACGATCTTGCTCTCTTCGTTGCGCTGGGTCTCGGGACGCGGAGCCTTCTGCTGCGCCTGGGCCGCGCCGAGCGTTCCAGCCGTCATAAGCGAGACGGCCGCAACGCCGAGCGTCAATCTTCTGAGCATGATGTGACCTCCGCGTTCCGATTGCTGCAGGCGCGCGTGCGTTCGCAGCGCGCATCTGGTGAAAGCAACGGCTCGTCGCGCCCGATGGTTCCGGACGAAGGGAGCACTTCGAGAAGCTGGAGGGCGGTTAACGGCTCTCGTTGGCGCCGAGGCCGAACGCGCGGTCGCCGGAAGGGGCAGGCGAGGGCGATGGTGCTTTGGCGGGCATCGCGGGCGCATCCATGCCCTTGCGTCCGTAGAGCGCGACCGCGCCAGCGACGTCGCCCGGCTGCAGCGTGCGCGACTTCTCGACGTAGCGGAACGACATAAGTTGTCCCTCGGGGCTCGGATGATCGAGGCCGATGGCGTGGCCGATCTCGTGGGTCACCGTGAAGCGCAGATCGTAGACGTTGAGATTACCGTCGAAGCCGATCTTCCAGGGCTGATCGGGATTGAGACAGATCAGCGACTGGCGGATGTTGTCCGGGCCACTCTTGACTTCCGCGCGCGCGAGACCTTGGTGCAGCGCCACGTTCGTGAACGCGCGTCCGCGGGACTTGGCGTCCGCCCCGATCAGGATTCCGGCGTCGTGTGCGGAAGACACCTCCTTGAAGACGATGTTCGCCGCCTGCTCCCACTGGGAGAACGCGGCGCGAACCTCACGGCGAAAATCCTCGAGAGAGACGTGTGAGCGCTTGAGGGCGGCGTCCGGTGCCAGCATCGCATCGCAGTTGCGCGCGCCGGGGAAGCTCGCCGGCTCCGTGAGGAAAGCGTAGGTGATCGTCGCGGGTAGACCTGCCGCCGGCACGTTCCAGCGCACCGTGTGTCCGCCGAGTACGAGCAGGCGGAACTCGGGGTCGGCGGCCTTCGGCGTCTCGCCCGCGCGCGCGCTCAATGCTGCCGACGCGACAGCCAGCCCCAGGCACGTTGTCAGAACGAAACCCCTCAACGGTCTCCTGCTCCCCCGGATCGACACCCCATACGGCGACATTGATTGCTTATGCATGCGTTCTAAAAGCAGCAATGAGGCGGGTCAATGTCGCCTGGGTCGCATCCCCAGAAATGCTGACGCCAAGGGGCTTTTGCTCAGAAGCGTGCAAGGCCGCGCAGACCCCTCCGTAGGCGTCGCGTGGGAACCCTGCGTGCCGCCGGGCGTTAACCCCGCAGATCACGCAAGATCATAGTGGAGACCACACGCAATGACTTACAAGGCGACGATCCTCGCGGCGGTGTTGGCCGCAGCTTCGCTTCATCTGGGAGGCGCGTCCGCGAACGCAGCACCCGTAGGGCCGATCCAGAAAGCAGCCGATATTCAGCGCTCCGATCTTCAGCAGGTCGACTGGCGTCCCTATCGCCATTGCCATCGCCGCCACGGCCGCAAGTGGTGTCACGGCGGCGCCGCCAATCGGGGCTACGGATATTACGGATATCGCCCGGGCGTCTCGCTCTACATCGGCCCGCGCTACAAGCATCACCGCCATTACAGACGTCATCACCGCCATTAAGAATTTAGTGGCGTGACCGGAGGAAGGGTCTGTCCGAGAAATCGGAACAGGCCCTTTCTCGTAGCGGCACGACGTTGCGGGAGCGCCTACCTCAAAAGAGGGAGCGGGCTCGCTCCGCAGGGTGCTGCGTAGCCCCTGCAATCCGTTCCAGCCACGTGAGCACCGAACGGGGACCGGAGAAGTCCGCCATCTCCTCGTGGTAATGCTCGCCGGCGACACGCAGCCCAAAGCCTTTCATGCCCTCGGCGGCCGCGAAAGCCGTTTCGTCGCCGATATCGTCTCCGATCATGATGGGAACGCGGCCACGGAAGGCTGGCAGCGACGCAAGGGCCGCAAGCGCGGTTCCCTTCGAAAGACCGGACGGGATGATTTCGTAGAGCCGCTTTCCGGGCAGAAGCTCGAACGCGCCGGCGTGCCGGTCGAGAAAATCCTCGATCACCGCGAGAATGTCGGCCTCCGCATGAGGGGCGAGACGATAATGGATGGCGAGGCCAGGTCCCTTCGGCTCTGCGATCACGCCGGGAATGCGCGCCGCGAGCCGGCGCATCTCTTCGACGATCTCCAGCGGAAGAACCGGTGTCACCCGCTCGATGTCGCGATCGGGCGCCTTGCGCAGCTCCGCCCCGTGTACGCCGGACGCCGTGAGCTTCAGCGGCGAAAGGATCTGGTCTATCTCCGAGATCAGGCGGCCCGAAATGATCGCCACCGCGCCGTCCAGGCGCCCGGTGAGCTGCCCGAGAAGGTCGCTGAGCCCATCCGGCACGCGCACGCTTCTTGGAGTCGCGGCAAGCTCGAGCAAAGTCCCGTCCACATCGAGAAACAGCGCAAATGCACCGGGATTGGCGAGGATGGAGTTCGTGCACGTGCTGAGACGCGGCCGCAAGGGCGGTATTTTCTCCGCTACCATCGTTCTCTTCTAACCTCGTTCAGCGTGTCAGAAGGATGCCGCTCCGGACATCCGTGCGAGCCTCTTCTCTTTGGAACATGACGTTGATATGGCCATCGGCAGGTTCACAGTGGCCAGCCTATCACATTTGGTATCGATTTCTTGCTGCTCAGGAATTTTTCGAGATCGGCACGCCGCATCAGCCCCGTTTGCGTATCGACGTGCTGCAGCACGCCTGCGGCGTTGATCGTTGCGGCGCGGATCGCGGCTTCCGCGTCTCCGCCGTCTGCAAGATACGCCGAGAAAGTGGACGCGAACGCATCGCCGGCACCCGCCGTGCCCGCCACCTCTGCCTCGTGCGCCGGACAATAGATCATGCGATCGCCGGACGCCGCGAAGGCCCCATCGCGCCCGTCCGTCAGCACGACCGAGCCGACGCCGCGGTCCATCAGCGCACGAAGGAAGTTGCGGACACTCATCCTGCGCCCTTCATGCTTGAGGCCGCACTCGGCGAGCGGCGGAAGCCTCACGTTCGTCGGATAGGTCAGAGGCGCGCTCTCGTCGCTCCTGGGTGCGTCGAGCAGGATCAGGACTTCCTCCGCCTCGCGCCGGTTAAGGGCGAGGATATCGAGATGCGGCAGCGTCTCCTTGAAAGCGTCGCCATGGGCATGAAGCTGGCGCAGGCCGGGATTGGCTGCCACCAGCGCACGGGCGCGCTTGGCCTTCTCCACGATCAGCGGAAAGCAGGTCGCCGCCTCATTTGAAAGGTTTGCGATGTAGACGAGATCCACTTCGAACGCGCCGTCGTGAAGATCGGGAGGGGCAAGCAGCGTGTTCGCGCCGCGGAACGTGAAAACCGCCGCGTTGCGGTCGTGGGAAGAGACGTGGACGGAGGCGCCGGTCGGCGCGCGCGAATCGCGTGAGACCCATGACACGGATATGCCTTCATCGGCCAGACGCGCCAGGATTTGCTCGGCGCGCAGATCCGCCCCGAGCTTGATCAAGACCGAGCACGTGACGCCGAGGCGCGCCAGCGCCACGGCCGTGTTGATCGCGCCGCCTCCGCAATGGGTCGAGACTTCGAGTGCTTCCGTCTTGCGCCCCTCTTCGAGCAGCAGGAAGGAGGTGCCGGCATTGAGCAGCTCCATGCGCTCGATGGCGGAGCTCTCGATGATGGCGATCGTGTCGATCATGGCGCCGCCGACGCAGAGAGCTTTCATGAGGCCGATCTCCGCCTTTGGATTGCGGGCCTAACTGCGCCTCTGTACGCGCCGTGCGTCATTCCGGTCTGCTCGGTTGGGTCTTGTGCGATTTGTCGCGATTGGAAGGCGTTTTCAGAAAGCTGTCTCCCGGCGGCCGGGACGTGCGGCGCGAGCTTCTCGCGAGCTTGTCCATGGAGGAGCGGATCGAGGCGTTGGACGGTGCGAACGACAGAGACCGCTCGCGTGCAGTGGCTTCGAGCGTGTTGAGAAATGACGATGACCACGTGGCGGAGTCGTAAGCCCGGATCACCGCCATCAGCCGGTTGTAGCGATCGATCCGCTCGGATTTGTCCATTTCGAGGGCCGTTTTGATCGCGTCCGCGATCTCCTCGATGTTGTAGGGATTGACGATCAGAGCATCCACGAGCTGCTCCGCCGCCCCTGCGAAGCGCGACAGTATTGGCACGCCCGGATCGGCCGGGTCCTGTGAGGCCACATATTCTTTGGATACCAGGTTCATGCCATCCCGTAGCGGCGTGAAGAATCCGATGCGCGAGCCGCGATAGACGTCTCGAAGCTTGTCCCGCGGGGCGGAGCGATGGATGTAGTGGATCGGCACCCAGTCGAGCTCGCCGAACATGCCGTTGATCTTGCCTGACAGCGCTTCCAGCGTCTGGCGGATGTCGGTGTAGGCTTCCACGCTCTCGCGCGTTGGCGGCGCGATCTGCGAGAGCACGACCTTGCGCTGGTACTCGGGATACTTTTCGAGGAAGCGTCCGAACGCACGGAATTTCTGGGGAAGGCCTTTCGAGTAGTCGAGGCGGTCCACGCCGATGATGCGGTCCGCGCCTTCGGTCGCCTGCACGAGCTTTTCCTCGGGCGCCCCACCCGCAAACACGTCCGCGTCGATGCCGACGGGAAAGCGCTTGATCGAGAGGCGATGGTCGAAGGCACTGACGCGCCCATCCTGCAGGATGCGCCCCGAGACGCTGTCCTCCAGGAACTGGATGAGGTTTGCGACATCCGCCTGCGTCTGCAACCCGATGAGGTCGTAAGCGGTGAGGGCGCGTGCCAGCTCGCGATACTCTGGAATGGCGAGAAACGTCTGCGAAGGCGGCACGGGGATGTGCAGATAGAATCCAATCGGATTGTCCACGCCCGCCCGTCTCAGCTCTGCCGCAAGCGGAATGAGGTGGTAGTCGTGAATCCAGATGATGTCGTCGGGCTGGATGAGGGGGCGGAGCGCGCGGGCGAAACGCTCGTTCACACCGATGTATCGAGCGTAGAAACCGGCATCGAATTGCGCGAGATCCAGCCGGTTATGAAATACCGGCCAGAGGACGGAATTCGAGTATCCGAGATAGTAGTCGCGATGCTCCGCCGCCGTCAGCGGAAGCGTTGCAATCGCGCTGCGTCCCGCGGATTTCGCGGTCCGGAGTTCGGGAATGTCGGTGCTGTCGTGCTCTTCGAAGACCTTTCCATTCCATCCGAACCACAGGCCCGGCCGCTCGCGCAGAAGTTCGGCAAGCGCAACGGCGACGCCGCCCGCTTGCGCGGCTTTGCGCAGCTCCATCACCCGATTTGATACGAGAACAATCCGTCTCAAGCCCGCCTCCGCGTGCCCGAGGGCAAACGCTGTATCTCACTCTGTTTGTGACCGCCTTGCGGCTATTGCCGAAATTGGTCCCGTAGATCAAACGCTTGAGGTCGCGCTGGGTTCCGGCGCGGGTGAGCGGGGCCACGCATCGGCCCAATTTCGCGAGAGGTTCATGCAGGAATTCACGATCCCAGCCATGGAATAGGTCTGCGGCAGGTTGCCCCAAAGCTCGCCCGTGGTCGGGTGAATATCCTCGGAAAGAAGCCCGAAGGCATTGCGCCGACTGAGGAGATCGTCGAGCAACTCGCGCGCCTGCTCCACGCGTCCGGCCGCGGTCAGCGCATCGATGTACCAGAACTGGCAGGCGAGGAACGACGTTTCCGGAGCACCGAAATCGTCGTTGGTATAGCGCAGCATGAAGCCATTGCGGCCGAGCTGGCCGCCGATGGTGTCCAACGTCTTGAGAAAGCGCGGATCACGCGCCGAGATGAGGCCGAGCTCCGGCAGCAGCAGCACGCTTGCGTCCAGCTCGTCCTGATCCAGCGCGCCGGCCAGCGCGCCCACTTTCGAGCTCCAGGCCCGCGTGAGGATTTCGGTCCGAACGGTGTCCGCCTGGCGCCGCCACTGCTCCGCGTCGCCCGAAAGCCCGAGCAGCGCCGCGATGCGGCCGAGCCGGTCGAGCGTGACCCAGCACATGGTGGCCGAATGCGTGTGGATGCGCAGGCGCCCGCGATATTCCCAGATACCCGCATCGGGTTCGAGAAACACGCGCATCGCATGACGGCCGAGAACCTCGAGCCGCCGGTAAAGCGCCTCGTCACCCATGCGCGGCAGACGCTGGTCGATGAACATTTGCGAGACCCCGAGGATCACGCTGCCCCAGGAATCGTGCTGGATCTGCTCGGCTGCCTGATTGCCGACGCGCACAGGCCCCATGCCGAGGAATCCCGGCAGATGCTCGGCCACGCTCTCGTCCAAAGGCTGATCGTGCACGATGCCGTAGACCGGCCGCAGCGTGCCCTCCGAGCCGACCGCGAGCGTGGTGATGTAGTCGAGATACGCTTCCATCGACTGCGTCGCACCGAGCCGGTTCAACGCCATGATCACGAAATACGCGTCACGCAGCCAGCAGTAGCGATAGTCCCACGTGCGCTGGGTTCCCGGAGCCTCAGGCAGCGAGGTCGTGTGTGCGGCGACGATGGCGCCGGTCTCGTCGAAGGTGCAGAGTTGAAGCGTGATGGCGGCGCGAATGACATCCGTTTGCCAGTCGAGCGGTACCGCGAGACCGCGCACCCAGCCGAGCCAGTAGTCGCGCGTCCTTTCGAGCGCTTCGCGGGAAACCGTGTCCGCCGCTGCTTCGAGCGACTCGTCGGGGCCGAGCACCAGCGTCACCGGACGGGCGAGCGCAAAAGCCGTTTCGTGAACGATGTATGAGAGTGGCGCGTCCGTCGTGAGACGCAGCGTGATCTCGCCGCCGCTGTAGCGGATGTGGTTTGAGCCGACCACTTGCGCGGGGCGCGGCTGGCCGTAGTTGAACGTGGGGCGCACACGAATTTTTATGCGCGGCAGGCCGATGGGCTCGATGCGCCGGATGATCTGCGCGGGATGAAGCATGCGCTCGAAGCGCGGGTAGCGCGGCGCGAAATCGATGATACGCACACCGTTGCCGCTGTTGTCCTCGATCACGGTCTCGAGGATGGCGGTATTGCGCAGATAGGCAGACCGCGTGCGAACGGCCCCTTCCACAACCACGTCACAGAAGCCCTTCTCCTCGTCTCCGGCGAGGAGCCGCGAAAACACCGGATCTCCGTCGAAACGCGGGAAGCACCACCACACGATGCGGGCGGAGCGGTCGAGAAGCGCGGCGATGCGGCCGTTGCCGATCACGGCGAAATCGAGCGGTTGAGCAGGACGCTGTTCAGCAGTCATGGAAGCCTGCTCGTTCGTGAGAAGCGGGATATTCAAGAGACAGCGCACCCCCGTGCCAATTGATTTCGGGAGTGGCCGAGGCCCGTACTGCCCGAAAAACGGTTGCGTGGATTGCCAGATCGGCGCGAGCGGCGCGCGAGAGCGCGGCTGCCGCCGAAGATCGACGATCGATCAGTCGCTTTCGCTATGGACGAACCAAGCGAGGACGCCAAACGTCATAATGACCATCATGGCATATAAGACAACAACGAATATGGTGATTGCTCCGTCCTGGCTCGCCTCGCCTGGGCGCTCGCTCCGTTGCGAGCCGGCGGGAGGACGGCTCGCAACGGAGAGCGTTGAACTAGTAGTTTTTTGCGGGGGGAGACTGGCCGGAGCTCGAAGAGCCCGAGGCGCCTTCACCCGCGCCGCTGCTGGCGGAATCGTGCACGAGGCCCTTCTGACAACCGGCCAGGAATTCCGCACTTGTGAGCTTGCCGTCGCCGTTCGTGTCGACTTTGTTGAAATTCGTGACAAAGCCTTGCGCCTGGGCGCTGGTGAGCGATCCGCCGCCCGCAGCATCTGCGCGGCCCCAGATGCTCTGACACTCTGCCTTGGACATTTTGACATTTGCGCCCGGAGCCGTTTGGGCGAAAACTGTTGCTCCAGAGGTGGCAAGGAGAGCTGCGATACTAACGGTGCACAGCTTTTTCATTGATTATACTCCTCTTTCCATTTCAAATGGGCCAGGCTTCAGACTCACCCAGCCGCCGCATCAACGCATGGCGAAAGGGGCGGTTCCGAGAAGCAGCCCGTGCTTGGGGAAGCACGGGCTCATCGAATGAGAGAGTGTGACGAGCGAGCAGCACGCGACAGCGCGGAATGAAAGCACGGACGGGGCACATTTTTTGATGATCGGGGCAGCGCGGGGATTGCGCGCCAATAGCGGCGCGACACGAGAATTTCTTGGCTCGAAGCGCCCGGGCGTCATCGGCGCCATCCGCGGCCCTGTGATGCGCGCCGCGGCGACGCTCGCAGCGGCCGCCTGCGCTGGGTTGTTGTGCTCAGCCGCCGTCATGAGCGCTCCCGCATACGCCGAAGCCGCGTCTCCGAGCCGCGCTGCCATGTTGGGACCTTTCGGTCCGGAAGGGCCGCGCCTTCGCGAGCAGCTCTGGCTCTTGCCCGGCGGAGATCCGCAAAATCCGCTGCGTGCGACAGTGTTTCGTCCGGCAGACGAGCCGGGCGCTGAGGGGGACGCTGCGCGCCGCCCGCTGGTCGTCATCAATCACGGCACGTCGGATGCGACGCGCCTCGCCGTCGCCATGCCGGTCTACTATTGGCTGTCGCGCTGGTTCGTCGAGCGTGGCTACGTCGTGCTCTTGCCCCAGCGGCGCGGACATGGCGCAACCGGAGGCACGCTCGCGGAATCGATCGGAACTTGCGCGGATCCGGATCACTATCGCTCGGGGCTCGCCGCAGCGGACGACATCGAGGCCGCGATTGACTACATCTCGCGCGAGCCGTTCATCGCACCGGGCCAAGCCATCGTCGTCGGCATTTCGTCGGGCGGCTGGGCGTCCCTCGCTCTCGCCTCGCGCAATCCCGCCAACGTGCGTGCTGTGGTGAACATTGCAGGCGGTCGCGGCGGCCGTCCATGGGACAGTGATCCTGAGCGCGCCGTATGCGGTGAGCGGCGCCTGCTCGAAGCGGCCCATAGCTACGGTGTGAGCGCGCGTCTGCCGACGCTCTGGCTCTATGCGGCAAACGACAGCCTCTTCCGCCCCGAGCTTGCGCGCGGGCTCGCAGCCGCTTGGCAGGACGGCGGCGGACAGGCTGAGCTTCACATTTTCCCGCCTTATGGCGCCGATGGACACAACCTCGCCGACGATCGCGCGGGATGGGACGTCTGGGGACCCGCGATGGATCGCTTTCTCGCGGCGGCGCATGCGCCTGCGATAGCTGCCACGACACCGAGCCTGCCGGCTCCTGGTGCCGAAGCAGGCGATGCGCCTGCGGACTCTTTCGCCGCCGCAGTGTCGGTCGAGGGCGCTGGCGACCAGTAATCTGCCGCTTTTCCAGGCACCCGGAACCATTGCGAGAAACGAAAGTTGACCTCGGCCGGCCCACAAGGGCAAGCGGCAACATCGCTGCATGCCGAACGCGCGGCGAACTGAAACGCGGAACCGCCAGGAGCCCACGCCGGATGAAAAACTTTGCCTGCACGGCCTGCGGAAGCCGCGTCTACTTCGAGAATGGCACCTGCCTCTCGTGTGGCCACAGCCTGGGGTTCGACGCCGGCACATTGACGCTGGTGGCAGTGGAGCCGGTCGCACCCGACGGCGGTCTTTACCGCAAGATCAAGGCCAATCCGGGCATCAAGGACGCAGTGAGCGATGTGCGCTTCTGTGAAAACGCGATGCACGGGGCCTGCAACTGGCTGGTTCCCGATGGCGCGCCGTCCACGCTTTGCCAGGCCTGCGCCTGCAACAGAACCATTCCGAACTTGTCGGAGCCCGGCCGCCTCAATGCATGGCGCGAGGTGGAGCACGCGAAGAAGCGGCTGATCTATTCGCTGTTGCGCCTCGGCTTGCCTCTCGACGGCGGCACGGCGCGCAGCGGAACGCCGCTCACGTTTGACTTCGTGGCCAAAGCTGTCACCGGGCACGACAACGGCGTCATCACGCTCGATGTGCTGGAAGCGGACGATGTGGAACGCGAACGGCGTCGTCAATTCCTGGACGAGCCTTATCGCTCTCTTCTGGGGCACTTGAGGCACGAAAGCGGGCATTACTATTGGATGCTTCTCGTCGATCGCGACGAGTCGATCGAGAGTTTCCGCACCATGTTTGGCGACGAGCGCCAGGATTATCAGGCGGCGCTCTCCTCGCACTATGCAGAAGGCGCGCCCGCGAACTGGGCCGAAAATTTCGTGTCGGCCTACGCCAGCGCACACCCGTGGGAAGATTGGGCGGAAACCTGGGCCCACTATCTGCACATGGTGGATGCGGTGGAAACGGCAGAAGCGGAAGGCATGGAGCCACGCGCGGCAGGCCTCCTGTTCGGTGCGGCGTGGCCGTTCAAGAAATACGATGTCTACCGGCAGGTGAGTTTCGAGAGCCTGATCGAGCGCTGGGTGCCGCTGTCTCTCTCGATGAACAGCCTCAGCAGGAGTCTCGGCCACCGCGATTTTTATCCGTTCGTGATTTCCGCGCCGGTGCGCGCGAAGCTCGCGTTCGTGCATCGCGTGGTGCACGCGGGCGCAGCGTGAGTGTGACACGCAGCATTGTCGCGCTCGGGAGAACATCGCGCAATGCCGCACCGGATGCGCAGTTCGTTAAGCAACGCAAAGCATGCGAACAGCGTATTTCCGAGAGGAACCAACCGCCCGCCTCGACGTTAGATCTCCAAGCTGGCCGATGCCCGCTGCAAGCACGGAAAATCCGAGACACACGCTACTTGCGGGCATTGCGCCCAACACGTCGAGGACCGTGCGAGATCAATAAAATATATTCAAAGGAGTGAATCCGATGAAGTCCAAGTTGCTGTCCGCTGTAGCCATGCCGGTGGCCCTGACGCTCGGCGCGGCATCCGCTTTCGCGCAGACCCCCGCACCGTCGCCGTCCGAGGCTCCGCCTGAGAGGATGCAGGAAACGGCCCCGGCTCCGACGCCTGCCCCGTCGCCGTCCGTCGCGGTCCCCGCACCTTCGAGCGAGCGGACAGCGGGAGCCTTCTCGGCCAGCCAGTCCGCTGACGAGTGGCGTTCGTCGAAGCTCATCGGCTTGACTGTCTACAACGCCGCCAACGAGAAGATCGGTGACATCAACGACCTGATCCTTGGACCGGATGGCAAGATTGCCAACGCCGTGATCGGAGTCGGCGGCTTTCTCGGTATGGGCGAAAAGCTGGTGGCGGTGTCGTTCAGCGACCTGCAGCTCAACCGCGACGCCAATGGCACGATGCGCGTGACGCTGAACAGCACGAAGGATGCGCTCGAGAACGCGCCGGAGTTCAAGTACTACGCGCCGTCGGCCACAAAGGCCAACTAAGCGCGCTCAAAAGAACGAGAAAGGGACCATTCGCCGGTCCCTTTCTTTTTTGCGCTCCGTGTCCGGGCGATCATCGCTTCGCTGGAGGCAGGTCCGTACACACGCCTTCGAACACTTCCGCAGCCATGCCGATCGATTCCGACAGGGTGGGATGGGGATGGATGGTCTTGCCGACGTCCACCGCGTCGGCGCCCATCTCGATCGCGAGCGCGATCTCGCTGATGAGATCGCCTGCGTGAACGCCGACGATCCCGCCGCCGATGATGCGATGGGTGTCCGCATCGAACAGCAGCTTTGTGAAGCCTTCGTCGCGCGCCATGGCGATGGCGCGACCCGATGCGGCCCAGGGGAATACGGCTTTTCCGAACGTGGCGCCTTCCGCCTTGAGATCGTCCTCGGTGCGTCCTGCCCAGGCGATTTCGGGATCCGTGTAGGCGACAGATGGGATCTGGCGCGCATCGAAGTGAGAGGGTTTGCCTGCGGCGGCCTCGGCAGCAACGTGCCCTTCGTGAACCGCTTTGTGCGCGAGCATCGGCGCGCCTGCGATATCTCCGATGGCGAAGATGTTGGGGACATTGGTGCGCATCTGCCGATCGACCGTGACGAACCCGCGCGCGTCGATGGCGATACCGGCGCGCTCGGCGCCGATCAGCCGTCCGTTCGGCACGCGGCCGACGGAAACGAGAACAAGATCGTAAGCCTCAGTGCTTTCCGGAGCGCCCTCGCCTTCGAAGCGGATGTGAATGGCATCCCGCTTCGCGTTTGCTCCCGCGACCTTTGTCTTGAGCATGATGCGGTTGAAGCAGCTGGCGTTGCGTTTCTGCCAGACGCGCACCAAGTCGCGATCTGCGCCCGCCATCAGCCCATCCAGCATCTCCACGATGTCGATCCGGCTGCCGAGCGCCGCATAGACCGTGGCCATCTCGAGACCGATGATGCCGCCGCCGATCACCAGCATCCGTTGCGGAACCTGCGGCAGCGCGAGCGCGCCCGTCGAATCCACGATGCGCGGATCGTCCTTCGGTAAGAACGGAAGCGAGACAGCCTCCGAGCCAGCGGCGACGATCGCCTTCTCGAAGCGCACGGCCGCCGTGCCGCCCTTCGTCAGCGCGATGTCGAAAGAATGCGCGTCTCGGAAGGTGCCTGTCCCCTGAACCACCTCCACCTTGCGCGCCTTCGCCATGCGGGCGAGCCCGTGCGTGAGCTTTCCCACAACACCGTCCTTGTGCGCGCGAAGCTGGTCAAGGTCGATGCGCGGCGAGCCAAAATCGATGCCGTGGGCGCGGAACGCTTGGGCCTCGGTAATCAACGAGGCAGCGTGGAGAAGCGTCTTCGAAGGAATGCAGCCCACGTTCAGGCACACACCGCCAAGGGTGGGAGCGCGCTCGATCAGCACCGTTTTGAGCCCGAGATCGGCGGCACGGAACGCGGCCGAATATCCTCCGGGTCCCGCGCCCAGCACGGCAACGTCGCAGGTGATGGCGTTTGCGTCTGACAAGGAACCCTCCCGAACGCTCAAAGCACGAGCTGGCGGACGTCTTCGAGAATCTCGGCAAGCCGCCGCGTGAAGCGGGCGGCCAGGGCCCCGTCGATGACGCGATGATCGTAGGAGACGCACAGCGGCAGCATGAGGCGCGGGGCGAACTGCGCGCCGTCCCACTTCGGCTTCGTCTCCGCGCGTACGACACCCAGTATCGCCACCTCGGGCGCGTTGACGATAGGCGTGAAGCTCGTCCCCCCGATGCCGCCGAGGCTCGAGATGGAGAACGTTCCGCCCTGGATGTCGGCCGGTGCGATCTTGCCTTCGCGCATGCGTTGCGAGACGTCACCCAGCTCCTGCGATAGTTCGATGATACCTTTCCGGTCCACCTCGCGGATCACGGGCACGACGAGGCCGTCCGGCGTGTCGACGGCGATGCCGAGGTGATAGTAGCGCTTGAGAATGAGCGACCCCTTGTCCGGTGAGAGCGACGCATTGAACTCGGGAAATTCCTTGAGCACCACGACGGAGGCCTTCATCAGGAAGGCGAGCAGCGTCACTCGGTATCCCTTCTCCTTGGCAGCCGCATCGAGTGTCTTGCGGTAGCTTTCGAGATCGGTGATGTCGGCTTCGTCCGTGTGGGTGACATGGGGAATATTGAGCCAGGCCCGCGTGAGATGCGGCCCCGAAAGGCGCTTGAGACGCGTGAGCGGCTTGGTTTCGATCGGGCCGTACTTGGCGAAATCCTGCGGCGGAATTTCGGGAATGCCACTCCCGCCGCCTGCCCCGCCCGAGAGTGCGCGCTTCACGTCTTCCTTGGTGATCCGTCCTTTTTCGCCCGTTCCGGTCAGCCGCGTCAGGTCGATGTCGAGCTCACGGGCGAGACGGCGCACAGAGGGGCTGGCGTGAACTCCTCCGAAATCTGAGCCGAGCGGAAGCGGCGTGCGCGGCGCCGTCCCCTTGGTCGTATCGGGCGGCTCTCCCGGTCCGCTCGCGCTCTGGGGTTCCGGCGCGGTCTCCGTCCGTGGAGGAGGGGGCGTAGAAGATGGCGGGTTCGCGCTTTTGGTGTCGGAAGGTGTCGCAGCGTCCGAAGTGAGCCGCAGGATCGCTGATCCCTCGCTAACCTTGTCGCCCACGCGCACCAGCACTTCGGCGACCTGTCCACCTTCCGGCGCGGGGACCTCCATCGCGGCCTTGTCGCTTTCGAGCGTGACCAATGGATCGTCGCGCTTGATCGCGTCGCCTGGCTTCACGTGCACCTCGATGATGGGCACGTTCTTGTAGTCGCCGATGTCGGGAACTTTCACTTCGATGACGGACATGCAGCAGGTGTCCCTGAGTTAAGCGCGCGCCGGAGCAGCCTTGTCGGGGTTGATCCCGTACTTGCTGATGGCCTCCACGACCTTCGTAGAGGGAATCTTGTTGTCGTCTGCGAGCGCCTTGAGCGCGGCCACCGCGACGAAGTGGCGATCGACCTCGAAATGGTGACGAAGCTTGCGCCGGTAATCGGAACGCCCGAAGCCGTCCGTGCCGAGAACCTGATACGGGCCGCGCACGAACGGGCTGATCTGATCCGCAAACATCTTGACGTAGTCCGTCGAGGCGACGACGGGTGTGTCGCCCCGTGAGGCGAGGCACTGCGTCACGTAAGGCACCTTTGGAATTTCCGCGGGATGCAGCAGGTTCCAGCGCTCGATCTCGAGCGCCTCGCGGCGCAGCTCCGTAAAGCTCGTCACGCTCCAGATGTCGGCCGAAATGCCGAAATCCTGCTCAAGAAGCTCGGCGCCTGCGATCACCTCGCGCAGGATTGCACCCGAGCCGAGCAGTTGAACGCGCGGCTTGTCGGCCGTGGGCGCTGCCCCTGCCTTGAGCAAGTACATGCCGCGGATAATGCCGTCCTCCGCGCCGTCCGGCATCGGCGGGTGCTGATAGTTCTCGTTGAGGCTCGTGATGTAATAGAACACGTCCTCCTGTGCATCGAGCATCCGCGCGAGCCCGTGCTGGATGATGACGGCCAGCTCGTAGCCGAACGCGGGATCGTAGGAGACGCAGTTCGGAATGGTCGAAGACAGGATGTGGCTATGCCCGTCCTGGTGCTGCAACCCTTCGCCGTTGAGCGTCGTGCGTCCGGATGTTCCTCCGATCAGGAACCCGCGCGAGCGTATGTCGCCCGCCGCCCAGGCCAGATCGCCGATCCGCTGGAAGCCGAACATCGAATAGTAGATGAAGAACGGCACCATCGGCACGTCGGAGGACGAATAGGAGGTCGCTGCCGCGATCCACGATGCCATCGCGCCCGCTTCGTTGATGCCTTCCTCGAGCACCTGACCGCTCTTGTCCTCCTTGTAGTACATGAGCTGATCGGCATCCTCGGGCCTGTAGAGCTGGCCCACCTGGCTGTAGATGCCGAAGGTGCGGAACATCCCCTCCATGCCGAACGTGCGGCTCTCGTCGGGCACGATGGGCACGATGTGCCGGCCCAGCTGCTTGTCGCGCAAGAGCTTCGTCAGGAGCTGCACGAACACCATCGTCGTGGAGATATCGCGCCCCTCGGAGCCCTTGAGCTGCGCTTCGAACAGAGACAGAGGCGGCGCCGCGATCGCATAGCCGGTCTTGACGCGCCGTTGCGGAAGGGAGCCGCCGAGCGCTTTGCGATGCTCCCGGAGATAGGCAAGCTCCGGGCTGCCTTCCGCGAACCGCAGGAAGGGAAGCTTGTCGAGTTCTTCGTCCGAGACCTTCACGCTGAAGCGGTCGCGGAATTTCTGGAGGGCGTCGAGCCCCATCTTCTTCTGCTGATGGGCAATCATCTGCCCTTCGCCCGCCGAGCCCATGCCGTAGCCTTTGACGGTCTTGGCCAGGATCACGGTCGGTTGGTCCTTGTGTGCCACGGCCGCCGCATAAGCCGCATACACCTTGCGCGGGTCGTGTCCGCCGCGCGTCAGCGTCCAGATCTTGTCATCGGACCAGTCGGCCACGAGCGCGGCCGTCTCGGGATAGCGGCCGAAGAAGTTCTTGCGGATATAGGCGCCGTCCTTGGACTTGAAGTCCTGGTACTGCCCGTCGTTGCACTCTTCCATCAGTTGGCGCAGGCGCCCGGACGTATCACGGGCGAGCAGGGGGTCCCAGTTCGAGCCCCAGATCACCTTGATGACGTTCCAGCCAGCGCCGCGGAAGCCGCCCTCCAGCTCCTGGATGATCTTGCCGTTGCCGCGCACCGGCCCATCGAGGCGCTGTAGGTTGCAATTGATGACGAAGATCAGATTGTCGAGCTTCTCTCGCCCGGCGAGAGAGATCGAGCCGAGGCTCTCCGGCTCGTCCATTTCGCCGTCGCCGCAGAACACCCACACGTGGCGGTTGGAGGTATCCGCAAGCCCACGATCGTGCAGATACTTGAGGAAGCGGGCCTGATAGATCGCCATCAGCGGACCGAGCCCCATGGACACGGTCGGAAACTGCCAGAAGTCCGGCATCAGCCACGGGTGCGGGTAGGAGGATATTCCGTGCCCATCCGTCTCCTGGCGGAAATTGGCGAGCTGCTCCTCCGTGAGCCGTCCTTCGAGAAAAGCGCGCGCATAAATTCCGGGCGAGGAATGACCTTGAACGAACACGAGATCGCCGCCGTGGCCCTCGTGTGGCGCGTTCCAGAAATGCATGAAGCCCGTGTCGTAGAGCGTCGCCGCGGACTGGAAGCTAGCGATGTGCCCGCCGAGTTCGCTCGACGCCTTGTTCGCCCGAAGCACCATCGCGAGCGCATTCCAGCGAATCAAGGATCGGATGCGGTTCTCGATCTCGCGATCGCCGGGATGCGGCTGCTCTTTGTGCGGGGGAATGGTGTTGATGTAGGCGGTATTGGCTGCGAACGGCAGGCGCGCGCCTTGCCGCCGCGCCATGTCGACTGCGCGGCCGAGCAGGAAGTCCGCGCGTTCGCTGCCCTCGAAGGCCATCACCGAGGAGATGGCGTCGACCCATTCGCGAGCCTCTGCATCCGGCTCGCTGACGTCGTTGATTTCGAGAACTGTCCTGGTCATGGAGATCGGCTCCTGAGCGTCGGAGTGAGCACCCAGGGCCGAACTCTAAACTAGAAATGTATCAGACCCTAACGATCTGAGCGGTAAATCACTCGTCAACCAACAGCTTGCCTTTGCGCGCCACGAGGCGGCGCATCAGGCACTGTGAGCAGTGCGACATCGCTAGTGCTCCGACGTCGCAAGCCAGCTTTGCACGCTTTTCGACTTGCGCTCGACCTCGTTGAGGCGGAACTCGAGCACGTCACGCATGCTCAGAATACCGACCACGCCGGTCTCGTCTGCAACGGGGACATGACGGATATGATGCTGGTGCATGAGATGCATCACGTCCGACAAGCTGCTCTCGGGCGAACACGTCACGACTCTGCGCGTCATCAGCGCCGAAACCGGCAGCAGATGCAATTCGCCCCGCCGCTCCGCCAGGCTGTAGGCGATATCCCGCTCCGAGATGATGCCATCGAGCGACCGGCCATCGTGGCTGACGACCATCACGCCGATCCTGTTCTGCTGCAGCTTGCGGGCGAGACTCCCGATCGTCTCGTTGGGCTTTACCGTCAAAAGGCCGGGGCTTTTGCCCTTAAGGACGTTTGCAACCCTCATGCGTTCCTCCACCTGATGTATTTTTTCGGTCGAGCGGATGCGTACGCGAACATGATCGACAGATTTTCGGAGCGCTCCTGATCTCGCCGGATTTTTGGTGCGGCGCGCAACGCTCGTCGCGAGCCGCGCGACAAGGAATCCATCGGCGCGGTGAGGGAGCAATCGTGCGCATGTCGCGCGACATTTTGGACCAAGCATTTTTTTGGCTCGAGCCCCCGACGGGCCGGGCGTGCTCCGGAAGTGGCCCTTCACTTTCCGGTTCGAACGAAGTATGCGTCCGAGGCTCGCGCGCGACCGCGCAGCACGCTGATGGACCGCGCCGCCCTGCCTGCCTGAGACACAGTTGCCGCCTGAAAGTTCAGCAGCAGCCTTCCAAGCCGGATGAGCCAACGCTAGAGTTGAGCCGCGCCGATTGCAGCGGTTCGGCGGTGGAAGTGTGGTCTAAGTGCATGATTTTGGTGCTGAATTCATGAGTTTCTGCAGGCCGGACAACAAGAGATCGCGCGCGCGGCAACGGCCGGCGCGAGCAGCCTCCCGCGCGCCGGGTGCCGCTGTGAAAGCGCGGCAGAGCTGGTGAAGCCCATTCATGGTCGCTAGAGCGAAAAGTCCGGTTGCGTCCGCGCTGGGGATTGCCCTGCGCAACTTCGGCCTCGAGTCCTCGAAGGTCCTCAAGATCGGATTCCTCGCGCCTCTTACGGGTCCGCTGAAGTCCTGGGCCGCTCCGGGCTTGAACGGGAGCACCATCTGGATCGACCGGATCAATGCCGCCGGTGGCGTGAAGGTGGGCAGCCGCAGGTACATGCTGGAGCTCGTCCAGTACGACACCATGTACCAGCCCGAGCTGGCTCTCAAGGGTGCGAGAAAGCTCATTTTGGAGGATGGCGTGAAGCTCATCCTCATGATCGGCGGCAACGACTTCACGCCCGAGGTGCGCAGCCTCGTGAGTCAGCACCGCATGCTGGTGGCGACGCTGCTGCCGAGCGATCTGTCTCCCGATGCGCCGACGCTCGTCGCGCCGAGTGAGGTGCATCCGATCTACAATGTTACGGGCGTCGACTGGCTGAGGCGCAACAAGCCTCATCTCAAGACGGCGGCCATGTGTGCGCAGCGCGACATGCTCGGCCTGCCGTCGATCGCGACCTACCGCGCAGCTTTCGAGGCAGCCGGTATCGAGCTGATTGCCGAGCGCCTGTTCGAGCCCGAGACGAGCGATTTTGGCCCAATCGTCGACGAGCTGATGGCAGGCTCGCCCGATATTCTCTGTTGGGACACGGCCTACGAGCCTTTCGTTCACGCGCTCACCATCGAGGCCTACAAACGCGGCTTCAAAGGGCAGCTTCTCTCCTGCACCTGTGACAACTACGCGGAGCTGATCCGCCGCACGAGCCCCGAGTTTATGGAGGGGTTCGTCTTCCAGTTCCCCGATTTCGACGATCCGCGCCTCAATGATCCGCAGATCAACTTCGCGGAGCCGAACGCCTTCTACGAGGAGTTTTGCCGCCGCTTCCCCGGCACATGGAGTGCTGTGTCGTGGGAGTACGCCTCAACGCTCGAGCTTTGGAAATCAGCCGTCCAGCGCGCGCGCACATTCGAGCCATTTTCCGTCCTCGCTCTGATGAAGGTCGGCGGCGTCGGCCAGCACGCCTTCGGCGAGGCGATGTGGTGGGGCAAGGATTTGTTCGGGATCGACAACGCCCTCGTGGGCGATTGGCCGGTCGTGACCATCGTGGACGGCCGCGCCCGTATTCAGGAGTTCGGCTCGATCACTCAATGGTGGTCGGAGCACAAGCCGGTGCTGCTGAAGCACATGCGCGCCCTGGATCTCATGTGGGACCAGCGCGAGCATCTGGCCGCCTCGTCGTAACCCGGCCGCGGGATTATGATTCGTAGATCATGTCCTCGTGCGTGCTGGCGACGTGCAGCTTGATCAGCTCCACCGCAGTTTCCACGTCGCGCCGCTCGAGCGCATTGTAGAGCGATCGCAGCAGCAACTGAATGCTGCGGATCTTCGACGGGGTGAGTGCCTGGCGCCGGCTCGCAGCCCACTGAGGCTGACGTCGTACCTCGTGCAGGATCGCGTACATCGCCACGATCAGGGAATTGTGCGTGCCGCGCGCCACCGTCATCATGAAATCCTCCTCGAGAGAGGCGAACTTGTCGGACTCGGTGACGATGGTCTCGAGAACCGCGAGCTGGCCACTGAGCTCCGCGAGATCCCGCGTCGACATGTAGATCGTCGCGAGCCGCACCATCTCCGGCTCCAGGATGGATTCGGCAATGTTCATCGCGAACGGCGAGGCCGTCTCCGCAAGCTGATTGATGTTGAGATGATCGGGTAGAACCGCGCTGCTGCGGGGCGGTGGAGGCACCAGCGCACGCTCATAGGAGACGAAGGTGCCACTCCCGGCGCGCCGGGACACGATCTGATAAGTTGCCAGAAATTCCAGCGCCTGACGGATCGTCGCGCGCGTATCGCGGAACTCGAGCGCCAGCTCGCGCTCGGCCGGGATGCGCGTGCCGAATGGATAAACTCCTGCCGCGATGCGCGCGAAGATTTGGGTGGCGATCTCCTTCACCTGCGGAGTGACGAGCGGGTGCTTGGAGGGATCGCTGATCCAGGGCGGACTGAGTGCGGAAATGTCGTTCATGTCACGAGCTGCTCGAGGTTGCCGTCTGCGGGGAGGCCGGGCGATCACCCGGCTCTTCGCGTGCCACGGTGTGAGGGAAGGGATACCAATCGGGCGGGAACAGCGCCGTCATGGCGACGGCCGTTTCGAGGTGGAGGCACACGGACGGAGAGGCAGCCGATGGCGCCGCGGCGTGCCGAGCCACCTCGGCAAGTTTGTCGGAATAGGGAGACGGGTCGTCGCTGGATGTCACCAGCCCACCACCGTACTGCGAGAGCAGGCGCGCTTCGGGCGATTGAGCGCCGAAGGTGTCGGCGAGGAGCGCTGTCAATGCCGTGCAGGCGTCGAGAATAGCCGTCTCTCGCGGCGTCGTCGTGCTTGCGAACAGGCGGTTGAAGCGCGTGATCGCGAGCCCCGCTTCGCATAGCTGCTCGTAACGCCGCCGGCGCGCCGCCTCGAACGCCGCGAGGTTCTGCGCGGCGAGCCGAAAATGGAACGAGGAGCTGCGTCCCGAGAGGGGAATCTCGGCGGTGCGGAGCGCTGCGGCCACGTCGAGCCAGCTTTGCTCGGCGGCATCGAGCGCGCGTAACGCGTCGCGCATCCGGCTATGCAGGATCAAGCCCACACCGGCATTCGAGTGCGCAGCCGCCGATCTGGCATCCGCAGCATCGGTCTCGCCGAGCGCATCGCGGGCGTGCAGCAGGTGTCGCGCTGCTTGCGAGCGTTGTGCTTGGGCCATGGCGTCAAACCCGGAAACGGTCGCCTCTGCCCATTTTTTTACCGAGCCCATGGCCCCAGCGAATTTCATCGTCCCCAGCCCATTTAGGCCGCAACACCATAATTCAACAAGGAATTCTCAGAATGCCACAAGCTTGAAACCAAATCAAACCAAAAAAGACCAAAATAGGTTCGCAACTGCGACATAGTAGCTAACTACTGAGAATACAAGAAATTTATCGATTGTGCACTTGCTCAATGCGCAATTTCCTTGCGCTTCGCCTGATTTTTATCACTTGCGAGGGAAATTAGATTTCATAAAATGAAAGGAGTTGGGCCGATCTGGTTTCAAATGGTTGAAAGTGGTTTCACGCATGAGCGCCGCACAATCAGCACTGGGGGATCGCGGTCGTAATGCCTGACGGCTGGCACGCAAAGCGAGCCGGCAAAAGAAACGTGCACGGAGAGCTAGGGCTGAAACAAACAAGGAGCCGAGCATGGCAACGGGACAGGGAACGCTGACTGCGGATGGCGCGCTGGACGCCTCATCCAGCCAACTAATAAGAGCCATCGACTGGCGGGGGGCTTTTTGGGTCGCCAGCGGCGTTCCGGCTCTTGTGCTGTTTTCGATCGGAGGTATCGCCGGCGTGGCGGGAAAGGTTGCCTTTCTCGTCTGGACCGTTTCGATGCTGATGGGTCTTATTCAATCGTTTACGTACGCCGAAATTGCGGGCCTGTTCCCCAATAAATCCGGCGGCGCTTCGGTCTACGGTGCAGCGGCGTGGGTGAGATATTCGAAGCTCATCGCGCCGCTTTCCGTTTGGTGCAACTGGTTTGCCTGGACGCCCGTTCTTTCGCTCGGCTGCTCCATCGCCGCCGCCTACATCCTGAACTCCTTGGCGCCCATTCCTCCGGCTGATGCGCCTCACGTGCTGGCTTGGGTCAGCGCGCATGCGTCCTCGATCGCGCAGGATAGCCCGCGCGTCGTCGAGTGGCTCGCAGCCAACCAGGGCAAGACGGCCGCCGATGCAGTGTCGGCATTGCTCTCGGCCGATGCAGTCGCGGCTCTGACGCCGACGATCCGTAACTGGTCGCTGTTCCACGGCACGCTCGGTCCGGTGTCGTTCTCGTTCAACGCTGCCTTCTTCATCGGCGCCGTTCTGATGCTCATCACGTTCGCGATTCAGCATCGCGGCATCATGGGCACCGCCAGCGTCCAGAAGTTCATCGGTCTCGCGGTGATCATCCCGATGTTCATCGTCGGTATCGTTCCGATCGTCACCGGTCAGATCGAGTGGTCCAACTACACCCCCGTCCAGCCGTTGGCAGCCGCCTACGCGCCGGAGATGGGTGAGTGGAACATTCCCGGCTGGACGCTGATCCTCGGCGCGATGTTCATCGCGGCGTGGTCGACCTACGGCTTCGAGACGGCCATCTGCTACACGCGCGAGTTCCGCGATCCGGGCAAGGATACCTTCAAGGCGATCTTCTACTCGGGCCTGCTCTGCCTCGCTCTCTTCACGCTGGTGCCGTTCACCTTCCAGGGCGTGCTTGGCCTCGAGGGCATGCTCGCTCCGTCCATCGTCGACGGTTCGGGTGTGGCTGAAGCCATGGGCAACATGGTGGGTCACGGCGGTTGGGTCACGAGCCTGCTCGTGATGATGATGATCCTCGCGCTCATGCTCTGCCTCATGACGGCGATGGCCGGTTCCTCGCGCACGCTCTACCAGGGCTCTCGCGACGGCTGGCTGCCCCGCTACCTGAGCCACGTGAACTCGCATGGCGCGCCGACGGCTGCCATGTGGACGGATCTCATCGTCAACCTGGCGATCCTCGCGATCGCTTGCGCAGACGCGACGAGCTTCTTCTTCATCCTCGCTGTGTCCAACTGCGGATACATCATCTTCAACTTCCTCAACCTCAACTCGGGCTGGATCCACCGGATCGACAACGCACACGTGAACCGTCCGTGGCGCGCTCCCACCTGGGTTCTGGCTGCGGGCACGGTCCTCGCTTACGTCAACGCCGTCTTCATGGGCGCCGGTGCGAAGGTGTGGAATCCGATCGCGCTCTGGGCAGGCCTGTTCACCGCCTTCCTGATCGTCCCCGTGTTCTGGTACCGCCACTACGTCCAGGACAAGGGCATCTTCCCCGAGCACATGCTTGGTGACCTCGGTCTGACGCAGGCTGACCTCAACCAGCGCAAAGCCGGCATCCTTCCCTACCTCACGCTGATCGCCGGCCTGATCGTGGTGTTGGCCGCTGACTGGATCTTCCAGCTCCCAGGCTGAGTCCAACCGAGCGGGCCGGCGAGGTTTCCTCCGCCGACCCGGCCCGCTCGGATCGCAAGTCGAAAGTCGGTTTTTGAATCGAGGTGCAGTCGATGCTTGTAAGCGGGATCAAAAGTCGGCCCGTCTATCCCGGCCTCAGCCCGGATCCCAACGCGCGCCGGAACTTGATCGTCTGCGATCGTGCGGGCGCTGAAGCCGTTGTCGAGTTGGTGGCACGCGCCGGCGAGGACTTCGTGAAGCGCGCCTCCGTCATTCTCGTGGCGGACGATGCCTCCAGCGAGGAGGCGGCTGCGCTACAGAAGAAGCTGGATCCGGTCCATGTCGAGGTGGCGTGCAGTCTGGACGCGGCCATCGCCCAACTTCGAGAGATACTCTCAGGGGCTTCTATGGGGCTCCGCCTTTACGCGGCTGGCTCCGAGCCTCTGATCGGCTCGGTCGTGCAGGCCGGCGCCGAGAATTTTATCGATCCTCTGTCCGTGCGCACCGAGCATCGCGGCTCGCTGATGCGCCGCGTTCAGTGCGTACACTGCAAAGGCATGACGGAGAACGTCGTCACCAATCCCGTCAAGTGCGCGCACTGCGGTCTCCTCCTTCTGGTCCGGGATCACTATTCCCGCCGTCTCGCAGCTTTCCAGGGCGTGTGCATCAACGCCGAGGATCCCAGCGACAGCCCTGAACCGAAGGTGGAGTTTCAATGACTGCTTCCTATCTGCGCCGGGTCAAGGTCGCCGAGGTCGAGCGCGTCGCGAGCCGCATCAAGCGGTTTCGCCTGGTCGACGTTGAGAACAAGCCGCTGTCGGAGTTCTCCGGCGGCTCCCACGTCACGGTGTGCATGAGGGCGCAGGATCGCGTGATCCGCAACCCGTACTCGCTGATGGGATGCCCCTCCGACACGTCCAGCTACCAGATCAGCGTGCTCAAGGTCGACAACTCGCGCGGCGGCTCGCAGTTCATGCACGACAACGTCGTCGTCGGAACCGAGCTCGAAATCAGCGAGCCGCTCAATCTCTTCCCGCCCGCGAAGCTCGCACGCAAGCATATCCTGGTTGCTGGCGGCATCGGCATCACGCCGTTCATGTCCATGATGAGCGAGCTAGACGCGCTGGGCTCGGACTTCGAGCTGCACTACGGCGTGCGCTCCGCCGCAGAGGGCGCGTTCTGCAAGCTGCTCGAGGCGCGTTACGGTTCACGCATCCGCCTCTATCTGCAGGACCAGGACCAGATGGTCCCCCTGGAGCGTATTCTGAGCAACCAGCGGCTCGGCGCGCACATGTATGTCTGCGGCCCGAAGCCGATGATCGATTGGGCGCTAAGGACGGCGACGCTCGCGGGCTGGCCCGATGAGAGCATCCATTCCGAGCAGTTCAACGCCCCGCCGATCGGCAAGCCGTTCGTTGTGAAGCTCGCCCGCTCCAGGCGCGAGATCACCGTCGGCGGCCACCAGAGCATCCTGGAAGCGCTCGAGCAGAATGGCATCGATGCGCCGTTCCTGTGCCGCGGCGGCGCATGCGGGCAGTGCGAGACCGAGGTGAGCGGCTGTGACGGCTTCATCGAGCACAACGATCACTACCTGAGCGAGGCCGAGAAGGCGAGCGGGCGCAAGATCATGATCTGCGTGTCCCGCATCTCGGGCGACGCCGTCACGCTCGACCTTTGATCCGAACCATCAACGACACCGCATTACTCGGGAGACCCGACATGGTCATTGCATTCAAGAACGAGACGTTCCGGGACGACTTCACGTTCTCGAACAGTCCGGCAGCGATCCGGCGCTTTCCCTTCCCGTTCCACGAGGACAAGTACATGTACTCGGTCAACATCGAGCCGCATGTTCCGGGTCCCAAGGGGTCCGTCTACGAGTTCCCGATCGATATCGACGAGCACTACGTCTCCGAGATGCGCGATCGCGAGCTGGTTCTGAAGGCGGATCCGGGCCGCTGCCAGGCGCTGCCGCACATGATGACGGCGCAGTGGGACATGCTCGAGCTGCTGATGACCTCGATGGCGCGCGACTATCCCGAGCACTTCTCGCTCACGCAGGATGGCGACCGCTGGCACTGGATCAACCGCCCGCTCGGCATCGACCAGAAGTTCACGTTCGGCGACGTGAAGACGCTGCCGTATGAGCCGATGGAGTACATCGGCCGCCAGTGCCAGGGCGACTTCTCGATCCAGGACCAGCGCGACGGCCAGCTCTGGATGGATGCCGGAATCATCACCACCCAGGCCGACTGGTCGCTTGATTTCGACATCGGCATGAACTTCTTCGAGTGGCACGGCCCCGTTCCGCTCGCTCATCAGGCTGGCGTGTTCGACCGCGCCCTGAAGTTCCTGCTGAACCTCCAGCACGGCCGTCCGGTCCGCCGCCTCAACTGGACCATGACGATCAACCCGCGCCTCGATACGAGCCCGGAGAACTATCACAAGTGGGGTGTCGATCGCACCACGGTCACGCCGGAGAATGTCGGCGACAAGGTGCATCTGCGCGTCGAACTGCAGGGTCTGTGGCGCCTCCCGCGGTCGAACACCATCCTGTTCTCGATCCGCTGCTACATGATCAAGATGCGCGAGCTCGTCACGGTGCCGAAGTGGGGCCGCCGTCTGCCGCGCGTGCTGCGCACGCTGCCGCCCGAGCTCGTCGACTACAAGGGCCTGACCCGCTACCGCGATACCACCCTCGAGTGGCTGTCGAAGTACGACGATGGCGCGCCGACCACGCTCGGATGCGGGCCGGATTGATCCCCAGAACCAGAGACTGCTTCCCCCGATCAGTATTTTTCAACGAGGTGTCTTCCGATGAGCCTGAACAAAGAGACCAGACAATCGGTTTTGAACGATCGCCACGCGGCGCTCGGCGCGGACCTCACGACGACGTCGTGGAACGACATGCCGATTCCTCAGAACTACAAGACCGATCCCTATGAGGAGACGGCCGCCGTCCGCTATCGCGCCGGATTGTTCGATGTCTCGGCACTGAAGATGCTCAACGTCTCCGGTCCCGACGCTCTCAAGTTCCTGAACCAGCTCCTGACGTCGGACGTCTCCAAGGCGAAGCCGGGCGACTCGCACATCTCAAACATCGTCAACGAGGACGGCGCCCTGATCGACGACGTTCTCGTCTACGTGGACGGGCCGAACGAGTTCCGCGTCTCTCATGGCGGCGGCGCGTTCGAGGAAGGCATGCTGCCGCTCGCGGAGAAGTACAACGTCTCGATCCGGCGCGACAACGACGTACATATCCTCTCCCTGCAGGGTCCGGTGGCGCTCGAGGTGCTGGCCCCGCACACGCCGATGGATCTCGCGGGCCTGCCGTACTTCCAGCACCGCAAGACCACGATCTTCGGAAAGCCCGTGAGCATCGCGCGCGGCGGCTACTCCGCGGAGCGCGGATACGAGGTGTTCTGCTCCGCGAAGGATGCTCACTTCATCTGGGATTCGATTCTCGAAGCGGGGAAGGACAGGGGCGTTATGCCCGCGTCGTGGTCCTGCCTCGATATCGTCCGCGTCGAGGGCGGCCTGCTGTTCTTCCCCTTCGACATGACCCACGGCGACACGACTCCGTGGGAGGTGCGCGCCGACTGGACCGTCGATCTCAGCAAGCCGGATTTCGTCGGCAAGAAGGCCCTCGAAGCCAAGAAGGGCAAGGAGCGCTCCTTCATTGCCGGTCTCGACGTCGAGAGCGACCGGGCTATCGAGCCGCTGTCGAAGATCACGGTCAACGGCAAGCAGGTGGGCGTCGTCACCAGCACCACATTCTCGAAGCATCTTATGAAGTCGATTGCCATGGCGCAGATCGAGCCGGCCTACACCAAGCTCGGCACCGAAGTGGTCATTCACGACAAGGGCGAGGTGCCCGCCGTGGTGGTGAGGATGCCGTTCTACGACCCGCTGCGCCTTCGCACGCATCCGCGCGACGCGAAGTAAGCGCATGACACTCAAGCGTGCGGGAGAGATCCGGAAAGCCCGGTAGCGCCGAACCGGATTGGCGACCGCACAGCAGCTTTCAAAATCAAGAGACAAGTGGAAGGAAACAGGAAATGGCAAATCAGAGAATTGCGATCATCGGCGCAGGACCCAGCGGCTTGGCCGTGCTTCGGGCATTCGAGAGCGCGCGGCGCAAGGGCGCGGACATTCCCGACATCGTCTGCTACGAGCGCCAGAAGGACTCGGGCGGCATCTGGAACTACACCTGGCGCACGGGCACCGACGAGCACGGCGAGCCGGTTCACGCCTCCATGTATCGCTATCTCTGGTCGAACGGCCCCAAGGAGTGCCTCGAGTTCGCCGACTACTCGTTCGAGGAGCACTTCGGCCGTCCGATTCCGTCCTTCCCGCCGCGCGCCGTGCTGCACGACTACATCAAGGGCCGCATCGAGCGGAACGGCATCTCGCACTACATCAAGCTCAACACCGCCGTGCGTGGCGTGACCTATGACGAGGACACCAAGAAGTTCACCGTCACCGTGAAGGACCTCGTCGACGACAGGCTGACGTCGTCCGAGTTCGACTACGTTTTCGTGTGCAGCGGCCACTTCTCGACGCCGAACGTCCCCGAGTTCCCCGGCCTCGACAAGTTCCTTGGCCGCACGCTTCATTCGCACGACTTCCGTTCCGCCGACGAGTTCGCCGGCAAGAACGTGCTGTGCGTCGGATCGAGCTACTCCTCCGAAGACATCGGCATCCAGTGCTACAAGTACGGCGCCAAGTCGGTGACGTTCTCCTGGCGCACGAAGCCGATGGGCTTCAAGTGGCCGGAGAGCTTCTCGGAGGTTCCGCTCCTCGAGAAGGTCGAGGGTAAGGTCGCCCACTTCAAGGACGGCACGAAGAAGGAAGTGGATGCCATCATCCTCTGCACGGGCTATCTGCATCACCATCCGTTCCTGGACGACACGCTGCGCCTCAAGTCGCGCAACCGTCTCTACCCGCAGAACATCTACAAGGGCATCTTCTGGCTGGACAACCCGAAGCTGATGTACATCGGCATGCAGGACCAGTTCTACACCTTCAACATGTTCGACGCGCAGGCATGGTACGCGCGCGATGTCGTGCTCGGCCGCATCAAGCTGCCCTCGAAGTCCGACATGTTCTCTGACATCCACACCTGGACCGTCCGCGAGGAATCTCTGGGAGATGCATCGGACGCCATCGACTATCAGACCGAGTACGTCCGCGACCTGATCGCGCCGACCGACTATCCGCGCCTCGACGTGGACGGCGTCGCAAAGATGTTCAAGGACTGGGAACACCACAAGATGGATAACATCCTGACCTATCGCGATAAGTCTCATCGCTCGCTGCTCACCGGCACGGTCGCGCCGGTTCACCACACGCCGTGGATGAAGGCGCTGGATGACTCGATGGAGGCGTTCCTCAATCAGCCCGACGCCAAGGTCGCGGCCGAATAAGGCCCTCGCGGTCGATCATGAGCAAGCCTGTGCTGGCTGCGCCTCTCGGCGTGGCCGGCACATCATCTTCTCTTTTACTGCGAGAAAGACATGAGCGAGACAATTCTCACTTCCCCTGCGAAGCCCAAGATCTTCGTTCCGGGACGCCCCTCGCTTGAGCCTGGCGTGGAACGCTATGTTCTGAAGGGCGGGGGAACGGCAGCCTTCGAGCTTGAAGCAGGCGATCGCATCCAGATCAGCGCGCTGGAAGGCGGTCAGCTTGTCGAGGTTGCCGCCATTGGCGCCAAGGGCAAGAGCGATCTGGAGGCACTCGGCCTCAACGGGCGCGTGAAGCCGGTCGGCATCCAGCGGACGCTCGAGCGGGACGACGAGGATGCGATGCGCGTCCGCTTCGGTCTTTATCGCCGCGGTCTGGATCTCGGCCGCGTGAAGGCTGCGCGCCTGCTAGGGCCCGATGCGGGCCCCGGAGAGATCGTCGCGCTGCAGGCAGAGCGCAACGTTTTTGCCGTGTTCGGAGCCCCCGCCGAGCCCATGGTCGTTTGGGAGCAGACGCCGCCGAGCGACGTGCTGATCTTCATTCTGCGCGCCACCCCGCGGCTTATGAATACGGCCCGGCTTCCGGATCCGCTCGCCGAGCCGCGCCTCGACATCCGCGTGAACATCGCAAGCGCGGAAAGCTTCGAGGTGTACGAGGGCGAGTACATCCAGATCATCGACGTGCAGGGACGCCAGTGCTCGGACTTCATCGCCTTTAACAGGAAGGCGCTGGACGAGGGCCGCGAGCAGGGTCTCGACTCCACCACCACCCGCACGATGAACGGCGCCGCCTATCCGACGCCCGGCCTGCACTCGAAGTTTTTCGACCAGGATCGCAATCCGCTCGTCGAGATCGTGCAGGACACCGTTGGACGCCACGATACGTTCAACCTCGCGTGCACGACGCGCTACTACGAGGACATGGGCTACTTTGGCCATCCCAACTGCACCGACAACTTCAACAACGTATTGAAGCAGTACGATCCGATCAGCCAGTTGAGCGGATGGCCGGCAATCAACTTCTTCTACAACACGAACGTCGACTGCCATAACCACATATGGTCCGACGAGCCGTGGTCGCGTCCGGGCGATTATGTCGTCATGCGCGCGCTCACCGATCTCGTGTGCGGGGCCTCGTCCTGCCCCTCCGACATCGACCCCTCCAACGGCTGGCACCTGAGCGAAATTCAAGTGCGGGTCTATGCCAAAGACACCCCCTTCAAACGTTCGATCGGATACAGAATGTCACCTGACGCACCCCTCCAGCTCACGCGCGAAAGCGGGTTCCACCCGCGCACGTCCGCGCTCACGCGCGCATTCGGAGACTACCGCGGGTTCTGGGTTCCGCATCACTTCGCGAATGCCGGCGCAATCGAAGAATACTGGGCCTGCCGCGAGAAAGCGGTGATCATGGACCTGTCGCCTCTGCGCAAGATGGAGGTGCTGGGTCCCGACGCCGAGCAGTTCCTGCAAGGGATCGTCACGCGCGACGTGCGCAAGCTGTCCGTCGGCCAGGTCTTCTACACGCCCATGTGCTACGAGCACGGCGGTATGGTGGACGACGGCACGCTGTTCCGCCTCGGCGAGAACAACTTCCGTTGGGTCGGTGGTGACGACGCAAGCCTCATCTGGCTGAAGGAGCAGGCTGCGAAGTCCAACTACAACATCAATCTCAAGACGGCGACGTCGGAGATCCACAACGTCGCGGTCCAGGGTCCTCGCTCGCGCGAGATCCTGCAGCAGGTTGTCGAGACGCCTGCGGGCCGTCCCACGATCGCGGAGGTGGGCGTATTCCGCTTCACCATCGGCCGCATCGGCGGCGTCGCGGGAATTCCGGTTCTCGTCTCGCGCACCGGCTACACCGGCGAGCTGGGCTACGAGGTCTTCTGCCATCCGAAGGATGCGCCGAAGGTATGGGATGCCCTCTGGGAGGCAGGCAGGCCGCTCGGACTCCAGCCCTTCGGGTTCGACGCTCTGGACATGGTGCGCATCGAGGCCGGTCTCGTTTTCGGCGGCCATGATTTCGACTCGACCACCGATCCCTTCGAAGCAGGCATCGCATTCACCGTGCCGCAAAAGAAGGAAGAGGACTACATCGGCAAGGCTGCTGTCGAGAAGCGCAGGGCAAACCCGCTGCGCAAGCTCGTGGGCCTCGAGATCGCGGGCAACGAGAAGCCGTCGCATGGCGATCCCGTGTTCGTTGGCCGCGCCCAGGTGGGCATCGTCACCAGCGCGATGCGCTCGCCGCTTCTCAAGAAGACGATCGCGTTTGCGCGCGTGGATGTGACTCATTCCGCACTCGAGACGGCACTCGAGGTCGGCAGGCTCGACGGCATGCAGAAGCGCCTCAAGGCGACCGTCATTCCGTTCCCGTTCTACGATCCCGAGAAGAAGCGCGTCCGCATGTAACGGCGCGCCCCGTCCCTTGGCCAAAGCAACTCCCCTCCACGGTATGTGCGCTGTGGATTGCCTGGACACCTCAAGTCGCTTGAGGTGTCCTTTTTTATGCGCGCGTCAGGAGGGTTGAGCGGGAAAAGGTGGTCGCCTAGGCGATTTTCATCAGCACGAGGCCGGTCAGGATCAGCGCGGCCGCGGTCACACGAAGCGCATCGAGCGACTCGCCGAGAAAGAAGGCGCCGACGATGAAGGTGCCGACCGCACCAATACCTGTCCAGACTGGATAGGCGGTCCCGAGCGGCAGCGCTCTCATGGCGGCGGCCAGAAGGGCGAAGCTTGCGAGCATGGTGACGATGGTGACGGCGGTGGGGCCAAAGCGGGTGAAGCCGTCGGATTGCTTCATCGCGTAAGCCCAGACGACCTCGAGAACACCCGCGATGATCAGATAAATCCAGGCCATAGGAGCCTCCTCCATGTCGGTCCGGGCCGTCCCGGAAATGAAATGCCCATGGTGGGGGAGGTCGTGGCCTCGCGCTGGTCAATATGCGTGCAGGTTGACCGCAAATCAAGCAAACGCCGTGTCGCAGCCCCCCGCTGCGAATGGCATTTCGCGCGCGATTGCTGGTGGGATGACCGAGCCTAGCTCGGTTGCGATTCCGAGGCGGCGGCGTCGAGCCGCGACAGCGCCCATCGGACGTTCTTGCGGACGTCAGCGTCGGGATCGAGTGCAGCCTCTTCCAGGAACGGGCGCGTTTCAGGCCGCGCGATCTGCCCGAGCGCTGCAGCCGCCTCCTTGCGCAGGTTCGGCTCCGGATGCGTGAGGCTTTGCGCAATGCGAAGCGCCGCCTCGCCGACGGCGCGCTGGCCGAGACTGCGCACGGCCTTGAGCCGCACCTGCCAGTAGTCGTCACCGAGCGCCTCGATCAACGGGGTCACGTCTATGGCGTCGGCCTTGCTGATGCCGAGTGTCTCGGCCGCACTTTCGCGCACCACCCAATCGGAATCGGAAACTGCACGCGCAAGTGTCGCGCCCGCGCCTGCCGTGCGCGAGAAGCCGAGAGCCGCCACGGCAGCGCGGCGCACCAGCGGATCGGAATCTCTCGCCACCGCCTGAAGCGCGGGCACGGTGTCCTCGCGCTTGAGATAGCCGATCACGCCGACGGCCTGAACGCGTACGCTCGCATCGCTGTCCTTAAGTGCCTCGAGCGCTGGCCCCCAGGCATGGGGAGAGCGAAGCTCCTTGAGGCTCCTCAGCACCGCGCCGCGAACGAAAGGAGAGGGATCCGCGAGCGCATCCACGAGGCGCGGCGCGGACGCCGGATCCTTGAGCTCCGCGAGGCTGTCCGCTGCGGCCGTTGCAACTCCGGTGTCGGCGTCACGAACCAGAGCGACCAGGTTATCCGCGACGATCGGCCCGTCGAACGTTCCGAGCCCAATCGCCACCTGCCGGCGCACGTCCGCATCCGGATCGCGAACGAGACGGCTCAACAGCGAGACGGCTTCCGGCACGCCGCTGTCCGCAAGAGCAAGCACGGCGACGCGGCGGTGGGACGGATCGTCGGATGAGATGTCGTCGGCAAGCTCGTCGAGATCGACGAATTCCTCAAACAGGTTCGACATCACGTAGCCGTCCTCTGCTCGGCGCCTTCGAGCGGCGTCATGCGCTGCCGGTAGTAGAGATCCTTCTCACTGTCTGCGATCGGTACGATGTAGGGATCGATCGCACGCTTCTCGACAGTCATCCGCCCGTCCGTCTTGCCGAGCAGTGTGTGGCAGAGCCAATCCGCATCGTTCCTCTCGGGATAGTCGGTGCGGAGATGGTAGAGACCCCAGCGGCTCTCGGTGCGGAACAGAGAGGCGGCGGCCGCCATGTCCGCACAATCGAGAATGGAAGAGGCTTCTAGCGCCCGCAGCAACTCGTGCGAGTTGCGCGCGACCATGCCGGTTTCGAGATCCTCGCGCATTTCTGCGAAGCGATCCTGCGCGAGGCGGTATTTGCGCGGAACCTTGGGCGGCTGCAGGTAGTCGTTGACCAGTCGGCGTGTCTTGTATTCCACTTGGTTGGGCGGAATCCCGTTGTCACGCTGTGTCGGCGCGAGCACGCGGGCACGTTCCCGCTCGACCTGCCCGGGATCGATCTCGGCATGGTCGATCTCTCCCGCGAAGTCGGCGGCATGCTCGCCCGCGATCGAGCCATTGGTGAACGCCCCCAGCATGTAGCTGTGCGGCACGCTTGCCATGTCGCCGGCCGCATAGAGGCCCGGAACCGTCGTGCGCGCGAACTCGTCCACGAACACACCTGAGGCGCTGTGGCCCGAGCAGAAGCCGATCTCCGAGATGTGCATCTCGATCATGTCGCTGCGGTAGTCCGTGCCGCGGCCTTCGTGGAATTTACCGCGCGAGGGCCGCTCCACCTTGTGCAGAATGCTCTCGATCTCGGAGATGGTGTTCTCGTGCAGATGATTGAGCTTGAGGAACACCGGCCCCTTGCCCGACTGGAGCTCGTTGTAGAACTCGAGCATCATCTGCCCGGACCAGTAGTCGCAATTGATGAAGCGCGTGCCCTCGCTGTTGGCCGTGAAGGCACCAAACGGTCCGGCGACATAGGCGCAGGCAGGACCGTTGTAGTCCTTGATCAGCGGATTGATCTGGAAGCACTCGAGATTGGCTAGCTTGGCGCCTGCGTGGTAGGCCATCGCGTATCCGTCGCCCGAGTTGGTCGCATTCTCGTAGGTGCCGAACATGTAGCCCGATGTCGGCAGCCCGAGCCGCCCGGCCGCTCCCATGCAGAGGATGACGGCTTTGGCGCGGATGATCAGGAATTCCGCTGTTCTCGTATTGACGGCGATCGCCCCCGCAATTCGCCCGTCGGAGCCCGTGAGCAGGCGCGTGGCCATGAAGCGGTTCGAGATCAGAAGTTGCGCGCGCCGAAGCTGCCGGTAGAGCGCTTTCTTCACTGTGTCGCCGTTGGGCATCGGCAACACGTAGGTTCCAAGATGATGGACCTTCTTGACGGCAAAGTCGCCATTCTCGTTCTTCTGGAATCGGATGCCGTAGCGATCCAGCTCCTCGATGATGCCGTAGCAGCGTTCGGCATATTTGAGCACGGGCTTCTGGTCGACGATGCCATCGTTGGCGATGGTGATCTCGCGCGTGTACTGCTCCGGCGTCGCGTGCCCAGGGATGACCGCGTTGTTGAGGCCGTCCATCCCCATGGAGATCGCGCCTGAGCGCTTCACGTTCGCCTTTTCGAGCAGGATCACCTTGGCGTTGGGATTGCGCAGCTTGGCTTTGAGCGCGGCCATGGGCCCTGCAGTTCCGCCTCCGAGCACGAGAACGTCACAGGTAACCTCGGAGGTGCGGTCGACGAATTCATCAAGGGCCACTGCGTCTCTCTCGTTTCGTTTGATGCAATCCGCGCGAAGGTAGTGACACGCCGGGCGGAGCCTAACGAAAAAATTCTGATGAGCTTATTCCGTGTATGCGTGAGGCGCGGCCTTCTCCAGCATGAGGAATAAGTATCGAGGAAATAGTTGGTAGACGCCGATGCACATCAGATCGCATCTTTTCACCGCGCCACACGCGAGGTCGCGCAGCCGAGGCGTAGAGGGAAGGACGATCGCACATGACGGGACATCGCAGTTTCCCGGTCTCATTTCAGAGCCGATGTAGGGGCGTCTGAGCAACGCCGGCCGCGTCATCCGGCCCATCCGCCACCTGAAAACCCAGTTTCATCGAAGGAATTCGAACATGAGCTTCACCCGCAGAGGGTTTGGCGCGCTGGCGCTCGGCGCGCTCGCGCTTGGCAGCACGGCACTCTCCGCCTCCGCCGAGGATAAGGTTATCCGCATCGGCTATCAGAAGTACGGCAACGTCATCCTGTTGAAGGCGAAGGGCACGCTGGAGCCCAAGCTCGAGGCCATCGGCTACAAGGTCACCTGGGCGGAGTTCCCGTTCGGCCCGCCGTTGCTGGAGGCGATCAACGCAGGCGCGATTGATTTCGGGCACACGGGCGAAGCCCCGCCCGTGTTCGCCCAGGCGGCCGGCAGTGCCATCGTCTATGTCGCTCACGAGCCGCCGGCACCGGGTGGTGAGGCTATTCTCGTACCGAAGGACAGCCCCATCAAATCGGTGGCCGAGCTCAAGGGCAAGAAGGTCGCCTACGCCAAGGGATCGAACGCGAACTATTTCGCCGTAAAGGCGCTCGAGAAAGCCGGCGTGAAGTATGGCGAGTTCGAGCCGGTGCATCTGGCGCCCGCCGATGCCCGCGCCGCGTTCGAGAGCGGCAAGGTGGACGCCTGGTCGATCTGGGACCCCTTCTATGCCTCGGCGGAGGCGACCGCCAACGCTCGCGTTCTTCAGGATGGAACGGGTATCGTGTCCAACCATCAGTTCTATCTCGCGGGCAAGTCTGCGGTGGAGAAGCACGCCAAGGCGATCGAGGTGGTGCTGGCCGAGCTCAACGCCGTCAACGAGTGGGTCAGGCAGGATCCGAAGGCGGCAGCCGAGCAGTTGGCGCCCGGAACCGGCGTCCCCGCGGCAATTCTCGAGACGGCGCTCAAGCGGCAGTCCTATGGCGTGAAGCCGCTCGATGCGAAGGTGATCGAGGAGCAGCAGAAGATCGGCGACCTGTTCCATTCGCTCGGGCTGATCCCGAAGACCATCAAGGTCGACGAGATCGTCTGGAGGGCCGGCTCATGAGCAAGACGGCCGCCCAAAGGGCCAATGTTCTCTGGTTCCTGCCCACTCACGGCGAAGGCCGATACCTCGGCACGTCGATTGGCGCGCGGGCGGCCGACTTCAAATATTTGCGCCAGGTCGCTCAAGCAGCCGACGATCTCGGCTACTATGGGGTCCTGCTGCCCACCGGGCGGAGCTGCGAGGACTCCTGGGTGGTCGCGTCCGCGATCGCCCCTCATACGGAGCGCCTGAAGTATCTCGTCGCGGCCCGTCCGGGTCTCACGTCGGTCACCGTCGCGGCCAGAATGGCCGCGACGTTCGACAGGATCTCGAACGGACGGCTTCTGATCAACATCGTGACCGGCGGTGATCCGGTCGAGAACAAGGGCGACGGTCTCTTCCTCGGCCACACCGAGCGCTATGAGCTGACGCAGGAGTTCCTCGACATCTTCAAGCGGCTGCTCGCCGGGGAGACGGTCAACTACACCGGCAAGCACATCTCGGTGGAGGAGGGGCGCGTGTTGTTCCCGTCGGTTCAGCCAGGCGGGATTCCTCTTTATTTCGGCGGCTCGTCCGCGGCTGGCATCGATGTGGCCGCCAGCAGCGTCGACAAGTATCTGACCTGGGGTGAGCCGCCTGCCGATGTCGCGAGGAAGGTCGAGCAGGTGAAAGCGGCGGCGCGGGCCAAGGGCCGCGATGTGAGCTTCGGCATTCGTCTTCACGTCATCGTGCGCGAAACGAGCGAAGCCGCGTGGAAGGCTGCGGATAAGCTGATCTCCTATGTCAGCAACGACACCATCGCGGCAGCCCAGAAGATCTTCTCCCGCATGGATTCCGTCGGCCAGCAGCGCATGAGCGCGCTCCACGGCGGAGACCGCGGCAAGCTCGAGGTGAGCCCGAACCTGTGGGCGGGCGTCGGCCTCGTGCGCGGCGGTGCAGGCACGGCGCTCGTGGGTGATCCAGAAACGGTCGCAGCCCGGATCAAGGAGTACATCGATATCGGCATCGATACCTTCATCCTCTCCGGATACCCGCATCTCGAGGAAGCTTACCGCTTCGCCGAGCTTGTCTTCCCGCTGTTGCCGCTCTCGCACGCGAAGCAGACCTTCACGGCCAAGGTCAACACCGGACCGTTCGGCGAGACCATCGCCAACGACATCCTGCCCGAAAAGCAGGCCGCTCAGTCATGAGCGCGCCCCGGGCATCGCGGCGCCTCGATGGGCTGGTCCCGTGGCTATTGCCGCTGGGGCTGCTCGCCGTTTGGGAGGCGGCTTCCCAGGGGGGCATCATCTCGAACCGCGTCTTGCCTGCTCCATCCGCAGTGGTCATCGCGGGGTGGCGGCTCGCATCAACGGGAGAGCTGTGGGTCAACATGGGCGTCAGCGGCCTGCGCGCGCTCATCGGCCTCGCGATCGGCGGCACCTTCGGCTTCGTTCTCGGATTGACCAACGGTCTTTCGACAAAGTTCGAACGCGCGACCGACACCCTCCTGCAGATGGTGCGCAACGTTCCGCACCTGGCGCTGATCCCGCTCGTGATCCTGTGGTTTGGCATCGACGAGGCCGCCAAGATCTTCCTCGTCGTGCTCGGCGTCTTCTTTCCAATCTACATCAATACGCTTCATGGCATTCGCACCGTCGACCCCCATCTTATTGAGATGGGGCGCACCTACGGCATGACGAGCTTCGAGCTGTTCTGGCGGGTGATCCTGCCGGGCGCGCTGCCTTCCATCTTCGTCGGCTTGCGGTATGCGCTCGGCTTCATGTGGCTGACGTTGATCGTCGCCGAGACCATCGCGGCGTCCTCCGGCATTGGCTACATGGCCATGCAGGCGCGCGAATTCCTGCTCGTGGATGTCGTGGTGCTCAGCATCTTGATCTACGCCCTTCTGGGCAAGCTCGCCGACAGCACCGCGCGGCTCCTGGAAAGGCTATGCCTCTCCTGGCATCCCGCCTTTCAATCGAAGTGATAGAACGAGGCTCCAATGACCGCTGGCGCACTTTCACTTGGCCGGGTAGCCCCCGAGTATTGGCGCGAGGCGCGGGAAACAGTCCCGGTATCGTCGGCCGGCTTGAGCCTCACCGTTCGCGATCTCAAGAAGTCGTTCGGATCGAACGAGGTCCTGAAGGGGCTCGACCTCTTCATTCCGGCGGGTCAGTTCGTGTCGATCGTGGGCAAGAGCGGCTGCGGAAAGAGCACGCTGCTGCGCCTGCTCGTCGGCCTCGACAAGCCGACCGGCGGCGAGTTCTGGTATGGGGCCGCACCCGAGGAGCAGCACGACAAGAGCGCTGTGCGCGTCATGTTCCAGGAGCCGCGGCTATTACCCTGGGCGCGGGTTCTTTCGAACGTGGAGGTCGGGCTTGGCCGCGCCCGCAGGGAGAAAGGAGCGCGCGAGCGCGCGCTCGCGACATTGAGCGAGGTGGGGCTCGGAGACCGGAAGGGCGAGTGGCCCTCGGTGCTGTCCGGCGGCCAGCGCCAGCGCGTTGCGCTCGCCCGCGCCCTCGTCTCGCAGCCACGTGTGCTGGCCTTCGACGAGCCGCTCGGCGCCCTCGACGCTCTGACCCGCATCTCCATGCAGAATCTGCTAGAGCAGGTCTGGCGCGATCAGGGCTTCACCGCCCTCATGGTGACGCACGACGTGGCCGAGGCGGTCATGCTGGCTGACCGCGTTCTCCTGATAGAGAACGGCGCCATCACGCTCGACCTTCGGGTTGATATCCCGCGTCCGCGCCGGCGAGGCTCCGCCGAGATCGCGGCGCTCGAGGGGCGCATTCTGGACGCGCTCTTCAAGGACGCGCGGGCCGGCGAGGACGCTTGATAAGGGACTGAAAGACGAAGGCCATGGGGAACGGATGTCAGGCGGTGGTTCTGGCAGGAGGCGCCGGGATCGATGCGGATACGTTCCGCAGCGCTATGCGCCAGCTCGCAGGCGGTATCTGCGCCATCACCGTCGGCCGGGGCGATGAGCGGACAGGTTTGACCTCGACCTCCGTATCCTCGCTGTCCGCCGAGCCGCCTGCGCTGGTCTTTTGCATCAACAAGACGGCGTCGAGCTGGCCCATTCTCCAGGCCCGCCGCGCTTTTGCCGTCAACGTCCTCCCGCCGGGGCACAGATCCGTAGCCGACCGCTTCAGCGGACGGAATGGAGTGAAAGGTCTCGATCGCTACGAAGGCGCCCGCTGGTCCGAGCTTGTGACGGGGACGCCCGTACTGCTGGATGCGCTCGCCGTTCTCGATTGCGAGGTCGAGGATCTCATCGAGCGCTTCGGCAGTGCCGTCGTCATCGGCCGCGTCGTGGCTGCGCGTGTCCGGGGTGAGGATGCCGAGCCGGAAGCGCTGACATATTGGCGGGGCGCCTACAGCGTCATCCGCCGCTAGCCTCTTTTCATCCGAACGACTGAGACCTTGCGTGATGACCGCCCTTGGGCGCGAGCACGAGCGGCGCTGTCATGCGGCCGCGCATGGCCAATCCTGGCGCGCTTGATTCCACGAGAGCCCGGCTTGAGACGAGACAGCGCGCGAGTCGCGAGCAAATCCCTGTAGCTGCCGGGCCACAGCAAGGCGTCAAACAAGAGACAACAACGTGAGTGGCGCTCGATCCCGGTCTGAGCACGCCCCGCTCTCATTGGACAAAAAATGCTTTGGGAAGAAGCGGCCGGATCGCTTTTCGGCCAACATCGTCGAGCGCCGGACGACATCTCGGAATTTGAGACGAGGAGCATCGCCAGAAGCGCCATTCCAATGATTTTCAAATCACGGAATTAGGGGTTTCGAGAAAATCTGAAATTTTCTTCTAAGCAAAGAACGAAACGTCTTCTATCGAGCGAAGTTATTTTCATTTCACGCGCAAACTGGCTTGCGGTTCAGTGCTCTTCATCGGGGCCCGAGCAATCGGAAAAACGGTGTTTCACACACGTTTCGTGCTCAGGCCTGAGGCGCCCACGGAAGGGGTGCTCTCAGGTTCGTCGGCCGACCGAATGCTGGACTAAGTGGAGGTAGAAGATGATTGGGGGCACTATCAAGAAGCCTGGCATTGCGCTTGGGATCGCAATCGCCGGCTTGGCGTTCGGCGGGGCGACGTCCGCCTCGGCTGCAGACCTGGGCGGCGGCGGTTACGCCGACCTGGAAGAGCGCATTGCCGAACTCGAGGCCACGACGGCGCGCAAGGGCAACCGCAAGGTTTCGCTGACCGTTTCCGGTCTCGTGAACGAAGCCATCCTGTTCTGGGATGACGGCCAGGAGAGCAACGCTTACGTCATCACCAACGAGGAAGCGCAGACCCGCGTCCGCTTCCTAGGCGAAGCAGAGATCACCAAGGGCTGGAAGGCCGGTTACCTGATCGAACTCGGCATCCGCGGCTCGCGCGGCGACCGTGTTGATCAGGATACCGCTGACGGCGGATCTGCAACCGACCAGATCTTCACCCGCCACAGCGCCTGGTGGTTGAGCAGCAAGGACTACGGCAAGCTCTGGCTTGGCCTGACCTCGGACGCCGCCGACGGCATCACCGAGATCAACCTCGCCAACACCAACCACTTCGCCAGCTCGAACAAGCAGTACGCCGGTGACGGCGGAAACGGCTTCTTCATCAAGAACAACCTCGGAAACAACATCGCCATCGCGCCGGGCACGTCTCTGAGATGGGGTCACGTGTCCTCCCCGCCGGGTGCCGCTCAGCAAATCGGCGAAGGCCACCGCGAGAACCTCGTGAAGTACGAAACCCCGACGATCGCCGGCTTTACCGGATCGGCCTCGTGGGGTGAGGACGATATCTGGAACATCGCACTGCGCTACAAGGGCGAGTTCAGCGGATTCAAGTTCGCAGCCGGCATCGCCTACTCGGAGATCAACAAAAACAACCAGAACACGTGGCGCCGCGGCGCAGGCGACACCGACGAGCTCGGTCTCAGCGCCTCGCTTCTGCACACGGAAACGGGCCTCTACGTGACCGGTGCCTACGGGCATCTCACAGATGACGGCATCAGCGCCATCTCGGCTAACCTCGACGACGAATCCGACTTCTACTTCGTCCAGGCTGGCATCGAGCGGAAGTTCTTCCCCATCGGCAAGACCACCCTCTTCGGTGAGTACTGGCAGACCGAGCGCGGCGCGTGGGGCGTTCCTGTCGCTGGCGGCGGCGGCAATGTGATCTCGATCGGCGGCAACTTCGTTACTGGGTCGACGTATGAGGGTTGGGGGCTGGGTCTCAACCAGAACTTCAACGAGGTCTTCGATCTCTACCTCGTGTACAATCACACCACGGCCGACATCTCGACCACCGGTGGCAAGTTGACCGGCATCGAGGACCAGTTCGACTACGTCGTTGGTGGCGCTCAGATCAAGTTCTGATCCAAGACCTTCTCCCGAAGACGAGGAACAGACGGAGCCGCACCCTCACGGGTGCGGCTCTTTCCCTTTTGGGATGGCGTTTAGGTTGCGATCGTAAGGGCGGCTCGCGAGACAATCAGCTCCCGTTTTCGCGGAGCGTATCCCAGAAATCGACGGTTTCCCGACGAAGCGTATCGCCGCAATCCGGACCGCAATCGATCACGGTTCCGCGACGCAGCACCATCTTGCGGCCGACCCGGCTATCGAACACGCGCGCGGTATAGCAATTGAACCCGCCGCGCTCGCTGCAGGCGGTGACGGTGGTGGCAGACTTCCGGCTTTGCTTTGCATCTGCCGTCGTCGTGCTCGCGACGAGCGGAGCGGCGCCAAGGCCAACCAGAAGGGCAAAGGTGAGCACTTTGTGCATCGGATGAACTCCTTGTTGTTTGCTCCCAACGTTTTTTGCGTTCTATTGCGCATTTATGAATATACATATTCCAAATCGGCGGGCAAATGATTATGTGTCTTAGATAGCGTAATTTAATCTAATATAACGGATATAACACGCGTGCGTATTCATCGCTGGTGGCACATGCGTGACGATCTGATCGCTGGCTGCGAAAAAAGTGATTTAAAAAGCACGCGTGGAAACAAGTTCTTCTGACAAATGATTATTTCCCGCAAATCCGGAACGCGCGTAAAAATAGCGTCACGAGATGCGTAGCGCCCTACGAACAAGTTTGGATGCACTGCCGGGCCCGGCAGTCATAAAGAGCGTCGGCAAGTGAACCCAACCCACTTGCTGGCGCTTTTTTCATGCGCATGTCGCGATCGCGAGATGGATCCGCGCTCGGCGACCTGCTCTAGCGGGTGGGTAGGATCTTGAGCGTGACCCAGACGCCCGCGAAGCTCGCGGCGAGAAAGATCCAGCCGGAGGCGGCGCCCGCGATGGTGCCCGAAAGAAGCGTGCCGACCGTGCAACCGATAGCCGTCATCGCGCCCCAGCCGAGCAGAATGCCCCCGCCCACGCCGCGCAGCGCCTGGCCCGCAGTGGGCCAGGCAGGCGTGAACTGGCCCGCAACGAGCGCGCTGGCCAAGCTCGCGAGAACGAGGCCGACGACGAACGCGCCATTGGGCGAGAGGCCGGTGACGAGCGCCGTGCGGCAGCCCGCAAATCCGTCGAGCCCGTGCAGTGTCTCCGGCAGGAGCTCCGCATGGGCGAGCAGCGAGCGCGCCACGCTGCCGATCGCCGCCGTCACACCCAAAGGCTGCACCTGGAAATAGGCAACAGCCGCAATCACGCCGACCGCTGCCCCGCCGGCGGTCGCTGGCCAGCGCGCGATAAAAATTCGGTGCAAGGCATGCCTGAGCGGTGTCGCCCCTCTGATGTCCGGCTGAGAGACAGGTGGCGACGCGAAGCGCGCGAAAAGTGCTGCGAGCGCAGCAAGCAGGGCGAGCTGGCCCAGCAGCCATCCCGCATACCCCGTATAGGCCGGAAGCCAAACCACGGGTGTCGTCGCGATTGAAGCCACATAAAGCGTGTTCCAGGTGAGAAAGCCGGCCCCGAACCCCGCGAGCGTGCCGAGCAGGGCGAACGGCGCCGTCGGCGATCCTTCTCCAAGCCGGTAGAGGTGCCCGGAAATGCACGAGCCGGAGATGGCCATGCCGATGCCGAACGCAAAGGCGGCAAACGCGAGCAAGGGTCCCGCAGGCCCGATATGGGCATCCGGCGGAAGGCGTCCCGCGCCGGGATCCGGAAGCCAGGTCGTCAGAATGACGTGATAGCCGAGCGTGCCGACGCCGAGGGCGAGCAGGATGGCGGCGATGCCACGCACGTCCCTGTTCGAGAAAAAGTCGCGCGTGTGGCAGAGGAAACAGAAGCGCGACCTCTGGAGCACGAGGCCGAACAGCGCTCCGAGGGCGAGCGATTTCGAAAGCTTGCCGCTGTCGAGCGCGAACGCGGCGAGCGTCAAGCCCACCAGGATGATGAGCGATAGAAAGAGCTCGATCGATCGCGGCATTCGGGATCTCCAGACAGCAAAAAATGCCACCAGCGGCATGAGCCATGCCGCTGGTGGGGGATGGTGAGCGTGAGACGAGGAGCTACTTGCCGAGCCAGACCGTGCCGGCGAGGTTAGTGACCGGGGCTCCGACCGAGTTGCCGTACTCTGTCCACGAGCCGTCGTAGTTCTTGACGTCGTAGCCGAGGATCTGGGTCAGCAGATACCAGGTGTGGCTCGAGCGCTCGCCGATGCGGCAGTAGGTGATGATCGGCTTGGAGCCGTCGACGCCGGCGTCTGCGTAGAGTTTCTTCAGGTCGGCAGCCGGCTTGAACGTGCCGTCCTCGGCGTTCACGGCCTTGCTCCAGGTCACGTTGACGGCACCCGGCACGTGTCCGGCGCGAACCGACAGCTCCTTGGAGCCTTCCGGCGCGAAGATCTTGCCCTGGTATTCGTCGGCCGAGCGGATGTCGATCACGTGTACGTCGGTCTTCTTCTCGGCGGCGGCGAGAACGTCGCTGAGACGCGCGCGCAGGTTGGGCTTGCCGTCCGGAAGCTTGTAGTCGGTCGCCTTGACCTCGGCAGTCTTGGTGTCGAGCGGAAGCTGCTTCAGCTCCCAGATCTTGCGGCCGCCATCGAGAAGGCGCACCTGCTCGCCGAGGCCGTGAACGTGGAACACCCAGGCGCCCCAGGCGGCGAACCAGTTGTTGTTGTCTCCGTAGAGGACGACGGTGGTGTCTTTGTCGATGCCGGCGCCCTGGATGAGCTTCTCGAAGTTTTCACGCGAGACGATGTCGCGCGAGACCTTGTCCACGAGATCCGTGTGCCAGCGGAAGTTCAACGCGCCGGGCACGTGCCCGCGTTCGTACACGCCGGGATCGACGCTCACCTCGATGATGCGAACTTTCGGATTGTCGAGATTCTTCTGGACCCACTCGTAGGTCACGAGCGGCTCTTTGGCCGGGGCGGCGAACGCCGTGACCGAGAGGGTGGTGGCCGCAAGTGCCGCCACGGCAGTGATGAGGTGTCTGAGTGTCATAGGAACGGTTCTCCTCTTTGGGGGCGCGTCTCTGCCGCGACCCACAGGGCCGAACGAACCGAGGCCGCAGCGCCGCGAAACTAGGGAGGCCGCATCGCGTTCGGAAATAAGAAGAATGCCTTTCGAATGCAGCCTGCCGTTGCTTTGCAAAGCTTCCTGAAGACCCGGGATAGTCCCATCCGTATCGATGCGGATGCGGCCGGTTTGCGGCCCTGCGCAACTAATTGCTTTTCCGCGCGCGTGCCGGATGCGAGCCTCGCTTCGTTCCGAGCTTGTGAGGGAGTGTCTCTGCTGTGGACGTCGTTTCTGTCGAGATCGCGGACGAGGGGCGTGCGCTCGTCGTCCTGTGGAACGCAGGACGGCGCCGCTCTCTTTCCGCGGAATTTCTGTGGGCGCAGTGCCCCTCTGCGGCGGGGCGCGTGCGCCGCCTGCGGGGAGGGCACAGGTCACCGCCGGCCGCTCTCGCTATCGTAAGGGCGGCCGTGATCGGCACCTACGGCGTGAACATCGCCTTCTCGGACGGCCATAACCGCGGCATCTACCCCTGGAGCTATCTGGCGGAGCTTGCCGAGGCGCCCCAGCTCGAGGATTTCCTGCTCTAACGACGACAAGGCTCGGAGGACGAATGCCGCTAGCCGCCACCTACACCGCCGTTCCTGTCGAGGTAGACGACGCGAAATGCATCGCCGACAAAGGATGCACCGTCTGCATCGACGTGTGCCCGCTCGACGTGCTGAGGCTCAACGAGCTGACCGGCAAGGCATACATGGCCTACGACGAATGCTGGTACTGCATGCCGTGCCAGACCGATTGCCCGACGGGCGCGGTAACCGTGAACATCCCCTACCTTCTGAGATAGCAACGGAGCCCGGGGGGCGCGGTTCAGCCGGACGCATAGGCATCCCGCAGTCCCCGCGCATTGAGGATGGCAATGGAGTCCGGCTTGACGGACACGAAGCCGTCGCGCTCGAAACGGCCGAGCGTCGCGGTCACCCATTGCCGGGTGGAGCCGATAATCGCGGCAAGCTGCTCGTGCGTAACGTGCCGTGGAACTTCGAGATCCTTGCGTGCGCCGGGAATGGCACTTCGCTCCGCAAGCGTCAGCAGAAGCTCCGCGAGCCGCCCGCGCGCGGGCTTCGTCGCGAGAATCTGGGCGAGCGACGAATAGCATCGCCCCTTGACGATGAGCGCATCGATCAGCCCCATTGCGAAGCTCGAGTTCTGCAGCGCGAGCGCCCGCAGCAAGTGTCCCGGTATCCACGAGAGAACGCATGCGCTCGCTGCCTCCGCAGACCAGACGTGAGATCCGCGTCCGAACAGCTCCGGTCCGCCGACAAAGTGTCCCTCGGTCCAATAGGCGAGCGTGATCTCCTTGCCGTTGGGGGATGCGTAGAACGTGCGCACCGAGCCCTGCTCGATCACGAAGATGCCCGAGTGCGGCCGCCCCTGCTCGAATACGAGCGTGTCCGGGCTCAGCCGCAACGTCGTCGCATTACGCTTGATCAATTGGCGCACGTTGACCGGTAAGGTTTCCATGAGAGGCGCGTTGTCCTCGAGGATCTCGTGCTCGTCGATGAGGAACAGCGCATGGCCTTTCGGGCTCTGCGCGGTCGCTGCTGTTCCGTGATGCATGATGCCCTCCGATGACAAGTGCGTCCGCCATTAGAGGCTGTTCGCCCGTGAAAATCCTAAGAAGAAAATCTTCTTTGCATTTGCCCGCGCGTGACGTCAGTCAGGATGGATCTATCGAAGGCGCAAGATGACAGACACGAATTCACCGAAACGCACGCGCGTCACCCTCAAGGCCCTGCACCGGAAAAAGGCTGAGGGTGTCCGCATCACGGCCATCGGCGTCTACGATGCGCCCATGGCCGCGATCGCCGATCGCGTCGGCTTCGACCTTCTGATTGTTGGAAATGCCGGACCCATGTCGCTGCTCGGGCATCCGGATCCCACGAGCGTTACGTTCGAGGAGCAACTTTTTCTGACCCGCGCCGTTAGCCGCGTAGCGAAGTATGGCATCATCGTCGGCCATCTTCCCTTCATGACCTATCACGCGTCGAAGGAGCAGGCGATCACCAGCGCCGCACGGATGGTGCGGGAAGGCGGCGCCCATGTCGTCAAGTGCGAAGGCAACGCGTATACAGCAGCTTATATTGCCGAGATCGTGCGGGCTGGCGTGCCCGTCATGGGGCACATCGGAATGCAGGCCTCGCGCCGCGTCGAGCAGAGCGGCTTCGGCATCAAGGGGCGCACGGCCGCGGAAGCCCGGGAGATCGTCGCAACAGCCCGAGCCTTTGTCGCGGCCGGTGTGTTCGGCTTTATCGTGGAGCAGGTGCCGACCGAGCTTGCCGCCTATCTGACGCGCACCCTGCCGGTTCCGGTCATCACGCTCGGCGGCGGCCCGATCAACGACGGCGTCTATCATATCAGCGGCGATCTGGTGGGTTACACGGCATTTCCCACTCCGCGCAATCGCGGCGCTTACGCCAACATCAGCGCCGATATCGAGACTGCCATGACGCGTTTTCGCGACGATTGCCTGGCGCACGCCTATCCCTCCGACGAGCAGTCGGTCCACATCGACGCGGAGGAGTGGGCGCGCCTCTCGCAGGATTTGGCGTAAAGGACAAAAGCCTCCGCGACAGATTGGCTCAGCGCAGCATCGGACATCTGCGCCCGCTCGCTGAACAAGCTCACGCCGGGGGTTTCGGCGCTTTTGCATATAAGCAAAGTAGTTCTTGTTGTTTGTCGTTATGCAAAATCATCGAGCAACGTACGGAGCAGCATAACCCTAGGGCATGAATCCTGCGCCGTGCCGGCGGCAGGACAAGGCAAGGCACCGTCGATGAACCTTCAGCAGCTTCGGATTATCAGGGAAACCGTTCGCGCAAAGTTCAATGTCACCGAAGCGGCAAATGCGATCTACGCGTCGCAATCCGGCGTCAGCAAGCAGATCCGCGACCTCGAGGAGGAGCTCGGTGTTGCGCTGTTCCGCCGCCGTGGGAAGCGCCTTCTCGGATTGACGGAGCTTGGGGAGCAAGTCGTCAAGATTGCCGATCGCGTGTTGCTCGAAGCCGAGAACATCAAGCAGGCGGCCTCGCAGTTCGCGGTGAGCGACAGAGGCCTGCTCGAGATCGCAACAACGCATACGCAAGCCCGATACGTGCTGCCGGACGTCATCGTGAAGTTCAAGCAGCAATACCCTGGCGTTCGCCTTGTCCTGCACCAGTCGAGCCCGCGAGACATCGGCACGCTCCTGAAATCGGGCACCGCCGATCTCGCCATCGCAACGGATGCTTTCACGGACGAGCGTGACCTCGTCTCTTTCCCGTTCTATTCCTGGCAGCACATCGTCGTGGTCCCCGCGGGTCATCCCCTCGACGGCAGGGAGAACGTCACGCTGGAGGAGCTGGCGAACTATCCGATCGTCACCTACGACACGGGCCTCACCGGGCGTCCGCGCATCGATGAAGCCTTCGACGCGCAGAACCTGAGCCCCGACGTCACCATGACGGCGCTCGATGCCGACGTGATCAAGGCTTACGTCGCGCTGGGTCTCGGCGTCGGCATCATCGCGCCGATGTCGTTCGATGCGAAGCGGGACGCGGGTTTGCGCCTCGTCAACCTGAAAGAGCCGTTCGCGCCCAGCACCACCAGCATCGCGCTGCGACGCGGGCGTCTCCATCGCGGCTACGTCTACCGCTTCATCGAGCTGTGCACGCCGACGATCACCGAAAAGCTCATCCGTGACACGGAGGCATCCGGACAGGGCGACGAGGACTGACACACGGAAACAAGTGTGGGGGTCGAGTAGACTTTTTGCGTATTTGCTTAGCGAAACTTCATATTGGAGAGCACGCAACGTCCGTCCTCATAGTGCGCCTGACGGGCCACGCCTTTGGCCCCGGCAGAACATGAGGAGATCACGATGCGATATTTGAAACGCCTGTTGCCGTTGGCTGCCGTGCTGGGCACGTCGCTGGCCGCACTCACGCCGGGCAACGCGGCGGACGAAACCAAAACGGTTCGGATCGGCTTCCAGAAGTCCTCGACGCTGGCGACTGTCCTGAAGACGAACGGAGAACTCGAGAAACGCCTCGCGGCGCTCGGCTACAAGGTTTCGTGGTCCGAGTTCGCGAGCGGACTGCCGCTGCTGGAAGCCTTGAATGTGGGCGCCATCGAGCTTTCGGCGGATGTCGCCGATACGGTTCCGGTGTTCGCCCAGGCCGCGGGCGCCAAGCTCACCTACGTCGCGCAGGAAGCGCCATCGCCCACTGCGCAGGCCATCCTCGTTCGTCCCGACTCACCCCTGAAAGAGCTTGCCGACCTCAAGGGAAAGAAGGTCGCCGTCACCAAGGCCGCCGGCGCGCACTTTCTTTTGATTTCCGCGCTGAGCAAGGCCGGCCTGAAGTTCAAGGACATCGAGCCCGCTTACCTCTCGCCGGCCGACGGACGCGCCGCGTTCGAGAAGGGCGCGGTCGACGCCTGGGTCGTCTGGGATCCCTTCGTTTCCGCCGCGCAGAAGCAGGCCAACGCGCGCGTTCTTGCAGATGGAACAGGCATAGCCAGCTATCAGCGCTACTATCTGGCCGCCAGCGCCTTCGCCGCGAGCGACCCCAAAGTGATCGAGACGTACTTCGAGCTTCTCCAGTCGACGGGGCAGTGGGTAAAGGCCAACCCGGCGGAGGCCGCGAAGGTGCTCGCCCCGGTCTGGGGACTCGATCCCGCCATTGTCGAAACGGCGAATGGGCGCCGCAGCTATCAGGTCCGCGCTCTAAGCGCCGCCGATCTCACCGAGCAGCAGCGCATCGCGGACGTGTTTTTCGCCGAGGGCCTGTTGCCCAAGGAGGTGAAGGCGACGGACGCGGAGATCTGGTCGCCCACCGGCAAGAAGAGCTCGGAGGTTGAAAAGCGCTGACGATCAGAGCTGGCCACGCGCGCCAAACGCGTGGTCAGCTTACTTCGGCGACATCGCGCGCCGCCGCCGCAAGCGCGTTTGAGACTGTCTCTGCAACACGGCGCGCATGCTCCGAAACTTGCGGAAGACCCATCAATTCGCCGAACCGCGCGCGGGCAAGCGGGCCAGCGATGAAAAGCGTCGGGACGACGCCCCCCTTCCGTCCAATGGCGCGGCTCTCTCCATCGCACGCGATGCCAAGCCCCAGATGATCGGCTATGACGTAACCTGCAGCCTTGAGCGCCCCGAGATAGGGGTGCGTCGAGAGGATCTTCGCGTGCGCTGGTCCCGTTGTCACGATGATACGGTCGGCCGAAAGAGTTGCGACCTCATGCCTGGCTCTCCGGCGAACGGAGAGGGTAAGGGCATCCAGGTCTTTTCGCGCGTCGAGGAGCGAGGCCGAAAGGATCGTGAGCGAGCCATCCGCGAGCTTGCGGTCGAGGACGTCCTCGACCTGCGGCGCGATGCGGAAGCGATGCACATCCCAATAGACGCGCAGATGCCGCACGATAGCGCTTTGTGCGTCGGGAGAGAGGGTCGGCCAGAACGTCTGCGCCTGCGCGCGCACCGCATCGATCACCCCATGCCAACTGAGGCCGCTATCTGCCGCCTCGCCAATTGTCTGCCTTATCTGACGTAAGAACCGAGAGGCGCGTGCAGGCGGCATCGTGAAATCGCCGAACGGATCCGACGCGATCTTTGAGTGCCCGCGCGAGCGCAATCCGCGCCGCGAGATCGCGACGAGCGGACCAAGGTGGCCGAGCCGGTCGAGTGAGGCCACCACATCCGCCATCGTGAGACCCGTGCCGAGAATCACCACCCGCTCCTGTGGCGCGATCTGGTTCAGCGCGCCCGGCAAGAGCGCGTCCGCAATCACTCGCGGGTCCGAGGCGATCGGGGCGAGCGGCTGGGGAGGATCGGGAGAGGGGTGCGTCGTGGCGAGAACCACGATCTCCGCGCGCACGGTCGTTCCATTTTCGGTCGCGAGCGTCCACCGGTCGCCGGAGTAGGAGATCTCCTCCACGCGGCCCCTGATATGCGCGACATGCCCTTCGGAAACGAGCGGCTCTATGTGCGCGGCCACATACCGTCCGAACACCGCCCGCGCCGGATAGAGAGCGCCGTCGCGGCCAGTGATGGCCTCGTCCCCGCGTCCCGCCTGCGTTGCGGAGAGCCAGCGCGCGAAGTGGGTATCGTCGCCCGGAACGAGCGACATGCGCGAAGCCGGCACATTGATCCGGTGAGCGGGGTCCCGATCGTCATAGGCAAGCCCGCCGCCGAGAAAGCTGCGAGGTTCGAAAACGGCAACCGAGGCGCCGGGACGGTAGCGGGAGAGATGATAGGCGACGGCCGCGCCGGTAAAACCTCCTCCCACGATGGCCACGTCGAACGGTCGGGCTTCGCTCATAGCGCCTCATCCTCTGGAAAGAGCGCCAAGCTACGGAGAATACGGCCCCGCACAACGAAGAAGACGCGCAATGCAAATCGTGAATTTGCATTTCACATATTCATCGTTCCGCGCCGCGGTGAAGATCCATACGTTGAGCCGAATCTGTCTTGCACGGGGAGCGAGTGATGAACGATATCGTTAAGATCAAGACGCTTGAGGCCACAGCGGGCTGGGGCCGCGGCCGCGTTTATGAGAACATTACGGAGACCATCGGCCATACGCCTGTCGTGGCTCTGAACCGCTTCCAGGCTGCGGACGACATTCCCGCGCGCATTCTCCTGAAGCTCGAATTCTTCAACCCGCTCTCCTCGGTGAAGGATCGCATCGGCGTGTCTCTCGTCGATGTGCTTGAGCAGGAAGGTAAGATCACGCCCGGGAAGACCGTGCTCGTCGAGCCGACATCGGGCAACACCGGCATAGCGCTCGCGTTCGTCGCCGCCGCGCGCGGCTACGAACTGATCCTCGTCATGCCCGAATCCATGTCGCTCGAGCGCCGCAAGATCCTGGCCCACTTGGGCGCCAAGCTCGAGCTGACGCCGGCCGCAGGCGGTATGGGCGCCGCCATCGCCCGCGCGAAGGAGCTCGCCGGGAGCCTGCCTGATGCGCTCATTCCCGGCCAGTTCGATAACCCCGCCAATCCACTGGTTCACGAGCGCACGACGGCCGAGGAGATCTGGAAGGATACCGGCGGCAACGTCGATGTCATCGTCGCGGGCGTCGGCACAGGTGGCACTATCACCGGCGTCGGCCACGTTCTGAAGCAGCGCATCCCGCATCTCAAGATCGTTGCGGTCGAGCCGGATGCGAGCCCCGTTCTCTCGGGCGGCCAGAAAGGCCCGCACAAGATTCAGGGCATCGGCGCGGGCTTCGTACCGGCGGTTCTCGACACCAAGGTGATCGACGAGGTGGTGACGGTCTCAAACGACATCGCGTTCGAAACGTCACGCCGGCTCGCAAAGATCGAGGGCATTCCGGGCGGTATCTCGACCGGCGCCAACGTGGCGGCTGCCGCCGCGCTTGCTAAGCGGCCCGAGCTCAAGGGCAAGACGGTGCTGACGTTCGCGCCGTCGTCTGCCGAGCGCTACTTCTCGAGCGATTTGTTCCTGCCCACATGATCTTGGCGGGCCTGAGCTGCGTCCCCGCTCGCATCTCGGGCTCGCGGGCCATAAGGCCCTCGGCCCCGATGCATGGTCTCTCTCCCGAGGGCCTTGCGTCGGGGCCCGCAAGCCAAAGAGAAGAAGCGCGCCGGGCCTCTCGTGATCCGGCGCGTTTTTCTTTGAACGCAGTTTGTCAGGCGGATGCGCGCTGAGCGCTGTCGGACAACGCGCCGGACTTCTGAAGCGTCGCTATTCGCTATCCCCCGTTCCAAGGCCGAGAGGGGAGAGTCGCGGCAGCGGCACGCCGTCCGGCCGCACGCGCAACAGCTCGAGGCAGTGATGCTTGAGCCGTCCGAACTCCTGCGAGGCGACGATGTCGGTCGAGCGCGGGCGTTTGAAGGGAACCGGGATCTCCTCCAGAATACGCCCAGGCCGGGGGCTCATCACGATGATGCGGTCGGCGAGAAACAGCGCCTCGTCGATGTCGTGCGTCACGAACACGATGGTCGTGCGCACGCGCGTCCAGATGTCGAGCAAGAGCTCCTGCATCATCATGCGCGTCAGCGCGTCGAGGGCGCCGAACGGCTCGTCCATCAGCAGGAGGCGCGGCTTGTTGACGAGCACGCGTGCGATCTCCACGCGCTGCTGCATGCCGCCGGAAAGCTGCTTCGGATAGCGCCCGGCGAAATCGGCCAGGCCGACCAGATCGAGGATCGCGTCGGCCTGCCGCCGTCGCTCTCCTTTTGCGACGCCGCGCATCTTGGGACCGAACGCGACGTTGTCTCGCGCGGTCTTCCACGGGAACAGCGTATGGTGCTGGAACACGATGCCGCGATCGGGATGCGGACCCGTGACAGGCGCGCCATCCACATGCAACTTTCCCGAAGCCGGCGCGATATGCCCGGCCAGAGCGCCGAGCAGCGTGGACTTCCCGCAACCGGACGGCCCGATCACGCAGACGAGTTCGCCGGGCTCGATGGAGAAGCTCACCTCTTGCACGGCTTCGAATGCCTGCGCACCGCGGCCGAGCCGGATCGAAACGTCCTGCGCCTCGATGCGGCCAAGCTCCGGTCGGGCCAATCTTTCGCGTCCGCTCATCAGCGTGTCTCCCCCACCGTGTGCCAGGGCGTGAGACGCGCGCCGATCCAGCGCAGGAGCGCGCTCGAGCCCATGCCGAGCAGGCCGATCAGGATCATGCCGACGATGATGTCGGCGTAGTTCTGGATCGTGTACGCTTCCCACGTGTAGTAGCCGATGCCGAACTGACCCGAGATCATCTCGGCGGTGACGAGGCAGAACCAGCTCGTGCCCATGCCGATCGCAAGTCCCGTCACGATGCTCGGGGCCGCGCCGGGAAGCACCACCTCGCGCAGGATGGCGCCCGGCGTTCCCCCAAGGCTTTTGGCCGATGCCACCAGACGCGGATCGACGCTCTCGACGCCATGAATGGTGTTGAGGAGAATGGGGAACAGCGCGCCGATGAAGGTGATGTAGATCATCGAGGCCTCCGACGACGGAAACAGCAGCACCGCGAGCGGAATCCACGCCACCGCCGGGATCGGACGCAGGATCTCGAGCGGTGGCAGGAGGATATCGGCCGCCCGCCGCGAGCGCCCGATCGCAAGTCCGAGCGCGATCCCTGCGAAGGCCGCGATCGCATAGCCGGCCGTGACGCGGGCCAGGCTGCTCCTCACGTGGTCGACGGCCTTCGCGGACTGCACGAAGGCGATCGCCGCCTCGAGCACTTCGGTCGGCGGCGGCACGTTCACGAACGTGACGAGGCCGAGGTTGAGCCGCAGCGTCGACGCCGTCTGCCACACGAGGAGGAAGACGGCGATCGATGCGGCTCGGAGTGTCCACCGGGCGAGCCCGGTATCGCTCGATGAGGCCACGCCTTTGACCTCAGTTGCTGGCCAGAACCGCGGAGCGGGCGCCGGGGAAGTCGAGAACCTTCCCGCCCTTCTCCTTGGCCCAGGCTTCCGCCTGCTCCTTGAGCAGGAAGGCGCTCACCTCGCCGGTATCGGCGCGCACGAACCAGGCCTGGTTGCCGAGCAGCTTGATGCCGCTGTTGCGATCCTGGGCGTAGAGCACGCGGATGGTCTTGCCCTCGGCCTCGATCGTCTTGAGGGCCTTGAGTGCGTTCTCGGCCGAGGCGTAGTGGCGAACCAGAGGCTCGTCCTTTACCCAAATCTGCGCGACCCGCTTCGGATCCTTGATCTCTTCGCCCGTCACCGCGTCCTTGGCCTTGAGCGGGAGCTGGTCATAGTTTTTGAGCGCGGCGTCGTAGTCGCGGCCCGAGGCTTTGAAAGCCTCCTTGATGAAGCGATCCGAAACGAAGCTGTCGACGTCGATGCCTTGGTCGGCCTTCTTGAGCAGCTTCAGCGTCTCGATGGAGGTGCCGACGGCCTTGCGATACTCGGGCTTCCAGGTGAGGTCGCGCGTCTGAAGGCCGAGAGGCCCGTGGAACAGGTAGTTCACCTCCGCCTCGACGCCCGTGATCTTCGCCACCAGCTCGCTGTACTTCTCGGGCTCCTCGGCGAACAGCCGGTCGGCTTCGAGCGCGGCCTGCAGGAACGCGACGACGATCTCCGGGTACTTCTCGGCATAGGCCGCATCCACGAGGCCGCCATGGAACGTGGGCCCGTCGGCCTGCGAGCCGTCATAGATCTTGCGCGCGAAGCCCCGCCACGGGAACAGCTCGGCGAACGGCACGAAGTCGGCATGCGCCTCGATCTGGTTCGACTGCAAGGCAGGCCCTGCCACTTCGGGAGCCTGCGTGATGATCTTCACGTCCTTGTCGGGATCCCAGCCCTGCGCCTTGATGGCGCGTAGCAGCAGGCCATGCGAGGTCGAGGCGAACGGAACCGAGATGGTCTTGCCCTTGAGATCGGCGATCGACTGCACCTGGGAGATGGCGGGAACCACGATGCCATTGCCGGAGCCCTTCACGCTGCCTGACAGCACGGTAATGAACAGACTCTTGCGCCCCGCTTTCTCGTGCGCGACGCCGTTGAGCGAGCCCGGGAAATCCGCCATCAGGCCGAAATCGAGCTTGCCCGCGATCTGCTCGTTGGTGATCGGAGCGCCACTCGTGAAATTCTTCCACTGAATGTCGTAGGTGACGTCCTTGTACTTGCCGTCTTTCGGCAAATATTTCTCGAGCAGCTTGAGCTCGCGCACGAGCAGCCCGCCGGTTGCGGTGTTGATCGTGGTGTCCTGGGTGCCGATGGCAACCCGGACGGTCTCGGCTGCGTTAGCCGTCGTGGCGAAGCTGCTCACGGTGAGCAGCAACGCCGAGAAGAGCGTTTTCAATCGCATGGATATCCCTCGTGCCAAGCCCGGTTCCAAGTCCGGTTCAGGTTTCCGCAGACGCGCGCAGGGTGATGTCCACGCGCTCGCAAGGTTGCGGTGAGGGAGTGACTGTGCAGGTCGTCCAAGGGACCATGAAGCAATTAGTTTACAGGCCTATTAGACTGTTTTCTCATATGATTTTTTAGATAAGCATATCGGAAATGCTGGCAAGAGGGCGGGCGCTCCGGCACGGCGAGGCGCCCGCTCGAACACGAGGGATGCAAAAGATGAGACTGCTGAAGGCGATGATCGTTGGCGCGGTGCTCTGTGCCGGATCGGCGGCGCATGCCGACGATCCCGACCTGATCTTCAGGAAGACGACCGTATGGAAGTTCCTGTCGCCGGATCACAAGCTCGGCACGTATGCCATCGACGATCCGGACGTGGAAGGCGTGGCCTGCTATTTCACGGTGCCCGAGAAGGGCGGCTGGATCGGCTGGCTCGGCCTTGCGGAGGAGCTCCTGCCGCCAGGTCGGTCCCATAAAGTTCAAGCGTAAGCTGCAGCAGGGCGATGAAGCCTTCAGCCAGCGCCGCTCGCTGATTTTCAAGCGCATGCAGATCGTGCGCGGCTGCGACGCCAAGCGCAACGTGCTGGTCTATCTCGTCTACACCGACAAGATGATCGAAGGCAGTCCGGAGAACTCCACGTCGAGCGTGCCGATCAGTCCGTGGGGCGAGACGACACCGCCCGCCAAATGCGCCGACTGGATCAGCAACTAAGAAGCGCCGCCGCTCAGTCGACCTTTTCGGTGGCCTTCAGCCTCTTCAGGATCTCGTCGGCGATCACTTGATAGTTGCCGTCGAAATGGTGGCCGCCCGGACGTTCGATCCGGGTGGCGCCATCCATTCCGGGCAGCACGCAAGCCGTGCTGTTGTCGTCCTTCTCCTCGACGCCGTAGAAGCAGAGCACCTTGGATTTCGGGAGCCCCGCGAGGTACGGCTTCACATCGATGTTCGTCGAGGGCGCCATGCCGAGCCAACCCGATACCGACACTTCGAGATCGAACGTCGGCTCGAAGCCAAGCAGCGCGATGACCGTCGTCCGCTCTTGCGTGTTGGGTTCGAGCTCCGGCCAAGCCATCGGCAAGACGTCCGCGCCGAACGAGTAGCCGGTCAGCGCCAGCGATTGCAGTTTCCATTTTTCCCGATAGTGATCGGCGATCCGCTCGATGTCGGCCGCGATTTGGCTCGGCTCCTTCCGGCTCCAGAAGTAGCGGAGCGAGTCGAGCCCGACGACCGCGACGCCCCGCTCCGAGAGATACTCGCCGATCTGCTTGTCGATATCGCGCCAGCCGCCGTCGCCGGAAAGCAGGATGAGCAGCGTCGTCGCCGTGCCTTTCGCGGGTAGCTCCGTCAGCGGCAGGTCTGCGAGTGCCTGGCCGGTCGGCGGCTTCATGTCGAACAGGGCTTTTATCGCCGCATCGAACCGCGTCGCATCGTCCCCGGGAACGATCTGGATCGCCGTCTGCTCGGGCTTCGCCGCAAAGGCCTTCACCGCGTCCGAAGGCGCATTGTCCACCACCAGTGCCCAGGGCGCGGGCAGATCGTCCTTGGGATCGTAGGTGATGCTGCCGCGGTTGTCGGACGCCACGGGCGCGCCGTCGCAGATCGGACGTTTGGTCGGAAAGCTCGGGGAGAAGCCGAGGCTCACGGCGCCGCCCGCAGTGTTTGCAGGCGCCTGCGCGAGGGCGAGATAGGCGAGCGTGCCGCCCTCGCCGGTGCCGAGCAGCAGCGGCCATTGCCAGTCCGTCATGCCGAGCTTGCGCTGGGCATTGCGCGAAAGGTCCTCGAAATCTCCGAATACATAGTGGCAGGTGTCGTCGTTGTGCTTCGCGAACACGGCCTTGAGCGCTGCGAGATCGATCAGCGCAACCGCCGCGTTCTGCGCGACGAGCTTGTCGGCTTCCGCCAGACGCTCGCTGGTCAGCCCGTCCGTTCCCGAAATGAAGATCACGAAATGCTTGGGCTCCTCGGCGGGCGCGAGGATCTTGATGGTGCCGAGCGTGTCCTGGGTGAGGCTGATGCTGCGCGTTTCGGCAAGCGCCGGGAGACTGAAAAAGCTCGCGAGCAAGGCCGCGAGCGGCAGGACAAGACGCCGGAGATTGAAACCGAGCGGCTTTGGCTGGGGCGTCATCAAGTCGTCTCCTCGGTGCGCGCCCGGGAAGGCGCGGTGGCGATCAGCGTCGTCACGTCGATCAGGATTTGCGGCAGAAGCACGCCGCTGGGATAAGCGAGGTATTTGGGGCGCCATTCAGGCCGGAATTTGCTCTTGAACGAGCGCAACCCTTCGAATTTGTAGAACCTGTCGCCGTGGCGTGAAATCCACGTCGCCATGCGGCTCCAGAGCGGCGCGAGGCGGTGTCGCGGCAGGCCCGACAACGGTGCCATCCCGAGATTGAACCAGTGGTATCTCTCTGTCTTGGCGTAATCCATGAGCGCGGTGAATAGGAAGTCCATGGTGCCGTTGGGTGCCTCGTGGCGAACGCGCATGATGTCGATGGACATCTCGTTGCGGTTGGCGCTGCGCCAGATGTTGGCAAAGGCGGCGATCCGGCCGTTGATGCGCACGATGGCGATGTCGTGTTGCGTCATGTATGCGTCGGTCCAGTAGCCGAGCGAGAAGCCCTTCTCCTTTTGCTTCCGTTCCTTGAGCCACGCATCCGAGACGCGCCGGAGCTCCGGTAGAACCGGCGTGACGTTGGCCGCAGGCACCACCTCGAAGGTGGCGCCCGTGCGCTGCGCCTTGGACATGGCGTGTCGCAGCTTGCGGCCTTCCGCGCCGTCGAGCGTGAACGCGCCGAGATCGACCCACGCCTCCTCGCCGAGTTTCACCATGGAGAACCCGGCATCGAGATAAATGGGAAGGTTCTCGCTCGAGACCTGGTAGAACGCCGGCACGCCGGAGTTCCGGTCCACAAGCTCCTTGAACTGCCAGACAAGCGCCGCGACCTCGTCGTCGTCGCCGTTGACGATGGGATCGCCCATTGCGATCCAGCTCGATCCCTGCGTGCCGAACATCACGAAGCCGGTCTTCTCGGCGTTGAACAGGAAACGTTTGTCGCCGATCAGCGCCAGATTGGCATGGGCGAACTCGGACGCCGCCGCGATCGAGCGCGCCGTGTCGAGCTCCTCCCGCGAGGCCGTGTTGCGTGCGGGCGCGGCGCGGTTGATCAGTCGATAGACGACCGTGATCAGAACGGTGACGGCGATACCGACGGTGGCCCGGAGGAAGCGGGACGCGTCCCCTCTGTACGCGAAATCCCACCACAGCGTGTCGTCATAGGCCACGTCCCGGAAGGCGATGAAGCCGATCCAGATCGAGGTGATGGACGCAAGCCCGATCGCCAGGATCTCGCTCGGCTGCAGCGCGCCCGAGAGAACGCCGCCCTTGCGATAGAACCACCGGTTGCCCGCGATCAGAAGGCCCGCGATAGTGAGGCACACCACGGCCTCCTCGTAGTCGATGCCTTTGAGCAGCGAGAACGCCGCCCCGAGCAGCAGGAGCGTCGTCGCGACGCGCCAAGCGCTTTCGAGCCGCCGGGCGAGACCATAGGCGACGATCAGCAACAGCGTGCCGGCTATGCTGGCGACGAAATGCGAGGCTTCGACGAAGGGCAGCGGCACCGCATAGCGCAGGATGGCCATGCGGTGATGCTCGGCGGGTAGCGAGCCGGACACCATGAGGATGAACCCGCCGAGGAAGACGAGAATGGCCGACACCAGCGGAATCGAGGCGCCGAGCGACGAGCCGAGCCGCTTGGCATGTTTCGCGAGCGCCTCCTGCCGTTCCCTGAGTTCCAGAAAGGCGAGGGCGCCCGCCGCGAGCCCCATCGGCAGAAGGTAATAGATGAAGCGGAACAAGAGCAACGAGGCCAGAAGGCCGCTTGCGGGTGCCGTGGGCAGGGCCAGAAGGATGATGCCCTCGAACACGCCAAGTCCACCCGGAACGTGGCTGATCACGCCGAGCGCGATGGCGGAAACGAAGATGACCAGAAAAGCTGGAAAGCTGAGCGTCACTTCGGAGGGCAGCAGAGCCCACAGCGCGAAGCCCGACGCCACGATGTCGGTTGCGCCGACGAGCAGGGCGAGCCCGGTGACGGTGCCGTCGGGAGCAGGCACGTCGAGGCCTGGAATCTTGGGGCGCCGCGTCGCCGTATACCACCAGCTCCACAGGACGAGACCAATCAGGGCGAAGCCCAGGGCCCGCGCGCCGGCTTCCGGCATGGAGAGAACGGTCTCCGCGACGTCCGGCGCGATCACGAGCGAAAGCCCCGCCACGGCGGCGATGCCGGTCCAGATGGCGAGCGCCGCGAACACGCTGGTCGCCAGGATGTGGTCCGGCTTGACCCCGGCCGCGCCGTAGAGGCGCATTCGCACCGCGCCCCCCGTGAGAATTCCGAAGCCGAAATTGAACGTGAACGCCTGGCTCACGAACGACGTGAGCGCGACCGTGCTGAACGGGATGCGCACGGCGCCGAGATGGCGGAGCGCGAGCACATCGTATCCCGTGAGCGCGAAATAGGAGATCGCGGTTCCGAGGAGGGCGAGCGCGATCTGATCGCTCCGCGTTTGAGCGAGCGCCACGCGCACCTCGTGCCAGGAGGTGACCTCGATCTCGTGATAGAGCGCGAAGCACACGATGGCGAACAGCACCAGCACCACGCCCGCTCGCACGCGTGAGTTTCCGGCGAGCCGGGCGAGGCGGCTGCCTGCGAGCACCGGCGCGTCGATGGTCGCCGCCTCGCCCGCGTGCGGGTCCGCTCCGGGGCTCGTCACGCGTTCTGCGGTTGCATTCGAATTATGCTTGGCCATCTGGTTCGCTTGGTCTTCTGCCGGCTGGATGCAGCCTTGACGACACGCCTCAATCGCACAACGGGCAAATCGCGCAAATGTATCAAGTCCTGCCTGCCGGCGCCTTGCTGTCCGTGAAACCGCGGGGCGGAGGGGAACGCCGCCGCACGCCCCTGGTTATTCTTCAAATGCGACCTATGTGTTGGAAGGATGCACGAGGACGTGCCCGGTGAAAAACGCGTTCATAAATCGTAGTAATTGGCTCGGCATTTTGGTCGCCCTGGTCTGCGGCGCGGTGGCGAGCCTGGCGTTTGCCCTCGGCGAAGCCGACGGGCGATCCTCCAGCACTGGCCGCGCCTCCCCGGAAACAACCGCCATTGCGAGCCTGACGGAGGGCGGGTCCCTCTGGCTCGATCCATGGGCTAGCCCTGAAACCGGGGGTGATCCCGGCCTGGCGCTGCTCGGCAGCCTTGCCATCGCGGCCCTGTTCGGCACTGCCTTTCTGCGCGCGGCGAGGCCCGCACGCCTAGCCCTCATTCCGGTCTGTCGCGTTCGCAATGGTCCGACGCGCGGGCCCCCTTCAGCCTGACCTCACTTTTTTGCGACTGGCCTCTGGCAGCGGGAATGTCCTGGTTGCCCGGAGCCTGCCCTTTCGCCGGGGAAGGAGATTTCGCTCCACGCGAACCAAGAAGGAGTAAGGCAAATGAATGCAGTCTCGAAAATAGCCGCCGCTTGCGCGGGTGGCGTTGTAGCGATCGGTCTTGCCGCGGGAGCGGCGGGAGCCGCTGGCGGCCATATGCCGATGGGCGGCATGGGCATGCCGCATATGAGCATGGGCAGCCCTCACATGGGGCACGCGATGGGACACGCGCCCATGGCACACCATATGGAACATCACATGGGGCCGATCCACACGGCTCACATGCATCCCGGTCACGACCATCATCATTTCCATCACCGCCATGGTGTCGTGTTCGGGGTCGGCGACGTCTATGTGGGAGACTACGGCTACTACAGCTGCGGCTACGAATATTCCCGCTGGCAAGCGACGGGCAGTCCGTACTGGCGTGAACGCTACTACGACTGCGTGGACTAGCAGGTAGGAGATGCGGCGGCCCGGCCAGAACCTGCGAGCCGCCGCATGAGGTAAGTTTCCGCGCCTCCGACACGATCCGGGGCGGCGCGGCCGCAAGATGATATCGTTGGAGCTTTCGCCGCCATGATGGGATCCTGGTCACGCGCCACGCGGCGCTGCGTGATAGCCGCAATGATGGCGGCGTCGGTAGGCGCCACGCTGAGCGTGGACGCTTTCTCAGCATCGAAATCAAAGCTCGATCGCGAGCTCAATCTCTTCGGCGAGGTTATCCAGCAGATCCAAGCCAACTACGTGGACAAGCCGGATGACGCCAAGATGATGGAAGGCGCCATCAACGGCATGCTGGCCGCGCTCGATCCTCATTCCTCGTACATGAGCCAGAAGGAATACGAGCGCATGAGCGAGGAGATTTCCGGAACGTTTGGCGGCGTCGGCCTCGAGATCCAGGCGGAGCATGACGCCATCCGCATTGTCACGGTGATCGGAGGAACGCCGGCCGCGAGATCCGGCCTCAAGTCCAACGATGTCATCGTGAAGATCGATAACGACGAGACTGACGGCATGCCGCTGGAGAAAGCCGTCGATCGCATGCATGGTGCGCCCGGTTCGAAGGTGACGCTCACCGTCACGCGCAAAGGTGTGGACGCCCCGATCTCCGTGACGTTGAGGCGCGAGATCATCAACGTCAGCCCTGTCGAGCAGCGTGCGGAAGGCAACGTCGCCTACATCAAGGTCACGACATTCAACGGCCAGACCGCCGAGAAGCTTGCCGCCGCCATCGCCGCGACGAAGAAGGCCATCGGCCCCGGTCTCAAGGGATACGTGCTCGATCTCAGGAACAATCCAGGCGGCTTGCTGGAGCAGGCCATAGCGGTGACGAGCGAAGCCGTTGCGAAGGGGCGCATCGTCAGCATCAAGGGCCGCAGCAAGGCTGACACGACCGACTTCGACGCCGATGGCGCCGACCTCATGAAGGGCAAGCCGATCGTCGTCCTGATCAACGGTGCAACGGCGAGCGCCGCCGAGATCGTCGCAGGCGCCCTTCAGGACGACAGGCGAGCCATCGTCGTGGGCACACGCTCGTTCGGCAAGGGAACCGTCCAGACCATCCTTCCGCTCGGCGGATCGAAGGGCGCCCTGCGCCTAACCACGGCGCGCTACTTCACTCCGTCGGGCCGGTCCATTCAGGCCAAGGGCATCGATCCCGACGTTCTGGTGGAGGAGAAGGTCCCGGACAGCGTGAAGGCGGCCGCCGCCGAAGGGGCGCTGACCGGCGGGGAGCAGTCCCTCGCCAATCATCTGAGGAACCCGGATGGAGAGGCTGCCGAGGCTGGGACCGCGCGCTCAATCCCCTACGTTCCGGAGAACTCAGCCGACGATACGCAGCTCCACTATGCGCTCGACTTCCTGAACCGGCTCCCGGCCGGGACGCTGCAGGTCAATGTGCCTCGCCCGGCGCCTGAGCTCGCGTCCCGAGCGCCGGCTCCACCCGCGCCGGCTGTCGTGCCGAACTGAGAGAAGCTGAGGAAGTCGTCCCGCAAGCTGCGCCAGCACCTTCCCAATCGCGCCGATTACACTTATAGAAGCGGGCCGAGCATCGGGCGGCGAGCCGCCAGTGCCCCTTCCAGGGGTAAGACGTTATGAGGAAGCGTCCTCAAGCCGCTGTTTCGACTGAGTTTCGCGGGTGTAGCTCAATGGTAGAGCAGCAGCCTTCCAAGCTGAATACGTGGGTTCGATTCCCATCACCCGCTCCAGTTTCCCGGCGCATGAAACGCGCCGTGGTCTGAGCCGCCGCGGAGCGCTCCTCATGATCGTCACCACCACCAACGAGCTTGAAGGCTATCGGGTCGTTCGCCACCTGGGCGTGGCACGGGGGCTGACAGTCCGGTCTCGATCCGTGGTCGGAAACATAGGCGCAGCCATACAAATTCTGTTCGGCGGCACCATATCGGTTTACACCAAGCTGGCCGAGGAGACCCGGCAGGAGGCGTTCGACCTGCTGATCAAGCAGGCCGAGGCCATGGGGGCCAATGCGATTCTCGCCATGCGCTACGATGCCAACGAGATTGCCTCGGCGGTGACCGAGGTGCTGGCTTACGGCACCGCCGTCGTCGTTGAAAAGACAGGCTGAACGGCGAAAAAACTCCCCTCCGTAAAGCCCGGAAAATGGGCCTTTTGGGGCGTTTGGACGGGCGCATGACCGGCCCGCAACGAGCAAGTCCAGAAAAAGGCGCTCGATAAAGTGTCCACAGGCGAGTGACAAACGTAAAAAGTTCAGCTAAGGATGCCGCCCCCGCATAAGGCATGTGCGCCTTTCGCGTCGACGAGGCGTGTACGAGCCGTGCGATAGGGGAGTAGCTCAATTGGCAGAGCGTCGGTCTCCAAAACCGAAGGCTGGGGGTTCGAGACCCTCCTCCCCTGCCAGCTGTTTGGGGCGGGATCGAATGAAGAGGGCGCGTGATCCGGCTCATAAGACGAACCCTTTAAACACAGGGCGCGTCAATCTGTCGCATGGCGCTTAGGAAGCGGTTTTGATGTCGAAGTTCAATCCGTTTGAATTTGTTCAAGAGGTACGGCAGGAGGTCTCCAAAGTCACCTGGCCGACGTGGAAGGAAGTGTGGATTACCACGCTGATGGTCCTCGTCATGGTGTCGTTGGCTTCAGCCTTTTTTCTCGTTACGGACCAGGCCCTTGGGCATCTGGTCAACATGGTGCTTGGACTCCGCGGTTGATCGGGCTTCAAGTGAGCCGGGTCGCGAGCGCCTTCACTGCGAAGGCAGGACATAGAGACGAATTGAGAATGGCCAAGCGCTGGTACATCGTTCACGCCTACACCAACTTCGAGCGCAAGGTGGCCGAAGCCATCAAGGAGCGCGCGCGGTCGGCTGGGCTCGAGCACCTTTTCGAGGAGGTGGTCGTGCCGACCGAGGAGGTCGTGGAGGTCAAGCGCGGCCGCAAGGTGCAGGCTGAGCGGAAGTTCCTGCCGGGCTACGTGCTGGTCAACATGGAGATGACCGACGCCGCCTTCGTGCTCATCAAGAACACGCCGAAGGTCACGGGCTTCCTGGGCGCCGACAACAAGCCGATCGCCATCTCCAACGAGGAGGCTGCCCGCATCCTCAACCAGGTGAAGGAAGGCGTGGAGCGTCCGAAGCCCTCGATCATCTACGAGGTGGGCGAGCAGGTGAAGGTCGTCGATGGACCGTTCGCCTCTTTCCAGGGCGAGGTCGAGGAAGTGGACGGCGAGCGTTCGCGTCTCAAGGTCGGCGTGTCGATCTTCGGGCGCAAGACGCCGGTCGAGCTGGAATTCGGGCAGGTGGAGAAGGTGCCAGCCTAAAACGACGAGCTTCCGGCGTAACCGCGCCGGTTGAGAGAGGTGAGCCGATGGTTCGGTCATCTCTCGAATGTGCGGGAGGGTTTGGGGCGAAAGCTCGGATCCGTGGACCGCTAACCCTGGGAAGCCTCGAGCTTCCTGCAGAACTTAGGGGATACGATGGCAAAGAAGATAGACGGCTACATCAACCTTCAGGTCCCGGCAGGAGCGGCCAATCCGTCTCCGCCGATCGGCCCCGCGCTCGGCCAGCGCGGCGTAAACATCATGGAATTCTGCAAGTCCTTCAATGCGAAGACGAAGGACCTGGAGCAGGGTACGCCGATTCCGGTGAAGATCACCGTGTTCTCGGACCGCTCCTTCACCTTCGAGATGCGCACGCCGCCGGCGACGTTCCTCATCAAGAAGGCCGCAGGCATGAAGCCCACCGGCAAGCCGGGCTCGGGCTCCAAGAACCCCGGCCGCGACGTGGCTGGCTCGATCACCATGGCTCAGCTCCGCGACATCGCGAAGGTGAAGCTCAAGGACATGAACACGGACAATCTCGACCAGGCCACCAAGACGATTGCCGGCTCCGCCCGCTCGATGGGCCTCAAGGTGGTGGAGTAAACCGATGGCGAAAGAAGCAGCAAAGAAGTCCGTTTCTGAGGACGCAGTGAAGGCGACGCGCGAAGCCGGCGGCAAGCGCAACGCGGCCGTCCGCGAAGGCATCGATCGGAACAAGGCTTACGGCGTTGACGAGGCCGTGCGTCTCATCAAGGCCCGCGCCAAGGCCAAGTTCGACGAGACCGTCGAGGTCGCGATGAACCTCGGCGTCGATCCGAAGCACGCCGATCAGATGGTGCGCGGCGTTTGCAACCTGCCGAACGGCTCGGGCCGTACCTCCCGCGTCGCCGTCTTCGCGCGCGGTCCCAAGGCCGAAGAGGCCAAGGCAGCCGGTGCCGACGTGGTTGGCGCTGAGGATCTGGTCGACATCGTCTCGAAGGGCACGATCAATTTCGATCGCTGCATCGCGACGCCGGACATGATGGGCCTCGTCGGCCGTCTCGGTAAGGTGCTGGGCCCGCGCGGCCTGATGCCGAACCCGCGCGTCGGCACGGTGACCATGGATGTCGCCTCCGCCGTCAAGGGCGCCAAGGGCGGCTCGGTCGAGTTCCGCGTCGAGAAAGCCGGTATCGTCCACGCCGGCGTCGGCAAGGCGAGCTTTACCGAGCAGGCCCTCGTCGAGAACATCAAGGCATTCGTCGAAGCCGTGTCGAAAGCCAAGCCTGCGGGCTCCAAGGGCACCTATATCAAGAAGGTGTCGCTGAGCTCCACCATGGGACCGGGCCTCAAGATCGAGACCGGCTCCGTCGTTTCGGCAACTCCGGCGGCCTAAGCCAGCCGAGTTGCTCGCAAGAATTCCGGGCCGCCTTTCGCAAGAGGAGCGGCCTGGGATCTCGGCAGAGAAGCCCCCGGGCCGATCTGCCGAGGACCTGTCCGAGATTGATGGGCGCCGATCCGGCTTGCCGGTGACGCATAATCCTCAGATGAGGGCCCGCATGAGACGGGAGACCACCCGGTTTGACGCCCGAATGGGCGCCTTGCCGGTATGAGCCTTCTGGGTCAGCACCGTGCCGTATTGCATGCGCGCGGTTGGACAGGACTAGCGTCGCGGCAACCTCCTCGCGGAGAACGCTGCGGCAGGGTGCAACCCGCGACCGGCCCGCGAACGGGCCAGTCGCAACCAGGAGTGAGCAGGTGGATAGAGCCGCAAAACAGGCGCTCGTGACGTCGCTCCACGAGGTGTTGAAAGACACCGGTGTGGTCGTCGTCGCCCACAACACCGGCATGGTGGCCGCTCAATCGGCAGAATTCCGCAAGCGCGTCAAAGAGGCGGGCGGGTCTGTCAAAGTGGCCAAGAACAAGCTGGTGAAGCTCGCGCTCAAGGACACGAAAGCCGAAGGTATCGCCGATCTCTTCGCTGGGCCGACAGTGTTGGCCTACTCGAAGGATCCGATCGCCGCGGCCCGTGCTGCCGTCAAGTACGCCAAGGAGAACGAGAAGCTCGTGATCCTCGGCGGCGCGATGGGAGCGTCCGTCCTCGACGCGAACGGCGTCAAAGCACTCGCCGACCTGCCTTCGCTTGATGAGCTGAGAGCAAAGCTGATTGGTCTCTTGAACGCGCCGGCGACGAAGATCGCCCGCACGGTCAAGGAGCCCGGTGCAAAGCTCGCACGCGTCATTCAGGCCAAGGCATCGCAAGGTGGCGAAGCAGCTTGAGCCTAATGTTGGGCATCACTGAACAGGCGCTCTCGGCACAAATGATGAAGCTGAGACAAAGCGCCCCTCTCGAAGGCTAAACCGGAAGGACTATATACATGTCGGATCTTGCAAAGATTGTTGAAGACCTGTCGAAGCTGACCGTTCTCGAGGCAGCCGAACTCGCCAAGCTTCTCGAAGAGAAGTGGGGCGTGTCGGCTGCTGCTGCCGTGGCCGTTGCTGCTGCTCCCGCCGCTGGCGGTGCTGCTGCTGCCGCTGAGGAGCAGACCGAGTTCACCGTCATCCTGAAGTCGGGCGGCGACAAGAAGATCAACGTCATCAAGGAAGTGCGCGCCATCACGGGCCTCGGCCTCAAGGAAGCCAAGGACCTCGTCGAGGCCGGCGGCAAGACGGTCAAGGAAGGCGTGTCCAAGGACGAGGCACAGAAGATCAAGAAGCAGCTTGAGGACCAGGGCGCGGTCGTCGAGCTCAAGTAAAGCAACTGGCAGCAGGCGGCGGGCATCAGGATTTTCCTGCTGCCTGTTGCCTGCGACCTGCTGCTTGGCCCGCGAAGCGGGCGCCGAAAGACGGTTCACCGGAGGTCCTCCGAGGGTTTCCCCCTCGAAGAGGCCCTCCGGCGAGCCGTTTCAAAGGTTCAAGACCACGAACGCTTCGGAGTCTGAGGCGGGGACGTCGGTCTGACGAAAAATTGGGGCGAAGCCGCTTTTCCTGGAAAAGCAACTTCGCTCGATAACGAGGCGCAGGGGAGGGCGACCCCGGCGCTGGGCAAGAAAGTCGAGCGGTCGTGCAACCCCTGGCACGGCCCCGGGCGAGATGAGGAGCGGACATGGCTGAGACGTTCAACGGCCGCAAGCGTATTCGTAAGCAATTCGGGTCCATCCACGAAGTCGCGGAAATGCCGAACCTCATCGAGGTTCAGAAGAGTTCCTATGACGACTTCCTGATGGTCAAGGAGCCCCCGGGCGGCCGTCCTGACGATCATGGCCTTCAGGCTGTCTTCAAGTCCGTGTTCCCGATCTCCGACTTCTCCGGCCGCGCGACGCTGGAGTTCGTGCGCTACGAGTTCGAGCCGCCGAAGTACGACGTCGACGAGTGCATGCAGCGCGACATGACCTACTCCGCGCCGCTCAAGGTCAAGCTTCGCCTCATCGTATTCGATGTGAACGAGGAGACCGGCTCCAAGTCGATCAAGGACGTCAAGGAGCAGGACGTCTACATGGGCGACATGCCGCTCATGACGCTGAACGGCACCTTCGTCATCAATGGCACCGAGCGCGTCATCGTTTCCCAGATGCATCGTTCGCCGGGCGTGTTCTTCGATCACGACCGCGGCCGCACGCATGCGTCGGGCAAGCTGCTGTTCGCCGCCCGCATCATTCCCTATCGCGGTTCCTGGCTCGACTTCGAGTTCGACGCCAAGGACAACGTCTATGTCCGCATCGATCGCCGCCGCAAGCTGCCGGTGACGACGCTGCTGTACGCCCTCGGCCTCGACGACGAAGAGATCCTCTCGACGTTCTACAAGATGATCTCGGTCAAGGAGAGCAAGCGCGGCTGGAAGATGCCGTTCATGCCCGAGAAGATGCGCGGCATGACGCCTCTCGCCGACCTCATGGATGCCAAGTCGGGCGACGTCGTGGCCAAGGCCGGCGACAAGATCACGGCCCGCAAGGCACGTGAGCTCGCCGAGAACGGCCTCAAGGAAGTGCTCGTCTCGTCCGAGGACCTCGCCGGCCGCTACATCGCCGAGGACATCGTCAACCTCGAGACCGGACAGATCTACGCCGAAGCCGGCGCCGAGCTGGACGCGAAGCTGCTTGCCGAGCTCAAGGATCAGAAGGTCAAGGAATTCCACGTCCTCGACATCGATCACGTCAACATTGGTCCGTTCATCCGCAACACCCTCAACATCGACAAGAACTCGAATGGTGAGGAAGCGCTGATGGACATCTACCGGGTCATGCGCCCGGGTGAGCCGCCGACCATCGAGGCGGCGACCAACCTGTTCCACAGCCTGTTCTTCGACGCGGAGCGCTACGACCTCTCGGCCGTCGGCCGCGTGAAGATGAACATGCGCCTCGAGCTGGATGCGCCGGACACGATGCGCGTGCTGCGCCGCGAGGACATCCTCGCCGTCATCAAGACGCTGGTCGACCTGCGCGACGGCCGTGGCGAGATCGACGACATCGATCACCTCGGCAACCGCCGCGTCCGCTCGGTGGGCGAGCTGATGGAGAACCAGTACCGCGTCGGCTTGCTCCGCATGGAGCGCGCGATCAAGGAGCGCATGAGCTCGGTCGAGATCGACACGGTCATGCCGCAGGATCTGATCAACGCCAAGCCGGCGGCTGCCGCCGTGCGCGAGTTCTTCGGCTCCTCGCAGCTTTCGCAGTTCATGGACCAGACCAACCCGCTCTCCGAGATCACGCACAAGCGTCGTCTCTCGGCGCTCGGGCCGGGCGGCCTCACGCGTGAGCGCGCGGGCTTCGAAGTCCGCGACGTGCATCCGACCCACTACGGCCGCATCTGCCCGATTGAGACGCCGGAAGGTCCGAACATCGGCCTCATCAACTCGCTCGCGACGTTCGCGCGGGTGAACAAGTACGGCTTCATCGAGAGCCCCTACCGCAAGGTCAAGGATGGCAAGGTCACCGACACCGTGTCCTATCTCTCCGCCATGGAGGAGATGCGCCACCACGTCGCCCAGGCCAACGCCGACATCGACGCCAAGGGCAACCTCACAGAGGATCTCGTCACCGTCCGCTATCAGGGCGACGTGATGCTCGTGCCGAAGGACCGCGTCGACTACATCGACGTGTCGCCGAAGCAGCTCGTGTCCGTTGCGGCGGCGCTCATTCCGTTCCTCGAGAACGACGACGCCAACCGCGCGCTCATGGGCTCGAACATGCAGCGTCAGGCTGTGCCGCTCGTGAAGGCCGAGGCGCCGCTCGTCGGCACCGGCATGGAGGAGCGCGTAGCCCGTGACTCGGGCGCCGCCATCGCCGCCCGCCGCTCCGGCATCGTCGATCAGGTGGACGCGACCCGTATCGTCATCCGCGCGACGGACGAGACCGATCCGTCGAAGCCGGGTGTCGACATCTACCGCCTGCGCAAGTTCCAGCGCTCGAACCAGAACACCTGCATCAACCAGCGTCCGCTCATCAACGTGGGTGATCGCGTCGAAGCCGGTGAGATCGTGGCCGACGGCCCCTCGACGGACCTTGGCGATCTGGCGCTCGGCAAGAACGTGCTCGTCGCGTTCATGCCGTGGATGGGCTACAACTTCGAGGACTCGATCCTCCTCTCCGAGCGCGTCGTGTACGACGACATCTTCACCTCGATCCACATCGAGGAGTTCGAGGTCATGGCTCGCGACACCAAGCTCGGGCCTGAGGAGATCACGCGCGATATTCCGAACGTCTCGGAAGAGGCGCTGAAGAACCTCGACGAAGCAGGCATCGTCTACATCGGCGCCGAAGTGAACCCGGGCGACATCCTCGTCGGCAAGATCACGCCGAAGGGCGAGAGCCCGATGACGCCGGAAGAGAAGCTGCTTCGCGCCATCTTCGGCGAGAAGGCCTCCGACGTGCGCGACACCTCGCTGCGTCTGCCCCCGGGCGTGACCGGCACGGTCGTCGAGGTGCGCGTGTTCAATCGCCACGGCGTCGACAAGGACGAGCGCGCGATGGCGATCGAGCGCGAGGAGATCGAGCGTCTCGCGAAGGACCGCGACGACGAGCTGCAGATCCTCGACCGCAACGTCTATGCCCGCCTGAAGGACTCGCTCCTCGGCAAGGAGGTTGCGAAGGGTCCGAAGGGTGCGCGCAAGGGCACCGAGATCGACGAGCCCATTCTGGCTGACATTCCGCGCAGCCAGTGGTGGGAGATCGGCCTCAAGGACGAGAAGGCCCAGGCCGAGGTCGAGGCCATCAACAAGCAGTACGAGGAAGCCAAGAAGAGCCTCGAGCGCCGCTTCGTCGACAAGGTCGACAAGCTGCAGCGTGGCGACGAGCTGCCTCCGGGCGTGATGAAGATGGTCAAGGTCTTCGTCGCCGTGAAGCGCAAGATCCAGCCGGGCGACAAGATGGCCGGCCGTCACGGCAACAAGGGCGTCGTCTCGCTCATCGTGCCGTGCGAGGACATGCCGTTCCTCGAGGACGGCACCCACGTCGACGTTGTGCTGAACCCGCTCGGCGTGCCCTCGCGCATGAACGTCGGACAGATCCTCGAGACGCACATGGGTTGGGCGTGCCGAGGTCTCGGACGCATCATCGATGAGGCGTTGAAGGAGTTCCACGCTTCGGGCAAGGCCGATGAGCTGCGCGCGGAGATGGAGAAGATCTACGGCAAGGAGGTCATCAAGCCGGCCATCAAGGACGACGACCTCGCCTCCGTCGCCGAGAAGCTCACCAAGGGCGTGCCGATTGCGACGCCTGTGTTCGATGGTGCCAAGGAGCCGGACATCGTGCAGATGCTCGACGCCGCGGGCTTCGACAGCTCCGGCCAGGTTCGTCTCTACGACGGGCGCACCGGCGAGCAGTTCGATCGCAAGGTGACCGTGGGCTACAAGTACATCCTGAAGCTCCACCATCTTGTCGACGACAAGATCCACGCCCGGTCGATCGGTCCCTACTCGCTCGTCACCCAGCAGCCGCTGGGCGGCAAGGCCCAGTTCGGCGGCCAGCGTTTCGGCGAAATGGAGGTCTGGGCGCTCGAAGCTTACGGCGCGGCCTACACGCTGCAGGAAATGCTCACCGTCAAGTCGGACGACGTTGCGGGCCGCACCAAGGTCTACGAGGCGATCGTCCGCGGCGACGACGCGTTCGAGGCCGGCGTGCCGGAAAGCTTCAACGTGCTGGTCAAGGAAATGCGGGCGCTCGGCCTCAACGTCGAGCTTCTGAACTCCGATGCACCGGCCGTCGAGGCTCCGCCCGAGGCTTCGCCCGAGCGTCCGCGGCTTCCGCCTGCCGCCGCCGAGTAACAGGCGGCTACGACACCTGAGTCTCCTCCCTCCCTCGCGGGAGGGAGGCTGATTGCCAAGAATTTTGAGGATCGCGGCCCCCACCCACCGCTGATCCCTGGAGAGAGCCGATGAACGAGATCACCAACCTCTTCAAGACGCAGCAGTCGATTCCGACCTTCGACGAGATCAAGATCTCGATCGCGTCGCCGGATGATATCCATTCGTGGTCGTTCGGCGAGATCAAGAAGCCCGAGACGATCAACTACCGTACCTTCAAGCCGGAGCGCGACGGTCTGTTCTGCGCGCGCATCTTCGGACCGATCAAGGACTACGAGTGCTTGTGCGGCAAGTACAAGCGCATGAAGTACAAGGGCCTGATCTGCGAGAAGTGCGGCGTGGAAGTGACGCTCGCCAAGGTGCGCCGCGAGCGCATGGGCCACATCGAGCTGGCCGCGCCGGTTGCCCACATCTGGTTCCTGAAGTCGCTGCCCTCGCGCATCGGCCTGCTTCTCGACATGACGCTCAAGGATCTCGAGCGCGTCCTGTACTTCGAGAACTACATCGTCACCGAGCCCGGCATCTCCCCGTTCAAGGAGAAGCAGCTCCTGACCGAGGATCAGTACAACCAGGCGATCGAGGAGCACGGAGCCGACAGCTTCACCGCTGGCATCGGCGCCGAGGCCATTCGCGACCTCATGACCAACATGGATCTGCCGAAGATCCGTGACGATCTGCGTCAGGAGATCGCCGAGAGCACCACCGATCTCAAGCCGAAGAAGCTCGGCAAGCGCCTCAAGGTTATCGAGAGCTTCATCGAGAGCGGCAACCGTCCGGAGTGGATGATCCTGACCGTGGTTCCGGTCATCCCGCCGGAGCTGCGCCCGCTGGTCCCGCTCGACGGTGGCCGCTTCGCGACCTCCGACCTCAACGACCTCTACCGCCGCGTCATCAACCGCAACAATCGTCTGAAGCGGCTGATGGAGCTGCGTGCGCCGGATATCATCATCCGCAACGAGAAGCGCATGCTGCAGGAGTCGGTGGACGCCCTGTTCGACAACGGCCGCCGCGGCCGCGTCATCACCGGCGCCAACAAGCGTCCGCTTAAGTCGCTCGCCGACATGCTGAAGGGCAAGCAGGGCCGCTTCCGCCAGAACCTGCTCGGCAAGCGCGTCGACTACTCCGGCCGCTCGGTCATCGTCGTCGGTCCGGAGCTCAAGCTGCACCAGTGCGGCCTTCCGAAGAAGATGGCGCTCGAGCTGTTCAAGCCGTTCATCTATGCGCGTCTTCAGACGCTCGGTCAGGCTGCCACCGTGAAGCAGGCGAAGAAGCTCGTCGAGAAGGAGAAGCCCGAGGTTTGGGACGTCCTCGACGAGGTCATTCGCGAGCATCCGGTTATGCTGAACCGCGCGCCGACGCTGCATCGTCTGGGCATCCAGGCGTTCGAGCCGCAACTCATCGAAGGCAAGGCGATCCAGCTTCACCCGCTGGTGTGCGCGGCCTTCAACGCCGACTTCGACGGCGACCAGATGGCCGTCCATGTGCCGCTCTCCCTCGAGGCTCAGCTCGAGGCACGCGTGCTCATGATGTCGACCAACAACATTCTGCATCCCGCGAACGGCCAGCCGATCATCGTGCCCTCGCAGGACATCGTTCTCGGCCTCTACTACCTGTCGATCGTTCGCGACAAGGAGCCCGGCGAAGGCATGGTCTTCGGATCGGTGGGCGAGGTGCGCCATGCTCTCGAGGCTGGCGCCGTGACGCTGCACGCTAAGATCAAGGGCCGCTTCCGCACGGTCGGCCCTGAGGGCGAGGAGGTCATCGAGCTTCTCGAGACCACTCCGGGCCGCATGATCCTGGGCGAGGTGCTGCCGAAGAAGCCGGGCGTGAAGCCCGCGCTCGTCAACCAGCTCCTCACCAAGAAGGCCATCTCGGCCATGATCGACGCCGTCTACCGTAACTGCGGTCAGAAGGAGACGGTCATCTTCTGCGATCGCATCATGGCGCTGGGCTTCCACCACGCGTTCAAGGCCGGCATTTCGTTCGGCAAGGACGACATGTTGATCCCGGACACCAAGACCAAGATCGTGCACGACACGACCGAAATGGTCCGCGAGTTCGAGCAGCAGTACAACGATGGCCTCATCACGCAGCTCGAGAAGTACAACAAGGTCGTCGACGCCTGGTCGAAGTGCACCGATCAGATCGCCAAGGAGATGATGGATCGCATCTCGACCGCTCCCAAGGACAAGGACGGGCGCGAGAAGCAGGTCAACTCGATCTACATGATGAGCCATTCGGGTGCGCGTGGTTCGCCCGCGCAGATGAAGCAGCTCGCGGGTATGCGCGGCCTCATGACCAAGCCCTCGGGCGAGATCATCGAGACGCCGATCATCTCGAACTTCAAGGAAGGTCTCTCGGTTCTCGAGTACTTCAACTCGACCCACGGCGCCCGTAAGGGTCTGGCCGATACGGCTCTCAAGACCGCGAACTCGGGCTACCTGACGCGCCGTCTCGTCGACGTCGCCCAGGACAGCATCATCACCGAGGAGGATTGCGGAACCGATCGCGGCATCAAGGTGCAGGCGGTTGTCGACGCAGGCCAGGTCATCGTCTCGCTCGGCGCGCGCGTTCTCGGCCGCACCGCGGCAGAGGATGTCGTCGGCACCGGCCCGAACGGCGAGGAAACCGTCATTCTCAAGACGGGCGAGCTGATCGAGGAGCGTCACTCCGACGCCATCGAGAAGGCGCAGATCCAGGAAGTCCGCATCCGCTCGGTGCTGACGTGCGAAACCGTGACCGGCGTTTGCGGCAAGTGCTACGGCCGCGACCTCGCGCGCGGAACGCCCGTCAACATAGGTGAGGCTGTCGGCGTCATCGCCGCCCAGTCGATCGGCGAGCCGGGCACGCAGCTCACGATGCGTACGTTCCACATCGGTGGCACCGCGAACGTCGTCGACAGTTCGTTCATCGAGAGCAACTTCAACGGCAAGGTGAAGATCAAGAACCGCGCCATCGTGAAGGACGGCCAGGGCCGTCTCATCGCCATGGGCCGCACCATGTCGATCGTCATCGTCGACCAGTCGGGCAAGGAGCTTGCAACTCACAAGATCCAGTACGGCGCCCGCCTGCACGTGGACGAGGGCGATGAGGTCAAGCGTGGCACCAAGCTCGCACAGTGGGACCCCTACACCCGTCCGATCATCACGGAAGCCTCGGGCAAGGTCGAGTTCGAGGACCTGATAGAGGGCGTGTCCGTGCGCGAGCAGACGGACGACGTAAAGGGCACCACCAACCGCGTCATCGTCGACTGGCGCGCCACTCCGCGTGGCGCGGAGCTCAAGCCCGCGATCGTCGTCAAGGACGCCAAGGGCAAGCACATCAAGGTCGCCCGTGGCGGCGATGCCCGCTACCTCTTGACGGTCGAGGCCATTCTCTCGGTCGAGCCCGGCCAGGAGGTCAAGGCTGGCGACGTTATTGCGCGTATTCCGCTGGCATCCGCCAAGCAGAGCGACATCACGGGCGGTCTGCCGCGCGTGGCCGAGCTGTTCGAGGCGCGTCGCCCGAAGGATCACGCGATCATCGCCGAGGTCTCGGGCACCGTCGAGTTCGGCAAGGACTACAAGAACAAGCAGCGCATCACCATCAAGCCTGATGACGAGAGCCAGGAGCCGGTCGAGTACCTGATCCCGCGTGGCAAGAGCCTGGCTGTCCAGCCTGGCGACCACTTGGAGCGCGGCGACTACATCTACGACGGCAACCCGGCGCCGCACGACATTCTCGCCATCAAGGGCGTCGAGGAACTCGCCAACTACCTGATCAACGAGATCCAGGACGTCTATCGTCTGCAGGGCGTGACCATCAACGACAAGCACATCGAGGTCATCGTCCGGCAGATGCTGCAGAAGGTGGAGATCACCGAGGTCGGCGACACCGGCTTCATCAAGGGCGAGCAGATCGATCGCATCGAGTTCGACGAGGAGAACGCCAAGATCGAGAAGGCGGGCAAGCGCCCGGCCTCCGCGACGCCGGTTCTGCTCGGCATTACCAAGGCCTCGCTGCAGACCCGCTCGTTCATCTCCGCGGCCTCGTTCCAGGAGACCACGCGCGTGCTCACCGACGCGGCCGTCATCGGCAAGTCGGACACGCTCGAAGGCCTCAAGGAAAACGTCATCGTCGGCCGTCTGATCCCGGCCGGTACGGGCGGAATGCTGCGCGGCCTGCGCCGCATCGCCCAGAAGCGCGACGAGTTGATCAGCAAGGAGAAGGCTCGTTCCGAGGGCGACAAGTCCCTGTCCGCACCTGGCATGGAAGCGGGCGGGTTGGCCCGCCGCCGTCGCCGGGTTGCCGAGTAGCGGCAGCCGGATCGAGCAAGAACTTCGGGGAGGCGGCTGGGAAACTGGCCGCCTTCTTCTTATCTGAGGTTCGGAGGGGGCTTCTGGAAACGCAAGAGGCAGGCTCCGGGCGGCGGCGTCTTCCTTCGCAGGCCTGCCCGTCGGCTTGCCCGCTGGCTATCGGCCGGCTCTTGCCCTATAAGCCCAGTTAAAATTGAGGGGTATCAAGGACAGGGCGCGCGAGCGGCTGTCTCATAGGCCCCCGGAAAAACGTGGAATAGGCCGCCTGAGGTCCTCATGCGGCGGGTGGAGAAGGTACATAAGACAATGGCCGCAACCTGGTCCCCAGAGAGCTGGCGCTCGCTTCCGATCGTCCAAGTTCCCGATTATCCCGACGCCGCCGTGCTGAAGGACGTCGAAGGCCGTCTGTCCACCTTTCCCCCGCTCGTTTTTGCAGGCGAAGCGCGCGAGCTGAAGAAGGCCCTGGGCGAGGTCGCGCTTGGCGAAGGCTTCCTGCTGCAGGGCGGAGACTGTGCCGAGAGCTTCCTCGAGCACCGCGCCGACAACATCCGCGACTTCTTCCGCGTTTTCCTGCAAATGGCGGTTGTGCTCACCTATGCGGGCGGCAGCCCGGTGGTGAAGGTCGGCCGCATTGCTGGCCAGTTCGCCAAGCCGCGCTCTTCGCCCATGGAGAAGAAGAACGGCGTGGAGCTGCCGAGCTATCGCGGCGACATCATCAACGGAACGGACTTCACGCCAGAGGCCCGCATTCCCGATCCGCAGCGCCAGCTCGAGGCCTACCGTCAGTCGGCGGCGACGCTGAACCTGATCCGCGCCTTCGCGACCGGCGGCTACGCCGATCTCGAGCGCGTGCACCAGTGGAACATGGGCTTCGTCAAGGATAGCCCGCAGGGCCACCGCTACCAGGAGCTCGCCGATCGCATCGCCGAGACCTTGGGCTTCATGCGCGCCTGCGGCATCACCAGCGAGAACACGCCCCAGCTCCGCGCCACGAGCTTCTACACCAGCCACGAGGCCCTGCTGCTCGGCTACGAGCAGGCGCTCACGCGTCTCGATTCCACGAGCGGCGACTGGTACGCCACCAGCGGCCACATGCTGTGGATCGGCGATCGCACACGCCAGCCGGATCATGCGCATGTGGAGTTCTGCCGCGGCGTGAAGAATCCGATCGGCATCAAGTGCGGTCCGTCCCTGGACCCGGACACGCTCCTTCGCCTGATCGACATTCTGAACCCGAAGGACGAGGCGGGACGTCTGACGCTGATCTGCCGGTTCGGACATGACAAGGTCGGCCAGCACCTGCCGAAGCTGATCCGCGCCGTGAAGAAGGCGGGCCGCACGGTTGTGTGGTCGTGCGATCCCATGCACGGCAACACCATCAGCGCGGCCAACGGCTACAAGACGCGTCCGTTCGATCGCATCCTGAAGGAGGTCGAGGCCTTCTTCGACGTGCACCGTGCGGAAGGCTCGCACGCGGGCGGTATCCACGTCGAAATGACGGGCCAGAACGTGACGGAGTGCACCGGCGGCGCGACCGCGATCGCCGAGAACGATCTCATGGATCGCTACCACACACTCTGTGATCCGCGTCTCAACGCCGATCAGTCTCTGGAGCTGGCCTTCCTCGTTGCCGAGCGCATGAAGCTCGAGCGCGAGACCCGGGGGGCGCCTGCCCGACCGGAGGTCGCTTTCGGATAAAGTGCCCGGAGGTCGCTTTCGGATAAAGTGCCCGGAGGTCGCTTTCGGATAAGTACCGGAGGTCGCGTGCGGTAAAAGTCGCGGCCTTTTACAAAATGACAGGAAAGGGTTCCGATGCAAACGCAGGCATCGGAACCCTTTTTCATAAGGGGATGTGCTGGACGGAGCCCGTAGGTTAACCGAGGGGAACCTGCCGTCTGCCGGGGCGTTTCTTCACACGAGGTTTTGCGGCCTGAATGCCGCGACCCCCAGCAATAGCGGAGAAACCCATGGCAAATCTCAGCAGACAGGGGAGCGCGATGCTCTCCAACTTTCTCTCGCTGGTCTCGTCTGACGGGCGCACCCTGGCCGACAGCCCCTTCGTCGGCACGTGGAAGGTTTCGGACAGCGCCGGCAACCCCTTCGAGATCACGCTCTTTCCGTCCGGCACCGCCGAGGCGAACCGCGCAGGCGAGGGCATGAGCGGAACCTGGACAGAGGACGGTCAGGTATCAGCCGTCATTGAGTGGGACACTGGCTGGACGACCAAGATCACGAAGACAGACGATGCCTACGTCAAGACGGCCTACGATCAAGCCGCCGCAACACCCGCCAACACTTCGGCGGCCGTGAAGGTCTCGTAGGGCGGTCTCGCCGGAGCGGCTGGCTCTGATCAGCCTTTGCCCTGCTGTTTGGCGCGCGCAACCGCCTCCTCGATGAGGCGTTGCGCCTCCGCGCTGTCACCCCAGTGATGGATCTTCGCCCACTTCCCGGGCTCGAGATCCTTGTAGTGACTGAAGAAGTGCTCGATCTGATGCACCGAGATTTCGGGCAGATCCGAATAGTTCTTCACCTTGTCGTAGCGCTTCGTGAGCTTGCTCGAGGGGACGGCGATCACCTTCTCGTCCCCGCCGCCTTCATCTTCCATCACCAGCACGCCGACCGGCCTGCAGTTGATCACCGCGCCGGGTACGATGGCGCGCGTGTTGCACACCAGCACGTCGATGGGGTCACCGTCGTTGGAAAGCGTGTGCGGCACGAACCCGTAATTTCCGGGATAGCGCATGGGCGTGTAGAGGAAGCGGTCCACCACGAGGGTGCCCGACGCCTTGTCCATCTCGTACTTGATCGGCTCGCCGCCCACCGGCACCTCGATGACCACGTTGATGTCGTGGGGCGGGTTCTGTCCGATCGGAATTGCGTCGAGGCGCATGTGCTGAGGATTCCCAGGAATGATGATGATCAAGCTGTGCCCCATGGCGCGGGCCCGCACAAGGGGGAGACGCAACACGTCACACCATCATTTGGTCGAAGCGGTAAAGAGGGGCATTGCGCTGCTTGCCCGCCGGGGCTGTCCCGGGCCCGCAAGTCCGATGCCGGATCGAATGAAAACCGGCGGATTCGGTCAGGGAGCGTTCCCGGTCAGCACCATCAGGATCGGCAGCGTGATGAGCGCGCCAATCGTGGACATGAGAATGACCGCTGACGTGACGACTGCCGGAAGCCGGTAGTACTCGGCCAGCATGAACGGCCCCGTGCCCGTGGGGAGCGCCGCCAGCAGCACGGCCATGGCCGCGAGGCGCGGGGGCACGGCAAAGGCCATGGCCAGTACCCAGGTCAGCGCCGGATGGACGAGAAGCTTCACCGTGGTGAGCACGACGGCCGTCTTCGTATCCTTCGCGGCAATCGGCCGGGGCTCGGCTAGGAAAAGACCGATCACCACCAGCGCGAGCGGGCTCGCTGCGCCGCCGAGGAGCTTTAGAAACGCGTCGGCCGGAGCTGGAAGCCCGAGCCCCGTCGTGCCGTAGGCGACGCCGAGCACCGGGGCAATCAGCAGCGGATTGCGCACCAGCGATCCGCCCACCTTGCGCGCGAGCCTCAGCGGATTGCGCTCGTTGTGGCTTGCCACCTCGATCAGCACGATGGCGGAGGCGAACAGTACGCATACCGTGAGGATGGAGGCGATGGTGACCGGAACAAGGCTCTCCTTGCCGTAGAACATGAGCAGGACGGGAAAGCCGATGTAAGCGGTGTTGGCATACGAGCTGAGCAGGCCGTCGATGCTGGCGGAGGCGAGGCGCTGTCCCGCGAGCAGGCTCAAACCGACCGTCAGATAGAACACGATTCCGCACGCGAGGCCGAATGCGCCGATGAAGGCGGGCTGGGCTAGGTCGCCCCAGCTCGCGTGCGCCATCACGTCGAAGAGCAGCGCCGGAAGCGCCAGATAGACGACGAAGCGGTTGAGCTCGGAGACGGCCGCCTGCCCCATGACTCCAATCTTGCGCGCGGCATAGCCGCTCGCCATCAGCGCGAAGACAGGGGCAATGATCGAGAGGATTGAGAGCATCGAAAAAAGACCTGGACCGGCCGGAATACCCCTCTCTGATACTGTCTACCTGCGAGAAGTCCACCTGCCAAAGCGGCGGCCTCACGGAAAGCGAGGGGGTGGTCCGCGCTTTTCGCTGGCCAGTACGCGACGAGGCCAGCGGACTTGTGCGAAAGGCGCGCGCTTGATGCCGCTGGACCCCGGGCGGCGGGACACGTAAATCTTGCCCGCATGAGCACAGTTCTGTCGACCCCGCCCGCCGCACCCGCCTCCCTCAAGATCGCTCTTGCCCAGTTGAACCCCATCGTGGGGGATCTCGCGGGCAACGAGCGCAAGCTGCTCGACGCGCGCGCCGCTGCGGCCGCCCAGGGCGCGGATCTCGTCGTGTTTCCGGAATTGTTTTTGACCGGCTATCCGCCGGAAGACCTCGTCCTGAAACCCGCCTTCCACAATGCCGCGCGCGCCCAGGTGGAGGCGCTCGCAGCCCGTCTCGGCCCTGGCCCTGCGGTGCTGGTCGGCACCGTCTGGCCGGACAACGGCGCGATCTACAATGCGGTTGCGCTTCTGGACCAGGGCGCAGTCGTTGCCGTTCGCCGCAAGGTCGATCTGCCGAATTACGGCGTGTTCGACGAGAAGCGCGTCTTCACGGCGGGTGATCTGCCGAGCCCGATCGCCTTCCGCGGAGTGCGGCTCGGCGTGCCCATCTGCGAGGACATCTGGAAGGATGAGGTGACGGAGTGTCTGGCCGAGTGCGGGGCCGAGATCCTGCTCGTGCCGAACGGCTCTCCGTTTGACTGGAAGAAGCCGGACGTGCGCCTCAACGTGGCGCTGGCGCGCGTGACCGAGAGCGGCCTGCCGCTCGCCTACGTCAATCAGGTGGGCGGCCAGGATGAGCTGGTGTTCGACGGCGCCTCGTTCGTGCTCAACAGCGACCACAGCCTCGCCTGCCAGCTTCCGGCCTGGGAGGAGCATCTCGCGGTCACAGAATGGACCCGCACCGCTGACGGCTGGCGATGCGCGGGCGCGCCCATCCACAAGCTCACCGAGGGCGATGCCGCCGCCTATCACGCCTGTGTGCTGGGATTGCGCGACTACGTGGAGAAGAACCGCTTCCCGGGCGTCGTGCTTGGCCTTTCGGGCGGCGTGGACAGCGCGCTCGTCGCCGCCATGGCCGTTGATGCGCTGGGGCCTGAACGGGTTCACGCCGTGATGATGCCTTACCGCTACACGTCGGACCAGAGCATCGCTGACGCCAAGGCATGTGCGGCCGCGCTCGGCATCAAGCTCGACACGGTGCCCATCGAGCCCGCGGTAACGGGGTTCGCGGCGGCGCTCTCCGCTGTGTTCGCAGGCCGCGCGCCCGACATCACGGAGGAGAACATCCAGAGCCGGGCACGCGGCGTCATCGTGATGGCCATCTCCAACAAGTTCGGCGCCATGGTGCTCACCACCGGCAACAAGAGCGAGATGAGCGTCGGCTACGCCACCCTCTACGGCGACATGAACGGCGGCTTCAACCCCGTGAAGGATCTCTACAAGATGGAGATCTATCGCCTTTGCCGCTGGCGCAACGCGCATGTTCCAACGGGCGGTCTCGGCCCGGCCGGAGAGGTCATCCCCGAGAGCATCATCGTCCGCCCCCCCACGGCGGAACTGCGCGAGAACCAGAAGGACGAGGACAGCCTGCCGCCCTATCCGGTGCTGGACGATATTCTGTCGTGCCTCGTCGAGCAGGAGATGCCGATCGTGCAGGTCATCGCGCGTGGCCACCCGGAGGAGGTGGTGCGGAAGGTGGAGCGGCTGCTCTATCTCGCCGAGTACAAGCGCAGGCAGGCTGCGCCGGGCGTCAAGATCTCGAGCCGCAACTTCGGCCGCGACCGCCGCTACCCGATCACCAACCGCTTTCGCGAGTAGGGCGGAGGAGCCGCGTTATCGAGGCGGTCATCCACGGGCAACTTGTCTGAATGGCGGAGCGCGTAGCCCCCTGGATGGCCGGGTCAAGCCCGGCCACGGAGTTGGTGGATGGGCGCCGGATCTAGCCTCGAACGTGCCCTGCACGAGAGGTGACTGGACCCCGATCTTCATCGGGGTGACGTTGAATGTAGGCTGTCAGCCTGCCTACCCCTGACGTCATCCCGGCATCACGGCGAAGCCGAGTTCCGCGCGGAGGATGGCCGGGATCCAGACACGCATCCGATCTTGCACCCGATGAGGGACGGTCCGGCCTGGGCGCAAGCGGAGAGCGAAGCTCACTTCCCCTTGGTGCCGTCGGCACAGAAGGTGAGGGCGATCTGGCAGACGCCGTAAGCGCGCTCGCAGTCCCAGCGGGCGTTGGTCTCGGCGAGCTGGATCGACTTGCCGGAGGCAGCTTTCCAGCGTGTCGGATCGGCAGGCATCTCCGCCAGCGCCCAGCACTCCTGCTTCGAGATGGTGGCGATCACCTCGCAGCCCTGCGCTCCGAACTTGTCCGTGCATTTCTTGAGAGCCGCGGCCTCCGCCGCTTCCTTGCTGCGCTCCTCGACGCGCGCGAAGATGTTGCCGCCGTGATCGACCACCGCGCCCCAGCAATCGGCCCCGGAGAAGAGCCCGCCGCACTCCGCGAACGGGCTGCGCTTGCCACTCATGAGAAGCACGGCGCCACCCGCGAGGAGCGCAGCCGCGCCCGCCGCGATGGCCCCCATCACGAGTTTGCGTTTCCCCTTCGCCGCGCCGATTTTCGACAGGCTCGTGGTGATGAGGCGCGTGTAGACGTTGGGCGCGCGCATGGGCACGCTGTGCTTCGAGGAGATGTGCCCGCGCTGGGAGGCGGTCTGTGGCTCGGGCGAGACGACGTGACTACCCCCGAGCAGCAGCGGACGCCACGCCCGCACCGACTGAGGCCGCGCACTTGGAGGCAGTCTGAGCGCCTCGTCGATGGCGGCGAGAAAGCTCTCGCGGTAGCCGCCCGCGGCTCCGGCTTTGACGGCCGGGACGAGATCGTCCGAAAGCTGCCGCGATGTCGCTTCCATCGGACGCTCGCCCGTGACCGCCCGGTAGAGCGTCGCGGCGAAGGCGTAGATGTCCGTCCAAGGCCCGTAGCGATCGGCATTGGAGGTGTACTGCTCGGGCGCCGAATATCCGCTCTTGAACACGAGCGCGGACACGAGCTGCGAGTGCTGCTTGATCTCGAAGCGGGAGGCGCCGAAGTCGAGCAGGAGCGGCGCACCGTCAGCGGCGCGCACCATGATGTTCTCGGGCGAGATGTCGAGATGCCAGGTGCGGTTCTCATGCACGAGCTCGAGCGCGCTGAGCAGAGGTCCGGCCACGAGGTCCAGCTCGTCCTGCGTCGGCCGGCTGTCGAGCCCCCTCAGCCATTTCTCGAAGGTCATGCCCTTGACGAGATCGAGCACCATGTAGGCCGTGTCGTTCTGCTCGAACACGCGCCGCACGCCGATGATGTTCGGGTGGTTGAACTGCGCGAGCAGCCGCGCCTCGTCGAAAAACTTCTTGAGGCCCCAGCGGTAGTCGGCTTCGGAGTTTGCCCGCGCCAGAAACTTGAGACTGTTGCCGTCGCGGCGGACGAGATCCTCGGGGAAGAACTCCTTGAGCGCGAATTCCTTGCTCAGCATCTCGTCGTTGATGAGATAGGTGATGCCAAATCCGCCCCGCCCCAGGAGGCCTGTGATCACGTACTGATCGATCCGCGTGCCGGGTGCCAGCACGGCATCGTCCTGACCGTCCATGGATCGGCACCCTCCTCGCACCCCCGCGGGCCTTGAAGGCCCTACAATGCCCCATTCGCTTTACGGCGGAAAGGGTTACTCTGGCGTTCGCGGCGCCGTTACACGCTAACGCTAACAGGATAGCTGCTGTGGGCCGAGCCTTGGCGATGTTGAACCCCAAACATCGTCAGCGTAAGATGATTTTCCTTTCCCATCTGGGACGACACTTGGAGACGCAAGCATGCGGCGCCCCACGAGGCAGCGCGAAGCGATTGTGGCGATCGGCTTGCTGCTCTCCGTACTGGGATCGTCCGGCGCGAGCGCTGCCGAGACCAAGCTCATTGCCAAATGCCAGCCGCCTGAGGCGGCCGCGGGCATGGCAGGCAGCCCCACGCTGTCCTGCGATGTGCGCGCCAACGGTTTTGCCGTCTTCAACGACGTGAAAGCGGTCCTCAAGGGCGAGGCCGGCGAGCTCGAGACCAAGTTCGAAGCCTTCGATCCCGCGAATGAGGGCGCCACTACCGCCTACCTCATCCAGCTTCTCCCCAACGGTCGCCGCGGCACGCTCTCGCAGATGGGCGATGCGGTCGTGACATTCGCCGACCGGCGCGACAGCAAGCGCCGGTTCACGGCCTACACGTTCGCCAACGACCTGACGCTGGTGTCCGATTCGGGCGCCTCGAAGAACGAGTTCGCGCGCCAGATCATCGCTGTGAAACCCGCGTCGGCGACCATACAACTCTACAAGGTGCTCCTTCAGGCCATCGAGGCCCTCGCCAAGGAGAGCGGAGAACGCAAGGCGCTCGTGCTGCTCGCCGACGGCACCTCCGACGACACTGGCTACAGCCACGACCAGGTGGTGAAGGCGGCAAAGGATGCCGGCGTCATCATCCACGTGCTCGGCTACTACGACGACCGTGCCGAGCGGCCGAAATTTCAGAAGCTGTTGCGGCTCGCAGAGGATACGGGCGGCTACGCGACGGAGGTGAAGCAGGGCTCGGGCAAGGACTTCACGAAGGATGTCGTCACCCCCCGCTTTGTCGGAGAGGTTTTGGAGAACGGCGGCTGGGTGAAGGCGACCCTCAAAGGTCCGGCCGGTCCTCAGACGGTCGAGCTCTCTGCCACGCTCTCGGAAGGCACCGTTCTCAAAGCGGAGGAGAAGGTTGAGGTCCCGGCCGCGGCGCAGCCGGGCTTCGACACCACGATCGAGCGTTCGGTCGGCTCCGACACCAAGGATCGCGCTGACGCGCCCGGCGGGATACTCGATTGGGTTTCCGAGAACGCGCTGCTGCTCGCAGGGCTCGGCGCACTCGCAGGGCTTGGCATCGCGGGCTTCCTTCTCTACGGGCCGAAGGCCACCGTGAAGGAGACCGCGGCCGATCCTCCTTCCGGGGCGGAGCCCGCGGTTCCCGGGGACGAAAGCCACGGCGAGCTGCTGCGCGATGCCGATGGCCGCCCCGTGATCTACGGATGGCTCGAAGGGCTCGACGGAGACGCGGGCCGCCATCCCTTGCGCACCACCAACGTGCGCGTGGGTCGCCATCGCGACAACGACATCTGCCTGCAGAACGATTCCATTTCGCGCCGTCACGCGGTGCTGCACTACAACGCCGACACGCGCCGCTTCGTGATCACCGATCTCGGTGGCGGCAATGGCGTGCTCGTCAACAAGACCAAGTACAAGTCGCGCGAGCTGAACGACGGCGACACGGTTGAGCTGGGCGAGGTCCGGTTGCGCTTCCGGGCCGAGACGGAGTTTCTGACATGACCGCCGCCGCCCGGTGCGAAAACCATGGCCGTGCGGCCTGGCGATTTGGCTGCCGAAAGATCAAGGAGACCTGACGATGAGCAACGATCCACGGTATCCGGGAGACGACGACAGCGACGGCAACAAGAAGACCCGCCTTGTCATGCGTCCGGACGTGGCGGAGGGCGGTTTCGGCGTCGACCCCACGCCCCCGCGTGGCGGCTCCGTGATCGGCACCACGCGCCTTGTCGGCAACCAGGGCCAGGCAGGCGGCGGTCCCCTGCCCGCAAGCCCGGCGCTCAAGCCTCAACAGCAGGCCAAGACGCAATACGTGCGCGAAGGCGTGGTCGATACGAACGATCCGGTTGCTGGCTGGATCGTCGTCGTCAAGGGACCGGGCCGCGGCGGCTTCCGCCCGGTGTTCGTCGGCATGAACTCTGTGGGCCGCGCGCCGAGCCAGCGCATCTGCCTCGATTTCGGCGATGAGAGCATCTCGCGCGAGGAGCACGCGTTCATCACTTACGACGACGAGACGCGGACCTTCTATCTCCAGCACGGCGGTAAGTCGAACCTCGTGCGGCTGGGCGGCAAGCCGGTGCTCGCTCCCACGGTTCTCATTCCGAACGATCTCTTCCGCATCGGCAACACGACATTCCGCTTCGTCGCGTGCTGCGGGCCGGACTTCGATTGGTCGAGCGAGGTTCACGACGCATGACATGGCTCGTGGCAGGCGCAGCCCGAGCCACGACCGGAAGCCGTGCCAATCAAGAAGACGCCTTCGAGATCTGGCCATCCGGAGCCCAAGCCGCCACCCGACGCGGCGACGGCCTGCTCGCAGTGGTCGCCGATGGAATGGGGGGGCACGCCGGCGGCGAGATCGCGGGTGAGCTGGCCGCGCGCACGTTCGTCGAGACCTTCACCGGCGCCGATGGCGAAACCGGAGAGCGTCTCCGGGCCGCGCTGGAGGCGGGGAATGCCGCCATCGCCGCCCGCGTCGCCCGGAACGGCAATCTGCGCGGCATGGGATGCACGCTCGTCGCCGCATGGGTCGATCGCGCGGGCCTGCATTGGACGAGCGTCGGAGATTCGCTGCTGCTGCTCTTTAGAGCGCCCGAGGTGCTTCGCCTCAATGCCGATCATTCGCTGGGCGCCTTCCTCGACGAGCAGGCACGCCGCAACAAGATCTCACCCGCCGAGGCGCATAAAAATCCCTATCGCAACGCCTTGCGCTCGGCGCTCACCGGCAAGCCGATCGAGATCGTGGATCTGCAGGCCGAGCCCTATCCCCTCGCAGAGGGCGATTGGCTGATTCTCGCGAGCGACGGCATTGCCACGCTCGAAGGCGATGAGATCGGCGATATCGTCTACGCCAACCGCGAGGCCTCGCCCGAGGTCATGGCCGAGCACCTCATCGCGGCCGTATCGGCGAAGAAGATACCGGATCAGGACAACACCACCGTCCTCGTGGTGAAGGTCGTCGCGGATCCCACGGCCGTCGCAGCCGACGAGGCACCGACCCGCATCCTGAAGCCGGAGCATGCGCAGGCGACCGTCAGGCTTCCGGTCGAGGACGACATTGCAACGACGCAGCGCATCGTCCAGCCACCGGCCGTCCACTCGTTCTTCCGCCGCTACCGCAGCCTGATTCTCGGCGTCGGCATGGGGCTCATGTTCCTGATCGGCTGGATGCTCCGCGCCGCGCTGGGGTGACGGATCGCCCCTTTGCCCCTTTTGGATGGAAGCTCTTACCTCTGTGACTGCGGCGTGTCCGAAGCCCGACTTCCATAGGGGTGGACATCGGGGTGTAGACTGCGGTTCCTTCGTAGGAAAAGCCGTCACCCCGGCGCAGGCCGGGGTCTAGACACCGTGCAGTCCAAACGACAGTTACAAGCCTAGCGTGACAGCAGCTTGCTCGCGGCGACGTCCGGGCTCACGCGCCCCGACAGCACGTCGTCGGCGAGGCCGTCTATCTCGCGGCCAACGTCCTCCTTCACGCGCCGCGCCACGATATCCGCAGCCGCCCGCGCGATCAGGTAGCGCGCACGCCGGCGGCGCCGCGCCATGGGGCCAGCCGCGCCGCCGCGCGAGCCGACCTCCTTCATGGTCTTCACCAGCTCCGGTACGCCGTCTCCGGTCGTCGCAGTCGTCTTGAGCACCGGGATGTGAGATCTCATCGAACGAATCGAAAGCGCACCGAGAAGCTGCTGCAGCGTGAGCTCCGCGCCCTCGCGGTCGCCCTTGTTGACGACGAGGATGTCCGCGATCTCGAGAAGGCCGGACTTCATGGCCTGGATGTCGTCGCCGAGACCCGGCGCAGAGATGACGACCCGAACGTCGGCCACTTCCGCAACGTCCATCTCGCTCTGGCCGGTGCCGACCGTCTCGAGCAGCACGAGATCGAAGCCCGCCGCGTCGAGCGCATCGATCACGCGAACCGCTGCAGGAGAAAGACCGCCGAGGTAGCCGCGGCTCGCGAGCGACCGCACGAACACGCCGTCGTCGTCGAGCGCGGCCGTCATGCGAATACGGTCACCGAGAATCGCGCCGCCCGAGATCGGACTCGACGGATCGACCGCGATAACGCCGACAGTGCCGCCGAGCGAGCGCACGTGCGCGATCACGGCGTTGACCAGAGTGGACTTGCCCGCGCCGGGCGGCCCCGTGAAACCGACAACCAGCGCCTTGCCGAGGTAGGGCTGCAGCGCCTCGAGCAGCGGCGGCGCGCTAGCCGACAGTTTTTCGAGCTCCGTCACTGCGGCCGCAATGGCCCGGCGTTCGCCGGCGCGCAGGCGCTGAACGAGATCGGGAATCGCTTCGAGCTTCAGCGTCGAGCGGGGCGGCGGCGGGGCGGCGTGGTTCTGACTGTCCATGTGGCCGCTGATACGCACAAAAGTGCGCGCCCGCAATGGCCACGGCCGTCACATCCCCGGTTCGCCCGCCCACTGCCGGCGGGGAGCAGGACGCGCGCTGCGGAGGGGCATAGGCGGAAAGTCAGAACCACAGCCCGGGCCACCGGTAGCGGGGGCGCATATCGCCCGGACCGTAGCCCACCAGCGAGAACATCGGCTGCTCGACGATCACGAGCGGCGCATGCCCTCCGGACGCGGGCTGGGGCGCGCCCTCCAGGGCCAGAAGCCGCCGAATCCGGTCCTCCGTTTCGGGATGCGAACGCAGGAGCGAGGGATGCGGCACCCGCCGGGCCGGAACCGGGAACATCAGATCCTCCCAGAAATGCCCCGTATAGGTCTCGAGCCGCTTCAGCGCCGACGCGAGCGAGGCCGGATCGCCGGTCAGCTTGGCCGCCTGCGCATCGGCCTCGAATTCGCGGGCGCGGGAAAGGCCAAGCTGCAAAAGGCTGGAAAGGGCGGGCGCCAGATAGAGAAGCAGCACGGCCCACCACGAGATCATGTCCTCGCCGCGCAGGTAGGCAAACACATTGAACAGCGCGAGGCCGAGCGCGACGTAGCTCAGGAGCTGCAGAACGCGCGTGATGACGTCGGCGAGCCCCATCACCAGGAGGTCGTTGTTGCGGATGTGGGCCATCTCATGGGCCAGCACGCCCGCCGTTTCGGGAAGCGAAAGGCGTCTGAGAAGCCCTTCGGTGACAGCGATCGCCGAATGATCGCGGGATCCGGCCGCGAACGCGTTCAGCGTCATACTCGGAATGACGTACAACTCTGGGCGGCGCGGCAGGCCGGCCCGAAACGCCAGCACGTCCACGAGACTCGAAAGCTGGCTCTCGTCACGCGGCACGCGAGTCGCCTGATAGAGGCGCATGACCGCTTCGGGAGGCATCCGCGTCGCCAAAGGGCAGATGAGGGCGACGAGTAAGCCTGCGGCTAAAGCGCCCGCTGTGCCCCAAAGCAGCACCGTCGGAATGGTTACGACAACGATAAAGCCCAGAATGAGCAGTCCCGCCTGCCAGAGATTGGGCCGCGTCTGCCCGGCCAAGGCCGATGCGTCGAAGAAAGGAGGCATGAGCGCCCTCCGTGCCGATAAGACCCTATCGGAAATGGCGGGGCGCGCACCCCCGGCGGGCAAAGCCCGCAATTTTCCAGTTCTACGGGCAGAACCCGCAATTTTGCTGCGTTCACGAGGCGAGCCCCGCAGGATTCGTTAAGCGCCGCGGGCGAAACACTGATTTGGCTCTCCCCACAGCCCACCCGCGCGGGCGGATTTGGCGCGGAAAAAACGTCATTCCTATGATAAACGCCACGGGCCGGGGGCCATGTTTTCCGCAAAAATGCACATCACGCACGCGTCTGTGCGAAACCGATCATCACTTCTTGCAATCGCATCGCCACAAGGTGTTGACCCGGAATCCGCGTTTGTATATAGGAACGCCACTCTCACGGTTAGGTGGTAGGCCATCTCCGCGCATTGTTTGCGCTTCGCGCCTAAACGCTACCGTCCCAAAGCAGAGGACATTTTCGGACCACGATCGCCGGCAAGCCGAAAGGTAAGCTGGAGGATCCTCTGGTTTTTTCCGTGCCAGGCTTCCGGGGCTCCGGGGCTCGGCAGTTTTCGTTTGGCGCATGCGTTGTCATGGACGCGCAGCACGAGCGAGACGAAGAGGCAGCATTCGGTTGCCACACGCGGTTGGAGCCGAACGAGAAGCGGGGCGTTTTATGCCGACGATACAACAGCTGATCCGGAAACCCCGGAACCCGAAGGTCTACCGCGAGAAGTCGCGCCACATGGAGGCGTGCCCTCAGAAGCGTGGCGTCTGCACCCGCGTCTACACCACGACGCCGAAGAAGCCGAACTCGGCGCTTCGTAAGGTCGCCAAGATCCGCCTCACCAATGGCTTCGAGGTCATCGGTTACATCCCGGGTGAGGGTCATAACCTTCAGGAGCACTCTGTGGTCCTGATCCGCGGCGGCCGCGTCAAGGACTTGCCGGGTGTTCGCTATCACATTCTCCGCGGCGTGCTCGATACGCAGGGCGTCGCGAACCGCAAGCAGCGCCGTTCGAAGTACGGTGCGAAGCGTCCGAAGTAAGCGGACGCTTTGCAGAGTATCCCGGACGAGCCGCCTAGGACGCGGTGAGACGGGATCTCGGAGTTCTAGGTGGCTCGCCCGGGTGTGAGCCGGAAGAGATTAAGAGACAGGAAGACGTCATGTCCCGTCGCCACAGTGCAGAGAAGCGCGAAGTTAATCCGGACCCCAAGTATTCTGACTTGGTGATCACCAAGTTCATGAATGCGGTGATGTCTCACGGCAAGAAGTCGGTCGCCGAGCGCATCGTTTACGGTGCTCTGGAGCGCATGGAGCAGAAGGCGAAGTCTGATCCGATCGCCATGTTCCACCAGGCTCTCGACAACGTGATGCCGGCCGTCGAGGTCCGCTCGCGTCGCGTCGGCGGCGCCACCTACCAGGTTCCGGTCGAGGTTCGCTCCGAGCGCCGTCAGGCACTCGCGATCCGCTGGATCATCACGGCTGCGCGTGGCCGCAACGAGAACACGATGGTCGAGCGTCTGTCGGGCGAATTGCTCGATGCCGCCTCTAACCGCGGCACGGCCGTGAAGAAGCGTGAAGACACTCACAAGATGGCGGACGCCAACCGGGCGTTCTCCCACTACCGCTGGTAAACGAGCGCGGTTGCGCAAAGGAAACAATGCGCGGTTGCAGAATGTGCAGCCGAAGCGCGAAGGGAATGACAGATGGCCCGGCAATACGCCATTGAGGACTACCGCAATTTCGGCATCATGGCCCACATCGATGCTGGAAAGACGACGACGACCGAGCGGATCCTCTACTTCACCGGCAAGTCCTACAAGATCGGCGAGGTGCATGATGGCGCCGCGACGATGGACTTCATGGATCAGGAGGCTGAGCGCGGCATCACCATTACGTCCGCCGCTACGACCTGCTTCTGGACCGGCCGTGACGGCAAGAAGCGCCGCCTGAACATCATCGACACGCCTGGCCACGTCGACTTCACCATCGAGGTCGAGCGCTCGCTGCGCGTGCTCGACGGCGCCGTCTGCGTGCTCGACTCGAACCAGGGCGTCGAGCCTCAGACTGAGACCGTCTGGCGCCAGGGCGACAAGTACAACGTTCCGCGCATCATCTTCTCCAACAAGATGGACAAGACCGGCGCGGACTTCTTCATGTGTCTCGCCGACATCAAGGACAAGCTGGGCGCCCGCGCGGTTCCCCTGCAGATTCCGATTGGGTCCGAAGCCGACTTCAAGGGCGTCGTCGACCTCATCAAGATGAAGTCCGTCATCTGGGAAGGTGACGGCAAGGACGCCAAGATGGTCGAGGGTGAGATCCCTGCCGACCTCGCCGACAAGGCCGCTGAGTTCCGCGCCGCCATGATCGAAGCCGCCGTCGAGATGGACGATGCGGCCATGGAAGCCTACCTCGAGGGCAAGGAGCCGGACGAGGCTACGCTGCGCAAGCTCATCCGCAAGGCCACCGTCACGCGCGCTTTCTATCCGATGCTGTGCGGCTCGGCGTTCAAGAACAAGGGCGTCCAGACCCTTCTCGACGCCGTCGTCGACTTCCTGCCGAGCCCGCTCGATCGCGAGGCTTACAAGGGTATCGACCCGAAGACCGGCGAGGAGAGCCCGCGCAGGCCGTCCGACAGCGAGCCGCTCGCCATGATCGCTTTCAAGATCATGAGCTTCGAGCACGTCGGCTCGATCACGTTCTGCCGCATCTACTCGGGCAAGCTCGAGCAGGGTATGGCGCTTGCGAACACCTCGCGCGACAAGAAAGAGCGCGCGGGCCGCATGTATCTCATGCACGCCGCTGACCGCGAGGAAATCAAGGAAGCCTACGCGGGTGACATCGTCGCTCTGCAGGGCCTCAAGGACACGCGCACGGGCGAGACGCTCTGCGATCCGAACAAGCCCGTCATCCTCGAGAAGATGGAGTTCCCGGAGCCCGTCATCAATCTCAAGATCGAGCCGAAGACCAAGGCCGACCAGGAGAAGATGGCGATCGCTCTCAACACCATGGCTGTCGAGGATCCGTCCTTCCGCGTCTCCGTCGATCAGGAGAGCGGCGAGACCATCTTGAAGGGCATGGGCGAGCTTCATCTCGACATCAAGGTCGACATCCTGAAGCGCACCTATAACGTCGAGGCCAACGTCGGCCAGCCGCAGGTTGCCTATCGCGAGACGCTGGCTCGTCCCGCCGACATCGACTACACGCACAAGAAGCAGACGGGCGGCACGGGTCAGTTCGCTCGCGTCAAGCTCAAGCTGGAGCCCAACGAGACCGGCAAGGGCAACGTCTTCGAGAGCTCTATCGTCGGCGGCTCGGTGCCCCGCGAATATATTCCGGGCGTCGAGAAGGGCGTGAAGTCCGTCTGGGACAACGGCGTGCTGATCGGCTTCCCGCTCGTGGATATGAAGGTCACGCTGTACGACGGCGCCTTCCACGAGGTGGACTCTTCTGCGATCGCGTTCGAAATCGCGACCCGCGCGGCCATGAAGGAAGGTTGCGAGAAGGGTGGCGTCAAGATTCTCGAGCCGATCATGGACGTCGAGGTGGTGACGCCGGGCGATTTCGTCGGCTCGATCATCGGCGACATCAACTCTCGCCGCGGTCAGATCCGCACGCAGGAGATGCGCGGCAACGCAACGGTCATTCGTGCCTACGTGCCGCTTGCGAACATGTTCGGCTACGTCAGCCAGCTTCGGTCCATGTCCACGGGGCGCGCGTCCTACACGATGCAGTTCGCGCACTACTCGGACGTTCCGCGGAACGTGGCTGACGAAGTCAAGGCGAAATACGCCTGAGGCGGCGGCTCCTGATGGAGCCCTGACGAAGGCAGAGAGATCCGGTTTGACCCGGGCAAGATGAGAACGAGCTTAAGGAGAGCCTACGATGGCCAAAGCTAAATTCGAGCGTAACAAGCCGCACGTCAACGTCGGCACCATCGGTCACGTCGACCACGGCAAGACGACGCTCACGGCAGCGCTGACCAAGGTTTCGACCGACAAGGGCTGGTCGAACTCGTTTGTGTCGTACGACGACGTCGCCAAGGCATCGGCCGCACAGGGCCGCCGCGACGCTTCGAAGATCATCACGATCGCGACCTCGCACGTCGAGTACGCCACCGAGAACCGCCACTACGCACACGTCGACTGCCCCGGCCACGCCGACTTCGTGAAGAACATGATCACCGGCGCCGCGCAGATGGACGGCGCGATCCTGGTCGTGTCCGCTGTCGACGGCCCGATGCCGCAGACCCGCGAGCACATCCTTCTCGCCCGTCAGGTCGGCGTTCCCTACATCGTCGTCTTCCTCAACAAGTGCGACATCGTCGATGACCCCGAGCTCCTCGACCTCGTCGAGATGGAAGTTCGCGAGCTTCTCTCGAAGTACCAGTTCCCGGGCGACGACGTTCCCGTCATCCGCGGCGCTGCGATCAAGGCTCTCCTCGGCGAGAAGGGCGAGCTGGCTGACGAAGCCATCCTCAAGCTCTTCGACGCTCTCGACAACTACATCCCGCTCCCCGAGCGTCCGAAGGATCAGCCCTTCCTGATGCCGATCGAAGACGTGTTCTCGATCTCGGGCCGCGGCACCGTCGTCACCGGCCGTATCGAGCGCGGCCTCATCAAGGTCGGCGAGGAAATCGAGATCGTCGGTCTCACCGACACCAAGAAGTCGATCGTCACCGGCGTCGAAATGTTCCGCAAGCTGCTCGATCAGGGCGAGGCTGGCGACAACGTAGGCTGCCTCCTGCGCGGCATCGACAAGGACGCCGTCGAGCGTGGTCAGGTTCTGGCCAAGCCGGGCTCCGTTAAGCCGCACAAGAAGTTCAAGGCCGAGGCCTACATTCTCACGAAGGAAGAGGGTGGCCGTCACACGCCGTTCTTCTCCAACTACCGTCCCCAGTTCTACTTCCGCACGACCGACGTCACCGGCGTCGTGACACTGCCGGAGGGAACCGAGATGGTCATGCCGGGCGATAACATCGCTGTGGATGTCGAGCTCGTCTCGCCGATCGCGATGGAAGAGAAGGTTCGCTTCGCTATCCGCGAAGGCGGCCGCACCGTCGGCGCCGGCGTCGTCACCAAGATCGTAGAGTAGCAGAAGACGAGAGGCGCTCGAGAGGGCGGCGGTATCGCCGGGCTGGAGCGCTTCTCTCATTTAGCGGGTTCGAACAATGAACGGCCAAAACATCCGCATCCGATTGAAAGCGTTCGACCATCGAATTCTCGATGCGTCGACGCGCGAGATCGTGAACACGGCGAAGCGGACCGGTGCGGAGGTACGGGGCCCGATCCCCTTGCCGACCCGTATTGAGCGCTTCACGGTCAACCGCTCTCCGCACATCGACAAGAAGAGTCGCGAGCAGTTCGAGATGCGCACGCACAAGCGCATGTTGGACATCGTCGATCCGACTCCGCAGACGGTCGATGCGCTGATGAAGCTCGACCTGGCCGCTGGCGTGGACGTGGAAATCAAGCTCTAGAGGATGCCGCGCTGACCGGGTCTCCCCCGGGTTGGCCGCGAATATAAAGGAAGGAATGCGAACAAATGCGTTCCGGAGTGATTGCACAGAAAGTCGGCATGACCCGCATCTTCACGGATGCGGGTGAGCATGTGCCTGTGACGGTCCTGAAGCTGGAGAAGCTGCAGGTCCTCTCTCAGCGCACGGCCGACAAGCATGGCTACACGGCCATTCAGGTTGGTGCCGGTACGAGGAAGCCCTCGCGGCTCACCAAGTCCGAGCGCGGCGATTTCGCCGTGGCGAACGTCGAGCCCAAGCGCAAGCTTGCCGAGTTCCGCGTGAGCCCGGACAACCTGATCGAGGTCGGTGCCGAGATCACCGCTGATCATTTCGTCCCCGGCCAGTTCGTGGACGTCACCGGCACGAGCCAGGGCAAGGGTTTCCAGGGCGCCATGAAGCGCTGGAACTTCGGCGGTCTGCGCGCAACGCACGGCGTGTCGGTTGTCCACCGCTCGCACGGCTCGACCGGTCAGCGTCAGGACCCCGGCAAGGTGTTCAAGGGCAAGAAGATGGCCGGTCATCTCGGCGACGAGCGCGTCACGACGCAGAACCTCGTCGTTGCGAAGATCGATGTCGAGCGCGGTCTGCTCATGATCCGCGGCGCCGTTCCCGGCTCCAAGGGTGGCTGGGTTGTCGTGCGCGATGCCGTGAAGAAGAAGGCTCACGCCGATGTGCCCAAGCCCGGCGCCTTCAAGCCGGCTAACAAGGAGAAGGCGTGATGAAAGCCAACGTCACCACGCTCGAGGCGAAGAAGGCCGGCGAGATCGAGCTCGCTGACGCCATTTACGGGCTCGAGCCGCGGAGCGACATTCTGCATCGCATCGTTCGCTACCAGCAGCTCAAGCGCATGGCTGGTACGCATCATGCCCAGGACCGTTCGGAAGTGTCGGTCACCGGCAAGAAGATGTACAAGCAGAAGGGAACCGGCGGCGCCCGTCACGGCGACAAGTCGGTCCCGCAGTGGCGCGGCGGCGGCAAGGCGTTCGGTCCGAAGCCCCGTAGCCATGCCATCGACCTGACCAAGAAGTTCCGGGCGCTCGCGCTCCGTCACGCACTGTCCGCCAAGGCCAAGGCCGGCGAGATCGTCGTGATCGACGAGGCGGCGTCGAAGGACGGCAAGACGGGCGCGCTGAAGAAGCAGTTCGCGACGCTGGGCTGGAAGAGCGCGCTCATCATCGATGGCGCGGCGCTCGATGATGCGTTCGCCCGCGCGGCGCGCAACATCCCGCACATCGACGTGCTGCCGATCGCCGGTATCAACGTCTACGACATTCTCCGTCGCGAGAAGCTCGTGCTGACGAAGGCCGCGGTCGAGGCGCTGGACGTGCGCTTCGCCGACGTGAAGGCCAAAGCCGCGGAGGCGAAGTGATGAACAAGCTCAAGGCATATGACGTCATCCTCTCTCCGGTGATTACCGAGAAGGCGACGCTTGTATCGGAGTCGAACCAGGTGATCTTCAAGGTCGCCTCGGGCGCTTCCAAGACCGACATCAAGGGGGCTGTCGAAAGCCTCTTCAATGTGAAGGTCAAGGCCGTGAATACTCTGGTGCGCAAGGGCAAGCGGCGGACGTTCCGCGGCATCCGCGCCCAGCTCAGCGATGTAAAGAAGGCTATCGTGACGCTCGAGGAAGGCCACTCGATCGACGTCACGACGGGCCTTTAAGGGAGCGCCGAACCCATGGCACTGAAGACATACCGTCCGACATCCCCGGGTCTGCGGCACCTCGTGCACGTTGATCGCAACCACCTCTGGAAGGGTGGTCCGGTCAAGATGCTGACCGAGGGCAAGCGCAAGACCGGCGGTCGCAACAGCGATGGCCGCATCACCACGCGCCACATCGGCGGCGGTCACAAGCAGTCGTATCGTCTGATCGACTTCCGTCGTCGCAAGCACGACGTCGTCGCGACGGTCGAGCGGCTCGAGTACGATCCGAACCGCACCGCCTTCATCGCGCTGATCAAGTATGCGGACGGCCACCTGTCCTACATCCTGGCGCCGCAGCGTCTGGCCGTGGGCGATCAGGTTGTCTCCGGCGCCAAGGTCGACGTGAAGCCCGGCAACGCCATGCCGCTGGCCGGCATGCCGATCGGCACCATCGTGCACAACGTCGAGCTGAAGCCCGGCGGCGGTGGCCAGCTCGCGCGCTCCGCAGGCGCTTTCGTGCAGCTCGTCGGCCGTGACTCCGGCTGGGCCGTTCTGAAGCTCAACTCCGGCGAGACCCGCAAGGTCCGCGCCGAGTGCATGGCTTCGGTTGGCGCCGTGTCGAACCCCGACCACACCAACGAGGTGACCGGCAAGGCTGGCCGCACGCGCTGGAAGGGCAACCGTCCGACCGTTCGCTCGATCGCCATGAACCCGATTGACCATCCCAACGGTGGCCGTACCAAGGGCGGTAAGCACTGGGCGACGCCATGGGGCAAGCCGACCAAGGGCTTCAAGACCCGCAAGAACAAGCAGACCGACAAGTTCATCGTCAGAAGCCGCTCGAAGAGCAAGTAACCGGGGTGCTTCCGGAAAAGTGTGAAGCGGTTTTCCGGCAAGAAGCACGACCAGGAATTACTTAAGCATCGAGCAGGACGATCGAGGAGATACGAGAGTGACACGCGCAGTTTGGAAAGGCCCGTTCATCGACGGCTACATTCTCAAGAAGGCTGAGAAGGTGCGTTCGTCGGGCCGCAATGAGGTCATCAAGACCTGGAGCCGTCGCTCGACGATCCTGCCCCAGTTCGTTGGTCTCACGTTCGGTGTCTACAACGGTCAGAAGCACGTTCCGGTGAACGTCACCGAGGACATGATTGGGCACAAGCTCGGCGAGTTCTCGCCGACGCGCTCTTTCCATGGCCATGGCGGCGACAAGAAAGCAGCGGTGGGTAAGAAATAATGGGCAAGCCGAGCCGGGAAAGAAGCCTCTCCGATAAAGAGGCACGCGCGATCGCGAAGAACCTTCGCGTCTCGCCGCAGAAGCTGAACCTCGTCGCGGGCCTGATCCGTGGCAAGAAGGTCGACAAGGCGCTCGCCGACCTCGAGTTCTCGAGGAAGCGGATTGCCCAGGACGTGCGCAAGTGCGTGATGAGCGCCGTTGCGAACGCCGAGAACAACCATCAGCTCGACGTCAACTCGCTGGTGGTGGCCGAGGCTTACGTCGGCAAGAACCTGGTCATGAAGCGCTTTGCGGCCCGCGGCCGTGGACGCGGCTTCTCGATCATGAAGCCCTTCTCGCAGATCACCGTCGTGGTTCGCGAGACGGAAGCCGAGGCCGAGGCACCCAAGAAGAAGTCCAAGGACGCCAAGTCCAAGGCCGGCGCCACCAAGGCGAAGGCAGCCAAGACCGGCGGTAAGTCCAAGGCTGCTGCGGCTCAGAAGGAGGCCGAGTAATGGGTCACAAAGTCAATCCCGTCGGCCTGCGCGTCGGCATCAACCGGACCTGGGACAGCCGCTGGTTCGCCCGTCGTGGCGAGTACGGCAAGCTCCTTCATGAGGACCGCGCCATCCGCGCCCACATCATGAAGCAGCAGCGCACGGCCGGCATCTCCAAGGTCGTCATCGAGCGCCCGCACAAGAAGTGCCGCGTGACCGTTCACACGGCGCGTCCCGGCGTTCTCATCGGCAAGAAGGGCGCCGACATCGAGAAGCTGCGCACCGAGCTGTCGCGCTTCACCTCCTCCGAGGTTCACCTGAACCTCCTCGAGGTGCGTAAGCCCGACATCGACGCGACCCTGGTCGCCGAGAACATCGCCCAGCAGCTCGAGCGCCGCGTCGCGTTCCGCCGCGCCATGAAGCGCGCAGTGCAGACCGCGCTCCGCGCAGGTGCGGTCGGCATCCGTATCAACGTCGCCGGCCGTCTCGGCGGCGCCGAGATCGCGCGCACGGAGTGGTATCGCGAAGGCCGCGTGCCGCTGCACACGCTGCGCGCCGACATCGATTTTGGCTACGGCGTCGCTCAGACCGCTTATGGCGTGATCGGCATCAAGGTCTGGATCTTCAAGGGCGAGCTCATGGAGCACGACCCGATGGCCTCCGAGCGCCGTGCAACGGAAGGTGCTGGCGACGGCCAGAACGCCCGCCCCCGCCGCGACGATGGCGAGCGCCGCGAGCGTCGCGGCCCGCGCGGCCCGCGTGGCGGTGCCGACGCAGGCAAAGAAGGACAGGAGACGGCCTGATCAGGGCTGATGGAGCAGGACCATGCTGCAACCTAAGAAGACCAAGTTCCGCAAGCAGTTCAAGGGTCGTATCCACGGCACTGCGAAGGGCGGCACGACACTGAACTTCGGATCGCATGGCCTCAAGGCCGTCGAGCCCGAGCGCGTCACCGCGCGCCAGATCGAGGCAGCACGCCGTGCCATCACGCGCCACATGAAGCGCGCTGGCCGTGTGTGGATCCGCATCTTCCCGGATGTGCCGGTGACGAAGAAGCCCGCCGAAGTCCGCATGGGCTCGGGCAAGGGCGGCATCGAGCTGTGGGTCTCGCGCGTCAAGCCGGGCCGCATCATGTTCGAGCTGGACGGCGTTCCCGATCAGATCGCGCGCGAGGCACTTCTGCTCGGCGCGGCCAAGCTCGGCATCAAGACACGCATTGTGACGCGCATCGGCTAAGCCAGGCTGCGCAGAGGATAAGGATTACGACGATGAAAGCGGGTGATTTGAGGAGCATGTCGCTCGATCAGCTCGACGATCAGTTGGCCAAGCTCAAGAAGGAGCAGTTCAACCTGCGCTTCCAGAAGGCGTCCGGCCAGCTTGAGAACACCTCGCGCGTGCGCCAGGTTCGCCGGGATATCGCGCGGGTGCTGACGCTCGCCGGCCAGAAGCGGGGTGGTTCCTCCGCGAAGGCGTCCACCAAATCGAAGACTGGCGCGTAAGGAGATAGAGCGATGCCGAAGCGCGTCCTGCAGGGTGTGGTTGTCTCGAACAAGAACGACAAGACCATTGTCGTCGAGGTGGAGCGTCGTTACACGCATCCGCTTCTGAAGAAGACGGTGCGCCGCACGAAGAAGTACCACGCTCACGACGAGAAGAACGTCTTCAAGACGGGCGACCGGGTGGAAATCCAGGAGTCCGCGCCGATCTCGAAGCTGAAGCGTTGGGTCGTGCTCGAGAAGGCTTGAATTTTGAGTGGTGCTAGGCCGCACGGCGGAACCGGCACCGGGACGAAACACGATTTGAAGCCGCGCGAGGCGGCAGGAAGAGAGACGATGCGATGATCCAGATGGAGACAAATCTCGACGTCGCTGACAATTCGGGAGCGCGTCGCGTCCAGTGCATCAAGGTGCTGGGCGGATCCAAGCGCAAGTACGCCACCATCGGCGACACCATCGTCGTGTCCGTCAAGGAGGCGATCCCGAAGGGCCGCGTCAAGAAGGGTCAGGTCATGAAGGCCGTGATCGTGCGTGTGGCCAAGGGCGTTCGCCGCCCGGATGGCTCGCTGATCCGCTTTGACCGCAACGCCGCCGTGTTGATCAACAACCAGGGCGAGCCCGTCGGCACGCGTATTTTCGGACCCGTGACGCGCGAGCTTCGCGCCAAGAACCACATGAAGATCGTCTCGCTCGCTCCGGAGGTCCTCTAATGGCGTCTCTTAAGATCAAGAAGGGCGACAGCGTAGTCGTCTTGACCGGTCGCGACAAAGGCAAGCGCGGCGAAGTGATCGAGGTTCGTCCGAAGGAGAACCGCGCGCTCGTCCGTGGCATCAACGTCGTGCGCCGCCACCAGCGCCAGACTGCTTCCCAGGAGGGCGGCATCATCTCGAAAGAGGCGGCGATCCAGATTTCCAACCTCGCCCTCGAGGACCCGAAGGACGGCAAGCCGACCCGCGTCGGATTCCGCACCCTCGAGGACGGCAAGAAGGTCCGCTTCGCCAAGCGCTCGGGCGAGATCATTCCGGAGAAGAACTAAGCCATGGCCGAGAAAGAGAAACCCGTGAAGGCGGCAAAGGCGGGCGGTCCCCCCGCCGGCAAGCCGGGTAAGGAAGCCAAGGGCGCGAAGGCGTCGAAGGCCGATGCCGCGCCGCGTGAGTGGAAGCCGCGTCCGGCTGACTACAAGCCGCGCCTCAAGACGCACTACGAGAAGGTCGTCCGCGGCCAGCTCAAGGACAAGTTCGCCTACGCGAACCCGATGCAGATTCCGCGCATCGAGAAGATCGTGCTGAATATGGGCGTTGGCGAGGCTACGGTTGACCGCAAGAAGGTCGACAGTGCCGCTGGCGATCTCGCGCTCATCGCCGGCCAGAAGCCGCTGCTCACCAAGTCGACGAAGTCCATCGCGACCTTCAAGGTTCGCGAGGGCATGACGCTCGGCGCCAAGGTGACGCTCCGCGGCGACCGCATGTACGAGTTCCTGGACCGCTTCGTCACGATCGCGCTTCCGCGCGTGAAGGACTTCCGCGGCCTGAACCCGAAGAGCTTCGACGGCCGTGGCAACTTTGCCTGCGGTCTCAAGGAGCACATCGTGTTCCCCGAGATCGACTACGACAAGGTCGATCAGGTTTGGGGTCTCGACGTGATCGTCGTGACCTCTGCCAACACCGACGACGAGGCGCGCGAGCTGCTTCGCGCTTTCAACTTCCCTTTCCGTAGCTAGAGGACCTCGGCCACCCAGATCGGGACCCGAAAGGCCTTTGGAGGACAATGAATGGCTAAGACGAGCTCAGTAGAAAAGAACAACCGCCGCCGGAAGCTTGCTGCGCAGCATGCTGCCAAGCGCAAGCGCCTCAAGGCGATTGCCGACGACCTCAAGCGCCCGGCCGAGGAGCGCTTTGCCGCCCGCCTGAAGCTCGCGGAAATGCCCCGCAACGGCTCCACCGTGCGCATCCGCAACCGCTGCGAGATCACGGGCCGCGCCCGTGGCTACTATCGCAAGCTGAAGATGTGCCGCAACCAGCTCCGGGAACTGGCCTCGCAGGGCCTCATCCCCGGCATGGTCAAGTCGAGCTGGTAAGGAGGGCATAGGCAATGGCAGTGAATGATCCCATCGGCGATATGCTGACACGCATCCGCAATGCGCAGCTCCGTCGCCGTCCGAAGGTCTCGACGCCCGCTTCGAACATGCGCGCCCGCGTGCTCGACGTTCTCGTCGAGGAAGGCTACATCCGCGGCTACACGCGCGTCGAGCAGAAGGGCAGCCTGCCCGAGTTCGAGATCGAGCTGAAGTATTTCAACGGTCAGCCGGCGATCAAGGAGATCAGCCGCGTATCGACCCCCGGCCGGCGCGTGTACTCGCCGGTTCGCGATCTGAAGAGCGTTGCCAACGGTCTCGGCGTCGCCATCCTGTCCACGCCCAAGGGCGTGATGTCGGACGCGCGCGCCAAGGAAGAGAACGTCGGCGGCGAGATCATCTGCAACGTATTCTAACGAAAGGTCCCGGCTCCGGCCGGGAGCTTGAGGAAAGCGACCATGTCACGCATCGGAAAAAAGCCGGTTCCCGTTCCTGCCGCAGTGACGGCGACGGTGTCCGGCCAGACCGTCAAGATGAAGGGCGCCAAGGGCGAGCTTTCGTTCACGCTGCCTGAGGAGCTCAAGGTCGAGAAGACCGAAGACGGCATCGAGCTCAGCCTCGTCGAGGACACCAAGAAGGCACGCTCCATGTGGGGCATGTCGCGTTCGATGGTGCAGAACCTCATCGTCGGCGTCACCGAGGGCTACACGCACACGCTCGAGATCCACGGCGTGGGCTTCAAGGCGGCTCTCAAGGGCAAGGATCAGTTGACGCTGTCGGTTGGCTTCAGCCACGACGTCGTTCACACGATCCCCGCCGGCGTCGAGGTCAAGGTGGGCGGCGCGAAGCAGGAGGTCGTGACGGTCTCCGGCATCGACAAGCAGCTCGTCGGTCAGGTCGCCGCAGAAATCCGCGCCTCGCGCAAGCCGGAGCCCTACCAGGGCAAGGGCGTGCGCTTCAAGGGCGAGCACGTCTTCCGCAAGGAAGGCAAGAAGAAGTAGGACCAACGTCATGGCCAATGCAAACCAGCAGTTCGAAAAGCGCCGCGCGCGCGTGCGCCGGACGTTGAAGGCCCGCGCTTCGGGTCGTCCGCGTCTCTCCATTCACCGCTCTTCGAAGCACATCTACGCCCAGATCATCGACGACGCGGCCGGCAAGACGATTGCCTCCGCCTCGAGCCTCGAGAAGGATCTGCGCACGTCTCTCAAGACCGGCGCCGACAAGGCTGCGGCAGCAGCGATCGGCAAGCTCGTCGCCGAGCGCGCGGTCAAGGCCGGCGTGAAGGACGTCGTGTTCGATCGCGGCGGCTACATTTATCACGGGCGTGTCAAGGCGCTCGCAGATGCTGCCCGCGAGGGCGGTCTCAGCTTCTGATGAAAGGAATTTGACAGTGGCACGTCCATCATCGAGAGACCGCGGCCGGGAGCGTGAGCGCGAGGAGCGCGAGAGCGAGTTCTCGGACAAGCTGGTCCACATCAACCGCGTCGCCAAGGTCGTTAAGGGCGGTAAGCGCTTCGGCTTCGCAGCGCTCGTCGTCGTCGGCGACCTCAAGGGCCGCGTTGGCTTCGGCCACGGCAAGGCTCGCGAGGTGCCGGAGGCGATCCGCAAGGCAACCGAGAGCGCACGCCGCAACCTGGTTCGCGTTCCGCTGCGCGACGCCCGTACGCTGCACCACGACAGCGAAGGCCGCCACGGCTCGGGCAAGGTGGTGCTCCGTTCGGCTCCGGCAGGTACTGGCATCATCGCAGGCGGCGCAATGCGCGCCGTGTTCGAGATGCTCGGCGTCCATGACGTCGTCGCCAAGTCGCTGGGCTCCACGAACCCCTACAACGTCGTGCGCGCCACGTTCGATGCGCTGAAGGAGCAGGAGAACCCCCGCTCCGTCGCCGCACGCCGCAACAAGAAGGTGTCTGAGATCGTCGCGCGTCGCCGCGATGGCTCGGCTGCCGACGTCGCCGCCGAGGCCTAAGTGACGGATGACGTGCGGATCGGAAGGCAACCGGCCATCCGATCGCAGCACGCCGCTCGCTGGTCCGCCGGACATAATTCGAGAAGGTAACGAGAAATGGCAGCCAAGAAGACGATCACGGTCGAGCAGATTGCGAGCCCGAACCGTCGGCCCGAAGTCCAGACCAAGACCCTGATCGGTCTCGGTCTCAACAAGCTGCATCGCCGCCGCGTTCTCGAGGACACGCCGGCTGTTCGCGGTATGGTCAACTCTATCCCCCATCTCGTCCGCATCGTCGACGAGAAGGGCCAGGCCTGAGACGAAACTGCCGGTGCCGCTCGAGGCCCGGCGATGAAGTCTCCAGTCAAAGACGAATAAGGAGCTCGGGGTCCCATGCGGCTCAACGACATCAAGGATAATCCCGGCGCACGTAAATTCCGCGTGCGTATCGGCCGCGGCATTGGCTCGGGCGTTGGCAAGACCGGTGGTCGCGGTGGCAAGGGCCAGACGGCTCGTACCGGCGTCGCGATCGGTGGCTTCGAAGGCGGCCAGATGCCGCTCCATCGCCGCCTGCCCAAGCGCGGCTTCAACAAGTTCGACCGCAAGTCGTGGAACGAGATCAACGTCGGCACGCTGCAGAAGGCCGTCGACGAGGGCAAGCTCAAGGCTGGCCAGTCGGTGGACGTTACCGCGCTCGTCGACGCCGGCATTCTCCGCCGTCCCAAGGACGGTCTGCGCCTGCTCGGCACGGGTGAGATCAAGGCCAAGCTCGCGCTGACGGTCAACCACGCGTCCGCAACGGCCAAGGCCGCCATCGAGAAGGCCGGCGGCTCCGTCAGCCTGATCGAGAAGAAGGTGCTGGCGGCCGACGAGGACAAGCGCAAGAAGTCGGCGGCGAAGAAGGCGGGCTCCGCCAAGAAGCCCGCTGGCGAGAAGTCCGAGGAATAGGCTGCTTCGGAGAGGCCTTTACCGGCGCGCGGATGACGCGAGCCGGCCGGAAGGCCTCTTTGCCGCGTGCCGATCCCGAGGGGGCTCGTCAAGTCGCGACCGTGACACCAAGTAAAGGCCGTTCCAGGGGAGGAGCGGCCGAAGCCATGATCGGATGAGGCCACTTGAGGTCGCGCTGATCACGGTTCACGACCTTTGATCGAGAGCGCGATCGCCGCTAGAGTGCTTCCGGAAAAGTGTTAGAGCGGTTTTCCGACAGGAAGCACGGCAGGCCAGGAAGCAGGGGGATGTTATCGCCCCGCTTTTTGAAGGCGGTACGCTCGAGACCCTGATCGTTCGTGAGGCGGACGCGTACGCGTCGCGGACGAGAGCCAGACTCTAAGGCTTACGCAGCCGGGAGAGAACGACAATGGTATCCGCTGCCGAGCAGCTTGCCTCGAACCTCAACCTGGGCGCCTTCGCCAAGGCCCAGGATTTGAAGAACCGCATCTGGTTCACGCTGGGCGCGCTGATCATCTATCGTCTCGGCACCTTCATTCCGATTCCCGGCGTCGATGCCGGTGCATTCGCGGCCGCGTTCAAATCGCAGTCGTCCGGTATTCTCGGCATGTTCAACGTGTTCGCTGGCGGCGCCGTCGAGCGTATGGCGATCTTCGCCTTGAACATCATGCCCTACATCTCCGCCTCGATCATCATTCAGCTCATGACCTCGCTGTCTCCGAAGCTTGAGGCGCTGAAGAAGGAAGGCGAGTCGGGCCGCAAGCAGATCAACCAGTACACCCGCTATCTCACGCTCGTGCTCGCAGCCTTCCAGGCATATGGCATCGCCATCGGCCTCGAGGGCTCGCGTTCCGAAGCCGGCGCCGTCGTGGGCGATCCCGGCTGGTTCTTCCGTCTGACGACCGTGATCACGCTGGTCGGCGGCACCATGTTCCTGATGTGGCTCGGCGAGCAGATCACGCAGCGCGGCGTCGGCAACGGCATCTCGCTCATCATCTTCGCCGGTATCGTCGCCGGTCTTCCCTCTGCCCTCGTGGGTCTCTTCGAGATGGCCCGCACCGGCGCTCTCTCGACGTTCCTGCTTCTCGCGCTCCTCGTTCTCATGCTGGCCGTCGTCGCCGCCATCGTGTTCATCGAGCGCGCGCAGCGCCGCCTGCTGATCCAGTATCCGAAACGACAGGTCGGCAACCGCATGTTCCAGGGCGATGCCTCGCATCTGCCGTTGAAGCTCAACTCCGCGGGCGTCATTCCGCCGATCTTCGCCTCGTCGCTGCTGCTACTGCCGATCACGGTCGCGCAGTTCTCGTCGACCCAGGGTGGCGGTCCCGAGTGGCTGCAGGGAATCGTTGCCTCCCTCGGCCACGGCCAGCCGCTCTATCTGGCGGTCTACATCTCGCTGATCATCTTCTTCGCCTTCTTCTACACCGCCGTCGTCTTCAACCCGAAGGACACAGCCGACAACCTGCGCAAGCATGGCGGGTTCCTGCCCGGCATCCGCCCTGGCGAGAAGACGGCCGAGTATATCGACTACGTTCTGACCCGTATCACGGTGGTCGGTGCGATCTATCTGGCGGCCGTGTGCGTCATGCCTGAGATCCTCACCTCCTACGCGGCCGTGCCCTTCTACTTCGGCGGCACCTCGCTTCTGATCGCAGTCAGCGTGACCATGGATACCGTGGCCCAGATTCAAAGCCATCTGCTGGCTCACCAGTATGAAGGCCTGATCAAGAAGGCGAAGCTCAGGGGCGCGACGGGGCGGGGGCGGAGATGAAGCTGATACTTCTGGGACCACCGGGCGCAGGAAAAGGCACGCAGGCCGAATCCCTCGCCAAGCGGCGAGGTCTTGTGCAGCTCTCCACGGGAGACATGCTGCGCGCGGCGGTGAAAGCCGGCACCGAGATCGGCCGTAAGGCCGAGGCCATCATGAAGAGTGGCGGCCTGGTGTCGGACGAGATCGTGATCGGTATCATCGCCGAGCGTATCGAGCAGCCCGACTGCGCAAACGGTTTTATCCTCGACGGCTTTCCGCGCACCTTGAAGCAGGCGGCAGCCCTCGACGAGCTCCTCGATTCCAAGGGCACCATCCTGGACGCGGTGATCGAGCTCAAGGTTGACGACAACGCGCTGCTCGCCCGTATCGAGAACCGCGCGCGTGAAACGGTTGCAGCCGGCGGCACTGTTCGTGCCGACGACAACGCAGAAGCCCTCAAGACCCGTCTCATGGCTTACTACCGGGAGACGTCCCCCTTGATTGGTTACTATTTCGCCCAAGGCAAGTTGAAGACCATCGACGGCATGGCCCCCATTCCGGAGGTCGCGCGGAAGATCGACGAGCTCACGGGCGGAGCTTGAGTTAACGGTTGAGTAACGGCCCGGAGGCCGGCGCGCTTCACGGAAGCGCGGTGGCGGCCGGGAAAAGATGTCACAAGATCAAGGCGCAGGTTGACGAAGTATTATGACCAAGCTACAACACCGCGCTTTCAGGACGATGAAACGGAAGGATTGGTCCGTGTGGCGATCTTCGCCCGGGTCAGTTCGGTCCGTGTTTTTTCGTTGAATAACAGATGGATATCGCCGCTCTTTGCGGTCGATGAAGAAGCCTCCAGGAGACGGACGTGGCTCGTATAGCTGGTGTGAATATCCCGACGCAGAAGCGCGTTCTGATTGCGCTTCAGTACATCCATGGGATCGGGCCCAAGTTCGCAGACGAAATCTGCAAGCGCGTCGGCATCCCTGCCGATCGCCGGGTGAACCAGCTCACCGACGCTGAGGTTCTCCAGATTCGCGAGACCATCGACCGCGATTACGTCGTAGAGGGTGACCTCCGTCGTGAAGTTGCGATGAATATCAAGCGCTTGATGGACCTGGGCTGCTACCGCGGCCTGCGTCACCGCAAGGGCCTCCCCGTTCGCGGCCAGCGCACGCACACCAATGCGCGCACCCGCAAGGGCCCGGCCAAGCCGATCGCCGGTAAGAAGAAGGCCTAAGCGTCTTATCCGTTTCTGCGGCCGGCTCAGCCGGCCGTCCCACGTTCCGGCTGTCGCGGACAGCTTTTGATTTGGCCCGGCCGCCGGGCATGAGGAGTTCGATCACATGGCGAAAGAGGCACAGGGGCGTACGAAAGTCCGCCGCCGCGAGAAGAAGAACATCACGTCCGGCGTCGCCCACGTGAACGCTTCGTTCAACAACACCATGATCACCATCACCGATGCCCAGGGCAACACGCTGGCCTGGTCGTCGTCGGGCACCATGGGCTTCAAGGGCTCGCGCAAGTCGACCCCCTTCGCCGCTCAGATGGCCGCCGAGGACGCCGGCAAGAAGGCCATGGAGCACGGCATGAAGGTGCTCGAGGTCGAGGTTTGCGGTCCTGGCTCCGGCCGTGAGTCGGCGCTCCGCGCTCTCCAGTCTGTTGGTTTCCAGATCACCTCTATTCGCGACGTGACGCCGATCCCGCACAACGGATGCCGGCCGCGTAAGCGTCGCCGCGTTTAAGTAAGGCAAGCGAGTCCGGGACACTTCGACGGGTGGAATAGCGGCGCCACGCTCCCGTCCCCGGCCCCGGACTCATCCTCTGTTGGAAGCGTGCCGCCCTCCGGCGAGGCGGCGCCCAGAACCGCTACGAGGACCCCCCGTGACGAACGTACTGCAAAAGAACTGGCAAGACCTGATCAAGCCGTCGAAGCTCGAGATCACTCCGGGCCGCGATCGCACCCGCACCGCGACCATCGTCGCCGAGCCGCTCGAGCGCGGATTCGGCATGACGCTCGGCAACGCGCTCCGTCGCGTGCTGCTCTCCTCGCTCCAGGGCGCGGCCATCAAGACCGTGCAGATCGACGGCGTGCTGCACGAGTTCTCGTCGATCCCCGGCGTGCGCGAGGACGTGACTAACATCATCCTCAACATCAAGGAAATTGCGCTCCGCATCCATTCGGAAGGCGTGAAGCGCATGGTGTTGAAGAAGGAAGGTCCCGGCCCCGTGAAGGCTGGTGACATCGAGACCGGCTCTGACGTCGACATCCTGAACCCCGAGCACGTGATCTGCCATCTCGACCAGGGCGCGCAGATCCGCATGGAGTTCACCGCCGACATGGGCAAGGGCTACGTGCCGGCCGAGCGTAATCGCCCGGACGACGCACCGATCGGTCTGATCCCGGTCGACAGCCTCTACACGCCGGTGACGAAGGTCTCCTACAAGGTCGAGAACACCCGCGAGGGCCAGATCCTCGATTATGACAAGCTGACGATGACCATCGAGACCGATGGCTCGGTCAAGGCCGAGGATGCCGTGGCACTCGCCGCCCGCATCCTGCAGGACCAGCTCGCTGTCTTCATTAACTTCGAGGAGCCGAAGAAGGCCGTCGAGGAGAGCCGCCATCCGGAGCTCGCCTTCAACGCCGCTCTCCTCAAGAAGGTGGACGAGCTCGAGCTTTCGGTTCGCTCGGCGAACTGCCTCAAGAACGACAACATCGTCTACATCGGCGACCTCATCCAGAAGACGGAAGCCGAGATGCTGCGCACGCCGAACTTCGGCCGCAAGTCGCTCAACGAGATCAAGGAAGTCCTGGCCGGCATGGGCCTGCACCTCGGCATGGAAGTGCCGAACTGGCCGCCGGACAACATCGAAGAGCTCGCCAAGCGCTTCGAGGATCAGTACTGATTTGGTGAAGGGCAGCGGAACCAAAATCCGCTGCCTTAAGCCCACGAACGAGGTGAGGCCAAAGAACCTCCCCGTAACAACCATAGCGAAAAGAGAGATAGACGATGCGACACAAGAAGCTGGGCCGCCGTTTCGGCCGTCAGAGCGCGCACCGCCAGGCCATGTTCTCGAACATGGCGGCCGCGCTCATCAAGCACGAGCAGATCGTCACCACGCTGCCGAAGGCCAAGGACCTGAAGCGCGTGATCGACAAGTACATCACGCTCGCCAAGCGCGGAGACCTCAACTCCCGCCGTCTCGCCGCAGCCCGCCTGCGCGACGAGGATCAGGTGAAGAAGCTCTTCGACGTGCTCGGCCCGCGCTACAAGGATCGTGCCGGCGGATACTCGCGCGTTCTGAAGGCCGGCTTCCGCTACGGCGATAGCGCGCCGCGCGCCGTCATCGAGCTGGTCGATCGCGACGAGTCGGTGAAGGGCGCCGAGGACAAGGCCCGCCACGAGGCCCAGAAGGCCGAAGAAGCAAACGCGTAAGCCGGCGCCTGTAACCAAGAAATTCGAACGGCCCCGTGCAATGCGCGGGGCCGTTTCTTTTGCGCTGACGAAGAAGCGAGAGGCCACGACGAACAGCGCGTGGCAGGGACGGCTCCGAAGCGGTGACGTATCTGGCGCGGGCCTTCGCCGGAGTAACGTCAGTTTGCAGGCCTTCGGTCTCCACACATTCCCGTCATCCCTGCGGAGGCCGGGATCCGGACATGCCCGCCGCATCCCGCACCGCTGCCTCTGCAAAGAGCCAAGGTGCGCTAGGCGACCAGCGTCGAAGGCTGAGGCGTCTGCTGATCGAAAAGCGCCTTGAACTCCGCCACGCCGAACGTGGTCACGATATTGAGGCTCTCGTCCAGGATTTCGTAGACGACGTTGTCGACGTTTCGGTTGCTGAAGAAGACGATGACGTCCTGGTCTCCGCCGCCCTCCGTATGCGGCTCGCCATCCGCCTTTCCGGTCACGTAGCTGCCGACCGGCCGAACCTCTTTTAGCTCGCCGTTGGCGCGATAGATGCGCAGCTCCCCCTGGAGCACGAGCGTGATGTAGTCCGCGCGATGCCGGTGCCGCACGATTTTCGCGTGCGCGTCGAACTTGAACAGGATGTCGACGATCCGCTTGTCCTCGTCGACAGCGCAGACATGAAAGGCAACGTGGTCGAAGCCGTCGATGGTGTTCCAGCGGATGTTGCGGGTGTCGAAGGGAAGCGTGCTCATCGGGTTCCTCTAAAATGTATCCATTATTGGCTGCGGCCGGGCGTCTACCCGCTCCGCAGAGGAGTGATCTCCATAACGCCAACGTGACTTGTTCCGTGGTAGGCCGCTTGCCATTTTGTGCCACAGTCACGTAACGCCAGAGCATCGCGAGAGCCATGGCCGCCCGAATTTCCGGTGTCACCCGGGCCAGCTCCCTGGGGCCGATCTCAGAGTTCATGGAACGGCACGGCGGATCCATCGCCCGCGTGCTCCGGGATGTCGACCTGCCGTTCGCGCTTCTGGAGCAACCCGAGATCATCGTGCCGCTGCGGGAGCAGTTCCGGCTGCTTGAGCGATCCGCGCGCGAAACGGGCGACGCCTATTTCGGCGCGCGCCTGGGCCAAGCCGTGAGTAGTCCCGGGCTCAGCGCTTACGGTGCCTGGGTCTGTTCCGCGGATACGTTGCGCAACGCCATGAAGCGCGCGGAGGCGGGGCTCGCGACCATGCTGCAGACCTCGACGAACCTTCATGTGGCGCGTGAGGCAGGCGCCATCCGCTGGTCTATCGAGTTTGTCGAGCCCGAGACTGACGGGCGCCATCACAACGAGCTGCTTGGCGTCGGATACATGATGGACCTAGTCCGTGTGTATGCCGGCAGCAAATGGCGCCCGGACGTCGTGATGACGGCGCTGCCGTCGGGCGAGCCGCGCGGAGAGCTCGAGCGCATTTTCGGCACCAACGTCTCGAATGGCCACGCCATGTCGTCGATCGTGTTCGACGCGGCGTTGCTCGACCGGGGAGCATTCCGTCCCGTGCCCGGATCCACGCCGGAAAATGCGGCCCACGAGCCGCCGGTGCCGGAGAACGGCGATACGCTTGCCGCGCTCGCGGCCGTAACGGAGCTTGCACTGCACGAAGGCTATCCGCGTATCGATTGGGTCGCCGCAAAGCTCGGCACGACGCGCCGCACCCTGCAGCGCCACTTGAATGCCCACGGCAAGACCTTCAACGGCCTTGTCGAGGAGACGTTGTTCCGGCATGCGAGGACACTGCTTGCCGAGGATATCCTGCCGGTCACGGAGATCGCATTCCGATTGGGCTATGCGGATGCGGCGCACTTCACGCGCGCATTCCGCCGATGGGCAGGCGTCGCGCCGAGCGTCTACAGGGAGACGGCCGCAGGCGCCGCGTGACTAGCCGGCCAGAGCAGGCTAGAACGCCGCCTTCAGCGAGAAGGCACGATGTCCATAGACGATGTCGGCGACCTGCCAAGAGCTTCCGGATTTCACCATTTTCAGATCGACCGTTCTCGGCTCGTCGAAGTTCTTGAACGTCGCCCGCCCGGTCGCGCTATTTGCTGCCCCGTCGACGATCGCAAGCTGCAGGTCGCTGACCTTGCAGTCCTGCCCGTCCACCAGCACGTCGAAGTCGAGATCACCGTTTTCGGCGGCCTTCGAGACCTTCTTCGCAAGTCCTGGTGTGAAGTAGGTGTTCGCGATGGCCTCGAAATCGTAAGCCGCGCCTTGTCCGTCTCCGCCACACATTTCCGCGACCTGCCCGTAGATCTCGTCCAGGACCACCTGCGGATCGCTTCCGCCAGCCAGGGCCGCGCTCGTGGTGACGACGGCACAGAGGACAAGGGATGCAAGGCCGATCAGATGGTGTCGCAGGGAAAGGGTCATCGCGTATCGCTCCATGGCCGGAGGGGTGTCAGCTTAGCATACCGTCGGAGAGGATCTTCTGCAGGCGTGGGTCTTCGATTTCGAAAAACGCAACCTCGATCCGCTGGTTCACTTCGGGTCGCGTGAGGAAGGCGCCGATCATGTCGGCCTCCCGGTCGTGGCTTCTCTCGAGATAGGCGGAATGCAGATAGGTCCGCCCGCCGGATACCAGCAGGCGGTCGCGCAATGCCGCCATATGGACCGCGGCGCCCGGACTTTCCGCTTTGTCCCATACGGCAAGCACACGGCCGAGATCTCCGGCGGCCGTTACGACCAGCGTGAGCACGTCGGTGAGATCGAAAGAGAGCCGCCAGCCGGCCGGCCAGAGCGAAAGATCGAGGCGCGAAAGGCTCGCGACCATCAGGGCATCGAAGAAGGCGTCGATGAGATCCACTTCTTCGCTCGGCCATTTCGCACGCCACCCAGCGTTCCCCATACGGCGCAGGCAGATGTCCACGCCCATGCTGTCAGGAGGGTCGTCCTCAGCGAGAAGCTCGAAGTAGCGGGGAAGAAAATAGCGCATCTGGCACGCCACCGGACCGTCGTCCCAGTCGTGGGCGGAGTTGGTGTATTCGGCCAGAAGATGAGACGAGATCTTGCGCAAGGGCGTGCGGATCAGCTCGCGCTCCGTCTCCTCCGTCATGCAGCAATTGCAGTGGCATACGGTGAGCGTCCGCTGCAGCTCGTAGCCGCTGAACACGCGGTACGCGTCATCGACGATGTGCCTCAGTTCCGGCGTCATGCTGCCAGCCCATTCATGCGATCCCTCGACCCCGAGTAGGAGCAGGAACGGCAGAGAGCCGGCTGTCCCCGGCGTTACAGCTCGAGAGACTTTCGCACCTCGAACACTTCCATGATGCGAGCGCCCCTGTGCGGGCCATCCACCACGAAAGTCCAGCGCCCTTCAGTGAAGGTGTCGCACATCTTCACGCCCTTGATCAGGATCCAGTGGCCTTCCTTGCCTTTGTGGATCGCCAGGATGTAGTGCGCCCAGGCGTTGCGCGGCTTCTGCATCCACGTCCACACGGTGGGGCGCTTCTTGCGCTCCAGATGCATGTAGGTTTCTTTGAGCACCATCTGAAAGCCGTAGACGGCGAGCGCGCCTTCCACTTCGTCGGCATAGGTGCCCTTGACGCGATACTGCAGATCCGCCGGAAGCTTTCGATAGGCATTCACAGCCATCTCGACCTTGCTGATCGGATAGCCCGTGATCGCCGACAGCACATAAGGCCCGCAGAACGCCACGCGCCCCGTATCGTTGCGCGCATCGTTGAGCGAGGATGTGAGTGTCGGCGGAAGGCTGTTGAGATCGGACATCGCACGAGACCGAAGCAGCAAGATTAAGGAACTCTTGCCGGAAACGGTTTACGAAAGGTTAACGACCTAGTGGACGTCTTAGCGCAGGCGTGAAGCTGGCGCGACGGAGGCCGTCGCCGGGCATCCGAGCGTCTCCGAAAGAGCGGAGGCGAGCTGGTCGGTCGTGTCGGCCGTCGCATAGATGCCCCCGGTCTCGTCTGCGAGGCAACGCTCGATGAACGCCGGTGCCGGGCCTGTCATCGGCTTGAGCCTCCATCCGATAACGTGCACGGTAATCGAGGGATGCTGCAATTTGAGTTCGCGCGCCAGCGCGCACGCGTCACCCCCGCAAGTGTCTTCGCCGTCTGTGAGCGCAACGATCACTGCGGGCTTGTTGCCGTGCTGGAGCAGGGCCGCGGCCTGCCGCACCGAGGTCGTCAACGCGGTGCGCCCCTGCGGACGCAGTTTGTCGATCTCCTTCATGATGCGCTCGCCCGCGTTCGGCGAAGGCGCAAGCCGCAGATCCACGTTCTTGCAGGTGTCGAAATTCCGCCCCGGCCCGTAGACCACGAGGCCGAGCCTCCGCGCGCGCGAGGCGGCGGGCAGGACTTTGACGAGCGCCTGGCGCACGCGATCCATGCGCGAGGGCGCGCCGTCGGGGAAGTCCGTGGCGGCCATCGATCCCGATGCGTCGAACACCAGCATGGCGTCGTCCACGCACGACGGCTTTTTGTCGTCGGCCGCAAGGGCCTGAGGCGATCCGCAGAGAAGCGCGATCGCCGTGATCGTTTGAAGATGCCGCCGCACTGTCGCTGTCTGCCGAGCCCGCTGGTGTACGATACAGGGCGGCCATTAGAGGCTGGGCGGGGCGAGGGGGCAATCGGCTTTGCCGCGGCGACACGGCCTTGTGATGAAGCGCGAGGTGGAGTGCCGAGTATTCCGGTGAGGGTTACCAATGATCCCGTGATGCCCTGGGGCGGCGGCAGCCCGCGGCCTCAGCTCCAGCGGCGGTTGGACCACATCCACTGCTCGGGGGCTTCGCGCACCCAGATCTCGAACTGCTTTTGCATCTCCACCATGATCCAGCGGACATCCTCGCCGATGTTCTTGGTGCGCGGGACGCGCAGCTCCTTGATCTCGATCTCGAACCTGGAGGAGGTGCCGATGCGCTTGCAGCACGACATCCACACGCGGCTGCCCACGCGCCGCGCGATCATGGCGCCGATCGCCTGTGTTTTCGCGTCATGGCCGAAGAAGGGGACCGGAAGCCCCGTCCTGTCGTAGAGATCGCACACGAGGCCGAGGCGCCCGCCATTGCGGACGAAGTCGGTGAGGATGCGTGCGGTCTTCTGGTCGTCGCCGTGCTCGCCCTCGACCTTGCCGCGCCCGAACAATCCGCCGGGATAGAGATTGCGGCGCTGCCAGCGGAGGTAGCGGTCGATGTAGGGATTGTTGACCGAGCGATAGACCGCGGCCGGATTGGCACGCGCTTCCACGAACGGCCAGATCGAAAGCTCCCAGTTGCCCATGTGCAGCGACACGCCGATGGCGGGCCCGAGCTTGTTCTTGTAGCGGCTGAAGAGGCGTTCCGAAGCGATGCGGATGCGCGCGGGATCCTGGATGATACGGTCGATCTGCATCGTCTCCGCCATCACGCGGCCTAGGTTTTCCCAATGCGCCATGCAAATTCGCTGGCGCTCCGCGTCCGGCATGTCGGGAAACGCAATGGCGAGGTTCGCAAGCGCCCGCTTGTGGCGCTTGGGATTGATGCGGGGCGCCAGCACCCGCCACGCCTTGGCCGAGAGGGCGGTCGCGGTCTCGAGCGGCAACAGCCTCACCAGTCCCACGATGAGACGGAGGAGGGCGTATTCGAGGCGAAACTGAAGATCGCGGCCGAAGCTGATGCGGTTGGAAGACATCAAGGTCCTGAAAAGCTTGGCTCCAAGGAGCGCGCTGGGCGTATCCTAGACTGGGTGCCAATTGGCGCGGAGCGCGTCAAGCGGCGGAATGATGGGAAGGTGATGCGCGTTGGGCGAGCAGCCTCGCGCCATCCGGCAACAGCAAAGCCGGAAGCTCGCGTGAGGGCTGGAGCCCTTCGCGGATGGCGAAGCGGCGGAGCGGGCCGAGCGCCTTCAGCGCGACGATGCCAAGTCCGCGCGCGAGATGAACCGGCACCAGATCCGAGATCAGCGAACGGTTCAGCACGTCGATCGTGGTGATGCGAGACGACACATCCGGTTTTCGCCGGGCGCTATAGGCGTCCAGCGTGGCGGCACCGCCGGGATCGCGCCCTTGGGCGAGCGCATCCGCTACGCAATCGGCGAGCGTCGCGGCATCGCGGAAGCCGAGGTTGAGCCCCTGCGCGCCAATCGGCGGGATGACATGCCCCGCTTCCCCGACCAGCGCCACGCGGTTGAGGCCGAAGCGTTCCGCGGTGAGGCCGGAGAGCGGGAAGACGGCGCGAGGTCCAATCTCGCCCACGGTTCCGAGGAGGCCCTGCAGGCGCTCCTCCAGGATTGCGCGGAAGTCCGCTTCCGAGAGCGCAGCGAGGCGCTGGGCTTCGTCCGGCCGCTCGACCCAGACGAGGCTCGACCGCAAACCGGGGAGCGGCACCGTCGTGAACGGACCGGCCGGCCGGTGGAACTCCGTCGAGATACTGCGGTGAGGCCGCGTGTGATGAAACGAGGTGGCGATTGCGGCCTGCTCATAGCGCCACGTTCGCGTCTCGATGCCAGCGGCTGTCCGGCAGAGCGAGTTGCGTCCGTCGGCGCCCGCGACCAGCGCGGCGTCGAATTCATCGCCCTCCCGCGTCGTGAGGGAGATGGTCTCGGCGCCCGGCGTCACCGTCGCCACGCCTTGGGTGGCATGGAGGGCGACCCGGCTGCCGGGCTGCGCCGCAGCCGCCAGCAGACCCGAGACGAGCGCTCCGTTCGGGACATTCCACCCGAAGACATCGAGCCCCACCTCGGATGCCGTGAACACAACCTCGGGGGCCCGTAGCAGCGCGCCCGTGTCGTCGATGATGCGGATGCCGGTGATTGGCGCGCTCTGGGGTGCGATGGTCTCCCAGGCGCCGACGTTCTTCAGAAGCTCGATGGAGCCCGCGAACAGTGCCGCGGTGCGATTGTCCGGCGCCTGGCCCTCCGTGCGGTGGGGAGGCGCCGCGAGCACCACGTCGGCACCGGCTCTTCCGAGCGAAAGCGCGGTGGCGATTCCGGCCGGTCCGCCGCCAACGACTGCCGCTGTAACACGCCGCCTCATCCGACCTCTCCTAGCCCGAGAATACCGACCATCGACCTTACATTTTGGGCGCGATGTCGATGATGACAATCAATCCCGTGTCCGCGCAAAACCTTATGCCGCAATAAAAGTGTCACGAAAATACCGAGGTAAAAAACCCGGCGGGTGCGAGCCCGGCACTGGGCCTTCGTAGTGAAACTGTCACAAAGGCTTTTGCGCTTACGCCATTGGAAAGTTTGAGTTTATCTCCGCCCGTCCACAGCGGTTGGGCAAGTGGAGATTGCTCGCCCAGGTCCGTTTCGTGGGGAGGGTCAAAGATCGGAAGTTCGTGCCTGAGAGATGAGGCGCGGCGAAATTTATGAGGAGTTGGGCATGACTGGGGGTTTCATGGTGTCGGCAGGACGGCTGTCGCTGCTCGCAGCGGCAGGCTATCTGCTGCTGGGGGGTGCGTCCGCCCAAGCTGCCGATCTCGGGGGCAATTGCTGCGCGGATCTCGAGGAGCGCATTGCCGAGCTGGAAGCAACCACCGCGCGTAAGGGCAACCGCAAGGTTTCGCTGACCATGTACGGTCAGGTGAACGAGGCGGTGATGTACTGGGACGACGGCTTCGAGAGCAACGCCTACCAGGTCACCAACGACAACTCGCGCACGCGCATCGGCTTCAAGGGCGACGCGAAGATCACGGGCGACTGGAAGGCCGGTTACGTCATCGAGATCGGCATCCGCTCGGCGAGCTCCAAGCGCTTCACGCAGGACGAGGATGATGTCGACGCTGGCCTCGATCTCCGTCACAGCTACTGGCACATCGGCAGCAAGACCTACGGTAAGGTCTCGGTCGGCCAGACTGGCGGCGCCAGCGAGAGCATCACGGAAATCAACCAGACGCAGACCTCGTCGATCGCCAAATTCTCGGATCAGGAGGATACCGGTCTCGGCCTCGGTCTGCGCCAGGCTAACGGCAACATCCTTCTCGACGCCGGCACGGGCAACCCGTTCTTCACGTGGCGCCGCCTGATCCGCGACTACGGCGATCAGCCGGGTGAAGGCCGCCGCCACAACCTCGTCAAGTACGACACCCCGGAAATCGCGGGCTTCCACGGTACTGCGAGCTGGGGCGAGGACGACACTTGGGAAATCGGCCTGCGCTATAAGGGCGAGTTCGCCAACCTGAAGGTCGCTGCAGGCATCGCCTACGGCGAGAACAGCGAGCAGAAGTCCAGCGCCGGTGCCGTTGGCTTCGAATGCTCGGCTCAGACCTCGCAGGTCGTTGGAAGAACCGGCAAGGATGCCGAGTGCAACCAGTTCGGCGGCTCTATCAGCATCGTGCATGAGCCGACCGGCCTCTTCCTGAACGCCGCTGGCGGCACCGCCACCGACGAGCTCATTCTGCGTTCGAACCGCTTCGTGGGCGTCACCGGCGCCGATGACGAGAGCACCTTCTGGTCGCTCGAGGCCGGCATCGAGAAGAAGTTCTTCGATCTCGGCAAGACCACCATCTTCGGTCAGTACTACGAGAACGAGGGTGGCTCGAACGCTCGCCGCCAGGTTCTGGTGGACGGCGTCGGCACCTCGCGCATCCTCGGCACCGAACTCACGTCCTACACCCTGGGCGTGGTGCAGGGTCTCGATGCGGCAGCCATGCAGCTCTACCTGTACTACCGTCACTACGAGGCCGACGTCACCACCAAGGCCGGCTCCTCGGGTAACGGCGGCGCTGTCACCGATCTCAACCTGGAAGATCTGGACGTCGTCACCGCTGGCGGCATCATCAAGTTCTAGTCTCGCGCAAGCCGAGGCAGGGATAACTGAAGGGGTCACCGCGAGGTGGCCCCTTCTTGCGTTTTCCGGGGCCTTGCACGGCCGTTTGTTGCGTAAGGGCAACTACCGAGGGGTATAAGCTCGTTTGTGACAGCCGGAAGGGCCTGTTGTTACAAAAGTCTCATACTGCTCCCGTAGAGCTACCTAGGTATTTTCGTTTTGGGCAGTACTTAGGTTGGGGAATTCGTTATGACGAAGACGACGAAGGTAACGGGCAGCTTGGCGGCGGTCGCCGCGAGCTGTCTCGTTTGGGGGGCATCCGCGGTCCAGGCCGCCGATCTTGGCGGCAACTGCTGCGCGGATCTGGAAGAGCGGATTGCCGAGCTTGAGGCCACCACGGCACGCAAGGGCAACCGCAAGGTCAGCCTGACCATCTCGGGCTGGGTCAACGAGGCCGTGTTCTTCTGGGACGACGGGCGCGAGAGCAATGTCTACGTCGCGACGAACTCGCTCGAGCAGTCTCGCTTCAAGTTCGCGGGCGAAGCCAAGATCACCGACGGCTGGTCGGCCGGCTATGTGATCGAGATCGGCGTCTGGGGCTCGGCTTACAAGGGTGTTGACGCGAGCACCGACGACGGCAAGGACAACGGCGTCACCAACGGCCTCCTGGTCCGTAAGAGCAACTGGTTCATCAAGAGCAAGGATCTCGGCAAGTTCACCGTCGGCCTCGACGGCACGGCCACCTATCACTTGCTGGACGACGCGAATACGACGGTCACGCGCAACTACGCCGACGCCGAGGCCGCCGCCGTTGCCCTGGCTTCCTTCAAGGAGGTCAACACGGGCAACAAGTGGACTGATATGATGGGTGGCTTCAACGGTGCGACCCCCGGCCAGAGCGGCCGCCGCAACGTCGTTCGCTACGACTCGCCCACCATCGCCGGCTTCGTTCTGACGGCCGCCTGGGGCGAGGACGACATGTGGGACATGGCGCTGACCTACAAGGGTGAGGTCGGCGACTTCAAGCTCACCGCCAAGGCCGGTTACGGTGAGAGCACGGACCCGGTCACCAACAAGGGCCGTTGCGCGGTCGGCACGGGTGATTGCCAGTGGTGGGGCGTGGCGGGCACCATCCAGCATGCGCCCACCGGCATCTACGTCTACGCAGGCTACGGCGCCGACTCGATTGACCTCAAGGCCTCGCAGGCGGGTGAGGATGACGAGAGCAACACTTGGTTCGTGCAGGGTGGTATCGAGAGCAAGCTCGTTGCGATCGGCAAGACCACATTCTTCGGCGAGTACCGTCACGACGACGTCGGCATCTCCGCCAAGGCTTCCAGCTCCGACCTCAACTTCTGGGCCGCGGGCGTCATCCAGAGCATCGATAACGCCGCCATGGATCTCTACGTGATCTACCGGCAGGCCGAAGGCGACGTGCATCTGACCAAGGGCGCGGCCAAGACCGAGCTCGAGGATTTCGATGTGCTGATGACGGGCGCGCGCATCCAGTTCTAAGTCGCTCGGCGCGTGAAAACATGGGAAGGGCTGCCCTGAGGGCGGCCCTTTTTCATGGGGCGAACACCCGGCTCGAACCCGTTGCCGGTGGACAAGTGTGGAAAACCTGTGACGCCCGAATGTGCAGCCGCGAAATAGCGTCCGCTTCGCCGGGGGCAGGGGAAAATGTGGCGAACTCAAGCCCTTGCAAGGGTAATCAAAAGACGCTTGGCGATCCTAAGACGCTGTGACCGCAGCGCCACATTGCAGAGCAACCACACCTGGATCGGGAAACGTTCATCGCCGCTTAACTACGCTCGAACATTCTTGTCACGGGCGGTCTGAAGCCTCATCTTCACGAGTCAGAAGAGAGCGGCACTGCGGGGAATTCGATGAAGTTGGTTGGGTATATCGCAACGGGATTGGCGCTGGCGCTCGTCAGCAGCTCGACCCTTGCCTTCCAGGAGCAGGGTGGCGCTCCGGTGACACCTGCCCCGTCCGAGCCCCAGGCGACTGCGCCGGCCGGCAAGGATCTTAACTTCTCCGTTCCCAAGGTCGAGGGCGAAAGCGCAGGTACGGAAGTCCGCATTCCGGGCCTCGGTAAGCTCGGCGTTCTCCCGAAGATGGATTTTGGCCTCGAGCTGCTGTACGGCGCGAACGACAGCAAGCCGCAGAACGAGCCGGAGCAGCCGGCAGAGGATCTGACGATCCGTGGCTCCGTGAAGCACAATTTCTAGCTGCTTGAGCGGGTTATGCAATTCAAAGGAGCGCCTCGAAGCGCTCCTTTTTTGTTTTTGGGAGCGTTGCGCCCGCTTTCAGAAAAGCGTCATGCTGGGCGGATAGCGTCCCTCGGCCGACACGGGTGTTCCGGTCCTCGGAACACCTGTGACTCTTAAGCATTTTTCGACGAATCCAGGACCGTTCCGCGCCGGAAAATGCAAGAAACGGAGCATGACACCTTGGAGACGGACCAGCCCGAATTGCGCGGCGGCGTCTCAATCAGAAGGGCTCGAAAATGCGCATAGCCGTCGTTGGCTCGGGATATGTGGGACTTGTCTCCGGCGCCTGCCTCGCCGATTTCGGCCACGAGGTCACCTGCATCGACAGCAACGACGACAAGGTCAAGGCGCTGCAAGACGGCATCATGCCGATCTATGAGCCCGGCCTCGACCAGATCGTCGCCCGGAACTGCCAGGCCAAGCGGCTGGTCTTCACCACCGACCTCAAGGAGCCGGTGAAGAAGGCCGACGCGGTGTTCATCGCCGTCGGCACCCCCTCGCGTCGCGGTGACGGCCATGCCGATCTCTCCTACGTCTATGCGGTCGCGCGCGAGATCGCCGCCAACGTCCAGGGCTTCACCGTCGTCATCACCAAGTCGACCGTTCCCGTGGGCACCGGCGACGAGGTGGAGCGCATCATCCGCGAGGCCAATCCCGAGGCCGATGTGGCCGTGGTCTCCAACCCCGAATTCCTGCGCGAAGGCGCCGCGATCGAGGACTTCAAGCGCCCCGATCGCATTGTGGTCGGTATCGAGGACGAGCGCGCCCGCGCGGTGATGACGGAAGTCTATCGCCCGCTCTATCTCAATCAGGCGCCGCTCATGTTCACGGCGCGCCGCACCTCGGAGCTGATCAAGTACGCGGCGAACGCGTACCTCGCCATGAAGATCACCTTCATCAACGAGATGGCGGATCTCTGCGAGGCCGTCGGCAGCAACGTTCAGGACGTCGCTCACGGCATCGGTCTCGACAAGCGCATCGGCTCGAAGTTCTTGCACGCAGGCCCCGGCTACGGCGGCTCGTGCTTCCCCAAGGATACGCTCGCGCTCGTCAAGACCGCGCAGGACTACGGAAGCCCGCTGCGCCTGATCGAGACGACGGTCGCAATCAACGATCAGCGCAAGCGCGCCATGTCCCGCAAGGTCGCGCGCGCCATCGGCACCGACATGCGCGGCAAAACCATCGCGATCCTGGGATTGACGTTCAAGCCCAACACCGACGACATGCGCGAGAGCCCCGCGATCTCCATTATTCAGGGGCTGCAGGACAACGGCGCGATCATTCGTGCGTTCGATCCCGAAGGCATGGAGGCCGCGAAGGACTACCTATCCGGCGTGACGTTCGGCTCTGACCCCTATTCCATTGCCGAGGGCGCCGACGCCCTCGTTCTCGTGACGGAGTGGGATGCGTTCCGCGCGCTCGATTTTCCCCGCTTGAAGGGCGTGATGCGCGAGCCCCTCCTTGTCGATCTCCGAAATGTCTACCGGCGCGAGCAGATCGCGCGGCACGGTTTCCGCTACATCAGCGTTGGCCGCCCGAGGGAGGACATTGCCGCGGCTCTGAGCGCGGCGGCCGCCGAGTAAGGTCCGCCGTCCCCTTCTGGTGTGTGTCGCGCCTTTTGCGGCGCAAAATTCTCGTGCATGATACGGATACGCACAAAAAGACGGCAAATAGAAGATTTTATTAGAGTTTTGCTGATTATGCTCGTTCGCGCTAATGCCTCGGACGACATGCCATGGAACAAGCCCGTTATTTTACGGCGCTGACAGACAGCATTGAACGAGCCAGAACGCATCGCGATGCCCCTCTCATCGTAGGGACAGCGGTTGCGTATGGTGTCGCTGTCTATTTGGCCATCAGTCTGACGCGCAACTCGACCTACGTCGCGGCCATCTGGCCGGCTAACGGCATTTTGCTGGCAGCGCTTCTCACCTGTCCGAGACCGGTTTCGCGCTACATCCTCGTGGCGGCCTGCTTTTTGGCGAACGCCACAGCCCTGACGCTCAACGGAGACCAGTTGGCCACGGTGCTGACCTTCGCCAGCGTCGGCCCCACTGAATGCGTCCTTGCCTTCTACCTTGTGCACCGCGCTTGCGGGCGGCATGTCGAGCTGACCGAGGTCTGGAGCGTGATCAAGTTCGTGGCCGTTTGCCTGGCCGCGCCGATCCTGCCTGCCGCTTTCGGTGCGGCGGCTGCGATGCTGATATTCGGCGCTCCGTTCGCCGAGGCCTGGACTACTTGGTACCTCTCGGACAGTCTGGGTCTTCTGATCGTCACCCCGACCATCGTGCTTCTGAACGCGAAGCCAAATCCGTACAGCGTCGTTCCCTCTTCCGAGAGCGTGCTTCGCCACTTTCTTCTACTCACGGTCGCTTCGCTCACCGTGTTTCTCCAGTCGTCGGTGCCGCTCCTTTTCACGCTCGTTCCTATTTCCGTTCTGATCGCGTTTCGCCTGGGCTCCCGCTATGCGGCCATGGCGACGCTATGGCTCACGGTCGTGTCCCTGACGTGCACCTACCAGGGTTGGGGACCGGTTTCCTTGATGAATGAGCAGAGCACGAGCACCGGCATTTGGGTGGTGCAGCTCTTCAGTTTCGTGAGCGTGCTGACGTCTCTCCTCGTCGCGGCGGAAATTGCCGAGCGGGATCGGCTCAAGGGGGAGCTGGAGAGAGTGTCCAGGCTGGCCTCGGAGCGGCGCGAGCAATTGGATACGGCCCTCGATGCCATGTCCCAGGGCGTATGCCTGTTCGACCGCGACGCCCGTGTCGTCGTGCGCAACAGTCAATTCCTGGAGATCTACGGCCTGACCAAATACCAGGCGCCGCCCGGTACGTCGCTGATCGATCTGCTCGACATCTGCCGGAGTGCCGGAGCGGTTCCCGAAGAGGGATCGACCATCGAGCTGGACATCGACAGCGACACCGAACAGCACCTCGTTGGCGGGCGCTTCGTGCGCATCAACCAGCGCGTCCTGCCCGACGGGGGCGTCATCTGCACGTATACGGATTTCACCGCCGAAAAGCAGGCGGAGACCGAGCTGCTCCACCGCACCCTGCACGACGTTTTGACCGGCTTGCCGAACCGCCGCCTGCTGGTCGAGCGCATCGACGAAGCGCTCGAGAGCGCCAAAACCGGCAAGCAGGCCGTCGTCATGCTGCTCGACATCGACTACTTCAAGTCCGTCAACGACAACCTCGGGCACGCAGCCGGAGATGGCCTGTTGCGAGTGGTTGCCGACCGGCTTCGCTCCTGCGTCCGCGAGGATGATACGATCGCTCGTCTGGGCGGCGATGAATTTGCCCTGCTTCTGCGAGACGGCGATCAGCCGTGCGATGCATCGGCCGTCGCCCGGCGCATTCTCGACGTCGTGAGGCAGCCGGTCGTGCTGGAAGGCAAGCTGACCCGTGTCGGCATGAGCATCGGCATCGCGCGGCCGCCCGAGGACGGCACGACGACCGACGAGATCCTGAAAGCGGCCGATGTCGCGCTCTACAAGGCCAAACGCAGCGGACGCGGAAAATTCGCCTTCTTCGATGCGGCAGCCGATGCGGGCGCCTGCTCGGCACGCCGCCTGGAAAGCGAGCTGCGCCGCGCCATCGACGAGCAGGAATTCCACATCGTCTACCAGCCGATCACAGCAGGCTCGTCGGGTGACATCGCCGCCCTCGAGGCGCTTGTCCGCTGGCACCATCCCGAGCTTGGCGTCATCTCGCCCGCGGAATTCATTCCGCTCGCCGAGCACAACGGTCTCATCGTCGAGATCGGTGATTGGGTGCTGGAAAAGGCCTGCCGGGATGCCGCCAGCCTGCCGGCTGGTATCAAGATCTCCGTCAATCTTTCACGAGTGCAGGTTTCGGATCGTGATTTCGTGGCGCGGGTGGCGCAGATCCTTGAACGCACAGCGCTTCCGCCGGGGCGCCTCGAGCTCGAGGTCACCGAGACGGCGATCCTCGACAACGAGACCAACGCCTGCCGCGTCCTGGAAGAGCTGCGCGAGCTTGGCGTCTCGGTTGCGATCGACGATTTCGGCGTCGGCCAGTCTGCCTTGAGCTGCCTCAGGAGCTTGCCGATCGGCCGCATCAAGATAGACCGCTCGTTCGTGAACGACCTCGCAACCGACCTCAGGGCCCGCTCGATCTTCGTCGCAGTGGTGTCGCTCGCAAAATCGCTTGGCATCAAGACGACGGCCGAGGGGATCGAGACCGAGCAGCAGCGCATTATCGCCGCTCTCGCCGGATGCGATCACCTGCAAGGCTACCTTCTGGGCCGCCCCCAGGTGCTCGAAAACTTCGACTTCGACAGGGGGCCGGCACCGCGCATCAAGGCGCCGCTCGACATCGCGAGCTGAGCGCGCGTCCGCGCTCTCCGTCTAGAGCCCGAGATCCGAAAGCCCCGGATGGTCGGCAGGCCGCGGACCCAGCGGCCAATGATATTTGCGCTCGCTCTCCATGATCGGCTTGTCGTTGATGCTGGCAAAGCGGCGGCGCATCAGGCCGGCTTCGTCGAACTCCCAGTTCTCGTTGCCGTAGGAGCGGAACCACTGGCCGCTGTCGTCGTGCCATTCGTAGGCGAACCGCACGGCAATGCGGTTGCCGCCGAAGGTCCACACCTCCTTGATCAGCCGGTAGTCCAGCTCGCGGGCCCACTTCCGCGTGAGAAAGGCGATGATCTCGTCGCGGCCCTGCGGAAACTCGGCGCGATTGCGCCATTGGCTATCCGGTGTGTAGGCGCCAGCGACGCGATTGGGATCACGCGTGTTCCAGGCGTCCTCTGCCATACGCGCCTTCTGGGCAGCTGTTTCGGCCGTGAAGGGAGGAAGTGGTGGGCGCGGTGTCATGGGCGGCTCCTTGAGGCGGATCGAGCAGGTGGCGGCGATTGGAGAATAGCGAATTCGGCGCGCCTGCGCATGAGCTCATCCAGCCCCAATCTCCGATGCTCTGCGGGCGCACGTTCGATGGCGGATCGCCGCGTGGACGATGAGGTGAGCACTGACTTTAGAAAACAGGTTTTTGAAATTGCAAAGGCAACGCTTTTGCGTTGCACAATAGAAAAGAAAAATTAGGTTGATTAGAAAATTTCAAAACGCTTTCGACGCAAAACGTATGCGTGTCAAATAAGGATTGGAATTAAATCAAAATTGAGCGGCGTGCGCAAATTTTAGGCATTCGAACTTCATAAGAGGGGAACGCCTGTCATGCACGCAATCCAACTTTTTCAGAAAGTCTCGATCGGTAGCCGGCTTACAGCCGGGTTCTCGCTCGTGGCCGGTGTTATGGCTGTCGCCGTGGGGGCGACAATCTGGACGGTTTCCGGCCTTTCGACATCCTTCGACCGTATGACGGGGCTTCGCGTGCCGGTGGCCTTGATCAGCACGGAGCTCGAAAGCGACGTAAGCGCCACACTTGCGACCCTGCGCGGATACCTGCTGACCGGCGACGAGAAGATGAAGGCGGAGCGCGCGACTGCGTGGAAAGCGCTTGGAAAAGCATCGAGCAATTTCGATACCTATGCCGAGCGTTTCACGAATGCGGAAAACAAGGCAAAATGGGCCGAGGTGAAGGCGCTTTTGGAGGAGTTTAGAACGGCCCAGGAGAGCGCCGAAAATGTAGCTTTCACAAGCGACGCGTTTCCCGCGACGAAGCTTCTCGTCGAGGAAGCAGCCCCCCGCATGAGCGCGATGCTCGCCGAAATAACGAAAATGATCGATGAGGAGGAGAACCTCGAAGCCACCCCCGAGCGCAAGCGCCTGCTGAAGAGCATGGCCGATGTGCGCGGCAATCTGGCGGCCTCCGCCGCGCAGCTCCGCACGTTCCTTCTCTCCGGTGACGCCTCCGCGAAGGCGGAGTTCCAACGCTTCTTCGGCGTCTTCAACCGGGCTTTGGAAGCCTTTGCGCCCCAGAAGCACATGCTCTCGGAGACACAGAAAGCGTCCTACGAGGCGTTCGTCGCGGCCTATGCCAGCTTCGCGCCGCTGCCGGCCCGCATTATTGCCGTTCGTGAATCTCCCGAATGGAACCGCCCGGTGCACATTCTTGCCGCCGAGGCCGCGCCGAGAGCCGGTAAGATCCTGGATATCCTGGTCGGCACGAGGCAGGAAGACGGCGTTCGCCGCGGCGGCCTCAAGGGCAACCAGCAGAAGCTCCTTGCGGAGGATACCGAGGCTGCCACGAGCGGCATGTCGTTCCTCAGCACGCTTCAGTGGGCGCTCCTGGCGCTGGGGCTTGGCGGCGCGGGCCTCGTCGCCTACTTCACCAGCGCCTCCATCGTTCCCCCGATCCGCAAGATGACGAGCACCATGGGTGTTCTTGCCCAAGGTGATACCTCGGTCGAGATCCCGGGCAGGTCGCGCGGAGACGAAATCGGCGGAATGGCTGCCGCCGTGCAGGTCTTCAAGGACAACATGATCCGCACCCGCGAGCTCGAAGCCGAGGCCGTGGAGCAGAAGGCGAAGGCCGAGGCCGAGCGCCGCCGCGCCGTGCTGGAGCTTGCCGACAACTTCGAGAGCGCTGTGGGCACTGTTGTGAATGCGGTGTCCGACGCGGCAACCGAGTTGCAGGCAGCGGCACAGTCGCTCTCCGCGTCCTCTGCCCAGACGTCGACGCAGTCGACGGTCGTCGCAGCCGCGTCCGAGCAGGCCGCATCCAACGTGCACGGGGTCGCGAGCGCGGCGGAAGAGCTGTCGGGATCAGTCCGCGAGATCAGCCGCCAGGTCGATCAGTCGACGAGAATTGCCGAGAAGGCCGCACAGGAAGCGCGCCAGACTAACGCCCAGGTCCTGGAGCTTTCGGAAGGCGCGCGCAAGATCGGCACAATCGTCGAGATGATCAACAACATCGCGCGTCAGACCAATCTGCTCGCTCTCAACGCCACGATCGAGGCGGCGCGCGCTGGAGAGGCCGGGAAGGGCTTTTCCGTCGTTGCCCAGGAGGTCAAGGCCCTCGCGGACCAGACCACGAAGGCCACCGCCGAAATCGCGTCCCAGATCAGCACCGTTCAGGCTTCGACGGAGCACGCGGCCGGCAGCATCCTCGTCATCAGCAAGACGGTGGAGGAAATGAACGGCATCGCATCCGCCATCGCCGCAGCCGTCACGGAGCAGGGGGCTGCCACGGAGGAGATCGCACGCAACGTGCACGAGGCCGCGAAAGGAACGACCGAGGTCACCAGCAACATCACGGGCGTGAACCAGGCGGCCGAGAGCTCGAGCGTTGCGTCCGGACAGGTGCTGCTGGCCGCGACGGATCTTTCGCAGCAGTCCGAGAAGCTGCGCGCAGAGGTCGGCCGCTTCCTGGCTACTGTCCGCGCCGCCTGATTTCGCGGCTCGTCAAGGCAAGATCGCCCTCGGACGCGGAAGCCTCCGGGGGCGATGTCGTGTTCACGGGAAGCTCATCCGAGATCCAGCTCTGCGAGCGCAAGGCGCGCGATCTCGAAATCGACCGCTGGGGTCTCGCCGTCCTCGATGTACCAGGCGGCCGAGAGGCCCGCCCACGCCACGATCCACTGCAGGAGCCGGCGCCGATCCAGCCCCGCCTGCTGGCACACGATTGCAAGACGGCTTGCGAAGCGATCCGGCAGAACAGCCACCCGATGCACCGGGCTTTCCACATCCGGGTTGCAGAAAAGGTTGGCGTAGTCGAAGCCGCGCTCGCCGTGGATCCGTTTGGGATCGATGGCAAGCCATCCGCGCTTCCCGAAGTCCAGCACATTGTCGTGGTGGATGTCGCCGTGCAGCACCACGCCGTCCCGGGGATCGGCAAGCAGCAGGCACGCGACCTCGGCAGACTGCTTCAGGATGCCTCCGTGCGCCTGTGATGCGGGCTCAAGCGCATTGAACCAGACGGGCAACGGAACGAGACCGGGCGGTGGCGCGGCACGCGGCGCGTGGAGCCGTCCGATGGCATCGCAGAGAATGCGCGTTGCCTCATCGTCGCGCCCGTCGCGCGCGTAGTCGGAGAGCGAGCGGGTCCCCTCGGCCCGTTCGAGCAGGATGGCATTGCCCTCGAGCGCGAGCACGCGGGCAGCGCCCTGGCCATCCCACCACGCCATCACGAGGCCGCCCACCTCCTCGTCGTGATCGAGGGCGATCTTGAGCATGGCGGCCTCGCCCAGATGACGTACCGGCAGAAGGCGGGCGCCGCGCGTGACGATCGGATCGCCATCGGGCGTGAGCGCCCAACGGGAGAGAAAGGGCTCGAACTTCGAAAAAATGCGTTTGGCTCCAAAAGTCTGCAGGCCCGCCGTTGTGGTGCAAGTGCCGGTTCCGCCACGAATTTTCCTCCCGGAGCTGCGCGGCCGGACCGTCTTTACATCGTCTTTATACGCGCAACCAAAATTCCGGATCGAGAATTGATGCAGAGCCCCCGATGTTCCTTCCGAACAACTCCGGAGGAGCCCCATGCTCGATCTTCTGTTTCTTGCCCTCGGCCTGGGCGGCTTCGCGCTGATCGGCGCCTATGCCGTCCTCTGCGACCGCCTGTGAGGCTGCCATGAGCGATCCACTTATCGGACTGGCCGTCGCCATCGGCCTTGCCGCCTATCTCGTCTACACGCTTCTCCGCCCCGAGAAGTTCTAGGCTCGGGAGAATGATGACATGACACTCGATGGTTGGCTCGAGATAGCGCTGGTGCTCGGCGCTGTTCTCATCGCGGCACGGCCGCTCGGCCTCTACATGGCCCGGGTTCTTCAGGGTGAGAGAACCCTGCTGGCGCCCGTGCTCCGCCCGCTCGAACGGCGGCTCTATTCTGCAGCTGGCATCGATGCCGGGAAGGAGCAGGGCTGGCTGGCCTATACGCTGGCCATGCTGGCCTTCAGCGCGGCCGGCTTCCTGGTCCTCTATGTGTTGATGCGCTTGCAGGCGAGCCTGCCTCTCAATCCACAAGGCTTCGCAGGCGTCCCCCCCGACCTCGCCTTCAACACCGCCTTGAGCTTCGTCACCAACACCAACTGGCAGTCCTACGCTGGCGAGACGACCATGGCGCACATCGTGCAGATGGCCGGTCTCACCGTACAGAACTTCGTCTCCGCGGCGACCGGCATCGCGCTCGCCGCGGCCGTGACCCGCGCCTTTGCCCGCAGCGGAAGCGCGACCATCGGCAACTTCTGGGTCGATATGACGCGCGCGACGCTCTATGTCCTGCTGCCGCTCTCGATCGTCGTGGCGCTCGCCTATGTGATGTCCGGCGTGCCGCAGACGCTTCTCGCGAGCACCGGCGTGACGACACTGGAAGGCGCCAAGCAGACACTTTCATTGGGGCCGGTCGCCAGCCAGGAGGCCATCAAGCAGCTCGGCACCAATGGCGGCGGCTTCTTCAACGCCAACGCGGCTCATCCCTTCGAGAACCCCAACGCTTGGTCGAACATGCTCTCGATCTGGAGCATGCTCGTCGTCTCGGCCGCCATGACGTTCGCCTTCGGCCGCATGGTTGGGGATGCGCGCCAGGGGCACGCGCTGCTCGCCGCGATGGGTATTCTGCTGGTCGCAGCCGTAGCCTTGGTCTACGGGGCGGAGGCCGCAGGCAACCCCATCCTCGCCAAGCTCGGGATCGATGCGTCCGCCGGCAATCTGGAAGGCAAGGAAATACGCTTCGGCCAGGCCCTCACCGCCCTTTACATCGCAGCCACCACCGGCCTGTCCTGCGGCGCCGTCAACGCCATGCACGACTCGTTGACGCCGCTGGGCGGCCTCGCCCCGATGTTCTTGATGCAGCTTGGCGAGATCCTGCCCGGCGGCGTCGGCTCCGGCCTCTACGGCATGATCGTAATGGCGATCCTCGCCGTTTTTGTCGCGGGCCTCATGGTCGGCCGCACGCCGGAATATCTCGGCAAGAAGATCGAGGCACGCGAGATGAAGCTCGCGATCCTGGCACTGCTGATCCTGCCGTTCGCGATCCTCGGCTTTGCGGCGGCCTCCGCCGTGATGCCGAGCGCCCTCGAGAGCCTCGCGAACGCGGGCCCGCATGGCCTGTCGGAGATTCTCTATGCCTACAGCTCGGCCGCGGGCAACAACGGCTCGGCCTTCGCAGGCCTCAACGCCAATACGCCCTGGTACAATACCACGCTTGGCCTCGCCATGCTGCTCGGACGCTTCGCCTACGTCGTCCCGGTGATGGCGATTGCGGGATCTCTGGCCGCCAAGCGCAAGATCGCGCCGTCCGCCGGCACGTTCCCGACCCACGGCGGCCTCTTCGTCGGTCTTCTGGTGGGCGTAATCCTGATCCTCGGCGGATTGCAGTATTTCCCCTCGCTCGCGCTGGGGCCAGTCGTCGAGCATTTCCTGATGCAATCCGGCAAGACGTTCTGAAGGAGGGCGTCTCATGAGCAAGACATCGTCAATTGCCCTGTTTGATCGGGCTATCCTCGAGGAGGCCGCCTTCGGCGCGGTCAAGAAGCTCGCACCGCAGAAGCTGGTTCGGAACCCTGTGATGTTCGTGACCGGCGTGGTGGCAGCCCTCGCGACCACGATCTTCGTGCGTGACCTCGCAACCGGAGAGGGCGGCGTCGCCTTCACCGGCCAGATCGCCGCGTGGCTGTGGTTCACCGTCCTGTTCGCGAACTTCGCAGAGGCCGTTGCGGAGGGGCGCGGCAAGGCGCAGGCCGATGCGCTCCGCCGCTCGCGCAGCGATACGACGGCGAAGGTTCTCCTCCATCCGGACGATCCGGAGGACGAGCTGTGGGAGCCGAAACCCGCGCTCGACGTGGAGGTGGGCGATGTCGTGCTGGTCGAGGCGGGAGACACGATCCCCGCCGATGGCGAGGTGATCGAAGGCATCGCGTCGGTGAACGAATCCGCAATTACCGGTGAGTCCGCCCCCGTGATCCGCGAGTCGGGCGGCGATCGCTCGGCCGTGACCGGCGGCACGGTCGTTCTCTCGGATTGGATCAAGGTACGCGTCACCGCGACGTCCGGATCGTCCTTCCTTGATCGCATGATCGCGCTTGTCGAAGGCGCCGAGCGTCAGAAGACTCCCAACGAGCTGGCTCTTTCCATCCTGCTCTCCGGCATGACGCTGATCTTCCTTGTCACGGTCGCCACGCTGTGGGGGCTTGCGGGATATTCCGGAACCGTGCTGTCGCTGACCGTGCTGGTGGCGCTTCTCGTCACGCTAATCCCGACGACGATCGGCGGCTTGCTGTCCGCGATCGGCATCGCGGGCATGGATCGGCTGATCCGCTTCAACGTGGTCGCAACATCCGGCCGCGCGGTCGAGGCCGCGGGCGATGTCGACACCTTGCTGATCGACAAGACCGGCACCATCACCTTCGGCAATCGCTTGGCGACGGCGTTCATCCCCGTGCCCGGCGTTTCGGAGCGCGAGCTGGCGGAGGCCGCATTCCTCGCCTCCTTGGCCGACGAGACACCGGAAGGCCGCTCCATCGTCGCACTCGCCAGGGGGCATTACAGTGCGCCCGAGCCGAGCCATGAGGAAGCCTCCGCAAAAGCTATTCCGTTCTCGGCCCAGACGCGGATCTCGGGCATAGATTGCGGCGGACGCTCGATCCGCAAGGGCGCGGTGGATGCGATCCTCGCCTTCGCAGGCGTGCTGATCGAATCCGCGTCTCCCGCATTCCGCAAGGCGGTGGATGAGATCGCTCAGTCGGGCGGCACGCCGCTCGCCGTCTCCGAGGGGCATCGCTTACTCGGCGTCATCCACCTCAAAGATGTGGTGAAGCCCGACATCAAGGAGCGCTTTGCCGCCATGCGCGCCATGGGCATCAAGACGGTTATGGTGACGGGCGACAACCCCGTGACGGCCGCCGCCATTGCATCCGAGGCGGGTGTCGACGATTTCCTGGCCGAAGCGACACCGCAGGACAAGCTGGCCTACATCCGCACGGAGCAGGGGAAAGGCCGTCTGATTGCCATGTGCGGTGACGGCACCAACGATGCGCCCGCGCTCGCGCAGGCCGATGTCGGCGTGGCCATGCAGAGCGGAACCCAGGCCGCACGTGAAGCCGGGAACATGGTGGACCTGGACAGCAACCCCACCAAGCTCATCGAGATCACCGAGATCGGCAAGCAGCTGTTGATGACGCGAGGATCACTCACCACCTTCTCGATCGCCAACGATGTCGCGAAGTATTTTGCGATCATTCCCGCGCTGTTCGTCGCGACCTATCCCGAGCTCGGGACCCTCAATGTCATGGGACTCGCGACGCCCGAGAGCGCCATCCTGTCGGCCGTAATTTTCAACGCACTCATCATCGTCGCCCTGATACCGCTCGCCCTCAAAGGCGTGCCCTATCGGGCGGTGGGCGCCGCCGCACTGCTCCGCCGCAACCTTCTGATCTACGGCCTCGGCGGTCTCGTCGCGCCCTTCATCGGTATCAAGATCGTCGATCTCGGCGTCTCGGCGCTGGGCTTGGCTTGAGGAGACGTCACATGTTTACACACCTGCGCCCCGCCCTGGTCATGGTTGCGGCTTTGACTGTCCTGACCGGCGTCGTCTACCCGCTGGCCATCACTGGCCTGTCTCAGGTTCTCCTTCCCGCGCAAGCGAACGGCAGCCTGCTCACCCGCGACGGCGCCGTGGTCGGCTCGTCGCTGGTCGGCCAGCTCTTCACGGGCGACGGCTATTTCCATGGGCGCCCCTCGGCTGCTGGAAGCGACGGATACGACGCCAGCGCTTCGTCGGGCTCGAACTTGGGCCCCACGTCGGCCAAGCTCGTTGCGCGCGTGGAGGCGGCAATTCCGGCTCTCGCCGTCCCTAACGGGGCAAGCGTACCGGCGGATGCCGTCACGGCCTCCGCGAGCGGCCTCGATCCCCACATTTCCCCGGACTACGCGGCGCTCCAGGTTGAGCGGGTCGCCAAGGCCCGCGGCGTGCCGCCCGCCCGTATCCGGGAGATCCTGGCCGGTGCCGCGGAGGAGCCCCTCGCCGGAGTGGTCGGCGAGCCGCGCGTTAATGTGCTTCTCCTGAATATTGCGCTTGACGCCGCGCTGGCGTCGGGAACCGGATAGAGCATGAGCAACGACACGCGCGCAACCGGCGAACGCCGCCCGTCGCCGAAAGAGCTTCTCGAGCTTGCCCGGAGTGAATCCCGCGGCAAGCTCAAGGTGTTTCTCGGCATGGCGCCCGGCGTGGGCAAGACCTACGCCATGCTCGCGGCCGGCCGCGCGCTCAAGGGTGAAGGGGTTGATGTGGTGGTCGGCGTCGTGGAAACCCACGGCCGCGCGGAAACCGCCGCCCAGCTCGAAGGGCTAGAGGTTCTGGCGCGGCGCGTGGTGCCGTATCGCAAGCGCACGCTGATGGAGTTCGACGTCGACGCGGCGCTTGCCCGCCGTCCCGATCTTCTTCTGGTCGACGAGTTCGCCCACACCAATGCCCCCGGCCTTCTTCACACCAAGCGCTATCAGGACGTGGAGGAGATCCTGCAGGCGGGCATCGACGTCTGGACCACGCTCAACATCCAGCATCTCGAAAGCTTGACCGACGTCGTCGAGCGGATCACGGGCGTCGCCGTGCGCGAGACGGTTCCCGACAAGGTGCTCGAAAAGGCCGACGAGATCGTCGTCGTCGATCTGCCGCCCGAGGAGCTGATCAAGCGGCTGAAGGAGGGGAAGGTCTATCTGCCGGACAACGCACGCCGCGCGGTGGACCAGTTCTTCAAAGCAAGCAATCTGACGGCCCTCCGCGAGCTTGCGCTCCGCCGCACCGCGGATCGCGTCGACGAGCAGATGATCAAGCAGCTTCGCCGCCAGGGCATCGAAGGCCCGTGGCCGACGGCGGAGCGCCTGCTGGTCTGCGTGGGCGGTGACGAGCGGTCCGAAGCCGTGGTGCGGGCTGCCGCGCGCATGGCCGCCGCCCTCAAGTCCGATTGGGTTGCCGTAAATCTGAAGCGCCTCGATCGCGCTTCGGTCACCAGAAGCGAGGAGCGCAGGGTCGAGAAGGCGCTCCGCCTCGCCGAGCGGCTGGGCGCCACCACGGCGCGTCTCAACGCGAAGGACGTCGCCGACGAGATCCTCGGGTACGCGCGCCGCAACAACATCACGCAGATCGTCATCGGCCGCTCGCGCGCCGGGCAGGTCGGGGAATGGCTCGGGCGATCGCTCTCCGATCAGCTCGTCTCCCGGGCGCGCGATCTTTCGATCACCGTGCTTGCCCAGGAGAGCGAAGCCCCGAGGGAGCCGTGGATCAAATGGCCGAAGCCTCACGTCGCGCTGTCTACAACTGCTTCCGTCGTGGCGGCGGTCTCTATTGCGACTGCGATCGGGCTCGGCCTCGAAAAGATCACGACGCTGCCGAACCTGTCGATGGTGTTTCTGTTCGCCGTTCTGCTCTGCGCCCTGCGCCTCGGCGTGCTGCCGGCCGTGGGCGCGGCGGGACTGTCGTTTCTGGCCTACAACTTCTTTTTCATCGAGCCGCGTCACACTTTCACGATCTCGGAACCTTATGAGCTGTTCTCGCTCCTCATCTTCCTGATCGTGGCGGGCGTCACCGGCGGGCTCGCGGGTCGCCTTCGGGAATATGCGACCTCGATCCGCGAGCGCGCGGAATCGACCCAAGCGCTCTACGACTTTTCGAGAAAACTCTCCGGCACGGCACGCCTCGATGACATCCTGTGGCTGCTCGCGGCGCAATCCTCGGCCGTGATCAAAGGGCGCTCCATCATCCTGCTCGAGGGAGAGCAGGGCCTCGAGATACGCGGCGGCTGGCCGCCCGAGGACCAGCTTTCGACCTCCGACTGGACGGCGGCCCGCTGGAGCCACGAGCGTGGCGAGCCGGCCGGCAAGATGACCGGAACGCTCCCGTCCGCGCAGTTCCAGTTCCGCCCACTCATGTCGAGCAAAGGTGCGGTCGGCGTTATCGGCATCGACCCTGGCGGCGAGGAGGAGGCGCTGCCCTCCATGACGGAGCACGTGCTGCAATCGTTCATAGATCAGTCGGCGCTCGCTATCGAGCGCACGATCCTGGTCGAGCAGGCTGCAAAGGCGGAGACGGCGGCGGAGTCCGAACGCCTCCGGGCGGCGCTGCTGTCGTCGATCTCCCACGATCTGCGCACCCCCCTGGCCTCCATCGTCGGCTCGGTGACGAGCCTGCGCCAGCTCGGCGATCAGATGCCGAAGCGCGATCGTGCGGATCTGCTGGCGACCATCGAGGAGGAGGCCGCGCGCTTGTCCGCGTTCGTCGGCAACCTGCTCGACATGACGAAGCTCGAAGCCGGAGCGCTCGACATTCGCCGCGACTGGGTCGATGTCGGCGATGCCATCCACGGCGCCGTAGCCCGTGCGGCCAAGGCGGTGCCCGCCCGCAAGGTCTCTGTCACGGTCGTGAAGAACCTGCCGCTCATTCGCGGCGATGCTGTGCTTCTGGAGCAGGTTCTCTACAACCTGATCGACAACGCCAATAAATACAGCGAGCCGCAATCGATCACGCGCGTCTCCGCCGACTTCGCACCCGGCCATGTCGAGATCAGGGTCACGGACGAGGGGATCGGCATTCCCCAGGATGCGCTGACGAAGGTGTTCGACAAGTTCTATCGCGTGGCGGGAAGCGACGGGCGTGCGCCGGGCACGGGCCTAGGGCTCTCCATTTGTGCTGGCCTCGTGAAAGGCATGGGGGGCACGATCCGCGCAGAAAGCCCGGTTGCGAACGACAGGGGCACGCGCATCGTGGTACATCTCCCGATCCCTGCCGACGAGCCTCGGAGAAAAGAAGGATGAGCGGCACACGCGTCCTCGTCGTCGATGACGAGCCACAGATCTTGCGCTTCCTGAAGCCGAGCCTGACAGCAGCCGGCTATGAGGTCATCACGGCGGAGGCGGGGCGGGACGCGCTGAAACTCGCAGCGAACGCCTCGCCGGATCTCATTCTGCTCGACCTCGGTCTGCCGGACATGGACGGCAAGGACGTGATCCGCGAGTTGCGCACGTGGTCCAAGACGCCTGTCATCGTTCTGTCTGCCCGCGACCGGGAGGCGGAGAAGATCGCGGCCCTCGACATCGGCGCCGACGATTACATCAACAAGCCCTTCGGCATCGGCGAATTGACAGCGCGTCTGCGCACGGCCATTCGCCACGCCGCCCAGAGCAAGGGCCAGGAGACGCGCTTCTCGTCGGGGGCGCTCACCGTCGATATCGCGGCCCATCAGGTTGCGATTGACCGCGTGCCCGTCAAGCTCACGCCGAAGGAGTTCGAGCTGCTGGCGATCCTCGTGCGCAACGCAGGCCGCATCGTCACCCACCGCCAGATCCTGACGGCGGTCTGGGGTCCCGCTCATACCGAGGATCTGCAATATCTCCGCGTTTTCATTGGTCAGCTGCGCCAGAAGCTCGAAGGCGCGCAGGCTGCTGACCTGATCGTGACGGAGCCAGGTATCGGGTATCGGCTCGTCGCTGAAAATACTTAGAGGCTGCCGGAAGCTCCGGTGCATCGGCGCAACACGTCGTGCGCCGCCGCGTAGCCTTTTGCGCGCAGGCGCGCTCGGGGTGCTCGCGTTGGCTTATTGGGTGCTCGTGAACGCCTATGGTGCCCCGATCGGAAGCACGCTCTGGGCAGGCCCACTGTCCGTGGGGGCGCTTCTGGCAGTGCTCGCGCTCACCTATCGGCCTTCGGCGGCGATGATCACCGCGGGCGTGGCCGGCCTGGGTGCGACAGTGCAGGCGCTGCTCGCAACCGTCGGCCAATAAACGGCAATCTCTGGATGTAATGGACTGTTACAAGATCGCGGCTTGGCGGGCCACGCGACTCCGCCTTATCGTCCTCCTCGGGTCGCGATCCGCCGGGTAACGGACAACACTTGAACGCCACGCCTCACATTCTCATCGTCGACGATGATCAGCAGATCCGCTCCAGCCTGAGCCGGTTCCTGACCACGAACGGCCTGCGCGTCACGCAGGCGCCGGGCGGCGAGGCCATGTGGAGCGCCCTCGATGCGGGCAAGTTCGACCTGATCGTGCTCGACATCATGATGCCGGGCGAAGACGGCCTGACGCTGTGCCGCCGCCTGCGCGAGACGCGCGAGATTCCCATCGTGCTGCTCACCGCCATGTCGGGAGAGACGGATCGCATCATCGGCCTCGAGCTCGGGGCAGACGACTATATCTGCAAGCCCTTCAACCCGCGCGAGCTGCTGGCCCGCATCCGTGCCATCCTTCGCCGCACCGGCGAGCGTCCCGCGCGGAGCCCCGGCTCACAGTCGTCCACCTACTTCTTCGAAGGCTGGATGCTCGACACGGTCCGTCGCGTGCTCCGCAATCCGGAGAACGCCCTTGTCGATCTCACCTCGGGAGAGTTCGATCTTCTCGTCGTCTTCGTCGAGCGGCCGCAATATGTGCTGAGCCGCGACCAGCTCCTCGACCTCGCGCGTGGGCGGGCGACATCAGCCTTCGACCGCAGCATCGACGTGCAGATCAGCCGGCTGAGGCGCAAGATCGAGGCGGACCCGCAGCAGCCCGCTTTCATAAAGACCGTGCGCAGCGGAGGCTACATTTTCTCCGCGAAGGTGACGACGAGCGCGCCGGGAGCCGAGCGATGAAGCCGAACAATCTCGCGCGTCTTGGCTCGGTTCGGCTGGGAACACGCATCGCGCTCACCATGCTCGGCGCGATGCTCGCTATTCAGGCGTTGAATTCGGCGATCTTCTTTCTCCTGCCGCGCCCCACGCCCAAGATCTACAGCGCCCGCTGGATCGTGGCGGAAACGCAGAAGGTTGTGGGAGACCTCACCGCTTCGCCGCAAGAGTCTTACCAGGACGTCGCCAAGCGCTTCCAGGAACGCACCGGCCTCACCCTTCGCCAGAAGCCGGAGAAGTCCGAGGAGCACAAGCGTAAGGAGTTTCCGGCCCTTCAGCGCGTGACGGACACGTTGCAAGCGGCCCTTGCCGGCAAGGTGAGCGGCATCGAGGTGCAGAGCTTCATGAAGCCGCACGGGCCGCCGCCCGATGCCGCGCCCGTGACGGTGCCGCCGGAGTTCGAGTTCTCGTTTCCGAAAGGGCCGTTGACGGATGGCGAGCCGGACATCCCGATCTGGAGCCAGTTCGCCATCTCGTTCCAGACATCCGATGGCCGGCACTTCGAGATCTCGACGCGGCCCCCGTGGCCATTCGGGCAGTTTCTCAATCCGATGGTGATCAGTGCCGCGAGCGCAATTCTGCTGGTCGCCTTCCTCTCCGCATGGATCGCCACGCGCTCCCTGCGCCCGCTCGACGAGATGGTCGCGGCTGCGCGCCGCCTCGGCTCCGAGCGTGAGCCGACGCCCATCGAAACCGCGCATCTGCGCGAGTATGCGGCCATCGGCGAGGCGATGAACGAGATGCAGGTGCGCATCAAGGATTTCGTGGACGAGCGCACGCAGATCCTGGCTGCGGTCTCCCACGATATGCGGACTGCGTTGACCCGGCTTCGCCTCGAGTCGGAGCAGTTGCCCGAGGGCGAAGCCAAGCAACGGCTGATCCTCGGCGTCACAGAAATGGAAGGGATGATCTCGGCGACGCTGACGTTCGCCGGAGACGATCTCAAGGGTGAGCGCTCCGAGCCGCTCGATGTGGCAGCTCTCCTCATCACGATTTGCGACAACTTCACCGACGTCGGCGCTGTGGCGAGCTACGAAGGGCCCGATCATGCACAGGCCATCTGCCAGCCGACCGCCATCCGCCGGGCCTTCACCAATCTCATCGACAACGCGATCAAGTACGGCAAGGAGGCTGAGGTGAGCCTCACGCGGGAAGCCGATTTGTTCGTCATCACCATCGCGGATCGAGGCCCCGGCATCGCGCCCGATCAGGTGGAGCTGGCGTTCAAGCCGTTCCGCCGCCTTGAGCAGTCGCGCAATCGCGAGACGGGCGGCGTTGGACTTGGGCTCACCATCGCCCGCGATATCATTCGCGCGCACGGGGGCAGCATTGCTCTGGCAACACGCGAGGAAGGCGGATTGGCCGCGACGGTCAGGCTGCCATCGGCTCAGCAGTCCAGATGAAACGCTTCGTAACAGTGTGAAACCCGCCCGACATCACCACAGGGCCGGTGCACACTATAGTGCGAGCTAGAACGGCGCCCGCGCGTTCGAAATTCCCGTCCGATGCATGGCGAGACGGGAAGAGGCGCCGCAGAGGCGACAGCGTCAGACAGTAAGACCGCTTCTTGTTCCCATCCGCAGGGTGCGGATGGGGCGCCCCGGTCTGTGGCAGTTCCCTTGCGTGTCGGTATGCGTAAAGGCGGGTTCGGTTATGTGGAGCCGTGCGCCTCTCGCCACCGCAAACGTCCTCGCCGCATCCGGCAGAATAGGGCTTGAAGCATGACGATATCGACATTGAGCTGGGCGAACACACAGGGCGCCAGCTCGCAACAGAAAAGCCGCAAGACCGAAGCGACTGAGCAGCAGGCTCTGCTCGCCGCGCAGCTTCAGCAACTCGCGAACGCGTCGCAAACCTCGTCGTCGGACGGCAGCACCCCGATCCCCGCGATAGAGGTCGCGGGCTCGAGCAGAAGCGGGCTCTCCGCTCTTCTCGGCTCCAGCGCCGCGTCCGGGCCGCCGCCGCCCCCGCCGGGAGGCGAGTCCGCCAGCGAGTTCATGGACAATCTCGGCTCGCTGCTGTCCGCGTTGAGCTCGGGCGACACAGAGGCGGCTTCCAATGCCGCCGATGCCTTGCAGTCCCTCATCGATGGCCTGTCAGGCACCGGCAAGACGCAAGGTGAGCAGGCGAGCGGTACGGCCGGCGCGTCTGGCTTCATCTCGGACGTCCAGTCTCTCCTTGACGCTGTGGACTCGGGCGACGAGCAGGCGATCACCACGGCCGCGGGCAATCTCGCCGAAGGCATGAACCGCGCCATGGGCGCGGGCGCGCCGATGGGGCCGTCTCCGCCGCCTCCCGCGGGCAGCGAGGAGTCTCAGTCCGTCATGGATGGTTTGGGCGATCTCCTTTCGGCTCTCGAATCCGGAGACACCGAAGCGACGAGCGATGCGGCCACGGCCCTGCAGAAGGTCCTGGACGATCTCAAAGCCGCATCCGGCGAAACGAGCGAGACCGGCGCGAGCGAAGGCCGATCGGGCTTCCTCACCGACGTGCAGTCGCTTCTCGATGCGGTCAAATCAGGGGACAGCGCTTCCGTAGCCGGCGCGTCGCAGACCTTAAGCGACGGGCTGAGCCGCGCCGCGCAGGGCCGGCCTCCGATGGGACCGCCTCCGCCCAATGGTGGCCCGCCGCCATCAGGCGTGACCGACAGCGGCAGCACCACCAGCAAGACGACCGCCGAGTCGAGTCTCGAAAGCGTGCTCGCGACGCTGACCGATCTCGTCGGCGCGGCGTCCAATGAGAGTAGTGAAGGAAGCTCTCAGGTCGCATTCCTCGACAGCCTGAAGAGCCTCTTCGAAGCCATGCAAACCGGCACCGACGTAAGCGATCGGCTCAACGCGGTGATCACCGCGTACGCCGAGAACGGGGCCTCGGCAGACGCCTGAAATGTGGCGTGACACGCGTACGGCGAGGCTGCGCGGCCCCAAGATGCAAGGCCTCGCCGCGTTCGTCGCGAACGCCTGTCGCTCATCTGCCTTCTGGCGATTTCCGGTACGATTTCCGAAGCATCGAACCTGAACGTCCGTTCCGGAATTCCATTCGCGATTGGCGCGATATCCTGCGCTGCCGGGAGGGATTTGAGGAATGCACAACTCTTGACTGTGCGTGCGTTGCAGTCGACGCCCTGTCTGTTAGGATCAGCCCAATGATCACCGCTACGGTGGGGTAGGGCCGATGATGCGGGCATTGCTCGCTTCAATATTCGTCATCTTAATCCTCGCTTCGGGGATTTCGAGTGATGCGCGCTCGGTTGCGGCGGAGCCCGGCAACCAGATCGCGGTCAAGCTCAAGGCGCAGCCTGCTCATCATCAGGGCCAGGACACGCCGGACGTCCGCCGGCAGCATTGTTTTTCTGCCCGGTATTGGGACAGCAGCGCCGCAATACCACCGCTCGTCACGACGGAATTACGGAATGAAGCATCGCCCGCCGGGCCAATGCTTCCGCATCATCAGCAGTTTCTGACTCACATACTTTTCTTGTATGCGTGCGCGCCGCGCGCGCCACCGTTCCTTTTCAGAACGTAGCCGTTCCAAATCCAATTTTGCTTCAGAGCAACGAGCTGTGTCGGAGGTCCCATGCTGGGTCTGCGGGCAAGTCGTGTTGGCCAGGAGTATGTCGATCAATTTTCAACGCGCCCGCCGAAGGCGCGGAAGGAATCGTTTGTGCTATTGAAGGCAATAAAACACCGTATCGAGTACGGGGCGGCAGCCATCGCCATCGGCGCGATGGGGCTGGCCGGCATCGATACGTCAGCCAGCGTATTCGCGTGGATCAGCCGCACCATAGGCCCGCGCACGCGCAGGCATCAGCGAAGTCTCCGCAACCTCGCCATCGCATTCCCAGAGCGCAGTCCGGAAGAGCTGAACACCATCGCGCTCGAGATGTGGGACAACATGGGACGTGTCGCGGCCGAGCTCATTCTGGTCGACAGGATGATCGCGGACCCCTCCCGCATCGCCATCGCGGAGACGCCCGCGTTGGAGGAGGCAGTCGAGAAGCGAGCCCCGCAGATCGGCGTGACCCTCCATTCCGGCAACTGGGAGCTGGTGATCTGGCCGGTGCGGAAGTTCGGCGGCGCGCCGGGCGGCGTTTATCGTCCCCTCGCCAATCCGCATATCGACCGCATGATCCGAAGCCGCAGAGAGAGCCTCTTCAGCGGCGGCCTGTTCGCCAAGGGCAAGGAGGAGGGACCGAAAGCCGCGAAGGTGCTGATCGATTTCGTGCGCGGCGGGGGATGGCTCGGCTTCGTGTGCGATCACGTCGACAGGCGCGGCATTGAGGTCGATTTCCTCGGCCAATCCACCAGGGTCACGCATGTGCCGTCGCTAATTGCCCGCCACACCAGCGCTCGGGTCTGGATCGCGCGCGCCATACGAGACGGCAAGAAGAGCCGCTTCCGGATCGACATCAAGGAGATCGAGCTTCCTTCGGGCGACGACAAGCGTGCCGATTCCCATCTCGCCACGAGAAGGATCTTCGAGCAGTTCGAAGCCTGGATACGCGAGTACCCCGAGCAGTGGCAGTGGTGGAACATCCGCCCGCTGGGCGATCGCTGAGGTATGCCGGGCCGTCCGTCTCGAAACGCTCCAGCACGGAGCGGCTCCAGGCGGCGGCCGTCTCACTCGCGGGTTACGGCCACAACCGGCTGTCGCGCGGCAGCCGGATCGCCGAGTTCCACGCCTCTAGCCGGTCGCGGTAGAGCTTGCAGAGCTCGTCTCGTGCAGCGGGAACCTTTCCGTTCACGGCGATGTCGAGGCCGATGTCGAAGTAGTCGTTGAGGTTCGTATGGTCGGGTTTTGGCAAACGTCCTTCCACCGCCTCGGTCCACATATGACGAAAGAGCTCTTCGAGGTCCCGGACCAGGGCGGGCGTGTCGAACAGGCGCGAGGAGGAGCGGCTCGACAGAAGGCGGGCCTTCAGGGTCTCGATCTGTGCACGATCCTTTCCGAGCGCGATGGCGCGCGCCACGTAGCTGTTCTCGCTGTCGCAGACGAGATCGCCGAGCCCGGCCGCGTGAACCAGGCTGGCGCAGACGCGCGAGGCAAACGTTTTACCCGGATAGGTGAGAACCGGAACGCCCATCCACATCGCGTCCGATGCCGTCGTGTGGGCGCCATAGGGTGAATTGTCGAGGAACAGGTCCGCGAGCTGGTAGCGGGCCAGATGCTGCGGGTTGGGCATCTTCTCCGCGAAGATCAGCCGTTCCGCCGCAATACCCCCGTTCGCCGCCAATTGGCGGAGGCGCTTGTCGGTATCCGCGCCGCCGCTGAGCAGCCAGAGCACGCTGTCGGGAACCTGGCGAAGGATCGTGAGCCAGCTTGCGAACACCTCGGGTGTGAGCTTCTGGCAGCCATTTAGACAGCAATAGACGAAGCCATCGGCGGGAAGCCCGGCGCCCTCTCGCGACAGGGGCTCGCTGGCAACCACGCGCTTGCGGTCGTTGGGCTGATAGCACGCGAGCCGCAGGACCTTCTCTGAGTAGAAGATCTCGTCCTCTTCCGGAACGACGATCGGATCGGCGATGATGTAATGATGATGGGCGCTTCCCATCGTGCCGGGAAAACCGAACCAGTTCACGGTCACCGGAGCCGGGCGGTAGGAGAAGATCCGCGACCGCGCATCCTTGGTATAACCATTGAGGTCGATCAGGATGTCGATGCCGTCCTCGCGGATGCGCTGGGCCGCCTGTTCGTCCGAAAGGCGTGTGATGTCGACCCAATGATCGACGCTCTTTTGCGAGCGATCCTTCGTTCCATCCGGCCGGTCGATGCCACAATAGTAGGCCGTGATCTCGAACGCCTGCCGGTCGTGCGTCTCCAGCACATCGGCCATCGCGAAGCCAACGGCGTGCTCGCGCAGGTCCGAGGAAACGTAGCCGATCCTGAGCTTCTGCCTGAGAGAGGCCCGCTCCTTCGCGGCCGTCGCATGACACAACGGCCGGCGTGGCGGCCCCGTCAGCTCCTTGCTGTATTTGAAAGCCCGCGCCAGTTGGAACATCGGGTCGTCGCTGTGAACCGCAAGCGATAGCGGCGAGATGTGCGTGAATAGCGCCTTGAGGCTGACATGCTCAGAGGGAGTGACGGCGGGCCATTTGCACTGGCGCTGCCGCAGCGCGATCCAATGCTGCGCCACTTCCGGCTGGTTCTCGTTGATCTCGAGCGACTGGCGCAGCGCATCCTCCGCCGGCTCGTCCTGCTGGAACGTCTCGAGCACGCGCCCGATCTGCTGGAGCGCGACCAGCTTGTGCTTCACTGAGCTGCCGTCGATCAGCCCGGTCTGCGAGACGAGCGTGAGCCATTGCGTGACGGCCGCATCGAACTGTCCGTCATCCTCCAGAAGGCGGCCGAGATTGATATGCGAGGGCATGAAATCCGGCTTGAGCGAGAGCGCCGCACGAAGGGCGTTCATCGCGCCATAGCGGTCGCCGGATTTGTTGAGGGCGACGCCGTAGTTGAAGTAGGCCGCATGCAGTAGCGGATGGGCCGGGTTCCGCGCCACCCAATTGCGGTAGAGCGCGACGGCGCCCTGAATGTCGCCCTGCGCTTCGCGCGTCTCCGCAAGGCCGAACAGCGTGCCGATGTCCGCGCCGATGGCGGCTTCGGCGTTGGCATCCGCGACGATGACGGGATCCTGGTTGGGATGTTCGATGTAACTCATGCTCGTCGTCCACTCTCACAAAGCCGGAACGTCCTGGATCAGCCTCGGCGGATGCCCCGCAGAGACTACGAGATTGCCGATTGAAGCGCTGCGAGCTGCTCGGGCGTCATGCTGTCGAGCTGCGTCTGCGTAAAGGCCGCGATCTGGTTGCCGTTGAGGGCCTCGATGCCCGTGGTTGTCAGGCCGCTGATAGCGGTTGTCGACAAGGAGGAGATCTGTGTCGTCGTCAGGCCCGCGATCTGGTTGGCGGTGAAGGAACCCATCACGCTCGGGCTCAAGCTGTTGAGCTGCTGCGAGGAGAGGCCGCCGATCTGTGTCGACGTCAAAGCGCCAAGCTGAGACGAGGAGAGTAGCGCCAGCATCGTGGTGGTCAGGTTGACGACCTGCGAGGTGTCGAGCGAGGCGATCTGCGTCTCCGTAAGCGCCGCGATCTGCGGCGTCGTCAAGGCACGGATCTGGACGCGCAGTAGGCCCTGGATCTGCGCGGCGGACAGCGAGGCGATGTCCGTCGTCGTCATGGCCCGGATCTGCGTCGTATCCATTGCCGCGATCTGTGTCGCGCGGAGGCCGGCGAACTGCGTTGCCTCGAGCGAGCCGATCTGGGTTTCCGTCAGCCCCAGGATGGCCGTCGTCGAGATGGCGCTGATCTGAGTGGAGGTCAGCACGTCGAACTGCGTCGAGGTCAGGCTCGAAAGCTGGGCAGCCGTAAGGCCGCCGATGGACGTGCGCGAGAGCAGGCCGATCTGCGTGGTCTTGAGGCTCGAGAGCTGATCCGGCGTCAGAGCCGCGATTCCGGTCGCCGAGAGGCTCGCGAACTGCGTGCTGGTGAGCGCGTCGAGCTGCGTAGTGGTCAGCCCCGCTATGGCCGTCGTCGAAAGGCTCGCGATCTGGGTGGCGCGGATGCTGCCCATCTGCTCGCTCGTCAGCGAGGAGATCTGCCCGTTGGTCAGGCCGGCTATGGCACTGGTTGAGATCGCGCCGATCTGCGCGGTGGTGAGCGCACGCAGTTGCGCCGTGCTCAAGGCCGCGATGCCGGTTTGCGTCAGGCCGCTGATTTCGTCAGGCGAAAGCGCCTGGAGCTGGCGTGTCGAAAGCGTGCTGATCTGGCTGGCGCTGAGGGCTGAGATCTGCCGGGACGTCAATCCGGAAAGCTGTGTCGTCGTCAGGCTCGAGAGGCGTGTGGTCGAAAGTCCGTTGATCGCGGTTGTCGAGAGCCCGCCGATCTGAGCGGCGGCCAGCGCCGAGAATTGCGAGGCGCTGAGGGATTCGAGCTGCGTCGCGGTGAGACCGGCCAATCCCGTCGCGGCGAGCGCCTTGATCTGGCTCGTGGTGAGCGCGCCGAGCTGCGAGGGCGTGAGGCTCGCCGCCTGTGTCGAGGTTAGTCCGGCGATTGCCGTGGTGCTCAGGACCCGCACCTGGTCCGAGGTGAGGCTGGCGAGCTGTGTGACCGACAGCGCTGCGATTCCGGTGGTCGAGAGGGCGGCGAACTGGGTTGTCGTGAGGGCCGCGAGCTCCGTCGTCGTAAGGCCCGAGATCGCCGTGGATGACAGCGCGCCCATCTGCGCCGTCGTGAGGCTCATGAGCTGTGTCGTCGAGAGGCTCGCGATCTGAGAGCCAGTGAGCCCGCTGATGGCGGTCGGCGAGAGCGCCCGGATGTGGGTGGTCGTCAGCGCCCCGATCTGCGTGCTGCTGAGCTCGGCCAACTGGCTGGAGCTGAGGCCCGCCGCCTGCGTTGCGCTGAGGCGCGAGAGCTGGGTGGTGCTTAGGCCCGCGATCTGCTCGCCCGTGAGGGCCTGGATCTGCGTAGAGGTGAGCGCAGCAAACTGGGTGCTGGTGAGGCCGGCGATCTGCGTGCTGGTGAGCCCCGAGATCGCGCTCGTGGAAAGCGCGGCGATCTGCGACGTGGCGAGCGCCGCGATCTGCTCGTCGCTCAACGTCGGGCTCTGCGTTTCCTTGAGACCGCCGAGAGCTGCCGTCGTCAAGGCCGCGATGCGCGCGGCCGATTGGCTCGCGAGCTGTGTGGTCGTCAACGCCGAGACCTGAGCCGAGGTGAGCCCGCGAAGCTGTGTCGTCGTCAATCCCGAAAGCTGCTCGACCGTCAGGCTGGAGATCGCGGCCGTCGAGAGGCCCGAGATCTGCGTCGAGGACAAGGCGTCGAGCTGGCCGGTGCTCAGAGCGACGATCTGCGTTTCGGAGAGGCTGGCGATTTGCGATTGCGTCAGGCCTTTGACCTGCACCGTGCTCAGGGAGCCAAGAGCCGTCGTCGACAGCCCCGAGATCGCGGCGGTGGAGAGGCCGCTGACCTGGCGCGACGTGAGCGTGCCGAGCTGCTCCGGGCTCAGGCTGGACGCCTGGGCCGCGCTGAGCCCCGCGATCTGCTCGGGAGAGAGCACCGCGAGTTGCGACGTGCTGAGATAGCTGATCTGCGTGGTCGTGAGCGCGCCGAGCTGCGCCGCGGTCAGGCCGCGGATGTGCTTGGCGTCGAGCGCGCCGATGCTCTCCGCCGTCAAGGCCGCGATCGCGGACGTGGAGAGACCGCCCAATTGCGTCGAGGTCAAGCTCGCGAGCTGCGTCGTCGTAAGGCCACCAAGCTGCGTCTCGTTGAGCGCTCCCATCTGCGTCGCGGTCAGGCCGTCGGCCTGACGAATGGAGAGAAGCTCGATCTGCTCGCCGGTCAGCCCGGAAATTGCCTCGGGCGTAAGCGCGCCGATCTGCGTCGAGTCGAGGGCAGAGAAATGAGTGCTGGTGAGGTTCGCGATTTGCGTCGACTTGAACCCGCGCATCTGCGCGGTGGTCAGCGCACCGATCTGCGAGGTCGAGAGAGCGGCGACTTGCGTGGTGTCGAGCGCGCCGATCTGCGTTGCGGTAAGCGCCCGCACCTGGCTGGTGGAGAGAGCCCCGAGCTGCGTCTCGCTGAGCGCCTTGATGGCGTCCGGAGAGATGCCGACCATCTGGGTGGTGACCCAGCGGGACATCTGCTCGACGGAAAGCGAGGCGATCTGGTTCGCGTCGAAAGCCGAGATCTGCGCGGCCGTGAGCTTGCTGAGCTGCGTGGCGGAAAGCGATTGCAGCGCCGTCGTCGAGAGCCCGCTGATGGCCGCCTTGGAGAGGGCCGAGATCTGCTCGGACGAAAGCGCGGCGAGCTGTGCGGGGCTGAGCGAGACGATCTGATATTCCGAAAGCGCGCGGATCTGCGTCTGCGAGAGCCCTGTGAAGAAGCTCAGGGAGAGAGACGTGATGTCCTCGGCCGCGAGCCCCGTGATGCCGTCCGCCGACAAGGCGCCGATCTGTTCAGACGACATCGCAGCGAGCTGCGTTGGAGTGAAGCTCGCGATCTGCGTGTTCTTGAAACCGGAGATTGCCGTGGTCGTGAGGTTAGCGATCTGCGTGTCCGAAAAGGCCTCGATCTGCGTATCGACCAGCGCGGAGGCCTGCGTCGCGACCAGCGCGCCAACCTGGGTTGTCGTGAGGGCCGCGATGTCGTCCGCCGAAAGGCCCTTGATTGCCGAGGTGGAGAAAGCCGCAATCTGCGTCTCGGCGAGCAGGCCGATCTGCTGCGGCCTCAGTGCCTCGACCTGAGCCTCCGAAAAAGCCCTGACCTGGGAAGCCGCGAGCGCCCCGATCTGGTCCGCGCTCAGGGCGCCGACGGACGTGGTCGTGAGCCCCGAGATGCCAAGTGTTGAAAGGGCCGAGATCTGGCTGGGCCTGAGAGCGTTGAGCTGGGCGACCGACAGAGCCGACACCTGAGTCGCGCTGAGGCTCGCCATCGCAGTCGTCGAGAGCGCCGCGATCTGCGATGTCGTAAGCGCCGCAATCTGGTCCTGGGTGAGGCCGCGCACCTGCGTGGCCTTCATGGCGGCGATCTGCGTCGTGGTGAGGTTCGTGACGCCGGTCGTATCGAGCCCGCCGACGGCGGCAGCCGTCAGGCTCGCCATCTGGACTTCCGAGAGTGCGCTGAGCTGGGACGACGAGAGCACGGCGATCTGCGTGTCACGCAGGCCCGACAGCGCCGACGGCGAGAGCGCGCGGATCTGATCGGTCGTAAGCGCGGCCACCTGCTCCGTTCCGAACGTCGCGATCTTGGCGGAAGTCAATCCGCTGATCTGCGTCGTCGTGAACGACTGGATCTCGGCCGGCGACAGGCTGTTGATCAGCGTGGAGCTGAGCGAGGCGACCTGGCCCGGCGTGAACGACGCGATTTGTGCCGGCGTCAGCCCGCGGAAATTCGTCGTGGTGAAACGGGCGACCTGCGTTGTGGAAAGGCTCGAAACCGGGAGCGCCTGCAGTCCCGAGCTCGACAACGCGTTGATCTGCGACGAGGTGAGCGCCTTCACCTGCGTCGCGGTCAAGGCCTGGAGTTGCGACGGATCGAGCGCAGTCAGCAGTGACGTTGTGAGAGCGGCGATATGGGCGGGCTTGAGCCCGCGTATCTGCGTGGCGGTCAGCGCGCCGATTTCGCCGTCAGTGAGCCGGTTGAAATTCGTCGTCGAGAGTGCAGCCAGCTGGGCCGGCTTGAGCTCCAGGATCTGCGTTGGCGACAGATTGTCGAACGCGGTCGTGCTGAGACCGTTCAACTGCGAGACGGAGAAGTTTGCCGCAGTCAGCGCCTGAAGGGACGAAGGCGCCATCTCGCTGAGCTGCGCCGGCTTAAGCCCGCTCATCTGTGCGGTCGTCAGGAGGCCGAGCTGCGATGGAGAGAAATTTGCGAGCGTCGTGGCGGTAGCTCCCGCCAACTGCCGGGCCGTGAGCCCCGAAACCTGTGTGGCGGTGAGCGATTGGAGTGCCGTGGGCGACATCCGGTTGAGCGAGGTCGTCGAGAGCGCGGAGATCTGCGTCGCGCTGAGAGCCGCCAGCTGCGAGGACGTGAGGTTGTCGAACGCAGTCGTGGAGAGCGTCGCGATCTGCGTCTGCGTGAAGCGCTCGGCGGGCAATGCCTGAATTGCTGACGGCGAGAGTGCAGTGAGCTGCGTGGATATCAGCGCCGCCATCTGCTGGGTCGTCAGCGACGCGAGCTGGCTTGGCGTGAACTTGGTGATCGTAGTGGTGGGGAGGTTCGAGATCTGGCGCGCGGTCAGCCCGCCGATCTGGCTGGTGGTGAAGCCCTGGATCTCGCTCGTCGACAGAAGCGAAAGCGACGTCGCCGAAAGCGCGGCGACCTGCGCCGGGGTGAACGCCGAGATCTGCGCCGCGGACAGGTTGTCGAATGCGGTCGCGGAGAGGCGCGAGACCTGGAGCGGCGTGAGCCCGGAGACATCGAGCGCCTGCATCTTTTCGGGCGTAAGAGACGTGAGATGCGATGCCGTGAGGCCGCTCACCTGGGTGGAGGTGAAAGACGCGATCTGGGTCGCGCTGAACTTCTCGAGCGTCGTGACGGTGAGACCGGCAATCTGGGTCGAGGTGATGCCGCCGAGCTGCTCGGGGGTGAGCTGCGCGATTTCCGTCGCGGTCAGGCTGTTGAGCTGCGAGGCGGAAAGCGCCGCCATCTGCGTTGACGTGAAAGCCGCGAGATCATCGCCGACGAGCACTTCGAACAAGGCGAGGCTGAGCTTGTTCAGGTTGACCGGTGCCAACGCCGATACCGCGGTGGAGGTGAGGGCTTCGATATTGGTCGTGCTGAGACTGTTGAGCTGGGTAGCCTTCAACGCGGCGGCCTGCGTCGTCGTCAAGGCTTCCATGTCGGTCGTGTCGAGGCTGCGCATCGTCGTTTGCGACAGCTTCGCGATCAACGATGCGGTGAGACCGGAGAAGATCGACGTCATCGCTGGCTACCGTCGCGGGTTCCACGGATCTGCATCATCGATTTGGCCTCGTTCCCTCTCGACGGCATCCGGGCGCCATGGCGGCGGATTCGCTCCTCTCCATCAAGCCTCTACGGTGAGTCCGCCTGCTCTCGCCAGCACGCTGTCGAAATAGGCGATCGTCCGGCGCAATCCCTCCTGGAGATCGACCGTGGGTTTCCAGCCGAGCGTTGCCTTTGCAAGCCCGATGTCGGGGCGGCGCCGCTCAGGATCGTCTGTGGGCTTCTTGAGGAACGTCAGCTTGGAGCCCGAGCCCGTGACATCGATCACGCGCTCGGCGAGCTCTCGAATCGAGATTTCTGCCGGATTCCCAAGGTTGATAGGCCCGGTCAGCGTGCTGTCGCTGGCCATGAAGCGCAGGATGCCTTCCACCATGTCCTCGACGAAGCAGAACGAGCGGGTCTGGCTGCCGTCCCCATAGATCGTGATCGGCTCGTCCTTGAGCGCTTGTACGATGAGGTTGGACACCACCCGGCCGTCGCCGACCTGCATCCGCGGTCCGTAGGTGTTGAAGATCCGAGCGACTTTGATCTCGAGGCCGTGCTGCCGGTGGTAGTCGAAGAACAGCGTTTCAGCGCAGCGCTTGCCCTCGTCGTAGCAGGAGCGCGGCCCGATCGGGTTCACGTTGCCCCAATAGTCCTCGGTCTGCGGATGGACTGCGGGATCTCCGTATACCTCGGACGTGGACGCCTGAAAGATCCGGCAGCGCAGCCGCTTGGCCATGCCGAGCATGTTGATGGCGCCGTGGACGTTGGTCTTCGTCGTCTGGACCGGATCGCGCTGGTAATGGATGGGGGAGGCGGGACACGCGAGATTGTAGATCTCGTCGACCTCCAGATAGAGCGGGAAGGTCACGTCGTGCCGCATGAGCTCGAAGCGCGGATTGCCGATCAGGTGCTCGATGTTCGTCTTTGAGCCGGTGAAGAAATTGTCGACGCAGATGACGTCGTTGCCCGCGCCTATCAGCCTGTCGATGAGGTGCGATCCGATGAAGCCGGCACCTCCCGTGACTAGGACACTTTTCCTCACGTCGAACTCCCCCGCGCGCCAGACCCCGTGGGCGCCGCAGGCGAGTGAGTGTCTCTGCTGCCAGCCCCTTGAACCCTCTAACGGAATCGAGCTTGTGTCAAACTGACGGGCCGCGCAGAAACACGGCAGTTACAAATACTCTGGGGATAAACGCCGAAGGCGTTCCCGGCATCACTCGAACGATCCTCGAACCGCGTGCCCGCAGCGGGATAAGGCCCGCGAGAGTTGCCCGGCAAGCGTGGCCGCAACCGAATCCTCATCCAGAATGTTGGACGTGGCCGGCAGAGCGCCGCAGCGGCCTCGCTCTGCCGCCTTCGCACGGAATTATTGCGCTCGGCCTCGGATAAGCGGCTAGCACATGGCGCGTCATCTGAACGGCATTATTCAATTTGAGGCGTGTCCCAAAGAAGCCGGTCCCTTTTGGGCGTGCCGTGCGATTCGCTCAATTTCCCAAGATTCATCAAATGGGTGCTATCGCCGATCGCGAGTGATGATCCATGTTCTTTTTAATTGCGCGATAAGGAATGGTTAATGGCGGGCGCTCTATTCGCCATTTATTTATTCTGTTTATTACCGCAAATGCCCTTGGCGAGCGTAATGGAAATGGTATGTTTCAGCTAAATGGCGGGGTAATTAATTACTATTTGTGTCGGGTTTTCTGCGGGAAATTCTGAACAGCGAAAATAAATTGAAGAGGCTCGTTGCCGAGCGCGGAAACTTGCGCGCTGACGGCGGCGTGAAGGGGCTCAGTACGAATTTCAGTCGCGCGATTTGCCATGGGGGGTGAGCGTTGCGAAGCATATCGAGCATCGCGGTCTTCGAGACCGCAAGTCCCGCGAGTTATGACGAGCGCGGGATCACATGGCCGCTTTTAGCGCCCCACGCTGTCCTCCTCTACCTTTCTGGATGTTTGGTCGCCTGCACCCAACTCATTGAAGCGGAGCCGATCCCGCTTTTGAGGCTCTGCCACATTGGGATGGCTGGAGCGCTAATACTGGTGCTCGCCAGTCGCGATTTCCGGCGCGGATTTTTCAGCTCCTACATCAAGGACTGGGGAGCGATCCTGCTGGTGATGTTTCTCCTGTATTTCATTGTCCTGGCGAGCATTTACCCGAGCGCTCGTATTTCGGCGGAATATCAGAAAATATGGTTTAGCCGCCTCTGTGCAGGGCTGGCACTCGGATTTGTGCTGCTCTACGCAACTCGGACATCTAAGAGCAGTGCCGGCGACACAAATTTCCGTTGGGAATTGTCGGCGCTGGTCCTTGCGCTCGCGTCGTTGGTGTGGATCACCGCGCGGCTGCTCCTTATCTGCCGCTCGGATATCTTTCTTGTTCAGTACAGGGCTGGCGCGCCCGTCATCTATCAGGCATTCGGTGACTATCTCTTCCTTTGGTACTTCTGCGTCGTCGCGTCCGCCCGTCGATTGTTCGCCGCTCGCAACACGCTGCCCGCGCTTGCGGCGCGGGCGAGCGTTTACCTGGGCCTCGCGGTGTGGACTGTCTTCATCGCGCAAGTCGTAGGCTCCAATGGAGCTGCAATCGGGATCGCTCTTCTCGCCGTCTTGATGTTCGGGTGCGATTTGTTCGTCGGAGTGCGCAGCATTGAGCGCCGGTCAAAGTGGGCGGTTGGTGCAGTGCTTGCCGGAACGGGAGTGCTCGGTGCCGCTCTGGCGGTGAGCATTGCCATCAGCGTTCCGCCGCTCAGGATGTTCAACTATGAGCCGTTCCTTCGCGTTGCTGCTCTAGACCTTGCGTCGGACAGTTCCGACGATATCCCGCCGCTGACCATTGTTGCCGGCAGCAGCGTATCCTCGCGCTGGAAGATCATTTACGAGGACGCGGTTGATCAGCTTGCGCTCGATCCAATGTTCGGCGACCTCGGCGCCGAGGTGAAAACCTTTCGCCCCGGCGGCTATATTCACTCGTTGATTTCGGTCCAATCGCACACCGGCCTTATAGGCTCCATGCTCCTGATCGGTTTCCTTTTGAGCCGGGCTAAGGTCGCATGGCGCACCTTGGGTGCCGACGACATCCCGGCCGTAGCATTTCTGATCGTGGTCCTGCTCGTCGCTCTGACAGCGAGATTTTTCGTCTGGCTTCCCCTCTGGTTTGCGATCGGCATGCTGTTGGCCTTGCGAGGACGCGTACCGCCCGGCGAGCGTCCACTGGCGCAACGTCGTTTTGCGCTGGGGCTGTCCAGCCGTCGGGTGCCCCCAGGCTGGCCCCCCTTGTAATCCTGGTGGAGGATCGGACGGGCCGTACCCGGCCAATGGCGTGCCGTTGCCTCCGCTCTTGCTGCACACGCGAAAACGAAGAGTGTCGCGGGCGCGGCAGGCATGCGCTATTCTTGACAAATGTCACGGATCGGGCGGGACGTCATCGATGTCAGCGAACCGCCCGAGAGGCGGCTTTGGCGAGGCGGCGCGGCGGAGGGGAAGCATGGGGACGGCATCGCTATCGGGCAAAATTGATCCCGTCGTTCGCGAGATCTCCACCAGCGACGTCATAGAGGCTTTGGCGCAAGGCGTGCGGGATTTCCAAGCCGCGCCCTGGTACGGCATCCTGCTGGGCGGTCTCAGCGCCATCACGGGGATCGCGATCGTTGCGACCTTGCAGATTCTCGGGATGCCTTACCTTGCCTACCCGATCGGGGCGGGCTTTGCTCTCGTCTGTCCGTTTGTCGCGGCCGGGCTCTACGAGGTGAGCCGCCGTTTGCAGACGGGAGAGCCGCTCTCGGCAGGCGAGATCTGGCGCAAGGTGAAAAGCCGCAGCGAGGTCCGCTGGATGGGCTTCATGACGGTCTTTGTGCTCATCATGTGGATGTATCAGGTGCGCCTGCTCATGGCCCTGTTCCTTGGTTACAGCGGGATGGGCGCGTCCCTTCACGACTTTGTCAATATCGTGCTGACGACCACGAACGGTCTTTTGTTCCTGCTGGTGGGTAATGTCATCGGCGCGGTGCTGGCAACCATCCTGTTCTCGCTCTCGGTGGTGTCCTTTCCGCTCGTCCTCGATCGCGATGTGGACTGCGTGACCGCCATGATCACGAGTGTGCGCGCGGTCGCAATGAATCCGCTGCCCATGCTGCTGTTTGCGGTGGTGATCGTCGCATTGCTGGTTCTCTCGGCTTTGACGGGATTTTTGGGACTGCTGGTCGCATTGCCGGTTCTCGGTCATGCGACGTGGCACCTTTTCCAGCGTGTGGTTGCGCCGGAGCCGGCACAGGCTCTTCAAGGCGCCTAGCCGGAACACGAAGCGCGGCCCGCTCATCAAGGCATTGTGATGCGCGCTTTCGCGACCACGGAGATTGAGTTCGCGCGCCCCGAACCTCCCACCTGACGAAGAAGCCCCCGAATTACGCAAATGTGCGGAACCGCGCCAGCAACGCTGCTTGATCGGCGGTGCTGATAATGGGCTTCTGCCTAGGATTTTCCCTCAGCGTGTGAAATCGCAGCAGATCCGCGCAGCACACCAGTCATCCAGCGCAATTCGGGAACGCCTCGAAGCTCGGCGGCGCCTTCAGCAGCGGGCGCGAGCTGCATCGGCGGAGAACGCTCGAGTGCCCGCACGCCTGATCCGGGTCATTACGCGCTAGGTTTTCCGACGAATCACACCAGAATAACCCACAAGAAAATGTACGGACAGATACAATCAGATAGCTGAGTTATTTATATGCCAAAGATCATTTCGGCCTGCTTGGCTCTCATGTGCGGACCACTGATGATCGCTCTGGCGCAGTCGGCCGCTTACGCGGAGCCGACACCTGCAACCCGCGCCGCAACGGTGCCCGCGCCGGTTTCGTCCGATCCTCACGCGACGTCCGCGACGTACGGGGATTGGGTTTTGGTCTGCCAGAAGGTTGCGGATGAGGCGGGAACGGCAAGCCGGCTCTGCGAGGTCTCGCAATCCGTTCAGGTTCAGGGCCAGTCCGGCCCTATCGCGCGGCTCGCGATTTCAAAAACCAAAAGCCCTGCTGCCAATGTCCTGACGATTGTTTTGCCGACCAACGTATTGCTCACCGAAGGGCCGAAAGTGGCAATCGATGAAAGCGATCCGATCGCCCAGAATCTCATCTGGGCGAGATGCTTGCCTGGCGGATGCTTTGCGGAGGTCGCGCTGAAAGACGACGTTCTCGCGAAATGGCGTGCGCAATCCGAGCGCGGTCGCCTTGATTTCAAGGATGGCTTGGGCCGCAGCGTCGCGGTGCCATTCTCCTTCCGCGGGCTGGCGCCCGCCTACGATGCGCTGAGCAAAGAATGACGATATGCAGGTGGTGAAGCAACAAGACACCTGTCCGCCGCGCGCTTTCCATCTCGTCTCCCAGCGGACGAGGTGGCGATGAGCTGTGAGCGGGGCCGATATCGGAAACGAGCTGGAATACTCGTCACGCTGTTGGCGCTCGCGCCGTTGAACGCAGGTGCCCAGGCGCCACCTGCAAGCCAGGTCACGCCGGAGACGCTACGTCCCCCGGAGGACTTTGGCGGCGGAGGCATCGTGATGTCGGGTGCCGCGCCTCTCGATGTGCCCGCAGGCGCAGAACGGCTCACGGTGACGATTGCGAACGTACGCATCGAAGGTGGTTTCCCGGAGCTTGCCGCTGTCACTGCTGAACTGTCGCGTCAGATCGTGGGGCGGCGCACGACTGCCGCGGAGCTCTACGCGTTCGCGGGCGTGGTAGAGCAAGCCTACGCCGCCGCGGGGTATGTGCTGGCGCGCGTGGTGCTCCCGCCGCAGACGCTTCTCGATGGAGGAGAACTCAGGCTTCTTGTCGTCGACGGTTATGTCGAGGATGTCGACGTTCAAGCCTTATCGCCGCGCGTGCGCGATGTCGTCGTGTCTCGCATGGCGCCGCTCATCGGCCAGCGCCGCATCAAGCTGGATGAAATCGAACGCCGGCTGCTTCTCGCGTCTCACGTGCCGGGCCTACGGCTGCGCAGCACGCTCGCGCGTGGGCGCGAGCAGGGCGGCACGCGGCTGATCCTCAATGGCGAGCATAGCATGGTTGGCGGCACGCTCGGCGTGAACAACCACATGAACGAGAGCTACGGGCGCTGGCAATACGCGTCGTCAGCGGAGGTGAACAGCGCATTCGGGTTCGGCGAGCAGGTCTACGGTACCTACATCGGTTCCGACGAGCTTGGCGCCACGCTGGACGGCACGGCGCCGCTTCGCATCGCCGGCGTCGGCGCTGTCATCCCGATCAGCACCGATGGTCTGGCGCTGAACCCCGAATACACGCATTCGAGATCGCGCCCGATAGATCAGCTTTTTGCGACGCAGGACGTGTTCGAGCGCTTTGCGCTTCGCGTCTCCTACCCTGTTGTCCTGACGAGAGCGCGCAGGCTCGATGTCGAGGCGCTCTACGAGCACAACGAAGCCATCTCCGAGGCCATCGACTTCGGGCTCGACCTCGACCATGACCGCTACAGCGTCGTTCGTCTCGGCCTCGATCATAGGTCCTATACGTCGCGCGGGGCGCCCGTTTTCCTGTCGGCGACAGTCTCCCAGGGGCTGGGCGGCCGGGACGAAAGCGACGCCATTGCGTCCGGGGTGCCGCTCTCGCGCATGGGCAGCGATCCGGACTTCCAGAAGCTGGTCGCGGAGATGCACTACATCCATCCGCTTCCGGAAGACCTGCGGGTAAGCCTGCTCGTGCGCGGTCAGACATCCTTTGGCACACCGCTGTTCGCGTCGGAGCAGTTTTCTCTGGATGGCCCGCAATCGATCTCTGGCTTCGAGAGTGGCACGTTCAGCGTCGATGAAGGTCTCCTCGCGCGCTCCGAAATATCGAGATCGTTTTCGCTCCCCACCGTGGCATGGGCAACGGTGGTAACGCCGTACGTGTTCGGTGCGGCGGGGCGCGGCTGGCTTGTCGAGCCGACAATCGTTGAACCTGGAAGGATCGACGTTGCATCCGTGGGCGTCGGTACGCGTGCCTTCGTGGAGGGGCCGGACGGATTGCCCTTGGGCTCGATGAGCCTCGAGCTCGCTCGGCGGTTCACGGACGACCCGAGGGCCGAGGAAGGGTATCGCGTGATGTTCAATGCTGGCGTGAAATTCTAGAACTGGATTTTGACACCATGTCAGCGAGACGTTTCCGCCGCATCTCCTACATCGCTTTGCTGGCCGTGCTCGGAGTGCACCTGGCGCCCGTCACAGGCGAGGCGCAGCAGCACGCATTGCCGCAAGGCCCGAGCGTCGTTTCGGGCGGCGTGACTGTGGGGGCGCCGAGCGGCGGCGGCCTGACCGTCACGCAGTCCACGCCGCGCGCGATCGTCAACTGGAATAGCTTCTCGGTCGGCCAGCCGAACTCGGTCACGTTCCAGCAGCCGGGATCATCGTCCGCGATACTCAATCGCGTGACTGGCGGGACCACATCGACGATCGCGGGCAAGGTCAGCGCCAATGGACAGGTGTTTCTCGTAAACCCGAACGGTATCGCGATCACGCCGACGGGCACCATCAACGTCGGCGGCGGCTTCGTGGGATCGACGCTCGACATTCGCGATCAGGATTTCCTCGGCGGCGTGCTGGACTTTTTCGGCACAGGCTCGTCGGCAGGGGTCGTCAATCAGGGCTCCATCCAGGCGGGCTCAGGTGGCTTCGTCGGCCTGTTGGGCGGCAACATCTCGAATGCCGGCACCATCTCGGTGCCGCTCGGACGTGTCGGCCTCGGTGCAGGCGAGCGGGCAGCGCTCGATCTAACCGGCGACGGCTTTCTGCAAGTCGCCATCCCGCCCGGGACGGTGAGCGCGCGCGCCCTCATCGACTCGAGTGGACGGATCAAGGCGCCCGGCGGACGCGTGGAGCTCAAGGCTGCAACCGTTCGCCGCGCAATCCGCGACGCCGTAAATGTGTCGGGTACTATTGCCGCGAAATCGGTTTCGGGTGTCGATGGCGCCATCGTTCTTGGCGGCGGCGAGGGCGGCAACGTCAACGTAACCGGCACGCTCGATGCCGGTGGCGCAACAAAAGGCGGCGCCGTCGACGTCAGCGGCCGCTCCGTCAGGATCGACGGCGATGCGAGAATTTCGACGAGGTCCGAAGCGGCAAAAGGCGGCGCCGTCACCATAACCGCGAGCGACAAGATTACGCTCGGCAAGGCCAAAATCGATGCATCCGGCGCAACCGGCGGCGGCCATGTTCGGATTGGCGGCGACCTGCAGGGCGGCGGCACCCTCACGCGTGCGCATGATGTCGTGATTGGAGCCGATGCCGAAATCCGTGCCGATGCGGCGGCCGACGGAAACGGCGGCACGATCATTGTCTGGTCCGACGGTCTGACCTCGTTTGAAGGGCGCATTTCGGCGCGAGGAGGCGCGCTCGGGGGGGACGGCGGTTTCGTAGAAGTGTCCGGCAAGCAAGTGCTCGACTATCGCGGACTTGCGGACCTGACGTCTTACAAGGGCCGTTTCGGCACGCTGCTGCTCGACCCGTATGACATCACAATATGGTCGGGCGCTTCTGCGCGTGTGAGCGGTCTCACGCCATCCGCAAACGACAGCCTGATCAATGTGTCCACGCTGCGGGACCAGATCGAGCTGGCGAACGTCACGCTGACGACAGGGGCCTCCGGCTCGCAAAACGGTAACATCACGCTTCTGGCTCCGCTGAGCTGGACTGCAGATACGGTGCTGACGCTCTCGGCGGCCGGGAGCATTTTTGTTCACGCGCCTATCGTTGCAACGGGCACGTCGGCGGGGTTTGCCGTGAACCACGGGGGCCAGTTCAAAGTCTCGCCGGGCGCCTTTGTGTCGCTGCCGGGCGCCAGCTCAACGTTCTCCGCCAACGGCGAAAGCTACACCATGATCCGCTCCGTAGCGGATCTCCAAGCCATACAAAACGGTCTGGCTGGAAAGTATGCAATTGCGGTTGCCATCGACGCGGCTGATACGGCGACATGGAATGGCGGTGCCGGTTTTAAGCCCATCGGAAAGGATTATCCGTTCTTCACCGGCAGTCTCCAGGGCCTCGGAAACCCGATCGTAAACTTGACGATCAATCGGCCGGGCGAAGACCGGGTCGGTCTCTTTTCTGTAACTGACGGTGGGGCGTTTATTTCCAACGTTGCCCTCGCCGGAGTCTCCATTACTGGACAAAGCAAAGTTGGCGGGCTGGTGGGGACGAGCTATGGGGCCTCCACCATCTCATCGAGCTATGTAACCGGCAGCATCTCGGCAAATGGCTGGGAGAGCAGTGTCGGCGGTATCGTCGGTTACGCTTGGAACGGGGGCGTGATCGCCGACAGTTTTTCGTCTGCCGACGTCACTGGAACGGGTGTTGTTGGCGGTCTTGTTGGTTTCAATCAGGGAACGATAACGCGAAGTCACGCGACAGGCACGATAACCGCAACGAACTATATCGCCGGCGGTCTCGTGGGATCGAACTACGGAACCGTACAGTTTAGCTATGCAACCGGCGTTGTGCATGCGGCCAGCATGATGGCTGGAGGTCTAGTCGGAGACAATACCGATGGCAGAATTGATTACAGCTATTCAACCGGGTCTGTAACAGGCGGCGACTCGGTCGGCGGGCTGGTCGGCTACATGAACAGGGCTGCGGTTTTAGGAAGCTATGCGACCGGTTCTGTAGCAGGCCAGAGCAGTGTCGGCGGGCTCGTTGGAGCTAGCGCCAACAGTTCTCACGTCACGCAGAGCTACTGGGACATCCAAACCACCGGGATTTCATGGGGCTATAGCTATGCGAGCGGCACGTTCTCCGCGACCGGCCTGACAACGGCTCAAGCAACGTCGCAAGCCAGCTACACCAGCTTTGATTTTACCAACACATGGGTCAGCTTCGACGGAGCGCGGCCGATGTTGCGCCATGAGTATTCGCAAGGGATCTGGAACACCAACCAGCTCCAGCTCATGGGGTTGAAACTCGGCGGACGATACGTCCTGACACAGGACATCGATGCAAGGGCAACAGGGGTCGCCTCATCCGTATGGGGCACGAGCGGCTTCAGTCCCGTCGGCACATCGTCACAGAATTTTACCGGCTCGTTCGATGGGGCAGGATTTGAAATCTCCGGCTTGACGATCAATCGCGCGTCGCAAACGGACGTAGGTCTCTTTGGGCGGGTACGAGGCAGCTCTGCACGAATTTCCAATGTTGGCCTTGTCGGCGGCTCCATCAGGGGCGGGACGAACACAGGCTCGCTCGTCGGTCAACTTGAGGTAAATGCCACCGTCTCGAATAGCTATGCGTCGAGCACGGTCGCTGGCACTACGGCTACGGGTGGTCTTATTGGAATAATAAGCGCGGCGACCGTGGAAGGAAGCCATGCGACTGGCGCGGTCACGGGACAAGCGTCTTCGGGAGGTCTAGTCGGAAGCGTTACCGGTACGATCCGCGACAGCTACGCGACTGGCACCGTGACGGGTGACGGGTCGATGGGAGGGCTCGCCGGAGGTGCCTCAAGCGCTACGATCAGCGGCAGCTACGCGACGGGAAATGTCACCTCCACCGGCAACTCGGTTGGAGGTCTGCTCGGTGGCGGAACACAGACGACCGTCTTGTCCAGCTATGCGAGTGGGACCGTGCAGGGCGCAGAGAGCGTTGGCGGCTTGATCGGATCGCTGGCGTATGGGTCCACGCTCTCCAAGAGCTACGCGACGGGTGCCGTCTCAGGCACGACGCAGGTCGGCGGCCTCGTGGGTTATCTACGGGAAACCAACCATTCTCCATTGACCTCCGTGACCGAGAGCTACGCGACCGGAAACGTCACGGCGACCGGGTCGAAAGTCGGCGGGCTCGTCGGGTACAGCAACTACTACACCACAGTGGCCAAGAGTTACGCGACCGGAAATGTATCCGGCCTGACGAACGTAGGCGGGCTCATCGGCGAGAGCTGGCAATACACGAAAATTTCGTACAGCTACGCGACTGGGACTGTATCCGGCACGACCAGTGTTGGTGGATTGGTCGGAGTGTTGCAGCAGGCCAGCACGACCCTGAATTCGTATGCCACGGGCGCGGTGGCTGGAAGCAGCCGGGTCGGCGGATTGGTCGGATCTCTGTCCGGAAGCACCGTGATGCAAAGCTACGCCACCGGCGACGCCAGCGGTCCGGAGTCGATCGGCGGCCTCATAGGATATCTTTACCAAGGCTCGGTTTATTCGAGCTACGCGAGAGGCAACGCGACCGGAACTGGCGGCAGCAGCAATCTGATCGGCGGTCTCGTCGGAGTGAGCCACGGCTCTTACCTCGAGTCCAATTACTCGACGGGGACGGCGCTGGGGACCACCAATGTGGGCGGCTTCATCGGCTTGAACAACGGTTCGAGCTTGTCCGCGAACTATTGGGACACGCAATCATCCGGACGCGCGACCGGTGGCAGCGGCGTCTCCTACGGGGTGACCGGCCGCACCACAGCGCAGATGCAGAACATCTCAAATTTCGCCACCAACTTTGTCGGTTGGGATTTCAGCGGCATTTGGGTTCCGCCAAACCAAGCGGGCCAAGGCGGCGATACGACTGCCCACTATCCCGAACTCTATGCCATGGCGCGTGCGATTGCCGTGAAGGCAGATGACGCGTCTGTGACGTACGGCGACGCGAGACCATCCTTCACATATGGGCGGTATGGCGGATACGATGCCGTCACAGGGGTGACCGCGTATGTGTTGGCGGGACCGGAAACGATAACGCCGAGTGACATTCCGGGCGCGTTCTCGTTGGCCGATCCAAATGCGAGCTCGAAGAGCTCGACCGGGCACGATAACGCCGGAAGCTACGCCATCACCGCCAACGCCGTGGCGAGCCCCGGTATCTCGGCTGCATCGCCGGCAGGCACGGAAACCTATCGTTTGATCGTCGTGCCCGGAACTCTGACGGTCGATAGAAAGGCGCTGACGGCGACCGCGACGGCAAACAACAAAGTCTATGACGCGACGGCGGCCGGCAGCGTGACCTTCGCGGACGACCGCCTCTCCGGCGATGTGTTGACTGTCGACAGCACAGAAACCGTGTTTGCCGACGTGAATGTCGGGACTGGAATTGCAACAACCACTTCGGGGATCACTCTCTCTGGAGCAGACGCTGCAAACTATAGCGTCAACGCAACGGCGACATCGTCGGCCGACATCACAGTGCGGCACGTAACGGTCACGGCCGATGCCGGTCAGTCGAAGGTCTACGGCACCACCGATCCCGTTCTCGCGTATGCGATCAGCTCCGGCTCTCTGGTCGGGAGCGATGCGTTCTCGGGTGTTCTGTCGCGAGCCGCAGGCGAGAATGTCGGCAGCTATGCCATCGGCCAGGGCTCGCTGGATCTTGGCGGGAACTACA
>NZ_KB911260.1:159254-242936 GCF_000383415.1 Hyphomicrobium zavarzinii ATCC 27496 | reverse complement strand
CGCTTCATTCATCAGGAGCCTGATCCCGCGCCCCGCGAGCGCTTCCATCAGGCCGTCCCGCAGATCCTCGTCGAAGCCGCGCAGCACCTTGTCCCGGCGATGAACCAGCGTCGTCTCCACGCCGAGCCCGGCGAAAATCGAGGCGAACTCGACCGCAATATAACCGCCGCCGCACACCACGATGCGCTTCGGCAGATCCTCCAGCTCGAACACCTCGTTCGAGGTGACGATGTGATTGGCGCCCGGAATATCGCCGTAACGGCTCGGCCGCCCGCCGGTCGCGATCAGGATAGTCCGCGCCGTGATCCGCTGCCCGTCGGAAAGCTTCACCGCACCGGGGCCAATCAGCTCCGCGCGCGTCTTGAGCGTCACCACGCCCTTGGCCTTGAGATTGCTTTCGTAGATCTGCTCCAGACGGGCGATCTCGCGATCCTTATTGGCGATCAGCGTCCGCCAGTCGAACGTCGCAGGCCCGCTCGTCCACCCAAAGCCGCGCGCATCCTCGAACTCGTCGCCGTAGCGCGACGCATAGACGAGCAGCTTCTTCGGCACGCACCCGCGGATGACGCACGTGCCCCCGTAGCGGTCCTCCTCCGCGATCGCGACCTTCGCTCCATAGCCGGCCGCGATGCGCGCCGCGCGAACGCCACCGGATCCGCCACCGATGACGAAGAGATCATAGTCCGTCGCTGTCATGTTTTAAGGCTCGGGCTCATGGGTCCGTAAGTCGGCGTAAACCTGACTGAACTGCGCCACCCGCGCAACCTGCCCGGCCGCCGCAGCGCCGGCCAAGACCGGGATCAGACCGCCTCTTCGTGGCTCTCCCCGTAGCTGGCCTCGATCACCGCGACCCCGTCGGGACCGCCGATGATGGCCGCATCGGCAATGCCGAGGAACAAGCCGTTCTCCACCACGCCCGGAATGAACTTCAATGCCTCGTCGAGGGATTCGGGATCGTCGAGACGCCCGAAGGCGCAGTCGAAGATGTAGTTGCCGCCGTCCGTCACGAACGGCTGTCCATCCGCACCCAGACGAAGCCTGATCTCGCCATGGCAGCCCGCGTCTGCGGCCAGCATCTCGATCATGTTGCGCGTGGCCGTCACACCGAAGCGGACCACCTCGACCGGAAGCGGGAATGCTCCGAGCTTTTCCACGCGCTTCGAAGAATCCGCGATCACGATCATGCGGTCGGACGCCGTGGCGACGATCTTCTCACGCAGCAGTGCGCCGCCCCCGCCCTTGATCAGCCGCAGCTCGCCGTCGAGCTCGTCCGCCCCATCGATCGTGAGATCGAGCAGCGGCGTCTCGTCGAGCGTCGTCAGGGGAATGCCGAAGCGCGCGGCCTTGATCCGCGTCTCCTCCGAGGTCGGCACGCAGATGACGGAAAGTCCCTTCTGAACCTCCGCGCCCAGCAGCTCTACGAACAGTGAAGCCGTCGAGCCCGTACCCAGGCCGAGCCGCATCCTGGGCTCCACGAAGCTCAGCGCCCGGCGCGCTGCGTCCAGCTTGTAGGTATCGACCGACGACATTCCGTTGTCCTTCCGAAAATACCTTTGTCTGCCAGCCGATCAGCGCGAGGGCAAGCTTGAAGAACGGCCGGAAGAGGCTCAGACGGAAGAATGCGGCGGATGTGCGCCTTGCGAGCCCTATCTTAAGCGCATAAACGAGGACCATGCAAAATGCGACCCTCGTTTTCGACCTGGACGGAACGCTCGTCGATACGGCGCCCGATCTGGTCGCCGCCACCAACCACGCCCTCGCCGACCTCGATCTGCCTCCCATCCCTGCCGAAACGCTGCGTCACGCCATCGGGTTCGGCGCCCGCCGCATGATTGTGGAGGGGCTGAAGCAGACCGGCCTCACGCTGCCGGACGCCGAGCTGGACCGCCTCCTGGCGCTCTTTCTCGATTACTACGAGCCGAACATCGCCCGCGAGAGCCGCCCCTTCGAAGGCGCCGTGGAGGTGCTCGAGCGCTTGAAGGGAGAAGGCGCCCGCCTGGCCATCTGCACCAACAAGCGCCTCGCGCTCGCCGAGCGCCTGCTGCGGGAGCTGCGCATCGATGGCCTCTTCGCCGCCATCGCAGGGCGAGACAGCTTCCCGGTCTACAAGCCCCACCCCGATCACCTGACCGGCGCCGTGCGCATGGCGGGCGGTGACGTGAGGAACGCGGTCATGGTGGGCGACACCAGCATCGACATCGCAGCCGCCCGCGCCGCCATCGTGCCGGTCATTGGCTGCACCTTCGGCTATTCGGATGCGCCGATGGATACCCTCGCGCCGGACGCCATCATCACGGGCTATGGCGAGTTGGAACCCGCCGTCCGCGCGCTCCTCGCCAATTTTTCCGCGGGAGCCGCGGCCGGAGCTGCAAAGCCACAAATTTAACAGATGGCACGCCTAGGACGTTTGCCGTCGAGGAGGCGGTCAGGGGCTGGCCTGGCGGCACAACGCCGGGCTGTCAGGGACAACGAGACAACTCAACACGTTAGAATGCGCCGGCGCCATACGGCCGCGTTCGAGACCTGCGACAGGTCACAAGGACAAAGGATACGTCATATGCTGAAATCACTGACTGCCGCTCTTGCGATCTCCGCGGCCCTCGCCACTGCGTCGTTCGCGGCCGATGCGCCGAAGGACTCGGACGAGTGCCTGAAGCGTGCCATCGACCTGGCCGAATCCGCCGAGCAAAAGAAGCTCCCGGAGGACAAGCTGGCCAAGATCGAGGATCTGCTGACCAAGCTCGAAGGCCATTGCGAGCAGAGCCAGTTCACCGAGGCCGCCGCCGTCGCCACGGAGATCGAAGGCGCGATCGGAAAATAATCCTCCGGGCGCCATCGCCGGAGCGAAAATATCCAATGATTTCGGGAGAGCGGCCCCTGTGCCGCTCTCTTTATATTAGGGCTTTGGAAAGGCTCTGAGACGGTAGGCCGTTTGACAGCGGGCCGATCCTCTCCCATGTTCCCGGCCCGAGTTTGAAGCATGGAACCGTCCCGCGCAGCGCACCGCGTCGGACAATTTAAAGTGGAGCGCGGCGGGAAATCCCAGGCGCCGGAACGGTCAAGGCCCGCAATATTATGAACGTCGTTATCGTGGAATCGGCCGCCAAGGCCAAAACGATCAACAAATATTTAGGCAGCAACTACAAGGTGCTGGCGTCCTTCGGTCACGTCCGCGACCTGCCGTCGAAGGACGGCTCCGTGGTCCCCGACAAGGACTTCGAGATGACCTGGGAGATCGACGGCGGCTCCCAGAAAATCATCCGCGAGATCGCAGACGCGGTCAAAAACGCCGACAAACTGATTCTCGCCACCGACCCTGATCGCGAGGGCGAGGCCATCTCCTGGCACCTGCTGGAGATCCTCGGCCAGAAGAAAGCCCTCAAGAAGGGTCTCGAGATCGAGCGCGTGGCTTTCAACGCGGTCACCAAGCAGGCGATCCTCGCCGCACTCGCCGAACCGCGCCAGATCGACGAGCCTCTGGTGGACGCCTACCTGGCCCGCCGCGCCCTCGACTATCTCGTGGGCTTCACGCTCTCTCCTGTGCTCTGGCGCAAGCTGCCGGGCGCGCGCTCTGCCGGCCGCGTGCAATCCGTGGCGCTGCGCCTGGTCTGTGACCGCGAGGCCGAGATCGAGGCCTTCAAGACCGACGAATACTGGACCATTGAGGCCACCCTGGCCACTGCGAAGGGCGAGGAGTTTCCGGCTCGCTTGAACGCGATCGGCGGCGAAACGCTGAAGAAGCTCGGCATCAAGGACGAGGCGACCGCGTTCGCCATCAAGCGCGCCATCGAGAAGGGCGAGTTCCGCGTTGTCTCCGTCGAGAGCAAGGACGTCAAGCGCAACCCCTATGCGCCGTTCGCGACCTCCACGCTGCAGATGGATGCCTCTCGCAAGCTCGGCTTCTCCGCGAAGCAGACCATGCAGGTCGCCCAGCGCCTCTACGAAGGCGTCGACGTCGGCGGCGAGACGGTCGGCCTCATCACCTATATGCGAACCGACGGCGTCACCATCGTGCCGGAGGCGATCAACGCCATCCGCGGTCTCGTGGCGCGCGAATACTCGCAGAAGTACGTCGCTCCCTTCGTCCGCGAGTACAAGACCAAGGCGAAGAACGCGCAGGAAGCACACGAGGCTATCCGCCCCACCGACGTGACGCGCAAGCCGTCCGATGTCGCGCGCTATCTCGACAAGGACCAGGCTCGCCTCTACGAGCTTGTCTGGAAACGCGCCGTCGCGAGCCAGATGGCCTCGGCGGAGTTCAAGCAGACAACCGCCGATATCGAGATCAAGGGCCGCGACGGCAAGACGTACACGCTGCGCGCAACGGGCTCCGTCATTCAGTTCGACGGCTTCCTCAAGGTCTACGACGAAGGCCGTGACGATCGCGTCATGACCCTGAACAAGGGCAAGGAAGATACCTCCGAGGAGGAGGATACCAGCCGCCGCCTGCCCCAGCTCCGCGAGGGGGACCGCGTCACCGACCGCGCGATCGAGGCCGAGCAGCACTTCACGCAGCCCCCGCCGCGCTACTCGGAAGCCACCCTCGTCAAGAAGATGGAGGAGCTCGGCATCGGGCGCCCCTCTACCTACGCCTCCACGCTCGCCGTGCTGCAGGAGCGCGACTACGTCCGCATCGACAAGAAGCGCCTCATCCCCGAGGACAAGGGCCGCCTCGTCATCGCCTTCCTCGAAAGCTTCTTCCGCAAGTATGTGGAGTTCGATTTCACCGCCGCGCTCGAGGAGAAGCTCGATCTCATCTCCTCCGGAGAGATGGAGTACAAAGAGGTGCTGCGCGATTTCTGGCGCGATTTCACCACCGCCATCGACGGCATCAAGGACCTGCGCGTCGGCGATGTGCTCGAAGCGCTGAACGAGATGCTCGGGCCGCACATCTTCCCCGCCAAGGAGGACGGATCCGATCCGCGCGCCTGCCCCAAGTGCGGCACCGGCCGCCTGTCGCTCAAGATCTCGGGCAAGTCCGGCGCTTTCATCGGCTGCGGCAACTATCCCGACTGCAAATACACCCGCCAGCTCACGGGCGATGCCTCGGGCGCTACGGGTGACCGCGAGCTTGGCTTCGATCCCGAGACCGGGCTCCCCGTGCTCGTCAAATCCGGCCGGTTCGGGCCCTATCTCCAGCTCGGTGAAGCCGAAGGCGACGAGAAGCCGAAGCGCTCCTCGATCCCGCGCGGCATCGATGCGGCCACCATCGATTTCGAGAAGGCCATGCAGCTTCTCTCTCTGCCGCGCGAGGTGGGCATCCATCCGGAGACCGGCACGCCGATCCTCGCCGGCCTCGGCCGTTACGGCCCCTTCGTGCAGCACGACGGCACCTATGCCAACGTCGACAGCATTGAGGATGTCTTCACCATCGGCTTGAACCGCGCGGTCACGCTGATTGCGGAGAAGCGCGCGGGCAAGGGCAATCGCTTCGGTCGCGCGGCAGCCAAGACCGTCTTGAAGGATCTCGGAGAGCATCCCGGCGGCGGCGGCAAGATCCAGGTGCTGGAAGGCAAGTACGGCCCCTACGTCAGCCACGACAAGGTCAACGCCACGGTGCCCAAGGGCACCGATCCCGCAACCCTCACGATCGACGACGCGATCCGCCTCTTGCAGGAGCGCATCGCCAAGGGCGGCGGCAAGAAGCCTGCGAGGAAGGCAGCTGGCAAGGCGAAGTCTTCAAAGACAGCCGCGGCCGACGCCGAAGCGGAGGGCGAGAAGAAGCCCGCCAAGGCCAAGGCTGCAAAGCCCAAGTCCTCAACCGCCGCCAAAGCCAAGCCAGCCGCCAAGAAGAAAGCCGCCTCGAAGGCCTCCACCGAAAGCTGATGGCGACGAAGATCTCCGCATAAGGTCAGTCATGGCACGCAAGCCGCCCACGCGACGCTCGATGCCGAAAGGTGGCAAAGGGTTTCGCAGAGAGCCCGTAAGGCGGCAGCGCGACGAGGGTTTGCCCTCGCGCGAGGAGATCCTTCAGTTTCTGCGCGAAAGCGACAGCACTGCGGGCAAACGTGAGATCACCCGCGCCTTCAACATCAAGGGCGAGGCGCGCATCGGCTTGAAGCGCCTGCTCTCCGAAATGGCAGCCGAAGGCTTGCTCTCGGGCACCCGCAAGGAGCTGCGCGAGGTCGGCAAGCTTCCTCCCGTCACCGTGCTCGAAGTGACGGGCCGCGACAGCGACGGCGATCTCATCGCGCGCCCGGCCGTCTGGAATGCGGCCGACGGCGAAGCCCCCGCCGTGCTCGTCCTCACCCATCGCGCACGCGCCGAGGAGCGCGACGCCATCATCGGCGTCGGCGACCGCATTCTTGCTCGCGTGACGGAGCTCGCCGAGCCCGATGTCGAAGGCCTCAAATACGAGGCCGAGCCCATCAAGGTTCTCCCGCGCGACAAACGCCGCATGCTCGGCATCTATCGCACCCATGCGCGCGGCGGCGGCACCATCGAGCCCGTGGACCGCCGCGAGCTGCGCGCCTGGCAGGTGCGCCAGGGCAACGACGGCAACGCGAAGGACGGCGACCTCGTCCGCTTCGATCTTTCGGCGCGCAACCGCCAGTCCGTTTCCGAAGCGCGCGTGCTCGAAAGCCTGGGCAACCCGCACGACCAGCGCAAGATCAGCCTGATCGCCGTCCACGCCCACGGCTTGCCAGACGATTTCCCCGCCCCCGTCATGGCGGAGAGCGAAGCGCTGGAGCCGTTCTCGGCAGACGACCGCACGGACCTGCGCTCACTGCCCCTCCTCACCATCGACCCCGTCGATGCGCGTGACCACGACGACGCCGTTTACGCCGAGCCCGATGCCGATCCGCGCAACCGCGGCGGCTTCGTCGTCATCGTCGCCATCGCCGACGTCGCGCACTACGTCCGCCCCGGAACCCGCCTCGACAAGGAAGCCCAGCTTCGCGGCAATTCGGTCTACTTTCCCGACCGCGTCGTGCCCATGCTGCCAGAGCGCATCTCGAACAATCTCTGCTCGCTGCGCGAAGGCGAAGACCGGCCCTGCCTCGCCGTCCGCATGATCTTCAACGCGCACGGCCAGAAGCGCCGCCACGAGTTCCTGCGCGCGGTGATGAAGAGTGCGGCCAAGCTCAGCTACCAGGAAGCCCAGGCTGCCATCGACGGACGCGTCAGTGAGAAATGCGCCCCTCTCATGGAGCGCGCGCTCGCGCCGTTGTGGGAAGCCTACGGCGCGCTTGCCCGCGCCCGAGACCAGCGCCAGCCGCTCGACCTCGATCTTCCGGAGCGCAAGATCCTTCTCGATCAGGAAGGCCGTGTGGCCCGCGTCGTCGTACCCGAACGCCTCGATGCCCACCGCCTGATCGAGGAGTTCATGATCCAGGCGAACGTCGCGGCCGCCGAGACGCTCGAGCAGATGAAGACCCCGCTCGTCTATCGCACGCACGACGTGCCCTCGAAGGAGAAGCTCAAGAGCCTGCGCGATTTCCTCGAAACGCTCGACATGAGGCTGCCCGCCAGCAACGTCCTCAAGCCTGAGGCGTTCAACAAGATCCTCGCGCAAGCCAAGTCGCTACCCGTGCCGGAGCTCGTGAACGAGGTCGTCCTCCGCTCTCAAGCACAGGCCGAATACACGCCGCAGAACATCGGCCACTTCGGATTGAACCTAGCGAAATACGCCCACTTCACCTCGCCAATCCGCCGTTACGCCGATCTCATCGTGCACCGCGCCTTGATCCGCGCGCTGAAGCTTGGCCCGGATGGCCTCGATGACCAGGAGATCACGCGCCTCGCCGATACCGCCAAGGAGATCTCCGACGCCGAGCGGCGCGCCATGGCCGCGGAACGCGAGACCGTCGACCGCCTGATCGCCTCTCACCTGGCCGAGCGCATCAACGCGACGTTCGAAGGACGCATCGCGGGCGTCACGCGCTCGGGTCTCTTCGTCAAGCTGAAGGAGACGGGCGCCGACGGCTTCGTGCCGGTCTCGACGCTGGGACAGGACTTCTACAACCACGTTGAGGAAGCCCACGCCCTCGTCGGCAGCCGCAGCAACGAGACCTATCAGCTCGGCGACGAGGTGACGGTGCGCCTCGTAGAGGCCGTGCCCACCGCCGGCGCCCTGCGTTTCGAGATGTTGACGCCGGGTAAGAAAGGCACGCTCAGCCACCTCAAGGGCGCCCACAAATTCCGCAAGCGCCCTCGCCAGCGGCGCAGATGAGGCGGATAAGAGAGACAATGCCACGTTGAGAGCGAGCATAGGCCCGCTTAGAGTGAGCAGCGAGAGGTCACCGAGCCCCTGCCGGGGATCCCGCCTCCGCCCCCAGGAAGACGTACCATGATCGAATTCGACACCGCCTCCCCGCAGCCCGGCTCACGCCCGGCAGAGAGCGCCGAGCCCCGTTCCGTCACCACCGCCATGATGCGCGGCTTCGCACAGAAATGCCCTGCCTGCGGAGAAGGCGCGCTGTTCCACAAATACCTCAAGGTCTCGGATGTCTGCCCCGTATGCGGCGAGGAATTGCACCATCAGCGCGCAGATGACGCGCCGCCGTACTTCACCATGGTCGTCGTCGGACACGTGGTGGTGGGCGGCGTGCTGGCGCTCGAGCAGACTTACGCACCGCCGAGCTGGGTGCACCTCGTCATCTGGCTGCCGACGATCATCATCATGAGCCTGCTTCTGCTCCCGCGTGTCAAAGGCGCGCTCGTCGGCCTGCAATGGGCGCTTCGCATGCACGGCTTTGGCGGCCACGCCGACGAGGTCGAGCCTCTGCCCGATCCCGAGCGGCAATGACCGGCCCGAGACGAAACGGCATGCCGAAGCCCGGGCGCGACACCGGCGATACATCGCGCGCGCATCAGAGGCCGCGAGACGCCGCCACCCTCGTCATCGTCGATCGCACAACGTCCTCCCCTCGCATCCTGATGGGACGGCGCAGGCCCGATCAGGTGTTCCTGCCCAACACCTTCGTGTTCCCAGGCGGACGCGTGGAGGCAGCCGACCGCGCATTCGCGCGTCACCACGCACTCGCACCGAGCGAGACGGAGCGCTTGAAAATCGCCATGCGTGGACGCCCCACGGACACGCGCGCCGCCGCCCTCGCACTTGCAGCCATTCGCGAGACGTTCGAGGAGACGGGCATCGTTGTTGGAGAGGCCGCAGGCGCAGTCCCGCAGGACCCTGAGGGCGGCTGGAGCGATTTCCTGGCGGCAGGCTTCCGGCCGCGTCTCGACAGGCTTGCGTTCTTTGCACGGGCCATCACCCCGCCCGGGCGCCCACGCCGTTATGACACGCGCTTCTTCATCGTCGATGCCTCGGAGGTCGCCCATCGCGCCGAGCGCGTCGACGGCGAGTTGCTCGACATCGATTGGTACACCATCGAACGCGCGAAAACGCTCGATCTCCCGTCCATCACGCGCCATGTGATGGAGGACATCGCGACACTCGTAAACATGCATGGAAAACATCGTCAAAAGAACGGTGTTCCGTTCTATGTGGAGCGCCACGGCCGCCTTGAACGCAAGATTATCTAACGCGCCCATTCTACAGCTTGACACTCAAGGCGCGGTCAGTATGGTGCCCAATCCGAATTTAAGAGTTATTCCACTTCGAGGTCTCTAGGCCAATGGCTAAGCAGATTACCCAGAAGATCAAGCTGCTCTCCACGGCGGGAACCGGCTTCTTCTACGTGACGAAAAAGAACCCGCGCACGTCCACCGAGAAGCTCGTTTTCAAGCGCTACGACCCCGTCGTTCGCAAGCACGTCGAGTTCAAAGAGACGAAGATCAAGTAATGCGCCGCCGCTCGCCTTCGAGCGGCGCAAAGGCCAGACGCACGATGGCCCGGCCCCCGATCAGCGCACGGGATGCCAGCAGGCTTTGACAGATCTGATTTCGGAAAAGGCCCTCAACCAGGGTCCGTAACCGCTCGGCAGCGGGGTAAGCATTCCGAGATAGCCACGGACCCTGGCCTAGTGACCAGATGGCGTCAAAGAGGGCGTTGACTTACCACCTGGTGTCGTAGTGGACCCAGAAACGGTGTAACTGAGGAGGTGACTCCAAGCCGTCGCGGACCCCACTACAATTTCCCGCTCCATCAGGAGATGCGGCGGACCCAATGGGCTGCGGGAACCGTTGGGCTTGAACGATCGGCAAAACGCAAACTCGCGCCAATCGGTATCAAGACCAATATTGTGTGATCTCCCTCCACTAAATATAAGTCTGGCAGAACAGATCGGCGATTGCAAGTTTAGAGCTTGACCATTGCGTGGCAACCACGGCCACAATCCGATTCGGAGTTAATTCCCCCGAAGGCTGATCGAGATAGCAGATTATAGTCCGTGGACTGCACTTATGCGCACAGCAGCATTGAACATTGCTCGCTTATGCAGCAATCCAGTTTTCTGAAATTCTTTAAAAGGGTTGTCGCCTACGGCTCTCACGCCGCATCCGCGACGACCTGATTGCGCCCCTGCCTTTTGGCAGCATAAAGAGCATTGTCTGCCCGTTTGAAGAGCGCTTCGGGGGTATCCCCGTCTCCCTCCCAGGTTGCAAGCCCGACGCTTGCGGTGACCCAGATTTCGCGATCTTGCCCAATTTGGAAGGGCTGGACTGCGACACACTCACGCACCCTCTCCCCCACTTGACGGGCAAGGATCTTGTCGGTGTCGGGCATGATGATCAGAAATTCTTCTCCGCCGAGCCGGCACGCCATGTCCACGCCGCGGGTATAGCGGCGGAAGCGCTCAGAGAATTCCTTTAGCACCAGGTCGCCGGCATCGTGGCCATAGGTATCGTTGACGTTCTTGAAGTGATCGATGTCGGCGATCAGCACCGAGAGCGAGCGGCCGGTGCGTTTCGCATCCGTAATCAGCGTCTTCAGATGGCGCTCCATGTAGCGCCTGTTGTGGAGCCCCGTGAGCGGATCGGTGATGGAGAGCTCCACGCTCTCGCGGATCTGGTTCCTCAGATAGTCCGAGAAGCGCTTGCGACGGATCTGCGTCTTCACCCGCGCCAAAAGCTCGTGCCGGTCCACCGGCCGCATCAGGTAGTCGTTCACGCCCATGTCCAGGCCGCGCAGCAGACGCGCCTCGTCGCCGGGATCGACCATGATCAGGATCGGAAGATGGCGCGTGCGGTCCAGGGAGCGAACCTGCGAGCAGAGCCTCAGCCCATCCGAATGCTCGAGATTGAGCGCCACCACGAGAAGGTCGAACGGCTGATCGGCAAGATGCAGAAGCGCCGCCTGCGGATCCGTCTCGATGTAGGCATCATGCGCCTTGGCGAGCGCAGACATCACGCGCTGAGACGAGCGGGGATGGTCGTCCACCACCAGCACGCGCCCCGGCCGGTCGGCCAGGATGCGCCCCAGCGTGTCCTCGTCCGCGAGCCCCATCTGCCGGCTCGTCGTCACGCGCATCAGCATCTCGTCGTTCAGCATCTTGAGCCGCGCGAGACTCTTGACGCGTGTGACGAGCGCGATGTCGTCCACCGGCTTTGTCAGAAAATCGTCGGCGCCGCTGTCGAGGCCCTGAATCCGGTCTGACGCCTGGTCCAGCGCCGTCACCATCACCACGGGAATGTGCAGCGTCTGCGGAGACGCCTTGAGCCTGCGGCAGACTTCGAAGCCGTCCATGCCCGGCATCATCACGTCGAGCAGCACCACGTCGACGCGCTCACGCTGACAGATCTCGAGGGCGTCGCGCCCGTTCGTTGCCGTGACGATCTCGAAGTACTCGGCTTCGAGCCTGGCCTGCAGAAGTTTGATGTTGGCCAATATGTCGTCGACGACAAGAACTCTGGCAGTCATGACTAACTCTCAAAACACCGACGCCCGTTCCGCAATCCACGCGCGGATCAAGCATCCCCCACGAAACGCCGCACCGTATCGAGAAACACCGCGACCGAGATCGGCTTCGAAACGTAAGCCTCACATCCCCCGGACCGAATGCGCTCCTCGTCCCCCTTCATGGCAAAGGCCGTCACCGCAACGACGGGAATGTCGCGCAGCTCCTCGTCTTCCTTCAGCCATTTGGTCACCTCGAGCCCGGAGACTTCCGGAAGCTGGATGTCCATCAGAATAAGATCTGGCCGGTGCACCCGGGCGAGCGTCAGAGCATCGAGCCCATTGCGGGTTTGGACGGTGAGATATCCATAAGCGTCGAGCAGGTCGTGGAAGAGCTTCATATTGAGCTCGTTGTCCTCCACGATCAGCACGGTCTTCGCAGCACGACGAACGCCCTGCGTCTGGCCCTCGACGGCCATTCTCGTCTCCTGATAGGTCATCGTCGAAGGTCTTCACCTTGCCCCGCCTTTAACTGCACCGATTCTGCGGGCCATATGGAGAGCAGTGTGCCCGAGTTAGCTTAAGCAACTGTTGAAACATGGCGCCTAGAGACCGATGGTGCGCTAACTAGCGGAAAATAAAAGAAAAGGGAGAAAGCGCAGGAATGAGAAAAACGGGCTCGAAACCGACGGCCGAAAGCGCCTCGACACTGGCTCTGACGGGCCTCTCCTTCCTCGCCGAGGACGGCCCCCGGCTTGGCCGCTTCCTCGCCCTCACCGGCATCGGCCCTGACCAGCTCCGCGCCGCGGCAGGAGCCCCCGAGACCCTGCTCGCAGTGCTCGACTACCTGCTCGGAGACGAATCCCTTCTTCTTGTATTTACAGCGTCCAAAGGCTTCGCGCCGGAGAGCGTGGAGCCGTCGCGCGCCGCGCTGGCGCAATCGCTCGGCATCGAGGCCGCCCGTGAGTAGCCCGGTGATCCCGAGCCTCCGCATCGGCATCGATCTCGGAGGCACCAAAATCGAGGGCCGCGTGCTGGCCGTCGATGGCGAGGAGATCACCCGCTACCGTATCCTGGCGCCCCAGGGCGATTATCAGAACACGGTGACGGCGCTGACGGACGTTGTCCGCCACCTTGAGGCCCAGGCCGGCTCCCGCGCCACCGTCGGCATCGGCATGCCGGGCTCCCTCTCCCCCACCACCGGTCTCGTCCGCAACGCCAACTCCACCTGGCTCAACGGCCGCCCCTTGCGTCAGGATCTGGAGGCCGCACTCGAACGCGAGGTGCGAATGGCCAACGACGCCAACTGCTTCGCGCTCTCGGAAGCCGTCGACGGCGCGGGAGCCGGCGCCCGAACAGTCTTCGGCGTCATCGTCGGCACCGGATGCGGCGGAGGCATCGTCATCGACGGCCGTGTTCTGGAAGGAGCGCGCGGCATCGGCGGCGAATGGGGCCACAATCCCCTTCCCTGGTCCGAGCCGGACGAGCATCCCGGCCCCGAATGCTGGTGCGGCCGCAAGGGCTGCATGGAGATGTGGGCCTCCGGGACCGGCCTTTCGGCCGACTACAAGAGACGGACCGGCGAGCTGGTGTCGGGCCACGAGATCGTCTCGCGCGCCGAGCTGGGAGAGGCCGCCGCGCAGACCAGCCTAGACCGCCACGCCTCCCGCCTCGCGCGCGGGCTCGCGCACATCGTCAACGTCATCGATCCGGAAATCATCGTGCTCGGCGGCGGCCTCTCGAAGCTGCCGCACCTCTACGAGGTGCTGCCCCGCCTCGCGGCGCCCTACGTCTTCTCCGACGTCGTAGCCCTCGACATCCGTCCCCCCAAATGGGGAGACGCCAGCGGCGTGCGCGGCGCCGCCTGGCTATGGAACACGTGAGAAGAGTGCCTCAGGGCGCAGGATGCTTGCAGGGCGACGGCGGGAAGTAGGTGAGCTCCTTGAGCTCGCCCGCAATGGCGAAATCGCCATGGTTGATGCGCAGACTGCCCGTCACGCCGTTTTCGTGGAAGCGGTACGACATCTCGTAGAGCGGCACCGCATCGCCCGGCTCCTGCGTGGATGCAAAATAGCTGACCGAGATCGGCCACGACGGCACGCGGTCGAGACCATCGACGCCCTTCGCGAGCGAGACCACCGGCCCCGTGCCCGGCTTGATCTGCCGGCCGATCGCGGTCGAGGTGGAATAGATCTTGTCGCCGGTCTCGGATCCGTCGAACAGGTCCGCGGCAAGGATCGTCCGCCCAGCCCGCGCCGCCTGGATGATCGCCATCGAATGCTGGATCGGGAAGTAGATGTTCCCCTTGAGATTGGCTTTGCGCTCGTTGGGGCGCGTTAGCTCCACCGTCGCGGGACCGTTCGGCTGCGCGCGCTTGGCCATGCCCTGCGTCTGCTCCGCCGGCATCTCGTTCTGATAGGTGCTCGTGCTGAACCGCAGCTTGCGCGCCGGCACCTCTTCCCAGCTCGACGTCCTGAGGTCCGTCGTCTGCATCTCGCCTTCTTGATTGAGCGTCTGCGTCACGAACCGCATGCTCTGCGCATAGCCCTCGCAGGCATTGCCGCTGAGCTCATAGACGATGCGCCCGGTGACGCCCGCCACGCCGGAGCCGGACTTCGCGCCGTCGAGCGACAGATCGTAGACAGCCCGATGGGGCGCGAACACGACCTCCTTGAGCGCGGCCTGCGCATAGGCACCCGTTACAGGCACGGACCAAACCGCGAACGCCATAAGTCCCAGCGCCGACGCCGCATTCAAGACGCCGCCCGCCCGGCTTCGAGTCCGATCCTGCATTCTGCTCATCCTGTTCATCGCGAAGGCGGCGCGAGCCGCCCTGCCCTCAGTCCCTGGAATCTAGGGTACTGTCAGGCCGTTGCAAAGTCCGTTCGACGCGGTAACAAGGAACCCTGACCATTCTGCGGCCGGTGCCCCCGAAAACGGCACCGGCGCACCGTTTCACCCGCCCGTTAACACCCGGAGACACGTTCCCATGACCGGAACCATCGAAGCCCGCCTCGCCGAGCTTGGCCTCACCCTGCCCGCAGCGCCCAATCCGGTCGCCAACTACGTGCCCTTCGCTATCTCCGGAAACCTGCTGTTCATTTCCGGACAGATTTCCAAGGCCGCAGACGGCACCGTCGTCACCGGCGCCCTCGGCCGCGACGTCAGCGTCGAGATCGGCCAGCAGGCCGCGCGCCATTGCGCCCTCAACATCCTCGCCCAGGCCAAATCCGCCCTCGGCAGCCTCGACCGCATCGGCCAGGTGCTGAAGCTCACCGGGTTCGTCAACGCCACCGCCGACTTCGCCGACCATCCTAAGGTCGTGAACGGCGCATCCGATCTTATGGTGGAAGTGCTCGGCGACAAGGGACGCCACACCCGCGCCGCCGTCGGCGTATCGAGCTTGCCGCTCAACTGCGCCGTCGAGGTGGACGCCATCATCGCCATCGCCGGGTAAAGTGGATGCTCGACCGCGCGGCTTTCCTGCGTCCCATCGCGCATCGCGGTCTCCACGACGCGGCGAAGGGCGTTGTCGAGAACACGAGGCCCGCGTTCGAGGCGGCCATCGCCAAGGGCTACGGCATCGAATGCGATCTGCAGCCCGCCGCAACTGGCCTGCCGCTCGTCTTCCATGACCTCGAGCTTGATCGGCTCACGCGCGGCAGCGGCCTGATCACGGATCTCCAGCCCGCCTGCGCGGCCAAGCTTCCGTTCAAAGGCGCGGACCTGACCGGCATCCTGACGTTTGCCGATCTGCTCGCGCTGATCGCCGGACGCGTGCCGCTGCTCGCCGAGGTGAAGAGCGAATGGGACCCGCCGGACCGCATTTTTCTTGCCGAGATCGCACGTCTCGCCGCGGGCTACGAAGGCCCGCTTGCACTCATGTCGTTCGACCCCGGCGTGATGGCCGTGCTGAAAGACCTCGCGCCCGCCGTGCCGCGCGGCATCGTCTCGGGCTCCTATTTCGAGGACGATGGCGAAGGCTGGTGGCCGGGCTCGTCGCTCACGGACGAGCGTCGCCGCAGCTTGGCGCGTCTGGAGGAAAGCGCCGCCGTCGATCCCGCATTCTATGCGTATGAAATCGCCGCGCTGCCCACGCCCGAAACCGAGCGCGCCCGCGCCTCAGGGCTTCCGCTCTTCACCTGGACTGTCCGCACGGACGAAGACCGCCGCATCGCGGCCCGCCACGCCGACGCGCCGATTTTCGAAGGCTTCGAACCCTAGATCAGGCCACGCACTCGGCCAGCCCTGCGCCTACCTATCGATCTCGCCGAACACGATGTCGAGCGAGCCGAGGATCGCTGACACGTCGGCCAGCATGTGGCCGCGGTTCAGGAAGTCCATGGCCGCGAGATGCGGGAAGCCGGGCGCACGGATCTTGCAGCGGTACGGCTTGTTGGACCCATCGGCCACCAGATAGACGCCGAACTCGCCCTTGGGAGCTTCCACCGCCGCGTAGATCTCGCCGGCGGGAACGTGGAAACCCTCGGTGTACAGCTTGAAGTGATTGATGAGCGCTTCCATGGAGCGTTTCATCTCGCCGCGCCGCGGCGGTACCACCTTGGTGTTGGGAGCCGTCACCGGCCCCGCGCCATCGGCGCTTTTGAGCTTCTCGCAGCACTGCTTCATGATCTTCACGCTCTCGCGCATTTCGAGAATGCGGATCAGGTAACGATCGTAGCAGTCGCCGTTCTTGCCCACCGGAATATCGAAATCGAGCTCCGCGTAGCATTCGTAGGGCTGCGACTTCCTGAGATCCCAGGCCGCGCCCGAGCCGCGCACCATCACGCCCGAGAATCCCCACGCGAACGCGTCGTCCAGGCTCACGACGCCGATGTCGACGTTGCGCTGCTTGAAGATGCGGTTCTCGGTCAGAAGCCCTTCGATGTCGTCGAGCACCTTCAGGAACGGGTCGCACCACGCATAGATGTCGTCGATCAGCTCCGGCGGAAGATCCTGGTGCACGCCGCCGACGCGGAAATACTTGGCGTGCATGCGGCTGCCCGACGCGCGCTCGTAGAACACCATCAGCTTCTCGCGCTCCTCGAAGCCCCACAGCGGCGGCGTCAGCGCGCCAACGTCCATGGCCTGCGTCGTCACGTTGAGAAGATGCGAGAGGTGCCGCCCGATCTCGGAATAGAGCACGCGGATGAGCTGCGCGCGGCGCGGAACCGTGATGCCGAGCAGCCGCTCCGCCGCGAGGCAGAACGCGTGCTCCTGGTTCATCGGCGCCACGTAATCGAGCCGGTCGAAATAGCCGATCGCCTGCAGATAGGTCTTCGCCTCGATCAGCTTCTCGGTGCCGCGATGCAGCAGCCCCACGTGCGGATCGACGCGCTCCACCACCTCGCCGTCGAGCTCGAGCACGAGGCGCAGCACGCCATGCGCCGCCGGATGCTGCGGGCCGAAGTTGATGTTGAACGGGCGGATCTCTGTCTCAGCCATGTCGCAGTCTCACTTGGGTTCGTCGCCGGTATAGGCCGACATCGCATCCGATCCGCGCAGCTTCTCGGTCGGATTGGCAAACTCATAGAACGCGGGCTTGTCCTCGACGAAGATTTCCTTCGTGAGGATAAGCCCCGAGGGCGTATCGAGCGATCCCGCCGTGAACGTATAGCGATCCTCGCCCGCAACCTTCCAGAACAGCACCGAGCCGCAGCGCTTACAGAAGCCGCGCTCGCCGACATCGGACGACTTGTAGATGCCGATCGACTCGGCGCCTTCGATCACGGGCGCCCCCTCGACATCGAAATACATCAGCGGCCCGCCGGTCCAGCGCCGGCACATGCCGCAGTGGCATACGCTGACGTCATGCGATACGGCCGTTGCGTTGTAGCTCACGGCCCCGCAGAGGCAGTGCCCGGAGACATCAAGGGAGGCGGCCATCGTCAGCTCTCCCCTCCCTTGCTGGCCTCGAACGCCGCGACGACTTCCACTCCCGTCAGTTTCGGCGTGTCGTTGGCGAACTCGTAGAAGCCGGGCTTCTCGTCGATGAAAATCTGCGAGGTCAGCACCAGCCCGCTCTGGTCGTCGAGCGTGTTTGCCGAGAGTGCATAGTGATCGGTGCCGACGAGATGCCAGAAGAGCGACGTCCCACAGGTTTGGCAGAAGCTGCGCTCGCCCCACTCGGACGAGCGATAGGTGGCGAGATGATCCTTGCCCGTGATGCGCAGCTCGCCGTCACAGGAAAGCGCGATGAACGGCCCGCCAGCCCAGCGCCGGCACATGCTGCAGTGACAGGCATCGACCTCGAGCTTCGCCACGTCCGCCGAGAACGCGACGGCCCCGCAGAGGCAGTGCCCTTTGACCGTGTGACCTGCCGACGCCATCGCTCAAGCCCCCACGCTTTCGACGGCGGCAATGGGCGCGGCTCCCGCGCGCTTGGCCTTCTCGTTCACCCGTCCGACGAAGCGATCCCACGGCACGATCATCCGCTCGTGACTGCCCGCGCCGATCACCTCGACGCCGTCGTGCGCCGTGACCTTGAACGCCACCCTGCGCCCGGCCACGCTCGTGCATTCGGCATCCACCGTCACGGTCTGCCCCGGCACGGTCGCCGCGCTGTGCGAGACGTTGATGTGAATGCCGAGCGAGCCCTCCCCCGCATCGAGATGCGGCTTCATCGCCTCGAGGCAGGCCCATTCCATGAGCCCCACCATGAAGCCAGTGGCGAACACGCCCGGCATGGCGCGAAAGTCAGGCGATTCCGGATAGAGATTGGGCACCGTCTTCTCGGGCGGCACCGTGAACACCAGTTGCGCCTTGGCGCCGGGCTGAAGCGTGGCCTTCATGACCGCTCCCCTGCCGGCGCGGCGTCGCGCAATCCTCCGACCGCGATGTAGCTCACGGCCACCGTATAGAAGCTCAGGATCGACTCGCCGCCCGCAACGCCCATGTCGAACTGCTTTTCGACCTTGGTGAAGGGAAAGACGATATCGCCGTTCGGAAAGGCGACGCCCAAGCCGCCGGCCTCGTCTTCGACCCACTGTCCATTGGTCTCGGCGATGATCGCCTCACCGAGATAGCTGCCGATCAATCCGATGAGCCCGCTCGGCACGCCACCGTCCACGCCGACGTAGCGGCCACGCGCGCTCTCGATGAAGCCCTCGACCCACGCAACCGAATCTGCGTCGAGCGAGACATCCTTGTCAGCCAGCTCGCGAAACTCTTGCAGGGCAAATTCGACGTTCGCCTTGATCTGCGCCAGACGCTCCGCCTCGAGGGTCATTGCGGTCCGGCCTTCTCATCGCCCGGAAGCACGTAATGCGGCCCCTCCCAGGGGCTCTCGAAATCGAACGAACGGAAGTCCTGCACGAGCTTCACCGGCTCGTAGACCACGCGCTTTGCGGCGTCGTCGTAGCGAACCTCCACATAGCCCGTCAGCGGGAAATCCTTGCGTAGCGGATAGCCCTGGAAGCCGTAGTCCGTAAGCAGGCGGCGCAAATCCGGATGGCCCGTAAACAGGATGCCGTACATGTCGTAGGCTTCCCGCTCATACCAGTTGGCAGCCGGATAGACGCCGATCACGCTCGGCACCGGCGTCTCCTCGTCGGTCAGCACTTTCACGCGGACACGCTGATTGAGCCGCGGCGACAGCAGATGGTAGACCACGTCAAAGCGCTGCGCCCGCGCGGGCCAGTCCACGCCGCAGATGTCGATCAGGACCTCGAAGCGGCACCCTGCATCGTCGCGGAGGAAGGTGAGCACGTCCACGATCCGGTCGCCGGATACTGTGAGCGTCAGCTCTCCAACCGCGATCCGCCGGTCGAGAACCTTGTCGCCGAGCTTGGACGAAATGTGCGCGTCGAGTTCGTTCAGCATGTCAGATCCTGGGCAACAGGCCTTAAGGCAGTAGGCAGTGCGTGATCGAAGCAGGTGAGGCCCTACTGCCGCCTATCTCTCAATCGTTCCCGTGCGCCGGATCTTCCGCTGAAGCAGCAGCACGCCATAGACGAGTGCTTCCGCCGTCGGCGGGCAGCCCGGCACGTACACGTCCACCGGCACGACGCGATCGCAACCGCGCACCACCGCGTAGGAATAGTGGTAGTAGCCACCGCCGTTGGCGCAGCTTCCCATGGAGATGACGTAGCGGGGCTCCGGCATCTGGTCGTAGACCTTGCGCAGCGCCGGGGCCATCTTGTTGGTGAGCGTGCCAGCGACGATCATCACGTCGGACTGGCGGGGCGAAGCGCGCGGCGCAAAGCCGAAGCGCTCGAGGTCATAACGCGGCATCGACGCCTGCATCATCTCCACAGCGCAGCACGCGAGGCCGAACGTCATCCACATCAGCGAGCCCGTGCGCGCCCAGTTGATGAGATCGTCGGTCGTGGTGACGAGGAAGCCCTTGTCGCCGAGCTCGTTGGAAAGCTCCGTGAAGAACGGATCACCCGGCTTCACCAGCGCGCCCTGAGACCCGCCAGCGCCTTCCTTGGCGCGGTCGAGCTGAAACTCCGGCGGAACGATCAATCCCATTCGAGCGCTCCCGTTCTCCACTCGTAGATGAAGCCTACAGTCAACACCCCGAGGAACAGCATCATCGACCAGAAGCCGAACAGACCCACATTGCCGAAGGCAGCCGCCCACGGAAACAGGAACGCGATCTCGAGATCGAAGATGATGAACAGAATAGACACGAGGTAGAAGCGCACGTCGAACTTCATGCGCGCATCGTCGAAGGCGTTGAAGCCGCACTCGTAAGCCGAGACCTTCTCGGGGTCGGGGTTGCGAACGGCGACCAGGAACGGCGCGATCATGAGCGCTGCACCTATAGCGAGCGCGACGCCGATGAAGACGGCAAGAGGCAGGTAGTCAGTGAGCAGCTCGTTCATGAAGTCCCGTCCTTCCGGAGCCCGCACGTCCGCTTTTGCGAGGACTTATCGCGACGCAAAATCACGCCCTTGGTGTTAACCCATAGCCCGTCGGACACGCAACAGCTACCGAGGGAAATCCTGGCTCTCTGCCGGCCTTTTTTGCCGCGAACCAAAGGCCAGGATGCGGGGACCATGGCGGCTCCGAATCCCCCAGTCTTTGATCTGGGTTGAGCCCTGCGAAGAAATTTGCGGATGAAGCGAGCCCGGCCACAGCTCAGGCGCCAAGCAGGCTCGAAGAGCCGCGAGTACGCGTCACAACCCCAGGTGCGGCCCAGGGCGAGATCGGTCATGGCATCGAGGTTCGGAAAAATGGCGCGAGAGACGGGACTTGAACCCGCGGCCTCCGCCGTGACAGGGCGGCGCTCTAACCAACTGAGCTACTCCCGCAATCCGCGTCCCGGCACGACTTGGCGGCCGAACGACGCAAAAGCGAAGGGTGAGATACGTGTTCGCGTGGCCTAAGTCAAGCGAAGCGAACGACCTATTTTAGGTGTTTTTACCGGAGGGCGCCATTGCCGCAGAGCGCAGCGGCGGCCGAGCACCGTTCCGCCCCTCACCCGATCCGCGACAGCACGAAGCGCACCCGCTCCGCAACCGGCACCCGCGGCAGTGGCACGAGGCCGTACCCGCAGCGCTCATAGGCGCCCGCGAGGGCATGATAGGTTGCTTCCGCCTCATTGAGCGACTATTTGCGCTCGGCGTCCTGCGTGAAGATCTCGGGCCAAGGCGGCGCAATGAACACCTCACGCCGATAGCGGTGAAGCTCTGCCGCACGCGCGACGTGATCTCCGACAGGAAGCCCGCAGAGCGACAGATAGCCGATCACGTCCGGCACACCGCGGTCGAACACGACAGGCCCATAGTGCGCCTGCGCCTCGCGGTAGGAGCGCAGCTCCCAGCCGAGCATCAGCTCGGAGAACGCAAGCCGGTCGGCCCAGGGAAGGGCCGCCCCGCCGATCGCCACCTGGTCCTGAATGATCGCGCGCCCCGCTTCGGGCATGGCCTGAAAGCCTTGCGCCCGAAGCGCATCGATCAATGTCGTCTTCCCAGACCCAGGTCCGCCGGTCACCACGAGAAACCGCTCAATCCCGCCGCCGCTGCTCACAGCCTGCAGCCCCTTACGCGGGAGGCATGCGCCGCATGAAATCGCGCTTTCCGATCTCGAGCCCGTTGTGGCGCAGGATTCCGTAGGCCGTGGCGCAGTGGAAATAGAAGTTGGGAAGCGCGAAGTGGAGCAGATACTCGCGCCCCGTGAACGTCAGCTCGCGCGGACCCGCCTTGATCTTCACCTCCTGGTCCGCAGCGGCTTCCATCGGCTCGGGGCGCGCGGCCTTGAGCACCGCAAGCGTCTCCGCGATACGCGTCTTGAGCTCCGCGAACGTCGTCTCGCTGTCGTCGTGCCCGGGAGCCGAGATCCCCGCGAGACGCGCCACCGACAGCTTCGCGAAATCGCAGGCCGACTGCACCTGCTTGGTGAACGTGTACATGTCCGGATAGAGCCGCGCCGAGAGCAGCGCGTTGGGATCGATCTTCTTCGCCTCTGCGTAAGCCGCCGCCTTGTCGAGGATCGCGTCGAGCGCCTCGAGATGCTTGGTAAACGACGGAACGGCGATTTCGTGCATCGTGATGGACATGCGTTTCCTCATGGTTAGAGCGCCTTTACCATCGCACGCGATCGGGCCGCCGCGCACGTGCCATGGTCATCTTCTGTGCCTAGTCTCGACAGCGATCATCATCGGGAAGGACCGGGCATGCGTATATCTGTACTCCACCTGCTTTTTGCCATCACAGCCGGGACGGCATTTTCGACGGCCCCCCCCCGCGCGCAAGCCTCCGACGCCGCACGCGCCGTTGAAGTCACGGTCAGCTACAACATGTCCGTTCCCCTCAAATCCGACGATCCGGAGGTCCAGAAGGACGCGATGGAGAAGGGCCGCCGGATGCTCTACGAGATGGCCGGAAACGAATGCACCAACCTGACCGCGACGATCGCGGACACATGCGAGCTCGCGCGACTGAATGTGCAGGTCAACGCGCTACGGGGATCACGTGCTCAGGAGTTCGCGTCGGCCACGGCGAACGCATCCTATCGTATTCGCTTGAAGCAGGCGAAGTAGGGAATGGTGGGCGGTGAGAGGGTCGAACTCCCGACATCTTCGGTGTAAACGAAGCGCTCTACCACTGAGCTAACCGCCCCAACTCATCTCCTACAGGCCAAGGGCCTTGGCCGCAAGGCGGCTCGGCGCAAGCGCCGCCCCCGCGGAGCGCGCCCGGTCGCGAAAGCGAACGGATCAGCGCGCGTGAGCGATAAAAGATCAGCGCTCTACCACTGAGCTAACCGCCCGACACGCATTCCATAACGGCACGCGACGCAATCGGCAATCGCCAATCGGTCCGCAAGCTCGAATTGCCGCCTGCTGCCGTTGTCTGCTGCCGCAAATGAAAAGCGCGCCGCAGACCGACCGCGACGCGCTTCCTCAAACCGGTTCGAACGCGCTTAGTTCAGCGCGTCCTTGAGGCCCTTCGAGGGGCTGAACTTCGGAACGCGCGAAGCGGGAATCTTGATCGTGGCGCCAGTCGCGGGGTTGCGACCCTCGCGCGCCTTGCGCTTGGTCACCTTGAACGTGCCGAAATCGGGAATGCGCACTTCCTCGTCGTTCTTGAGCGAGTTCCTGATGTGCGCGAGCACTGCATCGACTGCCGTCCCAGCCTTCTCCTTGGTCAGCTCGGTTTCCTTGGCAACGGCGTCGATCAAATCTTTCTTGCTCATTTTTCCGTCCTCGTGACTGGAATAAATTTGGATTGGCTTGGTCTCTGGATCTCGCGCCGCTGGCGCACACCGATGCGGTTCAATTCTTACTTTTGGAGACCGTTGCATCGGCGATAGTGGCCGCACAAAAGCCCCTAATGACAGGGCGCGTCAAGGGGCAAAACGCCCCTTTAGGCCTTAAAAATCGGCGCATCCGAGCATCGCTGAGGCAGCGCACTGCGTAGAAAATACGCACACGATTAACCAAAGAAGTGCGGGCGCTTTCGAGGAGTGAACCATCGAAAAACACCCGCACGCCGTTCATTCAAATTTGCGTCTGCTCGCTAGGACAAATTTATCCTCAAAGAGAGCATCGGCATTCGGATCAATGCGCGACGCCGGTCAATGCGCCGTCACGCGAGGTCCGCCGGTCGAGCCGTCGGAAGGAACCGTCGTCGCCTCCGCCTGCTCGTCCCACTGGATCGGCTCGGGCACGCTGACGAGCGCGGTCTTCACCACGTCCTCCATGCGCGCCACAGGCACGAGCTCCAGCTTCTTCTTCACCTCTTCGGGGATCTCAGCGAGATCCTTCACGTTGTCCTCGGGGATCAGCACGGTCTTGATGCCGCCGCGCAGTGCCGCGAGCAGTTTCTCCTTCAAGCCGCCGATCGGAAGCACGCGTCCGCGCAGCGTGATCTCGCCCGTCATCGCCACGTCCTTGCGGACTGCGATGCCGGTGAGCACCGAGATGATCGCAGTCGCCATCGCGACACCGGCCGAGGGACCATCCTTCGGCGTCGCGCCTTCCGGCACGTGCACGTGGATGTCCTTCTTCTCGAACAGGCTCGGATGGATTCCGAACTCGACCGAGCGCGAGCGCACGTAGGCGTTCGCGGCCTGGATCGACTCCTTCATCACGTCGCGCAGGTTGCCCGTGACCGTCATCTTGCCCTTGCCGGGCATCATGACACCTTCGATCGTGAGCAACTCGCCGCCGACTTCCGTCCAAGCGAGGCCCGTGACGATACCCACCTGGTCCTCGACCTCGGCCTCGCCGAAGCGATACTTCGGCACGCCGAGATAATCGCTGACGTTGGCAGCCGTCACGACGACCTTCTTCTTGTCGGACGTCAGGATCTCCTTCACCGCCTTGCGCGCGAGCTTGGCGACCTCGCGCTCGAGCGAGCGCACGCCGGCTTCCCGCGTATAGCGGCGGATGATCTCGAGCAACGCGCCGTCCTCGACCTCCCACTCGCCGTCCTCGAGGCCATGGGCCTGACGCTGCTCGGTGAGCAGATGGCGCTTGGCGATCTCGACCTTCTCGTCCTCGGTGTAACCCGCAAGACGGATGATCTCCATGCGGTCCATGAGAGCCGGCGGAATGTTCAGCGTGTTGGCCGTCGTCACGAACATCACGTTCGAAAGGTCATAGTCGACCTCGAGATAGTGATCGTTGAACGTGCCGTTCTGCTCCGGATCGAGCACCTCGAGCAGAGCCGCCGCCGGATCGCCTCGGAAGTCCTGGCCCATCTTGTCGATCTCGTCGAGAAGGAACAGCGGATTGGTCCGCTTCGCCTTCTTCATCGACTGGATCACCTTGCCCGGCATGGAGCCGATGTAGGTGCGCCGGTGACCGCGGATCTCCGCCTCGTCACGCACGCCGCCGAGGCTCATGCGAACGAACTCGCGGCCCGTAGCGTTGGCGATCGACTTGCCGAGCGAGGTCTTGCCCACGCCGGGCGGGCCGACGAGGCACAGGATGGGACCCTTGAGCTTGTTGGTGCGCGCCTGCACCGCGAGATACTCGAGAATGCGCTCCTTGACCTTCCCGAGACCGTAGTGCTCGGCATCAAGCACCTGCTGGGCCTCTTCGAGGTCCTTCTTGACCTTGCCCTTGATGCCCCACGGGATCGAGAGCAGCCAGTCGAGGTAGTTGCGCACCACCGTCGCCTCGGCCGACATCGGGCTCATCTGCTTGAGCTTCTTGAGCTCGGCAGTGGCCTTGTCCTTGGCCTCCTTCGACAGCTTGGTGTTGTCGATCTTCTCCTCGAACTCCGCGATGTCGTCGCGCTCTTCAGTGTCGCCGAGCTCCTTCTGAATGGCCTTCATCTGCTCATTCAGATAGTACTCGCGCTGCGTCTTCTCCATCTGCCGCTTCACGCGCGAACGGATCTTGCGCTCCACCTGCAGCACGGAGATTTCGCTCTCCATGAGCGTATAGACCTTCTCGAGACGGTCGGAGACGACCGTAGTCTCGAGCACGTCCTGCTTGTCCGCAATCTTGACTGCGAGATGCGAGGCGATCGTGTCGGCGAGCTTCGAGTAGTCCTCGATCTGCGCGACGGTGCCGAGCACCTCCGGCGAGATCTTCTTGTTGAGCTTGACGTAGTTCTCGAACTGAGAGACCGCCGAGCGCGCAAGCGCCTCGATCTCGGCCTTGGTGCCGATCGTCTCCGAGATGCGCTCGACCTCGGCTTCGAAATAGTTGGCGTTGTCGGTGTAGCGCAGCACGCGTGCGCGCGCCGTGCCCTCGACGAGCACCTTCACCGTGCCGTCGGGCAGCTTGAGGAGCTGCAGCACCGAGGCGAGCGTACCGACCTGATAGATCGCATCCGTCGCCGGATCGTCGTCACCCGCGTTCTTCTGCGCGGCAAGCAGGATGTGCTTGTCGGCGCGCATCACTTCCTCGAGCGCGTTGATCGATTTCTCGCGCCCGACGAACAGCGGCACGATCATGTAGGGGAACACGACAATGTCGCGCAGCGGCAGAACGGGATAATGATCCCGCGCGCCCGGCTTGTCCTTTGTCTGTTTTTCTTCGCTCATCATCGTCACCCATTCGCGTTGCGCTGCGCGGCCGTTGACCGGCCTTCGAAGCCCACTGTAGTCCCCAAGGCTCGCGCCATTATGGCCGAAACCGGGAAACCCACGCCGCATCTTTCATTTTGAAATCCCCAGAACCGAGCCGGCCCATGGGAAGCGTCGCTGAGGAAAGATGGGGACGGTCCCCGGCCTAATCAATAATGAGCCTCGCCTCCCCCGCCGCACCACGGGCACAGAGGTGCCCGCGGCCACATATCCACGTCAGACGCCTTGTTTCAGGGCAGCCCGCCGGCTTAGGAGGCTGTGGAGCCCTTCTCCTCGGCCCTGTCCGAATAGATCCGGAGCGGACGCGCGCCGCCCTCGACGACCTCCGGCCCGATCACGACCTCCTCGACGCCCTTGAGCGCCGGCAGATCGAACATCGTGTCGAGCAGGATGCCTTCCATGATCGAGCGGAGACCGCGTGCGCCCGTCTTGCGCTCGATAGCCTTGCGCGCAATCGCCCGCAGCGCATCCTGCGTCAGCGTGAGCTTCACGTCCTCCATCTCGAAGAGGCGCTGATACTGCTTCACGAGCGCATTCTTCGGCTCGTTGAGGATCTGCACCAGAGCCGCCTCGTCGAGATCCTCGAGGGTGGCGATGACGGGCAGACGGCCAATGAACTCGGGAATGAGGCCGAACTTCAGCAGATCCTCGGGCTCCACCTCGCGCAGCACCTCGCCGGTGCGCCGCTCGTCGGGACCCATCACCCGCGCGCCGAAGCCGATCGACGTCCCCTTGCCGCGACGCGCGATGATCTTCTCGAGACCAGCGAACGCACCGCCGCAGATGAAGAGGATGTTCGATGTATCGACCTGCAGGAACTCCTGCTGCGGATGCTTACGGCCGCCCTGGGGCGGCACGCTGGCAACCGTGCCTTCCATGATCTTCAGAAGCGCCTGCTGCACGCCCTCGCCCGAGACATCGCGCGTGATGGACGGGTTGTCGGACTTGCGGCTGATCTTGTCGATCTCGTCGATGTAGACGATGCCGCGCTGCGCCCGCTCGACGTTGTAGTCGGCGTTCTGCAGAAGCTTGAGGATGATGTTCTCGACATCCTCGCCCACATAGCCCGCTTCCGTGAGCGTCGTAGCGTCGGCCATCGTGAACGGAACATCGAGGATGCGCGCGAGCGTCTGCGCGAGCAGCGTCTTGCCGCAACCCGTGGGGCCGACCAAGAGGATGTTCGACTTCGCGAGCTCGACGTCGTTGTTCTTCGCCGCGTGGTTAAGGCGCTTGTAGTGGTTATGGACGGCCACCGACAGCACGCGCTTCGCGTGGAACTGACCGATCACATAGGAATCAAGCACCGTGCAGATTTCCTGCGGCGTTGGCACACCGTCGCGCGACTTGACGAGGGTGTTCTTGTTCTCCTCGCGGATAATGTCCATGCACAGCTCGACGCATTCATCGCAGATGAATACCGTCGGGCCGGCGATCAGCTTCCTGACCTCGTGCTGGCTTTTTCCGCAGAAAGAGCAGTAAAGGGTGTTCTTTTCCTGAGCCATTCTGTTCTCTCACCCGCAGTCAGGAAGTACGCCCGGAAGATCCGGATTAATTAAGGCCGGCAAAGGCCTTTCGGAGCGTCTACGGCGTAGCCCGCCGCGAGGTACACGAAACTGTTACACCCGATCTCAACACGCTAGCGTTCCCGAGATCAAGATTCGATTAATGCCTCTCCCGTCCCCGTCTGAACCTTTCGGCCTGATTACCACAGAGTTGATGCCGAAAAGTCGAACGGATCAAACCGGTTAAGAGGGCAACAATATCCTGCCAACCTTGCGTGGACCCAACCCGGGGCCCGGCACGGTCGCCGCGGCCGGTGGGCCTGTCTCGACCAAGCATAGCAAAGTCTGCAAGGGGTGGCCGGAAACCGGGCCGGGTGCGACGGTGGGGCACACCGCCGCTCCCAAACCCCTGCAAACAAAGACTATCAGGTCGTCTTGGCCTCGTCAGCCTTGGTGTCCACATCGTCGCGCTTGTTGAGCACGCGGTCGATGAGACCGAAATCCTTGGCCTGATCGGCAGTCATGAAGTAGTCGCGGTCCAGCGTCCGCTCGATCGTCTCATACGGCTGCCCCGTATGCTTGACGTAAACTTCGTTCAGACGCCGCTTCATCTTAATGATGTCTTCGGCATGCCGCTCGATATCCGAAGCCTGGCCCGAGAACCCGCCCGAGGGCTGGTGAACCATGATGCGCGCGTTCGGGAGCGCATAGCGCATGTCCTTGTTGCCGGCGCAGAGCAGCAGCGAGCCCATCGAGGCGGCCTGGCCGATGCACAGGGTCGCGATCGGCGGCTTCACGAACTGCATGGTGTCGTAGATCGCCATGCCGGCAGTCACCACGCCACCAGGCGAGTTGATGTACATGGAGATCTCTTTCTTGGGGTTTTCCGCCTCCAGGAAGAGAAGCTGCATGCAGATCGACGCGGCCATCTGATCCTCGACCGGACCCGTCACGAAGATGATGCGCTCCTTGAGAAGCCGCGAAGGCAGGTCATAGCCCCGCTCGCCGCGAGCCGTCTGCTCGACGACCATGGGCCAGAAGGAACCGGTGAGAGTAGCGACGGGATCGCGCATGGGGTCTTAGCTCCTCAGAGTGCTTCGGGAAAAGCCTGTCCCGGCAAGGACCGGAATGGAAGCGGTTTTCCGACAAGAAGCACGATCAAACTCAGATTGCTTCCAGAACACCAGCCCCTCTCGAGGCAGCCCGGCATTCCGACAAGAAGCCCGATCAAACAAAAGACTAGGCCCCGCTCGAGGACGAGTCGAGGCCCGGCACCGCCGAATCGGCCGGCAGCAGAGACATCAGATCAGCATAGCGGAGCGTGACTTCAAGCCCCCCGGCGGCATGTGGTGTGCGCAACGGTAACCCACGCAGAAGGCACGCGCGCCTCACGGAGGCAACCACCTCAAAATCACAGGCGCAACGCTCGGGACGGGACCGTCCGGAACGTAGCGCCTGCAATCAAGTCACAGCCTATTTCCCGCTCGCCTCGGCGCGCGGAAACAATCCGCCTCAGGCGTTGCTGACCTTCTCGAGGCTGTCGAGCAGCTCCTGCCGCGACACCTTCTTCTCGGCCGGCTTCGCGAGTTCGATGACGAAATCGATCACCTTGTCCTCGAAGATCGGCGCTCTCAGCTCCTGTAGCGCGCCCGGCGTCTTCTCGAAGTACTCGTAGACGTTCTTCTCCTGGCCTGGGAAGCGGCGGGCGTGCTCGATGAGCGCGCGGCGCATCTCGTCCTGCGTGACCTCGATCTTGTTCTTGTCGCCGATCTCACCGACCACCAGGCCGAGGCGCACGCGGCGCTCCGCGATGGTGCGGTATTCGGCCTTCGCCTCGTCCTCTGTCTTGCCTTCGTCGGCGAACGTCTTGTTCTCGCGGGCGAGCCCTTCGGTCACCTGCTTCCAGATGGCCTCGAACTCGCGCTCGACGAGCGTCGGCGGCAGCTCGAACGTGTGCGCCGTCTCGAGCGCGTCGAGCAGCTCACGCTTGAGCTTCATGCGGGAGGCCTGATCCAGCTCGCGCTTGATCTGCGCCGAGATGAGCTCCTTCAGGTTGTCGAGCCCTTCGGTGCCGAGAGCCTTGGCGAACTCGTCGTTGATCTCGGTCTTGACGGGCTTCTCGACCTCTTTGACCGTGATCGCGAACACGGCATCCTTGCCGGCAAGATCCGCCACCGGATACTCGGCCGGGAACGTCGCCTTCACGTCGCGGCTCTCGCCCTTCTTGGCGCCCTTGATGCCTTCCTCGAAGCCCGGGATGAACCCGGCATTGCCGATCACGAGCTGCAGGTTCTCACCCTCGCCACGCTCGAAGGCAACGCCGTCGATGGTGCCCTTGAAATCGATGGTGACGCGATCGCCCTCTTCGGCGGCGCGGCCTTCCTCGGCGGCGAACGTCTGGTTGCGCTCAGCCAGCTCGCCGAGCGCCTTGTCGAGCTGCTCGTCGTCGACATCCGCAACCAGCCGCTCGAGCTTGAGCGACTTGAGATCCGTGAGCGCCACCTCGGGCAGCACCTCGAAGCTCATCTCGTAGGCGAGGTCGGCCTTGCCCTCGACCACGCTCTCGATCGCTGCTGCGTTCTCGGCGAGCGCGATGTCCGGCATCATGGCCGGGCGTTCCTTGCGGTCGACGATCGCCTTGTTCGAGGTCTCGCGGATCGTCTCCTGCAGCACGTCGTTCATCACCGAGCGGCCGAACACCTTCTTGATGTGCGCGATCGGCACCTTGCCCTTGCGGAAGCCCTTGAGCTGCACCTGATCCTTGATCTTGTCGAGATGTGCGCTGAAGCGCTCGCCGAGCTCATCGGCCCCGACCACGACCTTGAGCTTGCGCTTGAGGCCCTCTGAACTCGTTTCCGTAACCTGCATGACGTCCTGCTGCCTTCGCTCGCTCGTTCAACTCTCGAATGCCCCTCGCGGGGCGAAACCCTCAAAATCCTCGCTTCCGACCCTGGTGCGGGCGGAGGGACTTGAACCCCCACGACTTTCGCCGCTGGAACCTAAATCCAGTGCGTCTACCAATTCCGCCACGCCCGCCTAGAGCTTGATCGCCTGAGATCGTAGCGACCTCGAACATGAAGTCTACGCAAAATCAATCGCGTAGCTCACGTCAACCGAGCGCCGGGAACCTCACGGCCCGGCCCGGAAGGACCAGCGTTAACAGGGATGCCGGCCCGGTTCGGGAGCCAAAGGCCGCGCCAGGATGGGCACATATACTAGGGGCGGCGGTCGGAGATCAAGCTTTCCCCTCGCCCGCCCGGCCAGGAGGCGCCGGTCACTCGGCCGCCGTGCCCGCCGCCTCGTCCGCCTTGCTCCCCCGCCCGGCGAGCTTGCTGGTCACCACGTAGAATACCGGCGTGAAGATCAGGCCGAACAGCGTCACGCCCAGCATGCCGGAAAACACAGCCGTGCCGAGCGACTGGCGCATCTCCGCGCCCGCGCCCGTGGCCAGCACCAGCGGCACCACGCCGAGAATAAAGGCGAGCGATGTCATGAGGATGGGCCGCAAGCGGGTCCGCGCCGCGCTCACCGCCGCCTCGTAGCGGCTCATGCCCGCGTCCTCGGCTTGCTTGGCGAACTCGACGATCAGGATCGCATTCTTGGCAGCGAGACCGACGAGCACCACGAGGCCGATCTCGACCAGGATGTTACGGTCGAGGCCCATGTAGTTGACGCCGAGCATCGCCGCGAGAATGCACATCGGCACGATCAGGATGACGGCGAGCGGCAACAGCCAGCTCTCGTAGAGCGCGGCCAGCACCAGGAACACGAACACGACCGCAAGGCCGAACGCCACCACCGCCGTGCTTCCCGCGAGCTTCTCCTGCAGCGCGATCTCCGTCCACTCGAAGCCGAACCCGGACGGCAGCGCCGAGTCGACGATGTGCTCGATGGCCTGGATACCCTGGCCGGACGAGTAGCCGCGCGCGAGCCCCACCTGCACCTCCGCAGCCGGGAACAGGTTGTAGCGCGGAACGCGGTAGGGACCCGTCGTATCCGAGAATGTCGCTACGGAGCCGAGCGGCACCATGTCGCCGGAGGCACTCCGCGTCTTGAGGTTCGCCACGTCGCGCAACGTCTCGCGGAACGGATTGTCCGCCTGCGCCGTCACCCGGTAGGTGCGCCCCAGGATGTTGAAGTCGTTCACGAACGCCGAGCCCATGTAGATCGAGAGCGCATCGAACACGCGCCCGATCGGCACGCCGAGCTGCTCGGCCTTGGTGCGATCGATATCCGCCCAGATCTGCGGCGTGCGCGTGTTGAAGAGCGTGAACGGCTGCACGATGCCCGGCACCTGCCCGGCGCCGCCCGCGACCGTCCAGGCCGCGCCTTCGAGCGCGTGATAGCCGCGCCCGCTGCGGTCCTGCACATAGCCCTTGAGGCCGCCGCCCGTGCCGATGCCCGGCACCGAAGGCGGCTCGAGCACGAACGCGAAGGCTTCCTTGATCGTCGCCATCTGCCCGCGCAGGTCGGCCAGGATCTGATCCTTGGTGATGCCCGCCTTGAGCCGCTCCTCGAATGTAGCGAGCCGCACGAAGATCACAGCCGTGTTCGGCGCATTGGTGAATGTCGCGCCGTCGAAACCCGCGAACGCCACCGCATCCGAGACGCCCGGCCGCTTAAGCATCAGCTCGGAGGCTTTGCGCACCACCGCGTCCGTACGATCGAGCGTAGATCCCGGCGGAAGCTGGAACACCGTAATGAAGTAGGTGCGATCGAGCTGCGGGATGAGGCCCGTCGGCGTTTTCGCGAGCCGGTCGTAGGTCAGGAATAGAAGCCCGCCGTAGAGCGCGAGCAGGATCAGCGGCAGCCGGATCAGCCGGCCAGTGAGGCCCGCATACCCATGCGAAAGGCCGTCGAATGCAGCATTGAAGCCGCGGAAGAAGAGGCGCACCGGCGCGCCCAGAATGCGCGCGAGAAGCCCCTGCTTCTCATGATGCGAGGAATGCGGCTTGAGCAGCAGCGCCGCGAGCGCAGGCGACAGCGTGAGCGACACGAAGCACGAGATGGCGGTCGAAGCCGCGATGGTGATCGCGAACTGCTTGTAGAAGGTGCCTTGCAATCCGGAGATGAAGGCCGTCGGCAGGAACACCGCGATCAGCGTCGCCGTGATCGCGATCAGTGCGCCACCCACCTCGTCCATCGTCTGATGCGCGGCCTCTTTCGGCGCGAGGCCTTCCGCGAGCCGCCGCTCCACGTTCTCGACAACGACGATCGCGTCGTCCACCACGATGCCGATCGCGAGCACGAGCCCGAACAGCGAGAGCGAGTTGAACGAGATCCCGAGCGCGCCCATCACCACGAACGAGCCGATGAGAGACACCGGAATGGCGATGATGGGGATGACCGCCGCGCGCCAGGTCTGAAGGAACAGGATGACGACCAGCACCACCAGGATCAGCGCTTCGATCAGCGTCGCCACCACGGCGTCGATCGAGTACTGGATGAACTCTGTCGGGTTGTAGACGATCGTGTAACCCACGCCCGGCGGAAAATCCTTCGCCAGCGTCTGCATCTCGGCCTTCACCGCAGCAGCCGTCGAGAGCGCGTTGGAGCCGGGACGCTGGAATAGCACCACCGCCGTCGCGACCTTGTTCGAGAGATAGGCGTTGACCGTATAGTCCTGCGAGCCGAGTTCCACGCGCGCCACGTCCTTGACGCGCACCACCTCGCCGCCCTCTTCCGCACGCACGACGATGTTCTCGAACTCCTCGACCGTCGAGAGACGCCCGAGCGTGTGCACAGAGAGCGTGAAGGCGCCCGGCGAGGACGCGGGCGGCTGGTTGATGGAGCCCGCCGCGACCTGCAGGTTCGCGGCCCGGATCGCCGCCACGACCTCCGAGGCCGTGAGATCGCGGGAGGCCACCTTCGCCGGATCGAGCCAGACGCGCATCGAGTAGTCGCGCGCGCCGAACACGCGGCTGTCGCCGATGCCGTCGATACGCGCCAGCCTGTCCTTGATGTAGAGCGTGGCGTAGTTCGAGATGTACTGCTGATCGCGCGAGCCGTCCGGCGAGATCATGTGCACGACCATCATCAGGTCGGGCGAGGCCTTGAGCACCGTGAGGCCGAGGCGCCGCACGTCCTCGGGCAGGCGCGGTTCCGCGATCGACACGCGGTTCTGCACCAGCACCTGGGCCTGGTCGATGTCGGTGCCCGGCTTGAACACCACGCTGATCGACAACCGCCCGTCACCGGTCGATTGCGACACGACGTAGAGCATATTGTCGACGCCGTTCACCTCCTGCTCGATGGGCGCGGCCACGGTCTCCGCGATCACCGCCGCCGACGCACCGGGATAGGAGGCCGAGATGTTCACCGTGGGCGGTGCGATCTCGGGATATTCTGCGATCGGCAGCGCGGCACCCGCGATCACGCCCACGATCGTGAGGATCACCGAGAGCACGGTGGCGAAGATCGGTCGATCGATGAAGAAGTGAGAAAAGCGCATGAAACTCTTCCGCGGGCACCCGCCCCTAGATCTGCTCGCCGATCCCCCGAAGGATCTTCGCAACGCGCCGGAATGACGAAAAAAAGACGACGGCCGTGTCCTTACGGAACGGTTTTGATCTCCCCGGCCTGCGTCACGACTTTCGCACCCGGCCTTACGAACGGGCTCGCGAGCCCGTCGAGCACGACCTTGTCCGTCGCCTTGATGCCGCCCTTCACCACCCGCAAGCCTTCGACCAGCGGACCGAGCGTCACCGGCGCGGCCTTCACCACCCCGTCGTCACCCACCACGAACACGATCTTCTGCATCTGGTCGGACACGACCGCGCTGTCGGGCAGCAATAGAGCGTCGATCTCGCCGCCGAACAATCTCAGCCGGGCGAAGATGCCTGGCGAGAACAATTGATCCTTGTTGGCGATGATGGCGCGTCCGCGCATCGTTCCCGAGCGCGGATTGAACTGGTTGTCGAGGAAGTCCATGCGGCCTTCGTGCGCCCAGTCGCTCTCGTCGGCGAGCCTGATGCGAACCGGGCTCGCCGTGTCGCGCGAGGACGTGCGCTCGCCCGCGAGGCCGAGACGCGCATACCTGAGATAGTCGGCCTCCGACGTATCGAACACGAAGTGAATGGGATCGAGCGAGACGATGGTCGTGAGCAGCGTCGTGCCCTGCGATCCGCCGATCACGAGGTTTCCGATGTCGACCTTGCGATCCGATATGCGTCCCGAGATCGGCGCCGTCACAACCGTCCACTCGAGATTGAGCTCGGCCGCCTTGAGATTGGCTTCCGCGACCTGAAGCTGAGCTTCCGTCACGTTGAGGTTGGCGCTGCGCTGCGTGAAGTCACGCTCGGTCACCGCGCCCGACTTGACCAGCGGCGCCGCGCGCTCCACCTCGCTCAACGCCAGCGCGACTTGCGCCTTGGCGCGCGAGATCTCGGCGCGCGCGCTCTCCACTGCGATCTCGAACGGCCTGGGATCGATGGTGAATAGCGGATCGCCCGCTTTGACGATCTGTCCGTCCTTGAAATGTACTTTGTCGACGAAGCCGGAGACGCGGGGGCGCACCTCGACGGTTTCCACCGCTTCGAAACGGCCGGAATACTCGTCCCAGGTCGTCGTCCTTTTCGCGAGTGGCGTTGCAACGGTCACGGCAGGGGCCGGCGGCCCCTGGGCGAACAGCGGTGCGGCGCACACAAAATTTGCCACAGTCAGCACCAAGACTGCGCGGAGCACCTTGAAGTAGCGGCTCATGACTCCCCTCGTTGCCCCCCAACCCGTCGGTTTCTCTATCCTTACGGTCTTCATCTATAAACAGTCCAGTGTTGCGATGCACAGGCGATTGCAAGGTCTTAGTCGTCCGTGCACCCTCGGTCTCGCCACGTCCGGCTGCACATTTTTCGGGCTGCGCCCCTCCCCGGCGGCAGGCGGCGGAGGGCCAAATGCCGCGGCCGCCGCTGGCCAGCCTCCGCGTTCTGCGGTAGGGAAGCCGGGGGAAACGCTCAACGACGACACAAATAAGAAAGTATGACTGTGAAGCGCTCGGAGCTCGATCGGCGGCAGATCCTTGCCGGAGTGGCAGCGGCAGGTTTGACCGCAAAACTGAATGTCGTCGGCACGGCCAGCGCCGGAACAGCCGACGCAGGCACAGCAAACAACGGCTTGAGCCTCGACGCTCCTAAACCGTTCTCGTTCGCGATCCTCCAGGACCGCGCGAAGGACATGGCAAAGGCGGCCTGGGAGCCGACGCCGAAGGTCGTGCCCGAGATCCTCTACCGGATCGACTACGACGCCTATCAGGCCATTCGCTTTCGCCCCGAGATGAGCCTGATGCTCGATCCGGCGCATCGCCTGCCCGTCCAGCTCTTCCACCTGAGCCGCATGTCGCCCGATCCGGTGAAGATCCACCTGGCGCGCGGTGGCGAAGCGCAGGAGGTGCTCTACAGCGCGAGCCTCTTCGACAGCCCGCCCGATCACCCGGCCCGCGAGCTGCCCGACGGCGTCGGCTTCGCCGGCTTCCGCGTCATGGCCCCTGACCAGAAGACCGACTGGCTCGCCTTCCTCGGCGCGTCCTACTTCCGCACGTCCGGGCCCTTCAACCAGTACGGTCTCTCCGCCCGCGGCCTCGCCATCGACACCGGCATGCAGACGCCGGAGGAGTTTCCGCGCTTCACCGAGTTCTGGCTCGACAGCAGCGCTCCCCAGGACGACGGCCTCACGCTCTACGCTCTACTCGACAGCCCGAGCGTAACCGGCGCCTACCGCATCAAGGCGCGGCGCACCACCGACAAGCGCGACGTCGCGCGCATCGACATGGAGATCGAGGCCGAGCTGTTCGCCCGCCGCGACATCGCACGCCTCGGCATCGCGCCGTTCTCGAGCATGTACTGGTACGGCGAGACGAGCCGCCGCCAGGTGGTCGATTGGCGCCCGGAGATTCACGACTCGGACGGGCTCGCCATCTGGACCGGCGCGGGCGAGCGCATCTGGCGCCCGCTCAACAATCCGCCTCGCGTCATGGTCAACGCCTTCGTCGACCGCGACATCCGCGGCTTTGGCCTTCTGCAGCGCGACCGCGACTTCGTCCACTATCTCGACGACAGCGTCTTCTACGAGCGCCGTCCGTCGGTCTGGATCGAGCCCATCGAGAGCTTCGGCGAAGGCGAGGTGCAGCTTCTCGAAATCCCGACAGACGACGAGATCCACGACAACATCGCCGCCTACTGGTGCCCCAAGGAGCCGTTCCGGGCCGGTGAGCAACGGCGCTATCACTATCGCCTCAAGTGGGTGGACGAGATTCCGTTCCCGAGCGCGCTCGCCAAGGCAACCGCAACCTGGACCGGCCTCGGCGGCCGTCCGGGACACAAGCGCCCCGAAGGCGTCACGAAGTTCGTGATCGACTTCCAGGGCACCGTATTCCGCGGCATCGGCCGCAACGATGGCGTGGAGCTGGTCGTCACCCCGTCGCGCGGAGAGATCAGCAACGCCTACAGCCATCCGGTCGTCGATCAGCGGGAACGCTGGCGCGCACTGTTCGACATCGAGGCGAAAGGCTCCGAGCCCGTGGACATCCGCGTCTTCCTCCGCCAGGGCGAGCGCGCCCTCACCGAGACGTGGGTCTTCCAGTTTTTCCCCGAGGCGTAGCCGCCGGGCTCAACGAAGCCGCGCCGCTCTCTCCGAGAACAGGGGACACGTGAGCGTTTTCTGAAGCGCCTCGATCAGCTCGTCCTTGGTACCGGCCGTGAGCGACACACCGCCCGTCTCCGCGGCCATGCAGGCGGATCCCGTCCCGCTTTGCAGCCACGTGGAGCCGCTGATCTTGAACTGGATGACATGGATAGTGAGTGCGCTCGCCTCGGCCTTGAGCTGGCGCGCAAGCTTGCAGGGATCGCCGCCGCACGTCTCCTCACCGTCCGTCAGCAACACCACGACCGCGGGCTTCTCGCGAAACTTGAGCTCCTCCGCCGCGCCTCTCACAGCCGCCGTGAGCGGCGTCTCGCCTGCGGGCACCACACTGTTGACCTCACCCATGATGGTCTCGGCGCTGTTCGGGCCGGGCTTGAGGCGCAGGTCGATGTTGCTGCATTTCGCGCGCGGGCCCGGACCGTAGACCATGAGCCCGAGATGGCGCCGCGGCGTCACCGCCGGCAGCACGCTCGCGAGCGCCTCGCGCACCTTGGCGATATGCGGGCGCACGGCATTCATGTCGGTTCCTGCCATCGAGCCCGAGGCGTCGAACACGAGCATTGCATCGTCCAGGCAGCGCACCTCGCCGGCAGCCGAGGCAGGGCCGGATGCGAACAAGGCGAACGCTGAAACGGCAGCAACAGAGAGACTGCGCATGAGACCGTCCTTCGACCGGGCCAGGACCGAAAAAGCGCGCGGACTTGGGAGCCCGCGCGCTTCTCACTTTAAACGGAACAACCGAAACGGAAAACAGACGCGCCCTTGAGCTATTTCGCGGGCCCCGTCTCCACCTGCGTATCGAGCGCCTCCTGGCCCCACTCTGCCCACGCGCCGTCATAGACGGCAGCGTTGTCCTGGCCGATCACGCTGAGCGCCAGCGACAGCATTGAGGCGGTCACGCCCGATCCGCACGTGGTCACCACCGGCTGCTGGGGATCGATGCCAACGTCGCGGAAGATCTTCTCGAGCTCCGCCTTGGACTTGAGGGTCCCGTCTGCATTCAGGATGGTGGACGACGGCACGTTCTTGGAGCCGGGGATATGTCCGGCGCGCAGGCCCGGGCGCGGCTCGGGCTCCGTGCCCTCGAAACGTGCCTTCGGCCGCGCGTCGACGATCTGCGTGCCGCCCTTGGCGACATAGCCCTTGATGTCGTCGAGATCGCGCACCAGCGAGTTGTTGAGGAGCGGCGTGAAGTGGCGCGCCGTGCGCGGCACCGGCGCCATGTCCTCGAGCGGACGCCCCTCGGCCTTCCACTTCTTGAGGCCGCCGTTCAGCACCGCCACGTCCTGATGCCCCATGGCGCGGAACGTCCACCACACGCGCGCGGCGGAGAACAGGCCATAGGTATCGTAGATCACGATGCGCATGCCGTCGCCGACGCCCATTTTCTTCATCCGCGACGCGAACTTCGGCGTGGGCGGCAGCATGTGCGGCAGCGGCGATTTCTCGTCGACCAGATCGTCGATGTCGAAGAACAGCGCACCCGGAATATGCTCGGCGAGATACTCCGCCTTCGCGTCGCGGCCCGAGTTCGGCAGATGCCAGGAGCCGTCGAAAACAATGAGGTCGGGCGCATCGAGATGATCCGCCAGCCAGTCCGTCTCGACAATCCAGTTCTTGGCGCTACCCGGCACGAAATCCTCCTTGGACACTTGTGGCATGCGGCTCTGAGGCAAGCGGAGTGCCAGCCGCGAAGATCTTGGCTGTGAGGGACGAACCCGAGAACCTACGGGATAGTGTGGCCCGGAGGGCAAAACCTGCCCTGCGTCGCACTCGAACCACCCAGCGGAGCGTACCCTAATGGCGCCGTGTGACGCCCGCAAGTGGCGGCAAGGGCGCGCGGGCCTGGATTTCCGAGCGTCGTCCGTGGCTTTCGCCCGTCCTTCAGGCAGGTCGCGCCCAGCCGCGGCGTTTCCGGGCAAACCACCCCCTCATGCGGCAAAAAAGCGATATGATGCCCCCGTTCTGGATCAGGACGAGAGGGCGCGGTCCGGTATTCCTTCGAGGCACAGGAGGACGTGATGACTTTCCCTTATCGCACCACCCTTGCAGGCGCCCTTGCGCTCACGGCGGCCTTCCTTCTCCCGCCGCCGGACGCTCGCTCCCAGCCGGACGAGGAGCAGATCTCCATCGAGGAGCTCCTGAAGTCCGGCTGGCAGGTCGCAGGCTTCACCAGCGGATACGACAACCGCGCCGCGCTGCTCCTCTTCCGCCATCCGACGGAGACCTCGCTCGTCCAGTGCCTGTCGGGCTACGACGTCACCCGCACGCCCCGGACCTACTCGAACTGCTACCGCCTCAGGTAGGTCCAAGCGCCGAAAAGGCCTCACGCGCACCCTGGCCTCCAGAAATTTCGGAGCCTGTTCCGGCTGGAACAGCCCCGCAGGGGCCGGACGCGCATGATCAATCCCGGGACGAATACCAGGTTAGGGCGCGAAACCTCGGGAGGCATCAATGACACGGACCATTCTGGCCATCGCCACCTCACTCATCGCTTCGGCAACGCTTTTTGCTTCGGGCGCTCAGGCTTGCATCTCCTGCGAATACACCCCGGAGGTCGTCCGGCCCCACCTGACGAACCAGGCTAAGCGCCCGCAAAAGAAGCGCGTTTACGTCGCTGAGACGCAGCAGAAGCGCCTCCCCGCACCCCAGAAAACCCGCGTTGCCAAGGCTGATCCCGCCCCTGCCGCCAAAACCGCGCCCACCAAGGTCGCCACCGCGGAGGCCCCTGCCGAGGAAGCCCAGCCCCAGCGCGAAACCCCGGTTTCGACCGCGATGCTCCTGGAGACCGGCCGCCAAACCACGAACGCTACCCCCGAACCCGCGGCGGAAGTCGGCTGCAAGAAGTTCTTCCCCGCCGTCGGCAAGACCATGACCGTCCCCTGCGAGTAAACGCCAGAGTACGCCGTCCCCCGCGTCCCCATTGCGTCCGGCAACAGCCGGACGCAAACGCGTCCCAGAGACCCGCGCTGGTCCTTAGTCGATTAAAGCTATTGAGAAATTTTGGTGAGCCGGGAGGGAATCGAACCCTCGACCCCATGATTAAAAGTCACGTGCTCTACCTCTGAGCTACCGGCCCCAAGCCGTCTCACGCAGTGCGTGCGGACGGCCTCATGGAGAGAGCGCTTTCTAGTGTGGTTCCGGACCAGTGTGAAGCGCTTTTCCGACATGAAGCACGAGAATTAACGCAGCAAACGGGGCGTCGGTCGCCCAGTCCCGGAAAAAACGCTCGGGAAACGCGCGTGAGCGCCACAGGGCTTCCCGGGCATCGCAAAAGCAAGCCGGTCTCGGGCAGGGCAGGATCAGTTACGACGCACAGCGAAAATGCCGCGCCTCCTCCGCAATTCCGTGCATTAAGACGGGGCACATGCTTAAAGCCTGATCGTTCGCGATGCGCTGAGGCGCGCCGAGCGCGACAGCCGCCACCGGCACTCGGCCCTTCGGCGACGAGAGAAGCGCGCATCGAACCCGGCCCGCCATGAAAGACGCTCCCGATAGTTCCAATGACACCGATGCCGCCCGCCAGCGGCTCAAGGCCATCGGCCTGATGGTGGCCGCCGTCGTGCTCTTTTCGGGTCTCGACACCACCGCGAAGTATCTCGTCACGCGCGACGGTCTCACCGTCGGCCAGGTGGTGTGGGCACGCTTCATCGGCCAGTTCGTGCTGCTGCTCCTGCTCGTGCCAGCGTTCGGTATCATGAGCGCAAAAGCGCTCTTCACCACCAACAGGCTTGGGCTTCAACTCGTCCGCTCCGTGCTGATGGTAGGAACCACCGCTTTCAACTTCCTTGCGCTGCAATACATGCGCCTGGACCAGACCATCACCATCGTCTTCCTCGCGCCCCTCATGGTGGCGCTGCTCGCAGGCCCGCTGCTCGGCGAATGGGTAGGCCGCCGCAGGCTCGTCGCGATCCTGGTGGGCTTTATCGGGGTTCTGATCGCAGTGCGGCCCGGTTTCGGCGTCATCCATCCGGCCGTGCTCTATGCGTTCGCGGCCATGCTAGTCTATGCGCTATTCATGCTGCTCACGCGCCACATGGCGCATTTCGATCCGCCGCTCGTCACGCTGTTCTATTCGATGTTCGTCGGCACGTTCGCTGGCGCACCCATCGCATACGCCGGCTGGCAGACGCCGCCCGACGCGATCGCCTGGGTGTTGCTCGGCGCGCTCGGCATTCTCGGCGGCGTCGGCCACTGGCTGTTCCTGCACGCCTACCGGCTCGCGCCCGCCTCCTCCATCGCGCCCTTCATTTACATGCAGCTTCTCACCATGGTGGCCTTCGGATATGCGGTGTTCGGAGACCTGCCGGATCTGTGGACGCTGGCCGGCGCAACGCTGATCGTGGGCTCGGGCGTCTATCTCGTCCACCGCGAGCGCAGCATCGCACGCGAGATGGTGGACGCCGCTCCGCCGTCCTGATCCGCACTTCCCTGGCAGTGAAACCTACGCGGCAGGCTTGGTGACGATGCGCGCCTTGGTCTCCTCCGCCCAATCTGCGAACCGGCCCTCCTCGATGGCGGCTCGCATGCGCGCCATCAGGTCCTGGTAGAACACCGTGTTCACCCACGAGAGGATCATCGCGCCGAGATACTCGCCCGAGCGGATCAGATGATGCAGATAGGCGCGCGAATAGTCCCGCGCCGCAGGGCACGAGCTTTCCGGATCGAGCGGCGCGGCATCGTCGGCGTTGACCGCGTTGCGCAGATTGACGGGGCCGCCCCACGTATAGGCGAGCCCATGGCGCCCGTTCCGCGTCGGCAGCACACAATCGAACATGTCGATGCCCCGCCGCACCGCCTCGATGAGATCGAGCGGCGTGCCGACGCCCATCAGATAGCGCGGCTTGTTCTCCGGCAGGAACGGCAGCGTCGCTTCCAGCGTGGCAAGCATCAGGTCGTGCCCCTCGCCGACCGCAAGGCCGCCCACCGCATAGCCCTCGAGATCGAGACCGACCAGCGCCTCGGCCGAGCGCCGACGCAGGTCCGTGTCCGTACCACCCTGCACGATGCCGAACAGCGCCTGGCCCGGCCCAGCGCCGCCGCTCGCGCGCTGCCCCAGAAACGCCGTGCGAGACCGCTCGGCCCAGCGCAGCGACAGCTCCATCGCGCGCTCCACCTCGCGCCGCTCCGCCGGAAGCTCGATGCACTCGTCGAACTGCATCTGAATGTCTGAGCCGAGCAGGCACTGAATCTCGATCGACCGCTCGGGCGAAAGCATGTGCCGCGATCCGTCGAGATGCGATTGGAACAGCGCCCCCTCCTCCGTGATCTTGCGGATCTTGGAGAGGCTCATCACCTGGAAGCCGCCCGAATCCGTGAGGATCGGCTTCTCCCAGCGCATGAACTTATGCAGGCCGCCCAGCTTCGCGACGCGCTCCGCGCCCGGCCGCAGCATCAGATGATAGGTGTTGCCGAGCAGGATGTCGGCGCCTGCATCGCGCACCTGCTCCGGATAGAGCGCCTTCACCGTCGCCACCGTGCCAACGGGCATGAACGCGGGCGTGCGGATGATCCCGCGCGGCGTCACGATCTCGCCCCGGCGCGCCAGTCCGTCCCGCCCGAGCGGACGATAGTAGAATGCCTCAGTCATGACTGTCCTTGTGGTCGGCGGGAGCCGGTGCCGCTTTGAACAGCAGCGACGCATCCCCGTAGGAATAGAAGCGGTATCCGGAGGCCACCGCATGCGCGTACGCGGCCTTCATGGTGTCGAGCCCGGCGAAAGCCGAAACCAGCATGAACAGCGTCGAGCGCGGCAGATGGAAATTGGTGAGCAGCACGTCGATGGCGCGGAAGGCATAGCCCGGCGTAATGAAGATCGCGGTATCACCCGAAAAGGGATGGATGACGCCGTCCGGGGTGGCCGCGCTTTCGAGAATGCGGAGCGACGTCGTCCCGACCGCAACGATGCGCCCGCCCGAGGCGCGCACCGCGTTGAGCGCTGCCGCCGTCTCCGTCAAAACCACCCCGTACTCGGAGTGCATCTTGTGCTCGCGCGTGTCGTCCGCCTTGACTGGCAGAAACGTGCCCGCCCCCACATGCAGCGTCACGAAATGGCGGGAGATGCCGCGCTGATCGAGCGCCGCAAACAGCTCCGGCGTGAAATGCAGCCCTGCCGTCGGCGCGGCCACCGCCCCTTCCTGCGCGGCGTAAATGGTCTGATAGCTTGCGCGATCCCGCGCGTCCGGCCCGCGCTTCAGCGCGATGTAGGGCGGAAGCGGCATCTCGCCCACGCTCTCGATCGCCCGGTCGAGATCTGGGCCCGAAAGATCGAAGGCCAGCTCCACCTCGCCAGCGTCCAGTCGCTCCGTCACGGTCGCGTCGAGCGCCGCCAGCAGGCAGGTCATGCCCTCCGCCTCCGTGCCGAACCGCACCCGGTCTCCCACGGCGAGCCGCTTGGCGGGACGCGCGAGCGCCCGCCACCGCGCCCCGTCCACGCGGCGCAGCAGATTGAAGGCAACGCGCGAGCGCAACTCTCCCCTGATGCGCACGCCCTCAAGCGCAGCCGGAATGACGCGCGTATCGTTGAGCACCAGCGCATCGCCCGGCCGCAAGAGATCCGGCAGATCCCGCACCCCGAGATCGGCTAGCACCGGCACGCGGCCGGGATCGACCACGAGCATCCGCGCCGCATCCCTCGGCTCGGCCGGATGCAGGGCAATGCGATCGTCAGGAAGGTCGAAATCGAAAAGGTCGGTGCGCATCGCGCTCTCATAGAGGCTCCCGGCCCGGGGCGGAACCCTCTGCGACGACGACGCGTTCGTTAAGTACATCTCTGTCCAGCGAGGACCCGCCCGTGCCCGGCCCGAACAAACCGACGCGATCCCCCGGCGATCCGGACCCGCACAAGCCGCCAGAGCCGATGAACCCGGATCCGACAAAGGAGCCGGTGCCGCCACCGGACAAGGAGCCCGAGCCCAAGATCGAGCCGCCCGTAGGGCCATCCGAGCCGCCACCGAAGTGGGTCTAGCCCCTGCCGCGCGCCGAGAAAGCCCCGCGCAGACCGCAGAACGCTGCCACCACCCAGGACAGGATCAGCAGCGAGCCGCCCGTGGGCGCCGCGAACGGAAACAGGCGCTCGCCGGTGAACGCGCGCACCACGAGGTCGCCTGAGAACAGCGAGACGGCAAAAATCATGAGCGAGGCGGCGGCTAGAAAGCCGGTACGCCGCTCGCCCCCCGCACCGAACGCCGTCAACGCCAACGCCGCCGCCGCATGGACAATCAGGAACTGCGAGGCCGTCGCGAGCTGCGTGTCGGATACGCGATGGGCAGCGACTGCGGCGAGCGCCACGCCCGCCGCACCCAGCAACGGAGCAAGCCCCGCGTTCCAATAAGCCCAGCGCCCGTCCGACATATGAGCCCTTTCCGGTCTCGCCTCAGGCCGCGTCCGCAGCCACCTTCACCGACACCATCTTGTCGGGGTTCTGCACCGGCTCGCCGCGCTTGATCTTGTCCACGTTCTCCATGCCCTCGATCACCTGTCCCCACACCGTGTACTTGCGGTCGAGGAAGGTCGCATCGTCGAACACGATGAAGAACTGGCTGTTGGCGCTGTCGGGAGATGCCGCGCGCGCCATCGAGCACACGCCGCGCACATGCGGCTCGGCGTTGAACTCGGCCTTGAGGTTCGGATAGCTCGACCCGCCCGTGCCCGTTCCCTTGGGGCAGCCCGTCTGCGCCATGAAGCCGTCGATCACGCGATGGAACACGATGCCGTCATAGAAGCCCTCGCGGACGAGCTGCTTGATGCGCGCCACGTGGTTCGGCGCCAGATCCGGGCGAAGCTCGATGACGACGCGCCCTTGCGTCGTATCGATGATCAGCGTGTTCTCGGGATCCTTGATCTCGGCCATTGGGAAAGCTCCACTTGAAAGGGTGAAAGGAAAAAACGCGTCCACCGCCCGGCGCCCGTAGGCCACCCGGGAGGAGGAGCTGCGATCGAAACGTCGATCAGGGTGCGGCCGTTGCCAGATACATCTTCACGATGACGTCGGGCTTCGGCGGCGGCTCGCCCTTGGCGATCTGGTCCACGTACTGCATTCCGTCAACCACCTGGCCGAACACCGTGTACTGCCCATTGAGGTGCGGCGCATAGGTGAAGCAGATGAAGAACTGGCTGTTCGCGCTGTTGGGGTCCGAGGTGCGCGCTGCGCCGAGCGTGCCGCGCTCGAAAGGCGTCGGCGTGAATTCGGCCGGCAGATCCGGCAGGTTCGAGCCGCCCGCGCCGGTTCCCTGCGGATCGCCCGTTTGGGCCATGAAGCCCGGGATCACGCGGTGGAACTTGAGGCCGTTGTAGAAGCCCTGGGCCGTGAGCTGCTTGACGCGCTCCACATGCTTCGGCGCCAGATCCGGCCTCAGCCGGATGGTGACCTTGCCGGTCTTCAGTTCCATGATGAGGGTGTTGGAGGGATCCGCGGCGACGGCCCCCGTCGTCACCATGCTGCCCGCCGTCGCCGGCTGCGTCTTGTCGACCACCTGGATCTGAGAGCTGTTGCCGCTGCAGGCCGTCATGACGAAGGCCAGCGCCATCAAGGCCGCCCCCTTCAGCGAGACGAGCCACCTGATCGTTCCCATGCGCGCTCCCCAAATCCGGTTTCCTATCGCGGCAAGACCGCCGCTGCCCGAGCCGCCGTTATGGCCTTTTGCGGCCCTCGCGGCAACCCGATGCTGGAAAGTTGATCTATCCCAGAGCGTTACCGCTTGGCCTTTGCCTTGTCCACGAGCCGCAGCGCAACCCCTGTGGACACGAACGGCGTCACGTCGCCGCCCATCAGCGCAATCTGGCGCACGAGATTGGCGGCGATATGCCGAACCTCCGGCGAGGCCGCCACGAACACGGTCTGCACCGCGGGCGCCATCTCCCCGTTCATGTTGGCCATCTGCATTTCGTAGTCAAAGTCCGTCCCGTCGCGCAGCCCGCGAAAGATGACGCTCGCACCCACCCGCTGCGCCGCCGTGACCGCGAGATCGGAGAAGGTGATCACGTCGATGTCGATCCCGGCAGAGGTGGCAATGGCCCGCGTCTCCACCTCCAGCATCTCGACGCGCTCCTCGTCGGAGAACAGTGGCGCCTTTGCGGGGTGCACGCCGATGCCGATCACCAGCCGGTCCACCAGCCGGCTCGCGCGCGCGATGATGTCCGTGTGCCCAAGGGTGACGGGATCGAACGACCCCGAATAGAAACCGGTTCTGCTCATGGACTCACTGTAGCCGGGCGCCAAAGGCGAGAGCAAGCAGCCAGCAGAGCCGTCTCGTGAAAGAGCCCGGCCGGCGCGTCCCAAGTTGCAGATGGTAAAAAAAGGCCCAGCTTGCGCCAGGCCCAAGTGTTCCGTCGCAACGGACAACGGAAAGGAATGCGGGGCTGCTCCGGAAGGCCGGAGCAGCCTGCTGTCTATTTGAGAGGCGCGGCTTCACGCCGGCCGAACAGGTCGTCGAGATTGAAGCGGTAGCCGAGATTCGCGGTCGCGATCAGCGGATCGATGTCGTGATCGGCCTTGATGGACGTGCCGTTGGCGAACTTCCAGGTCACCTCGGTGTCCTCCCACACCTTCTTCACATCGAGACCCAGCGACCAGCCGCCGCCGAGGTCGAAATCGACGCCCGCCTGCAGCGCAAACCCGAAGCTGTCGTCGAGATCCACCGAAGCCGCACCGAGACCGTTCTTGCCGACCTTGCTGTCGAAGTAGTGGATCCACTCCACGCCGGCGCCCACGTACGGGCGAACCGCACCAAATCCGTCGAAGTGATACTGCAGCGTGAGGATCGGCGGGAACATCCACGTCTCCGCCAGCTCGCCGTTCCCGCGCAGAATGCCTTCGCCCACAACGCTGGTCTGGCCGAAGCAGCAGAACAGCTCCACCGCCACGTTGCGGTTGAAGAAATAGGTGAGCGTCAGCGTGGGCAGCACCATGTCGTCGGTCGAGGCATGAGCGCCCGCGGCCAGCAGATTGACACCCCCCGACGTGACCAGGCTGGTCGTATCGTCATCGGTCCACACGCCGGAGACGCCGGCCTTGATCTGGAAGTTGCCGTTGCTGTCTCCCGCCGCAGCCGGAAGCGAACCCGCCGCCATCGTGGCCAATCCCGTGGCCACGGCTGCCATAGCCCCCAAAAACTTCATCGTCATGATAATCGCGTCCTTCCGCCTGAAACCCCCGTAACCGACTCAATCGACGCGCCGGCACCTGATGCCTTGACTTTGTGCTGGGTCGGGGACTGACCTTAAGCGGCAATTCGCTGGGCGAGCTGACGTGCGTCAGGAGGAAAATCAATCCACTCGCTGCGTTGCTGCGCCGCCACGAGAGTGTTGACCTGGATCAATTTGGATGCGGCAACGGCGCCAGGCTCCGAAATGCCCCCTTTTGACTGCCGTCAAGGCGCTCCGTCCCGAAGATGTAGATGTGGTTCAGACGGTCGAGGGAGGAGGATCCGCACCGGATTCATCGTGACCGTCGCCCCGCCGCAAGGCGGGTGCAACAACCAGAATCGAAACGGACGGGATCCGCTAATCCGACATGAAACCCGCACCCGACCTCATCCTGCAGCAATTGGAACCGCACGCGGTTCGCATTGCTACGCGCAAGCGTCAGAAGATCGCTCTCACAGGAGAGCCTGACGAGACCCTGTATCTGGTCCGCAAAGGGCTGTTTCTCGCACGGGCATCCATGCCCCATGCGCGTCACCAGATCATGAGCATCCTCTATCCTGGAGACTGCGTGCGTTCGGCCGCCATGCCGCCGCTCGACGGCTCCGAGATTACGGCGGCGACGGAGAGCGGAGAGGTCTGGCGCGTCCGCTGGTCGGCCGCCAAGACCGCCATGGAGACCGATCCCAACCTCGCACGTTATGTTTCGGATCGCGTCGCGAACCAGACGGCGCGCCTCGCCTTGCACAACGCGATCATCGCCGGTCTCACAGGCGAAGAGCGCGTCGCAGCACTCATCACGGAACTCGTGCTCCGCATCGGCAAGCAGACGCCGGCGGGCTTCGTGTTCGACATGCCCCTTTCACGTACCGACATCGCAGAGCACCTGGCGCTCAATGCGGATACGGTCTCGCGCATCGTCTCGCGCATGCGCGCCAAAGGGCTCATCGCGGTCGCTGGCCGTAATCGTCTGGTCTGCCGCAGCATTGAGATGCTCGAAAGCGAATGCCCGCTGGCCACGACGCTCGAGCGCATGCACGGCACCGCGGTCCGCCAGCCGTTACCGGCTATCTGACCGAGACCCTCCTCTCTCACGAAAAAAGGCGCCGCCCCGCATAACGGGGCCGGCGCCTTCGTAATTCGATCGCAGACTGCGGGCCTTACTGGGCCGCCTTCTTCTGCTCGACCTCTTTCAGGTACTCCTCGACGTCCTTTTCAGTGACTTCCTTGTTGTCGACGAGCGCCTGCAGGCACTCCTTCGACAGCTCGGTCGCCTTGGACTTCATGCAGGAGCGCAGCTCGTCGCTGCCGACTTCGAGCTTGTCGCAGTGCTTGTGATAGTCGTCGCGACAGGCGTTCTTCACCGCGTCATTCACGGCCAGCGCGGCCGTTGCGGACATCGACAGCGACAACGCGGCCACTACGAATAGACCCTTCATCCAATTTCCCCTTTGCGAACCAACTTCGACAAGCAAGTCCCCGGAATCGCAGGCGATCCCGAGCGTGAATCAAAGAACACACAAGAGACGCCGAGCACGATCGCGTTTCAATCGAAAACGACCGCCCCTGTGAGCGGACAGCTCGCACGACAGCCCCGCGCGACTCGCCCCGTCTCGCACAGCAAACGGCTGCATTGAGTCAGAACGGCGAAGCCCGAACGTCCGCCCGTAATAATTTCCGCGAGTGTAACCCAAAGGGCATCTAGCCGTGCGAGGTGTCCGCCCGTGCACGTGAGAGAGCCACGTTGATAGCCTCCACCAACAGCCCCTCGTCGTGCGGCTTCCGCACGATCGGCACGGACGCCATGCTGCGGGGAATGATCAGCGAGTCCCCGTATCCGGTGGCAAAGACGAACGGGATTTTGCGCCTCGTCAGCTCTTCCGCAACGGGAAGAGAGGTGCCGATGCCGAGATTGATGTCGAGGATCGCGACGTCTGGAGCCGTCCGCGTCACGATCCGCAGGGCCTCGGCGGAGGTCGCTGCCGTGTCGATATACTGTGTGCCGTAACGCGACAGCACGGTTTCTACGTCCATGGCGATCACGAGCTGATCCTCCACGATCAGCACGCGAAGGCCCTCGAGCGTAGCCGATTGTTCGCCCGCTCCAGCCCGCACGGCACCCGTCTTTCCTCGCTCGACGCTGACCGCCGATACGAACTTGCTCGGAATGAGAAAGCGCGCGGAGACACCGCCCGGCTCGAACACCAGCTCGCTCTCACCGCCGAGATCAAACGGCACGCTCCTGTCGATCAGAACCATGCCGAAGCCGCGGCGCGCGGGCGCCGACATCCCCACCTTGCCTGTCTCGCGCCAGCGCACCCCGCAGTCAGCAGTCTCCGTCAGCGACCAGCGCACATCGAGGTGCCCGCCATCCACCGCGAGCGCGCCATACTTGGCAGCGTTGGTTGCCAGCTCGTGAAACACCAGCGCCATTACCGAATAGGCGCGCGCATCAAGCCCCACGCTCGGCCCCTCGATCGTGATCCGAGCCTTGCCACCCCCGTAGGGTCCGAGCTCCGCCTCGAGCAGATCCCGAAGATTGCCGCCTCCGTCGCTGCGGATCACCTGATCGTGGGCGAACGCGAGCGCCATAATACGCCCCTTGAGCGACACGACGTACTCGTCGAGCGAGCGCGCATCCTCCACCGGCCGCGAAACGAGCGACTTGATCAACGCCAGGATGTTCTTGACGCGGTGATTGAGCTCTTCGTTCAGCACCTTCTGGCGCACATCTGCCTTGCGCCGCTCGGCAGAGAGAAGCTCGGTCTGCCGCATGATCACTTCGAGCAGCGCGGTGCGCACCGCTTCGGCGCTCTCCCGGTCACTCGCCATCCACGGCAGGGATTGCCGCTCCACCGTCTGCTTCCAGATCGCGAAACTCTTGCGCGGCGTCAGCCGGTCGCCGGACGGTCCCGTCTGATACTCCTTGTCGGGATTGCCGGCCCACGACACCGTCTCCACCACCTCCTTGCGGAAGAAGAGGAGATAGTCGCGCGGCACCTGTGACAGCGGCACGGCCAGCACTCCCGAAACATCCGCCCGATAGGCTTCCGCCGCAGGCAGCAGCGACGAAAGCTCGTGCGTTCCCCACACCTTCCCCTCGGAAACGGACGCGACGAGCCGCGCAAGCGCAGGAATCGCGGCAGCGGGCGGCGTGGTGCCATGAGCCGTATAGGCGCCGTTGATCCAGAGCCCGACGCCGTCCGAGGGTATCAGATTGGCGAACGTCGCAATCCGCTCGCGCAGAAAGCTCTCGATGTCGCTATGATAGCTGACCTCGCGCAACAGGCCGTCGAGCACGCGCCGCGCAGCGACAGCCGCTTCCAGCCGGTTCTTCTGGTGCAGCGCCTCCAGGTGGAGCGAAAAGAAATCGCCGAACATCTCCGCCGCCACACGCTCCGCCATGGAAAGCGAGCGCGGCGAATAGTGATGGCATGCGATCAGCCCCCAAAGCTCGCCTCCGACGATGATCGAGATCGACATGGAGGCCGCGACGCCCATGTTGCGCAGATACTCGCAATGGATCGGAGAGACGCTGCGCAAATGCGCGTAGCTGAGGTCCAAGGGCTCGCCGGAAGCATCGAGATCCGGCAGGATCGGAATACGCTCACAACTCGCATCCGAGATGATGCGGATCGTATTCTTGAGATAGAGCTCACGGGCCTGCCGGGGAATGTCGCTCGCCGGAAAATACTGGCCGAGAAAGCTTTCGAGATCCTCCCGCTTCGCCTCACCCCTCACGCACCCTGCCCCGTCGTGGGCGAACTGGTAGATCATCACCCGGTCGTAATCGAGCAGCACGCGCAGCAGACGCGGCGTCTGCATCATCATCATGTCCACGCTGCTCAGATCCTTGAGGCGACCGATCAGCGCGCGCGCCAGCTCGAGCGGCCTTCCGGCGCGATCTCTCCGCGCGGGCTCGAGCTCGACGATGGCATTGCCCTTGTAGCGATGCACCGCGATATCGAAGGCGGAGCCATCCGGCACCGCCGCGCCCATCATGAGACCCGGCCGCGCCGCATTCGTCGACGTGGTGAGCACGTTGCGGATGTCATGTGCGCAGCGCGGCCCCACCAGCGTGTCGAGGCTGGCACCCATCAGCGAGTCTGCCTCGCGGCCGAGCAGCACCGCGGCGTTCGCCGAGTGCCGTTCGACCGACCTTAGCTCCGCATCGAAGGCCAGCAGGCAGCCATGAGGTTGAATGCTGCCGGGGATGTGGATCGGCTCGCGATCGCAATTGGTGAGGGTAACGCCTTCGGGGCTTGTCATCATCCAAACTCGGGAGGGATTCTCCGGCATCTTCGAAGGTCGCCGCCGCCACGCAAATCACGGAAACTCGACCCTTTGGGCGTGCACTCTAAACGCAATCGCACCCGTTCGGGTTTCCAGCACGAGTTTACTCTGCAAGACCTCCTCGACCCAGAGCCCCAAACGGATGCGGGCCGCGCAGCTTTCGCTACCCGGCCCGCATCCATCTGATTTTGCAAGATATACCTGCGCCCTGACGCGGCTGGACGAGGCGCCGCTCAGGCGTCGGCCGCGCCGCCGTTCTCGCCTGCTTCGCCGTCGGAGCCGTCGTCGGGGATGCGCTCCACCGAGACCACCCGCTCCTCCGCCTCCGTCTTGAAGATACGCACGCCCTGCGTGTTGCGCCCGGCGATGCGCACGTCGTGCACGGGGCAGCGGATGAGCTGGCCGCCGTCCGTCACCAGCATGATCTGATCCGAATGCTCGATGGCGAACGAGGCGACGAGATCGCCGTTGCGATCGTTCACCACCATGGCGACGATGCCTTTGCCGCCGCGCCCGCTCGTCCGGTACTCGTAGGACGAGCTGCGCTTTCCGTAGCCCTTCTCGGAGACTGTGAGCACGAACTGCTCCTTGGCGGAAAGCTCGGCGTACCGTTCGGGCGAAAGCTCCGCCGCAGCCTCTTCGCCCTCCTCGGCCTCAACCTCGGCTTCGGGTGCCTGCTCGGCTTCCTCCCCCGTCTCGCTTCGGCGGATCTGCGCGGCCTGCTTGAGATAGGCCGCACGCTCCGCAGGCGAGGCCTCGGCGTGCGTGAGGATCGCCATCGAGATCACCTCGTCGTCGTCCTCCAGCCGGATGCCGCGCACGCCGCTCGAGTCACGCCCCTTGAACAGGCGCACCTCGTCCTTGATCAGGAAGCGGATGCAACGCCCGCGCGCCGTGGTGAGCAGCACGTCGTCCTCCGGAGAGGCGATGGCGACCGACACGATGCGATCCACCTCGCCCGCCTCGTCGGCGTCGAGCTTCATCGCGATCTTGCCGTTGCGATTGATGTTCTCGAAATCGGTGAGCGCGTTGCGGCGCACGTTGCCGCTGCGGGTCGCGAAGATAAGCTCGAGGTTAGCCCACGTTGAGGTATCCTCGGGCAGCGGCAGGATCGACGTGATCACCTCGCCCTGCGCCAGCGGCAGCAGGTTGATCAGCGCCTTGCCCGACGATTGCGGCGTCGCAGCCGGAAGCCGCCACACCTTCATGCGGTAGCACATGCCGCGCGATGAGAAGAAGAGCACCGGCGTGTGCGTCGACGTGATGAAGATCTGCGTGACGAAATCCTCGTCCCGCGTCGACATGCCGGAGCGCCCCTTTCCGCCGCGCCGCTGCGCGCGATAGGTCGAGAGCGGCACGCGCTTGATGTAACCCTTGTGCGAGACGGTGACGACCACGTCCTCGCGCTGGATCAGGTCCTCGTCCTCGACCTCGCCTTCGATGTCGACGATCTCCGTCTTACGCGGCGTCGCGAACTCGTCCTTGATGGCGATGAGCTCGCCCTTGACGATGTCGACGATGCGCGCACGCGAGGAGAGAATGGCGAGGTAGTCCTTGATCTCCTCGGCGATCTTCTTCAACTCGTCGCCGATCTCGTCGCGGCCCAGCGCCGTGAGGCGCGAGAGACGCAGTTCGAGGATCGCCTTGGCCTGCTCTTCCGAGAGCCGGTAGGTGCCGTCCGCCGCGAGGCCGTGACGCGGATCGGCGATCAACTCGATCAGCGGGGCCATGTCCTTCGCAGGCCAGTCGCGCGCCATGAGCTGCGTCTTGGCTTCCGCCGGAGAGGGCGAGAAGCGGATCAGCTTGATTACCTCGTCGATGTTCGCGACCGCGATGGCGAGGCCCACCAACACGTGCGCCCGCTCGCGCGCCTTGAACAGCAGATGCCGCGTCCGCCGCGTCACCACGTCCTGGCGGAACGTCGTGAACGCCTCGATGATGTCGCGGAGATTGAGCTGCTCGGGCTTGCCGCCGTTGATCGCCAGCATGTTGGCGCCGAACGTGGTCTGCAGATCCGAATAGCGCCAGAGCTGGTTCAGAACCACGTCCGCAATCGCGTCGCGCTTGAGCTCGATGACGATCCGCATACCCTCGCGGTTGCTCTCGTCCCAGATGTCGGAAATGCCCTCGACGCGCTTCTCGCGCACGAGGTCGGCGATCTTCTCGATCAGCACCCGCTTGTTGATCTGATAGGGGATGGCCGTGACGACCAGCGCGTCGCGATCCTTGCGGATCTCCTCCACCTCGACCTTGGCGCGCATGATGATCGAGCCGCGGCCCTTGTGATAGGCGGCGAGCGCGCCCGCGCGTCCGAGAATGAGACCACCCGTCGGAAAATCGGGCCCCGGGATCACCTGCGTGAGATCGTCGATGCTCGTCTCCGGGTTGTCGAGCATGAGAATGCAGGCATCGATGACTTCCCCGAGATTGTGGGGTGGAATGTTCGTCGCCATACCGACGGCGATGCCGCCCGCGCCGTTGACGAGCAGGTTCGGGAACTTCGCCGGCAGCACCGACGGCTCCTCGAGACGGTCGTCGTAGTTCGGCTTGAAGTCGACCGTATCCTTGTCGAGATCGTCGAGCAGGAACTGCGCGATCTTGGAGAGGCGCGCTTCCGTATAGCGCTCGGCCGCGGGCGGATCGCCGTCCACCGAGCCGAAGTTGCCCTGCCCGTCGATCAGCGGCACGCGCATGGAGAAATCCTGCGCGAGGCGCACGAGCGCGTCGTAGATGGCGAGGTTGCCGTGGGGATGGAAGTCGCCCATCGTGTCGCCCACCACCTTGGACGACTTCATGTGCTTCTTGTTCCAGTCGAGCCCCAGCCGCTGCATGGCGTAGAGGATGCGCCGGTGCACGGGCTTCAGGCCGTCGCGCACATCGGGCAGCGCGCGGGAGATGATCACGCTCATCGCGTATTCGAGATACGAGCGCTTCATCTCGTCCTGAATGAGAACGGGACGAATGTCGCTCGGACCTGAGGCGCCGGGCCGGTCACTATTGTCTGTCAATGTCGGTGTCCTAGAAGCGGTGACGTGACGGCGGCGAAACCCCGGTCGTTTGAGAGGCAGGCGCGAGCCCACTTCACAAAGCACCCCGGGGCCATCGAGCAACTACCCAAAAACGCCCGTCCGCGTGCAGATTCGACGATAGGGGCGAGTTTAGCCGACCGATCCCCGCCCCTGCAATCCTGGCGCGGCGAAAGGCACGTCTCCTCCCCAATTATGTCCGTGATTCGAGCGCCTTGGCAGGATTTTCTCCCCTGTGCGTTTGGACGCACGCCTGCCAAAAAGTGGTGCTTTCTTGGAACCCGTGCTTGTAAGACGCGTATCGTCCCATCACGTACAAGACGCATACTGTTCCAAGGACCTGAAACCGCATGAAACACATTTCGCTTCTCGCTGCCGGCCTTCTCGTGGCAACCCCGCTGGCAGCCACCCTTTCCTGGGCCGATACCGTCTTTGTCCCCGCCCAGACCGATGCCCAGTACCTCGCGAAGGATCACCTGATCGGTGCGAAGGTTCACGGCAAAGAAGGCACCATCGTCGGCGACGTCGAGGATCTGATCATCAACGACCAGAATCAGGTCGTCGGCGTTGTTATGGGCACCGGCGGCTATCTCGGATGGGCCGAGAAGAAGGTTGGCGTCGACCTCTCCTCCCTGAAGTTCGAGGAGAAGGACGGAAAGCTCTTCGTATCCCTGCCGGACCTGACCAAGGAAACGCTCGACACCGCGCCGGAATTCCAGCGCAAGAAGCCTGCGAAGTCGCTGCTCGAGCGCGCGAAGGAGAAGGTCAACGAGTTCTCCGACAAGTCGAAGCCCCAGCTCGACGACGCCAAGCAGAAGGCTCAGGAGGCTCTCGACAAGGCGAAGGAGGCAGCCGCGCCCGCCATCGAGAAGGCCAAGGAGGCCGTCTCGGGCGCGATCGATTCCGCCAAGGAGGCGGTCGACAGCGCCACCAAGCCGAGCGAGCCTGCACCCGCTCCCGAGGCTCCGGCAACCCCGGCACCGAGCGAGCCAGCTCCGGCCACTCCGGCACCCTGATCGGCACTTGAGCCTTTAAGGTTTGCGAAGCCTGCCGCGTGTAACCATGCGGCAGGCTTTTGCATGAGGCGCCTTCCGGGCCGGCACAAACCGGCCTAAACACGAGCGAGAGCACGGGATCGAGGGAGAGGCACGTGGCAGCGGGTGGCTCGACAGGCGTCGTCGTCGTTGCACTGGTCTGCAATCTCGGGATCGCCGTCGCGAAATTCGCAGCCGCCGCGTGGACCGGCTCGTCGGCCATGCTATCGGAGGCGATCCACTCCCTCGTCGACACCGGAAACCAGGTGCTGCTCCTGCACGGCATCCGGCGCTCCGAGCGGCCCGCCGATGCCGTCCACCCCTTCGGCTATTCGAAAGAGCTCTATTTCTGGAGCTTCGTCGTCGCGATCCTGCTGTTCTCGCTGGGCGCGGGCGTTGCCATTTACGAGGGCGTCGAGAAGCTGCTCGACCCGCACCCCATCACCGACCCCATCGTCAACTACGTGGTTCTCGCCGTCGCCTTCCTCCTCGAAGGCATCTCCGCCGCGCGTGCCATCAAGGAGTTCAACCGCCGGCGCGGCGATACACCCGTATTCCGCGCGCTCCGCGGCTCGAAGGACCCCGCCCTCTTCACGGTGTTGCTGGAGGATGCGGCCGCGCTCGCGGGCCTCACGATCGCGACCCTCGGCATCTCCATCTCGCATCTCACCGGCTCGCCCACGGCCGACGGCTACGCCTCCGTCGCGATCGGCCTCCTGCTCGGCGCCGTCGCCGCCTTCATGAGCATCGAGATCCGCAGCCTCATTGTGGGCGAGGCGGCTTCCCCCGCCGTGCTGCACGACATCCGCGCCACCATCGCGGCCGAGCGCGGCGTCGGGCGCACCATCAGCGCCATCAACGAGATCCGCAGCATGCATCTCGGTCCCACCGATATCCTGGTGGTGGCCAGCGTCGATTTCGAGGATCAGGCGACCGCGGCCGCCATCGAGGAGGCGACCTCCCGCATCGAGCGCACCATCAAGGCGCAGCACCCGGCCGTTCGGCGCTTCTTCCTGGAAGGCCAGTCGATGCAGGATCACGCCCGCGCCGAGAGGGCGATGACCTCGCCCGGTGGCTCACCAGCCGAGACCGCCCAGGCTCCAGCCTCGCCAGCCCAAACCTTGCCGGCGAAGCAACCCGCCGCCCGGCCACAGGCACCTGCCGCGACACTCACCCTCGCGAGCGATCCCGCGCCCGTTCCCGCAAAACCGCTGAGCCGCAAAGAGCGCAAGCGCCAGAAGAAGCGGCACTAGCGCGTCTCCGGCGAAGGGGATGCCGGCTCGTCGAAAGTATTAGCGGCCGATCTAAAAACGAAAGCGCGCGATCCGAGCTCATCGGTTCGCGCGCTCCTGCACCGTTTCGACCATCTTCGGAGCCTCGGAAGCGGCGTATCAGCCCCCGTGCCCTACACTCTCACACGTGCTGCCTGCTTCCGGCTGCCCGCTGCCGTCCCATTAGAACGGAATCTCGTCGTCGAACGGCTTGTCCATGCCGCCACCGCCCTTGGAGCCGCCGCCGCTGCTGCGGGGCGAGCGCTTGGCTTCGCCGCCGCCACCGAACCCGCCGCCGCTGCTGCCACCGCCAAAGCCGCCGCTGTCCCCGCCGTAGTCAGACTGGCCACCTTCGGCGAGGCCGCTCCCGCCTGCGCGGCCATCCAGCATGGTGAGCTGGCCGTTGAAACCCTGCAGCACGACTTCCGTGGAGTAGCGCTCCTGGCCCTGCTGGTCCTGCCACTTGCGGGTCTGAAGCTGGCCCTCGACGTACACCTTCGAGCCCTTGCGCAGATACTGCTCGGCAACCTTGCAAAGGTTCTCGTTGAAGATGACGACCGAGTGCCACTCGGTCTTCTCGCGGCGCTCCCCGCTGTTTCTGTCCTTCCAGGTCTCACTGGTGGCGATCCGGAGGTTGGCGATCGGACGCCCGTCCTGCGTGCGGCGGATCTCGGGATCACGCCCGAGGTTTCCGACCAGGATCACCTTGTTGACCGATCCAGCCATATCGAACTCCTTGTTCTTTCGCTTGCGAACGCCTGCAGAGCCGGCGCATCGATGGCCGCCTCGCCGCGGCACCCTCTGCCCGCGACCGGCGACTCAAGTTGCAGCACCCTACCCGTAATAGTGACCCGCCGGGAAACCCGTCGGCGGTTGTCCCCAAAGCTTTCTCCACTGGTGCCACGAAGTTAGGACGGAAACGTTCGCACCAGTTCCGCGCTCGCCGTCGCTTTTCGACCACCCGCGCTGGCGAAATCGCCACAGTTCTTGTTACGTTCTACATCCCGAACGGCGTCTTGGCAACAGCGCAGCCCATCCGCGACCGCCAGTCAGCCTCCGCGCGCGATGTCGGCGGCCGCCGAAAGATCCTTCAGCGTTTTCGGTGCCACCGTCTTCGAAGCCGGGCAGTCCTCGGTCTTGAGGCGGTCGTAGATCGCCGTCAGGTCGCCGCGGAATTCCTGCCGCTGCGCGCGCCGCGCGACGCCCGTCGCCACCGAGCCGTTGCTCCACCGCGGGCGGCACTGCAGCCGCATCAGGTAGTCCGTGATACGCGTCCGGTAGGCATCCGCCACGGGCTGGGCGCCGTTGGAGGCGAGCCCCTGCCACTGCGCGAAATCCGGCGTCGACTCCCACTTGGCCACCTCCGGCAGGTTGACCAGCGGCTCCACCTGCTCCGCGACGCGCGCCTTCACACGCCGGCTCAGGATGCGCTCCAGCGAATACTTGATGTCAGAGACGTCGGTCTCCGTCATCGCCGTGACGGCAACGCCCGAAAGGTCCGCCAGCCCTTCCGGGTCGACGGTCGGCGGCACCGTCCGCCACACCTTGGCCTCTCGCAAGTCAGCGCCGGTGATGCTGGCGCCGATGAGATCGGCCCCGCGCAGAGACGCGCGATAGAGCACGGCCCCGTCGAGCTTGGCGTCACGCAGCTCCGCGAGATCGAGATGCGCGTAGCTCAGCACCGCGCCCGTCATGTCGGCGCTCGAGAAATCCGCCGCGAGCAGGTGCGCACCCGTGAGATCCGCCCCTTGCAGGTTGGCCACCAGGAAATTAGCGCCCTGCGCCTGCACGCCGCCCGTGAGATCCGCCTTGTCGAGCCGGGCCGACGAGAAGTTCGCGCCCTGCAGAAGCGAATAGGGAAGCTCCGCCCCTTCGAGGCGGGCTTCGTCGAGCTTTGCGCCGCGAAGGTCGACGCCGGTCATGTGTGCGCCGTCGAGCCGCGCACGCGTGAACACCGCCCGCCGCGCCGTCGTGCAATTCGCCGCCTGGCGATCCTCGGTGAGGATGAGCTGCATCGCATCCGCGCACGCGAGCCACGCGCCGCGAAGATCGGCGCCGATGAGAGACGCCCCGCGCAGATCCGCTCCCGTGAGGTCCGCCTGGTGCAGGTCCGAGCGGTCGAGCTTCGCGAAACGGAGATCGCGGTCGCGCAGGCTGATGCTGGGCTCGCCCGGCGTCTGTTCCTTGTCCACCACGAGATCGGTATCGATCACCTCGAGATTGCGCTTGAAAATGCCGAGCAGCGATCCTTCGGATCCGAACGTCAGCAGCGGCACCGCATATCCAGCCACGTAGCGCGGCCGCTCGCCCACCTCGTCCTCGTTGTTGAAGCCGAGCATGCGCTGCGTGGTTCGGTCGAGTTGCTCGCCCGGGATCGTCGCGAAGAAGAACGAGAAGATCCACACCGCCAGCAGCACCACGATGGTGGCGACAAAGCTCACCGGATGTGCCGACGTGGTCCGCAGGAACGCCTGCATGAACGACGTCTCGGCCCGCATCAGGAACACGCCGATGGAGATCAGCATGGCGATGTCGACCAGAAGCGCCACGCGATGCGTCCACGTGATGGCCACATCGTGGTACGGCAGGAACACCACCTGGATGTAGATGAGCAGCACCACCGGCAGCACCACCAGCGTCAGCCAGCTCATGCCGTGCAGGAACGCGCTCATCACGCGGCTCCGGTACGGCCCCGCGATCGCCTGCACGAAGAAGAAGTTGTTGAGCTCGAGCCGGAGCGGATGCGTGCGCTTGTCCGTCGCTTCGAGCAGCCGGATGGCGTAGTCGAACTCCAGCGTCTCGCGTGCGAGCAGCGTGAGCTGCGACACGAGCCCCAGGTGCATCAGCACGAGCACAATGGGCGCAAACTGGAAAAACTGCTTGAGCTGAATATTGACCTGAAGGATCGGCAGGGAAACCGGCGTTTCGAGCAGCAGATCCTTATGCGTGACGCCTGCTACAGCGATCACCAGGTAGGCCATGATGGCGAGGAAGATCAGCCAGCCCGTATGCGCGGTGTCGCTCGAGCTGTTCACCGCCTCGAGCAGACTGTACGGGTTGACCGGCGTTTCACCCTCTGGCGCGCCACGAGCCAAATCCGTCATTCCGGGAACCCTCGATAAGATACGGGTACTGACATGCGCCGACATTAAAGGAGAAAGTGTGTCCGGAGGCCAGGGCACCAGGTCCCAGCCTGCAGCACTTTTCTTTCGGATTGTTGCCCCCTGGACGCAAAAAGCACGCACCTCGAGTGCCTAGTCCTTTGGCAACACAGGCTTTGGCCGTTGCCGTGGGCGAGAAGGGGCGATAACAGGAAGAGAAGGGTGGTGGATGCGGGGCGCCCGAGGTTGCGCGCAGAGGAAGCCAAGCACGCCGGCCGCTCGCCCCCGATCACCCGTCAAGCCACAAACCTCGAAACGGATATCTCTCGCGTGTACGACTGTAAGAAGTGCCCCGGGTATTGCTGCTCCTACCCGCTCATTGCGCTCGACAAGCGAGACGTCGAGCGTCTCGCCCGTCATCACGGCATGGAGTTCGAGGAGGCCCGCCGCGCCTTCACGCGCGAGGCCCACGGGCGCAAGTACGCCATGAAGCGCAAGAAGGACCGCCACTTCGGCGCCATCTGCCGCTTCTTCGATACCGTGAAGCGCCGCTGCACCATCTACGAGGCGCGCCCCTCGGTCTGCCGCTCGTTCCCCGGCAAGGGCCGCTGCGGCTACTACGACTTCCTCACCTTCGAGCGCCGCTCACAGGAAGACCCGACCTGGGTTGCCGTAACAACGAACCGTTAAAGCTTGCTTCGTCGGGACAACAGAAAATAAACACGGAAAATCAAGCAAATGAATTGCAGAGATAACTCTGCATAGGAGCAATTTTAAGTAAATTGTTAAACATACATTATTTATGATGCCATCTACGCCCCAGAATGGTATCTGGCGGCCGCGCCCGCGGAAGGCCAACGGTTGAGTGAGCAACGGCCCCGCCGCATGACCAGGGAGACGACCATGAGCCTCATGACGCGCGCCGTAGCCGCTTTCGCCGTGCTTACCGTCGCGGCCATTCCGGTTGCAGCACTCACCATCAAGAACACCTCCGGCAAGGAGGTCTCGGTCGGCGTCGACAACGGATCCGAGGAGGCCGTCTATCAGATCCCGGCCGGCGGCTCCGTGGACGTGACGCAGGATTGCAGCTCCGAATGCGCCGTGACCGGCCCGTGGGGCTTCTCGCGCCTCGTCGCCCAGAACGCCACCATCTCCACCGATGGTGACTCGCTCGTCACCGCCACCGCCGCGCCGCCCGCCCAGGGCCTAGTTCCGCAGAACCCTGTCGCCGAGCCGGCAGACGCCCAGGCCACGGCCGCTACGGCGCCCGATGCCGCGCCCGCCAAGGCCGCCCCCGCGAAGGCCCGCAGCAAGCGCGCGAACAAGCCGCGCTCCTCGAAGCAGGCCCAGAAAGGCCCCGGCGCCGGCAGCTTCCAGATGCTCTTCGAGGGCCCCAAGAAGTAAGCGCGCGCCGCGAGCACCGCATAAAAAACAAATCCGCGGACCGGTATCCGGTCCGCGGATTTTTCATTTCATGGTGGGGAAGACCGCGAGGCTAGCCCGCGGCCGTGCACTTCGTTTCGCACGGCACCTCCTCGCGCTTGTCCACCGTGCCGCGCATCGGCGACATGACCTCGCGATAGCATTTGCCGCCTTCCTTCACCACGCGCACGAGTTGCGTCTTGCTCACGAGCGACTGGCAGACGACCTCGAGGCTCTGCGCAACGCGCACGCCTTGCGGCAAAGCGCCATCGGCACGCGCGGCGCCGATGAAGAGATCGATGAAGCTCGATGAGGGCGGCTCGCCCGGCTTCTGAAGCTGATTGTAGGCAATCCACTCGTAGGTCGCTTTTCCATCAGGCGTCGAGACCTTGAGCGAGATGTCGCCCGTGCTCGCGCACGCCCCCGCATCGACCTTCGTTCCCTGCGAGGTGGAAAGCGCCTTGTAGTCGATCTTGCAGTCGATGTTGCGTTCCCAGATCTCGTACTGCTGCAAGCGGTGCGAGACCTGCGTGAACGGAACCTTGTACTGCCAGGCATGATAGGCGGTGATTGCGGTCGGGACCGCGCCCACGATCGTCACCACCAGCGCCGCCGTCTTGAGAAACGGAACGAAGCGCTGCACCGGGCCAAGATGCTGATCGTCGCCCATAGCTCGCTCTGTCATCGGTATCGTTCCCTCGGATATCGTTGCTTGATACGTCATGCACGGCCTGCTTCGTTACGCGAAGTCTCACGCCGGGATGTGACACAGGCTCCCTGAACCGCCGTTGAGCGGAAAGTTCATCTGGCGTTCAGCCCGCCTCTAGGCAGGCGAAGTTAGCGCGCGCGGCGCGCCCTTACCATCGAGTTTACTTAAGCGTAAGGCGCCTTGCAGGCGCCTCGTCCGCGCATACCTGAAAAACATGGTTCCCCCTCGCCTGATCACCCCACAGGCCCGCCACCGAATGGGAGTTCGTCCATGCGCACATCCATGTCATGCCTCGCCCTCTTTCTGATGCTCGCCCCGGCGGTTCCACCCGCGGTCGCCGCCCCCGTGGTCCCGAACGATCCGGCCGTCGCCTCCTCGGACGACGGCAAGTATTTCGACGCTGCGGGCAATCCTACGTACAAGATCGGCAAGAACGGCGAGGTGGACTGGTACACCTTCTCGGGCTACCGCCGCTTCAATGGCTCATGCGAGGTCTGCCACGGCTTCGACGGCTCCGGATCGAGTTTTGCCCCGGACCTCACGGATTCCCTCAAGTCCATGTCGTACGACGATTTCGTGAAGACCGTCGTCGGCGGAAAGCAGGCCGTGAACACCGCCCAGGCGCTCGTCATGCCCGCCTTCGGCACGAACAAGAACGTGATGTGCTACCTCGACGACATCTACGTTTACCTGCGCGCCCGCGCCAACGGCGCTCTCGGCTCCGGCCGGCCGGCCGCCAACGCGCCGAAACCGAAAACGGCAGCCGACAATGAAAACGCGTGCATGGGACCATGAGCCCAAAAGGCTTTTAAATAGAAGCCAAAGCCTCCATTTCAACACGCAAAATCGCGTAGTCGCGATCCCGTAATGGCGCACGCGGACGGTGCCGTCCGCAATGGTGCGTGCTCTTCCTGCTCCTAGATACATGACAATCGCCGGCGCGCGCTAACACGCTGACGTGAAACACCTTCCGTGTCTGCGCGAGCGACAGGTGGCGCGCCTGGCGAGAGGGTAACCAAGAAACAATTGGAGAGGAACCATGCACCATCCCAAAGCCTCCTGGCTTGCCGCCGCTGCCTTCGCGCTCATCGCGTCTCCCGCAATGGCGCTCACCATCGATAACAAGGACAAGGCGGACCTGAAGGTCGGCATCGACGAAGGCAACGTCGAGCACGTGGAAACCGTCGCCGGCGGCAAGTCCGCGGATCTTTCCGCGAAGTGCAAGGACGGCTGTGGCCTCACCGGCCCCTGGGGCTTTTCCTGGATGGCCAAGTCCGGCGACAAGCTCACCTTCAATGACGGCAAGCTGAACGGCGCCACCGTCGTCGAAGGCACCGTGACCCAATAGCGAAGGCATGAAGTCGTTAGCCGCGCTCCCCCCGCGGCTTCGGGCCGGGTGCGAACGTGTGGTCTCTCTCGCGCGCCCGGTCCCTCCTTACGGCCGGAACATAGCAGTCGGCAAAAAAATTGAGCCCCGTCGCGCCTTCAGCCGACCGGGGCTCTTTTTGTCTTCGGTAACCTGCCCAGCTAAGCCGGGCTTATGAGGCGAGGCTCTGGCGCCTCGGTCCAGATCTTGACCGGCGTTCCGCCCTCGCATGAAAATGATCAGCAATGAGGTTTGAAAAACCTGGATGCGCGGAGCTTATGCTGCAGCGGCTCTCACCACCCAAGCTTGGACCTCGCTTGAGCGCGGGGTCCGGCGATGTAACCAGGTGGCGTCATGCTCCCTCCATTCGCTGTTGATCCGGCACTCCGAGGACCATGAGAGCGGAGGATCCAGTCAATCCGACGCAGCACACATGATCTGAACGAAGGACGACCATCCTCGCAACCGGGGGGTGCTGTCCGCCACGCGAAACGGACCATCCGGATCCGTCCCAGGGAAGCCACGACAGCGATAGCCGTCACCTATGAGAGTTGGTCCGATAGCCTCGTCTGTCAAGAGCCAAAGGCGTTGAGACGCGCATCCTGTGCCGGCGCTACCCAGCGCCGCGCTCGCACCACCACGCACAAAATCGGCCATCCCATGGAACTCCACGCCATGACGGCCATTAATGTTTGCGTGCGCCTCCAGCATTTTGCGACTTTCGCCAGCCCGCGGTGCGAGCACGCCTAGATCGCAACATCCCTGGACCGCCCGCGTGACATCCGAACACCTCGAAGACCTGCAGCGCCGCATCGCAATCCTGGAAGACGAGAACGCGCGCTTGAAATCGGTTACGGCCGCCGAGGGGGACACGAGAGACCCGCTCGATTTCAGTGCCGAACGCTACCGCACCCTCTTCGAGAAGATCGACGAAGGCTTCTGCATCATCGAGTTCTTCGACGGCCCGCACGGCCCGCTCAGCGACTACATTCACATCGAAGCCAACGCCGCTTACGCGCTCCACGCCGGCATCCAGAATGTCGTCGGGCAGAAGGTGCGCGATATGGTCCCGGACGAAGCCGACGGCTGGGTGGAACTCTACCGCGGCGTGCTCGTCACCGGCGAGCCGATCCGTTTCGAGCGCGAGCTGATCGCGACCGGACGCCACCTCGCTCTTTCGGCATTCCGCATCGAACCCGCGGGCCTACAGCAAGTAGCCGTCCTCTTTCAGGACGTGACGGCCCGCAAGCGAGCGGAAGAGGCGCTTCAGAGGCTCAACGAAACGCTCGAAGCACGCGTTGCCCAGGCGCTCGCCGAGCGCAAGGTGCTCGCCGAAATCGTCGAGGCGACCGACGCCTTCGTCCAGGTCCTCGACACGGATTACCGTTGGATCGCGCTCAACGGCGCCGCCGCCCGAGAGTTCGAGCGCCTGTTCGGCATGGAGCCCCGCGTCGGCGACAATCTTATCGATCTCCTCCGCGATTTTCCCGAGCAGCAGAAGGCCGCGCACGCACTTTGGCAGCGGGCGTTCTCCGGGGAGCCGTTCATGGAGATCGCCGAGTTCGGAGATCTGGAGCAGCGCACCTTCTACGAAATGCGCTTCAACCCTCTTTTCAACACCACGGGTGAACTGATCGGCGCCTATCAGTTCGTATACGACGTCACGGAACGGCTCAACGAGCAGGCGCGTCTGCGCACGGTCGAGGAAGCGCTCCGCCAGTCCCAGAAGATGGAAGCCGTCGGCCAGCTCACTGGCGGCATTGCCCACGACTTCAACAACATGCTGGCCGTCATCCTGAGCAGCCTCAGGCTCGCCGAGCGGCGCATGGAGCGGGGCGATTTCGAAATCCAGGAGTTCATCGGCGGCGCCGTGAAAGGCGCCGAACGCGCCGCAACGCTGGTCTCGCGCCTCCTCTCCTTCTCACGCCAGCAGCCGCTCTCGCCACAGCGGACCGACGCCAACAAGCTGCTCGGCGGCATCGCCGACGTTCTCCGGCGCACCATTCCCGAAAACATCACCATGGAGTTCGTAGGAGCGGGTGGGCTGTGGAGCATCCACGTCGATCAGCATGGCCTCGAAAGCACGCTCCTCAATCTCGCGGTCAACGCCCGCGACGCGATGCCGGAAGGCGGCAAGCTCACCTTTGAAACCGCCAATGCCTATCTCGACGACCCCTACGTCGCAGCACATGCCGACATCACCGCAGGCCAGTACGTGCTCATCGCCGTCACCGACACCGGCCATGGCATGGCGCCCGAGGTCATCCGGCGCGCCTTCGATCCGTTCTTCACGACCAAGGAGGTCGGCCTCGGCACGGGGCTCGGCCTCAGCCAGGTGTACGGCTTCATCAAGCAGTCCAATGGACACGTCAAAATCTACAGCGAAGTCGGCGTCGGCACGACGGTGAAGCTCTACTTCCCCCGTCTGGCCGACAAACGGGTCACCAGTCCCCCCGCTATCGAGCAGGAGGTCGTGCCCATCCGCGGACAGGGCAGGCGCGTCCTCGTCGTGGAGGACGACGACGACGTGCGCCGCCTCACCACGGAGATGCTGACCGAGCTCGGCTTCTCCGTCCTGTCGGCGAGCAACGGCCACGAGGCTCTGGCCCTCGCCGGCCGGCACCCGGAGGTGGTGCTCCTCATCACCGACGTCGTCATGCCGGGCATGAACGGACGCAAGCTTGCCGAGGAGGCCCTGCGGCGGCACCCCAGCCTCAAGGTGTTGTTCACCACCGGCTACACCCGCAATGCGATCGTCCACAACGGCGTGCTGGACGAGGGGGTCGAGCTGCTGCCCAAGCCGTTCTCGCTGGAAAGCATGTCGGCCAAGATCACCAAGCTTCTACACACCAAATAAAGCCACACCCGCCGCCGGCCTAGAACTGGACGTCGAGATTGGCGCGCACCGTTTGATCGACGAAGCCGGACGCGTATTGTCCGTTCGTCGACAGGCCGAACGAAGCGAAGGGCGACAGCTTGAAATCGAGACCGGCTTCCACGACGAACGCGTTGTCCGCGATCGGCACGCCGCCGACCACGAAGGTGTCCCCGCCGGCCGCGAAGCGCATCGACGACGACGGCGAAGTATCACCGAAGCCATGCCGCCAGCCGATCGTTGCCTTAGCCGTCGCCGACAGACCCGCAAGGGAGAAATCCGCAGCCGCCCGCAGGCCGAGCGTGGCGAACCCCGTATCCATGCTTCCGCTGGAAATCACAAGTACCGCCTCTCCGCCTGCCTCGCGCAGGCGATCAGCGTCGACACGGACGTAAGCAAAATTTCCGAACGGTTCGTAACGCACACCTCCGGCCCTGAACCCGTAGGTGAGTTCCGAAAAAATCTGCAGCGTTTCGGCATCGAAACGCCCGGTCGTTTGATCGGAGAAGCTTGGCAGCACCACGGCGCGCGAAACGTCGGCATCATGCCATGTGTACGCGGCGCCAGACCGCCACGCCAGCGCAGCCCACTGGCGGCCGCCGTAAAAGCCGAGCGAATAGTTTTCGCTTTCACCGGAGGAAGCCCGGTTGTCAACATCGAAATCGGTGCGGCTGTAACCGGCCATCGCCCCGACGCGCCACGCGTCGAACGCGCGCGCATCCACGCCGGCGATGACGCCCCCCGTCACGCGATCCAGCTTCGCCGCGTTTCCATCGCTATCGGTGTGCGCCCAGGATCCGAAGCCATGCCCCCATGAAGCCAGCGCATTACCGCCTCCGGCCGGGGCGCCATCATCGAGCAGCCGACGCAGGCGATCGAGAGCTGCCGCACGCACGAAACGGCTATCTTCCACGAACGCACTCTGAACCGACGCGTAGACCTCACCGGACAACTGGTCGAACGCGCGCTGCGCCTCGGGCGCCGTCAGATAGAGAACTTGATCATAGATCGGGTTTCCGAAACCGGTGCTGTCGACACCGGCTCCCGTCGCAATCTGGTTCGGTGTTGCGCCGACCGATCCGAAACTGAACGCGTTGCGCGTCAGCGTGAGGTAGGCGGCGTTGGCATCATAGCTCAGCGACGGATTGAGAAAGGCAAAATTGGAGCTGACGCTGTCGAAGGATCCCGCAAGCCCTCCTGCGGCGGTGACGATCGTGTAGGACGTCGAAGCGGCGTAGAGGCCTGCTTGCGCGAGCACCCGCACGTGGCCGCCGTCGAGAGTTGCAATTCCCGTCGCGTCGATGCGATCTGACTGGCCTGCGGCATCTACCTCCACCTCGTAGATCGAACCAGCGGCGAAGTCGATATCACCCGATATGTTGAGCGTTCCGATCGAAAGCCCCGGCGCCACCACACCGCCCGCGGACACGAACGTGCGTCCAACCGTTCCGTTACCATTTAGAACGCCATAGCTTCCGATGCTGATCCGCCCGTCGACAAGGCCGCCGTTCGAAACAGTAAGCTGTCCCTCCCCGCCCAGTCCGACAAGGAGAAGTTCGCTACCGAGATCCCAAACGGAATTGGCGCCCGTCACCAGCGCCGTACCCGACCCTGTTCCATAGCGACCGATGATACCGCCATTGCTGACGGCCTGTGCACCGTCTTGGATCGTGAGGGCGCCGTCGCCGGCCCCACCAACCCACAGATCGCCGGAGTTGGTCCACGTCGAACCGGAGCCGGATACCGTCACCGAACCCGACGAGTTTTCACCTTCTGCAATGAAGCCGCGATAGTTGGTCACCGCGGCTCCATTGGTAACGGACAGGGTACCCTGGCCCTCCACACCGACAGCCAGGTTGTTTGCGTTGTCCCATCTCGAGTCCGCGCCATCCACGCTGACCGAGCCTCGGGATCCAGCGTACCTGCCGACTAGGCCTGTGGAATTGCTGACAACGCCGCCGTTGGTCACGGTGAGAGTGCCCGTGCCTTCTCGCCCGACGAACAGGTTGCCGGAGCTGCTGAGCGCTGAACCGGACCCGTCCACGATCACCGTACCGGTGGACGCACCATAGAAGCCGAGCGTCGTAATCACCGAAGAAACTGTACCGCCGGTGTTCACATTCAAGGCGCCCGCACCTTGATATCCGACGAACAACTCCCGCGAATTCGTCCACGAGCCGCCGGTGGTGACATCGACCGTGCCGCTGCCGGCAGCCCGATTGCTGAGATAACCGTCCTGGCTCGTCACGGCGCCGCCGCTTTGGATCGTCAGCGTTCCGCTTCCCACAAACCCCAGTTCCATGTAGGTCGCAACCGCCCACAGCGACCCGGCCCCGCTCACAGTGGCCGAGCCGGTATCGTTGAGCCCAATATCCGCAGACAAGCTCGTGAGCGTTCCGGCGTTGTAAATGGAGAGACTTCCACCCGCGGCAGAAACACCGATACGAACCACTTCCGCATACGCGTTGGCACCGTTGATGACGGGCCAGCCCGCCCCCTCGGTGTTGATGAAGACCGAGCTCGAGCCCGTCGGAACGGTATTCGTGTCCCAGTTGGCGGCGCTGTGCCACACATCAGAAAACGCGCCGGTCCATTCGTCTGCCACCGACGGCCGTGCCATCCCCGCAACCGCAAGGACAAGCACGGACACAGAGCGAAGCCCCGCCCCTTTCGGCCAAGCCGGGCGGCCTTCACGTTTGAACGCCACGCGATTTGCTGACGACCTCGACTTCATCCTGCCCTCTTCTATGAACCCAGCGCGGCCACCGACTCGCGCACCCGCCCGGATGCAAGATAAGGATTGCCCCCTATCCGTATTGACGCCCGGCGACCTCGGGCTTGACGCCAGGCGACCTCCCGCGCGAATTCCTGCCGATGTGCTAAAAGCGTTGCAGTTTCAAAGAGAAATTCGCTGTGCGGGTTGATCGGGCAAACCCTCCGTGCTCATAGTCGGCATACCGAAGCTCTGAGATGCGCAATGGAACCAGACACCTCGCAACCAGCACCGTCGCTCGGCTTCTCCGCTGTCAGCGTCCCGGACCACAAGCGCCTCTCCGCGCTGCGAGACTACCTTTCCGACATGATGAAGACCGAGGTCGAGGCCCTGGCGCCCGACGCGCCGTTCGAATACACGGCCGGCCTGCGGATCGTTCCCGGAGCCAGCTGGGGAACCGCGATTTCGTCAGCGGTGGCAACCGCGCGCACGGCGTCGCTCGTCAAGGACGGCTGCGACGACCTCATGCTGGTGATGCCACAATCACGCATGACGGTCGTCGCGCCGGGCAGAGACGACATCATTCTCCAGCCCGGCGATGCGGTGCTTCTGTCAAAGGCAAGGGAGATGCGGCTCGTACTTCACGAGCGCAGCTCATGCTGGGCATTGAGCGTAGCCCATCGTGACATCGCGCGCCTGACATCGCAGATCGGCTCCGCGCCGATCCTGGCGATCCGCAAGAACGTCCCCATGCTTTCGTTGCTCGCCCGCTACGGGGGCTTGCTTGAGGCCGATCCGCTGGCGGGCACTGCGGTCCAGGCCATCGCCGCGCGCCACCTGCAGGACATGCTGGCATTGGCGGTCGGGGCCTCGGCGGAATTTCAGCAGGAAGCGGCACAAACCTCACTCGCTTCCATTCGTTTGAAAGCCCTCGAAGCCGACGTCTTCGCCAACCTGGGAGACACCAACCTAAGCCTCGAATGGATCGCCGCCCGCCAGAACGTCACCCCTCGCCATCTGCAACGGCTACTCGCCCGCAAAGGCACGAGCTTTTCGGACTTCGTGCGCCAGGCCCGCGTCGCACGTGCCCGCGCGATGCTGGAGAGCCCGCACAACGCCGGCCGATCGATCCTATCGATCGCGCTCGAATGCGGGTTTCCCGAGGCCTCCGCATTGAATCGCGCGTTCCGACAGGAATACGGGATGACCCCTGGCGAGGTTCGCTGGCGCCGCTGAGCGTGTTCCGGACACATGCCCCGCGTCGCGACGGGGTCTATCCGGCTTCCGGGCAGGCTCAGAGCGGATGCCATTCGCTGAACGCAGCGGCTTGGCCAGCCGCCGCTCCCTGGGCATCCGTCAGGTTCCACACCGCGGCGTTGGCGATGCGGAAACGCTTGCCTGTCGCGGACACCCGCACGCCCGCATAATCCGTAATGATGCCGTCGCGCGTGACCCGCTCGAGCAGACGCGCGCGCTCGTCGCGATGAAGCGGCTCGGCCGAGAGCCGCGACGGCAACCGCGTGAAAGCGTCGAAGTTCATTTCGAACAGCGAGAGCGCGGTTCGGTTGCCGAAGAAGAAGATCGGATCGGCCTCGGTGCCATGCGCGACGATCGCAAGCGGGGCCGACCACAGCGCGGCCGCCAAGCCGCTTCCGCCCGCGACCAGCGGCTGCCCCGTCAGCCGGGCGTAGCTGTCGGCGATGCAGGCGACGTGGGCACGCTGCGCGTCGTCGAGATCGGGCATTTGCATCGTGGAGACAGCCATCCGTGGCGAGCTACAGCCTTGAGCAGACAAGAGCGATTGCAGCAGACATAGAGCAACAGGGCGAGCCAGAAAATCTGAATTTCTGCTTGTCCCGCCTAAGCTTAGAGACCACTCCTCCAGCACACCCTCTGCGGGTGCCGCCGGGCATCCCGTGCCAAACCGGGATGTGAAGATCGACCGAGGCATCCTATATCCCGGCATTCACGCCAATATTTGCCGCCGCGCCGTTGGGTTGCATTGCCGCCGCCCAGCCGGCGCGCTACGTAGGGCGCCATGAGCAAATCCCCGAAGAAGTCCGCCCCCCGCCCCGGCTCCGAGTTGATGAAAACCATCCACGTCCGGGGCGCCCGCGAGCACAACCTGAAGAACGTGGACCTCGAGGTCCCGCGCGACGCCCTTGTCGTGTTCACCGGCCTCTCGGGCTCCGGCAAATCGTCCCTCGCCTTCGACACCATCTACGCCGAAGGCCAGCGCCGCTATGTCGAAAGCCTCTCGGCCTACGCCCGCCAGTTCCTCGAGATGATGCAGAAGCCGGACGTCGATCACATCGACGGCCTGTCGCCCGCCATCTCCATCGAGCAGAAGACGACCTCCAAGAACCCGCGCTCGACCGTAGGCACCGTCACCGAGATCTATGACTACCTGCGCCTGCTGTTCGCGCGCGTCGGCGTGCCCTATTCGCCCGCAACCGGCCTGCCCATCGAAAGCCAGACCGTCTCGCAGATGGTGGACCGCGTGCTCGCACTGCCCGAGGGCACGCGCCTCTACCTGCTGGCCCCCATCGCGCGCGGCCGCAAGGGCGAGTTCAAGAAGGAGTTGGCGGAGTTCCAGAAAAAGGGCTTCCAGCGCGTCAAAATCGACGGGAGCTTCTACGAGATCCCCGACGCGCCCAAGCTCGACAAGAAGTTCAAGCACGACATCGACGTCGTCGTGGACCGCCTCGTCGTGAAGGCCGACATCGCCAAGCGCGCGGCCGACAGCTTCGAGACCGCCCTCGGCCTTTCCGACGGCATTGCCGTCGCGGAGTTCGCCGACAAGCCGCTCTCGAAGGCCGAGACCGAAGGCGCCAACAAGAGCAAGAACGAGACGCACGAGCGCATCACCTTCTCGGCCCGCTTCGCCTGTCCCGTCTCCGGCTTCACCATCGAGGAGATCGAGCCGCGCCTCTTCTCGTTCAACGCGCCCGCCGGCGCTTGCCCGGAATGCGACGGCCTCGGCACCGAGTTGCAGTTCGAGCCCGACCTCGTCGTGCCCGACCAGACGCTCTCGCTCAAGGACGGCGCAGTCTACCCGTGGTCGCGCACCGGAAACACCTCGCCCTACTACGAGCAGACGCTCGAAGCCCTCGCCAAGCACTACAAGGTGCCGATGTCGATGCCATGGGAGCGCCTGCCCAAGCACGTGCAGCTCGCCATCCTCTACGGCACCGGCGAGGAGGAGGTGGAGTTCACCTACGAGGACGGGCTGCGCCGCTACAAGACCTCGAAGGCCTTCGAAGGCGTCATCGGCAACATCGAGCGCCGCTGGCGCGAGACGGACAGCGACTGGGTGCGCGAGGAGCTCTCCCGCTACCAGGGCGCCCACCCGTGCGACTCTTGCCACGGCTACCGCCTCAAGCCGCAGGCACTCGCCGTGAAGGTCGGCGGCAAGCACATCGGCGAGGTCTGCGATCTCTCCATCAAGGCCGCCAACCAGTGGTTCGCCGAGGTTCCGAAGACCTTCACCAAGCAGCAGACCGAGATCGCGACGCGCATCCTGAAGGAGATCCGCGAGCGCCTCGTCTTCCTGAACGACGTCGGCCTCGAATACCTCACGCTGTCCCGCTCCTCCGGCACCCTCTCCGGCGGCGAGAGCCAGCGCATCCGCCTCGCCTCGCAGATCGGCTCCGGCTTGACCGGCGTGCTCTATGTACTCGACGAGCCCTCCATCGGCCTGCACCAGCGCGACAACGACCGCCTGCTCGGCACGCTGCGCCACCTGCGCGACCTCGGCAACACCGTCATCGTCGTCGAGCATGACGAGGACGCGATCCTCACCGCCGACCACGTGGTGGACATCGGCCCGGGCGCGGGCGTCCACGGCGGCGAGATCATCGCGCAGGGCACGCCTGACGACATCATGGCGGATCCCAAGAGCCTCACCGGCCAGTATCTCTCGGGCGCCCGCCAGATCCCGTTGCCGAAACAGCGCCGCAAGCCCGAGAAGGGCCGCTCGCTCAAAGTCACCGGCGCGCGCGGCAACAATCTGCAGAACGTCACCGCCGAGATCCCTCTGGGGCTCCTCACCTGCATCACCGGCGTCTCGGGCGGCGGCAAGTCCACGTTGCTGATCGACACCATCTTCAAGGCCGTCGCCCGCAAGCTCAACAACGCGCGCGAGCACCCGGCCCCCTTCGACAAGCTCGAAGGCCTCGAGCACCTCGACAAGGTGATCGACATCGACCAGTCGCCCATCGGCCGCACGCCGCGCTCGAACCCGGCCACTTACACCGGCGCCTTCACGCCGATCCGCGACTGGTTCGCGGGCCTGCCCGAGGCGAAGGCGCGCGGCTACGGACCTGGCCGCTTCTCGTTCAACGTGAAGGGCGGCCGCTGCGAGGCCTGCCAGGGCGACGGCGTCATCAAGATCGAGATGCACTTCCTGCCGGACGTCTACGTCACCTGCGACCAGTGCAAGGGCAAGCGCTACAATCGCGAGACGCTGGAGGTCACCTTCCGCGAAAAGTCCATCGCCGACGTGCTGGACATGACGGTCGAGGAAGGCGCCGACTTCTTCAAGGCCGTGCCGCCGATCCGCGACAAGCTGGAGACCCTGGCCCGCGTCGGCTTGGGCTACATCCACATCGGCCAGCAGGCGACGACGCTCTCGGGCGGCGAGGCGCAGCGCATCAAGCTGTCGAAGGAGCTGTCACGCCGCGCCACGGGCCGCACGCTCTACATCCTCGACGAGCCGACTACGGGCCTTCACTTCCACGACGTGGCGAAGCTCCTGGAGGTGCTGCACGAGTTGGCCGACGCCGGCAACACCGTCGTCGTCATCGAGCACAACCTCGAGGTCATCAAGACCGCCGACTGGATCATCGACCTCGGCCCCGAAGGCGGCGACGGCGGCGGCAGGATCGTCGCGGCCGGCACGCCGGAAGACGTGGCAGCCGTGAAGGAAAGCTACACCGGCCGCTATCTCAAGGAACTGCTGGTCAGGCGCTCCAAGTCATCAGGCGGCAAGAAGCAGGCGGCGGAGTAGCGACCCGCGCGCCGGCCGCCTGCCCGGTCATTCCAACCAGCTCACTTGCCGCCTGGAGAGGCCTTCGGCTTCTCCTTCTTCGGCTTGCGCTTTTCCTTCTGTGCTCTTTGGCCTTTCGACATGACGGCTGTCTCCATGCTCTATAACCGCGCATGAGGTTAGCGCCGGATGCTCGCGATTCCCAGGCTCACCTCATCGTCGCGACCTCAACTGCCCACAACACCCCGCATCACGGACCACGAACCGGAACACAGACATGAGCACGCTCCCTCCCTGCCCCAAGTGCAACTCCACCTTCACCTATGAGGACGGAAGCGTCCTCATCTGCCCGGAGTGCGCGCACGAATGGAGCGCTGACGCCCCGCAAGCGTCCGAAGCAGCGGACGAAACCATGATCCGCGACTCCGCGGGGAACGTCCTGCAGGACGGCGACACCGTCACCGTGATCAAGGACCTCAAGCTGAAAGGCTCGTCCAAAGTCATCAAGATGGGCACGAAGGTGAAGAACATCCGCCTCGTCGGCGGCGATCACGACATCGACTGCAAAATCGACGGCATCGGCGCCATGAGCCTCAAGTCCGAGTTCGTAAAGAAGGCGTGAGGGGGGGGGCCTGGAGCGCCCGATACCGCCACCACTAATGTCCGTCATGCCGAGATTGCGGACGTCAGACATTCGTGGACAACGCACATATTGACGAGATGCTTGCGCGTCCGCTTTTCCCCAGGGAAACGACGTGTCTCTTCCCACTCAAACGTTTCGTGCAGCTAGACTGGCAGTCGGCGAAGTTGGGGGCAAGACGCCTCCACTTGGGGTGAGACAGATGCACTACGCGCACTCGACGGAACGCGAGGATCGTGCCGATTGGCAATCCCTCGTTGATCACCTTCGCGCAGTCGCCGAGCTGGCCGGCGATCGGGGCAGCAAGTTCGGTGCGCGCAAAGCCGCCGAACTATCGGGCTGGCTGCATGATCTGGGAAAATACTCCTCGGCATTCCAAACCTACATCGCCGGGCGGGGTCAGAGCGTCGATCACTCCACCGCGGGTGCGCGCGAGGCTATGAAGCTTGCAGCTCCGGGGACGATGGATAAGCTGATTGCAGAGCTTGTGGCTTACGCGATTGCTGGTCATCACGCGGGCCTACCCGATCGCCAAGGGGTCTCAGCCTCTCTGGATTCCCGCCTCAAGGACAAGAAGCTTCCCGATCTTGATCCTGTTTGGGCCAGGGAGATCGAACCAGAGAGCCGAGACCTTTTCCCCGCGCGTTTCATCCTTCAGCGAAAGAGCAGAGAGCAAGCGGCGTTTCAGCTCGCCTTTCTTGGTCGGATGATTTTTTCATGCCTTGTGGATGCGGATTACCTCGATACCGAGAACCACTACGCCCAAGTGAGTGGAGGACCTGTCGACAGGGAGTGGCCCTCTCTCAAGAATAACGTTGACGGGTTAGTCTTGGCGTTCGACGCCCACATGGAAAGGAAGCTAGCAGACATTCCACAGGCGGAGCGCGGTACACCGCTGAATATCCTGCGCAGCGATATTCTCGCTCAGGTACGCAGCAAGGCAGCGATGCCCAAAGGCGTCTTCACGCTCGAGGTGCCAACTGGAGGTGGGAAGACCCTAGCGTCGCTGGCATTCGCGCTCGAACATGCGAAGCGCTGGAGCATGGATCGCATTATTTACTCTATCCCGTTCACCTCGATCATCGACCAGACGGCAAAGATCTTTGGCGACGTGCTTGGCGAAAACATCGTTCTCGAACATCACTCTCAACTAGAGACGAACGCTCGATCTGAGGCAGACGATAGGTGTGAGGATCAGATGCCCGAGGCCAAGCTGCGCCGGGCCATGGAGAATTGGGATGCACCGCTCATCGTCACCACAAACGTGCAACTGTTCGAGAGTCTGTTCGCACATCGACCTTCCCGCTGCCGTAAGCTGCACAACCTCGCCAACGCTGTGATCATCCTCGACGAGGCGCAGACAATCCCCTTGCACGTCTTGCGCCCTTGCGTGGCGGCGCTGGACGAGCTGGCGCGCAACTATGGCTGCACGATCGTGCTCTGTACGGCGACGCAGCCGGCTTTGCTGGCGCCCTCGTTCGCGGGCGGTTTTGAGACAACGCAGGAACTCGCGCCTGACCCAGCCAAGCTACACGATGCCTTCCGCCGGGTCACGCTTCGTGTTGCAGGCGAGCTATCGGACGACGCGCTCATCTCCGAGCTCAGTCAGGTCGAGAGGGGGCTCGTCATCGTCAACAGCCGCCAGCATGCACTTGCTTTGTATCGCGCGGCGAAGATGAAGGGCTTGGAAAGTCTCGTGCACCTCACCACACGACAGACGGCTGCAGATCGAAAGAAAATTCTGGCCACAGTGCGGAGCAAGCTTGATGCAAAGGAGCCGTGCCGCGTCGTCGCCACGAGTCTGATTGAAGCCGGCGTAGACATCTCCTTTCCCCGCGTCTGGCGCGCAGAAGCAGGGTTGGATCAAATCATTCAAGCGGCCGGCCGCTGCAATCGTGAATGGGAGAGGCCCAAGGAGGATAGCTTCGTCATCGTGTTTCGTCCGACCGAGGCCGAGCCGCCAAAGGAGATCAAAGACTTCGCCGCCGCGATGACACGCGTCGCGCCAAGGCATTCGGACCTGTTTTCGCAGGCCGCGATCGAGCTCTATTTCAAGGAAGTCTATTGGCATAAGGGCGATGGGCTCGACCGTATTCCGGTGAAGAACTTGAATGGGGAGAACGTTAAAGGGTCAGTGCAGGAGTCTTTCGCCTTGGATGGCGGAACCACGAACTTCTCCTATCGTACCGTCGGCGAAGCGTTTCGTCTCATCAAGGACGGCATGGAGCCGGTGATCATTGCTATCGATGACAAGCCGAAGGAAGTTCTCAGCGCGTTACGGGGAGGGATGCCGGCAGGCAAAGCGGCGCGAGAGCTACAGGGTTATCTCGTGCAAGTACCGCCGAAACATCGCAACGCGCTAATTGAAAACGGCCATGCCGCATTCGTCGAGGGCTTCGACACGCAATTCGTGGTGCTCAAGACCGAGAGCTTCTACAGCCGGGAGGCAGGACTGGTCTGGGAAAAAGCGGATGAGTTGGGGATAGAGGGGAATACGATCTAGTTCTGCATTGTTTCCGCAATCACTGCGTGCAAACGTCCCCTCGCTCGCCTTGACGAGATGAACGCCGATGGGGGAACAGAGCCAATGTCTTATGGAGTTCGGCTACTGGTCAGCGGCAAGTACGCCTGCTTTACACGGCCGGAAATGAAAGTAGAGCGTGTCTCCTACGACGTCATGACGCCGTCGGCCGCGCGCGGGATCATCGAGGCCATTCACTGGAAGCCGGCCATCCAATGGATCATCGACGAGATCCACGTTCTGAAACCCATTCGCTTCCAATCCATCCGCCGCAATGAGGTGGGCGCGAAAGCTTCGGCCGCCGCTGCGCGAAAGGCAATGAACAGCGGGATTGTCGGCGATCTCGCACTCGTCGTGGAGGAGCACCGGCAGCAGCGCGCTTCGACCGTTCTGACAAACGTCGCCTACGTCATCTGCGCCCATTTCGAGCTGACGGCGATGGCGGGCCAGGGCGACAACGAGGGCAAGCACCTCGATACCTTCAATCGGCGAGCCCGCAAGGGACAGTGCTTCCACCAGCCGTGCTTGGGTACGCGGGAATTCACCGCGGAATTCGAGCCGATCGAGCCGGATGCTGAGATGCCTATGGTGTCAGAAGAAGACCGCAGCGAAAGCCTCGGCTTCGGCCGGCCGCGCGACCTCGGCTTTATGCTCTACGACATCGACCACGCGGGCGACCGCTCGACGATGGTGTTTCGCGCCACGTTGAAGGACGGCGTTCTCAAGGTTCCGCCGCCCAACTCGCCGGAGGTGCGGCGGTGAGCATCCCTATTTCGTTTGGCACGCCTAACCGAATCTCGGTATTTTTAGCAGGCAGCACTCGCCGCGTCGTGCCTCCGAGGCTATCCCTTGCGGGAAGGGTACGACCTGCAGTGAGCACATACGTGCTCAAGCTTGCCGTTACGAACCCTCACGTATGCGGATACGTGTATGGGTTTGGGCCACGAACAATACGCCATCGTCGTATCTCCGGGGTGCTAGGTTTAAGCCTAGCGCTCCGGAGCGCCCTTCCGCGCTCCGCCCGTTCCAGAGCTTTCGTGAGCTGCGACAGCGTTCGCGGCGAGTGCCTGAACCAATGTCGGCGATTCGGCGGAGCTTCGCAATGGTGGTATGGAATGGGCTGCAAACAGCCTCATTCCATTCATCGAAGTTCCATATCGACTTTTCATCGTATTTTACCTACGTTGGCGGCGGGCTCACCGCTCCAGTCGCCACTTGGCGTGGATCGAAACGATGATTGGAAAGACGCAGTAAAACAGCCCTATGGCGGTGAGCCCACCTCTCCCATTCGGAGACATGGCAGATGAGTATTCTCGCCTCCCTTGCCCGTCTTTATGACCGCTTAGCCGCGCAGGGCACAGCGCCCGCCTTCGGCTACTCGCAACAGAACGTTGGATTCCTCATCTCGCTGAATCCCGATGGATCGGCTGCCGGCGAGCCCATCGATTTGCGCGAAGGAGAAGGGCGCAAGCGCACCGCGCGGGCTATGGCCGTGCCGCAGCCGAGCAAGCGCACGTCCGGCGTCGCTCCCAATTTTCTTTGGGACAAGACGGCTTATGTGCTCGGCGTCACAGCACAGGAAGGCAGACGCACCGCTCAGGAGCACGAAGCTTTTATCGATTGCCACCGCGAGTGGCTCGCGGGGAGCAAGGACGAGGGCCTGCTCGCGTTGTTGCGCTTCCTTGATTTCTGGAAGCCCGAGAAGTTCGCGGAATTGGGTTGGCCGGACGAGATGAAGGACCAGAACGTCGTCTTCGCCCTCGAGAGCGAGCGGTTGGCAAACGTCCGCATCCACGACCGGCAAGCCACACGAGACCTTTGGGCGCGGCTCTCAGGGGAGGGCGAGAAAGCCGAAGGCATTTGCCTCGTGGATGGCAACAGGGGAACCGTCGCACGCCTTCATCCGGCGATCAAAGGGGTCTGGGGTGCACAGTCCTCCGGTGCTTCCATTGTCTCGTTCAATCTCGAGGCGTTCACATCCTACGAGCACGAGCAAGGTGACAATGCGCCGATCTCCGACCGTGCGGCTTTTGCATACACGACGGCGCTGAACCATCTTCTCGAGCGGGACAGCAAGCATCGCATTCAGATCGGGGATGCCTCCACAGTGTTCTGGGCCGATGCCTCCAATGCGGTGGCGGCAGACGCCGCAGAAAGCATGTTCGCTTTCTTGTTCGAGATCGACGAAAGCGTCCAAGGGGCGAAGATAGGTGACATTCTCGCGAATATTCGCGCAGGTCTACCCGTCGGGGATTTTCAGCCCGCGCTCGCGCCAGGAGTTCGCTTCCACATTCTCGGCCTTGCGCCCAACGCCGCGCGACTCTCCATCCGCTTCTATATCGAAGATGATTTTGGCGTGCTCGCAAAGCGCTACGCGGAGCACCACCAGCGCCTAAGCATCGATCCGCCACCGCGAGACGAAATTCCCACCATGTGGCGGATGCTGATCGAAACAGCTGTGCTCGGGAAATCTGAGAACATCCAGCCTAACCTCGCCGGTGAATGGATGCGCGCAATTCTGACCGGAACAACGTATCCATTGACACTACTTTCGTCGGTCATCATGCGACTGCGCGCCGATCATGACGTCAACGCATTGCGTGTCGCCATCCTCAAATCCGTACTGATCAGAAACTTCAGAGTGGAGGCCCCCGTGTCGCTCGACACCGACTTCAAGGATCCCGGCTATCTGCTGGGGCGGCTGTTCGCCGTCTACGAGCAGATCCAAGTGGCGGCACTGGGCACGAGCGTCAACGCGACCATAAAGGACAAGTTTTATGGTTCGGCGTCTGCCCAGCCGCGCAAGGTCTTCCACATTCTCGATGCTGGCTCCGCTAATCATCTGTCGAAGGTCGGCAAGCAGAGCCCTGGACGGCGGATCAATCTGGAAAAGGCCGTCGCCCAGATCATGGATCTGATGGAACCTGGACATGATCCCTATCCGGCGAGTTTGCCGGACAAGAGCCAGGCGCTATTCGCTCTCGGCTATTACCACCAGCGCAATGAGTTCTTCCGCAAAGCAGTAGACAAGAGTGAAGCCGGGGAGGCCGCCTGATGACCGCACTCGCGAACCGCTACGATATCGTCTTTCTTTTCGACGTCACGAATGGCAACCCCAACGGCGATCCCGACGCCGGTAATCTGCCGCGTATCGATCCGGAGACCAACTGCGGTCTCGTGACCGATGTTTCGCTGAAGCGCAAAATTCGCAACTACACCGAGCTCGCAAAAGGCGACCAGCCGGGTTACCGGATCTACGTGCAGGAAGGTTCGATCCTCAACGAGCAGCACCGCGAGGCCTACAAGGCCAAAAGGCCAGACGACGAGACCGTAGAAAAGGCACCGAAGCTCAATCCGAAAAACGGAGAGGAAGCGAAAGCCATCACCAAGTTCATGTGTGACAATTTTTTCGATGTGCGCACGTTCGGCGCGGTGATGAGCACCGGCATCAACGCCGGTCAGGTGCGTGGCCCCGTGCAAGTTGCCTTCGCCTCATCCGTCGAAAAGATCTTGCCCCTCGAGATCTCCATCACGCGCATGGCTGCCACCAACGAAAAAGAGAAAGCCGAGCGCGAGAAGAACGGTAGCGACGAGCGTACCGAAAACCGGACCATGGGGCGCAAGCACATCGTGCCCTATGGGCTCTACCGGGCCCACGTTTTCGTCAACGCGAAGCTTGCTGAACGGACGGGCTTCGGCGAGGCGGACCTCGCGCATCTGCTCGAGGCACTGAAAGTCATGTTCGAGCACGACCGCTCCGCAGCCCGAGGCGAGATGGCGTCGCGTCGCGTCATAGCGTTCAAGCACGCGTCGGCACTCGGAAATGCGCCAGCGCACAGATTGTTCGAGCGGGTGACGGTCCAGCGCAAGGTGGGTGATGATCTCTACGATCTCGGCAGTCCAAAGCTCGATAACTACCCGCCGGCCCGTGCCTACGCCGATTATACGGTTGCAGTGGATCGAAGCGCGGTCCCAGACGGCATCGAGATCGTTGACGTGCTCTAGACGCCATGCCAGACCTCGATGATCCCATCCCGATATCGGCATTGCAGCACGCGATCTTCTGCCTCAGGCAGGCCGCGCTCATTCATGTCGAGCGGCTCTGGGAGGACAATCGCTTCACAGCCGAGGGAAGCGTGTTGCATGAGGCAGCGCACGATCCTGGGAAGCGGACGCGAGGCCTTATCCGCCGTGTCACAGCACTTCCTCTCACCTGCCGCAGGCTCAATCTGGCGGGCGTCGCCGATCTTGTCGAGTTTCGATTGCTTGATGACAGGCGCGAGACGCCGTTTCCCGTCGAGTACAAGCGCGGGAAACCGAAACAGCATCGGGCCGACGAGGTGCAGCTGTGCGCTCAGGCGCTGTGTCTCGAGGAAATGACCGGAGAGCCGGTTCCGGAGGGTGCGCTCTTTTATGCCGAGACCAAGCGGCGCCTCTCCGTGCCCTTCGACACCGAGCTCCGGCAGCTTACGGAAGAGGTCACGCTCGCCTTCGGTGCCGTTCTTGCCCAGGGGATCACCCCGCCCGCCGACTATCGCGCCAATCGGTGCCGCGCCTGCTCGCTGATCGAGGTCTGCCGTCCCCAGGCGATCGGCCGTTCGGCGCGCGGATTTCGCGACCGCGCCATCACCGCCGCCCTCGAAAAGGTCGAACCCGCGTGAAGAAATTGCTCAACACGCTCTATATCACGACCGAGGGCGCGTCCCTCCGCAAGGAGGGCGAAAACCTCGTCGCCGAGGTCGAGGGTGCCGAGCGTGCACGCATTCCATTCCACATGCTGAGCTCGCTGGTCCTCTTCGGCGCCATCTTTGTTTCGCCGCCGCTGATCCAGGCGCTGGCACCGCTCGGCGTCTCCATCGTGCTTCTCGACCGTGGGGGACGCTTCCAGGCCCGCATCGAAGGACCTGTCTCCGGTAACGTGCTGCTGCGTCGCTCTCAGTATCGCGCCTCCGACCAACCGGACGAGATCGTGCGCAGCATCGTTTCGGCGAAGATCGCCAATCAGCGCGCTGTGCTTCAGCGTGCCCTGCGCGATTATGGAGCCGAGATGGCGTCTCCGCTCCGTGGTGAGGTGGAAGCGGTCGTCGAACGGCAGGCGCAGATTTTGCGACGCGTGGCCGTGACATCGGATGGTCTCGATGTGTTGCGTGGATGCGAGGGAGAAGCCGCGCAAGGCTACTTTGCTGTGTTCGGTGCGCTGGTTCGTTCGCCTGATGAGAGTATTCGCTTCCAGGGCCGCAGCCGCCGGCCACCTCTCGATCCCGTAAACGCGGTACTGTCGTTCCTTTACACTTTGCTGACGCACGACTGCCGCAGCGCGGCCGAAGGTGTCGGCCTCGATCCCGCGGTTGGGTTTCTGCACCGAGAGCGTCCGGGGCGCCCGAGCCTCGCGCTCGACCTCATGGAGGAGCTGCGTCCCATATTTGTGGATCGGCTGGCGCTGTCTCTCATCAACCGCCGGCAACTTCGATCGCGCGATTTCGAGCGCCATGAGGGCGGCGCCATCTTGCTCAATGACGAGGGGCGCAAAACCGTGCTCACCGCGTGGCAAGAGCGCAAAAAGGAGGAGCGGCGTCATCCCTTCATCGACGAGACGGCGCCGTTGGGCCTCGTACCGCACCTTCAAGCCCAGCTCTTGGCGCGGCACCTGCGCGGCGATCTCGACGCGTATCCTCCGTGGATTTGGTCGTGACGGCTTATAAGGGAGCGAAGCCATGCTGGTGCTCGTAACCTATGATGTGCGCACCAGTGAGCCAGGAGGCGAGAGGCGCCTCCGGCGTGTCGCGAAGGCCTGTCGAGACTTTGGCCAGAGGGTGCAGTATTCGGTGTTCGAGATCGAGGTCGACCCGGCGCAGTGGACGAAGCTCAAGGCCCGACTCGTCAGCTTGATCGATCCAGAGCATGATAGCCTGCGGTTCTACATGCTTGGCGCGAACTGGGAGCGCCGCGTTGAGCACATTGGCGCGAAACCGGCGGCCGATCTCAATGGTCCCCTGATCGTCTGATCTCCGCGAACCTCAAGCAAGCCAGAAACCTCGGCGAGGTTCGCGCTTGCGATAACTCATTGGTCAGAAAGAGCATTCCGGCGTCATTCACGCATGAGATTGAGGCATTTTCAATCTCAGCATCGCGGTTCGCGCTCCTGTCTAAATTTTCAATTTTCATAGAATGGGTTAGCTGTAGTCAGTCGCCTCCTGCGCGGAGGCGTGGATAGAAACT
>NZ_KB911260.1:0-156398 GCF_000383415.1 Hyphomicrobium zavarzinii ATCC 27496 | reverse complement strand
GCGCCCTTCGCGGGCGCGTGGATCGAAACAACGCCACCATCTGGACCGACCGATGTCGTTGTGGTCGCGCCCTTCGCGGGCGCGTGGATCGAAACTTTTGCGCCGCCTTCCCCCAAGCGCGGCGATGGCGTCGCGCCCTTCGCGGGCGCGTGGATCAAAACTCGCCAACAACCTCGCTGCCACCCTCGGCGCATAGAGTCCGTATCGCGATGGGCTTTGGCGTGCGACAGCCAATCCTCCTATTCCGGACCCGCGAGAACGGCGACGCAGCGGAGCATACGCATCAACGTAATGACCGCTTCTGGGACGAAGCCGACATCCAAAACCTTATCCCGCCCTCTCCGCTCGCCCCTACCCTCTCCCCATCCCGCTCATCCGGCGGCACTCTCTTGGCGCATGCCTTCGGCATGACGCGAGCTGGGCAGGTCTTGCCGGAGCTGAGCGCAAATAAAACGCGAGCGGGAGCGCCCCCCCCCTCAACACTGCCCACTGCCCACTGCCTACCACCCTGACTCCAAACCCGAATACCGCCCGCGCCCGGCACAGCCGCGTGCGCCGCCCTCTCTTTCCCTGCCGCCCATCGAACCAAATCGGCCCACGGAGCGTTTCCGGCGCGCCAACACGAGAAGCCCCCAGCACAGGAGGAGCCCATGTACGTCTCCACGCGTATCACCACGGTTGGCCTCGCCCTCGCCGGCACCCTCGCCCTCATGACCGCCACCGCCTCAGCCGCCGTCGTCTGCAACGCAGAAGGCGACTGCTGGCGCGTCAAGGAACGCCACGAGTACAAGCCCGAGTTCGGCCTGCGCGTTTACGCCGACGACTGGAGATGGCCTGAGGCCGAAGCCCATCGCTACCGCTGGCGCGAGGTCGGCCACGGCCGCGGCTATTGGCATAACGGCATCTGGATCGAGTTCTAGAGCCTTTCCGCAAAAGCGATTTTCCGATCAGAAGCACGTCCAGTCAAAGAGCGAGCGTCTGTCCGCGGGTCCACGAAAAAAGCGGCAAGACACGCGTTCGCTTGCCACGCGGAGCGGGGCTGTCGCCGGCAACTGGCGGCAACAGCCCTCTCCTTCGGACAGGCTCGTACCTTCGGAAAGGCTTGCGCGCGCCGCGCGGATGCAGCTCGCTATGATCAGCGAAGAGGCTCAAGCCTCTCCGTTAGCCGCGCCAGGGCGCGAATGATGAGCGCTGTCTCGATCACGAGCACGGCCAACGCGCCGCCGACGAACCAGCCGAGGGGAATGGCAGCACCCATCCAGCCCTCGATGAGGCGCGGCGCGATCAGCACGACGGCAAGGACACTCGCGAGCGCGAGCAGCACCAGGCGCCGCACGCCCCCGCGCACCTCCGCCTCGCGCGAAGGCGGCAGGAGATAGCCGCGGCCCGTGACGCCGTTGGGATAGAACACTGCATCGCCGCGCTCGGTAGTGCGGAACAACTGGTTCACGAACAGCCAATCGAAGATGCGCATCATGGGGAAACCCTTCTCTCTCGCAGCGCATTCCGCCGTCGCACGGAACGCTAGAGAGCCCGCATCAGGCCGTCTGTTCCAGCGGGATCATGGGCGCGAAGAGAAGCCGCGGCCCCGGAGGCAAAAGCACAGACAACGGAGTAGTGCTTGCCACTCGCATGAAAGTAATGCAATCTTAAGTTGCGTAACTTTGTGGAGGACCCGTACATGGCAAGCCTGAACGCGCAGTACATCAAAGACCACATGGCCAACATTCACACCAATGATTCCTGAGCTCGCGCTATCGCCGAGCGCGCGCTGGCGGAAGCTGTCACGAAAATCGGAACCAGCTCGGCCGACGCCGTCACCATCGATGCCAAGTTCCACGTCACCGCGATTGAAACCAAAGGCTGCGTCCGCCTGTGCACGGAAATAGGCGGCGTCCTGATCTGCACGCACATGAATCTCTGATCCTCAGCCACAACGAGACACCCTGACCAGCGGCCGCCATGCACATCGGGCACCGGCGGCCGCTCGCATCTCGAAACACACGCGAGACGGTAATCGCGCTGTGAAGGACGCAGCCCGCTCCCCTTTGCCCGCAGCCTGCCTTCCGGAACAAAATCCGCACCCATACATTGAGTGAAGCCGGGTCGAATTTTGAAGGAGACAACTCCATGCACAAGCTCACTGCCGCGGCCTTCGCCGCCGGCGCGATGATTTGTATCGGAATCCCGTCCTCCAGTGCCGCCCCCAACGCCGCCGCCCTCGGAAAATCCCTGTCGCAGCCCAGCATGGTGGAAACCGTGCAGGTTCGCCGCTCCTGCCGCTTCTGGTATCGCGAATGCCGCGCTCGCTGGGGATGGGGCTGGCGCTTCCGCCGCTGCGTGGTGCGCCACGGCTGCTGAGCGAGCGTCCGCGAGTTGCACGGGTCGAGGCAGCCCAGCGCGGCACATGAAATCTCACGCAGATAAAAGAGAAAGCGCCGGAAAAACTCCCGGCGCTTTCAGATGTCTTGAGATCAGGCCCTAGGATCAGGCGATCCTTACACGGCCAGCACGGAGCGGATCTGATCCTCGTACTGTTTCACCGCCTCGAGCGCCCGCGCCTTCATCACGGGATCGGCCCCGGACTGCGCCGTGAAGCCCTCCACCGCATCGCGCGCGTTGGCGATGATCTTGCCCGCCGACTGCTGGGGATTCATCTCACGCTTGCAGATGGTCTGCAGAAGCTGAGTGAGAATGACGCCCGTGGCGAGAGCCAGACCGGAAAGCTCCGCGTTCTCGCGCTTGAGCTGATTGATCGCCTCGGTCGTATCCGTCGTGTCCGCCATAACTTCAAACTCCGTTCTCGCGCCTTCGCGGCTCTTGCTCATCTTAGATCATCGTCGTCCGGGCCTGGCCGGCCCGGGCAGGACTCACCCGCCCCATAAAAACCGAGAGCGCGGCCGGATTCAAATGTGAACATCGGACATGAAGCCGCGACCGGCCGAAAATCGCGGGAGCGCCGGGTTTTCGCGGGCGCGAACAGGCTTAATCCCGCCCGCCCCCACCAGTCCCTGCTCCCCGCGACGCCCCAAGCGCTTTACCGATTTGTATACGCCGCACCGCTGGCGAAGCCCCGGGCTCACCCCCATCACTAGGAGTGGGCGAAGGCAGTAGCCTCCCCCGCAAGAAGGCCGTCCGGCCCCATCCCGAAAGCGGGCCGGGCGGCACGTCCCAGCCCGTTTTCGAAATGTAGGTTTCAAGGAAGGAATGACCCCGATGAAGGCTTTGAAATATCTTCCGGCGCTTGCCGCCTCGGCCATGTTGATCGCGAGCAGCGGAGCGATGGCGGCGAACTACGGTTCGAACGCGCAGTCGAACGCACCCGCCGCAACCAACAAATCGGCGCCGGCTACGAAGACGGCGAAGGCGAGAAGCCCGGAGTCGATCCAGTGCTCGCAGGAGGCAGACGCCAAAGGCTTGCATGGCAAGGACCGCGTGAAATTCCGTTCGGCCTGCAAGACCGCGCTCAGGGCACACAAGCCGATTCCGGACGTGCACAAGAGCTGACGGACAGCCACAGATCCGGCGATCTCCCCTCGATGGCGGATGAGGCCGCGGCGCGCCAGCGTCGCGGCTTCGCCATTGAACCCATTCAAACCCCGTAAAATAACGCCAAAATGCACCCCTTCAGGAGAACTACGTGCGTGCGCGGCTTCCTGCATGCCGCATTTAGAATTGCAATCGCGGATGCTATCGAGCGCCCCTCGTTTTCACGAGGAAGACACAGCGTCTTCGCAGAGCAAGCTCACCCGCAGAGGTACGCACCATGTCCGCACAGCCCGCCTTTTCCCCGCTTCGCGCGCTCGCGTCGCTCATCTTCGGATCGCGCTGGCTACAGGTGCCGCTCTATCTTGGCCTCATCATCGCGCAGTGCGTCTACGTCTTCCTGTTCATGAAAGAGCTCATCCACCTCCTCTTTCATGCGGGCTCCTTCGGCGAGCAGCAGATCATGCTGATCGTGCTGGGCCTCATCGATGTGGTGATGATCTCCAACCTGCTCGTGATGGTGATCGTCGGCGGATATGAGACCTTCGTGTCCCGCTTGAGGCTTCAAGGCCATCCCGACCAGCCCGAATGGCTCGATCACGTCAACGCCAGCGTGCTCAAGATCAAGCTCGCCATGGCCATCATCGGCATCTCCTCGATCCATCTCCTGAAGACCTTCATCGAGGCCGGAAATCTCGGCATGGAGAGCGCCAAGTTCACGGAGGCGGGCGTCATGTGGCAGACCATCATCCACGTCACGTTCATCCTGTCGGCCATCGGCATCGCCTACGTGGATCATTTGAGCCACGCCGCCAACGGGGCGAAGCCCGCCAAGGCCGGCGCGGCGCACTGAGGCAATGTTCCTCTGCCTCTCGCCATAGTGTTAGGCTACATACGGCCCCGGCATTCGAGACATCGAACCCAGGGAGCAGGAAAAAAGATGAAAACAGCAAGGCCCGCCAATACCCTCGCGGCAGCGGCAACCGCCCTCGCATTTGGCGCCACGGCGATCCTCGTCGCCCCCGCCGCCGCGACGGCCCAACAGGTAGGAGAGACTGTGACAACGGAAAGCGGTTTGCAGATCACCGATACGGTGATCGGCACCGGAGCCTCGCCCCAGAAGGGGCAGACCTGCATCATGCACTACACGGGCTGGCTCCTGGAGGACGGCAAGAAGGGCACGAAGTTCGACAGCTCCGTAGACCGCGGCGAGCCGTTCCCGTTCAAGATCGGCATGGGGCAGGTCATCAAGGGATGGGATCTCGGCGTCGCCTCCATGAAGGTCGGCGGCAAGCGCACCCTCGTCATTCCCTCGGAGCTTGGATACGGCATGAGAGGCGCGGGTGGCGTCATCCCGCCCGGCGCCACGCTGATCTTCGACGTCGAGCTCTTGGACGTCAAATAGCCCGCGGCAGACGCACATAAAAGGAACGGCGCTCCGGACCGCAAAGGCCAGGAGCGCCGTTCGCTTCCATAGAGGCGCAAACGCGTGCTAGCGGCGAGCGCGACGCTCCGCACGGTAGCGCGCCTTCTTGCTGGGTTCGCCCGAGAGCTTCTGACAGAACGCGCTGCGCGTTCCGCTCAGGCAGCCATAGCGTTCGAGCAACTCGGCGTCACGCTCGCTCACGGGGCCGCCAGCCCGCGCATTGGCACGGGCGTGCTCCACCTCCCAATAGGAATCCGCGCGAACCGCTGCCGGCATGAGCGCGACGAGCGCTCCAATTCCGAGAACGGGCAAGATCAGGCGTTTCATGATCGCATCTCCGATTTCGGGGCCAGTCTAGCCCAGATTCCGGCGGGCCTCCACGCGGGATCGCGCATCCTGGAGACAAGCTGCCCGCAAGGCAAACCCAAGGTTTACGCCTCACCAATCAGCAAAGACCGTCACCTGTTCCCCAGGGAATAGCCCCCCGCCTGGGCCACCGCCAAACTCCCGGCCATGGACACCCCCGAGGAGGAAGGCGCGTCATGCAGATGAACACCCGTACCCTGAGGCTCGCCGCTGCGGCGGCAGCGATGCTTTGGTCGGCTTCCGCGCAAGCTGCTTCCGACCCCACCGGCATCTGGTTCGATCACAACGGGCGCGGCGCGGTCGAGATCGCGCCCTGCGCCACGGGCGCTGGATTGTGCGGCTATGTCGTCCACATCAAGGACGAGAAAAACGCCAAGCGCTGCGGAATGCAGATCCTCGGCAACGTCACGCCGGACGGCGGCGGCTGGATCTACAGCCCCGATCGCGGCAAGAAATACAGCGTCGAGCTCGCCCGCACCGGAGAGAGCACGCTCCGTGTGGTCGGCAACGCCGGATCGTTCTTCAGCAAGACCTTCACCTGGAACCGCGCGCCGGACACCATCACACGCTGCGGCGAGACGACGGCGGCAGCCCCGAAACAGGTCGTCGAAGCGAAAGCCGATTCCGCCGCCTCGCGGGACGCCACCCCCGTTGCGCAAGAGCCCGCGCGCGAGCCCCCGTCAACCCGCTCGCTCGGCGCATCGAGCGCATCGCTTGCACTGATGGGTGCACCGAAGAAACGGGTCGCGGAAGTCACCCCGGCAGCCGTACCCGCTGCAACCGAGCCGGCACCAGCCGCGACGAAGGAGGCCGCACCGGCAAAGACGGTCGCCACGCCCGCTTCGTCACAGGATGAAAGCTTCGACGCCGAGCCGAAGCGCACCTGCAAATACAAGATCCCCTACGTCGGCCGCGTCATCTCGGTCCCTTGCCGCGACTAGCGTGCTTTCCATTCGTCCCCAACGAGAAGCACGTTAGATCCTGCCGACGAAAGCGCGGTGACGATGCAGGGCGCCTCCCATGCATCGTCACCGCTCAACTCTTTTGAGGAGCAGCGCCGCGATCACGGCTGCCACGATCGCCCCCACGGCGGAAACTGCCGACGTCACCTCGAACGCATAGACGAACGCCTCGCGCGCCGTCGCCAACAGCCGTTCGCCGCCGTCTCCCCCGAGCTGATGAGCGACAGAGACCGCGCCCCCGAGGGTGTCGCGCGCCACCTCGACGGAGTGCGGAGACATGTCGCCCAGCACGGCTCCGCCCATCGCGCTGCGGTAGAGCGCCGTCACGATGCTGCCGAGCACCGCGATGCCGAGAGCGCCGCCGAACTCGAAGCTCGTCTCGGAAATTGCGGACGCAGCTCCGGCTCGCTCGGGAGGTGCTTCGGCCATGACGAGATCGGTCGTGATCGCTCCGATCGGCGCAAGCCCCAGACAGAAGATCATCATGCCTGCAAACAGCAGCCACGGGCTGTGTGCCGCGCTGAGCTGCGTCAGCAAAGCGAAGCCGAGCGACGACAGCAGAAAGCCCCACGCGATCACCGTGCCGGGCCGGAACGCACGCACGAGAAACGGCGCGGCCATCGAGCCGAGCGCAAACACGATCCCAGAGGGCGCCGTCCAGATACCCGCTTCGAGAGGCCCCATGCCGAGCACGAGTTGAAGATACTGCGCGATAAACAGGAAGGTGCCGAAAACGACGAACAGCGCAATGATGTTCGTCGCAAGCGCGGCGCTGAAACCGCGCGCCCGGAACAGACCCACGTCGATCAGAGGATCGGCGAGCTGCGTCTGGCGGCGGAAGAAAAAGAGACCGATGACGAGCCCCACGCCGATCGCCGCGGCCGGCCCCAAGGCCCAGCCGTCCTCGGCGATGCGCTTGATGCCGTAGATGATGGAAAGCACGGACACGAGGGATTGCGCCGCACTCATGAGATCCATGCGCCCGGCGTTGGGATCGCGGAACTCCGGCAGCAGAAACGGCCCCAGCGCGAGCAGCAGCAGCATGATCGGCACGTTGATCACGAACACCGAGCCCCACCAGAAATGGCTGAGCAATACGCCACCGATGAGCGGCCCCACGGCAGCGCCCGCCGAAAAGCTCGCGACCCACACGCCGATCGCGAATGCCCGCTCGTCGTCGTCATGGAACATGTTGCGGATCAAGGAGAGTGTCGAAGGGGCGAGCGTGGCGGCGGAAAGCCCCTGCAGCGCCCGCGCCCCGATCAGCATCTCGGCGCTCGTGGAAAAGGCAGCCAGCAGCGAGGTGACGCCGAAAGCCGCCGCTCCGATCAGCAGCAACAGCCGCCGGCCGATGCGATCACCCAGCGTGCCCATGATGATCAGCGTGCCCGCGACCATGAAGCCGTAGATATCGACGATCCAGAGCAAGGCCGCCGAGCTCGGCTTCAACGCAGCGGTGATCTGCGGTACGGCGAGATGTAGGACCGTGAGATCCATCGAGTAGAGCACGCAAGGGAGCGCAAGCACCGCAAGCCCGATCCACTCGCGGCGCGTCGCCTTCGCAGCGTTGAACGCGGCGTCTTGTGACATGAGTAAGCGGGGCCTCCACCCGATCAGCCTTCATCGGAACCGGCCGGACGGCAAAGCGCACGCCCAGGCCCGAACAGCCCCGTCAGGACTGCGCCTCTTAACGTCAAGCTCGGGAAATGTCACGGGAGGCGACGCGTTGGAGATCGCGAACGCAGGTTTCGCGGCACCTCGCTCACGATTGGTTCCCGCGGCGCAACGCACCGGGCCCTGTGGCGACGCAAGCCGTTATCAGGCTCGCCGGCCGAAAGCGCCGGATCAGGCCGCGCTCGCCTGCTCGGACGCCCGATCGGCCATATCCGGCTCATAGAAATGATAGGTGCCCCGGCCCGACGCCTTCGAGCGATAAAGCGCAAGGTCGGCGTTGTGGAGCAACTGCTCCTGGTTCGCCCCGTCGCGAGGCGCGATTGCGATGCCGATCGAAACGCCGATGCTCACCGTATTGCCCTTGACCTCATAAGGCGCCGAAAGCTCGTCGATGAAGCGCTCCGAAAGTACGGCAGCATCCTTGATCGCATCCGCCGAAACCTGCACGACGATGAACTCGTCGCCGCCGATACGCGCAACCGTATCGGTCTTCCGGATGCAAGCCCGGATCCGCTCGGCAACGGCCTTGAGCAACGCGTCGCCCACGGCATGCCCCAACGTATCGTTCACCTGCTTGAAGCGGTCGAGATCGAGATAGAGCACGGAAACACTGTCGCCGGGCGCGAGCTTCGCCAGCGCGTGATCGAGACGATCACGAAGAAGCGTGCGGTTGGGAAGGTCGGTCAGGCCGTCATGCAGCGCGAGATGGGTAATCCGGTCCTCGAGACGCAAGCGATGCGTGATGTCCTCGTGCGTCGAAACCCAGCCGCCCTCCGGCATCGGGCTGCGCACCACCGCGATCGAGTTGCCATTCGAAAGCGCATGAACGCTTTCCTTGAGATGCGCGATGCCCGCGACACGCTCGGGCAGATAATCGGCCGGCATCCCGTCCCGGTAGATATCGGTGATGACGTGGTTGTTGATCACATCGGCGAGCGGGGTTCCGGGCACGCAGAGTTGCGCCGGCAGACCGTACATCTTCGCGTATTGCTCGTTGCACATGACCAGACACTGCTCGTCATCGAACATGACAAGCCCCTGCGACATGTGCTTGAGGGCGGCATCGAGCTTCACGTTCTGATCGTGCAGCTTGGCTTGGATCGTCTTGATCTCGGTGATGTCCATGCGAAGGCTCATGTAGCCCTTGAGCTTGCCATCCGCATTCCGCACGGCGGAGTTGATGCAATGGACCCAGTAATAGCTGCCGTCCTTCGCGCGGTTGCGAACATCGCCCTGCCACACCTCGCCCCTGGCCATCGTCGCGAACATCTCGGTCCAGAAGGACTTGGGATGGAGGCCCGAATTGACGAGCGAATGCGTGCGCCCGATCAACTCGTCACGCGAATAGCCGCTGATCTTGCAGAAGTTGTCGTTGACCTCGGTGATGGTGCCGCGCACGTCCGTCTCGGAGAGAATGGCGAGGCGATCGAGGATCACCCGCTGCAGCTTGAGCCGCGCGAGCGCCGAAGCGTGAGCTTCCGCCTGGACGCTCTTGGCTTGCAGCGCATCGTCAAGCGTCCTCGCCACCTTTTGCAGCTCGGCATTGGCCGCGAGCGCCGCGTTGACGAACGGCCGGACGATCCAGAAATACATGAGAGGCGCACTGACGACCGTTACGAAAGCCGCGTCCCAGAGATGATCGATCACGCTGGCCGGTGCGCCCTGCTGCGTCCGCATCGCCATCAGGAGAAAGAGCTCGACCACGAAGATGGTCAGAGCGATCTGAGCCGTAAGCCCAACCAGCTCTTTGGGGATCGTGGGAAGGCGCAGGGTCCGTGTCATGGGCTCGGCCGATCGCAATGAACCAGTTTCGACAGGAACGCCCTTTCGTCACCCGGACCATGTCCGGTGGCGTTCCATACAAAGCAGCTCAAAATGCCGCGGACGCGTGAAATTCTGCTTAGCGCTTATGCTTAATTATCTGTTGCCGTTGAGACTTTTTAAACAAATCTCAACCGTCGCCGGACGTTGTCGGTCGATCCGCCCACTCCACGCGGAGGTCTTCGCCCCGCGCAAACCGGACAAGGTGGTCAGCGACCACGAGCTTGATGCGCTCAAGATCTTCGGCGGTCTCCGCTTCGCACATGAGGAGGAGTTGGGCCTCGGTAGCTCTGAAAAGGCAGGCGCCCGGCTGGAAATCGACGCGGCCCTGATCCGCGTCGTATTCGGCCGTCGTCTTGTGAGCAAAGTGCTTACAGAGCTGCACCAGATAGCGGCTGGCCTTCTCCGAGCTGACGCGGGCTTCTGCTGCGAGCATAGACTTCCATGACACTGATGCAGCGCAGCGGGATGGGGCGGCGCAGTCGAATTGGTCTTGAACGCAACGCGTAACATCCACTACATCTCAATACTAGATTGTAGTAGTGTACTTTTTGGATCACACATGCTGGCGGCAGGCAGGCCCAACGACAAGCTCAGCGACCGCATCCGCGTCCGCGCGCGCAACGTCTCTCCCGCGATCGCGCGGGTGCTTGAGTTCATCGACAACAACCGGCACGAGGTCATGACCCAGTCGGCGCTGGAAATCGCAGCAGCCCTGCGGACATCCGACGCGACTGTCGTCCGCGCCGTCCAGGCGCTCGGCTTCAGCGGATTGCGCGAGTTGCGGCGGGTGGTGGCAACGGCCTCGGGCGTCGGCCAAACCCCTGCGGACACCATCGCCCGCACCGTCGCTTCGATAAAAGCAAGATCGGCAACGGCCGTCGAGCAGGTCTTCGCCGACCACCAGGAAACCTTCAACAACCTGTCCGCACCCGAGACGCAAGCGAGCATTCTCGCCGCGGTCGCGCAGTTGAGACCGGCCAAGAGAATTGGCGTGTTCGGAATTGGTGCAACCGCATTTCTGGCGCGCTATTTCGCAATGTCGCTGAACCGCATCGGCTACCCGACGTTCGTGTTCGACGGATGCCTGTCGCCGCTTCCCGAGCAACTCCTGGAAATGCGCAACATCGACGCCTTGGTGATGCTCGCCTACGGAAAGCCGTTCCGCGAAGCGATCTCGACACTTGGCGAAGCGCGGCGCCTGAAGGCGCCGGTCGTCCTCATCACAGATTCGAAAGAGGTCGCGCTCACGCGTCACGCAACCGCCGTCGTCCCGGTTCTGCGCGGCTTTGCGGGACGTATCGCTCTGCACGGCGCAACGTTCGTATGCCTCGAAGCAATAAATTTCGCGATGGCCGCCGAGAACCCGCCGAAGGCCATCTCTACGCTCGAGCGGCTGACCAGGCTGCGTAGTGCCGTGCACAAATAGGCCCCTGTGACCATTCTGCACCGCTCGCCCTCCCTTCTCGCGGCTGCCCGATCATTTTATTTACTACTACAGTCAGCAATTAAAATCTGAACCCTATCAGCCAGCCAGCCACCGCGCCCGCCGCGACGTTAGCCAGCCAGCCGCCTTTGAAGCTGGAAGCCGCCAGAGCATCTGCGCAGCTCCGTTTCGCTGACAGACTTGGGGAAGATTTATGCGTCACATAAGTGGAATTCGGTCGCGATCCGCGGCCTTCATGCTCGGCACGGGGGCACCGCTTTGGATCGGGCTCGGCCCCGCATTCGCGCAGGAGCAGCCAGCCGAGCTGCCGCCCCTTGAAGTGACCGCCAAACAGAGCGCGAAAAAGAAAAAGAAGGTGGCCAACCCGGCTCCCGCACCAGCCGCCGCATCCGCGCCCGTCGAAACCCAGCCTGCGGCGAAACCCGCGGCCACAACCGTCTCCGCCGAGCCCAGCATCGGCACCAACACCACCGACATCACCTCGCAGGATCTGGCCAGGATCAATCCGAGCAACATCAAGGACGTGTTCTCCGGCCAGCCCGGCATCCTCGTCGGCAGCTCGCTGCCCATGTCGCAGAAGGTGTACGTCAACGGCATCGAGGAAACGAACCTCTCCGTCACCGTCGACGGCGCCCGCCAGAACAACAAGGTGTTCCACCACAACGGCACAAATCTCATCGACCCGAGCTTGTTGAAGGCCGCTCGCGTGGACGCGGGCGTGGCGCCTGCCGACGCGGGATTCGGCGCACTCGCAGGCTCCATCGCCTACGAGACGAAAGACGTCGGCGACCTGCTGGACCGTGACGGCCTCGGCGGGTTCGTGAAATCGTCCTTCAACACCAACGGCAACGTCTTCACCAGCAACCTCGCCGCTTACGGCATGTCCAAGGGCTTCGAAGCGCTCGGCTACTTCAGCTTCGGCGATGGCGACGACTTCGAAGCAGGCAACGGCCAGACCGTCGAAGGAAGCGAGACCGACTTCCTGAGCGGCATCGGCAAGCTCGCCTATCAGGCGACCAGCGGCGATCGCTTCGAGATCAGCCACGAGCGCCTGAACGACGAAGGGCTGCGTCCCTATCGCGCGAACGCGATCATTCCCCCGCTGGGTCTCGAGCCCGCGCTGCGCGAGTACAGGCTCGACCGGCAGACGACGGTATTCAACTACAGCGACGCGACACCCCAGGGCTGGTGGGACCCCAAGGTCGTGCTCGCCTACAGCAAGACCGAGGTCTTCACGCCCTTCACCAATCGCCGCAACGGGCGCGTCTCACCAACCCTCGGCGAGACGGACACCTTCAACGGAAAGGCCGAGAACAAGTTCGCATTCGACACCGGCAACGTGATCGCCGGCATCGACTTCAGCAAGAGCCGCGCCGCTCTCGATTTTCCCGGTGAGTACCCGCGCGAGAAAAGCACGGTCGCGGGCGCTTATGCGCAGGCCAGGATCGAGCCGGTTCTCGGCACGCGCCTCTCGTTCGGCGGCCGCGCAGACCAGCAGTGGTTCACCGGCGTCAACGGCTCGAAGTGGAACGACAGCGGCCTCAGCGGCAACATCTCCGGCGAGCAGGATCTGCTCGGCCGCTTCCTCACCGCGAAGGCGGGCTACTCGCACGTCTGGGCCGGGGTGCCCCTCGCCGAGAATTTCATCATGAGCCCCGCCTGGACCTATCCGAACGGCCTCGAAGCTACCACGGCCGACAACTACACCGCGGGCCTCGTCGCACGCTACGGCGGCTGGACGCTCGAAGGAACGATCTTCCGCACCGAGATCGACAGCGCCCGCATCGCCCTCATCTCCCGCGACGTGGAAAGCGAAGGCTTTGAGATCGGCGCGGGCTACAACTGGGGCTCGGGCTTCCTGCGCGTGAAGTACGCAAACATCGATGCCACCATCGACGGCCTGCCGGCCGATTCCTACACCGGCAACTACCTCGTGACACCCGTGGGCGAAATCATCACCGTCACCGCCGCTCACACGTTCGCCGGAACCGGCCTCACCGTCGGCGCGGACGCCGAGTTCGCGCCCGAGTATGATCGCGTTATCGCGGGCTCGCCGCCCTACCCGTCCTATCGGGTCGTGAACGCGTTCATGGAGTACAAGCCGCAGCTCTCCACCTACGATCTGACGTTCCGCCTCGACGTGCAGAACATCTTCGACGAGACCTACTCGGATCGAGCGTCCTACGGCCACGAGTTCCCCGGCGAAGTGACGCCGCTCTACGAACCCGGCCGCTCGTTCCTTCTCAGCACCACCGCGAAGTTCTGACGGATCGCGAGCTTGTCCTTGGGGAGCGCTGCCTGCGTTGCGGCGCTCCCTTCCTTTAGCAGCGCTCCGTCACCGGTACACGTAGGTGATGACGAAGGTCCGGTCCGCAATCGTCGACTTGTAGGGCGGCAGCGGAAAATAGGTCTGCTTGGTGGCGAACACGACGCTCTGATCGAGCCCGTCGCGCCCCGATGGCTCGACCACGCGCACTTCCGCAAGGTCTCCGTTCTCGGTCAGAATGAGCCGGACCGTGACACGTCCGAACACACCTCTCGGCGGCGGCATGGTTGCGCGCAAGGCGCGGATCACGCCCCGCCCGAACTCGTCGTTCTCGCCCGAGCGTGTGATGCCGGGCGGGCGCGAGACGGAGGACGAGCGTCCCGGAGGCGCGACTGCGGCATCCTTCGGCGAAGGCTCGAGCCGCGCCTGCTGCTGGGCTTTCTTCTTGGGCGGGGCGGGCTCGGCCTTCTTCTCCGCAGGCTGGGCGGCCTCCGCTTTCTTTTCGACGGGCTTCGCCTCCTCCTGCTTTTGCGGCTCGGCTGGCTTCTCCGGCGGATCGGCCGGCTGCGGGATGGTCGCGAGATCGGGAAGCAGCGTCTCGAAGTCCGGCAGCGCCGATTTCTGTTCCGGTTTAGGCTCCGCTTGCTTCGCCTCTTGCGGCGGCGGCTGAGGTTGCGGCTCCGCGGCCTTCGGCGCGGGCTCGGGCGGAGCCGGTTGCGGAGGTGCTGGCTCTGCCTGCTTCGGCTCAGGCTTCGGCGGCTCTTGTTGCGGTGGCTCTGGTTGCGGTGGAACCGGCGGCGTGGGGCTCACCGGGGGCGCAGCACCCGGCGGCGGCATCGCAACCGACTCGAGGCTGCGCAAATCGGCGGCACTGACGAGCTCCACCGCAATCGCATCGTTCGAGCCCGACCGGTCTCCCATTGTGCGCGGAACCGAACGGCCGATCTCGATGAACAACGCCGCATGAAAAAGAAACGCCAGCGCAAGCGCAACCTGAAACGGCCGCTGCCCCTTCTCCAGAGGTGGAACAAGCCGCTCAGTCAGCGCAAACGTTTCATCGGCAGTTTGCATGAGCTCATCTGTCAACGTGAGGTGCGGCGCCCATCCTGGCATTTCGCATCACATGGCGCCCCACATCCGCCTTCACAACCGGCAGGTTGTCGCTCCCGATATGTCACCCGCCTCGATATCTCACCCCGGCGGTGCCATCTACGTTCCGCGAAGCTTTCACCCGGCCCGAGACTACGCGGGCAGGGCGTGCTCCGCTATCGGGGCGCTCGACATTTCCCCTCCCGCCGTGGCTTCTCCGCCCTATAGTCCGCCAAAAGGAGACGGCAGCCATGAGCCAACGCGGAACCATCAGAGCCGGGATCGGAGGCTGGACCTTCGAGCCCTGGCGCGGCGTCTTCTATCCGGAAAAACTCCCGCACGCCAAAGAGCTGCACTATGCGAGCCGCGCGCTGAGCACGATCGAGATCAACGGCACCTACTACCGCTCGCAAACGCCCGCCACATTCGGGAAATGGGCCAGCGAGGTGCCGGACGGCTTCGTGTTCTCCCTCAAAGGGCCGCGCTTCGCCACCAACCGGCGCGTGCTCGCCGAAGCCGGCGACTCGATCAAACGCTTTCTGGATTCCGGCCCCACCATGCTGGGGGACAGGCTTGGCCCCATCCTCTGGCAATTCGCGCCCACCAAGAAATTCGATGCGGCGGATTTCGGCGCCTTTCTCGAGCTGTTGCCAAAAACATTCGACGGCCACGCTCTGCGCCACGTCGTCGAGGTACGCCATCCCTCGTTCAAGGACAGCGAGTTCGTGACGCTCCTCCGCCACTTCGAGATCCCGGTCTGCTATGCCGATCACCCGACTTATCCCGCCATCGCAGATCTCACGGGAGACTTCGTCTACGCGCGTCTGCAGAAAGGCGAGGACGAAAACCCCACGGCCTATCCGGCCAAGGAGATCGCTACCTGGGCTTCAAGGGCAAACGCGTGGGCCGCAGGCGAGCTGCCCAAGGCGCTCGCCCCGGATCTCGCCGGAGAGCCACCAAAGAAACCCGGCAAACCGCGTGACGTCTTCGTCTACTTCATTCACGGCGGCAAGATCCGCGCTCCCGCCGCCGCGCAAGCCTTCACGGAAGCGCTCGCAAAACCAAGCGCTCCCAAAAGCAAGCCGAAGAAGTGACGGGATCGGCTGCGTCAGCCCGCCTTGCCTTCCGTCACCTTCTTGAGATTGGCGAGGCCTTTCTCGAACTGCCCGCCGATCATTTTGTCGCCGTTCATGATCGTGCAGATCGCGCGCTCCAGGAACCCGCGCTCACCCGACATGCTCCACGTCACGATCGTTCGCGGACCATCGCCCTTGAAGACGAACTCGCTGTTGGCCGATCCCGCAAACGGCTTGACGAAATCGGTGCGGATGCGGACGAGCTCGCTCGGGCGGCTCTCGACGACCGTCATGCTGCCTTCGCCGACCTCGTGATTGCCGGACCAGCGCAACACGGCGCCTTGGCCCGACGCCGGCCCCTCGAACGTTGCCTTGGCCGCCGGGTCGAGCTTTGCCCACGGCGACCACGCCTCCCAGTTGTGGAAGTCGTTCACCTCCGCGAACGTCTGCTCGGGCGTGGCGACGACGATCGCCGACCGCTCGACGCGATACGCCGAGGGCTGCAAGGCCACGTAGACGCAGAACGCGGCCACCACCGCGACAACCAGAAGGGCAATTCGCTTCAACATTTTGTCTTCCCCGAACCAGAGCCTCGTCGACGGAGGGCGCATATCACCCCGGCGCGTTACAAACCAGTCTAGCGCTCCCTCTTGACATGATTACGCCCGACACGCTTGCCTTGCTGGCATGAGCGGTCCGCCTGCCGGGCCCCAAAGAAACGGGAGAACAGAGATCATGCGCACGACCACGAAAACACTCTCGCTCGGCTTCGCCGCACTGGCGGCAGTCCTGGCGGCAACCGCCCCCGCGCGCGCGGCTGATCCCTCCTACGTGGGGACGTGGGCCTCCGATCTGGCTCAGTGCAAAGTGGGCCAGGATCGCCAGGAAGCCCCCCTCGTTCTCTCGAAGGACGGCTACGATCAACACGAGACCCACTGCAAGTTCAAATCCGTCGACGGCGCGGATGGCGAGTGGAAGGTCAGCTCGGAGTGCACGATCGAAGGGAGCGCGGAACCTTACAACTTCACGCTCACCGTCTCCGGCGACACGCTGACTGTGACGGACGAGGCCGGCTCCCGCGATCTGCTCGCCTGCCGGTAGGCGTTCACACCGCCGATACTGAACTCTGATCGCCTCGGACTTATCGGTCCGGGGCGCCTGCGTTCGCGCCACACGTCCCCATCATTCGACGCGCTTGCCCGATCTGCGCCACATTTCGCCCGCGCCCGGGGAGCAGCGTCCACGCGCGCCGTGTCCCGCGGTCCCGAGATGGGCCGCGAACCGGCACGCAAGACGGACGTCACATCAGGGAGAACAACAAGATGAAACTGATCGCCAGAAGCGCAGCGTTCGCGCTGGCCGCAGGCACGCTCGCCGTCATGAGCGGCGGCGCCAATGCAGCCTGCAAGCAGATCGGCGCGGTCGGAACCGGCGTCACGCAGGACATCGCGAAGTTCATGGCCGATGCCGCGCTGAAGAACATCCGCGAGAACCAGGGGTACGCAAAGGCTGCCGGGGCCACCACCTACAAATGCGAGACGGGCATGATCGCCACCGACTGCCACGCGCGTCAGAAAGTTTGTCAGTAGCACCGCCGGAAGGCGCGACGGAAACTCGCGCCTTCCCCGTTCTTCCCTACAAGACGGCGCATCCGGTCCCCCACCGGAAGAGACCCAGAGAGAGCGCCGGTCGAGCAAGGAGAACGGACATATGACACGTAAGGGTAAGTACATTCTCGCCGGCATCGCCGCCGCAACCGTAGGTCTCGCCGCAGCGGGCGCTATCGCCCAGCGCGGACACTGGGAAGGCCACAAAGGCCGTCATCACTTCGGCCCCGGCGCCTCGGCCGGTCTCCTGGGCCTCGGCTTCGGCGGTCCCCATGGCCGCATCTGCCGCGGCGACAGCGCCGAGTTCGCCGACCTCATGCTCGTGCGTCTCGAGCACCGCGTGAAAGTGACGGACGAGCAGAAGCCCGCCTTCGAGGAATTCAAGACCGCCACCCGCGCCGCCGCCGACAAGCTGCGCGAAGGCTGCCCCAAGAAGCCCGAAGCAAGCGACGAGAACACCCCGCGCAAGACGCCGATCGAGCGCCTCGCGCAGACGCAGGCCGGTCTCGAAGCCTCTCTCGAGGCGCTGAAGACCTACCGCCCGGCGGCCGAGAAGTTCTACGCGAGCCTCACCGAGGAGCAGAAGGCCAAGCTTACGGAGCGTCGCGGCAAGGGCCACTGGAAGCGCGATCACGGTCCGGACCAGAAGGGCGGCCACGGCCCCGACGATCAGAAGGACGGCCCCGCTCCCGGCGACAAGGGCTAATCCGGCAAGAGGCGCGGGCGGAGTTAACCCTCCGCGCCTCATTCTCCTCGAAGAATTGCCGCCGGAGCCTTGATAACTCCCCAAACCTGGATCATCGTGGTCTTTCTGGATCATGACACAGGTTGAGGTGGCAATGCTGCGGCGCGTTGCACTCGTTTTGCTTTTGCTGGCAGCATCCGGCCTTGCGGCGATCTTCGCCGCGGGCCGCTTCGGCGTGACATTGCCGTGGGACATCGCGAGCAGCACCGCGCCGGATCCCGCGCAGAAAACGGCCGCACCGGTCTCAAAAGATCGTGAACAGGCGCCCGCTGCCAAGGAAGAGCAGGCCGCCAAGTCGGCCGAAACCGTCATCGACCAGACCGTCGCGGCGCTCGGTAAATCGGACGAGCCAAAACCCGCGTCCGGAAACGTCGAGATCGACATCTCCCGCATTTCTCCGGATGGCTCGTCGGTATTCGCCGGACGCGCCGAGCCGGATACTTATGTAACGGTCATGGAAAACGGAAAGCCGGCAGGCACCGTGAAATCAGACGAGCAGGGCGAGTGGAGCCTTGTCACCGATCATAGGTTCGCCAGCACCGACCCGACCCTCACCTTCTCGACCAGCAAGACACCGCCCCCCGCGCCGGAACCGCCTAAAACACAAGTGGCGGCCGCCGCACCCGTCCCGGCCAGCCCCGCCTCGCCCTCCGCGGTCGCGAGCGACGTGATGCGCAAATTCGAGAACCTCGTCTCCGAAGCACGTGAGGAAGCGGAGAAGAACGCGCACGACACGCAACAAACCGGAAAGAAGAGCGAGGGCGAGACGCCCGCCGCAACGGGAGCACCTGCGACGCCGGACGCGCCCGCCTCATCCTCGACCACGGCGTCGTCCTCCAGCAGCGCAGCCGAAACCTCTGTCGCAGCCAACGCCACGAGCACGACCACGGAGCAAGCTGCCGGTGCAAGCACGAGCACCGCCGCCAGCGAAAAGACGGCCGCCGCCGATACGGATCGCACCACGACCGTCATCCCGGTGCCCATCATGTTCGTCTATAACGAGGCGGTGCTGACGCCCGAGGGCGAGCGCGCGGCCCGCCTGCTCCTCGAATACCTGACGCTGAAGCGCCTCTCGGCCGTCGAGCTCACCGGCCACGCGGACGAGCGCGGCACCAACGACTACAACTTCGATCTCTCGCGCGACCGCCTCAATACGGTTTCGGAGATCCTGAGAAACGGCGGCTACACCGGCGAGCTGAAACTCACGCCCAAGGGCAAGACGGAGCCGTTCATGGGCGTCGATCGCACGGCTTACAAGGGCGAGGCGCTTTACCAGCTCGACCGCCGCGTCGAGCTGCGAGTGACACGCTGAGCGCCCGCATCTCCACCCACTCGCGCAAAAAAAAGGACCCCGGTGCGGGCCGGGGCCAGGAGTGTGGGAGGAGAAGGGATCCAGAACGTGAAGGTCGTTGCGGGGTGTTACTGGCAGGTCTGAAGCAGCTCCCAGACGCGCTTGCACTTGCCGGCGACGCACACGTTTTTCGGCGTCTTGACGTACGAGCAGTGATAAGCGCCCGAGAAACCCTGGTAGCCGTTCATCGGCTTGTCGAACTGATAGGTCTGGGCGAAGTATTCCTTGCCGCCTTTCGCATCCGCATCGCTGCTGGCAATGAGCGGGAACAGAAGAGCTGCGGCAGCGAGAACGGCGAGAGCGCTGGTGCGAGCAATGGTCATCGAAGCCTCCATCTTGTGCCCCTCGGTCAAGGGCGGGTTGAGTGATCTGATGCCGTGAACCTAAGCGGCTCTGCCATCGCCCGCTGTTCCAGGCGTGACACTCGCGGCTTTTCGTGAAAAATCTCGCGCGCCAGTCCATCACGCCGCCGAGAAGGCCCCATGAACTCGAGTACGCCCGGCGCCTCCCCTGTCTTGACACCCGGCCTCACGGGGCACGCGGAAGTGCGCGTGACGGAAGCCCTGTGCGCTCCCGCCGTCGGCAGCGGCGCGATCATGGTCTATGCCACGCCGAGCATGGTCGCTCTCATGGAGGCCGCGGCCGTGGCGTGCGTGGAGCATCGCCTCGCGCCTGGCCAGGCGAGCCTCGGCGTTCAGATCGAGGTCAGTCACACAGCGGGCACGCCCGTTGGCCTCGCCATTTACGCCACTGCCACCCTCGTCGCCGTGGACGGACGCAAGCTGACGTTCGAGATCGAAGCCCGCGATTCGAAGGAAAAGATCGGCGCGGCGCGGCACACCCGGGTTGTCGTCGATGCGGAACGCTTCAAGGCCAGGATCGCGTCAAAATCCGCCTGACGTCCCCCTCGTCCTCGTCCCCGTCCCACTGCCCCCTTTATCCCCACTCTCCGCAGTGTGTGGCCAGCGGGCCTCCCCGCGGACGGCTTTTGTTGCTAGAAAGGGTGCAAGAATCGGGGAGAGACACAATGCGCTTCACGCTGTCCACGCTGCTCATTCTGTTTGCCACCGCGGCAACCGCTGGAGACGCATCCAAAGCTCCGCCGGCTGCGGGCGCAGCGGCCAAGGCGGCCGGCGCGGCGGCAACGGAAACATCCGCGCTTCCCGACAATCCCGCGAAGAAGAGCTGCGCGAATGCGGACGCGCTCGGCGTCGCCCGCACAGTGGAGATCGATACCACCGGCGGCCCCGGCTTTGGCCTCGATCACTACAAGGCCTACGACTTCCTGCAGGAAAAGGAGGTCGTCCTGACCTTCGACGACGGCCCGCAGGTCAACACCACGCGCGCCATTCTCGACGCCCTCGACGAGCAGTGCACCAAGGCGATCTTCTTCAGCCTCGGCAAAATGGCGATCGGCCTGCCTGAGATCATTCGCGACGTCGCCCATCGTGGCCACACCGTGGGCACCCACACGTGGTCGCACGCCGACATGAGAAAGAAATCGGACCAGGACGCGAAGGACGAGATCGAGAAGGGCATCAGCGGCGTGCGCCGCGCTGTCGGCGGTCCCATTTCGCCGTTCTTCCGCTTCCCCTACCTCCGTGACTCGCAGGCGACGCTCGCCCACCTCGCGAGCCGCAACATCGCCGTGTTCTCGACCGACGTCGACAGCTTCGACTTCAAGCGCCAGACGCCGGAGCAGCTTGTTCAGGCCATCATGAAGCGGCTGGACAAGAAGGGCAAAGGCATCCTGCTGATGCACGACATTCAGCCCCATACGGCCAAGGCCATGCCGAGCCTGCTCGCAGCGCTGAAGGCTGGCGGCTACAAGATCGTGCAGATGAAAGCCAAGGACGACCTCAAGACCCTGGCCGAGTACGACGCGATGATCGAGAAGGACGTGAAGGGCCTTCCGGCGGTCGGCGCCGAGCGGCCGATGTCGAGCGTGATCAAAACGGTCCCGACGGGCCAATAACACGGTCCGGAAGCCCCTCCCGATTGGTTAACCGCAGGGGCCTCCGACATGTATCGACACGAAAAAGTAGTCACATCACGCCCGCTTCATCGGTAAACTCCTCAAAAACGCCAAAACTGGGCGAGAGAGAGTTTTGATGAACATGAGACGAATCCTGCGCCCGGCTCTGCTGGGCCTTGCGCTGGCGTTTGCGCTGATGCCGGCCCAGAGAGCTGCCGCCGAGACCTGCTCTGCCGAAAGCTTCGGCGAAGCCGTCGACGAGTCGGCCGCTGAGCTGCGCGCCTTCAGCGCCGAGACGCAGCCCCGGCTCAAGCAGAAGCTCCAGGCCCTGCGGGACCACAAGAAGTGGACCGACCCGGATTTCGAGGCCAAGGGGCTCGCGCTCGTCCATGACAAGAAGCTCGACGAGTTCGACGCCCAGGCGGGCGAGCTTCTGGGTAAGATCGATACACTCGGCACACCGGAGACCGAGGCGGCGGCGGCAGGCAGCTGCGCCAATCTCTCGGAGCTGAAAGCCGCTTCCAGCGAGCTGATGGCCGTGATGCGCGCGAAGTCCTCCTATCTCATTGCCAAGATCGACAAGGAAATCGGCGCACCGGCCGCCGCGGCGCCATCCACTGTCGCGACCAGCGAGCCGGTCCCCGCTCCCACCCCGGCCGTTCCGCCACCGTCCTTGTCGCGCGAGCCCGCGTCGCCCCCTCCAGCATCGCCACCGGCTGCGTCGGCAGACGCACAGCCCGAGAAGCCCGCTGGGCCTGCCTCTCCGGTCCGCAAGACCGAGACCGCCAAAACCGAAACCCCCAAGACCGAGACCACGAAGCCGGCCGCCACCTCACCGCCTCCCGCGTCGGCTCCGGCCGCGGGTTCGAAGGGTAAGGAGGAGACGGAGAAATCTTCGAGCTGGAGCACCACCACCGCGCAGGCCGTGATCCCGCCGCCGCCTGTGGTGCGCACGCCGTCGCCCAACCACGATCTCCCGCCCGCCTTCGAGCCTCCGGCACCTGGCGATCCGCCGGGCGCGCCTTATGCGCTGCCCCCTGCAGACGGCATCCCGCATGCCCAGGACGGCTACACCATCGACGAGATCCGAGCGGCGACGCAGGGTTTCTTCGGCACAATCTCGACCTCGCTCGCGAGCGTCATCGAGCACGCCTTCAAGCAGGCGGGGCGACCCACCGCATACGTGCTCGGCAAGGAAGGCGGCGGCGCGTTCCTCGCAGGCCTCCGCTACGGCGAAGGCACGCTCTACCTGCGCTCCGGCGGCACGCAGCAAGTGTTCTGGCACGGCCCGTCGATCGGCTACGATGTCGGCGCCGAGGGATCGCGCACACTGTTCCTGATCTACAATCTCGATGAGGCCAACAGCCTGTTCCGCCGCTTCACCGGCGTGGACGGCTCCGCCTATCTCGTCGGAGGCGTCGGCATGACGCTGCTCAAGGGCGGCCCCGTCCTGATGGCACCGATCCGCTCCGGTCTCGGCCTGAGGCTCGGCGCAAGCATCGGCTACGTGCGGTTTACGCCACGCCCGACCTGGAACCCGTTCTGAGACGAGACATCGAACGCCCGCGAAACAGAAAACCGCGCCGGATTGAACGAAATCCGGCGCGGTTTTTTTGTTTCGGAGCCGGAAGCTGAGCTCAGAAGCCGTAACCGTAGGAGTAGCTGTTGTACAAACCGCGCGGCTGATAGTACGGGCGCGGCGCGGCGTAGTACCGGCGCTTGCGAGACGGCGGCGCATAGTAGCCAGGCGGCGGCTGCGCATAGGCGTAATTGCCGCGCTGCGCATAGCTCGGCGGCAGATAGCGGTATCCGGCGCGGCGCGTCGATGTTTCATCCCGCTCGCGCGAGGCCACACGCTCCGAATAGGAATGATCCGGGGTTCCGTGCACCACGATCTCCGTGCGCGCCTTGCCGTGATCGTTGACCAGCTTGAACAGTGCCGCCGCGTTCTTCGGCGCAAGCCGCACGCACCCGTGCGAGGCCGGGCGCCCAAGCTGGTTGATCGCATAGGTAGCGTGGATCGCGACGCCCTTGTGGAAGAAGATCGCGTGCGGCATCGGCGCGTAATCGTACTGGCGCGAGTACCACATCTTCGACATCCACGTCGGTTGGAACGTGCCGGTCGGCGTACGGTAGCCGTAGCGGGCCGACGAGATCTTCCAGGTGTAACGGGGCGTACCGTTCTCCGACACGGTCATCACCTGCCGCGTCAGATCGATGTTGATGCCGAGCGTCGGCTCCGGCGGAGGCTCCTGCGTAACGGCTGCGGTCTTGGGCTCCTCCGCCATCGCGGAAGCGGGTGCCGTGCCTGACGCAGGCTGCGGAGCGCTCATCCGCTCGGCAGCCGTCTCGGAGGCGGGCGTGGCCGAAGGCGCCTGCGCGGCGGCCGCTTCGACACTCGCTTCGGGCGCCTTCGGAATGGATTGAGGCGCAGGAGAAACCGTCAGCGTGGGCGGCGCGGGCTCAGCCGGGCCGGCAGCCGACTTGTTGATGATCGTCACAGTCGGAACGCCACCCTGCGCGGCTGGCTTCTCGGGCGCGGTCTGCGCATGTGCTACCGCCGCTCCCAACGAGACGGCAAGCGCACCGACCAGAACCTTCAACCTCATCACAACTCTCCAACGCGATACAAACTGAGAGGTAACAATGACGAGCACAGAGACCTAACTCGTACAGATGGACCATGAACGGGGCAGCACCGGGACCGCCCGTAAAACCCGACCTTAATGCGTGATGGTGATGCGTGTCCGCCCCGCGCCGTAGCTGCGCACGAGCTGGAAGAACTCGGCCGCATTTCCCGGCGACAGGCGAACGCAGCCGTGCGACGCGGGACGTCCGAGCCGGCTCACCTCGTTGGTGGCGTGAATGGCATAGCCGCCGCTGTAGAACACGGCGTTGTGCATCGGCGCGCCGCTGTATTTCGTAGAGTACCAGCGCCGCTCCAGGCGCTGCGCCCGGAAGTTGCCCGACGGCGTGGCGTAGCGGCCCCGGCCCGTGGACACCGGCCAGCTATAGTAGAGCTGGCCGTTCACATAGACCTGCATGGTCTGGCTGCTTTTGCTGATGCGGGCGTGGACGTTGGCCGAGGCCGTGGCAGGCACGAGGGCCGACGCGACCGCAAGGGCGATCGCGAGGACGAGAGGGCGCATCACTCTTTACTCCAGACACAGAAGAGGGCGGCCGCGAGAGCGGCATCAGGAAAAAGAAACCGCAATTCCGTTAGGATATCGTTTCCCAAGCAGACTTTCAAAGGCCGACGGATACCCAGGTAAACACGTTATCGGCCGTTTACCTCTGGAGCAGCAGTCCCCGGGCTGCCACGCAAGCGCCGGAGCCATCACGCCTGGGTCTTGATCGCCTCGAACGCACCCAGCGCCGCTGCACGCGCCTCCGCGTGCGCGACGATCGGGGCCGGATAGGTGGACCCGATTTTCACTTGAGCCGCCTCCAGAACAGCCGCCGAGGCCTGCCAGGGCTGATGGATGACGGAGGCCGGAAGCCCCGCCAGCTCCGGCACCCAGCGGCGCACATACTCGCCCTCCGGATCGAATTTCTCGCCCTGAAGCACGGGATTGAAGATGCGGAAATAGGGAGCGGCATCCGCGCCGGACCCCGCCACCCACTGCCAGCTCGCCGCGTTGTTCGCGAGATCGGCATCCACCAGCGTATCCCAGAACCACGCCTCGCCCTCCTGCCAAGGCAAGAGAAGGTGCTTGATCAGGAAGGATGCCACGATCATGCGCACACGGTTGTGCATCCAGCCCGTGGTCCACAGCTCCCGCATTCCCGCATCCACGATCGGATACCCGGTGGCACCCTTCTTCCAGGCTTTCAGGTGAGCAGCGCTCTTGCGCCACGGAAAACCGGAGAACTCGCTCCGGAACGGCACCTCGGGAAGATCGGGCCAGTGATGGAGCAGATGCGCGGAGAACTCGCGCCAAGCCAGCTCCTTGAGATAGGTCTCGACGCCTCCGGCCGCCTTCCGCTCTCGCGCTCCCGCCGCTTCCGCGGCCCACCAGCACTGGCGCGGGCTGATCTCACCGAATGCGAGATGCGGAGATATGCGCGAAGTGCCCTCCAGATCCGGCCGGTTTCGCTCATCCGTATAGTTGGCGATGGCCTCGTCGAGGAAAGACGAGAAGCGCGCTCGCGCGCCGTCCTCGCCCGGCGTCCATGCGTCTCTCATGCCACCCGCCCAATCGGGCCGCTCCGGCAGAAGACCCCACGACTGGAGACGCTCGCTCTTCGGCAGCTTGGCGGGTGCGCGAAGCTGAGTGGGGGCGGAGAGCGGCTTCGAAACCGTGACCTTGGACCGCAACGCGCGCCAGAACGGCGTGTAGACTTTGAACGGTCCCCCCGCCTGAGTGGTGAGCTGCTCGGGTTCGTGCAGCAGCGTTCCCGCGAACCGCCGCAGCCCCACGCCCTGCGCGTCGAGCCTGTCGCGCACCTCACGCTCGAGCCGTTGCGCCCAGGGCTCGTAGGCGCGCGAGCAATGCACCGCCTCGGCCTTCGTCTCCTTCGCCAAGGCGGAGAGCACATCCCCGCTGGCGCCTCTCCGCAGCACCAGCGATCCGCCGAGCCCCGAGATCGAACGATCGAGCGCTTCGAGGCTGTTGTGGAGCCACCAGCGCGAAGCCGCACCCGCACGCCAGGAGCCGGGAGCAGCGTCATCCAGGATGTAGACCGCGAGCACGGGAGAGCCCGTCTCCACCGCTGCACAGAGCGCTGCGTTATCACCAAGCCGAAGGTCCCGGCGAAACCAGACGATAATCGGCTTGTCCGTCATAGAAACCCGCGCGATCGAGAAAAGACGTCCCTCGCAAAACGAGCTTTCGCGCGCGACGGATCACTCGGAAATCACGCAGGGCGGCGCGCGATTGCGGTATGCGGCTCGGATCGAGCCTCTAGTTGAAAAGCAGATCGAAGATCGTCTTGGGCTTTTTCTTCACGGTGGCGCGCTTGGCCGGAGGCGGCTGCTGCTGGCCGAAAGCGCCGCCGAATGGCGTGTCCCAGGGCGCCCATCCGCCCGTCTGGCTGGTGCTCGTGAAGCGCCGGTCACCCGCCAGTCCTTGCCCGGCCATCTCGGGGCGATCCGCGCGCAACGCGAATTCGTCGGTGACGCCGTCCACGCTCGCAACCGTCACCTTGCCGTTCTCCCACGTCCAGTTCGCGACTTTCTCGCCCTGCTTGTGAGGCTCGATGGCGACGACGACGCCCGCCTCCACATCCACCACCGCGACCTGCTCGAGATCCTCCGTACCCGTCTTCGTCGTCACGGAGCCGCCGAAGAAGCGCAGCGTGCCGATCCCCTTGAACGGCGGCTGCTTGAGCTCCCATTCGAGCAGCTTCGGCTGCCCGCTTCCCATCATCTCCAGCGGAATGGCGAGCCGCGGATACAGATCGTTGATGGCCACGAACCGCTGACCGCGTGACACGACACGCCACGTATCGATCCCCGCATCAGCAAGAACCGTATCCTCCGCGCGAGACGGCACGCTGCCGAGCCGCTGCAGCGACTCCGTCGCGTCACGATAGCCGGGCCGCAGCGTCTGCGCCTTCTTGAGATCGGCTATCGCCTGCTCGGTCTGCCCTTGGGCTTCCTCGATCTCGGCCTTCACCCAATAGACCTCGGCCGTCTCGGGATTGAGCTTCTGCGCAACCTCGATATCGCGCAGCGCCACATCGATCTGTCCGGCCTGTTTGTAGGCATAGGCGCGATAGGCGAACGCGAGCCCCGAGCGCGGATCGATCTCGATGGCGCGGTTGAGATCTCCGAAAGAGTCGTCCTGCGCCTCGGCGAGACCAAAGGCGAACCCGCGTTCCGCGTAGGCGATCGCGTTCTTCGGATCGATCTCGATGGCCTTGGTGAAATCCTTGATCGCCGAGGCGGTATTGCGCGTCGCGAGGTAAGCCTTGCCGCGCAGCACGTAGCTCTCGGCATGAGAGACATCGAACGCGATGGCGCGAGAAAGATCCTCGATCGCCTCGTCGTAGTGCTCCACCTCGAGCTTGGCTTCCGCGCGGTTACGGTATCCGGCGGCGAAGCGCGCATCCGCCTTGACCGAGCGCGTGAAATCGCGGATCGCCGCGTGCGGACGCAGCAACGCGAGATGGGCGAGGCCGCGGCCGCTGAGCGGCGCGGGATTGGAAGGAAGAAGCTGGATCGCCTTCGTGTAGTCGGCGATCGCGTCGTCGAGCTCGCCGAGGCGTACATAGGCGCCCGCCCGGTTGTTGTAGGCGGCGGCATAGCCCGGGGCCAGCACGATCGAGCGGTCGAAATCTTTCACCGCCTCTTTGGCGAGCCCCAGCGACAAGAGCAGGTTGCCGCGATTGTTGTAGACGGCAGCGAACTCCGGAAAGAGCTGCGCTGCCAGATTGAAATCCTCGAATGCCTGCCGCGTGAGGCCCAGCTTGATGTTGGCGACGCCGCGGTCGTTGAGGATGGCGGCGCGACGGTCGTTCGGAAGCGCCGTGTCCTTGAGCGCTTCGGTATAGCTCTGGACTGCCTGCTGAACCTCGCCGCGCACCAGCGCGCCCGCCGCTTCCTCTGCGATCTGAGGCTCGCCGGGTGCAGCTTGCGCAGGCGCGTTGAGCCCGCCCGTGAGAAGGGCGAGCGCGAGCACGGCGCGAACGGGATGCAGGCGAACCATCGAACCTCTTGGCCACGTGCCGGAAATGCCGGCATAGTAGACGGATGGAAGACGCGAATCTTCTTCCCAATATAGCGCAACGTTCAATAAAGGCAGATTGTGGCCCGGGCACGATACGGCAGCGAACGCCCCGCAATCTCCGCAATAGGCCCCCGGTAGTCCCCTGGTAATTCCATGAACCTCTGGCTGCGCCTGGTGTGGCTGCTCTTGACGGCACCCTTCCGCCCGAAAATCTCGGTCCCCGACGGCTTTTCCACGCTCACCCTCCGGGTGCTCCCGAACGATCTCGATCTCAGCCTGCACATGAACAACGGGCGCTATCTCACGATCATGGACCTCGGGCGCATCGATCTCATCATCCGAGGCGGCTTGGGAAAGGCAGTCTGGCGCAACGGCTGGACCCCGGTCGCGAACGCCGTCGTCATCCGCTTTCGCCGCGAGCTGCGCGCCTTCGAGCGCTATCGCCTGGAAACACGTGCCGTAGCGTGGACGGAGCAGGCCGTCGTCATGGAGCAGACGTTCGTCTTCGCCGCGGGAGATCGTGAAGGACAGGTGGCGGCCAAGGCCTTGGTCAAAGGCGCGATCTACGACCGAAAGGAACAGCGCTACGTCCCCATACCAGACCTGTTCGAGCTGATTGGCGGCCCGGCGGAAAGCCCACCGATGTCGCCCGAGGTCGAAGCGTTCCTTGCCGCTGATCGCTCCATGCGCGAAGCCGGCCGGTCCGCCCAGCCCGGCGCCTGATCCGCCTAGCGCGCCGCGGCCGGCATCAGCCGCGCGAGAACCGCAGGAAGACGCTCCGGCAGATCCTCCGCGATCAGGCCAGGCCCGAAATCCGAGGCGGCTGCGCCATGCAGCCACGCCGCCGCAGCGGCCGCTTCGAATGCGGGCATCCCCTGCGCCAGAAGCCCGGTGATGAACCCGCCGAGCACATCGCCCGAGCCCGCCGTCGCGAGCCACGGCGGCGCGTTCACGTTCACCGCCGCGCGTCCCGAAGGCTCCGCGATCACTGTGTCCGGCCCTTTGAGCAGAATGATCGCGCCGGTCTCCCGGGCCGCGCCCCGCGCCCGTTCGAGCCGCGCGCCCCCGCCCGCGCCGAACAGGCGAGCGAACTCGCCGTCGTGCGGCGTCAGCACGACGGGGCCCGCATGGCCACGAATAGCGGTCACGAGGCGCGCGAGGTCGCCCGAGAAGGACGTCAGCGCATCCGCATCGAGCACCACACCCGCTGGCGAGCGCAGAGCCGCTTCCACCAGTCGGCACATGGCCTCTCCCACGCCGCCGCCGGGGCCGATCAGGAGCGCATTCTTCCGCTCGTCATCAAGGATCGCCGAAAGCCCCTCCGGTCCCTCGAACGGCCGCAGCATGATCGCGGTGAGATGCATCGCGTTGACTTCGACCGCGTCGAGCGGGCTCGCCACCGTCACCAGCCCCGCGCCTGCCCGGAGCGCGCCGCGCGCGCCCAGCCGGGCCGCCCCCGTCGCATGAGGCGCACCCGACACGACGACGGCATGGCCGCGCGCATACTTATGGCCCGTGTGAGACGGCCAGCGGAAATGCTCGCGCCACAGAGCGAGCCCGTTCACCCGCGCCTTGATGTCGAGCTTCGCCAGAACATCCGGCGGCGTCCCGATGTCCGCGAGCCGCACGGTGCCGCACAGCTCCCGGCCTGGAAAGAGCACATGCCCGGGCTTGAGGCGGAAAAACGTCACGGTCTCCGTGGCGCGAAACACCGAGCCTAGCGCCTCACCCGTCGCACCGTCGAGCCCGCTCGGCACATCGATGGCGAGAACTGGCGTGCCGGACGCGTTGACGGCCGCGATCACCTCCGCCGCAACACCCTCGATCGGCCGCGAGAGACCGGCCCCGAACAACCCGTCGATGATGAGATGCAGGCTCTCGAGCTTGTCAGGGTCGAGCGGCCGCACGGGACCGTCGAACCGGCGCGCCATTTCGGCCGCATCACCCTTGAGTGCCGCCTTCTCGCCGAGCAGGAACAGGCGCACGTCGTAGCTCGCGCGCTTGAGAAGCCGCGCCGCGACGAACCCGTCACCGCCGTTATTGCCCGGGCCGCACAGCACCGCCACGCGCGAGCCGGGTGGCACGAGACGGCGCGCGGCATCCGCAACCGCGCGTCCTGCCGTCTCCATCAGCGCGAGGCTTGCAACCCCGTGCTCGACCGCCAGCCGGTCCGCCTGCCCCATCTCGCTCGGCGTCAGGAGCTCCGGCAGCCCCCCGTCCAGCCAAATCGTCTGCGTCGCCACGCCGTGCCTCGTCCTATTCGTGAAACCTTCGACCCCGACCGTAGAGAGATCGGGGCGCATTGGCCATGCCGGCCGCGGGACGGATACTTTGACCAACCGCCTACGGCAGCGGCACCACGGACGGCTCTGGCGGACTTTCGTGCACAAAAAGCGCGCATAACGCACAATTTTTGAGCTATTAAGGGCAGCTGGACTGCCCATCCGAAAGGCAGTAATCAACCAAGCTTCTGAAAACAAACAAGTTAATTTGGATCAATCGACTTGGCATATCCCGTGCTACCCGATGGCCGGTCCGGCGCATCTGGCTTTGCGATCGGGACTGCTGGAGGACAAGGGCGCATGAAGAAGATCGAGGCCATTATTAAGCCCTTCAAGCTCGACGAGGTCAAAGAAGCTCTCCAGGAGATCGGCCTGCAGGGCATCACCGTGATCGAGGCGAAGGGGTTCGGCCGTCAAAAGGGCCACACGGAGCTGTATCGCGGCGCTGAGTACGTCGTCGACTTCCTGCCGAAGGTGAAAATCGAGGTCGTGTTGGGCGATGAGATGCTCGACAAGGCCGTCGAGGCGATCCAGAAAGCGGCCAAAACCGGCCGCATCGGCGACGGCAAGATCTTTATCTCGTCGATCGAGGAAGCCATTCGCATACGCACGGGCGAGACCGGCGCAGAAGCAATCTGATCTGCGCTGCGTCTCACGCGTGATACGCAAACTCAAATCCAAAGGGGAGTGTTTATGAAAACGGTCAGTGACGTCCTGAAGTTGATCAAGGACAAGGACGTGAAGTTCGTCGACCTGCGGTTCACCGATACCAAGGGCAAGATGCAGCACGTCACCGCTGACGTGAGCACGGTCGACGAAGCCATGTTCGAGGGCTACGCCTTCGACGGTTCTTCGATCGCCGGCTGGAAAGGCATCGAGAGCTCGGACATGTTCCTCAAGCCCGATCCGTCTTCCGCCCACGTCGACCCGTTCTTCGCTCAGACGACCGTTGCCATCTTCTGCGACGTCATCGAGCCGCTGACCGGCCAGCCCTATGAGCGCGACCCGCGCTCGATCGCCAAGAAGGCCGAGGCTTACATGCTCTCGCTCGGCATCGGCGATAAGGTCTACTTCGGCCCCGAAGCCGAGTTCTTCATCTTCGACGACGTGAAGTTCTCGACCGACATGTACAACGTCGGCTTCAAGGTCGACAGCTCCGAGCTGCCCACCAACACCAGCACCGAATACGAGATGGGCAACCTCGGCCACCGTCCGCGCGTCAAGGGCGGCTACTTCCCGGTTCCCCCGATCGACAGCTGCCAGGACATCCGCTCCGAGATGCTCTCGGTGCTGACCGAGATGGGCGTCACCGTCGAGAAGCACCACCATGAGGTGGCGGCCGCTCAGCACGAGCTCGGCGTCAAGTTCGGCCCGATGATCACGATGGCCGACCACATGCAGATCTACAAGTACGTGGTCCATCAGGTCGCTCAGGCCTACGGCAAGTCCGCGACCTTCATGCCGAAGCCGATCTTCGGCGACAACGGCTCGGGCATGCACGTGCACCAGTCGATCTGGAAGGGCAGCGAGCCGACCTTCGCCGGCAACAAGTACGCCGACCTTTCGGATACCTGCCTCTACTACATCGGCGGCATCCTGAAGCACGCGAAGGCCATCAACGCCTTCACCAACCCGCTCACCAACTCCTACAAGCGTCTGGTGCCGGGCTACGAGGCCCCCGTTCTGCTCGCCTACTCGGCGCGCAACCGCTCCGCCTCCTGCCGTATTCCGGTCGTGACCAGCCCGAAGGCCAAGCGCATCGAGGTGCGTTTCCCCGATCCGGGCGCCAACCCCTACCTCGCCTTCGCGGCTCTCCTCATGGCCGGCCTCGACGGCATCCAGAACAAGATCCATCCGGGCGACCCGATGGACAAGAACCTCTACGACCTGCCGCCGGCAGAGCTCGCCAAGATCCCGACCGTTGCGGGCAGCCTGCGTGAGGCCCTGGCCTCGCTCGACAAGGACCGTGCATTCCTCAAGGCTGGCGGCGTGATGACCGACGACATGATCGACGCCTACATCGAGCTGCGTATGGCAGAGAACATGCGTTACGAGATGACGCCGCATCCGGTCGAGTACGACATGTACTACTCGGTCTGAGAGACACCCCGATCACGACGGGGGAAGGAAAGGCCCGGCAGCGATGCCGGGCCTTTCTCGTTATGGATCTCTGCGGAGCACTCAGCAGACAAGCGCTCAGTAGAACAGCAGAACGCCGATGAAGATCGAGGCCAGCGCGAGCCGGTAGAAGCTGCGCTCGTTCTGCATCAGCCAGCCCACGAAGCGGCGCGGCAGCTCGCTCCACGACACGCGCGCGAGCGCCGACAGCACGAACCCGAGCACCAGGCCCAAAAGCAGCGACCCCGGCTGCACGCCCGAGTGATCGCCAGTGAACAGACTGTCGAACGAAAAATCGGGGACCGGCGCCGAGCCGATCACCACCAGCACGCCGGCAGCGAGAAATCCGAAAGCCAGAAGCGAAAGAAACCCGATCGCCGATCTCATGTGAGCCTCGCGAGGCTTGGCCTGACCGTGTGGGGTGCGAGCGAGACGCGCTCGCATCGAAAACGGAAAGCAGGCTCGAACAGAACTTGGAGCACACCGAAAGCGCCGGGCGGCTTGACCGCTTCTCAGGCGCATCCCGAGCTTAAGCCGCCCGCCTCAACGTTCGGTTAACCAAGGCCGCGACGGATCCGGAGCGGCCCGCGACTTGTGCATACTTCGGATATTGACAGCTCTGGGTCTCAGGCGCACACTTTCAAAACTCCTCGAAAGGAGGTCTAAGAAAATGTCACCACCGGATCAGATGAGACCGCTCGCGAACTGAGTGGATTGCTCTGTTTAAGAGAGCAATTGGCGAGCGGCGCCAAACAGACAATTTGAAATTGCACGTGGAAACTTGGGTAAGACTGCGAGCTTTCTAAGCATCGCGGCGGAAGGCCGTGAATTCGATCGACAGACCTGGCGCCAGGGATCGGAGGCCAGAGGGATCGACAGGGAGAAAGAGAGGCCGTATCCGGCCCTTTCCCGACACGGACCGATGCAGGGCCCGATAAGGAAAGCAGCATAGCCACCAAGCACCCACGAAAAAGGATCAGACGGCTAGGACGAAATGCGGAACCGGCAGGCGGCTCCGGAGAGACGCGATCCTTCGACGAAGGCAGATCTCTCGTAACGGAAGTTCGTGACGCCCCGCAGCGCAATTGAAAGAGTCCTTGTCCGCGATCTCGCGAGCCCGCTGGAGCAATCTCCGGCGGGCTCAAGTTTTTTCGCCACGCGTATAGCTCCCCGTTGAGGTCGCCAGCGCAACGCTGCGCACCTTGCGGCGTAGCGCACTGCAGCAAAAACCAACCAAACCACGTCAAGGAATCTGGACGGAGCTCCCGTCAAGCGATCTGGATTTAACCTACGGAAGTATTTATACGTAGGCACACAGCCGGAACAGGCTGGATCCAAGGATGGAGCTCGTAATATGTGGAAGTGGACGGTGGCGGCGGTTCTCGCAGCAGTCATTCCGACTGCAGCATCAGCTCAGGACGTCGAAGCAGGCGCTGCAGTATTCAAAAAATGCGCAGCTTGTCATCAGATCGGACCAAGCGCGAAAAACGGGCTCGGTCCCGAATTGACCTGCGTGATCGGCCGCAAAGTCGCGTCCGTCGAGGGATTTCAGTATTCCGAGGGCCTGAAGAAAACCGATTGGACCACCTGGGACGATGACCACTTTCTGAAATGGGTGGAGAACAACAAGAAGCTCGTGCCCGGAACCAAGATGATCTTCCCGGCCGGCGTCAAGAATGAGACCGACCGCGCCAACCTGCTCGCCTACGTGAAGGCCCAATGCGCCAAGTGATCCAGCGAGTGATCGAGCGCGCCAACTGATCGGGCGCGTGAAATAAGACAACCGGCGGCGCATCTCGTCGTTGCGCCGCCATGATTGAATGCGACCGAGACGCAATGATGCGCCTCGGTCTTCTTTTTATCGCTCTCACACTGTCTGGTACGGCCTACGCGCGCGCGCCTTACGGCTGGCTGCCGTCGCAGGCCTTGCCTGCGCCAAGCCTCGCGGAGCGCATTGCGCCGCCTCCGGGCTTCGAGCGGATTGCGGCCCCTGAAGGTTCGTTCGCCGCCTGGCTGCGCGGTCTTCCGATGCGTCCCGAAGGCGCAAAGGTGATGACCTACACCGGTGCGCCCAAATGGCGGCAGGATGTCCATGTCGCCGTCGTCAATATCGACATCGGCAAGCGCGACCTCCAGCAGTGCGCCGACGCCATCATGCGCCTGCGCGCGGAATGGCTCTACAGCCAGAACCGCGACAAGGAGATCGCCTTCAACGACACCGACGGAAAACGCCGCCGCTTCTCAAGCAGCCGCAGCAGCGATCACGCCGGCTTCAGAAAGTACATGGATCTGGTGTTCGCCTACGCCGGCACCTACTCGCTCGAGCGGGAGCTGAAGCCGGTGAAGCCCGAGCAAATGGCGATCGGCGACGTTTTCATCAAAGGCGGCTTCCCCGGCCACGCCGTCCTCGTTGCCGACATGGTCGAGAACAGGGCAACCGGCGAGAAGCGCTTCCTCTTGCTTCAGAGCTACATGCCCGCCCAGGACATCCACGTTCTCAAGAACCCGAAATCGGCAGACGGCACACCCTGGTACTCGACCGAAATCGGCGACCAGCTCGTCACGCCGGAATGGGTGTTCCTCAGAAGCGGTCTGCGCCGCTGGCCCTGAAAGGCAAGTCCGAAACCGCGAGTTCAAAAAGCATCACGCCGGATCTCTCGAACCGGCGTGAGCGTTCTCTGCGGTCTGTGCCAGCGCCTAGCGTGACAGGCGAATGACGCCCGAACCCTTGGAGCTGGAGAGCCTGACGACCTGGCTGCCTCCACTAACGGAAATCACGATCTTTCCGGATGTGTCGAATTCCGGATTGTAGAACGTGCCGCGGAATGTGCCGCCCGAGCCGCGCACGAAACCGGTCTGTGAAACCGTTCCGGACTGCGTGGCACAAGTCGCACTCACGTCGTATGCCGCCTTGCCGCTTGGACTGAACGTTGCGCGGCAGCGCGCCCGCTCAGTCGCGCCGGACGTATAAGTCCACGTGCCCCCACCCTTCCAGGAGCCCGCAAGCCCTGGAGAGTCGGCACGTCCTGGCGCGGCTACGGCGGCGAGACAAAGCGCGCCCAGTCCCAAAGAGAGAAACATGCCCCGTGCGGATTTCTGCATCAGTCTCCCCTTCAAAATGTGCTTCTCACGAAGGAAGCACGATCACGCAAAGATTTGGGTGCGAAATCGATTCGAACAAGAGCGGGAACACCCCTATTGCGCTGTTTTCCGGCCCGCTTTTCAGGCTGACCCGGCCTGACGCCGAAAGTATACGTCGGAAACCCGATCTTCACGACGAAGAGCGCTGCAAATTTATTTTTGTTCCCGCGCGGCCGCCAAGGCGGCAGGCAGAGCGGCGGCGAACAACGCCAGATCCTCGTCGCGGCCGCAGGAAACACGAATGCAGCGGTCGAGCGGCGCAACGGCAGGCTTGCGCACGAAGATGTCTCGCGCGAGCAACTTATCCAGCACGGCACGCGCGAATGCGCCGTCCACGCCGCAATCGATGGTGACGAAATTCGCGCCCGACGGCAACGGAACGAGGCCCTGCGCGCGGGCGATGTCGGAAATCTTGTCGCGAGCCCGCGCAATCCGGCCCACCGCATCAGCGAGGTAGGCCTGATCGATCAACGCTTCCAGTGCACCGATCTGCCCGACGCGATTGATGCCGTAGTGATTGCGCACCTTCTCGAAGAGGGAGATCAACTCCCGCTCGCCCACCGCATAACCGATCCGCGCCCCGGCAAGCCCATACGCCTTGGAGAACGTCCGCAGCCGCAGCACTTGCGGATTGGCGACATCGATCGGCGGAGCCGCATCCAGCGGCGCCGTATCGCAATAAGCTTCGTCGAGCAGCAGCAGCACGCCATCCGGCAAGGCGTCGATCAGGCGGAGAAGCTCGGAAGCAGGCCACCACGATCCCATCGGATTGTCGGGATTGGAAACGTACACCACCCGCGCGTCATGGCGCTTCACCGCATCCAGCAGCGCGCCGAGATCCTCCCTGTCGTCGCGATAGGGCACCTTGACCAGCGTCGCGCCTTGCGCCGCCACGTGGAAGTTGAACGTAGGATACGCGCCATCCGAAGTGACCACCACTTCGCCGGGCTCCGCAGCGATCTTGACCGCGAGCCCGAGCAGCCCGTCGATCCCTTCGCCGATCACCACGTTGTCCGCCGCCACGCCGTGGTGGCGGGCGAGCGCATGGCGAAGATCGTAGTTCTCGGGATCCGAGTACTTCCAGTTTTCCGCAGCCGCATCCCGCATCGCGCGGATCGCAGCGGGGCTCGGACCGAACAGGCTTTCGTTGGCGCCGAGCCGGGCCGCGAACGGCCTGCCGCGTGCCCGTTCCTGGGCTTCAGGGCCAACGAACGGAACGAGCTTCGGCAAGTCTCGAACAATGCGAGTGATCGGCGGCCGTCCCATGTGCTCCCCGGCGGTCTTCTCAAATGTGCCTTGGCAAGACCGATGCTCCGGCGGCGCCTGAAGCGTGGTCCCTGCTAGATAAGTCCCAGATCCAGTAGCGCGCGGCGCATGTCGGGTGGAAGCGCGGCAAAATCGCCGCCGCTGCCGCCCGCCAGATCCTCCGGCGCGTCCTCTTCCGTCAGATAGCGCCAGCCCTGAAAGGCGCGGCGCGGAACCGGGCGCACCGCCACCAGCTTGCGATCGAGCAGGATGAGACAGCACGGTGTGCCGTCGTCCCTCGTTCCCTCCTCGAAACCGATCAGCTTCTGGCGGGCCTGGATGACACCCTTGATGACCCAGTAGAGCGAGCCGTTGGGAAGCAGCGCCTCCTGCTTCTTGGGCGTCTGGAGCGTGCGGTGATAGATGCGCGGTTTCTCACCGCGCGCCTTCTGCTCCTTCACCCAGCCCTTCTGCCACGCCGCTAGCTCCTCGATCGAGGAGACGCCGACGCAGAGCTTGACGATGTGAAGCGACATGATGAGATCCGGTCATCGCGCGGCCCGGCGGCCGGCACCCGTGTTCTACTCCGAAACGGGCCGTCCGGACGAGGCAATCCACAAGTCACTTGTCGCTGCAGAAGCCCGTGTACTGGCTGAAAACCGGCTGTCCTAGAATGCCGAAGTGACGGGAATGCACGGCCGGATGTTTCCCGGACGCCGCATCCTTGTCGTAGATCGTCGTGAGGTTCATGAACCCCTCGTTCACGATCTCGATGAAATGGTTGGCGTTGATGGCGCGTACCACGCTGAGCTTGCCACCGGTGGACCCGTTTTCCGTCTGCAACGTGGCCTTCTGCTGCTCGAGGTCGATCTCCTCGATGCTGAACGAGAGCGGGCTTGGCGGCTTCGAATGGAAAACGCCCGCGTCGTAGCTCCAGGAAGCGCCCGACGTAAACGAGCAGACGAGATTCTTGGGGACGTCCTCGGCCGCTGCGGCACCCGCGAGAACGCAAAGCCCGGCCGCAGCCGTAAACCCCCGCACCACACCGAGATCCAAAACCCCGAGTTTCGAACACCGCGTCATACTCGCCCCTTCCGTCTGGCCGCCCGCCCGAGCGGCCGTCTAACTCGAACCAAGCCAGAGGGTTAGAGCGCTTCCGGACGGCTGTGAAGCGGTTTTCCGCGAACACCCGCGCCAATCGATACCCTAGCCCTTGCCCGCGCCCTGCGCACGGGACATAAGCCTTTGTCATGCCGCTTTTTAGACGATGATCACCTCAGCCCCCGGCATTTGGGGGACTCGCGGGAATCGCCCCGCTGGGAGATAAGGTTCGCCATTGAACCCAGACAGACCGGCTTTCCGCCTCGCATGCTCCTGAGCCTCAAACCGCAACGATGTGTGGCCCTCGCGGCCCTGCTGCTCGGCGCCTGTGCCTCGCAGAGCGAGAGCCTTGCTCCGACCATCACATCCGCGCTGCCGTCCGGCGAGACGGTGAGCAAGCTGCCGCCCCCGGGCGGCTATCAGCTCACGGACGCCGATCTTGAGCTCGACTGCAGGAAGCTCACCGGCCGCATGGCCGTGCGGATCGTGCAGATCCGCGATTTCCAGACGCGCCGTCAGACCACCGCGCTCTCGCGAGGCATTCAGTCGGCGACGACGCCGGTGTTCGGCGGCACATCCGTGGGCGCGGATCCCGACGGCCGCTACGCGCGCGACCGCGCACAGCTCGAAGCCTACAATAAGCGGCTCGAGGAAAAGAAATGCCCGAGCTTCGATCTCGAAGCGGAGCTGAATCCGGCCGCCAAGGATCCGCCGCGCACACGTCTCGTAAAGCAGCCCTGATCAGGGACCTGGAAACAGCTCGTCGATCCGGCCGAGCGCCCGATAGGCAAGAAGCCCCAGCCATTCGTTGACCGCGAGATCGAGCCGCATCAGCCCCTGCGGAATCCGCTCGAAGAAGCGCATCAGGTCTTCCGCACCGCGCGTGCGATAGTCGACCGGATAGGCGATCACATCGAACCCGGCTTTGCGGAAGAGCCCCATCGAGCGCGGCATGTGATAGGCGCTCGTCACCAGATACCAGCGCTCGCCGGGCTTGGGCTCGACGAGGTCGCGCGTGAACACCGCATTCTCGTAGGTATTGCGCGCCCGGCCTTCGAGCACGAGGCGATCCTGCGCGATGCCCCCGTCCATGAGGAACGCGGCCACGGGCTCGGCCGCGCCCGTGTTGCGTGCAAGCAATCCGCCGACGCCACCGGTGAACACCACCTTGGCTTCCGGATGCCGAAGGCCGAGCCGCAAGGCTTCCGTCACGCGCTCCGCCGCCTCGTTGAGACCGAGACCGCCGCGCCCTGCTGACACCCATCCATCCTCGAACCCGCCGAGAATGATGATCCCCGCGACCCGGTCGCTTTGCGCCGGACGAGGGACGGAGGCAAAACGCTGCTCGAGCGGAAGAATGAAAAGGTTGCCGACTGGGAAGAGGCCACACACCAGCAAGCCCACCGCTCCACCCCAGGCAAGGCGGCGCCCGAGACGGCTTCCGTCACGCCGCATCAGCCATAGGCCGGCGAGCACGCAAATCACGAGCACCGACGATGGCTGAGCGAGGAGCGCCAGGATTTTGGAGAGCGTGAAAGGCATCTAGCCCCGGTCGGTCGAAAGCGAGGAGACCGGCAGAGCCGCGCGTCGCGCGGGCTCCGCCGCTTCGGCTCTTACGGACAGGCGATCTTCGCCATGTTCGACTTGTCGGCATAGCCCTCGAGCGAGCCCTTCCGGACCGCGCACCAGAAGCCGCGCGGCGTGCAGAAGAGCTTCCGCTTCTCCAGGATGTCGCCCTTGTGTGCGACGCCGATCACATCCGCCGTGCTGTAGGGGCGGGCGCGAAGGTTGAGGCTCGGCACCGTCACCTTGAAGCAGCCGTACTTGGTGGCGGCCTGCGCCTCGGCCGAGAAGCCGGACAGCGCCACGAGCCCGGCCAGCGCGAGCATGAGAGGAGATTTCGATGTCATGGGGTTTCCTTCCTTGAAAATACGCGGCGCGCGCGCCCAGCACGACGCGCCTGATACACCGGGCTTGATGAACCGGATTTGAACCAGATCTGAACGGGGCGCTGGTAATGCCGATTACGGATAAAAGTATGGCCTAAACGACGGAGCCGGACATTTGCCTGGCCCTGCGCATGAGATTACCCCTATCTCCCGTGGCAGACACCTCACGATACCGCCCGAGATCAAAAACCCGAGATCGAAACACATGTCCGGAACGGAAAGCAGAGCCGCAACGCCGCCTTCGACCATCCCCTGGCCCCCGATCCTGCTCGTCGCGACGGTTGCCGCCGCGATCGCGCTTGGACACATGCTCCCCCTCGATTGGCCGGGAGAGGACGATACGATGGGCCACATCGTCGGGCGCGGCCTGGGCGCGGCCGGTCTCGCTCTGCTCGTCTGGGCAGTCTGGACGCTGCGCCGTCACGGCACCACCGTTCTGCCCGACAAAGCCGCCGACGTACTGGTCACCGATGGACCCTTCCGCTTCCGGCGCAATCCCATCTATGTTGCCGACATCCTGATCCTGTTCGGCATCGCGGAGCTGACACAGAATGTCTGGTTCGTGATCCTGGCGCTGCCCTTCGCCGTCCTTGTAACGTGGCTCGCTATCCTGCCGGAGGAGCGCCATCTGGAGGAGCGCTTCGGAGACGCCTACCGGGACTACAAAGCCCGCACCCGGCGCTGGATCTGACACGTGGGGGACTTCTGGTGAGCACCGACTATGGCGAGAAGGAGCGCCAGTTTCTGGAAACGCTGAAGGCCGACACCGGCCGTGCGCTCGAGGACTGGCTGGCGGCCATCGCAGCCGAAGGCCTGACCCACAGGAACGACATCATCGACTGGCTGCGCCGCCAGGGCTTCATGTTCTCGAAGGCCTCCTGGATCGAGCGCATCCACAACAACGGCGGCCGGCCGATCTACGCCGGGGCGGGAAGCCCCCGGCCCGCGACCGCACGGCGCACACCTGCTTCACCCCGCCAGCGCCCCGCAGCCCCGCCCGAAGCACCGCGCGAGACGCAGAACCCGGCGCCGGCCACTGCACCGTCATCACCCCCGCCGCCAGCGGCACCCCTCGCCGTTGCACCCCTCCCCGTTGCCGTGAGCGCCCCTGCCGCGACGGTACCGCTCACGCCCGCCCCGGCGCCGGACCCGGTCACGCTGGAGGCCCTGCTGGCCCGCGCGAAGGCCTTCCGCCCCCTCGCCAACTACGTCATCGCCGAGGTCGGCAAGGCCGTGCCCGGCACCGTCACCACGCCCTTCGACAGTCACCTGACCTTCCACCTCGGCGGCACCACTTTCGGCGTCCTGACGATCACCGCGAAGGAGCTGCGCCTCGGCCTTGCGCTGAAGGAGCGGCCGCAGGATGCGCCCCTCGAAGCGTCGAAGCTCGCCCTGCGCGGTGCTCCTGCCATGAGCCACATGGCCGTGCTCACCGATGCGCGCCAGATCACCCCTGCCCTGCTGGCAGCCGTCACGCACGCAGCCAAAGGCGGCTAGCTCTGCCGGACTAAGACGGGCGGCAGGCGCAGGCTGTCCACGGGACGCCTGTCGCAAATCATCGATTTGCCTGAATTCCGGTGCTGCATGGCGGCCCTGAGGAGGCAGATTTGGCACCCCACTCGAACTCGTCGCTACGCATTGTTGGCCGGATGACCGCAGTCGCCGGAGCAGCCCTCGCGGCCGTGATCGCAAACGGCCTTGCGCCTCCTGCCCTGGCTCAGTCCGCGCGCGCCAAGGACAGCATCGCCGAGATCCTCAACTCCACGCAGGCGGCTGGAAACCCGAAAGCGGCGCCCGCGCCCACCGGCACTGCCGCAGACACACCCGCCGCTCCCCGCGATCCGCGCGAAGGCGATCCCGCCTACGAGCAGGCGCGCCTTCTGATGAACGCCATCGACGGACTCCTGAAGGACGTGGCCGAGCAGCGCTCGGAAGCCAAGAAGCTCCCCGGCAAGGACGAGTTTCTGGTTACCCCGCTCTGGACCGAGACCAGAGAGGATCGCGAAGCCCGCATCCGCCAGCTTCTCGACGCCGCGCTCGGCATCGTGACCGATGCTCCCGTTGTGGAGGTGCAGAAGAAGATCGAGGGCTACCGCCGCAACATCCGCGATCTCGAAACCAACATCGTCACCCTGAAGGAAAAGCAACTCACCGCGCCGAAGGACGCCATGCTGCCCGGCGTGTTGAACGACACCGTCGACAGCCTCGGCACCAAGATCGCGGAGCACAAGACGCGCATCAAGGAGAACGAAGCTTCCATCGCCGCGGCCAAGGGGGAGATCAAGGACGCACTCACCAAATCGGGCGTGGATCTTGCGCCCGACCAGCTCGATCTGCTGCTCGACGGCGTGCTCTCGGGCGATCTCGTCCGCCTCGTCGCGACCTTCCACGCCGCCAAGATCATCGACGGCCAGCTCGCCAAGTTGATGACGGCAACCGCCGAGAACCCCGGCGCGGCACGCAAGTACTTCGCCATGCATGCGGCCCTCTTCGCGCTGCTCGTTCACGCGCAGGATGCGACCATCGCCAAGATCGACACGCAGTACATGCCCAAGCTCGATGCCATCCTGAAGGATCTGGCGGAGGCGAAGCGCAAGACACAGGAGCTGATGCGCGCCGAGAACCGCCCCGATCAGAAGCGCGCTCTCGACGCCAACCGCGAAAGCCAGAAGATCGCGGAGGAAGCCGCCAAAGGCTATCGCCGTTACCTCGCCCAGCAGCGGGAGCAGATCGCGGCCGCCCGCACCCGCGCCACGCACGATCTGCGCATCGCCGACAACACCTTCGATACCGTCGAGGCCAGCCTCGAGCTGCGCAACCTGATGCGCGACAGCTCCACCTCGTTCGAAGCCATCCAGAAGCTCGAGGCACCGACTTTCGAGCAGATCTTCAAGAATGAGGAGCTGCGGCGCGAGTTCGAGAACCTCACCCGCAAGCTGGATGCACCCACGAGCTGACGCGGTGGAAACCGGGGCAATGCCCGCTTCTCATATTCCTATTGCAGTTCTGATGCGGAGCTTATCGGCTTTTCGTCGTTCGACTTGTCACCCCGTCACATTACGTTCGCAAACCTACTGACCTGGAGCCACCCCTTTGGCTATCGCCACCGCACGTGTCCCCCGCGACATCTCAAGAGAGACGCAGGCCCGTGGATCTCGCGCCATGAGGCCGATCTCGGCCGCCGCATCCGTCGATCTGCGCGGCGTCCAAGTTGTCCTGACCGACATGGACGACACGCTGACCTTCGATGGAAAGCTGTCCGCCGAGACCTATGACGCGCTGGAGCGCCTGGAAGCTGCCGGCGTGCGCGTCATCCCCGTCACGGCGGCCCCCGCGGGGTGGTGCGACCAGATGGTGCGCATGTGGCCCGTCACGGCCGTCATCGGCGAGAACGGCGGCTTCTGCTTCAGCCGCGAGGGCACGAGCGTGACGCGCCGCTTCTGGAGCACGCCCGACATGCTCGAAGCGGCCCAGTCCCGCCTCGCGGACATGGCGCGCACGATCATGAAAAAGCACCCCGAATTGACCCTGTCGGATGATCAGCCTTTCCGCCGCACGAGCCTCGCCCTGGCAAGGCCGGACGATCGCGCGACGGCGCGCGCCGTGCTCCGCGAGTTCGAGGCGAGAGGCGCGAGCGCTACCGCGAACTCCTTGTGGGTGATCGCCTGGTTCGGCGGCTACAACAAGGTAACCGCGGTCCGCAAATTCCTGCCCGCCATCACCGGCCTCGACATCGATCTCGATCGCGACCGTCTGTTGTTCGTCGGCGATTCCGCCAATGATGCGCCGATGTTCGCCCATATGCCGAAGTCCGTCGGCGTCAGCACCGTCACCCGCCATCTGGCGGACATTCCTCACCCGCCGACCTGGATCACCAAGGGCGCCGGCGGGGCGGGCTTCGTGGAGGTCGCGGACGCCATTCTCGCCAATCGCCCCGATGCACCGGCCAAAGCGCTCCCGGCCCGCAGCGCGGAAAGCCACTGAGCCACAGACCTGGAGAGCGATGCATCCGCACTATGTCGAGATCGCCACTCATCTGGCCGCCGCCTGGGCCGCAGGCAGCCTGATCGGTCTCGAGCGGAGCTTTCACGGCCGTCCTGCCGGATTTCGCACGCACGCTCTCGTCTGTCTCGCTGCCGCTCTCCTCATGGTCGTCACCGCCTACCAGTGGGATTGGCTGGGCGCCGTTCCCATGGAAACAGTGCGCACCGACCCCACGCGCATCGCGCAAGGCATCATGACCGGCATCGGCTTTCTCGGCGCCGGCGTGATTTTCAAGGACGGGCTTACCGTTCGCGGCCTCACGACCGCGGCATCGATCTGGATCACGTCGGCGATCGGTATCCTCTACGGCGTGGGATTCTTCTTCCCGGCCACGCTCGCGACGCTCGCCACCCTGGGGACGCTCGCCATCTTCCGCCGCATCGAGGCCTGGATCCCGAGCCACACCTTCGGCCAGCTCGTGCTGCGCTTCTCCGAGGACAAAGTGCTGCCGGAGCCCGATGTCCGCACGCTCATCGCAGCGCAAGGCTTCTCGATCGCCAACATGAGCTATCGCCTGGACCGGGCGGGCGGCTTCTACGAGTACCGGATGATGGTGCGCACAGGGAGCAAGCACGCGATCGAAACGCTCGCGAGCGAATTGCGCACGCGCACGGACCTGCTGGAGTTCCGCATCTAGCCGAGCGGCGACTAGCACGGCACGAAGCCAGGCTCTACGACTTCCCGAACCAGACCCTGAGCAGCGCACGCCAGCGCCGGCCCCACGTCACCTTCTCGTCGGACAGCGCGTCGAGGAAATCCGAAAGGCGGCGGGATTTCACCACCGTGTAGAGTGTAAGAGCGGCAGTGGGAACGAACACCGCGAGGAACGCCGCCACCCGCCACCACGCCGGCTCCTGCGTCCAATCGAACAGGTTCATGCCGATGAAGCCCGTCGTCACCGTTCCGACGAGACCGAAGGTCGTGACCACCGTCAGGCGCACCACGGTCTCGTTCTGCTTCCGCATCGCCTCGACGTCGAGGAAGCTGCCCATGTCCTGCAACTCCTCACGCACCTCGCAATAGAGGCTGTCGAGCTTGAGATGGCGGCGCGTCATGTCGAACAGCTCGTGCACCTGCGCCTGATGCGAGATGCTGCTGAACCAGTAGCGATGCGCGAACCGCAGGAAGTTCTCGTGCGTGTTGCGCACGTCCCCTCGAAAAATGCGGTTGGCTTTCGCGTTCGCGATCTCGAGCCTGCTCACCGCCGCAACCATGCGGTCGGAAAACATGTGCAACGACGCTTTCTGAAAATGCGCGATCAGGAACATCAGAAAATGCTGATGACGGAAGCGGCAAAGAATGCCGCCCTCCTGGCTGGTGTAGAACACATCGTCCGCGTCCCCCGTCACGACGAGCGTATCTCCCGAGGCATGGAACCTAACGCTGGCGGCCTTCTGTCCTCCCCCTGACGTGAAGTTGCGGTCGTAGCAGAAGCGCGTCTCGAAATCCGCGAGGTAGCTCTCCGAGTAGGGAAGCGACCCGCCGTCGCCCGCTTCATTGCCAAGCGCGAGCCGGATCGAATCCGACCGCGAGATCGTCTCGGCGCGATCGAGCGCAAGGTAGGCCATGTAGGGCATGCGGTAGTATTCGAGCTGCCGGTAGCGCACGGGCCCCTTCTTGTCGCCATGGTGAAGCACCATCGGAGACATGAGAAACTCCCAATGGGCAGCCGTCGTCGGCGCCCTGTGCTTGCAGACGAAAGACAGGAACTTCTCGCGGTTCTCGTAGTCCGACGTGGCCAGAACCTCGTCCCCGGCGCCCAGCCACTCCACTTTCCATGGGCAGTGTCCGCCGCGCCCGCTCCCCTCCCAATAGGCTGGATAAGCCCGGCCGAAGCGGAACATCAGCGTTTGCGCCGTATCGAACGCGATGTCGTCGACGTAGACCTCGAGGGCAAGGAGCGTGATGTCGATGTCGAAGAAGAAATAGAGGTCCACGTGAGCCACGTGGAGCGTGATCGGCTCGTCGTCGCGGTCGAGCGTCACCCGCACGCGCTTGATGTCCGAACGGCGCATGACACGGATCGGGCTCTCGCCGTAGACCTTGCTGACGGAGCGGCCGAGCCCTTGTCCGTAGAGAAACCTCTGCACAGGCGGCAGGAAGGTCACGAACTCATTGTAGTGGCGTGTCTGGAACTCGGCCGGATCGCCGAACTCGTCGTCGAGCTCCCGCCAGGGGTTGTCCGCGCTCGGCGTCGCCAGGGCCTCCCAGTGGTCATCGATCGGCGCGTCTTCCTCGAGAGGCAGAAGATAAACGGGCCACAGGAGAATTTGGCGCAAATGCTTGACGCGCTTCTCTGGGATCGGGGCCATAAGCGTGATCTCGCGGTTCTGAAGGCCAGTCGGCTCCTTGATAACCACGCATCGCCGGGCGCCCGCAAGCAGCAAACTGCGGCGTTCCCGTCATCAGGCTGTCATAGAGAATCGGTCGCTAGAGCAGGATCAGGGAGGCGAGCCCGAGAAACGCGAAGAAGCCGACGCAGTCGGTAACCATGGTCACGAAAACACCCGATGCGGGCGCCGGATCGAGCTTCAGCCGGTCGAGCGCGAGAGGAATGAGAATGCCGGCCAGCGCAGCAGCCAGCAGGTTCACCACCATCGCCATGCCGATCACCGCGCCGAGACGGCCCGAGCCGAACCACAGGAACACGATGGTGGCCATGATGACCGAAAGAATGAGGCCGTTGAGAAGGCCGACAAGTGTCTCGCGCGAGATGATCCGCTGCGAGTTGGCGGCGCCGAGCTTGTTGGTCGCGAGCGCGCGCACGGTCACCGTCATGGTCTGCGTACCGGCATTGCCGCCCATGGAGGCGACGATCGGCATCAGCACGGCGAGCGCCACCATCTGCTCGATCGTGGCATCGAACGCCTTGATCACGAAGGACGCCAGAACCGCCGTTCCGAGATTGATGATGAGCCAGGGCACGCGGCTGCGGGCCGTTTGAACCACGCTGTCGGTCAGGCTTTCGTCACCGACGCCGCCCAACGCCTTCATGTCCTCGTCAGCCTCGTCCTGCAGCACTTCCACCACGTCGTCGACCGTGATGACGCCCACGAGCTTGTTGTTCTGATCGACGACAGGCGCCGAGATCAGGCCATAGCGCTCGAACTGGCGCGCCACCTCCTCCTGGTCGGACGTGTCGAGCACCACGTTGAGATCGGTCTCCATGATCTCGGACACCGGAACGTCGCGCTTGGTGCGCAACAGCCGCGACAGGTCCACGCTGCCGAGCACGCGAAAGGCGGGATCGACGACGAAGATCTCGGAGAAAGTGTCAGGAAGATCGTCGGTCTCGCGGGCGTGCTCGATGACCTGCTCGGTGGTCCAGTAGGGCGCCACCGCCACGAAGTCGCTCTGCATCAGGCGGCCGGCGGATTCTTCCGGGTATTCGAGCTGCCGCTCGAGCGCCAGACGATCACCCTTCGGCACCTGTGCCAGAATCTCGTCGCGATCCGCCTGCTCGAGGTTCTCGATCAGGTAGGCGGCATCGTCGGTGTCGAGCTCGGTGACGGCCTTGGCCAGAAGCTCGTTAGGCAGCGCTTCCGAAAGCTGGTCGCGGACCGTCTCGTCGATCTCCGAGAGCACCTCGTAATCGAACGCGGGCCCCAGCGCCTGGATGAGCGCGATGCGGTGCTCGGGGGACAAGAGCTCGATGACGTCGGCGAGATCGCGGGGACGAAGGCCCACCACCAGTTGGGCGGCGCGTTGGGTGTCGCCATCGTGCAACGCGAGGGCAACATCGCGCACGAGGTCTGCCACACTGATCGCATCGACCTCAGGGGCCGCCTGCTCGTCCAAGCCCGACATCAAAGCTCCAAGAAGCCGTGGATTAAGGTGTAAAAAACCTCGGCCTCCGGCACCGGGATGCGCACCCCGGCGATAAAAAAAGCCTTGAGGCCTCTATATGAGGACAAGCCCCTAGCATAGCCGTCACATCGGCGACACTCCGAAGCGCCAAAAAAATGCCGCGCCTGAAGCGGGTTGCAAATTAGCTACAAATTCCCGTACGAACCGTGGTTCAATACGGCTTAATTGCTTCGGGCTCCCATCGGGATTGAGACCGGGCGCAAAGGAGACGAAGGATGAGCGCCAGTCGGTGCACATGGCTGGCAGTGGGGTTTGCGACCGCGCTCGTCGGCGCAACATGCGGCCTCGCGACGGCACGGGCCGAGACTCCACAGCCTTTGGGACCGCCGCCGGGCACGTCCTCCGCCATTCGCTCGCCCCACGACCAGACCCCGCCCGTCAATCCGGGAGCCGGATCCAATCCGACCATCTCACCGGGCACCTACTTCGCGCCCGATTGCGCCAACCGGCCCGACCTGCTCGGCATCTCGCGCGTGGTCGAGATCGACACCACCTCCGGCCCCCGTTTCGGCGACCAGTATCACAAGGACGAAACCAAGTTTCTCGAGAACGGCGAGGTCGTGCTCACGTTCGACGACGGCCCCATGCGCCGCTACACCATCCCCATCCTCGACGCGCTCGACGAGCAGTGCGTAAAAGCCACGTTCTTCTCCGTCGGCCGCATGGCGATTTCCGACCCCGCGACGCTGCAGGAGGTTGCGCGCCGCGGCCACACCATCGGCACCCACACCTGGTCTCATAAGAAGCTTTCGGCGCTCGGCGCAGATGCCATGAAGCGCGAGGTCGAGCTTGGCCTCTCAGCCGTCGCCGCAGCGGCCGGAACGCCCATCGCTCCTTTTTTCCGCTTCCCCTATCTGGCTCACGGCAAGGCGTCGCTCGCCTATCTTCAGAACCGCGGCCTCGGCGTATTCGGCATCCATGTCGATTCCGCTGACTTCCGCACGAAGAGCCCCGGCGTGGTGTTGCGCAACGTGCTGACCCAGCTCGATCGCGAGAAGAAGGGCATCCTCCTCTTCCACGACATCCAGCCTTCTACGGCGGGCGCGCTGGCGAGCCTGCTCGCCGAACTGAAGACGCGCGGCTACAAGGTCGTGCACATGGTGCCGAAAAACGCACCGGTCACTTTGCCCGAATACGATGCCATCGCCGAGAAGGCGCTGCGGGCCAAATCGGTTGCAGCCGCCAATTCCGCGATGGCCAAGCGCTCCGTCACCTGGCCGGTCTCCGGCGAGGAGCCCGCCGCTGCCGCCGCGGCGCCTCCCGCGCCTCCCAAGGCGACACAGCCGGCCCCCAAGCAGAGCACGGCTGCAAAGCCCACCAAGCCGTTCGATTGGGCCAACCCCTCCAACGATCCCTGGCAACTCAAGACCCTCGGACACGACTGACCGGGACTCAAAAGCCGCTGTTTGCCTGAAAAATCGGCGTTTTGCCTGGCAGGTGCTTGTTCAAGCTAGGAAAATCACCGAAAGTCCGCGCGGATTACATCGAAGCGGATGACGGGAGCGATTGGCCATGCGCCTGCGGATCAGAGCGACGGCATTGGCCGTATGCACGCTTGCAGTTGGCGTGTCTCCCTCTCTCGCGTCGGACTGCAACGACCCCGCGAAAGCGCTCGGCGTCTCCCGCGTGATCGAGATCGACACCAAGGGCGGCCCGATCTTCGGCTCGATCACCCAGCGCGACAAGGAGCAGAGCTTCCTCGGCCCGAACGAGGTGGTGCTGACCTTCGACGACGGGCCCGTGCCGTGGGTCACGACGCCCATCCTCGACACACTGGATGCCTTCTGCACCAAGGCCACGTTCTTCTCAGTGGGCGAGATGGCGCTCTCCTATCCCGCCTCCACCAAGGACGTGCTGGCGCGCGGCCACACCGTCGGCACCCACACCTGGACACACCCGAACAACCTGAAGCGGCTTTCGATCGAGAAGGCGAAGGATCAGATCGAGCGCGGCTTCGCGGCTGTCTCGCTCGCCGCCGCCACCGGCATCGCGCCGTTCTTCCGCTTCCCGGGCCTCAACGACAGCGACGAGCTTCTCGCCTATCTTCAGTCCCGCAACATCGCGAGCTTCACCGTCGACGTCATCTCGAACGACAGCTTCATCGGCAGCCCCCAGCGCATCGCCGACCGCACGCTGAAACTGGTCGAAGCGCGTCACGGCGGCATCCTTCTGTTTCACGATCTCAAGAAGCCCACGGCCAAGGCGCTGCCCGCAATCCTGGCAGGACTCAAGGCGAAGGGCTTCAAGGTCGTTCACCTGAAGGCTAAGAGCGACGTCGTCCCGCTGGCCACGATCGAGACGGAATTGCAGCCGATCCTGGCCAAGGCGCCGTACAAGGCGCTGGTTCCCTTCTACGGGCCCATTCCGGCGCCCAAGACCGCTGACGGGCTCGATCCGGCCGTGTCCGAGTTGGCCCCTCCCGCCAAGGTCAGGGTCACGGAGGTGCCGGCGGCCGACAAGCAGGCGGCGTCTTCCGCGCAGCCCCTGCGCCGCGCAAGCACACCGGCCAAGACCCGCCGCCACAAGCGCCAGAAACAGGCCTCTCCCGCCGCCTAAGGTTGCCGCAGCAAACCGGTCATTATCCGGCGCGAGAGCTGTAGCCCCTGCCATATTTCAAGCGTAAGCTCACCCCGGTGCGCACCATCCCCGGCGCAGCAGACGAATTTCGACGGCTTTTGACGGGCTGCCACGTTTACCGTGTCGAGGGGAGCGCAGACATCTGCTTGCCGCCCAATGTCCGGACCGCAACCGGGCCACAGAGCCCGAGGCGCAAAAGACACCGCTATCCGGTTCACGTCGCTGCCACCCGCAGAAGGTGCATGAATGTTGAAAGTCTGGTTCGCCTGCGCCGTGCTGTTGCTGTCGGCCGGCGCCGCGTTCTACGCGACGGAAGGGAAGCTCTGGGGGCTGCCACAGCACCTCGGCATCGATCCGTCCGCCCTGCTGAAGACTGCGCCTCCCGAGAAGGCAGCCGAACCGAAAAACAAGAAGGGTGAAGGCGCCGAGAGATCGGCAGGACGGCAAGGCGTGGCGGTTGAAGCCACGACTGCGGTCTCCACCAGCTCCACCGAGGACCTGCGCGCCATCGGCACGCTCCAGTCCGACGAATCCGTTCAGATCAGCTCCGAGATCACCGGGCGCATCACCGAGATCCCGCTCGGCGAAGGCTCTCACGTTAACGCCGGAGACGTCATGGTGCGCCTCGACGATGCCCTCGCCGTTGCCGAGCTGGACGACGCCCAGGCCCGCTACAATCTCGCGCAAGGCAACCTCGGCCGCGCCAACTCGCTCGCCAAGTCCGGCAACGTGACGGAACGTGCCCGCGACGAAGCCTCCACCAATGCCGAGACCGCACGCGCCGCGCTCGAGCTCGCCAAGGTCCGCCTCGCCAAGCATACCATTCGCGCGCCCTTCAGTGGCGTCGCCGGCATCCGCAAGGTCTCGCCCGGCGCCTACATCGCGGCAGGTGCCCCGATCGTCAATCTCGAGAAGATCGACACCCTCAAAATCGACTTCAAGCTTCCCGAGCTCTACCTCTCGCAGGTCAAGACCGGGCAGACCATCGAGATCAGCGTCGACGCCCTCCCCGGCCGCACCTTCACGGGCACCATCTACGCCATCGACCCGCACCTCGACGTCAACGGCCGCGCCCTCAACATCCGCGCTCGTCTCGAGAACCCCGAGCTGATCCTTCGTCCGGGCCTGTTTGCCCGCGTGCGCGTCAAGGGACAGGTGAAGCGCAATGTGCTCGTCGTGCCCGAGAGCGCCATCGTTCCGCGCGGCGAGGAGAAGATCGTCTTCCGCGTCGAGAACGGACAGGCCCTCGAGGCCAAAGTGACGCTCGGTAGCCGCAACAACGGACTTGTCGAGATCCTCGAAGGGCTCGCCGTCGACGCCACCGTCGTCACCGCAGGCCAGCAGAAGCTCAAGGACGGCAGCCAGGTTGAGATCGTGACAGGCAGCCAGCCCACCGCGCGGGGCACCTGATGAACCTGTTCGAGCTGTGCATCCGCCGTCCGGTCTTCGCGACGGTCCTGAGCCTCGTCATCGTCCTGCTCGGCATGGTCTCCTACACGCGCCTCACCGTGCGCGAGTATCCAAACGTGGACGAGCCGGTCGTCTCCGTCACCACGCGCTATCCGGGCGCCTCGGCGAAGATCATCGAGACGCAGATCACGCAGGTTCTGGAAGGCTCCATCGCCGGCATCTCCGGTATCGACGTGCTCGATTCATCGAGCCGCTCCGAGCAGAGCCGCATCAGCGTGCGCTTCCGCCCGGAGGTCGATCAGGACGTTGCCGCAAGCGACGTGCGCGACCGCGTCTCCCGCGTGCGCGGCCGCCTCCCCGACGAGATCGACGAGCCGGTGATCGCCAAGGTCGAGGCGGACGCCCAGCCCATCATGCTGCTCGTCTTCACGAGCCCCACGCTGTCGCCGCTGGAGATCACAGACTACATCGACCGCTTCATCGTCGACCAGTTGAAGAACCTCAACGGCGTGGCGGATGTGACAATCTACGGTGAGCGCCGCTATGCCATGCGCATCTGGATCGACCGCGAGCGGCTCGCCGCATTCTCGCTCACCGTCCAGGACATCGAGAACGCACTGCGCACCCAGAACGTGGAGCTGCCTTCGGGCCGCATCGAAAGCGCCAACCGCGAGTTCAGCGTGCTGTCCCGCACGGGCCTCGTCACGCCCGAAGAGTTCCGCAACGTCGTCATCAAGCTTTCCGGCAATCATCAGGTGAAGCTCGGAGAGGTGGCCCGCGTCGAGCTCGGCGCCGCGGATGAGCGGCGCGAAAGCCGCTACGACGGCAAATCCGCCATCGCCGTCGGCGTCATCAAGCAATCGGTAGCGAACCCGCTCGACGTTTCGCGCGAGATCCGCGCACTTCTGCCGAAGATGAACGAGACCATGCCGAACGGCATGAAGGCCGACATCGCCAACGACGACGCCATCTTCATCGAGCGCTCCATCGCCGCCGTCTACCACGCCATCGGCGAAGCCATCCTGCTCGTCGTGCTCGTGATCGTCTTCTTCCTGCGCTCCTTCCGCGCCTCCTTCATCCCCATCGTGACGATCCCGATCTCGCTGATCGCCACCTTCACGCTGATGTTCACCTTCGGCTTCAGCGTGAACACGCTGACGCTGCTCGCCATGGTGCTCGCCATCGGCCTCGTGGTGGACGACGCCATCGTCGTACTGGAGAACATCTACCGCCACATCGAAAACGGCATGAAGCCGGTGCAGGCGGCCATCAAGGGAACCCGCGAGATCGGCTTCGCCGTTATCGCCATGACGCTGACGCTTGCCGCCGTCTATGCGCCCATCGCCTTCGCGCCCGGCAAGACCGGACGCCTGTTCCTCGAATTCGCGCTCACCCTCGCGGGCGCCGTGATCATCTCGGGCTTCGTCGCGCTCACCTTGACGCCGATGATGTGCTCGCGGCTCTTGCGCCACGAGACGAAGCCCGGCCGTATCTTCCTCCTGATCGAGCGTTTTCTCACCGGCCTCGAGAACGGCTACCGGCGCGCGCTCTCGATCGCACTCGCCAACCGGCCCGTCATTCTCCTGCTTGCCACCGTCGTGGCGGGCTCCTGCGTCTATTTCTTCGTGAACCTCAAATCTGAGCTTGCGCCCGTCGAGGATCGCGGCGTCATCCGCGTCCGCGGCACGGGACCCGAAGGAGCCACGCTCGCCTACACGAGCCGCTACAGCGCCGAAGCCGACGCCATGCTGGCCAAGGTGCCGGAGATCAAGTCGCGCCTGCTCATCAACGGCAATCCCGAGGTCTCGGGCTTCCTGATCTTCGCCCCTCTCAAGGATTGGTCGGAGCGCACGCGCACCCAGCAGGAGATCTCGCGCGAGCTGACGCCGCAGGTGCGACGCATCGCCGGAATGCAGGCTTTTGTGCAGAACCCGAACGCCTTCGGCCAGCGCGGCGGCTCCCGCCCCGTCGAGTTCATCATCCAGTCGTCCGGCACTTACGAAGAGTTGCAGGCACTGTCTGAGAAGCTGGTCGCCGCCCTCGCCAACTACAAAGGCCTCGAAAGCCTCGAGACCGACCTCAAGCTCAACACGCCCGAGTTCCGCCTCGAGATCGACCGCGCGAAGGTTTCCGACCTCGGTCTCGACGTGAACATCATCGGCCGCACGCTCGAAACGCTGCTCGGCGGACGCCAAGTGACGCGCTTCGAGATGAATGGCGAGCAATACGACGTGCTGGTCCAGCTCGCCGAGCGCGACCGCTCCACCCCGGCGGCCCTCGACACCATCTTCCTGCGCTCGCCCGCGGGAGAGATGATCCAGCTCTCCAACATCGTCCGCGTGGTTGAAAGCGTTGCGCCGAAGGAGCTGAAGCGCTTCAACCAGCTCCGCTCGGTGACGCTATCGGCGAACATCGGCCCCGGCTATGCGCTCGGCGAGGTGCTCGATCACATCGAGCGCACCGTCGACGAGGTTCTGCCGCAAACCGTGCAGACCGACGTCAACGGCCAGAGCCGCGACTACCGCGCCTCGAGCCAGAGCCTCGCGCTCGTGTTCGTGCTGGCGCTCGCCTTCATCTACCTCGTGCTCGCTGCGCAGTTCGAAAGCTTCCGCGATCCGCTGATCATCCTGCTCACCGTGCCGCTCTCGATCTCGGGTGCGCTCGGCGCGCTGCACTATGCGGGAGGCTCGCTCAACGTCTATTCGCAGATCGGTCTCATCACGCTCGTGGGCCTCATCACCAAGCACGGCATCCTGATCGTCGAGTTCTCCAATCACCTGGAGCAGGAGGGCCGCCGCCGCATGGACGCCATCACGGAAGCCGCGAGCCTGCGCCTCCGGCCGATCCTGATGACCACCGGCGCCATGGTGCTGGGCGCGGTCCCCCTTGCCCTCGCGGAAGGGGCCGGCGCAGAAAGCCGCCAGCAGATCGGATGGGTCATCGTCGGCGGCATGAGCCTCGGCACGCTGCTGACGCTGTTCGTCGTCCCCACGGTGCTGAGCTACATCGGCGCATCGCACCGCGCGGAGGAGCCCGAAGGCACCCCCCTCGCAACGCCCGCGGAATGAGCTTCCGGCTGAAGATCGCGATGGCGTCCTAGCACCAGCGGCGCGACGCGCCTTCCGCATCGAGCAGATGGCCGGAGACGTTGCCGCCCCTGCGGCTCGCGAGCTGAAGAGCGATGGCCGCGAGATCGGCATCAGACCCCGCCGTGTGTCCGCCGAGCGCCGCCACCGATGACGTGGGACCGATCGCATTGATGCGGATGCCGTGCTCCGCCCAGCTCGCGGCGAGCGAGCGCGTCATGTCCGCAAGCTCCGCGCGCAGCAGGTCGGAGAGCATCATGGCCCGGCCGCCCCCTACATCGGGAACGCGCACCACATTGAGGATGGCGCCTTCGATCCACACCAGGCGCATACGATTGGCCGCAACCTCGGTGAGCCGCAGCGGAAGACGCAATGCATGAGCGACGAGCGCGTCCGCGTCCTCGACCGTCTCCAGCTTCGCGACGGCCGTGGAGCTGACGGAGGCGAGATTGACGACCACGTCGAGACCGCCGAACTCCTGCACCGCAGACTGCACCAGACGGGCGGCCTCCTCGTCGCTCTGCAGCGGGTCGTTGAAAAGTTTGATGTCGGATGAGCTCTCGGCGAGCACCGCCGCAAGCTCGGTCATCTCGGGAGTATCCTCCGGCGACTGAATGATGAGGCGCGCGCCATGGTCTGCGAAGCTGCGGGCGAGATCGAAGCCCGAGGACGACGTCAGGCCGGTAATCAGAACACGGGCACCCGAAAGCTCGGGCATGGCAACATACTCGCACTGGCGCGAAATTACGCTCATCAACATCAGGGCTGGTCTCCTTCGTACGCCGGACAGAGAGGCGGCCCGGACAAGACCATAGCAGTCCGATTCGCCTAACGACATCTAAACGGCTGCTCGATTCGGGTGGCCTGTTGGCTGCCTCGTGGCGCCATTGCGGCCCTCCCGCCGGAAACCTGCTGACCAAAGCGCCACCCCGCCGATGCATCCGCGCCACGCCCCTCCCTAAGTCGGGAAACCGCCTCACGAAATCCTGGTGATACCTGTGGCCCCTCGCATTGCCTTGCGTAGGGAACCGACCGAACCTCAATCATGCGATTCGCACCGGAGTCTCGGGTGTCGCGTCCGCAAGGGTATTGGGGGAAGAGCAGAACATGACGCGAAATCAAACAGCCTCACAGACTGTTGTGGTGGTAGCGATGGGCCTGGTTGCTGGTGCCGGCGCGGTGGCGCTCTATCAGCATGCGGGCCTCCCGGGTCCGGTGGCCGCGACGGCGGCTCTTGCGGCCTATCTGCTTCTGCTCACCGTTCACACCTTCATCTGGCGCGGGGGACGCGAGGGCTTCAAGCCCGCGCGCATCCTCGACCGGCGTGAGCAGGAGCTTCGCCGCATGAAGGACGAGCCGCGTCCCGCCCCCGGCGCGGCCGGGCTTGCAGCGCCCGCCCCGGCTGCGGCACGTGCCGCCCGTCCGGCTGTCCCGCCGCCGCCGATGCCCCAGCCGCAGCGCGCCGCCACGCCTCCGCGTCCTCACGGCGCCGCCCCCTCCTATCCTGACGCCGCCCATCCGGGCCAGCCGCCGCTGAAGGCGGAGCGCCCGGCTCCGCCGCCGCTGCCGGCGACCCCCCTCGCCCCGTCCGCCGAGGCCGTGGCACAGGGAGAGGATCTCCAGGATTTCTGGTCTTTCCGTCCCACCGCGGGCCAGCAGGAGCTGCCGCCGTTCGTGACCGGGCGCGTCTCCGGCCGCGGCGCCGAGCAGACAGAGCCCGCCCGCTCGCGTGCGGCACCACAGGCTGCTCCCGCGCGGCACGCCGCGCCCCAGCAGGCCTCCGCGCCGCGCGAAGCCGACGTCGAGATCATTCAGGACGCCATCAAGAGGCTGCTGGAAGAGGTCAACGCAGCCGAGCAGCAGGAAGCACGCGCGGCCGCCGCTCAGCCAGCTCCCCAACCTGCACCCATGCAGGCGCCCCGCGCGCCGGCCGCCCCCGAGATGGGTGTCGAGCATTCCATCGACGCGCTCCGCATGACGGCAGGCTCTATGCGCGCCGCAATGGGCGAGCGCGAGGCTCCGCGCATGAGCGCGCCTCCCCCGCCGCCGCCCCGCGCTTCGGCACCGCAGCCGCCCCCGCTCCCGCCCTTCGTGCGCGGCGCGGCTCCGCAGCGCCCGTCTTCTCCGTCCGATGCCCGCGCGCGTCTGATGGCGGACGCCATCTCGGCCGGCCGCATCGACGTCGCGCTCGAGCCGATCCTCGGTCTCGAGGATCAGCAGACGCGCCACTACGAGGTGACCGTTCGCCTGCGCGACGTTGACGGCAACCCGCTCAACGTTTCCGGCGGACCTGACCTGCGCGGCACCGGCCTGCTTCCGCTGTTCGACGGCGTTCGCATCACGCGCACCGCCGCCGTAGCCCGCCGCCTGGAAGAGCGCGGCAAGGGCGGCTCCGTGTTCTCGTCCTTCAGCGGCGAGTCCGTCGCCGACGAGCACTTCCTCGGTGAGCTGGCGGAGACCCTGCACCAGCGCGCGAGCCTTGCCACGCAACTCGTCCTCTCGTTCACGCAGAGCGACGTGCGCGGCTTCTCCACGCCGGAGTGGGATTCCCTCGCCGACATGCGCGCGCTCGGTTTCCGCTTCGCACTCTCCGCCATCACCGATCTCGACATGGACTTCGAGGAGCTGGCCGAGCAGGGCTTCGCCTTCGTCAAGCTTGATGCATCCGTGTTCCTGGAAGGCCTGCCGGCCCCCAGCGGCCGCATCCCGTCGAGCGACGTCTGCCGCCATCTCGCCGCCCACGGCCTCACGCTCGTGGTCGAGCGGATCGACAACGACGAGCAGCTTGCCCGCGTGTTCGGCTTCGGCGTTCTCCTTGGCCAGGGCCAGCTCTTCGGCGGCGCCCGCCCCGTCCGTGCCGACGTGGTGAACACCCGCGCCAACACGACGGCTGCGGCCTGATCGCCGTCAAGTCTGAGTTTTACGGCCCAAGCGGCGCGCGGCACCCCCGCGCGCCGCTTGCCGAATGAGGTGCCAGCCTTTACCCATGCGGGTATGGAAACACCCGCTGAACGCATCGCCCGCGCCATCCCCATCGTCCCCTCGATCACCGGCCTCGCCGCAGGCCGGGACGTCTGGCTGACGGACATCTGGGGCGTCATTCACAACGGCGTCGAGCCGTTCGCATCCGCCTGCGAAGCCTGCACGCGCTTCCGGCTGGCCGGCGGCACCGTACTGCTGCTCTCCAACGCGCCCCGCCCCGCCGCAAACATCGCCGTGCAGCTCGACCGCATCGGCGTACCGCGCTTTGCCTGGGATACCATCGTGACATCCGGCGACGCAGCCCGTGCCTTCGTCGGCGCATTCGCGGGCAAGAACGTGTTTCACCTCGGCCCCGAGCGCGATCTCGCACTCTACGATGGCCTCGGCGTCACGCTTTCCGACCCCGGCGATGCCGACGCCGTCTCCTGCACCGGCCTCTTCGACGACGAGATCGAAACCCCGGACGATTACGCCCCCATGCTCGCAGACTTTGCCGCGCGCAAGCTGCCGATGGTGTGCGCGAACCCGGATCTCACCGTCGAGCGCGGCTCGAACATCATTTATTGCGCGGGCGCGCTGGCATCCGCCTACGAAGCGCTCGGCGGAAGCGTGTCCTACGCCGGCAAGCCCTATCTGCCCGTCTACGACCTGGCGCTTGCCGAGGTGGAAAGGCTCAAGGGGAAGGCCGTGCCGCGTGAGCGCATTCTCGCCATCGGCGACGGCATCCGCACCGACATCAAAGGCGCGGCGGCAGCCGGCATCGACAGCGTGTTCATCGCAAGCGGCGTTCACGTCTCGTCGGGGCTGTCCAGCGACACGCTGACCACTCTCTTCCCCGATCCGGACATCAGCCCCATCGCGGCCATGTCCGTGCTCCACTGGTGAGCGCCAAACGTTCGACGGCCTAGGCGCCCGCCACCGTAAGCACGATCTTGCCGATGTGCTGGCTCGTCTCCATCCGCGCATGCGCCTCGGCTGCCTTGGAAAGCGGAAACGTGCTGTCCACGATCACACGCACCTTGCCGCTTTCCACAAGCGGCAGAGCATGTGTCTCAACACTGCGCGCGATCGCACCCTTGATCTCCGTCGGACGGATGCGCAGCGTCGAGCCGGTCAGCGTCAGCCGCTTCAGCATCACGCGCATCATGTCGACGGTGACTTTCGAGCCCGATTGATAGCCGATGTTGACGAGACGCCCGTCGTCGGCGAGCGAGCGGATGTTGCGGTCCACGTAATCGCCGCCCACCATGTCGAGGATGACATCGACACCGCGCCCCTGCGTCTCCGCCTTCACCACCTCGGTGAAATCTTCCTGCGTGTAGTCAACCGCGCGCTCTGCGCCGAGCGCAACGCACGCCTCGCACTTTTTTGCGGAGCCCGCCGTCGTGATCACCTTGGCGCCGAGCGCCGCCGCAAGCTGGATCGCCGTCACGCCGATGCCGCTCGATCCGCCATGCACCAGGAACCACTCTCCGCTCTTGAGCCCGCCGCGCTCGAACACGTTGTGCCAGACCGTGAAGAACGTTTCCGGAATGGCTGCGGCCTCGACCATGGAGACGCCCTTGGGAACGGCAAGTGTCGCAGGCTCCTCCGCGAGAGCGTACTCCGCATAGCCGCCGCCGTTCAGCAGCGCCATGACGCGGTCGCCGATCTTGAAGCGCGACGCACCCTCTCCCAGCGCCGCGATAGTTCCCGCAACCTCGAGCCCCGGCAGCTCCGAATGTCCTTTGGGCGCCGGATAGAGCCCCTTGCGCTGAAGCACGTCCGGACGGTTCACGCCCGCCGCTTCCACCTTGATCAGCACCTGTCCCGCGCCGGGCGAAGGAACAGGGCGCTGCTCCGCGGTCAGCACCTCGGGTCCACCTTTGCCCGCGATGGCGATGACGGTCATGGTTTCGGGCAGTGCGCTCATGTCTTGGAAACTCCGGCAGAAGAACGTCGATGATGCGCCATACCTGCCCGAGCGCGCGCAGGGTTACAAGCAGAGGTGCTTGAGACGGGACGGCGAAAATGACACGTTCAACCCAAAGTGAGAGAAAGTGCGACCGGGAGCGACCGACATGGACTGGGACGACGCAAGGCCCGCACCGCCGAAATCCGCAAGTATCGGCAACAATCTGGAGACATTCTCCGTGTCCGAGCTGGAGAGCCGTATCGCGGCGCTGGAGGCGGAAATCGAGCGCGTGAAGGCCGAGCTTGCGCGCAAGCGTGCCCACGAGAACGCGGCCGCCGCACTGTTCAAAAAACCAGGAAGTTGAGAAAAAGCCGGGCTCGGACGCCCCGAAGCATCCGCACTGACCCGCATTGACCGGGGCGCGCCAGGCCGATAGCATCCGCCCCCTTCGCAACATGGAGTGGCCTCGATGCACATCGACGGCCGCAAACAAAGTGACCGAACTTCTGATTGTTACGGCCCTGATCCTACTCAACGGCCTCTTTGCTCTTTCTGAACTTGCGGTTGTATCGAGCCGCCAACCCCGACTGAAGGCTTTGGCCGCATCCGGCCATCCGGGCGCCAAACGCGCCCTAGCTTTGTCTGCAGATCCCGGCCGCTTCCTCTCTGCCGTGCAGATCGGCATTACGCTGATCGGCATCATCAACGGCGCCTACTCGGGCGAAACCTTCGGTGAATATGCCTACACCGCGCTACGCGAAGCCGGCCTCCCGGATGCTGTGGCCGCGCCTCTCGGCTACGGCACCGTCATTGCCGTCATCACATATCTCTCCGTAATCATCGGCGAGCTTGTTCCGAAGAACATCGCGCTGCGCAATGCCGAGCGCATTGCCTGCGCCGTCGCCCCAGCTATGGCCGCCTTCTCGAGCCTGGCGAGACCGGCCGTATGGCTGCTCGACACGTCGACACGCCTCGTGTTCCGCGTCTTCGGACAGAAAGAAGCGAACGAAAGCCAGGTATCCGACGAGGAAATTTCGATCGTGATCGCCGAGGCGGAAGCCGCAGGCGTGCTCGAATCCCATGAGCGCGAGATGATCTCCGGCGTGATGCGTCTCGGCGACCGCACCGTCGTGGGCCTCATGACGCCGCGCACGGATGTGGACTGGATCGACATCTCGTTGTCGACTCACGAGATCCGCGAACAACTGATCGAGACGCCTCATTCGCTGATCCCCGTCGGCGAAGGCTCGGTCGATCAGCTCGTCGGCATCGTGCGCACGCGCGAGCTCTTGGCCGCCATCCTGGCAGGCAAGCCGCTCGACATCCGCAGCCACCTGCGCAAGGTGCCGATAATCCCAGAGACCATGGATGCGCTCGACGCGTTGAATGTGCTCCGCGAGGCCGACGTGCCCATCGCGCTGATTCACGACGAGTACGGACATTTCGAGGGGCTGGTGACACCCGCAGACGTCCTCGAGGCGATCGTGGGCGTGTTCAAATCCGATTCCGAAGAGCCGAACGCCACCCAGCGCGACGACGGCTCCTGGCTGCTTTCTGGCTCCATGCCTGCCGACGAGATGGCGGATCTGTTGGGCTTCCCTCTGCCGGAACGGCGCCCCTACGCGACGGTTGCCGGACTGGTGCTCGCCGAGCTGCAGCACATTCCCAAGACGGGTGAGAAGATCCGGTCCGGAAACTGGCTGTTCGAGGTCGTGGATCTCGACGGGCGGCGCATCGACAAGGTGCTGGCTTCCCGCATGGTGCCCGAAACCGTCTGACATCCGCCGTGAGACGTGGCGAGCCTTATGCTCGATTGTGCAGGCATTCGGCACGGGCTGCCGTGCGAGAGACACGCACTGCCGTCGTTGTCTCACATTGAAGCAAAACGTTTACCCACAGGTGCCCCGCAAACGTGAATGCAAAAACGATTCGGAATTCGTCAATCATTAAGCCTTCGTTAGGGAACGGGGCGTATCGTCCTCGTCATCCAGATATCTGGATCCTGGGTGGTGCCTAGCCACCCTGTTTGACGCCTCCCTGTTGACTTCTGAGCCGCCGTGAGGCGGCTCATTTTTTTCCGGCGCGGCTCTTGCAAGGATCCGGACATGGATCGCGCGCATCGCGTTGTCCCCTTCTTGGCCAAGTTGTTAACCCTGGCCTCTTAGGATCTATCGATGCTATGGTGACCAATGTGTAGGCGTTTGTATCGAAGCGTATGATGAACAACGGTTCCCGCGTAGAAAGCCTGTTCGCGAGCAAGGGCGAGACGGTCTCCTTCGGAGAGCGTTTCCAGGCCTCCGAGCAGTTCGACAAAGTCTTCTCCGAAGGCATGGCCCTGGTCGAGCGATCGGCCGCCTATCTCGATGGCGAAGGACGCCGCGAGTCCAAGGGTCTCCCCAGCCAGATCACCGTCCTCTATGCGACCGAGAGCATGCGCCTCACGACGCGCCTGCTGGAACTCGCATCCTGGCTCTTGATCCGCCGCGCCCTCAAGGAAGGCGAGATCACGAGAGAGGAAGCAGAAGCCAAGCGCGCACGCGTCAAGCTGCAGACGCTCGGCCGTCCCGCGCACACCAAGGGCTTCGCAGACCTGCCGCAGGGGCTTCGCGACCTGATCGACGCGAGCTTCATGCTCCACGATCGCATCGTGCAGCTCGATCGCGCGATGCTGCCGCAGCAGCAGACAGGAACGGAAGCCGAAGCGCCCGTGAACCCCGTCGCCTCCCAGCTCAACACGCTGGAGCGCGCCTTCGCGAGCGGCTTGCGCACGGCCTCGGCTCGCTGAGGCTCGAGGCCGGTAACCCAAATGCAAAAAGGCCCGGCGAAAACCGGGCCTTTTGTTTTTTCGGACTTGAAACCTAGCCCCGCGGCAACGCGCCACAGGAAGCGAGGGGCGCCTTCGCCCCTGCCCCGCGCGCTCCGAGGCTTAGAAAATGCCTTCGAACTTCTTCTTGAAGCGCGACAGACGGCCACCGCGGTCCATCAGGCGCTGATCGCCGCCCGTCCAAGCCGGATGCGAGGTGGGATCGATGTCGAGATGCAGCTCATCGCCCTCCTTGCCGTAGGTGGAGTAGGTAACGAATTGCGTCCCATCGGTCATCTTGACCGTGATCTGGTGATAATCGGGATGCAGATCGGCGTCTTTCTTCATGACCGTAGCTCGCTGCAAAATGGGGCCGGAGGGCAGGGAACTGCGCAGATATGCGCGCAGCAACGCCCAAAAGCGGCGGAATGCCCGACACGGCACGACCCCGAATTTCTGGATGCGCTTCTATAGTCGAGATGCCCGGCCCGCACAAGCATCGAAAAAGCGCCCTACTGAGGGGTTCTAACTTGCTCAAAATCAAGGGTTCCCAACCGTTTTCTCCCTTAACGTTCGCCATGGGCCTGAGAAACGCGGCATTCCGTTTCAGGCAACCGGATGGCGTTGACGCCAGGGGCCTGCGTCCCGCATGGTCCCGCTTAACGAAAGACACCCAAAGAGGTGCGACGGGAAACGCCCAACGCGAAAGACCGAGATTTGAGCTCAAGTGAAAATGCGCGGGGTGGAACTCCCCTGCCCGCCAATACCACCTCCACCGACGAAACGCCGGCCTCCGGGCGCGCGTCCCTGCGGCCCCTCCTCGCTCTCAAGCCCTATCTGCTCCGCCACCCCGGCCGCCTGGCCGGCGCAGCCGTTGCCCTCGTCCTCTCGGCTGGCGCCATGCTCGCCGTGCCGATGGCCGTCCGCCGGATGATCGACAATGGCTTCGGCGCCCGCGACGGCGGGATGATCGACCAGTATTTCATGATGATGATCGCGATCGGCCTCGTGCTCGCGATCGCCAGCGCCTCCCGCTTCTATCTCGTCAACTGGATCGGCGAGCGCGTGGTGGCCGATCTGCGCGCCGACGTGTTCGCCCACCTCGCCCGCCTTGGACCGGACTTCTACGAGCGCACGCATTCCGGCGAGGTGATGAGCCGCCTGACCGCTGACACCACCCAGGTTAAGGCGGTAGCGGGCTCCTCTATCTCCCAGGCGCTCCGCAACGCCATCATGCTGATCGGCGCGCTCGTGATGATGATCATCACGAGCCCGAGCCTGTCGCTGCTCGTGCTGATCGCCATCCCCGTCATCGTGCTTCCTCTCATCGGCTACGGACGCGTCGTCCGCCGCCTGTCGCGCCGCGCCCAGGATACCCTGGCGGAAGCTTCGGCCTACGCGGCGGAGAACCTCGCCGCCGTCCGCACCATGCAGGCGTTCGGTCATGAAGGCGCCGTCGCCGGCCGCTTCGCCGCCTCCGTCGAGCGCTCGTTCACCGCCGCGCGCGAGCGCATGATGGCGCGCGCCGGCCTCACCGGCCTCGTCATCCTGCTCGTCGTCTCGAGCATCGTCGGCGTACTTTGGTACGGCGCGTCCTCCGTCATCAGCGGAGAGATCAGCGGCGGACGCCTCAGCCAGTTCGTAATCTACGCGCTGTTCGCGGCCGGCGCCCTCGGAGAGCTGTCGGAGGTGTGGGGTGAGACCACGCAGGCCGCAGGCGCCGCTGAGCGCATCACCGAGTTCCTCACCATAGAGCCCGAGATCAAGTCGCCGGCAAATCCGGTGCCGCTGCCTCTGCCGGTGAAAGGCGAGATCGAATTCCGCAACGTGCGCTTCGCCTACACCGGACGCACGAATGCCCCGGCCCTCGACGGCGTGTCGTTCCGCGTCGCGCCGGGCGAGCGCGTGGCACTCGTCGGTCCCTCCGGCGCCGGCAAATCGACCGTCCTCAACCTGATCCTGCGCTTCTACGATCCGGCGAGCGGGCAGATCCTGATCGACGGCATCGACATCTCCCACCTCGCACTCGATGCGCTGCGCGGCACCACCGCCCTCGTCCCGCAGGAGGTGGCTCTGTTCGCCGATACGGTGATCGAGAACATCCGCTACGGCACACCCAATGCGGCCGAGACGGACGTGGTCCGCGCCGCCGTTGCCGCCCAGGCCGACGCCTTCATTCGCGCGCTTCCGCAAGGATACGAAACCCGCCTCGGCGAGCGCGGGGTCTCGCTTTCGGGCGGCCAGCGCCAGCGCATCGCCATCGCCCGCGCCATTCTCAAGAACGCGCCGATCCTGCTTTTGGACGAGGCGACCAGCGCCCTCGACACCGAGAACGAGCTGGCCGTGCAGCGCGCGCTCGACGCCCTAACCAAGGGTCGCACCACCATCGTCGTCGCTCACCGGCTTTCCACGGTGCAGAACGCCGATCGCATCCTGGTGCTCGACAACGGCCACATCGTCGAAAGCGGAACCCATCGTGAGCTTGTGCAGCGGAGCGGCCTCTACGCGCGCCTTTCCGAATTGCAGTTCGGCAGCGAAGCAGCCGAATAGCAAGCTCTATCGCCGGGACGGAGACGCTATTGCGCCGTCGCCCCGAAAGCGGCGGCCGATTGCTGCCCGTGACGCTTCAGAACCTCACGCGCCTTCTGCACCACAGAATCCGCGATCGCCGCATGTCCTTCGGCCGTGGGATGGAACGCACCCGAGTAGGTGGAGGCCAGTAGCACCTGGAACCATGAGAAGCTCTGCAGCTTGAGCACCTTCTGCATCACCGACCCGGCGACGTGGAAGTTGCCGGTCAAAAACGCATCGTTCGGTGTGCGGAACCAGCGCTGGCGCGCCGCGTAAGCCTCGTAATGCGCGGGGTTGTAAGGCACCCAGACGTCCCCATGGCGGCGTGGCAGCCGCAGGTCATCCGCAATCGAGCCGAGCCCGTTCGTATGCCCCGCGCACAGCCCCCGTCCCACGAACGTCTTGCGATGGCCCTCGACGAACGTCCAGCCGTGCGTGTGCGCGCTCTTCTCCATCACCTGGTCGAGCTTGTCGGCGAGCCACGCGCTCGATAGCGCCGCCTTCTGCGTGATCGCGAACTCGTTGAACACCTCCATGCCCGCCGTTCCGTCCGGGCACATGGCGCCCGCATCGTCGAGAAGCGCGAACGGAGGATAGGCCGTGAGAATGACGCGGTCGCTCTCGTCCCAGGGGATGTGCAGAATGCCGTGCACCGCGCGGTTCATGGCCTTGTAGCGCTCGTCGAGCCGGTCGAGCAGCGCCTCGCTCTCCTGGTTTCCGTGCACCTGGCCGAACCAGCCGCCCAGGCTGCGCACCAGCGAGGAGTCCGATAGCACCGCGTTCGCGACGAGACGCGCAAAGCCCACGTCGTTGCCGCCGATGGACATCATCAGAAGATCGATCTTGCGCGATTGATCCACCGGGCACTTATTGAGCACGAGGCCGCCTTGCAGCTCGGAGATCGTGCCCTTCATGTGGAACGCCTCCGGCATGTCCTGCAACGGAGCTTCACGCTTTCCGCACTGCGCATCCGCCACGGCCGAGATCTGCGAAAGGTCCGGCGGACGCGGCACCCACTCGTTGCCCTTGTAGCGCAGGAACAGTCCCCACGTGACCTCGGCGCCCGAGCAGGCGAACCCCGTGTACGTCACAGCCCGATGCGGATCCTCCACCGCAAGCTCGAGCGCCGCGCGGAGCTGATACGAATAGAGCGAGCGATGGCACGCCTGATCCAGCCAGCGCGCGTTCTCCTTCACGAACTCGTCGTCGCCCACCTGCTTCCACGCGCCTACGCGCGCCGGATATCCGGTGAGGTCGCCTGTTCCTTCGCCCTTGCCGTAGGCGATGGTCCGCTCGGGCGAGAAGCGCACGGGCACATCCGGATTGCCTTCACCCGAGCCGAAGCTGTCGCCGATGCCCACCACGAAGATGTCTCGCACCTTGATCTCGGTCGATGCCACCGTGATGCCGCCCACCTCCACGCGCACGGAAAGCCCATGCGGATAGGGTGCTGTCAGCGTGAGCGGCTCACCGCAAGCCTGCGTGATCACGTTCTCGCCACCGTCGCCGCCGCCGAGGGCCGACGAGAACCAGCGGCAATCGACGGTCGGCTCCGGCATGCCCTTGAGCGAGACCACCACGCGATGGCGATCCGGATTGACGTAATCGCTCTTGTCTGGGCAGACGTGCCTGTTGCGCGGTCCCGCCCAGCACGTCTTGCGGAACATGCTCTCCGCCCAGCCGTCGTCATGCCGCCGGCTCAGTGCATGCTCGGCCGCGAGGACTGGTGCCGCGTCGCGCTGCTCGGGCGAAAGCGCGAGATAGGTCGCGCGATGAACCTCGGTGTCCTTGGGATCGGCGAAGAAGCGGAACGGATTCTCGACCCGCCATTCGATCTCGACCGAAGCAAGCTGCATCAGCTCGTCGATGCCGGGCGTCGCCGGATCGGCCGGCAGAGGCAAGGCGTTTGGAGTGGCCCCGGACGGCGCGGGCACGACGTAAGGATCCACCGCCTGGCCGACGGACGGGCCTCCCGGCGGCGCCGGATCGTTCGGCACTCCAGGATCGGGCGATACTTGCGGATCGGGAGACACCTGCGCATCGGGCGATGCTCGCGGGTCCGCGCGTCCTTCGCTTTCCACGGGAGCGCTCTGGCCCCACTGAGCGATGGTGACGGCCCCCGCGTCATCTCCGGCCGCAGGAGGCTCAGAAATGGCGAGACCGGCCGCGAGAGCGAAACCGATGGCTGATGAAGCGATGAAACGAAGCATGCCCGTCAACGATCCCGATGATCTCGCCCGCCAACGACACCGGCAGGCTAAACGCGGCCCCTCCAATGAGCGAACCACAGTCTGGTGACACGCGAAAGCGGAGAAATATCCGCGACTTCCAGCAAAGCGTCCCGTTTCGGTCTACGGAGCGCCTGCAGGTACGGCTCGATCAGCGAGAGCGGCAGATACGCGGCCATCGCTGCTGCGCTGACGCGTCCCCTCACGTCCCTGAACTGTTTGAGCGAGGCCTGCGCCTCGTCTGCAAGCCGCACCGATAACGTTCCCATGGCCTCCCGCGCCTCGTTTTGCGGGGCTCCCCGCGGATCGCGGACCCCATTCAAAACCGTCTCGGGAAGCGGCAGACGACCATGCGCAACATGCTGTGGCAAGGTGAGGGCAAGCCGCGTCAAAGCCAGCGCCCGCCCCGCAGAATCGACCGCCCGTTCCGAATTCTGCGCGCCTCCCTCGCCCAGCACGGAAAGCGCGAGCCGAATTGCCGCACCCTCCGTCTCCTCGGCGTAGAGATCGAATTCGCGCGCATCGGGAATGCCGTCCTCGTAGAGCTCCCGCGAAACACCTTCGAGCGGCGCCAGCACCAACTCACGGCGAAGCGAGCGGCGACTGGCGAGCGCGTTCATCGCATCCGCCACGGGATGCCCGCTCACGGCGCCCGCCTGGGCCAGCGTATCGCGCCACCACTGAAGCCGGATCTCTCCGATCGCCGCGTCCCGCGTGATGAGCGGAATACGGCGCAGCTCTCCGAGATAAGCGGCAATCACCACGAGGTCGTCGCGCGCGCGAGGCGGTGCAAGCAGCGCTGAAAGATAACGGTCCTGCTCGTGCTCGCGCGCCGCGTCGCGAACGGAAAGAACGGGCGCCTCGGCATCTGCGAGCGGATTGGCCGCGCTCATGGACGATGCTTTCCTATTCGACGGCGATCAGCGCCGCCGCGATCACGCGCCCCTCGGCGAGCAGCACGTTGTAGGTTCGCGCCGCGGCCCCCGTATCCATGACCTCGAGCCAGAGCCCAGCATCCTCGAACAGCTTGCGGATTTCACGGCTCGGCCGCACGAGCGCCCGCCCGGTCCCGAGCAGAAGAAACGACAGCCCGCCCCCAAGCCCGAGCACCGGCGCCAGCGCCTCCTGATCGAGCCCCTCGACCGACGTCGCCTGCCAGCCCCAGATGCCGGAGGGCAGGCACAGGAGAGACCCTTTGTGGCTCATGCCGCCGAAGCGGAAGCCGCCGTTGCCGTAAGCCTCGATCGGAACCTGCCGGGGCAGATGCGCCTGATAACCCATTTGGGCCGCCTACCCCAGAACCGAGCCAGCTAGGGCCGCGCGGGCGTTCCGGCGGCCGCCTTCTGCGTTTCGTCGCTCCAGTCGCGCTTGATGCCGAGATAGTCGATGACCGGCGCCGAGATGAAGATCGACGAGTAGGTGCCGATGATCACGCCAAACAGCATCGCGAACGTGAAGTTCTGCATCACCTCGCCGCCCAGGAAGAATAGCGCGAACAGCACCGCGATCGTCGTCACGCCCGTGAGAATGGTGCGCGACAGCGTCTCGTTGATCGAGAGGTTGAGCAGCTCCGTCAGCGGCATCTTTTTGTACTTGCGCAAGTTCTCTCGAATTCGGTCCGCGACCACGACGGAATCGTTCACCGAGTAGCCGAGAATGGTGAGCAGAGCCGCGACGATCGAGAGATCGAACGCGAGCTGGAAGAGCGAAAAAATGCCGGCCGTCACCAGCACGTCGTGGAAGAGGCCGAGCACCACGCCGACCGAGAACTGCCACTCGAAACGGAACCACACGTAGGTCACGATGGCCGCGATCGACGCGAGCACCGCAATCAGGCCTGTTGTGCGAAGCTCGCTCGAAACCGCAGGACCCACCACCTCAATGCGCCGCTGCTCATAGTCGGAGCCGAGCGTATCGAGCACCTTGTTTGCGGCTGCCTGCTGAGCTTCCTCCTCGCCCGGCTGCTGCTCGATTCGGATCAGCGCGTCGGCTTCCGAGCCGAAGCTCTGGATCTGCACGTCGCCGAGACCGAGCGTCGCAAGCTTGTCGCGCATCACGCCGATGTCGGCCTTGCCGGACTTCGCCCGCACCTCGATCAGCGAGCCGCCCTTGAAATCGACACCGTAATTGAAACCCTTGATCATGATTATGCCGAACGAGAGCACCATCGCGATGATGGAGAGCGCGACGCACAGCCCCTTGTAGTCCATGAACGGCAGACGCGTTCCGTGGGGAAAGAAGTCATTACCCTTGAAGTCGGGCACAAGGAACATTGTGGGAGACCTTCCTTAGATCGGAACGACGAGCGAGCGGCCCTTGGCCTTCGCATTCTTGAGCCACATGGCAACCAGCAGACGCGTGATGGTCACGGCCGCGAACACCGATGTGATGATGCCGAGCGTGAGCGTGACGGCGAAGCCGCGGATCGGACCGGAGCCGAGCCAGAACATGATCACCGCCGCCGCCAGCGTCGTGAGCTGGCTGTCGAGGATGGTGACGAACGCGCGCTGGAACCCCGATTCGATCGCCGCGATAGGTGTGCGGCCGGCGCGAAGCTCCTCTCGCATACGCTCATAGATCAGCACGTTGGCGTCCACGGCCATGGCGATGGTGAGCACGAAGCCCGCGATGCCGGGCAGCGTCAGCGTCGTGCCGATCACCGACATCAGAGCGAGAATGAGAACGCCATGCACGAGCAGGCCGATGACTGCGTAAACGCCGAACGTGCCGTAGGCCAGGATGGTGAGAATGGCCGTCGCGATCAGGCCGACGATGCCCGCGAGCTTGCCCGCCTCGATGCTGTCGGCGCCGAGCGAAGGCCCGACGGTGCGCTCCTCGACGATGGTGAGCTTCGCGGGCAGCGCGCCCGAGCGAAGCTGAATGGCGAGGTTGTTGGCACTCTCGACGGTGAAGTTGCCCGAGATCTGTCCCGAGCCGCCGAGGATCGCTTCGCGGATCACAGGCGCAGAGATCACCGTGTCGTCGAGCACGATGGCGAACGGCTCGCCCACGTGATCCTTCGAGAAGTTGCCGAACTTGCGAGCGCCCGACTGATTGAACCGGAAGCTGATGATCGGGGCGTTGGTCTGGCTGTCGAAGCCGGGCTGCGAATCCACGAGGTCGTCGCCCTGCACCACCGGCGTCTCGGCGAGCACGTAGCCCTGCTCGAAACCGGCTTCCCGCTCCGCGGCGGGATAGACGCGATAGCCCATCGGCGGACGCGTCGTCTTGGCCTCTTCGGCCGTGATGGTCGGATGCACGGCGTGGAACGACAGCTTTGCCGTCTTGCCGATCAGATCCTTGAGCTGCTTGGTGTCGGTGAGGCCCGGATACTGCACGAGGATGCGGTCGCGCCCCTGGCGCACCACGGTCGATTCCGCCGTGCCTAGCGCGTTCACGCGGCGGTTGACGGTCTCGATCGAGGCCGAGGCCGCATTCGAGAGACGCTCCTGCATGCCGAACTGAGTGGGCTTCAGCAGGATCAGGCCCGGTTCCGCCCCCTTCTCAACCTCGACGTCGTTTCCGCTGGTGCCGAGAATGGCGTTGCCGATCGGCTGCACGAGCTTCTTCAGCTCCTTGAGCGCGGTCTCCGTGTCCTCGGGCTTGACGAGACGAATCTGCACCGCATCGCCGGAGACACCGATCGCCGAGAAGCCGATCTTCGCCTCGCGAAGCGTCTTGCGCGAATCCTCGCGCAGGTTCGCGAGCCAGTCCTTGCGGATCTCGTTCTGGTCGAGCGCGAGCAGCAGATGAGCGCCGCCGCGAAGATCGAGACCGAGCGGCATCTGCCGCTTCGGGATGAAGCTCGGCCAGGAAGCCACCGTCTCCTTCGAGAAGAAGTTCGGCAAGGCGAACAGCAGGCCGAGGAGACACGTCGCGACGATTGCGAAAATCTTCCAGCGCTCGAAGTGCAGCATAACGGAGCGAACCTCTCCCGTAAGCGTTGTCGCGTCGAGACGGGCACCACGCGCGGCCCCGCCTCCGTGCGCCTAGCGTATTACTTCGTGACCGTGCCGCCGTCCTTGACCGGCTCACCCTTCGAGCGCACGTCGAGGAGCGTGCTCTTGAGCACCCGCACCTTGAGCGTATCGCTGAGATCGACGTCGATCTCGTCGGAGTTGTCCGGCACGCGCGAGACCTTGCCGATGAACCCGCCCGAGGTCACCACCGTATCGCCCCGCCGCACGCGCTCGATCATCTCGCGGTGCTGCTTCTGGCGCTGGCTTTGCGGCCGGATGACGAGAAAATAGAAAATGAGCACCATCAGCAGCATGGGAATGAGGAGACCGCTGAAGGGGTCTGACATCGGGCCGCTCTGGGCATAGGCCGGAGAGATGAACATAGGGGACTGGTCCTCGTCGGGATCGTCTATATCGGATCGTACAAGCGAATCGCGGCCAGCCTCGACGGAGGATCAACTCCGCAAGCCTGTCCGCCTGAGATCGGCCGCGACTATAGTGGGCGGAGCCCGCTTTGCAACCCTTGCAGCACCGGACGTGGCCCGGGTCAGCACGCCCACTGGCCTGGGTAAAGCCGACAGGAGTATAGAGGACGGCCGGGATCAGCCAGTAGGGGCACGTCCCATCCCGGACAGCAAGAATATGCCCGGAATTCAAGGCCAAAACTGATCATGAGTGAAGAAGCCGACCTTACGGCCCGTCTGGACCGCATCGCTGCCGCGCTGGAGCGGCTGGCGCCGCCCCCGCCCGCGCTCCCGGATTTCGAGGCCGCCGGCGCCTTCGTCTGGCAAGCGTCCAATCTTTCGTTCCAGCCGGTCCCCCATGTGAACCGCGTTCCCCGAACGCTTCTCAAAGGCATCGACGGCTCGGCACGCCAGCTCCTCGACAATACGCGCCGCTTCGCCGAAGGCCTTCCCGCGAACAACGCGCTTCTCTGGGGTGCCCGCGGCATGGGCAAATCGAGCCTCGTCAAGGCGATCCATGCCGAGGTCGAGGCCTCCCTCGCGGATCGGGCCAGCGCTGCGGGCTTGAAGCTGGTCGAGATCCATCGTGAGGACATCGCGACGCTCCCCGCCTGCCTCGGCGCGCTACGCGCCTCTCCGCACCGCTTCATCGTCTTCTGCGACGACCTCTCGTTCGACCGCGACGACACGAGCTACAAATCGCTGAAAGCAGTCCTGGACGGCGGCATCGAAGGGCGCCCGCCCAACGTGCTGTTCTATGCGACCTCCAACCGCCGCCATCTGATGCCGCGGGACATGGTCGACAACGAGCGCTCCACGGCGATCAACCCGTCCGAGGCGGTCGAGGAGAAGGTGTCTCTGTCGGATCGCTTCGGGCTCTGGCTCGGCTTCCACAACTGCAGCCAGGACGACTATCTCGCCATGGTGTCGGGCTATGCCGAGCACTTCGGTCTACCGATCACGCGTGAGGAACTCGTGCGCGAGGCGCTCGAATGGAGCGTCACCCGTGGCGGCCGCTCCGGCCGCGTCGCCTGGCAGTTCACGCAGGATTTGGCGGGCCGCTTGGGCAAGACGCTGCCGCTATAGGGGCAGCCGGCAACAGGCAGCAGCGAGCGGGATGGGCAGGACAGGGCAGCACCCTGCTGCCCACTGCCCTCATCTACAGCCTCTCCATGAACGGAGTCGGATCGACGGGCTTCTGCCCCTGGCGCAGCTCGAAGTGCACCTGCGGCTGATCCACCTGGCCGGTACGGCCAGCTTTCGCGATCACCTGGCCGCGCTTGATGCGGTCGCCACGCTTGACGAGAATTTCGTCGGCATGCGCGTAGGCCGTTACCCAGCCGTTGTCGTGGCGGATCAGCACGAGGTTGCCGTAGCCCTTGAGCTCGTCGCCCGAGTAGGCCACCACGCCGTTCTCGGCTGCATGAATGTCGGTCCCCATCGGCGCAGCGAGATTGACGCCGTCGTTATGCGTACCGTCGGGGCGCGGACCGAAGCCGCTGATGACCTTACCGGCCACCGGCCAACGCAGCCGTGACCCGGCCACCGAGCCTGCGTTCTGCGACGCAGCCGGAGTGACGGCATCGCTTGCAGCGCCCGGCGTTTCCGCTTTCGCGACCCGCTCGACGTTCGGCGCGGCAGCAGGCGGCGCAGGCGTATTGGACCCGTTGAGCAGCATCGGCTGCTGCGACGACGAGGTCGGCGGCGGACTCGTCGCCTCGCCCAGGCGCACAGCTCCCGGCGCGGGCGCAGGCGTCTGGGCCTGCTCGCGGTAAGGCTGGGCCTCTGCGGCAGGCGCGGCGTCCGCAACCTGCGAAGCCGCAGGCGCGGCCCCACCCGGAATCTTGAGAACAGTACCCGGCTTCACCTTCCGCGAATCCTGGATGCCGTTGTAGCGCTCGAGCTCCGCGAGCTTCACGTTGTTCTGGCGCGCGATGGCATAGAGGGAGTCGCCGGAACGCACCGTGTAGCTGCCGTTCCAGTCGGACGGCGCCTCGGCGGCGGGCGCAGACTGAGCCGGTTCCGCAGCGGCGGACGTGTGGTAGCGATCCTCACGCGCAGGACGCGCCGTCTCGCTCGCAGCCGCGCGTGTGCCGGCCGGCAGATAAAGCTGCTGGCCCGGCTTCAGGTTGGGAGAGGTCAGGCCGTTCGTGGTCATCAGCTCGTTGAGCGAGACCTTGTGACGGCGCGAGATGCCGTAAAGCGTATCACCCGGGCGCACCTCGATCATGTCGCCCTTGGCGCCGCCCGCATCGCGAGAGGCGATCGGCGCGACCTGCCCCGACGGTGCTGCACCGCCATACTGCGATCCGCCCGAATAGGACGGGCTCGGCTGCGCATTGTACTGCGGCGCGCGCTGATCCGAGCCATAGCTCGGCTGGCGCTGCTGCTGCCCATAGCCCCCGTAGGGAGCCTGCTGCTGCTGCTGAGGCGGAATGGCGCTCGTGGTGAGAGGAGCCTGAGGCGTGGGCGGAAGCTCGGAGCGCGCGACGGTGTTGCCGCGATAGCTGGGGCGGTCGTAGCCGGCAGAGCCGAATTCGGAGGAAGCCGAGCGGCCCGTTGCCCCGCCCGAGGGCGCGTAATCGGAGTGGGCGCGCGCCCCTTCGGGATTGCCAAGATCGAAACGAGAAATGTCGGCGCTGCAGCCCGCCAATGCCGCGGCGGCGGAGAAGATCAGACCGATCCTCAATCCCTGAACGCCGGAGGATTGATGACATTTACGCAAAGAACTTAACATGCCACACACCCTGAATACCCACTCTCCAGGTAACCCTTAACCAGTTAAGAGAACCTTAACGGAGGGGCACAAACCCGTTCTGGGCTTGATTCGTCGGAGATGTGAGCGGGTCCCGCGCGCATCGTGAACGTAAATCAAACCCCTAAAATGCACTCCGGCGCACGCGCCACGGCGCGCCTGAGAGACGAACAGGGATCGAGAGATGGCTGCCCGGCTGCATGCCGTAAATCGGACCCCGCACGCATACCCACATACGCTTCGATTGTGCTGCGATGACGGAGAAATCTCGGCGACTTGGCGGCCTTATCGCGCAAGTTGCAGATGCGGTCTCGCGTTCAATGCCCCCGCACCGGCTTCGGCAAAACAGAAATGAGCGTCGATTGGTCGGCGAAGGACGCGCTAGCCCGCGTCCTTGAGGCGGTTCCTATCGCCGCCCAGCGAGAGCACACCGCCGAGGGTATCCCGCGCACGCTCGTGCGTGAGATTGAGATGCAGCGGCGTTACGGAAATGAAGCCGTCGGCGATGGCGCGCAGATCCGAATCCTTCGGCGGATCGGCCCTGCGGCGCTCGAAGCCGACCCAGAAATAGGGATCGCCCCACGTGTCGCTGCGCTCCTGGATGTGCAGCCCGCCCTGGTCGCGGCGCCCCTGCCGGGTTGCGGCCACGCCCTTCACATCGCCCGGAGCAAGATCCGGATAGTTGATGTTCATGAGCGTGCTCTCCGGCCAATCGACCGAGAGCAGTTGCTCGACCAGCCGCGGGCCGTGCTCCAGCGGCGACTTCCAGTGCTGCCTGCCTTCCGGATCGAAGCCGATGGTGAGGCTCATGGCGATCGAGCGGATGCCGAGCAGCGTGCCCTCCATCGCGCCCGCGATGGTGCCCGAGTAGGTCACGTCCTCCGCGAGGTTCGAACCGTGGTTCACTCCAGACAGCACGAGATCCGGCGCCTTGTCCTTCAGCACATGCTTCACGCCCATGATCACGCAATCGGCGGGCGTGCCGCGAACCGCGAACGCGTGATCGCCGATTTCGCGATAGCGCAGCGGCACCTGCAGCGTGAGAGCGTGAGAGGCCCCGCTCTGGTTCGTCTCTGGCGCCACGATCCAAACGTCGTCAGAAATCGACTTCGCGATCTGATGCAGCACCGAAAGACCGTGCGCGCCCGCTCCGTCGTCGTTCGTGATCAGAATGCGCATCTGACGTACCATCTCCAAATCGGTCCCGCTCTGCTGGTGAAAGCGGAACGCCTCAGTTTGCCTTCTCGATCTTCGTCGCCCCGCCCATGTACGGCTGCAACGCCTCGGGAATTATGACGGAGCCATCGGCCTGCTGATAGTTTTCGAGCACCGCGACGAGCGTGCGCCCGACGGCAAGGCCCGAGCCGTTCAAGGTGTGCACGAAGCGAACGTCCTTGCTGCCCTTCGCGCGATAGCGCGCACCCATGCGGCGCGCCTGGAAATCGCCGCACACCGAGCACGACGAGATCTCGCGATAGGCATCCTGCCCTGGCAGCCACACCTCAAGGTCATAGGTCTTACGCGAGGCGAAGCCCATGTCGCCCGTGCACAGAAGCATGGTGCGATAGGGAAGCCCGAGCCGCTTCAGCACCTCTTCGGCGCAATTGGTCATGCGCTCGTGCTCGGCGAGGCTCTCCTCCGGCGTCGTGATCGAGACCAGCTCCACCTTGGAGAATTGATGCTGGCGGATCATACCGCGCGTATCGCGCCCCGCCGCGCCCGCTTCCGAGCGGAAGCACGGCGTCCACGCCGTCATGCGGATCGGGAGCTGCGCCTCGTCCAGAATCTGGTCGCGGACCACGTTGGTGAGCGAGATCTCCGCCGTCGGGATCAGCCAGTAGCCGTTGGTCGTCTGGAACAGGTCTTCCGCAAACTTCGGCAGGTTGCCGGTCCCGAAGGCCGCGTCGTCCCGCACGAGCAGCGGCGGGTTCGTCTCGGTGTAGCCGAACGTGGTCGTGTGCAGGTCGAGCATGAACGAGCCGATGGCCCGGTCGAGACGCGAAAGAGCGCCCTTCAGAAACACAAAGCGTGCCCCCGACACCTTGCCCGCTGTCTCGAAATCCATGAGGCCCAGCGCCTCGCCGATCTCGAAATGCTGCTTGGGCTTGAAGTCGAACGCGCGCGGCGTGCCGACGCGGCGCACCTCGACGTTGCCGGTCTCGTCCTTGCCGAGCGGAACATCCTCACGCGGAAGATTGGGGATGACGGACAACGCATCGTCCACCGCCTTGGTGAGCGCGCGCTCCTCCTCCTCGCCCTGCTGGATGACCTCCTTGAGCTCGGCCACCTCCGCCATGAGCTTGGTCGCGAGGGCCTCGTCCTTGGCGGCTTTCGCCTTGCCGATCTCTTTCGAAACGGCATTCCGGCGGCTCTGGGCATCCTGGAGCTTGGCGAGGTGGCGGCGGCGCGCCTCGTCCAGCTCGATCAGCTTGGGCGAAAGCGGCTCGAGCCCACGGCTTTTGAGCCCGGCATCGAAGGCCTCGGCGTTGTCTCTGATCCACTTGATGTCGAACACGGGAATGCCTCGGGCGAGAGTCGGTTGTGAACTGAGAGACCTATAGGGCGGGGCGCGCCGGAGGTCCAGACGACCAGGCGACACGTCTGCGCGCTTACGGAGAGGTCGCGTTGGGGTGGCCCCCGGTCCGAAGACCGGAGGCTAGCTGGAAGCCACGTCGCGCCCGGCCTCGGCCGCCGCCTGCTTCTTCTCGACCCAAGCAACCGCCAGGATCGAAAGCTCGTAGAGCAGCGTGGTCGGAAGCGCCATGATGACCATGCTGAGCGCGTCCGGCGGGGTCAGCACCGCCGCCACGGCGAAAATGCCGACGATGGCGAACCGGCGCCCGCTCCGCAGCGTAGCGGCCGTGACAATCCCGGCCCGCGCCAAGAGCGTCAGCACAACCGGAAGCTGGAAGCAGAGCCCGAACCCGAAGATCAGCGTCATGATCAACGAGAGGTATTCCGACACCTTCGGCATCAGCTCGATCGTTGCCGGGCCCTCGCTCGCCGTATGGGCGAGCCCCATCGAGAACTTGATCAGGATGGGCATCGCCATGAAGTAGACGACCATCGCGCCGAGCACGAAGAACACCGGCGTCGCGATCAGATACGGCAGAAACGCGTTGCGCTCGTTCTTGTAGAGACCCGGTGCCACGAATTTGTAGACCTGCGCCGCGATCACCGGGAACGAAAGGAAGGCCGCGCCGAACATCGCAAGCTTCAGGTGCGTGAAGATCTGCTCGAGGAAATGCGTGGCAATGAGGCGGACATGGTCGCTGCCCGACGCCCAGACGTACGGCCACACCAGCACGTCGTAGATGTGCCGTGCGATCGTGAAGCAGAGGATGAACATCGCGAAGAAGGCGACGGCGGCGTAGATGAGCCGCTGGCGCAGCTCGATCAGATGGTCGAGCAGCGGCGCTTTCGAGGCGTCGATATCGTCTTGTCCGGGACGCGGAAGGCTCTCCTGCATCAGGCTTGCCCCGCCGTGGTCTCGGAGGCGGGCTTCTCCGGAGAGGACTTAACGTCTGCCTCCGGCTGATCCGCCGCGTGTACGGTCTCTTGGGACGAGGACGGAGGCGCGATAGAGCGCTCGCCTTCCGGCGCGCTCACCGGCTTGGAAGCGGCCGCAGGCGTCCCGCTATCCACCCGCGCGGCCGACTTTACGGCATCCACCGACCGCGTCGCCTGGTCGAGAGAGGCTTTCACGCCGTCGCGCACATCCCGCATTTCCTTCTGGATCTGGTCCATCTCGGCTTCCCGCATCGCCTGCTCGAACACGCTGCGGAACTCGTTGGCCTGGCGGCGGACGACGCCCGCATACTTGCCGAGCGTGCCGAGAAAGCGCGGCAGCTCCTTCGGCCCCACGAAGATCAGCGTGACGAGGCCGAGGATGAGAAGCTCGCTCCAACTGACATCGAACATCGGAACGTCCAGATAAAAGCGAGAAAGCTCGAGCAGCTGCGGTGCCGGAACCCATCCGGCTTACCCGCGGCCGCTCACGCCCCATGTCTCGCAAAAAGACTGCGCGAGAGGAACGAAACCCCTGCTCGCGGTCAACCCGCCTTCGACTTGTCGCGCTCGGCGGCGTGCTGTGCCGGGTTGTCGATCACCTTGGGATCCGCCACGGAAGGCTCGTCCTCGGACAACCCTTTCTTGAAGCTCTTGATGCCCCGTGCCACGTCGCCCATCAGGTCCGAAATCTTGTTACGGCCAAACAACAGCACGACAATGACCAAGAGCAACAACAGATGGGTCGCACTCAACCCCATGAAACGCCTCCTCTCGACCACGAGCCTGCGCGATCCTGACGATCCGCGCTAAGGCGATGGTCTGACTTAAATTGTTTAGAGCTTGGTACGCTTGTGAGGTTGACCTTTCTCAAGCGTCCCGCTCCCGCGTCGTCACACGACGCGTCGCATAGGCTCAGGCCCACTATTGCAGAAACCCACCCCCCTCGCAAGCGTAGGGCGGGGCAGAAGCCCGCGAATTAATATACTGATATTTAAACTACTTTGTCGGCACAGGGCGGGAAGATGAGCACCTGCCCGGGGTCGATATGAAGTCGCACCTCGCTGCCCTTCTCGAACGGCGAGCCCACATTTGCCCGCACGTTGATGGGCTCATCGAAGCCCTCCGCGACCACCTCGTAGCGCACGGCATCCCCCAGGAACTTGGCACTCCGCACCCGTGCCGCGAGCCCCGGCGCGGAGCCGCTCCCGTTGGATGGAGCCGCGACGATCCCCACACCCCGCTCACGGACGCAGAGGGTCGCAAGCGCCCCCTCCGTGACGCCTTCAGCCGGCAGCGATCCGATCGGCGTCGAGATGCGCCCGCCCGCAACCCGATAGGTGATCTCGTTGATCTCAGAGAACAATCGCGCGACGAACAGAGCGGCGGGACGATGATAGAGATCCTGCGCCCGGCCCGTCTGGATGAGGCGTCCCGCGCGCATCACCGCGATGCGGTCGCCGATGCGCATGGCCTCTTCCGGATCGTGCGTGACGATCATCGTGGTCGCCCGTGTCTCGTTGAGGAGCTCCAGCGTCTCCTCCTGCATGACGTCGCGCAACTGCACGTCGAGCCCCGAGAACGGCTCGTCCATGAGCATCACGGCCGGCCGCGGAACAATGGCGCGCGCCAGCGCAACGCGCTGCTGCTGTCCGCCCGAAAGGATGTGCGGATATTGATCCGCGTAGCGCTCGAGCCCCACGCGCGAGAGCATCAGGAGGGCTTCCCGGCGCGCATCCTCTCGCGGCAGCGCCTTGAGGCCGAACGCGACGTTCTCGACGATGGTGAGATGGGGAAACAGCGCGAAGTCCTGAAACATCAGCCCGACGCCGCGATCCTCGGGCTGCACGAAGCGCGCGGGGCCGGCAACCTCAATATCGCTGATGAGGATGCGCCCGGAGGTCGGCCGCTCGATACCGGCCGCCACCCGCAACAGCGTGGTCTTGCCGCATCCCGATGGCCCCAGCAGGCACACCACCTCGCCCGGCTCTACGTCGAGCGAAAGCCCGTCGAGCGCCAGCCGCTCACCGTAGCGCTTAGTGACGGCGTCGAACGAGAGGCGGGCCGCGAACGTCGCCCCTGCGCGCACGCGCGGAGACCCTGCCAGCGCGGGCTCCGTCGGAGGTTTCGGAGATCTCTTGAACAACCAGCGTACCACGGGGGAGCAAACCTTCATGGCCGGCTTGATGCGCCGGATCGGACCAGGCGTGCGCCGCAGCGCCCCACCCTCGCAGCGGACCATGCCCCGGCAATCACCTGCAGGCAACATTCCCGACTTTGATCGTTAACATCAAGGGCTGGAATTGACACGGGGCGAGGATAGCCACCGTTCCGGCGATTGGAGCCGCCCACCCCCCACCAAAGAGCCTCAAACTAGTCTTGCGGCTCCGGCGGACCATCCGCGGATGCGGATGGCGCGCCCGCCTCATCGTCCTCGTCGCCGGTCTCCTGATCGGCGCCGGCCTCCTCGCCCTCATCCTCCTCAGGCGACTGCTCCTCTTCGGCAGGCTCTTCGAGCGGAAGCTCGTCCGGCATGAGGGACGCGACCATAGACGGGTCGGGTACCGTGAAGCCCGGCGGGAGATGTCCGTCGAGCAGCCCCTGCGCCTTGAGATCGGCGAGCCCCGGGAGGTCCTTCACGCTGTCGAGACCGAAGTGCGCGAGGAAGCTGTCCGTCGTTCCGTAGGTGAGCGGCTTGCCCGGCGCGCGGCGCCGTCCACGCGGACGGATCCAGCCCGCTTCCATCAGGATGTCGAGCGTACCGGCCGACGTCGTGACGCCGCGGATCTCCTCGATCTCGGCGCGCGTCACCGGCTGGTGATAGGCGATGATCGCCAGCGTCTCGAGTGCAGCCCGCGAAAGCCGCCGCTCCTCGACCGTCTCCCGTTCCAGCAGATAGCCGAGGTCCTCGGCCGTGCGGAACACCCACTTGCCGGCCACGCGCACGAGGTTCACGCCGCGCGGCGCATAGAGCGCCTTGATGTCGGAGAGCAGCGCGCCGATGTCGCTGCCGTGGCGCAGATGCTTTGCGAGCCACTCCTCGTCGAGCGGCGTCGAGGAGGCGAACAGCAGCGCCTCCACGATACGCAGATCCGCGAGACGATCCTCCGCCCTCGGCGCGCGTCCGGCTTCCACCGCGTCCGCCTCGGAAAGAGCGCGCGCAAGCTCGATCGCCTCCTGCGCTTCGGGCTCATCGCCTGCAAGATCGTCCTCGATCCCGTCGCGGGTCACCAGTCTCAGTTTCGGCGGAACCATGTCGCCATCCTTATGTCCGGGTGAGATCGCCGTTGGAACCACCACTCGAAAAACCGCAACCACCCTTGCTCATCACGCGGAGCGAACCTCTCGCATCCTCACCGCGCCTCATGCGCCGGAGGGCTGAGATCCGCCGTAAACCACCTCGAGACGCTGCCATTCGGCGCCCGCTTCGCGCTTGCGCATGTAGATCGGAGCAAACGGCTCGTCCTGGCGCAGATCGATCATGCCCTCGCGCGCCATTTCCAGCGTCGCGCCGAAGGAGCTTGCGAGCACCGTCTTGTCCTCCTCGACGGTAGCGAGATACGTCTTGAGACAGCTATCGAGCTCCACCCAATCGCTGATCGCCTGCCCGACGAGGGTTTCGAGCTTCGTGCGCGCCTGCTTGATGGACCACACGCGGCGTGCCTTGACCACATGCGTGACCTTGATGGTGCGCCGGCGCAGATCCGCATAGGACTTGAGGAGATCGTAGATCTCCGCCGTCCACTTCACTTCACTCACCGTCTGCGTCTGCTCGGGCATGCCGCGCTGGAACACGTCGCGATCGAGACGCTTGCGCGTCATCAACTCGCCGATCGCGCGGCGCATCGCCTCGAGGCGCATCAGGCGGAACGACAGCTTCTGCGCCATCTCCTCCGCCGAAAGCTCGTCGCCCGCCTTCTCCTCGCGCGGCAGGATCAGCCGTGACTTCAGGAACGTCAGCCACGCTGCCATCACCAGATAGTCGGCCGCGATCTCGATCTTGAGCCGCTGCGCCTCGTGGATGTAGGCGAGATACTGGTCGACGAGCGCCAGGATCGAGATCTTCGAGATGTCGACTTTGTGCGTGCGCGCCAACGCGAGCAGCAGATCGAGCGGACCCTCGAAACCGGCCACGTCGACGATGAGCGCTTCCGACGCCGCGGGCGCGAGATCGCGATCGGGCGCTTCCCAGCCCTGCTCGCCTTCGCCCATCTGCCCAGCGTCGTCGATCATCGATCCAGCACTCGCCAATCCCTGCGATCTGTCCTGCTTCGCGCAAGGTCCAAGCGCAAAATAGGAATCTTTTCGCCAGATTACACTGATTCAGTGCGCCGTCTTGCGGTTCCCAGTGCGACCGCAAGTTGTTGCTCTGCGCGCCCCGAATCATAGGGTTCCCTGCGCCGGAATACGGCCAAAGCCGCCTCGAACCGCCGCAGGGCATCGCCTGCCAGCACTGGCACGGCCGACGCAACTTCCTCCATCTCCGCGAGCACCCCATTGCAGTGCAACGCCAGATCCGAGCCCGCGCTCAGCACCCCCTCCGCGCGCTCCCGGAACGTGCCCGAAAGCGCCTTCATGCTGAGATCGTCGCTCATCAGGAGCCCATCGAAGCCGATCTCGCCGCGGATCACGTCCTGCGTCACCGTCCGCGACGTGCTCGCCGGCTGGGCGCCATCGATGGCCGTGAACACGACGTGCGCCGTCATCGCCGCCGGCATGTCGGCAACCGCCTTGAAAGCCGCGAAATCGGTAGCAGACAGCACCGCACGCGCTTCGGTGACGACGGGAAGCTCGAGATGGCTGTCCGCCATGGCCCGCCCATGCCCCGGAATGTGCTTGATCACGGGCAGCAAGCCACCCGCCATGAAGCCCTCCGCGACCGCCCGCGCCAGCGCCGCGACTTGCCGCGGCTCCCGCCCGTAGGCGCGGTCTCCGATGATGTCATGGGCGCCGGGCACAGGTACGTCCACGACAGGCGCACAATCGGTGTTGATCCCGAGGTTCCTGAGATCGTCGGCCAGCAATCGCGCCGCGAGGAAAGCGGCATCGCAAGCGCACGCCGGATCGTCCTCGTAGAGGCACGCGTAGGCATCCGCCGGAGGAAGCGCGCGCCCGAGCGGAGGACGCAGACGCTGCACGCGCCCGCCCTCCTGGTCGATCAGCACGAGAAAATCGTCGCTGCCGACTGCGCCTCGCGCATCCCCGACGAGACGGCGGATCTGATCGTGGCTCACGCAATTGCGCGCAAAGAGGATGAGACCGGCCGGTGCGGCGGACTTGAGAAAGCGCGCCTCGTCGGCCGAAAGCGTCGCGCCGGAAACGCCGGTGATGAAGGCTGATGTCATGTTTGAGGTTTCGCCCTCGCAAAGGGATGTGAGGCTCGGAGACCGGATCTCGCGGACGGAGGATCACCGGCCACGCCCAACGGCCATCCATAACGAGAGACCGTCTCCGGCATCCGCCGTCCCGCCTTGCAGAAGCGGATCACAGGCCGCTCGTCACGGAGCGAAAGGTCCACGTGCCTAGTACGCGGTGACCCAGCACCCGCTGTAGCCTTCGGCCTTGAGCTGCGCGCACACCGAGTTGGCGGAATCGCGCGATCCAGGCGGCCCGACGAGCAGGCGGTGGTACGTTCCCTTGGTTCCGAGGTTGGCCTCCTGAACGTCGGGCGTCTTGTTGGAGAGAATGGTGCCGTACTTCTGCTGCATGTCGGCGAACTGCTTCAGCGCGTCGATGCGGCTGCTGCCCGAGGCGGGAACGGACGCGAGCACGGCCACGTAGCCCGCTCCCGTCGGCTGCGGACTGACGGCAGCCGGTGCGGCCACCGCGGCGACCTTCTCCTTCTTCGGCGCAGGCGCCGCCTGCTCGGCCTTGGGCGTCGCGACCGCCTTGGTCTGCACGGCGCCCGTTTCGGACGGCGCGGCGTTGGCGATCAGGTTGGCGGCCTTTTTAGGAGCCTGCTGCGATGGCGCGACCACCACCGGCTGATCTGTGTCCGAGGCCGTCACCATCTGCACCGGCGGCGAAGCCTGCTGCTGCGGCTGCGTGCGTGGCGTAACAGGGCGGTTCGGCGAAGGTCCTCCCGCGGGCGCACCGCCGAGACCATCGATGACCGTGAGGCCGGGCACGGCCACCACGGCGCGTGTCTGCTCGTCCTGGGGGGCGGCGGGTTGAGCTGCGGGCGGCGGCTGGATAGATCCATCGCGTCCGACCACCACCACCGGAACCTTGCGCACACCCGCGCCATCGGCTTCCGGCTCGGCGCCTTCCCCGAGGCGGCCCATGATCTTGCTGTCCGTATGGGCGAACTGCTTGCCGCCCGGCTCCGACGGCTTGACCTTCGTCGGTCCCGTCGCGCCTTTCACGAGCGGCGTCGGCCCGTTGTTGCTCGGCCCCATGATGCTGCTGTAGGCGAACGTTAGTACACCGCCCACGGCCACCGTGCACGCTACCAGCGCGACGACTTTCTTCCAGCTCGAGCGGCGCGGCTCCTCTTCGTACTGCGCGTCGTCCTCGGCGTAGCTCTGGTCGAACGAAGCGTGCGGCTGCTGGGCGTTGTTCTGATAGACTTGGCCGCCGAGATCCGGCTCCATCTGCGGCTCGCCGTAGGGATCGCCGCCCCACTGCCCTGCCGCACCCTGCTGCAACGCGTTGTTCAGGCCCCCAGCGCTGTAGGCGTGGCCATCATAATCCCGCGCATCGAGCGCGAGGCTCTGCGCGCCCCACTGGTCGGCCAGCGGATTGAGCGGCGCTTCCGCGCGAGGCGGCGCATAGGAATTGGTTTGTGCTGCCGCATAACCCCCGCCGTAGGGCGAGGTCTGAGGCTGCGGCGCGGCAGGCTGGGCATAGCTGTGTCCGGACGAGCCGAAGGCGGGCGCGGAAGGCGCGGGCTGCGCGTGCGGCTGGGCAGCCCCGAACGGCGGCGGAGCCTGCAGATTGGACTGACCGGCGTAGCCATATCCGCCGTTCGCGCCATAGGGATCGGCGGCGGCTGAATAGGGCTCATAGGACGGCTGCGGCATCGGCGAAGGGGCCTGCTGCTGCGGCGGGCGGGCTCCGTAGCCTTGCGAAGGGGCCGACGGCTGCGGGGCCGAATACCCGGCAAGACCGTAAGGGTCCGCTGCGGGAGCCGGCTGAGAATAGCCGTACCCGTCGGGGCGAAGGGCCGCGTAGGGATCCTGCGGCGCGGGAGCCGGATACTCCGGCTGATAGCCTTGGTCGGCATAGGGCTGCTGCGCAGCCGGGCGCCCCGTGCGCGGCACGCCCTGCGACGGCCATGCGGGCTGCTCGTGGTCCATATGCGGCATGTGGGCGTGAGCGGGCTGCGGGCTCTGACCTGCGGGACGTCCCTGCGAATGCGGCACCTGGTTGGGTGGCACCGGATTATGCGGCAGAGGATTGCTATACCGTGTCATCTCTCGGAACCCCTCGTCGCACACCCCGAGCACGCGTTCTCTGCGCCCTGGGCAAATGTCCTGTCGGCGGAACTGTACCGTCGGCTGAACACCCCAGCCAACGCAATTCCGTACCCCACTCGCCGCAAGATGGTCCCCCTAGCCCGTAATCCCCATGAGCCCCACAGGCTCAGTCTGGGAACCCCGGTTCGGCCCGCGTGATCCTTGCGCCGGATAGAGCCTCCGAATCAGGACTCTAGCGCATTGCCTCCGGGGCTCCGACACCGAGCACCGAGAGACCAGAGGATAACACGTGCTGCAGCGACGCAACGAGCGCGCACCGGGCCGCAGTCAGCGCGCGATCACCGGCCTGGATAACTCGCAATTGTGGCAAATCATTGCCTCGCGTCCAGTGGCCGTGAAAAGCGGAAGCCAAATCATAGAGATAGAATGCCACTCGATGCGGCTCATGGGCCTTGGCCGCCCCCGCGATGAGGCTTGGATAGAAGGCCGCTTTCCGGATCAGATCCAACTCGCCGGCATCCGTCAGCAGATCGAGGTTCGCCACCACCGTTCCGCCGTCGGCGAACACGAGATCCGGGAACGCTTCCCGCGCGTTGCGCAGCACGGACGCCGCGCGCGCATGAGCATATTGCACGTAGAAGACCGGATTGTCCTTCGACTGCTCGGTTACCTTCGCGAAGTCGAAGTCGAGTTGCTCGAGCTCTTTCCGGTAGAGCATCATGAAGCGCACCGGATCGCGGCCCACCTCGTCCACCACGTCGCGCAAGGTGACGAACGTGCCCGCCCGCTTCGACATCTTGTAGGGCTCGCCGTTCTTGAACAGCTTCACGAGGTTCACGACCTTGATGTCGAGATCGGCCGTGCCGCCCGTGGTGTGCCAGTGCTTGAGCTTGCCCTTGGCGTCGCGCTCGACCGTCCCGTCCGCGAAGGCCGCGACCGTCGCCAGCATGCGCGGGATGTAGCCGATGTGATCGGCGCCGAACACGTTGATCAGATGCCGGAAGCCGCGCGTGAGCTTGTCGTAGTGATAAGCGACGTCACCCGCGAAGTAGGTATACGTGCCGTCCGCCTTCATCAGCGCGCGATCGGCTTCGTCTCCGAACGCGGTGGAGCGGAACAGCGTCTGCTCGCGGTCCTCCCACTCCTCGTCGTCGTGCCCCTTCGGTTTCTCCAGCCGCCCTTCGTAGATCAGCCCCTTCTTGCGCAGCTCGGCCACCGCCGCCTGCACCTTGTCCTCGCTGCCCTTGGTGAGAGAGGCTTCGGAGAAGAAGATGTCGTGCTTGATGTTGAGGGCCGCGAGATCGTCCTTGATCATCGGCATGATCTGCTCGATCGCGAACGTGCGCACGAGCGGCAGCCACCGTTCCTCGGGCATGTTGACAAGCGAAGAACCATGCTCCTTCGCCAGAGCCGCGCCGACGGGCTTCAGATACTCGCCCGGATAGAGGCCCGCGGGGATCTCGCCGATCTCCTCGCCCAACGCCTCGCGGTAGCGCAGAAACACCGACCGCGCGAGCACGTCCACCTGCCCGCCTGCATCGTTGATGTAATACTCCCGCGTCACGTCGTAACCGGCGAACGCGAGGAGGTTTGCAAGCGCATCCCCAAACACCGCGCCGCGGCAATGGCCGACGTGCATGGGGCCTGTGGGATTGGCCGAGACATATTCGACGTTGGTCTTCGCCCCCTGCCCCACGTTGGAGGCGCCGAAGCGGGCTCCCTGGTCGATGATGGCCTTCACCACGCCATGCCAGAATTGCGGGTGCAGTCTGAGATTGAGGAAGCCCGGCCCCGCTACCTCGGCAGACGCGACATCCGGATCGGCCGTGAGCGCGGCGGCCAGCTTGTCGGCAATGTCGCGCGGCTTCGCCTTGGCGGCCTTAGCGAGCACCATCGCGGCATTGCAGGCGAGATCGCCATGCGAAGGATCGCGCGGCTGCTCCACGGCGACGGCGCTGAAATCCAGACCCTCGGGCAGCGCCCCCGCCTTCTGGAGGCCTGCCAGTGCATCGAGAACCTTGCCCTCGACCTCTGCGAACACGTTCATGAAGCTCAGTCCCTGGAAGTGGCGGCTGCCCCGCTACCCCTTTGGGATAGAGCGCCTCTGCATCGCCTAATGCGCGGAATTACCGGCCCCGCTATCGCAATTCCGGCGTCGCGTCAAACAGGTGCCGGTGCTGGTCTATGGCATAGCGGTCAGTCATTCCGGCCACGAAATCGGCAATCACGCGCGCCCGCGCACGCTCGGACAGGCCCTGTTGCGCCGCCCGCCAGGAGTCCGGAAGGGCGGAGGCATCCTCGAAATAGCGGCCGAACAGCGCCGCCACCACCGCTTCCGCCTCGTCCATCACGTGCATCACGCGCTGGCTGCGATAGACGCGCTGCATCAGGAAGTCCTTGAGCTTCCTGATGTCCGCCGTCATCCCGGCCGAGAAGGAGACGGTCGCCGCCGGCGCGCCGCGCAGGTCCGCCGGAGACTGAGGATCGAGGGCGGCCAGCCGCACCCGGCTCTCCTGCACCACGTCCTGGATGAGGCGCGTGATCATCCGCCGCGTCACCTCGTAGGTGAGGCGCCCCCGGTCCCCCGGACGCACCGGCGCCGGAAGCCCCGCGACGATCTCGCCGGCAAGCGGCGCCCCCGCAAGGTCTTCGAGCGTGATGAGCCCGGCCCGGAGCCCATCGTCGATGTCATGGCTCACGTAGGCGATGTCGTCCGACAGCGCCGCCGCCTGCGCCTCACCGGAGGCCCAGCGCTCGGGCTCGAGGCTCTGCCACGCTTCGAGATCGCGGATCACCTTACGCACCGGACCATGATCGTCGCCCGTGATGGGCCCATTGTGCTTGGCGAGCCCTTCGAGCGATTCCCACGTGAGATTGAGGCCGTCGAACGCGAGATACTTCCGCTCCAGCGCCATCACCACACGCAGGCTCTGCGCGTTGTGGTCGAAGCCGCCGTAGGCCTCCATCACCTCGTCCAGCGCCCGTTCCCCCGCATGTCCGAACGGCGGATGCCCGAGGTCGTGCGCCAGCGCCAGAGCCTCGGCCAGGTCCTCGTCGAGCCTGAGTTGCCGCGACATGGTGCGCGCGATCTGCGCCACTTCGAGGCTGTGGGTGAGGCGGGTCCGGTAGTGATCGCCCTCGTGATAGACGAACACCTGCGTCTTATGGATGAGCCGCCGGAACGCGGTCGAATGCAGAATGCGGTCGCGGTCGCGCTGAAACGGACTGCGCGTCGGACATTCCGGCTCCTGGAATCTTCTGCCCCGGGAGGGAATCGCACCCGCCGCATAGCAAGCAGGAGAGCGCTCGCCCGGCCGCAGCGCCTCGCCGTACCCGGATTTGCTCGCTGCTGCGTCTTGTATCGCCTTGCCCATGCTGATCCAGAAACACCAGAGGCCCGTTAATAGCGCTTGGGGCCCGTGCAAGCCATTTGACTTACATCGGTCGATTACTATCTTTCTCATGGATTTACACGCGAGGGCACCCGCTGGAAAAGCCCGCGCATGCGCCTCCGAGGATGGCGAGAATGACGCACACCGTGACACTGACAGACCGCGCCGCGCGCCGCATCGAGGAAATCGTGGCCGAAGAGCCAGCCAACACCATGCTCCGCATTTCGGTGGAAGGCGGCGGCTGCTCGGGCTTCCAGTACAAGTTCGACCTGGTGGACACCGCGGCGAGCGACGATGTGGTGGTCGAGAAGAGCACCGCCAAGGTGCTGATCGATCCCGTGTCGCTGGAGTATCTGGCGGGCGCCGAGATCGACTTCGTGGACGATCTGATCGGCGCCTCCTTCAAGATCCAGAACCCGAACGCCACCGCCTCGTGCGGCTGCGGCACGAGCTTCTCCCTCTGAGCCCTACTGCCTGTCTACTCCCCACTCCTGCCCGCCGAGCCAATGAAAATCACCACCTGGAACATCAACGGCATCAAGGCGCGCATCGACAATGCGCTGACGTATATCCGCGAAACGAAGCCGGATGTGTTGTGTCTGCAGGAAATCAAATCCGTGGACGAAGGCTTCCCGCTCGAAGCCTTCACGGACGCGGGCTATCAGGTGGCCACCCATGGCCAGAAGGGCTTCAACGGCGTGGCGATTCTCTCGCTCCATCCGCTGGAGGACGTGAGCCGCGGGCTGCCCGGCGATGAGGCGGACGCCCAATCCCGCTTCATCGAGGCCACCGTCACGGCGGGCTCCCTCTCGGTGCGCGTGGCTTCGATCTATCTGCCGAATGGCAATCCCATCGGCACAGAAAAGTTCTCCTACAAGCTCGCCTGGATGGCCCGCCTCGAAGCCCACGCCCGCACGCTTCTCGAATCCGAGATGCCCGTGGTGCTCACCGGAGACTACAACGTGATCCCGGAGCCGATGGACGCCAAACGTCCCTCAGCCTGGGTCAACGATGCCCTGTTCCAGCCCGAAAGCAGAAGCGCCTTCAGACGGCTCGAGAACCTCGGCTTCCTGGACGCCATCCGCGCCTGCCACCCCGAGCCGGGCCTCTATACGTTCTGGGATTATCAGGCGGGCGCCTGGCAGAAGGACGACGGCATCCGCATCGACCATCATCTGCTCTCGCCGCAGGCTGCCGATCGGCTGGTCTCGTGCGGTATCGATCGTTTCACGCGCGGCTGGGAAAAACCTTCCGATCACGCGCCGGTCTGGTCCACCTTCGCTTAAGCTGACACCTGCAGGGATCGCGAGAAACGAGAAAGATGCGAGCAGCATCGGCTCGCATCCTGGAAGATCCTGAAAATTAGCGCGTGTAGCCCGCCGGAGCGGCCGGAGCCGGATTGGTGGCCAGAGGCGTAGTCACATCCTGCAGCTTCGGCGGCTCGCCGCTCATGGTGCCATAGTTGAACGTGCGCGCCGCAGGCAGCCGCGGCGTGGTGGCCAATTCCGCACGCGGGGCTATCACGTCGACGGGCTCGCCGTTCTTGCAGGTGCGGACGGGCCCCACCGCGAGCTGCGCGAGCCCGCTGCGATCACGCTGCTCCGTCGGCTTGCGGCCATAGCGGTTGCCCCACTGGGCCACGATGCCGGTTGCCTGCCGCCGCGTGCCCTCGGCCGCGCCGCAGAAGATGTTCTGATAGATATCCTCGATCCACATCGCATCCTGCGGCGACGCGTTGTCGACGGCCACCGCGATCAGCGCGAGCGCGCGTGCCGGATCGGGCTCCATATGCTTGCCGCGCCACAAAAGGTCCGCGAAGAACGCCTGCGCGCCCGCATGCCCATTCTGACTCAGCACCGAAAGCCAGTGACGCCCGAGCGGCACGTTGGTCTCGACGCCCTCGCCCTTGAGCTGGAGCTTGGCGAGCTCGAACTGCGCATCCTCGTCATTGAAGGTGGTGGAGGCGTTCTTGAGATAGAACACCGCGCGCTCGGGATCGGGCGCGAGCCCGATCTCAGGCAGCCCGCGCAGCACATATCCGGCAAGCGCGGTCAGCGCCTTGCCCACATACTGCGCGCGCGGATCGTCGGGATCGGCGTCGAGATGCTCGTCGGCGATTTTCTCGAAAAGTGCGTAGGCCTTGGCATGATCGGTGTGCGGTCCGGTATTGTCCTGATAGATCTTGGCCAGGTAGTAGCTCGCCATGAACTCACCCTGCGCCGCCGCGTACTCGAGCGGAGGCATGGCAAGCTCGTAATAGCCGCCCTGGTAGGCGCTTACACCCTGTCGCAGCGCTTCGCGCGGCGAGCTGAACGTCGGCGCCTGCGCCAGCGCCCAGGCGGGCGCGAACGCGATCAACACAAACCCGAGAACCAGCCTAGATGTCCGCATAGCAAACAATTTCCGCTTTCCCGCCTGCATGGGTCTCGGCCCCGTCAGGAGCCTGCCCCACCTGAACTGCAAATTTTTTGATGGCTCCGCTCTGGTATGAGTTCGGCGAAGCCTTCCACGTGTTAATCCGCCGCTTGGCCTTGGCCGGCTGCCACTGGCGCTTGAGAGCGATGTCGCAGGGCGCCGCTGCCTGCCCGCGCGACACGATGCCGGCGAACGGCTGGCTGATCTCGGTCTCGGCGAGACCCGGGGCATAGGAGTGCGAACGGTACGGAACCCGCGACGGCTCATCCGCTACATGCCTGCTCGGCAACTTCGACTTGTCGAACGTCCTCGCGTCCATCAACTCAAGTCCAATCGCTCTGAAACTCCCACGAGCGCAACGCACGCGCGCTGTCGCCAGCCGAGAGCAGGAACTGTTGATCTTCCAAAAGGCCGCTTCGGAAAAAGGGGACGGTATCCGCGTCCGCGAAATTGGACGCCCCGCCACTTCCGAACCTGAAGCCCCCGCAGCTCCCGTTCTCTGCTGCAAGTGGTCGCTCTTATTTGTGGCCCAAACGAGGCACGTCCCCTCGTATTTCGTTGCGTTGCGGCAACAGCGCCCTATGGAGACCTCCAATTTCAGGACTATACGTCAGGCGTGTCATTCGGATCACAGTTAACGCCGTTCCTAACCATCGGCAGCTTTTGGTCTAGCACCCGATCCCGGCCGTTCATTGGCCGTTCATTGACCCGACTTGGGCCGTCTCGCGACTGAGTGCGGAACAATCCGCCACTCTTTGGCAACCTTGCCGCAATTCGTGAAAAGCAATCCCTTTCAAAGGGCTGAGACAGGCATCATCCTTGAAACGGGGGGGGAAACGGCACACTTCCCACCTGGAAATGACGCAACCGGGCCCGAACGCGGCCCCAATCGTCGGTTATATGGTGAACGGTATTCGGCCGCTCCGTCGCGGGAATCGACAACGGCCCTTGGGACGCCCGATGAAGAAGCTCCTGATCGCAGCCCTCGCCCTTCTCCTCCCGGCACTCGCCTACGTCGCCTCGCCGTTCGTGACGGCCTGGAGCATCCGTGAGGCCATGCGAACCGGCGATGCCGCCTATCTCGAAGCCAAGATCGAATGGCCGACGGTGCGCGAAACGCTGCGGGCATCCCTCACCGAATACGCCATCGGACCCACGGCCGTCGCCACGTCCGGCACGGAGCCCGCCAAGCCTGGCCTCTGGGCGCGCATAAAGAACAGCCTGAGCCGCAGCGCCATCGACAGCATGATCCGGAGCTACGTGACGCCCGAAGGCCTGCCGCAGCTCTTCGGAGCGCGCCAGTTCTACCGCGAAAACATCTCGGGCGACGCGGCCGCGGTGGCGGCTCTCCCCTGGCATGAGCGCCTCAAGGGGTTCTGGTCGCGCATCAAGCGCGCCGAATTCCACTCACCGACCGAGTTCGAGATCGAGATGGCCGACCGCAACGATCCGACCCGCCATTACATCGGACTGTTGCAGCTCCGGGGCCTCGAATGGAAGCTCACGGAGCTGCGCCTCCGCACGGTCCAGAACGCCGCCGTTCCGGTCGCGGCAGATCCGGTATGAGGTCTCCTCGGCGCACGAGCACGTCCTGAATTACATTCCAGGATTAGTTCGTTAGCGGCCCCTCTCCTAAATGCTACGCGGGAACGCCGATCCGCGAGGTCGGCGATCGCCTCGGAGCTTTTGACGATGACCCCATCGAAATTCGCGCGCGGCCTGTCGCTCGCCGCGCTGCTAGCAGTGCCGGCTGCTCCGGCACTTGCCCAATCTGAGACCTCCCCCGCCCGCGTGACGGTGCTCTACGACGCATTCGGCAAGGACGCGAGCGTCCGCAAGGACTGGGGCTTTTCGGCCCTCGTCGAGATTGCGGGCAAGAAGATCCTGTTTGACACCGGCAACAATGCCGCGGTGTTTCTCGCCAATGCCAAAGCAAAGGGCGTCGATTTCTCGACCCTGGATTTCATCGTCCAGTCGCATCGCCACTCGGATCATTTCGCGGGGCTGGCCGAAATTCTGAAGGTCAATCCGAAGGTCAAGATCTACGGACCCAAGGAAGGCTTCGGCGTTTATGGCTCATCGCTGCCGTCGAGCTTCTATCGCAAGAACGACAAGCTCCCGCCCGAGCAGCGCTATTACGACGGCAAGCCGGACGAGACATTGAAGTTTGGCACAGCCTGGGACGGTGCCAATATCGAGGCCATCGACAAGACCACCGAGATCGCGCCCGGCATCTGGCTGATCGCACTCGTCTCCGATCAGAAAGGCACGCTGGAGCTCAAGGAAATCTCGCTCGCCGTCGACACGCCCGAGGGCATCGTGCTCGTGGTCGGCTGCTCGCACCCCGGCATCGAGAAGATCGTCGAGGCCGCGAGCGCCATCAATCCGAAGATCCACTACGTGCTCGGCGGCTTCCACCTCGTCAACGCCCCCGACGAGAGCATCGCCACGATCGCGGCTTCCCTGCGCGACAAATGGAAGATCGCCAACATCGCGCCGGGCCACTGCACCGGCGAGCCGACCTTCGCGGCTTTGATCGAGACGTTCGGCGAGAGCTACGCGTATGCCGGCGCCGGCACCGTCCTCAATGTCGGCAAGCAACGCCGCGCGGAAACACCATCGCTGATCCACAAGGCATCGTTCGCGCCAGCAGAGACCGGCTCGCACGAATTGCGCGGCCCCGCGGCCGCCCTGACCGGCAGAGAGCTCGAGCAATATCGTGCGCGGGCCGCCGTGAGCCCGGATGCACGCGAGCCCGCCATGATGAAATGGCTCCGCGCCTCGTTCCGCATCCCCGAGCCCGATACGCAGCGGTAAACTTGCCATGTCCACTCTCCCCGTCTTCGCGGGGAGAGTGGCTCATGCAGAGTGCCGGATCAGCCTCTAGCCCTCGATCCGCTTCAGCGCCGCCGTGAGGCGCTGGATCCGGTCGCCCGCTTCCGCGACGCGCTCGCGATTGAGCTCGACCACGTGCTCCGGCGACTTGGCGACATTCGCTTCGTTCGCGAGCCAGGTCGCCGCCTTGTTGCGATCGCCCTCGGCTTTCTCGATCTCCTTCTGGAGACGCTTGCGCTCAGCGCTCATGTCGATCACGCCATCGAGCGGCAGGGCCACCGTCGCCTCGCCGATCACGATGAGAGCAGCCCCCTTCGGTGCAGCCTCCGCGAACGCGATACCGTCGAGGCGCGCGAGCCTGCGGATCGTCTCGTCGTGACGGCGCGCCCGCGCGATCGTCGCCTCGCTCGCGCCCGTGATGACGAGCGGGATCTTCGCACCTGCCGGAATGTTCATCTCGGTGCGCACCGAACGCACGTCCGACACCAGCTTCACGACCCAGCCGATCTCCTCGTCGGCCTCCGCGCTGGAGAGCCCCGAGAGGCGCGGCCACTCGGAGAGGCAGAGCAGCGTCAGGCGGCGCTCACCGTGCTCCACCATGTGCGCCCACAGCTCCTCCGTGATGAAGGGCATGAACGGATGGAGGAGCTTGAGGCACTGGTCGAGCACCCACGCCGTGCAGGCGCGCGTCTCCACGATCGCCTCCTCGTCGTCACCGGCGAGGATCGGCTTGATCAGCTCCAGGTACCAGTCGCAGTAGACACCCCAGACGAACTCGTAGATGGCCCCTGCCGCCTCGTTGAATTTGTAGGCTTCGAGACCGGAGGTCACGGCATTCGCCGCGCGCTCGGTCTCCCCCACGATCCAGCGGTTGAGCGTGTGCTTGACGGCGTGCGGATCGAAATCGAACTGGCGCACACACTCGTTCATCTCGCCGAAGCGCGCCGCGTTCCAGAGCTTGGTCGCAAAGTTGCGATAACCCTCGACGCGCTGCGGCGCGAGCTTGATGTCGCGTCCCTGCGCAGCCATGGCCGCAAGCGTGAAGCGCAACGCATCCGCGCCATACTTGTCGATGAGCTGCAGGGGATCGATCACGTTCCCCTTCGATTTCGACATCTTCTGCCCCTTCTCGTCGCGCACGAGGGCATGGATGTAGATGTCGTGGAACGGCACCTCCTTCATGAAGTGCTCGCCCATCATCATCATGCGGGCGACCCAGAAGAAGATGATGTCGAAGCCGGTGACGAGCACGCTCGTCGGATAGTAGCGCTTGAGCTCGGCCGTCTCATCCGGCCAGCCCAGCGTCGAGAACGGCCACAGCGCCGAGGAGAACCACGTGTCGAGCACGTCCTCGTCGCGCGTCAGGGCCTCATCCTTTCCGTAGTGCTTGGCGGCCTGAGCCTTGGCATCCGCCTCGTCGGGCCCGACGAACACATGGCCGTCCGGCCCGTACCAGGCCGGTATCTGATGTCCCCACCAGAGCTGGCGCGAGATGCACCAGGGCTGGATGTTGCGCATCCACTCGAAGTAGGTCTTCTCCCAGTTCTTCGGCACGAACTGCGTCTTGCCGGTCTCGACGGCGGCGATGGCGGGCTTCGCAAGCTCGCCCGCGTTCACGTACCACTGGTCCGTCAGCCACGGCTCGATGATGTCGTTCGAGCGGTCGCCGTGCGGCACCGTGTGCGTGGTCGGCTCGATCTTGGCGAGCAGGCCCAGCGCCGCGAGATCGGCGACGACGCGCTTCCTCGCCTCGAAACGGTCGAGCCCGCGGTAGGCCTCCGGCACGTCGTCCGTCAGCTTGCCGAACGCATCGAGCACGTTGATCTTCTCGAGGTTGTGCCGCTTGCCAACCTCGAAGTCGTTGAAGTCGTGCGCAGGCGTGATCTTCACCGCGCCCGTCCCTTTCTCGGGATCGGAGTACGTGTCGGCGACGATCGGAATTTCGCGCCCGACGAGCGGCAGGCGCACCTTGGCGCCCGCCTTGATCAGCGCCTCGTAGCGCTCGTCCTCGGGATGCACGGCCACGCCCGTATCGCCGAGCATGGTCTCGGGCCGCGTCGTCGCGACGATGATGTAATCCTTGTCGTAGCCCGCGACCTTCTCCGCCAGCGGATAGCGGAAATGATACATGTGCCCGGAAGGATCCTTCTTCAGAACCTTCGCCAGCGCGTCACCGTCGAACGGCTTCTCGGGATCTCCATCCACCCACGCGAACGAGCCCTTCTTCTCGACCTGCACGACCTCGAGATCCGAGATCGCGGTCTGGAACTTCGGGTCCCAGTTGACGAGACGCTTGTCCTTGTAGATGAGCCCCTTGCGGTAAAGCTCGACGAACACCTTCACGACAGCGCGCGAAAGCCCCTCGTCCATCGTGAAGCGCTCTCTGGACCAGTCGCAGGACGCGCCGAGCCGCTTGAGCTGGTTGACGATCATTCCGCCCGACTGCTCTTTCCAGTCCCAGACGCGCCGCACGAACTCCTCGCGGCCGAGCTCCCGGCGGCTCGGCTGCTGGCGCTCCATCAACTGACGTTCGACGACCATCTGCGTAGCGATACCGGCATGATCCATGCCCGGCTGCCAGAGCACGTCCTTCCCGCGCATACGCTCGAAGCGCACGAGCACGTCCTGCAGCGTGTTGTTGAGGGCGTGCCCCATGTGGAGCGAGCCGGTGACGTTCGGCGGCGGAATGACGATCGAGTAGGCGGCGGCATCTTTGCGATCCGCTCGTCCGCAGCGGAAGGCATCTGCCTTGTTCCACTCCTCGTTGATGCGCGGCTCGATCTCAGCGGGCTGATAAGTCTTTTCGAGCATGGGTCGCGCGAGCCTTTTCGCAATGAAACAGAGTGCTGGCCGGCACGGGAAATCGGATTTCCCGGGGCGAGCACGACAAATAGGGTTGTGGCGTCCTACGAACCCGCTTGCCGCCTGTCAATCGTGAGCGCAAAGGGCGGACACGCCCTTTGCGTCCGGCGGCGAAGCCGCAGAGAGCCTGGGCGGTGGCGGATATGGCTGAAGGTCAGGTTCCCGGTGGCTTGGAGCCCGGCTTCATCGATTTGGCCATCTCGACCCTGAGCGCTTTCTCGATGATGCGCGGCATATTGTCGGCAACCCATTGCTGCAGCATGGGTCTCAGCATGTCGGCGACCGCGTCTTCGAGGGTGCGCGGCGGCGCGGCGTTCACCGGAGCCGCGGGCTGAAGCGCGTTGGCAGACGCCAATGGCGCAGGGTGCACGACGGGAGCGGACGGCTCGACGACCGGCGTCAGCGGGATGGCAGACCCTGCCGCCGCAGACGAAACGGCCGAGGCCGCCGCCGAGGCAGCAAGTCCTTGTGCCAGCGCATCGAGCGCCTGGGCCGCGACGGCCGCCGTATCGGCGCTGGCCGCATAGCGCGGCAGCTCGGCGGACGGACTGACGCTCGCCTGAGGCAGCGTGGCAGTGGCCGGGGCAGTGACGCCCGAGAACGACGGCAGCGGACGCTCGTCGAAGATCTTGTCGGTGGCGAGCGGCGCCGGCGACAAAGGCGGCAGCTTGGGCTCTTCCGCAGGCTTCACATCCGCCACGGCAGGCGAGACCTCGGGCAGCGGACGATCGGCGATGCTGTCGATAAAGCCCGCACGCAACGGAGCCGGTGTTGCGAGCGGCGGCGCGGGCGATGGGGGGGAGGAAACCGGATCGCTGGCCGGAGCCCGGTCGGCATTGAGGGAAAGCTCGGGCGCGCGCACACCCGCACTGCCCGAACCCGCATCGGCAGAGCCCAGCGCCGGAGCGCCGAACAGGCCCGTTGAGGGCTGAGGCGAGCTGGGCGTCGCAGCGATCTCTCCAGGCACGACAGCGCCGAATCCCGACAAGCGCTTCAACGCATCCTCGGCCGAGGGCCCGGTGCCCGCCGATGCGGACGCCCCAACCGCAAGCTCGGCCTTGGTGTCGGTCGGCGGAAGCGGCGGAAGCACCGGCGTCGTTTGCGGAATGAAGCCCTGCTTTCTAAGCGGCGGAAAACCGAAGCTGCGCGGCGCGAGCGGCGCAGCGGGCTCCTTCTCCTGCGGATCGGAACCACCGAACGGAAGCGGCGGAACGAACGGCTTCGAGGGTGCGAGCTGAGGCGGAAGCGCGGAGGCTCCGTCGACCTCGGGCTTAGCGGCACTGGCAGCGCTCGTCTCCGCCGCCTTGGGCTGAGCGGAAACGGAGAGCTCCGGAGGCACGCGGATGTCGGGCTTCGGCGCGGCGACGGCATTCGCCTCGTCCTCGTCGAACATGTCGGCGAGATCCTGATCGAACGACAGCGGCCGCTTCGACCCGAGTGGCTTGGTGGGCGGCAGCGACCCGCTCCTCAGCACGCCGCTCAAGCGGTCGAGCAGCGGCGGCCGGTTGTCGTCCGTCAAGGAAGCCCCAGCCGGGCCGCGATCCGGAGAGGAAGCGAGCCCAGCGCCCCCGGCAACCTCAGCGGCGGATGCCGGCCGATCGGTCGACGGCTCGTCGGCAATGATCTGGCGGATCGACGCCAGAATCTCTTCCATGCTCGGCTCGCCGGCTTTGTCCGGTCTGTTCATGCCCTACCTACCGCCCGATGAGCGCCCGCGCCGTCCTGCCCCACGCCACATGGCCGACGGCGATCGGAAGTGCGCATTATGAATTTCGCCTCAAAGGGAAGACGTACCCCGGCAATGGGCCGGCTTCAATGCGTCTCCACCACCCTATCCGCACTCTTCAACGCCTTATGCTCACCGGTGCATGCGACGTTTTAGAGGCAGAAAAGCGGTATTTCGCACCAAGCGGCCCGATCCCGGCTTACGGCTTCTTCGGTAGCTTCACGCTCTCCGCGATCTCGATGTGAAGGGCTTTTTCCACCATGCGCGGCATGTTGTCGGCAAGCCACTGACGGAGCATCGGCCGGAGCAGATCGGCAGTCGTGTCCTCGATCGAGCCCGTTTCCTCGTGACCCTGGGCTCCGGCCACCACCAGCGCGTTGTGCACGGGTTCGCCCGGGAGCGGCGGAGGGGGCGGCATGGCGACGACCGTGGGTGCCGCCGCGACTGGCGGCGGTACCGCTACCGGATCGGCGATCGGAGGCGGGGTCTGCCCAGCCGCGAGCGCAGACCGGTCGAACTGGCCCGGAATAATCGCGCTGAAATCAACCGGCGTCACAGGCTCCGGTGCCGGAAGCGGCGCTGCTTCAACCACCGGCGGAACAGCCGGAGCCGGAATAGCAGCGGGAGCTGGCACAGCGGCCGTCGGCGCGCTCATACGCAGGAAGTGCGTGTCTTTGAAAGCGGCCATCTGCCGTTTCGGCTCCGGTCCCGAAGGCCCGGCCGACGCGGTCGGCTGAACAGCCGCCGCCTGATGCGCGACAGGTGGTGATTCCGGCGTGAACGGCGCGCCGTCCATATAATGCGCAGGATTGGCGGGCCCGGCATCGGCGGGCCGCACGGGCTTGAGCGAGCTCAGCCCCGAATAGGTGTAGGCCGGCTCGGACGAAAGCGCTCCCCCCTCGACGGCATCCGCGTGGACGAGTTCTTCGCCATTGAACGTGCCGCGCGGCTCCGGCTGTGCCGCGGTCGCACCGCGGATGGCGTCGGTCAGACGGCCAAGCAACGGAGTCGGACGCTCCGTCTGCGCGGGCGGGGAAGACCTGAAAATTGCGGGCAGATCGAAATCGCCGGCATCCTCGAGCACCCCATCGCCCTTGAGCATGATCGGCGTGCCACGAAGCTCACTGTTCGGATGCGGCCCTGCCGGTTCCTCGGCGATGATCCGGCGAATCGACGCCAGGATCTCCTCCATACTCGGCTGGCCGTTCTTCTCTGTCATGTTCATTACGCCACTCCCTACGCACACCACGACAAGCACTTCCAGCATCCGACCCGCATGGACGCCGTCCCCGACTGAGGAGCCCGCAGAAACGGCCTCCCCGGCCTCGGTGCGTACCCGCGCAACGAGGCGTTCGTAGAGCTGCATCTGCCAAGGACCACCCGCGCCCTGACAGAGCTGCATACCCGCATATGCAAAGTTGTGTGTGGGACTCCCACCGCGCTCCAAGCTAAGCGCCATAGTGGGCAACGATGTGGCAAAGCCACATGACAACACAAATCGGCAGGCGGTCAGCCGTCAGCTAACCCGCCGCACCCGGCCTGCTCAAGGAATTTATTTTACGGATTCAGTAGCCGGAAGCTGTTCGATACGGCCGTCAGAATGAGTTATCGAAGTGCCCCAGGGCTTACGGCGCACTTCCTGATAATGTGCTTCAGGATCATAGGCGATCGAGGTGAACCCGAGATTCACCGCATCGAGCCGGCCGATCGCAGCCATCACTGCGTAGCTCGACACCACCACGTTGCGACGCGTGGATACGAGCTGCACCTGAGAGTTGAGCAATTCCACTTCTGCGTTCAACACGTCGAGCAGCGTACGCTGGCCAACGCGCTCTTCCTCACGCACACCCGTGAGGGCGGTCGTGTTGGCACTCACCTGCGACTGATCGGATTCGACCTGAGCACGAGCCGCGAGCAACTGCGACCAGGTTCCAACCACCTGCGCCTCGGATTCGCTGCGTGCCTGCTCGATTTCCTGCAGCCGGCTCACATGAATGTGCTTCTGCTGGCGAACGCGGGCATAGACCTCGCCGCCCTCGTAGATCGGAACCGTAAGACGGCCGGTCACGATTGCCGCCTCGGACTGCTCGATCGTGGTTGTCGTGTCGTAGCGGTCCGAGTAGGACGCCTCGAGCTGCACCTGAGGCAGAAGCTCACCGCGAATACGATCGACGCCGAAACGGGCGGCCTGCTCAAGGTAGAGCGAGCCGACGACCGCAGGATTTTCCTGCGTGCCGATGCTCTTGGCTTCGTCAAGCGAGCGCGGAAGATAGCGCTCGAGGCCACCGGGCTCCACCAGGTTGTCCGGCGCATGACCGATCACGCGCTCGTAGCTTGCGCGGCTCGTCTTGAGATTGGCGCGAGCAAGATCTAGCGCCGAAACGGCACCTGCGCGGCGAGCCTGCGCCTGCGCGACGTCGGTCCGCGTCACCTCGCCCACCGCGAAGCGATCCTGCGTGGCCTTCAACTCGCGCGACAGCACGTTGACGTTGTTTTCGCGGAGCTTCACGATCGCCTGATCGCGCACCACGTCCATGAAGGCCGTGACCGCGTCGAGAAGAACGGTTTGCTCGACGGAACGCAGCGTCTCGCGCGCGGCGCGTACGTTCGCTTCCTGCTCGTTCACGGCATTGATGGTGCGAAAACCGCTGAAGATCGGCTGTACGACATCCACCGAGTAGCCCTTGGGCTTCGTCTCGGCTTCGGTCGTCCCGAGCGTCGTCCGCGTCTTGGTGTTCTGGTAGTTGACGTCGGCGTTACCCGTGATCACAGGCCGGAAGCCGGACCGGGCGCGCGTCACTTCCTCATCCGTGGCACGCAGGCGTGCACGCTCGGCATCGAGCTGAGGGTTGTATTGGTAAGCAGACGCGAGCGCCTGCATGAGTGTTTCCGCGCGAGCAGCCGTCGGCGCAAAAATAGCGGCGCCGCTTGCCGTGGCGACCACAGCAAAGACAGCAGACCGCAAAGTGTGTTTGAGCTCGACCAAATTCGACTCCAAGACCTGCCCCGAGGTTCCTCCAGGCAACACCTAAAAACCGGCGCGCACCCAGAGGCCCTGGAAGGAAACACCAGTGCCTTAGCTAACGTATTAGAACAGCGGCCCGATTCGCAGAAGACCGAGAGCCCCCTTCAAAGCGACAAGCCGGAAAAAGAGTGGCCGCATTCACACACAACCCCCAGGAACGCCTTCGGCGCATCTCCTTGGGGTTGAGCGGAAAAGACAAGTCAACATCATGATTTGACGAAACAAATTTGCAAAGCCGCCCACGGAGCCTCTGCCCGCCGCCAATCCGGTGGATAAGTGGGCCTCCGCAAGATGCAAGATGCCTGAGCAACAATTTTCAGAAGGCGAAAGCCCGCGCCTTGTGAAAGCCCGGCAGGATTTCGGCATTAGCGTCGAACACTTCGGTGGCCCCGAATGCCCCGCCATCCCGCAGCCAGACCGTTGCGCGTCCAGTCCTGCCGTCGCCCACGATCGCGACCAGCCGCCCGCCGTCCTTGAGCTGATCCAGGAGATCGGACGGCACCGTCTCGATGGCACCCTCCACCACGATGGCATCGTAGGGCCCCTCGGCTGCCCAGCCCGTCGGCAGTTCGCCCTCGACCAAGGTCACCTTCCCGCTGTCCACCGCGGGAAGCTTCGCGCGCGCGGTCTTCAAAAGGCCGGCGTCGCTTTCGAGCGCGATCACGCGGACGGCGAGTTGAGCGAGCACCGCCGACGAGTAGCCCGTTCCCGCGCCGACATCGAGCACAGTCGCCGTCGGATCGATCTGTGCGGCTTGCACTAGCTTGGCAAAGATACGGGCAGCCAGCAGCGAACGCCGCGTCTTGCCGCCCGCCTCCACGAGTTGCACAGGACCATCCATGTAGGCGAGGCCGCGCACGCGGTCCGGCACGAACTCTTCGCGCGGAAGGTCCAGCATCGCGCGGATGATCCGCCGGTCCGTCACGTCGCTTGGCCGGACCTGCGATTCGACCATGTTCTTGCGCTGAATGGCGTAGTCCACTGCGTCCTCCCGAGTGCGTCCGCGAAAGCGAGCCCAGATCCCGATGGCAAGCGCGACCGCTCTCGCGCGCGCTGCACCTCGGGACCGTGAGAATCGAGCCCCCTACGAAGCACGAAAATCCGAACCATGACTTGAGCAATAACGGCCGTGCGTTGCGCCGACCATACTCAATGTCGCGCCCCGCGGCCACATCCCCGCGACATTGCAGAGCAGACCGAAACCCCTCTTTTCAGCTCGGAATTGAACGTCCGCGCGCTCAGTCGCTTCGCGGCCAGAGCATCCACACGGCGAGGCCCGCCAGCGTGGCCCAGATGACGAGGATCAGCGCAGCGCCAAGGCGGCTCCGGGGGCGCTCGGCCAATCGTGCGGCCTCGGCCCGGAGTTCCGCCATCACGGCCGGGTCGACGGACCGCACGATGAGCCCGACCACGAGCGGCAGCAGAATGAGCTCGTCGAGAAAGCCAATCACCGGAATGAAATCCGGGATGAGGTCGATGGGCGAGAGCACATACGCGGCCACCAGCACGGCGAAGGCCTTCACCGCCCAGGGCACGCGCGGGTCCCGGGTGGCGAGATAGAGCGCGAGGCCGTCGCGCTTTGCCCGCCGGGCCAGCTCCTCCAGCCGCCGAAACCATCGCTTAACCGCGTTCCGCACCCGTCCGGTCACCTGCACACCCCTACCGCCGTCGCCGAGATCGACATCCATATGCTTGTGCTAAGCTTCCTCTCTATGATAGATGCGTCGCTCGCGCCGGAAACGGGCGCTGCTCGGCCAGCCTGATCCGGCCCGAGCCCCGGCAACAGGGCGCCCCTGTCCGGGATACACGATCCAGAGGCCACGTGGCGGAGTGGTGACGCAGCGGACTGCAAATCCGCGTACCCCGGTTCAATTCCGGGCGTGGCCTCCAAATCACTCCCACCTTCTCCTGTCCCCACCTTTTCACCTTGGAGACCGACATCCAGGCGACATGCGCGCCGGATAGACCATGAGTCGCACGCAGCGCCCCGTGGCTCACGCGCTGAACCATGCTCTAACTCGCTGACGTGGAGCAGACAATTCATCCCGTTAGTGCGCAAACAGGAGCGAGCTTTTGTCCGCAATTGTCGATCTTGCCGGAAAGCGTGGTCTCGTCGTCGGCATCGCCAACCAACACAGCATCGCCGCGGGATGCGCGGCGGCCTTCGCGGAAGCAGGCGCCGAACTCGCCATCACTTACCTCAACGACAAGGCCATGCCCTTCGTGGAGCCCGTCGCCAAGACGCTAGGGGCTTCCATCCTGGTTCCCTGCGATGTGCGAATTCCCGGACAGCTCGACGCCGTATTCGAGAGAATAGAGGCTGACTGGGGCACGCTCGATTTCCTGCTCCATTCGATCGCCTTCGCGCCGCGCGAGGACCTGCATACGAGCGTGGTCAACTGCTCGCCCGAAGGCTTCGCCCTGGCGATGGATGTCTCCTGTCACTCGTTCATCCGCATGGCGAAGCTCGCCGCGCCGTTGATGAAGAACGGCGGATGTCTCCTGACCGTCAGCTTCTATGGCGCAGACCGCGTGGTCGAGAACTACAATCTGATGGGACCGGTGAAAGCCGCGCTCGAAGCGAGCGTGCGCTACATCGCGGCTGATCTCGCGGAAAAAAGAATTCGCGCCCACGCCATCTCCACCGGCCCGGTGAAAACACGCGCTGCCTCCGGCATCGACCGCTTCGACGAGTTGCTCGAGGAAGTGCAAAAACGCACCCCCGCCGGACGTCTCGTCGGCATCGACGAGATCGGACGTGTGGCTGCGTTTCTGGTGAGTGGCGCCGCCGCACCTCTGTCGGGCTCGGTCGTCTATGCCGACAACGGCTATCATACCGTCGCATGAGCCGTCCGCGCCGCGTCCCTTGATCGGCGCATATCGCGGCCAAACCTCCATCCAAAGCGGAATCCCGCCCGAAATTTTCGTCTAACGACCGGCTACCGCTCTGCTCTCAATCGTTTAAGCTGCCCCGCAACGAGATGCGCCGCCGGTATGCCGGACAAGGTCGCGAATTGGGGGAAGCACCAGAATGTCGTCCGACACTGACGCGCGGCTCGAGCGTATCGAGCATGACGCCGAGTTCCAGGCCCTTGTGCGAAGACGCTCTCGCTTCGCCTGGGGGCTCTCCTCGGCGATGGCCGCCATCTATTTCGGTTTCATCCTCACGGTCGCCTTCGCGCCGGGCTTCCTCGCGATGCCTCTCGGCAAGGAGACGCTGACCGTCGGCATTCCCCTCGGCGTGGGCGTGATCCTCGCCGCCTTCGTCCTGACGGGCCTCTACGTAAGGCGCGCCAACACCGACTTCGACGTCACAACCCAGCGCATCCTGGAGAGGATCTCGTGAACATCGAAGCCGTCGTGATGTTTCTCATCTTCGTGGCAACGACGCTTGTCATCACGAGATGGGCTTCGAACCGCACCCGCACCGCCGCGGATTTCTACGCCGCGGGCGGCGGGATCACCGGCTTCCAGAACGGGCTCGCCATCGCCGGAGACTACATGTCTGCGGCCTCTTTCCTCGGCATCTCCGCGCTCGTCTTCTCCTCGGGCTTCGACGGCCTCATCTATTCCGTGGGCTGGCTGGTCGGCTGGCCCATCGTACTGTTCCTGATCGCCGAGCGGCTGAGGAACCTCGGCCGCTACACATTCGCGGACGTCGCCGCCTTCCGGCTGCGATCAACACCTATCCGCACGCTCTCCGCCGTCGGCACGCTGGCCGTCGTCGCGCTTTATCTGATCGCCCAGATGGTCGGCGCCGGAAAGCTCATCGAGCTCCTGTTCGGCCTGCCATACCTCTATGCCGAGATCATCGTGGGCGTGCTCATGGTCACCTACGTCGCGAGCGGCGGCATGGTGGCGACCACCTGGGTGCAGATCATCAAAGCCTGCCTGCTGCTCGGCGGCGCCACGTTCATGGCCATCATGGTGCTCGTGAACTTCAATTTCTCGCCCGACGCCATGTTCCGCGCGGCCACGGAAACACATCCCGGCGGGCTTTCCATTCTCGCCCCCGGCAAGCTCGTCAGCGATCCCGTCTCGGCGGTGTCCCTCGGACTTGCGCTCATGTTCGGAACCGCGGGCCTGCCCCACATCCTGATGCGCTTCTTCACCGTTCGCGATGCCAAGGCCGCGCGCAAATCGGTGTTCTACGCCACCGGCTTCATCGGCTACTTCTACATCCTCACCTTCATCATCGGCTTCGGCGCCATCACGCTGCTGATGAACGACCCGAGCTATTTCAAGGCTCAGGACGGCGGCACCTACGACAAGATCAACGGCCTGATCGGCGGCACCAACATGGCCGCCGTCCACCTGTCGAAAGCGGTCGGCGGCTCGCTCTTCCTCGGCTTCATCTCGGCCGTCGCGTTCGCCACCATCCTCGCCGTCGTCGCCGGCTTGACGCTCGCCGGCGCGTCGGCCGTGAGCCACGATCTCTACGCCAGCGTGTTCGCGAAAGGCCGCGCCTCGGAGACGACCGAGGTTCGCCTCTCGAAGATCAGCGCCGTGGTGATCGGCATCGTTGCGATCATGCTCGGATACATCTTCGAGAAGCAGAACGTGGCCTTCATGGTGGGCCTCGCATTCGCCGTCGCCGCGAGCTGCAATTTCCCGGTTCTGCTGATGAGCATCTTCTGGAGCGGGACGACGACGCGCGGCGCCGTGGTCGGCGGCTTCCTGGGGCTCGTCTCCGCCATCACCATGGTGGTGCTGAGCCCGGCCGTGTGGGTGAAGACGTTCGGCTTCCCCGTCGCACTCTTCCCCTATGACAGCCCGGCGCTCTTCTCCATGACGCTGGCGTTTGGGGGTATCTACCTCGTCTCGAAGCTAGACCGGAGCCCGGCAGCCGAAGCCGAGCGCAGGGCCTTCCGGGCCCAGTTCGTGCGTTCGGAGACAGGGGTGGGCGCGGGATCGGCGGTGGCACACTGAGCCGCCTGACCGCCTCAGCACCGCAGGCCCGACGCAGCCGCGGCGAACACCCCCCTTGTCAGACCGCCGCGAGACAGCTAGGGAGACGGTGCTTCGCCGCCTGCGAAGCACGCACCAAATAAGACGTCGTCGCTATTTGGTGAGAATTTTCGCTTAGCCTCTGGCCCTGGCAGCAACCATCTGCTATGAGCGCGGCTCGCCAAGGCGATAAGGCCATTCCGTGGTAGCTCAGTGGTAGAGCATCCGACTGTTAATCGGACGGTCGTAGGTTCGAATCCTACCCACGGAGCCAATATTTTACTCTAAATCAATGAATTACTGGGGATGCCTCCGCCGGAGGTGTCTCGGTGCAAGAGATTGTAGGGGCGTCCCTCTCCAGCGATCGTTCATATCTTCATGCGCAGCCGGCTGCTGATCATTCACAATGCCCACGCGGGCTTACGGCAGCGCCAGCTCCTGGGAGAGGTGCGCCGGCATCTCGAGAACGCTGGAGCGGCCGTGCGCATCGAGGACGCACAGACACTCGAGCAGGACCGCGATCTCGCCCGATCGGCCGCCGAAAGCGGCGCCTTCGACGCCGTGATCGCGGCGGGTGGCGACAGCACCATACGCGGCGTCGCCTGTGGCCTGATCGGCAGCGCAATGCCCCTTGGCATCATTCCGGTCGGGACCGGCAATGTGCTCGCCGAGGAGATCGCTCTTGGGCGGGACCCGGCGGCTCTCGCGGCAACCCTCCTCGGTGGACCGGGCGTCCCTGTGCGCTATGGCAGGGCCGATGGCACGCCCTTTCTCATGATGGCAGGCGCGGGCTTCGATGCGCACGTCGTCGAGCATCTCAACCTCCCTTGGAAGCGCCAGGTTGGAAAGATGGCCTACTCCTGGCCGATCATTCGCCAGATCGTTCAAAAACCGAAGCCGTTCGAGGTTGCGATCGACAATCGCACGGTTCGCGCGACATGGCTCGTCGTGACCCGCGTCGCCCACTACGGCGGATCGTTCGTCATCGCCAAAGACCAGCAGCTCTCCGACGACGGCTTCCAGGCCATCGTCACGACGGCGGAAAGCCGGCAGGCATTCGCCGCCGTCCTGATCGCGATCGCGCGCGGCCATCACGCCGCCCGGCGCGACGTGAGCATCATCCCCTGCACGCACGTGCGGCTTCCCGGCTCTCCCGCAATCGCAGTTCAGCTCGACGGAGAGCGCTTCGCGCCGTCCCCCCGCGAGCTGACGCTCAGCGACGATCGGCTGACCATCATCGTACCCGCCGCCTCTCCGCTCGCGCTCAACGCGCCATCATGAGACCGGAATCGATGAGCCTGCGGTGGAACGACAGGATCTCGTCGCGCCTGGTACAGGTGAAGTAGCGCCCCTTGCAGACATCGAGCAACCGGAGGCGCTCGCGGTGAACCTCCGAAAGCGGGACGCGGGCCGCATTGAGCAGAAGTGCGCCGAGATAGGGCACGTCGAGAACCTCGACATCGGGCGCGGGACCGGGATCGTAGTTGACACCGTCGATCGTATAGTAAGTGAGATAACCCTGAGAGTCGGTCGCCATCGACATGTCCTCGGTCGCCACGTTCGCGTCGAAGCCGAGGAACGGGCGCGTCACGATCGGCTGATGATCGCCGTACTGCACGATGAGGAATGCTTCGTCCGGGAAGCGGCGCGCGAGCTCCGCGCGGAAGTAATCGTAATCGATCTTCGCCAGCCCGACCCGGCGCAGATACTCGTGCATCTCTGGTGACGGCCCGCCGCCCGGAACCTTGATCTCGGGCATGAACGCTGGCGCATAAGGAAGGTGCGTAGCTGCCGTGATCACGAAGTTGAACACCGGCGTCCGCTTCTCCTTGAAGTGCGCGGCGAGCCCCGCAAGCACGTTGTCGTAGTAGAAACGATCGCGCTCGTTGTAACGCTTGGCGCCCTGCGCCTTGCGATCGAGGATCGTGTCGAACCCGATGCTCTCGTAGAATTTCCCGCTCGAAACGAAATCCTTGTTCATCGGATAGTAGAGCGCGTTGTGATAGCCGCATCGCGCAAGCGTCTCGGGAACGGTATCGTGCACCTTGCCTTGCATCAGAGACTGAACGAACGGCCGCATGCCGCCAAACGAAAACGTCGAGACGCCCGCCAGCACCGAGAATTCCGTCAGCCACGAGGCGCCGCCGTAGGTCTCCACGCGCAGCTTGTGCAGCTTCCCGTCGTGCGACCGGAAGAAGGGATCGAGCCCGCGGTCATAGGAGATGCCGGGGAACAGGCTCGGCGGGAAAACGCTCTCCTGATGAATGAGGATGATGTTCGGAGAACGCGCCCCGATCCGGCAGGTACGGGCGAGCGCGAACGGAGCGGTGTTCCCGCCCGCGGGCGCAGCCTCGATGAGCTGGCCGCGCCACAGCGTCTCGATGGTCTCCGCCCACGAGAGGTAGAACGACGAGACGTAGTGATGGCCCCAATAGAAAAGGGTGTGATGGCGCCCGCCCCGTAGCTCAGCAGCCCAGCCCGTAGCTATGACGCACACGATAACGGCGCTCGCGCCGAGCCCGCGCGAAATCCGCGTCGGATCGAACCTGTAGAGCAGCCACGCGAGGCCAAGGAAGGCGAAGCTCGCAGCCGTGAGTCCGACAAGCTCGAGTTTGAAATCGGTCCAGAGGAACGAGAGCGTATCCGGCGACAACAGGTAGAAGACGAGATCGTAGGCGTGCAGCCCCATGCCGAGGTAATGCCGCTTCACCTCCGAGGCCGCGATCGTCATGACGACGAGGGCCGTCACGAGCGCGGTCGAGAAGAGAATGCGCCGCGACGCGATGAGCAGGATGGAAATGAGCGAGGCCGTCACACCGAGCGTGAAGGCGATGTTCGTCCATGGCCACTCGTGCCGGACGAAGTACATCCACATCGCGATGACGAGGCCGCATGAGAGGGCACACGCGAGGCCTGCGCGGCTGTAGAGCCGCTCTCGGGCGACTGCAAGCGCAAGATCGGTTGCCGCTTGCCTCTTCGGTTCGGGCAGATCAGTAGACATGTTGTTGTTTTGGGGCCCGTCTCCGGAGGCACGACCGCCGCCAAGGATGACGGCTTTATGACAAAATGAACAGACCCAATCTGTACGTGCGTAAAGGCGAAATTGGGAACAAATCCCGCAGTCTCCCCGGGGCGCAGACAAAAAAACGGCCCCAGCGCCGTGAGGCCCGTATCGCAATGCAGCAAAGGCGGCGAGAGCCGGTCTTGCGGGCAAGGTCCGCCGGCTGATATTTATGAGGCTCTGGATGGGGCCATGAACGAATAAAGGCGCCACAAGGCTTTTCGCGGCCGCCAACCGAGGCCTCGCCCGCGTGCCGACCGCTACTCCTTCGCGAGCCCGAACACGACGACGGCGCCACCCTGCCGGAAGCCCCAGATCTGGCTGCCGCCTGCCGCTACCGCGATATACTGCTCGCCGTCGAGCTCGTAGCTGACGGGCGGCGCGTTGACCCCGGCGCCACAGTTGAAGCTCCAGAGCTTCGCCCCCGTCTTCGCATCGAACGCCGAGAAATCGCCGCCGCCTTCGCCTGTGAACACAAGCCCTCCGGCCGTCGCCAGCACGCCCCCGACGAGCGGCTGATCGGTCTTGTGCTGCCACGCGATGCGCCCCTTGTTATGAAGATCGAGCGCGGTCAGCGTGCCCCAATTTTCTTCATGCGAGGGCTCGATGATGAAATACGGCACAGGCGGCTTGTCGCCGTCCGCCGGCAGTTCATCCGTGCGGTAGATCATCGGGATATGCATCCCGGCCACATAGACGAGCCCTCGTCCCGCGTCGAGCGAGGCCGGCGACCAGTTGGACCCGCCCGCCGGACCCGGCGTAACGCGAACGCCCTCGGGCGTTGGCCGCGCGAACAGATTGTCTTGCGGCACGAAGGCTTCGGATTTGAACAGCAGCTTGCCGTCGCGCCGGTCGTGCACGTAATACCAGCCGAGCTTGCTCGCCTGCCCCAATGCGGGAACCGCCTTGCCGTCCACGTCCACGTCGAGCAGGGTCGGCGGACTGGCGACGTCGTAGCCCCACAAATCGTGCGGCACCTGCTGATAGTGCCAGACGAGCTTGCCGGTCTCGGCTTCGAGCGCGACCAGCGCGACGGTATAAAGGTTGTCACCGGGCCGCGTGCCGTCTGCCGCTTGCGGCGAAGGGTTGCCGATACCGAAATAGAGAAGGCCCGTCGCGGTATCGACCGTGGGTGTATGCCAGATCGAGCCGCCGCCGTAGCGCCAAGCGTCCCCGAACTTGCTCATGCTCGCCTTCTCGGCGGGGATGTCACGAGGAAGCGGCATGCCGTCGGGAGTTGCGCTCACGAACTCTCCCTCCCACCCCTTCTGCGTGGTCTCGAATTTCCAGATCTGTTTTCCCGTGTCCGCATCATAAGCGGCGAGGAAGCCGGGGCGGCCGTAGCGCCCGGACACGCCAACCACCGCGCCGAGCGGCGCTCCGGGTCTCGGGCTGTCGAGATGTAATCCGTAGCCGACGCCGGTGATGCCGACGATCACCTTCCCGTCGTAGACGAGCGGCGCGATGACGGCACCCGCGCCGGTCGAGCCCGTGATGTTCCGGCCATGCAACGGATCGCCCGCCGCCAGCACGCCCTTGTCCTCGGTAGCGCTTGTCCCCTGCTCGGCGAGCCCGATATCCCAGACCGGCTTCCCGGTCTTCTGATCGAGCGCAACCAGCCGGGCGTCGACGGTCGCGACGTAGACCTTCCCATAGCCGAGCGCCGCGCCACGATTGGCAGGCCCGCAACAGATCTTTTCGGCCTGCCGCTTGTGCTCGTAACGCCAGATCTCGCGCCCTGTCTTCGCATCCACCGCGACGACGTGCGAGAACGGCGCGGTGAGATACATGACGCCGTCGGCAATCAGGGGCGACGTCTGGAACGTCGCCGCGCTTCCGGTTTGATAGATCCACTTCGGCACAAGCCGCTTCACGGTTCCGGCGTTGACCTGATCGAGCGGCGAGAAGCGCTGCTGCCCGTAGTCGCGTCCGTAGAGAAGCCACTCGCCGCGATTTTCACCCGCCGTCGTCAAACGCTGGTCGTCCACGTCCGCGGACACCGAAGCGGACGTCGCACACGCCAGCATGGCGAGCGCGGAGAGGATGCGGCTTAGCTTCGGCGGCTTGAGCATGAGGAGGACCAAATAGAGGTTGGCAGGACGCGCGGAGCGGAACTGATGCGATGCCGCCCCGAAGCCTCCTCAATGTCAAGCAGGACAATGCCCTGCTTGACCAAAGTCGGAGGCGCCCGTGGCGCCACCCGATAAGATGAGGCTGTCCTACTTCTTCTTTCGCGGATCTTCTTCCGGATTGACGTAGATGATGTCGAACGGACCGGTGGCCGCCACCTGGATGATCGTCTCCTCCTTCTCCGTCCAGACATAGTGCGCATGGTTCGCGGGAAGAATGAGCAGCGATCCCGCACCCAACATCTTGCCCTTGGACGTATCCACTTTCTCGCCCATTCCGCTTCCCATCGATCCCGTGAGCACGGTCACGGACTCGAGCGCGGGATGCGTGTGCGCGGGCACGATGTAATTCGGCGGAAACTTGAGGCGGATGATGAAGAATTCGGCCTTCGACGGATCGCCATGAATGAGCATGGACTGCGCGCCCTTGGGAAACGCAGGATTGTCCTCGAACTTGATGTCAGCGGGCGTCAGCTCGCGGGCATGCTGATTGGGATCGGCCGCGAAAGCCGCGCCGGATAGCACCAGCATCGCGGCCGCAATCAAACTTTTTCTCATCGGAAAACTTCTCCTCCTCCATCGTTGAAATGATCTGCAAGACCCACGGCCGGGGACCGCGACGCTGATCTTGCAGATTGATCCTGGCAGCGGCTCCCCATGACATCCGGCAGTGCGGTGTCGGCACTCGCGCGATCCTGAGCACGCGCCGTCTTGGTCAGATTGCCGAGGTAGACGCCCGCCGAGGCAACGGACACCGCGACCGCGATCGAGAGAGAGACAAGGATCGCCACCTCCCTCCGGCGAGGACCTCCCTCACCGCAAAGCCACCTCAACCAGTGCCGAAGGGGGCTTGTTCCGAGCCACTCCATGTTCGCCGGCCTCCTCGACACCCAGCCGCCGGCCCGAAGCTAGAAATGGCCGGGCCCAACGAACAGTGCGGATCGCCCGAGGAGGCTTGTGAAATTTTCCCGAAGATGGCGCCGAGCCCTTCACAGCCCTACCGGCGCCCTCTAGCCTGCCCCCAAATGAGAACGGCGAGGTCTCCTCATGGATCTGAAATGGCTTCTGGTGAGAAGAATTACGCTGGTGGCGCTCGCCTGCTTCCTCGCCGGATCAGGCCTCGCGCTCTACATGTCCGCCCGCGATGCCAAGCGGCAAAACATGGATCTGGTCGAGCTCGCAAGCCGCCAGCTCGACTTGCAGCTCTCCCGCATCGCGAGGTCGACGGACATCCCGGCCCGCTTCCCGGATTGGGATCTCGTTTCGAATTATGCCTTGCAGCCCGGCCAATGCGTTGAGTTCAGCGCGGAGGAGTTGTCGCGCAACCGTTCGAGCTGCGCGGGCTTCGACGCGACGTCGATGACCGCGCCGAGTTGGTTTTCCGCGGCCTATCACCTGCTCGTGAATAGCCACCTTTCAGCCGCGAAGCCCCTCGTCTATCGGGGCGCGCCTCGAGGCAGCATCGTCGCCACCTTCGATCCCGCCGCGACCGCCGGGCGGGCCTGGGCGACCATCGCGCCACTCCTTGGTCTATCGGCCGTGCTGGTCGCGGCCCTGTGCCTCGTGACGTATCTCGTCGTCGACCGCGCGCTGCTGCCCGCGCGAGACATCCTGACCGGTCTCAACCGCCTGGCGAGGGGCGATCTCTCATACCGCCTTCCGGCGTTTCGGCTGGCGGAGCTGCAGCGTATCAGCGAAGTTTTCAATGCGGTCTCGGCAGAGCTTCAAAAGGCCACGTCGGAGCGGGCCGATCTCGCCCGGCGCCTGGTCGATATGCAGGAGCAGGAGCGCCGCCACATCGCTCGCGAGCTGCATGACGATGTCGCCCAGAGGCTCGCCGCCCTGAACGCGCTTGCGGCTTCCATCCGCAAAAGCGCGCAGACCGAGGCACCTCCCCTCGTGAATGAAGCAAAGGATCTCGAAAGGATGGCGTCCGACTTGATGATCTCGCTACGCCGGACGCTCACCTATCTCCGCCCGCAGGAAATCGACGATCTGGGATTGGTGCAAAGCCTGAAGGCGCTCGTCGAGCAGCACAACAGAGCCGCCCGCGGACGCACGACGTACTCCATCGAGACCGCCGGCGAAATCGAGCAGCTCCGCTCCGAGACGAGCGCGCATGTCTACCGGATCGTCCAGGAAGCTCTCACCAATGCATCCAAGCACGCCAACGCGCGCCGCGTAGCCGTCTCGCTGACACGCGATGCCGAGAGCACAGAAGAGCGCATCAAGCTCTCCGTCGTCGACGACGGAGCGGGATCGGCCGCCACAGGTAGCTCCGCTCCGCTCGCCGGCGTCGGTCTCGTCGGCATGCGCGAACGGGTCGCCGCTCTCAGCGGAAAGCTTGCGGCGGGTCCCCTTCCGAGCGGCGGCTTTGGCCTTCAGGTCGAATTCCCAACCTCGCAGCAGGGAGCCTGACCGCATGAGCATCCGCGTGCTGCTGGTCGACGATCACGCTGTCGTCCGCGAAGGCTATCGCAGGCTGATCGAAAAACATGCCGGAATCGAGGTCGTCGCCGAGGCTGGAGACGCCGCCTCTGGCTACGAAGCTTTCAAGAAGGCGAAGCCCGATGTGGTTGTGATCGACATATCGATGCCGGGGCGCGGGGGCATCGATCTCGTCCGCCAGATCCGCCAGCTCGATGCGCATGCCCGCGTCCTGATTTTCACGATGCACGCGAGCGCGACCTATGCCCAACAGGCTTTCCGCGCTGGCGCGCGCGGCTACGTCACCAAAAGCAGCCCGCCTGAAATCCTGGTGAGCGCCATCCGCGATGTCTTCGTCGGGCGCCCGGCACTATGCGCCGAGATCAACGAGGCCATCGCAACGAGCAGGCTCTACGACGACGCCTCCGTCGTGAACCAGCTCTCGCCCCGGGAGTTCGAAATCCTGCGCATGATCCTGGATGCGAAATCAACCGACGAAATCGCGACCTCGTTCAACCTCAGCCCCAAGACCGTGGCCAACTATCACAGCGAGATCAAATCCAAGCTCGCGGTGCGCTCCGACATCGAGCTGGTCTATCTCTGCATGCGTCAGGGCCTCGTCGCCTCGCTCGTGGAGTGAGCGACCGAAGGCCCGCACGCGGCCCAAACGACCCGCCATCGCGAACATCGAGCACAACGCGTTCCGCGCGCACGACGACGGCAGGCAGCTCAACCCGTTGGGGCCACGGCCATAAACATGCCCCAGGCTCGCGCGCCGGCCCCGATGCCTGGAACAATTTGATCTTGCGCAAGGCGATCATCCCGTTTGAGCGTTTCAGTTGGACTTTCCCATGTGGAGGTTCAGATGAAACACACGAAAACATGGGTTCTGGTCGCCGACGCCGGAAGTGCGCGCGTCCTGGAGCAATCGAGCCCCAAGGAAGGCCTCACCCTCGTCGAGGGACTGGAACACCAGCTACCGAAATCGAGCGACATGGTTCGCGACTCCCTGCCGCGAACGTTCGACTCGGTCGGCCCAGGGCGCCATGCAATCGCGCCCAAACACGATCCCCATCGCGCCGAGAAAAAGAACTTTGCCAAGGAACTGGCGCACACCCTGGATGTCGGCCTTTCCAAGAAGGCGTATGATCACCTCATCATCATCGCCCCGCCCCAGATGATCGGAGACCTGCGCCCGGAACTGTCCGACGCCGTCCGCAGCCACCTCAAGCAAGAGCTTCTCCTCGATCTCGCGAGCGCGCCAATCTCGGAGATCGCGAAACGCCTTGCGGAGGCAAGACCCGCATAGCCCGCGCTGCTGTCAGGGTGGTGGACGTCATGATCACGTTCGAGGACTGTGTTGCGCTGTGCGGCTTCAGCGATGAGGAGATCCGCGCCATCGCCGAGCACGAGCACGTGCCCGATATCGTCGCCGCTGCGCTCGCCAACACCCTTCTCCAGCAGAAGCACGGAGCCGAGGTCATCCGCCACATGATCGTCGAGGACGTAAAAGCAGCTCACGATCGTGGCGACTACAAGCACGTGCACGAGCTTCTCGCCTGCCTGAAGCACTTTCTCGATCAGCATCCCGAAGCCGTTCCCGCTTACCGTCCAGGCAAAGGCAAGGAATGATGGATGCCCGGCACGCCACCGCCCCGCTTCTGGCAGTCCCCGATCGAAACCCTGCCGGGACCACAGCCGTGGTCCCGGGGGTTGACCCGGGCTGAGGCTAGCGAGCGGTACGAAAAATTCGGCCCGAACGACGTGCTGGCAGAACGCGCCCGCCCGCTGTGGCGAGCTGTCGTCGACCGCTTCTCGAACCCTCTCATTCTGATCCTTCTGTTCGCGAGCGCCTTGTCCGCGTGGACCGGCGACGTCCTGAGCTTCGCAATCATCGTTGCCATCGTCCTCCTGAGCGTCGTCCTGGATGTCGTCCAGCAGCGGCGCGCGGAAAACGCGGTCGACGCCTTGCGCCGGAGCGTGGGGTTGAAGGCGACTGTGGTGCGGGACGGAACGGAGGCGGAGCTTCCTGTCGAGCGTCTGGTTCCGGGCGATGTCGTCCGTCTCTCCGCAGGCGACATCGTGCCCGCCGATTGCCGCCTGCTCGAAGCCGCGAGCCTCTACGTCAACCAAAGCCTGCTGACGGGCGAGCCTTACCCCGTCGCGAAGGATGCGGCGACCACGGCCACATCCGGTAGCCCTGCCGAAGCGCTGAACGCCGTATTCGCGGGGACCTCCGTGATCAGCGGCAGCGCGACCGCCCTCGTCTGCGAGACGGGACGGCGAACCGAGCTTGGCGCCGTGGCGCGATCGCTGACCTCGCGGCGCCCGCGCGATGCCTTCGAGCGAGGCATCCAGGATTTCGGCCTGCTCATGATGCGGCTCACCATCTTCCTCGTTCTATTCGTGCTTGCAGCCAACACTCTCTTCGACAGGCCGTGGCTCGAATCCCTCATCTTCGCCCTCGCCCTCGCCGTCGGCCTCACGCCCGAGCTTCTCCCGATGGTGTTCACCGTCACCCTCGCCAACGGCGCCCGCCGTCTGGCGGAGCGTCGCGTGATCGTGAAGCGGCTCGCATCCATCCACGATCTGGGCGCGATGGACGTGCTCTGCACGGACAAGACGGGCACTCTCACCCAAGCAGACGTCGCAGTTGCGCACCACGTCGACGCCGAAGGCACGCCAAGCGCGCGCGTGTTCGAGCTGGCCTATCTCAACAGCACCTTGGCAAGCGGCATTGCGAGCCCGCTCGATCGCGCCGTCGTCGCCCACGAAAACTTGCCCGACTCGGGATGGAGCAAGGTGGACGAATGCCCGTTCGACTTCGAGCGCCGCCGCGTATCCGTCCTGCTCGAAAAGAACGGAGACCGCCTGCTGGTGGTCAAAGGCGCGCCCGAGGACATCCTGTCCCTGTCCACGCGGCTCGAGCAGGCGAATGGCGCGACAGGTCCCATGGACGAAGCCTGGGCCCGCCGCCTGACCGGAGAGTTCGAGCGCCTGGGCGAGGACGGCTATCGCGTGCTGGCGGTCGCGGTTCGAAATCTCGGACCAAGCGAGCGCGACGCACGCGCCGCCGAGCGGGATCTGACATTCGCGGGTTTCCTCGCCTTCGTCGACCCGCCAAAGCCCGACGCCGCCAACGCCATCCGCGAGTTGAAAAAAGCCGGCGTCACCGTGAAAATCTTGACGGGTGACAACGAGCGGATCACCCAGCACATCTGCCGGGAGCTCGACATCGAGGTGACGGGCCTCCTCACCGGCACAGAGATAGACGGCCTGAGCGACGAAGCTCTCCGCGCCCGTCTCCCGTCCACAACCATCTTCTGCCGGGTTCTGCCGCAACAGAAAGCGCGCATTCTCGCCGCCCTCAAGCACGCGGGACACGTCGCGGGGTTTCTCGGAGACGGCATCAACGATGCCTCCGCGCTCAACGTCGCCGATGTCGGCATTTCCGTCGATACTGCCGCCGATGTAGCAAAAGAAGCGGCCGACATGGTTCTGCTCGACCGCAACCTTGATGTGGTTCTGGAGGGAGTACGCGAGGGGCGCCGCACGGTCGAGAACGTCACCAAGTATATTCTGATGGGCTCGAGCTCGAACCTGGGTAACATGGTGTCGATGGCGGGAGCCGCTTTGTTCCTGCCGTTCCTGCCGATGCTTCCGACGCAGGTTCTCCTCAACAACCTTCTCTACGACCTGTCCGAGGTCGGCGTGCCGTTCGACCGGGTCGATCCGGAAACCGTCTTGCGGCCGATCCGCTGGGACCTCGGCCTCATCAAGCGCGTGATGCTGATCCTCGGCCCCTTGAGTTCGCTGTTCGACTTTTTCACGTTCTGGGCGCTGCTGACACTCTTTGGCGGCAACGAGCAGATTTTCCAGTCGGGTTGGTTCGTCGAGTCTCTCGCCACGCAGACGCTCGTTGTGCTGGTCATCCGCACCCATCGCCGCCCCTGGAAAAGCCGCCCGCACATCCTGCTCGCGTCTCTCTCGATCGGCGTTGCGCTGGCAGGCGTGCTGATCCCCTTTACTCCGCTCGGAACGCTGTTCGGTCTCGTGCCCCTTCCACCGCTCTTCTATGCGCTTCTCGTCGCAACCGTCGCTGTTTATCTGGCATCCGTGGAGTTCGTGAAGCGAGCGATCTACGCGCAGACTGCGCGCGTTTCCTGAACACTGCGTTTCAATTGCTACGTTTCGAGAGCGGGCAAGTGCCTCGAACGATCCCGGATGACATCCGCCACTTAATCCGCCGTCTCCGGGCATTGATTTTGATGAACCCAGCGCCATTCTTCTATTGATCGCCATCAAACACATCCGCCTACCTACCTGTAGGCTCCACGAGCACACCACTTTGTCCTGCGTTATGTGTGAGGTTCACCATGCTCACCATCTCTGAGACACCGCTCACGGCACGCCAGACCAGCGACCTATTCAAATCCGCTTGGAACTGGGCACCATTCATGCAGCGCGCCGCAACGCTCAACGCGGAAATCGGCGCCGCGTTTGCCGATTGGAGCAAGGAGTACGTCAATTTCCTGCAACGGCGTAGCGCCGAGGATATGGGCCTGCTCTCGAAATTGGGCTCCTGCACCTGCCCGACCGACTTCGCACAGACCTACCAAACCTTCTTGCTGAAGGCGTCGCAGGATTACCAGGACGAATACGCCAAGCTTGCGCGCATCGGCACCCACGCGCTCGTCAGCTGGACCAATCCGCATCCGGAAGCTGCGAGGCACTAGTGCCGGAGTAATGGCATGTTCAAGCATGTTCTCATCGCCACCGACGGCTCGGATCTTGCGCGGATCGCTGTTGAAACCGGGTTGGAGCTCGCCAAAGCACTCGGCGCAAAAGCCACCGCGGTGACGGTCACACCGACGCTCGCATCCGTGGCGCCCGGAGAAACCGAGATCGGATTTCCGATCGAGGAATACATGCGGGCGGCCAAGGAAAATGCTGCGGACATCCTCTCGTCTGTTTCTGACATGGCCAAGCGGATCGGCATCGCGTGTACGACGATCCACGAACCCGATCAGTATCCCGCTGATGGCATTCTCTCGGCCGCCGAGAAGACCGGATGCGACGTGATCGTGATGTCGTCGCACGGCCGGCGCGGCCTGCAACGGCTCTTTCTCGGCAGCCAGGCCCAGGAAGTGCTCACTCACAGCAAGATTCCGGTGCTCATCTGCCGGTAAAGACCCGGTGCGCGGCGAAGCCGCCGCCGAGATGCACTTTGACCAATCGTAGCGCATTTTCGAAGGAGCCAATTCGAAGGAGGCACGGTTATGAAAGTCAAGAACGCCATGCACCCTGGCGTACAATGGGTGGCCCCCGACACCTCAGTCGCGAAAGTCGCCGAGTTGATGAAAACGCATGACGTCGGCGCGATTCCTGTTGGAGAGAATGACCGCCTGATCGGCATCGTCACGGACCGTGACATCACGTGCCGCGGCGTCGCGGCAGCGAAGGATTGCAGCAAGCTCACCGCGCGCGACGTGATGACGAAAGGCATCGTCTACTGCAACGAAAGCGAAGATCTCGCCGACGCTGTGCGCGTTATGGAGCAGAAGCAGATCCGCCGTCTTCCTGTTCTCAACGAAGCCAAGCGGATGGTGGGCATGTTGAGCCTCGGCGACGTCTCCCACGCCGGCTCTCGCTCCCTCACCGGAGAGGTGATGGCGGCTGTCTCCGCTCATCACGGCTGACGGCCCGCACACACCTTTCTATTTTTGTGTCGACTTGTATCACCCCCAAAAATCAGGAGGCCACCATGAGACTCCGCTCGTCACTTCCATCCCTTTGGAGCCAGGACTCGAGCCCGCTCCAATCCTTAAAACGGGACATCGACGATCTCTTCTCGGGTTGGGTCGGCGACCTTTCGTCCGCCGAGATGCCCTGGACCCGCACTGAGTTCCTTCCGCGCGTGAATGTCAGCGAGACCGAGAAGGACATCTCGGTGACAGCCGAGCTCCCGGGCGTCGAAGAGAAAAACATCGATGTGACGGTCTCGGGCGACCAACTCATCATCAAAGGCGAGAAGAAATCCGAGATCGACGAGAAGAAGGAGGAGAAGGGCCGCACCTTCCGTCGCGTCGAACGCTCCTTCGGATCGTTCCAGCGCTGCATGGCGCTGCCGTTCGAGATCGATCCCGACAAGGTGCAGGCGAGCTTCAAGAACGGCGTCCTCACCCTCACCGTTCCCAAGCCTACGGAAGTTCAGAAAAAGGCACGGAAGATCGAGGTGAAAGGGGAGAGACCGCCGATCGAGAGCAAGAAAGCCGCGTAACGGTCCTGGGGCCGGGCACCAGCAGAACCCCGGCCCCGCACACTCCAAGGAGGCGCCAAATGACCATTCCCGCCTCGATCGCCCACACGGTGCAGCAGACTCAAGTCTGGCTCAAAGAATTGCGCGACAACGCAGGGCTGGATGATGAGGAAGAAGCCCTCGGCGTGCTGCGCGCCGTGATGCACCAGCTTCGCGATCGCCTAACTCCCGAAGAAGCCGTCGAGCTCGGCGCTCAGCTTCCGATGCTCCTCCGCGGCATCTACTACGAGGCGTGGCAGCCCTCGCGCACGCCTGAGCGCATCCGCTCGAAAGAAGTCTTCCTCGACGAGATTACCATAAAGCTTCTACCGCGGCGGCGCGACGTCGAGCGTGCCGTGCAGGATGTCTTCGCCCTCCTCGCGCACCATTGCGATGCGGGCGAGATTTCGCAGGTGATCGATCAGCTCCCCCAAGACGTCAAGAGGCTATGGCCGGAAACCGCGAGAACATACCGGCAGCGCCTCTGATGACATGAGCAAAGCCATGGCAAAGCGTACCACGCGACCAGCGGAGACCAGCGAAAGCCGCGAGCACTTCGTCTCCGGGCAGATCGAGGCGCGCGGCGTGCGCGATGCCCTCGTGCTCGCCGCCATGCGCAAGGTGCCTCGCGAGCAGTTCGTTCCCGAGCACTTGAAGCAGGAAGCCTATGCCGATAGCCCGCTCCCCATCGGAGGGGAGCAGACCATCTCCCAGCCTTACATCGTCGCCTTCATGGTCGAGGCTCTCGGGCTCGAGGGCGGAGAGAAGATTCTGGAGATCGGCGCCGGCTCCGGCTATGCGGCGGCCGTTCTGGCGGAGATCGCCGGCGAGGTCTTCACCGTCGAGCGCATCGGCCAGCTCGCCGAGAAAGCGGCGAGCAATCTCGAGAGCGCAGGTTATACGAATGTCCACGTTCGCCATGCCGATGGGACCGAGGGCTGGGCGGACCACGCTCCCTTCGATGCGATCCTCGTTTCGGCAGGCGCACCGGATATTCCAAAATCCCTGCTGCATCAGCTAAAGATCGGCGCCTGCATGGTCATTCCGGTCGGACGCGATCCGCGCGCTCAGGAACTCGTCCGCGTCACACGCCTGGACGACGACGAGTACCAGCGCGAGGACATCGCCGACGTCCGCTTCGTGCCCCTCATTGGCAAGGAGGGATGGGAAAGCAAGGACAGCGAGTGGGAAACGCGCGCCCCGCGCGTGATCCAAACCCGCCCCGCCGTCAGCATCTCGACGCCTGGCATCATCGCCAAACATGCCGAGAGCTTCACAGACCCCGATAAGGCCAATCTCGATCCGCTGCTCCGGCGCATCGGAAACGCAAGGATCGTATTGATCGGCGAGTCGACGCACGGTACCTCCGAGTTCTATCGGATGCGGGCCAGAATTACCCAGCGCCTCATCGAGCAGAAGGGCTTCGACATCGTCGCTCTGGAGGCCGATTGGCCCGATGGCGCCCGGATCGACAACTACGTTCGCCACCGTCATCTGGAACGCGCCGACTGGACTGCGTTCGCACGCTTCCCAACCTGGATGTGGCGGAACGAGGAGACGCGGGCGTTTGTGGACTGGCTGCACGGCCACAACGAGCCGCTTGCCCCGCAAAGCCGCGCAAGCGTTTACGGCCTGGATCTCTACAGTCTTTACGGCTCCATTCGGTCCGTCGTTCACTATCTCGATAAGATCGACCCCAAACTCGCCACCGTCGCCCGCGAGCGTTACGGCTGCCTCAGCCCCTGGGAGGCCGATCCGGCTGCTTATGGCCACGCCGTGCTGTCTGAAGGCTTCAGGGCTTGCGAACGCGACGTGGCGCATATGCTGACCACGCTGTTCGAGAACCAGCAGAGCTATGTTCTGAAGGATGGCGACCGCTTTTTCGATGCCGCGCAGAATGCCCGCCTCGTCGCCAACGCCGAGCGCTACTACCGGACCATGTACTACGGATCGCGCGCCTCCTGGAACCTGCGCGACAGCCACATGTTCGAGACCCTGCGGAACCTTCTCGACCACCGCGGTCCGGAGTCGAAGGCCGTCGTCTGGGCGCACAACTCGCACATCGGAGACGCCTTGGCGACCGAGATGGCCCAGCGCGGCGAGCACAACATCGGACAACTCTGCCGCCAGCATCTGCCGGGCGAGACCTACCACATCGGTTTCGGCACCAACGACGGAACCGTCGCCGCGGCGTCCTCGTGGGAGGCCCCGATGCAGATCATGCAGGTGCGGGCCGCCCATCCCCAGAGCTACGAACGTCTGTTCCATCTGACGAACGCCCCGGGCCTGTTTGTGCCCCTTTCCGGCGGCGCCCGCGCGGAGTTGCGTGATCGTCTCACGGCGCCGCGGCTGGAGCGCGCCATCGGCGTCGTCTATCGCCCGGAAAGCGAGCTCGCGAGCCACTATTTCGAGGCCGTGCTGCCGCGGCAGTTCGACGAGTTCATCTGGATAGACAGGACGAGCGCGATCACGCCGTTCGACACCGCCGTTTTGCAGGGCCTTCCCGACACCTATCCGTTCGGCGTCTAGCGGCGCGCGACGGCACGGCGCGCCGCCTCACCCGATGTCGAATTCGGCCACAAGCGGCGCGTGAAACGAGCCGACCTCCTGCCGCAACTTTCCGAAGCTGACGATCTCGTCGCCCAGCGCCTCGTTGTGGATCTCGATGCCCTTGAGCCGCGCCAGCAGCGCGTGGCTCGCCAGGATATGGTCGAGCATAAGCGCGCGGCCGTGATGCAGCGTGCTGAATCGCCGGTCGCCCGCAAGAGCCCGGTCGAGAACCACGAGCGCGCGCTGCGCCAGAAGCCCGTTCCCCGTGTCCTCCTCCGCGCCGATCAGGATCTTGAGCGGCGTTTCGTGATCTTCGGCATTGAAGTCTCCCGCCACGGCGATGAGGCGCGTCGGATCGGCATCCATCAGGCTATCGACCAGAAGCCGCGCCTCGAGCGCCTGGGCCGTGCGCTTCCAAGCGGCCAGGGCATATCCTTCCGCCCACCCCGACACCGTTTTCCAGACGAACGCGCTTTCCTTCTGGCCTGCGACGGGGGCCGCGAGGGGCGCGCGAAAATGCACGTTGATGACCGAGAGAACCTCGTGGGGCGCTATCTCGATCTCAGTGAGAAGAATGGGCCGTTCGAACGCGACGTCATGGGGCTGGGGATCAGGCGGTATGGCCGTCAGAGCGCGATGATGCAACGGCGGCACGAGATCGTTGCGGATCGACCGGCTCTCTTTGATCGGCCAGCGCGAGAGCGTCACCAGATTGTGCACATCGGCCGCCCCTGCGCGGCCAGGCGCAGTCGTCATCGCGCGGGCGTAAGTCTGGTACGGCGTGCCCTCGAGCAGGGCATCGAGCGCCAGCAGCATCCGCGGACCCTGGCCGGATCCGTGCTGAGATCCATGCTGGCCGTTGATCTCCTGCAGGCAGACAATGTCGGCACGCATGCGCTCAAGTTGCGGCCGCAGGATCGGAATGCGGTCGCTCAAAGGAATGCGCGCATCCGGCCCCATGTCCAGACTGTCGACGTTGAACGTGGCAATGCGCATCCTGCATTCCCTCCTGCGGCGGATCGATCTTAGCGCGGCCTCGGTTCGGTGAGGAGCCCGCGAGGAGCGCGACCGGGCGCCGCCCCTGGAAAGCGCGCGCAATCGGCCCGGCCTCACACACCAATAGCCGCGTAGCGCCCACTACGTTGATTGCGATCAAAATCGAGAGATAGCCCACTGCGCGCAGGATCGAACACCGCCAGCGATCCCTCCACCGACGGGGAAGCGCGAGCTCTCACCCGCAGCCGGGAGCCCCCGAGCGAGCAACTTTGTCACGCGCGAGCAGAATCTATACCCGGACGGTAGACAAAGAGGCCGGACTGGGTAGACTGTTTCATGTCAGAGTAGTCGATAGCCAGCCCAGGCCGGATTTCTCCCGGTATCGCCAGCCAAAATAGTTCGACGTCTGCGCGATTGAATTGGGGCTGGGGACTCATGACACGATCCACGACACCGCGTGCCTATCGGCACGTCTTCGCCACTTTGGCGCTCGCCACGCTGCCGGCAGCAGCCTCCGCACAGGAAGCGGCCAAGCCCGCTCAGCCCGCCGAGCTTCCGCCAATCGAGGTCACAGCCAAAACGGCAAAACAGAAAGCCCCCGCAAAGAAGGTCCAGGCCAAGGCTGCGCCCAAGGCCGCCGCGCAACCGCAGGCCGCTGCAGCAGCAGCCGCACCCGAGGCCCGTCCGGCCGGAGTGACGAACGGTGCGTCTCCCGTGAAGGACTACGTCGCGACGGACTCGTCCGTCGGCACCAAGACCGACACGCCCTTGAGAGAAACGCCGCAATCCATCTCCGTCGTCGGCAAAGAGCAAATTCGCGATCAGGGTGCCCAGACCCTGCAGGAAGCGACGCGCTACGTTCCGGGTGTCTTCGCCGATCCGTACGGGTTCGACAGCCGCGGCGATTCCTCCATCATCCGCGGCATAGCGGGCTCCTATTTCGTCGACGGCCTGCGCACGACTTATGGCTACAGCCAGACGACGGTTCCAATCGAGCCATACGCGATGGAACGCTTCGAGGTGCTCCGCGGCCCGGCCTCCATGCTCTACGGACAGGCACCGACCGGCGGCATCGTCAACGCCGCATCCAAGCTTCCGAGCGAGATCCCCTATCGCGAGATCGGTGTCGAGTACGGCTCCTTCGATTTCAAGCAAGTGAAGCTCGACATGACCGGGCCGCTCACCAACGACGGTAAATGGCTCTACCGCATCGTGGGCCTCGCGCGCGACGCAGATACCCAGGTGGACTTCGTCGAGAATGACCGCCTCATGCTCGCGCCCTCCCTCACCTATCGCCCGACCAACGACACGAGCATCACGGTCCTCGGCAACTTCCGCGACGATCAAAGCGGCTCGACCCAGCAGTTCATGCCGGCCGAGGGAACGCTCTATCCCAACACCGTAACTGGACAGCGGCTAAGGCGCGGTACGTTCACGGGCGAGCCGACCGATCACTACGACACCGAAGCACAATCGGCATCGGTCTTCGTCGATCACAAGTTCAGCGACGACCTGAAGCTTCATCATGCGTCCCGCTACGCGCACACGGAGAACGACTACGACTCCACCTACGCGGCCATTCTGACGCCGGCACGCATGGGCGTGATAAGCGGAGCATTGAGCTTGTTCGGCGTGCCGGCCGGCACGCTTGTAGGAGACAACGCGCCGTTCCTGAACGCCACACACACCGATGTCGCCCGCGCCCGCACGGCCACATACCAGGACACCGACGTCTTCAACTCCGACACCAATCTCACCGCGACCTTCGCCACGGGATGGGTGGGTCATAAGGTGACCGGCGGCTTCGACTACATGCGTTACGAGACGGACCAATCCAATGCCGGCACGCTCGTCGACAACCTGCTGACCGAAGCCTCGACCAACCCCATTTTGCCGCCACCTTGGTTCGGACTGCAGCCGAGGTTCAACCTGTACAATCCCCAATACGGGAAATCGACCTATCTCATCTCGTTCAGTGACGGCCTCGTCTCGCCCGACGCGCTTCCGTTCACGAACCGCCCGACTGAAACGCAGACCCAGACCGGACTCTATATCCAGGATCAGCTCAAGATGGGCCCCTGGAGCGCAGTGCTCGGCCTGCGACAGGACTGGCTCAAGATCGAGGAGGATGGCGCGGCGGACGAGAACGACAAGGCAACCACAGGCCGCGCGGCCCTCATGTACAATTTCGATTTCGGCCTGACGCCCTACGTGAGCTACTCGACCTCATTCTCCCCGCTGCCTGGACAACCCGTTGGCACCAATATTCTGGCGCCGTTCGCAACGTGGAAGCCCGCGCGCGCGATCGAAGGCGAGCAGGTCGAAATCGGCTTCAAGTATCAGCCGAACGGCGCGCCATTCGCGATCAATGCCGCCGCATATGAGCTGACCGAGAAAAACCAGATCGTGCAGCCTGACGTTCTTTTCGCTGCCGTGCAGGGCGCCGACGTCAAGGTGCGCGGCTTCGAGATCGAGGCCGTCGGCAAAGTCACGAAGGAGCTCAAGGTCATCGGTTCGTATTCCTACACCGACGCCACCTTCGAGAAGTATCCTGAGCTTTATCCGTTTGCCTCCGGCATTCCGGAGTTCATGGAGGGTAAGCGGGTCGACGGCATTCCCCAGCATCTTGCTTCGTTGTGGGCGATCTACAGCGTGCTGGATGGCCCTCTGAGGGGCTTATCGTTCGGAGGCGGCGTGCGTTACGTGGGCGGAAGCGAAAGCCACGGCCGCGATATCGTCACTCAGCAGGAAATTCTCATCGAGACGCCCTCGTTCACGTTGTTCGACGCCATGGTCGCCTACGAAACGCCGGACTGGCGATGGCAGCTGACGGCGCAGAACTTGGAGGACGAGTACACCGTGACCTCCTGCGCCGCCTACCGCGGAGACTGCTTCATCGGTCAAGCGCGCACCATCATCACGGGCTTCACCTACAAATTCTGATCCCGACACAGAGAGGAAAGCCCGGCATTGACGGTCGGCTCGATTGAATTCTCAATTCTCCTATCGATCGCCGGTGGCCTGCTTCTGGCCGCCGGCGTCGTCATGTTGCGAAAGCGCTGGCTGGAGCGAGGCAAGGCCGGCAGGGCGTTCCTCATCGGCGGCTGGATCGCGATTGCAGGCTCTCTGCTGGCTTTCGCGGAAGCCTGGGGCGCGGAGCTCGGCACCACATACGCGTTGGGCATACTCTCGCTCGCATCCTACGCCGTCATCGCCGCTACCTTCGAGAGGCGGACGAACAAGGCCCGCACCCGCGAAGGAACCGTCGATCCCGAGGAGCGGCCGACCAACTGGCGGCGCGGGATAGGCAAGGCGCTTCTCGCCATCGTCCTCGCGGGCATCGCATCCATCGGCGTCGGAGTTGTCGCCGCGATCCATCTGCCGCTCCCGCCGCAGGACCGCGCCGTCCTCGGCGGCCTGCTCGTCCCCGCGCTCTGGGGCGCAGGCATGGCGTGGACCTTGTGCGACCCCCGCCTTACACGCGCAACCATCATCCTTGTCGCGATCTCCGCCCTCGGATACGGCGTGGCGTTCCTACCAAAGGCTTTCTCATGACCGCGCCGCAGGCGACCAGCATTCCGGCGAAGCCCAAGAAGCGACCGCTTCTTCCGCCGCAGTTCGTGCGCGCCATGCTGGCCGGACACTCTGCCCTCGGCATCGCCTTTGCGGCCCTCATCTACATTGTCTGCCTCACGGGCACGCTCGCCGTTTTCTTGCACGAGTTGCATCGCTGGGAGCAGCCCGACGCGCCCGTGGTGAACTCGCCGCTCTCATCCGAGGCCGTCTCGGCACTCGTCCGAGCGGGCTACGAGAAAGCGCTCGCAGCCGGAGCCGCCCACGACCTCTTCGTCATGGGTCCCGGCCCGGCGCAGAGCCGGGTGCTGGTCAACTTTCACGACGACGCGACCGGCACCGAAGGCAACTGGATCGGCGACGCGGCCGGAAATCTCGCCGTTGCTCATCACGCGCCTTGGTCGGAGTTCGTCGGAGCGCTCCATATCCATCTTCACCTGCCGCGCACCTGGGGCCTGTTCCTGGTCGGCCTCACCGGCGTAACGCTGCTCTCCTCCCTGATCTCCGGGCTTCTTTCCCATCCGCGCCTATTCAAAGATGCGTTCGCGCTGAGGTGGGGCGGCTCCCGCCGTCTCGAGCAGGCAGACTTGCACAACCGCCTCGGTGTCTGGGGGCTTCCGTTCCACGTCGTCGTCTCCACCACCGGAGCACTGCTTGGCCTCTCCACGTTGATCGTCGGCGTGCTGGCGCTTGCCGCCTATGACGGAGACACCGAGAAAGCCTTCGCAACGATCCTCGGTCCCCGCGCGACCGAGAACGAGACCGCCGCTCCCGTTCCTGACGTCGCAGCCATGATGCGCCACGTTCAAGCCGGGCAGCCGGGCGCCATGTTTGTAAGTGTCAACATGCAGGACATCGCCAAGGCAGGGCAGGTCGTCCATCTCGGCATGCGCACCCCCGGTCATCTCGCCATGGCCAATAGCTACTACTTCGATGGCACGGGAAAGCCGCTCGGCGACGGCGGGCTCGAGACCGGCACCGTCGGCCAGCAGATCCTGGGCGCACTTCAGCCGCTGCACTTCGGATGGTTCGGCGGCCTCGTCGTCAAAATCGCGTACGGACTTCTCGGCTTCGCACTCACCGTCGTCACTCATAGCGGCATCGCCATCTGGCTCGCGCGCCGCCGTGAGCAGGGCCGCCCCTTGCCGCTTTGGGAGAAGATCTGGAGCGCTGTCACCTGGGGGCAGCCGCTCGCCATCGCCGCCGCAGCGCTCACGATCTTCGTTATCGGAGAGGCTTACGCAGTTCCCATCTACGCCGCCGTAACGGCACTGGCGATTTCCTCAGCGCCCCTCGCGCCCGACGCGGTGCGCCTGACGCACCTTTTGCGCGTCCTCGCCGGCCTGACCATTCTTGCGGCAGTCGGCTTACACGCCCTCACGTGGTATGGCCGCGCAACGGATCCCGTCCATTATTGGGTTAGCGCGGCGCTCGCGATCGCGGGTCTCTGCGTCCTTGCATCCGCAGTTCGGCGAAGCGCTCCCCACCTCTCCCGGGCATAGCTCAGAGCGGCATCACGGACTGACGAGTGTCTGCCCCGCGAAGAGCTTTTGAAAGCCCTTGAGGATCGCGCTATCGCTCTCGTCAGCGCTGGCGATATCGGTGATGAACCCTTCCAGGGCCAACAGCTCTCCCGTGCTCGAGAACACGCCCTTCCCCTGCTCCCAAACCCATTTGACGTTCCCCGTCCGGTTGATGATCCGGTAGATCATCTGGAATTTCCGCCGCATGGCCACCTGCTGACGGACATGCTCCCACACAACGGCGCGGTCCTCCGGATGGATGATCTCGACGTAGGAAAAGTTCGGGTCCCCCACGATTTCGTAGGGCTCGTAGCCGGTGACATCCAGACACCCGTCGCTCGCGAACTCGAAGCTCCAGTTGCGGTCGTTCTTGCAGCGGTAGACCATCCCCGGAATGTTGCTCAGCAACATGCTGAGCGAGCGCCGGTTCGCGCGCAGGCTCGCTTCCGTGCGCTTCATCTGACTTACGTCAGTAAGCGTTCCGATGACGCTTGTCTTCTCCCCCTTGAGCGAAGACATGGATTTCGCGCGCAACTGCACCCAGTATGAGGTGCCGTTCTTTGCGATCATGCGGGTTTCGATATGGCAACTGTTGCGCTTTCCGCGGGTGAGCGCCTTGACGTGAGCCTCGACGAGCAGCCTGTCCTCGGGATGCACGAAGGAGACGAACGGCTTGTTCAGGCTCTCTTGAACAGTGTGATCCAGCAAGGCCGCCCAGGAGGGGTTCAGAAAAATCAGGTCCCGATCGGCATTGATCTGGAAGACGATCTGCTCGATGCGGTCGATCAGCAGATGATAGTCGTACTCCCCGATGGGATCGCTGGCAGCCGTGCGCTGAGACGACAGCACGGAGAACTGCAGCAGGTTGAGCCCGGAGTTCCCCTCCTCGTGCAACGGAGAAAGCGACATGTGCACCCTGAGAATGGTGCCATCGGCGCAAAGCATCCTGAGCGCGACCGTATCGTTGCTGAGATCGTTTCGCACCGCCGCCGCGATGAACTTCGCGAGCGTGTTGTGATCGCTCGGATGAACCAGGTTGGAGATCGGCATCCCGACGATCTGGTCACTCATGCCGTGCATGCCGAGCTCGGCCAGAAAGTTCTTGTTGGCGACGACGACCGTCGACTGGGCATCGAGAATGGCCGCTGGCGTCGACAGCTTGCGCGAGACGTCGCTCGCCCACTCGATGGTATCGAGATTGCTTTCCTTGACCCGCGAGGGCCGCCGCGCAGCGACGAACGGATAAAGAGAGATCATCAACACGCCGGTCACCACCACCACCATGGTGACGGTAAGAGCAGCTAGATGGATCTTGAGCGGAGCGCTACCATCCCACCACATACCGAAAACGATCAGGAAGACGATGCTCAGCACCGCCATGCAGAAAACCTCGAGGCTCATGACGACGGCCCATGAGGTTCTGCGCAGTCTCGCGGATAAATTTTCGAGCGTTTCGCCATCACGCTTCCGGCGGGCGTGCGCCGAGCTGCGAAAGCTCGGGCAACACACGATCTATGTGAGAATCCTGACCCTGCTGCTCTGCATCGCTTTGACATCGATCCTGATCCAGGCCGGATCGCTATTTCTGATCGATTATATTCCCGTCAGCCACTCCGTCACCAACAAGATTCACGAGCAGCAACTGCACTGGAAGGGTCAGCTCGAGCTAGCGAGAGCGAGCTCCGCGCGCGACGCCGAAACCATTCTCAACCACTTGAGCGAAAAGCCGCTCGACGCCCGTGATCGAGAGGTTGTCTGGCTCATCAGGCGGGATCGCCCCAACCTGAGCACGGAGGTCGGAAACATCACCGCGGCCGAGGAGCGCCTTCGCCGCGCGCGCGAGGAGGATGCGCCGATCGCGACACGCCTGCTGCTGGCGGACGAAGTCCTTGCGTCCTACGCATCGCTGGGTGTCGCGTTGCAGCGCGACGTCGAAACCAAGCAATCGGTTATCGCGACGCTGCAGTTGATGGGCCTGCTGTTCGTCATTTTGTGCGTTGCACGAATTGCACTGGGAACGCGGCGCGTGCTCGTTGACCGCATCGACCGGCTGATCGAATTCATCCCGGAAAAATTCGTTTACGATACCGCCCGCCCCGAAGCAGATGAGTTGCTGCGCCTCGAGCAGAGGGTGTCGGGCATGACGGCGCGCATGGAAGGCTACGTTGCAGAGGCGACGTGGGCCAACAAGACCAGCGAGCATTTGCGGCGCATGATCGGCGCGCAGGAATTTCTCGCCAGGTTCGTCGAGCTGATTAACGATCAGCCGCTGATCGATGCCACGCTCCGCAAGATGCTCTATTCGCTGGAACGTTCTCTGGACGTCAACAATGCGGCCATTCTCTACACCGAGGACGAGGCCAGCGCACCTACCGGCCGAGCCGTCTACTCGCACCACGAGCCTTGCCCCCTGAGCGACGCCATCGTCAGCGAGCTTCGCGTGGCGAAAGTCTCGACCTTCATGCAGAAATACGCGGAAAACGAGGAGGTGCGGTGCATGGCGGTGGCCTTTGCAGAGCCGTCCGGCGAGCGCGGTGCGCTCCTGGTGGAGATGGAAAAAGGCCGCTTTCTCGACGAAACCGAAATCCGCGTGCTGGAAATCACGGCGGGGCTTCTCTCCATGACCGCGAAATTCCAGAACCACGACCAGGAAGGCCGGCGCATCGCCGTTCTCGAGGAACGGGCAGCCATTGCGCGCGAGCTGCACGACTCCCTCGCCCAATCCCTCTCCTTCATGAAAATCCAGCTCGCGCGGCTGCAATCGAGCAGCGCCAATACGAGCAATGGCAACAACAGCCCCGTTGTGATCAAGGAGCTGCGAAGAGGACTGGATAATGCTTACCGCGAGCTGCGCGAGCTGCTAGCCACCTTCCGCGTGCACATGGACGTGCGCGGGCTGGGCTATGCTGTGCAATCGGCAATCGACGAATTCTCGCAGCGTTCGACACTTTCCATCACGCTCGACAACCGTCTTGTGAATTGCCGGCTGACCGTCAACGAAGAATTTCATATCCTGCATGTCGTGCGCGAGGCCTTGTCCAACATCGTCCATCACGCCGGTGCCAACAACGCATTCATCGGGCTCTCCATGCAGGGGAATGGTTCCGTATTGGTTACAATAGACGACGACGGAGTGGGATATAGCCCGCCGACCGATGGCCAGGGGCATCACGGACAGGCCATCATGAAGGAGCGCGCCTACAGCCTCGGCGGACACATCGAGGTGATGACCAGACGGCAGGGCGGCACGCGGGTGAGGCTGACATTCACGCCGAGTTTGGCGCAGTAGGTAGAATGACTATTGAAGGCAATTGCGAATGATCAAAGTCATGCTCATCGACGATCATGCCCTGTTCCGCAAGGGAGTGGGGCAGATCATTTCGGACAACGAAAACTTTGAGATCGTCGGAGAAGCCGCATCCGGCCAGGAAGGCCTGGACTGCGCCCAAAAACTCCAGCCCGACATGGTTCTTATCGATCTCAACATGAAGGGCATGGACGGGCTGGAAACGCTCCGCCGCTTCAAGGCTACCGATCTCGACGCGCGCTACATCGTGCTCACCGTGTCCGATGCCGAGGAAGACCTGCTGGAAGCCCTTCGCGCCGGCGCCGATGGTTACCTGCTGAAGGACATGGAGCCGGAGGACCTCTGCACGAACCTGCTCAAGGCCTCAACCGGCACAACCGTATTGCAGGATCGGCTGACGGAGGTGCTGAAGAACGCGCTTCTGGAGCCCGCTACAAAGAAGAACACAAGCGACAGCGGCCTCACCGACCGCGAGCATGAGATTCTCCAGTGCCTGGCTGACGGGCTGAACAACAAGACGATCGCGCGCAATCTCGGGATCAGCAGCACGACAGTGAAGGTTCACATCAAGAACCTGCTGCGCAAATTGAACCTGACGAGCCGCCTGGAAGCGGCGGTCTGGAAACACCAGAGCAAGCCGCGCTGCGAGCTTTCCGGCTGCTGTCCGTTCGGACCGGACCGGGAGGACTGGAATTTCAACAACCCGCCCGGCGCCCCCGGCAAGCCGAACGCGCCCTCGCAACAGTCGGCGCCGCAAAGCGCCGTGCCCTCCAAAGGAGACGGAATAGCGCGCCGTTAGATCGCCATTCGAAGGCTATTGCCGCCGCGCGCGCTACTCTCCCTCCAGAAACAAAAAAAGCCATGCTTACCGCATGGCTTTTTTCGTACTGTGCGCCGCTCTGAGGGAAAGGTGGCGCACGTCCACGATCATTTAATTCTGATCGCGAAGATCTTGCGGATGCGCTCTTCGGTCTTCCAGATTCCGGTAAACCCGGCCGCGATGTGCAAGCTGTCTCCAGCCGAGAACGTCTTCTGCTCGCCGCTGCCGTCCTCGGTCAGCGTGACCTTGCCCTCGAACAGATGGATGAGCTCATCCGCCTTGTAGGTAACGTGATAGCTGCCCGGAGTCGCCTCCCAGAAGCCGGTCAGAAATTTCCCGTCATCCGTCTTGTTCTCGATCCAGGTCTTCATGGTCGGAGAGCCTTCGACAGGCTTCCACCCTTCCAGATCGGCGGTGATAGGAGTGGACTTAGGAGCTTTGTAGGTGCCGAAAGATGAAATCGATGACATTGCCTATATCCTGTTATTGCGAGCGCATAACTGCTGTTGTTACCCGCTCATGCCTTTCCAGCCGACGTAGCGAATTCCTGAGGAGGCCGTGGCCGTGGGGAGAGCGGCGCGCCCTCCCCACTGCGATCCTGGCATCCTCTGAGAGACGCTTCAACGCTTAGAGCCTCCATTCCAGATCGGGATTCTCGTTCGGATTGTACGCGGTGCCCCACGCCCTCTGCTCGCGCTTGAAGGGCTTCTGGTGCTGCGGATCCTCGTCCTCGATCTCACGTGCGAGACGATGCCCGTCGAACGTCGCATCCGCGATGATCCGGGGTGCCTCCGCGTCGCCGATGACGAACACGTCCGAGATGCCGTTCTTCTCCCACTCGCCCTTCCGCGCTTTCAGCTCGCGATAAAGGGTGTCCTCGGACCGGCGGGCCGTCACAAGAATGACGGTGTCGCACTCGTGCCAGGAATGGCTGCTGTTCTCAGTGCGAGGCAGCTGGCCCGATCCCTTGAACTCGCGCTTGTGGCCGTCGCCCCAGATGTTGAAGAGCTCGACTCTGCCCTTCTCGACCCGCGAGCACGCCATTTCCCCCAGCACGGTGATGCCGAGCCCATGGATGAGGCGCTGCATATTCGCCCCTTCCAGCGTGTACTCCATGTAGGCGCCAAGTCCGCACACGGTGGCCACGGTCACCTCGTGACCCGCACGCGCGAACTTCTCGGCGAGGCTCGGTGCCATGTAGTACGGGTCGTAGTTGATGATCATGACCCGCTTGCCGATCGGCTTCTTGCCCTCGAACACCTGCTCGGGGGTGAGAACGTGGGGCAGGCTGGCATCCGCGCCGGGGATCGGCTCGTGCGTGCGGTGGTTCACGCCCGTGGTGCTCCACTTCGAGCCCGTGGCGATGATCACGCGCGAAGCGCCATACGTCAGGATCTCGTCGGCCGTGATCGGCTTCCGCCCCAGCACCAACTGGCACTTCTTGTTCTTCTTGACGAGCTTGGTGAGCTGCGTTTCGCGATAGTCGCGGTGGAAGCTCCACTCGGCGAGGCCGGGAAGCGTCGCGACCTCGTTCACGTAGCCACCGATCTTCTCGCGGCTGTCGACGAGGTGGACCGTGTAGCCGCGCTCCATGAGAACACGCGCGCACTCCGAGCCGGCCGGCCCCGCGCCCACGATCAGCACGTCCTTGTCTGACTTGGCAGGTTCGAACTTCTCAGGATGCCAGCCGCGCCGGTACTCCTCGCCTGCGGTGGCGTTCTGTGTGCAAATGAACGGAACGCCGCCCATCTCCCACCGCGAGATGCACACGTTGCAGCCGATGCAGGTGCGGATGTCGTCGATCCGGCCCTCGTCGATCTTCCTCGGAAGCCACGGATCGGCGATCGAAGGACGCGCCGCGCCGATGATGTCCACGATGCCGCCCGTCACCACCTGCAGCATCTTTTCGGGATCATAGTAGCGGCCCACGCCGACCACCGGCTTGCTGGTCGCCTGCTTGATGTAGCGGATCCAATCGTTCTCGTGCCCGATCTGGTAGAAGCGCGAAGGGCCCGCATCCTCGCCCCACTCCGTGATGTCGCCGATGTTGACATCCCAGAGATCGAGATAGGGCGATGCCAGCTCGATGAATTTCAGACCGTCCTCGCCGATCTCGACGCCCTTGTTGCCGTAGAGAGTATCGACGGCGCAGCGCGTGACCAGCGCCACGTCGTCGTTCACGGCCTTGCGGATCTTCTCGAGGGTCTCGATCCAGAACCGGGCCCGGTTCTGGAAGCTGCCGCCGTACTCGTCCGTGCGGCGGTTGTAATACGGATTGAGCCACTGCATCGGCCCGTAGGCGTGCGCACCGTACACGTTGACGAGATCGAAGCCCGTATCGCGCGCCCGCAGGGCCGCGTCGACGTACTGCTGCTGAAGCCGCAGCAGCTCATCCTTGTCCGCCTCGTGATTGTAGGTGAAGCCCGGGCAGCCCGGCACGGTCGCAAAGTCGGAATTGTACTGGCTGGGTCCGCGCGAGATGGTGCGCGTCTCGAGGCCCGGCGCATGAGGGCCGCCGTAGAACAGCTCGCATCCCGCGAGCGAACCGTGGCTATGGACGTGATCGACCATCGCCCGCAGGTTGCGCATGTCTCCCTGGTCCCAGATACGGGCGGTAATTCTCAGGGTGTCGTCGCATTCCGGATGGATCGAGCATTGCTCGGTGTTGACGGCGCCCCAGCCGCCCTCGGCCTTGATTCCGCGGTGGGCCATGTTCATGCCAGGATGATTGGTACCGGCACCGTTGCAGTGGGGAACCTGATAGAAACGGTTGCGGATTGTTTTCGACCCTATTTTCAACGGGGTGAAAAGAATATCGAACCGCGGGTTTCTCGCCATGTGCTGCGTCCTCCGAAAAGACGGTTGTGAAACGACTTGTTTTTGAGGATTTGAAATCCTATTCCCAAATCGTAACGCCGCCGAAGGAAGCGTCCATCACCACAAGCGGTTACTACCTTCGAGGTACATTTCGCGCACGCGAAAGACCAGCCGCAGGGTTCGGAGTTTTTTTATTGGAGAGAAGGAGCGAAGCTTCGCAAGCGCGAGCTGTGCACCACAGCATCTATCGCCGCTTACTTGATAAAAGTCAAGGCTACTACCATGGTAGTACCTCTTCGGCGCAATTCATTCCGGAATTGCATTCGGATAGCGTTTCGTGGGCGATTTTCCATTTTCATGCCCGGACAGGGGCTGGAAATGGGGCGCTCCCAAAAGCAGACCGAAACGAAACACATCCCGGCCAAAGCACCGCTCTGTGTAGAGCCATCGCATCGGCTTGTTATTGGAATAGCGCGAACCCAGGGTGAAATAAATGCGGCGTATCGGAGCAGCGCCGCGACTAATGGGTTTTCCCGCAGTGATTTAAGTCAACAATCAAAAAGCAAAGTCTGGCCCGCCAAATCGCCTCGGAAATTCGACGCCGGGCAGCGGAGCGAGGGTTTGCCCCGATCAAAGGGGAGGTAGGAATGAACAAGGAGTCTACGAACGTAGACGCAATCAGTGCCGACTTATCCGAGAACGTGGTCATACAGAACGCCACCCTGCATCGAAAGATCAGTTGGACAGGCGCCTTCTGGGTGGCCAGCGGCGTTCCGGCGCTGGTGCTCTTCTCGATGGGCGCGATCTCGGCAACAGTCGGCAAGCCCGCCTGGCTTGTGTGGATCCTTTCCATCACATTCGGCTTCATTCAGGCATTTACTTACGCCGAAATCGCAGGATTGTTTCCTCACAAATCCGGCGGCGCGTCGGTCTATGGTGCCGTGGCATGGGTGCGCTACAGCAAATTCGTGGCCCCCGTCTCCGTGTGGTGCAACTGGTTCGCCTGGTCGCCTGTTCTCGCGATCGGATCGGGACTGGCGGCTGGCTACATCCTGAGCGTGCTCTTCCCGCCGGACGCTGTGATCAACACGTGGCAGATCACGCTTCTTGATCTCAGTGCGCTGAAATCCGGATTGCAGCTCCGCATCAACGCGACCTTCATCATCGGAGCCGCCTTGCTGCTCACGGTTTTCGCCATTCAGCATGGCGGAATTCTGCGCTCGGCACGAACGACCCTGATCCTCGGCCTCACGGGCCTCCTGCCTCTGATGCTGATCGGCGTGGTGCCGCTGCTCACCGGCGACATGGTCGCCTCGAACTTCTTCCCTCTCGCGCCGCTTGCCTACGATTCCGTCGGCAACGTCGTGGAAGGCCAGTGGAACATCGATGGATGGGCCCTGATGGCGGGCGGTCTCTTCATTGCCGCCTGGTCGACCTACGGCTTCGAGACCGCCGTCTGCTATACGCGCGAGTTCAAGGATCCGAAGAGAGACACGGTTCGGGCCATCTTCTATTCCGGCCTGCTCTGCATCGCCGTCTTCACCCTCGTGCCTCTCGCCTTCCAGGGACATCTGGGCCTCGGCCAGCTCGTGACCCCGGCCGTGACCGACGCCAACGGAAACGTCACCACGCCTGCCGTGTACGATGGCATGCTGGCGCCGGAAATCTACAGCGGCATGGGCGTTGCCAATGCGCTCGCGGGCATCCTCGGCGGCAGCGCGTTCGTCACCAACATTCTGGTGGTGATGCTCGTTCTCGCTCTGATGCTCTCCATCATGACGTCGATGGCCGGCTCGTCGCGCACGCTCTATCAGGGCTCCGTCGACGGTTGGCTGCCGCGCTACCTGTCTCACGTGAACGAGCACGGCGCACCCACCAGCGCCATGTGGACCGATCTCTGCTTCAACCTGATCCTGCTCCTGATGTCCGACTACGTGTTCGTGCTTGCGGCCTCGAACGTCGGCTACATCATGTTCAACTTCCTCAACCTCAACTCGGGCTGGATCCATCGCATGGACCGTCCGAATTGGAGCCGCCCCTACAAGGCCCCGACGATCCTGCTCGCGCTCGGCGCCATCCTTGGCTATCTCAACCTCACGTTCATGGGTCTGGGTGCCAACATCTGGGGTTCGGGAACCTTGATCACCGGCCTGCTGTTCGCGTCGCTGATCATCCCGGTGTTCCTGTATCGTCACTTCATCCAGGACAAAGGCGTGTTCCCCCAGGCGATGCTGGACGACATGCATCTCGCGGGCTCCGAAGCGGGCGTATCATCTCGCGCCGGCATCCTGCCCTACCTCACGCTGGCCGCAGGTGCCTTCGTGGTCTACTTCACCCACAGCCTGGTCTCGTGATCGCGGCCTGATCACAGAAGTCACGAGTACCGAGAGCAACAAAAAGAGCGGCGAGGATATCCTCGCCGCTCTTCCTTTTTTACCCCGCTTGAGAACTTCTGAACTGGCCTCAGGCCGCCAGCTGGCTGCGCAGCTCTTCCTCGATCTCGAAGATGTCGCCAACGATGCCGTACTTGGCGATGGTGAAGATCGAGGCGCCCGGATCAGTGTTGACCGCGATGATGGTCGGCACATGCTTCATGCCGGCCATATGCTGGATGGAGCCGGAAATGCCCATGGCGACGTAGAGCTTGCAGCTGCTGACAACCTTCCCCGACTGGCCGACCTGCCTGGACTTCGGCAGCCACCCGGCATCCGCAATCGGACGCGAGCAGCAGAGCGTCGCCCCGAGCGTATCGGCGAGTTCGCGGAAGCGCTCGACATTGTCTTCTTCGGCGATGCCACGTCCGATGGAGACAATGAACTCGACGCCCGTGATATCGACGTCCTCCGCCCCGCCAGCCTCTACGTATTCGAGCGCCTTGCTGCGCGATGCCTGGCCAGCGAGATCGATGGCGCCAAGAACCGGAGAGCTCGTGCCTTCCGCCGGCTTGAACACGCTACCGCGGAGCGTCAGCACCACGCAGGCCTTGCCGGGGAAATCGACCTCGACGTTGACCTTCTGATTGTATCCCGCGCGCGTGGCCACCAGATCCGCCCCGTCATACTCGACCTTGAAGACGTCCGTCGAGAAGCCGAAGTCACCCTTTCTGGCCAGCGTAGCCGCATAACCGAGCGAATCGACCGAATGCGCGAGAAGCACGACGGCCGGCGTCCTCGTTTCGATCAACTGCGAGACGGCGGCTTCGAACAGGTCGGGATCGAACTCGTCGCTCGCAACCTTCACCGTAACGACCTCGTCCACGCCTGCCACCGAAACGGCTGGCGCAAGCGCCTCGGCCTTGTTGCCGATGAGCGCGACCACCACCTTGTCGTCAGCCTGGCGCAGCTCCTGCGCGGCCGAGATCACCTCGAGCGATATCGGACGCAACTCGCCACGCCGATGCTCTGCCACAACCAAAATCGTCTTCATGCTCACGCTCCCCTGAATTCCTTGATGATCTCCACCAGCTTCGCGACCTGTGCGGCCGGCGTGCCTTCGATCATCTCCGCCCGGCCCTTGGCCGGCACGTACATCCGCCGCACGCGCGAGAGGGCGCGGCCGGCGCCAACATCGGCAGCCGTCAGTCCCAAATCCGAAAGCGCGAGGCTCTCGATCGGCTTGGCAGCCGCCTGCTTGATGCCCCGCAGCGACGCATAGCGCGGCTTGTTGATACCGAGCTGGATGGTGAGCACGGACGGGCACGCAATCTCGACGTTCTGCTGCAAGCCGCCCTCCAATTCGCGGCTCAGCACCGCCTTCGCGCTGCCGGGCGAATAGGTGAGCCCCGCTACGACGGCCGCGTGCGGCCAGTCCAGATGGGCGGCGGTCGAGATGCCGGTGGAAGCGTTTGCGTCGTCTGAAGACTGCACGCCCGCAAACACCATGCCCGCGTCTTCCTTCTTGGCGACGGCGGCCAGAATGCGGCCAACGGTTATGGAATCAGAGCCCTCCATCGCATCGTCCCACACCCGGATGGCGCGGTCGGCCCCCTTGGCGAGACATTTGCGCAGGCTTTCGTCGACGCGGTCCGGACCAACCGAGACCACGACCACCTCGACCGGGCTGTCCGACGATTCCTTGATCTTCATCGCCTCCTCGAGCGAGAAATCATCCCACTCGTTGAGGTCGTACAGCAGGAAGTCCTCCTCCACGTCGAGACCGTCGTCGCGGATCTTGAAATCCTCATCCAGCGCGGCGACCTGTTTCACCGCGACCATTATTTTCATGGCGCTCTCCTCTCCTTGACAAATTTTAGTGGGTTGCGGCACGCGAGGCGTGAAGCAGGCTGCATGAGCTTTCCTGCGAACCACCTGAAGAGGGAAAATCGAACCGACGGGTCCGGGTCCTCGTGCAGGTGCCACTTGTCCGCATCCTCCAGCACTTTGCTGTCCACCAGGAGCAGCCGGTGCAGGTAGTACGGATCTCTGAGCAGCGGCAGCAGCGTGCGGCGCGCAGCGCGCGGATTGAGAATGACGCCGCGGCGCACATCGGCATTCACGGACGCCGCCATCTGCCTCAACAATCGCTGGGGCGTCCGCGGATTGGCCGCGACGCCGCTCTGAACGTCGATATCGTCATCGTCCGCAAGGAACGTGAGAAGAGACGCCTTCACATTCTCTTGATACGCCACGGCAGCGCGCACCCATGCATTCGCGTCGTGCGCAAGCTCCTCGAGCAGCTCTTGCGAACAATTGGGGTTGCGCGCGGCCGCGCGCCGGACCTCGGGGTTTGCGTCGCGCGCGAGCATCTCGAGGCGGGAGAGCGGCAGCACGCGGCTCCGCGCCACCCACTGGCGGACCCAATGGTCCGCATCGTCTGCCAGAATGTCCAGAACCGACGCCGAAAGATCCTTGCGCATCGCAAGCGCACGCCGGACCGCGTCTGTCTTGTCCCGAGCCAGATGATCGATACAGCCCAGCGGCAGAAGCGGATTGCCCGCAACCGCGCGCCGGATTGCGCCATCTGCATCCCGGCTCATCCGCTCCAAGGCATCGGCGGAGACACGCTCGTTCCCGGCGAGATGACGCAGCACGACGGGATCGCTGTCTCCCTCGGCCAGACCGAGCACCTCGGGCGAGCAGCTCGAATGCGAGACCACGGCCGCCCGCACGAACGCATCCCCTCGCCGGTAGAGAGTTTCCAGCATCCGGGGCGAGGTCGCGGGATGGGTGGCCATCTCGCTGTCGAACGCACCGGGAAAGCGCCTTTCCACGACGGCAAGAACACGCCGCGGCGTCGCCGGATGCTTGCACACGGCACGCAGCACCGCGCGATCATGCTCCTGCTCGGCGATCCGTTCGAGCACGGCGGGTGGCGTATGGCGATGCCACGCGATGAGCGCAACGAGCGTCGCATCCCGCTCGTTCTGAAACAGCCGGCTCAGCGTCTGAGCCGCCGTCGCGGGATTCTTCTCGAGCCGCAGATGAACAGCCTCATCCTCGAGCCCCGAGAGAACCTGCAGCACGTTAGCCGGGGTATGCTCCCAGCGGGCCAGCGTCAGAACAGTGCGGCGGTCCCCGCACATCAGCGCTTCGATCTGCTCGCGATCCTCGCCCTCTGCGATCGCGTGAACGGCAGCGGCCGCGTAGACATCGCCTCCCGATAGCGCTTCGCGCACAAGGGCACCGGCGCTCGCCGGCGCTTTTTCACGCCGCAGGCGCGCAGGCTTCCGGATCGCCATCCTCAACACATTCATTGATCAGCTCAATCAGCTCGCGCACAACGAACTTGCCCTCGAACCCGCTGGTCTTGAGCGCGTCCTCGAACATCGTCAGATCCTTGGGACAGGAGACCACGAACACCTGCAGTCCCTCGATCGCGCCCGCTTCCCGCATACGGTTCTGCGAAGGCTTTTCGAGACCAGGCGTATCCGGGATCCAGATACGGCCGCCGCCGGCGCCGCAGCAGAACGAGTTATCTCGATTGCGCGCCATCTCCACCAGCTCGCAGCCCAGGAGATTCAGGATGTCACGCGGCGCGTCGTAACCTTTGTTGTAGCGGCCGAGATGGCAGGGATCATGGAAGGTCACACGGTAATTGACCTTCTTCTTGATCTTGAGCCGCCCGTCCTCGATCAGCTTCTTCACCAGCGTGGTGTAGTGCTGAATCTCGAAGTCGCCGTCGAAGTGCCTATACTCGTTGCGAATGGTGTTGAACGAATGCGGGTCCGTGGTCACGATCGACTTGAACTCGCACGCCTTCAGCGTGTTGATGTTCGATGTCGCGAGAACCTCGTAGAGGCCTTCCTCGCCCACACGCCGGACATCGTTGCCCGCGTTCATCTCCGCTTCGAACAGCAGTCCGAAATCAACCCCGGCCTTGTTCATCAGTCGCGCGAACGCCTGCGTTACTTTCTGGTTTCGCGGATCGAAGGAGGCGTAGTCGCCGACGAACCAGACGATATCCACCGGCTCCTTGCGCGCGTCCTTGATCTGGAACGGCAGCGCCTTGGTCCAGGCGGCGCGTTTGCGCTTCGATTCACCGAAAGAGTTGCCGCTCTTGTGGATGGTCTGCAGCGTCTTCTGGAGAATGGGCTCCATCTCGCCCTCCTCCACCAGCTTGCGGCGCATCTGCACGATGATCGGCACATGCTCCACCGCGACCGGGCAGATCTCGACGCAGGCGAGGCACGTCCGGCACGACCACAGCGTCTCCTGCAGGATCTGATCCGGACCCTTGCCGTGCACATCGAGCTCCGCCTCTGACGGCAGCTCCGACGCATTTAGCGTCTTGTTGGCGAATTCGCGCAGGGACAGGATCACGTCACGCGGCGAAAGCGGGGCGCCGATTGCATTGGCCGGGCAAGCCTCATGACAGCGGCCGCACTTCGTGCACGCGTCGAGATTCAGCAACTGCTTCCAGGTGAAGTCGGTGATCGTCTTGAAGCCCGCGCTCTCCTGCTCTTCAGGTATCCGCGGAAGCACGCGCCCCGCCATGGGATTGCGGAACATCAGCGACGCGGCGGCCGTGAAGATGTGCTTGACCTTGGTGAAGGGAATGAACGCGATGAAAGTCAGCGCCAGGATGCCGTGGAACCACCAGAGTGCCGGGCGCAGCGCACCCGCGCCCTCCGCTGTGAGACCCGCGACCTGCATGATGTGCGCGAGCACGGCACCGACCGGAGACCACCACCGGAAATCCCACACGGCGGGACGATCGGCGAGCCAGACCAGGCGTACCGCTTCCAGAACGAAGCCGGTAATTCCGATCAGGATGAGCGTCCACAGAAACGCCCAGTCCTCGCGGCGATAGAAGGTGCGGTCGTAGTCGGGATCTCCGGGCTTCCGGTCGGGGCGCGCGTAGTTGAGCTTCGGCAGCTTGAGCCACTTGCGCCGGTACATCATGTAGATGAGGCCGACGATCAGCCCCACGCCGGCAACATCCATCACCAGCGAGAACAGCAGGTAGAAATCGCCATACCAGAAGCGAACGCCGAGAAGCGGCGCGAGAATGTCGTATTCGAGCGTGATGGTAGAAGTGCCGATGAACAGCAGCACGAAGCCGAAGAAAATGACGGAATGCATTCTTCCGGCTGCGGGATCACGGCGCTTCAGCGTGCGGTGAGTGAACATGGTCTTCGCCATGTCCAGGAAACGCGCCCAAAGCTCGCCCCACGCCGCATCGGGCTTTCCGCGGCGATACTTGCGGATCTGCGTGTAGGTTCCGTAGAGGAACACGGCGATCGCCGCATAACCAACGGCGTAGAACAGATAGATGGTCTGCGGTCGAAAATCCTCGAAGAGTATTCGGGTTATGTCTCTTGGATCCACGGCAGCACCCACTTCGTCACGTTAGGCAATGAAAAATCGCGCGAGCCCGGATCGCCGCCATGCCTGCGCATGGCGGCGATCTCGCGCTGCTTGAGCTTCTGCTCGGTGCTTAGACTTTGTATTCGATCTTGAACTCGCCGCCAGGCATGTGCGCAGCACCCCAAACCGCGACCTCACGCTTGTACGGCAGCGGATACTGCGGCGTGGCGGCATCGATCTCGCGTGCGATGCGGTGTCCGCTGAACGTCGCGTCGGCGATCAGGCGCGGGATCTCGGCGTCACCGATCACATAGACGCCCTTGACGCCGTTCTGCGCCCACTCCGCTTCACGGGACTTCAGCTCGTTGTAGAGCGCGTTCTCGGAATGGCGGCCCGTGACCAGGACGAGCGAGTCGAACTCCACCCAGCGATGAGACTTGTTGGCGTCGCGCGGAGAAACGCCCGGCCCCCGGTAGCTGCGCTTCGAGCCGTCGCCCCAGATGTTGTAGACCTCAAGGCGGCCGCGCTCGACACGCGAGCAGAAGTGGTGCCCGATCTCCTTGACCCCCAGCTCATGCAGACGCCGCATCATGTTGGGATATTCGAGCGTGAAGTGCATGTAGTTGGCGAGATGCGTACCGGAGACGATGGTGACCTCGTGACCGGCCGTCGCCAGCTTCTCGGCGAGGCTCGGCGCCATGAAGTACGTATCGGAGGTGAGCAGCACCACGCGCTTGCCGATCGGCTTCTTGCCTTCGAGCACCTGCTCCGGCGTGAGCTGGTCGGGCAGGGACGCATCCACGCCGGGAATGGGCGCATGCGTGAGGCAGTTGGTGCCATCGGTGTTCCACGAGGAGCCGGTGGCGATGATCACCTTCTCCGCGCCGTACTGCAGAACCGCATCCGCCGTCATGGGTTTCTGGCCCAGCGCCAGCACGCAGTCCTTGTTCTTCTTGATCAGCTTTGCGATCTGGGTCTCGCGATAGTCGCGGTGATAGCCCCACTCACCGAGCCCCGGCAGCGTCACCACGCTGTTGAGGTGACCGCCGATCTTCTCGGCCTTGTCGTAGAGATGGACTGTATAGCCACGCTCCATCAGCACGCGCGCGGCTTCTGCACCCGACGGGCCTGCGCCCACCACCAGCACCGAATCCTTCGTCTGCGCCTTGGGGAACTTCTCCGGATGCCAGCCGCGGCGGTACTCTTCGCCCGCGGTCGCATTCTGCGTGCAGATCATGGGCGGTCCGCCGATCTCCCAGCGCGAAATGCAGACGTTGCAGCCGATGCACACGCGGATGTCGTCGTAACGGCCTTCCTCGATCTTTTTCGGCAGGAAGGGATCGGCGATAGACGGGCGCGCAGCGCCGATGATATCGGCAAAGCCCTTGGTGACGATCTCGGTCATCTTCTCGGGATCGGTGTAGCGCCCGACGCCCAGCACCGGCTTCTTCGAGACCTGCTTGACGAAGCGCGTCCAGGGAACCTGATGGCCTTGCTGGTAGAAGCGCGACGGTCCAGCGTCCTCGCCCCATTCGGCGATGTCGCCGACGTCGACATCCCAGAGATCAACCAGCGGATCGGCCATCTCGACGAACTTCATGCCGTCGACCTCGATCTCGATCTGGTCGGGACCGTAGATGGTGTCGACCGCGAAGCGGGTGGCGATCGCGCAATCGCTGCCGACGGCCTTGCGCACTTTCTCGAGTGTCTCGATCCAGAAGCGCGCGCGGTTCTCGAGGGAGCCGCCGTACTTGTCGGTGCGCTTGTTGTAGTAGGGATTGAGGAACTGCAGCGGCAGATAGGAGTGCGCGCCGTACACGTAAACGATGTCGAAACCGGCATCGCGGGCGCGGTAGGCGGCGTCCACATAATACTGCTGAACCATCGCGATTTCCGCGAGGTCCATCTCCTTGCAGTAGCTCAGCGTCTCGAACTCGGAGGCGTACTGGCTCGGGCCGCGCGGCGTGCAGCGGCTCTCGAGGCACGGCGCATGCGCGCCGCCGTACCACATCTCGATGCCGGCCAGCGCGCCGTACTTGTGAATTTCGTCCGTCATGGCGCGCAGATTGCGCACGTCGCCCTCATCCCAGATGCGGGCCGACAAACGCATCGTGTCGTCGGACTCCGGATGGATGGAGCAGTATTCCGTATTCATCGCAGCCCAGCCGCCCTCGCCCTTGAGCGAGCGGTGTGCCGCCTGGAAGCCCGGCTTGTCCGATCCCGCACCGATACAGTGAGGCACCTGGTAGAAGCGGTTACGCAACGTCTTGGGACCGATCTGAATCGGCTGAAATAGAATGTCGTGTTTGGGATCGCGGGCCATCTTATTCTCCGTCCGTCAGCAGCATTTCGCGCTTCCGAAATCTCAACATTTGGCGTGGCTCTCACAATTCTCCCTACGGGCTACCTCCAAAGGAGTAGCTGGCGTCTCAAAGGGCGAAAAACTGCCGATAAAATAAGGGTTTTCGCATCACCACCGAGGGATCTCCCAATAATTTTTGCACCTGCGAAATAGCTTTCGAAAGGCGCACGTGCATGCGAAAACTTCTCGGCTGCGCGCCCTCGAAAAAAGGACTCTGCACATGAGCGAAGAGGAAAACTTTCTGCGCCGCGCGATCGAGCTCGCGCACGAAAACAGCGCGAACGGCGGCCGCCCCTTTGGCGCAGTCGTGGTCAAGGACGGCAAGGTCGTCGCGACCGGCGTGAACGAGATCCTGAGCACCAACGACCCGACCTCACACGCGGAGCTCAACGCCATCCGCTCCGCCAGCCGGAAGCTCGGCTCCCCGAACCTCGCCGGATGCGTTGTCTATGCCAGCGGCCATCCCTGCCCGATGTGCATGGCGGCGATGCGGATGGCAGGCATCGGCGCAGTGGCCTACGCCTACTCCAACGAAGACGGCGCGCCTCACGGCCTCTCGACGGCGGCGATCTACGCCGAGATGGCCAAGCCCTTCTCAGAGCAGTCGATGAAAATCTCCCACATCCCGGTCCGTCTGGACTCGTGTCCTGACCTCTATGGCGACTGGAAACGGAGACAGGATGAGCGCGCCTGACGCAGGCCAGCAGGCTCACCCGGCGCGGGAAAGAGGCGGCAGAACGCCGAAGCAGCCCGGCTGCGAAAGCCAAGCTGCTTCGAGCCGGATGCGGCCTAGAAGCGCCAGTCCAGCCGGCCGCTTACACCGTGATCCTGCGTCTCGTCGGCGAACTCTCCATGGTAGGAGACACCGAGCGTCGCGTCGGGTCCGAGCACGATACCAAGCCCGGCGTCGAGCAGCGCGCTATCCTGCGCGATGGGCGTCCCCGCGATAGTGAAGCCCGGCCCTCCGGAGGCGAACGCCAGCGCCGTCACAGGCGTCACGTCATCGAAGGCGTGCTGCCAAGCAACCGAGATCCGCGGCAGCAAAAGCAGCCCGTTGGTGCGGATCTGCGTCTCCGCCCGCACACCCAGGGTCGAATACCCGGTGTCCTCGTTGCTGGAAGCCGCCGTGAGCGCCCCGAGCCCGCCCGTCTCGGCAAACCCATCGCTGTCGACATGCACCCACGCGAGGCCAGCGAAGGGCTCGAACGCAACGGAGCGGACTTGAAGCGGCAGAGCCACCTCCGCGAATATCTGCCCGGTATCGGCGTCGTAGGACGCCTCGACCCGGTTGGCGAAGCCCGGGAAGACGATGGCACGTTCCGTTTCGACGTCGTGCCACGTCCACGACGCTCCCGTGCGGAGCGCGAAGCCGCCGAGCTTGCCGCCCGCGTAGGCCGCGAGATGATAGCTCTCGATATCCGCCGAGCTGAGCCGCGCGGCGACATCCACGTTCGACTGCCCGTAGCCCGTCGCGAAACCGGCGCGCCAGCCGCCGCCCAACGCCGCGTCCATTCCCGAGACGAAACCGCCGACCGAGCGATCCACGCCAGCCGCGTTGCGGTCGCCGTCGAACTCACCCCACGAGCCGTAGGCCTGCGCCCAGAACGCGAGAGTGCTCGAGCGCGCGAGAGCGGGAGCTTCTTCGCCACGGCGGCCCGCGCCGAGCGCCATGCGCCCGGGCAGCGCATCGTCACGCGCGGCAACCGTCGTCGGCTGCCCAGAGCCCGCGCCGGATCCCGCCCCACTTCCCCGCACGGCCTGCCAGAGACGCGAGAAAAGCACGTCGCGAAGCTGCTTGCTATCCTGCAACAGCACACCGAGAACGCTGGCGTGCACCTCACCCGAAAACGCATCGAACGCCACGCGCGCCTCGTTCTCGGAGAGCGCCACGATCGCATCGTAAAGCGGGTGTCCCGGGCTCAGACCGTTCAGGAAAGCCGCGACCGCGCTCTGATTGGGCGTCAGCGCCACCTCGTCGATGCCGGTGTCGTTGCGCAGGAGCGTCAGCTCCACGTCATTGCCGTCGCCAGCCGCGTAATTCACGCTTGCGGTCAGGAAGGCGAGGTTGCTCGTCGTCGTCGAAAAGGTTCCCGTGACGGCATCCACGCCATCGTTGGCGATGATCACATAGCCGGTGGAGGGCGCATAGGTTCCGGCTTCCGCCAGCACGCGCAGGATCGACCCCGTGAGATCTACAGTCCCGTTGACGACGACCTGATCGCTCTGCCCCGCTGCGTTGGCCTCGATCTCGAGGATCGAGCCTGCCTGCAACGTGTAGGCGCCCGTCACCGTCTGTGTTCCGATAGAGTTTCCTGGCGCGTGAACGCCGCCGGAGCCCACCGTCACGCTCTCGAGCAAGCCCGTGCCCTTGAGCGTGCCGCCGTTGCCGACACTCGTATCGCCCACAATCGATCCGTTGACCGAGAGCACGCCCCCCGTGATCGAGGTGCCGCCCGTATAGGTGTTGGTGCCGGTCAGGATCACCGTGCCGTCGCCGTCCTTGATCACCGAGCCGTCGCCCGTGATCACCGTGTCGACGGTCACGTCCACGCCGTCCGCCTGATCGAACGTCAGGCTTCCCGCGCCGTTGATCGCGATGTCACCCTCAAGTCCCGTAGTTGCGGCCTCGAAAGTGAGCGCGTTCGCGCCCCCGGTGAACGTGATGGCGTTCGCACGAACGCCGCTGCCCGAAAGACCGCCCGAGATCGTCCCGGCATTGATGATCGTGAGATCGGAGCCCGAGATGCCGGCGCCGCCATTGCCGTTTTCGCCCTCAATGCCGTTGACGCTGGCGCCCCCCAAGCCGCCGGTGCCACCCGTCACCTGCCCCTCGACGCGAACGGTCACGCCACTGCCCGCGACACCCGCGCCGCCGTCGCCGCCGCGCCCGCCATGCACGCTCGGGCTCGAGCCATTGGCAACGCCACCGGTACCGCCTTCGCCGCCCGTAATGGAGCCCGAGCCGGTGAACACCGCACCCGGATCGGCGAAGAACAATCCCACGCCGCCATCGCCGCCGCTGCCGCCGGAGAACGAGAAGAACGCCGAGCTTCCGCCGTCGCCTCCCCGGCCGCCTGTGAGGTTTATCGCGCTGTCGAGTGTCGGCGTCCCCGTCAGCACGGCGCCGTATCCACCCGCGCCACCGCCGCCGCCACTGCCTGGAGCGGACGCATTGAGACTATCGCCGCCATTGCCGCCGCGGCCGCCGACGAGATCGACCGTGCCCAGGACGCCGGTGAAGCCGTTCCCATGGAAGCCGCCACCGCCGCCGCCGCCGCCACCTGCATAGTTGGGACTGACGCCGTCCTCGCCGTCCGGGCTGACCGCCGTGCCGCCGGCACCGCCCAAGCCAGGAACCGAGCACAACATCGGCGCGCAGGTAAAGATGTCGCCAAGTCCGCCGACGCCACCGCCGGCACCACCGCCGCCGCCGCCGAAGTAGGGAGATCCCGCGCTCCCATCCTCGCCGGCGTCGCCCATATAGCCCGTACCGCCGTCGACGCCCTCTTGATGGCCGCCGAAGCCGGCATAGCCACCGCCCTTGCCGCCATCCGAAAGGCCGGAAACCGGCGCGGGCGGAGCTGCGAGCGCTGCACTCGCAGCGCCGACCAGCATTGTGGTGCAAAGAAGGGCGCGCGCCATCGCGGCACCCGATGCGCGAGATACAGCGTCCCGTACCATTCCGCCGAGGACGCCCCGCCCCGTGTCCTGCTCAGGCGACGTCTCACAGGCGCACGCGCACCTGTCGATCACGTCTGCGTAGGCAGACCCAACCGCAGATGGCGCGCACACCTTGTGCAGCGGCCAGGCGACCGAACGTCCAGCATGCGCAGCGAGATAATCTTCGACCGCGTCCACCGAAGGCGTCATCGGATCGACGAAGCAGGCTTGCTCCGAGAACAGCTCACGATGCACGGGTAGGTCGGAGAGGATCAACGACGTGCCGTGGCTCGCGGCCTCCGCCGCCGACATGTTGAAGCCTTCGAAGCGCGACAGCGTGACGAAAGCACGCGCGCGCCGGTAGAGCCCGTCCAGCTCCTTGCGAGGCACATAGCCGAGATGGCGGACGCGTGCCGCCACGCTCGCCGGAAGATGAGCGAGGTGCGAGGCGAAGGCCTCCCCGCCGTGGCCGGTGACCACCAGGTTCAACTCGGGCGATCTTTCCGCGAGCTTGGCGAACAGCGCCAGCAGGCCCGAGAAATTCTTATGCGGATGATTATGGATCGACGCCAGCAGGAACGGCGCGCCGTCATCCAGAGTGGTCGAGGCGGCGCGATCGATCTCGATCGGATTGTAGATCACAGTATGACGGCGCGGGACCCCGAAACGCTGCGTGTACTGCTGCTCGGCAGCATGGCTGATGAAGACGACGTGATCGGCATTCTCCCGCGTCCGGGCAAAGGCGCGCTCGAGCCAGCGCAGCCTCGCTTCACTGTAGAGCTCGGGAAGGAATGCAAACTGGACGTCGTGAATGACGTTGATGATCGTGGGACCATGCCCATCGGCGCGCCGCGCAATCGGCGAATGGAAATTCGGGAAGAAGAACGTGGAATGAGGATCGACCCGCGCCAGAACTTCGGCAACACGCCGCTCGCGATCGAGATAGGGCATCGTCGCATCGGGGGCGCCGAAGCGCTGCGCTGCCTCCCGTGCGGAAATGAGCCGCTTGCCGTAGCGCTTCTTCAACTGACGGAAGAGAAGCTCGGAGAATTCGACGACGCCGCCGATTGCCGGATAGTCGTGAACGACATCGAAGTAATAGATCGGACGGCGCGAAGCCTTACGCAAAACCTTGCTCTCGGCCGCCTCGGAGGCGTGAGAAGTCGACGGCATGATCTCTCTTTTTCCTGGAACGCGTCTGCACAGGTTTCATCCCTAAACGGCAAAAGAATCACCGAACTGAAACAGGATAACGTAAAAGCTCACCATTCGAGCAAAGCTCAGAGCGCGGACATTAAGGCGGGCGCGAAGAAGCTGGCGCGATGAGATCGTGATCGCAACGCGCCCCGCGATTGCGATCACCGATCTGAGCTTGAGACGCACGCGAAGCAGCCCACCTATCCACAACAGTGCGCAGCAGCCCGCGTGGATGCCGCAAGAAAATTGCGCCAGACGATCGCGCACCAATGCATGCGCATAGCGCTCGCGCTTCAAGGCGTTAATCAAGGAACCTCGCCGCCCTTGCCCGTGATGCCCGCGCATCACACGTCGCGTTGTCATGTGTCTGTCGCCGAACGGTAACCGGGCCGTCGCACACCGCTGATAGCCAAATGCGGATGTGCGGCGTCTCGAGTGCCGCGAGCGTGCGCCGGGGGGCGCGAGGCATGAACGGTCAGCAGGGATACGCGAACGCTTCACCGGACACTGTCGTGCTCGGCATGCGGAAGCGAGCGTCCCGAAGCCTGAGCGAGCGATCCACCACCGCTTTTCTCGCCGTTGTCGGCGTGATCGCTGCGCTTCGCCTGCTCGCCCTCGCGTTCAATCGCACAGACCTCTACATGGACGAGGCCCAGTACTGGGCGTGGTCTCTCGAACCGGCGCTCGGCTACTTCTCGAAGCCGCCGCTCATCGCCTGGATCATTCATGGCGCGACCACGGTCTGCGGAGAGACGGAAGCCTGCGTCCGCCTTCCCGCGATCGCCCTCCACCTTCTCACGGCGCTCCTCGTCTACGCCATCGGCTGGCGCCTGTACGACAAGACGGTCGCCTTCTGGGCTGGCCTCGGATACGCGCTTCTCCCCGCGGTCTCCCTTTCGAGCGGCATCATCTCGACCGACGTGCCGCTACTCGCGGCCTGGGCACTCGCCCTGTTCGCATTCGCTGGCATGTTGAATGGACCGAGCCTGGCAAACGCCCTGCTGCTCGCGCTCGCATTGGGCCTCGGGCTCAATGCCAAATACGCAATGGCCTACTTCGCCGCCTCCGCCGCGCTCTACCTTGTGATCGCACCGGAAAGCCGCGGACTGCTGCGCAGCCCTCATCTCTGGATGGCGCTTGCAGGCGGTCTAGCGCTCATCGCGCCGAACGTTCTCTGGAACGCCACGAACGGTTTCGTCACCTTCGCCCACACCGCCGACAACGCGAACTGGCGCGGCATCCCGTTCCATCCCGGCAAGGCTGCGGAATTCCTGCTCGCCCAGTTTGGGGTGTTCGGACCTGTCTTGTTCGGCGCGTTCCTCGTCATCGTCTGGCGCGCGGTAAGAAAGCCCAGCGTGGCCGGCCCCTCGGACAAGCTCCTGCTCGCCTTCTCGGTCCCGATCCTCGCGGCCGTTACACTGCAGGCCTTGATCTCGCGCGCCCACGCCAATTGGGCGGCACCCGCCTACATCGCCGCCATCGCGCTTGTCACCGCTGTGATGATCCGCGACCGCGAATGGACGTGGATGCGCGCCTCGTTCGCGATCAACGGCGCTGTCGCACTTTTTCTGGCCCTCGCCACATGGCAAGCCGGCCACCTCGCTCTCCCCATCGTCGGCGATCCCTTCGCCCGCACCCTCGGAAATCGCGAGCTGGCCACGGCGGTGGAGGCCGAACTCGCTAGAGCCGCGAATGAAGGCAAGCCGATCGGATCGGTGCTGACGGATGATCGCGAGTATGCGGCGGCCCTCGCCTACTACGGGCGCGGCATCACGGTGCCCATCCTCTCCTGGCGCGACGGCGCATCGCCCCGCAGCCACTTCGAGATCAAGAGCCCCTTCACCGCCGCGGCCCCGGCGCCCGTTCTGCTCGTCACGCCGCGGCTGGCCTCTCCCGTGACGAGACGCTTCGCCTCCGCGACGCCGGTCACTATGCGCGAGATACCCGCGGGCCGGCACACCACACGAACCGTCCACTTTTCGACCCTCGATGGTTATCAACACAGGTGACGCATGGCATCCGTCGACCCTTACACACCCGAAGAGACGAAGTTCCGGCGCGAGTTCCTGATCGGCGCAGCCATGCTCGCCATACCGCTCGGCGCGGTGCTGATCTCCGCTCCCGAGATCGATCTGTCCATCTCTGGCGCAGCCTGGGAGGCCTGCCCGGCCGCAGCCGCCGGAAAACCCTGGTGCGCCACCTGGGCTGTCACCCTGGCCCGCCAGCTGTTCATGGTTCTCTTCGCGCTCGTCGCTCTCGCCACCCTGGCCGTCACCGCGCGCGTAATCATCACCCGTCGCAAGTGGTTCGGGTCCGAGCAGGCGCGTTGCTGGTTCATGATCGCGGTTCTGTTCGTCGGCCCCGGCGTCGTCGCCAATCTGATCTTCAAGGACAACCTGGGTCGCGCACGTCCGCGCGACGTCATCGAGTTCGGCGGCAGCAAGGCGTTCACGCCGCCCCTCGTGCCGTCCCGCGAATGCCCGAGAAACTGCTCGTTCGTGAGCGGCGAGGCTTCGTCCATCTACGCGGCCTTCTTCGCGCTCGCGCTCCTGTTGCCGCAATACCGGATGGCCCTGCTTGCCGGGGGCATCGCCGCCGGCACATTGGCGGGAGCCGTCCGCATCATTCAAGGCGCACACTTCCTGAGTGATGTCGTCTTCGCCGGCGTCTTCATGGCCATCACCGTGAGTCTCCTCCACATCGCCTTCATCGGCCTTTGGCGCGATCCGCGGCGAACCTGGACCCTGATCACAGCCCCGCTCATTCCGCTCCTTCGCGCAGGCACGGATACGCTCGCAAAGGTGCGCGGATGAGCGAGACCCCACGCTACGGGATCTCGGTCGTCATCCCGGCTCTCAATGAAGCAGGCAACATCGGCGCGCTTATCCGCGAAACCCTAGCCTCGGTTCCGGCCGACATGCTCCGCGAGATCATCGTGGTAGACGACGGCAGCGACGACGACACCCCGCGCGAGGTGCAAGCGCTGCTGGCTTCCGTCCCGCAACTTCGGTTCATCCGCCACACGCACCGCGCCGGACAGAGCGCCGCCGTTCGAACAGGCGTGCGCGCAGCGACTGCCGCCCTCATCGCCACCATGGACGGAGACGGCCAGAACGATCCGCGCGACATCGCAAGCCTCGCAGCGCTCATTCAAGGCACCGGGCCGACGAACGTATCGCTTGCAGGCGGCGTCCGCGTAAACCGCCGGGCGGACTCCTCGAAGCGCTTTGCCTCCAAGTTCGCCAACTGGCTGCGCGACGCCCTCCTCGCCGACCGCTGCCCCGATACCGGATGCGGAATAAAGGTGTTCCACCGCGAGGTGTTTCTAGACCTGCCCTATTTCTCCGGCATGCATCGCTATCTGCCAGCGCTCTTCCAGGCTTACGGACACGCAGCCGTCTATCATCCGGTGAACGACCGCCCGCGCCGCGCCGGCACCTCGAAGTACACGAACTTCGGACGCGCCCTGATCGGCATTTACGACCTCGTCGGCGTTCGCTGGCTCATCAAGCGCACCATGTTGCCCGGCGCTCCCCTTTCGCCGCGCGCGCCGCAGGCCAACGGCCAAACAGCGCTCGCGTCTCCCCTTCCCCTATCGAAAAGCTCGTCGCCAGGAGAGGAACGGCTGTGGCTGCAAAACTGATCGCGTGGTGGAACGCACTCACACCCGCAGAGTTTCTATGGCTCTCGGTGGGCCTCGTCGGGCAAGTGCTCTTCTCCGCCCGCTGGCTGATCCAATGGTTCGTCACGGAGAAGTCGCGCCGCTCCACCATGCCCGAGACGTTCTGGTACCTGAGCCTCCTTGGGGGCCTTCTGGTGTTCGCCTACGGCCTGCACCGCCTCGATCCGGTGATCATTCTCGGCCAGTTCGGCGTGCTCATCTACGCCCGAAATCTTTTCTTCATCCGCAAGGAAAAGATGGAGGGGGCGTCACCCGCTCCCGCGCCTGCGGGCAGATAGTCCGGCGACGCACTGTCATTCACCCGTCACAGATCTCGCCGAAACATGCGAGGGCGAAGCACAACCGCGGACGTCTCGAACCGTAGATCGAGCCGCGCAGCCAGGTGAAAGCGATGAAAAAGGAAGACGCGATCTCCGCCAGAGTGAAGGCGGAAATGCTGGACAGCTTCGACGAAGAGCTCGAGCTGGAGCTGGACGACGAGCGCCTGACCGGCCCGCAAGATATCGACAGCGAGCAAGCCGAGGAAGGCGGCCTTCCCCGCAGGGCTTACTTCAAGGAGCTGTTCAGGCTGCAGCGCGAGCTGGTGAAGCTGCAGGACTGGGTGGTACGCGAGAAGCTCAAGGTCGTCGTCATTTTCGAAGGCCGCGACGCGGCCGGCAAAGGTGGCGTCATCAAGCGCATCACCCAGCGGCTCAACCCGCGCGTCTGTCGCGTGGCGGCCCTTCCCGCACCCAGCGAGCGCGAGCGCAGTCAATGGTATTTCCAGCGTTACGTCGCCCACCTTCCGGCGGGGGGCGAGATCGTGCTGTTCGACCGTAGCTGGTACAATCGCGCGGGCGTCGAGCGCGTCATGGGTTTCTGCTCCGAGCCGGATGTCGAGGAGTTCTTCCGCTCCGCTCCCGAGTTCGAGCGCATGCTCGTCCGCTCGGGCATCAAGCTCATCAAGTATTGGTTCTCCATCAGCGACGACGAGCAGAACTTCCGCTTCAGCATGCGTATCAACGATCCCCTGAAGCAGTGGAAACTCTCGCCCATGGACCTCGAATCCCGGCGCCGCTGGGAGGCGTACACGAAAGCCAAGGAAGCGATGCTGGAACGAACCCACATCCCCGAGGCACCGTGGTGGATCGTGGAAGCGGACAACAAGAAGCGCGCACGCCTCAACTGCATCAGCCACTTCCTGGCCCAGATCCCCTACCAGGAGGTCCCCCGCGCGGACGTCACGCTGCCGGAGCGTGTCCATAACCCGGACTACTCCCGTACCCCGGTGCCGGACGAATTGTACGTACCGGACATCTACGAAAACGACTGATCCTGAACGAGAACGGGCACTTGGGCGAGGATTGCGGCAGGCCGCCTGCCGCAATCCTCGCCGGCCCGCCGCACGCAGGCGTGGCTTTCGGTAACCGTATGAGATAAAAGCCCGCCGATTCAATGTCTTGAAATCTTGTAAGTCCAGACATCGGACGATACCGTGCGCCTCACGTCCAGAGGTCAGCACATGCATAAGATTGTCCCGGTCATCCTGTCAGGCGGCTCGGGAACCCGGCTCTGGCCCCTCTCGCGGGCCATGTATCCGAAGCAGTTCGTCAGCGGTTTGAACGGAGAGAAGGCGAGCCTGCTCTCCGCCACCCTCGCGCGCCTCGCGCCGCAGAATGGCTTCGCTGCCCCCATCGTCGTCTGCAA
>NZ_KB911259.1:151006-452591 GCF_000383415.1 Hyphomicrobium zavarzinii ATCC 27496 | reverse complement strand
CTTTCGGGAGGTCACGTCCTTCAAGATCGCGTTGTCGAGCATCGTCTCGGCGAGCAGCTTCTTCAGCTTCGCATTCTCGTCCTCGAGTGAGCGCAGCCGCTTGGCGTCCGAGACGTCCATGCCGCCGAACTTCGACTTCCACTTGTAGAAGGTGCCGCCGCTGATCCCGTGCTTACGGCAGACGTCCGCCGTCGGCCTACCCGCCTCCTGCTCCCGCAGGATGCCGATGATCTGCTCTTCCGAAAACCTACTCTTACGCATCGTCCGTCTCCTCTCTGGAGGTTACGGACTCTACCCAAATCTGGAGGAAATCGAGGGTCTCAGGTCACGACGCCAGATTTATTCAGCAGAACAATGAAACCCGCAGCGCAAAGGAATGTGGCTGCGAGGATCGTGGCGGGAGTGAGCCTGAGCAGGTTCATGAGGGATATGATCTAAGGCATGCCGCAAGGATTTGCAGCTTTGGGCTGATGGATGCCCCGTTAGCGTCTATGAAAATATATACGTAATGCCGTGTCTTAAAACGTGGGTCACGAAGCAGCGCCCTGCACTTTGTTTAGGTCCGGTCGCGCCCGTGTCAAGTGTCTCAACGGCCTAGTTCCTTTCTGGTCATGGCTAAGTTAGGGGGCAGAACGCCGTGTGCGATTGCGCCTTTCGGCTGCATGATTTCGCGGGGTTCTTGCCCCATCCCCGAAGGGCAAGTGCCGAGAATGTTTCAGAGACTCTGTCCGGCGCGGGCGGTGATGCCGCGCGGGAAAAGACGCCTCCTCTCTCTCCGAGCCGGCGGTCCGCAAGCTCCGACCGGCACTTGAGGGATGTCAAGCGGGAGCGCACGGACGTAACTATACTTCTTTCATCAAGTTTGCGCGAGCCCACGTTTCTTGTGGGGCCCGTCTCGTTGCCGCCGGTTGCACCAGAAAGAAGAGAGACCATCATGACGTCCTTTGCCCAGAAAGTTGCGGTGGTTTTTGTTGTGACGGCGGGGTTGAGCCCCCTCGCGGCGGCGGCCGAATACGAGATCGGCGCAGCGCAGGTCATCCACGGCATGGAGGTCGCCGCAGTCTATCTCCAGCCTGTGGAGATGGAGCCGGAAGGCATGATGCTGGCGGCTGCCAAATCTGACATTCACCTCGAGGCCGATATCCACGCGGCCGCCGACAACAAGAACGGCTTCGAGGATGGCACATGGATCCCTTATCTTTCTGTTCGATACGAGTTGAGCAAAGCCGGCGGTGAGACGGTTTCCGGAGATCTCATGCCGATGGTAGCGAGCGACGGGCCGCACTACGGAGACAACGTGAAGCTCTCCGGACCAGGCTCGTACAAATTGCGTTTCACTGTGAGCCCGCCAGGCGGCACAGCCCATGCGCATTTCGGCCGTCACATCGATCGCGAAACGGGCGTCGGCGAATGGTTCAAGCCGTTCTCGGTCGACTATGAGTTCGTGTTCGCCGGCACAGGTAAGAAAGGTGCTTATTGATCGCCAGGCGATGACGCGCGCAGGGGGCGCGATCCCGGTGGCGGCGTGCACGCCGCCCCGGGATCTGTGGCGTGGGATCGGCGCTTGGCTGCTGGCCAATCAGCATGTGATCCGAAGAGTTCAATGGGGTGTGATCGCGGCTTACCTCGTGCTGCTGATCGTTCCCGCAGCGCTTCCGCTTCCGGATCGTTTCTCCCATATCTCGAACAATTTCACGCTGTTTGCCCAGTTCGTATTCTGGGGACTTTGGTGGCCGTTTGTGCTGCTCAGCGTGGTTCTGGCAGGGCGCGCCTGGTGCGGTCTCTTCTGTCCCGAAGGCGCCTTGAGCGAATGGGCAAGCCGGCATGGCCAGGGCCGTGCCATTGCCTCTTGGGTGACATGGCGAGGATGGCCGCTCGCGGCCTTCGTTTGTACGACGGTCTACGGGCAGATGGTCAGCGTCTATCAGTATCCTTCGGCGGCGCTGGTCGTTCTCGGCGGCTCGACGGTTGCGGCGGTTCTCGTCGGAGCGACGTTCGGGCGGGCCAAGAGGGTGTGGTGCCGCTTCCTCTGTCCGGTGAGCGGCGTGTTCGGCGTGCTCGCGAAGCTATCGCCTTTCCACTTTGCCGTGGATGCCGAGGCTTGGCAGGCGTCACACAACGTGCCGAAGAGCCAGCTCCCGCGTGTCAATTGCGCGCCGCTCGTTCCGATCCGCACCATGCGCGGTGCGAGCCAATGCCACATGTGCGGACGCTGCAGCGGGTTTCGCGGCGCCGTCGGGCTGGTTCGCCGTTCGCCCAATCATGAAATCGTCGAGGTGGCTGGCGACACGGCGGATGCGTGGGAGACCGCGCTCATCGTCGTCGGCATGATCGGCATCGCGGGGGGCGCCTTCCAGTGGTCGGTCAGTCCGTGGTTCGTCGCCTTGAAGCAGAGCCTCGCCGCCTGGCTGGTCGGCCATGGTACGCTGTGGCCACTGGAGGCAACGGCGCCGTGGTGGATCCTTACGAACTATCCCGCAAATAACGACGTTCTAACGCTGCTCGATGGTGCTCTACTCGTTGTCTACGTCGCGACGGCCGCGGCTTTCTTAAGTCTCTTCATCTCGCTAGCCCTTGCCGGTGCCACGCGAGTGCTCGGTCACTGGTCCTGGCAGCGCTTTCATCATCTGGCGCAGGGGCTTATTCCGATCGCGGGCTGCGGGATCTTCCTTGGATTGTCGAGTTTATCGGTCACTCTTCTACGCGCGGAAGGCGTGCAGCTCGCTTGGGTCGGGTCGGTCCGCATGGCTCTGCTCGCGGGAGCCTTCCTCTGGTCGCTGGCGTTGGCCGCCGCGATTTGCCGCCGCTATGCGCATTCGAAGGTGCGTTACGCGACGGCGCTTCTGGCCTTTACGCTGGGGGCCGCCGTCGCGAATGCGAGCCCCGTCCTGCTGTTCTGGGTGTGGTGAAAACTCTCCGAACACCACAGAGATAGAGAGCACCGCCGCTGGAACCAATCGTGCCGGCTCGGGCGTTCTCATTGGCATGGACGAGATCGTGGAACAGGCTCGAAAATTTGCGTACCAGCGTCATGGCTTCGGGCGCCGCAAGCACGAGGATGGGCTTCACACCGAGCATCTCGAGCGGGTCGTGGCGCTGTTGAGGGATTACGGCTACGATGCGCCTGCAATCCTTGCTGCGGCCTATCTGCACGATGCGGTCGAGAAGGCTTCGGTGAGCCTCGCGGAGATCGCAGAGTCCTTTGGTCCCGACATAGGCGAGATCGTATTCTGGCTGACGGACGCGCCGGGCGAAGCGGACCCTTTTCAAAAGGTGGTGTCGGCGTGGCGTCTCTCCAGGGCGCCCCTGGCCGCGAAAGTGATCAAGCTTGCTGATCTCATCGACAACACGCGGACCATCCTAGCCCATGATCCCGCATATGCGGAGACCTACCTGGCGAAGAAGGCTCTGATCCTGTCACACATGGCGCGCGTGGAGGGTGATGCGCTCACGAGGCTGCCGCTCTATGCGGAAGCGAGGGCGGGGCTCGGTGCGGAGGCGCCTTCGCGCGCGTGATGCGGCTCAGCGGTGCAGGCCGGGGGCTTCGTATCCCGTGCGCTCCACGTACTCGGTGTAGCCGCCCCCGTATTTGTGAATGCCGTCCGGCGTCAGCTCAAGCACCCGATTGGAGAGGGCCGCGAGGAAGCGCCGGTCGTGGGAGACGAACAGCATCGCGCCTTCGTATTGGGAAAGGGCAACGATCAGCATTTCCTTCGTCGCCATGTCGAGATGGTTGGTCGGCTCGTCGAGGACCAGGAAATTTGGTGGATCGTAGAGCATCTTGGCCATGACGAGGCGGGCCTTCTCGCCGCCGGACAGCACGCGGCACCTTTTCTCCACGTCATCACCGGAGAAGCCGAAGCAGCCCGCGAGCGAGCGCAACGATCCCTGTCCGGCTTGCGGGAAGGAGTCTTCGAGCGACTGGAACACCGTGCGTTCCCCGTCGAGGATGTCCATGGCGTGCTGGGCGAAATAGCCCATCTTCACGCTGCCGCCGATGGTCACGGTTCCTGTGTCCGGTTGCGTCGTGCCGGCCACTAGCTTCAACAAGGTGGATTTTCCGGCGCCGTTGATGCCCATCACGCACCAGCGCTCCTTGCGGCGCACCTGGAAATCCAGTCCCTCGTAGATGCTGCGGCTGCCGTAGCCCTTGTGTACGTCCTTGAGGGTAACGACGTCCTCGCCGGAGCGTGGGGCTGGCGCAAATTCGAAGAGCACGGTCTGGCGGCGTTTCGGAGGCTCCACGCGGTCGATCTTGGCGAGCTGCTTCACGCGGCTTTGCACCTGTGCCGCATGGGAGGCGCGGGCCTTGAAGCGCTCGATGAACTTGATCTCCTTGGCCAGCATGGCCTGCTGGCGATCGAACTGCGCCTGCTGCTGCTTTTCGTTCAGGGCGCGCTGCTGCTCGTAGAATTCGTGATTGCCCGAATAGGTGGTGAGGGTTCCGCCGTCGATCTCGACGATCTTCGTCACGATGCGGTTCATGAACTCGCGGTCGTGCGAGGTCATCAGCAGCACGCCGTCGTAACCCTTGAGGAAATCCTCGAGCCAGATGAGGCTTTCGAGATCGAGATGGTTGCTCGGCTCGTCGAGCAGCATGGCGTCCGGCCGCATAAGCAGCACACGAGCGAGCGCGACGCGCATCTTCCAGCCGCCGGACAACGCGCCCACGTCGCCGTCCATCATCTCCTGGCTGAACGAGAGGCCCGCCAGCACTTCGCGCGCCTTTCCTTCGAGTGCGTAGCCGCCAAGCTCCTCGAAGCGGCCTTGCACCTCGCCATAGCGCTCGATGATGCTTTCCATCTCGTCCGCGCGGTCCGGATCGGCCATCGCGGCTTCCAGCTCCTTGAGCTCGGCGGCTACCTCGCTCACGGGACCGGCGCCGTCCATCACCTCCGACACGGCGCTGCGGCCAGCCATTTCGCCGACATCCTGGCTGAAGTAGCCGATCGTCACGCCGCGATCGACGGCCACCTGGCCTTCATCCGGCTGCTCCTCGCCGATGATCATCCGGAAGAGGGTGGTCTTGCCTGCTCCGTTGGGGCCGACGAGGCCAACCTTCTCGCCTCTGTTGAGAGCGGCGGACGCCTCGACGAAGAGGATCTGGTGGCCGTTCTGCTTGCCGATATTGTCGAGGCGAATCATATGCGGAGGGGTCCCTGGAGCAAATCCAGCGCACCCTTAGGCCATGCAGCGGGCGCAGGGAAGGGGCCTGTCCGCTCCCGGATATGGAGCCGCAGCGAAGAGCCGCAGGAAGGCGGCTTCGCGCTAGCCCGATGCGTCCTCGCCTTGCGCGTCACGTGCTGCCTGGGCGGGCGCGGCTTTCCGGCTGAGCAGCGGGTCCTGCAACACGACCGTGCGCGTTCCCGTGGGCGTGCGGTTGAAGAGGTCGATCGCGTCATGGTCGAGCAGGCGGATGCAGCCGCTGGATGTCGCCTTGCCGAGCGTCGAGGGGCGCCCGCCGCCGTGAATGCGATAGAGCGTGTCGCGGCCGTCCTGGTAGAGATAGAGAGCGCGTGCGCCGAGAGGATTTTCGGGGCCGCCGGGCATGCCGCGCGCATAGGGTGCGGTGCGCGGATCGCGCGCGACCATTTCGGCGGGGGGCGTCCATGTGGGCCATTCTGCCTTGCGCGCGATGGTGGCGGTGCCGTTCCAGCCGAAGCCTTCTCGTCCTACCTCTATTCCGTAGCGCATCGCCCGGCCGTTACCGCTGACGAGATAGAGATATCGCCGGGGCGTATCGACAACGATTGTGCCCGCGGGCTCCGCGGTTTCGTAGCGCACCAGCTGGCGGCGGAACTTGGGATCGAGCTTTTCGAGATCGGCCGCGGGGATGGGGAAGCGCTCGCGAGGCAGGGCCGCATAGTTCCTGCGGTCGGCCTCGCTCACATCGTAGGCGACGCCGAGCCAATCCAAATCCATGTTGCCGGAGGCACAGCCCGACAAAGACGCGGCCAGGCCGACGAGAAACAACCTTCGGTGCAACATGTCATGATCCCCCAACTGGCATACGTGACCCCAACGACGCGTGAGGCCACGTGCCGCCGCATGTGCGTGCAGACGCATCTCGCGTTCCGTGCGGCGTATGCCTAACGGTCCAGATTAAGGGAAACTTAAGGGCCACCGAGACCGGGAACGGCGGCGTTTTTATTCGCCGAGCGTGGTGCTTCGGCCGCTATCGCAGGAATTTCCGGAAGCGGCGGAGCGAGAACGCGAACAGGATGCTGCCGATCGTGAGGAGCGCGACGAACTGCGGCCAGACCACATCCAGCCCGGCGCCTCGGAACAGAATAGTTTGTGCCAGGATGACGAAATGCGTGTTCGGCGCGGCCAGCATGATGAACTGAATGATCTCAGGCATGCTTTCGCGTGGGGTGACGCCGCCGGACAGGAGCTGCAGCGGCAGGAGGACGAGCATGAGCAGCAAGCCGAACTGCGGCATGGTTCCGGCGACAGTGGCCAGGAAGATGCCCATGCTCGTGGTGGCGAAGAGATGGAGCGCGGCGCCAACGAGGAACAGCGCGATCGATCCTTCGACGGGAACGGAGAGCAAGCCCTCTACGATGACAAAGAGAGAGAACGCCGACGCCAGCAGCACGACGATGCCCATGGACCAGATCTTGCTGATCATGATTTCGGTAGGCGTAACCGGCATGACGAGAAGGTGCTCGATGGTGCCGTGCTCGCGCTCGCGGATGAGGGCTGCACCCGTGAGCACGATCGACAGCATGGTGATGGCCATGATGACGTTCGTGACGGAGCCGAACCACCCTTTGTTCATTTCCTGATTGAAGCGGGAGCGCAGCGTCAGCTCGACTGGCAGAACGGTGTTGGTCCGGTGACGGCTCAGAAACTCGCTCACCTCGCTCGAAACGATGGACTGCACATAGCCGCCGCCGCTGAACGCCTGCGTCATACGGGTGGCGTCGATGTTGAGCTGAATGGTCGGCGATCTTCCGGCGAGGAGATCGCGCTGGAAATTCGGTGGAATGTCGAGGGCGAATGTGTCGACCCCGGAATCCATCCGCACGTCCATCTCGTGCTGCGAGATCAGCGCAGGCGCCAGGAAGTATGGAGGATAGAAGGCCGAAACGATGCGGGTGGATACGGGGGACCGGTCCTCGTCCACGATTGCGATCGGCGCCTGATTGAGCGTTTCCGGCATCGCGCGGGAGGCTGTGTAGATCGAGATCGTGAAGGCGTAGACGATCAAAACCAGAAGCATGGGATCGCGGAGAAGACCGCGAAGCTCCTTGATGCCAAGCTGGAAGATATTACTCCGGTGCATGATCATGTCGCCTGCTTCTTGAGGAGGCTCGCGCCGAGGCCGATCAGGATCGGGCCCGAGATCAGGAGCGGAACGAAGCTTCCCGCCAGGTCTCGGAATTCCAGCGCCTTCGAGAATGTCCCGCGGGCTATGGTGACGAAATAGGTGGTCGGGTAGATCTGTCCGATCAGTGCACCGGCGCCTTGCAGCGAGGAGACGGGGTCGATGATGCCGCAGTACTGCACGGCGGGAATGAGCGTGAGCAGGGCAGTGCCGAAGATGGCGGCGATCTGGCTCTTCATGAAGGTGGAGAGCAGAAGCCCGAACGCGGTGGTCACCGCCACATAGATGAGTGCGGCGGACGCCAGGGTGAGGAAGCTTCCGGTGAAGGGCACGCGGAACGCGAACACCGCGAAGCCGGCCAGCAGGAAGAAGTTGAACATGCCGAGGGCGATGTAGGGGATCTGCTTGCCGATGAGGAATTCAAGCCGTGTGACCGGCGTCACGTAGAAATTGATGATCGAGCCCAGCTCCTTCTCGCGCACGACGCTGAGGACCGAGAGCATCGCCGGGATCATGAGAAGCAGAAGCGGGATCACCGCCGGGACCATGGCCACGAGGCTCTGGATGTCGGGATTGTAGCGGTAGCGGAGAGCGAGCTGGAAATCGCCAATGGTGGCGGCGTCGCCGTAGATCTCGCGTGATTTCTGCGCGAGCCAGGTTGCGTGCATGCCTTGCACGTAGCCGCGGACGTTCTCGGCGCGCGTCGGCATGGCCCCGTCGATCCACGCGCCGATCTCGACAGGGTCGCCACGCGCCGTATCGCGGCCGAAGCCGGGCGGGATCTCGATGGCGAGGCTGATCTCGCCGTTCCGCATGCGGCGATCGAGGTCGGCGTAGTCGGTGATCGGAGCCTTCTCGGTGAAGTAGCGGGATCCGGCGATCTGGAGGGTATAGTCGCGGCTCACCGTGGTGTCGTCGCGGTCCAGAACCGCGAAAGTCAGGTTCTCGACGTCCATGTTGATGCCGTAGCCGATCACGAACATCAGGATGACGCTGCCGATGGTGGCGAGCGCGCCGCGAATGGGATCGCGCTGCAGCTCGAGCGATTCGCGTTTCGTGTAGGCGAACATGCGCCGGAAATCGAAGAGGTGGCGGAGGCCGCGCGAAGCCGACGTCTTGCGGGGTATTGGTTTGGGCTCGGACGCAGAGAGGGTCTCTGGCGGCGCCTTCTCTTTCTCTTTCGCTTCGCCGATGGCGTCCTCGAGATAGGCGACGAAGGCTTGCTCGAGCGTGTGGGCGGAGCGTTTTGCGACGATGGCGGCAGGGGTGTCGCTGATCAGTACCTTGCCCGCATGCATGAGCGAGATGCGATCGCAAAGCTCCGCCTCGTTCATAAAATGCGTCGAGACGAAGATGGTGACTTTATCTTTGCGGGAAAGGTCGGACAGGATTTGCCAGAAGGCATCTCGCGCGACGGGGTCCACGCCGGAGGTCGGCTCATCGAGGATGAGGATGTCGGGCGAGTGGATCATTGCGACGGCGAGTGAGAGGCGCTGGCGGATGCCCAGCGGCAGGGAATCCGGCAGGGCGTCCATCACCTCCGTGAGATCGAAGCGCTTCGCCATCTCCTCAATGCGGGCGGGGATCGCCTCCGGCTTCATCGCGAACAGGCGCGCGTGGAGGTCCAGGTTCTGCGCGACCGTCAGCTCCGTGTAGAGCGAGAAGGCCTGGGACATGTAGCCGACGCGGCGGCGCACCTCGATGTCCTTTGGGTCGACCTCCCGCCCGAACAGGCGGGCGATGCCGCTGGTAGCCGGTAGAAGACCGGTCAGCATCTTCATGGTCGTGGTCTTGCCGCATCCGTTGGATCCCAGAAATCCGAAGATCTCGCCTCTCTCTATGCGGAAGCTCACGTCGTCCACGGCCGTGAAGGTTCCGAAGCGCATGGTGAGGTGCTCGGCTTCGATGGCGATCTCGCCGTCGTCGGCCGGATCGCGCGGCGGAATAATCACCTCGCGGTGGCCTTGGCGCATTTCCTCGGGAAGCAGCGCGATGAAGGCCGCGTCGAGATTGGGGGCGCCGGTTTTGGCAAGAAGATCCTGCGGCGTGCCGGTCGCCAGCACGCGCCCCGCATCCATGGCGACCAGCCAATCGAAGCGCGCTGCCTCCTCCATGTACGCGGTGGCGACAACGACGCTCATTCCCTCGCGGCTCGCGCGGATGGAGTCGATCAGCTCCCAGAACTGACGGCGGGACAGAGGATCAACGCCGGTCGTCGGCTCGTCGAGAATGAGGAGATCGGGGTCGTGAATGAGAGCGCAGCACAGGCCGAGCTTCTGCTTCATGCCGCCGGAGAGTTTCGCGGCAGGCCGGTCGGCAAAGGGACTGAGGCCGGTCCGCGCGAGCAATTCGGCGATGCGCCGCTCGCGCTCGTGGCGGGCGTGCCCGAAGAGACGCCCGAAGAAATCGACGTTCTCGAAGACGGAGAGTGTCGGATACAGGTTCTTGCCGAGGCCCTGCGGCATGTAGGCGATGCGTGGACACGCCGCTTGCCGATGGCGGACCTCGGCCATGTCGCCGTCCAGCACCTCGATGTGGCCGCTCTGAATGGCGCGCGCCCCCGCGACGAGAGCGAGCAGGCTGGATTTGCCAACGCCGTCGGGGCCGATAAGGCCCACCATGCATCCGGACGGGAGGTCGAGGGTGATGCCGTCGAGCGCGCGGATCTTGCCGTATGTGAGCGCGACGCCTTCGAGGCGCGCGACCGGGGGACGGACGTCGGGCGTGCTGTCTCGGGGGGCTACGTTCATTTGACAAGATTTTCCGAAAGCCGCTTCGGCCATTCCGCTTCCGGATCGAGCTTGACGTAGGCCATGCCGGGAAGGCCGGTCTTCACCTGTTGGATGTGCTTACGGAGCAATTCGGGAGGGATCTGAGCCTTGATGCGGAACATCAGCTTCTGGCGCTCCTCCTCCGTCTCCACCGTCTTGGGCGTGAACTGGGCGACGTCGGCTACGAACGACGCGTTGGCGGGGATGACATATTGAGGTGCGGCGTCCAAGACGAGGCGGATCTCGGTGCCAAGCGCGACGCGGCCTGCCTGGCTGGTGGGCAGGAAGAACGTCATGTAGACGTCGCCGAGATCGACCATATTGAGGACACGTCCGCCGGCAGAGAGCACTTCTCCGGGCTGGGCGACGCGATACTGTACGCGGCCGTCGCGCGGGGCCTTCAGCGTGCTGTCGTTGATCTCGACGGTCAGGCTCTCGATGGCTGCGCGGGCCGCTTCGACCGAGGCCTCGGCGTCGACCACGAGGGCCTTGGCCGCGCTGATGGCGGCTTCGGTCGCGGCCTGCTGTGCCTTGGCTGCTCCGACGGCGGCCTTCGCGCCCTGCTCCGTCGCGCGATCGTTGTCGAGAACCTGCTGGGAGACATTGTCCTGTTTGGCCAGAACCTCGGATCTTGCGAGCTTGCGTTCGGCCGCGTCGAGCTGGGCTTCCTGTTGCGCGACGACGGCGATGGCCGCCGTCCGCTCGGCTTCACGCTGCACTACGACGCTCTTTGCGGTCTCGACGCCGATCATGGCGCGGCGAAGCTGGGCTTCCGCTTGGCGGCGCTGCGCTTCGAGCTGATCGGTATCCATGCGGGCGAGCACCTGGCCGATGGTGACGAAGTCTCCTTCGTCGGCCAGGATTTCCTTGATGCGGCCCGCGGTCTTCGTGGAGATGTCGATCTCGACCGCCTCGATGCGGCCGTTGCCTTTGGCGATCCCATCCGGAAGATCACCTGCGGTGAGCTTGTGCCAAGAGAAGTATCCGACGGCGATAGCGGCCAAGGCCGCGACGGCGAGCGTGCGGTTGCTCCAACCGAAGCGGCTGGGGCGGTCGGCGACGTGCGCGATCCTCTGGTAAGCGGAGCGGAGAGCGTCGGCCGCGCTGGCCAAGGCGCTGGGTCGTTGATCAGCCATCAGTGTTTCTCCGGGTCTCTAGGCCCCGCGCGGCGGGGGGACTTCGTCCGGGCGCTCGCAGGTTTGGGTCGTAGCGTATGTCGGCGACGGTATCGCATCTTGTTGCGACAGTCCTATTTGCACACCGCATACCTGCATTGATGGAGATCAACAGCCGTTGACCGGAGCGGATGGTAAGGATGCGGTGAGTGATTGGCTGTCACGGGTTCGAGGACCGGATGAGGAAGAAGCCAGCAGCACAGCCGGCGAGAGACACGCGGGAGCGAATTCTTGAGGCCGCCATCCGGCAGTTCTCGCGGCGTTCCTACGAGCAGACCGGCCTGCGCGACATCGCGACCGATGTTGGTGTGGATGTGGCTTATGTTCATCGCTGCTTCGGCTCGAAGGAGAATTTGTTTGCCGAAGCCCTGCGTGCGGCGATCGGGACAGACCATATTTTTTCCTCTTCCGGCGGAGAGCTGCCTGCTGCGCTCGCCAGGCAGGCGTTCGCGCGGGAGGACCGGCGCTCGCGCGAAAGAGCGGGGCCGCTCGACATCGTGGTTCGGTCCTTGACGAGCCCGAAAGCGGCGTCGATCCTGCGGGACTACATCGTGAACGATTTCGTGGAGCCGCTCAGCGCGAAGCTGCGCAAGCCTGCGCAGCAAAGGGCGGCCCTGATCGCCGCGTTTCTGGCGGGTGTCGGCATTCTCCGCAACGTGCTCGAGATCGCGCCGCTTCGCGAGAGCGGAGGCGGGGAACTTGAGGACCTGGTTGCGAGCATCATTGCGACCATCGGGACAGTGGCGCCCGCGCCCCGGCGAACCTGAGGGGCTTGTGACTTTGGTTTTGTTCCGCCTCGGATCGAGGCGTGGCATTTTTTCATCAACGATGAGGTCTCGATGCTTCCTCAAGCTCCTCCCACCGCGCATGGCACCCGCTACGAAGCCTTCATCCAGAAAGCGCGTGATCTTCCGCCGATTCAGGCGGCCATCGTCCATCCCTGCTCGCCGGAGGCCGTGCGCGCGGCTGTGGAGGTGCGGGACGAGCGGCTTCTCGTTCCGCTTCTCGTCGGTCCGGAAGCCAAGATCCGGGCGGCGGCGGATGTGGCGGGCGTTTCGCTCGATGGGATCAGCATCGAATCCGTCCCGCACAGTCACGCCGCTGCGGCGCGCGCGGTGGAGATCGCCGTCGCTGGAGACGTCGAGGTGTTGGTGAAGGGCAGTCTCCATACCGATGAATTGCTGGGTGCCGTCGTGGCGCCGACGTCCGGCTTGCGCACCGAGCGGCGTATCAGTCACGTCTATGCGATGGATGTGCCTGCCTATCCCAAGCCTATTCTGATCACGGATGCGGCCATCAACATCCAGCCCACGCTTGAGCAGAAGCGGGACATTTGTCAGAACGCCATCGATCTCTTGCATACGCTCGGACTGAAAGAGCCGCTCGTTGCGGTCCTTGCGGCGGTGGAGACGGTGAACTCGAAGATGCCGGCGACGCTCGATGCGGCCGCGCTGACGGTGATGGCCTCTCGCGGCCAGATCACGGGCGCGAAAGTGGACGGTCCGCTCGCCTTCGACAACGCGATCAGCCTCGAGGCGGCCCGCACCAAAGGGATCGTGTCACCTGTTGCGGGACAGGCCGACGTTCTCGTGGTGCCCGATCTCGAAGCGGGGAACATGCTGGCCAAGCAGCTCATCTACTTCGCGGGAGCGACCGCCGCCGGTCTCGTGCTCGGCGCACGCGTTCCCATCGTGCTGACGAGCCGGGCCGATCCCATGAGCGCGCGCATTGCGTCGGCCGCGCTCGCGAAACTCGTTGCCGCGCTGCGGCCCATGGAAAGGCTTCCTGCCGAATGAGCGACCAACTTCTGATCACTTTCAATGCTGGCTCGTCCACCGTGAAGATCGGGGTGTTCGAGCGAGACGGATCTGCGCCGCGGAGGCTCGCTAAGGGCGTCATCGATTTCCGGAAGGCGCCTCTCACCTTTCACCTTGTCGAAGGTCCTGAGGTGTTCGATGTTGAACTCAGTGCGCGAGCGTCCGACGACCTGAGCGAGGTTCTGGCCGAGACGTTCGGGTTTGTCGGCAAGCACTTCGATCTCAGCAAAGTATCGGCCGCGGGGCATCGCGTCGTTCACGGCGGAGATGCGTTCTCGGGACCCGTGGTGATTGACGACGCTGCGCTCAGCGCCATGGACGCGCTCACGAAGCTCGCGCCGCTGCACCAGCCGCAGAGCCTGCGCGTTATCCGGGCCATCCGGCAGCTCCGCCCCGAGCTTCCGCAGTCGGCGTCGTTCGATACGGCCTTCCATCGCAGCAACGATCCGATCGTGCAGCGCTTCGCCATTCCCCGCGCGATGCATGACGAAGGCATCAAGCGCTACGGGTTTCACGGGCTCTCTTATGCGTCCATATCCGGGTCGCTCTCGCGGAGGTTCCCGACTGTGGCGCACGGCAAGGTGATTGCGGCGCATCTCGGCAGCGGGGCGAGCCTCTGCGCGCTCGATGGCGGGGCAAGCCGTGATACCAGCATGGGGTTCTCGACGCTCGACGGAATTCCGATGGCGACGCGGTGCGGCGCGCTCGATCCGGGCGTCTTGCTGCATCTCCTGGGCGACAAGAAGCTTCCTTTGAACGAGGTCGAGGCTATTCTCTATCATCGGTCCGGACTGCTCGGCGTTTCGGGGATCAGCGCGGACAGCCGCGAACTTCTGGAGAGCGCCGCGCCGGAAGCATGGGAGGCGATAGAACTTTTCACGCTCAGGATCGCCGGGGAGATCGGCCGTCTCGCCATGAGCGCAGGGGGGCTCGATGCCATCGTGTTCACGGCCGGAATAGGTGAGAATCAGCCGCGCGTGCGCGCTGAAGTGTGCGCGCGGCTGGCATGGCTCGGCCTCGTGCTCGATCCCGAACGCAATGCGCAGAATGCCGAGGTCATCAGTGCGGCGGGGAGCCGGATCACCGTGCTCGTCATTCCCACGGACGAGGAGCACGTGATTGCGGCAGAGGCGTGCGCGGTTCTCGGCCGTGCGGCGTGACGGGGGAGACTGTCAGCAATCACTCGGCGGTGTGGCGCCTTTGAACAGCAAGCTCATCCATTGCGATGCTGCGTAAGCTGCGTTCATGCCTGCCGTCAAATGCGGTGTGCCGCTCATCATGTGCAACTTGACCTTAGCTCCGCCGCCGCAAAGTTCTTTCGCGTAGGCTCGCGTGATTTTTGGCCTCACGAGCTCGTCGGAGGTGCCTTGCGCGATGAACACGGGCATTCCGTGAGGCAGCATCCCCGTCGAGTTCTTCTGCATGATGTCGCGGATGCCGGCGTCTTTCGTCGGGTCGGAAGATAGGAAGTTGCGGGCAAGTGCGTGCTCGTCGCTGTCCTCCTTCATGAAGTCGGCAAGGTCGAGGATGCAATCGCTGGCCAGGCGGCCGAAGCTTCGTTCCGCATGGGGCACGACGAACTTGGAGAGTGGGAAGCCGAAGACGCGCGACCAGGAATAGAGTGCCATCGCCGTGAGGCTACGGCCGCTGCTCGTCTCGCGATCGGCGTCGAAGAGCTCGATAAGGTTGGTCGCGGGAGCTGCAGCGGCTACGCCGAGAAGCTCGATGTCGGGGGCGTAGGATCTTGCTTCGGCGCCCGTGAACAAGGCTGCGTGTCCGCCCTGTGAGTGTCCCCACACGACGAAGCGCTTGCCAGCGTGCACGTCCTTCAGGGTGCGTGCCGCCCGCACAGAGTCCAGCACGGCATGGGCCGCGCTTTTTCCGATAAGGTAGGGATGGGCGCCTGGGGCGCCGAGGCCCGGATAGTCCGTTGCGACGATGACGTAGCCTGCGTCGGTGAACTGGTCGATTCCCGGGATGGTGCCTGCGAGATCCGGCATCAGCGTCGGCGCGCAGCGCGTCACGACTCCGCTGGTGGGATGCGCCCATGCGATCACGGGGCGGGGCGAGGTGGCGCCGGCCGCGGGGAAGATGATCGCGGCGCTCACCGCGATCGGCTCGTCCTGCAATCCCGTCGAGCGATAGAGGACGCGGTAGCCTTTGTATCCGGCCTTTACGCCTCCTTCGAGTGGCCAGATGCGGAACACTGTGCCGGGCCTGGCGGCGGCCAGCTCGCCTGTGCCGACCTCGTCACGCGCGGCCGCGGGCGCTGGCGTCATGGCGATGGGGGCGAGGAGAAGTAGGATGATCGCCAAGAAGGCGTCTCTTCGGCTGCCGCGCCGTTTCCGTGCCCGCATTGTCACCAGCTCTCCCCGCTCGATGCGCACCATGTCATCGCCGCTTTATAAGACATGAATTTCGGCATTGCCGCGTCCGCGCGTTTCTTCTTCGTGCACGGCACGAGCAATCGGGAGCTGCGGCGTCCTTCGGCGCTGGGGCGACGGCGTGCGAACCACCCAGACAACCCACTTGCCAGAGGGGAGCGCGGCGGCTATTAAACGGATATTATAACATCCGTAAGTCGAGGTTCTCATGCCCCCGTACAACCGTGAACGCCTTCGGGCGGCCGTTCTGGCGTTTCCCGCCGCTGCTACCGTGATGGCCGTTTCTTCGGCCTCGGCGCAGAGCGTTACGGAGCTTCCTGCTATCGATGTGACGACGGCGAGCCCGATCGTGAAACCGAAGCGGTCCAAGCAGACGCTTCCGGAGGGGGATACCGCGCCTGCGGAAAGTGCGTCGCTTCCCGGCACAGCGCTCGATTTTGCGGATCATTCGTTCGTGGCGGTCACGACGATGAGCGAGAGCGAGATTGCGCCGATCAACGGGGCGACCATCACGGACGCGCTGGAGACGAAGCCCGGAATTTCGGGAACGTCCTTTGCGCCTGGTGCGAACAGGCCGATCATTCGCGGCCTTGACAGCTATCGCGTCCGCACGCAGGAGAACGGCATCGGCACGCATGATGTGGCTGCCATTTCCGAGGATCATGCGATCCCGATCAGCCCGGATTCTGCCGACCGCATCGAGGTCGTGCGTGGTCCCGCAACGCTGCGCTACGGTTCGCAGGCCATCGGCGGTGTCGTCTCGGTCGAGAACCAGCGTATTCCAACCTACATGCCGAAGGGCGGCTTCAGTGGCGCGCTCAAAGGCGGTGGCACGTCGGTGGACGACAGCAAGGACGGTGCATTCCGGGCCACTGCTGGCTCCCAAGGCATCGTGGTCCACGCAGACGGCTTCTGGCGCAAGGCGGACGACTACGAGTCTCCCAAGGGCACTGTCGAGAACAGCTTTGCCGACAGCAAGGGCGGTGCGCTGGGCGGCTCCATCGTGGGACCGGACGGATTTGTCGGCGTTTCGTTTTCCCGAATCGAAAGCCTTTACGGCATTCCCGGCGAGGAAGCGGAGGAGGGCGTCAACCCGCGTATCGACATGGTGCAGGACAAGGTGCTCGCGAAAGGCGAGTGGCGGGTCCGCGGCTCGGCCGTCGATGCGGTTCGCTTCTGGTTCGGAGCATCGGACTATGCGCACGACGAGCTTGCGATCCATGACCCCGGCGTCGAAGACGAGTTCGAGGTTGGCTCACGCTTCACCAACAAGGAGCAAGAGGCGCGCGTGGAGGTGCAACACGTTCCCGTGGGCACCGTGCTCGGCGAGCTGACCGGCGTGATCGGCGCTCACTGGAACAACCGCAAGACGCGCGGGCAAAGCTTCGAGGGTGAATCTCTGCTCGAGCCGGCCCACACGCAAAGCATCGCGGCGTTCTGGTTCGAGGAGCTTGCATTGACGCGGAAGCTCAGCGTCCAGGCTGCGGCTCGGATCGAGCATGCGACGATCGATGGTTCGGGGTGGGAGGAGTTCCACGGACATCGCGAGGCGCCGCCGGACGATCACGAATGGCATTTCCATTCGCATCGCTTCTCCGGAGAGCGTGACTTCACGCCGACGAGTGCGAGCCTTGGGCTTCTCTATCAGTTGCCACTTCAGACGGTGGCCCGTCTCACGGGGCAGTACGTCGAGCGTGCGCCCGATGCTGCGGAACTTTTCTCGAAGGGCATGCACGAGGCGACGGGGACGTTCGAGGTGGGCAATCCCGGACTCGATGTGGAGAAGGCGACAACGATCGAGGCGGGTCTCAAGAAGTCAGTGGGTGCTCTGCGTTTCGATGCGTCGGCCTACTACACCCGCTACAACGGCTTCATCTATCGCCAGCTCTCCGGACTCGAATGCGATGCGGAGGCGCATGGCGATCATTTCCATTGCTTTGACGAGGGCCACGCGGGTGGCGGCGGGCATGGCCATGGGCACGAGGCGTTCGATCTCGTCTTCTTTCAGCAGCGCGACGCGACGTTCTACGGCGCCGAGCTCGCGTTCCAATATGATGTGGCTCGCGTCTGGAAGGGCGTTTGGGGTGTCGACGGGCAGTACGACTTCGTGCGTGCCGAGTTCGACAACGGCGAGAACGTTCCCCGCATTCCTCCGCATCGTCTGGGTGGCGGCCTGTTTTATCGGGACGCCAACTGGTTTGCGCGGGCTGGTGTCCTGCACGCCTTCGATCAGAACGACTTCGGGGTGAACGAGATCGCGACGCCGGGCTACACGCTGGTTTCGGCGGAGATCAGCTACAGCGTTGCGGGGGAAGCCGTCGATGGCATCGTGCCGGTGGCCACCATCGGTCTCAAGGGTGAAAACTTGGCCGACGACGAAGTGCTCAATCACGCCTCGTTCAAACGCAGCGAGGATGTGCTGCTGCCCGGCGCCAGTGTGCGGGTGTTCGGATCGATCACGCTCAACTGACGGCAGACATAGCAAAACGGCTTCTGCGCAGATGGGATAAGCAGGGCCAGTAGTCTTGTGTATGGATGTTATAACGTCCGTGGCGAATTTGCGAGGTGGAGAATGGATAAGAAACTTGCGGCGCATCTCGAAGGAGTGGCGACAACACGCATCGACAGGCGTCTCCCCGTGACCGTGCTCTCCGGTTTTCTCGGGGCGGGCAAGACGACGCTCCTCAATCATGTGCTGAACAACCGCGACGGGCTCAAGGTCGCGGTGATCGTCAACGATATGAGCGAGGTGAACATCGACGCCGATCTGGTGGAGAAAGGCGGTGCCAATCTTTCGCGCACGGATGAGACGCTTGTCGAAATGTCGAACGGCTGCATTTGCTGCACGTTGCGCGACGATCTTCTGAAGGAGGTGCGCCGGCTCGCCGCGGAGCGCCGGTTCGATTATCTCCTGATCGAGTCGACCGGTATTGCCGAGCCTCTGCCTGTTGCCACGACCTTCGAGTTTCGCGACGAGGACGGCAGGAGCCTTTCGGATGTCGCGCGGCTCGATACCATGGTGACGGTGGTCGATGCAGCGCACCTGCTCAAGGATTATTCGTCGAGTGACTTTCTCAAGGATCGCGGAGAGGTGGCGGGCGAGGGAGACGAGCGCCCGCTGGTTCAACTGCTCGTGGATCAGATCGAGTTCGCCGACGTCATCGTTCTGAACAAGATCGATGTCGCGAGCCCGGATGCCATCGAGGCGGCGCGGTCCATCATCCGCTCGCTCAACTCGGATGCGCGGATCATCGAGACGAGCCATGCGCGCGTTTCATCGCGTGATATTCTCGATACGGGGCTCTTCAGCTTCGAGACGGCGCATCGTCATCCGACCTGGTTCAAGGAGCTGAACGGCTTCAAGGACCACAAGCCCGAAACGGAGGAGTATGGGATCTCCAGTTTCGTCTACCGCGCGCGAGGGCCGTTCGAGCCCGCGAAGCTTCATGCCTTCTTCAGCAAGTCGTGGCCCGGCGTCATTCGCGCGAAGGGATTTTTCTGGCTTGCAACGCGGCCACAGTGGGTTGGCGAGCTCGCGCAGGCGGGTGCGCTCGTCCAGCACGAGGCGATCGGCTACTGGTGGGCGGCGGTACCCAGAAAGAACTGGCCGAAGGACGACGACCTTGTCGGCCGCATCAACAAGACCTGGCACAAGCTGTGGGGCGACCGGCGCCAGGAGATCGTGTTCATCGGCACGCCTGAGATGGACAAGGTGGCCATGATGGCGGCGCTCGACGCCTGCCTTCTGCCGATTCCGGCGGAGGGCACTCTCGATACGAGCCAGTGGGCGGATCTGCCGGATCCGTTCCCGGAGTGGGCGCGGGAAGCCGCGTAAGCGCGGCGCTAAAAGCGATCAGGCGATGAGCGGGCGCATCTGGGTAACGAAGCGCTCGCTCGTCACGTAGTCGTGGAGCGCGGTGAAGGCGTTGTTGGCGATCTCTTCGCGCAGGCTCGGCATGCCGACTAGCTCGCGGACCTTCTCCTCGAAATCGGCAAGGTCCCATCTCAGCGGTACGTAGGTCTTGCCAGGGACGAAGATGTCCGGGTCGGTCTCTATGTGCGACATGTCGGGTTTCAGCAACACCGAGCCGCTCATGATGGCCTCATAGTCGCGCCAGCAAACTTCGCCATAGCCGAAGGGACTGAAGCAGACCTTCGACGCCTGCAGCTCCTGCAGGTAGGCGACATGGCCGAGATTGCCGCCGGTCGCGACGTTCAGGTCTGCAATGGTTCCGAGCGCGTCGACGCATTCGGTTCGCATGGCCTGATACCAGGGCGTACCCTTGACGCCGAGGCGGGCGTGCACGTCAATCGGCTTCTCGCCCACGACCGGAGACGTGCCCAAAAAGCGATGCAGCATGAAGTCGGCTGTCACGAAAGATGGGCCGATGTGAAGTTTGTCGAGGAAGCCCGGGGGGATCGGGAATAGCCGCGTCTCCTCGGCAATTCCGAATTTCTTGCTGAAATGATCGACAAGGTTCGTGTCGCCGAGGGTCGGCTTGCCGTAAAGGGAGCGATCCCGCAGAACGTGCTTTTTCACATAGATCGCGATGTGCGGATCGAGGGCGTCCGCGAGCCTCAGGTCTGTCGGCGCGAACCAGTCCAGATAGACGATGCGGGCTTCAGGGTTCTGCTGTTTGAGGCGCTCCACGATGGCGATGAGCTCGTCACGGGGCGTGTGGAATTGCGTCTGGAAACAGACGGTGGTGGCGTCCCGGGGTGCGGGACTGTTGCCCCGCTCGTATTCCTCGATTGAGACCTCGCGGATCTCGGTGCCGTACTGGCGGCGGAGCGCGTCGGCATAGAAATGGAACGGGTAGATCTGGCTTTGGGGAATGCGCTCGTCGATGGTGACGAGGAGAAGCCGCGATGTGGCCGTTTTCGAGAACGGGCGATTGAGGAGCCATTTGCGCGCGGCGAAGCGGCCGGTGCGCTGGATGGCGCGGCGCATCTTTTCCAGGATCAGGCCGTGGCGATCAGATGCCATTGGTCGTCTCAGCGAGTTTGCGCGGCAGGTAGGTGTCGGTGACGAGGTCTCTCGATCGCGAGGCGTGGAGCCTGGCGTTGAGGGCCAGGAGGCGCTTGGCCTTCTCGGCATCGAGGCTTTCGAGGCAAAGCGCGTGCATACGGTAGATGTTGGCCGAGCTGCGGTGCAATTCCTTCGAACCCCTCAGGAAGTCCGCGGCCTCCTTGAAGGGCTTCTCCGGCCCGATGGCGAGGAGCATCGAGATGCCGTCCAAGGCGCTCGTGATCTTGTGGAACGGGTTCGGGCGCGTGTGCGGCAGGTTGCGGAAGCCTTCCTGGAAGGGCACATGGCGATGTGCGGGATAGGCTTTAGCGATGGCGTCGTTGTGCAGTTGCTGATCGCGCGTGACGCGATAGGGGAGGGAAAGGCCGAACTCGACGAACTCGGGGTCGAGGTAGGGACAGTAGATGGCCGCGGCGCTGCCGAACATGGAGGTGGGCACGAGGCCGATCTCACGACGGGTGCGGCTCCAGAACCAGAACGCCTGGTAGGGGTCGGGTGCTGAGGCATACTCCTGGATCGTCGTGCCGATGTAGTCGATCGCCTCGTCATCGCGTCCCGGCGCGTAAAGAGGGCCGGCGCCCCGGCCCCAGCTCGCTTGCGAGATCACCCTGCCGTGTCCGGCGATCATCCGCTGGGCGATGCCGGCGTAGTCTCCGCGTGAGGCAAGCTGGAAGTACTCCTCGGCGGAGTCGTCCGGGTTCGTCAGGATGTCGCCCGCGATGCCGTCGAGCGCGGCGCAGGGTTGGTCTGCAAGGTAGTCGTGCAGCGGCATCATCTGCGCGTGTTCGTCCGAGCATAGGCTCGTCAGGATCAACGTGCGCAGGATATCGCGCGAGCGCGATCTCGGGTGGCCGAGAATGGTGTGAGAGACGCCGACGCTCTCGCAGACCGCGCGCGCAGCGCGGGCTTCAGAGTTCAGCTCGCGGCCGCCATGGTGGAACGTCACGCAGGTCTTCGGCAGGCGGCCGAGGTGCTGCATTTCGAGCAGAATGTGGCGCGAGTCGCGCCCGCCGCTCAGCGGCAGCACGATGTCGTCGGTCCAAGCATCCAGGATGCGCGTCATGCTCTGGCGCGCAAGGTCGATGAAGCCGTCAACCGCGCCTTGCCGCGAGATCTCCCGGACCTGGGGAACCGTGGGGCCGCCTGTGACCGTGAACTCGCCGTTGCGCCATGTAAGACGCCCGCCCGGGGGAAGCACGCGAATGTTCTTGAACGGGGTGTCGTCGTTGATGAAGAGGCCGAGGCGGTAAAAGACCGCGAGGGCGCGATGGTCGAGCGTGGTGTCGGCGCCATCTGCGATCAATTGCAGGAGCGAGGGCGATACGCCGACGGTCTTGCCGTTCGCAAAGAAGAAGAGATTGAAGTAGCCAAACGGATCCACCTCAGCGACGAGGGTTTCGCCATCCCAGGACCAGGAGGCGAAGACCCCCGCGGGCCGGCCGCTCGTTGTTTCGTATTCGTTTCCGAGGCTGCAGGTGGTGTCTCCCGTCACCGAGACCTGGCCGTTCCGGCACTGAGCGGCGAAATGCGGCGGGGTGGTTTCGAAGACGGGCCAGCGGCGCGTGCGTTTTTGGTTTTGTTGAGCCGCGGCGGTCATAGACGTTTCCCCGAGCGCCCTCGGATCGTTGCCGACCGGCTTCCCGGCCTGTCCTGGGCTCTTTGTGCTTCCGAAAAGTGGCTTGGTTAAAACGGCGTCGATGAGCATGGGCTCGGCAACATGATGTGTCGGCAATTGGTTAGCCAAGCTATTGGCAAGCAACCGTAATCTCGTGCTCCGTTGTTCGAGCTCGCTCGATAAAACGGGTACGGGCCTGGTCGTTGCGATGTTTCGGTGTGTTACAGGCTAGCGCTAAAATATTCTGTAAAAGGCCGTGGGCAAATGACTTCGAACATCTTGGTTTCGAAGGTGGAGGCGGCCCGGCGCCCGGTCGCCGATTTACCGGCCTAGGGCGTAGAGCCGATGGCGTTGAGGGACGCCTGGTGCAGCCCATACCTTTCCAGCGCATCACGATTGCGCTGGCCCGCCGCCGCGAGGCTCGTAATGGCCTCGCACAGAGCGTTCAGAACGCCGTCCCGGTTCGACATATGCGGAAACTGGACATCGAGCTGCTTCACGACGCTTTCGTGAACATCGCGAAGGAGGTCCTTGGTGGCGGAATCGAACCTATCGGAGGATAGAAACTGCATCGCCCACTCCAGCCGCTCGAAAGAGGGGAGGCGCATATCGCGGATGCACTCTCGTCAGGCGGCTCCCAATCTCGCGACCGCCAATATATGCAACTTATCAGGAATACCGGTGTGTGTCCCCCTCTCATTGTCGATCGCTTCTCTGCCTCCAGCGAGGCCCGTCTTATCGGGCTTTTGCGTGGCCGCAGGCTGTGCCTTACTTCCGGAAGTCCACTAGCGCGTCGTCGCTCATCCGTTCTAAGGTTGCCCCGCGAGCTGGCGTTCACGCCGAACTGCCTGACATATCTATCGAAGTTGTGGCACGGGCGATCCTCCATACGGTCGGGGGATACCGCAGGTGCCGCGCCAGACGGGGCTTGAGACCTATGCTTAGACGACGTGCAACCGTAGCCGCTGCACAGGCGGCGATGGTCTTGGCTTTTCTTTCCGGAATTGCCGGGCCCGCCAGCGCAGGATACAGGCTGTGCGCGCTTCGCGACGGGCCACAGGGACCGTGCACGTGCAAGTCCGATGGCGACGGCGCAGGCAACTTCACTGTGGTGCCGAAGAGCCGCTGCCGCGCCGCGGACGCTGCCCAGAAAAAAGACGCGGCGGCGGCCCCCGCGGAAGGGACACAGCCTCAGGCGGCATCCTCCACTGCGCAGGCTCCGGCTGTTCCCGCTCCGGCGGCCGACCCGCCGCCTACCCAGGTCACGGAGCCTGCTCCTGCGTCCGCTGCCGAAGGAGCTTCTATCGTCACTGCCGCGTTACCGTCCGCTGCGTCGAAACTCGACGAGGTTCGCTCGCGCGGCAAGGTTCTGTGCGGAGTGAACACCGGGCTTTTGGGTTTCGCAGCGCAGACCGGCGCTGGTAGCTGGGCGGGGCTCGATGTCGAGTTCTGCCATGCGCTCGCGGCGGCGGTATTCGGCGATGCGAGCAAGGTGGATTTCGTGCCGCTCGAGACCAACGAGCGCTTCGACGCGCTGAAGAGCCAGAAGGTCGACATTCTCTCGCGCAACACCACCTGGACCATGTCGCGCGAGGTGGAGATGGGCCTGAGGTTTGCCGGCATTCTCTATTTCGATGGCCAGGGGTTCATGACGGGCAGCGAGCGCGGGCTCGTGTCCGCGCACCAGCTTTCGGGACTGAAGGTTTGCGTGGAATCCGGCACGACCACCGAGAAAAACATGGCCTACTATTTCAAGGCGCAGGGCATCGACGCGCAGGTTCAGGCCTTCCCGACGCGCGACGACATGCTGAAAGCCTATGGCAGCGGCGCATGCGATGCCTATTCGGGCGATCGCTCGGCACTGTTCTCGGATCGCGCTTCGTTCTCCGAGCCGGAAAAGCATGACATCCTGCCCGAGGTGATCTCCAAGGAGCCGCTCGGCCCGGCCGTGCTCAAGAGTGACGAGGAGTGGACGGAGATCGTGCGCTGGACGCTTGCCGGTCTCGTGAACGCGGAGGAGGTGGGGCTGGACAAGGCGGCGGCTTCCGGCGCGGGCTCTCTGAGCGACGATGCGCAGCGGCTCGTCGATGGCGCGGGTGCCAGCGGCGAGAAGCTGCGCCTCAAACGAACCTGGCTGCGCGATGTCGTGGCAGGAGTCGGGAACTACGGAGAGATGTTCGAGGCCAATGTCGGCAAGGGAAGCTCCCTCGGCATGGATCGTGGGCTCAACGCGCTGTGGAAGCGCGGCGGCATCCTGTCCGCTCCGCCCATGTGGTGATGCGTTTCACCTCCCCACAGGTCTCGAAGTCAGGCTTTGCTATGCGTCTCATCCCGGTCTCCAGGTTTCGTGCTTCCGCTCTCCGCGTCGTTTGGGCGTTGGCTGCGGTGTCGTGCGTCTCGATGCTCGCTGCCCATCCGGCCGCCGCGCAGCGGCAGCGGACGTTGCCGCCGGAGCCCAGCACCGTTCCCTGGGTGAGCCCGGCCGGCATCCAGGAGCTTCAGGGCGCGATTGCGAAGTATCAGGCGATCGTTTCCGCTGGCGGATGGCCGATGCTGCCCGCCCGTATTACGTTGCGGCCCGGGGATAGCGACGCGAACGTCGCCATCGTTCGCCGCCATCTCGAGATGACCGGGGACATGCGCCGCGGCGGCGATGCGTATCTGTTCGACGCGGCGTTGGAGGCGGGCGTCAAACGGTATCAGCTTCGCAACGGGCTCGAGCCTACGGGGATCGTGTACGGCATCACGCAGCGCTCGCTCAACGTGCCGGCCCAGACGCGGTTGCGCCAGCTTCAGCTCAATCTTGCGCGTATGCAGGAGCTGCTGCCGAAACTTTCGGCTCCGCGGCAGGTTCTCATGAACTCGGCGAGCTTCGAACTGCAGGCGCTCAACGGCGGGCAAGTGGAGCTGACGAGCAGAACGATCGCAGGGAAACGCGCGACGCCGACGCCCACCATCAGCGCGACGCTGCAAGCCCTCAACATCTATCCTTTCTGGCATGTGCCCGGGTCGATCGCGAAAGCCGCGCTCATTCCTGCGGTCCGAAAGGACCCCTCCTATCTCTACAAGGAGCGCATCCGCGTGTTCTCGACGTTCGGCGGCGAGGAGATCGATCCCTCGATGGTCAACTGGTGGGGGCCCGAAGCCGAGCGCTACGTGTTCCGGCAGGACCCGGGACCGCAGAATGCGCTGGGTCTCATCCGCTTCGACATGCCCAACAAGCAGATCGTGTACATGCACGATACGCCGATGAAGAACCTCTTCGATTATTACGAGCGGGCGAACAGCGCGGGCTGCGTGCGCGTGCAACGCTACGTGGATCTGGCCGATTGGCTTCTCGCGGGGCAGGACGGATGGAGCCGCGCGGGGATCGAGGCGGCGCTCGCCGAAGGTCGTGCCAAGACGATCAAGCTTGCGCGGCCCGTGCCTGTGCACTTCATCTATCTCACCGCGTGGGCCGAGAACGGCAACGTTCAGTTCCGCAACGATCTCTATAACCGCGACGACTCGGCGTTCGATCCCGGCGAGGATATCGCGTCGCGCACGTTCAACATGCCGGTGGCGCCCTAGAAGCCGTTCGCACTACGGTCTCGCGCGCATCACCTTGGTGTGGACGCGCGGCGTCGTCAGGATCGGCGCGTAGACGAACGTGAAGAGGGCGAACGCCGCGATCCAGGCCATGGCTGCCGCGCCGAGGAAGACGTTGGTAAGCTCGGGGGGCACCATCGGCGCCATAACGCGCAGCAGCGCGGCCAGAGTGACCAAGCCATAGGACCACACCACAAGGGGCGGCGCGATGAGGCGGCGCCCTGTGTGGCCGAGCGAGGCGCGGCTCATCACGGCAAGGATCATCGTACCGATGGCGCCGGTGCCGAACGCATGGCTCGCCATGGCGCTCGTCACCAGATCGGTCCAATTTGCCATCGCGTTCAGAACGAGCCCGATCACGATCCAGGCGTAACCCAGATGCAGGATCCAGACGATGGGCTCCTTGCGGGCCTCGACACCGCGCCACAGCGCGAGGCGCGCGCCGTTGAGTCCGGCAGCGATCAAGGCTGCGAGGCCAGCCAGTATGGTTGAAATGCCGGATGCGTCGATCAGTAGGAAGGCTACGATCGAGAGGATCGAGGTGGCGTCGAGCCAGACGATGCGGCTCGGCAGCCTGCTCGCCGGGCTGTGAATGTGCACCCAGTTGTGGGTGAAGGCGGGCACGATGCGGCCGGCGATGATGGCCGTCATCGTAATGACCAGCAGCATCGAGAAGCGGACCGCGGACAACGGAGAGGCATCTATATATCCGGCGTTGGCCAGATGGAATGACACGTTTCCGAGCGTCAGCGCCGCAATGATGGCCAGGAAGACGAGATTGCGCGGCATCGGCTTCACGAGAAGCTGGCGCGCGGCGAAGGCTCCGATCAGGGGTAGGAACAGAACGTCGATGGTGGCCGCGAGGGCATAGGGAATGGTGCCGGACAGTCCCATGGCGAGGCGCCCGGCCAGCCAGGCCGCGAATGACACGACAAGTGGAAGGCCGGAGAGGGGTAGCCCGCCTGTCCAGTTGGGCACGGCCGTGAGCAAGAAGCCGGCAAGCGCGGCGCCCGCAAAGCCGAACACCATTTCGTGCGCGTGCCAGGCGAACGGCGATCCCGCAACCGGCAGCCAGTCCTGCGCGCCGCCTCCGGCCGCAAGCGCGATCCAGATCGTCCAGATGCCCATTGCCAGTGCGGAGAAGATGCCCGCGCCGAGAAAGAACGGCCGGAATCCGTATGAGAAGAAAGCATCGAAGCTGGGACGCGCGCCGCTCGGCGCGAGCCGTTGCGAGGGATGGGGAACGGGTGAGAACGTCATCTGTGGCATGCGCCGGAAACAAACCGAATGGCTTCTCCGGTCTCCCTGCTTCATGACTGGTGCGCTCACGCTAGCGCTTTGTCGCAGGGGGCTGCTTAACCGGGGTCAACCGGGGCGCGTGTGCCAGCTCAGAAGCCTTCGTCTCCGCGTTCGGTCGACTCGATGAACTGCTTGAGCAGGGCGATATCGACGATCGTCACGTTTTCGCGGTCCACGCTGACGCCGAGCGGGCGGAGTTTTCCCAAGGCGCGCGAGAGGCTTTCGGGCTTCATGCCGAGGCGGTTGGCGATCAGCGCCTTCTCGTAGGGAAGCTCGATGGTGCAGCCGCCTTCGCGCACCGGACAGAGGCGCAATAGAAAATCTGCGATGCGCTGGGGTGCGGAGAGAAGCTTGATATGCTCGATCTGCTCGACGAGCGCTTTCAGGTGATAGGACGAGGAAGCCAGCATGGAGAGGGCAAGATCCGGCTGCTCACGGATGCGGCGTCGCAAGGTTTGTCCGTCGATCCGCAGAAGCCGCGAGCTGGTCACGACCTCGGCGCTGACGGGATAGCGCCCGCCGATGAACATGGCGCCTTCCGCGAAGGTCTCGCCGCGCCGGAATACGCCGACGACCGCTTCGGCGCCGTCGGGCGTGACGCGATAGAGCTTCACCCACCCATCAAGGACCACGAAGAACGAGTTCGCGCTCTCTCCCTGCTGGAAGAGCATTTCTCCCTTTCGGTGGACTGTCACGGTTTGGTTGCCGATGACGGAAACTGCAACCTCTTGCGGCATGGTGCCAAAGAGCGGGGTCGAGCGGACGATTTGCCAGTCTGTCGGATCCATTTTCCTCGCTCTTCCGGAGATGCCCCTCGGGGATCGGGGCCTTGCTGCTCCGTGCCTCGCGCCGCAGCTCAATAGCCTCGCACACTAGCACTTTTTGTTCTCTCCCTGCTTTGTGCCAGCGTCTCGCAGCTCAATCAACCGCTAGCCCCCTTGACCCCGGTTAAGGATCTCAGGGGATGCCATCGATACCTATGGGGCTCATCACGCGCAGCCGCCCTTGCGGCGTGGAAGTTGGGAGCCGGCGGTGCCGTTACGGATCTTGCGAGGATACCAATCTGCCGGGCTGCCGGGCTTCGCACTCCTTCTTTGTGCCTCCCTTCTGCTCACCTCGCTCGGTTACGCGCCGGCTGCCTATTCCGCGGGTTTTGGCGCGTATACGGCTGACGTAAAGCCCGCTGACGTCTTCCCCGGCGCTGAGACATTCGGGCCCGCGGAGGGCAAGCCAAAAGCCATCCCCGCGCTCAAGGGCGGTAAGATCGCCGGCTACGTCTTCGAGACGTCCGACATCGGCTACTCAGGCAAGCCGATCCGCATTCTCGCGGGTATCGATGTGGCGGGCGTGTTCACCGGTGCGAAAGTCATCGAGCATCATGAGCCGATCCTCTTGGTCGGGATTGCGCCGGAAGAGCTGTTCGGCTTCGTCGGCCGTTTTGCCGGGCGCAACATCGTCGAGATGTCCAAGGAGAGCGCCTCGAAATCGGTCGATGTGATTTCCGGGGCGACCGTGACTGCGGTCGTGATTACCGACGGTGTCATGCGTGGGGCGCTGGCCGTCGCGAAATCGCGGGGGATTGCAGGGTTTCCACCACCGGCGGCCGGGGCGTCTGCCGGGCAATCCCCTGCTGCCCGGAGCGTGCTCGCGGAAATACCCTATACTCCCGCCGACTGGGCCCAATTGATCGGGGATGGCTCCGTCCGACGCCTGCATCTCCTCAACAAGGACGTGGATGCGGAGTTTCTGAAGATCGGCGTGGGGAGCCCCGAGCCTTACGCGCGTGCCGGTGTGCCGGACGCCGACTTCATCGATCTGCATCTCGGGCTTTTCAATATCGAGACGATCGGGCGCTCACTGGTGCCGGAGGTGGACTACAAGCGGCTCGCATCGTGGCTCGAGCCTGGACAGTCCGCTCTGATCATCGCGGCGAGCGGCGATTACAGCTTCCGGGGCTCGGGCTTCGTTCGCGGCGGTATTTTCGATCGCATCCAGCTCGTGCAGGATGACCAGACGATCCTGTTCAAAGACAAGGACTATCGCCGGGTCGACAGCCTCAAGCCACCCAATCCCGAATTCAGCGAGGTTGGGTTGTTCCGGGTGCCTGCCTCGGCCAGGTTCGACCCCACGAAGCCGTTCCGGCTCGAGCTTCTGGTGCAGCGGCCGACAGGCGCCACCAGCAAGGCGTTCACCAGCTTTTCGCTCTCCTATCAGACACCCCAGCGGTTCCTCGCGACCGCCGCGGCTCCAGCGCCGCAACCGGAGCCTGTCGCGTCTGCGCCCGATCCGGGTGCTCACGAAAGCGCGGCGCAGGCCGATGCTCTGTGGCCGAAGATCTGGCGCGCACGTGTGCTGGACGTCGTCATTCTCGCGATCTCACTCGCCATCCTGACAGGCATCTTCTTCTTCCAGGATTGGCTGGTGAAGAAGCCCGTCATGTTCGCGCGCCTGCGGACAGCCTTTCTGCTGTTCAGTGTGCTTTGGATCGGGCTCTACGCAAAGGCGCAGCTTTCCGTCGTCAATGTTCTCACTTTCGCAAATGCGATCGTTACCGAGTTCCGCTGGGACTATTTCCTGCTCGAGCCGTTGATCTTCATCTTGTGGTGCGCGACAGCCGTCTCGCTGATCTTCTGGGGCCGTGGGGCGTACTGCGGATGGCTGTGCCCGTTTGGATCGTTGCAGGAGCTTCTCAATCACGGGGCGCGGCGCCTCGGCATCCGGCAGATCACCGTGCCGTTCTACGTGCACGAGCGTCTGTGGGCGCTGAAGTACATCCTGTTCCTCGGTCTTTTCGGCGTCTCGCTCGGGAACATGGCTTTCGCCGAACAGCTTGCGGAAATCGAGCCGTTCAAGACGGTGGTTCTGCTGCGCTTCATGCGCGAGTGGTGGTTTGTGCTGTTCGCGCTTTCGCTGCTCACGGCGGGCCTCTTCATCGAGCGCTTCTATTGCCGCTATCTCTGCGTTCTCGGCGCGGCGCTCGCCATGCCTGGGCGCGGGCGCATGTTCAACTGGCTGAAGCGGCGCAAGCAGTGCGGCTATGAATGCCAGCTCTGCGCCAAGAACTGCATGGTGCAAGCCATCCATCCGCTGGGCGAGATCAATCCCAACGAGTGCCTCTACTGCATGCACTGCCAGGTCATCTACTCGGATGATCACGCCTGCCCGCCGCTCGTCATGAAGCGCGAAGGCAGAGGCAAGAAAGCGGCGGCCAAGCGCGATGCTGTTCAGGCTGCGCCGGCACAAGTGCCCGCCAAGCCGCCGGCGCCGATCGAGATCACGTACAGCACCAAGGAGAAGAGTCATGTCTAAGTCAGATCAAGAAGGCCTGAGCAGGCGTGACCTGCTGGGTTCCGGAATAACGGCGGCGACGGCCGCGGGCGTTGCCGGTCTCGCAACGGGAGGAACGGCGGTTCTTATCGCGCGGCCTGAAACAGCCCGCGCCGACAACGATAGCGATGCGCATGCAAAGGTCGCCATCGCGCCCGGAAAGCTCGACGAGTATTACGGGTTCTGGTCGGGCGGCCATTCCGGAGAGGTGCGCGTTCTCGGTCTTCCGTCGATGCGCGAGCTGATGCGCATACCGGTTTTCAATCATTGCAGCGCCACGGGCTGGGGCATCACCAACGAAAGCCTCCAGGTTCTCACGGAAGGCCTGACGCCGGAGAGTCGCGAGTATCTCGCTTCGATCGGGCTGAAGACGTACATCAACGGAGATACGCACCATCCGCGTCCCTCCTATACGGACGGCGCCTACGACGGGCGCTACCTCTTCATCAACGACAAGGCCAACTCGCGTGTCGCGCGCATTCGCCTCGACGTGATGAAGTGCGACAAGATCATCCAGGTTCCGAACGCGCATTCGGTCCACGGTCTGCGCCTGCAACGCTACCCGAGGACCGGCTACGTGTTCTGTAACGGCGAGAACCGCGCGCCGATCCCGAATGTTGGAAAGCTTCTCGACGAGCCGAAGAAGTGGAGCTCGGTGTTCTCGGCCATCGACGGCGATACCATGCAGGTTGCCTGGCAGGTGATCGTGTCCGGCAACCTGGACAACAATGACGCGGACTACAAGGGCCGCTACATCGCGTCCACGAGCTACAACGCGGAGGAAGGCACCACGGTCGCCGAGATGACGGCGAGCGACAAGGATCACATCGTGGTGTTCAACATCCCCGCGATCGAGAAAGCGATCAAGGACGGCAAGTACACCGAGATCAATGGCGTGAAGGTGGTCGATGGACGCAAGACGTCGACACTCGGCGTCACCGTCTATGTGCCCGTGGCCAACAGCCCCCATGGCTGCAACGCCGCGCCGGACGGAAAGCATCTCGTCATCAACGGCAAGCTCTCGCCCACGGTGACGATCTTCGACTGGGACAAGTTCGACGACGTGTTCGCCGGCAAGATCAAGGGCGAGGAGGCCATCGTCGGCAATCTCGAGGTCGGCCTTGGACCGCTCCACACGACTTTCGACGGAAAGGGCAACGCCTACACCTCCCTCTTCCTCGACAGTCAGGTCGTGAAGTGGAATATCGGCGAAGCTATCCGTGCCTACAACGGCGAGAAGGTCAACCCGATCAAGCAGAAGATCGACGTGCACTACCAGGTTGGCCACATCAACGCCACCCACGGCGAGACCAAGGAGGCCGACGGCAAGTGGGCCATCGCGCTCTGCAAGTTCTCGAAGGACCGCTTCCTCAACGTCGGTCCGTTGAAGCCCGAGAACGATCAGCTCATCGACATCTCGGGCGACAAGATGGTGCTGGTGCATGACGGCCCGACCTTCGCCGAGCCGCATGACGCGACCATCGTGCACGCGTCCAAGCTCAATCCGGTCGAGGTGTGGAAGAAGGACGACCCGTTCTTCAAGTTCGCGATGGACTGGGCCAAGAAGGACGGCATCAAGCTCGGTGACGACAACAAGGTGATCCGCGACGGGGACAAGGTGCGCGTCTACATGACGTCTGCGGCGCCTGCGTTCGGCCTCGAGAACTTCCGCGTGAAGAAGGGCGATGAGGTGACGGTGTTCGTCACCAACATCGACGACGTGGTCGATCTCACGCACGGCTTCACCATCGTCGACTACGGCGTCGCCATGGAGATCGGTCCGCAGGCCACGTCCTCGGTCACCTTCAAGGCCAACAAGCCGGGCGTTCATTACTACTACTGCCAGTGGTTCTGCCACGCGCTCCACATGGAGATGTCGGGACAGATGCTGGTCGAGGACACGGGAGTCTAACGCTCGTGCGTCATGAGCTGCGAGCTTTGGCGGGTGTAGTCGCGGGTCTGATGTTCGCGGTGTCTCCCCCTGTGCTCGCGGCAGATATTGCGGTGAAGGCCGATGCAGCGGCCTTCACCCAGGCACTCGAGCAGGCGCAGGACGGGGACCGCCTCCTGCTTCAAGCCGGCGTCTATGCGGGCTCCTTCGTCATCGACAAGAAGCTTGCCGTCGAAGGGGTACCGGGAGCCATCGTCGACGCCGGGGGCAAAGGCACGGCGATCAAGGTCGTCTCTTCGGGCGCGACCGTGCGCGGCCTAACCGTTCGCGGATCCGGAAAGAAGGGTGAGGATTTCGACAGCGGGATCTTCATCAAGAAGGGGGCTGACGACGTCGTCATCGAGAACAACGATGTGGAAGGCAATCTTTTCGGCATCGTTCTTCATGGCTGCAAGGGTGCGCGCGTCCTCAACAACCGCATCGCCAATCGCAGTGATCTCTGGCTCAACGATCGCGGCAACGGCATCCACATTTGGAACACCAGCGGCTCGCTCGTCGCGGACAATCATGTGACGTCCGGGCGCGACGGCATCTACATCGAGATCAGCCACGACAACGTCATTCGCGGCAACCGGTTCGAGGGCCTGCGGTTCGCGGTTCACTACATGTACGCTAACCGCAACGAGGTGAGCGACAATATTTCGATCCGCAACCGGGTCGGCTTCGCGCTGATGTACTCGAACGGCCTCAAGGCACTGCGCAACGTGTCGGTTTCGGATCTGCAACATGGGCTCATGCTGCATACGGTCCACAAGTCCGAGGCGGCGGGGAACCGCATCTTCGGCACCGGCGAGAAGTGCCTGTTCATCTACACCTCCGCGGGCAACGACATTCACGACAATCGCTTCGAGCAATGCGGGGTGGGGGTTCACTTCACCGGCGGCTCCGAGAGTAATGCCTTCTACGGCAACACGTTCCTCCTGAACGAGATGCAGGTGAAGTACACTGGCCTCAAGGTCTACGAATGGTCGAAGAACGGCCGGGGGAACTACTGGAGCGACAATCCGGCCTTCGATCTCGATGGCGACGGGATCGCTGATGCCGCCTATCGGCCCAACACACTCGTCGATTGGGTTCTGTGGAAATATCCGCTCGCCAAGCTTTTGGTTTCGAGCCCCGCGCTCGAGATGCTGCGTTTCGTTCAGGCACAGCTCCCGACGCTCTATCCAGGCGGTGCGATCGACAGCTATCCGCTCATGACGCCGGGTGCCGGGGTGGCCGCCCTGCCGGCGGACGTCGATCTGTCGCCAGCGCCCCGTGATCCCGCCCAGGCGGGCGCGGATTCGCGGCCCATCATGTGAGGTTCCCATGGCTGTCATCGCGATCGACAATGTGGGCAAGACGTACGGCACACATGCCGTTCTGGACGGTGTGAGCTTCTCCGTTCCGGAAGGGCGGTGTCTTGCTCTCATCGGACATAACGGGGCGGGGAAGACGACGCTGATGAAGCTCATCCTGGGGCTCATCACGCCGACATGCGGGAAGATCACCGTGCTCGGCTGCGATCCGGCGCGCGCGGGCAAGGAATTCCGGCACGCGCTCGGGTTTCTGCCGGAGAACGTCGCCTTCCACGACGAGCTGACGGGAACGGACACGCTGACCTTCTATGCGCGGCTCAAGGGGCTCGGATGGCCGGAGGTCAGACCGCTTCTCGATCGCGTCGGATTGCTTCACGCCGCGGAGCGACGAGTGAAAACGTACTCCAAGGGGATGCGTCAGCGGCTCGGGCTGGCGCAAGCGCTGCTCGGGCAGCCCAAGCTCCTTTTGCTCGACGAGCCGACGACCGGCCTCGATCCGGTCTCGCGGCAGGAATTCTTCGGGATCATTCGCGATCTGACGGCCGGGGGAACCTCGGTCATCCTGTCGTCGCACATTCTGACGGAGCTAGAAGCGCAGACGAATTTCGTCGCCATTCTGCGCGAGGGGCAGCTCGCAGCTTTCGGTGATCTCGACGTGCTGCGGGCGGAGGCGAACCTTCCGGTAAGCGTGCGGATCAAAGGGAATGCGCCCGCGATAGCGCAGGGCTTGAACGGGTCCTATCACAAGGTGCTGGGACCTGATCGGGGAAGCATCGAGGTTGATTGTCCGGCGGTGCAAAAAATGGCGCTGTTGCGCACGCTCGCAGAGTTTGGGGACCTTTGCTCGGACATTGAGGTGCGGGTTCCGAGCCTGGACGATCTCTATCTGCACTACAGCGGCCGGCCGTCGGTGACAATCGAGGAGACGGGATCATGACCAGCATCCTCATTCTGGCGGCGAAAGAGTTCCGGGACGGCTTGCGCAACCGCTGGGTCGCGGCTGCTACACTGCTGCTCGCGGCATTGGCGTTCGCACTGACGTTGCTCGGCTCATCGCCGACGGGTCTCCTCGATGTCAAGCCGCTCGCGACGACGGTGGTCAGCATCTCGAGCCTTACGATTTTTCTGGTTCCTCTGATCGCGCTGATGCTCGGTTATGACGCCATCGTGGGCGAATCTGAGCGGGGGTGCCTGCTCCTCATGCTCACCTATCCGGTGTCGCGGACCGAGATCATCGTTGGAAAATTTCTAGGGCATGGCGCCATTCTCGCGGTGGCTACGGTGGTGGGCTATGGCGCGGCAGGCGCGGCGGCGGCCTGGACCGGCAGCGCGGATGCCGAAAGCTGGCGAGCGTTCGGTGCGCTGCTCGTGAGTTCGGTTCTGCTCGGGCTTTCGTTCCTGGCTCTCGCCTATCTCATCAGCGTCCTGGTGACGGAGCGGAGCACGGCGGCGGGGCTGGCAGTCGGTCTCTGGCTTCTTTTCATCATCGTGTTCGACCTCGCGCTTATGGGTTTCCTGGTTGCGAGCAAAGGGGCGATGGGGCGTGAGGTGTTTCCGAGCCTTCTGCTGCTCAATCCGGCGGATGCCTATCGTCTCTTCAACCTCAGCGCGTTCGAAAATGTTCGCAAGATCTCGGGCATGGCGGGACTGTCGGCCACGGCGCACTTCGCGCCGGCGGTGCTGCTGCTTTCTCTCGTGGCCTGGATCGCGGCGCCGCTGGCGGCGGCCATCGCCATCTTCAGCAGGAGGGAAGCATGAGGCGGGGGCTTACACTCGTTCTCGGACTCGCGCTTTCGCTTGCGGCTTGCGGCGAGGAAAGCGCGAAGATGGCGGCGGTTCCGCGCGAGCCGGGGCCGGATGCGACCGGCTTCTATTGCAGCATGACGCTCAAGGAGCACCAAGGTCCGAAAGGGCAGATCCTTCTCAAGGGCGTCGGTGATCCGTTCTGGTTCTCGTCCGTGCGCGACGCGCTCACCTATGTGAACCACGATCTCGTGAGCGATGCGGACGTGGCCGGGTTCTGGGTGAATGACATGACGGAAGGAAGCTGGGAGACGCCTGCGCCCAAGTCCTGGATCGATGCACGCTCTGCCTGGTTCGTGGTGGGGAGCGGCAAGGAGACGGCCATGGGAGGGCTCGAAGCGGTTCCGTTCAAGGGGCGCGTCGCGGCGGAGAAGTTCGCCAGCGCCGAAGGCGGGCGAGTGGCCGACTACGAGAGCGTTCTCCGCGCGCTGGCGGATGAAGAGATCGAGAAAGGTGGAGGGACCTGATGACATCTACGGGTGGCTCGGCGCGCCTCGATCGCCGGCGCTTCATCGCGATAGCCGCGGCGGCTGGCGGCTCGTTGCTGCTTCCGGGCCTCAGCCGTGCAGGGGGGCTCGAAACGATCACGTGGCGCGGTGTGGTTCTCGGTGCGGAAGCCTCGCTCACGCTGCAGCATTCGGATGCCGCGGAGGCCCATGGGGCAATCGAGGCATGCTTGGTGGAAGCGGCGCGGCTGGAGCGCATTTTCAGTCTCTTCGATCCCGAGAGCTCCATCGCGCGGCTGAACGCGACCGGGGTGCTCGAGGACGCGCCGGCCGATTTTCGTGTGCTGTTGAGCGATGCACTCGATTTGGCCCAACGTTCCGATGGGGCATTCGATCCGACCATCCAGCCGCTTTGGGCGCTCTATGCGCGCCATTTCAACCAGCAAGGGGCGGCGCGGTCCGGCCCTGCGAGGGCGGATATCGAGGCCGCATTGTCGCTCGTGGGCTGGCGGAACGTTTTCATGGAAGGCGGGCGCGTTCGCTTGCTCAAGTCCGGCATGGCCGTGACGCTCAATGGTATCGCGCAGGGTTACATCACGGACAAGGTGGGCGATCTGCTGAGGGCTCGCGGTTTCTCTCGTGTGCTCGTAAACATGGGCGAGCAGCTGGCGTTGGGGCCTAAGGGAGGCGGGGAGGCCTGGACGATCGGGATCTCGGATCCGCGCAGTCCCGATCGCGTCATTGAGAAACTGCCTGTGATGGGCGGCGCGGTGGCGACGTCCGGCGGCTACGGTTGCCGGTTCGATCCAGACGGGCGGTTCACGCACATGCTCGATCCGGCGACCGGCGCTCCGGCGCGCGAATGGGCGAGCATGACTGTCGTCGCGGAGCGGGCGGCCATTGCGGATGGCTTGTCGACTGCGCTTTCCATCGTTCCGGACCCCGCCCGCCTGCTGCGTGATGGAGCCCGTGCCTATGGCGTGCCGAAGGGAGAGAGCGTGGGCTTCTGGCTCTGATCCTTTTCCGCGGACGGTTCAAAATAAAAGACCCCGTGAGACTACGCTCTCTCACGGGGTCTTTTAATTGCTTTCGCGCAGCGCGCCGGCGGCCGGGCGGTCTCAGAAGTTGATGAGAGCGCCGAGGCTGATGAGATCCGCGTCGTCGAGATTGGTCGCGGCGGGCGAGAGAGCAGCTCCGCTCATATCCGCCTCATAGTGCTGGTACTTGAGGTAGACGGTCATCGCGGCCGCGTCGATCTCCTGAGCGATGCCACCGCCGAAACGGTCCATCGTGCTGGAGGTTGCGCCAAGAGCGAGGGCGGCGGGGCCGAGCTGGTCGATGTACTGGGCGTAGTCGCCGTAGATGACGGTTGCGCCGAGCGGGAGCCAGGCTTTGCGGATTCCACTCTTTACGTACCAGTGCTCGCCATTCTTGGCGCGCCGGCCGTTCAGCAGCAGCGTGTCGTTGTTGTCCTCATATCCGTAGGCGGCATGCACGAACAAACCGGTTGCGAGGTGCTGGGCGTAGCCGCCGACCTGGAAGAACTGCGAATCCTTGTCCCGTGCGACGGCCGCGCCCGTGGTGGTCTCGTCGTGCATTTCGGAGTAGCCGACGCCGAAGGCAAGCTTGAAGCCAGCGACCTCTCCCGCGTAGCGGCCCGCGATCTCCCAGAAGTCGTCCTCGCCCCACGATGCGGAGAAGGAGAAACCGCCGATCGTCGGCGTGTCGTAGCGCACGCCGTTCATCACGATGCCGTTGCAGTCGCCGCCCAAGGGAAGCGCTTGCGAATAGCAGAAGGCAAGCTGGCCCCACGTCAAAGACGTAGGGTTGAGATCGCCGCCTGAGCGGATGATGAGCTGCGGAAAGCCGGCGAGGAACGTGTAGTTGTCGATGATCTGTGTTCCGGATGCGTCTGTGAACATGGCCGCGCTCTTGGCGGCGTGTGCCATGCGTCCGATGCTGACCTTTCCGAGATCCTTGTTCTGCAGATACCAGAATGCCATCTGCGCGTTTGGCGGATCGTTCCTGGTGGCGTTGAACTGATTGATGGCGTTGGCGCCGCCAGAGAACGCGTTTCCGGTGAGGTCCTGGATCCGTAACAGGTAGCCAGCCGTCCAGCCCGGGACGATGGTCGCCTGGCCGTTGAACTTGACGTGCGAGGTCTGCGTGGGGCCGAGGCCGTGAATGTAGGTGTTGGATTCGCCGCCATCGTCCCAATGAGTAATTTCCTGGGCGATATAGCCGGAGATCGTGAGCGAGACCTTGCGCGTTCCCTTTCGGGCGGTGGTGGCCTCTAGCTCGGCGATACGCTCCTCCAGATCGGCGCAACACGAGCCGCCCAGGTCGGCGGCAACGGCCTGCGAGCCGAAGGCTGCCGACAGCCCGATTGCTGCGGCAACTGCTTTCATTTGCCAAGACATTCCCATCCCCCCAGATGGAATGCGCCCGGCGCTGCCGAACGCATTTCGAATCATATCCCTAAATATCTACCAGATCGGCGCTGTACTGACGTATCGGAGATCAAGAAAAGGCATATGCATATCGAAAAACAACAGGCGTTTTCTGATTTGGCTCAGAATGTTCAAGGCCTGCGCATCATGCTGCCGCGATGAGCAGCGAGACGTTCTGCCCTCCGAATCCGAACGAGTTGGACAGGACGGTACGGACGTTCGCCGCGCGCCCCTGGTTTCCGACGGCATCGACCGGGATTTCCGGATCGGGCGGCGCGTAGTTGATGGTGGGCGGCAAAAAGCCGTTCTGGATGGTGAGTAGCGAGACGACGGCCTCGATGGCGCCCGATGCGGAGAGCGTGTGGCCGATCATGGACTTGTTCGAGCTGACCGGCGTTGAAGCAAGGTGGTCTCCGAGCACGGCTTTGAGCGACAGATATTCCATCTTGTCGTTCTCAGGCGTGCTGGTGCCGTGGGCGTTGACGTAGTCGATTTCCTCCGGTGCCGCGCCCGCGTCCAGAAGGGCGTTGCGGATCGCGCCGATGATGGCCGTGCCGTCCGGCTTGGAGCGGGTGCGGTGGTAGTCGTCGGCTTTTTCGCCGCATCCGCGCACGACGCCCAGGATCTCCGCGCCGCGGGCAACAGCGGATTGATAGGATTCGAGTACAAGGGCGCCCGCGCCCTCGGCCATCACGAAGCCGTCGCGCTCTTTCGAGAAGGGGCGTGAGGCGGCCTCGGGCGCATCGTTGCGGGTCGATAGCGCGGACAGCAGAGAGAACCGGATCAACGCCTCGATCTGAACCGAGCTGTCGGTTCCGATGCACAAAGCCGCGTCCGTATCGCCTCGCCGGATAGCTTCCACGCCGAGCTGGATGGCTGTCGCTCCGGATGCGCAAGCGGTCGATATCGAGACAGGGAGTCCCCGCGTGCCGAGCTCGCCCGAAACACGTTCGGCGACGCTTGCGAACTGACACAGCGACTGCAATTCGCTCCAGTTCCCTGCGCGTGCGGCGGCGAGCAGGCGCTTGTAGCCCCTTTCCGAGCCGGCGGCCTGATCATAGAGCGCGCGGCGTTGCGGCCATTCGATCTCAGCCGGCGGTGTCGCCAGATAGAGCGGTCCTGGAAAGGCCGCTTTCGATCCGATGCGGGCCTGCTCGATCGCCTCGCTGCCTGCGGCGAGTGCCATGGCCGCCGACAAGGCCGCCGCCGAGTAGGGTGCGACTTCCATGAAGTCGACGGTTCCGGCGATGGTGGTCCGCAGTCCTTCTGTGGGAAAGCGGCTGATGGTCCGAATGCCTGATTTCCCCTGCGAGAGAGCCGCCCAGTTGTCGGCTTTCCCCCTGCCGAGCGAGGTGACAAGGCCCATGCCCGTGACCGCGACGAGGGGGCGGCCTTTGCTGTCCTGGTATACGCTGCTCATGGCAACCTCACGCTACGGCTTCGACAAGGGCCAAGCCCTCGCCGCGCCAGTGTCCGACACCTGTTACGAGCACGCGCTGCGGAGGCGCGGAGAGAGGCTGCTCGATGCTCTCCGGTCCGCCCGGAGGCGGGAGCCGTCCGCTCTTCAATGCGAGGGCGGCGAGTGCGATGCCGGCCGGGAACTGCGCCTCGACACCGTGCCCCAGCAAGCTGCCGTAGGCCCGCACGATTGGGTTCAGGTTCTGGGAGGCGAGCTGGGTGAGGAAGACGCGCTCCTCGCACGTCGCGGGGCGCTTGCCGCTCGCACCGCTGAGGGTTGGCAATTCGCCATCCGGCAGGAGGCCGCGCATGCGCCCGAGAAGGTCTGCGAGCGTTCGCACGATCGCGCCTCTTTCGCGCTGAGCGTGTCCGGTTTCGACCGCAACAAGGCGCCCGTAAGGCTTTGCCTTGCGCGCGTCTGCGTGCGCTTTCGATTCAAGCACTACGAATGCGCCGATGCTGCCGGGAACGAATCCGCCGCCGTCCTCACGGTCCCAAACAGGGCAATGGCTGCCGCGCCACAGGTTATGGCCGATCTCATATCCGAGAAGGAGATCCTCGCGCTCGGCGTTCAGCGCGCCGCCGACGAGAATGAGGCCGGCCTGGCCGGCGGCAATCCGGCGATGGGCGTTTTCCAGCGCCGCGAGCCCCGCCATCTCTTCACCCATGAACGTTCGCGACGAGCCGGTGACGTTGTGGACGATCGAAATGTTTCCCGCGAGCATGTTCGAGAGCTGGGCGAGAAACAGCGTCGGTCTCAACGCGCTCGGAAGGACCTCCTTGGCCAGCAGGGCCGCGTCGTCTCGCGGACCGAGCTTTTCCAGCACCTCGCAATCCACTTTCGTGTCGCGCTCGCCGCTTCCGGCGGCGACCACGAGGTCGGTTCGGTCGAGTAGCTCTGGATTGCGCGCAATGCCGGCATCGGAGAGCGCGAGGCCGGCTGCGTAGACACCGATCCTCTGCCACAGCTCCATCTGGCGCTGATCGCTCTTCTTGGGGATCTCGCGCGAGAAGTCGACCTCGGCAAAGGGGTGCACCGGGTATGGCGCGTAGCGCGCCTCGTCCACAGCCGGGGTCACGGGCGCGCCGGAGAAGAGCCGGGCGAGATGCGCTTCCGCATCCGCGCCGAGGGAGCTCGCAAGGCCAACGCCGGTGATCAGGACCTCGTTGCTGCTCGTCTTTAGGGTCACGTGCAACTCCGCTCGCTACAAGGTGACGAGGATTTTTCCGAATACGTTGCGCTCTTCGAGGCGCGCCAAGCCTTTTTCCAGCTCGTCCAGTCCGATGACGGTATCAATCGTGGGTGTGACGAGGCCTTTGGCCATCTTCTCCATCACGCTCTGCATGTTGCTCATGCGGCATCCGAAGCTGCCGATCAGGCGAAGCTGCTGCTGGAACAGAAGATAAAGGTTGGTGCTGGCGGCGACGCCGGTGGTGGATCCGCACGTGACGAGGCGTCCGCCACGCTTGAGCGACATGATGCTGCCTTCCCAGGTGGCCGGGCCTACGTGCTCGAACACGACGTCCACGCCGCGGCGTCCCGTGATCTTGCGCACGCGCCCTTCGAAGCGCTCCTCGCGGTAGTTGATGACATGGTCGGCCCCGAGCGCGCGTGCCCTCTTGGCTTTCTCCTCGCTTCCAACGGTGGTGATCACTGTGGCGCCGGCGGCCTTTGCAAGCTGGATCGCCGCAGTTCCGATGCCGCTTCCGCCAGCCTGGATGAGAATGGTTTCTCCAGCCTTCAGTTGCGCATTGTCGAACAGCATGTGCTCGACGGTGCCGAAGGTAATGGGCGCACAGGCGGCGGACGTCGCGTCGAGACCACGCGGCGCCTTGACGGCGATGCGGGCCGGAACGTTGACCCGCTCCTGCAGGAATCCGTCGCGGTGGAAGCCATACATGTTGGCCTGGGCTTCGCAGAAGTTGTCGCGCCCCTCGAGGCAGGCCGCGCAGTGTCCGCAGGTCTCGGCGCCATAGAGTGCGACCACGTCGCCGCGGAACAGGGTCTCGACGGCATCGCCGACGGCGATCACCTCGCCCGCCGCTTCGGCTCCGAGAACGATCGGCAACTCACGCTTGGCGAAGGCCATGCCCCGCCAGCTCCACACGTCGATGTGATTGAGCGCCACGGCGCGAATGCGCACCGTCACCTCGTCCGGGGCCGGTGGTGGCGGCACGTCGTGGGTGCTGAGCACCACATGCCGCTGCCCCCTAAGCTCTGCTGCCCGTATTGTCGTGCTGCGCATCCGCACACCTTCGCTGCCGTACATGATGGTCATCGTCTTTCGTGAGATGGTTGGGTGTTGCCCTTGCGTTCCGTCATGCCGGCTCTCCGGAGAACACGACGCACACGTTCTGTCCGCCGAAGCCGAACGAGTTCGACAGAACCGTTCTGACGCGGGCTTGCCGGCTTTGCTCCGGAACCACATCGAGCGGCAGATCGGGATCGGGGTCGTAGTTGAGCGTGGGAGGTAGAACGCCTCTCTCGAGCGTGAGGATGGAGAACACCGCTTCCACCGAGCCCGCCGCGATCAGCGTGTGCCCGACCATGGATTTGTTGGAGCTGATCGGCGTGCGCAGAAGATGATCTCCCAGCACCGCCCTCAGCGAGAGGGTTTCCATCTTGTCGTTCTCGGGTGTGCTGGTGCCGTGAGCGTTGATGTAGTCGATCTCGTGGGGCTCCACGCCGGCGTCGGCGAGCGTTTTGCGAATAGCGCCGATCATGGCGGCGCCGTCCGGCTTCGAGCGGGTACGATGAAATTCATCCGCTTTCTCGCCGCAGCCGCGCACGACGCCGAGGATTTTCGCGCCTCTTGCCTTTGCCGCGTCATAGGATTCGAGGACGAGCGCGCCTGCGCCTTCCGCCATGACGAAGCCGTCGCGTGTTCTCGAGAACGGTTTTGAAGCCTTCGTAGGCTCCGAGTTGGCGGTGGAGAGCGCTGAGAGAAGCGAGAAGCGGATCAATCCTTCGGGATGAACGGTTGCGTCCGTGCCGATGCAGAGGGCTGCGTCCGTCGCGCCGCGCCGGATGGCTTCGAGACCGAGCTGGATGGTGGTGGCGCCGGATGCGCAGGCGGTGCAGACGGAGAGGGGGGCGCCTTCCGTGCCGAATCGCTGCTTCAAATGATCCGCGATGGCTGAAAAGCGGACGTGGCGTGCGAGGCCCCCGAATCTCTCACGGCGCGCGTTGGCGAGCAGACGTTTGTAGCCGGTGAGCGCGTTGTTGGGATGAGCGTCGTAGATCTCGCGCAGGTGCGGCCATTCGAACTCGGACGGCGGCGTGGCCACGATCAGAGGTCCGGGAAAAGAGGCGGTGCGGCCGATCTTCGCCTGCGAGATCGCCTCTTCGGCTGCGGACTCGGCCATTGCGGTTGAGAGGTCGAATGCCGAGTAGGGGGCGACATCGAGATCGTCGACAGTGCCCGCGATGGTGGTCTTGAGGCCTTGCGTAGAGAACCGCCTGATCGGCTTGATACCGGAATGGCCTGCAACGAGCCTGCTCCAGCATGTCTCGGCGCCAACGCCGAGCGATGTCACGAGGCCGAGCCCCGTAACAACCACTACGGGCCGGCCCTTGTGATCGAGAGTTCTGCTGGCCATTCCGTCAGATCCTCACTCCGTCAGGTCTCACCAGGCCGATTGGACCAGTGCCAGGCCTTCGCCGCGCCAATGACCGAAGGCCGTCACCAGGATCCGATCCGGGCGCATGTCTGAGGCGTGCTCGACCTCCGATGTCTCGAACGGCGGATAGAAGGTGTCGTGGGAGACCGCCATGGCTGCGAGCGCCAAGCCGACGACGAAATGGGCTTCGAGCGTATGGCCGAGCACGCTACCCCACGCGCGGATCAGTGGCGTGAAGCCGCGCCGCTCGAGTCCTGCGAGAAAGAGTAGCTCTTCCGATGTCGGGAGCTCCACGCCGCTCGCGCCGGAGAGGACGCCGAGGACGCCCGTTGCGGGTGTGATGCCGAGGCGGCCGAAGAGGCGGGCGCCGGCCGCTGCGGCATCGCCCGCCCGCCGCCGCGTGCTGTCGGATACGACGTTTGCGATGCGCGCGTAGGGAAGCGCGCCGCGGCGGCGCGCATGGTTGCTTGCTTCGAGAACCAGAAATGCGCCCACGCTTCCGGGCACCAATCCACCGCCTTGCTCGCGGCGCTGCCAGACAGAGCGATACGGCCCCTGGTAGAGCGAGCCTGCAACCTCGCAGCCGAGGAGCGCGTCGTCCCGTTCCGCATTGAGCGCGCCGCCGACGAGGAACAGCTCGCCCTGGCCGGATTGAATGCGGCTGACCGCGTCCTCCACGGCCGAGACACCCGCCATCTCCTCACCCTTGAAGGTGCGGGACGAGCCGGTGGCCTTGTGGATGATGGAAATGTTTCCGGCGAGGAGATTGGAGAGCTGGCCCAGGTAAAGCGTCGGCCGAAGCCCGGTGGCAAGCTCCTGGTTGAGGTAGGCGCCGCTCTCTCCCGTGCTGCCGATGGCGGCCAGAATGCGGCTGTCGAGGGCGAGATCCCGCTCTCCGTTTCCAGCCGCGATACAGAGGTCCGTTCGGTCGAGCAGGGCTGGATCTTTGCTGAGGTTGGCGTCTGCCAGCGCGAGACCGGCCGCATAGACGCCAATTCTCTGCCAGCGCTCCATCTGCTTCTGGTCGCTGGTCTTTGGAATCTGTTTGGAGAAGTCGATGTCGACGAGCGGATGCACGGTGTAGGGGGCGAAGCGCTGAGGATCGATCACCGGGCGTTGCGGCCCGTTGCTGAGACGATTCCAATGCGCCGCCGCGCCTTCGGCCAGCGAGCTGACGAGGCCAATGCCCGTGATCCAGACGTCGTCTTGCACGTTGGGCATCAGCCGGCTTCCGCGTTTTTCAGGAATCCCAGCCGCTGGCCCTCACGGCGGACGTGCTGCTCCAGGGCTGGCGTGGGGAATGCAATCGTGCGCATGGTGAGCTGGGCGTCGCTCACGCGCGTGCCTTCGCATTCGAGGCTCGTCGTCATGACTGCGTATCCGGACCCGGCGTGAAGGCAGTCCGCCTTCACCTTGAGCACCGATCCCGGCAGCACGAATGATCTGAAGTTCGCGGTCTTTGCGCTTGCGAAGAACGGCATGCGTGCGAAGCCATTCTGAGCCATCAGCAGATAGCCCGCGGCTTGCGCCATGGTCTCGAGAAGCAGAACTCCCGGCATGATGCGATAGCCCGGGAAATGTCCGTCGAAGACGGGGCTTTCGTAGGGAACGCGGGCGATGGCCACGATGGACAAGCGCTCGACGTCGATCGTCTCGACCTCGTCGAGCATCTGGAAATTCTCAAGACGCATTTTGCTGCCGCCTTACTCGGCGAGCGCGGCGCGCAGGGAATCTATTTGCGAGCAGAGATTGCCGACGATGAAGTACTCGTCCCCCTTGTCCTTGCCCTCGTTGACCCGACCCATCCAGTCCTCGACGGGAAGCTTGATCCCGAACGCCTGATCGATTTCGAAGGTGATATCGAGGAAGGCGAGGCTGTCGACCTCAAGGTCTTTCATGACATGACTCTGCGGCGTGATCCGCTCCAGAGGTATGTCGCTGGTCGAGGAGATAATGCCGGCAACGGTTTCATAAGTTGAGGCCATCTGCATGCTCCCAGTCCAGATATGCGCGCGAGTTTACCTATCAATCGCGTGGCGCTGAGAGATCCGTGATGTGAATCTGGCCAGCACGATTTCGTGGCTAGTAGCAGCGGCGTCAGGAAGGCCGCTTAACACAAGTCAAACGTGCTGATGATCGCGTTGGCTATCGCTTCCTGAGACAGAAGAACCGGGGCGAAACCTTAACGATGACGAGTGGATCGGATCGCCTTCTCGAGCTCAGGACCGGACAGACGGAACGCCTTGTCCGCACCATTACTGCTGAGGATGTGGCCGCATTCGCGCGCCTTTCCGGGGATACGAATGCACTGCACCTCGACGACGAGTTCGCGGCAAGGACGGAGTTCGGACAGCGTGTCGTCCATGGCTTTCTGAACGCAAGCCTGCTTTCCACGCTCGTCGGCACGAAGCTTCCGGGGCGTGGGGCGCTCTATGTGTCGCAGAGCATCGAGTTCACGCGGCCGGTGTTCATCGGGGATACGGTCGAGGCGCGCGCGACGGTCGAGAAGATCGATACGGAAACGCGTCTCGTCACACTCGCGACGGCGATTTCGCGGGCCGACAACGATTGTGTGATGCGCGGAACGGCAACGGTGAAGGTGCTTCGCCTCGCGGAGCAGGAGAAGCGGGCCGTAGAGCCGGTTCAAGACGGGGCGCGTCTTCTCGATGGGCGTGTCGCTCTCGTGACGGGAGCGTCGCGCGGAATCGGGCGCGCGGTGGCGCGGCTGCTTGCGCAACATGGCGCGCGTGTGTGGATCAACTATCACAAGAGCCAGACGGCTGCCGAAGGGCTCGCGCGGGAGATCTCTGAAGCAGGTGGATGGTGCCGTCCGGTTCAAGCTGACGTGAGCCGAGGCGACGACGTGACGCGGATGCTGGACGCAATCCGCGCCGAGGGTGCGCTCGATATTCTGGTCAACAACGCGGGTCCGAAAATTCAGTCAGCGCCGTTCTCGCGCCTCGAATGGGCGGCGGTGGCGAAGACCCACGACGATATCGTGGGCAGCACCTTCCGCGTCACTCAGGCCGCGTTGCCGGCGTTGAAGGCGCGCCGCGGGGTCGTCATCAACATTCTGTCCTCGGCGGCGCTCGGGCGTACCGCGCACAACTGGATGCCCTACGTGGGTGCCAAGGCGGCCTTGCACGCGATGAGCAAGAACCTGGCGCAGGAGCTGGGGCCGGATGGCGTGAGGGTCAATCTCGTCTCGCCGTCGATGGTGGATACCGATCTCGTGGCGAACGTTCCGGAGCGGATGCGGGAGATGACCATCTCGCGGACGCCGCTGCGCCGGCTTGCGACGCCGGAGGATGTTGCCGGCGCCGTTCTGATGCTCGCTTCACCCTATGCTGCTTTCATCACCGGAGAGAACCTGCTCGTGACGGGCGGGGAGCACATGCTCTGAGGAGAGAAGGGAATGTCATCGGTGTCTCTGGAGCGCGGAAATCCCCGTAAGAATCCACCGGTCAAAAGCCCGGGCGTGCGGCTTGCGCCGGACAAGAAGATCGATGAGATCATCGAGGCGGCTATCGACGCCGCGCCGGAATGCGTGCGCCAGCGCGTCATTCTGCCGTCCATCGATTGGTCGCTCGTCAGCCCGCACAATGTCGGCCTGCTTCTCGGATCTCTGGCGCAGGCCCGCATGGCAGTTCCTGGCTGGCTGGCCAAGAGCCTGCTGGTCGCCGGGCACACTATCAGCGAAGATCTCGCGCGGTCGCTTCGCGGCGCACACGCGGTGCTCAATCGGCTAAACTGCGCGAGCGGCGAGCTTCATGAGCGGGATGCGATTTCTGCGGCGCTCGGCACGCTCGCGCTCGATGCCGACCTAGATCCCGAGCTTGTCGTCGCGATCATCCGGAGGCTCGTTGCGCTGAGCTGGGACAGCGAAGCGCTTCACCTCGCGCTTTCGCAACTTCATCGCGTGCCCAACGCGCTGAAGCCCGCGGCAGAGCTGTTCGGCAAGCATGTTGCTCGTCTGCCTGCCGCGCGGATGCGCGTGTCTGGCTTTTCGACCATTCATTCGTTCGCTGAGATGCTAACGCCCGCTTTTGCCGCGCAAGGATGGCGTGCGGACGTCAGAGAGGGTGATTTTGGAAGCGCATTGACCGATCTTATCGCGCCGCCCGAAGGTGTCGACGCACTCGTTCTTCTTCTCGATCTCGACGGGATCCTTCAGCGCAACTGGCGGCAGCCGGCAGGTGAGCTTCTGGCGGTGCTCACCGAGCGTGCGGATATGCTTGGCAGCGCGCTCGACGTGTTCTCGTCACGCGCGGGCGTTCCGCTGCTGATCAGTACAATTCCCGTGCCGGCAGCACCGGGGATCGGTTTTCTCGACCGTCATCATGCGGCCGGTGTGCGGAACGCAGTCGATACCATCAACAGGCGGATACTCGACGCGGCTGCGGCATCGAGCCGGATCGTTGTGATCGACGCAGACCACGCTCTCTCAACGCTTCCCGCACGCGATCAGGTCGATCCCAAGCTCTGGTATTACGGCCGCCTTCCCTATTCGTCGGAGGCGACGCGGCTTCTGGCCTTTGCGTTCGCGGATGCCTGGAAGCTTCTCAAGCGCGGCCCCGCGAAGGTGGTGGCTGTCGATTTCGACAACACGCTGTGGGGCGGTGTCTACGGAGACGACGGTCTCGAGCGGCTTGCCTGTGGAGACGATTTTCCGGGCAATGCCTTCCTCGGCCTTCAGCAGGAGTGTCTGAGGCTCAAGGGGCAGGGGCTCCTGCTCGTCGGCCTCAGCAAGAACAATCCTGATGCGATGTCCGTGTTCGGGCGGCATCTCGGCATGGCGCTCAAGGCGGAAGATTTCGCCTCCGTGGCCGTCAACTGGGAGCCGAAGCCGGACAACATCCGCAAAATTGCGCGCGAGCTCAATCTCGGGCTCGACAGTTTCCTTTTTCTCGACGACAGCCCGCACGAGCGCGAGGCCATGCGGCGGCTCTGTCCGGAGGTTCTCGTTCCGGAAATGCCGCTGGATCCGGCTGAGCGGCCGCTGTGGCTACGCCGGCTCGTGGCCACCTGGCCGGTGCGCCTCACCGCGGAAGATGAGGCGCGAGCGGATCTCTACGAGGTGGGGCGCAAAGCCGAAGCGGCAAAGGCCGAGGCGTCTAGCCTCGAGGATTATCTCAGAGGATTGGAGCAACGGCTCGTTCTGAGTTTCGTCGGGCGGGACACCTTGGTGCGGATCGCTCAGATGCACCAGAGAACCAATCAGTTCAATCTCACGACGAGACGCCTCACGGAATCGGAGATCGCCGGGATTGCAGGAGACGAGGGCCGCGGGATCGTGGTGCTCGGAAAGGTCTCCGACAGGTTCGGAGACCACGGCATCGTCATCGTCGCGACCGTCATCATTCACGAACGCGAAGCCGTCATTCACACGCTGTTGATGAGCTGCCGCGTGATCGGCCGTGAGGTCGAGCGCGCCTTTCTCGGGGAGTTGCTGCGGGAGTTGCGCCAGCGTGGCGTGACCCAGGTGCGCGGCGACTACATCCCGACCGCCAAGAACGCAATGGTGCGGGATTTTTACGAGAATGCCGGCTTCACGGCGTCGCGCTCCGACGACGAGGGCGCTACCGCTTGGAGCCTTACGATCGGCAAGAAGAAATTGCCGGCATCGAAATTCGTGACCGTGAGCTGGGAGACCTGAATGGATACGTGCCCGATCAGAGAAGAGCTGTCGTATCCGGAGATCGCATCGATCTTTTCGGACGTTTTTCAGTATGCGGGGCCGGTGGCGCGAGAGACCTCGCCGGACGATGTGGAGCGTTGGGATTCGCTGCAGCACATCGCGCTGATCCGCGCGCTCGAAACCACGTTCTCAATTCGTCTTTCCATGGATGAGATGATGGAGATCCGCAGTGCGGGCGACATCGAGAATATTCTTCAGCGGCATGGCGTGTGAGCGCGCGCCGGCTGCTTTCTCGCATCCGCTTTCACGGATTTTTGATGCAAAGGCGGCGCTGTAAATTGCTGCGTTTTCCGCTGACCCACGTCGCTGTGGCAATAAGACCTGACTGTATTTGTCCTGAATCAACTGCGAATCCCCTGTGATCGCGCATGAGGGAGTATCAGGACAATCAGAAGGCCGGGCTCGCCGAATATGGACGCAGCCGATTGGGACATCATCAAGTCCACCCCGCTTTTCGGTGCGATGGCATCGCAGACGGCGCAGGCGCTTGTGGGAAATACCACTCCCCGCTGCCACGAGAAGGGGATCACGCTTTTCCTTCAGGGTGAGCCGGCGTCCGCCTTTTTCATCGTGCTCGACGGCTGGGTTAAGATCTATCGGACGACGCCCGATGGGCTCGAGGTGGTTCTTCACGTCTTCAAGCGCGGTGAGACGCTCGCCGAGGCTGCGATCTTTCTCGGCGGACGCTATCCGGCGAGTGCTGAGACGGTTTCCGCCGCGCGTATCCTGAGGGTCGACGGAGCCGCTTTCCGCTCGCGCATCGAGGAGCGTCCGGCTCTGGCAATGGCGATGCTCGCGTCTGCTTCCTATCAGCTCAAATCCCTGGTCGAGCAGATCGAGCAGATCAAGGTCAGATCTGCGCCGCAGCGGATCGCGGACTTTCTGGTGCGGATGACGCAGGTTCGCAAGGGTCCCGCCGTGATCGAGCTTCCGTTCGAGAAGGGTCTGCTTGCGAACCGCCTCGGCATGAAGCCCGAGAGCTTCTCGCGTGCGCTCGCGCAGTTGCGCTCATATGGCGTCACCGTCGAGCGCGGTACGGTGTGCATCGCCGACGTCGCGGGCCTTCTCGGATTCGTCGAGTACGCGGACGAAGACGACGCCTAGGATTTCCATCCTTCCTTAACTGTCGCCACCATCACAAGCGCGTGAGTCTCCGCGTTCGCGGGGCTTCGGCCTGTTCGGGTTTAACGAAAGTCAAAATATCGCAGGCGCCTCGCGCGGATAGTGCGCGCGGGGCTGAAACGGCCCCTCTCGTTACGATAACAAGGAGGAAAGCCGATGAAGTATATCGATCCCGCCGTGTTCGGTGGAAACGTCACCACGACGTGGGTTGCGCCTGCTTACTGCGACGTGCGCCTCGGCTTCGAGGTCACCGCCTACGTCTACGTTCGCTGACGGGGAGCAGGGACTGGCGTGGTCCCTGTGAAGGTGGAGAGGAGCACATGGACGTCGAAAGGCGGCTCAGACCCGAGGACGTGGTCGAGCTAAATCCCAACTATCACTTCCGATGGGAAGAGCCGCAGCAAGCGCATGTGCTCCTCTACCCCGAGGGCATCGTGAAGCTCAACACAACGGCGGCTGCGATCCTCGAGGCCTGTACCGGAGCCCCGTCCATCGCGGCGGGAACGGCGGAGCTCGCTCGCCGCTATCAGAAGCGCAATCTCAGCGCAGAAGTCTTGAAGTTCTTGGAGGTGGCTCATGCCAAAGGCTGGATCCGGCTTAAGTCTTGACGGCCTCGGCATGCCCCTTTGGCTCGTCCTCGAGCTTACGTACAAATGTCCGCTCAAATGTCCGTGGTGCAGCAATCCGGTCGATTTCGACCAGTACCGCAAGGAGCTGACCACTGAGGAGTGGAAGGACGTTCTGCGTGAGGGGCGGAAGATGGGCGCCTTGCAGCTCGGGTTCACCGGCGGCGAGCCCATGCTGCGGCGTGATCTCGAGGAGCTGGTCGAGGAGGCGGACCGGCTCGGCTATTACACCAACCTGATCACCTCGGGCGTGGGGCTTTCCATCGAACGGCTAAAGGCTCTCAAGAAGGCCGGCCTCAAGCAGATCCAGCTCAGCATCCAGGCGACCGACCGGGAGCTCAGCGAGAAGCTCGTCGGGCTCGACGTGTTCGAGCACAAGATCGAGATCGCCCGCACGATCAAAGCCGAGGGGTTCCCCATGGTGATGAACGTGCCGGTGAGCCGCTACAACATCGAGCAGACGGAAGCATTCATCGAGCTCGCGGCCGATCTCGGTGTGGAGTATCTCGAGTTTGCGAACCTGCAATACTACAATTGGGCGCTGCTCAACCGTGCGGAGCTGCTGCCGACGCGCGAGCAGCTTGCCCGCTCCGAAGCTCAGGTGAATGCGGCGCGAGAGCGTCTCGGCAAGAAGCTCACGATTTATTTCGTGGTGCCGGACTATCACGACAAGCGCCCCAAAGCGTGCATGAACGGCTGGGGCTCCATCCATCTCACGATCGCGCCGGATGGCACGGCGCTGCCCTGCCAGGAAGCCCGCCTCATCAAGGGCATCAAGTTCCCGAACGTGCGCGAGCACGGGCTGGATTGGATCTGGCGGGATTCGCCGGGCTTCAACCAGTTTCGCGGTGACGGGTGGATGAAGGAGCCGTGCCGGAGCTGCAGCGAGCGCGAGAAGGATTTCGGCGGCTGCCGGTGCCAGGCATTCCTGCTTACGGGAGATGCATCCAATACGGATCCCGTCTGCGCGAAGTCGCCGGACCGTCACATCATCGACGCTTTGCTCAGCACGGCCGAGGAGCGCGGCCCGGCCAGCAAGAAGCCTCTGATCATGCGGGCCAGGGGGCTTCTGAAGCGCAAGGTGTTCGCGGACCGTTGAGGCGGAGACGCGCGCCTTCGGGGCGGGTGGTCAATCGGAAAAAAGAATGGAACTTGGGTCGATCGATCTCGCAGCCCGCTTGCTGCATGTGGCGGGCGTCATCATCTGGATTGGGCACAACTGGGTGAACGTGGTGAACAACCCGGTGTTCCGGCGCGTGCTTCCGGCAGATCCGCCGGAGGCGGTGCGCGCGGTATTCATCGGTGCTTCGAAGCGCGAGCACGGCATCTTCCGCCATGCCTCCCTCGTGGTGCTGGCGACTGGTCTTTACATGCTGTGGCGGCGCGGCGATCTCGTGGATGCGCTGACGCTCTCCGGGCCTTCGGCGGTGATCGGCCTCGGGGCCTGGATCGGGTTCGCCATGGTCTTGAACCTCTGGTTCGTTCTCTGGCCGCACCAGAAGAAGGTTCTGGGCTTCATTCCGGCACCGACCGAGGAGCGCCTTCGGTGCGCGCGCATCACGTTCCTGTCGTCGCGCACCAACACGGTGCTGTCGTCGGTCACGCTGCTTCTGATGCTCGCCGGGGCGCATGGCGGGCTATCCTTCGGTTGAGGGGGAAGGGGCGTGACGGTCTACAGCTTCGCCTCCAGTCACGCTCCGTTGCCTCAAGACGTTCTGGCGGCGCTCAGTGATGACGTTGCCGAGTGGAAGCACAGCGGCTTCTCCGCGCTCGAGCTGCCGTTCACGGGCAAGGACTTCGCTGACATCCTGGCGCTCACCGAGCACGAATTGAGGGCTCTTCTCAATCTTCCGGAGGCGTACAGGGTTCTGTTTCTGCAAGGGGGGGCTTCGGCACAGTTCGCGCTTCTGCCGATGAACCTGCTCGGGAGCGCGTCTCACTGCGATTACGTGCAGACGGGGCACTGGTCGAAGCGTGCCATCAAGGAAGCAGCGGCCTGGTGCGATGTGCGCGTGGCGGCGGTCGGAAGCGGGGGAGAGCTGCCGGTGCCCTGCTCCTGGGATACCTCTCCGGATGCCGCCTATTGCCACTACACCAGCAACGAGACCGCCGAAGGGCTCCAGTTCCAGTGCTATCCCGAGATCTCGGATGTGCCGCTGGTCGCGGACATGACGGCGGACTTTCTGACCCGGCCGATCCCCGTCGAGCGGTTCGGTCTCATCTATGCGAGCGCGCAGAAGAACCTTGGCGCGGCCGGCCTCACGATCGTGATTGTGAGGGAGGATCTGCTGGGACGTGGCCGCTCTGGCATTCCCGCGCCTTTCAGCTACGCGCGGCAGGCGGAAGCCAAATCCAAGGTCAACACGCCGCCGACGTTCTCCGTGCTGGTGGCTTGCCGGATGCTTGGGTGGCTGCGCGGGTGCGGCGGGCTAGATGCCATGGCGGAGCGGAACGGACAGAAGAGCGCCAAGCTCTACGCCGCGCTCGATGGAGACTTCTACCGGTGCGTGGCGTCGCCGGGTTCCCGGTCGCCGATCAGCGTGTGTTTTCGCCTGCCTGATTCCGCGCTCGACGTGCTGTTCGTCGAGGAGGCGCGTGCGCGCGGGCTTTTTCATCTTCAGGGGCATCCGCAAGTCGGGGGGATTCGGGCCTCCCTCTACAACGCCGTGCCGGAGTGCGCGGTGGATGCGCTGGTGAGCTTCATGTCCGATTTCAAACGCCGGAGAGGGTGATGACGCAAGGTGTGCGGGAGAGAAGTCCGTTTCGCTACGGGGAGCGGACTGCGGGAACAAGCCCCATTCGGCCGCTCGGGCAACGAGGCGTCACCGCGCTGGGGCTCGCTTTCCCCAATCCGCTCGGCCTGGCTGCGGGCTTCGATCGCACAGGCGAGCTGATCTCCTCCTTGCGACCGCATGGGTTCGGGCATGTGGAGATCGGGACGATCACGCCTGCGACAGGATTTTCGGGTGCTTTGAAGCGCACGTCCTCGTTGATGCGCGTCGGTGTCAACATCGGCAGCGCGCGCCCTGGATTGGACGATCGGGTCATCGAAGATTACGTGGCGATGCTGAAGCAGGTTTCACGGTTCAGCGACTACGTCGTCGCGAACCTGACCGCGCCGACGCTGCGCCGGGATGGCAACACCGCGGGCGTCGACAAGCTGGTGAAGCGCTTGAGCATCGCGCGCGACGTGCTCTCCGCAGTGGAGGGGCATCGCGTTCCGCTGCTTCTCAAGATTGAGGCTGGGGTCCGTGACACGCGTTTTCCGGCCGCGGTGATGGCGGCGCGTGTGGGTGGCATCGATGGCGTGGTGCTGGTGTCGGATTGCGTCGAGCGGATTGGTGCGATCTCGTCTTATCTCGATGGGATTTCGGTCATATCAGTGGGCGGTGTCCGGACGACGGAGGACGTGGTGGCGCGGCTTGCGGCAGGCGCGTCGCTCGTTCAGGTTCATGGCGCGTTCGCGAACAGCGGCGCGGCGCGCGTCCGGCGCATTTTGAAGGAGCTTAGGGCCCACGGATGAGGCAAGGGGGGCGGCGCGGCGTCTTGCCCTTACTCCTCGACGAAGAGCGGGCTGACCGCCGATCCTCCGGCCAGGTAGTCGGCGACGAGCTCCGCAAGGGCGGGCGCAAGAAGAAAGCCGTGCCGGTAGAGGCCGTTCACCAGAACGTGCCGGCCGCGCAGGACGATCCTCGGCACGTTGTCGGGGAAGGCCGGCCTGACGCCCGCATTGATGGCGAGAATGCGCGAGCCTCCGAACGCCGGGTGAAGCGCATAGGCGGCTGCCAGAAGATCGACGGCGGAATGGAGCGTGACGGGGCCGTCGTCCTCGCTTTCGATCACGGTCGCGCCGATCATGTAGGTGCCTCTGTCCCACGGCACGACGTAGAGGGGAAAGCGCGGATGCAAGAGCCGCACCGGCCGCTTCAGCGCGATATCCTGCGTCTGGACGACGATCCGTTCGCCTTTCACGCCCCGCAGGGACGTGACGTCATCCCTCGCACTCATGCCCCTGCAGTCGATCACGTAGTCGGCTTCTCCAAGGGACCACGTGTGATCGAAGGTGATCTTGCCGCCGAGGCGGCGTATGGCATTCAGCAGAAAGGCGGCGGCGGACGCGGGCTCGACGTGCGCTTCCTCGGCGTAGAACAGTCCTTCGCGGAACCGGCCTTGCAGATCGGGCTCGAGCTTGGCGAGGTCGCTCGAGTTGACGGCCCGGTAGCCCTCGGTGAGGCGGGAGAACCTGATCAGCTCGTTTCGATCCTCGGGATGGGCGACGACGAGCGTGCCGTTGCTGACGATCCCGGAAAACGTCGAGCGCCAGATGTCGAGGGAACGCAGCCCCAGATCCTGGACGATGGGAGGAGCGGCTTCCCGCTCGCAAAAGGGGGCGAGCATGGCTCCCGCAAAGGAGCTGGCGGCATCGATCAGCGGGTTCTTGGCCTTGTCGACGAGATGAACGGCATATCCGCGGTAAGCGAGCGTGTAGGCCTGCCACAGCCCCGTGATTCCCGCGCCGACGATGGTGATGACGGAGGGCTTCATGTCAGATCCCAGGTTCACTCGAGAACATAGAGCGCGCCGTTTGTTCCGTGCACGAAGCCGTTGGAGAAGGCGGCGTCGGAGCAGATGGTGCGCATCGCCCGCATGGCGTGCGAAGGTTCGCGAATGCCGTCGAGCACGTCGCGGAAAATCTGTGAGACGGCGACCATATCGCAGGTATGGGGGGAGAGACGCAGGGCTGAGACGCCGAGGCTCTCGAGCTGGCGCGCCTCGAAGATCAGATTGCAGTAGGAGTAGGACAGCGTCTGCACGCCGTTGACGGCAAGGAATCTCTCTCCGTCGAGCGTTTCGACATCGAGGCCGTCCAGGTCCTGCTCGCAGACGAACTGGCAGGAGTCTTTGGTTCTTCCGTGCAGGCGGGCATGATAGCAGCGCGCGGAGATTGCGAGGGGAATGCGCCCGAACGCCCAGACTTCAATGACCGCGTTCCGGGCGGCCGCGACGATGGCGGAGATGGATTTGAGCGGCAACTCCGGCGGCAGAGCGATGCGCGCCGCTCCGCCTGCGATGAGAAAGGCGGCGGCTGCCTCGTTGTAGACGTTGATCAACGGCCCGATCGCGTGTGGCCGTTTCGCGAGCGCGGGGATCGTCGAGATATCGTTGACCTCGATCATCTGCGAGGCTTCGCGCGCCAGCGAGCCGCAATATTTAAGCTCGCGGTCAAGCGTCGGAAGCGCCAGGGTGCTCAGGATCACCGTCTTTCCGGCGCGCTCCAGCCGCTCGATGGTTTCGGGGATCACGTCGGCGTAGAAGGGCTGGCGCTTGGAGCAGACGACCTCGCCGATGCAGACGGTGTCGACAGGTGCCTCGTCGGCGATGCGCGCGTAGAAATCCCGCCAGTCTGCGGCCGGCCAATTGTAGAGAAGGGGGCCTAGCGTGAGTGTCGTGCGAGACATGCGCGAGCGTCCTCTTTCTGGTTATCGCCAGGTCTTCACGTAGGCGCCACCGGTCACGCTTTGTCCTTCCGTGATCGGGGCGAGCGAGCTGATCGGTACGCTTCTCTTGTCTGCCAGGGCATCGAGCGCTTCGCGGAAAGCGTGGACGACGGCCTTGATGTAGGCGCGGCTGCGTTGGCGCCCTTCGATCTTGATGGCGGTTACGCCCGCATTCTGAAGCGCAGGCAAAAGCTGCCGCACATCGAGGCTCACCGGCTCCTCGAAGATGTGTCCTTCGCCGACGCCGGTCTTGAAGCGGCCTTTGCAGAGCGTGGGGTAGCCTACGGGCTGGTCCGCAGACGAGCGGTTGATAGTGAAGTCTCCCAGGCGTGCGACCATGACGCCGTCTTCCTGGCGATAGCTCACGTGGCTCGCGGGGGAGCATACCCCGTTCATGTTCGGGGATTGCCCGGTGGCATACGAGGAGAGCGAGCAGCGTCCTTCGGTCATGACGCAGAGCCCGCCGAACGCGAACGTCTCCGTCTCGCAGGACGCGTTGCGCGTCACCGCCGCGATTTCGGGAACGCTGAGAACGCGCGGCAGAACCACGCGTTTCACGCCGAAGGCTTCGACGTAGAAGTTGATGGAATCCGAGCTCGCGGCTGCGGCCTGCACGGAGACGTGCAGGCGGAGGCCAGGGTGGTTCTTCGCGGCGTAGCTCATGAGGCCCATGTCCGCGAGAATGACCGCGTCGGCGCCGAGGGTTGCCGCATCGTCGATGGCGCTAAGCCAAGGCGTGAGGTCGCCCGCTCGCGCGAAGGTGTTCACGGCGATCAGCACCTTGGCGCCGTGGCTGTGAGCGTATCCGATGGAGGATTTCATTTCCTCGCGGCTGAAGTTCAGGCCCGGAAAGTTGCGCGCGTTGGTTTCATCGCGGAACCCGCAATAGACCGCATCGGCACCGGCTTCGATGGCAGCTCTCAACGCGGATGGCGTGCCTGCCGGGCATACCAGCTCCAGCGGGCGTCGGGTTTCTGTCTTCACGATGCGTTTCCTCGATGCTCCGCGCCGCCAAGGCCGAGAGTGCGACGGACGACGGCGATGGCACTTCGCCCCACGCGATCGAAGGGCGCGGCATAGGGTTCAAGGAGGGCTGCAGTCTCGCGCAGGAGGCCGATGTCCGCATCGTCGATTGCGTTGCGCAGGGCCAGAACCGTTTCAATGTCGCCTTCGATGACGAGATCGCGCGAGAAGAACAGAGCATCACCGTCGTAGACGCCGTCGACGAGGCCGACCAGTGCGATCAGGGGACCGGAGATGCGCGCGTGGGCCGTCTCGCTGTCGAGCGTGCGGGCCAGCCTCAAGGTCAGACTTCCCTCGCGCATATCGAGCAGGATGACGAACGGCAGGTCGTTCGGATCGACAGCTACACAACGCCACTCGCTTCCGTTCAACCTGCCGACCAGCTCGGGGTGACGCGCGACTATTCCTTTGACGAGACGGCCGAGGGCTATCTCCAGGGGCAACAGAGGCAAGGGGCGCATCGCCCATGCAACGAAACCCGGTAAGCGTAAAACCTGCTGCGGTGCCTGCTCCTGCATGTCGCCTCCCGTGGAGCCTTTTAGAGGAGGCGAGGAGTCGTGACTTAACTCAGATCAAACTTGACGGTGGGAGGCAGTGTTTAGTGCGTGCGACGGAGCCTGGAGTGCCCATTTCTATGCGCGATCTCGCCTGTTTCCGCACTCTGCGCGACTTTCTCGGCTATCTCGACGGAAAGGGCGCGTTGAAGCGCGTCACCGAGCCGGTCTCGCTGGTGCACGACATGACGGAGATACACCGTCGCGTCTTGCAGCAGGGTGGGCCGGCGCTGTTGTTCGAGCGCCCTCTCCTTGCGGATGGCTCTGCTTCGGATGTGCCTGTGCTCGCCAATCTCTTCGGGACGGGCGAGCGTGTGGCCTGGGGGCTCGGCATCGAGCCGTCGCGTGTTCGGGCTTTCGGCAGCTTGTTGAGCGCGTTGCGTGAGCCCGAGCCGGTCGATGGCTATCGCGATGCGCTGGATCGCCTGCCAATGCTCAAGGCAGCCATGAGCATGATGCCCTCCTTCGTGCGACGCGCGCCCGTGCAATCCCGGGTGCAGAAGGGGCAGGATATCGCGCTCGACAGATTTCCGGTGCAGACGTGCTGGCCGGGGGAGCCGGCTCCGCTCATCACCTGGCCTCTCGTGATCACGCGCCCTCCGGGCGATGACTCGCTTTCGCGCTATAACATGGGCGTCTACCGCATGCAGGTACTCGGGCCCGACAGAGCCATCGTGCGATGGCTCGCGCATCGGGGCGGGGCCGCGCATCATCGTTTGTGGAGCGACGAGGGGCGTGAGATGCCGATCGCGGTCGTCGTCGGTGCCGATCCGGCCACCATTCTCTCGGCGGTGCTGCCCTTGCCGGAGACGATTTCCGAGTTGCGGTTCTCTGGCCTTCTGCGCGGAGAAAGGCCCCGGCTCGCGCGGTGCGTGAGCGTTCCTCTCGCGGTGCCTGCGGATGCGGAGATCGTGATCGAGGGCTTTGTCTCCGCGCACGAGACTGCGCCCGAAGGGCCGTTCGGCGATCATACGGGGTATTACAACGCGATCGAGGAGTTTCCCGTTCTCCGCGTCACGGCCATCACGACGCGGGCCGATCCGATCTACCTTTCCACGTTCACCGGGCGGCCGCCGGACGAGCCGTCCGTCATCGGCGAGGTGCTGAACGAGCTCTTCATTCCCATCCTTCGCCGGCAGGTGCCCGAGGTGGTGGATTGCTGGCTGCCGCCCGATGCCTGCTCCTACCGCATGGCGATCGTTTCGATCCGTAAGCGCTACGCCGGGCAGGCCCGCCGGGTGATGATGGCGCTGTGGAGCCTGTTGCCGCAGTTCTCCTACACCAAGGTGATCGTCGTGGTGGACGAGGATATCGACGTGCACAATTGGCGCGACATTTCCTGGGCAATCTCGACGCGGATGGATGCCTCGCGGGATCTCATGATCACGGAGCGGACGCCGATCGACTATCTGGATTTCGCATCGCCCGTCTCGGGGCTCGGGGGCAAGCTCGGCATCGACGCCACGACCAAGATCGGAGCCGAGACGGATCGGGAGTGGGGGCGCGTGCTCGCCATGGATTCCGCCGTTGCCGCGCGCGTAGACGCCATGTGGAAGCGGTTGGGGCTCGATGTAACCGGCGAAGGAGCCCGCTCATCTATCGGAGGACACTCATGAAGCTTGCACGCGTGGTGCTCGGGGTCAGTGGCGCATCGGGGGCTAAGATCGCAATCCGCATCGGGGAGCTTCTGTCCGCGGTTCCGGATGTCGAGCTGCATCTCGTCGTGTCGGATGCGGCGAAGCGGACGCTTTTGCAGGAAGCGGGGCGCGATGCGCTGGGGCGGCTCGAGCGGATGGCGACGTTGCGCCACAATATTCGGGACATCGGCGCCTCCATTGCCAGCGGCTCCTTCAGCAGCGCGGGCATGGTGGTTGCGCCGTGCTCGATGCGGACGCTGTCCGCGATCGCATCGGGAATTTCCGACAATCTGCTGACGCGTGCGGCGGACGTTCATTTGAAGGAGCGGCGCCGTCTGGTGCTCATTGCGCGGGAGAGCCCCCTGCATCTCGGCCACCTTCGCGCGATGGCTTCCGTTACGGAGTATGGGGGGATCATCCTGCCGCCGGTTCCGGCCTTCTATCACGGCCCGACGACGATAGAGGAGATCATCGACCATATCGCCCGTCGCGCCATCGATCTGCTGGGGCTCGACATGGCGCCTTTGGCCATGCCGTGGACGGGGGGCGAGCAGCCGGCCTATCCGGGCTGACGCCGCTCGCTTCAGGACGGCGGCCTGAAGGCCCGGCATTTCTCGGGGTCAGTCTCCAGGCGCGGCCCGCCGATCAGATCGATGCAATAGGGGATGGCGGGGAACACGGCCATCATGCAGAGCCGGATTGAAGCGGGGCGGCCAGGCAGGTTCACGATCAGCGTCCTGCCGCGGATGCCGGCTGTCTGGCGCGAGAGGATCGCGGTTGGCACCTGCGCCAGGCTCCGCTCGCGCATCAGCTCTCCAAAACCGGGCAATATTTTTTCGCAGACGGTCTCGGTCGCCTCGGGCGTGATGTCACGGGCGGAAGGTCCCGTGCCGCCGGTGGTGAAGATGGCGCCACACTGCTCCCGGTCCGCCAGCTCGATAAGGGCGCTTTCGACGCGTGTGCGCTCGTCCGGAACCAGCCGCATGACGGGTTGCCAAGGCGAGAGGAGGATCTCACGCAGCACCTCGACGATGGCAGGGCCGCCCTTGTCCTCGTAGGTGCCCGCGCTGGCGCGGTCCGACACCGTCACCACTCCTATCTTGGCCGTCATGTGCTCACTCCGCCTTCTCGAAGACCGCGTTCGGAGGCGACTATCATGCAGGAAAGCCGGGCCACTAGACCGGGGTCAATCGTATCTCGTCGTTGGCGTTTCCGGGCGTGCAGCCAGACCTTTATGTGCTCAGAAACAGTATTTCGGAGGGGAGCGGCTGGGTGGCCTGTGGAGGGGGTTCTTTACCTCACGGTAACACTCGCCCCCCTAATGATTAGGGTGGTCTGCCGAGGAGCGCTCAGCGAGCTTTACGTCGCACAGCTTTGGCACGCTTTGTTTTTCGGAGGCCGTAAGACTGGGAGACAACCCTGTTCCTGCCACACTCGTGTAGGAGGAAGAGGGCTCATCCGTCGGGTACTGTAGCGTTAGGGTCGTTTCTTGCTCAGGCCGTTCATCGTCATAAGTGTTTTGTCGGCGGCGACGGGCGCACTCGCGGAGCCCGTGCCTCTTGCAAACGACGCGCTGAAAGAGGCCGTGTCCGGCTCTCTGGTCGAGATCGATACCCCGCTCGGCACGACACTTCCCATCCGTTTCGGAAGCGACGGTCTCGTCGCTGCGGAAGCAGGCGCGCTCGCGCCCATTCTCGGCTCGCGCAAGGATCGCGGTCGCTGGTGGGTGGACGCGGACAAGCTCTGCACCAAATGGTTCCGCTGGTTCGATGCGCAGGTGCGCTGCCTCACGATCACGCAGGAAGGCTCGCGCATCTATTGGCGCAAGATCGATGACGGCGAGACAGGGACGGCAACGCTCGTCGAGCGGGGAACGCCGGAGAATCCCGTCTCGGCCCCGGCCGTAGTCGCGAATGCAGACCCGGCGCCTGTTGCTACTCCGCCTGTCAAGAAAGTTGAGCAAGCGCGCGAGACCGTTCCCTCGCAGGCGCCTGCCGAGGTGAAACCGGCCGTGGTCGCAAGCGTGACTGCAGCGCCGCCGGAGCGCCGCGTCGAAGCTCCCGCGATGCGAATTGGTGGAGCAGGCTTCCTCGATGCGGACCGTGGTCACGGAGCGACGTCGCCGGCGCCTGTCGCCTCCGGACCGCCTGATGCCTCGGCACCGGCTGTTACCGTCAAAGAGGACTACAAGAGCGCGAGCGCCCCTCCGGCCAAGAAGGCCGCGACGCCGCACGCCAAGCCCGTGAAGAAGCCTGTCGTCGTCGCTCATCTTCCGCCGGCCGGTGATGCTGGCGCCTCCTCCGATCGAGCGGCTCAGACGCGTGCGGCTCCTGACAAGGAGAAAGCCCAGGGGCGCGCAGGCAAGAGCCAGCAAGTGGCGATGACGTCCGTGATCACGCCGTCCCTCTACAAGGTGCGGGGTGTCAGCCGGGGCGACGTTCTCAACGTGCGGCGAGGACCCTCGGAAACCCATGCTTCGATCGCGGGCATTCCCGCCACGGGGCGGCGCGTCGAGATCACCGGGCAGTGCCAGGCAGACTGGTGTCCGATCCGCTACGGCGAGATCAAGGGCTGGGTGAACAGCTTCTATCTCGCCGAGGACGGGACGCGTGTCGGATCATCCAGTCCTCTCTACGGCTCGAACCAGCGCTGACGCCCGCGCCTGCGGTCAGTCCTGCCGCACAGGAGGTCGCCCGTTCCCTCCGTTCAAGTGATATCCGAACAGCAGGATCGCCGTCAGCGGCGCGATCAGGCCGATCGCCATCACCGTGCCGAGGATCAAGGGAAGGTTTTCGTAGGAGCCGCGATCGACGACAAAGATCGTGTTGAGGTACTTCGTCTGCAGGGCGCCGGCGACTAGGGCGAGGTTCATGAGAGAGCCCATCAGAGCGAACCACGTGGCGCGGCGCTTTTCCGGCGCGTAGATGGCGCAGAGCGTGAGCAATGGGATCATGCTCAATTGCAGGAACGGCGATGATGCGGCGGTGTCGATGATGGCGATGGTGCGCGCGCCGAAACCGAACGTCGCTTCCGTCCATTGGCTGATGCCGAGCGTCAGCGCGAGGCTCGGCAGCGTCAGCACCGTCGCGGCGATGGTAAGCCAGAAGAGCACGACGGGAATGGGCCGGCCGGTGATGGCGTCCGAGAACACCCAGGTGCCGAGAAGAGCCAGCAGCGCGCCGATCTGGTTCAGCGTTCCCTGAAATGCCTCGTCGAAGCCGAGCACGTCGATGGTGAACCAGGTGTAGCCCTGTCCGACGAGCGGCGTCGCGCGGAACACGAAGATGATGAGGGCGGCGTAGAAGATCTTCTCCTTGGTTTCGGGATCGAGATCGCTGACGACGCGCCAGAGCATGGCGGACACCACGGCCATCGACACGAGGAACACCACCTCCTGGCTGTAGGGAACGCCGGTGATGGCGAGCACGAAGACGGCGCTACCGAAGGCGATGCCGCCGCCCAGGATGCGCCAGTCTACAGGCCGGGTCTCGGCGGTGTTGATGTCGATCAGGAGCGCGCCCGATATGGAGATCAGCGGAATGACGAGGCCACAGAGGAAGACGGTCTCATAGGAAAAGACGCTCGCCAGGAAGCCCGCGAGACCTGCCACCGCCACCATGCCGAGCGAGAGCGAAAGACGCCCCAGCACCTGCACCATGCCGAGATCGCGGTTGATGTCTTTCGGGGCGCGCGGTGTTCCGTCCGGGTTCTCGCGATCTACGACTTCGGTGCTCATTGCGTCGGCAGTCACGTCCTGCAACACCACGCCGACCACGCTCAGGAACGATCCGATGCGGTAGAGATCAGGCGGCGTGGCGAAGGTCAGCCAGCCGCCCGCGGCCCCTGCAAGCGTGAGAAGGCCGAGAGCCACGAGGGCGCCGCCGATCAGCACGTAGGCGCGGCGCTGGGAGCCGAACACGGGCACTGCGTCGACGAGCTCTCCGAACACCATCTTGATGGTCCAAGGCAGCGTGAGCCACACGCTGAGTGCCGCCAGCTCAGACGCGGAAAGTGTCAGTGCAGACTTGATCCAGAAGCTTTCGGCGATGGTGACGATGCCGAGGGCGCCGTAAGCGAAGTAAACCATCAGCAGCGGCAGGTAGCGCGGACGGAACGCACGAATGGGATTTAGGAGCGCCGTTTCCAGCTTTTGGCCGAGCCGCTGCCAGCTCGATCCTGTCGCGTCCGTCATGTGTGAGTCCTTCCCCGTCTACTCTAGAGATATAGACAGGGGACCCACGGTGCGAGCAGGGAAAAGTGTACCCTGACGCATGGAACCTCCTCCTCTCCCACAAGTTCTAGGCCCATGACGGAGATGCTCAAACATTTGGGCGGGGAGCTGCGCCGCTATTACGATGCCATCGTGCAGCGTCCTATGCCCTGGCGGATGATCGATAAGCTCGCCACTCTCGAGGAGGCGGACGAGCGCCGGGGGGACAGAGGCTCCTTCGAACATCAAGCAGAAGACGGTGGATTCAGGGAAAGCTTGGAAGATCGGATCCCACGTCGGTGACACTTGGCGTTGTGCTCCACCCTCCGTGCTCGAACCAGATGTTGGCGTCGTAACAAACTGTTACGCAATGATGACACATTTGCTTGCTCCTTGGGCTCTGGCTTCGCGTTGGGGTGAGGGGGAGTATTTTGCGGCAGTTCGTGGTCGTTCTTTCGGTCGTCGCGGCGTTTGGCACATGCGAGGCAGCTCGCGCAGGGTCGCTCGAGAAATCGCTGATGAAGCTCGATCCGGAAGAGCGTGCTCACCAGGTTTGTGTTGTGAAGGGACTCGATACGGTGCGTCGCGACAAGCGTCTGTCGCAGGCCGACCGGTTGATGCCGGACACCTTCAAGCGCGCTGCGTTCGATGGAAACGTGGTCTCCGCGAAGGGAGCTGCCGTCCGCTCCAACAAGCATTGGTATCAGTTGAAATTCGACTGCACGGTTTCGAGCGATCAGCTCAAGGCCATCGCGTTCACCTACGAGCTCGGCAAGGAGATTCCGCCGGACACTTGGGAAGAGGTGGGATTGTGGAAGTGATCCGTTGCCGGGAGGCCGTCACGGCCCTTCGCTGACACGCGGAGCCGTTGCGAGGAGATCGCGCAGCATTTTTACGACGCGAGAGGCGGGGCCTCGGCCTCCGCACTGGATGCTGATGCGGGCGCCTTCGAATAGAAGAAAAACTTCGTCCGCAAGCTCCTCGGGATCGCGGTAGTTGGCATCCTGGAAGAGCCTTACGAGATGATCGCGCTTGCGCTGCTTGTAGTCTTCGATCACCGCCCGTGCGGGATGGGCAGCCTGTAGCTCGACGGCCGCATTTGCCAGGGCGCAGCCGCGCTCGAACCGGTTGGTCAGGATCTCCTCGACGTGGTCGACCCAGGCGCAGAGGCGTTTTTCGGGGTTGTCGGGAAACGCCTCGGCGAGCTTCGTCCAGACCGCATCGCCTTCGGCGGCAAGCTGGCGGGCATACTCGACGACAAGATCGTCCTTCGACTTGAAGTGACGATAGAGCGTCATCTTATTAGTCTGAGCAGCTTCGGCGATGAGCTCCACACCCACGGTATGAACACCGTGCCGATAGAAGAGATCACGTGCAACCGCCATAATCCGCTCTCGCGGAGGTAGCGAAGGCGGAGTTGCACCCGCGTCATTTTGTCGGGTCTGGACCAACGTTCTGCTCATTGCCCCTTGACTGTCATGTTACCGATCGGTAGCTAGCAGGGTGTTACCGGTCAGTAACGCCTATCATACTTAGATCAGCTTTGCCAACGGATCAATCCCGCACCGCAAAGCACGTAGTCTGATTCTAGGAATTTCGGCTCATGGTGCAATTTGTTTTGCCCACGGTCGCTGATCTGAAACAAGATCGAAACGCTCGTTTGAGCGCTGGAGGGCATATGTTGCCTCGTCGTTTTCGCCCCGCCGCCGCGGCCACCGTTCTGTTTTCTCTTCTCCTCGCCGGGTGCGGCGAGTCGCAGCCCAACGCCCAGGCGGTAGCGCCTCCCGCTCCCAAGGTAACGGTTGCCAAGCCAGTCAAGAAGCTCGTGTCCGATTTCGACGAGTACGTGGGCCGGTTCGTGGCTTACGACTTCGTGGAGGTCCGCTCGCGGGTCTCGGGCTATCTCGACAAGATCCATTTCACCGACGGTCAGATGATCAAGGAAGGCGACGATCTGTTCACGATCGACCGTCGCCCGTTCGAGGCCGCGCTGGCGCAGGCCAAGGCCGCGCGCGAGCAGGCCGAGGCCAACCTCGCGTTCGCCGAAAGCGATTTGAAGCGCGGCGAAAGCCTGATCCGCGGAACGACCATCACGCAGCAGACGCTCGACCAGCGTACCCAAGCCAAGCGCGTGGCGGAGGCCTCGGTCACAGCGCAGGAGGCCGCCCAGAGGCAGGCCGAACTCGATCTGCAGTTCACCGAGCTCAAGGCTCCCATTTCCGGGCGTATCGGCGATCGGCGCGTGTCGGTTGGAAACCTCGTGACCGGCGGGACCGCGGGCAACACGACGCTGCTGGCCACCGTGGTGTCCGTCGACCCGATCCGGTTCGAGTTCACGATGGATGAGGCGTCCTACCTTCGCTACCTGCGCGCTGCGACCGAAGCGGCCGCGACGTCGAGCAACAGGGGCATGTCACTCCCCGTGAAGCTCAAACTGATCGACGAGCGTGACTTCGTCCACGAAGGGAAGATCGACTTCGTCGACAATGCGATCGACCGGTCCTCGGGTACGATCCGCGGGCGCGCCGAATTCAGGAATCCCGACGGCAAGCTCACACCCGGCATGTTCGGCCGCATCCAGATCGCGGTTTCGAAGCCCGCGGTGGCGTTGCTCGTTCCCGACAGCGCGATCGGCACGGAGCAGGTGCGCAAGTTCGTCTATGCGGTTTCGCCGGATGATGTCGCCAACCCGAAATACGTGACGCTGGGATCCGTGGTCGACGGCATGCGGGTTATCACGGATGGCCTCGATTCCGACGACACGGTCGTGGTCAACGGGCTGATGCGCGTGCGGCCGGGCACCAAGGTTTCGCCCCAGCAGGCCACGGCTTCCAACGGCGATGGCAAAGGCACGGTTGTCGGCACCAACTGATCCTTCCGTCCCGCGATCTCGCCGGTTGCGGAACGGGGCGTTGGCTTTGCATCGCACCTAATTCACTCCGGCGGGCGCGTTTCCGCCCTGCCGCCTCCAGTCCGAGCAGCGGGAACCTCCCATGCGCATTTCGCACTTTTTCATCGACCGGCCGATTTTTGCGGGCGTGATCTCGATCGTGTTCGTGATTATCGGTGCGGTCGCGCTGGGGCGGCTCCCGATCGCGCAGTATCCGGACATCGCGCCGCCGGTCGTGAACGTGACTGGGCAGTATCCGGGCGCGAGCGCGGAGGTGGTGGCCTCTACCGTGGTGGCGCCGCTCGAGCAGCAGATCAACGGTGTGGAGCACATGCTCTATATCTCGTCCAACTCCACGGTGGATGGGCGCTTCTCGATTTCGGTCACGTTCGATCTCGGCACCAACCTCGATACCGCGCAGGTGCAGGTGCAGAACCGTGTGGCGATCGCGCAGCCGCGCTTGCCGGCTGATGTGCGCAACATCGGCGTCACCGTCGCGAAGGCTTCGCCCGACCTGATGATGGTCGTGCATCTGCTTTCGCCGGATCAATCGCGCGACACGCTCTTCATTTCCAACTATGCGAGCGTCAACGTCGTGGATGTGCTGAGCCGCATCGAGGGCGTCGGCTCGATCACGGTGTTCGGCAGCCGCGACTACTCCATGCGCGTCTGGCTCGATCCAGATCGTCTGCAATCTCTCGCCCTGACCGCCAACGACGTGGTTCAGGCGCTGCAACGGCAGAACGTGCAGGTCGCAGCGGGCATTCTCAACCAGCCGCCGTTGGCGCAGCCAGGGGCTTTCCAGGTCTCGGTTCAAACGCAGGGGCGCTTAGCCGACCCCGATCAGTTCTCCCAGATTGTCGTGAAGCAGTCGGGCTCGGCCGTGGTGCGCCTGAAGGACGTGGCGCGGGTGGAGCTGGCGGCCCTCGACTACGGGCTCAACTCCTATCTCGACAAAGTGCCCGCCACGGGTCTCGGCGTGTTCCAGCTCCCGGGATCGAATGCGATCGCGACGGCGGAGAAGATCAAGCAGACGATGGCGGAGCTGTCGAAGAGCTTCCCCGCCGGGCTCGAGTACGCGATCATCTACAATCCGACCGAGTTCATCCAGCAGTCCGTCGATGCGGTGGTGCACACCATCCTCGAGGCGGTGGTGCTCGTGGTGCTCGTCGTGATCCTGTTCCTGCAGACGTGGCGTGCGGCGATCATCCCGATCGTGGCGATCCCGGTGTCGCTGATCGGCACGTTCTTCCTGCTCGCGGCGTTCGGCTTCTCGCTCAACAACCTGTCGCTGTTCGGCCTTGTGCTCGCGATCGGCATCGTGGTCGACGACGCCATCGTCGTGGTGGAGAACGTCGAGCGCAACATGGCGAACGGGATGAGCCCGCGCGAGGCCGCCTATCGCACGATGGAGGAAGTGGGCGCTGCGCTGATCGCCATCGCGCTGGTGTTGTCGGCGGTGTTCGTGCCGTCGGCCTTCATCACGGGCATCTCGGGCCAGTTCTATCGCCAGTTCGCTCTCACCATTGCGGGCGCAACGGTAATCTCGCTGATCGTCTCGCTCACGCTTTCGCCGGCGCTCTGCGCGCTGTTGCTCAAGCCGCACGCGCATGGCCATCAGAAGCAGAGCCTGCTGATGCGCCCCATCAATGCGTTCTTCCGTGCGTTCAACTGGAGCTTCGACAAGCTGTCGAGCGGCTATTCGTGGGTCGTCGCAAGGCTGGTGCGGCTCGCCGTCGTCATGCTGGTGGTCTACGCGGGCATCATTGCGTTCGGCATGAACGAGTTCCGCAAGACGCCCGTGGGCTTCATTCCAGCGCTCGACGGCGGCTACCTGATCACCGTGACGCAGCTTCCCCCCGCCGCGTCGCTGGCGCGTACCGACGAGGTGAACCGGCGCGCGGTCGAGCTCGCGCTCGAGGTTCCGGGCGTTGCGCATGCGGTCAACATCGTTGGCTTCTCGGGTGCGACGCGCACCAACGCGCCAAACGCGGGCGCGGTGTTCGTCGTGCTCAAGCCGTTCGACGAGCGCGCGCGTGATCCCAACCAGTCGGCGCAGGCGATCCAGAAGGCCTTGCTCGCGAAGTTCTCGACCATCCAGGACGCGATGGTGCTCGTCGTCGCGCCGCCGCCCGTGCGCGGTATCGGCAGCGCGGGCGGTTTCCGCATGATGATCCAGGATCGCAACGGGGCAGGTCCCGCCGCGCTCCAGCAGGCCGTCGGCGCCATGATGCAGAGGGCGAACCAGACGCCGGGGCTGCAGCAGGTGTTCTCGATGTTCGAGAATTCCACGCCGCAGCTCTACCTCGACATCGACCGCGACAAGGCGCAGATGCTCGGCGTCAACGTCACGGACGTGTTCACGGCGCTCCAGACCTATCTTGGCTCCGCCTACGTCAACGACTTCAACCTGCTGGGGCGCACCTTCCGTGTCACCGCGCAGGCGGACAGCGATTTTCGGACGAACGCCAAGGACATCCTGAATATCCGTGTGAGGAACTCGGCGGGCGATGCTGTGCCCCTCGGCACCTTCACGACGGTTCAGGACATTTCCGGCCCGTCTCGCGTTCCCCGCTACAACCTTTATCCGGCGGCCGAGCTCGACGGCTCGGCGGCTCCCGGCTATTCGCAAGGCCAGGCCATCGATCTCATGGAGAAGATCGCGGCGGAGACGCTACCCCAAGGCTTCAGCTACGAGTGGACGGAGCTCGCGTTCCAGCAGATCCGGGCCGGAAACACCGCGGCCTTCGCGTTCGCGCTCGGCGTCGTGTTCGTGTTCCTGGTGCTGGCGGCGCAGTTCGAGAGCCTGATGCTGCCGCTGGCCGTCATCCTGATCGTGCCCATGAGCCTCATCGCGTCAATTACGGGCGTTATCCTCAGGGGGCAGGACAACAACATTCTCACGCAGGTCGGTTTCATCGTTCTGATCGGCCTTGCCGCGAAGAACGCTATCCTGATCGTGGAGTTCGCGCACCAGCTCGAAGGCCAGGGGAAGAACCGGTTCGCTGCCGCAACGGAAGCCTCACGGCTCAGAATGCGGCCCATTCTGATGACGTCGCTCGCCTTCATTCTCGGCGTCGTGCCGCTGGTGTGGGCGGTGGGCGCGGGTGCTGAGCTGCGTCAGGCGCTTGGAACGGCCGTGTTTGCTGGCATGATCGGCGTCACGGTGTTCGGCTTGGTGTTCACGCCCGTGTTCTACGTGGTCTGCCGCTGGCTGGCCGGGCTCGGTTTGCGGCGGCGGCGTGCGGCCGCAGAGGATGCGCCGTCGCCTGCCGAGTGAGGCGGGCCCGGCGTGCCGCTTGGCAGATTTGATCTAAAGCAAGGACGGGGGCGCATCAGGCGCTAGGTTCGAGAACGGCTGGAGCTTGCTTCGGCGGGGAGTCTCGACGAGGCCGCTTATGACGCCTGATCTCATCAAACGCTACGCTGCCCCGGTGCCGCGCTACACGAGCTATCCCACCGCCAATCACTTCTCGGCGGCGGTGACGGCGGAGGACTACCGCCGGTGGCTCGGGGAGCTGCCGCAGGATGCCGCGCTCTCGCTCTATGTGCACATTCCCTATTGCCGCGAGCTTTGCTGGTATTGCGGGTGCAGCACCAAGGCAACGCAGCGCTACGCGCCGGTCGGCGACTATCTCGCCCCCCTTTTCGCGGAGATCGAGGCGGCGGCCGCGCTCGTGCCACCCGGGCATCGCGTCACCCATATCCATTGGGGAGGCGGCTCGCCGGATATTCTGAAACCGGCCGACATCCGCCGCCTCGGAACCTTGATGCGCGGCCAGTTCTCGTTTGCGCCGACGGCCGAGTTCGCGGTGGAGATCGATCCGCGCCTGCTCAGCGAGGAGCAGGCGGACGCGTTCGCGGAGATCGGCGTCAACCGTGTCTCGATCGGTGTTCAGGACTTCGATATGGCGGTTCAGCGTTCCATCGGGCGGATGCAGAGCTTCGAGACCACGAGCAAGGCCGTTGGGCTGTTCCGGGAGCGCGGCATTCGTTCCATCAACGTCGATCTCGTCTACGGCTTGCCGCGCCAGACCGAAGAGAGCGCTTCGCGGACGCTGGTGCAGGTTCTGGAGCTTGCCCCCGACCGCGTCGCCGTGTTCGGGTATGCGCATCTCCCTGATCGGCTGAAGCATCAGCGGCTGATTGACGAGAGCACTCTGCCGGGGCCGGTCGAGCGCTTCGCGCAAGCGCAGCTCATCGCCCGCCACTTGACCGATGCAGGCTATGCGCAACTCGGCATCGATCACTTCGCCCGGCCCAGCGATCATCTCGCGACCGGCCGTCTCGCGCGGAACTTTCAGGGCTACACGACCGACCAGGCGGATGCCCTGCTCGGGTTTGGCGCCTCGGCCATCTCGCGCTTGCCGCAGGGCTTCGCGCAGAACGCGGTCGCGGTGGATGACTACGGGCGCCGCGTGGGTACGGACGGGCTCGCAACGGCACGCGGACATGCGATGCATGGGGACGATGAGATGCGCGCGTCCCTCATCGAGCAGCTCATGTGTGAGTTTTCCGTTTCCTGGCCGGATCTCGCACGCCGCTTTGGAGCGGGTGTCGAGCAGCTTCGCCGTGAGGCCGAGGATTTGGCGCGGAATGATGCTGACGCCTTTGTGGATCTTCACGAAGATGGGCTGCGGGTCACCGAGAAAGGACGGCCTTTCGTCCGCATGGTTTGCGCCCGTTTCGATCCCTACCTTTCAGCGGAGGTAAAGCAGCGCCGCCATGCCCTCGCTGTCTAATTGAAAGGCGTCGCGCGTATTTCTACCTGTTGCGTTTGTTATTTTTGTACGGCTTAGCTTTGTAAGCTTGTTGAAAGCTACGGAGCGTATTTCTTGAAACAATGGCCGGCGTGCGCTTTGTCATGCGGCATTGCTGCGTCGAAGCGCAACGCATCCGCTGCGGTTGTTCTGTTCTTTCCCCGTTGAAATTCCGAGTTCTCAAGTGATGAAATGAGCGTCGTGCGGAGAAGGCGCCGTTGCATCGTGGCCTCTTGTGCGCGAGTCCGACTCAGTCGAATTTGTACGGAAATGGGGATGTAAATGACCTGTGTTTGTTATTTTATATAGGATCCCGCGTTTTTCATTAAATTATCTACGTTGTGTTTTTAACTGCGCTGTTTGTGTGCGCAGGGGGATGGGGATCCCGACATCTCCGGACGTAACCATGCCGCTCCAGCTCTCGAGGAAAAAGAGACAGATCATGACCGCCGACGCTTCGATGACAGCGCGACTCTCGTTCAATCAGATCGACGAGGAGGCGCGGCGCCTGCTCCGGGAGAACAAGGAATTTCTATCGCGGGAGCTGCCCGGCGTGCTGGACGTCTTCTACACGCATCTTGCGAAATTTCCCGAGACCGCGGCCTTCTTCAAGACGCGGGACCTCATGACGGGCGCGAAGAACGCGCAGTTGAGGCACTGGCAGACGATCCTCGATGGAAACTTCGACGGCGTTTATGAGGCGTCCATCAAGCGTATCGGCGAAACGCACCATCGTATCGGTCTTGATCCGCGGTGGTACATCGGCGGCTACAACGCGCTGGTAAATGGGTTGTTGGAAGCGATCATGCTTCGCATGCCGCAGGCGCGGGCGAGCCAGGGAGCGCTGGACTGGAAGGCCAAGGCGGCGCCTGTGCAGGACAAGCGCTTCGCTCTCCAAAGTGCGGTCATCAAAGCCGCGATGCTCGACATGGATCTCGCGATCGCGGTCTACCTCGAAGCGGGGCGGCGCGAGCTGAGCACGCTCGCCGGCGCCGTGGTTTCCATGGCGACCTCGGTGGCGCATACGGCGAACGAGCTCGAAGGGGCGGCCGAGTCCGTCGCGTCATCGGCGCGCTCGGCCACGGATCAGACGTCGGCCGTCGCGACGGCCGCAGAGCAGGCTTCGGCCAACGTGCGCACGGTGGCAGCCGCGGCCGACCAGTTGTCCGCTTCCGTCAAGGAAATCTCGCGGCAGGTGGCGGGCTCGACGGAAATCGCGGGACGTGCGGTGATGACGGCCGACGAGACCTCGGAAAAGGTGCGCGCTCTATCCCAGGCGTCTCAGAAAATTGGCGATGTCGTCGAGCTGATCAGCAACATCGCGCGGCAGACTAACCTTCTCGCGCTCAATGCCACCATCGAGGCCGCGCGGGCTGGCGAGGCCGGCAAGGGGTTCGCAGTCGTCGCGCAGGAAGTGAAGTCTCTGGCCAATCAGACGGCTAAGGCAACCGCAGAGATTGGAGCGCAGATCAACGCGATCCAGGGGTCGACGGCGGATGCCGTGGGATCCATCGGAAATATCGGCAGCATCATCAAATCGATGGATCAGATCGCGACGACGATCGCGTCCGCCGTGGAAGAGCAGGGCGCTGCAACCACAGAGATCGCTCGCAACGTTCAGGAAGCGGCGCAAGGGACGTCGGACGTCGCTTCGAATGCAATAGGGCTCTCCACGTCCGCGGCTTCGACCGGGTCGGCGGCCTCCCAGATGCTGGCGGCGGCAAAGCGGCTTGGCTCACAAGCGGCCGAGCTTCGCAAAACGGCCGAGAGTGTGATGGGAAGCAGCCGCGCCGCCTAAGGCGGGCCCGGTGCAGTCAAGAAAAAGAAGAAGCCGCGCTGGGGTATGTGACCTCGGCGCGGCTTTCTTGCTTTTATACTCTTGGCGGATGTCAGACCGGATAGTCGGCGGCGGCGACGCCGCACGTCTCGAGGAACTTCCGGATCTGAATGACCTCTTCCTTGGGAACGCTGTGGTTGACATGCTGAACGGCGATCTTGTGGCCGTTCAGCGAGATGCCGAGGCGGCTGCCCGACTTCGTCTCCAGCTCGGCTCCGAGCGCCTCGAGGGTGTGCTCGATCTCCTTCATGTCGATGTTGGCGTTGACGGGATGGCTGAAAATGGCGTGAAGTACTTTGCGATGGTGATGGTTCATCGGGTCCCCGATTGTGCGGATTACATGATCCGCAAGTTAGGAGCCGGAGAATTTGGACGCTTTGCGTGCGATCAAGGCTGAGGCAAGCCCAGCAAAGCGAGGGCTTGTTGAAAGGTGTGCTCCGGTGACTGGCCAGCATCAATGCGCGTCCAAGTGATGGGGCCGAGATCGCGCTCCGCCTGGGCGCGTACGACGGCTTCATTGGAATCAGAAGCGTCGCCCTTGCGGGCTTCGACGCGGGTAATCTGAATTTCGAGAGGCGCGTCGAGCCATAGTCCGGTGAAGGGGACGCCGAGCTTGGCGGCGATGGCGGATATTTTCTCGCGCTCGGCCGGTTTGGCCGACACGCCGTCGAAAATCACGGCGTGGCCCGCCGCGAGTGCCCGCTCTGTCTTGGCGTAGAGCACGGCGTAGACGTCGTCTGAGGCCTGCTCTCCATAGTGCTCGACGGCGAGCCGTTCGGTTTCCGGCACCTCGAACATGCGCTTGCGCTCGACGTCGGTGCGCAACACGAGCGCGCCTGGCGCGGGGCCGATGCGCGGCGCGAGAGCTGCGGCGAGGGTTGATTTTCCGGTTCCCGAGAGGCCGCCCACGGCGAGCAGCATGGGCTGCCCGGGCGCGAGGTAAGCGTTGGCGGCCGTCACGTAACGGGCGGCGCGGGCTGTGTCCGCCTCGTCCTCGCCTTCGGGTTTCTGAAGTGCGCTTTCTAGAGAGACGAGGGCGCGCACGGCGGCGCGGGTGGCGAGGAACAGCGGGAGCGTTGCGAGCCCTTCGATCTCGCTGCCGGTGGGTTCGGCCGACACATAGGCGTTGAGCACGGTGTTGGCGGCGCGCCGGTCTCCTCGGACATCGAGGTCCATCAGCAGGAAGGCGAGATCGTAGAGCACATCGATGGAGGCGAGGCGCTCGTCGAACTCCAGCGCATCGAAGGGCACCACGCGTCCTTCGAGCAGAACGATGTTACCGAGGTGAAGATCGCCATGGCAGCGGCGAACGTGCCCGGCTTCTCCGCGCGCTTCGAGCAGGGGCGCGATGCGCGCCAGCTCGGTCAGGCTCCGCTCGGCGAAAGTGGTCATGAGAGCGGACAAGGAGGGCGGCGCCGCGTCTGTCAGCGAAGCGGCGAGCTGACCGACGGTGTCGAGCATCACGGCCCCGCCGGACGTCCCGCTGGCCAGCGGAACCGTCCGGTGATAGCGGGCTACCATGTCCGCCAGCTCGCGCGCAATCTTGGGCTGCAGGGGACCTTCGGCTGCGATGCGGGCGAGAAGGTTCTCCTGCTCGAACCGGTTCATCACCAGCGCATAGTCCACCACGGTGCCCTCGCTAAAGGTCAGGCGGCCGTCCGGTCCGCGGCTGATGGCGGACACGCCGCCGTAGATCTCGGGTGCATGATCGCGATTGAGCTCCAGCTCCCGTTCGAGAGCGGCGCGGCGCTTGGGCAAGGTGGAGAAATCGAGGAACGGAAGGGTGACGCGTTTTTTGATCTTGAGAGCTTGGCGGCCGGCGAGAAAAATACGTGCGGCGTGCGTTTCAACGATGTCCACCTGCCCGGGGCGGCCGGGATAAGAGGCAGGATCGGAGAGGAACGCGATCACCTCTGCCTCTTCGCGGTCCGATCCCGCGAGATCTTGAGGTCGGCGCTGTCTCGGCATCACAGGGCTCCGGATTTTCGTGCACTATCCTGGCAGCGTCATTGGCGCGCGATTTGAGGCTGGTCAACCCTTCTCGGCGGAGGCCGCCCTAGCTTCTGCTGGCACTTTTGGCTCGGAGCTTGTGATGAAGCGTGCCGTCATCATTGTCGGTCATTCGCGTGCAGGCACGTTCTGCGAGGCGATCGGGGAGGCCTATCGGACCGGAGCCGAGGCGGCCGGACACCACGCGCAGATATTCGTGACGTCCAAGCTTGCATTCGATCCCATTCTGCGCGGCGCGTATGTCGAGGTGCAGCCGCGCGAGCCCGATCTCGAAGCCGCCTATTCCGCCTTGCGCGCGGCCGATCACATCGTGCTCGTGTTTCCGCTGTGGCTGGGGACGCTTCCCGCGATCCTCAAGGGATTTCTCGAACGGATTCTTCAGCCCGAGATCATCGAGCCGGCGAAGACGGGCCAGTTCGTCAAGGTGCTCGCAGGAAGGTCCGCGCGCGTGGTCGTGACGATGGGCATGCCAGGATGGATCTATCGATGGTGGTTCGGCGCCCACGCTCTCAAGATGCTCCGGCGAAATATTCTGGAGTTCATGGGCGTGTCTCCGGTCCGCTCGACGGTGATCGGAAGCGTCGAGCAGATCGGTCCGGCCCGGCGCGCCCGATGGCTTGCCGAGATGCGGCGCCTGGGCGAGCGGCTCTCTTAGTGCTGCCGGCTATTTGCTCGTCTTCGCAAGGAGGTTGGAAAGATAGTCGATGACCGCGCCGATCTCGTCGGGGTCCATGACGAATTGCGGCATGTCCGGATGACCGGAGACGATGCCTTCCGCGAGGGATTCGGCGAGGTTCTCGGGCGGATAACGGTGCACGATCTCGCGGAACGGCGGCGCCTGGGCGTGGGGGCTCTTATCGTCGACGCCAATGGCATGGCAGCGGGCGCAGCGCGATTCGAGCGCGGCGCGGCCTTTGTCGTGGATCGAGGCGTCGGAGCAGGCGGCGATCGGCAGGGCCGCGGCAAGGCATGCGCCGAGTAGCGCGGCCGGGTTTCTCACCATTCGTTCCTCCAACCTTCGCATGGGTGGTGTGCAGGCCGACGCGCCGGACGTTGCCTAATGGCTGGCCGGCTCTTTCAGCGTCATAATATAGGCAATGAGGTTGTCGCGGACATTTTCCGGAATGATGAGGTCCGGCATGGTGGGGTGGGAGGTCTGAAGCCAAACCGCGATCGCCCGCTCCGTCATGCCAGGCGTGTTCGCCACACTGACAAAGGAAGGGGCGGCGAAGTCGGGCGAGACGTCTCCCGATTTGTCCACGGTATGACACTCGGCGCAGTGTGCCTTGGCATATGCCTGCCCCTCGCTTGCGCTTCCGAGGGTGTCGGCGTGGGCTGCAGCGGGGATGAGAAGCGCGGCTGCTGCCAGGCTCCGAAGAGATGCGTGCACGGTAACCTCCATGCTCAAGACGGGAGAAAACTAAAGCGCCGGCGAAAGCGCACCGTTGATCCAACTCAAGACTGCGCTGTCGCCCGGTGCGCAGATGACGCCATTTGCCGGGTGGGGAAGCCACACTGTCAAAAAGCCGAGTGCGCCGATGGCAAGGCCGGCTGCCATGCGCAAGTGCTGGCGCTGTCCTGCGGCGGCGAGCGCGCGAACGCCGAAAGTTGCTGCAAAGAGGCCGGGCAAGGTGCCGACGCCGAACGCCAGCATGGCGAGGGCGCCGAGGGATGCCGATCCCGTGAGCATGGCCATGAAGAGCGCGCCGTAGACCATCGCGCAGGGCATGAGCCCCCACGCGAGCCCTGCGGCGAAGGGAGCCCAGGCGCGTCCCCGTGCGGGCCGGGTGAGGCGTGCGAGGAAATTCGCGACCGGGCTTAAGAGGCGGTCGATGCCGTTCAATGCCGGAAGCAGGCCCGCGGTGGAAAGTCCGATCCACATGAGCGCCACGGCGCCAGCCCATTGCGCCAGCCGGAAGGCAAGCTCCCGGTCGAGCCATCCGACGACCGGAGTGCCGAGAGCGCCGATCAAGGCACCTGCGAGGGCGTAGGCCGTGATGCGACCGCTGTGGGTCAGCGCGAGTGCGTTGCCTTGGCTGCGGAGGTCTCCGGGGCCTGCCGCGAGAAGCAGGCTCGACGAGATGCCGCCGCACATGCCGGCGCAATGCAGCGTGCTCGCAAAGCCGAGGCTCAATCCGGTGACGATGCTGAGGATCACAGGGTCCAAGGAAGGGTGTCCGGTGTTCAACTGACGTAGATCATTCAGCTTCGTATGTCCGGGCCGGGCGCTCCTTGCGCGCGATCAAGCTGATCGGTTTGCCGGTTCGGGTCGTCAGGCGCGCTGGGACGGGCAGCGGATTCGATGAGGGCAGGAACGGCCGACAGGGCGAGCACCCAGAAGACCGCAGATTCGCCATTCAACACAAAGGGATGAAGGAAAAATCCGAGTCCCCACCCGATGACGATGGTGGCTCCGGCCAGTGCGAACAACTGCCCCAGCCATCGCGGGCAGGCCGCATCGTTGAGACGCTTTACAGTGAGCGACGTTGCCGCATAGCCGCATAGGGCCGCCCAGATGAAGGCAGCCATGGTGGGGGCACCGGACACGGCGTTGGCGCTTTCGTCGAACGAGTCGCGATTGAACAGGCCGATGCCGACCATCGTCGCGACAAAGGCCGCGAGCATGCCGATCCACCAGACCTGCCGGTCGATGCGGCCTTTCAGGGATAGGAACAGGTCGATTACGTTCGTCGTCATCTCGCGCGCTCATCCGTGGCTCTGGAAGGGCCGCGTCCCGGTTTGGACTCTTATGACGCGTTGACGAAAGTAAGATGTGTTCTCCGACAGTCTCGTACCTTGACGCGCGTCAAAGTTTCGAACCTCATTTTCCTATCATTAAGAGGAGCGATCGAAAAGCGGAGGGAAGCTGACATGTCGACGAAGGGCCGTTGGTGGATGATGGCGAGTGCGCTGGCTGTTGGTGCGAGCGTGGTGCTGCCGGTGCACGCGCAGGATCAGCCGGAGCCGGTGCAGGAAGGGCCGTGGCGCATCATTCTCAAGGATCAGCTCAAGCATGAAAAGGGCTGTGATCTTAACGAGGTTCTGACCTTCGAAGAGATCCCGCTCGGCGACGACGTCGGCGTTCAAGGCCGCGTCTCTTGCCTCGACAATAGGCAGTTCGACTTCAGCCGCACCCGCAAGCACCAGAAATTCCGCATAGAATTGTGCGAGCCGAGCGTGTGCTGACGGCAGGAGGCGAAGGGGATCATGACCTACAAAACCATTCTCGTTCACGTCACCGGTGAGCCCGAGTTCCAGACGGTCATGGCGCCTGCCTTCGATCTCGCGCGGCGGTGCGGCGCGCATCTCATCGGCCTGGCCGTGGTCCCTCCCTACATACTTCAGCCGTCCTTCGTGCCCGGTGCGACGTCGTCCGTCGTGGAGGAGCACCGCAAGGTGTTTATTGCGGTGGCGCAGCGCCTGAAGGCGGCGTTCGAGACGTCGGCGCGGGAGGCCGGCATCAGCGCCGAGTGGGTGGACGACGATGCGGGCCTTCTGCCCGTCTGGCGGAGCGCGGTGAACTACGGACGCGCGGCCGACCTGATCATTTCCGGCATATCCGACGACGAGGGGACGGAGCAACTCGTGCTCCAGTCGGGGCGCCCGGTGCTCTTCGTTCCCGCCGGTTGCGATGCGGGTGGTGTGGGGAAGCGGATTACCGTTGCGTGGAACGGACGGCGCGAGGGTACGCGCGCCGTTTTCGATGCATTGCCTTTGCTGAAGCAAGCGGATGCGGTGAATGTCGTTTGGGTCAATCCCAAGGACGACAGTGCAACCGTGGACGATGTTCCGACGGGCGATCTCTGCACGGCGCTCGCCCGTCACGGGATCAAATGCGAGGCGGTGGAGCTGTCCGCTCCCGATGCCGCTGTCGGCGATGCGCTCGCGGACTACATGCAGGCGTGGGGCAGCGACCTTCTCGTGATGGGCTGCTACGGCCACTCGCGGTTTCGCGAGTTCGTTCTCGGTGGCGCGACGCGCAAGGTGCTGAGGACAACGGTCCTGCCGGTGCTCATGTCGCACTAGCGAGCGCCTGGGCCTAAGCCCTCTGCGTGCGGTGTCTCAGTGCCGCCGATCAAGAATGAGATTGATGGGGAATGGCGGCGTCGACCGCTCCTTTCTCCATTCCGTCAGCATCGTTCGGTCTGCCGGTGTCAGCAGGCGGGGCAGCATATCCTCGATGCAGCTCTCCGCCACGGCGTGGTGGCGGCGCGCCTCGAACGCGCTGCGCAGGAGATAGCCGAATGTGTCGTAGTTCGTCAGTTCGCCTGCGACCAGCATCTCGATGTACTCACTCACCTCAGTGTGGCGGTCGGCCAGCTCGGTATGCTCGGTGCTGAGGCGGCCGAGCAGGCTCACCGCTTCCTCCAGGCCGCCTTTGTGGCGAATGATGATGGGGAAGAGGGCGGCTTCCTGGAAATCGACGTGCTCCGACCAACTCGGCTCCAGAATTGCACTCAGGCTGCGCGCGAGCCTGAGATCGGCGAGCTCGGGCAAGCTGTCGGCCAATTCTTCGAGCGCGTTGGAGATCTCCTCCTGCAGATGGCGGTCGGCAAAGGTCACATTGCGGGGATCGATGGCGGCGGACGACCTGGCCTCTGCCGAAGCCGGCACGTCGGTGGGCGGAACGGTCGGGCCAGACGCTCGCTTCGGCATGGGGGCTCCTCGCAGGAATGCCGCCAAAGCTAGCGTCAGTATGCCGGATGCGGATTGATTAAAATCATATGCCGAGTGCTGTTGTCGGCTTTATTCGTGAGTCTGCCCTCATCTCTCGTGCTTGTTACATTCTCTCACAATTCATCACGAACGGCGCATATCGGCGGTTCCAAGACCCTTTTTAATCCTCTCCAGCGCAAATCACGGCGAGGAGAGATCGATGCTCGGAATTCAGACCGTAGAACCCCGCTCTTTCCGCCCCCAGGCCCCCAGAATTTCCACTTCGCCGGCCGCATCCAACAGCCTCGACGAGCGTTTGTCGCACGCAACCGTGCGCAAGCTCGAGAGCAAGGAGCATGTCTTCTGCGAGGGTGATCCGCGGCTCCACGTGTTCCGGGTCGAGGAAGGCGTGATCGCCATCTACAAGACGCTTTGTGACGGCCGCCGCCGGATCATCGATTTCGCTTATCCGGGCGACCTCATCGGTCTCGGCGCGCTCGACGAGCACATTCTGAGTGCTCAGGCGACCTGCACGTCGAAAGTCCGTTGCCTCTCGGCCGCAACGCTCGAAAGCCTCGCGGAGAGCGACGCCAATCTCGCGCTCAAGCTTTACAAGTCGGTTTGCCAGGAGCTTGCCGCGACGCGGAGCCTGCTCGTCACGGTGGGGCAGCGTAGCGCGGTCGAGCGGGTGGCCTCGTTCCTGCTCGCGCTCCATCGCCGCTCAGGTGAAGCCGACGATCATACGGTCACGCTCGCGATGCGCAGAAGCGATATCGCGGATCTCCTCGGGTTGACCATCGAGACCGTGAGCCGCACTCTCACCAAGCTTCGCACGATGGGCGTGATCGGCGTCGAGCAGGGTGGCACGACCGTCACGCTTTGCGACGTCGTCCGCCTTACGGATCTCGCCAACGAATAAGCCCGTAAGCGCCCCGCGTTTGCGGGCTTTGCTGATTTCCGTCAATTTGTTGCGCTGACGCCCTTCCGTATCGGGATGGGGTGTCAGCGCGCGTCTTCTTTTTCGAGCTCAGGCATCCGAATTTTGAGGCCATGCTCGTCGTCGAGTGAGCCGATGCATACCCTGCGTCCGATTGTTTCGATCTCAGCCGTGTTGATCGCAGTCAAAGCAGTGCAGGGGTCACATCATCATCAATCTCAGAATGGTTCAAATTGAACGCACGTAGGGACGGGCAAGGGGCAGCCAATGAAATCAACCAGTGAAGAGGTTATTGCAGTCTCCGGCGCGTTAGGGGTCATGTCCGCAGCCCTTTTCGCGATCCTGGGCGGAGTGCTGGCTTTCGCCGGCCTCGACGAAGTCATCCGGATCCACGGTCTCCTGATCGCGGTCGCCGCCATCGGCGCCGGACTTTACATCATGGCCAATCCGCGCAAGGGCGGGCTTGAGGAACAGCAGTCCTACATGGACGGGCCCATCAAGTTCGCCACGCTCGCCGCGGTGTTCTGGGGCGTGGTCGGGTTTCTGGTGGGCGATGTCATCGCCTGGCAGCTCGCGTTCCCGGTGCTGAACTTCGATCTCCCTTGGACGAACTTCGGGCGACTGAGGCCGCTGCATACATCGGCGGTGATTTTCGCGTTCGGCGGAAACGTTCTGATCGCGACCTCGCTCTACGTGGTGCAGCGCACGTCCCGCGCGCGCCTCGCGGGCTACTGGACGCCGTGGTTCGTGGTGTTCGGCTATCAGCTTTTCATCGTGCTCGCCGCGACCGGCTACATTCTCGGCGCGACGCAGAGCAAGGAGTACGCCGAGCCCGAATGGTACGTGGACCTTTGGCTGACGATCGTGTGGGTTGCCTATCTCCTGGTGTTCCTCGGAACGCTCTGGAAGCGCAAGGAGCCGCACATCTACGTGGCGAACTGGTTCTATCTTGCCTTCATCGTCACCATTGCGATGCTGCACATCGTCAATAATCTGGCGATTCCGATCTCGCTGCTCAGCTCCAAGAGCTATTCGCTGTTCGCAGGCGTTCAGGATGCGATGACGCAGTGGTGGTACGGCCATAACGCGGTCGGCTTCTTCCTCACTGCCGGCTTCCTCGGCATCATGTACTACTTCATCCCGAAGCGGGTGGAGCGGCCCGTGTACTCGTACCGTCTCTCCATCATCCACTTCTGGAGCTTGATCTTCCTCTACATCTGGGCTGGCCCGCATCACCTTCACTACACGGCGCTGCCGGACTGGGCGCAGACGCTCGGCATGACCTTCTCGATCATGCTGTGGATGCCCTCGTGGGGCGGCATGATCAACGGCCTGATGACGCTTTCGGGCGCCTGGGACCGTCTCAGAACGGATCCGGTGGTGCGCTTGCTCGTCGTGTCGGTGGCCTTCTACGGCATGTCGACCTTCGAAGGTCCGCTCATGTCCATCAAGGCGGTGAACTCGCTCAGCCACTACACGGACTGGACCATCGGCCACGTGCACTCGGGTGCACTGGGCTGGGTCGGCATGGTGTCTTTCGGCGCCATCTACTGCCTCGTGCCGTGGCTCTGGAAGCGTGAAGGTCTCTACTCGCTCCGCCTCGTGGAGTGGCACTTCTGGATCGCGACCATCGGCATCGTTCTCTACATCTCGTCGATGTGGGTGTCGGGCGTGATGCAGGGCCTCATGTGGCGCGCCTATGACCACCTGGGCTTCCTCACCTACTCCTTCGTCGAAACGGTCGAGGCCATGTACTGGCCGTACATCATCCGTGCGACGGGCGGTCTCCTGTTCGTCATCGGCTCGCTGATGATGGCCTGGAACGTCTGGAAGACGGTGCAGGGCGCCAAGCCGGTCGACATCAAGCAACAGCCTCGTGTCGCCGCCGCTCCGGAGCTGCGCACCGGTCTCTTGGCCCATCCGGCTGAGTAAGGGGGACAATCAGTCATGAAGCATGATTTCTTCGAAAAGAACTCCATGGTGCTTCTGGTGGGCATCCTGATCGTGGTGTCGATCGGTGGCCTGATCGAGATCGCACCCCTGTTCTTCCTCGGATCGACCATCGAGAAGGTGCAGGGGATGCGTCCCTACTCGCCGCTCGAGCTCGCGGGACGGGACATCTATATCCGCGAGGGCTGCTACAATTGCCACAGCCAGATGATCCGCGCGCTGCGAGATGAAGTGGAGCGTTACGGCCACTACAGCCTCGCCGCGGAGAGCATGTACGACCATCCGTTCCAGTGGGGCTCGAAGCGCACCGGTCCGGATCTTGCGCGCGTCGGCGGCAAGTACTCGGACGCTTGGCACGTGGATCATCTCAAGGCACCGCGCGAGGTGGTCCCTGCTTCCGTGATGCCTGGCTATCCGTTCCTTGCCGCGCGTAAGCTCAACGGGGAGGACATCGAGCAGAGAATGAAGGCGCTCAGGCTCGCCGGCGTGCCTTACACCGATGAGATGCTGGAGAAGGCCAAGACCGATCTCATTGCCCAGACCCAGCCGGATTCGAAGGAGGCGAAGGGCGTGCTCGAGCGCTATCCCAAGGCTCAGGTGCGCAAGTTCGACGGCAATCCCGAAGGTCCGGCGACGGAGCTCGATGCGATGATCGCCTATCTGCAGATGCTCGGAACGCTCGTCGACTTCACGAAGTTCGACGCGGCCGGACCCAACTTGCGGTGAGGAGGAGCCTATGAGCTACGAAAATCTTTCCGCGGCTTCTCAGCTAATTGCGATGGGCATATTCGGCGCGGTCTTGCTCGGCGTCGTCATCCACGCACTGCGTCCTTCCAACAAGGCGCGGTTCGACGCTGCGGCACGTCTTCCGCTCGAGCATGACGATGTCACTGGGGAGCAGTCACATGGCCGGAAATAAGGAAATCGATGCCGTCACCGGCGTCGAAACGACGGGACACGTCTGGGACGGAGATCTCAAGGAGCTCAACAAGCCGCTGCCGAAGTGGTGGCTCTACGTTCTCTATGCGTCGATCGTCTGGTCCATCGGTTACTGGGTGCTCTATCCCACGTGGCCAGGAATTGATGGCTACACGCGTGGTATCCTCGGCTATAGCCAGCGCGCGGAGGTGATGAAGGATGTCGCGCTCGCCAAGCAGAGCCAGGCCTCGTTCCTGGAGGCGATCGCTTCCAAGCCGATCGAGGAGATCGAAAAGAACCCGGATCTCATGGAGTTCGTTCTGCGGGGCGGCGCCACGCAGTTCGGAAACAACTGTGCGCCGTGCCATGGCAAAGGCGCGCAGGGCTTCAAGGGCTATCCCAACCTGAACGATGACGATTGGCTCTGGGGCGGCTCCAACGAGGCCATCCAGAACACGATCAGCTACGGCATTCGCTCGGGCCACGAGAAGGCTCATGAAGGTGCGATGCCGCGCTTCGGGCTCGATCAGCTTCTGACCAATGCGCAGATCTCGGACACGGCTGACTACGTTCTCTCCCTTTCGGGCGCTGCGGGTGATGCCGCGGCGATCGAGCGCGGCAAGGCCGTGTTCGCGGAACAATGTGCGGCATGTCACGGCGCGGATGCAAAGGGTAACCTGGAACTCGGCGCACCGAATCTCACCGATGCCATCTGGCTCTACGGAGGACGGAAGGCGGATGTCGAGGAGACGGTTCGCAATGGCCGGGGTGGCGTGATGCCCGCGTGGGAAGGCAAGCTCGATCCCGTCACCATCAAGATGCTTGCGATCTATGTCCACTCTTTGGGTGGCGGTAAGTAACAGGAGGCGGAGACCGCTGTGACGAACATGGAGCCGGTATCGGTCAGCAAGAACGGCACACCTGCCGAGGCTGCGCCTGGAATCGCTCGTATCGATGTCGCGGCGGTCTCGTCCAAAGCACTCCGCTCGCTCTACGGAACGCGGCAGAAAATCTATCCCAAGCGTGCGAAAGGCACTTTCCGGTCCATCAAGTGGCTGGTGATGGCCGTCACGCTCGGGATCTACTACCTCCTGCCCTGGTTCCGCTGGGATCGCGGCCCGACCCTTCCCAACCAGGCGTTCCTGCTCGATTTCGCCAATCAGCGTCTCTTTTTCGGTCCGATCGAGATCTGGGCGCAGGAGCTTTATTTCATCACCGGCATCCTCGTGATCTCGGCGCTGGGCCTGTTTCTGGTCACCGCCATCGCCGGACGCATGTGGTGCGGGTACGCCTGTCCTCAGACGGTGTGGACCGACCTCATGATCGCGGTCGAACGCTTCTGGCAGGGCGATCGCAATGCGCGTATGCGGCTCGACAGCGCGGGATGGACGTTCGAGAAGATCTGGAAGAAGACAGCGACCCACGTCACGTGGCTTTTGATCTCCCTCGCGACCGGCGGCGTGCTGGTGTTCTATTTCCGCGATGCGCCGACGCTTGCGGGCGAGCTTATTCGCGGCGACGCACCGATTGTCGCCTATGTCTTCCTGGGGGTCTTTACCGCGACCACGTATCTTCTCGGCGGGATCGCGCGCGAGCAGGTCTGCATCTACATGTGCCCGTGGCCGCGTATTCAGGCGGCGATGTTCGATGCGGAATCGCTGCTCGTCTCCTATCACGACCACCGGGGTGAGCCTCGCGGTCCCCATAAGAAGGGGCAGTCTTGGCTCGATCGTGGCGATTGCATCGACTGCAAGGCGTGCGTGGCGGTCTGCCCGATGGGTATCGACATTCGCGACGGCGCTCAGCTCGAGTGCATCCAGTGCGCGCTCTGCATCGATGCGTGCGACGATATCATGGGCAAGGTGGGACGGCCGAAGGGCCTGATCTCGTACGATACTTTCCTCAACGTCGAAGCGCCGGCAGGCGCCGAGCGTTCTCCCGTTCGCTTCGTGCGCCCTCGCACTGTGCTCTATTCGGTGCTGATCGCTCTAGTGATCGGTCTGATGGGCTGGGCCTGGATGGCGCGTTCGACGCTACAGGTGAGCGTGATCGCCGATCGTAACCCCATTTTCGTAACGTTGTCTGATGGTGGAGTTCGCAACGGCTACACGGTCAAGATCCTCAACAAGACACATGCGCATCAGCAGTTCCGCGTGGGGGTCGATGGCCTTGCTGGCGCGCACGTCTCGATCGTCGGCTTCGATGGAAGCGACACGCCTTTGACGGTGGAGGCAGACAGCGTTCGGGCTTATAAAGTTTACGTTTCGGTTCCGCCGGCCTTGCGCCAGCAGCTCAGCAGTTCCACGAACCTCAAAGTGAGCGTGACGAACGTCGAGAGCGGCGATACGGTGATAACCGACACGACATTCAGGAGCTCTGGACAATGATGTTCTCCTCCCAACCTTCGGGGCCAAGGCGCGGGCTCACCGGAACGCATGTGCTGATGTCGCTCGTCGGCTTTTTCGCCGTCATCGTGGTGGCGGACGCGACGCTCATCTACAAGGCGCTCACGACGTTCGGCGGCGTCGATAACGTGAACGCATACCGGGATGGGCTCGCCTACAACCAGCGCATCGAATCCGATACCCGCCAGTCGGCACTCGGCTGGGAAGAGGGCGTCGAGCTCGGCGGCGATCCCCTTCGGCTGCGCGTGTCTCTCAAGGATCGGGAGGGCGCGCCCGTCGCCGGCAAGAAGCTCGTCGCCGAAGTGGGACGCCCGGCGACGAACCGGTTCGACAGCAAGCTCAACCTCGTCGAGGTCAATCCCGGCATATACGAAGCCATGCTCGAAACCGCAGGGCAGGGTACCTGGATCGCCGACGTGCAGGCCTTTTCCAGCCATGACGCCGCGAAGCCGGACTTTCAGGTTCGGAGGCGGCTGTGGGTCGCGCCTTAGATATTCCCCTTCAAGAGCTGAGCGGGCGTGACGCCGGACGCGGTGAGCCGCCCAAGACCGAGACTGCCTCACTGGTCGTCGAGAACATGCATTGCGGCGCGTGCATGTCCTCCATCGAGCGCGCGTTGCGCAAGGTGCCGGGTGTCGTCGACGCGCGTGTGAACCTTTCGGCCAAGCGCGCGTCCGTCACTTTCCATCCGGATGAAGCGCAGCCTCAGGTTCTGATCGACGCGCTGGAGCGGGCCGGATTCAATGCCGCCGAGGCGCCGGAAACGGCCGTCAACCTCGCCGAAGCGCGCGCGAACGACCTGTTGCGCCGTCTCGGCGTGGCGGGTTTTGCGGCGGCCAACGTCATGCTGCTCTCTGTGTCGGTGTGGGCCGGAGAAGTCAGCGATATGGACCGGGCGGCCGCCTCTCTCTTCCACTGGCTGTCGGCGCTGATCGCGATGCCGTCGATCGCTTATTCGGCGCAGCCCTTCTTCCGCTCGGCGGGGGGAGCGTTGCGGGCGGGCCGGCTCAACATGGATGTGCCGATCTCTCTCGGCATCCTGCTGGCCACGGGCATGAGCCTGTTCCAGACCATTCGGGGCACGTCGCACGTCTATTTCGACGCCGCCATCATGCTCACGTTCTTCCTGCTCATCGGACGCTATCTCGACGAGCAGGTGAGATTGCGCGCGCGGAGCGCGGCCGAGAACCTCATCGGTCTCAAGGCGCTCACGGCGCTCGTCATCGGTGCGGACGGCACGGCTCAGCGCGTGCCCGCCCGCGCGCTCAAGCCGGGCATGCGGATCCAGGTCGCGGTCGGAGAGCGTGTTCCTGTCGACGGGCGCGTCATCGACGGCACGACGGATATCGACGCGAGCCTCATTACGGGCGAGACGCTGCCCGCTACCGTTGCGCGGGGCGGCACCGTTCACGCCGGAACCGTCAATCTTACGCGGGCGATCACAGTCGAAGCGACGGCCACCGACGAGAGCACGTTGCTCGCGGAAATCGCGCGTCTCATGCTCTCGGCCGAGCAGGGGCGTGGGCAATACGTGCGTCTCGCTGATCGCGCCTCTCGTCTCTATGCGCCGGCCGTGCATGTGCTGGGGGCTGCGACTTTCATCGGCTGGATGCTGTTGGGAGCTGGCTGGGAACCTGCGCTCACCAACGCCGTTGCCGTGCTCATCATCACCTGCCCCTGCGCGCTCGCGCTGGCGGTTCCTGCCGTTCAAGTGGCAGCGACGAGCCGGTTGTTCGGGAAGGGCGTCATCGTGAAGGCCGCCGATGGGCTCGAGCGCCTGTCGGAGGTCGACACCGTCGTTTTTGACAAGACCGGAACGCTCACGCGCGGCGAGCCCGCGCTTCGCAACGCAGCCGAGATCGGCGACGAGACATTGCGTTCGGCCGCGGCGCTCGCGATCTCGAGCCGGCATCCCTATTCGAAGGCGGTCGTGCGCGCGGCGCGTGACCGGGGGCTCGAGATCGTTCCCGCAGCAGGCGTGTCTGAGGTTCCAGGATCTGGACTGTCGGTGAGCGGAGGCGATGGCGAACGTAGGCTCGGATCTGCGGAATGGGTCAAGGGCAGCACGCCTTCTGATACGAAACGCAGCTCGCTCTGGTACGCTGTTGGCGGCGGCCGCCCCGTCGCGTTCCATTTCGAGGATGCCGTGCGCCCGGATGCTCACGAGGTCGTCGCGCGGTTGCGCAAGGCGGGTTACAGCGTGTGCCTGCTCTCGGGCGACCGGCGCGAGGCCGTCGAGGCCGCTGCGCGCGAGGTCGGTATCACCGACTGGTGGGGGGAGGTTCGCCCGGACGGCAAGATCGCAATGCTGGAGCATCTCAAGGCCACGGGCCGGCGCGTGCTGATGGTCGGTGACGGGCTCAACGACGCTCCGGCGCTGGCGGCTGCACATGCTTCGCTGTCCCCGTCTTCGGCTGCGGATATCAGCCAGACCGCGGCGGACGCGGTGTTCCAGGGTCAGCAGCTCACGCCCATTCTCGATACGCTCGAAGTCGCGCAGGCGTCGCAGCGCATGGCGGTTCAGAATTTTGCCATCGCACTCGCCTACAACGTAGTGTCGGTGCCTTTGGCGATGACGGGCCATGTCACGCCGCTGATTGCCGCGCTCGCGATGTCGCTCTCGTCGATCGCGGTGACCGGCAACGCTTTGCGGTTGAGACGCCGGAGGCTCGTGCTGGAACGCGTGGGAGGCAAGACATGACTGCGTTGGCTTGGCTCATTCCGTGCGCACTCGTGCTAGGGCTTCTCGGGTTGCTCGCTTTTCTTTGGGCGCTCAACTCCGGTCAATTTCAGGATCTCGAAGGCGCTGGCTGGCGGGCCATTCAGGACGATGACGCGCCCACGCCGCCCGACGATCCCTCTCAGCGCCGCGGCTGATCGCGGGGCCGGCGCAATCTACACGTTCGTTTTCATGCGTGCGCCGGGCGGGCCGCCGAGGTCCAGCGTCACGTGGCGGAGCGTGATGTCGTCGGGCACCGTTTCGATGCGGAACCCGAGGTCGCGGCACATGTTCAGCATGGTCATGTTGGTCGCGAGGATCTCCCCGAAGATCTGCTGCAGGCCTTCCTCGCGGGCGTAAGCGACGAGGTGCTGCATCAGCAGCCAGCCAAGACCTTTTCCCTTCAGATCCGACCGGACAAGCACCGCATACTCGGCCCGCAGGTAGTCGGGATCTGCGGCGAGGCGGCCCACGCCTAGCAACTCGCCGTCCGGCTGGGAGAGGGCCACGAACGCCATTTCGCGCGCATAGTCGATCTGGGTGAGGCGGGCGATGAAGCGGTGTGAGCGATCCGGCTTCATGGTGAAAAAGCGCATGTGCGCATCCTCGGGCGTGACGCGCTCGAAGAAGCGATCGTAGAGCGCTTCGTCTTCGGGGCGCACGGGGCGCAAATGGATCTTGCCGATGCGGGGCAGTTCCAGGTCCTTTTCCCATTCGGCGGGATAAGGCCGGATCGAAAGCGGCAGGCGCGGCTGCGTCAGCGCATCCGCCACGCGCATGCGGGCATCGAGCGCGATGCACCCTTTTTCGTCCGCCAGAAGGGGATTGATGTCGAGCTCGCGGATCTCGGGATGATTGGCGATCATGTAGCTCACGCGGACCAGCACCTCGGCGATGGCGTCGAGATCGGCGCGCGGTCGGTCGCGGTAGCCTTGCAGGAGACGGCTGATACGTGTCTGGCGGATGGCGTCATGGGCCAGCATCAGATCGAGCGGCGGCAGCGCGCGGGCCGTGTCCTTGATGACCTCGACGGCTGTCCCGCCCGCGCCGAACAGCAGGGTGGGGCCGAACGTGCGGTCCACGCTCATGCCAACGATCAGCTCGTGTGCGCCGGGCCGCTCGATCATTGGCTCGACGGTGAAGCCCTCGAGGCGGGCATCAGGGCGGATGCGTGCGACGTCGGCCAGCATGGCACGGGCCGCCTCGCGGGCCTCCTCCGGGCTTCTGAGACCGAGACGCACGCCGCCGACGTCGGATTTGTGGGAGATGTCGTCCGATAGAATCTTGATCACGCAGGCGCGCGTGGTCTGCAATATCCTCTCTGCGGCTGCGGCGACGGCTTCCGGGTCTTTGGCGATGATCGTGTCCGCAACGGGAATACCGTAGGCGGAGAGCACGGCCTTCGATTCTTTTTCCGTCAGCATGAACCGGCTGCGGGAGAGGGCGTTCGCGATCACGGCGCCCGCGCGCTCGCTGTCGAAATGGAGGTTGCCAGGCGACGTGGGCGGCGTGCGCATCAGCTCGTTCTGAGAGCGCTTGTAGGCAACTAGCTGCATGAAGCCTTCGATGGCTTCGGCGGGGGTATCGAACGTAGGAATTCCGGCCTTGGCGAAGCGGCGGCGTGCCTCGGTAGCGGCGCTGTCTCCGAGCCAGTTGGTGAGCACGGGCTTTCTCTGCCCGAGCATCCGCGTGTCGGCGGCATGCGTGCGGATGATGGCGTTGGCGTTGTCCTCGCTGGAGGCGAGCGCGGTGGGGCAATTTATGACGAGAACGGCATCCAGCGCCTTGTCCTGAAGGAGGATGTCGAGTGCGGCCGCGTAGCGCTCGGGGCCGGCGTCTCCGATGATGTCGATGGGGTTGCCTCTGGACCAGGTGGGCGGCAGCACCTTGTGGAGCGCCGCAAAGGTCTCCGGGGTCAGATTGGGCGGCTCGACGTTGAAGTCGGCGAGGCGGTCTGCAGCCAGCACGCCTGCGCCTCCGCCGTTAGTGAGAATCGCCAACCGCTCGCCTTCGAGCTTCGGTGTGAAGGAGAGCATCTCGGCCGCGCTGAACAGCGAATCGAGATCGCCGACGCGAACGAGCCCCGCGCGCCGGAAGGCGGCATCGTAGACAGCGTCCGAGCCGGAGAGGGCGCCGGTATGGGAGTGGGCGGCCCTGGCGCCGGAGGCATGGCGGCCGGATTTGAGCACGATGACGGGCTTGGCGCGGGCGGCCCGGCGGGCGGCGGTGAGGAATTTGGGAGCCTGGGTGATCTGCTCGACGTAAAGCATGATCGCCTTGCTTTCCGGATCGCCGGCGAGGAAATCCAGGAGATCTCCAAAATCGACATCCGCCATGTCGCCCATCGAGACGACCTTGGAGAAGCCGATGCCGCGGGCATGGGCCCAGTCGATGACCGCCGTTACGAGGGCGCCCGATTGCGACATGAACGCGAGATCGCCCTTGAGCGGCATGCGATGGGAGAAGCTGGCGTTGAGCCCGAGGCGCGGCATGAGAACGCCGATACAATTCGGACCGACGATGCGCATGCAGGCCGGACGCGCGGCCTCGAAGGTCTTGAGGCGAAGCTCGCCCTCTATTCCGGCTGTTATGATGACGGTGGCGCGTGTTCCCTTGGCGGCAAGCTCGGCCACGATCGAGGGGACTGTCTTGGGGGGTGTTGCGACGATCGCGAGATCGGGCGTGCGCGGCAGCGCGGAGACGGAGGGGTAGCAGACCGTTCCGTCGATCTCCGTATGGTGTGGATTGACGAGAAAGACTTCACCCGCAAAGGTGCTGCTATCAAGGTTTCTGGCAATGATGCGCCCGATGCTGCCCGGCTGAGGGCTTGCGCCTATGAGCGCGACGGTTCTCGGCGAAAACAGGAACTCGAGGTTGCGAACCGTCATGCAAAAGCCTCTTCGATCCGGTCACGCGACGTGGAGGATGCGCTGCGAGTAAACGCGCGCAGTTTGCACAGTCAAGCCACTGCATTGAATGCGGCTTTCGTCTCGTATCGGAAGGAGATGGCTTGAATACGGAGGGATTCGCGGCCGTGCGTCATCAGGCGACTCGACGCGCTCGAGCAGCTATCCTCAGCACTCTTGCCTTTAGCACGGCTCAGTGACGGATTTCCTGCATCATGCGCGCGAGTGCGGCGCGGTTGCAGGTCTCCGACGTGCATTCCGCCCCGCAGCACTCTGTATCGGCTTCCTGGTCCGGTTCTTCCGCGGGCCGCAGCGGCGCCGTGAAGCCCTCGGCCATCGCGCGTGCGAATACGGCGGGCTGGCTGGCCAAGGCCATGCTCGTCTGGGAGGCGGCTTCGAACACTGCTCCGTTGAAGGTGATCCATGCATCGAAAACCCTCATGAACGGCGTTTGCCATGCGTCGGCTTCGAGCATTTCGTCCAAAGTCTGTGTCATCGGGAGCCTCGTGTGGATGTGAAAGCAAGGAGCTCGATGGGGAGGATCAGTTGGGGGGGGCGGTTATTTCGTGGGTCAGCAGCACCTCACAGCCCGCCTCCAGCAACGTCCGGGACGTCGCGAGGCGTTGCTCCGGTGTCACCGTACGTACAATGACGACAGCCGCTCCGCTGGAGACGCGCTGCACCAGATGCTGGAAAAGCCTCTGGGTTCCGAGCGTGCCGGATTTCAGCCCCTCGGGCGTCCGGATGCTCTCCCACAGAGCCTTGAACGGGGGTGTCGCGTCCACTAGCCGTCGCGACGTGAGGCCAAAGCCGGTGAGATCGCTCGCCGTGCAGCGGAGCGCGCGGGCATGCGGCCGAATGCCGTCCACCAAATGGGGGATGCCGTCCGAAACGAGGAGCGCGTCGCAATCCCGCGCGGACGTGTCCGCGAGGTGCTCGATGGCTTCGCTTGCAGCCGGAACGAGCGGGAATATTCCAAGCACGAAGGTTTGCCGGGTATTCGCAGCGCTTACGTCGAGCGTCTCAGGCGGCGTACCGGCACTCTCAGCACCCTTAACGGGGATCTTAGCGGCCTTCGTCACCAAACGCTCTCCGGTCTCGGATTCTCGAATTTGGCGATGCAAATACATTCTTTACGAACCATGACATTTGGCGCGCTGGCCAATGTGGATTAGGGACATAAGATGGGATCAGCGTCCCAGGCGTATGGTCCGATTGTGAGATTGTGTATCACGATGTGTCAGTCGCCTTTTTTGGGCGCCTGTCTCCAGCGTTCTCGAGGGTTTCGGTTCGGGTGAGCGACGGATGTCTCAACAGCCTCAGCAAGAGCAAGTTCTGATCGTGGACGACGAGCCGGATATTCGGGCCTTGCTGCGCGCGGGGCTCGAAGCGGAAGGTTTCGGCGTTCTGGAAGCAGGAAACGGGGCCGAGGCGCAGGCGCATCTTGACCAACAGCCCGTTGCGCTCATGACGCTCGATCTCAAGCTCGGCGGCGAGGATGGCCTCAAGCTCGCCCGCGACTTCCGGGCGAAGCGCAATACGCCCATCATCATGATCACCGGAAAGGGCGATCCCATCGACCGCGTCGTCGGCCTCGAGCTGGGCGCGGACGACTACATTTCGAAGCCGTTCCTCATGCGCGAGGTGATCGCGCGCATCCGTGCCGTGCTGAGGCGCTATGTGGCCGCCGAGGAGGCGGAGCCCGTGGTGGAGAAGCCGGACGGGAGCCGTTTCACGTTCGACGGGTGGACCATCGACATGAAGCGGCGCGAGGTGCGCGATCCCAAGAGCCGGATTTCCGAGCTCACGACCGCCGAGTTCAATCTGCTGGCGATCTTCGTCAAGCGTCCGGGGCGGGTGCTGTCACGGGACGAGCTGATGGATCTGCTCAAGGGCCACGACTGGACGCCGATGGATCGCTCGATCGACGGTCTGGTTGCCCGCCTGCGCAAGAAAATCGAGCCGGAAAGCGAGCGGCCTCAGCTCGTCAAGACTGTTCGCGGCGTGGGTTACGCCTTTGCCGGTGCGGTGAAGCGGGTGTAGCCGCTTCCAGGTGCGAGAAGACGAGCGCCTAGCCGCTCGGCGCGCGGAGCGCGTTGCGGAGTGCCTTGGCGAGATCCGCCCTCGGATACGGCTTGCGCAGGATCGGTGCATCAATCAGCTCGGCGGGATCGTTGCTCGCCTCCTCGGCGGCATAGCCGGTGGTGAGGATGACCTTGATGTGCGGGGCATTGTCCTTCGCCCAGCGGGCCAGATCGTAGCCGGACATGCCGCCCGCCATCACGATGTCGCTCAGGATCACGTCCACAGGCTCGCCGCTGTCGATCAGGCGGACCGCGTCCGGCCCGTTCTCGGCTTCGTGTACGACGTATCCAAGACCTTCGACCCGCTGCAGTGTCAGCTCGCGAACCTCGGGATTGTCCTCGACGACGAGCACGACCTCGCAATTCTCGGAAAGCGGGATCGGCTCGGCCGCGTCGGGCCGCACCGTATCCGCGTCGGCCGCTGCGCGCGGCAGGTAGAGGCTGACCGAGGTGCCCTTGCCGAGGGTGCTGCTAATTGTGCAGTAGCCGCCGGATTGCTCTGCGAAACCGTAGATGGTGCTGAGGCCGAGGCCCGTGCCTCGCCCCGGCTCCTTGGTGGTGAAGAAGGGCTCGAAGGCTCGCTCCATCACCTCTGGCGGCATGCCCTGTCCCGTGTCGCTGACGGTGATCAGCACGTACTCGCCGGGCCCTATGTTCGCCGGGATGTCGGCGGCCGGAGCGTTCTTCGTCTCGATGATGAGATCGCCGCCTGCCGGCATGGCGTCGCGCGCGTTGATGGCGAGGTTCAGGATGGCATTCTCGAGCTCGCTCGGGTCGGTGCGGGTGTGCCAGAGCTTGCCGGCAAGGACGGTGGTGAGCGTGATCGGCTCGCCGAGGGAGCGTTTCAGGATCTCCGTCAGGCCCAGTACCAGATCGTTGACGTCGATCACCTGTGTCGTCAGGCGGCGGCGGCGGGCGAAGGTCAGCAGGCGCTTGGTCAGGGCGGCGCCCATGTCGGCCGCATCGCTGGCGCGCTTCAGGTAGGCACGGGAGGTCTCGTTCTCGAGATCGTATCCGAGAAGCTCCAGGTTCCCGGTGACGATGGTGAGAAGATTGTTGAAGTCGTGGGCGATGCCGCCGGTGAGCTGGCCGAACGCTTCCATGCGCTGGGCTTGGATGAGGGCTGCCTGGGTTTCCTCGCGGCGGTGTATCTCGGCCTCGAGATCCCGGGTCCGGTCGGCGATGCGCTGCTCCAGCTCCGTGTTGGCGAGCGCGAGGGCGGCTTCGGTGCGCTTACGCTCCGTCACATCCCGCAGCACGACCATGTAAACTTTTTTGCCGCCGACCTGCTGCTTGGCGATGGAGGCTTCGGCCGGAAACTCCGTACCGTCCTTGCGCAACGCAAAGATCTCGCGCCGGTCGCCCATCTTGCGTGCCGCGATGGGGGAGGCGGAGAAATCCGCGACGTGGTGATGGTGAACGTCGTGAAACCGCTCGGGAATGAGCTTTTCGAGGGAGTGGCCGATGATCTCTTCGGGCACGTAGCCGAAGATCGCCGTCGCGCCGTCGTTGAAAAGCGTGATGCGGAACTGGTCGTCGAGGGAGATGATCGCGTCCGCCGCGATGGTCAGAATGGCCGAGATCTGCGTTTCCGCGATCCGCAGCGTCTCGGTCGGGTCGCGTCTCGACGTCGGTGGCGGATGGGGCGTGTCGGCCATGGCCTCTCTCGAAGCTGGGGTAGGACGCGTTGCGGTCTTCGGCGAGACCGTTAACTCTCTCTCCTCCGGACCTCGGGGTCCAAAGCTTTTCTGATCTAGCACCGGCGCCCGGGTCCGCCAACATACATGGTTCCGGAGGTGGTCTGGCGAACGGACGCAGGCCGGCGGAGGGCGCGTGTCCGGGAGACCGTTGCTGCCGTGGGATGAACCGGCATTTTGACGCGGATCAATCCTGAGTTTCCGGTCCGAGCCCAATATTCTTCCACGAGCCCATCAAGGAGGACTTTGCGTGACGCTCAAGCATATCAGACTGGAACTCGCGCGCGATCCGGAGTTTCCGAACGGCAGCCATGACCGGGGGTATGAGTTCATCGCTCCTTTGGGGGACGATGGCCATCTCGACGCCGAGGAATGGCAAGGCGCGCGCGAGCGCTGCCGCGTGAAGCGGTTCTGGCCGCATGAGAAGGATGCCATCGGCCATCTGATCCGGCGGCGTGGCGGGAGCTGGGCGTTCGATTACGATCCGACGCAGAGCGGGGACGACGAGCCGGGCTACAAGCTCGACAAGCATCGCATCGTTCCCGGCGAGTACGTTTCTTTCCGGGAGCACGACGGTGTGCTTCGCACCTTTTTCGTGAAGTCGGTGGTCGATCTCGATTGAGGAGAGCCGCAGCTATCCCTTGAGGTACCAGCCCCAGGGGGCGGGGCTCAGGTAGTTCGTGATCTGCTTGGGTTCCAGGAAGTTCATCAGTCCCCAGGTGCCGAGTTCTCGGCCGACGCCGCTCTTCTTCATGCCGCCCCACGGAGGCTCGAGGAAGTTCGGCTGCGAGCAATTGATCCAGACGACACCTGCCTCGAACCGGTCGGCGACGCGCGCGGCGCGTTCGAGATCGCGGGTCATGACGGCGGCGGCGAGACCGAACTCGCTGCCGTTGGCAAGTGTGAGCGCTTCCTCTTCGGTGCCGAACTCGGCGACGCACAGCACCGGCCCGAAGATTTCCTCGCGCCAGATGCGTGCATCGGGCGGTACGCCGGTGAAGATGGTGGGTTCCAGGAAATAGCCTGCGTCGAATCCGGGCGGGCGCCTCCCCCCGGACGCGAGGCGGGCTTCCTGCTTTCCGATCTCGATATAGCCAAGGACCTTGTCGTACTGGCTGCGGCTCACGAGAGGGCCCAGCAGCACGCCCTCGTCCATGCCGTTGCCGATTGTGATCTTGCGGGCCTCCTCTACGAGGCGCTCGATCAGGCGCCCGGCAATCCCTCGCTCGACGATCAAGCGGGAGGTGGCGCTGCAGACCTGCCCCTGGTTCCAGAAGATTCCGAACATCACCCATTCGACGACCTGCTCCAGATCGGCATCGTCGAAGACGACGATGGGTGATTTTCCGCCGAGTTCGAGACTGACGCTCTTGATGTCCCGGGCGGCAGCGGTGGCGACGGCTATGCCGGTCGGCACGGAGCCGGTGAAGGCGAGCTTTCTTACGTCGGGATGCGCGGCGAGGCGCGCTCCCGCGTCGTTGCCGTAGCCCGTCACGACGTTGACGACACCTGGAGGGACCGCAGCTTCCTCGCAAATGCGCGCAAGCTCGATCGCTGTGAGCGGGGTGAACTCAGACGGCTTCAGCACCAGGGTGCACCCGGCGGCGAGCGCTGGGGCTACCTTCCATGCCGCCATCAGAAGCGGATAGTTCCACGGCACGATAAGGCCGGCTACTCCGGCGGGAACATATTTCACGGTGGTCTTGAAACGGTCGTCCGGAACGGCGATCGCTTCGCCCTGGCGTGCATCCAGCTCTTCGGCGTAGGCGGCGTAGAGGTTGAAACAATAGGCGGCGTCCGAGATGTCGCCCAGGGCTTCCGCGAGTGGTTTGCCGTTGTCGCGAACCTCGAGCTCGGCAAGCGCCTGCTTCTCGCGCTCGATGGCGTCCGCGATTGCGCGCAGAACAACGGCGCGCTCACGGCCGGTGGTGCGTCCCCAGGGACCTTGTCCCGCGCGCTTTGCCGCTGTGACGGCGCGGTCCACGTCGTCAGCCGTGCCCGCAGAGCAGGTTCTGAAGACCCGCTCGGTCGCGGGATCGACGACGTCGATGGTGCCGCCCCGGGCTGCGGCCTGCCATGTTCCATCGATGAAGAGTTTCGGCGTCATGAGATCCTGTCGGGGTTTCGAGCGGAAGGGGTCACGCAAAGCGGGAGAGGTAGCGTTCGCAGAGCGGCCCTGTTCCTTGCGTGTAGGCGACGCCCATCTCTTGCGCGAGGTTGGTTTCCGAATGGGAGCCGATCCAGGCGACGAGCAGGATGCGTCTCAGCATCACGAAGGTCTCGATCTCCGTCTCCTCCTCCGGGCTCAGCGCGCCGAAGCGGCGGTATCCGCGCGTCCAAGCCTTGATCAGCTCCGGTACCTCCGGCGCATCCTCGAAAAACGAGACTGTCGTCGCGCAGTCGTAGAGGAACCAGGAGAAGCCGCAGTCGTCGAAATCGATAACCTTCACGGTGTCGCCATCGACCAGGAGATTGGCGAGGCGCATGTCGCCATGAACGAGATTGAAGACGGACGGCGACGTTCCGATACGTGCGAGGCGACGTTCGATCACGGCCACGGCCTCGGAAATAACGGCTGCGATCTCCGGGGTGAGCCCCATGCCATCCCGCCATCGCCCCCAGTGCGGCGTCGCGCCCAGGCTCGTCTCGAACGTCCAGCTATGGCGCTCGAACCAAGGTGGCCGGTTCCACGCCTTCACGTGGCCATGCATGTGGGCGGCCGTCTCGCCCAGGCGCTCGAAGCCCGCTATGTCGTTGGGCGCAGGCTCCTGGCCGGCCTCCCACGCGAAAAGCACGACATTGCGCGGGCTGGGTAATCCGTCGATGGCGACGGACTGGATCAGCTCGCCGTCGCGGCCGGCGATGGGCGCTGGCACGGCTGCGGCGCTCGCCTCCTTGAGCGCGGAGAGCCACGCCAGCTCGGATGCAATGGCTGTCGGCGAGTGGTAGCCTTCGCGATGGATCCGCAATGCCCACCGGTTGCCCGTCGCAGGATCGTCCAGGCGATAGGTGGCGTTCTCCGAAATGTTGATGAGGGTCGGCGTGGTATCGGGCGGAAGCGCGAAGCGGCGAAGCGATTGCGCGGCGAGCTTGTCGAGCAACTCGACGGCCGGGGCTGCTTCCGTTTCGCTCACGCTTCGATCTTCCTCTGCTGCGTGGCCGCACTTTTCCGGCGGCCCCACCCCGTGACACACGCGTCCGCGACGTATGCGGACGTGTTGACAGCAAAAGTATATCGCAGGAAGCACAAGGGGATGCACGCGCTCAATGCTCTCCCGCTCGGGCCCCGCCTGCGGTATAGATTTGCGGGTGTGGACGGCGTTGGATGCAATCAGACGTGATGAAGCAGGTCGATTGATGGTGAAACGGAAGGCAGCCGCCCCGGCAACTCGGCGCAAGGCGATCGCGGAAAAGGGGCCTCTGTCGCGGGCGATGTTGCGGCTGCGCATCGTGTTTCCCGATGAGCGGCAGCTCGGGCCGGGAAAAGTGGATCTGCTGGAGGCGATCGGGCGGACGGGCTCGATCTCGTCGGCGGCGCGGGATCTCGGGATGTCCTACCGGCGCGCGTGGCTTCTGGCGGACGAGCTTGCCAAGCTGTTCAAGCGGCCTATCCTCACCACCGCGGCAGGCGGGGCGCATGGAGGCGGCGCGGAGCTGACGGACTTCGGCCGCGCGCTGATCGCGGCCTATCGGCGGATCGAGGACCGCGCAGCGGAAGCCGCGCGCGCCGAGCTTGTGGCTTTCGAGTCCGATCTCGAAAACGTGTGAACGTTGGAAGCAAGCCGGGGTTGCTCTCGCCGACCGCCGGCCTGCCGTTTCCGCTCATTTCAGAACGGTGAAGCCTTGGCCTTCGAACACCTTCGCGGCGTCCGGGCTCGAGAGGAATTCGAGGAATTTTCTGGCTTCCGCGCTGGTCGACGAAGCGGCGATGGCCACCGGATAGACGATCGGCGGATGGCTGTCTGCCGGGAAGGTATCGATCACCTTCACCTGCGGGTCGCTCTTGGCGTCCGTGCCGTAGACGATGCCGAGGGGCGCCTCGCCACGTGCCACGTAAGCCAGGGCGACGCGGACGTTCTCTGCGCCCGCGACCTTCGCGGACACTGCCTCCCACACGCCCAGTGAGGTGAGGGCTGCCTGACCGTAGATGCCGGCGGGAACGGATTTGGGCTCGCCCATGGCAAGGCGTCCGTCGCCGAGGGCTTCCGCCAGCTTGAAGCCCTTCTCGATCTTGAGGGAGAAGGTGCTCTCCTTGGGTGCGATCAGCACCAGGGTGTTTCCGAGCAGGGTCTTGCGGGAGGCGGGATCGATCAGCTTGCGCTCGGCGACCCAATCCATCCACTTGAGGTCGGCGGAGACGAAGAGATCGGCGGGCGCGCCGGATTCGAGCTGCTTGGCGAGTGCTGACGACGCAGCAAACGACAACGCCACTTTGTTCCCTGTCTTGCTCTCCCAATCCTTGCCGATCGTGTCGAGCGCGTTCTTGAGGCTCGCTGCCGCAAAGACGACGACTGGCTTCGTGCCGGTGGCGGCGCTTTCGGAGGGGCGGGCCTCCTGCGCGTGCGCGAGCCCCGCAAAGGCGAGCGTGAGGGTGCACATCAACAATCGTGCGAATTTTGCCATGAGTGGATCCTGATTGGCGGCTGTATTTTATCGGATATAGCGATCCACCCCGGCGGCGTCTCTGTCAAGCATCGCGAAACACCGCGGGTTCGCGTCATGGCGTTGTAGAAGTGTCATGGCCGGGTTTTGCCGGCGATATTGGCGTGTCCGTCGTTATTTTGCCCGCGGGCGAACCGAGACGGAGCCGCGCGATCAAGCAAAAGGGCCAGGCATCGCAGCCCGGCCCTCCGCTCTCGATGGATTGCCGCCGAGCTTAGTGCGTCTCGTACGCCTTCTCGCCCTTGGTGAGGGCGAACTCTTCTTCGGGCGAGAGGATCAGCTTGTGACGGCCGATCAGCGCGAAGTAGAGGATGCCGATGGCGAACCAAGCAGCCACCCAGTAAACGCCGACCCGATAGACCGGGTCTTGGAGCTGCATGTAGATGGTGACGAGCGCGATGATCACGGTGAGCGCCGCGCCGACGGTGCCGAGCGGGCTCTTGTAGGGCCGTTCGAGCGTCGGGAAATCGCGCTTCAGCTTGATGTAGGTGAGGCCCTGCATCACGTAGGAGAACATGGCGCCGAACACGGCCATGTTCAGGAGCGTACCGCCGATGAGCTGTGCGCCTTTGTCGGCCCCTTCGGCAAACCACACGATCATCATCACGGAGAGACCGACGATGGCACCCACGAAGAGTGCCACGTGCGGGGTCTTACGCGTGCCGTGGGTCAGGGAGAAGGCGCGCGGGAAATAGCCGGCGCGCGACAGCGAGTAGATCTGGCGACCATAGGCGTAGATGATCGTATGGAAGCTCGCGATCAGGCCGGTAAGGGCGACGATGGCGAGCAGCGTTGCGATCTCGGTGCCGTAGATCGCGCGGAAGCCGTCGAGCAAAGGCTCGCCGGAGGCACCGAGCTTGTGCGATCCCACTCCTGTCACAGACGGATTGAGCGTCAGGATGAGGAAGGCGGAGACCAGAAGCGTGAACATGCCCGCGAGAATTCCTTTTGGCATGTCGCGCTTGGGATCGACCGATTCCTCGGCTGCGAGCGGAAGCTGCTCGATGGCCAGGAACAGCCACACGGCGAACGGCAGGCCCGCGAGAATGCCGTAGGCACCGAACGGCAGGAACGGCCCGTTGCCCTCCGGCAGCTCGGCGCCATCGGGGCCGATGTTGAGGGCCCAGCGGCTGAAATCGATATGCCCGATCGCGCTCAGATTGAACACGATGAGGCACAGCAGCGCCAGGATGGTGATGATCAGCGAGAAGCGGAACGACAGCTCCACGCCGACGTAATTCAGTGTGACGAAGATGATGTAGAAGGCGATCCAGAAGAGCGGCTGTGCTTCCGCAGGCGCGCCGAGGATCGCGGCTGCATAGCTGCCGATGAAGAAGACGATGACCGAAGGCGTGATCACGTATTCGACGTTTTCGGCAAGGCCAGTGAGGAAGCCGCCCCACGGACCGAACGCGGTGCGCGCAAACGAGTAAGCGCCGCCGGTGTGCGGCATCGCCGGGCTCATTTCCGCGAGGCTGTAGGTGAGGCCCAGGTACATGGTGGCGATGATGATGGTGGCGAAGAACATGCCACCCCAGCCGCCCTGGGCCAGGCCGAGATTCCAGCCAGAGAAGTGGCCGGAGATCACCGCGCCCACGCCGAGGGCCCATAATGACCAAACGCCGGCGTGTCGCTTTAGACCGCGTGCTTTGAAATAGGCGTCATCGACCTTTTCATAGGTCACGCCTTGCGTGGAGTGTTGTTGCATTGTTTAGCTCCCCTGAGTGCGCCATTTTGGCGCATTCAGGATAAGCTAAGACCGGTCTCTCGGGAGGGGGGTGGTTGTAGCAAAACGGAAAAAACCCCCGTATTTCTTCAACCTGTTGATTTTGCTTGTATTAAGCCGCGACGAGTTCTGGTTTTCCAGCAATCTGCACGCGGTTGCGGCCGTCCTGCTTGGCGCTCATCAGGGCCTTGTCGGCCCGTTGCAGGGCGAGACTCAGGGGCTCGTTTGCGGTCCAGGCCGAGACGCCGAAACTGCAACTCGCGTGGAACGGAGCACTGCCGCCGTCGAACTCGTGGGCGGCGATGTTCTGGCGGATGACGTCGCACCAATGGGCGGCCTGGTCTGCATCCAGAATGGGAAACGCGAGGGCGAATTCCTCTCCGCCGAGGCGGGCAACGACGGGAGCTTCCTCGCCTGCGATGCGCGCGACGGTCTTGATGACGAGATCTCCGACATCATGGCCATAGGTGTCGTTGATGCTCTTGAAGCGGTCGATATCGAGAAGGCACAGCGCAAGGTTGTCCGAGGCATCGAGCTCGCGGCGCTTCTCTTCCATGGTCGCCAGAAATGCGCGGCGGTTGAGTACGCCCGTCAAGTAGTCGGTCTGCGCCTGCTCGACGAGCTGGCGCTGCATGGTGATGATGCGGTTGGCCGCGCGCAGGCGCGCCATGAGCTCCTCGCGGCGCACCGGCTTCACGGTGAAGTCGTCGGCGCCGCAGTCGAGCGCTTCCGCGAGCGCACGCTCGCTGGTGTTCGACGACATGACGATGATGTGGAGCGGGCGCTTGTCGCCGACGAATGTGCGAAGGTTCCAGCACAGCTCCAGGCCGGGTATAGGCTCGAGTTCGAGGCTGGTCAGCACCACGTCCACGGAGCGCGTGGATTCGATGTATTGCAGCGCGAGATCCGATGCCGAAAAGCAATCGACATAGCATCCCGTAGCTTCAAGCTCGATTGCGAGCTTCTGTTGAACGACCCGGCTCGGGTCGATGATGACGACATGCATTCGTTGTTCTTTTTGAAATCGACCACCGACCCACGCACCCTAACCGGATAGGGTGAACAGGTGATTACCGTGAACGGAGCGAAGGTGTTCGCCCTTCGGAGGGTCGGGGAAGTGTGTGGTGCCGACAGCAGTATTGGGAGGGAAGCTGCCTGCCGGCACCACGAGCATGACGCCACCCGTGCTCTAGGGTCGGGGAGGGGGTGCGGGCGGCGTCTGCTGTGCAAGCCCGAAGCGTCGTCATTGATCGCGCGATCTCGATCAGAGCTGGCCATATCTGCGGGATAACGCGGGAACCGCGGGCCGGTTCCCGGGATTGCAACGTGCAGCGTGGGGTGCGGGTCTTCGGAATTTTAATCGCACCTTCGATGGAACCGGCTGGGCCTTCGTGCGTTCCACGGGATGGTTCGCAGAATGTCTTGGTCGGGCTTCAAGGCTCTCGATCTGGCTTAATGTATTGAGAACGCTGGGCTTAATGGCAATGGGATCGCCAGCTTGCAGTTGCGGGAAACATTGAGACACGGCGGGACAGGGGAAATAAACGCAGTAAAAATGAACGCTGCCCTCAAGGGAGCGGCCGCGCATGGGTGTGGAGACGACCGAGGCGGTCCTGCGCGTGCGGTCATGGTCCTGAGTTCTGCGACGGGGCAACTTGGGTTGGAGAAAGTGAAAAGGTTCCGAGGGATCTCATCAAGATGACGACACCTAAATCCGTTCAACCGGCTCAGAGCGTGACAGCCGAGAGCGCCGTCGATACGGAGCCGCCGGCGAGCGTCGACGCGGCTATCCAGGGAGCGCTCGGGCGGAGGTTGCGCGAGAGCTACGAGGAGGTTGTGCGCGAGAAGGTGCCTGACAAGTTCCTGCACCTGCTCGATCAACTCAAGAAGTCCGAGACCAGCGGCAAAGGCGGGTGAAAGTCCCAATGGCAGCACCTGATTTCGAAGAAGCCCTGGTCGGCGCGATTTCACATCTTCGCGCCTTCGCCCGCTCGTTCGCGAACGATCCCGCGCGCGCGGACGATTTGGTACAGGAAACGCTCGTCAAGGCCTGGAACAGCCGGGACTCCTTTACGCCTGGCACCAACTTCCGGGCGTGGCTGTTCACCATTCTCAGAAACGTCTATTTTTCGCAGCATCGGAAGTTACGCCGCGAGGTGGACGACCCAGAAGATCATTACCAGAACTCGCTCGCCGTTCAGCCCGAGCAGTATGGCCATCTCGATCTCGCGGATTTCCGGTCGGCGCTTTCGACGCTTCCGTCGGATCAACGCGAGGCGCTGGTGCTGGTCGGCGCGGAAGGCTTTTCCTACGAGGAGGCCGCGGAAATCTGCGGCTGCGCCGTGGGCACCATCAAGAGCCGCGTAAACCGCGCGCGCAACAGACTGGTGGAGCTGCTCGGCGACGAGGATCTCAAATCCGGCACGCACTCGACCGTTCCGTCACAGATCGCGGGGCTGGTCAAGGACAGTGCGAGGGGTTGAGGCCCGACACCTAGTTGTTTGATATGGAACATTTAAATTTGGTTTCGGAACTTTTGCCCCCGGCCCGGCGTTAATGACGAGGGTCGCGGCCGTCCGCATGCCAGTGATGGTCTGCTTTGTAGGGAGAAAACACCATGTCGCTTGCTGAAACGATTGCGCCTCAGCTGCCTTATCTCAGGCGTTTTGCGCGCGCGTTGACCGGCAGCCAGGAGAGCGGGGATGCCTATGTGGTGGCCGTGCTCGAAACGCTTGTGGCTGATCCAGACAGCTTTCCGCAGGGCAGCCTGAAACGCGTCGGCCTCTACAAGTGCTTCCTCAAGGTTTGGAACTCGATCAGCGTCAACCACGAGCCGGCGGTGCCGAAAACCCAGGCCGATCGCAGCCTGGAAGCTATCACGCCGCTGCCGCGCCAGGCTTTTCTTCTCGCTTCCGTAGAGGGGTTCACGACGCAGCAGATCGCCGAAATTCTTGAGTGTTCGAACGATGCCGTTACGCGTTTGATCGAGGAGGCGGGTGAGCAGATCGCGGAGCAGACCGCAACGGACGTTCTCATCATCGAGGACGAGCCGCTGATCTCCATGGATCTCGAAGCCCTCGTCAAAGGTCTCGGCCACAGGGTGTCGGGCATTGCACGCACGCACCGCGAGGCGCTGGCGGAGGTCCGGAAGAAAAAGCCAGGTCTCGTGCTCGCCGATATTCATCTGGCCGATGGCAGCTCGGGTCTCGATGCGGTTAACGAGATCCTGCTCGGGTTCAATGTGCCCGTGATCTTCATTACGGCTTTCCCGGAGCGCCTTTTGACGGGCGAGCGCCCGGAGCCGACCTTTCTCATCACCAAGCCTTTCGAGCCCAATACCGTTCGGGCGCTGGTCAGCCAAGCGCTGTTCTTCGGCACGAATGCACACGTTCCCGAGACGCCGGCGGGCATTGGCAGCCAGAGAGGGCCGCGTCTCGGCGCTGGCGCGTCTTCGGCTGGCGGCCGGTCCGCAAGGCCTTAAGCATAACGGCGTCTCTTCCGGCGCTCCGGCGCCGGGAGTATCGTGCCGTCTTCTGGTCGCCTGGGGTGTTCCAGGCGCATTCTCCCGGATGCGCGAAGCGAGAGGCCTCCCCGGCCGCTCCTTCCGATCACATAAACGCGAAAAGGATGATCGCCTTTTTCATTGAATTGAAAGCAGACGTGATTCACGCTCGCGCTTGCCGATCCGGGCCGAGGTTCGCGTTCTATATTTCGCGAGTCACCGGATGCCTGCCGGCTTGCTTTCTATGTCATTGCTCGTCGAGCCGTAATTGGTGGACCTAGAATGGCGCGTGTTCTGGTTGTCGATGACGAAGCCCTCATTGCCATGATGCTCTGCGACCTGCTCACGGAGTACGGGCATGAAACCGTTGGGCCGGCGCACTCGGAAAGTCAGGCGCTGGAGCTCGTGGCTTCCACGCCGATCGATGCGGCGATCCTCGATGTGACGCTTGGCGATCACGATTGCTTCGCGGTGGCCGAGGCGCTGGGCGAGCGCGGCATTCCGTTCGCGTTCGCCACGGGCCATGGCGCCCATGCCATGCCGGATGCATTTCGAGAGCGCATGACGGTCTCCAAACCGTTCGACTTCGACGTGGTGCGCAAGCTCGTCAACGAGCTCGTGACGTCTCAAAATCAGGCATGATCCTCGAGCGTCGTGAGCCTCTCCACGGGATCCGCGTTCCGGACCCCAAATCCTTGGGAACTTTGGTTGCCGCGGTGCGCTATCGATTGACCAGAGTTCGCCGTGCGAACCACCAATATCGGGTCTTGGGATGACACGTCCTTCGGCCATTGCTGGCCTTCTCGTCCTCGATCCTGCGGTTGCGCGGCATGCCTTCTACCGGGAGGCTCTGGCGGGGCTCGCCGATCGCATCGAATTCCTGACACCGTCGGACGACATCGCCGCAGCTCTCGGCGATAGCCAGCAGTTCGCGGCTGTGCTGGTCCAACTCGACGGGATGGACGGTTCGAGGCTGCGGCAGATGGGCGATATGCTCGGTGCCTTGGCTGGCACCCCCGTGGTGTTCCTTTCCGCTGATGCGGAGCGTGTAGAGGCGATCACGGACGGTCTTGCTGCACCTTTCGACTATCTTCCCTGGCCTGTTCCGCCACGGCTTCTGCGCGCAAAGGCAAGCCTCTTGCTCGAACGGGCGCGGCTGCATGGCGAGTTGGCGCGCTTGTCCGGATCCGTTGCCACGCTCGGCTCAGACCTGGATCGGCTTCAGGCAACGGCTGCGGAGGAAGTCCGGCGTGCGGACAGATTAGGCTCGCTCGCGAGCGAGCACGTCCACCGCGGCAAGAATCTTCTCGCGATCATGCAGTCCATCTCGCTCAGGACCTTGAGCGAGGGCCGTCCGATGGATGAAGCGCGTGGTGCCTTGATCGGGCGGCTGCGGGCGATTTCGCGCGCCTATCAAATGCTGACGGCGGGGGATGGAAGCGGGGCCGGTATCGGCGAGATCATGGACGGGGAGCTGCACGAGGTCATCCATCGCGTAACCACATCCGGGCCGCCGGTGCGGCTACGCGGCTCGGTGGTGCAAACCTTCACACTTGCCGTGCACGAACTGGCTACGAATGCGATGCAGCACGGCGCGCTCTCCGGTCAGTCCGGCACCGTGAACGTGGGCTGGACCCTGTTCGAGACGGAAGCCGAGCGGTATCTCGAATTCGAATGGTCCGAGCAGGGCGGGACAGTGCCGGCCGTGACGCCACGCCGTGGTTTCGGTCTCAGTCTGATCTCGTCGCTGGCGGGACCCGGTGCGGCGAGCCCCAATATCAGCTTCGATGGGGAGGGTTTCTCCTGCCGTCTCAGGTTTCCGCAAGAAATGATCGTCTCCGAGTAACGTAACCGCTCAGGATTCGAGGCGACGCGGGGTCGTGAAATGCTCCAGGTGCCCGCTGGCCGACGTGATGTCCTTCCAGCTCGAAGCCTTGAAGGTGAGCACGGCCAGCGCTCCCGTGGGGAACTCTTGCGCGAGGGCGGCGAGCGTCTTGCGGTCTCCATCGCCTGCAAGCTCGAGCGCGAGCGCGTGAAGGCCGGGGTTGTGGCCCACCAGCAGCACGTGCGGCTCGTCCTCGGCGTACTGGCCGAGCACGGTGCGCGTGACCTCGGGCGAGGCAAGGTACAGCGCTTCGTCGTAAACCACGCGCGGCGCGGGCGGGCCTAGCTCGGCGAGCAGCAGCGTCAAGGTCGCGCGCGTGCGCATGGCATCCGAGCACAAGGCCAGCGTCGGTCTCAGCTTTTCATGGCGGATGAACTTGGCGAGCGCGGGAATTGCTTTCGCGCCGCGCTTGGCGAGCGGACGGTCGTGATCGTCAAGCTCGGGATCGGACCAGCTCGACTTTGCGTGGCGGAGGATGGAAAGAGTCAGCATGCCGCGAGCATGGCGGATTGCAGCGCGGCGTCAAGGGCCCTGACGGCCAATGTGAGCACCCCCATCCGAGCGGCTCAAAAAGCGTGAGCGGCCGAGGATAAAAAAAGGAGCCCAAGTTTGGCTTGGGCTCCAGTTTAGCTGTTTGGATGGACATTGCCGTCTAAAGAAACCAGGGGAACCTCGATGGTCAAAAGATCGGCACCAAACAGCATCGTACTTGGGAGGAAGACGTAGTGAAGTAGTGTTGGAGGCGTGAGGTAATCAGCGCTCCGAGGCCGGATGGGTCCGGAAACGCAGCGGGTCGTAGAACGGCATCCGCACGACGTGAGCGTTGAGCACCTTGCCGCCGTCGTTGATCTCGACGGCCGTGCCGAGTGCCGTGTGCGACGGCGCGATCTGGGCCATGGCCAGCGACTTGCCGAGATGCTGGCTGAAGGTGGTGCTGGTCACGATGCCGACTTCCTTGCCGCCTGCGAAAACCTTCGCGCCGGGGGTGACGGCTTCGTGGGAATCCACTTCCAGGCCGGTGATGAACGAGCGCTCCTTGCCCTTGCTCGCGGCTACGGCCGCCTTGCCGCGGAAGTCAGGCTTGCTGAGATCGATGGTCCAGTCGGCGCGCACTTCCCAAGGCGTGGTGTCGCCATGGGGCATATCGAACGGGAAGAACAGCAGGCCGGATTCGACGCGGACGATGTCGAGGCAGGTCCAGGAGACCGGCATGACGCCCTTTGCCTTTCCGGCTTCGAGGATCGAATCCCAGATGAAGCCCGCGTCTTCGCGGCTGGTGAAGACTTCGTAGCCGCGCTCGCCGGAGTAGCCGCCGCGTGCGATCGAAACCGGGCGGCCGAAAAGCGTTGTCTTCAGATGCTTGAAGTAGCCGAGCTTCGACAGATCGGCCGGCGTATGGGGAGCCAACACATCGAGCGCGACGGGGCCCTGCAGCGAGAGAATGTGCACATCGTCATCGGGCTCGATCTTGACGTCGTACTTCGACGCGTACTCCTTCAGCGCTTCGCCGAAGGCGCCGCCGCCATGGGAGATGCGGAACGTGTTCTGGCCGTCGACGTACACGAGAACGTCGTCGATGAGTGCGCCAGCATCGTTGACGGTGTTCGAGATATGCGAGTCGCCGACGGCGGCCTTCGAAACGTCGGTGGTGAGGAGATAGTTCAGGAACTTCGTGGCGTCCGGACCGGAGACGTTGACGATGTTGAGGCCGGTGACCTCGATGAGGCCTGCGCGATAGCGCGTTGCTGCAACCTCGTCATAGGGATCGGTGGCGTAGTTCTGAGGAATCGGCATGCCGTTCCAGGACTGGGTCAGGTCCGACCCGAGCGCGCGGTGGCGGCTTTCGAGCGCAGTTTTGCGGGTGATATTCGACATCATTTCCTCCGAGTACTTTTTGGGCTGCTGCGCATACGCATGCCGAGCTTTTTCAAATTTCTCGCACGTCGTTTCTTTTGAGTCAACTTTTTTTCTTAGTGAGAAATTCAAAATTCGGGAAATTTGAATGCGGGACGCATAGCGGAAACGTCCGGAATGAGCGCAGCGGACGATTGTGCGTGGAAGCTCAATCGTCCGCTGCAAGTTTCAGATCTCAATCAGGACCGCCGCCCTGAGAGGTCGGTGCGCCGTCGTCATACTGAGACAGCCATTCGAGGGTGGTGTCGCGGTAGCGTGTGATGCCCTTGTAGTCGATGAGCTCCTGCGGGAGCGATTTCAGAACGCGATGCATGCGGCGGCCCCACTTCGGCACCGTGACCAGCTCGCGCATCTTGATCAGATAGCCGCGGATGGAGAAGAGGATGGCGTTCGAGCGCGGGAGGCGCCACAGCGCCTGCAGCTCGACGCGCAGGTGCACCTTGTCGCCGACATTCTCCGGCGTGACCGTGGTGCGGTCCTTGCCCCACTTGTTGTAGTTCTCCGGGCTGGTATCGAGACGCGGGTTGATGGTCATCGTCCAGTTGAGGCGGCGCACAGGCTGGCCGAGCTGGAGGTTCAAGAGGAACTTCAGCGCGCGATCGAACACCTTCATGTCATGGGCGAGCGGCACCGGGCCGTGCCATTCCATGAAGTTCATGCCGACGTCGAAATCGAGCGACCAATCGGCCTGGGTGGTGATGATTCCCGCATCCATCCAGAGCTGTCCGTCGCGCTGGTCCTGGATCGAGAAGTCACCCTGGCACTGGCGGCCGATGTACTCCATCGGCTCGTAGGGCAGCGTCGAGGGATCGCCGAAGACGAACTTCTGGTCGATGTTGAGCGGGCGGTTGATCCAGTGCCAGTTGTCGCCCTCGGTCTTGAGCGAGAACCACTGCGGGTAATCCCGCGCCATGGAGGTCATCAGCAGCTCGAGAAAGTCCCACTGCGCCAGCATCATGTGAGGAAGGGCCTGGCAGCGGAGCGGGTCCTCCTTGAGGACGATGGCGCGATCCGCCATCTCGGAGACGTAGTGCTCGTTGATGTCGATGGGGAACTCGAACACCGAGCCCGCAGGGCCCTTGGTGTGCGGCTCGATGTTCACCGAGTACATGTACTTGTCTTCCCAGAACGGGAAGGGGAAGCGCCTGATCGACTCCGGGCTGTTCGAGAACGTGTAATCGTCCCGGAAGGTCTCTTTCTTGAATTCCTGATTCATTAGCTTGCTCCTAAGACCGCTTTTCGGGAGGTGACATCAGAGATCGAGAGTGATCCGCGATCCTTTGAGGCGAGAAACGCAGATCATGATTTTGTTTCCAGCCTGCTTTTCCTCGTCGGTCAGATAGTGGTCGTAGTGGAGAATGCTGCCGTCGCAGCTCACCACGGCCGTCTCGCACTGTCCGCATGCCCCGCCGCGGCAGAGATACGGAGGCTCGAGGCCAGCGGATTCGAGTGCCTGGAGGATGCTTTCGTCCTCCTTCACGCGGATGGTTCGGCCCGATTTCGTGAGCTCCACATCGAACGGCAGGCCGCCGCGCGGGGCGGTGAAGTGCTCGGCGTGGACGTGCTGGCTTGGCCAGCCGGCTTCCTTGGCGAGCCGCAGCACATCCTCGATCATCGCGTCGGGACCGCAGACATAGAGATGCGTTCCGAGGGGCTGCTGACCGAGGAGATTGGTGAGATCGATCCGCTGGGCGGAGACGGTCTGATAGTGGTGAAGCTTGCGGCCGTATTTCCGCTTCAACTCATCCACGTATGCGCCCGAGCTCGGCGTGCGGGTGGAGTAGTGCAGCTCGAAGGGCGCGCCGATCTGCTGAAGCTGCTCGGCCATCGCCATGATCGGCGTGATGCCGATGCCGCCCGCGATGAGGAGATGCTTGCGCGCGCGAAGGTCGAGCGCGAACAGATTCGAGGGGTGGCTGATGGTGACGAAAGCGCCTTCGTATAGCTTCTCGTGCACGTACAGCGATCCGCCGTGCGAATTATTGGTCTTGAGGACGCTGATCTCGTAGCCGGTGGTGTCGCTCAGCGAACCCATGAGCGAGTAGGGGTTCTTGATGGTCTTGGCGCCGTCGCGCATCGTGACCACGGTGTGGGCGCCGGCCGAGAAGGTGGGCAGCGGGCGTCCGTCGATGGGGACGAAGCGGATGCGCTTGATGCGCTCTGCGACGGTTTCGACGCGGGCGACGCGGACGGGAATTTCAGCGCCACTCATTTGAACACCTCGACGATCTCGGGGAGCTCGCCGGGAACCTCGGCGTCGACGCACACGCCCTGGAAGGCTGCGAGGCGCTTCGAGTAGTGATCGCGGACGAGAAGATTTGCGCCGCAGTGCGCGCACTTGACGATGTTCGTCTTCACGTTCTCGGTAAATCCCTTGCAATGAACGCACTGTACGCGGCGGGCCATAGTGCCGCGATGCTCGGTCAGGACCGCTTGCGGGTCCATGCCAAGCTCCTGTGCGAGTTGGACGGTGAGGCCGATCATGGTTTCGGTTCCCGCGGCGTAGATGCGGGTTCCCATGCGCGCCACGTGGAGCACGCCGGTCAGGCGCCGGATCGCCGTGACGACCGTCGGCAGCGCATGGACGATCTCGACGGGCAGTTGCTTCAGGCGTGTCGTGTAGTCGGCGCTGTTGGGCAGGGTCTCGGCGTAGACGATGGTGACGCGGCCTTTTATCTGCGGACCGTGTTGATTGAAGAGATCGATGATGGCTTGTGCTCCATCGCCATCTGCAGCGATGACGTGATGGTTCGCGTAGCAGTCGGCGATCAAGCCAGGATACTGTGGCCTGCTTTTGATGCCCTCGACAAGCATGCGCAGTTCTCCGCTAGGATTATTGGTTTCTTACGGCGCTTCGGGCGATTTCCTCGCTGTGCTCGGAGATCGCCCTAGCGCTGTGTCTTTTTTTATTGGTGCAGTTTCTTATCAGTTTCTTGTTCGGTCAGTGTCGTGTGACGGCGGGCCTGGCGGCCCACCGTCCTTTCGTCATCACGCCGGAAGCTGGAAGAACCAGTTGGCGAGAAGAACAACAGTGACGCCTGCGATGAGCGTCAGATAGGGCAGGATGCCGGCCTTGCGCACCTTGAGGTCGGCCTCGGTGAGGTTGAGGTCGTCCAGCATGTGAGCGGGGAAGCGGCCCTTGTCCTGCACATAGTGGCGGAACATGAACACCGGAATGATGAGGCCGGCCGCGATGGTGGCTGCCCAGAGTGCAACCGGGTTCCAGACCTTGGCGCCTGCGCCGAGGAACACGGCGTTGACGAAGGAGAAAAGTACGCCGATCGCGAGCAGGATCGTGGGAGCTTTCCACGGCCGCTCGATGTGGCCGTTGTCGATCCGGTGGATCCAGCCCGAGTTCAGGTTCAGGAAGTTGAAGATGATGTAGCAGCAGTTCGATACGGCGAGGATGAAGAAGTAGCTCGTCGCATCGGCCGCGGCGATGGCAAGAAGGCCGAGGTTGAAGATGAGGTCGGACCACATCGCCGCGGTGGGAGCGCCGTGCGTGTTCACGCGAGACAGGTAGCGCGGAAGCCAGCCGTCGACGGAGCCCTGGTACAGCGTGCGCGAGGAGCCGCCCATCGCCGTCATGATCGCGAGGATGAGCGCGAAGATCATCAACATGACCATGATTGACGTGACGAAGCCGCCTCCGCCCACCATGTTGCCCATAGCGGCCGCAACGCCCGAGCCGTCGACAATCGAGGCGTCGAGCATTCCGTTGAGGCCCAGCACGCCCTGGAAGGTGAAGGGGACGAGCGTGTAGAGCACGAGGCAAAGCAGGCCCGAGTAGAAGATCGCGCGGAAGGTATCGGTCTTCGGATTCTTGAACTCGCTCGTGTAGCAGATCGCGGTCTCAAACGCGTAGGTCGACCAGGCCGCGATGAACATGCCGCCGAGCACCAGCGTCCAGCCACCGATGTTCCACTCGCCATGTTCAGGCACGTAGGCCTGCTTCAAGGGTGCGAGAGGCGTGTAGTTGTCCCAGTTGATCTGGCCGGTCACGATGGGCGCGATGCCGACGATGAGCATCGGGACGATCACGAGCAGACCGATGTACTTCTGTACGTTGGCGGTGCCCAGAATGCCGCGATGCTGGATCGCGAACGTCATCAGCATCAGCGCGACGCCGATGAAGAACGTCCAGTTGAGGGAGAAGGAGACCGGACCGAGCGAGCCGCTGACAAGAGTCCAGTTGCGGAACGCGGGTGTGAGTGCCGAGACGCCGTCGGCCGCGAGCAGTGCCGCGCGTGCATCCTCGGCCGTCTTGCCGGCGTTGGCTGCCAGCCATTCTGCGATGCGCGGGCTATCGGCGGCGAGAGAGCTGGCGTTCGCCTTTACCCAGGCGAGGACTTCCGGCGACTCCGCGCCTGGGATCGGACCAAGTGCGTTCAGGATGTAGGCGGCTGCGATGGAGCAACCGAGCGAGAGCACCGGCGTCCAGGCCAGCCAGTTGCACCAGACGGAAAGCGGAGCAATCAGCTTCGAGTAACGAACCCAGGCAGAGGCGCCGTAAACGGATGCGCCGCCCGACTTGTTCGGGAAGAGGCCAGCGATCTCGGCGTAGGTAAACGACTGGATGAAGCCCATGCACATGCTGGCCATCCAGACAAGAAAGGCGACATTGCCGGTGGTTCCAGCGATGCCGCCAATGGAAAAGAGAACGAGAGCAGGAACGCCACTGGCGACCCAGAACGCGCCTCTCCAGTCAATTGATCGATGTAATGTTGGCGAGTCAGCCGCCAACGCGCCCGTTACGACATTCATTTTTTACTCCCCAGAGCTTTTTTTGTTTCCCTCTGCGAGAGCGCCATCGGACATGCGTTGAGCGCTTCGGTGTCGCAGACGGGCAATGGCGGGCGCATCGCTTTTTGGGGTGCCGTCTGTTACCGGACCCCTGATGCAACCCCCTGGGCAATAATGACGCAGCGGTTGTTTCTGTGTCAACAAATATTCGCGAGAGGAAACATCTTTCTCCGCGTCTTCCCCGTTTGTCACCTCGCGAAGAATGATGCATCTTCGGAGCGGGGATGTTTGGAGAAGTCGGTGTTTGCGCTGGAATACCGAGCTTTTCAGGTCAGCGCAGAGCACAGAGGCGGGTCTCGCCGTCTCTCAATGTGAAACAAAAACGATAGCGATGATGGCCAAGCGTAAAGTGACGAAGAAGCCAGGCACGAAAGCCAAGGCTGCGCATCTGACGACGGGATCCGGCGCGCCGGACATCGTCATTCGTACCCTCGAAAACGCGATCGGCGCGCAGGTGCGCGACTATCGCAAGCACGCGGGGCTCACAGTTTCGGAGCTCGCATCCGTTGCGGATATTTCGTCCGGCATGCTTTCTAAAATCGAGAACGGCCAGATTTCGCCTTCTCTTTCCACGCTGCAGCTCTTGGCGTCGGCGCTCAATCTGCCGCTTACGATGCTGCTTGCGACTTACGACAGCGGGCGGGGCTGCTCGTATGTGAAGAAGGGTGAAGGCGTCGCCATTCGCCGCCGCGGCACGAAGGTCGGCCACAACTATCAGCTTCTCGGTCAATCGCTGGGAGGCGACATCGCCGTCGAGCCGTACATCATCACGCTCAACAAGGACGCGGACACCTACACGGAATTCCGCCACGAGGGCATCGAGTTCCTCTACATGCTGAGCGGTAAGGTGTCGTACGCGCACGGCGACCGCTCGTATGTTCTCGAGCCTGGCGACTCGATCATGTTCGATTCCGCCGAGCTGCACGGCCCCGACAAGCTGATCGAGCTGCCGGCGATCTATCTTTCGATCATCATTTACGAGCGCCGGAAGGCGTAACGGAGAGCTCTCCGCTTCCCTTCAGCCGTGTATTGCACCGCACAGCGGACGTGTGCACAGGCGCGTTCGGTTACGCAGCGAGGGCGGAGCCGCGCTTCCCCGGCATCGCTCAAGTTGCGGGCCGATGCGGAGAATCCGGCTGCTGCGCGAGGCGTGTCGCGCGGCCGGATGCTTGAGTTGGATGAGACGGGGAGTTTCTTTAGAAGAAAATTTGTTTCTCGAACATTGACGCGGCCATTTGTCTCTTGTAGTGTTTCCTCATAATCAACAACCCGAGGGCACGCGTCAGATGTGTGGAATTGTCGGATTATTTCTGAAGGACAAGGCGCTCGAGCCGCAGCTCGGCGCGCTTACGGCCGAGATGCTCGCCACCATGTGCGACCGCGGCCCGGACTCAGCAGGCTTTGCGATCTACGGCACCCCGGAGAAGGGGAAGGTCAAGATCACGATTTCGTCTCCCAACCCGGACGCCGACTTCAAGGGCCTCGATGCCGCCGTCAGCAAGGCAATCGGCAGCAATGTCGATTTCTCGCTGAAGTCCACCCATGCGGTGTTGACTGTTCCCGAGGACAAGGCTGACGCAGCGAAGGCTACGATCCGCGCGGAGTTCCCCTCGGTTCGCATCATGGCGACTGGCGCCTCTATCGAGATCTACAAGGAGGTCGGCTATCCGACCGAAGTCGCCAAGCGCTTCGATCTCGCGAAGATGACCGGCACGCACGCCATCGGTCATACGCGCATGGCCACCGAGAGCGCCGTCACTACGATGGGCTCGCATCCGTTCTCGACGGGCGCTGATCAGTGCCTCGTTCACAACGGCTCGCTGTCGAACCACAACAATCTGCGGCGCGATCTCAAGCACGACGGCATGACTTTCGAGACGCAGAACGACAGCGAAGTCGCTGCCGCTTATCTCACGTGGCGCATGAACCAGGGCAAGAACCTTGGCGAAGCGCTGACCAACAGCCTCGATGACCTCGACGGCTTCTTCACCTTCGTCGTCGGTACCAAGGACGGCTTCGGTGTCATCCGCGATCCGATCGCATGCAAGCCTGCAGTCATGGCTGAGACTGATCAGTATGTTGCGTTCGGCTCCGAATATCGCGCGCTTGCCAACCTGCCCGGCATCGAAAAGGCCCGGGTCTGGGAGCCTGAGCCTGCGACCGTGTACTTCTGGGAAAGATAAGAAAAGACGGGAGCATTCATCATCATGCAAACAGTAGATTTGGCGAAGACCCCACTTCGCGACCTCAACCAGGATCTTCATCGGCAGTCGGAAGGCTCGAACGAGAAGGCGTGGGAAGTTCTCAACCCGATGGGCTTTCATGCCGTCGCCGTCGGCATCGATGCACCCATCGATGTCAACATCCGCGGCAACGTCGGCTATTACTGCGCCGGCATGAACAAGCAGGCGACCGTTACGGTGCACGGCTCGGCCGGGCCCGGCGTCGCCGAGAACATGATGTCGGGCAAGGTTCGCATCACTGGCGATGCGAGCCAGTATGCAGGCGCTACGGGCCGCGGCGGCCTGCTCGTGATCGAGGGTAATGCCTCGTCGCGTTGCGGCGTCTCGATGAAGGGCATCGATATCGTCGTCAAGGGCAACATCGGCCACATGTCGGCGTTCATGGCGCAGAGCGGCCACCTCGTCGTTCTGGGCGATGCGGGCGACGCGCTCGGAGATTCCATCTACGAGGCGAAGCTGTTCGTGCGCGGCAAGGTGAAGAGCCTGGGTGCCGACTGCATCGAGAAGGAGATGCGTCCGGAGCATCACGAGGCGCTCGCGAAGCTTCTGGAAAACGCCGGGGTCAAGGGTGTGAAGACGAGCGAGTTCAAGCGCTACGGCTCAGCCCGCAAGCTCTACAACTTCAACATCGATAACGCGGACGCATACTGATGTCATACCATAACCCTCCGACAACGCCGCGCAAATCCTCGACCTTCGACGATTACACGCTGTCCGAAATCCGTCGTGCCGCGCAAACCGGCATCTACGACATTCGTGGCGGCGGCGCGAAGCGCAAGGTCCCGCATTTCGACGACCTGCTGTTCCTCGGTGCCTCGATCTCGCGCTATCCGCTCGAAGGTTATCGCGAGCGCTGCTCGACGGGCGTGACGCTCGGAACGCGTTTTGCCAAGAAGCCGATCGAGCTCAAGATTCCGATCACCATCGCAGGCATGAGCTTCGGCGCGCTTTCGGCGCACGCAAAGGAAGCGCTCGGCCGTGGCGCCTCGATCGCCGGTACGTCGACGACGACCGGTGACGGCGGCATGACGCCCGAGGAGCGTGGTCAGTCGAAGACGCTCATCTATCAGTACCTGCCGTCGCGTTACGGCATGAACCCGGACGATCTTCGCCGCGCTGACGCGATCGAGGTCGTGGTCGGTCAGGGCGCCAAGCCCGGCGGCGGCGGCATGCTGCTGGGTCAGAAGATCTCCGACCGCGTCGCCGAGATGCGCAACCTGCCGAAGGGCATCGACCAGCGCTCGGCCTGCCGTCACCCCGACTGGACCGGTCCGGACGATCTCGAGATCAAGATCCAGGAGATCCGCGAGATCACCGACTGGCAGAAGCCTATCTACGTGAAGATCGGCGGCACCCGTCCTTACTACGACGTTGCTCTGGCAGTTAAGGCCGGCGCCGACGTGGTCGTTCTCGACGGCATGCAGGGCGGCACGGCTGCCACGCAGGAAGTGTTCATCGAGCACGTCGGTCTGCCCACGATGGCTTGCATCCGTCCTGCCGTTCAGGCGCTGCAGGATCTCGGTATGCACCGCAAGGTGCAGCTCATCGTGTCGGGCGGCATTCGCAACGGCGCGGATGTGGCGAAGGCACTCGCGCTCGGCGCGGACGCCGTGGCCATCGGTATCGCAGCTCTGGTCGCGCTCGGCGACAACGATCCGTCGCACGAGAAGGAATACCGGCAGCTCGGCACCACGGCCGGCTCCTACGACGACTGGCACGAGGGCAAGGATCCTGCTGGCATCACGACGCAGGACCCCGAGCTCATGTCGCGGTTCGATCCGGTGAAGGGTGGCCGCCGTCTGGCGAACTACCTCAAGGTGATGACGCTCGAGGTGCAGACGATCGCACGTGCTTGCGGCCATAATCACATTCACAACCTCGAGCCGGAGGATCTTTGCGCGCTGACTGTCGAGGCCGCGGCGATGGCCCGCGTTCCGTTGGCAGGCACAACCTGGATTCCGGGTGTTGGAGGGGGCGGGCTTTAGCCGCCCCTTTTCCTTTCTGACGCAAACGAAGAAGCAAGATTAATAGGAAACGTTCATGGTTCAGGATCTCGCGGCGCTCGCGAAAGAACGCGGCGTCAAGTACTTCCTCATCTCTTTTACCGATCTGTTCGGCAGCCAGCGCGCAAAGCTGGTGCCGGCTGTCGCCATCGCGGACATGCAGAAGGACGGCGCTGGTTTTGCCGGCTTCGCAACCTGGTTCGATATGACGCCGGCGCACCCGGACATGTTCGGCCTGCCGGATCCGTCTTCTTTCATCCAGCTTCCCTGGCGCAAGGACGTTGCCTGGGTTGCGGCCGACTGCATGATGGAGGACCGGCCCGTCTCGCAGGCTCCGCGCGTCGTTCTCAAGAACGTGATGGCGGAAGCTGCGAAAGAGGGTCTCTACGTCAAGACCGGCGTCGAGTGCGAGTTCTTCCTGACCAAGCCGTGCGGGACGCAGATCTCCGATGACGCCGACCGCGCAACGAAGTCCTGCTACGACCAGCAGGCGCTGATGCGCCGTTACGACGTGATCTCCGAGATCTGCGACTACATGCTGGAGCTCGGCTGGGGTCCGTACCAGAACGACCACGAGGACGCCAACGGCCAGTGGGAGATGAACTGGAACTTCGACGACAGCCTGCTCACGGCGGATCGTCATGCGTTCTTCAAGTTCATGACCAAGGCCATTGCCGAGAAGCACGGCCTGCGCGCGACGTTCATGCCGAAGCCCTTCATGGGTCTCACGGGCTCGGGCTGCCACGCGCACATCTCGGTCTGGGACAAGGCCGGCAAGACCAACATGTTCTACGACAATACGGACGAGATGGGCCTGTCCCAGCAGGGCTATCACTTCCTCGGCGGCATCATGCGCCACGCGGAGTCGCTGTCGGCGATCACCAATCCGACGGTGAACTCCTACAAGCGCATCAACGCGCCGCGTACGGTGTCGGGTGCGACGTGGGCGCCGAACACGGTTACCTGGACTGGCAACAACCGCACGCACATGGTTCGCGTTCCGGGCAAGGGCCGCTTCGAGCTGCGTCTGCCGGACGGTGCGGCGAACCCGTATCTCCTGCAGGCCGTCATCATCGCGGCCGGTCTCTCGGGCATCCACCGTAAGGCTCACCCGGGCAAGCGCTACGACATCGACATGTACCAGCTTGGCCATACCGTGACGGATGCGCCGAAGCTGCCGCTCAACCTGCTCGATGCGCTGCGCAACTTCGACAAGGACACCGAGCTGAAGCAGATGCTCGGCGAGGATTTCGCAAACTCGTACATCAAGCTCAAGATGACCGAGTGGAACTCCTACACGTCGCATCTCACCGAGTGGGAACGCGCGAACACGCTCGACGTCTAATCGCGAGGGCGAAGGGCTCGCATGGCGCAGCGGGGTGCCATGCGAGCCCAAACTTTGTGAATTCACTTGATGGTGCGCAAGTCGCGACTGACGAACAGCAGTATAATTCAAGAAAAATGGAGATTATGGAGGAAAACTAATGGGTAGCGCTGCCTCTAGCGACTCATCTTTCGCGGTTCAATCCGAACACGCGGACTCCTCCTCCGGCACTCGCTTTCATGCTCGCCGCTCCGCTTCCGCAGAGCCCGTTCTCTACGACCTCGTTGGTGGCGAGGAGGGGCTGCGCAATCTCATCGAGACCTTCTACGACATCATCGAATTCGAGCCGGAAGGGCGCGTGCTCCTCGTGCTGCATCTGCGCGGGCATGGCGTAGCGCACTCCCGCATCGAGCAGTTCAACTTTCTTTCGGGCTTCTTCGGCGGTCCCAGCCTTTACGTCCAGAAGTACGGACATTCGGACGTGCGCCAGATGCACGAGCATGTCGAGATCAACGCCGAGGCTAAGGATGCCTGGCTCAACTGCATGTCGATCGCCATCGATCGCGTCGGCCTTTCCGCCGATGTGAAGGCGCGCCTGATGGCGCCGTTCACGCGCGTCGCAACGATGCTGGTCAATCGGGACTAGTGTCTTTCGAGAGGGCGAGGGCTCTGCTCTTTCTCGCCCTTGCTTTCCGCAAAACTCAGGCAAGAAAAAGCCGCCGAACCCAAGGGCCGGCGGCGAATTAGTTACTGGGCTTGGGAACGCAATCTCAGATCTCGCCTTTGAGACCCTTCTCGAAGTACTTGTGAATGATCTTGTCCTGGTTCTCGAGGAGCCAGTCGATGGACGGCTCGTTCGACATGGCCTTCTGAATGGCGCGGGCGGTCGCCTCGCGATGGATGTTGAACAGGATCTTGTGATCCAGATTGTCGATTGTGGCGACGGAGGGGTTCAGCCACACCGAGATGATGATGCCGATGTCGTTGACGATGGCCTTCGGAAGGTCGCCGCTGCGCACCGCGTCGAGCACGCCCATGGCGGTCGCGTACTGCACCGTACCCATCAGGATATTGGTGTAGCGCTCGTTGGTGACGGTGACCTTGCTTACGCAGAGCGTGGCAGGGCGCACCATCACGTCGGTGTTGAGGAGGGCGAGCACACGGCTGTGGCCCACCACCTGGTTGCCGAGCAGGTTCGCGAAGGCCGTCCCGAACGGGCCGTCGAGATCGCCGATGGCCACCTCGGGCTCGGCCGCGGTGCCCGGAGGGCCGCCGGCTACGAGCGCTTCTCCAACGCGGATTCCAATTCGTCCACTCATCGAGATCTCCCGTGATGCGCGCCGGTGCGGGTGCGCCGGGCGTCCTTCGTTGCTTATGCGGGGCGCGCCTAGGCGTGCGCCACACCGTATTCGGCGGCCGAGTCGAGCAGCCAGTGGGCGAAGCTGTCGACGTAGCTCCGGAACAGCGCCACCTCGTAGGTGGGCTTGTCATCGATCTGCCAGAGGATCACGCCGATGTGGCTCGCGTGCGTGATGGCCGCGCTGCCGGGCCGGAATGCGGTTTCGTGGAGATCGAGCGGGATGCCCTTGGCGAGCACCTCACGGGCGCGGGGTCCGGAGATGCGCACCACGACGCGGCCATCGGACTGGTCCACGACGGAGGCGAGCGGGCCAAAGGTCTTCTTGAACTCGGTCTCGAGATCGCGACCGTCCTTTCGCTCCGCTACGGCGAGCCACTGCTCCGGGCCGGCCCACACGAAGGCGACGCCCTGCTGGCCTTCGACACGCGACGGCGTCTTGGGCAGATCCACGCCGTAGGCGGCGCGAACTGCGGCGTTGAGCTCGTCCTTCTTGCCCTTGGCGGCCGCGAAGCTCGCCATGGTCAGGGTCTCGCGCGCATCGACGGTGAGGTTCGAATTTGCGACGGGCTTCCAGTGGAGGAAGGCCGAGGTTGCTGTCAGTCCCTGCTTAGCCACGGACTCTCACTCCTTCTGGATCGACGAATACGGGGGATACGACTTCGACCAACGTGTCGCCGCCGCGGACCGGATCGTAGGCACGCACGATCTCACCGATGCGGTCTGGGCCGCGCTTCAGGAAGCCGAGGCCGACCCAGTGGCCGTTCGAGGGCGAGAAGGCGACGGAGGTCATGTAACCTTCGTCGGTGCTGGCGCTCGGGACGGCGTCGCGGGCGATGAAGTGCGCGCCAGAGCGAAGCCGTGCCTGCCGGTCCACCGGACGGAAGCCGACAAGCGTCGGCCGGTCGGGATCGGTGAGACCCGGACGCTTGCCGAGCACGTGGCCGATGAAGTCCTTCTTGGACGACACCATCCCGCCGAGGCCCACGTCGCGCGGCGTCGTCGTACCGTTGAGCTCGGGGCCGCTGATGTGGCCCTTCTCAATACGCATGACGCCGAGGGCTTCCGTGCCGTAAGCGCAGGCGCCGAACTCCTGCCCCGCCTCCATGAGGCGGCGGATCAGGGCATCGCCGTAGCGGGCCGGAACGCCGATCTCGTAGGCGCGCTCACCGGAGAACGACAGGCGGTAGAGACGCGCCTTGATGCCACCGCAGACGGTGATCTCGCCCACCTGCAGGTAGTTGAAGCCCGCGTCCGTGATGTCGAACTCGGGGTCGACGACCTTCTGCAGCAGCTCGCGCGATTTGGGGCCAGCGACGGCATACTGCGCCCATTGCTCCGTGGCCGAGACGATCTGCACGTCCATCTCGGGGAAGAGCCACTGGTGGCAATACTCCATGTGCTGCACAGCCTTCACGGCGTTGGCCGTGGTCGTGGTGATGAAGTAGTGGTTCTCACCGAAGCGCGCGACGGTGCCGTCGTCCAGGAAGATGCCGTCCTCGCGCAACATGCCGCCGTAGCGAGCCTTGCCGATGCCGAGCGTCTTGAGGCCGTTCATGTAGATCTTGTCGAGGAATGCGGCTGCGTCCGCGCCCTGGAGATCGACCTTGCCGAGGGTGGACACGTCGCAGATGCCTACGGCGCTGCGGACGGTGGTCACCTCGCGCTTGACGGTCTCGAGCCAGTCCTTCTCGCCGGGACGCGGGAAGTAGGCCGGGCGCAGCCACAGGCCGGTTTCCACGAACACGGCGCCCTGCTCCTTCGCCCAGCGATAGGAGGGCGGAAGGCGCGTGGGCTTGAAGTTCTTCTCGCGGTGATGGCCAGCGAGGGCTCCGAGCGCGACAGGCGTGTAGGGCGGACGTGCCACGGTGATACCGGTCTCCGGGATCGACCTGCCCGTGATCTCGGCCATGATGGCGAGCGCGTTGACGTTGGCGGTGCGGCCCTGGTCGGTCGCCATGCCGAGCGTGGTGTAGCGCTTCAGATGCTCGACCGCGCGGAAGCCTTCGCGCTCGGCAAGCTCGACGTCGGAAGCGGTGACGTCGTTCTGCTGATCGACGAACGCCTTGCCGTTCGGGTTCTTGACGCGCCAGAGCGGGGTGATGGCCTCGCTCTCCTCGGCGGCCTTCGGCACGGCCGTGGGCGTGGCCTGGCGTCCGGTGGAGGTGGCTGCGCTGGCGCCCGCGGTTGCGCCGCCGGCGAGTGCTTTGTGTAAAGCGAGGTCGCCCGCCACGGCGCCGGCCAGCGACATGCCGTGGGGCAGGACGCCCGGCAGGAAGCAATGGAGCGTATCGTTCCAGACCGGCCTGCTGCCCTGATGCGTTGTGAGCTGGATGTTGGGATTCCAGCCGCCCGAGACGGCTACCAGATCGCACTCGAGCTTGATCTCGTCGTCGGTGCGCGTCTGGATGGTCACGCCGGTCACGCGCTTCTTGCCGACGGCGCCGGTCACGACGCCCCCCGAGATCAGCTTGGTCCCGGCTTCTCCCGCGATGCGCTTCACCTGTTCGGAGAGTTCGGGGCGGCTGTCGACGAGGGCTACGACATCCACGCCTGCCCGTTTGAGGGCGGTTACCGTGGTTGCGCCGTAGTCGTTGTTCGTGAACACCACGGCGCGCTGGCCGGGGGCGACGCCGAAGCGGTTGAGATACGTGCGGACGGCACCTGCCAGCATGACGCCGGGGCGATCGTTGCCGCCGAACACGATCGGCCGCTCGGTTGCGCCGGAGGCGAGTACGGTCTGCTTGGCGACGAGGCGCCACAAGCGCTGGCGGGGCGCGCCTTCGGCCGCTTTGGGAAGGTGATCGCTGACGCGCTCGACGGCACCGTATGTGCCGCCGTCATAGGCGCCGAACGCCGTCGTGCGGCGCAGGATGCGCACGTTCTTGGCCTGCGAAAGCTCGGTCTCTACCGATCGGACCCAGTCGGCGGCGGGCTTGCCGTCGATCTCTGCCGCGTCGTCAATGGCGCGTCCGCCGAGCGCGGCGTTCTCATCCACCAGGATGACGCGGGCGCCGGTGCGCGCGGCCGAGAGGGCGGCCATCAGGCCAGCCGATCCCGCACCTATGACGAGCACGTCTGCGAAAGCGGTCGCTTTGTCGTATGTGTCGGGGTCGGCATCGTCGCTCGCCCGGCCGAGACCGGCGGCGCGGCGGATCATGGGTTCGTACAACTTCTCCCAGAGCGCCGAGGGCCACATGAACGTCTTGTAGTAGAAGCCTGCGACGAAGACCGGAGACAGCAGCGAGTTGATCGACATGACGTCGAACTCGAGCGAAGGCCAGCGGTTCTGGCTGGTCGCGCTCAGCCCGTCGAACAGCTCGGCCATGGTGGCCTTGGTGTTGGGCTCACGGCGCGCGCCGTCACGCAGCTCGACGAGGGCGTTCGGTTCCTCGGAGCCTGCGCTCAGGATGCCGCGCGGACGGTGATACTTGAACGAGCGGCCGGTCAGAACCACGCCATTGGCGAGAAGCGCGGAGGCAAGCGTGTCTCCGGGGTGGCCGGTGTAGGTCTTGCCGTCGAAGGTGAAGCGAATGGTGCGGCTACGGTCGATCAGGCCGCCTCTGTCGAGGCGGTTCGGCTGCGAACCCGTGCCCGAGCGGTGTCCAGGCGTGGCCATTACTTAGTGTCCTTCGTTGCAGACTTTTCCTTGAGGGCGACTTCACGCGCGGCCTCGACCGACGTGATCTGGTGGGTGGCCACGCCGCGCGTGACGACCAGCCAGGCGTGGCAGCCCGCCGCGTGGTACCAGAGCTCGCGGTGCATGCCCGGCGGGTTGGTGCGCTCATACACGTAGCTGACAAATTCTTCGGTCGCGGTGGGGCTCGCGAAGTCGGGCCGTTTCACCGTGGCGTCTCCCGAGTACAGGAACTCGTCGAGACTCCGTTCGCCGCAGTAGGGACATGCGATTCGCATCGCCGGGACTTTCCTATCAGGGTTGATGTCAGTGCAGGTTCGGGTGCGGGCCCATGCCCTTTTCGTCGATCGCGTGGCCCGTGGCGAAGCGATCCAGACGGTAGGCCTTGGCGACCGGATGAGGCGCGTCGCGGGCGATCAGGTGGGCGAAGCAGAGGCCCGAAGCCGGGGTCGCCTTGAAGCCGCCGTAGCACCAGCCGGCGTTGATGTAGAGGCCCTGGACCGGCGTGTGGTCGATGATCGGGCTGCCGTCCATCGACATGTCCATGATGCCGCCCCAGTGGCGCAGCAAACGCACGCGGCCGATGCGCGGCATCAGCGCCATACCGCCTTCGCAGACATCCTCCACGACGGGAAGGTTGCCGCGCTGGGCGTAGCTGTTATAGCCGTCGAGATCGCCGCCGAACACGAGGCCGCCCTTGTCGGACTGGCTGATGTAGAAGTGGCCGGCGCCGAAGGTCACGACGCCGTCGATGAACGGCTTGATGGCTTCGGAGACGAAGGCTTGCAGCACGTGGCTCTCGATGGGAAGGCGCAGGCCCGCCATGGCGGCAACGCGCGAGGAGCTGCCGGCGACGGCCATGCCGATCTTGCGCGCGCCGATATAGCCGCGCGTGGTCTCAACGCCGACGATGCGATCGCCTTCGCGCTTGAAGCCTTTGACCTCGCAGTTCTGGATGATGTCGACGCCGAGCTTGTCGGCGGCGCGGGCGTAGCCCCAGGCGACGGCGTCATGGCGTACGGTGCCGCCGCGGCGCTGGAGGAGACCGCCGTGAATGGGGAAGCGGCCGTTCTCGAAGTTGAGGAACGGAACCATCTTACGGACCGCGTCCTGGTCGAGCAGCTCGGCGTCCACGCCGTGGAGGCGCATGGCGTTGCCGCGGCGGGCGAAGGCGTCGCGCTGGGCGTCCGAATGGTAAAGGTTCAGCACGCCGCGCTGGCTCACCATCGCGTTATAGTTGAGCTCGTGCTCGAGCTGCTCCCAGAGCTGCATAGAGAGCTCGTAGAAGGGGATGTTGCCGGGCAGCAGGTAGTTCGAGCGGACGATGGTGGTGTTACGGCCGACGTTACCGCCGCCGATCCAGCCCTTCTCGACGACTGCGATGCGCAGCGGGCCGTAGTGCTTGGCGAGGTAGAAGGCGGTCGCGAGGCCATGGCCGCCGCCGCCCACGATCACCACGTCGTAATCGGATTTCGGGGCCGCATCGCGCCAGGCCGGGCCCCAGCCCGTATGCCCGCGGAGGGATTCGCGTAGGACGGAAAAGATGGAGTAGTGGGACCAAGACATCGTCTGCTCGCTCCTCGAGACTGAGGCTTCTACCCTTAACGGCGAATGCGGTTGTGGGGGATATAAGTGTTATTTATACTGTCGTCATGAGAGACGCTTCTGCCTCACTTCCTTTCGACCTCAGGTCGCTCGAAATTTTCCTGTCCGTCTGCGAGACGGGGGCCATGTCTTCGGCCGCGCGGGCGCTTGGATTGACCCAGCCGGCTGTGTCTCTTGCCATCTCCGATCTCGAGCGGAAGCTCGGGCACGAGCTGTTCGATCGCACCGTGCGGCCGCTGGCCGTTACGCTCGCGGGTGGGCTCTTGCGGCAGCGTGCGAGCGCCCTTCTGGCGGAAGCGCGTCAGATCGGTCCGCTGCTGCGCGAAACGGAGCACGGCAAGCTGCCTCTCATTCGCGTCGGGCTCGTCGATTCGCTCGCGCGCGCACTCACGGCGCCGCTCGCCTCCTATCTCGCATCGAAGGCAGACGAAGTGTGGATCCTCTCGGGGCTCACAGCGTCGCACGCGAGCGATCTGCTGACGCGGCGGCTCGACCTGTTCCTCGGTGTGGACGACCTCGAGGACTGGGCGGGGCTCGAGCGCTGGCAGCTCGCCAAGGAGCCTTATGTTCTGCTTCTTCCGGCGGGCACGGAAGCGCCTCGCACGGTCGGGGCGCTCAGGAAGCTCGCGCAATCCCAGCCGCTGATCCGTTTCAGCAGCCGTTCCCAGACCGGGCTCGATATCGAGTCGCATATTCGCAGGCTCGGCCTCGATGTGCCGCGGTCCTTCGAGTTCGACACGCCCTACGGTGTGGCCTCGATGGTGGCGAACGGATTGGGGTTTGCGATCACCACGCCGCTCTGCATCCGGGAGGCGGCGTTGCCCGAGGCAGGCCTCATTACGGCGCAGCTTCCCGGGCCACAGATCACCCGCAAACTGACTTTGGTCGCGCGTCATCGTGAGCTGGGGCGTATTCCCCGTGACCTCGGCGAGATGGCGCGGCGGGTGCTTCTCGATGCCGGGGCGCTGCAGTAGCAACCTGGGTGCGTCCAGAGGCTCCGCGCAGCTCGCATTTGCCCCCGCCGTTGCGCGCTTTTTTCACTGTGAAATTGCCACGCGGCTCATGTATTCATAGGTGCCAGGCGGGCCCCGTAGCTCAGTGGATAGAGCATCAGATTCCTAATCTGAGGGTCGCAGGTTCAAATCCTGCCGGGGTCGCCATTTTTCTGAATTTTCATTGAAAACGCTTGGATTTTCGTTGCGGCTTTCCACGTGGAGGGCGCGCATCACGCTGCGATCCACCCGCGTGAATTTTGCTCTCAGGATTTCACGATCTCCGCGACCGCGATCTCGCCGTCGCAGATGTAGTGACTGGCGGCGCGTTCCAGGCGGTCTCCGGGCTTCACCAGCATCGCATGCCGGATTGTGCCCGATCGCGTGAGCTCGCCGATGATGAAATCGCGCTCGGCATTGGTGTCGGCATCCGTTGCATGCGTAATCTGGAATGTGAGGCGCGTCAGCGAGAAGCCCGTATCGCGCGTGCCGGCGCCCACCCAAAGCGCCAGCTCCGAATCTTCTGGCCGGTCGGTGTTGAGCCAGAAGTCGAGTGTGTTTGCGTTGGCCTCGGCATTGGTGACGTCCTGCGCCCAGAAGCGGACATGGTGGCGCTTGCGCGGGCTATCGCCGATGGCCTTCTGAAAGCCGATGTCCTGTCCGCGTCCAAACAGGTAGAGCGTGCTGAACGGCGCCGTCGGGTAGGGTCTGTTCAGGACAAAGGCCTGAGCCATACGCCACGAGGTGTTGATATTGAGCGGATCCGCTTCGACCCAGCCGGTCGCGGAGAAGGCGGCGCGGAGCTGGTCTAACGTGCCCACGAGGGCGAGATTGACGGGATCGCCGAGAAGCCCGTCGCCCGTGACCGTGAAGTGCGGCACATGCTTGCGCTGGAGAATTTTGAGCCCCATGCGAACCACGCGGGGCAGGATGACGTAGGCTGCGATGCCATAGGTGATGCCGAGTGCCAGAAGAGTGGGCACCCTCTTGTCCGTGAGCTCGAAGACATAGACGATCAGCCAGATGCCGAGTACGCCGACGCCTAGCACGGCCAGTCGCTGAAGAAGCCTTGCGACGGCTTTCATGGGGTGCTCTCAAGCATTCGGCCGGGTGTTCTTGCTGGCGGCATGACCATAAAGGGCTCTGTGATAGCTGACGGCAAATGCGTCACCCTGCCAAGTTGATTGCGTGGGGGCCCCGAGCCTAAGTCTTGGCCAGCAAGCCGCTTTTCAGCACAGTTTCCGGCTCTTTCGAGCCATGTACCCCTATGATCACAGGTGTTTTTACGGGGTTGCTTCACGAGAACAATTTATCGCATGGCATAGGTAGCCCACGTGGGATGTTGCCATGAACTTCCAACAACTCAAGTACGTCAAGGCCCTCGTCGACGAGGGAAGCTTTGGAGGGGCAGCGGCGCGCTGCAACGTCACCCAACCCACATTGTCGAATGGAATCGCCCAACTCGAGGCCGAGTTCGGACAGCGGCTTTTTCAGCGGACGACGAGAAGCGTTCGCCTGACTGCCTACGGTGAGCACCTGCTGCCGTTCGTTGTCGAGGTGCTGCAGTCGATCGAAGCCTTGAAGGCGCGATCCAAAGCTGCCGTCGAAAAGAGCGTCGTCAACAGCATCCAGGTCGGACTGTCGCCACTCGTCGGCATCCGGCGTGCCGAAGCCATGCTGGCGGGCTTCAGGTCGAAGCATCCAGATATCCACATCGCCTACAGGGAGTACAATTTCCGCGAGCTCTATGAGCTTCTGCGGGGTGGCCAGGTCGATATCATCATATCGCCCTACGACAAAGGATTGCGGCTCGACACCGAGCACATGGAAATCCTGATGGAGCGTGATCCGTTGGTGTTCGTTCCGAAGTCGTCGGACCGTCAACGGTGGCTCGATGCCGGCAGCGTGACGCTCCACGACATTGTGAACGAGACCTTCGTGCTGGTTCCCGACACGTGTGGGCTGACCAGCTTCACGAAGGCCATCTTCGAATCGAACGATATGATGCTGCGCCGGCACATCGGAGATGTCGGAAGCTATGAATCTATCATCGAATGGGCCGAGACGGGGATCGGCTCCGGCATTCTTCCCAAGTCCCGTATGCCGGAAAAAGCTCCGCTGGCACTTCCCATCGTGCACGATGGATGCGAGGTCTCGATCGACTATTTCACGATGGGCAAACCGTCCACTATTACGCGCGCGCCCTTCTCCGAATTGTGGGAGGCCCTGCGGGAAGCCAGAACAGTTTCCACACGCCAGGCCCCTGGCCCTCTTGCTCGCAAGCGGGAGCTCCGATTGATCAAGACGGCGCCTTAGATCGTCTCCAAATCGAATGAGTGAACGGCGCTGGTGCGTCCAGCGCGGCGGTGGGCCGGCGTGCGCTGCGGATCTCGCGGACTTATAGCGTCGTCTTCAGCAGGCGCAGCAGCCGCGGTAATGACCCCGTAAGCTGAGGAAGCACGATCTTCGTCTCGAGCAGAGAATCCCAAAGCTGGGAAAAAAGACGCGGCGAGATTGTCGATGGCCTTCCGAGCGCGAAATATTCGATCGTGACGGGATGTCCGTTCTGAACGATTGGTATTCCGGGGAACTCCTTATCGGCGATGCAGGACCGGGGAAGAATGCCGGAGCCAATGCCGGCTTGTGTCCACTCGTATAGTGCGCCATAGCCGCTCGCCTCGCCTGAGTGCTGACGCAGCACGATGTTGTGGGACTTGAAGATCTGTTTTGTGAAGCTCGCGAGCCCGCAACCGTCGGAGAGCATTACGAACGTTTCGTTGGCGATATCGGCCAGTGTTACGCTGTCGAACAGCTCCCACTTAGGTTTGCTCGACGGCGTCGGCAGAAAGATCAGAGGATCGCATTCCAAAGAGACGCAGAAGAGCTCCAAGTTGAGCGACGTGTCCAGATCGTAGGGCGCTAGAATAATATCAAGCTGACGCTGTTGGAGCAGAAGGCACAGCTCGTTGAAGTTCCGCTCGTGATAGATGACGTCCGTTTCGGGGTGTTTGGCGCGAAACCTCGAGAGGATCGCCTCGGCGCGGCGGATGCCAATGATCGGTGACAACCCGACATGCACGCTGGTGTGGGATTTGGTGGGTGGCGTTTGGGAGTGGTGAGTGAGAGAATCCAGGACCTGGATCGCAACCAGTATGTGCGGGAGCAGGTGTTCGCCGTACGGGGTCAATCGGACGCTTGTCGCCGTGCGCCGGAAAAGACGTTTTCCAAACTCGGCCTCGAGTTGAGTGATGGCGGTCAAAATGGCCGGGAGAGCGACTGCGCACCGGGCCGCAGCCGCTTCAAAGCTGCCCTCGTCTGCGAGCGCCTTTACGAATTTTAGCTGTTCTAGGTCCATGGCGCCCTCCCTGCCGGGCTTCCAATGCCATGAGCTATGCGCTGCTTTCGTGCAACCCCGTGAAAACACGTTCCGCAACGCGTATTGGATGCGCAAATGCAAGTGTTTTGGGCATCTTGGTGTTGCGATGAAAACAGTCGATAAACTGTCTGAGGCCGGTGGCGAAGATGAAACTAGCCGACACGGCCGACTGTCTCTTTTGCGAGTTCCGATATTTCGCTTCGTTCGATTATTGAGGTTGCCAACGCGACGCTCCCCGTCGCCAGCTGGTCGGCTACGTTCTGTCGTTGCTGTATTCGAAACGGTCTCCCCGGGTAGGACAGTAGGCTGGACGTAGCCACCAGCGCCCCTAATCTTGAAGCGGTAAGCTGAAATGGCTCGTTCGTTCCGAGCCCGCATGACGCGGGTTGCTGTCCGCACGCCTTGAGACTGTCTGCATCGGGCTAGCTTTGCGCGTGCAGCATTTCGATCAGCGCTCCCAGCGATTTTGCGCCGGTCTTGGCCATTATGGTGGCGCGATGGCCTTCCACCGTTCGCACGGAGATGTTGAGGGCGGTCGCGATAAGCTTGTTGGGCTTGCCCGTCCTCAACAGGTTCAACACCTCCATCTCGCGCTTGGTGAGGGAGGAAAGGTTCTTGTTGCACTCCTGCCGGCGTGCCTCCTGATCCCAGATTTCCGCGTAGGTGGACAAGGCCGATTGCACGGTGTCGAGAAGGAGCTGATCGTTGAACGGCTTCTGCAGAAATTCGATCGCGCCGCCTTTCATGGCGCGAACAGCGATCGGCACATCGCCATGGCCGGTTATGATGATGATGGGGATGAGCGCCTTTGAGGCCTTCAGGCGCTCCTGCAGCTCGAGCCCGCTCATTCCAGGCATCCGGATATCGAGAATGATGCATCCCCGCGTGCCTGGAACATAGTTGGCGAGGAACTCATCGGCAGATGCGAAGACCTGAACCTTGAGTTTGACCTGCTCCATCAACCAGCGGATTGCATCCCGCACGGCCAAATCGTCGTCGACGATGAAGACGGTAGGTGTTGCTTTCTTGCTAGCTGCTGAGGACATATCAGGCTCGTTTCCAATTGGGTACGGTCACACAGAACGTCGATCCCTTTGGCGAGGTCTGGTGAAGCCATAGCTTCCCGCCGTGGGCCTCGACGATTCCCTGGCTTATGCTGAGACCGACACCGAGGCCGGCTTCCTTTGTCGTAAAAAACGGCTCGAAGAGACGGTCCATGTGTGCCTCCTGACATCCGCACCCATTGTCGGACACGGAAATCTTGGTCAGGCTGTCGCCGTCCGCCGTCACGTTTATTTTTAAAGTGCGCTTTGCCTCGTCGACACCGCTCAGCGCGTCGATGCTGTTGCGGATGAGGTTGATCAGCACCTGTTGAATCTGAACCGCGTCTACGAAGACCAATCGTGCTTTCTTGGGCGCGCGGATCTGAAGCTTGATGTTGTTGTGGTGGATTTCCGTCTCCACGAAGGCGAGCGAGTTGTTGAGTATTTCCCGCACGTCGGTTCGTTGCCGCTTGATTTCCCGCTTGCGCGAGAAATTCCTGATGCGGACGAATATCTCGTCTGCCCGCTCGGCTTGCCGGACGATCTGGTTCAGTCCGTGTTTCAGATCGTCGAGATCCGGATTCTCTCCGCCAATCTTGCGAAGGCAGGTTTGCGCGTAGGTCATGATCGCGCAAAGTGGCTGGTTCAACTCGTGCGCAAGGCCGGAGACCATGCCGCCGAGGGTGCTGAGACGCGCCACGTGCGTGAGCTCGGCCTGGCGCTTGCGATCGGTCGCTTTCGCCTCGATGAGGCCTGTCACATCCCGGCCCGTCGCGATGAAGTGCGTGATGTGGCCGTCCGTGTCCCGAAGCGGGCTGATCGTCATTTGTTCATGAAACGTCGTGCCGGACTTCGTCCGGTCCGTTCGGAGGAACTGGAAGTTTCTGCGTTTGCCGATAGCCTCCCAAAGATCGGTGCGCAGCTTGCCATTGGTGCTGAGGAAGTTCGCGGCCTGTCCAACGATTTCTGCGCGCTCATAGCCGGTGAGGAACTCGAAGGATGAATTCACGTACTCCACGCAGCCCAGAAAATCCGTGATGACGACGCTGTCGGCGGTCTGCTCGATGGCGCTCGACAGCTTTCTCATGTGGGCTTCGGCAAGCTCACGCTGAAGCTCGTTCGCAATCCACTGCGACATGAGTTTGAGCGTTTCGCGCTCGGCGGATGTGAACGGGCGTTTTCGTCTTGTCCGGCCGATGAAGCAGAGCGTTCCGAAGGGCTTGCCGTCGATGACGATGCGGGCACCGAAGTATGCTTCAAAGCCGGTTTCGCGATAAGTCGAATGGGTGCACCATTCCGAGTTTCCGGCATCTTCGAGTGCGATCGGCTCGACTGAGTCGATCGTCGTGGAACAGTAAGTCCGGTCGAGGCCGAGCCTCCGCCCTACCGAGAACCGGGGAAGATCGGATATGGATTCGAGAATGGTGAGGGTATTTCCCTCCACCCGGGAGATGATGCCGATCGGCAAGCCGAACTGCTCGCAGCCGAGGTGGAGCACCTGGCGTATCTTCCGCGGAAAGGTGAGCGTGGTGTCGGTGTTGATGGCGTGGAAGGCCCGCAGCGTGTTCGCTATCAGGCGAAGCTCGACGACGGCCTCCGTGCGCTTCTGCTCCGCTTGCACGCGGAGCGTCACCTCCTGGATGACGACCATCGCTCCGCCGCGCTTGCCATTCCTCGCGGAAAATGCGGCGAACGTCACTTCGATGTAGACGCTCTTGCCGCCGTCCATCGGAAGCTCGAAAATTTCGGGGGGAAGCGGATCTTCCGATCCCAGGGCGAGCTTGAGGAGTGCGGACAGCCGCCGATGCTCTTTGCGGGGAAATAGCTCTCGCAGCGGCCGCCCGAGGCCGTGCTGTTCCTTGATTCCCAGAATCTGCATGGATTGGCGATTGAGCCGCCGGACAATCCCATGTTGATCCGTGACGAGAACGGCTATCGGCTCGTTGTCGAAGAGCCCCTCGATGAACTCCGCGTTGGCCGACTGGAGAAGGGGCAGCACCTCGAGCTGGACATGCGCATTCGCGAGCGTCGCCTTCTGGTAGCGCAGGCGCTGCTGGCGTCGTTCGGCTGCGTCTGCGAGCACGGCGGCGAGACCATCGATGTCGCTGGTTGGCCAGACGAGAACCTCATGGCCCAGAAAAGGGCTGAACATCAGGTTCTGCCGCAGCCTGGCGCAGTTCACATCGGTGCTGAGGATGACGATGGGGATCCGCTTGTCGAGCATATTGATGCTCTGGGCGGTGCCGACCTTGTCCTCGATGTCCGGGCCGAGCAAAACGGCATCTACGAACTCGACGCCTGCCTTCAGCTCGCTCAGGCATTGTTCGCTGCCCGGGATGAACTCGATGTGGTGGAGGCGGGTGAGATTGTTCGCGAGATGGAAGCCGAGCTGCTGGTCGACGTCGACAAAAAGGAGCCGACACGAGTCGCTTCCAGTCGAGGCCAGGCGGGTCGCTCTGGCCTGCATTTGGATGGCTTTCGTCGTGTGTGGCATCGCGTTTTGCACTCTCCGCCGCTGAAGACAGGACTATCGCGTCCGTTGAGGCAATCAGTCGGCGAGAAACGGTACGCCGAGAACCCATCTGCCGATCCAGGTTCTCAATAGATCCGTTGATGGAGACATGAGATGGACCGCGCGCACATCTCTCAAATGGCGTGACAGCCTGGAGCCCTCGGCATAGCCGCGTCCGCCTGTCAACGTCATGGCTTCGTTCACGATCGTGACGACTGCGTCTGCAAGCTCGGCTTTGCTGGCCATGACCGGAATCAGCGCGTCGGGCTCGCCCGCGTCGAAACTTGCGGCCGCGCTGTAGATGAGGCGCCGCGTCCGCTCCAGCATCCCCCACAGCACGCCAATGCGATGTTGCACGATGGGTGCTTGCGACAGAGATCCGGTGTGCACGTGGCGGCGCTGTGTGATGTGGGTGCGGGCCTCCTCGAGGGCGCTCGCGGCAATACCCAGGTAAGTCGCGGAAATGGCGATCAGGAAGAAGGGTGTGATGACGTTGAAAATGTACCAGATCTGGTCGCCCTCGCGCCCGAGCAGGCAGTAGCGGGGTACTTTCACGCTACGCAGCGTCATGGAGCGCGAAGAATTTCCCCGCATGCCGACGCCGTTCCAGGGCTGGCCCCAGCTCAGTCCCATCGTGCTGCCCGGCACTACGACGCATGAAAACCGTCCTGCCGGCGCCTCTGGCGAGCCGGCCACGGCCGACACGACATAGGAATCAGCGTGCCCTCCATTCGTGACGAAGACCTTTTCGCCGTTGAGCAGGTAGTGCTCCGGGGGAACCGAGTCCAGTCGCGTCTGCGGTAGGTAGAAGTGTACGCCGGTTCCCGTTTCGCTCAGTGAGAGCGTGGTGATGTGCTTGCCCTGGCAAATCGGGGTGAGGAAGTTCTCCTGTTGCGCATCCGTCGCGTTCACCGAGATCACGGACGTTCCGACGCAGTGCATGCCGTAGCAAATTCCAGTAGATGCACATCCCCTGCTCAGCGCCTCGCAAACGCGCGCCAGCGTTTGCATACCCTGGCCCTTGCCGCCGTACTGGCGCGGGACGAGCAGCCCCCCGAAGCCTTCCGCGAGCAACGTCCGGAGGCTCTTCTCCGGCCATACTGCGTCTGTATCGATACGCTCCGCCTGTGGTGCGAGAACGTCTCGCGCGATCTCCTCGGTCTTTCGCAGAATGGCAGCGCTGCCGGCCTCCCAAAACGACATTCTCGGTTCTCTCTATCAACTAGGGGAGGGCCTAGGCCCTCCCCGGTTCATTCGTGGGCAGCTCCAGTCTAGGGCCTTGGCTAGTGGTGCTCAACGAGGGAAAACGACAAGACCTTCTCCACGGGCTCGATGCGGTTCGCGCCCGCGCCCACAACACACTGACCGTTCTTGTCGCATCCCCACAGGGGATAGGCGTTGAAGCTCTTCAGATCAGCCGGAAGCTGGTCCCTGTGAGGCATGTCCCTGGGCTGTAATTTCTCGCCGTTGCCCGCAGCGGCGAGCGCTTTTCGCACGCGCCCGATTTCCGCCATGAATTCCTTGGCGCACACGCCGTCCCAGCTGCCGACCACGCGCCCTTCAGTGGTTTTGATGTCGTTGCTCATCTTTGCGTTTCCTTCAGTTCCTATGGCGTCTCAGAACCGGTCCGCAATCATGCGGATGACCTTTTTCGGAAGGATCCAGTCCTGGCCTTGCTTCTGCTCCTGCACCGCGATCAACAGGTCGTCGCGTGTGAATTTGAGGCCGCGTTCCTTGGCCATTGCCATGTACATATCGATGAACGCGGATTTGTCGGGTGTGGTATCGAGCTTTTCCAGAAGTGCTGGATCTGCCATCAGAATTTCGCCGAGTTTCTTTATTTCCTTCTCGAAGATGCGCGATTCCGCGTCGCGCTGCATTGCTTTCTCAAGCATGTTTTCTCCCGTCTTGTCGGATTATATGTATTCCACCCAATATGAGCGGTCGGTCTATAATCAACGGCAAGTCCCCTTTGTAAAGCGCACGGGAAACGTATGCTCGGACGCAATGTTGCGGGTTGCTTGAGAATAATCGCGTGAAAATTGACTTGGAACACGTAGTACTACGTGGTTTGCCGCTCCATTTTCGCAGGTTCCCGCGGCGGGATGGGCGGTGTGGAGCCCGCACTGTCCAGGATAAAAAGGCCACCCGTGCTGCATGAACACGGGTGGCGCTTGCGTGGCCAGAGCTATCGGGCTGAGCTATGCGGCGAGGGCTGCCGCTTCCGCCGTGCCCTTGGCGAGAGAGGCCTCACGCTCGGCGTCGCCGAGCAGCGTCTTCTCGACCTTGATGGTGTGGATGTCGGTGATGCCGAGGAAGGTGAGCCAAGACTTCAAGTAGGCATTCTGATAGTCGAACTGCGCTTCAGGGAGCCCGCCTTCGCCGTAGCCGAGGCCGCGCGCGCAAACCAGAACGGCCTTTTGAGTTTTCAGCATTCCGTCGAAGCCGTTCGCGCCGAACAGGAACGTCACGTCCTTCTGCGTGACGAGGTCGATCAGCTGCTTGAGCTTGTAGGGAACTCCGAAGTTCCACATGGGAACGGCAACGACGATCTGATTGGCCTTCCTGAACCGCTCGCCGAGGCTGTGGATTGCTGCCCAAGCCGCGGTCTGCTCGTCGGTGAGAGGCGTTCCGGCGAGGCCGGCATACTTGCCGTCCAATGCGGGGCCGTTGAACGGAGGCAGCTCGTCATTCCAGACGTCGATCGTATCGACCTCAACACTGCCTTTCTTTTTTACGGCTTCGATATAGGCCTGCGCGACGTGAGCCGAGGCAGAGCGCTCTCCTCTTGGTGACGCCTGGATGTAAAGCAATCGAGTCATTTCCGTCCCTTGGATGAGTTGTTAGCGCGCTTTGCGCGACGTGAGTCCGAAAGCCGGCGTCTGCTCGAGATGTGCAGGAGGTGTGACGCGGCGTGCGCATAACACCATAGGCGGCGGGTATCCGGCAGGACGGGTAACTACGTGCACGCCCGTAATCTAACGGGTAGCCCGCCAAATATCTCAAATGTATCGATCGCAGCACCCTGTAATGACGGCGGAGGCAATCGCACGCGTGCGCGCTCACGGGTGAACCGTCTCGCTGTCGGGGTGTCAGGAAACTTGAATCCAAGGAGTTACAGACAGTGATATCGCTCGGTCAGATCGCGCCGGACTTCAAGCAAGAGAGCAGTCGCGGCGTTATCGAGTTCCATAAATGGCTGGGAGACTCGTGGGGTATCCTTTTCAGCCATCCCAAGGATTACACCCCGGTGTGCACGACAGAGCTGGCCGCGGCCGCTCGCCTGATGCCGGAATGGGAAAAGCGCAACGTCAAGGTCATCGGTCTCTCGGTCGATACCGGCGAAAACCATATCGGTTGGGAAAAGGACATCGAGGAAACGCAGGGGCAGTGCCTGAATTTCCCTGTGCTTGCCGATGCGGACCGCGCGGTCAGCAAGCTTTACGGCATGATCCATCCTGATTGCGATCCGACGATCACCGTGCGTTCGGTGTTTATCATAGATCCGTCCAAGCGGGTGCGTCTCACGATGACCTATCCGCCGAGCGCAGGGCGCAACTTCGACGAGATCCTTCGCGTCGTCGACAGCCTGCAGACTTCGGATCGCCACAAAGTGGCAACGCCCGTCAACTGGAAGCCGGGTGAGGCGGCAATCATCCCGCCAAGCATCTCTAACGAGCAGGCGAAGGACCTGTTCCCGCAGGGCTGGAAGGAGCTCAAGCCCTATCTGCGGATTGTCGAGCTGGCGGAGTAATCGCTTGCTCACAACAGCAATGGCAATTGCCGCCCTGTTTGTCACGCTCGCTCTGTTTCAGCGTGCAGTCGAAATGCGCCGTCGCAGCGCCATTCCGGTTAGACGCCGCATCGGACGTGAGACTACGCGAGAGGGCGTAATCTCACGCATGGAAAACGAGCGTAGCCAAAATGTATAGGTGGAATTGCAGTGGCTGATCAGCGAGAGCGAAAAAGTTTATTCGCCCGCTGATGGCAAAAAAAAGGTCAGCGCGAACTTGCTGCAGATGTGGCGGAATTCGGCAAGAAGGGAAAGAATGAAATGAAGAAATTGATACTTGGTCACCTGGTGTACTTGTACACCCCGCTCGGGGTGCTCGCATGCACCCTTGGCATTCTCAAGGGCGGCGAATGGGCCTGGCTCGGCATTGGCATCTTTGCCGTCAACATCATCGTCGACACTCTTTCGTCTCCGTTCCATCTTCGTGGCGCTGCATCCGACAAGGATGGATCGGCATCGGGCATTCCCGCCATTCTGAACTCGATGATGTACGTTCAGCTGATCACCTTCATCGGACTTCAGCTTGCGCTCGCCTGGCGCGTCTATCAGTACGTCGCTGGCGTTCCGATCGAGACGATGACGTGGAACGGCTTCGAGTACATGAACGGCATCGATACGGTGACGCTGATCGCAGCGACCATCGGCGCGGGCATGCATCAGGGCCTCGGCATCATCTTCGGCCATGAGCTTTCTCATACGAAGGGCTTCGGCTTCCTGGTTTCGCGTTGGATGATGGCACTCTCCGGCACTGCGCATTTCTGCTTTGCGCATGTCTACAACCATCACCTGGAACTCGGCCGCGCCTGGCTCGGACCGGAAGGCAACAAGATGGGTGACGACACGGATCCGGCGACGGCTCCGCGTGGCCGCTCGATCTACACGCACTTCATCGTCTCGCATATCGGCCAGTCGTATTTCGGCATCCTTACCGAGAGCAAGCGCCTGAAGCGTATGGGCAAGTCGTTCTTCTCGCTCTCGAACCGCTGGATCCGCGGCTACCTCATGAGCATTCCGACGGTGGCTCTGTTCGCCGGAGCCGGCTACCTCGGCAGCGGCGATGCGACGGGCGTCCTCATTGGTCTCGCCGCGATGCTGGTCGTCTGGATCATCTCGAACTTCGAGCTCGAAGCGCTCAACTACATGGAGCACTACGGTCTCATCCGCGTGAAGGGCGAACCCATCGAGTATCGCCACTCTTGGGACAACGACACGATCTTCACCGGCTGGGCCTTCATCGAGATTGGCCGTCAGGCTGATCACCACGATCGCGGCGAGACCCACTTCTGGGAGCTCACCGGCGTGGGTGGTCCTCCCACGGGCGCGCCGAACGCACGCATCGGCTACTACACCGAGTTCGTGATCGCTCTGTTCCCGCCGCTCTGGCACTACATCATGCGCCGCAAGCTTGCCATCTGGGACCGCGACTTCGCGACCCCCGAGGAGCGCAAGATCGCAGCCAAGATCAACAAGGCCGTCGGCTACGACATCGACCCGCGCAAGGTCGAAGGTAAGCGCCTCGAAGTCAGCTACGTGAGCTGACCTCCTATCCAGACTACGACAACAACAAAACGCGATCCGCCAAAATGGCGGATCGCATTCAGGGAGAATATTGCAAATGTCGGAAGCATCTGCGGCGGAAGCGCCAGTTCTCAACTCTGACCAGCAGGCCGGTACGCTCTACGAGCGGCTTGGAGGCCGTCCTCGCATCGAGGAGATCGTGGAGATCATTTGGCAGAACCACACGTCAAATCCCCTCGTCAAACAGCGTTACGTCCGGAGCAACCCGACTGAGGTGAAGCGCCTCGTGACGGAGATGTGCTGCGCCGGGTTTGGCGGGCCCGAGACGTACACCGGCAAGGACATGATCACCACTCATACGGGCATGAACATCAACGAAGCGGAGTTCGTTGCGGTTTGTGACGACGTGCTCGACGCGCTTGACCGCTGCAAGGTCGGTAAGCGCGAGAGGGATGAGATCCTCTGCATTCTGTATTCGATGAAGCCGGAGGTCGTTCATCTCTAGAGCACGCCCGACCGCAACGCCCTCTCATCGGAGCACTGGAACGCCGCAATGTTTGGTTTCTTCAAAAAGAACAAAGGTCCTTTCAACGCCACGATCTCGCCCCTGGGGAAGACGATTTCCGTCAAGGGCGGGTCGTCGGAGAACCTTCTCAAGGTCGCGTTGGAGAATGGGATAAACTGGCCCTACAATTGTCGCGTTGGAAGTTGTGGTTCGTGCAAGTGCAAGCTCGTGAGCGGTCAAATCAAGCCGCTAAACGATTTCAGCTACGTGCTGACAGGCGAGGAGCTGGACCAAGGCTACATCCTTGCCTGTCAGACGATGCTTCGCAGCGATATCGAGGTTGAGGTTCCGCTCGAGGCAAACGGGGTGGAGCTCGCGAAGTCGCGGCGCATCGAAGGGCGGATTTCGAGGGTCGAAAAGCTGACGCACGACATCCTCGACGTGGGGATCGAGCTCGAGGCGGCTCTCACCGATTACCTCCCCGGACAATATGCCGACGTGACCATTCCCGGCGTCATCGACAAGGCGCGATCCTACTCGTTCTCGCGTTCGCCCTCGCATGAGAAGCCCAACAACGTCAGCTTCTTCATTCGCCGCGTGCCTAACGGATCCCTTACCGAATGGCTGCATACCGGTGACCGGAGAGGCGATCGCGTGCTCCTCGAGGGGCCGCATGGATCCTTCTATTTGCGGGAGCCTTCGGGATCGATCCTGCTCGTCGCGGGAGGCAGCGGCCTGGCGCCGATCCGCGCTCTCATGCAACAGTTCATCGATGAAGGTCGTAAGGGGAAGGTAACCCTGATCTTCGGAGCGCGCACGCGGAATGATCTCTATTGCCTCGACGAGATCGAAGAGTATTCGAAGCAGCTCAATGGTCAGTTTTCCTTCCTTCCGGTGCTTTCTCAGGAGACGGCCGCCGATGGATGGGATGGCGCGACCGGGCACTGTCCCAACGCCATAGCCGAAGGGATGCTGGAGGCGTCCGATGGGCAGGCTTATCTCTGCGGCCCGCCGGTCATGGTGGATGCAGCGGTCAGCCGCCTCAAGGCGCTCGGCATCGGCGAGCAGCGAATCTTCTTCGACAAATTCCTTGATGCATCTTCGATGCCCGGCGGACGGGCCTAAGTCGCCCAGACCATGAAAGGCAACAAGAAAAGGGGGAACTCAGGATGGACAATCTGACCAACATGCCTGACTGCAACAGTGGAGCTGACAGCTTCGAGGCTGGCCTCAAATTGAAGTGCGCCTTTTGCACGTCGCCCTGCGTGTCTCGGGATCTCGGAACGAAGCTGCGTGATGCCGGTCTCAGGCCGACGCGTCAGCGGATGGAACTCGCGAAGCTTCTTTTCGGAAAAGGCGACCGCCATACGACGGCTGACATGCTGTACGAAGAAGCCATGCGCGTGGAGATCCCTGTCTCGCTCGCGACTGTGTACAACACGCTTCAGCAGTTCACGAACGCCGGACTTCTTCGGAGGCTGGCAACCGACACGGCGAAAGCCTGGTTTGATACCAACGTGTCCGAGCACCATCACCTTCTGATGGAAGAGGACGACTGCATCGTCGATGTTCCGTCAGGCTATCTTTCCATCGATCATCTCCCGCCGCTGCCTGCAGGCATGGAGATCGCCAGAATTGAGGTCGTGCTGCGCCTGAGGAGGCGCGAAGACTAGAGACGGCCAGCGTAAAGCTGGCAAGGTGCTTCCCCTCTCATCGTGTCCTTCCTGCCGAGTGCCCGCAATGAGCGAGCTCTCGGCCTTTTTTTTTGCGCGAATGAGCATCGACGGTGTCTGCGTCTAGTGCCCCGTCGGCGGCCGTCCTAACGAGGGGGGCGATGGAAGCCAACTCGGGCAGTCTAGATGTTCTCCTTGCGAACGATCACGTTCGGCCCGTCAAGTTTGCCCTTGTCGAAGATGTCGCTCGCGGTTGCCTCCAGCAGCGCGCGATGCCTGTTGAAGGCATCGAGAAATGCGCTCCTTTCTAGATCGGGATTGCCTTCGAGCTTTTCGAGCGCGGCGGAACGGACCCAGCAAACCTGGCGCTTTGCTCCGTTAGACATGGTCCAGCGGACCGCGAGGCCCTCGACGACGGGTGATTCTTCGTTAGGCGTGAGTGGCATGGGATGGATGGGTTCCTTCGTTCATGAGTGATGCGGGTTCGCAGGCGGGTGATCCTGCTTGCCGCGCGGGAGTTTTTTTTAGATGGGCCTCGAACGTTTCGTCGCCGGGATTTGCCGTAACAGACGAGACTGAAAAAGCGCGTTCGACGGGCCGCGATCAATCGAATTTTCTTCCTGCCGCTGCAAGTAGAACTACGCGACCCGCCGCGCAGACAAGCGTATTTCGCGGCCGCTTAATCGGCCCGATATTTCGGCTGTCGCGTGAGCGCGATCTGCCCATCTCGAGCGAAACGGATGATGGGTGGAGACAGAAATATTGAGGAGAGGAACTCACAATGGTTCGACAGGGGATCCGCGCCCGCACCGGCGTATCTCGTTTGGCTCTGGGTGTGCTCGCTGGGTTGGCCGGCGCCTGCGTCGGTCTGCAGTCGGCGAGCGCTGACAATCACGGGGCGCCGCCGCAGGTCGTAGGCGAATTGATCACCACCTCGCCGGATGACAAGAACCTGAAGTGGGGACCGTGTCCCGATATCTTCCCGTCCGGCTGCGAGGTGACGGTGTTGAGCGGAGATCCGGCAAAGGGAGCGGCTGACGTCTATCTCAGGGCGGCGCCTGGAACCGAGCTGAAGGGGCACTGGCATCATTCGCCGGAGCATGTGGTTCTGGTGAAGGGGAAATTCAGTGTGACCTTTGACGGCGGCCGTCAGGCTTCGCTCGATCAGGGCGCCTATACGCTCATTCCGGCGGGTATGCCCCACTCCGCAAAGTGCGAGGGACCCGATGCGTGCGTCATCTTCATCGGCTTCGAGAAGCCGGTCGACGCCATTGCCACCAAGGCTGCAGAGGCCAAGTAAGCGGTAAGAGTGAGAGAAGCACATGCTTCAAGCCGCAACACAGCGACGGCGAGCAGCGCTTGACGGGGTTGTCATTGCGCTGGTTATCAGTTGGGCTCTCGTGCCTTTTCTGACTTAGCGCCAGCGGTCAGCAGGTCGCTTCGATCCTGTCGTCGATATTTGCCTTAGGATGCCCTGCGGGGGCGCTGATGCCTTGTGCCAGCGCCCCCGCATTTTTTTCGAACCCTCGAAGGAGGGCTGAGAGGCAGGCTTTGTCCGCGGGGATAAACGCCCTCTGCGCCTGAGTTCTCGGCGAGTGAAATCGCGGAGTTTTTCGACGTGAGGACAATTGCGTACCTACCCCGAAATTCCCACGTGTTGACGGTGCGCCTGACCCCATGCCTACCTCTTCACTATTCTCAATCAAAAAAGGGAGGGAATATGGGAAGGTTCTTTCGTGAGTTCGGCGAAGCACACGAGACGGCTCCGTCGATGACGATCCTGCTGTTGGGGATCGTGATGTTTGGCGGAATGGCATGGCTGGTGGCCTCCGTGTTGAACGGATCGCCGACGGATTCGATCCTGCAATTCATCGCATCTGTCCAACAGATGCTCCAGCGCTGAGCGAGCCGAGGGCCGGGAGCCCGCAACGGGGAATGGGGAGCACACTCCTTTGAAGAGTTCGTGCAATCTCCGTTCCCCTTGCTGCGCCGTTCGCGGCGAGATGCAGGGACAGGTACTCCGGTGCGCCTAGGCGCGTTTTTGGGCGATCGGAGGAGGAAGGCGGAGAATGGACAAGAACAGCGGCGCAATGAGAGAAGCCGTCCAGCGTATCAAGGAGGCAATCTACGATGCGCAGATCGGCGAGGCGGAGATCACTCCGTCGCGCAAACAGTCTGAGGCCTATGTCGTGAAATTCGATACGCGCGCCGGACGAGCGGGGGAAGTCTCGATATCTTCGTCTCTAGGCTACCGCGAGATCGTCGCTCTGTTGAAGAGCGTGCACGAAGAGAAATCCTGAGGTTGGTACTGCTTGTTTCTGCAAGTTTCGATGAGCGTCGATGCCGTTGTGATTATTCCGGTGCGCTCGTCGCGATCCATTTGTTCCCGTGACACGAGGCGAGAATTGGGCTCCCACCTTGGACGGATCCTGCTATGAGCGAGTATGCAGGATGCCGGACGACGGCAATTGGAGTCATTCTCTATGGAAGCGCGCCTATCCGGCAGATCCGTGGTTCTAATGGCGGCGGGGATCGCAACCGCTCTTCTGGTAGGCTTTTTTGCTGTGTATTCGTCCGGTGAGCCTTCCGCGCCTCCGTCAAAGGCTGCGGAGACGCGTCAGAAGCCATCTGAAGACATCCTGTCGCCGTCGCTCGATTGTTCGTTCACGGCCTTTATGCATAACAGCACGGCTATCATCTTCTATTTCGATGCTGCGATTTCGAAGGGCGAGCCGCCCCGCTTTCTCCAACGCGCCTTTGTGTCGGCGGAAGGCACGCGGACTGCGTTCGAAGGCAATGATCGCCCGATCTGGACCTACGGCCTCAACGAAGACGGAGAGGCGACGATCACGTCGCCGGATGGCGCCACACGCATCGTGCTTTATGGCTTGAAACTCGACTCGCGGGGTGTCCTGCCGGTGGAGGCCGGGATCCGGAGCAACGAGTTCCGAAATCTCGGCGGCCAATGTCGCCAGACCAATCTGGGCGTAACAGCCGCCCCTTGAAAAGGGCCCGCGTTACGCTTCGCTCGCAGGATTTCCTTCTTTCGAGAGATACCAGGCGACTGCGCAGAGCACCATGGTGCCGCCGATCACGGCTTCGACGGCCGGCTGCTCGCTGAAGAAGAGCCAGACCCAGACTGGACCAAGCACGACGTCGAGCATGGCTATGAATCCGGCCTCGCCCGATTTGACGAGGCGCCCGCCGGCCAGGGCGAGCGCGGTTCCGAGCCCATAGGGGATCAGCCCGTACAACGCGCTGCCGGTGAGCTGCATCGGCGTGAGCACCACGTCAGTGTTCATGAACGGAGCGGCGATAATGGCTGTCACACCTGCCGAAATCGCGCTCACCAGAAGGATGTCCATCTTGGGGTAGCGCTTTGCGAAGACGAGCTGGGCGGCAAAGCTCGCGGTCATTACGAAGCCTGCAACGAGCCCGATGATGTCGTCCGTGGTGGCGGCCGCGCCCGCGGTGATGGCGACGCCGGCCATCGCGAACGCACCGGCGATCACGAAGGGCCGGCTCACCCGCTCGCGTAGCCAGAAAAACGCTATGGCCGTGGCGAGAAAGGGAAGGGCTGCGTAGATTGTCATCACGTTGGCAACAGTCGTGTAGCGCAGCGAGATGATGTAGCTGATGCTGCATACAGCGGCGACGGTGACGTAGAGTACGCCGGATATGCCGATCCCGACGATCTCACGCAGAAAGTTGCGCCCCAGGCGGACCGCGCAGACAAGTCCGAGGCCGAGGCACGCGGCGATGGCGGACCAGACGATGAGCGTTGCGGAGTCGAGATCGGCAACGCGCACGAACAGACCGGCGGTGCTCCAACAAACCGCCGACGCCGCAACGAGAGCGACGCCGAGCCGCCGCATGCGCAGATCCTGCTTCGTATTCGCAGGTCTTTCAATCGTGCTGGTGGCCATGTGAGTGGAGCCCCGTACCCCGTCATCGTTCTATCAATATCGTGTCGGCGAAAAACCGACCGCAATAGTGCCGTTTGGCACTATGTGGATGTCGCACGGCACTTGCGGCGGCGCCGGCGCTTTCCCTCCCGCGCTGGCGAACGGCTGTGCCCTGTGAGGTCCATAGGAGCAGAGTTCAGTGAGGGATGCTCTGATTGATGTCAGCGGCGGAGTGTTTTCGATGTGCGTATTGGGTTGCGCGAGATCAGCCAACTAGGCGCGGTTCGCTATTGGGAGCAGCACGGTGAGGTCGAGGTATTTCTGGGCGTGCGCCGTTCCGTGGATGCCGCGGTCATCGTCCCGGAGAGCGTGGAGGCGCGCATCGCGCCGGACCCGGCCGTTGCCCAGTCCTCGCCGATGCTGGTCCGTCTGCTCTCCATCCTGCAGAGCTATTCCGCTCCCGTTCTGGGCTGGAAGGGCGGCTCGTTCCTCTGGGACTCGGTGTCGATCATTGAGGGCCGGAAGTCCGCTTCTGCCGGGGCGGCGGGTGCGTCTCGGCGGTGAACACATCGTAAAGGTCGTCGGCGTCTTCGATACGCCGAGCCAGATCAATCGAACAGCGGTCGTTCTGCTGCTGCCGGAGTTCTCGGTGGTGAACACGGACGGTGCCGGTGTGGATGGTCGCGCGGATGGACCCGGCAGCCGTGTTGCGGAGCTCATAGGCGCTTAGACGTACAAGTCGGCATCGGGATCCTTTCGTCCTTCGACCCAGGCGGAGACGACATCGGCTGCGATCACGCTGAAGGTGATGCCATTGCCGCCGCAGCCGAGAACGGCGAAGCAATGCGGCAGGTTCGCGAGTGGGGCGATGTGGGGCAAGCCCGTCGGGCTGTCGGCGAAGGCGCCCGCCCATGCGTAGTCTACTTTCAGCCTGCGGCCAGGCAGCAGCTTCTCGATCTTAGCGAGGAGGCGTGCGGCCTTGTTCGGAATGGCGGCATCGCGGCGGTCAGCATCGATCAGTTTCGAATCTTCGCCGCCCGCGAGGATGCGATTGTCGTGCGTCATGCGCATGTAGAGATAGGGGTCGGACGCCTCCCAGATCAGGCAGCGATCCGGCCAGACCTCGTCGGCGTTGAGCGGATTGGTGGCGAGTGCCCATGTCGAGATGATGTCGAAGCGGTCGCGCGGAAGCCCGTGTATGACCTCGTATCCCGTTGCGAACACCACGCGGCGGGCCGAGATACTGGCGCCATCCGCCGTCTCGAGGTCGACGCCATCCTTTCGCGTTCTTACGCTTTTGACTTCGCAAGGTGAGTAGAGCCGCGCACCGGACCGTTGAGCGATCCGCAGGCATCCGGCGGCGAGCTGCACCGGGTTCACTTCTGCGGCACCGGAAGAGAGGATCGCACCTGTCCGCTCGATTCCGTAGGACGCGAGAAGGGTGTCGTGATCGAGAAACGTCGAAGGCAGCCCTGCCTTGGCGCGGCGCTTCGCCTCCGTTTCGAGGGCGCGCCACCCGTGTTCGTCGCCTGCAAGATAGAGGGCGTCGCGTTCCTTCCACGCACAACTCAGGCCATGCCGCTCGATGAGTGTTCCCAGTTTCTTCACCGCTGCGTAGGAACGCCGGTAGGCTCGCCGCGCTGGGGTCGCCCCAATTTTTTCGGCAAGATCCACGAGTGTCGTGTCCAGCTCGAACTGGATCATGGCGGTGCTGGCCAAGGTGCTGCCGTGGCATGGCGGGCGGCGGTCCAGCACGACCACGTCATGCCCCTTCTCGGCGAGGCTGAGCGCGATGAGGGCGCCGCTGATGCCAGCGCCGACGACAGCGACGTCACAGCTCTCGTTGTCGAGCCGCGACCGGTGGCGAACGGTGATGCGGGGGCTCTCCGCCCAAAGCGGGTCGCCGCCGCGCAGGTCTTTTGGGGAAGTTGGCACGTCGGTGTGTATCTGGGCTGCTGGGCAGCCGGGATAACGTCCGAGATCCAGACGGGTTCCGGACACGCGCTGGGAAGGATCATTCGCGCGGGCACGCCGACCGGCGCATGCGTCGCGTCCAAAAGACGCGAGCCTTCGTCAACGGGCGCGCGTGGCGCGCCTCACGGTCTTGGCCGTCAACATGGCCACGAGCGGCAGGCCGATGGAGGCTGCGAGTGCAGCGAGAAGTCCGCTGCCGGTTTCCGCACTCGATCCGAGCGAAGCATAGGTCGCCGCGACACCGATGTTAGCGAGAGTCGTGATAGCCAGAACGTGTCCGGCAGGCAAACCCGCTACGCCCGCTGCGATGACGGAGGCCTCAGCCAGAACCGGCACGGGACGGCAAAGAACGAGCATGAGCAAGCCATAGCGTTCGAGCTGATGTGTCAGGTACTGAAAGTCCTCGCGTCCGATCATGCGCTCGGTGACGTCGTGGCCCAGGCGGTGTCCGAGCCAGTAGCCCAAGGCGCACCCGAGCGTGAGCGCGGCGGTGGCTACGAGTGTTCCGCCCGCGATACCCAAGACAGCGCCAAGAATGGAGATCACGACGGTCGACGGTATGGGCAGGACGACGTCGGCGGCGAGCAGAAGAAATCCCGCGACGGCGGCGAGTGGCCGGGAAAGCGGGCTCATCATCATGTCGCGAGCCAGCTGATCCAGCGTCTCGCCGAACAGCAGGAACGGAACTACGACGATCGCAATCATCACGAGCAGAAGGAGCGCAAGCTTCCGCGCTCGACGGGGCCATGAAGACACTGGAGACTTCTGCGCGTTTTGTTCACGCGCGGCGGCCTCACGGTCCATGTCGAGGCCATCGCCGGGCATCGGCCTGCTCAATCGGCGCCTGATAAGCGGGGCCGCGCGGCCGCGAGCTTCCGGCCCTCGTCGACAAGGCCTGCGATCTCGTTCTCGGAGAACGTGCGCTCGGAGCGATTGGCGACGCCAAGGGCGCCAATGACCGTATCGCCATCGAAGATAGGAACGACGATCGAGCCGGCGAGTCCTGTCGCCTTAGCGCCAGGACGCACGTCGCCGCTCGTGTCCGTCTGAATGTTGCAGGCATCGACCGGCTTGGCGCGTTCGACGGCGAGGCCCGCCATTCCCTTGCCGACGGGGATCGTCTTTATGATCGCGAGGACGTGGTCGGGCATGCCCTGAGAGGCGGCCGCGAGATGCAGCAAGCCGTCATTGCCCAGAAAATGGATCGTGCCGCTGTCAGCCGCATAGTCTCGCACGATGCGGGCCAGTGCGGAGGATGCGTGCTGCGCAGCGCTTCGTTCGGTTTCGATCGTCATGTTTCGCATTCCTCTTGAGAAGCAAGGAAGCCGAGGCTAGCGAGGCGGCATCAGGGCCATGGGCCATTCCTCGGCGATGTAGCGCAGGTACCAGACGCTGAAGCGATCGGGTTCGGCAGCGATGTCGCTGCGGATTTCTTCGATCGAGGACCACCGATAATCCTCGGCCTCGGCAGGATCGGGCTGCAAGGGGCCGTCATATCGGCCGCGAAACACATGCACGATTTCGTGCTCGCTCAAACCGTTGTCGAAGGCGGCATGGTATTGGACGGTGCCGAGCCATTCGAGAGGGCAGGAGAAGCCCATTTCCTCGCTGAGGCGGCGTTGCGCGGCATCGGCGACCGGCTCGTCCGGCCGGGGGTGTCCGCAACAGGCGTTCGTCCAGAGCCCGCCGGAATGATACTTGCTCGCGGCGCGCTTCTGCAGGAGCTGGCGTCCCTCCGAATCCCAAACGATCACCGAGAACGCGCGGTGGAGCAACGCGCGACGATGGGCATCGATCTTCTCGGCCGTTCCGATCTCACGGTCGTCCGCGTCGACGAGGATGAGATGTTCGCTCGTTGGCTGCAGAGAGTGCTCGTTATGGATCGAAGACATGGGAGAGCATCAGCCCTTTCACTTGACGCGCATCGATGGTGCCCTCCGGCACGAGATGCGGCGCCGACGACAGGAAGACCGGTCCGTGAGCCGCCGGGCCGTCCGCTCGTCCATGAGAGCCTTTCACGAGGGACGCATCAAGGGGGATGACGTCCATCAGTGTCCGAAATCCGAACGCCTTCTTGAGGAGACGCCATGCGATAGCGAGCTTCGGCCAGCGAATTCCTGGATCCAGGAACAGCTCTGCGGGGTCATAGCCCGGCTTCTTGTGAATGTCGACCGTCCGGGCGAAGTCCGGCGCGCGGGCGTCGTCGAGCCAATAGTAGTAGGTGAACCAGGAATCGCCGGCGGAAATGGCGACGAGCTCGCCGGAGCGTTCGTGGTCGAGGTTCCACTTCGCCTGCTGCTGGCTGTCGAGAACATGGGCCACGCCGGGCAGCCGTTCGATCGCCTCGCGCGCCTTGGGAATATCGTCCGGATCGCGCACGTAGACATGCGCGACCTGATGATCCGCGAGGGCAAACGCGCGGCAGCGGGGAATATCGAGGATCTCGCCGCCTTCCTCCTCGCGCACGGCCAGGAGACCGGCCTCGCGAAGGGCGCGGTTGATGTGCACGGGACGGTTGACGGGTACGATGCCGTACTCGGACAGCACGATGACGCGCCGGCCTTGAGCTTTCGCGGTATCGATAAGGTCTCCCACGACCGTGTCGATCTCCTCGACATCCTTTGCGATTTCGGGGTGGTCGGGTCCGAGACGCTGCAGGCCGTAATCGAGATGCGGGAGGTAGACGAGGGTGAGGGTCGGATCGTTGGCCGCGAGCACGTACTTTGCCGAGTCCGCAATCCATCGGCTCGACGCGATCGATGTTGCCGGTCCCCAGAAGTGAAAAAGGGGGAAAGCGCCGAGCTTCCGCGTAAGCTCGTCGCGCAGCTCGGGCGGATCGGAATAGCAATCGGGGAGCTTGCGGCCATCGGCCTTATAGATCGGCCGAGGGGTGACGGCGATATCGGTCGAAGCCGCCATCGCGTACCACCAGAAGAGATTGGCGCAGGTGAAGCTGGGGTCTCGCGCCTTTGCGGCGTCCCACACGCGCTCTCCCGCGACGAGCCGGTTGGACTGGCGCCAAAGCCAGACCTCCATCAGGTCGCGGAACAGCCAGCCGTTGCCAACGATGCCATGCTCGCTCGGCGGCAGGCCGGTCACGAACGTCGCTTGCGCCGAGCAGGTGACGGCCGGCGTGACGGTCCGCAAAGGACGCTGGCAGCCGTTTGCGGCGAGACGCGACAGATTTGGCGTGCGAGGGCCAAGAAGGGCCGGCGTCAATCCAACGACGTTAATGACAACGGTAGGATGCATCGTCTCCCGGCTTAGGCCTACTTCTTGAGAGAATGGATATAGGCGATGACCTTCAGGATCTGGTCCTGCGTCACCCCGCGCTGGGAGAACGATCGCATGGCGCCCGAGGCGCCGGAGTGGATGATCTCGAACATGCCGACGTCCGTGTTCGCGCGCGCGTTCACAAAGACGTTGTCGATCAGGCTCGGTCCCATGCCGCCGCGGCCGTCGTCGAGGTGACAGGCCTGACAGTTGTCCTCGTAGATTGTCTTGCCGGCAGCCAGCGCCTCGGCGTTGCCGTTGTAGGGATTGACGCCATCCTTGCGGAACGACTTCACGGCGTCGGTGATCTCCTCGCCTTTGATCGGGGAGAGATCGAGCGCGGAGTCGTCGAGTGCGTGGCGGAACTCGACGTCGGCGAGAGCCGGCGCAGCCGCCGCGGCAGCAGCGAGTGTCAGGGCAGTCAGGAGTGCTTTCGTCCGAGTTTTAGGCAGCATGGCGCTCATCGCATGTTTGATCGAAACTTCGGCTCTTCTCAGGCGGAAGGCCCTCCCACCCATGGGGGGTGCAAGGGCCTTCCTTTTTTGCGTGGCTAAACGTGTTGACTACTTCTTCGTCTTCGCGACTTCCGCTCCAGCCGGAACCTTGTCGGCCGGCAGGATCTTCCAGAGCGCGCCCGGCGGGTTGGCCGCAGCGCCCTTGTCGTCCAGGTAGAAGCAGTTGCAGTTCACTGCGAGCACGGTGCCGTCCTCGTCGGTGTTGCCGGCCGTGAACTGCAGCGCGGTCTGGGCGAGCTCCTGGAGCTGCCACTTGCTGCCATCCCAGCCGGTGCCGAAGATGCGGCCCGAGCACCAGTCGCCGGTCAGGAACACGCCGTTCATGCCGCCGTAGTTCGCGACGCCGAGACCCTGAACCGAGCAGCCCCAGCCGTCCTTCAGCTTCTCGGCGCCAGGATAGGGCTCCTGGTGCGGATACTGTGCAGCCGGGAGCACGCCAACGATCGGGCACTTGTCATCCGGTCCAGTCATCGGATGGCAGTTGGTGCCCATGTTGTGCTTCCAGCCATAGTTCTCGCCGCCCTTGCTCGATGCGGGCTGCCAGTTGATCTCCTCGAGATGGTTCTGGCCGACGTCGGCGATGAAGAGGTCGCCGGTCTTGGCGTTGAAGTGGAACGCGTAGGGATTGCGCAGGCCGTAGGCCCACGATTCACCCCGAGCGCCCATATGGATCTGGGAGAAGCCCTTCTCGGTGATGCCGAAGAGCGTCATCATGCGATCCTGATAGGCGCCGGCCCAGGGATTGTCCTTGGGGATCGTGTATGCCACGTCATCGGGCGTATCGACGTTGATGCGAAGCATCTTGCCCCAGAGCACGTCCTTGCGCTGGCCAGCGTCGAGCGGATCGCCTTCCCAGCCTGCGTCACCCTTGCCGATGTAGAGATTGCCGTCGGGTCCGAACTGGATGCCGCCGCCGTAGTGATTGTAGTACGGCTGCGGGATGTTCATGATGACCTTGACGGTCTTGTTGGCATGCTCGACCGACACGACATCCGGGCTCGCCGGATCAACCGTGTAACGGGCGATGATGTGCGCGCCGTTGAAGGGCAGAGACGCATAGCTCACGAAGAAGTGGCCGTTCTCCTTGAACTTCGGATGGAAGGCAACGGCCCAGAGGCCCTGCTCCACGAAGCCGGTCTGCACTTCGCTGCCGAGCGGGCTGTTCTTCGTCAGGTCGAGGAACGGCTTCTCGTTGATCTTGCCATCCTTGTTGACGATTTTGATCTTGCCCTGGCGTTCGACCACGAAGATGCGTCCGGTGCCGTCTCGCGCAGAGGCAACACCTACAGGATCAAGGAAGCCTTCGGCGACCTTGACGACGGCAATCTTCGGATCTCCAGGCAGCTTCCCTCCCGGCCGAGCCACTTGGTCCGGCGTCTTGGGAACCTCCTGCGCGACCGCGGTCACAGACCCGGTCCCGAGGAGGCCGGCCGCCAATATCGACGCGGACATTAAGAACCGCATTCGCATTTGGACGTTCTCCCATTTACAGTTTTGTTTCTATACGAAGCGTTTTGCGCGACGGCGGACTATTTTGCGTTGCGCAAAGAAATGCACCTGCAGTGCCGAAACTGCATTTGCATTGTGCGGCATGAATGCGCGCGCCGCCTATAGAACAACTAGTTCTTGATTTAGCGCAATCAAGAAAATTTGAATATCAGGAAATTATATCAAATCGGGAAGTAGTCAAAATAATCAATGGATAGTTATCCGGCGGTGTTGTGGGATTAATTCCCGATTGGCGTCAGGGAGGCTCAATTTTAAGCAAGGGGTGGCTCCTGGATCTCGTCTGGGGGCTGTATTTGGGGAGCGTCTGTGTGTTGCCAGCGCCCGGTAATTGGAGCAGAACTTAGCCGTCCGCTCTGGTCGCAAAGGACACAGCTGTCGCATGGCCGGGAAAAATTCTGGCCTCCGATGTGGCTTTGATCCCGTGGCGCTTCAGGGCTTCTGACTAAGAATAAACGCGCTTTGTGGGGAAACGTCGTGTCGCGAGATTTAGCTTTGGCCATTCCACCATTGCGGGCCGAAAATAATGCAAGGACTTTCTTGCAGCGTTTCTCTGTCTCTTATGAATTTCCCGTTTTTTTTACACGGGACGTTTTTTCAGTCGAGAATAGAACGCTGGCGGATCTGATCGGCCCTAAAAGCGCGGGCGCGGCCAATCTGTTGACGTTCGTCGTCGACGAAGGCGTCGAGCGCGAGATGCCGGACCTCAAGCGGCGGATAGCGGCCTACGTCGATGCCACCCCGAACCTCTCGCTCGCCGGACCTGTCGTGAGCCTCGCCGGGGGCGAAGCTGTGAAGAACGATCCGCGGCGCGTCTCCGAGCTTCAGCAGCGGTTCGTAAGCGACGGGCTCGACCGCCATTCCTATGTCGTCTGTGTCGGTGGCGGCGCGGTGCTCGATCTCGTGGGATATGCGGCCGCGACGACGCACCGGGGCATACGGCACGTTCGCATTCCGACGACGGTGCTCGCCCAGAACGATTCGGGTGTCGGCGTGAAAAACGGCATCAACGCTTTCGGCATGAAGAACATGCTCGGCACATTCGTTCCGCCGAACGCCGTGATCAACGACTCGGCTTTCATCGACGTGCTTCCAGGACGCGACAAGCGCGCGGGAATGGCGGAGGCGGTGAAGGTGGCGCTCATTCGCGACAGGTCTTTCTTCGAGTGGCTCGAGGAGAAGGCGGAAGCGCTTGCGATTTTCGCTTCCGAGCCTCTCGATAAGCTCATCCGTCATTGTGCGCTTCTTCATATGCGCCAGATCGCGCACGGAGGTGACCCTTTCGAGCGCGGCAGCGTCCGTCCGCTCGATTTCGGTCACTGGGCCGCGCACAAGCTCGAAGTGCTGTCCGGTTACGAGCTTCGCCATGGCGAGGCCGTCGCGATCGGAATTGCGCTCGATACGCGCTACTCCGTGCTCGCAGGTCACCTTCCCGCAGGTGAGGAGAAGCGCGTGACCCGCCTTCTCGAGCGTCTCGGGTTTGCGCTCTGGCATGAGGCTGCCGACCGGCGGGACGCCAGTGGCCGCCGGCTTCTGCTCAAGGGCCTCGAGGAGTTTCGCGAGCACCTGGGCGGGGAGCTCACCATTACGCTTCTCAGCGAGCTCGGCACCGGCGTCGAAGTTCACACCATGGATCCCGAGCTGGTTGAAAATGCGCTGGATTGGCTGCGGGCGGAGGCCGGGGCCTGATGCAGCTTGCGCTTCCCGGACGACCGCATCTTACCTACTGCACGAACATTCATGCCGGAGAGAGCTGGCCGGAGGTGGAGGCAGCGCTCGCGCGCTATCTTCCCGAGGTGAAGCGGCAGGTCTCTCCAGATGCGCCTATGGGTGTCGGTCTGCGGCTCTCGGCGTTGGCTGCCGCAGGTCTATCCGAGTCGTCGGTGCGCGCGCGCTTCAAGCAGTTCCTTTCGGACGGCGACTTCTATGTGTTCACGATCAACGCGTTTCCGTACGGAAGTTTTCATGGCACGCGCGTAAAGGAGATGGTCTACGCGCCCGACTGGCGCACGCACGAGAGGCTGGCCTTCACCAATCTGGTGGCCGATATCCTCTCAGACATCGCTCCGGGCGGGATGACAGCGAGCATCAGTACCGTGCCGGGCGCTTTCAAAGCGGGCGTCACCACCAAGGCCGACGTCGATCGCATTGCCGAGGGGTTCGCACGCGCGGCTTTTCATCTCTACGGCATTTCTCGCGAGATGGGGCGGTTGATCACGCTTGCCATAGAGCCCGAGCCTGCCTGCTTCCTCGAAACCACGGCGGAGGCGCTGAGCTTTCTTCAAGACCATATCTTTTCGGGAACCGGGCGCGCGCTCTTTTCACGGTTGGCCGAGGTGCCGGCAGCCGAAGCGGAAGCCAGCCTGAGACGCCATATCGGCCTCTGCTTCGATGTGTGTCATTCGGCGGTGGCGTTTGAGGAAACCGCGCCGACGCTCGCAGCGGTGCGGGCGGCCGGTATCGCGGTTGCGAAGCTACAACTCAGCGCCGCGCTCAGCGCGACGGGCGATGCCTCGCATTTCGAACGGCTGCTCGGCCGCTTCGACGATGGCATTTACCTCCATCAAACCGTGCAGCGGCGTAACGGAGAGATTACGCGCCACACGGATTTGCCCGAGGCCTTTCTTACGGCGCGGCGGGGTTCGGCCGGGGGAGAGTGGCGTGTTCACTGCCACGTGCCTGTGTTCGTCGACCGTTTCGAGACGCTCGGCTCCACGCAGCAGAACCTCCGCGAGGCTCTGGCTCTGTGCAGGACACAGGAGATCTCGCCGCATCTCGAAGTCGAGACTTATACCTGGAACGTTCTTCCCGAGGCGCTCAAATCGTCCGAGATCGTCGGCGATATCGTGCGGGAGCTTCAGTGGGTGCGGGCGGAGCTCGGCGCGTGAGCACGACCTTGTCGCTACTTCGGCTGGCGCGCATCTCCAACCTGCCGACGGTTTGGAGCAACGTTCTGGCGGCCTCCGTGCTGGCGGGTGGTCTCGGCATGAGCGAGCTCGTGCTTGTCGCGATCGCGATGTCCGCGCTCTATACGGGCGGCATGTTCCTCAACGATGCATTCGATCGTGAGATCGATGCGCGCGTCCGGCCTGAGCGCCCGTTGCCGTCTGGTGAGATTTCCCCTGGTGCGGTGTGGGGCATCGGCGGCGGGCTTCTCGCGTGCGGCGTGGCGGGACTCTCCATGTTCGGCCTCGGCGCGGCTGCCGCAGGTGGCGCGCTCGCGGCCGCTATTCTCGTTTACGATGCTTGGCACAAAGGTAACCCCATCTCGCCGCTAATCATGGGGCTCTGCCGCGCGCTTGTTTATATCGGCACCGTGCTTGCGGCCGGGGCTGCGCTGTCTGCGCCGATCATCGGCGCAGCGCTGGCGCTGCTGCTCTATGTGGCCGGTTTGACGCTCGTCGCGAAAGGCGTGGCCTTCCGGTCTCTGCCGACCTTCTGGCCTGCCGCCCTTCTCGCAGCCCCGATCGTGCTTGGACTGGCCGATGGGGAGATCACGATGGCTTCGTCGTTGCTGGCTGCGGTTGCGACTGGAGCAATCGGATGGGCGGTGTTTCGATCAAAGTCGGGTTTGGCGAGCGATCGGGAACGTGCTGTCGGTCTTCTGATCGCATCCATCGCGCTCGTGGATGCCGTCGTCGCGAGTGCGCATGGGAACGTGATGCTGGCACTCGTCTGTCTCGCCTTCTTCTGTTTGACGCTGGCGTTGCAGCGCGTTGTTCCAGGCACCTGAGATGGGAAGCACGGGCATGGATATGACACAGGTCGAGAGAGCCAAAGCGCTGCTTCATGGATGGCTCGCCTCGCGTCTCTCCCCGGAGGCGCTCGGCTGGCTCGATCAGCAGATCGCGCTCATCGAAGGGGGAGAGCGGCCCCTTCAACTCGGGATCGCGATCGGGCTTGCGCCGCGCAAGGTGGGCAAGGACGATCTCGCGCTCTCGTTTGCCGAGCAGGAGGCTGGACGGGAAATCCGCCCTGACCTCGATGCGACGGGCTGGAGCGTGGATCAGGCGGCGCGCATTCTCTTTGTTCTCGCGAGCTTCCGGGGCGAGGAGGCCGCCTTTGCCGGGGCCTTCGACCGAATACTCGCCGCGGCGGAGATCGGCGAGCAGATCGCGCTTTTGCGGGGCCTGCCGCTCTTTCCCGCTCCCGCTCGCTTGGTTTCTCATGCGGCGGAGGGTGTCCGCTCGGCCATGCAGCCGATTTTCGAGGCTGTCGCTCATCGCAATCCCTATCCGCGCGAGCAGTTCAGCGATGCGCAGTGGAACCAGATGGTGGTGAAGACGCTGTTCATCGGCAGCCGCCTCTGGCCCATCCAGGGGCTGGATGCGCGCCGCAACGCTGATCTTGCGCGCATGTTGATCGATTACGCCGCCGAGCGGCGAGCGGCCGGCCGCACCATCTCGCCGGAGCTGTGGCGCTGCGTTGCGCCCTTCCTGGAGGGGGCGGAGATCGCGATGCTCGCCTCCATCCTGTGCGATGGCTCCGAGGCCGAGCGGGGCGGGGCGGCGCTCGCCCTTTCCGAGTCGCCGCATCCGTCCGCGAAGGCCGCGCTCGAAGCTGCCCCCGATCTCGCCGCCGCTGCCCGCGACGGGCGCCTCACCTGGACCATGATAGCCTGACCTCTCACGACACTCGTTTGGAGACCTCCGATGTACATCGATCCCCACGCTCACATGATCTCGCGCACGACGAACGACTATGAAGCCATGGCGAGCGCGGGGGTTGTCGCCGTCATCGAGCCCGCGTTCTGGATCGGGCAGGCCCGCACCAACGTCGGCAGCTACAAGGATTACCTCTCACACATTCTGGGCTTCGAGCGCTTTCGCGCCGGGCAGTTCGGGGTGCGCCACTATTGCTGCATCGGTCTCAATTCGAAGGAGGCGAACAACGAGGCGCTGGCGGAAGGCGTGATGGAGATCCTGCCCTCATTCGCGACCAAGGAGGGTGTCGTCGCCATCGGCGAGATCGGCTACGACGAGCAGACCGCGCTCGAGGACAAATATTTCCGCCTGCAGCTGGACCTGGCGCGCGATCTCGATCTTCCCGTGATGATCCACACGCCGCATCGCGACAAGAAGCGTGGCGCGTCGCGCTCGATGGATGTCATCCTGGAGCACAAAGTCGATCCTTCGCGGGTCGTCATCGACCACGTCAACGAGGAGACGATCGGGGAAGTGAAGGATCGCGGCTTCTGGGCCGCCTTCTCCATCTATCCGCATTCGAAGATGACCGCGGAGCGGATGGTCTCGCTGGTCAAGACCTATGGGCCGGAGCGGCTCATCGTGGATTCGGCTTGCGATTGGGGGGTGTCGGATCCGCTTTCGGTGCCGAAGACGGCGCAGCTCATGGCGGATCAAGGTCTCACCGCGGAGGCCATCCGCCTTGTCACCTATGCGAACGCCCTGGCGGTCTATGGCAAGAGCGGCCAGATGAGCGAGGACGACTGGCTCTCGCCGCCGCCGATCGACCAGCGCACCCTCTATCAGGGGAATACGGTGCTGCGCGGAGGACAGGCGCCGCGTGTGGTCACTAAAGACGCCGGGTGAGGCTCCCCATCGCGCTCGGCTCGCGCCGCCTCTTTACCAAGTTCAGCGCGCTGCTCGCTGTTTACCATCGCGGGTAGTCGAGCGATGGAGCAAAAAATAAATTCTATCCGCAGCCGAGCCCTTGCGTGCGGGAGCCTGTGGCGCAAAGCTTCGCTGTCTTTAGATCTCTGGGGGGGCTGTGTGTCGGCGAAGCGGGTGGACTTCGCGCGTCTCGGGCTTGTTGGAGGTCCATCATGTGGTGCCACCGGTCGTCTGCAGTCTGCTTCTGCCTGTTCGCGGCGTTCTCTCTGTCAGCTCCCTTCGCCGTGACGCCTGTGCTATCCGCGCTCTCGAGGACCTACGACTCCGCTACGGACGAGCGCGCCGTCGTGCCTGTCGCGGGGAGGAAAGGTACGCGCAACTACGAGCCGGATGACATGAGCGAGCCGTTACTGCGTGAGCCGCCGCCATCGTCGAACGCCGTTTCGAACGACGAGCTCGAGCACTGCATCAGCACGTGGGATAAAGACACGCATATGACGAAAGAGGCGTGGCGGGAAACCTGCAAGCGCGTCTTGCGCGAGCGCGCCTCGCAGCCCGACATCTAGGCGGCAGGTTCGCCCTCCGCTCACTCTTCGGCCGTGCCCTTTGTGATCGGCACGGCATCGCCGTTGGTGCAGGCGGTCTTTCCGTCGCTCTCGATGATCAGCAGTGCATCATTGGCCCGATAAGGCTGCCGGTAGACAGTGCGATAGGCCGGCACATCGGCGTCAACCTGCGTGCGCATGATTGCCAGGCTGCGGGGTGTTTTTGCAAGCCAACAGGCGATATTCTCTTCCGGTACGATGATGAGGGGCGATTGGAGCCGCGCGAGGAAGCCGAACTCGCCGCGTGTTTTTTGCGCCGCCGCGATCGGCGAACCGGCGTGAGTGGCGAGCACGTCGGCCATCGGCTGGAGGTCGTAGAGCTTCGCGATCGTGCTGCGGCCGATGGCGAGCGCGCTCATCATGGCGATCACGTTTGCAATAGCGATGCCGATCAGAGCGCCACGTATGGACCGGGCGAGAAGATAGATGGCTGCAAATATATCTACGGCGATCAAGATCGCCCATGGGAGACTCAAGTGTTGAACCGCTTCGAGGATGCCTTCTTGCGGCAGGAGGCTGGTCCCAACGATCGACAGCACGACAACCATCGTGGCGGAGACGCCGGCGACGGCGATTAGCTCCGTCCGGTCGCGCGGGCGGAATTCGGTTTTCTGCATCCCGAGCGCGACCAGGATCGCGATGCCCGGAATGAGCGGCAGGAGATAGTGGGGCTGCTTGCCGCTGATGAGGCTCAGCCCGATGAACGGCGGGATGATCCAAGCGAGCAGGAAATTGCGAGCAGGTGAGCTCGCGGCGGCGACTTTGCGCACGCCATCGCGCAGGGGCCGCCAGAGGATCACCGGAAGCAGGAAGATGGTGAGAACGGGTATGTAGAACCAGAAGGGCCGGGCATGGGCGAAAGACGAAGAGATGCGGCCTGCGGACTGCTTCCAGAAGATCATTTCGGCATACTCGGGTCCACCGAGGTATGCCGCGCGCAAGGCCCATCCGAGGACCATGGTGCCTCCGATAGCGACGGCCGCTGCCACCTTGAGGTACCAGCGTGGGCGTTGCTCCGGTGCGATCCAGAGCGGTCCGAGAAGTGCAACGAGGAGCAGGGTCAGCAACGCGACCGGCCCCTTGGCGAGGAGGCCCGCACCCATGCTTATGGCGAACGCGGCCCACGCGCGCCGGTCTCCGTATCGTCCGGCGTGCCAGAGCGCGAGCAGGGCTGCCACGACGCAGGCCGTCAGCAGCATGTCGAACATGATCGAGAAGCCGAAGGCGATGAACACCGGAAATCCCGCCAGCAGGAGAACGCTGGTGGCGGGGCGTTCAGCCTCTGCCGTCTCCGTCGCGGCGAGGTCCCCCTCGAGCCGGTGCGCAAGGATCAGAACGGCGATGAAGCTCAACACGCCGACGAGGCGTGCGACCCACACCTGCTCGCCGAGGAGAGACCAGAGGAGATTGATGAGCCAGAAGAGGAGAGGCGGCTTGTGAGAGTAGGGCTCGAAGTTGAGCGTGGGGAGGGCCCAGTTGCCGCTCGCGCGCATTTCCCACGCGACGGTGAGGTAGCGCGTTTCATCCACCGGAAACGCAGGCAGCGTCGTGACGACGACGAGCAGCGCGATCAGCAGGCCGAGCAGGATCGCGAGCGCGGTCCGCTCGATGGACGGCTTGTACTGCAAGGGATGCCTATCTCGCCGTCTGCATGGCGGGCGCGGCGCGGCTCGACGCGCCCGTGACGAAATAGAGGTTGCGGCAGTAAATGAAGAGGCCGGTGGCCTGGCCGATGATGAAGATAGGATCCTGCCGCCAGATCGCGTAAGCCAGAAGTACGGCGCCACCCGACAGGCTGAAATACCAGAATGCGGTCGGGATCACGGATTCGCGCCGCCGCTCGGACGCAATCCATTGAACGAAAAATCGCATGAAGAAAAGTGATTGGCCGACGAGGCCGATGCAGAGCCAGACGTGCTCCGGATTGGAGAAATAACCGATCATAGCATCTCCTCCATCTCGACCTTTGCGATCTGCCTTTTCACGAGCCAGCGCACGCCGATCAGGTCGTGAATGCCGACCCAGAGGCGATCCCACAGGCCATACTTCGACTTGCCTCCGGAACGTGGGCGATGATCGACGTCGACAAGCACGATCTTGACGCCCGACGCTTTCATCATCGCGGGGATGAAGCGGTGGATGTGGTCGAAGAAGGGAAGCTCGAGGAAGTCGTCGCGCCGGAACAGTTTCAGGCTGCATCCGGTGTCGCGCACCTCGTCATGGAGCATCGCGGAACGCACGCCGTTGGCGATGCGAGACGAGATGCGGCGCACGAACGTGTCGCGGCGCTTGCGTCTCTGCCCTGCGATCATCAGGCGCGGCGTTCGCGATTGTGCTTCGATGTAGCGCTGAAAAACGGTGTGAAGGTCCGCGGGGTTGTTCTGGCCGTCGGCGTCGAGCGTGACGATCAGCTCGTTGCTTGCCGCTCGGATGCCGGTAAGCAGGGCGCGGCTCTGGCCTTGCCGGCGGCCGTGTCTCAGCACGCGAAGATTTTCGATGCCGCTCGCTTCCGCGATGGCGCGCTCGGCGGTGGCGTCGTCACTTCCGTCGTCGACGACAACGATCTCGCGGATCGGCAGGTGGTCCATCTCGTCGCGGATCTCGCGAAGCAGACGGCCGATGCACTCCGCCTCATTGTAGGCGGGCAAGACGACGGTCACGAACATGGCTTGACCCCCAAGGTCTCCGCACGTGTGCGGGCTGGGCGTGTTTGTGGCTCGCGAAGCTGACTACAAGCTTACAAACCCGGCGATTATTTGGGCGTCAAAGGGCGGCCGGAAATTTCAGAACGATCTCAAAGCCATCGCTGCGGCCCTGCGCCGGAGACAGCAGCGTTACCGATCCATCCGCCTGTCGCATGATGGTATCGACGATGGCGAGCCCCAATCCGCTGCCGGTATTGACAGGCGCACGTCCGCGCCGAAACCGGTTCTTGAGCTCGGCGAGCGTTTCAGGTGCGACCGGCGGGCATGCGTTGACGATGCGAATGGCATGATCGGTGCCCACGTGAACATCGATCGGCTGGTCTCTATCCCCATGCACGACGGCATTTTCCAGCGCATTCCGCAGCACGATCGCAAGCGCGTCCTGATCCATGGCTACTCTGCACCCGGCGTCGTTGGCGAGGTGAAGGTGGATCCGGCCGTCGACGTCCGGGCGGTGTTTGTACTCGTCCACCAGCAGATGGGCGATCACGTTGAGGTCGCTGCGCTCGCGCGAATGACCAAGTCCGGCTGCCGCCCGAGACATCTCGAGAAGCTTCTCGATCCTGCGGCCGAGCTGTCCCAATTGGGACGCGATGTTCTCGGCGCGCGCTTGCTCGCTCGATCCCACGAGCCTGCTCGCTAGAACCTGAACTTGCGCGCGCGCGGACGCGATGGGATTGCGAAGCTCGTGAGCTGCGTTCGCGGCGAATTCCCGCTCGGATTCGATTGCCCTCTTCAGGCGGGCCATCAGGGTATTGATCGCGTCGACCACGGGCGCGATCTCGCTCGGGAGCCCGGCGTTCTGGATCGGCTCGAGATAGTCGCCGCCTCGGGCTTCGAGCTCGCTCGACACGAGGGATATGGGCGCCGTCGCGCGTCCGATGGTGCGATAGACGGCAAGAGCCGCGAACGGCAACAGGGCAAGCAGAGGGGAGGACAGGCTGATCCAGATGCCTATCGCCGTCTCCCGGCGCTCGAACAGATCCTGGACGACTTCGATCCAGAGGTCCCTGTCCTTGATGTATCGCGTGTAGTAGCGGAATCCTCCGCTGCTCCGGAAGCCTTTTTTGACGGGGAGCACCGGGGAGATGGCCGGTGCGCTCGATTCCGCGAGGATGGTGCCGTCCGCAGCGCGCAGCCGGTAGTGCACATGACCTTTTCCGACGCGCGTGGAAATGGGCCTTCCGGCGGATGATTTCCCGGTGCTCCCAGCCTGCTCCAGCCGGTAGTCCTCGAGCGCCACCGGAATGATCTGCTCGGCGGTTTCGCGGAGTGCACTATCGAACACCTCGTCGATCTCGTGATGCACCACCAGGCCGGCGATCAGAACTCCCGAAATCCAGAACAGACCGACCAGAACGATCAGCGACTTGATCAGACGGCCTTTGATGGACCATTGGGCCATGGCTATCGATCCATCCGATAGCCGAGGCCGCGCAAGGTGCGGATGGAGTTGCTGCCGAGCTTCTTGCGAAGGCGGCTGACGTAGACTTCCACGGCGTTGCTCTCGATCTCGGATCCGAAGCCGTAGAGGACCTCTTCCAGTTTGCTCTTGGAGACGATGGTGCCCAGGCGGTGCATGAACGAGTCGAGGAGCGCCCACTCGCGCGCGGTGAGCTGCAATTCCTCGCCATCACGCCAGACTTTTCGCGCAGCCTGGTCGACCTCGATGGCGCCGATACGCTGGCGCGGGTTCGGCAGCGCGGAGGCGCGCCGCTGAACCGCGAAGATGCGTGCGCTCAGCTCGTCGAGGTCGAACGGCTTCACGACATAGTCGTCGGCGCCGGCGTTGAGACCGTCGATACGGTCGCGGATCTGATCGCGGGCCGTGATGACGATGACGGGAAGCGGGCGCCCCGATTTGCGGATGCTGCGCAGAAAGTTGAGGCCGTGACCGTCCGGAAGGTTCAGATCGAGCAGCATGAGGTCATAGCTCACCGTCTCGATGGCTTGGGCGCCATCGTCGAGCGTCTGCATCCAGTCGACGGCGTGAGTTTTCTTCAAGTGGGTCGCCACGGCTTCGCCCAGCAGCGGCTCGTCTTCGATCAGGAGAATTCGCATGGTCGCCCCCGTTGTCCGGAGATCCTTCCTTGCCCAAACTGACACGAAGCTGAATGGAGCGGCCATATGTTAAAAAGGGGGCGCGGGAGCGCGTCTTCGACGCACTCCCGTTTTATCATGTTCAGTCAGGGGTATGTGAGCGCGGCGGCGGTGCCTTCAGCCGCATTGGGCGCGGTGGCGCAGCAGGTGATCGGCCAGAACCAGCGCCATCATGGCCTCTCCAACCGGAACCGCGCGGATGCCGACACAGGGATCGTGGCGGCCTTTGGTGACGATTTCCGTCTCGTGACCCTGCGTGTCGATGGTCTGACGCGGGGTCAGGATGGAGGAGGTCGGTTTCACGGCGAACCGGCACACGATCGGCTGGCCGGTGGAGATGCCGCCCAGGATGCCGCCGGCGTGGTTGGACAAGAAGCGCGGCTTGCCGTCGTTGCCGATACGGATCTCGTCGGCGTTGGCCTCGCCTGTCAGCTCCGCGGCCGCCATGCCCGCACCGATCTCGACGCCCTTCACCGCGTTGATGCTCATCATCGCGGAGGCGAGGTCCTGGTCGAGCTTGGCGTAAAGGGGTGCGCCGAGACCGGCGGGTACGCCCTCCGCCACTACCTCCACCACGGCGCCGACGGACGAGCCGTTCTTGCGCACGCTGTCGAGATAGTGGGTCCATTCCGGCACCATGCCGGGGTCGGGGCTGAAGAACGGATTTGTGTCCACCGTTTCCCAGTCCCAGCGGGAGCGGTCGACCTTGTGCTCACCGATCTGGATGAGGGCGCCACGGATCACGACGCCCGCGCCCAGCACCTTGCGCGCGATCGCGCCTGCTGCGACGCGCATGGCCGTCTCGCGCGCCGAGGAGCGCCCGCCGCCACGGAAATCCCGGATGCCGTACTTGGACCAGTAGGTGATGTCGGCATGGCCGGGGCGAAACGCATCCTTGATCTCGCCGTAGTCCTTGCTGCGCTGGTCAGTGTTATGGATCAGCAGGGAGATCGGCGTTCCGGTCGTCACCTGCTCGCCGCTGGCATCGGGGAAGACGCCGGAGAGTATCTCCACCGCGTCGGCTTCACGGCGCTGGGTGGTGAAGCGCGACTGTCCGGGTTTGCGCCGGTTCAGTTGGACTTGGATTTCCTCGGCTGTGATCGGAATGCCCGGCGGGCAGCCATCGACGACGCAGCCGATGGCGGGCCCATGGCTTTCGCCCCAGGTGGTCATGCGGAAAAGATGGCCGAAGGTGTTGTGTGACATGGAAGCCGCTGCTGGAAGGTGGCGGACGGGCGGGATGCACCGATGCTGATGACAGCAGATCGCATCCACAACTCGCGCACCAGTCAATGACATCCTGTCATAAGTGCCGAGCGCGCCTACAGCAAGCGCGCCGCGCCGCGCTCAGTCAGGCTTTGCTAAGAGGCCTCTTCTCAAGCGGGCGAGAATTTCGGCGCGATGGGCCGTGCACGGCCTGACGCGGCTGCCGCGAAGCCGCTCGATGGCTCATAGTTACTTGAAAATATAATTCTTTTTCCGGTGATGGCATCTACAAGCGGGATCGTGCGCTGTGCCGGCTCGATCCCTGATGGATTCGAAACAATCCCTTTCACTCGTATTTATTTTGCGCTCGGCCGCGACGCAGGTAATCAGGCAGAGTGCCTGAGTGTTGTGCGCCGGTCGAAAGGAGGCTGCATGAGGCGTGTTCAGGCGCGCCCGGCCTAGCCGGGGTATTGTTTTGTGCGTTTGCTTGTGTGCGTTTCTGCGTTCAGCGGACGGTTCCTTCCGGTCTGAGCAACCGGGTCGAGATGTCCGCACCTATGTCTATTGCATAGAAGGGAGCTGGAGCGCCGCTGCTCTGGCTCCCTTTTTCTTTGGGTGGCTCAGAGCCAGCGCATGGTTCCGCCCGTGAGCACGAGGATGCGGTCCTGGGGGCTTTCAAGGCCGGGGATCAGCTCCGGATCCAGTCCCAGGAGATGGGCACGCAGGCAGCGCGAGATGCCGCCATGGGAGACGACCACGCAATCGCGCGTGAGAGTTTCGCTCCAGAGCCTCACGCGGTCGAGCAGATCGGCATAGCTCTCTCCCTGCTCGGGCCGCCATCGGAAGGGGTCCTGGGTACGCTCGGCGAAGCCTGCGGGATCTTGAGCCCGGAGATCGTCCTGCAGGGTGCCTTCCCAGGCGCCGTAAGACAATTCCATGAGGCGCGGGTCGGTTTCGTATCCCTCGGGCGGCAGATCCAGCGCGCTGCGCACGATCTCCATGGTCTCTCGCGCGCGGCTGAGCGGGCTTGCGAGGAAGCCCGCCTCTCTGATCGCAGGCAGGAACGCGCGCAGCGTCTCGCCGTTGCGGCGGGCCTGGGCGCGTCCGGTCTCGTTCAAGGGAATGTCGCGCTGGCCCTGGTAACGCCGGTCACGGTTCCAGTCGGTCTCGCCGTGGCGAATGAAGTAAATCGTCGGGTGATCCGGCATGACGTGATCTGGCGTCCGGTGCTTCGGCGAGATCGGCCTCTGCCGGTCGGCATCAGCCGTCGTTCTTCACAACCGATATGTCGGGCGCATCCTCGTTCTTCATGCCCTGGACGTGGTAGCCGGCGTCCACGTGATGAACCTCGCCGGTGACGCCCTTCGAGAGATCGGACAGAAGATAGACGCCGGCGCCGCCGACATCCTCGATCGTGACCGTGCGGCGGAGCGGGGAATTGTACTCGTTCCAGCGCAGAATGTAGCGGAAGTCCGAGATGCCGGAGGCCGCGAGCGTCTTGATTGGGCCAGCGGAGATGGCGTTCACGCGGATGGCGTTCTTGCCGAGATCGGCCGCGAGGTAGCGCACGGAAGCTTCGAGCGCGGCCTTGGCGACGCCCATGACGTTATAGTGCGGCATCACCTTCTCGGCGCCGTAGTAGGTGAGGGTGATGATGGAGCCGCCGTTGGTCATCAGCTTCTCGGCGCGCTGGGCGAGCGCGGTCAGCGAGAAGCAGGAGACGAGCATGGTCTGGGTAAAGTTTGCTTCGCTCGTGTCGACATAACGGCCGTCGAGCTCGTTCTTGTCGGAGAAGGCGATGGCATGGACGAGGAAGTCCAGGCGGCCCCACACGCGGCTCAGCTCCGCAAACAGCGCGTCGACGGAGGCGGTATCGGAGACATCGCAGGGAAGCACGACCTTCGAGCCGAGCTCGGCGGCCAAAGGCTCGACGCGCTTCTTCAGGGCGTCGCCCTGATAGGTGAGGGCAACCTCGGCGCCTTGCGCGACGGCCGCTTTAGCTATGCCCCAGGCGATCGAGCGGTTGTTTGCAACCCCCATGATGAGGCCGCGCTTACCGGCCATTAGCGTGCCGGCAAGTTGTTCCACATCAGCCGCCTTCTCGGTCATGTGCCCGCGTTCCCTTGGTCTCTGAAATTTGCGCGCATCCTACACAAAAGGAATTGCTGGTCCAGATGGCCGCTTGGCGAAGCCCCCTGCGAACTTTACGGCGTTACCATTTGGACGCGCGCGAGCGGGGCCGTACTGAGAGTTCAGCGCTGGATGTCGTTAAATTTCAGAGTCTTATGGTTTTAATTCTTTACGAGCCGATGCGACATTGGCGCTCAGCCCTCGAGCACCCAGCGGCGGTTCGGCATGCGGCAGGCGATGCCTTCGGCGGTCCGGGTCTTGTATCCGGTGGTGAGAAGCACCACCACGTGACGGCAGACCGAGCCGTTTGCGTTGCGGAAGGAAACGGTCGGGCGAACGATGCCGGAGAGGCGTCCGTTGGGGCGGCGCCAGACGAAGGGTGTGCCGTCATCCATGCGGGAAAGCCCGACCTGGATGCTCTCCAGCGCCGCGATCTCGTCGGCCTCGTCCAGGGCGCGGTTGAAGTCTGCGAATTTTGGGCGTGTGGCTTTTTGCTGGGCGTCCGGACAGGTGCATCTAGCCTCGTCGGACGGGCGCTCGCCGGCGTGGGCGAAATCGTCCGCGAGAAGGACCGAGGCCGCCAGCATCAAGGCGGTCGCAGCGGTCAGGGCACAAGTCTCCAGCACGGGGGCGTGACGCATGACAGGCCAACTCCACAACACAACAAACACGGCAGGCCACTACGGGGCCAGCCGGTCCATTGTGTGCCGTCATGGTTAAAAGGTGCTAAAGCTGCGTCCCAAAATTTGGGGTGGAGCCGGCATCCGTCAGCGGGTATCGGAAAAAGGCCGGCAACGGCGGGCAACGGACAGGAAGGGAACGGCGTGGCTGAGAATTCGATCGAGGCGGGGGCAGAGGGCGCGAAGGGAGAGGCCGACTTCACCGCCGAGGACGATCCTTTTTCGCTGTTCGAGGCGTGGCTTCAGGATGCGACGCGGACCGAGCCCAACGATCCGAACGCCATGGCACTTGCCACAGTCGATGCGTCCGGCTTGCCGGACGTGCGCATGGTGCTGCTCAAAGGGCTAGATGGTCCGGAGCGGCCGGATCGCGGGTTCGTCTTCTTTACGAACCTCGGCAGCGCGAAGGGCGAGGAGCTCGCGCAAGTTCCGCGCGCCGCCCTGCTGTTTCACTGGAAGACGCTAAGGCGGCAGGTGCGGGTGCGGGGCAGTGTAACGCCCGTTACCGCCGAGGAGGCGGACGAATATTTCGCGTCGCGGCCACGGCTCTCTCGCATTGGCGCATGGGCCTCCGATCAATCGCGCCCGCTCGAAAGCCGGTTCGCGCTGGAGAAAAAGGTGGCACTCTACACGACGCAATTCGGTATCGGAGAAATCCCGCGCCCTCCTCACTGGTCGGGCTTCCGGGTCACGCCGGTGCAAATCGAGCTTTGGCACGACCGCCCGTTCCGCCTGCACGACAGGGTCGTGTTCCGCCGCGCGGGCGCGTCCGAACCGTGGAGCAAGACGCGTCTCTATCCTTGACGCGGCCGCCGGGTCTTCTTTGCAGACTGTTGCAGTTTTGTGTGGCGCAGCGCCGAAATACAGCCGTTCAATTGTCGTGTTTGCGTGCGGTGCATCAATAATGGGCCGCAGACCGCGCTGGGCTATGTCATTTTCTAGACGGCCACAGTGGAATATGCCGCGCCCCACTTGCGGAAGCCGTGGCGTCCTGCAAGTGTGCCCCGACAACTAGTGGGGAGTCGCCTCGGCGGGCGCGCTCGACCGCGAATTCCACGGGGGGATACTTGGCACATACTCTCGCGTCCGGCGCATCCGCGTCCGGTACGTCGGCGCAGCCGCAGAAGGCGCGCGACTGGATCGAGATCCTGCAGCGCTATCGTCATCCGGATCCGGCGCGCAGCACGTTCGAGGTTTTCATCACCCTCGTTCCGTTCATCGCACTTTGGGCAGCGGCCTGGGCCGCGCTCGATATCGGTTATTGGCTCACGCTTCTCATCGCCGTTCCGGCGGCGTTCTTTCTCGTGCGCCTGTTCCTAATTCAGCATGACTGCGGCCACGGCGCGCTCTTCCGCAAGAAGCTGACCAATGACTGGGTCGGCCGGGCGATGGGCGTGCTGACGCTGACGCCCTACGACGCGTGGAAGCGCAGCCACGCCATCCACCATGCGACGCACGGCAGCCTCGACGATCGCGGCACGGGCGACATCGATACGCTCACGGTGCGCGAGTATGCGGCGCTCTCGCCGTTCCGCCGGTTCCTCTATCGCACGTACCGCCACCCGATCGTCCTGTTCGGCATCGGGCCGCCGCTTCTGTTCATGATCCAGCATCGCTTGCCGTTCAGCATGTTGCGCGGCGCGGACTGGCGGAGCTGGGCCAGCGTGATCGGCACCAACGCCGGCCTTCTGGTGCTGGGCGGGCTCGTGATCTGGCTGGTGGGCTGGAAGGCGTTTCTTGCCGTGCAGCTTCCCATCGTGGCGATCGGCTCGTCGATCGGCGTTTGGCTGTTCTACATCCAGCACCAGTTCGAGGACACGATCTGGGCGGAGAAGCCCGAGTGGAACGTGCACGAGGCCGCTCTCCATGGCAGCTCGCACTACGATCTTCCCGGCTTCCTGCCTTGGCTGACGGCGAACATTGGCGTGCATCACGTGCACCACCTCTATAGCCGCATTCCCTATTACAACCTGCCGAAGGTGCTGAAGGACTTTCCGGAGCTCGCGGAAGTGCACCGCATTACGCTGTGGGAGAGCTTCAAGTGCGTGAAGCTGAGGCTCTGGGACGAGAAGGAGCGGCGCCTGGTGCCGCTGTCCGAAGCGGTCCTGGCTTAGATCGCCGGCGTAATTGCCTCAACGCAAAACGGCCGCTCGGAAGAGCGGCCGTTTTCATTTGTTGGTGTCGTCTCTCGATCAGGCGCGCTCGATCGACTTGATCGGACCGCGCGGGCGACCGGAGCGCTCGGCGATCTCGCGGTCCTGCTCCTCGATGGCGGCACGCGCAGGCTCGTCGCCGTCGAGGCCGCCCAGGATATCGCTCGGAACCTTGCGGTTCGAGGTCTGGGATCCGTCCTGATAAAGCACGTTGAAAAGGACGAACTCTGCTTTCGGGTTGGGTTTCTTGCGTGCCATCGGTGGTCCTTTCAGATCAGCAGCCGGCCGAGAACGGAGGAGGGGCTCCTCCGTTTCGGCCGGTTCGGTGTCAAACGTGCGAAGGTGAGCCGCCGCGCCTCGGCGGCGGCTCTCTCACTCAGCCCGCGTCGCGGTTGCGCGGCGCACCCTGGCGCGCCGGCCGGTTGAAGCCGCTCTGACCGCGGCGATCACCGCCTCCGTGCGAGCGGTGCTGGCCGTCGCGATGGCCGTGGGAGGAGGGACGAGCGAGGAAGCCCACATTGTGCAGCGAGCTCGAGCCGGACGCGTCCGATGCGCGGGGCCGGTCCTGGCCGTGGCGCTGGGGACGTTGTCCTTCGTTGCTGCGCACGGGCTCATCCGCGTGGCGTGCATGGTCGCGGCGGCCGCCGCCGTGGCCGTGCCCGCCGTGCGCGTGTTCGGAGCGGCCGTGACCGCGGCCCCGTTCGCCCGCGCCATGATTGCGTCCGCCGCCCTGATGGCGATGTCCGCGATGTCCCCCGCTCGTGCGCTCGCCGTCGTCCCGGCGCGCCGGGGTGCGGTCGGCGACGATGGAGGCGTCGTTGCGGCGGTCCTCGTGGGGGATCTGCTGTCGGGTGAGGCGCTCGATGGCGCGGAGTTGCTCGCGCTCATCGACGTCGCAGAGCGAGATGGCGATGCCCGAAGCACCCGCGCGCGCCGTGCGGCCGATGCGATGAACGTACGCCTCCGGCACTTCCGGAAGCTCGTAGTTGATGACGTGCGTCACGAGGTCGATGTCGATGCCGCGCGCGGCGATGTCGGTCGCCACCAGCACCTTGATGCGGGACGTGCGGAAATCCTCGAGCGCGTTCTCACGCTGGCGCTGGCTTTTGTTGCCGTGGATGGCCGCAACCTTGGTGCCGCCGCCTTCGAGGTGGCGGGCGACGCGGTCCGCCCCGCGCTTGGTGCGGGTGAAGACGAGCGTGCGCTCCATGGCAGGGTCTGCGAGAAGCTCGGCAAGCAGGGCGCGCTTCTTTCCGGCCTCGATATGGATCACGCGCTGGCGGACACGCTCTGCGGTGGTCGCGACCGGTGCCACCGAAACCTTGACCGGGTCCTGCAGCAGCTCGTCGGCGAGACCGGCGATCTCCTTCGGCATGGTGGCCGAGAAGAACAGGTTCTGGCGGCGGTGCGAGAGGTGCGACACGATCCGGCGGATGGGCTTCACGAAGCCGAGGTCCAGCATCTGGTCGGCTTCATCGAGCACGAAGATCTCGGTGCCGGAGATGTCGGCGCAGCGCTGCTCCATCAGATCGAGCAGGCGGCCGGGTGCCGCGACGAGCACGTCGACGCCGCGCGAAAGAGCCTGGATCTGCGGACGATGCGCGACGCCGCCAAACACGACGGCGACGGTGATGCCGAGGTGGCGGCCGTAGGCGCGGAAGCTTTCGCCGATCTGGGTTGCGAGCTCACGCGTGGGCGAGAGCACCAGCACCCGGCAGCCCTTGCGGGGTGCTGCGCGGCGGTCTGCGGCGAGGCGGTTGAGGATGGGCAGCGCGAACGCCGCGGTCTTGCCGGTTCCCGTCTGCGCGATGCCGAGCAGGTTGCGGCCCTCCATCACCGGAGGAATGGCCTTCGCCTGGATCGGCGTCGGCGTGGTGTAGCCTTCTTCGTTCAGAGCCTTGAGGATCGGCTCGGCGAGGCGAAGATCTGAAAACGATGTCAAAGGGTGGTCTTTCTTTTGAAGCCGCGCATGTGCGGCGGAGCAGCCGCGCCGATTCCCGGCGAAGCAGTGCTCGTTTCTCGATGACGCCCCGCGTGGCCTGGGCTGTCGGATGGGGAGTTTTTCAGGGCGCTCAACAGGGGGACGAATTGGGCCTCTTTTGGCCCGACACATGTCCCTTCACGCGGCTGGAGCGCCGGAATACGCTCGACTTTTTCAAGCGTTGGAACGGCTTGTCTCATGTTGCGGGTGCGAAGTCAAGGTAATCTCGGGTTCCGCGGAGTCGCAGTGCCGCCGCGGCTGGCCGGCTGCTAACCGTCTGCGTCAGTGCCCTGCGCCCAATTGGAAGGTCGAGCTATGCATCCCGCCGCATCACGGATTGTCGATCTTTACGAGCGTCACGCCGAGGCGTGGGATCGCGATCGGGGGCGCTCCCTGTTCGAGAGGGCCTGGCTCGACAAGTTCCGGGCCGTCTTGCCCGCGGACCGCTCGATTCTCGACATCGGGTGCGGGGCGGGGGAGCCGATCGCCCGCTATTTCGTGGAAGCGGATCATCCGGTGACGGGTGTCGACTCGTCCGCTTCTCTCATTGAGATTTGTCAGGCGCGCTTTCCCGATCACGCCTGGCTCGTCGCAGATATGCGCAGCCTGGATCTCGGCCGCCGCTTCGGCGGGCTTATCGCGTGGGACAGCTTTTTCCATCTGTCCTACGCCGACCAGCGGGCGATGTTTCCGATCTTCGATCGGCATGCGGCGCCGGGTGCAGCCCTCCTGTTCACGAGCGGGCCATACCATGGTGAAGCCATCGGCTCGTTCGAAGGCGAGGCGCTCTATCACGCCAGCCTTGCGCCCGAGGAGTACGAGGCGCTGCTCTCGGCCAACGGCTTCCACGTCGTAGATCACGTGGCCGAGGATGCGTCGTGCGGTGGCCATACCGTTTGGCTCGCGCGCCACGTGTAGAGCGCGATCGGTCCTGATTGAATGAGGATCGCGCTGCAGCGCTTCAGCGAGAGCGATGATCCACGCTTCGGACGGATGGGATCCGAAGCGCTGATGGTCCGGCGCGCAAAAGAAAAGCCGCCGGTTGCTCACCGGCGGCTTCGATCCGATCGGATCTGGAATTCTGGCGCAGCGCCGAATTAGACGAGCTGAACCTGGCCGGCCTGCTTGCCGCGGCCCTTGCGATCGTCCTCGAGGACGAACGAGAGCTTGTCGCCCTCATAGACGCCGTTGATGCCTGCCCGCTCGAGAGCGGAGATGTGGATGAAGACGTCCTTCGAGCCGTCTTCCGGCTGGATGAAGCCGAAGCCCTTGGCGGTGTTGAAAAACTTCACCGTGCCCGTGATGCGATCCATAGTGGTGTTCCTTCACTTTGCGCGCAAAAGATCAGCCAGTCCCGAACGGCGCGCCGTCATTCGGGATCTCAGTCAATGCAGGAATAAGGCAAACGGCCGGTGGCACGCTCTCTCATTCGACCTTGTGAGGGTACGTCCACCTCGGAGCGCACCGGCCCCGGCGTTATGCGGGCTGTCTGTGGCGAAAGCAAGGATCAATTGCGATATCAGATTGCTATCCGAAAACACGCTAAGATACGGAAACTGTGCTCCTTTTGGGCACAAGTTAACCAGTGGTGAAGGCTGCCGGCGTGACGCCGTTTCGTCACACGCTCTCGCCAAAGCGATGAAGTGGCTGTGCGATTGGTGATAGCTCGCCGCCTCGCATTGTCGGTGCGCGGACTGGCTGATACTGATCGTGCCGGTGGGGAGCGGAGCAGGGGCACAGGCAAATGCTGGCGGCTATTCGCATTGCAGGACGCGCGGGACTTTGCGCGCTTGCGTTCGTCGTATCGGGCTGCGCGGAGACCATTCCCGGCGTCGATACCGCTTCCATCAAACCCGCCGCCGATACCGTGACACAGGGGTTCGTCCCGGGGGTGCCCAAGGGCTATCAATGTCCGCTGGTGCCGAACGGGTTCGACCCGGCTGGCTCGATCTACCGCCTCGACAAGGACGGCACCTATTTCCGGGTGAAGGATTTCACCGCAGATCCCGCGATCACGGCGCTCGGTACCTTCAAGCGCGACGTGCCGATCTCGAACTACGTGCTCTCCGACACGCAGCAGGCGAATGCCGGGCTCTCGTTCGATCTCCTGCAAAAGGTGGTTCCCGGCCTCAGGGCCTCGGGTTCGGCCGACTACAAGAAGGCGATGACGGTGGACATCATCGTCGAGGACATGGTGGGCGAGGTCATCGACGATCACGTGGCCGACAAGATCGTCGATCTCTTCAAGGCTTCGATGACGCCGAAACGCGGCAGCAAGTATTTCCTGGTGCGCGAGACGGTTCGCGCCGGAGCTGTCAGCTACAAGCTGAAGCAGACGGATCTGGCGCGGCTCGGCGGCAAGGCCGAGGTGGAGAAGCTTGCGCAGGGGGCAGCCAACGTCACCGTGCGCGACAACGACGGCGTGTTCGAGATCAAGCAGACGTTCAAGCCGGATCGGATGCCGATCTGCATCAAGTCCGCCGAAATCGTCATCGACAACGGTGCGGCGCCGACCGTGGCGCTCAAGAGTGCGGACGACACGCCCGTTCCGCAGATCAAGCGCGTGGGCGGCGAGTAGGTCCCGCGGTTCCTGCGCACATGTTGATTTCGGTCATATTCTTCTTGCTGCGATGCGGCGAGCCTCGGCGCATCAACATCTCGTTTCATGATGCATCGCGAGATGCGCTTCCGATTCCTTGTCGGCGGGACGTGTCCGGATTATCTTCAAACAAGCGAGGAAAATCAGGGTGGGTGAGATGGCCGATACTCTAACCCGCGATATCACCAAGGCCGACGTGGATCGTTTCCTGTTCGGCAAGCACCTCACGAGCTGTGCGGTGTGCGGGCGTTTCCGCTCCCAATGCGATCTCGATGTTCACACGCTGAGCTGCCAGCGCGGCACAACGGCCGACTGCTCCTCCAGCTCGACGCTGAATGTGCTGATGATCGTCTGTCAGAATTGCGGTGCGATCGAGTTTCACGACCGCACCATCATAGCCAAATGGCTGGAAAGCCAGCGCCCCGTTCCGGTGCGCTAAGCGCGCGCAGAACGTGCGGAAGACGAGGAGGCGGCTAGGTGCCGGCCTCCTCGGTGGCCGGGTTGGGAGACAACTCGCCGGCCTTGCCCTTTCGCCCATTCTCGGCATCCGCATCCGGAAGCGGCGGTTTTCTAGCGGTGATGTTCGGCCACATATCGGCATATCTGTGGTTGATCTCCAGCCAGTAGCGGGTCGCCTGTGGCTCCGTATCGGAGAAAATCGCCTGGGCCGGGCATTCCGGAACGCACACGCCGCAATCGATGCACTCGTCGGGATGGATGACGAGCATGTTCTCGCCCTCGTAGAAGCAGTCCACGGGGCACACCTCTACGCAGTCGGTATATTTACATTTGATGCAGTTTTCGGTGACGACGTAGGTCATTGCATTGTCCCAATTGCATTGAGGTGTGCCGCGCGGCGCTCCTCATTTCGACAGGTGTTCGAGCGAAAACAGGTGCTGCGTGGAGGCCAGTGGCGCGTGGCACTGCCGGCACGTGTTCAGGTCCTTGTTGAGGCGTTTGCCGTCTGGGCTGAAGATGGCGAAATCCCAGTCTCCGTTGCGCAGGTTCTCCGGAATAGTGCTGCCCCAGCCTTCCTCTTTCTGCATGACCGCGACGGCGGCCAGCTTGTCGCGGATGCGTTGACCGAGCGCGCTTTTCATGACCTTGCCGTCCTTGTCCTTCTTGGCGGCATAGATCTCGCCCACCAGCACGGAGCCGTTGGGCAGCTCTTTTCCGGCGGCTGCGGCTTCCAGTGCAACGGGGTTCGCGAAGAGGCGAATGATCTGGTCCTCGTTCTGAACCCGATCGAGGCTCAGGTAGTTAGTGAAACTCGTCTTGTAGTCCGCGGGGAACGAGATGCGCTCGTCGGCTGCGTAGGCCGTGCCGGCCACGAGGCCGAGTATGAGCAGCGTAGCTAGTCGAGACATTTAGTTTCCTCCCAGGTCTTTTGTTCTCTCGGTTCGCGCCGCGACGCGTTGCTTGCGAGACGTGGCGTTGCACGATCACAGGTCTGTGATTAAGATGCATTACTTATACATCTTATGGCTCGCACCCCGCAAAGACAACCGTTGCATACATCTTATCGGAGATTTGATATGCGCGTGACCGCTTCCCCGGATGCTGCCTCAAAGGTCCAAACCAGCCGTGTTCGCCTCAAGCGCGCCTATGCCGAGCCACAGGAGAGCGACGGGGTCAGGGTGCTGGTGGATAGGCTCTGGCCGCGGGGCCTGCAAAAGGAGCGCGCCAAGGTCGACATCTGGCTGAAAGACATTGCCCCGAGCGCCGAACTGAGGCGCTGGTTCGGGCATGATCCGAGGCGCTGGGAGGAGTTCGAGCGCCGGTATCGCGAGGAGCTTCGCGGTAATGCCGAGTTGTTGAACGTGCTCAAGGTCTGGCGCGATCTCGGGGTGGTGACGCTGCTGTTCGCCGCCCGCGACGAGGACCACAACAATGCCGTGGTTCTCAAGGCGGTGCTCGAAAACATGGGCCGCTAGGCTCATTTTTATCCGGCCGCTAGACGGCTTCGGGAACCGAATCCGGATCGTGGCATCCAAGGACGCAGGCGGCTCGTTGCCCCGGAGGTTTCGCCATGGTCCATCTGCAAGTCGAGGACGCTCCCAACTCTCCGGAGTGGGACCTTGTGCAGCGTGCCCTGAGGAAGGACGCGCGTGCGGTGCGTGAGATCATCCAGACGCACAATCGCCGGCTCTATCGAACGGCGCGCAGCATCGTGCGGGACGACGGGGAGGCGGAGGACGTGCTGCAGGAGGCGTACCTGCGCGCGTTCTCGGCGCTCGACCGTTTTCGCGGCGAGTCTACGCTTGCCACCTGGCTCACGCGCATCGTGCTCAACGAGGCGCTCCAGCGCCTTCGCCGGCGCACCGATACGCCGTTGCCGGACGGGAACCTTCCGGAGCTTCGCGAAGCTCAGGTCATTCCTTTTCCGTTATCCGGCGGGCAACCTTCCGATCCGGAGCGCACCATGGCTCAACGTGAACTCTGCCACCTTCTTGAAAAGGCGATCGATGCGTTGCCCGATGATTTCCGGATGGTGCTCGTTGCGCGCGCTATCGAGGATATGAGCGTGGACGAGACGGCGGAGCTGCTGGGCTTGCGGCCTGAGACCGTGAAGACGCGCCTGCATCGGGCGCGGCGTCTTCTCAAGGATATGCTGGCCGATCACTTGGGCGCCATGCTGAGCGACGTGTTTCCGTTCGATGGGGCGCGCTGCGAGAGAATTACCGACGCGGTGATGGCGCGTCTCGAACTCTCGTCGTGAGGGCAGCGGGAACCTCCATCGTCGAGGTGCATCCAAATCTCCGTGTGAACAGGAGCCAGAGGGCTCACAACATGGAGGTCATCAGATGCGTCATCCCAAAGCACTTTATGCAATCGCGGCGGTTTTGCTGACGGTTCCCGGCGGTCTCGCGTTTGCCGCGGGTGCCGGTCCATCGGACGCCCAGATCGCGCATATCGCCTATACGGCGGGCGATCTCGACATCAAGGCGGCCGAACTCGCGCTCGAAAAAAGTCAGAGCAAGACGGTGCGTGCGTTCGCGGACGACATGGTGCGCGACCACAAGGCCGTCAACGACAAGGCGCTGGCGCTCGTGAAGAAGCTCAACGTCTCGCCCGAGGACAACGACACCAGCAAGAGCCTGGTGAAGGACGCGGACGAGAAGCGCGCTCATCTCGCGACGCTTTCCGGCGCGGCGTTCGACAAGGCGTATGTCGAAAACGAGGTTGCCTACCACAAGGCGGTGAACGGGGCGCTCGAGACGACGCTGATCCCGTCTTCCGACAACGGCGAGCTGAAGAGCCTGCTGGAGACGGGCCTGAAGATCTTTCAGGGCCACCTGAAGCACGCCGAGCATCTTGCCGGCTCGTTGAAGTGAGGCCGAGACCATGCGCGCATCCGGTTTCTCCGTTCTTTCATTCGTTCTCGTCGCGCTGGCCCATGTGGCCAGCGCGAAAGCTGGCGAGACTATCGTGGTGAAGATCACGGATCTTGCGTTCGTTCCCGCCGAGGTCAGCGCGCGCGTGGGCGACACGATCGAGTGGGTGAACGTTGATTTCATCGATCACACGGCGACCGCGAGCAACGGCGCCTGGGACTTGGCGCTTCCCGCCGGAAGCCGTGGGCGGCTGGTGGTGAAGCAGGCGGGCGTATTGGGCTACTTCTGCCGAGTTCATCCGAACATGACGGGCACGCTGAACGTTAACGAGAAGTAGCGCAACGCGAGCATTCGAGCGCTCGTTGTCAGTAGGCTGAGGCAGGCCGCCGCAGCCCGTCTTGGTTCCTGCGAAAATGACGCATCGTTGCGCGATCGCTGTTTGCGCCATCGCAAAGAGAATGACGCGAATGCTCCTACAAAAAAAGGAGATCGGGCGTAGTGCGCTCAATCCTTTTGAAAAGGGAGAAAACGATGTCTGAGCAATACAACATGACGCGCCGCACAATGCTGGCGAGCTCGGCGTTTGTCGGCGCTTTGGCGCCTATGCTCACCGCAACGCCCACGTTGGCTGAGAATGCGGCTGCGAATGCGAAAGCGTCTCCCGTCGATATTTCCAAGCTGCCGCGCGAGAAGATCGAGCTGGTGAAGCCGCCGTTCGTTCACAAGCATACGCAGAAGGCCCAGGGCGGCCCGAAGATCATCGAGGTGACGCTCACCATTCAGGAGAAGAAGATCGTCGTCGACGACAATGGCGCTGAGGTCCACGCCATGACATTCGACGGTTCCGTTCCTGGCCCCATGATTGTCGTTCACCAGGACGACTACGTGGAACTCACGCTCGTCAATCCTCCGACCAACACGCTCCAGCACAACATCGACTTCCACTCCGCAACGGGCGCGTTGGGCGGCGGCGGTTTGACCATCGTCAACCCCGGCGAGAAGACGGTGCTCCGCTTCAAGGCCACGAAGGCAGGCGTGTTCGTCTACCATTGCGCTCCTCCGGGCATGGTGCCTTGGCATGTCACGTCCGGCATGAACGGCGCCATCATGGTTCTTCCGCGCGAGGGCCTGACGGACGGCCACGGCAAGGAGCTCACCTACGACCGCGTCTATTATGTCGGCGAGCAGGATTTCTACGTGCCGAAGGATGAGAACGGCGAGTACAAGAAGTACAAGACTGCGGGCGATGCCTATCCGGATGTGCTCGAGGTCATGCGTACCCTCACGCCGAGCCACATCGTGTTCAACGGCGCGGTCGGTGCTCTCACGGGCGAGAATGCGCTCAAGGCGGCGGTCGGCGAGCGGGTGTTGATCGTGCACTCGCAGGCCAACCGCGACACGCGTCCGCATCTCATCGGCGGACATGGTGACTATGTCTGGGCAACCGGCAAGTTCCGCAATCCGCCGGATGTCGATCAGGAGACCTGGTTCATTCCCGGCGGAACGGCGGGTGCAGCTTTGTATACCTTCGAGCAGCCTGGCATCTACGCCTACGTGAACCACAACCTGATCGAAGCGTTCGAACTCGGGGCGGCGGCACACTTCACCGTCACCGGAGATTGGAACAGCGATCTCATGACGTCCGTGGTCGCTCCTACCGGCACCTGACGTCAGTTCGGAAGGCGCGCGCCCGATGGGGAACTCGGCTGCGCGCGCCTTCCGCCTCACTACCAAGGCTCCACGGCTTCAATGAGCGCGCTCCGTCGCTAGGTGGCGGCGGTGCGGAGGAGGCTTTATGGCTTCGCTTTCCACCAGGCATGACATCTCGTGGGCTCTCGTCGTAGCTTCGTCGCTGATGGTGGCGGTGATGGGGGCGGTTGGCTTCATTGGAGCGAAGAAGGTCTTTACCGGAAGCCCGTCCTACGTCGGGCTGCCTGCCGCGCCCGAGACTGTGGTCATCGAGCCGCGCACCTTCAGCTACCGGGCAGCCGGCGACTACTACAAGAACGGCTTTGCGGTCGATGGACCGATGCGCACCGTTACCATGACGGGTGCGCTCACCATCATGAAGCATCAGGTGTCGAGCGCGGACTATGCGCTCTGCGTGGAGGATGGCGCGTGTGCGCCCGCAGAGCCGGAGTACCCGGCCGCGGCCAGCGTCGATCGTCCGGTAACGGGCGTGAGTCTCGATGACGCAAAGGGCTATGCGGCGTGGCTCAGCGAGCGCACGGGTGATGTGTGGCAGTTGCCGACGGACGAGGAGCTTGCCTTCGCGGCCGGCTCGCGTTTTCCGGATGACGCCCTCGGGGTGGATCCCAACAGCGCAAACCCAGCCGATCGCTGGCTCGCAGATTACTACCGCGAGGCGAAACGCAAGGCTTCACGCGAGCCGATCCCGCAGCCGTTCGGCCGCTTCGGCGAGAACGAGTTCGGCCTTTCCGATTTCGGGGGCAACATCTGGGAGTGGACCACAACCTGCAGCCGCCGCGTGGACGTGGACCGGCTCGGCGTTCCGGATGCGGTCGATGCCAATGCGTGCGGCATCTACCATGCCATTGGAAAGCATCGCGCGCCGATGGTGTTCTTCGTTCGCAATCCCAAGGGTGGCGGTTGCGCGGTGGGCACGCCTCCGGACAATCTCGGGTTCCGGCTTGTGAAGGATACGCGCTGGTATGCTCCGCTTATCGCGCATTTGCGCGCACGAGGGCTGACTTTCTGATCAGGATCAAGCTCGGCCGGAGGAAATCGATGCAGAGCGGTGAGTGTGGGCTCCTTTGAGCGCGCCGGAGCCTTTCTTGACCGCCTGCGTCTTGATAGTCTCTGTCACCTTCTGCGGTGAGGCCGCCCGGCAGTGAAAATCGATCGAACCGCCGTCAGATCGCTCCCCGTCTTCCATAGGATGAGCGATGCCGACCTGGACAATCTCCTCGGATGCGCAGCCGTGCGGCGCGTGCCGCAGGGGGAAGCGGTTTTCGAGCAGGGGCAGGCGGCGACGAGCTTCTATCTGCTGCTGAGCGGACGCTTGAAGGTTACGCAGGTGACCGACGACGGCCAGCAGATCATCGTGCGCATGGTGCATCCCGGGGACCTGTTCGGCTTTGCGAGGGCGCTTCAGCGGGTCGACTATCCCGCGAGGGCGACGGCCGTTGCCGAAAGTCAGGTTCTGTCCTGGCCGAACGAGCTCTGGCCGCAGTTCGTCGAGCAGAACGCGCAGCTTGCCGCCAACGCCATTCAGACCATCGGCAAGCAACTCGAGGAAGCGCATACGCGCATTCGGGAAATGTCGACGGAAGAGGTGGAGCGGCGGATCGCGCACGTCGTGCTGCGCCTTTCCGAGCGCGCGGGGCGAAAGGAGGAGGGGGGAATCCAGATCAATTTTCCCATCTCCCGCCAGGATATCGCCCAGATGACCGGCACGACGCTGCATACGGTATCCCGCATCCTGAGCGCCTGGGAAACGCGCGGGCTCGTAGAAGGCGGCCGTCAGAAGCTCCTCATTCGTGACCTCAAGAAGCTCGCTTTGCTCGCCGAGGGCGAGCGCGATTGAGCGCTTTTCATAAGACCCACGGGCCGATATTGCGCTTGTTTGCGCCATTAGGGGCTTAGTTCGCCGGGCCGGAAGGTTGGTCTTGTCGGCGGGCTCACTTTCTCCCTCAGATTCCGCTGGGAGGAGGGAGGCTAGAGGTGGGTTTCCTTAAGCACGATTATTTATCGCTGTTCCTGACGTGTCGCGCCTATTGAATAGGGAAGCGGCCTTCCGCATCTCCACTCAATAGCGCCTCGGCCTCTTCGCTTCTGTCCAGGCGCTCGAGGGCGCATCGTCTAGTGCGTGCGCCCCAATCTGTTCCTTGGCCATTTGCCGGTCGCATTGTCCGACGCCCGGTTCCCCTCGTCGGAATTGCCTCGGCGCAAGCTCGGGAGTTACGGCCATGACCCATTCACGCGAACTGCCTCATTCCGGTGGCGCTCTTCACCAGCCTGGCGTCGATGTCCGCTGGCCGTCATCGGCCATTTGGAGACCGGGTGAGCCCGCGATCCGCAAGATCGGCCTTGCCGATGTCGAGGACGCGCTTGCCAAGGGTATCGAGGATTTCAAGGCGGCGCCCAGTCACGCGCTGTTCCTCTGTCTCATCTATCCCATCGTCGGCATGATCCTGTTCCGGGTCGCGTTCGGCTATCATCTGCTGCCGATGATCTATCCGTTGATGGCAGGCTTTGCGCTTCTCGGGCCGGTGGCAGCGGTGGGGCTCTACGAGCTCAGCCGGCGGCGCGAGCAGGGGCTCGACGTGTCCGTCTGGCATATCGCCGAGGTCTACCGGTCGCCTTCGCTCGGGGCGATCATCCGGCTCGGCGTGGTGCTGCTGGCGATTTTCGTTCTTTGGATGATGACGGCGCGCGCGCTCTACGTGCAATCCTTCGAAGGAGTTCTGCCCACCTCCCTCTCACATTTCATGCAGCAGCTTTCCACCGCCGAAGGCCGCCAGCTCATCATCTCGGGTAACGTCGTCGGGTTCTTTTTTGCGCTTCTGGTTCTCGTGATCAGCGCGGTCTCGTTTCCGATGCTTGTCGATCGGGACGTGGGCGTGGGAACAGCGGTGCGCACCTCCATCCGCGCTTTTATCGAAAACCCGTTGCCGATGGCGGCGTGGGGCCTCGTCGTGGCGGCATCGCTGGTTGCGGGCGCGATTCCGTTCTTCTTCGGGCTCGCGGTCGTGTTCCCGATTCTCGGCCATGCCACGTGGCATCTCTATCGCCGTGTGGTGAGCCGCACTGAAGTCATTTGATGCCGCGGAAAGATGCGCGAGCCTCAAGCTGTCTCCGGGACGCGGCACCGCGTCCCGGACTGAGCGGCTAGGGCATCTGCTGCAATCCAAAGCCGCCACCCAGGTTCTCCAGCGTTTCGAAGCCCGGCGGCCGGTCCGACGCCGTGGTGGGGGCTGGCTTTACGTTCTTGTCATGCGCGACTGTATCCGGTGGTGCGCTTTTCTCTGGCGGTGCCGCAGGCTCGGTTGCGGATTTCAGAAATCCTTCGAGAAGGGTAGCCGGCGGCTTGGGCGGGGCCTCCATGCTCGCCTGTACGGGCGGCGGCATCGTCTTCATCCTTGGGGTCCGGTATCGGGCCTTCATGACCTTCGCGGGTTTCGTGCGGACGGGTGATGTCGTCTTGACGGGCTTTTCGCGAGGCTCCGGCTGTCTGTTCTCCGATGCGCTGTCATTCGCCTCGGGTAAGGAGATGGCCGGAGCGGCTTCGGCGAGTGGCGGCACGAGCGCGGCAGGATCGGCGGCAGGCGGTGTGGCCTCTTCTTCGGGCGTTTCGCGCTGGATCGTCAGCCCCAGCACGGCAAGCGGCTCGCCGTCACGCTTCTTGATCTCGATGGTGGTGTTGAAGGTTTCTATTTCGCTCGGCACGACCATGCCGATGTCGGTGAGATCGCCGGCCGCAAGTGTCCATTCGGTGTCGGAGGTCTTGTGCCCCACCGAGAGGCGAACCTCGGGAGGCAGACCTTTGATGGTGACAACGTCGAGTGAATCCAGGTTTTTCGGGTCGTCGCCCAGGGTCGCTGAGCTGGTCGCGTAGACGAGCCCGGGACTTGCGGCCTCGGCGGGCTCAATCGGCATGGTGGCGATGGTGCGCACGATGGACGTGGAGAGCGCATCGCACGGCGGCCTCTCGCACGCCTGCTCCCTCACGAAGCTCAGGCGCGTCTCGGGTGACGGAGGCTCGACGGCCGGTGGAAGCTCGGCAGCCGCTTCTTTCGGCTGTGGCGAGGCTGCGTGAAACGATTGTAACGCCAGGAACAACGCCGCGACGCCGAAGATGGATGCGAGGAAAATCCAGGGCGCGTCCTCGTTCTGCCGCAAAGCCGCAAGGCGAGAGGCACCGTAGCGGGGAGGCAACGGAGACAGAGGAGGCAGGGGAGGCAGAGGTGGCGGCAGGGGCGTGCGTGAGGCGGGACGCGGCCGCCGTGCGCCTTCCGGTTCCGGCGCGTCGTCACGCAGAAACTTCGGCATCTCCGCTTCCGGCTCACGACTGTGCTCTGCGCTGTCCAGCGCGGCGGGCAGCGCAGGTATCCGCGGCGCGCGCGGCGGATCGGCGGCATCGGTTCCGGCTATCGGTGCGGCCGCGGCCGTCTCCATGGCGGAGGCCAGCATCTCGTGAAGTGCTGCGAGCTTGGCGGCGATATCCGGATCGTGAGGCGTCTCCGGTGCCGGGTCCATCGCGGGCGTTGGAATGAGAGGAGTGAATGGGGTCGCCATACGCGCGGACACCCAATGCATGGGTTTTCCGCTTGCAGCCGTAGGCATCTGATCACAGGTGAGGGGCGCCCCAACATCGTCCTGGGACGGGGCGCCCTGGCAGTCGTCCGACATAAAATGTGCTCCGCTCGAGTGCGCGATCCGAGTGGTTGGAATTTTCGCATCGCCCCGCGCGATGAAATTTTTGAATGTCCCGCTCGGCGGATATGAGCGTCCGTTGAAAACTTGCACAAGCGTTCGAGCGGCTTTGCGCGTCTCAAACGCGTGTCATAGTTACGGCGTGCAACAAGCCGTGTTTCATTTTGCGCCGTCGCAACGTGAAATCGGCTTTTGCTCTTCGCTGCATAAAGGCAGCAGTGTGGCGCGCATGAAATGCTCAGGCGCGTTCTTTCAAGGAAGCGGCGCCGTCAGGAATAACATCACGCGCAGTCCGCCGTGCGAGACGGGGGCCGTGGGGGGCGCAAACGGCAGCCCGCACGCGGCGGCGAGTGCGGTGTCGGTGGTGATCAAGCCGACACGCCAGCCGGAGAAGCGTGTCGCCAGCGTTTGTCCCAATGCTCGATAGAGCGCGTGCAGGCGCTTCTTGTCGCCAAGTCTGTCGCCGTATGGCGGATTGACAATGACGAGACCGGGAGGTCCGCCGGGTGCGACGAGATCGATAATCTGCTGCTGGTGGAATTCCGTTATGTCAGCGACGCCCGCGCGTTGCGCATTGGCGCGGCTGATGCTTATGGCGCCCGCGTCGCGATCGCTTCCGTAAAAGCGCAGCGCAGGTTTCGCCGGGTTCTCCGTGTCACGGAGTTTGTGCCAGGCTGCTTCGTCGAAGGTTGCGAGTTGCTCGAAGGCGAAACGGCGTGAGCGGCCGGGCTTCAGGCGGGCCGCGATCTCAGCCGCCTCGATGACGAACGTTCCAGATCCGCACATGGGGTCCAGCACGGGCTCGGCGCCGTCATAACCGCATTGGCGCAGGAAGAGGGAGGCCATCGTTTCCCGCATGGGCGCTTTGTTGACGGCTTCCTTGTGTCCGCGCTTGTGCAGCAGCTCGCCCGAGGTGTCGATGCCGATGTTGCAGAAGTCGTCCTCGATGCGCGCGCGGATGCAGACCTCCGCTTCGGGCGAGACCGGTGCACCGAGCTCCTCGTGGATGGCCCGCTCGATGCGCTGGGCGGCGGCTCCGGAATGATAGATGCGAGAGCTTTTGCACGAGGCTTCGACGCGGATGGGTACGTCGGGGCGCAGCACGTGGCTCCAGGCGAGCTTGCGCGCACGCTTGTCGAGTTGCGCGAGGTGCATGGCCCGGAAGCCGCCGATACGGGCGATGACGCGGCCCGCCCCACGGATCTCGAGGTTGGCCCGCCAAACCGCGGACCAGTCTCCCTTGAATGTCACGCCGCCTTTTGCCGCCCGCGCGCCCTTGAAGCCCCTGGCGCGGGCTTCGGCGCAGAGCGTGGGTTCGAGGCCTGGGGCTGCCACGAGGAATATTTCGAAGTCGGTCTCGGTCGTCATGGCGCCTCAATATCGGGAAGCGGCGCGAGTATCGACCTTTTTATGGGAGCCCCGGGGACGGGTGGGCGTAGAGGGCCTTGCCGTGGAGCCCTCCCGTTTTGGGGGGACCGGCCATGTTTTGGGGCCGGGGCATTCGTCAACTCTCCGATGACGGATGTCGTTGACAGCGGGCCGTCGGCGCGATGTGGTGATCTGCAGAGTGGTCCCCTTTTATAACCTGATCCGGTTCGGAGAGGCGCCGCGTGAATCCCGATCTCTCAGACGTTCGCAAGCCGCTCGCTTTCGGGTTCGAGGGCTATCTGTTGAAGCAGGTTCCCTTTGCGGCGGGGATCGCCGCGCTGGGGCTTGTTCTTTTTCTTTGGGTCGACCGTGACCGCGAGAGCATCCTTGCGTCGTGCATTCTCCTGGCCGCCGGGCTCGGCTTCATAGCCTATGCCTACTATCGGCGTTCGCATCCTGGGAGGCCCGTGATCGAGCTCTCCCCCAGCGGCGTGCGCTATCGAATGGCGAGCCTGAAGGACGTGCTCATCCCGTGGCGTGAAGTTCAGGACGTTGGCGCGGTCGAGATCTCAGGCATCGACTGGCTCAGGTCTGGAGCGGGGCGGTTTCGCGACGCGACGGCTCTGGTGGTTTCGAAGCGGTTCTACACTGCGAACATCGACGTCGGCTCATGGGTTCGGCGCGGGCGCAGTTGGAACTCCCTGTTCGTGACGAAGGGGGATGCAATCCAGATCGTACTGCATCCCGAGCTGTTGAGTGTTTCACCCGGTGATTTGCGCTTGGCCGTCGAGAGCCGTTGGCGCGCCTTCAGCAATCATCCGAACGCCCAGCGGCCATCGGTACCGTGGTCTCCGCGAGCGCCGGGTTTGTTTGGCTGGATGCCGTCGCGCGCGCTCAAGATCGCGGGATTGGCGGGCCTCACCGTGCTGGCGTTGCCGGCGCTCTATTTCTGGCAGTGGCCGCTGGCTTGGAAGTCTCTTTCGTTGTCGCCCGGATCGCGGTCGGCGTATCTCGATGGTCTGCTCGATGGCCGAGGCATCCCGGCCCGGCTCATGGATGGGCGCATGGCCATTCTCGGCCGCGACGATGTTCTGGGCGCCGCTGTGCCCGATTGCGAGCGGGAGATCGTGCGCGATGCCGAGCGCGCGTCTTTTACCCCTGCCTACATCCCGAGCGCCACGTGCACGGCCTTTCTCACTTATAAATCCGGCGCTCCCGCCATTGGCATCTTCAAGCTCGTGGTCGTCGACACGTCGTTCGAGGATTATTCCGGACAACGCCATCCGAGCCGCGCCCTGGTGACGGAGCCGCTCGTTCTTCGCGAGGCGGAGGCCCTGCTCTGCGCTCGCGGCTACTGCGCCCCCGGTGGGCGGGCAGAGACCGCAGATCGGTGATGGCGGAGCCTCGCGGACGCGGATCGCGCAACGCTGGCGCAAGTCTCTGGTGCGCTACTCCCCGGGTCATAGAAATTTCGAGCGCGGGCAGGCCTATGAAAGTCGGTTTTATTACCCCTCCTCTGATGCAGGCGAGTTCGAGCCGCGCCGCTGCGGCCGGCGGCGACGACCGTCCCGGCGCTTTTGCCGACGTCCTAGCCGGGGCTGGCGATTATGATTTCTCCGACATGACCAGGGGAGAGATCGCGGAGGCGGGCAAGGAACTTTTCCGCCAGGGCAAAATCTCGCTGGACGAGCTGTTCCGGTTCGACCATCCCGATGGCCGGCTGCGGATCGGCCTCGATGGATCGACTGCCGCGCTCAACGCCGACGACCGCATCGACTTCATCGGCGAGACGCGGAAAGCCATGTCCAGCATGGAAGAGACGGGTGAGGCCAATCGCGCAGGCTCGGGCTACGAAACTCTGGCCGGTCTGCTCGACAAGCTAACACGTCTCTGAGCGGCGTAATCACCTCCGCATTGCCTAGCGGCGTGTCACGGCAGGCGGCGCACCATCGGTAAAATTCCGTCGGTATTAAGCTCGCGCCTCTGTTGTGGGATTGTGCTGGGTGCGGGTGAGCGCCGCGTGGCAGCATCTTGCCTTTTCGATCTTCCGCGTCGAGAAATAGGGGGTAAGCGCGGCGGATGCCAGCGGGCGCAATCTGGGTGATGGCCCCCGCCAGGAACCTCCCGGATGGCTTGCGCGTTGGCGTCCCTCGAAGCGCTTTCCTAGCGAGAGGATCTTCCCGATGATGTTGAGACTGACCCTGACGAGTATGCTGGTTGCGCTGGGCTCCGGCGTTGCGCTGGCGGATGCCGATTGCCCTGCGGCTCCGAAAGACAAGTGGCTTTCGGAAGCGGATATGAAAAAGAAGGTCGCCGAGCTCGGTTACACGCATGACGTCTTCAAGGTCTCCGGCAACTGCTACGAGATCTACGGGAAGAACAAGGACGGCAAGGACGTCGAGGTCTACTTCAATCCGGTCGACGGCTCGATCGTGAAGGAAGAGGTGGAGAAGCACTGAGGCATTTGCGAAACGCCTTCGGTCTCGGAAGCCCCGGCGCGCTGCGTCCGGGGCTTTCTTCTGCGCGGCCTCTCGCTCGTGCGGTGCTTTGATCCGGCAAACGTGAATTGACCCTGCTCTTCGAGTTTGCCCAATAGGCGTGGCCGGTTGTGCGCGGAATAGACTAGCCAGCATAAGTGCGGCCGGGAGGAGGGGACAATGAAGCTGCGTTTTTTGCTCGCTGCGCTGAGCGCGATGCTTTGCGGAGCCGCCGCTGCAAGTGATCCCTATCCGTTCGAGGGGTATTTTGCCCTGGAGACGCCGGGCAAGACGCTCGAAGGCTGCGGCTTCGATATCCTGCATCAGTCGCGGGATGGCGCTTTCAGCGGCTACCTGCTCGACAAGCGCCACTGGGACGCGCACAGGCAAGCGCGTTTCATCCGCTACAAATCCGGCAGGTGCACGTTCGATGCCGCATTGGCCATCGACAACTGCGTGACGCACACCCATCACATCGCGGACGTTGAGGACTCGAAGCCGGACCGCGCGAAGGTGACGGTGCTCCGGGACGACGCGGTGTCGATGTTGACGCTCGGCGAGAGCGATAGCGCGGAGCGCCTGCCCGATCTTCCCGCCTTCGTATTCCGCAGGTGTCCGTTCGGCGCAGAGCAGATCGCGCCGCGCCTGGTGGACAGTGTGGGCGACTACTCGAAGGCGGACCTCGCGGAGATGGCGCGGACGCGCAACGCCGCGCTTGCCGCGCAGGTTCTCCAGTCAATCAGCGAGACGCCGGCCGCGGTGGATTAGACGTGCGGGTCTCGCGCTTGCCGTTCGCCGGGCGCACGCACACCTCGGTGTCGTGCTCGGAGTGCGGCGTGGGCGCGACGGGGCCGGACTGCTGCCTCATCTCGCCGCCCGGGCATTGCTCGCCGCTGCTCTCGCCCGGCGTGTTGCGGTCCTCCTTGGCGTGGGCTTTCGGGATTTGGTTCGGGTTCAATCTGCGCTCGGCCATGCGATCCTCCACTTTGCCTGTTTGAACGGCTGCGGGGCGGACAAGTTCCCTCCGACGCGGTGCGTTGACGGCGCGCACGGCGGGATAACCGCGATGTGCCGGGATCGCGGACGGGTGTTCGAAGCGGGTCAAAGAGCGGCGCTGAGTACCCGTTTCCATGCTTTCGGCACGGCTCGGGGAGCGGAGCGGCAGGCCGTGGGTAACATTCGCAGATGCGGCCATGCCGCTCCGCTGCTGCTGCGAGCCACCGCGAAATTGAATCCGGCGCGCTGGGCATGACTCCAGCGCGGATCGGCCCACGGTGACGCAACCTCCACCGGCGCGGAACCGCGCATGCTGAAAGCATGTCTTCGACATGACCCCGAACATCTACCGTGCACGCGTTCGGCTGCCCGCCCCATCCGTCGTGCAGCGCAGCTCCGCACCTTTCCAACTCCTGCTTGGTGGTCGCATATTCGGGCGGCGAACCGGTTTCCACTTCGCCGGAAAATGCTCCGGGCTGATGGTATCAGCGTTGAGGGGAGGCGCAGCTCCCGCTCACCATGCTGGAAGCATGCCTCCGGCATTACACGCCCAGCTCACGTCGTGCCGAAGGCACGCCCAAACAGAGCGCCCCCGAATGAGTGGGATGGGGTGAGGGTATGTGCGCGTGGAGAGGGCGGGGATAAGATTTGTTGCCGGTGTGCCACGCAACATTGTGGATTCGCGTGCGGGTAGGTGCACGGATGTCTGTACACGCGCAATGCGCGGGCGCATTGTACTCGCCATTGCCATTTGTATGTCGTGCGGGGTGGGCAATGGAGTGCGGGTCACAGGAAACGCTTTGCCATGTTCTGACATGGATCACGGAGAATGAGCTAGCGGCGCGGAAGATCAATGACGCCTTGGTCAAGTTTGGCCAGGACACCACTGGTACCACCGCGCTTGTCGTCGCTTTCCTACAGAAGTATGGCTCCACGATCGTGGGCCTCTTTGGCGCCGCGTTCGGTGCATGGAAGTGGTGGCTCTATCACGAGCGCGTTCTTCACAAGCGCTTAGACAGCTACATCAGCGCGAGAGACGCGCGCCTCAGAGATGTGCGGGATAAGGCGCTCGATGCCGTTCAACGGCCGGCTCCCGGGCAGACACTGGCTGCGCCATCCTTCGTCAATCGCGATCTGAAAGCGGTCCTGCGGGAAAACCGCTGGGACAACAGCGCGGTGGCTCCGTCGGTGTTCATGAGTGCAGACTGGCAGTTGGCCAAGGCCATCACGTCAATTTCCAACAAGCTTTCGATCGCGGAGCGGGAGGCCGTTTCGCTCAGGCAAGAACTTTGCACGGCCTACAGCTTGCGCGGTGCGGTTGCGTCCGCTCGTTCAGGTGCGGAAGCCCATTTGGATGCGCTCTCTCATTTTCGCACAGCTCTCAGTCTGCCCGGCCATGCGAACGATCTTCAAATCAAGGAGCTTGAAGCGCACCAGCTTCGCAAGCTGGGGCACTTTGATGCCGCCCAAGAGGCGTACGAAGTGGTGATTGAGCTGGCGCGCAACCTGCCATCCGAACGGGATCGGGATATAGTTACTGCCAGAGCGAAGCGATATCTCGCGGAAATAGATGGGAGTTCCTACACTGCCTATCTCCGTATGCGTGCGGGCTTAGAAGGCAGTCCCTATGCGCCTGGGCCGATACCGCTCATGGATCGTTGTCAGCCGCTTTCCTCGTGGGAGTGGGTTGAGAAAGGCGACGCGCACTACTTCACGGCCTTTCTTGCCCATGAGTATGATTTCAACCTCATCGAGGATCGAAATCTTGAAGACGCCCATGCGGCCTATGAGGCTGCGCTCCGCGCAATCAGAAGGAAGCGCTGGGAGATCGGGAAATCAACGTCGCGGTTGCGGAAACGCATCCGGGACGGACGGCGGCGTGTCGAGCAGGCGCGTACACAGAATCGATATGACAGGGCGTGGCTGCCGCGCTGGTCAGATCAGGCGCAGAAACCAGCCACAGAAGTAAGCGGCGCCGGAGGCAATCAGGCCGTTCCCGAAACTACGTAACATGGCGCCGCGGAGCGTGTCGGTTAGGCCAAGCTCCTGGCCGCGCCGGTAGAGCGCGTGGTGCTCGGCGTAGGATGTTGACGCGAGCGCGATCGCGCAGGCGGCGATTGCCCAAAGGCCAACGTCAGCGAAGCCCGCGACGCTGGCCGCGAAGATGGAGATGAATCCGAGCACGTCTCTGCCCTCATCGCCGCGACGCGCACGGGGGAGCGGCAACTTTGTGTGTGCTCTGATTCGGTTCGGCGGTGTGGAAAGGGCTGTGAATTGGTTGGGGATTGAATGCGGAAGCTCAGCCGATGAATGTTAGAGTTGGTCACTGTTTTAGATCGGCCAATAGGGGGTAACTTGCGCAATCGCTCGATATCGCTCGACGGTGTTCTTACTCATAGGAAAGAACTTGTTCGCCTTATCATAGTCGCGGCGTGTCTTGCCTTTGGAGTGAGTTCGCTGTCGAGCGTGTTTGTTGCGGCAGCGCCCTCTAGCTGGATTGTTCTTATTGCGGCTGGGGCTCTTATTCTTCTGCCCATACTTATTTTGTGTGTCGATTTATTTTCTTCATTAAAATTCCGCGATACTGCCGAGGCTGTCCTGTTTTATGATTGTGAAACACGTGAGGTCTTAGCTGCCCGCGACTATAGGTTCTCCGAGAGCCTCGCAACCACAATGCGCGCTGTTACGGTGGAGAGCAAATCGCTAGATGCTTCGTGGCAAAAGGGCTTGCTGCCGCCGCGGGAAAAAAATCGGGAAAGTCTTGCGGTGCAGATGATGCCCCGACGCTGAAGTATGTGGCTGTGACAAAAATGAAGGTGGCCGACGGGCAGGACCAGGAATTAATGCCCGCAAGGCGCATTCTTCACGAAGCAATGCAGTTTGTTTTGCTGGAGGAATTGTCTCTTCATCTGTCGGCGTACTTTGATCTTACCGCGGATGTAGATTTAGTTCATGAACTCGGCAGATCAGATGTTCCCATGGCTCTTTTGAACAATAGGGTATTGGATCTTCTGTGTAAGCCGATTGAGGAGAGGGATGTTTTCTTGAGGGCGTTCCCTGATCAGGGTGGTAGGCCGCCCGGAGAAATATACATGTTGCAATGCGCTGACGGTTCTAGTTTTTCAAGATTTGATATGGTTTTGCCGGTCGGTAGTTCAATAAATATTCGACCCGAAGGTCAGATCGAAGTGAAAACCAAGCGGCTATCCCTTAATCTCAGGGGCAGCTGGCATGGGACGAACGCTGTTGTGCCTCCGCTTTTTATAGAAAAGTATATGGGTAGAAGTTGGAAAGACATCACCGCTCTCGGCGTACGGATAGAGATTTGGGGGCAAGTCAACGCCTTTTCGCTGATTACGAATTTCGGTTGGCAGTATTACGGCTGGCTGGACTCCTTTAGGGCAGAATTACAAGAAAGATTCGATTTCGAGACTTTTCTGAGGACTATCAATTGGCGCACCATTGAAACGCTTATCTTAACTCGGCGGCACGATAAAAAGTTGGAGAGTGGTGCTTCAAGACGAGGTACGCCTGGGTCGTCGAACTCGGCCCAGAGTAAGGAAGCGGAGCCTAAACCAACCGGCTCTGCTCAACGGCCGCCGCAATGAACGAACGGAACAGGGGGTGCGGCTCGAAGGGGCGGCTCTTCAGCTCCGGGTGGAACTGGACGCCGATGAACCAGGGGTGGTCCGGGTATTCCACGGTTTCGGGCAGCAGTCCGTCGGGTGAGAGGCCCGCGAAGCGCAGGCCCGCGCCTTCGAGGCGCTGGCGGTAGTCCGTGTTCACCTCATAGCGGTGGCGGTGGCGCTCCGAGATCTCGTTCGATCCGTAGATGCGCGCGATGTGGCTGTCTTTGCCGAGGGAGGCGGGGAACGCGCCGAGGCGCATCGTGCCGCCGAGGTCGCCGCCCTGGCGCCGCTGCTCCAGCTCGTTGCCCTTCATCCATTCCGTCATGAGGCCGACGACGGGCTCGTCCGTCGCGCCGAACTCCGTCGAGCCCGCGCCCGTGATGCCGCAGAGATTGCGGGCCGCTTCGAGGGTCGCCATCTGCATGCCGAAGCAGATGCCGAAATAGGGAACGCGCCGCTCGCGCGCGAATTTCGCGGCGAGGATCTTGCCCTCCGAGCCGCGCTCGCCGAAGCCGCCGGGCACGAGGATGCCGTGCACGCCGTCGAGATAGGGCGCCGGGTCCTCGCGCTCGAAGATCTCGCTCTCGATCCACTCGAGCTTCACCTTCACGCGGTTGGCGATGCCGCCGTGCACCAGCGCCTCGATCAGCGATTTGTAGGCGTCCTTGAGGCCGGTGTACTTGCCGACGATGGCGATGGTGACCTCGCCCTCGGGCGAGGCGATGCCGCGCGAGATGGTCTCCCAACGCGTGAGGTCGGGCTTCGGCGCGCCGGTGATGCCGAAGGCTTCGAGCACCTGCTCGTCGAGGCCCTCGCGGTGATAGGCGAGCGGCACGTCGTAGATGGAGGCGGCGTCGAGGGCCTGGATGACGGCTTCCTCGCGCACGTTGCAGAAGAGCGCGATCTTCTTGCGCTCGCCCTTCGGCACCTCGCGGTCGGAGCGGCAGAGCAGGATATCGGGCTGGATGCCGATGGAGCGCAGCTCCTTCACCGAGTGCTGCGTGGGCTTGGTCTTGAGCTCGCCCGCGGAGGGGATGAAGGGGAGAAGCGTCAGATGGATGAAGATGGACGAATGGCGCGGCAGCTCGTTGCCGAGCTGGCGGATGGCCTCGAAGAACGGCAGGCCCTCGATGTCGCCCACCGTGCCGCCGATCTCGACCAGCACGAAGTCCACGTCCTCGTTGCCGGTGGTGACGAACTGCTTGATCGCATCCGTGACGTGGGGAATGACCTGCACCGTGCCGCCCAGGTAGTCGCCGCGGCGCTCGCGGGCGAGGATGTCCTGGTAGATGCGGCCGGTGGTGATGTTGTCGGACTTCTTGGCCGGGACGCCGGTGAAGCGCTCGTAGTGGCCGAGGTCGAGGTCGGTCTCCGCGCCATCGTCGGTGACGAACACCTCGCCGTGCTGGTAGGGGCTCATCGTTCCGGGGTCGACGTTCAAATACGGGTCGAGCTTGCGGAGACGGACGGAATATCCGCGCGCCTGTAGGAGCGCGCCGAGGGCGGCGGAAGCAAGGCCTTTTCCGAGGGAGGAGACCACGCCGCCGGTAATGAAGATGTACCGTTGCATGGGCTTTAACATTACAGCTCTACCTTCGTGATTCGAAGCGGTTTTCTTGTCTCATCCACGATTGCGCGTGGAGCGGGCGGGCCGTTCCATCCGGCGGGACGGCTGGCGTCGCCGCGAGGCGGGCGGGGGTTAGGTCGTGGCGTCTCGGCCGCGTCTTGTTAACTGCACGTCTAGCTGCACGTCTAGCTGCACTGGGCCGAGAGCGCGGGATCGGCGGGCAGAGGCGCCGACAGGTCCTGGTCCAGCTCGGCGCGATACTGCGGGAAGGCCGTCTTGGCTTCCACGTAGCTCGGGTCCGCCGGCTGCTTGGTGTAGGTGACGTTCGCGGTCAAGACGGTGTGCTGCTGCCTGCGCTTTTCCGTGCCGCTACCGCCGCGCTGGCCGCCAACGGTGTATTGCTCGCAGCGGGTGGCGAGCTCCACGCCGTCGATGCGGAAATAGCCCAGGCGGTTTTCAGTGCCGATCTCGGCTGCGCGCGTGGCTGCGATTTTCTCGAGCCGTTCCCGCGGCGTGTTGGCGTTGCCGACGACCTCGATGCGGTACTGGTTGGGCGCGACCTCGGTTTCCTTGAAGCCGGTGGTGACGATGGCGTTCGAGCGCTGATAGGGGAGCGCGCCGGGTGCGAGGCCGGGCATGCCCGCCGAGCAGGCCGACAGCGCAATGGCTGCTCCCATGCTCGCGATCGCTGCTCCGGAGGCGCTGCTCAGTCCGCGACGCCTGGTGCCCCGATGCTCGTGTCCCCGATGCATGGCCGTTCTCCGCTCCCCAACCCGGAAGCACGCTAGCAACACGCCGGGGCTGTGGCCAGTTGCGCACCGGCCACATCCTCAGATCTCGCAAGCGGCTGCTGGCTCTTACTGCAGCTTGTCGAGAATGCCGCCGCGCGGGGCGTTGTCGGCAGGGGCAGGCGTCGGCGTACCAGCCGGCGCGGCCGGTGCGGACGAGGAAGCGGGTGCCGCGTTGTCGAAGGCCGATCCCTTGGGTGCCGAATGCTGGGAGACGAGCGTGAGGAGAATGCTCGTCAGGAAGAAGCAGGCGGCGAGAATGGCCGTGGTGCGCGTGAGCAGGTTGGCGGTTCCGCGGCCGGTGAGGAAGCCGCCGCCACCGCCGCCGATGCCGAGCGCGCCGCCTTCGGAGCGCTGCCAGAGCACGACGGCAACCAGTGCGGCTGCAACCATAAGATGGATGACGAGAAGAACCGTGATCATGTGGTGATGGGCTCCATGCCCTCTCCCGCGAGGGCCATTTGGGGGGATTTTTCTGGGCTTCTACACCAGCCGGGCCGCGAGGGCTAGATGGCGGCGCGTCTTTGGCTCCTCAGGATGCTCGGGTTGTCGCGGCGGCGGGCGCGCGGAGTGGTCCAGGTCAGTTCCTGCTCGAGGTCTTGCCCGCGGCAGAGGCGGCGTCCTTGTTCTTCCGCTTGGGCGGAGGAATGTTGGAAGGCGTTGCGCCATCTTGGGAATCGGCTGCCGCCTTGGCGGTAGCCTTTTTGCCGTCCTTCCCGTCCTTCCCGTCCTTGCCTTCCGCGCCGGCCTCCTGCGGCGGCTTGGGCGGTTCCTTGAGGAGCGGGCGGGCGGTCAGGAACTCGCCGCAGCGGAAGCTCAGCTGCTCCTGAAGCGCGATCAGGCGCTCGATCTTCTGCAGTTTGTCGGGGCTGAGGTTCGTCTTCGCCCATGCCGGGCCGCGGTCCATATCGGCTTTGGCGCCGCCCGAGACGAGGCCGTCGTACTCGGTCTTGAGCGCGGTGCAGGCTGGCGCATCGAGCGGCGCGGCGCTGGCGGCGGCGGGTGCGGCCACAAGAAGGATGGCAGCGAGCAGACGTGAACGGCCGATCCGCATGGTTCCACCTCGCTCGTTTGGGTGTCCCTTCATGGCCGTTGCTCCGTGTGCCTGCAATTCAGGGCTGCTACTTATGCCGTTCGTTTTCGGCCGGCGAGATGAATTTTCAGCCCCGGCCGGGTGCCGAGGGGTCTTACGCGTAGGCCCGGATGATGGCGAGGAAATCGGCGGCCTTGAGGCTCGCCCCGCCAACGAGGGCGCCATTCACGTTTGGGAGTGAGAGCAACTCCTTGGCGTTGGAGGGTTTTACGGAGCCGCCGTAAAGAATGCGGATGCGCCGGCCAGCCTCGCCGAAGCGCGCCTCGAGGCTCTTGCGGATGGCGGCATGGACCTCGGCCACATCCCGGGGCTCGGGCGTCAAACCGGTGCCGATGGCCCAGATAGGCTCATAGGCAACCACGGTATTGGTGCAGGATACGGAGTCGGGCAGGGACGCTTTGAGCTGGCGGTCGACCACATCGAGAGTTAGCCCGGTGAGACGCTGTCCCTTGGTCTCGCCGATGCAGATGATGGCCGTGAGCCCGGCCCGGTGGGCGGCGGTGGCCTTGGCGCGGACGACCCGGTCCAGCTCGCCGTGGTCGGCGCGGCGCTCGGAATGGCCGACGATGACGGCGGCGGCGCCCGCATCTTTCAGCATTTCGGCTGCAATATCACCAGTGTGAGCCCCCGAAGCCGCTGCGTGGCAGTCCTGTCCGCCGACCTCGAGGTTCGAGCCCTTGGCGGCCGCTGCGAGGGCGGCCAGGAGGGTTGCGGGCGGGCAGATCATGACACTTGGAGCGCCCGTGCCTAGACCCGGGAGGGCGTCGCGCACGGCGGCGGCCTCTCCGAGGGCGGCCGCGAGTCCGTTCATCTTCCAGTTTCCGGCGACCAAGGGGCGGATTGCGCTCTCAGCTTCGCTCATCGGCTCGGATGCTCCGTCATCTTTGTTCGTTTCGCCGGCCTGCCCCGCGGGCCGCGCCTCCCGGCCCCGCTTTTGCCCCTTAAGGGGTTGGCCGGGAAGCCGGAACTTTGTTTAATGTCCGTTGCGCAGCTCGGTCTTGCATTCAGAAGCGGGCTGGGCTTCATATCAGTCCCGTGCGTCCCGTCATGGACGGGATAAACTTTTTCTGCAAGCGGTGCGGCCGAGCCCAAAAGAACAATGTGCGCTCGTCGGCCCGCATTTAACAGGAAGATCATTTTCTATGCTCGACGCCCTCCGACGCGGCGCCCAAGGCTGGCTGGCCAAGCTCCTGTTCGCGGTCCTGATCGTGAGCTTCGGTATCTTCTGGAACGTTGCCGACGTGTTCCGAGGATTCGGGCGCGGATCGGTGGCGAAGGTGGGTGACACCGACATCACGGTGACCGACTTCCAGCGCGCATTTCAGAGCAAGCTGCGCTCGGTGCAGCTCCAGGACGGCGGACGCCTTACCACCGAGCAGGGCCTGATGCTGCGTCTCGACCGTCAGGCGCTCAACGAGCTGATCGCGCAGGCGGCCGTCAAGAGCCATGCCGAGAAGCTCGGCCTCTCGCTCTCTGACGAGACGCTGGCGGAAGGCGTGCGCAACGATCCGAACTTCCACGGGCCGGACGGCAAGTTCTCGCGACTGGGCTTCGACGGTCTGCTTCGCCAGATGGGCCTCAGCGAGCAGGGCTTCCTCGCAATCCGCCGTGACGACGAGGTGCGCGGGCAGATCTCTGACGCGCTCTCGTCCGCCATCGTGGTGCCGAAGCCGATGATCGAGGACCTCCACAAGTGGCGGGAGGAGACGCGCACCATCGAGCTCGTGAACATCGATGCGTCCAAGATCACCGTGCCCGATCCGGACGAGGCGAAGCTGAACGAGACCTACGAGGCGCAGAAGACGGAGTTCATGACGCCCGAGTATCGCAAGGTGGCGATGCTGGTGCTGTCGTCGGATGCGCTCAAGTCCGAGATCACGCTGACCGACGATGAGCTCAAGACTTATTACACCGATCACAAGGCGACCTACGACAAGCCGGAGCGCCGCCGCATCCAGCAGATCTCCTTCAAGGACAAGGCTGCCGCGGAAGCGGCCCGCAAGGACCTGGCCGAGGGCAAGAAGAACTTCTTCGATGTCGCGAAGGAAGCCGGTGCCACCGAGGCCGATGTCAGTCTTGGCATGGTGACGAAGAGCGCGCTCATCGATCCCAAGATCGCGGATGCGGCTTTCAGCCTGGAGCGCGACAAGATCTCCGACGTGATCGAGGGCCGTTTCGCGACCGTGCTGGTGCGAGCCGTGGAGATCGATCCGGGCAAGGAAAGCACGTTCGAGGAGGTGAAGGACAAGGTGCGCGACAAGCTCGCGGGTGAGCGTGCGCAGGGCCTGATCCAGGAGCGTTTCGATCTCATCGAGGAAGGCCGCAACGCCGGCAAGACTCTCAAGGAGATCGCCGAGGAGCAGAAGCTCAAGTTCTTCGACATCGACGCCGTGGACCGGGACAACAAGACGCCCGACGGCAAGACCGCGATCGACATTCCGGATGCCGCCATCGTGCTCAAGGACGTGTTCGCGACGGGCGTCGGCACGCAGCCCGACGCCGTGGAGCTTCCCGGCCCCGCATTTGCCTGGTTCGACGTGCTCGGCGTGACGGAGCGCAAGCAGAAGCCGTTCGACGAGGTGAAGGCCGAGGTGAAGACGCTTTACATCGACAAGGAGAAGTCGCGTCTCCTGAACGATCTGGCGCAGAAGCTCGTGGATCGTCTCAAGGCTGGCGAGCCTTTCGAGAAGATCGCCGGGGAAGCGGGCGGCAAGGCCGAGGTGCTTGACATGATCAAGCGCAATCTCTCGCCCCCGGGCCTCACGACGGAGGCGGTGAAGCAGGCGTTCGCCCTGCCCAAGGGCGGCGCGGGCTATGCGGAGACGAGCGACCGGGCGAGCCGCATCATTTTCCAGATCAAGGACATCGTTCCCGCGGGGGCTCCCACGAAGGAACAGAGCGACGCGCTCAACAAGGAGCTCGCCGACCAGCTCGCCAACGATGACCTGATCGCCTACGTCAACGCGCTCAAGGCCGACCTCAAGGTGCACATCAACGAGGCCGAGCTTGCGCGGGCCACGGGTGCGGGGACAGGCACCGAGCAGTAAGGGGAGTCCGTTCTCTTGAGCACGCTCTCGCAGAGAACCTCGGGCATCGAAGCGTTGCCATCGCTCGATGCCTTCACGAAACGCTATCGGGCCGGTGAGCCGCAGGTGGTGTGGACGCGGCTGGTCGCCGATCTCGAGACGCCGGTTTCGGTGTACCTCAAGCTCGCGCGCAGCCGGCCGTTCTCGTTCCTGCTCGAGTCGGTCGAGGGCGGCGCTTCGCGCGGGCGCTACTCGGTGGTCGGGTTCGATCCGGATATCGTCTGGCGGGCGAACGGCGAGGTCGCGGAGATCAATCGCGATCCGGTTCGCAAGCCGGACGCCTTCAAGACGGACGGTAAGCCTGCGCTCGTCTCGCTGCGCGAATTTCTGGGCCAGTCGCGCTTGTCTCTGCCTGCCGAGCTGCCGCCGATGTCGGCTGGCGTGTTCGGCTACATGGGCTACGACACGGTTCGGCTCATCGAGAAGCTGCCGGAGGTGAAGGAGAACGAGCTCGGCGTGCCCGATGCCGTTCTCATGCGCCCGACGGTGATCGTGATCTTCGATTCCGTGAAAGACGAGATCAGCCTGGTGACGCCGGTGCGCCCGGGCGACAAATCCGACGCGGAGAAGGCCTACAAGGCCGCGTTGAAGCGGTTGAAGAGCGCCGTGCAGGCTCTCGACGAGCCGTTGCCTCACAGCGGAGCGCTCACGCCCAAGAAGCTCGCTCAGCCCGAGCCGCGCTCCAACACCACGCCGCGCGAATACATGTCCATGGTCGAGAAGGCCAAGGAGTTCATCCGCGCCGGAGACATTTTCCAGGTGGTGCTTTCGCAGCGCTTCTCGGCGCCGTTCGCGCTGCCGCCATTCGCGCTCTATCGCGCTTTACGGCGCACCAATCCGTCGCCCTTCCTGTTCCACCTGGATCTCGGCTCGTTCGCCCTCGTCGGGTCGAGCCCGGAAATCCTGGTGCGGCTGCGCGATGGCGAGGTGACCATCCGTCCGATCGCAGGCACGGCGCCGCGCGGGGCGACGGATGCCGAGGACAAGGCGCTGGGTGAGGCTCTGCTGCGCGATCCCAAGGAGCGCAGCGAGCACCTGATGCTGCTCGATCTCGGCCGCAACGACGTCGGCCGCGTCGCCGAGGTCGGCACCGTCGAGGTGACGGCGAAATTCGTCATCGAGCGCTACAGCCACGTGATGCACATCGTGTCGAACGTGGTGGGCAAGCTGGCCGGAAAGCACGATGCGATCGATGCGCTGATGGCCGGATTCCCAGCGGGCACAGTGTCGGGTGCGCCGAAAGTGCGTTCGATGGAGATCATCGACGAGTTGGAGAAAGCCAAGCGCGGTCCTTATGCGGGCTGCGTCGGCTACTTCACGGCGGACGGCGAGATGGACACGTGCATCGTGTTGCGCACGGCGCTCGTCAAGGACGGCCGTCTCTACGTGCAGGCTGGGGCGGGTATCGTGTTCGACAGCGTTCCCGAGAAGGAACAGCAGGAGTGCATCAACAAGGCCAAGGCGATCGTTCGCGCGGCCGAGGAAGCGGTGCGCTTCGCGTCGCGCGGCAAGGGGCGCGACAAGGCGGGGCGCTAGGCGCAGGGTGAGCCTGACGTCACCTCGTCGAAGGACTGGACCGGTTATTTTCGCGACTCATTGCAGCGTGTCTGGATCCCGACCTACGTCGGGATGACGTTTGTTTTGTGAGACGCGATTGCCCAAACACAACGTTATTGCTGCGAGGCGGGAGCCCAGACGTGCCTCACGCATGTCGGTCTTGCCCGGGCGCGTTCCAGGTTCCGGTCTCGTCCTGCCCTTCACCAGCTCCACGGCCGGGCTTGACCCGGCCATGGAGGGGCGTGGTGTTCGTTCACTCGGACAAGCGGTCTGCACGAGGATGACGTTTGTTTTTGTCTAAATCGCTTGCTCGCGTCGAGCCATCGTAGGTTGGCGGGGAGACGCGCTGCTGCAAACTCTCGCAGCGCAAGCCTTGCCGCGCTGGGCAGCTAAAAAGCATGTCAGCGAGCCAGGTGGTCCGCGCTCAGCGCGCGAGGAGGGGTGAGAGCGCCTTGGTGATCGCGTTATTGCCGGCGAGGATGTCGCCGGTTTCGAGGGCCGTGTCGCCGCCGCCGATGCCGGTTGCAATGCCGCCCGCCTCACGCACGAGCACGATGCCTGCCGCGAGGTCCCAGGGCTTCAGGTTCCGCTCCCAGTAGCCGTCGTAGCGGCCGGCCGCGATGTACGCGAGATCGAGGGCGGCGGAGCCCGAGCGGCGAATGCCTGCGACCTCCATCATCACCGTCTGCATCTCCGACATGAAGCGGGGATGTCCGGGACGGCCGCGATGGGGAATGCCGGTGACGACGACGGCGTCGGCCAGGGTCTTGCGGGCGGCGACGCGCAGGCGGCGCTTGTCGTTCAGGAACGCGCCCTTGCCCTTCTCGGCGGCGAACAGTTCGTCGGTCGCGGGATTGTAGACGACGCCCGCAACCAGAACGCCGTCGCGCTCAAGGCCGATCGAGATCGCGAAGTGGGGAATGCCGTGCAGGAAATTCGTGGTGCCGTCGAGCGGATCGACGATCCAGCGATGGGTCTTGTCGACGCCTTCGACCTCACCGCGCTCCTCCATCAGGAAGCCGTAGCCCGGACGGGCCTTCGACAGCTCCTTGAAGATGATCTCCTCCGCTTTGTGATCGGCGGCGGAGACGAAGTTCGCGGGCCCCTTCACCGACACCTGCAGGTGCTCAACCTCGCCGAAGTCGCGGGCGAGCGAGCGGCCCGCCTTGCGCGCGGCGGCGACCATCACATTCATCAGGGCTGAAGCGGGCATGATCGGCCAAAGTTGGAGATTGAAGCGGGCTGGAAAGCAGCCTCGCTGGGAAACGGATTGGCGAGGCTCTGACGGGTTCGGGACGGAACGTCAACCTTTTTCGGGGTTGAGCGGGACCACGTCGTTAATGGGCGCGGGTGAGCCCCTCCGTCAAGGCCGTCAGCCCGCTCAGGGCATGATCCGCTTCCTTTCGCGCCATTCGGTCGCGGCGGCTTCGGCTTTCGTTCTATCGGCATCCGGCAAGGCGGCGACGTAGAGGTCGAGCTTGTCGTCGGTCACGCCGGCGGCTTTGGCGATGAAGCGCCACTTGGCGGCTTCAACCGGGTTGGCCTCTACGCCGACGCCTTCGGCGTAGAGGTGACCAAGCCGGTTCTGGGCGCCTGCCACGCCTTTGTCGGCTGCGGCCTGGAGATACGTGACGGCCTTGCCTTCATCCACCTTCAGGCCGCGGCCCTGCAGCAGCATGACGGCATAATCGTATTGGGCGGCGGGGAGACCCTGCTCGGCGGCCTTCGCGCTCCAGCGCGCGGCTTCGAGCGCATCGTTGGGCACGCCGTTGCCTTCGAGGTAGAGGGCGGCGAGGTCGTACTGTGCGGCGGCGATGCCTTTCTCGGCCGCGTAGCGGATGTGCTGGGCGGCGCGGTAGGGGTTCTCGGGCTTGCCGGTTCCGCGCAGGAAGAGGAGGCCGAGATTGTAGTTCGCGAGCGGGTCGCCGGTCGCGGCGGCCTTCTCGAACATCTCGGCGGCGAGGTTCATGTCCTTGGCGACGCCGCGGCCTTCGGCGAGGAAGGTGCCGAGCGCCAGCATGGCCGGGATGTCGCCCAGCTCGGCGGCGCGCGCGTACCAGCGGGCGGCGGTGGTCTCGTCCTTGGCGACGCCGAGGCCGTCGGCATAGATGCGCCCGATGAGAGTATGCGCCTGCGGGTCGTCGCGGCGGGCGGCTTCCTCGGCGAGCTTCAAGGCGGTGAGGTACTGTCCTTGGTCGAAGGCGGCGTAGGCGGAGTCGTCCTGCGGGAGGTTGGCGGGCTCGCTGTTCAGCTCCGGCGTGGCGGTGTGGTCCGTGCTCTGCGGAAGGTACGGGGCGAGCATGCCCGTTGCGGCGAGGCCGCCCAGCACGCCGACGGAAAGGCCGAGAATGCCCAGAACGACAAGGTGGCTCGTTTTCAAGATCGCTGCTCCTTGGGGCTTCCTCGAGGCTTCTAGGCCGCGCTCGCCGGGGCTTTGAGCGCCGCGACGATGCCGGCTGCCCAGGCCTTGCCCGCCTCGCCCGCGATATCGCGGGGAACGGACACGGCGATGAAGTCGGCGCGTGCGTGGACGAGATCGGGGATCTCTCCCGCGGTTTCGATGCCGTAGGCGACGACGGGCACGACGAAGATGTCCGCCCACCAGGCAACGAGATCGAGCTGCGTCTCCTCGGGGTCGGCGTCGCCCCGAGCTGTGCCGAAGGCGACGTAGTCGGCGCCCGCCTCGCCCAATGTCATGGCGTCGTGGCGTGAGGCGCCGGCATCGGCGCCGACGATGAAGTCGGGCCCGAGCTTGGAGCGCGCGTTGTCGTAGGCCTCCTCGATATCGGGGCGTGCGGACAGGTGTACGCCGTCGGCGCCGATGTTCTGGGCCAAGCCGATATCGTCCGCGACGAGGGCGGCGACTTTCTTTTTCTGGGCCATTTCAACCAGCGCGCGCGCGGCCGACGGATCGATCGCGCCCGCGTCCTTGGGCGTCAGCACCAGCGTGACGGCTCCCGTGGCGTCGATGGCGGCCGCGAGATGGGCGGGCCAGTCCTTGTCGCCCAGAACCTCGGCCACGAGGCAAATCTCCGGTGCTGCTGATTTTTGGGTCATGTCCTTCAGTCTCTTTCCGTCCGGAGCGGAGGCAGGGCTTTGCTTCCGCGAGCGTATCTGGCCCAAATCCGGCGGAAAAGCGACACCCTGTTGAGATGCGGGAGAACTCGCGGAAAGAAGCGCAGGCTGGCCGTTCTGCCCTATCGCCCTCTGGCCCTTTCCGTTATCGTCGCCAGATGCGAATCCAAGCGTAAAGTGCCGACATCTTAACGAGTTGGCTCTGTTTTGAGCAGGTTGGGTCCGGGTTGGACGGCAAACGGCCGCTCACCCGGCGGCGGCGCCGGAAGGCGGTGAAGGGGCCCGGGGCTCTCTTCGATGATCCGTTTCCTGGCGTTCTTGGGCATGAAATCGCCACGCTGATACCTGCTTTTGTCTGGAATTGTTCTGAGGGTGTTTTCACGAGTTTTGGGGTGCCGCGTCTCGCTTGACGGAGCCTGATTGATGTTCACGACTGCTTTTTTGCGCACTGCTGCCGTTACGACCGCGCTCGTGGCGATAACCGTTTCCGTTTCGAGCGCCGAGGCGCAGACAGCGGCCGTGGGCACGACGCCGAGCACGCCAGCGCCGCAGTCGTCATCGTCCTCGTCGCCCCCTGAGACTTCTGCCTTGCCAGCCGCATCGACCGTGGCGCCCGAGAAGCCAGCGTCGGAAACCCCAGCCGCTTCCGGCGCGGTCGCCAACGCGGTGACACCGGCGCCCGCTGCAACGCCTGCGCCTGCGGCCACCACGCCGCCCGCCGCGGATGCAACGCCTTCGGCCACGCCACCGGCTACGGCTGCGCAGGAGACCCCGGCTCCAGCTGCGCCGCCCGCGGCTCCTTCTGCCGCTCCTTCTTCGAGCGCGAGCACTGCCGCGCCCGCGGCTCCCGCAGCGTCCACGCCGCCTGCTGCGGCTTCCGCTCCGGCGGCCGCCACGCCACCCGCCGCAACCGTGCAAGAGGCGGCTCCCACTGCTTCACAGCCCGCCGCCGCCACTGCCACGCCGCCGGCTGCAACTCCGCCCGCGGCCGCAGCAACCGCGACACCTGCAGCCGCTCCCGCGGCTGCGCCTGCTCCCGCAACGGCGGCCGCAACGCCTCCGCCCGTGGTCGATCCGGTGATCGCAGCGGCGCGCACCTGGCTCGGCAGCTCGTCGAACGTCTCCAAGTCCAACAAGGATGACACGGCCGCTGCGGTCGCCTTCTACGGCGCGCGCACGGGCGGGCCGCTGTGGGTCGACAGCGCCGGCTTCAACGCCAAGGCCAAGGCCGCGATGGATGAGGTGCGCAAGGCCGACGACTGGGGCCTTTCGGCTGCTGCCTTCGATCTTCCGGATTTGAGCGGCTCTCACACGCCTGAGACGCTCGCGGCGGCCGAGGGCAAACTCACGCTCGAGCTTCTCAAGTATGCGCGCTTCGCCAAGGGCGGACGCGTCAATCCCACGTCGCTGAGCCGCATTCTGGATCAGACGCCGCCCGTCAAGGATCCCAACGTGGTGCTGACGGAACTTTCGGCGGCGGCATCTCCGGATGCCTATCTGCGCGATCAGCATCCGCAGCATCCGCAGTTCAAGCTGCTGCACAAGGCGCTTCTGGAAGCGCGCGGAGGCCCCACCAAGACCGAGATCGATGTCGATCCCGCGCTCAAGGTGCGGATCCCGGAAGGCAAACTTCTGAAGGCCGGTGCCGACGACGCGGCGATCGCGCTCTTGCGCCAGCGCCTCAAGGTTCCGGCGGACGCCGGAGCCAAGGACACGCTGTTCGACGAGAAGGTGGAGACGGCGCTCAAGGCCTTCCAGCTCGAGAAGGGTCTCAAGGCGTCGGGTCAGCTCAACAACGCGACGCGCTCTGCGCTCAACCGCGAGTTCGAAGCCAACAGGGCGCCCGATCCCGAGCGCAAGACGCAGATCCTGGTGCTCAACATGGAGCGTTGGCGCTGGATGCCCGAGAACCTGGGCAAGATCTACGTGCAGAACAACATCCCCGAGTACATCACCCGCGTCTACAAGGGCAACGAGGTGATCTTCAAGGAACGGATCATCGTCGGGCTTCCGGCTTGGGCCACTCCGGTGTTTTCAGCGGAGATGGAGTTCGTCGGCTTCAACCCGTCATGGGGCATGCCGGATGGCATCAAGATGCGCGAGCTCGCGCCGCGTCTCAAGGCCATCGGCGGCGGTGATTTCTTCTCGAACCTGTTCGGCGGCGGCAGCAACGGCGCCGCGTCGATCCGTGCCTACGGTCTCAAGGTCTATTACGGCGGACGTGAAGTGTCGCCCGAGAGCGTGAACTGGAGCACCGCGGATCTTCGCAACTACAGCTTCATCCAGCCGCCGGGCGGCAAGAACCCGCTCGGTATCGTGAAGTTCCGCTTCCCGAACAAGCATGACGTCTACATGCACGACACGATCGAGCGGGAGCTCTTCGCGCAATCGAGCCGGGCGCTCTCGCACGGATGCATCCGCGTACAGAACCCGAAGCAGTTCGCGGCGATCATGCTGTCGGAGGGTAATGGCCTCGACGAAGCGGGCGTGCAGCGTGCGATGGCGGGCGGCGGCGAGGTTCATCTCGATCACAGAATTCCCGTGCACATGACCTATTTCACGGCGGTTGCCGACGAGCACGGTAAGGTCTCTACCTTTGCCGACATCTACGGCCACGACAGCAAGCTTTCGGCTGCGCTCACGGGCCGTGCACTCAGGCTCGATCCGGTGATCGAGACGTCGTCCTCGGAGCCGCCATACGCGTCCGAGACCACGGCGACCAGCAACACCAAGGAGCGGAAGGGTAAGAAGAAGAACACCTACGCGCCGCCCGATACGCTGGCTGACGCCATCTCGGGCTTCTGGCTGAACTGAGCCGAACTCGAACGACAAAAAAGGCGCCGGACCTCGTGGTTCGGCGCTTTTTTTGCTCATTCGGGGGAGGCGCAGCGCGCCTCAAATGCAATCAAGGCGCAACGAGGGGGGCTCGTTGCGCCTTGATGCTTTGCCTTCGCTCCAATGGCCCGAAGACCTCGTTGAAACGTGTTCAGCGTGCCTGGGTTCCGTGGCCCGGCAGAAAAATCACGCGGCCTTTTCGAGCTTCGCTTCCCACTTGCCGAGAGCAGCGAGGCTGTTCATGCGGGCGCGGTGGGTGAAGGCGCGCTGGCCGGCCGCGACGTTCTCCGCCTTGCCGCCCCAGGCGGACAGGGCTGCGGCCTGCAAGGCGCGGCCGTAGGAGAAGGTGAGGGCCCAAGGCAGGCCGCCTGCGGCGTTCATGAGGGAGAGGTGCTGCGTTGCCGCTTCGTCGGACTGGCCGCCCGAGAGGAAGGCGATGCCGGGCACGGCGGCCGGAACCGTCGACTTCAGGCAGCGCAGCGTCTTCTCGGCAACTTCCTCGGGCGAGGACTGGCGCGCGGACTTCTGTCCGGCGATCACCATGTTGGGCTTCAGGATCATGCCCTCAAGCGAAACGCGGGCGTCGTAGAGCTCGCGGAATACGGTGCGGAGCGTCCACTCCGTCACGCGGTAGCATTCGTCGATGTCATGGCTCGAGTGCTCGCCGTCCATGAGCACTTCCGGCTCGACGATCGGAACGATGCCGGCTTCCTGGCAAAGGGCGGCGTAGCGGGCCAGTGCGTGCGCGTTGGCCTTGACGCAGTTCCAGGTGGGCAGACCGTCGGCAATGGTGATGACGGCGCGCCATTTGGCGAAGCGGGCGCCGAGCTTGTAGTACTCCGCAAGGCGCTCACGCAGGCCGTCGAGACCTTCGGTGATGGTCTCGACTTTGGCCGTGGGGCCGGCGAGGGGCTTGGCGCCCATGTCGACCTTGATGCCGGGGATCGAGCCAGCGGCCCGCATGACCTCGACCAGCGGGGTGCCGTCCTTGGCCTTCTGGCGGATGGTCTCGTCGTACAGGATGACGCCCGAGACATAGTTCTTCATCGCGTCGTTGGCGCGGAACAGCATCTCGCGATAATCGCGGCGGCTGTCCTCGGTCGAGACGACGGAGATCTTGTCGAAACGCTTCTTGATGGTTCCCGAGCTTTCATCGGCGGCCAGGATGCCTTTTCCGGGGGCCACCATGGCTTGGGCGATGTCTTCCAGCTTCTCGGTCATGTGCCTCTCGTCCAGTTCATTCTCTTAAAGGTTCAATTCCGATGCGGTCCGCTGCTTCTAGGCGGCGGTCAGCTTCTTCAGGATTTCTTCTGAAACTTCGAAGTTGGCGAAAACGTTCTGCACATCGTCGTCGTCCTCGAGGGCCGCGATGAGCTTCATGATGGATTGGGCGTTCTCCTCGTCGACCTCGGTCGAGAGGTTGGGTTTCCAAACGGCTTTCACGCTCTCCGGCTCGCCGAGCTTTTCCTCGAGTGCCGCAGCGACCGTGCCGAGGTTGTCGAACGAGCAGGTGACGAGGTGGCCCGATGCATCGGACACGGCGTCGTCGGCACCGGCTTCGATCGCGGCTTCGAGGACGGAGTCGGGTGAGCCTGCCGCTGGCTTGAAGCGGATTTCGCCGACATGCTGGAACATGTGCGCGACGGCGCCGGTGGCAGCCAGGTTTCCGCCGTACTTGCTGAACACCGCGCGCACTGCGCCGCCGGTGCGGTTGCGGTTGTCGGTTAGGGCTTCGGCGATGACGGCGACGCCGCCGGGGGCGTAGCCTTCGTAACGGATCGTCTCGTAAGCCTCGCTGTCACCGCCCTGGGCCTTCTTGATGGCGCGCTCGATGTTGTCTTTCGGCATGTTCTCGGCGCGGGCGGTCTGGATGGCGAGGCGCAGGCGCGGGTTCATGGTGGGGTCGGGCATGCCGGACTTTGCGGCGACCGTGATTTCACGCGCGAACTTGGCGAACATCTTGGCCTTGGCCGCATCCTTGCGGCCCTTCTTGTGCATGATGTTCTTAAATGCTGAATGGCCGGCCATGTCCGCTTCCGAGGCTGTTTTGGGGGATGGTTCCCGAGGGCGTGTTTTGCGTCCGATTTAATGAGCGGCCGTCTGCCGCCGGTCAACCCCCTCACGGCCCAAAAAGCCCGGAAATAGCGGAGGGAAGCGTCCTGATGGTTGATCGGGAGCAACGGCTCTGAAACAGGGGTTTTGGGGCGGATTGAGGGCCGGCCGCTTTGGCCGGGCCTCGCGGGGGCGAGTAGAATCAACTAGACTTTCGGATATCCCGCTATTGCCCAATTGCGGACCAGGGTGAGCATGTCTCACCATTGCGCCGAGGGCGGGTTAACCCATCCTCAGCGGTTGCCATAGACGATCTCTCACTCGACCCAAAAGAGCGGCTCGGTAGGCTCCAGAACGCCACCGAGCCGCAAGCTTTTCACGCGGGTCGCGAGGCCGGTCTTGTCGTCGATCTCGACCGCGAGACCCGAGACGGTTGCGGGGCCGAGGGCCGGCTCGAAGCGCTCGCGCGGGAGGCGTGTCAGGAAGCGGTTGAGCGGCTCGTCGATCTCCATGCCGAGCACGGAATTGTAGTCGCCGCACATGCCCGCGTCCGACATGTAGGCCGTGCCGCCGGGCAGCACGCGCTCGTCGCTCGTGGGGGTGTGGGTGTGAGTACCGACCACGACGCTGGCCCTGCCGTCCACGAAATGGCCAAGCGCCTGCTTCTCGCTCGTCGCCTCCGCGTGAAAGTCGATCAGGATGACATCGGCCCCGGTTTTCAAGCCGCAGGCAGTGATCTCGCGGTCGATGGCGCGGAAGGGGCAGTCGGTTTCGGTCATGAACACGCGGCCCATGGCGTTGATGACGAGCACGTCCGCGCCGTTCCTGGCCTTGAACAGCCCTGCGCCGCGTCCCGGCGTGCCGGGCGGAAAGTTGAGAGGGCGGATCAGCCGCTCCTGGCGGCCGATGAAGACGAGGGTGTCTTTCTGGTCGAACGCGTGATTGCCGAGGGTCACGGCATCGGCGCCGGCGTCGATCAGCTCCAGATGGATGGCCTCGGTGATGCCGAAGCCGCCTGCCGCGTTCTCGCCGTTGATCACGACGAAATCGAGCTTGTAGCGCTGGCGCAGGCGCGGAATCGCCTCGACGGCTGCTTTACGGCCCGCACGGCCGACGATGTCTCCGAGAAACAGCAGGCGCATCAGGCGTGCCCTCGCAGGAATGGAGGCGGCCGGTCGTGCGTCGATGCGTGTCTGGATCCCGACCTGCGTCGGGATGACGTTGGAAAATGGGAAAGCTGCAGTCCTCCCCGCTCCATCACCCCGGCGGAGGCCCAGGTCCAGGCACGTGTGGGTTTTCCGCCGCCGTTTGCCTCCGCTCTGCGGGACACGGGGAGAGGGCGCGCGCGACGCTTGGAATGGGCGATCATCGGCTTGTTCGTCATGCGGACTGGCACTTCAGAGGCCCGGAAGGGGTCAGGATCCAATCGAGGCGTTCGTCATAGTCGACGCGGGGCACGGCGTCGACCCGCTGCTCGTCGAAAGCGAGGCCAATCGAAACGACCGGCTTCAGCGCCCTGAGGCGCGCCAGGGTGCGGTCGTAAAAGCCTCCGCCATAGCCGAGGCGGTATCCGAGGGTATCGAAGGCGAGCAGCGGACCCAGCACGATATCGGGGTCGAGCACGGGCGCCTCAGGCAGGGGCTCGCGGATGCCCCATGTCACTTCGCCCAGCGGATCGCCCGGTGACCAGGCGCGGAACAGAAGAGGTTTGCCCTTCGCCTCCATAACTGGCAGGCAGAGGCGATAGCCTTCGGCCATGAGGCGCAGCATGAGAGGCGTGGGGTCGATCTCCTCGCCGATGGCCAGGAAGCCCGAGACGACGGCAGGGGCCGCGCGTCCGGCGAAGGCGATCCCATGGCGAGCGATGTCCGCGGCGGCGGTGGCCCCGTGACGGGCGAACGCGTCCTTACGCGTGGCCTTGGCCTCGCGGCGCATCTCTTTCTTCTGGTCGTCTACAGAGGCTGGCGAAGCGGAATCTTTCACGAGGCGTCCGGCGGAGGTTTTGGGCACGTCCGCAAGACGGGCGCGGTCAACGAGGAAGGGAAAGTGCCGCGGTGGCCGTTGGAACGGTTGATCTCGCCGGGTCCCTACAAATGTAAGGTGGGCGCCATATGTCCGGGGCCACGGCCCCGGCCAGGGACAGCTCCCAGGCAGATCTTATAGGCCCTGGAGATTCATGTGTTCCTGACGAACCCCGCAGCCTTTCCAACATAGGATGCGGCCGGGAAAAAAGCGAGGGCTCAGTCCGTTCTGTCGACAACGCCGCTGAGCGACTCGATGACCCAGTCGATGCGGCTGGCGACGGCGCTGCGGCTTTCTTCGAGCGCGGCGATCCGTGAGCGGGCGATCTCGAGCTCCGCCTTGAGCTTGTCGCGCTCCTGCTCGAGCGCCTTCACGCGTGCCTCGGTGCGATCGGCAGGGGCAGCGGCGGAAGCCGGCTCCTTGGCGCGGCTGGCCGGACGTTTCGCTTTCTCTCTGACCCGCTGCACCATGAGTTAACCCGTGTTTTCCCTCGTAAGCCCCGGTACGCAACAGATCTGCCTACCGCCCCGTAACAGCATAAGGAATCTCATCTTGCGGCGCAAGAAATGAGGTTTCCGGAATGATGGTCAACGCGATCAATTTTGCCAGAGGCTCGCGGTGTGGCGGGAGATGGCATTGACAGGGCGGGGGGTCCCAAACTTAATGGCGCCCGCCCGGCGGGATTTTCAGGTGCTTCGCTTCTGTCCGCGCCGTCCCGCCCAACAATTTTTACCACCGGTTTGGAGGACTTTTCATGGCACTCAAGGTCGCGATCAACGGATTTGGCCGCATCGGCCGCAACGTGCTGCGCGCGATCTACGAGTCGGGCCGCACGGATATCGACGTGGTGGCAATCAACGACCTCGGCCCGGTGGAGACGAACGCGCATCTTCTGCGCTTCGACAGCGTGCATGGCCGCTTCCCCGGCGAGGTGGTTGTCAAGGGCGACAGCATCGACCTCGGCCGCGGGCCGATCAAGGTGACTGCGGTCAAGAACCCGGCGGAGCTTCCGCACAAGGACCTCGGCGTCGATATCGCGCTCGAGTGCACCGGTATCTTCACCAGCAAGGAGAAGGCCGCCGCCCATCTCACGGCGGGCGCGAAGCGCGTGCTGGTCTCGGCTCCGGCGGACGGCGCCGACCTCACGGTGGTCTACGGCGTCAACCACGAGAAGCTGACCAAGGATCATCTCGTCGTCTCGAACGCCTCGTGCACGACCAACTGCCTCGCGCCGGTGGCGAAGGTGCTCAACGATCTCGTGGGCATCGAGAAGGGCTTCATGACGACGATCCACAGCTATACGGGTGATCAGCCGACCCTCGACACGCTGCACAAGGATCTCTATCGCGGCCGCGCGGCGGCGCTGTCGATGATCCCGACCTCGACGGGCGCTGCGAAGGCCGTCGGCCTCGTGCTGCCGGAGCTCAACGGCCGTCTCGACGGCACGGCGATCCGCGTTCCGACGCCCAACGTGTCCGTGGTTGATTTCAAGTTCGTCGCCAAGAACGAGACGACCAAGGACGAGATCAACGCTGCGATCAAGGTGGCCGCATCCCAGCACCTCAAGGGCATTCTGGGCGTCACCGATCAGCCGAACGTGTCGATCGACTTCAATCACGACAGCCGTTCGTCGATCTTCCATCTCGACCAGACTAAGGTTCTGGACGGCACGCTCGTACGCGTTCTCTCGTGGTACGACAACGAGTGGGGCTTCTCGAACCGCATGGCCGACACGGCCGTTGCCATGGGCAAGCTGCTTTAAGGCGGGCTTACGCCGATCGCTTCGCGCCCGCTGTCCGGCTGCCGGACCGCGGGCGTTTTTGCGTTCAGCGCATCTCGAACAGCTCCTGGTGGAAGCTCGCGGCGTCGAGACCGTGGGCGATGAAGTCGTTGCGAAGCGCTTCGCCGAATCGCGGCGGGCCGCAGAACCAGAAGCTCGCCGTTCGCCAACCCGGAACGGCCTCGCGGATGCGGTCTGCGTTCAAGAGGCCATCCCTGGCATCGACGAGCACGTGCAGGCGCACATTGGCGGCCTTGGCGTCGGCGGTGAGCTTGTCGATGGCTGCCTGATCGAAATCGGTGGTCGGGTGGAAGAGCACGATCTCCTGGGGTGAGCCGGATCGCGCCAGCTGCTTCATGCGCGCGATGAACGGCGTGATGCCGATCCCGGCGCCGATCCAGATCTGGCACGGCTGCTTATCGCCGAATGTGAAGCAGCCATAGGGGCCTTCGACGCTGACGGGCAATCCGGCTTTCAACGTCTCATGAAGGCGCCCTGTGTGGTCGCCGAGCGCCTTGGTGATGAAGACGATGCGCTGGGTGGCTGGGTCCCAGGCGGATGCGATGGTGTAGGGATGGGCTCCTTCCACCGCATTCGACGTCACGAACGCGAACTGGCCTGCCTCGTGCCCTTTCCAATGGCCATCCTCGATCCTGATGGAGGTTTCGAGAACGCGGAGCTCCGGATAGTAGGTGAGGGTTTCGATGGTGCCTTGCGCCGTGCGCCCCGCGCCGATCCGCTGGAAGAGCGCCATCACAGCAGCCACCGACCCAGCCAGCATCAAGATTGCGGTGACCCAGCCGACGGGCTCGTTCCAGTACGAGGTCTTCGTGAGCACGACCGCGTGATAGACGAGGATCAGGTAGGCGACCGCGATCCACTTATGCGTTCTCGCGAACCAGTGGTAGGGGAACCGCTTCCACAGCGCGAGGGCGATCAGCACGACGGCGGCATAGAAGGCCCATTCGCCCACGAACTCGGCAAGGCCACGCTGGCTTCTGAGCCAGCCCTCAATGGGACCGAAGACCTGATCGCCTCCGTGCCGGCGCTCTGGCCGCGTCAGCCAGCCCCATCCCACCATCCACTTGGTGCCCTTGGCCCACCACCAATGGAGCAGGCCGGCGACGAGCGCCGTAATGCCGAGCCATTTATGAAGGCGGTACATTTTGTCGAGGCCGCCGAGCAGCGGCTCGGGCCATAGCGGACGGACGGCGAGCAGCGTCGCCGCGCTCATGGCGCCGATGGCGAGGATGCCCGTGTATTGGACGAACACCGACCGAAACGAAAAATAGGTCAGCGGGTCGGGCAGGATCGTATCGGCCAGGAGCCAGAGGGCCGTGAGCATCGCGATGAAGGCGATGAGGGCTGTCTTGATGTTTCTCATAGTTCGGGCCCGCGTTTTTTCTTTGCGGATCGAACACTAACGGGCGAAGCGCGGAGCGGTTTGATCGATCACAAATGGGTCCGGGTGCGGATGCCTCAGCGCCAGAAGTAGCCCGCAGCGATGAGCCCACCGCCGGCCAGCAGCATGAGAATGGCGATGAAGTTCGCCACCTTGGCGGCGAAGTGGCCGATGACGGTGCCGGCTGCGCGCTTGGCCTTTCCACCGACGGAGGCTCCCGCATTGATGTCGCGCAGCTTCTGCTCGAGCGCGGTCGGGTTCTCCGATGTGCGCTGGCCGGTAGCGACCTGCCAGGCGCTGTCGACGGCGGCGCCCGCAAGGTCGTAGCGGGAAACCCGCCACATGATGAAGAGCGCGAAGAGGGCGATGCCCGCGCCCCAGATCATCATCCATTCGTTGGTGCCGAGCGTCAGCGACTGAAGCATAGGGGTCCCCCGTGTGGCGGCGTTGATTGGAAACTCGGCGGTGGTGAGTGGAGACGTGCGCGCCGTCAATCCAGCTTGCGGCAGGAATATCCGAAGCCCTTGATCTTTTTCATGATCGGCTCGGACGCGGTGACGATGCCCTCGATCTTCTCACGCCCCAAGGCATAGGCCACGCTTTCTTGGTCGTAATCGGGCAGGGGCTCGGCCTTCTGCGCCTCGACGTAGGCACAACCCGATTCGCTGTAGCAGGCAATGGACAGGCCTTCGAGCGAGGCTTTCAAATCCTTGAGGCAGAGGAATTCGGGGGAAGCGCCGCCGGCGCTGGCGGGGCTTGCCGCTGTCATGAGTGCGGCCGCGACGGCAAGTGCTGCGGGGGCGGAAAAGCGCATGGTGTCCTCTGGGGTTCCGTATGCTGAGCCTATCCCCGGGCATAACTTCTGAAAAGCGTTCGTAAGTCTCCGTCGCGCGAATCGCGGTATCGGGAGGGATGCAAAAGGACAGGCTGGTTCGCATCATCGGTATCGATCCCGGGCTTCGGCGCACGGGCTGGGGCGTTATCGAAAGCGATGGCGTGCGGCTCAGCTATGTCTCTTCGGGCCTCATCACGTCGACCTCCGACGAAGAGCTGTCCTACCGGCTGCGAGAGCTTTTCGAGGGGCTTCTCGGTGTGCTTTCGTCGTCGAAAGCGGACGAGGCGGCCGTCGAAGAGACGTTCGTCAACGAGAACCCACGCTCGACGCTGAAGCTCGGGCAGGCGCGCGGCATGGCGCTGCTGGCGCCTGCGATGCGGGGCCTCAGGGTCGCCGAGTATCCGCCGAACCTGATCAAGAAGGCCGTCGTCGGCTCGGGTCACGCGGACAAGCGGCAGATCCAGGCGATGGTCGGGTTTCTGCTGCCCAAGGCCAAATTCGAGAGCGCGGACGAGGCGGACGCCTTGGCAATCGCTATTTGTCACGCCAATCATCGCGGGGCGGCGGCGCTCGCGCGGCGCGTGCTGAAGGAGGAGATGCGCGGATGATCGGGCAGCTCAAAGGCAAAGTGGACGCCATCGGGGAAGCCCATGCGATCATCGATGTGCATGGCGTGGGCTACGAGGTGCAGCTTTCGGCGCGCACGCTGCGCAATCTCAAACTCGGCGAGGACGTGACGCTCACCATCGATACGCATGTGCGCGAGGATGCCATTCGCCTCTTCGGGTTCCAGAGCGAGGTGGAGCGGAGTTGGTTCCGCACGCTGCAGAACGTGCAGGGCGTCGGCTCCAAGGTGGCGCTGGGCGTGCTCGGGGTGCTGTCCACGCACGATCTCGCCAATGCCATCGCGCTCGGCAATTGGGCGGCGGTGGAGCAGGCGCCGGGGGTCGGCAAGAAGCTCGCGCAGCGGATCGTGGCGGAGCTCAAGGACAAGGCGCCTGCGCTCTCGGTTGCGGGCCTGCACGTGCCGGTGGCAGGGCCGGGGGGGCCTGTTGCCGCCGAGCTGCCGACGGACGGCCTTGCCACTGCAGAGGCCATTTCCGCGCTGACCAACCTCGGCTACAACCCCGCGCAGGCCTCCGCGGCCGTTGCGGCTGCCGTGAAGGAGCTCGGAATGGACGCGGATACCGCGAAGCTGATCCGGCGCGGGCTCAAGGAGCTGGCGCGGTGAGGGGTAGGCAGTAGGCAGTAGGCAGTAGGCAGTAGGCAGTAGGCAGTAGGCAGTAGGAACTGGCTCGATGTGCAGGCTTTTCTCGTTTCCGGTGTGGCTCGTGCTGTCGCTGATCTGGACTGGGCTCGTCGCCTACTTTGGCTACACGACCGCGCCGCATCTGCCGCTCGACGTTTCGGCCAATGATCCGGGGACCCTCGAGGCGTTCAGGGCGGCGACGAGCAAGCATGCGATCATGTTCGGCCTGCTGGCAGCTGGACCGCCTGCGATTGCGCTGCTTGTCGGCAAGCTGGTGTGCCGGAGGGCCTAGCCTCGCTGCTTTTCTGGTGTGAGATCGCCCGTGTGGCCGCCGTGCGCTTGACGGCGTGTGCGAACACGGTCAGGAACAAATCATGACCGACCGCCTTATCAGCGGAGCGAAGCGCGAGGCGGATGCCTACGAGGCGTCGATCCGGCCGCGCTCGCTCGACGACTTCGTGGGCCAGGAGCAGGCGCGCGCAAACCTTCGCGTCTTCATCGCGGCGGCGAGGACGCGCGGCGATGCGCTGGATCACGTGCTGTTTGCCGGCCCGCCCGGCCTTGGCAAGACGACGCTCGCGCAGATCATGGCCAAGGAGATGGGGGTCGGCTTCCGCGCCACCTCGGGGCCGGTGATCTCCAAGGCTGGCGATCTCGCCGCGCTTCTGACCAATCTCGAAGAGCGGGATGTGCTCTTCATTGACGAGATCCATCGCCTCAATCCGGCGATCGAGGAAATCCTCTATCCGGCGATGGAGGACTTCCAGCTCGACCTCATCATCGGCGAGGGGCCGGCGGCGCGCTCGGTGCGCATCGATCTCGCGAAGTTCACGCTCGTCGGCGCGACGACGCGGGCGGGGCTGCTGACGACGCCGCTGCGCGACCGGTTCGGCATTCCGATCCGGCTCAATTTCTACACGGTCGAGGAGTTGGAGAGCGTGGTGACGCGTGGCGCGCGCGTGCTCGGCGCGCCGATCGGTCCGGATGGGGCAACCGAGATCGCGCGGCGCGCGCGGGGTACGCCGCGCATCGCAGGGCGCCTCTTGCGACGTGTCCGTGATTTCGCGGCGGTGGCGGGGGCCGACATCATCGACGCTGCCATTGCCGACAAGGCGCTGCGCGCGCTCGAGGTGGACCACGCCGGTCTCGACGCGCTCGATCACCGCTATCTCACCTGCATCGCGACGACCTACGAGGGCGGTCCCGTCGGCATCGAGACCATCGCGGCGGCGCTTTCCGAGCCGCGGGATGCGCTGGAGGAGATCGTGGAGCCCTATCTGTTGCAGCAGGGGTTTATCGGGCGCACGCCGCGCGGGCGGGTGCTGACGCTCAAGGCCTTCCGCCATCTCGGAGTTTCCGGACCGGCGCGGGCATCGAGCCCGGAGCTGCCGATCTTCGAGGACGACGAAGGAAGCTCGGCTTGACGGGCGTCCTCTGTGTGCGGTCTATGCGTCCTCGGTGCGCTGCCTCAGCAACATTCTGGTCATCATTTGGTGCTGAGCTTGGCGCCGGTCCGGCGCGCTCATTTCGTCGCGATAAATTTCGGCACAATTCAGAGGCCCCGTGTTGATCTCCCGCAGAACGCTGCTCAAGGGGCTCGCGCTTTCCGGCGTGGCGTCCATGAGCTTCGGTGGCTATGCGCTGGCCGAGCCGTTCCGTCTCGGCATCACGCGCTACCGGATCTCGCCTCCGGGCTGGACGCCTGGTCTCTCGCTGCGGATCGCCATCATCACCGACCTTCATATCTGCGAGCCGTGGCTCGGCATCGACCGGCTGCGCCGCATCGTGGCGCGCGCCAACTCGCTGTCCGCCGACATGGTGCTGCTGCTCGGCGACTACGTGGCAGGCTGGCGCATGGGCGTGTTCAGCCGCGCGGTGAAGCACGAGGATTGGGCAGGAGTGCTCGCGGAGCTCAAGGCGCCGCTCGGCGTTCATGCGGTGCTCGGCAATCACGACTGGTGGGAGGACCCCGAGGTGCAGGAGCGGCGCTCGGGTCCCATCAAGTCGCGGGAGGCGCTGGAGGCGGCGGGCATCCCCGTCTACGAGAACGATGCGGTGCGCATCGAAAAGGAGGGGCTGCCGTTCTGGCTCGCCGGTCTCGGAGACCAATGGGCTTATTGGCCGAAAGAGGATACGCGCGGGCTCGCCCACAAGAGCGATGGCTATGTGGGGGTCGACGACCTCGCGGGCACGCTCGCCAAGATCGGCGACGATGCGCCGGTGATCCTGATGGTGCACGAGCCCGATATCTTCCCCGAGGTTCCCGCGCGCGTGTCGCTTACGGTGGCGGGCCATACCCACGGCGGGCAGGTGACGATCGCAGGGTTCGCGCCCATCGTTCCCTCGCGCTACGGCCGGCGCTATGTTTACGGCCATATCGTCGAGGAGGAGCGCAACCTCATCGTGTCGGCGGGGCTCGGCTGCTCCACGCTGCCCATCCGCTTCGGGGCGCCGCCGGAAATCGTGGTCATCGATGCCGTGTCGGGCCACGACTTCGCCTGACGCAGTGCCGTTTCTATTGGATCTCAGACACCCTCATGAGCGAGACGACAAACGCCTGGCCGGACATTGCGGGCCGCATCATCGACGACGAGACGGGGCGGCGGCATATCCTGCCGGTGCGCGTCTATTTCGAGGATACGGACGCGGGCGGCATCGCCTATCACGCCTCCTACATCCGCTGGTGCGAGCGCGGGCGGACGGATTTCCTGCGGCTTCTCGGCACCGATTCCCGCCGTCTGATCGACGGCTCGGCGAGCCATGAGCCCGCCGCGTTCGTGGTCAGGCGGATGACGTGCGATTTCCTGCGGCCCGCGCGCATGGACGATCTTCTGATCGTGGAGACGCGGGTGAAGGAACTGGGCGGCGCGAGCGTCACGCTTCTGCAGGCGGTGGTGAACCAGGGACGGCGCGTGTTCGAAGCCGAGGTGACGGTGGTACTGGTGGCGGTCTCCGGCAAGCCGGTGCGGCTCTCGACGGCCGTCCGGAGTGCTTTCGAGGGCGCAGATACTGGGAAAGTTGCTCCCCCCGGCGCGTGAGGCGCATAGACAAGTCATGCGCATGCGGGAATGATGCCCGGCGTACAGGGGTTTATGGGGGAGCAGCATGACCACCGCGAAGGATTCACGCGGCGTCGATCTCGACATCAAGGATGCCGTGGAAGGCTATGAGCGCTTCCGGCTCGAGTTCGAGCGCGACAGGGCCTTCTTCAAAGGTCTCGCAAACCGCAAGCAGAAGCCGAAACTGCTCTGGATTGGCTGCTGCGACAGCCGCGTGGTGCCCTCGCAGATCACCTCGGCGGATCCCGGCGAGCTGTTCGAGGTGCGCAACATTGCCAACTGCGTGCCGCCGTCGTGGGCGGAAGACGACACGGTGGGAGCCGCGATCGAGTATGCTCTGGGGCACCTCGGCGTGGACGACATCGTGGTGTGCGGACATTCGGGATGCGGCGGCATCCAGGCGCTGGCGGAGCCTATTCCGCCCGGCCAGGAGGCGCACCTGGGGCGCTGGGTGGAGTACACGCGGCGGGCCCATCAGCTCGTGGCGGCCGCGCGCGTGCCGGAGGCCGAACGTATGGCGGCGACCATCCGGGCGCACATCCAGTTCCAGCTCGACAACCTGATGACCTACGAGATCGTCGCTCAGGGCGTCGCCGAAGGGCGGATCGGCATTCACGGCTGGCTCTACGACATGGAGCTGGGCGAGATCCTGGCCTACGATCCCAAAACCGGCGCGTGGCGCGGGCTTCAGGACGCCGCGGCGGGGACGGCATGACCTCGATCGCTCTCTTCGTGCTCATCGCGCTGTGCGAAATCGCGGGATGCTTTGCCTTCTGGGCCTGGGCGCGGCAGGGCGCGCCAGCGTTCTGGCTCGTTCCGGGCGTGATGTCGCTCGTCGCTTTCGCCTGGCTCCTGACGCGGGTGGATGCGGAATTCGCCGGGCGGGCCTATGCGGCCTACGGCGGGGTCTACATCGCGGCGTCGCTCGGATGGCTGTGGGCTTACGAAGGCTTCCGTCCGGACCGGTGGGACCTCATCGGCGGGGCGATCTGCCTCGCCGGAACGGCGCTCATTCTCTATGGACCGCGTTCAGCCTGAGCGTGTCGTTTTTCGCTCGTCCCGAGGCTGTCCGCACCGGTCGCTGGCCCTTGTTTTGTCATATTGCGCGGCAACATGGGTCTTGATGGTCCGTGCGCGCCAGTGCACGTTGCACACGCCAGGGGGCGGAGTGCTGATTCTGCACCAACATGTCGACGGGGCACTCGGCCGCCCGCTCCAGAGCACGTTCGCTCTTCTTCGAAACGGGCCGTGAGGGGGAGCGTGCGCTAAGTTTTGGTTTCGAGTCCGGTTTCGCTCCCGGTGCGCGCTCCGCTCGCATCTCGGCGGCCGGGCTCTCGGTCTCTGACGATGCCGGCGAGTTGCGCTTCGGATGGATAGGATCCGCGGCGATCACGGTCCAAGTCTCGAAAGACGGTTGACGCAATGAATCCCGCAGACGTGACGCAAACCACCCTTGCGCCCCAGGCGCATGGCGTATCCTTCATCGAACTCTTCATGCAGGCCTCGCCGACCGTCCAGTTCGTGATGGGCGGCTTGCTGCTGGCCTCCGTGTGGTCGTGGGCGATCATCATCGAGAAGCTGATCGCGTTCCGGCGCGCGCGGATCGAGGCGGACCGCTTCGAGCAGACCTTCTGGTCGGGCCAGTCGCTGGACGAGCTCTACAATGGGCTCTCGCGCGGGCGCACGATCACCATGGCCGCGCTGTTCGTCGCCGCGATGCGCGAGTGGAAGCGCTCCGTCGAGGGCAACATCCGTGCGCTCGGCGGCATCCAGCTTCGCGTCGAGAAGGTGATGGACGTCACCATCAGCCGCGAGATGGAGCGGCTGGACCGCAGGCTTCTGTTTCTCGCGACGGTCGGCTCCACGGCGCCGTTCGTCGGTCTGTTCGGCACGGTGTGGGGCATCATGACGAGCTTCCAGGCCATCGCCGTCTCGAAGAATACCAACCTCGCCGTCGTCGCGCCGGGCATCGCGGAGGCGCTGTTCGCCACTGCGCTCGGCCTCATGGCGGCCATTCCGGCGGTGGTTTTCTACAACAAGTTCTCAGCCGACTCGGCGCAGATCAGCCAGCGCCTCGAAGCCTTCGCGGACGAGTTCGCCGCGATCGTCTCTCGCCAGATCGACGTGAGGAGCTGACGACCTCGTGGGATGATCGGGAAATTCGCCATATCGAGCGATCAGGTTCAGAGCGCATTTCTCGATCTGAACCACACGAGTAAATCTTTGATTCTAGTGTCCCCTGTGATTCCGAAGTTCGCTCTGGGACCTAGCCGCAAACTCAAGCGAACTTCGGAATCGGGACACTAGATGGGGATGAGCATCAAAGCGGGGGGTGGCGGCAGGCGCCGGGGCCGGCGCGGTCGCGGCCATGCGCCGATGAGCGAGATCAACGTCACGCCGATGGTGGACGTGATGCTCGTGCTGCTCATCATCTTCATGGTGGCGGCGCCGCTTCTCACGGTGGGCGTGCCGATCGAGCTTCCCCAATCGCAGGGCAAGCAGCTCGAAAGCAACAAGGAGCCGCTCACCATCTCGGTTTCGGCCAACGGGGATGTTTTCATCGGTGAGACGAAGGTCGCGCTCGACGAGGTGGCGGAGAAGCTCAAGGCCATCGCGAAGAACGGCGTGGACGAGCAGATCTTCGTGCGCGGCGACAAGGGTATCACCTACGGCACGGTCATGCTCGTGATGGGGCGCATCAGTGCCGGCGGTTTCAAGAAGGTGTCGCTCGTAACAGAGGTGGAGGATGGGGCCAAGGCCCCTTGAGAATCGAGACGGGCTCGCGGATCGGAGACGACGCCCGGCGCCGGGCCCGCACGAGGACAATGGCATGATGCAGCACAGGCGAGCACATGAGGCGCAAGGCGCCGGCCGCCCGACATCATTCCGGGCGAAGCTTCGCGCGCAGTTGAGCGTGCGTGCTTGCGCGCACTCCGGCGGCCTCCTCACGCCACGTAGCGGGGGCTAGCCGTGCAGTTCGGACTGGCCGTTTCCATTCTTCTACACGGCGGCGCCCTGTTATGGGCGTATCTCGCCATGGCCGCGACGCCGCCTTTGGCGCCGCCCGAGCCCGAACCGATTGCGGTTGCGCTCATCACGCCGTCCGAGCTGCTCGCGCTCAAGAAGGGCAGCGAGACGGCGAAGGAGCTCGAAGCGAAAGCCAAGGACGAACCCAAGCCCGAAGTGTCGAAGCTCGAAGCTGAGAAGCCCAAGCCGGTGACGGCGCCCGAGCTTCCGGTCGAGCCTGCGCCGCCGCCTCCGGAGGAGAAGAAAGCGGCCGAGGCCCCCCCGCCTGAGCCTCCCAAGCAAGAGCCTCCTAAGCAGGAACCCCCGAAATCCGATCCGATCGCGGAGAAGCTGGCTGCCATGCCGCCCGATCCGCCGCCGGGGCCGACGCCCGACGAGCTGAAGAAGGTTGAGGAAGAGAAGAAGGCGGAGGAGCAGCGGCAGGCCGAAGAGAAGCGCAAGGCGGAAGAGCAGAAGAAGGCGGAAGAGGAAAAGAAGAAGGCCGAGGAGAAGCGCAAAGCCGAGGAGAAGAAGAAGGCGGAGCAGAAGAAAAAGCTCGCCGAGCAGAAGCGCAAAGAGGAAGAGAAGAAGAAAAAGCAGCAGCAGGCCGACCGCCTCGCGGCGTTGTTGGACAAGGATCCGACACGCAAGGGCGCGCCCAATTCCGCGACACCGCCGACCAATCCGACGGACTATACGGGGCCGACGGCGGGTGCGAGCGAGGGCGACGCACCGCGGCTATCGGCGCGCGAGCAGGACATTCTCAAGAGCCAGATCAGCGCTCAGCTGCGGGGTTGCTGGAAGCTTCCGGGCGGTGGCGGCGGTATCGAGACGACGGTGGTGACGATCCGCTGGCGGCTTCATCCCGACGGCTCGCTCGACGGCGAGCCCACTATCGAGGCGCCGCAGACGGGGCCCGTGTTCCAGATCGCGGCGGAAGCGGCGATCCGCGCCGTGAAGATGTGCTCGCCGTTCAACCTTCCGCCCGATAGCTACTGGGCCTGGAAATCGATCATCTGGGATTTTGATCCGCGCGAAATGCTGTAAGCGTTACGGCTGAAACCTTTCCGGAAGCACTCTGGTGCCACGATTTGTATTGAAGATGAGGACCATGACTGATCCCCGTTCCCCTTCTCACATCGCTCTCCTGGCCCGGACCCTGATGCTCAAGCTCCCTTTGCTCGCCGCGACGCTCGTTCTGTTGGCCATGACGACGTTCGCGCCCGCCTCGTTTGCGCAAGTGGATGACGCCTATCGCCCGCCGGCCGGCGGGGGAGGCGGCGGCGGTGGTTTCGAGGATCAGCTTCGCCAGCAGGGCTATCAGACGCCGCCTCCGGGTGGCGGCGGTGGTGGCGCCGGCGGCGGCGGAGGCGGAGGGGGCGGCTTCTCGGGAGGCGAAGGCGGAGGCCTTCGCGGCACCCAGAGACAGGGCACGGTTGCGCCGATTCCGATCGCGATTCCGGTGTTCGTGGGGGATGATCCGAAGCTCGCCGCAGACGTTGCGCAAGTGCTGATGGCGGACCTTGAGCGGTCGGGCCTGTTTCAGCCTCTGGATCCGGCGTCGTTCCTTGAAAACATTCGTGATGTCAACGCGTTGCCGCGCTTTCCCGATTGGCGCCAGATCGGCGCGGAAGCGCTCGCCGTGGGCCGCGTCACGCGTGGTCCGGACGGACGTCTCACCTCGGAGTTCCGGCTTTGGGACGTGACCAGCGGCAAGCAGCTTGCGGGCCAGCGTTTCACGACCGGCGCGCAGAACTGGCGCCGCGTCGGCCACCTCGTCGCCGACCAGGTCTACGAGCGTCTGACGGGCGAGAAGGGCTACTTCGACACGCGTGTCGTGTTCGTGGACGAGACCGGTCCCAAGGCGAAGCGGGTTAAGCGCCTCGCGATCATGGACCAGGACGGTGCCAACGTGCGGCTGCTCTCGCAGGGACAGGAGCTGGTGCTGACGCCGCGGTTCAATCCGGTCGCGAGCGAGATCGCCTACATGGCCTACACCCGCGATCAACCGCATGTGTTCCTGATGAATCTCGAGACCGGCAAGCGTGAGGCCGTCGGCGAGTTTCCGGGCATGACGTTCGCGCCTCGCTTCTCGCCGGACGGGCAGCGCGTGATCATGAGCCTTCAGAACGGAAGCGATTCCAACATCTTCGAAATGGATCTCAGGACCCGGCAGTCGCGCCAGCTCACCAACTCCGGCGCGCTCGATACGAGTCCCTGCTACTCGCCGGATGGGCGCTCGATCGTGTTCGAGTCGGACCGCGAGGGGACCCAGCAGCTCTACGTGATGGGGGCTGACGGCTCGGGAGCCCGGCGGATCAGCGTGGGCGAGGGGCGCTACTCCACGCCCGTGTGGTCGCCCCGCGGCGATTATATCGCGTTTACCAAGCAGTTAGCTGGCCGCTTCCTGATCGGTGTGATGCGTCCGGATGGGTCCGGAGAGCGAATCCTGACGGAGGGTTACCACAACGAGGGGCCGACCTGGGCTCCGAACGGGCGTGTTTTGATGTTCTTCCGGGAGAGCCAGGGCGAGACCGGCGGAGCGCGAATCTACTCGGTCGATCTCACCGGCTACAACGAGCGAGTCGTGAACACCCCTTCGTTCGGGTCGGACCCTGCTTGGTCCCCCCTCTTAAACTGATACAGTGTTTAACCGGAGCTTAACCGGGCGCGCGTATTCTTGCATCTGCGCCTCTGCGTCAGGGTGAGGCATTAATCTTTGTAAATCAGGGGCTTCCATGCGGCGTGCGGCGGCCGTCCAGAGGCTCGAGGAGCACCAACAACGGCGTGGCATTTTCGCATCAACGAGGGGGGAAAACAGTGTCGCACGACCCTCAGTTCTTGATCAAATCATGCCGGGCCAGTACCCAAATATTCGGCTCGTTGCCGAACAAGCATCAGGAGATAAGACCATGCAGGGTGTAAAGGGGCTGATCGTTCTTTCGGCTGCCGTTGTCGCTGTTGCGCTCGGCGCTTGCCGTCGTGAAGAAGCGGCGCCGTTGAAGCTCGGCGTCGAGGTTCCGACTGCCACGGAAGTGGCTCGCTAACGTCCGAAATTTATTTTGGGACACAACAGGAGATACTACCATGAAGGGCGCTATCGTTCTCGCTGCCGCTATCGTTGCTGTCGCTCTCGGCGCTTGCCGTCGTGAAGAGGCTGCTCCGCTCAAGCTCGGCGTCGACGCTCCGGCTGTTGCCGACGTTCGCTAAAGCGAATTCAAAGTTGGCTTGGGCGTAAGCTCTGGCTGACTTGGAGAAAAAAGAGCTGTCGTAGCGAATGCTGCGACAGCTCTTTTTCTTTTTGGGCACGCTCATACGAGTGCGGGAGAGCTCCGCTCGCGCATGGTGGTTTTCACCTGCGCCGTTTGCTGCAAGGCCATGCGTGGCATTGGTGATCCTTTCCCCAGGGGAATTGATTGGGATCGCATTCGTTGCTTGTCGCCGCGAACCAGATCGCTCATTTTCGCGGCTGAAGCGTGCCCGGGGGCAAATGCCGTGGCGGCTCATGCCGTTCGCGTCCGACTGTCCCTCGACGGTCCAGAGAGACACGGGCGACGCATTCGGGAAACGCTCGGGAGCAGAGGGCGGCAGGCAAGTCTTGCGGATTTCGCATGCGCCGCGGGCCAACGGAGACGGCCACTCCGATGGTCATTTGCCGCACTGGGTAGAGTGGGTGGCCACATTTTCGTACGATCGCTCGGTTATTTCCGTCGGTCGTGGGGATTATTTGGTTCCGGTGTGCATCGCGCTGCGCCGTCGAGCCGATGAAAGGATGATGTTTATGGCGCCTGTTTCTCGGGCCTCGAAGTTCGCTAGCGCTCTGCTGCTTCTCGTTGCGGCCGCGGCCATGGCAGGCTGCGCGAACACTCAGAACGATCCTTCGTCTCAGCTCGGCCCGGACGGCAAGGGTCCGGTCACGCCCGGCACGCAGCGCGATTTCAGCGTGAACGTGGGCGACCTCGTCTATTTCTCGTCCGACAGCAGCGACCTGACGCCGGAAGCTCAGTCGATCCTGCAGAAGCAGTCGCAGTGGCTGCGCCAGTATCCGCAGTTCACGATCACCGTCGAAGGCCACGCCGACGAGCGCGGCACGCGCGAGTACAACATCGCGCTCGGCGCCCGGCGCGCGACGACGGTTCGCAACTATCTCGCTCAGAATGGTGTCGCAGCGAATCGCATTCGCACGATCTCCTACGGCAAGGAACGACCGGTGGCGGTGTGCAACGACATCTCGTGCTGGTCGCAGAATCGCCGCGCGCAAACGGTGCTCAACAACCGCGTCGCGTCGTAAGGGCGTCTCTGCGCGATCCGCTCAAGTCCTCCATAGGATATGATTTAGAGGCCGTGACGGTGCATGGCCTCTGCTCGCACTGTGTTGCAAGCCGGCGGTGTGAGCGATGTGCGTCACACGCCTCCGTCTCTTAACGAGACGCGTTATTTTTCCGCTCAAACCGGCTGTTAGGTGGCAAAGTTTAGCCGCATTGCGAGCGCACAGGTTTTCCCGACTATCTGGGCGTTTGGCTCTATCCGGGCGCTCGCGGAAGGTGAGGATGCCATCCATGCGCAAGCGGGGCGCGGCGGACGTCAGCAAACTTCGGATCACGATCGCCGCAAGCGTCTTGGCGGCCGCGAGTGTGCTCGGCGGCGTGGCGCAGGTCGCGCAAGCTCAAGACAATCAAGAATTTCGCGAGGTTCCGATCGGCACGTTCACGATTGGCAAGCCGCATGACGGCTTCTCGGTCGTCGAGCCGCCGGCGGGCGTGCCGGAAGCCAAGGACGACGAATCCGACAACGGCAGCGGACGCTGGTTTTTCCAGCGATGGGAGAAGACCTCGCCGCCGCAGGATGCGCCCGCAGACCTCTACAGTGACGCGATGAAGGCGCTCGACGCCGGCCATACGGACGAGGCACAGCGCCTGTTCGAACGCCTCGTCGCGGAAGCGCCGGCCAGCACCGAGGCCACCGAGGCGCGCCAGCATCTCGGCCGAATCTATCGCGGCGTCGCCGCCAAGCCCTCGCAGCCCGCCGAGGCCGCTCCTGTTGCCGGCTCTCCGCTCACGAGCCCGGACACAGCAACCGGCGCGCTGCCGTGGTCGACGCAGGGTGCGCCAGCCACGACGGCTTCGGTGAACACCGCTCCGGTGCTCCCGCGCTCCGTGCTCTACCGGGCGCGCGTATCGTCGGCGATCGACGGGCAATTCCTTTCGGATGCGGGTGACCGGGTGTTCTTCAGCGCCGGGAGCGCGAACCTCGGCGTGCGGGCGCGGGCTGTGATCCAGGCGCAGGCGCGATTCCTCATTCGCCATCCCGAGCTTTCGGCGGCCGTGGAAGGCCACGCGGATGACGGCGCGCTGCCGGATGCCGAGACGCAGAGGCTTTCTGACGAGCGGGCGGCCGTCGTGCGCGACCGGCTGATCGCCGAGGGGGTCGAGGCCGACCGGCTCACGGCCTATGGCCGGGGGCGGGAGGATCGTGTTTCCGACTGTCCGGCGCCCGAATGTCTGGCTCAGAACCGGCGTGCGATCACCGTTCTTCTGGATGGGCGGCTGTTGCTGGGCGACGGCGCCATACGCCGCGTCCAGGGAGAAAGCTCGGATTTGGGGTTTTCGCCCACACAGTGAGCCCGCGGCGGGATCGTTCAAGTTGACAAGCGCGTGTGAAGGACTGACAGCAGGGCCGATTGCGAGCACCATGGCGGAGAGGTCCGCGCACGGTGCGGCATCGGGCTCTGCGCCATGGTCTTCGCCGAAGGCGCGACCTAAGGTGGGCCCGAAATTCGCGATTTGAGTTTCGCCGGTGATCCGGCCGTTTCAGGGAAGGAGGGCGTTTCGCCCATGTATTCGGTCAAGTCCTTTTCCATGCGGCGCTCGTTTGGAGCTGCGGCCGGCGTTCTGCTCACGGCGCTGTGGTGCGCTGGCGCAGCCACGGCCCAGACGGTTCAGAGCGAGCAGCTTCCGGATGTGAAGGGCGCGCAAGGAAAGGCGCAGAAGGCGCCTGCGGCGACGGCCCCGGCGGGGGGCGGCGAGTCTGCCGGTTTGCGTCAGCGTGTGGAGCAGCTCGAGGAGCAGCTCGTCGATCTGCAGGTGGTGATCGGAACCCTCGAATCCCTCGCGCGCACGGGCGGAGCTGCGCCGGCTCCGGTGCGTTCGGAGGCCAGTGGCGGTGTGGCGGCCGGCGATCGCGCCCGGCTCGATAGCATTGAGACACAGATCCGTGCTCTCACCGCGCAGGTCGAGCAGCTTGCGGGCGAGGTGCGGGCCCAGCAGGCTGCTGGCGGGCAACGCCGCTCGGATGCGGGCGGGGCAGCTCAACCGGGCTTTGACCAGCCGCAAACGAGCCGCTTCGGCTCGACCACTGTGACCTCGGACAACGCCGATCCAATCGGGGCGCTCGCCGACCCGAATTACGCGCCCGGTACACAAGCCGGTGCGCCGCCCGTGCCTCCTTCGACCTACGGCGCCGAAACTCTCCCGCCGCCGGGTGGGGCTGCCACTGGCGGCAATCAACTCGCGGCCGTGGATCCGGCTGCTGCGGGCAATCCGAAGCAGCTCTATGAAACGGCTTACGGGCATCTGCTTCAGCAGGACTATGGTGCGGCCCAAGCCGGGTTTCGCGATTTCCTGAAGTCCTATCCGCAGGATCCGCTGGCGCCGAACGCGCTCTATTGGCTCGGCGAATCTCACTACGTGCAGCGGAACTACGCGGACGCGGCGGAAGCATTCGACCTCGTGATCTCGGCCTATGGCACCAGCGGCAAGGCGGCCGATGCCCAGTTGAAGCGCGGCATGGCGCTGGCGCAGCTCGGCAAGCGTCAGGATGCCTGCACGAGCCTGCGTGCGGTCACCTCGAAGTATCCGAACGCGCCGGCGCATCTCAAGGCGAAGGCGGACAGCGAGCGGCAGAGGATCGGCTGCCCGTGACGGCGCCGGCGGCCCGGTGGGAAGCATGACGGCCGCTCCGGGCGACATCCTCCTGCGTGGACTGCGTCCGGGGAGCAGGAGCGGGCTTTGAACGAGCGCCCCCTTCACGATCATTCATTGGAAACTCTGTTCGCGCCGCTGCTGGCGCCGTTCAAGCGCGTGGTGCTCGCCGTGTCCGGCGGCTCCGACAGCATGGCGCTCATGGTGCTCGCGGCGCGGTGGATTGCGTCCGGCCAGGCGCCGCACGATCTCGTCATCGATGTCGCGACGGTCGATCATCGGCTGCGTGCCGGGTCGTCACGCGAGGCGGACTGGGTCGCGGACCGCGCGAAGGCGCTGGGCTTTCAGCATACGACGCTGGTGTGGAGCGGCGACAAGCCGGACGCGAGCATCCAGGAACGGGCGCGCGAGGCGCGCTATGCCTTGCTGGCCGCGCACGCACGCGGCGGGGCACCTTCGGCCGTCGTGACGGCGCACACGGCCGACGATCAGGCCGAGACCTTGTTGATGCGCCTCGGCAGGGGCAGCGGCCTCGACGGCCTTTCGGGCATGGCGCCGTCCCGCCTGCTGCTGCCGGACGGCTCCGTTCATCTCGTCAGGCCGCTGCTCGGCCTTTCGAAAGAGCAGTTGGCCGGAACTCTCAAGAAGACGGACGGAGCGTGGCTCGACGATCCCTCCAACGAGCGGCTCGATTTCGAGCGGGTCCGGCTGCGGATGGCCCGTGAGCATCTCAGCGCGCTCGGCCTTTCCAACGAGAAGCTTGCGCTCAGCGCGGCGCGTCTGCTGCGAGTGCGCGATGCGCTCGAGCAGATCACGGAAGCGCGGCTCGCGGCCCTCGTCGACCAGCACAACGGCGTCTTCGCATCGGTGGCGCAAGGGGTCTGGCGGGGCGAGCCGGGCGAGGTGAGGGTGCGTATGCTCGCCCGTCTCCTGGCGGCCTTTGGCGGCGATGCCAAGCCCGCCCAGCTCTCCCAGGTGGAGGCGCTCGAGGCTGTGCTCGCGCAGGGCATGCCTTTCGCCCAGACGCTCGGCGGCTGCATCGTCTCGCAAGGGCGCACGACGCTGCGGCTTTATCGGGAGCCCGGGCATCATGCGCTTCCCGAGATGATGCTGTCTCGCGGCGGGGAGGCGCTCTGGGATTGGCGGTTCCGGGTGCGCTACGAGCCGCATCAGCCTCTCGAAGGCGAGGGTGACGGCGAAGGGGAGGCTGGCGGCGCGCCGGCCCCCATCCCGCAGGCGGTGAGTGTGCGACCGCTCGGGCTGGCCGCTTATGCAACCCTAAAGGATGGTCTTTCCCCCTATTCCCGGCCGCCGGCACGGGCCGCGGCGGGCTTGCCGGCTTTTTGGGACGGGGACCGGCTGCTTGCGGTACCCTCGCTGCAAAGCGACAGCCGGTTTACGGCACAATTCCTGGGGCTCAAGCGTGGCACGCGCTGAAAGGGGCCGCAAAGGCAGCTTCGGCGGGCCATTGTTGAACGCGGTGTCGATATCCTTCACCAATCCGCAGCGTTACCTCGTCATAGAGGCAGATGCGACCGGCAATAAACTTGGCAAACAGGATCGCGGCACCTATCTTACCATCCAGTTAGACGCGGATCGTTCCGGCCCCTCGGTATTGGGCCGGTTTTTTGGGAACACAGATGAATCCGAACTTTCAGAAGCTTGCGATCTGGGTAGCCGTGTTCGTGCTGCTCGCCGCGCTCTTCAATCTGTTCAACAATCCGTCACAGAGCCGTCGCGGGAGCGAGATCAGCTACTCTGATTTCCTGAGCGCCGTCGATGCGGGCACCGTTTCCGAGGTGACGCTGGCCGGAAACCGCATCTACGGTACGATGCGGGAGAACGCGACGCCCTTCACCAGCTATGCGCCCGCTGACCCGGGCCTCGTGGAGCGGCTGAAAGCCAAGGACGTCAAGTTCAAGGCTCGCCCGTCGGACGAGGACGTGCCGTCGATCCTGTCCGTCATCCTCAACTGGTTCCCCATGCTGCTGCTGATCGCGGTGTGGGTGTTCTTCATGCGCCAGATGCAGTCCGGCTCCGGCCGGGCCATGGGCTTCGGGAAGAGCCGTGCAAAGCTCCTGACCGAGCGGCAGGGCCGCGTGACGTTCGAGGACGTGGCTGGCGTGGACGAGGCGAAGTCCGATCTCGAGGAGATCGTCGAGTTCCTGCGCGATCCGCAGAAGTTCCAGCGGCTCGGCGGACGCATTCCGCGCGGCGCGCTTCTGGTCGGTCCTCCGGGCACCGGCAAGACGCTGATCGCGCGTGCGGTCGCGGGCGAGGCTAACGTGCCGTTCTTCACGATCTCGGGCTCCGACTTCGTGGAAATGTTCGTGGGCGTCGGCGCAAGCCGCGTGCGCGACATGTTCGAGCAGGCGAAGAAGAACGCGCCCTGTATCATCTTCATCGACGAGATCGACGCGGTGGGCCGCCATCGCGGCGCGGGTCTCGGCGGCGGCAACGACGAGCGTGAGCAGACGCTCAACCAGCTCCTCGTGGAGATGGACGGCTTCGAGGCCAACGAAGGCATCATCATCATCGCGGCCACCAACCGGCCCGACGTGCTCGATCCCGCGTTGCTGCGTCCCGGCCGTTTCGACCGCCAGATCGTAGTTCCGAACCCCGACATCATCGGCCGCGAGAAGATCCTGCGCGTGCATATGCGCAAGAGCCCGATTGCTCCGGATGTCGATGCCAAGACCATCGCACGCGGCACGCCCGGTTTCTCGGGCGCGGACCTCGCGAACCTCGTCAACGAGGCTGCGCTGCTCGCCGCGCGCCGCAACAAGCGGCTCGTGACGCAGGCGGAGTTCGAGGACGCCAAGGACAAGGTCATGATGGGCGCGGAACGGCGCTCCATGGTGATGAGCGAGGAAGAGAAGCGCAACACGGCCTATCACGAGGCGGGACACGCCATCGTGGGTCTGTCGGTGCCTTATGACCCGCTGCACAAGGTGACCATCATTCCGCGTGGCCGCGCTCTCGGCGTGACCATGAACCTGCCGGAAGGCGATCGCTACAGCCGCACGCGCCAGTGGTGCGAGGCGCGGCTTGCGGTGCTGTTCGGCGGCCGCGAGGCGGAGATCCTGCTCGGCGGCTCGGACAACGTCACCAACGGCGCGACCGGCGACATCCAGATGGCGACGCAGCTTGCGCGCGCCATGGTCATGGAGTGGGGCATGTCCGACAGGCTCGGACGCGTGCGCTACAACGGCAACGAGCAGGAGGTCTTCCTCGGTCACTCGGTCACCCAGACCAAGAACATCTCCGACGAGACGGCGAAGCTGATCGACGAGGAGATCCGCAACCTCATCCACGCGGGTGAGGAGAAGGCAAAGAAGATCCTGACCGACAACATCGACAAGCTGCATGCCGTTGCCAAGGCGCTGCTCGATTTCGAGACGATCTCGGGCGAAGAGGTGTCGGCGATCATGCGCGGCGATAAGATCATCCGCCGTGACGACGACTCTTCCAAGGGCTCGGCTGGCCCGGCTGTTCCGACCGCAGGCCGCACGCGCCCGCGCGAGGAGCCCGGCACCGGCGGCATGGAGCCTCAGCCGCAGGCTTGATGCCTCACTGGGTGCTCGCTTAAGAGTTCGAACGGCCGCGAAGGGTTTCGCGGCCGTTCTCTTTTCGGGGTCTCATTATGCAACGCTCCCTCTATATCCGTCCGCTCGGGATCTATGCCGCGAGGCAGGGAGACCAGACGCTCGAGGCCCAGCAGGAGATCTGGGGCGGTCTGCCGCTCGCGGGCGGGCCACTTGCCTTCTCCGCGCTCGAAGTGCTGGAGCGTGGTCCGCGCGGAACGTCGCGCCGGACCATCGGCCTCGGAGACCTGTTCGAGCGCGACTGGGGGCGGAACACGCTGGCCGCGTCCGATCTCCTTGAGCAAATCCGCGCGCCCAGGCCCCGGCTCGCGGGGCTCTCGCTCGATCGTCCGCGCATCATGGGCATCGTGAACGTGACGCCCGACAGTTTCTCCGACGGCGGGCAGCACGATACGGGGGGAGCGGCGGTGGCGCACGGTCTCGCGCTTGCGGAGGCGGGAGCCGACATTCTGGACATCGGCGGCGAGTCGACGCGTCCCGGCTCGGATGCGGTGCCGGTGGAGGAGGAGCTGAGGCGTGTCATACCCGTGATCGAGGGGCTGCGCGCAAAGACCGACGCGTTGATCTCCATCGATACGCGCAAGGCGGAGGTGATGCAGCGGGCGGCGGCGGCGGGAGCCGACATTCTCAATGACGTCTCCGCGCTCACGCACGATCCGGCGGCTCTCGACGTGGCGGCGGAAAGCGGGCTGCCGGTCATGCTGATGCACGCTCAGGGTGATCCCAAGACTATGAACGACAATCCGCAATACAGCGACGTGGTGCTCGACGTGTTCGACTTCCTGGAGCAGCGCATCCGCGCCTGCATGGAGGCGGGCATTCCCAAGTCGCGGCTCATCGCGGATCCCGGCATCGGCTTCGGCAAGCACCTCCATCACAACGTTGCCGTGCTGAATGCGATGAGCCTCTATCATGGGCTCGGCGTGCCGGTGCTGCTGGGCGCGAGCCGTAAAAAGCTGATCGGGCAGCTTTGCAATGTCGAAGCACCTCGCGACCGCGTGCCGGGGTCGATCGCGGCGGCTCTGCACTCTGTTTCGCAAGGTGTTCAGATCGTGCGCGTGCACGATGTCGCGGAAACGCGCCAGGCGCTCGCGGTTTGGGAAGCGGCGCAGGCGGGCTCGGAGGCGAATCTGGTCTGATGGGACGAGGCGGCGCGTGCATTTTTTTTGCGCCGGACGTGCCGCCCATGCGTGGTCTTCGAATCCGTCAATAATTTCAGTTCAAAACGGCATCGCAAACCGGCTGGGGTTTGTGCGCCAAGGTGTCTTGGCGCTGGGGCGCGGGCGGCTTAAAATCGCAGCCGTAAGATCAGTTGAGCGCACAGCGGCCCGATAGCATCCGGGGCTTGCGACAGGCAAAATTTGGAATCGTTTTTCAGGGCACAAACGTGCTCTAAAGTTCCTTTCCAGAGTCGGGTGTAGCGGGCGGCGGTCGAAACGATCCTCCGGTCAGGCTCTGGTTCAAAGCGTAGACACCGCTTCGCGGTAAGAGGCTGGGGAGCCTTTGCGGGGCGCGGTCACGGGGTTGATCTTCCGTGTGAGGGAACAGATGACACGCCGCTATTTCGGGACCGATGGCATTCGGGGCTTGGCGAACAAGCATCCGATGACGTCCGAGGTCGCTCTCAAGGTCGGCATGGCTGCCGGCAAGCTTTTCCAGAGCGGCACGCACCGCCACAGGGTCGTCATCGGCAAGGATACGCGCCTCTCGGGCTATATGCTGGAGGCGGCATTGATGAGCGGCTTCACGTCAGTCGGCATGGACGTGTTCCTGCTGGGGCCGATGCCGACGCCTGCCGTCGCCATGCTGACGCGCAGCTTGCGCGCCGATCTCGGCGTCATGATCTCCGCGTCCCACAACCGCTACGACGATAACGGTATCAAGCTGTTCGATCCGGACGGCTACAAGCTCTCCGACGAGACGGAGCTCGAGATCGAGCGTCTGATAGATGGGCCGAGCGAGCAATTGCTGGCGCCGGCGGACCGCATCGGCCGGGCCACGCGCGTGGACAGCGCGCAGGAACGCTATATCGAGTTCGCCAAGCGGACGTTGCCGAAGAACCTCAAGCTCAACGGCCTGCGCATCGTGATCGATTGCGCGCACGGAGCCGCCTACAAGGTGGCGCCGGAAGCGCTCTGGGAGCTCGGCGCCGAGGTGATCAAGATCGGCGTCGATCCGAACGGGCGCAACATCAACTACAAGTGCGGCTCCACTTCGCCCGAAGCGCTGATCGACAAGGTGCGCGAGATCCGGGCGGACATCGGCATCGCGCTCGACGGCGACGCGGATCGTGTGGTGATCGTCGACGAGAAGGGCAACATCGTGGATGGCGACCAGCTCATGGCGGTGATCGCCGAAAGCTGGCACCGGCGCGGAAAGCTCAGCGCGGGTGGCATCGTCGCGACGGTGATGAGCAACCTCGGCCTCGAGCGCTATCTCAAGTCGCACGGCCTGTCGCTCGTGCGCACGCCGGTGGGCGATCGTTATGTTGTCGAGCACATGCGCCGTCACGGCTACAACGTGGGCGGCGAGCAGTCCGGCCATATCGTGCTGTCGGACTTCACGACGACGGGCGACGGTCTCGTGTCGTCGCTGCAGGTCCTCGCGTGCGTGGTGGCAACGGGCAAGCCGGTTTCGGAAGTGTGCGCGCGCTTCACGCCGCTGCCGCAGGTTTTGCAGAACGTGCGCTATGCCAACGGCAAGCCGCTCGACGACAATCGTGTCCGCCGCGCCATCGAGGGCGCGAAGGAGCGGCTGGGCGATGCCGGACGTCTCGTCATTCGTCCTTCGGGTACGGAGCCTGTGATCCGCGTGATGGCGGAAGGTGACGACGAGAAGCTCGTCAACACTGTGGTGGGCGACATCGTGGAAGCAGTGAAGGCCGCCGCGCAGGCCGCGTAGGGCTTCAAGTCTTAACGAAATCTTTCATCGACGACTGTGTGACACCCGTGCCGCAAGGTGCGGGTGTCGCCATGTTGTGCGCACTGAAACGGCACACCGCTTAAGTGTATATTAAACGTTCTCCGACAGAGTCCTTCGAAGGAAGTGCTGCGTCTGTTTAAGGCCCGCGTGCCCATGCGCGGCCGCATTCGAAAGGGACAGTCATGAGATTCTCACGCGTTTGCGTCCTCGCGGGCGCAGCGGTCAGCGCAGCTATTCTTTCGTTCTCCGTCGCGCCTGCACAGGCTGCCGATCTTGGATACGGAAGCGTGAAGGACATTCCGCCTCCGCCGCCGTCGGGCCGCGCCTGGTATCTCAAGGGCACCATCGGTATGAAGAACGCCGAGCCCGGCAGCATCAACATCAACGAGCCGTCCTACAACAGCGATTTCACCACGCATCACGAAGACATCAAGAGCACGGCTCTTTACGGCTTCGGCATCGGTATCGAGCACAGCCGCTGGCTGCGCTTCGACATCACTGGTGAGTATCGCGGCAAGCAGCTCTTCGTCGCGCAGGATTCCTACATCCATGGCGCTTGCGGCGTGCCCGGAAACTGCGGCACGAACGAATACACCGCCGATATCGAAAGCTGGCTCGGCCTCGTCAACGCCTATATCGACCTCGGCACCTGGCGCGGCGTCACGCCTTATGTCGGCGGCGGTATCGGTATCGCCTCGCTCGATGTGCAGGGCTTCAAGGACGTGAACGTCCCGAACAACAGCGTGTTCTACGGCGACAAGGATACCGCGACGACCAACTTCGCCTGGGCGCTCTATGCGGGCATCAGCTACGACGTGACCCCGCAGTTCACGCTCGACCTCGGCTATCGCTACACCGATCTCGGCGACGCCAAGACCGGCCGTGCGACGGCTTTCGACGGGTCCAGCAGCTACAGCGGCCTCGAAATTCGCGACATCGTCTCGCACGACCTTCTGTTCAGCGCGCGCTATCGCCTCGATCAGCCGCAGCCGGTCTACCCGGTGTCGTTCAAATAGGAATAGAAGGCGCGGCCCGACGTATCGTGTCCCGGGCTGCGTCTTCGTTGGTTTTCACCGCTCGAACGGGGCTGGCTGTTGCCGGCCCCGTTTCGTTTTTCGGTACGGTTAACGGATGTGCGCCGGTGCGGACACTGACGTGTCGCACGCTCGTGAGAAAAGGACGCCCCGGCCATAATTTGGTCTCGAAACGGCCGCACACGAGCCATCGGATGGCTGCCGCGCTTCGGAGCATAAACGCCTGAGCAACCGTGGCGACGTATGCCATACGCCTTCATCTCAATCTCACTTCCAGCGGAAAGGTCGCGCCCCGTGAAGCAAGTCCTTGTTGTCACGCTTCTGTCTCTCATGGCGAGCACAGGGCTCGTGCGCGCCGCCGAGGTCGATGCCCAGTCGCGCGTCGATGCGGTGACCGTGTTCCCGATGGGAGCCGAGGTTCTGCGTGTCGCCAAGGTGCAGCTCGAGAAGGGTGAGCACACGCTTCTGTTCAAGGATCTGCCGGCGAGCGCGGTCGAGGGCTCAATCCGCGTCGAAGGCAACGCCACGGGCAAGCTCGAAATCGGCTCCGTCGATACGCGCAAGCTGCTCGTGCCGCGCGCGGATGCGGAAGTCTCCGCCACGGAGCGGCGCAAGATCGAAACGGAGATCGAAGCGCTGCGCGACGATCGCGCCAGGCTCGATGCGCTGGTGCAGAGCGCGGAGACGCAGAAGACGCTCATCTCCAATCTCACACAGCTTCCGACGCGGCCGGCGCCCACGGCGGGTGCGGAGCGCGGCGAGGATTGGTCTGCGATCCTGGCCTTGATCTCGGCAGGCTCGGCGGACGCGCAGCGTACCATCCAGGATGCGCAGGTTCGTATTCGCGAGACCGACCGCAAGATCGAGGATCTCGAGAAGTCGCTCGCGTCGATTGCCCCGGAGAAGACCGAGCGTACAGAAGCAAAGGTGTTCGTGGTGGCGCAGGCCCCGCTCGAAGCGGACATCACGATCCGCTATCAGGTTTCGCATGCGTCCTGGACGCCTCTCTATGATGTGCGTCTCGCCACGGGCGCCAAGACGGTTGCCCCCAAGATCGATCTCGCGCGGCGCGCTTCGATCAATCAGAAGACGGGCGAGAGCTGGGACAACGTCGCGCTCACGCTTTCCACGACGCGCCCCACCGCCGGGGCTGCCGCGCCGGATCTCAAGCCGTTGATCGTCGATTTCGAGCCGGAGGTGCGTCCGGCGCCTCCGCCGCCTGTCGCGATGCCGACGACCGCTCCCGCAGCGGGACGCGCCATGGCGCCGGAGGAGGCCGCCCCGCAGTTCGAGGCGGAAGCCCGCTTCAAGGACAACGACGGCCTTGCCGCTCCGGCCCCCCGCAAGAGGGCGGCCTTGGCGGAGCGTCCGGCGGAGGTCGTGCAGGCGCCGTTCCACGCGCTCTATGCGGTGCCGGGGCGGCTCACCATTCCGGAGACGGGGGAAGCCAAGCGCGTTCAGCTCGGCGCCGAGACCATCGAGCCGCAGCTCACGATCCGCGCGGTGCCGAAGGTCGATGCCAAGGCCTATCTCTATGCCAAGTTCACGCTGCCGAAGGGGTCGCCGCTACTGCCGGGCTCCGTCGCGCTCTTCCGTGACGGCACGTTCGTCGGCACGGGGCGCTTGCCGCTGCTTTCGCCGGGCGAGGAGCACGAGCTCGGCTTCGGCACGGACGACCTCGTCCGCGTGCGTCATGCCGTTGCGCAGGAGACGCGCGGGGAGACGGGCCTGATCTCGACCTCGCGCACGGACAGCCGCAACTACGTGCTGTCGGTGAAGAGCATGCACGAGCGGGCGATCGCGCTCGCGGTGTTCGATCAGATCCCGGTTTCGGCCAACCAGGACATCAAGGTGGAGCTGACGGGCCGGACGACGCCGAGCAAGCAGAACGTCGACGACAAGCGCGGCGTTCTCGTGTGGGAGGGCAAACTCGAACCGGACCAGGAGCAGACCATCGAGTTTGGTTACCGGGTCTCCTGGCCCTCCGCTAAGTCCATAATTTACCGGCAATAATCGCGCAGGCGCGGTTGTGGCTGCACGACTTTGGTCGGAGTATTTCTGTCCCGGGAAATCCTTCCTGCGGAGCCGTGCGGGCGGTGGCGGATAGTTGTTGGCCAGGGCCGCGACCGACGCTAAATGTAAATCAGATGGTTCCGGCCCCGGCTCGATCAGCCGGGGCCATTTCATGAGAATTGGTGGAAGACATGGCTAACGTCGTGGTCGTCGGCGCGCAGTGGGGCGACGAGGGGAAGGGCAAGATCGTCGATTGGCTCTCCGAGCGGGCCGATGTGGTGGTGCGCTTCCAAGGCGGACACAACGCAGGCCATACGCTGGTGATCGGCGACAAAACCTACAAGCTCTCGCTGCTGCCTTCGGGGGTGGTGCGCGAGGGCAAGCTCGGCATCATCGGCAACGGCGTGGTGGTCGATCCGTGGGCGCTCTCCGCCGAGATCGAGAAGCTCAAGGCGCAGGGCGTTTCCATCACCCGGGACAACCTGCGTATCGCGGAGAACGCGACGCTCATCCTGCCGTTCCACAGCGAGCTCGACGTGATGCGCGAGGACGCGGCCGGAGACGGGAAGATCGGCACCACGGGGCGCGGCATCGGGCCGGCCTACGAGGACAAGGTGGGGCGGCGCGCGATCCGCGTGCAGGATCTCGCCAACGTCGACACGCTCGGCCCCAAGGTCGACCGTCTTCTACTGCATCACAACGCGCTTCGCCGCGGCCTCGGCAAGCCCGAGATCAGCAAGGACGCGGTGATGGCGGATCTGCAGGAGATCGCGCCCAAGGTGCTCGCTTACGTGGATGTCACGTGGGATCTGCTGGACCAAGAGCGGAAGGCGGGTAAGCGCATCCTGTTCGAAGGCGCACAGGGTGCGCTGCTCGATGTGGATCACGGCACGTATCCGTTCGTCACCTCGTCCAATACGGTAGCGGCGCAGGCCGCGACCGGGTCCGGCATGGGGCCGGGCTCGCTCGGCTTCGTGCTCGGCATCGCCAAGGCGTACACGACGCGCGTGGGCGCGGGGCCGTTCCCCTCAGAGCTCACCGACGAGATCGGCGAGACCATCGGTGTGCGCGGCCACGAGTTTGGCACGGTGACCGGACGCAAGCGGCGTTGCGGCTGGTTCGACGCGGTGCTGGTGCGGCAGGTGGCGAAGGTTTCCGGCATCAACGGCATCGCCTTGACGAAGCTCGACGTGCTCGACGGTTTCTCCGAGATCAAGGTGTGCGTCGGCTACAAGCTCGACGGCAAGAAGCTGCAGCGTCTTCCGGCGTGCGCGCACGCGCAGGGGCGTGTCGAGCCGGTCTACGAGACGTTCGAGGGCTGGTCGCAGTCGACGCGGGGCGCGCGGCGCTGGGCGGACCTTCCGGCGCAGGCGGTCAAGTATGTCCGCCACATTGAGGAGCTGATCGAGTGCCCGGTCACGCTGCTCTCGACGAGCCCCGAGCGCGACGACACCATCCTGATGCGCGATCCGTTTGCGGATTGAGGGCAGTAGGCCTGCGCTGACTGGGTGCCGTCAGCGGCCGGAGATCTGGCCGCTGAAGCTTGCGAGCGCCCCGCTTTCCAGCTCGAGCGCGAGAATGCGCTGCGGGTTCACGGGGCCCGGGAAGGTGATGGTGCCGGGAGCCACGGGCTTGAAGCCGAAGCGACCGTAGTAGGGCTCGTCTCCGACCAACACCATGAGCTTGAGGCCCGCGGCTTTCGCGGCCTCGATTACTTCCGTGACCAAGGCACGGCCGTAGCCCTGGCCTGCATACTCCGGCGCGACGACGAGCGGCCCGAGAAGGATTGCGCCTTTCTTTCCGCCGATGGAGATCTCGGACATGCGGAGAGCCGCGATCAGCCGGTTGTCGTCGGATGCGGCGAGCCGGCAGAAGCGGGAGATTTCGGCGCCGGTGCCCTTCTGCTCGCGCACGCGATAGGCCGTACGCGCGAAACGGCCTGGGCCGAACACGCGGTCGTGCAGGGCGGAGATCAGAGGGATGTCTTCCGGCGTCGCGGGCCGGCTCAAGACTTTCGAGAGCATCGGGGGCAGATCCTGGGCTGAGTGCGGACGGCTATCTTTCAATGCGCATGGCGCGACGAGCGCGCTCGTCGCGGCGGCATCGGTCTCAGGCTCGCGGATAGACTGCTCATGGGCGGGGCTTTAGCACGGGGTCCGGGATGGGTCCAGACCCTTGGTCCGACGTCGTAAATCGTCGCATAACCGTCACGGAGACCAGTTGTGGGAGCGTGGCCGGAGGCCCCTGATTTCGAGCATGCGCTCGCGGGTCGGGCCGTTCACGGCCTCGGGGAGCGCGTCCCAGGGAAACAGCTTCTGCTCGGCGATCTCGGCATTCGGGCGGGGGATCGCGGGCTGGTGCCAGGCCCGCACGAGGAACAGGACGATGTGATCGTTCGGGAACAGGCGGTGATTGGCGTAGATGCCGAACAGCTCCGGCGGGCCTTTGAGATCGACGCCCGCTTCCTCCCTGAGCTCGCGGGTGAGCGCATCCTCCACCGTCTCGTTCTTCTCGACGCCGCCGCCGGGAAAATGCCAGCCGGGGCGGTAAGTGTGGCGGATGAGGAGCACCCGGTTCGCGTCATCGAGCACGACGCCTTGCGCACCCAGCGTCAAGCCGCGAGAGTGGCGCCAGTAGCGTTGCAACACCTTGCTGATCATCTTGTCAGGCGACACGCGCGTTCTCCCGCATCATGATCGCCGTGCGGCGGCGGTCGAAGGACGACGCAAGCCGCCACGGCTCGAGGGCATATGACTGACACTTTTACGCTTGTCCATCTCTCGGACGTCCATCTCTCGCCGATCACGGGCTTTCATGCGCGGCATTGGAATGCCAAGCGTGCGCTTGGATTCCTGAATTGGCAACGCGGACGGCGGCGCGTGCATCTGAGATCAGTCGCGGAGAGGCTTGCGGCGGATGCGCTGGCGCAGGCGCCGGATCATATCGCGGTGACGGGCGATCTCGCGAACCTCGGCCTGCCGGGCGAATACGCCGCCGCGCTCGAGTGGCTTAAGGCCCTGGGCGAGCCGGAGCGTGTCTCGGTGGTGCCGGGCAATCACGACATCTACACGGGCCGCCTCGGCGGCGCCTCGTGTCTCGATAGCTGGGCGCCCTACATGCGCAACAGCGAAAGCTGGAAGCGGGACGAGGCGGTGCGATTTCCTTACGTGCGCACGCAAGGCCCGGTGGCGCTGATCGGTCTCAACTCCGCGGTGCCCACGCCGCCGTTCGTTGCGGCGGGAGAGCTCGGGCGGGCGCAGCTCGAACAGTTTGCGCTTTGTCTCGAACGGCTCGCCGAGGCGAAGTTCATTCGTGTCGTGCTGATCCACCATCCGCCACTTCCGGGCCTCGCTCCGCCGCGACGCGCGCTTCAGGATGCGGCCGCGTTCTCCGACGTGCTCGACAGATACGGCGCGGAGCTGGTTCTGCACGGGCACAACCATCGGGAGATGCTCTCGTGGCGCGCCCATTCCGGCCGTGGCGTACCGGTTCTCGGTGTTTCCTCCGCCTCGAGCGCGCATGCGCATAAGGACGAACCGCTGGCACGCTATTATCTGTTGCGTATCAAGCGCGACGATGGCGCCGTTCACATTCACTGCGAGACGCGCGGACTTGCCTCACCGGATGGCGAGGTGATCAGTCTCGGCCGGCGCGATCTCGTTGCTCCGCCTCGATGAAACGCAGTTTGTGACAGCAATTGTGGCAGGCACGCACCGCTCGTGCGGCTGATTGCGGGGGCAGACACGCGCCGCGATCGTGCTAGGGTTCGCGCTTCTCTGAACGCACTCGAGGAGCCTCGTTTTTTGCCGCGCTTCAGACGTCATCTCAAGATCAACCTCGCTCTCCAGGGTGGCGGCGCACACGGCGCCTTCACGTGGGGCGTGCTCGATCGCCTGCTCGAGGAGGAGAGCCTTTCGTTCGAGTGGGTCTCGGGCACGAGCGCGGGTGCGGTGAACGCGGTTGCGCTGGCTGCGGGTCTTGCCGAGGGTGGACGCGAAGGCGCGCGCGCGAAGCTTCGGCAAGTGTGGGAAGCGGTGCACAAGGCCGGTGTGCCGGATCTCCTGCGTCTCAACCCGTTCCTGTTCGGTCTCAGCAATGCGACCACGCTCGCGCAGGTGGCGAGCATCCTCTCGCCTTATGACTTCAATCCGCTGGGCTTCGATCCTCTGCGCAACCTGCTCGCGGAGACAATCGACTTCAAAGCCATTCGCGAGAAGGCGCCGGTCGGTCTCCTGATCGCGGCGACGGAGGTTGCGACGGGGCGTCCGCGCTTGTTCCGGCGTGAGGAGATCACCGTGGAATCGGTGCTGGCATCGGCGTGCCTGCCGACACTGCACCGGACAGTCGAGATCGACGGCGTCGGCTATTGGGATGGCGGGTTCTCTAAGAACCCTGACATCGTGACGCTCGCGCTCGAAAGTCCGGTGAGGGACACGCTGATCATCGAGATCAATCCGCTGGTGCGCCGCGAGTTGCCGAAGGGGGCGCGGGAGATCGCTGGGACGGCGAACCGGCTGACCTTCAACGCACCGCTGTTGAGGGACGTGGAATTGATCCTGGCCGTGCGCGAAGCGATGCGCGGGCGGTTCGGATCGATCCGGCGCGGGCGGCAGAATCCGCTCGCCGCGCATCGTTTTCACATGATCGAGGCGGGGCGCTACACCTCGTCCCTTTCGGACGACAGCAAGCTCAAGCCCGATCTTGGGCTGCTCACCTATCTGCATTCCGCCGGGCGCACGCAGACCCACAAATGGCTCGCTCAGAACCTCAAGTTCATCGGCAAGCAGGAGACGGTGGATCTCGCGCAGCGCTTTCAGGCAGCCGGCAGCCTCACGGCGGCGGAGGATGAGCCGATCGCGAGCAGCGACACCGAGGCCGTCTCGTCGCGCGCTTGAGCGGACGTTTTGCGGCTCGCGTGTCTGGATGCCGGCCGTCCCTGCGAAGCATGGCTCCGCCATGATCGCCGGCATGATGTTTTGGCGGGCGTGCGCGCAAGTGCAAACTGCACGTCACACCGGCGAAGGCCGGTGTCTAGACCGATGAATTATGGGCCTGAACCGGATTTGCGGGCAATGGAGCGGGCGACGGCCGTTCGGTTATGAATGTGCTCTTGCGGACGCTGCGTCCGTGGCTCCCGCATGTGAATGTCGGCGTTGCCCCTCGGTCCGACGAACGCGCGTCCGGCAAACCGGGTGATCAGGGGCCGACGAGGCGGGCGTAGCCTTCCTCCATCGAGGTTTCGAGCAGGCCCTTGTAGATCTTGTAGTCGGGGTTCTTGGGCATGATCTCGCCCAGCGACAGCGATTTGAACTCCTGCCGCTTCAGATAGACGATGGGTGCCGAGACGGGCACGAACATTGCGCGCTGCTTGTTGAGGGTTGTGATGAGGCCGCGCATCTCTCCGCTCTGGTCGATCTGTGAGATCAGAACCATGCGCATGGCGCCTTTGGTCAACGAGACCAGATGAATGTACATGGAGGATGCGGGCACGTAGAGGCGGCCGCGGTGGGAGAATGGCGCGTCCGGGCGCTCGCGCTCCTCGAACAGCAGGCTCGGCCACTCCGGATCCCACACGATGTCGGTGCGATAGGCGACGATGGCATCGGGCTTGGCGAAGGCCGGGCGGATGGTGAGGTAGCTGCCGATATAGTGGTCGACTGCGGCACGGGTGTAGGCGCCCATATAGACGGGAGCGACGACGCCGCCTTCGCCCTTGAGCTCCATGGGCTGGGCTGTCGACATGGAGCCGAACCAGGATTCCTTGAGCCGCTGATAGTCGAGCCCAAGCACCATCGCCACGTCGAACAGGGTCTGCTCGCGCACGGGCTTTCCGTGCAGAAGGTTCTGGATGGTCTTCTCGTGGCAGTCGGCTGCGTCGGCCAGCTCGGCTTGCGTCAGCTTCTTCTCGACCATGGCGGTGCGGATGATCTGAACCGCCGCTGCCCGCTCCTTCGTGTTGGGTGTCGATTTCATCGCGGCGGAGGCCCAAGTCGCAGATAACAACTTTCCGCAATATACCGAATTTTGCCGACACCCCAAGCGCTAAGCGACATGGTGGTGAAGAGCGCGGTACGGCCCGCCTTTTTTGCCCGCTCAGACTGTCAGTTTAAAGAAGAAAGGCGGGCCGTTTTGCGGCCCGCCCTCTGCAACTCGTGCGTTGCTGATCCGGATCAGCCGCGGCCGAGGACCGAGATCGAAACGCGAGCCAGGCCCGCGCCCTGCATGCCGATGGCGCCAGCGGCGGCCTTCGACAGGTCGATGATGCGGCCCTTGATGAAGGGGCCACGGTCGTTGATGGTCACGGTGACCGAGCGGCCGTTCGACTGGTTGGTGACGAGCACGCGGGTGCCGAAGGGCAGCGTGCGGTGGGCGGCCGTCATGGCGCTGGGGTTGAAGCGGGCGCCGGAAGCCGTCATCTGGCCCTGCCAGTAGTAGGAGGCGATGCCGGTCGAGCCGCCGCCGTAAGACGCGCTCGCAGCCTTACGCGCCGCTGCGCGATGGGCAGCCGCACGCTTGGTCGGCGTGGTCTGGACATTGGAGTAGTTCTTCTTGCCGTACTTATAGCTCGTCTTGGCCGCGCGCTCCTTGTGAGCGCGGTGGGCCGACTTCTTGTAGTGAGCCTTCTTGACTGCGTGCTTGCTGCAGACCTGAGCGTTTTCGCAACGGTGTGCCGCGCTCGCAGGGCGAGCGTCCATGAGGCCAACCGCAAATACGGCGAGTGCTGCGAGAGCAATAAATCGCATGATCAATTCTCCATTCTTCCCAGCGACAGTGCCGTGGTTCAAGCAGAGCTCCAGTCCCGACAAATGGTTCCCCAGGGGACCACTCGGGCTGTCCGCCTGTGGCGGATATCGTTCTTCAATAAGAAGATGAGCTTCCGATACGAGATAGAACCTAAGCGCAACGCCAGAACGCGTTCTGCCACTCAAATATTCCGGAGTGTCGTCAGAGCACCCCGTTCTGGTGCGCGCACCTGACCAGCCGAATTGGGCGGAATCAACGCCTATTCTTGAACGCTGTAAGGCACGCGAGAGGGGCGTGTTGATTCCATTTCGATTTTCATTTTAACGATGTGCGAAGTGCGACGGCACGTCGCAGAGAAAGCGTCTTACGAGAGTTTCGCAACGCTCTGGAAATGCGGCGAGAATGTGTCGCGCGCTTCGCGGTCTCGCGTGACGCTCTTCTCACAGCCAGCCGCGATGAGAAAGCGCATGTGCTCGGCAAGAGAGGTGAGGTCGCGGTCGGCCGTCTCGATGCGCTGAAAGATCTTGCCGTCGCAGTTGCGCTCCTGGGCCGTGTTCTTCAGCACATGCAGCACACGCTCGAGGGAGGTCGCGCTTTCCGTTACGCGGGCGACGATGTCGCCCTGGGCTCCGATGCCCTTGAGCAGCGCGTCGAGCTTGGTGTCGCGCGTGCGCCGCTTCTGAAGCTCGAAAACGCCCTTGGCAAGCTTGTCGACGCGATCCTGGATCTGCTCGATGAGATCGGCCTGCCGCTCGATCAACGTCTCTATGAGGCCGATCATGATGCCGGCGCCTGTGCGGCAGGTGGCATCGCCGCGCTCGACGCGCGAGAGGAAGGCGGGAAAAGCCTTGCTGTCCGAATAGCGCACGGTGACGAGCGCGTTGCCAGTCAGGATGAAGGTGAGGGTGGACGAGCCGAGGGTGTGCTCATCGATGTTGTGGACGATGAAGCCCGTCATGTAGCTCGCGCCGTTCTCCTGATAGAAGCGGCTCGAGGCTTCGATCTCGCGCATCTCGGCGCGCGTCGGCACCGAGATCTTGAGCAGGTCTTCGACGCGGTTGTCCTCTTCCTTGGTCGGGTTGAGAAGGTCGAACCAAACCGTGTCGGCGGTGATGGCGGCGGTATCGTCGTGCTTCAGCAGGCTCGTGCCCGTGGTGTCGTAGATCGTCAGCATGCATGTCCTCAGCCGCCTTGAACTCATCCGGCGGGTTCATACCTTACAGCAAGACAGGTTTGCCAAGGTGTCGCGCGGCGGTCACCCTCGACAGATCTTATGCGTGTTTCTTTAGGAACTGCGTCTCGGTGTCGGGCAAGGCTAGCTCAGTGCCCCATCGAGCCTGACCGTCCGCTGCGGGCGCATCCCGTCGGCCGGACGTCTATTCAAGGAGATATTTCATGCGTTTCACTTCCCGTGGTGGCCGTGCCGGTGCTCTGTATGCCGCGCTGGCCCTTCCGATGGCCTTCCTCGCCGCCGCGCAGCCGGCCGAGGCTCGCATCAAGTGCGTGAACGGAAACCAGATGGTGAACGGCGTGCCGCTCGCGACCCCGTACTGCCAGGACGAGCTCGTGGCCAAGGTCGCGCGCGAGTACGGCATAAAGGTTTCGGCGAATTCGATCCGTCAGAACCCCAATCTCAAGCGCAACGTGTGCCAGCACGTGGGCCGGGACAATCGCATCTATCTCGCCTGCATCGACGCCAACAGCGTGGGGCGTCGTCCGTTCTAGAGCGCGATCGAGTTTGATTGATCAGGAGAGCGCTTCACGGCTTTATTGAGATCGATGATTCACGCTTCGGACTGACAAGTGTCCGAGCGATCATGGTCTAGCGCAGCAAAAGAAAAAGCCCTCTTCCGGCAGCCGGAGGAGGGCTTTTAACTCGTAGTTGTCAGCGCCGGTCAGCCGGTCTGCTGTTGGCCAACCGGGTAGCTGTTCACATCCAGGTTCGGCGAGATCTCCGCGAGATCCTTCGCGCGGCGCACGCGGCCGTCGAACTGGGCGCCTTCGGAGATCGACAGCGTCTGATGGAAGATGTCGCCCTCGACCTCAGCGGTCGGATGCAGCATCACGTTCTGTGCCTTGATCGCACCACGCACGCCGCCGCGCACCTCGATCTGCTCGGCGCAGACGGTGCCGATGACAGAGCCGTCCTCACCGATCACGATCTGCTTGCCGGTGACGTCGCCGCGGACGTCGCCGTCGATCTGGAGCTTGTTCTGAGAGATGATGGTGATCTTGTCGCCGAGAATGGTGAGGTCCGTGCCGATCACCGATTGCCCCATGGTGGAGGCGGCGCCGAAGGGAGAGGACCGGCCATTGGCGACAGGGGCTGGAGCGGCCGAGGGCGCGGCGCCCGTCGGAATTGCACTCGGAATGACCGGCGGCTTCGGCAGACCGGAATCGGAATTGGAACCTCGGCTGAACACGCTTACCTCCCCTAAAACCCACGCTACGGTGATCCACTATGGACAGAAACACCGCCTGATGGAGAAAATTTGTCGTTAAAGAGTGAACGGGACGATTTTGTCGCGAGCGCCGGCCGGCTGATGCACGGCGGCCATTCTGCTCCCGGTCTTGATAATGAGGGGAGGCGTCAGCCTTTGGTGCCGAGCTCGCCCGTGAGGAACTGGGCGCGGCCATGGCCGAACGACCAGTCCTCGTCCGTGTTCTCGACGATGGACACGACCACGTCGCTCGGGGCGATGCCGCAGCTTCGTTCCAGCTCCTCGACAAGAAGACGGTAAAAGGTCTCCTTGGGTGCCCGCCCGCGCGGACGGCTCGTCACCTGCAGGAACACGACCTTGTCGGTGCGCGGAATGCCGAGTCCGGTGTCCTCAACGATGAGGCGCGAGGGCTTGTGCTCGTGGACGATCTGATAGCGGTCGCGCTCCGGCACCTTGAAGGCGGCCAGCATGGCGCGATGAGCGGCGTCGAGGAGAGTTTTCAGCTCCTCGTCGGAGCGGCCCTCGATGAGATCGAAGCGGAGCAGGGGCATGGGGTGAGACCGGTTGAGGTAGGGCAGTAGGCAGTAGGCAGTAGGCAGTAGGGAGGGGAGATTGGCAATGGATAAATGGTTGTGGGGCAACGGGCGAGGCTCGGCCTGCCGGGGCCATATGGACGGGTGCTTGCCCTGCGTGCGAAGCTCGATGGCTTAGGCGTTATCGAGAGGGATGTCGGATGTCGATCGGTCCATGCCGCCGTGCGGTCTTAACCTTGCTGCTTGCAGGTCTCGCGGGGCTTCCGGGTTTTTCGGAGCACGTGCGGGCGCAGGAAACGCGGGTGCAGGTCACGGTGGGAGACACCACGACGCTTGAACTCGACGGCAATCCGTCCACCGGGTACGCCTGGGCGATCGACAAGGTTCCCAAGTCCGTCACGGTGGATCTCCTGGGCTATGCCAAGCGGGAGCTGGCGCCGGGCGAGAGACCCGTGCTCGGAGCCCCTCAGAAATTCCAGGTTCTCGTGACGGGCGTGGCGCCGGGCACGGCAACGCTCGTCTTCAAGTATGTGAGGGCCAACGATCCCAAGGTGGCCAAGACGCAAGAGGTTTCCGTCGAGGTCGTCGGCGAGGCGCCCGATGCGTTGCCTGAAGAAGAGGGTAGCGATCCGCCCCAGGATTCCATGGAGAACCCGGGCGAGCAGATGTTCGACGATGGCGCCGACAAGTAGCGCTCGCGCAGCGGCTTACCGCAAAAGCAAAGGGGCTGTCCGATGGACAGCCCCCGTGAGATTCAGGCGGCTTATTCGAGCGATTGTTGCGCCCGGCCGCTTGTCGCTTGGCTTAAGCCGCTACCAGAGGCAGATCCGGCTTGAAACCCAGCGACCGCGACATCGCCGTCCTCAAGATCCCACTCGACATCGGATCACCTCCTTCCAGTTGTTGAACGATGGGGTAAGCGTGCCATGCTTCGCGCGATCTGAAAAGTTACGATTTGGATAGTTGCTGCAACGCGTGGAAATCCGGCGCCAAGGTTCCCACGTAAAGGTGTGCGAGGCCGGCGCGCGTGGTCTACAACTCGTCCAGGTGGCGCGTTTCGCTCGTTTTTCCGGTGTTTTTTCGACGTCTCGTCCCATTCCCTTTCCTGCCGTGGAGGCCATTGATGCCCTCGAAGCTCGCAACGTTTGCCGCCGTACTCGGTCTCACCTCGTCCGTGCTTGCCGCCGATGGGCTCGCGGGCGATGGGGGCGGCGCGGCGCGGACGGCTTGGGATTTCTCCTTCACGTCCATCGACGGCAAGCCGATGCCGCTTTCGGACTTCCGCGGCCAGGTACTTCTGGTCGTGAACACCGCCTCGTTCTGCGGGTTCACGAAGCAGTACAAGGCGCTTCAGGAGCTGCATCAGAAGTATGCCCCGCAAGGCTTCGCGGTGATCGGCGTGCCGTCGAACGATTTCGGCGCGCAGGAGCCGAAGGCGGCGGGTGAGATCAAGGAATTCTGCGAGGGGATGTTCGGCGTCGAGTTTCCGCTGACCGACAAGAATGTGGTTTCAGGCGACGGCGCGCATCCCTTCTACAAGTGGGCGCGCGATGAGCTGGGATGGATGAATGCGCCGAAGTGGAACTTTCACAAGTATCTGGTGGGGCGCGACGGCAAGCTCGTGACGAGCTTCTTTTCCATGACGACGCCGGATGCGGACCGCCTGGTTTCTGCGGTGGAAGCGGAGCTGAAGAAGCCGAAGGTGGCGGCGGCCGCTCAATGAGCCCTGCCGGAATGGAGCAAGGCTAGACGTCTTCAGATCGTGAACAAGATCGAGGACCTTTTTCATGTGCCGCAATATCAAGACGCTCTACAATTTCTCGCCGCCCGCGAGCGAGGAGGAGATCCGCGCTTCGGCCTTACAGTTCGTGCGGAAGATCTCGGGCTTCAAGAGGCCGTCGCAGACCAACGAAGAGGCCTTCAACAAAGCCGTCGATCAAGTCGCGGCGGCGGCTCATGAGTTGCTCGGTTCGCTGGTGACGCTCGCACCGCCGCGCGATCGCGAGGCAGAGGCTGCCAAGGCGAAGGCACGCAACGCGCTGAGGTTCGGCGCCTAGCGACGGAGGCGGGCGTCAGGGCTTGTCAGGCGGCGGCTGCTTTTCGGAGAGGCGTTCCACCTTCGCGGCCATGTTGGGGACGAGCTGCACCCGGTAGCTCATGCCCTCGCATCTCAGGATCCAGACCTCGCTATCGGGCTGCGAGGCTTTCTCATCGCGTTCCGCGCTTTCGGGGTTCTCGCATTCGAAACCCTGCTTGCGGATCTGCACGGCGATGATGTCTTTGGACACTTCGAGTTTTTCTGCGCGAGCCGGGGAGGGCTGTGCGAACGCGCCGAGTGTGATGGTTGCCATCACGGAGAGAGCGAGCGCGGGAAGCGGGATTTGCTGCGTCATGGGTCTGCCTCGCGTTGGGGCCGGAGGGAGAGCCAAATCTTACGCCTGTTCCGGCGCGGCCGCGCCTCAGAGGCGGCAATAACCTTTAAATTTTCTGCCGGGAGCAGGCGGGCGGGCGCCTCCGGGGATGGGCGCCCCGGAAGAGGGCTCAGTCCGGCCTGGCCTGCATCTCGATCATGCGGCCGATGCCGGCGAGCAGGCTTCCGAAGGCAAAGAGCGCGATGACGATCACCTCGATATAGCTTTCCACCCGCTCCTTCTCGATCATGAAATCGGAGATGTTGGCGTCGGCGGTCTTGAACTGGCCAAGGATCTCGTCGCGCCGGGCCTCGGCCTTTTTCACCTGCTCGGGCGGCGCGTTCATCAAGGCGAGCACGGAGAGGTGGTTCTCGAACATCGCGCTGGTCTGGACCTGGGCCGACTGCTGTGTGGAGAACGTGGCGAGGCGCCATTCGATCTCGCGCTTCAGGGGCTCGAGGTAGAAAAGCTGCGCGGCGGCCGAAGCCAGCAGGATTGCAATTCCAATCAGCTCGCAGAGCTGCGACGACTTGAGCTTCACGGCCGTTCCCCCAAATTCCCCCAGTGTGCGGGGCTACCCTAAAGCACGACGGCTCGGATGAAAACGGATGCGGAGGGCGGCTTCCGCTTGACCTTCCGTGCGTGCCGTCTCATATACCGGGCGCGGGCTCGTTGCGCCCGCAATCCAAAGGAAACGACGTGATGCCAAGCGACAGTAGTCGATTGTGTTTGCCGTCGCGGCTGCTCGTGGATCGACGTTAACTCTACGTCGGGCTCCCACGGTCCTCCGCGAACGGCGGATCGTGAGGTGAGCCATGGAAGAACTCCGCGTTGCGGAAGGGGCACGGCTGGGCGGCGGTTTGCGCCAAGAGCACGTTGCCGACAGCGTTGCCCAAATCAACGAACTTGGGATAGAGACCGCCGCGGCTCAGCTCGCGGATCTGCCTCTCGATCATGTCATCGAGATTTTCGACCGGCCGGAGCTCGCGCGTGCGGGCGAGCTGATGCTCGCGCTGCCGGTGGACATGTCCGGGGCGGTTCTCAAGGGAATGTCGGCCGATCGCGCTACCGACACGCTTCGGGAGCTCGATGGGCACGACAGGATGAAGCTGCTCACGCGGGTCGATTTCGAGACCGCGATGTCGCTCAAGCTGCTGCTGGCGTATCCTGAAGGAACGGCCGGCAGCTTGATGACGACGGAGTTCGTCAGCGTGCCCGACACCTACACGGTCGCGCAGACGCTGGCGCATATCCGGGCCGTGGAATCCTCCCGCGAGACGGTCTACGCCATCCTCGTGCTCGATCCGTCGAGCCGCCAGCTCGTGCGTGTCGTGTCGCTTCGCCAGCTCATCACCAGCGAGCCGGAGCAGCGCATCACGGAGATTGGCGCCGGCCGGGCGCCGATCTGGGTCTCGCCCGATACGGACCGGGAGGAGGTCGCGCGCCTCATCTCGATCCATGACCTGCTGGCCGTGCCGGTGCTCAATGGACGCCATCAGGTGCTCGGCATCGTGACGGTGGACGATATCATCGACGCCATCGTTTCGATCAGCACCGAGGACGTACAGAAATTCGGTGGCGTGGAAGGGCTTCCGAAGCCGTACCTCGAAATCGGCTTCCTCGGCATGATCCACAAGCGGGCCGGCTGGCTGTGCGCGCTCTTCCTTGGCGAGATGCTGACGGCAAGCGCGATGCAGCACTTCGAGGACGAGCTTGCCAAGGCCGTGGTGCTCACCCTCTTCATTCCGCTGATCATGAGCTCGGGAGGAAACTCGGGCTCGCAGTCCACGTCGCTTCTGATCCGGGCGCTCGCGCTCGGTCAATTGCGGCTGCGCGACTGGTGGCGTGTGGCGTTGCGCGAGATTCCGGTGGGCTTGACGCTGGGCGCCATTCTTGGCGTCGTCGGCATGGTTCGGATCGCCGTCTGGCAAAAGGCCGGGATCTACGACTACGGCCCCCATTGGGAGCTGGTGGCGCTCACGGTCGGCCTGGGGCTCGTTGGTATCGTGACCTTCGGGGCGCTGGCCGGGTCAATGTTGCCATTCGTGCTCAAGCGGCTCGGGTTCGATCCGGCGAGCGCGTCGGCGCCGTTCGTGGCGACGCTCGTCGACGTGACGGGGCTCGTCATCTACTTCAGCGTGGCGCTGGTGGTTCTGAGCGGCACGCTGCTTTGAAGGGTTTCAGGCTCGCCTCTCCCGGCCGCGCGCTCTTGCCAAGCGGCCGAGGGGCGGGTTGCGCCGATCGCTGATGCGCAGATAAGCTCGGCGCAGGCTGGCGCGAGCGGGGGAGCCCATGCGCATCGTTGCGAAAGTTCTTGGTGTGGCCGGCACCCTGCTGATGGGGCTGTTCATCGCCGACTACCAGCGTCTCTGCACGCATACCGAGTTCCTGAAGGTGTGGGAGTGCAGAACGAGCGGGACCCGCGCGACGCAAGAGACGGCGGCAGTTCCGGCCGTGCCGGTTCCAGCCACGCCAACACCGCAAGCCGTCGCCTTCGTTGGGCACGGATGGGTCGGTGCGGGGCGCTACGCGGACGGCCGCTGGGCGAGCCGCATGCTTAGCGTTCCTCTCGACGCCGCGCCCGAAGCGCTCGTCGGACAGATCGTGACGCCGATGTACGATCAGGGATCGGCGTTGCGGAAGGAGCCCTCCAAGGAAGAGGGCTCCTTTGGCCTCGATCTCGGGAGCGTATTTCCGGGCGACCGGCTCGAGATCGGCAACGTGTTCACGCGGCCGAGCACGGCCGGTGGCCGGTCGGTCTGGGTGGAGGTGCGGAAGCTCGCCTCGCAGTGAGCCTCTTCTTCCTCAGGTCTTGTCCCGCTCGACGTAGACGTTGTTGCCCAGCTCGCGGAATTTCCGGCTCATCTCGTTCATGCCGCTTTCGATCTCCCGCTCCAGGGCAAGCCCTGACGCTTCCTCTTGCCGCTCCAGGGCAAGCCCTGACGCTTCCTCCTGCCGCTCCAGGGCAAGCCCTGACGCGGCTTCAGGATCGATCTGTGTCGTCTCCTCGGCGATCTCGACGGCGGCTTCGTTCAAACGCGAGGCGTAGTCGCGGACCTCGCGTGTGATCTCCATGGAGCAGAACTTGGGTCCGCACATGGAGCAGAAGTGGGCGACCTTGTGCGCCTCCTTCGGCAGCGTCTCGTCGTGGAAGCTCTGGGCCGTATCGGGATCGAGAGACAGGTTGAACTGGTCCTGCCAGCGGAACTCGAAACGGGCGCGCGAGAGCGCGTCGTCGCGGAGCTGGGCTGCGGGGTGGCCCTTGGCGAGATCGGCGGCGTGGGCCGCGATCTTGTAGGTGATGACGCCGGTCTTCACGTCGTCGCGGTTGGGGAGCCCCAGGTGCTCCTTCGGCGTCACGTAGCAGAGCATCGACGTGCCGTACCAGCCGATCATGGCGGCGCCGATGCCGCTCGTGATGTGGTCGTAGCCCGGCGCAATGTCGGTGGTGAGCGGCCCTAGCGTGTAGAAGGGGGCTTCCCCGCATTCGCGGAGCTGCTTTTCCATGTTGACCTTGATCTTGTGCATGGGCACGTGCCCCGGGCCTTCGATCATCACCTGGCAGCCCTTGGCCCAGGCGATCTGCGTCAGCTCGCCGAGCGTCTCGAGTTCGGCGAACTGCGCGCGGTCGTTGGCGTCCGCGATGGAGCCGGGGCGCAGGCCGTCGCCGAGGGAGAACGAGACGTCATAGCGGCGCATCAGGTCGCAGATCTCGTCGAAGCGCTCGTAGAGGAAGCTTTCGCGGTGATGAGCGAGGCACCACTTGGCCATGATGGAGCCGCCGCGCGAGACGATGCCCGTGACGCGGTTGGCGGTCAGCGGCACGTAGCGCAGGCGCACGCCCGCGTGGATGGTGAAATAATCGACGCCCTGCTCGCATTGCTCGATCAGCGTGTCGCGGTAAAGCTCCCAGGTGAGCTTCACGGGATCGCCGCCGCATTTTTCGAGGGCCTGGTAGATCGGCACCGTGCCGATGGGCACGGGCGCATTGCGGATGATCCATTCGCGCGTGGTGTGGATGTTGCGGCCCGTCGAGAGGTCCATGACGGTGTCGGCGCCCCAGCGGATGGCCCACACCATTTTCTCGATCTCCTCCTCGACCGAGGAGGTGACGGCGGAGTTGCCGATGTTGGCGTTGATCTTCACGAGGAAATTGCGGCCGATGATCATCGGCTCCAACTCCGGATGGTTGATGTTGGAGGGTATGATGGCGCGCCCGCGGGCGATCTCCTCCCGCACGAATTCCGGCGTGATGTGGGGCGGGATGGCCGCGCCGAAGCTTTCGCCGTCGCGGAGCGCTGCGCTCGCGCGTTCGTGGGCGGCCGCGCGTCCGAGGTTCTCACGGTGCGCGACGTAAATCATCTCCTTGGTGACGATGCCGGCGCGGGCGTATTCGAGCTGGGTCACCGGCTCGCGGCCGGGCGAGGTGCCCCGCAGCGGCTGATGGGCGACTGGGAAGGCGCGGGCGGCGTGGCGTCCCGTGACGGAGCCGTTGTCCTCGGGCCGTATGGTGCGCCCTTCGTAGCGCTCGACGCCGCCGCGCTCCGTGACCCACGCTTCGCGGTGGCGGGGCAATCCCTTGTCGACGTCGATCGCTGCCGCCGTGTCTGTGTAGGGGCCTGAAGGATCATAGACGCGAACGGGCGGCTCTCCGCTTTCGGGCGACAGCGTGATCTCGCGAAACGGCACCTTGAGGCCGGGCATTCCTTCGGGCTCCGAATGGATCTTGCGCGATCCAGAGAGCGCGCCGGTCGTGACTTTGAAGACGGTCATTTCGGAGGGGCGTGCGGGCTTGTTCATGATGAGGGGCACTCCGTTTCGGATATCGGATCTGGATGTTTGAGAGAGGTGCGCGGTGTTGTGGCCGCACATGCGAGTTCGGGTCTGGCTCTAGACGAGCGCGTAGCCCTTGGCGGTCAGAAAGGCGCCGAGCAGCAGGGCGACAAGGGCCCATGCGGTGATCGTGTTCTCGCCTTTGATCACGCTGTTGCGCAGGGCTGAGACATGCTCGGGCCAGATGATGCGCAGGATGCCGCCCACAACGCAGAGCCAGCCGAGGACGGTGATGAGCACCGTCCATTCCGCCGACCAGATGTTGTGGACGCGCACGATCGCCAAGCCGGCGAGCAGCGTGAAAATGCCGGAAAAGAAAATGAACTCGGGACTGTTCAGTGTGCCGGTAAGAAGCCCGGCGACGGTGCGCCGGTTGATCAAAAGCGCAGCCGCGACCGCAATCAACAGCGGTCCGGCAAAGCCGGCTATCAGCTCTGCGTTCGTCATATCGTCCATCCCTTCGCCGGTATGAGCCGGATCAGGTTCGAAGGGTTCTCATGGGATCCACCATGATCTCAGCCGGTCTTTCCGGCGCCCCTTGGAACTGGCGAGACCTTCGGCCTTTCCGCAATGCGATGCAAGGGCAAAGAACGCAAAAAAAAGAGCCCGGCGAGGGACCGGGCTCAGGGAGAGGATATGAGAATCTTGTCGGGTTAGCGCCAAGCGTAGGGGTTGCGATAGTAGCGGTCGTAACCCCAGCCCCACCGCTTGTGCGAAGGCTTGTGCCAGCCGAAGCGGTTGTGATGCTTCTTGTACTTCCAGGCATACGGAGGAGGATTGTCGTAGCGGTTTCCGTAGCTCGGATAGTGCTTGTAGCCGCGATTGGAATGAGCGAGCTCGACCTTCGCGTGGTCGCTCTTGGTCATGACGGCGGGAGCCGCGTGACGGTAGGTGTCGCTGCCGCCAGCGAGCGCCGGAGTTACAGTGACGAGCGCGGCCGCAACGGCGATCGCTCCGCTGATGAGCTTGGTGTTGATCATATGTCGTCTCCCTATTCAGCCGGACGAACCAACCCCACGTCGGCCGTTCAGCATTGAGGCCATGATGCGAGAGGTGCCTTGAACCGGCTCTGAATGCTTCAGTCAGGTGCCGTTCATGTTTGGGGGCGTGCGTCTTTGCGCTTGGCGCGCGCAAAAAAGAAAGAACGGAGCAGTGCGGGGGACTGCTCCGTTCCTCGGGACATCGCGTGGCGAGGGTGCGCCGCGCGTGCGTAGAGCTCTCAGTTAGCGGGCGGCTTAGCGACCGACGCGGGGCAGCAGCCACCAGCGGCGCCAGCTGTCGTTCTTCTCGGCGCGGATGTTGTGGGCCGCCTTGTTCTGCATCTGCGTCAGCGTGCGGCGCTCAGTCTTGGTCAGGTAGCCCTTCTCCTTGAACGTGCTCTCGGTGCGGGCGATGTCGCGCTGCTCCTTGCGCAGCTTGATGCCTTCGCGCCAGGTGATGGAGCCGTCCTTGCGGCCCTGCTCGATCTTCTCGGCCTGCCAGTCACGGCGCTGGTCGATGGTGTGGGCCGATGCGACGGCCGGGATGGCGATCAGGGCGGCGAGGGCGAGGGTGGCGGTGCGGATCATTGGCGTTCTCCAGTTGGTCATCAGGTCCGGTGTGTGCCGGTGTCTCGATGACGCCAGTGATAGGGGAATGCCTTTGAACCGGGTCTGAATGGGGCCTTCAGAATGCGTTCATCTCGCAGCGTCCCTTGCGCATGGGACCGGAGAGGGGCGCATAGGGGTGGAGAGAGCGTGGATGGAAGGAGGGCTGGCTTCCGTTGGCGAGGGTGGCCCGTTCGCGGGCAAGGGACTGGCCGCAGGTCCCTAACGAGAAACGCCCAACCCCGGGGGGCGGGGCTGGGCGTATTAGCGCTCTCGCGCGCAACGCCGGGAGGGAAGCCGGCGTTCCAGACGATTGCCTCGGTTAGACGGGGGGAGCTACCGATGTATATGGCATCGCCTGACTGACAATGACATAAGCGCAACACGCCAGCTTTCAATAGGGGGGACACGTAATTATCACGAAAACGTGATTGACTTATGCCCGTTATCCCCAATTTGCCGCGATTCGGCCGCCGGGGGGCGCCAAAAATGCCTTGGTATTAGACGCTTCCGTCCACTGCATATTTGGTTGGCAGACCTCCGGATGCAAGGGAGGACGGCCCCAAAACCATAAATTCAGCTATTGCGGATGGAATTTATTGAGGCTGACCGCCTCGATCTTGAACAGCTTGGCGTCCAACTGCTCTTGCTTGGTGAGCTGGGACAACTCGACGCGGGTATCGAGGCCCTGGGCGTCGGTGGTCACCCATTCCTTGAGCTCCATCTCCGGCTTCGTGGAGAGGAACAGCTTGATCTTGCCGGGGGCATCCGGGCTCTTGTCGCGGAGGGCCAGCACAATCAGGTCATCGGATTCCTGAACTTCGACGATTTTGGCGTCGCGGATCAGATCCACGTCCTTGCGGAGCAGGAGACGAAACGGCGTCTGGTCGAGCGAGACGCGGTCCTCGTTATTGAGATCGAGGTCCTGGATGGCGAGGTATTCGCCGTCGGAAATGATGATCTGCTTCGAGGGCAACGAATAGTCGAAGCGGAAGCGGCCGGGCCGCTTGACCATGAACTTGCCCTTCATGCGCTTGTTGTCGGCGGCAGTCTGGACGAAGTTGCCCTTCAAGTCGCCGAGTGCGTTGAAGTAGTCGTTGACCTTTTTGACGAGTGCCGTCTGGGCGTCGTTGAGAACGATGCCGCCGCCCGGTGTGGCGACCTCGGCATTCCAGCCCGAGCCTTGGCCCACGGCAGCGGCGCCGTCGGTTGCGGGGGCGGCTGCATCGGCGGGAGCTTGCGCTGCGGGTGCTGCACCTTCGGGGCGCGCGGCAGGGACGGGAGCGGGAACCGCGGGCGTGGCCGCCTGCCCGCCTGCGGGTGCGGCCGGTGCCGTGCCGCCTGCATGGGCTGCGGCTGTCATCAGCGCGAGGGCAAAGCCGGCGGCGACGACCAGTTCAGATCTCTTCATGTTCCGTCTCATTGAGCCCTGCCTCACCGAATCGCTCGGGGGCACCCGTCGAAGTCCCAAGGTCGCTGTCTGACCGGACATTGCGACCACAAGTTGGCGATTTCCCCGAGCTTGCCCCGTCGTGACCCTGTGTCTGTAGCGACTGAGCACGGCGGGCGCCAGCATCTATCTCATACCGCAAGATGTTTTTCTGCGGCGGAGCAGAAGGGCCGTTTCACGCAATCGAACGGGCGGGGCCATCGCCCGCGAGAATCTCGCGGCGGCCCGTGTGGTTCGGCGCGCTGATCAGCCCTTCCCGCTCCATGCGCTCGATCAGGTCGGCGGCGCGGTTGTAGCCGATGGAGAGGCGGCGCTGGACATAGCTGGTCGAGGCCTTGCGGTCGCGCAGCACCACGGCCACCGCGCGATCGTAGAGGCTTTCGCCTTCATCGGCTCCGCCGCCGGCCGAGCCGGACCCGGCGCTGGAGGATTCCTCCTGCGCGTCGGCGATGCTTTCGATATAGCGGGGCGCGCCCTGGGTGCGCAGGTAGGCGGCGACGGCTTCAACCTCTTCGTCGGACACGAACGGTCCGTGCACGCGCAGCATCTGGCCTGCGCCGGAGGTGTAGAGCATGTCGCCCTGGCCGAGGAGTTGCTCGGCGCCCTGCTCGTTGAGAATGGTGCGGCTGTCGATCTTGGACGCGACCTTGAAGCTGATGCGCGTGGGGAAGTTGGCCTTGATGGTGCCGGTGATGATGTCCACCGACGGGCGCTGGGTCGCCATGATGAGATGGATACCGGCCGCGCGCGCCTTCTGGGCGAGGCGCTGAACGGCGGTCTCGATGTCCTTGCCCGCGGTGATCATGAGATCGGCGAATTCGTCTACCACGACCACGATGTAGGCCATGGGGGCGAGGTCCATTTCCTCGCGTTCGTAGATAGGCTGGCCGGTGGCGGAATCGAAGCCGGTCTGGACCGTGCGGGCAAGCTGCTCGCCGCGCTCGGCCGCGCTTTTCAGGCGGCCGTTGAAGGCCTCGATGTTGCGCACGGAGAGCTTGGCCATGCGCTTGTAGCGCTCCTCCATCTCCGCCACGACCCAGTTCAGCGCGCCGACCGCCTTCTGCGGATCGGTGACGACAGGGGTGAGAAGATGGGGAATGCCGTTGTAGACGCTGAGCTCCAGCATCTTCGGATCGATCATGAGGAAGCGGCACTGGTCCGGCGTGTGGCGGAACAGGATCGACAGGATCATGGCGTTGACGCCGACCGACTTGCCGGAGCCGGTGGTGCCGGCGACGAGCAGGTGGGGCATGCGCGCGAGATCGGCGATGATCGGCTCGCCGCCGATGGAGCGGCCGAGCGCGAGAGGCAGCACGCCGTCGGCGGAGCCGAAGATGGGGCTTTCCAGCAGCTCGCGCAGGCCCACCATCTCGCGGCGGGCATTCGGCAGCTCGATGCCGATGACGTTGCGGCCGGGGATGACGGCGACGCGGGCACTGGTGGCGCTCATGGAGCGGGCGATGTCGTCGGCAAGCGCCATGATGCGCGTGGCCTTGGTGCCGCGTGCGGGCTCGAGCTCATAAAGTGTGACGACGGGGCCGGGCTTGATGTCGCGCACCTCGCCTTTCACGCCGAAATCGGCCAGCACGTCCTCGAGCAGGCGCGCGGTGCCGCGCAGCACGGTTTGCGAGAACTCGCTTCCGGCCTTCGAGGGCGGGCTGCGCTTCAGCATCGAGGGAGCGGGCCGCTTGAACACAGGCTCGGCGCGGCGCGGGGTTACCGCGCGCAGGAGAGAGGATTTCTGCGGGCGGCGCGGTTGCTCGGCGGGCTTTATGACGGACGCGGGAACGGGCGCGCGTGCGGCGGCCGCGTTGCGGACGATGCGCGGCAGGTCGTCGACGCTCAGCGCGGGATCGCGCGGAAGCGGGCGTGCGTTGGCGGGCGCGAAGCGTTCCGCGATGGCGCGGCTCGACATTTCGAGGGCCGGATCGAGCGGATCGGCCTCCATGTGATCGGTTTGCGCATCGTCGTGCTCGAACGCGTCCGGAGCATCGTCTGCGAACTCGGGATGGCTGCCTGGCTGCCGATGCGGGGGTGCATAGTCCCGGTCGTCGTAGGACTGGGGCTGCGGCGTGGTCTCGCCATAGCGCGGGGCGGCGGCGAAGGCGCCCGGCAGAACCGGTTCTGCGGCAGTGCGGTGGCGCTGGCGCAGCGTTCCTGCGCTTAGAGTGGGGGCGCGATCGGCCCATGCCTTGAGCGTGCCGAGCGCGGCCATGAGGCTGCGGCCCGGACGCGCGCGGACAGGAGCGTGGCGCGGCGCGGAAGGCGGCTCGTTGTTCCAGGCTGCGTGCTGAACGGTCGGGTCGATGGCGCGGACGGCGTGCTGGCGCGCGAGATACGGGGTCTCGTTCGAGAGGCCGAGCGTGCGCATCAAGGCGGAGAGGCCGAGCCCCGCCAGGAGGAGGCCGGCGGCAATGGCGGCGGTATCCGAGCTGATGATGCGCAGCACGGAGGCTACGAAATCGAAGATCACATCGCCCAGGATGCCGCCGTAACCGTGCTCGAGCGGCCAGGACGACGTGCTCGGCAGCGAGGCGACGGCCCCGGACAGTCCCATGAGGGCGAAGGGGTAATAGATGGCCTTGGTGCGGAGTGCTGCGACATGCTCCGAGAGCATCAGCTCGATACCCCACAGCATGAGCGGGAGCAGAGCGACGGCTGCGGCAAGGCCGAGGGTTTGAAGGAGAAGATCGGCGACGACAGCGCCCGGGGCGCCGAGTGCGTTGCGAACCGGGCCACCGGTCGCGTGCATGAGGCTCGGGTCTGCGATGGACCAGGTGACGACGCTGGCCCAGATGGCCGCGAGCACGGCAAGAATCAGCAGCCCGCATCCCCTTCCGAGGGTGCCGATCAGGCGGGCCTCGAGAGCAGGCGGCAATAGGCGCTGACGATCAAGTCCGGAAGCGGACGACGTGGTAACCGAGGGCATGGGGGCGAACGTCTCTTACGCAGAAACATGAACGAACCGTTCGAGCGCCTCCCTGATCGTTCCGGCATCATGGACCAATGCGACGCGAATGTAGTTTTCGCCCGGATTGGTCCCGTCAGCCCCGGTCTGAGCCAGGTAGGCACCGGGTATGACCTTGACTCCGAAACGTTTCCATAAGGTTAGTGCGGCGTGAGCGCCGTTGCCGATTTGGCTCATGTCGAGCCAAAGGAAGAAGCCGCCCTCCGGCCGGTGGTAGCCGAAGCGGCTGCCCAGAACCTCGCCGGCGACGTCGTACTTCCGCGAATAGGACAGGCGATTGGCGGTGACGTGCTGCTCCTCGGCCCAGACGGCGGCGGAAGCGTGCTGGATTGGCCCCGGCATCTGGGGGCCGATCAGATTGCGCACCTCGAACAGGGTGGCGAGGAAATCGCCGTCCCCGGCCGAGAAGCCGGAGCGTAGCCCCGGCAGGTTCGAGCGTTTCGAGAGGGAGTTGAACACCACGAGATTCTTGAAGCGCTCCTGCGTTTTGGCTGCAACTTCGAGCGCGCCGGTGGGCGGGGTGCCGCTGTAGATCTCCGAATAGCATTCATCGAAAAAGAGCAGGAAATCGTGGGCGCGGGCGAGTGCGAGCGCGCGGGCGATGTAGGCCGGGCTCGCGACGGCGCCCTGGGGGTTGGCAGGCGAGCACAGGTAGAGCGCTGCCGTGCGGGCGAGAAGCGCGGGGTTAGCTTCGAGGGTGTCGAGATCGGGCAGGTGGCCGGTGGCGGCGGTCGCGTCGAGAAACACCGGCTCGGCGCCTGCCGCGAGCGCGCCGCCGAGATAGGCCTGATAGAACGGATTGCACATCAGGATGGCCGGGCGCTGGCCCGGGAGCCGCTTGCGGCCCACGGCGGGGAAGGCGGCATAGAAGAGCCCTTCGCGCGAGCCGTTGCAGGGAAGAACCTCGCGCGCCGGATCTATGACGCCAGCGAGATTGAAGCGGCGGCCGATCCAGTCGGCGATGGCGCCGCGCAGCTCGTCCGATCCGCGAATTGGGGGATACTTGGCGAAGAGCGCTTCAGCCTCGGCGATCTTGGCGGCGACGAACGGAGGCATGGTCTCGCGCGGCTCGCCGAGCGTGAGGTCGATCGGTTTCTCGTGCCCGGGCTCGACGCCATCGAGAAGCTGACGGAGCCGCGAGAAGGGCGAGAGGATGGTGCCGTCGGCCAATGCCGCGAGGCTCAAGGGATCGGACATCGGGCGGTCTCGGTGTGAGAGAGGGGCAGTGGGCAGTGGTGTGTCAGGGTGTCGGGTCGCGCTGGGCGCTGTCGAGGTTGGTGGCGGAGGTGAGGCCGATCACCTGATCGAGGCCCTTGGCGTGCCGCAGGTCGGCTTCGTCCAGGTTTGCCCCGGTGACGTCGGCGCCGGTGAGATCGGCTCCCGTGAAGTCGGCGCGCGTGAGGTTGGCCCCGCGCAGATTGGCGCCCGTGAGGTCCGCGTCGATGAAGCGGGCATACTTCAGCGCGGCGCCGGGGAATTTGGTTTCCTTGAGGATCGCCTTGGTGAAGTTGGCGCTGACGAGGGTTGCGGGTGAGAACAGCGACTCCTCCCGGGAGGCGCCGCCGCCGAACACCGCGCCCGTCAAGTCCGCGCCGGAAAAGTCGGCGCGATCGAGCCATCCGTCGGAGCGAATGCGAACCAGCTTGGCGCCGGTGAACTTGGGCGCCTCGGCGGTGACGACCTCGAGGGTGGTGAAAATCGTCGGGCGGAGGATGCGCGCGTCGGTGAGGTCAGCGCCCGAGAAATCGGCGGATGTGATGGTCGCCCGGTCGAGGCGCGCGCCGACCAGCGAGACGCCTGTGAGCTTGGCGCGCGAGAGATCGGCGCCGTACAGATCCGCTCCGTCGAGGCGGGCGTGCTTGAAGTCGAGATCTGCAAGGTCGAGGCGGGTGAGGTTGGTTTCGCGCAGATCCGGGCGCGAGCCGGGGGCGGCCTTGAACAGGCGGGCGGTAACGTCGCGCGCGGAAAGCTTCACGTCGGCCGCGTCGGCTCCGTCCGCAGGAGCCGGCGCGGGATCGGCGGCTGCGACGGGATTTGCGACCGCGAAGGCCAGAATGAGCGCGGCGAGGCCGCTTGCGAGACGCATGTCTGTCCTCTCCTGTCGAGGGGCGTGGCGGGCGAGGGGATGCTCTCCGCCGCCGGCCTTCCTCATCAAGCCGCCGTGGCGCCGTCCTTCAACAGCTTGTAGTTGATGGAATCGAGCAGCGCCTCGAAGCTGGCATCAATGATATTGGGGGAAACGCCAACGGTGAGCCAGCGTTCGCCGGTTGCTGCATCGAGAGTTTCGACGAGAACGCGAGTGACGGCCTCGGTGCCGCCCGTGAGGATGCGCACCTTGTAGTCCACCAGCTCGATCGTATCGATGTGCTTCTGGTAGCGGCCGAGGTCCTTACGGAGCGCGCGATCGAGCGCGTTGACGGGGCCGTTTCCTTCGCCGGCCGACCACAGGGGCTCGTTCTCGCCGTTGACGAACACCTTCACCGTCGCCTCGGAGACGGTGACCAGTTCGCCCAACGCGTTGTGGCGGCGCTCCACCATCACGCGGAAGCTGTCGACGGAGAAATAGCGCGGCACCTCCGCCAGATGGCGGCGGGCCAGAAGCTCGAACGAGGCGTCGGCGGATTCGTAGGCGTAGCCTGCGGATTCGCGGGACTTCACCTCGTCGAGCAGGGCCTGGATGCGCGGATCATCCTTGTCGGCGGCGAGTCCCAGGCGCTCCAGCGAGGCCAGAACGTTGGAGCGGCCGGCCTGTTTCGACACAAGCAGGCGGCGCTCGTTGCCGACAGCTTCGGGGCGCACGTGTTCGTAGGTCTCAGGTTCCTTCAGGATCGCGGAGGCGTGAATGCCCGCCTTGGTGGCGAAAGCGCTCTCGCCCACGTAGGGCGCGTGACGATTGGGGGCCTCGTTCAGAAGCTCATCCAGCACGCGGCTCGCGTGGGTGAGGGTGCGCAGGCGCTCGGGTGTGACGCCGGTTTTGAACCGCTCGGCGAAATCCTTCTTCAGCAGCAGCGTCGGGATGATGGATGTCATGTTGGCGTTGCCGCAGCGCTCGCCGAGTCCGTTCAGCGTGCCCTGGATCTGGCGGCAGCCCTGACGCACGGCGGCCAGCGTGTTGGCGACCGCGTTGTCGGTGTCATTGTGGGTGTGGATGCCAAGGTTGCTGCCGGGAACGTGGGTTGCCACGTCGGCCACGATGCGCTCGACCTCGTGGGGAAGCGTGCCGCCGTTGGTGTCGCACAGCACGACCCAGCGGGCGCCGGCCTCGAGTGCGGTCTTGGCGACGGCCAGGGCGTACTCGCGATTGCCCTTGTAGCCGTCGAAGAAGTGCTCGCAGTCGAGCATCGCCTCGCGGCCGGACGCGACGACGGCACGGATGCTCTCGGCGATGCCCTGGAGGTTCTCCTCGTTGGAGATGCCGAGGGCGACGCGCACGTGATAGTCCCACGACTTGGCGACGAGGCAGATGCTGTCGGCGGCAGAGTTGAGGAGCGCCTGGAGGCCCGGATCGTTTGAGACGGAGCGGCCCGCGCGCTTGATCATGCCGAAGGCGGTGAAGCGGGCGTGGCTGAACGCGGGCTTCGAGGTGAAGAACTCGGTGTCGGTGTCGTTGGCGCCGGGATAGCCGCCTTCGACATAGTCGAGGCCCAGGTCGTCGAGCAGGGCCGCGATGCGCCGCTTGTCCTCGAGCGAGAAGTCGACGCCGGTCGTCTGCGCGCCGTCTCGCAGCGTGGTGTCAAAGAGGTAGAGGCGTTCTTTGGTCATCGTCCGGGTCTCTCGGCGGCTCAGCCCGCCTTCGCGGGGGCGAGCTGCTTTTTCATGGTGGTGTTGGTGAGCCAGAGGTCGTCGCGCGGCACCATGTTGCGCTGGGTGGCCTGGTAGCCGCGGCCTTCGAAGAACGGCTCTGCCGTGTCGGATGCCTCGACCGTGATCTCGGTTGCGCCGCGGCTGCGGGCCAGCGTTTCGATGGCGTCGGCGAGTGCCTTGCCTACGCCTTCGCCCGCGAAGTAGGGGTGAACGTAGATCATGTCGAAGGTGTTGTTGTCCTTGAGGGAGGCGAAGCCCGCATATTCGCCGTCTACCTGCACGACGAGGGTGGTCATGGCGCCGAGACGCGCGGCAAATGCTTCCGCGTCGGCCGCCGTGCTCGCCCAGGCGACGCGCTGATCCTCGTCATAGTCGTCCGCCGTCAGCTCCTCGATGCTCTGGGCGAACAGCTCGCGCAGGGCCATCGTGTCGGCCGGCAGGAAGGGACGGAGCGGGTATGCGGTACTCATCGCTGGCTCGTCTAGATGTAGCCGTGGGTGCGGGCGAGGTAGAAGGCGAGCGCAAGGATCGCAATCTTGATCGCCACGTAGACCAGCCAGTGCTTGGGAAACGGTGTGTCTTTCCGCCAGTCGTCGCTCATGCTCATCTCCCGCGGCTCGTGATTAGCGCGCGACCTCCCAGGTGGTGATGATCTCGCCGGACTTGGGGTCCTTGGCGTCCTTCAACGACACGCCGAGGGCCGCCAGCTCGTCACGAATACGATCGCTCTCTTTAAAATCCTTTGCCTTGCGCGCGGCCAAGCGTGCGGCAACGAGGGCTTCGATCTGGGCTGCGTCCACGTTGACGCTTTCCACGCCGACGTTGAGATCGCTGCGCGTCTCGCCGCCGTAGAGCCCCATGAATTCGAGGGTGGCGCGCAGCTCCCCGGCTGCTTCGGGATTGCGGCGGGCGGATTTGGCGAGGCCGTGCACGATCGAGAGCGCGCTCGGCGTGTTGAGATCGTCCGAGAGGGCCGCAATCACGTCGGCATTCGGAGCGGCGGCGGGTTCGGCGCTGGCGATCAGGTCGGCGAAATCCAGAAGCGTCGCGCGGGCCTGAAGCAGGCGCTCCGCGGTCCAATCGATGGGCTGGCGGTAGTGGGTGCCCAGCATGGCAAGGCGCACGACGCGGCCGTGCCAGGGGCTCGCGCCGAATTTCCGCGTCTCCAGGAGCTCGTGGATGGTGATGAAGTTGCCGAGGGACTTCGACATCTTCTCGCCTTCGACCTGAAGGAAGCCGTTGTGCATCCAGACCCTCGCCATCACGGGTGTGCCGTGGGCGCAGCGGGACTGGGCGATCTCGTTCTCATGGTGCGGGAAGACGAGGTCGATGCCGCCGCCGTGGATGTCGAAGATCGGGCCGAGGTGCTTCTCCGACATGGCGGAGCACTCGATGTGCCAACCCGGGCGGCCGGGCTCGGCGATGCCGCAGGGCGAGGGCCAGGCGGGCTCGCCGGGCTTCGACGGCTTCCACAGCACGAAGTCCATGGGGCCTTTCTTGTAAGGGGCGACCTCGACGCGGGCGCCCGCCTCCATCTCCTCGAGCGAGCGGTTGGAGAGGCGGCCGTAGTCGGGCATCGAGGACACGTCGAACAGCACGTGGCCTTGTGCGACGTAGGCATGGCCGCGCGTGACGAGCGCCTCGCACAGCCGCTTCATCTCCTCGATGTGCTCGGTGGCGCGGGGCTCGACCGTGGGCGGCAGGACGCCGAGGGCCGCGATGTCGTCATGGAACTGCTTCTCGGTGGCGGAGGTGACGCGGCGGATGGCCTCGTTCAGCGGCAGGTCCGGATAGTCCGCCGCGGCGCGCGCGTTGATCTTGTCGTCCACGTCGGTGATGTTGCGGGCATAGGTGACGTGGGCGGCGCCGTAGTGGTGGCGAAGCAGGCGGAACAGAAGATCGAAGACGATGACGGGGCGCGCATTGCCGATGTGGGCATAGTCGTAGACCGTCGGGCCGCAGACGTACATGCGGACGCGGGCCGGGTCGATCGGCTCGAACGTCTCCTTGCGCCGTGTCAGCGTATTATAGAGCGTGAGCGACACGCGTCCTCTCCTCATGCTTCGCCGGGGCGGCCCCCGGTGGGTCTGGTCCGGTTTCAACGGGCGTGCACAGGCGAACCCCTCCGTCTGGGCGGGGCGTTTCTCTGTCTTGTCATGAGGCAAAGAACGTGGCCGCGCGCCAGCCGGTGGGACTAGCCGGAAATAATAATAGCGCCGCAGCAGATCGTGACGGCGGGTTTGCGCAGCGGTGTTCTCATGGCGGGTGTTATGCTTGCCGGAGCCCATGGCGTCAAGGGCGGAGCCCGTGGCGTCAAGCGCCGCGCCGGTATCGTGGATGAACGGCGCTCGCGAGAGAGGTTTTGCGGGATAACCCCGGTTCGAGGCGAGACGCCGCATTTCTCCCGCATTGACCCCCTATCCGGAGGTTCGCATAAGTAAAGTGAACGACATGACCAGCTTAGGGGCGTTTGGACCCCCGGTGATCGAAGGGGTCGATGGCAGGTTCCACTAACAACGGCTTCGGGCGCCGGATGCTCGGCTTGGCGGCGAGGGCCGACAAGCTGGTGGCGAAGGCCGGCAGGCGTAGAGGCTTTGCCGTGCTGGGCGGCGTGCTGCTTGCCGTGAGCGTCGCCGTGCCCGCGCTGGCGCAAAGCTGGTGGCCGTTCGGTGGAAACCAGCAGCAGCCGCAGCAGCGCCAGGCTCCCGTTCCACGCGAGCCCATTTACCAGGATCCCGCCGGGCAGCCGCCTCCGCCTCCTCCGCAAGGCCAGCAGGGCTGGGCCGGTGGCGGGCGCAGCCCAATCTGCCTTCAGCTGGAGCAGCGCCTCGTGCAGGAGGGGCAGCGTGGAAGCGACTCGCGCAATCTCATTCCGATGGTCGAGAATGAGCTGCGTCAGACGGAACAGGCCTATCGTGGCCACAAACAGCAGCTCGATCGCAGCGATTGCTACGAGTATTTCCTGTTCTCGAAGACGCTGAAGCGGACGCGCAAGTGCGTGGATCTCGCCAGTCAGGCAGATGCAACGCGCCAGCGGATCGAGGATCTGGAGGTTCAGCTCCAGCAGCTCCAGGGCTCATCGGGCCGGTCGTACCAGGACGAGATCGTGCGCGAGCTCGCCCGCAACAACTGCGGCGCCAGCTATCAGCAGCAGGCGCGGCGTCAGAGCGGCGGCGGTCTTTCCGGTTTCTGGGAAGACGAGGAGAGCAACTCGGGCGGCAGCGGATCGAGTTTCGGCGCTCTGCCCTATGCCACCTATCGCACCGTCTGCGTCCGTCTTTGCGACGGCTACTATTTTCCTGTGAGCTTCTCGACGCTGCCGAACCACTTCCAGCGGGACGAGGAAGTGTGCCAGTCGAAGTGCGCGGCGCCTGCCGAGCTCTACTATCACCAGAACCCGGGTGCGGGCATGGAGCAGGCGGTGGCGGCGCGGAGCAACGCGCAGTACACGCAGCTCAAGACGGCGTTCCGCTATCGCAAGGAATATGTGGCGGGGTGCTCGTGCAAGATGGCCGAGTACACGCCGGAGCCCGGCGCCATTCCCCCGGGCGGCGCCCAGCAGGGCGATGCGGGCGGGTGGGTCGCGGAAAGCCCGACGGGTGCCAATCCGCAGGTGCCGCCGCAGCAGCCGACCGGACAACCACCGTCTGGACAGGCGCCGGCTGGACAGGCGCAGAGCGGCGGTGCGCGTGGCGGCGAGACGCTGCCCTGGGCGACCACGCCCTAGAGCACGGCAATTTCCTCACCTCTGAAAGTATAGCGTTCGGGGTCTAGCCCCGGGTGCCGCGCAGGCGTGCTTCGGCGCGCGTGCGGCCGATGAGGGGCAGAAGCGCCTTGAGCTCCGGCCCCGCTTCGCGGCCGGTGAGGGCAAGGCGGAGCGGGTGGAACAGCGCGCGGCCCTTGAGGCCGGCCTCGGAGGAGACCTTGCCTGTCAGTGCGCTCCATGTTCCTGCATCCCACGGCTCGGGCGGGAGCAGCTCCGCAGCCTTGCTGGTGAGCGCGGCGTTCTCGATCACCGGGGCGATCTCGCCCGCGACCACGCTCCACCACTCTTTCGCATCGGACAGCACCGTAATGTTGCCGCGCACCGCTTCCCAGAACGCCGCGCCGCCGGTGATGCCCCACGCGGCGAGCCGGCCCGCGACCTTCTCGTAAGGCGTCTTGTGGAGCAGTTTGGCGTTGAGGGCCTTCAGCTCTTCGAGATCGAAGCGGCCCGGCGCCGTCGAGATCTTGGAGAAGTCGAACAGGGCGGCCAGCTCGGCCAGCTCCGCGTGCGGCTCGATGGCGTCCGAGGTTCCGACGAGGGCTGCGTGGCTCAGGATGGCCATGGGCTCGAGCCCGTCGTTGCGGAAGGTCTCGATGGAAAGCGTGCCGAGGCGCTTCGAGAGGGCGTGGCCGTCCGATCCGATGAGCAGGCTGTGATGGGCGAAAGCAGGCGGCTCGGCGCCGAGGGCCTCGAAGATGGAGATCTGCACGCCGGAATTGGTGACGTGATCCTCGCCCCGGACGATGTGGGTGATGGCGAAGTCGATGTCGTCGATGACACTCGTGAAGGTATAGAGCGGCGTGCCGTCCTCGCGGATCAGCACGGGATCGGACAGCGAGCCGATGTCGACCGTCTGATCGCCGCGGATGAGGTCGTTCCAGGAGACTATCGTGGGAAGGGGCTCGAGGCTGCGTCCGTCGGTGTTGTCGAGACGGAACCGCCAATGGGGCTTGCGGCCCTCGGCTTCGAGCTTGGCGCGGTCCTCCTCGGTGAGCTTGAGGCCCGCCCGGTCGTAGAGGGGCGGCATGCCGCGGGCGAGCTGGCGCTTGCGCTTGCGGTCGAGCTCGTCCTCGGTCTCGTAGCAGGGATAGAGGCGGCCTTTCGCCTTCAGCGCTTCGGCGACCTCGGCATAGCGGGCCATCCGGTCCGACTGTCGCTCCTCGCGCTGCCAGGAGAAGCCGAGCCAGGCGAGATCCTTGCGGATGCCCTCGGCGAATTCCTCAGTCGAGCGCTCGCGGTCGGTGTCGTCGAGGCGCAGGATGAACGTGCCCTGCGTCTTGAGGACGAGAAGATAGTTCAGGACCGCTGTCCGGATGTTGCCGATGTGAAGCCGGCCGGTGGGACTCGGTGCGAAGCGGAGTTTGGGTGCCATGCTGGCGGCCTAGCTAATCCCTGTGGATACGTCGGCGACACCTTATAGACGCGCGGGGAGGGAACTCAACGGGCTCCGCGGCAAGGGGCCAATCCACCGCGCGTGCTCGCGCGTGGCGAGCGGCCGCTTCGAAGGGTGCTTCCGCTCATCTGTCAAACCCGGTAATCTTACGTTTCGACTGACGATACAAGGCAAATAAACAAAGCTGGCCGTGGGTTTGGGCCGGAACGCAGGGTTCAGCATGGTTGGCAATCCCGATCTCATCGAGCAGTACCGGCAGATTCACGCGACGAGCGCCTATGGCACGACGTCGGTGAAGAACCTGCGGTTCATCCGGCCAGAGATCCAGCTTCTCGCCCCGCGCTCCATCATCGATTACGGATGCGGGCAGTCGCGCCTCATCCACGCGCTCGATCTTGGCTATCCCGCGAAGCTCGTGCGCTACGATCCGGCCATTCCGGAGGTCTCCGAGAAGCCCACCGAGGTGTTCGACCTCCTCATCAACGTGGATGTGCTGGAGCACATCGAGGAGACGGATCTCGACTCCGTCATCGAGGACATGCGCAGCCTGTGCCGCAACGCCCTCATCATCATCGACACCAAGCTCGCGGTGAAGCTGTTGGCGGATGGGCGGAATGCCCATGTGACCGTGCGGCCCGCCGAGTGGTGGAAGGAACGCCTCGGCCGGCATTTTCCGCACCTCGAGCGCGTCGCCACCGTGCGCCGCTCGCGGGCCGGGTTCCGCACCTGGCCGCGCAAGCCGGGCGAGCTCAAGCGCTACCTCGGCAAGCGCGCGATCGAGAATGCGCGCTATCTCGGAAGCAAATTCAGCGGCCGCGCCAAGTAGGCCCGGCTCCGCTCATTTCACGCGCCATTTGTCGAGGGCAGCCGCGAGCGCCGGATAGATGAACTGTCCGCCCTCGGTGTTGAGGTGGTCGTCGTCGAAGTAGAGCAGCTTGCCGCCGGCTTCGAAGGAGCAGAGCTCGTTCGCGCAGAATACCGTCGCGGGGTCGAAGCGGCCGAAGCGGTGGCTCTGCTCGAGGCTCGTGAACGCTTCCGTGCTGGTGCGGTTCTTCTTGCGATGATCCTTGAGGGTGGCGGCCACGGTGCTCGGGGGCAGGCCGATCCGCTGCATCAGAAGATAGGCGGCCGGTAGCTCCCCGTGCAGCTCCGGCATCTGCTCGATGATCATGACGTTCTTGCCCGCGAGCGCATCGAGGGTGCGCGCGACGCCGTCGCGGAAGACGGTTCTGACCTGACTTTTGACGGCCGTCTTGTGGGCGTCGTCGAGCAGGATCTGCGGCCCGGTGGTGTAGACCTGCCAGCGCGCGGTGATGGCAACGTTCTTCACCTCGTGCTCGTTGATGAAGGCGAGGGCCTCGTCGTTGAACTTGCGGCAGACCTTGTTGGTGTCGTCCTTTGTGCGCCAGACGCCCACGAGGGGCAGGCAGTCGGCACGGGCGGTTGCCGCGAAGGATAGGCCGTTCGCCTCCGCATACTGGCGGAAGGCCGGGATCAGCGAGCCCGCATGGCTGTCGCCCCAGAGCAGGAGATCGACGGGCTCGCCGGGCTTCACGTTGATCTTGCAGAAGTCGTTCGTCTCCTCGGGTGTCTTGAAACAGTTGTCGGGATCGGCCGGGCGCTTTGCGGCGAGCGCTGCGGTGCTCTCGACCTCGGGGCTGAAGCGGCCGGGCCAGCCGCCCGTGCTCCAGCCGTAGGCGCCTACGGCGATGGAGGCAGCGAGGCTTGCGGCCACCAGGCCCGCCATGTCGATCTTACGCGGCAAGAGCCGGCGCTTGCGGATGGGGTGCTCCAGGTAGTGGTAGGAGAGGGAGGCCGCGCCGATGGACGCGGCGATGCCGAGCACGGCGTGAAGATCGTTGCGATCGAGGAACAAGGTGTTGACCGCGCCGAAGATCGGCCAGTGCCACAGGTAGAGCGAATAGGAGATGCGTCCGAGGTAGGTGACGGGGGACGCTTCCAGAACCTTGACGAAGGGATCGCGGACGGTGGGCGAGGCGGCGAGCAGGAGAAGCGCGCCCGAGACCGGGATCAGGGTTGCGAAGCCCGGCACGCTGGTCGTGGGGCCGAACGTGAATATGGGGGTGATGACCAGGGCGAGGCCCACCGCCCGCATGGGGGTGGAAAAGCGGGCGAGTTTCTCGACATCCTGGGCCTTGAGGGCCAACAGCGCTCCGGCCATCAGCTCCCAGAAACGGGAGAAGAGGCTGTAGAACGCGCGGTCGTGGTTTCCGAGTGCGATTTCGGCCTGGGCGTAGCTTAGGCTCAGGACCGCGATCAGGGCGAGCGCGGGCACCACGAGGGCCTTGCGCCTGCTGAGCAGCATCAAGAGAACGGGAAAGACGAAATAGAACTGTTCCTCGACCGCCAGCGACCAAGTGTGGAGCAGCGGGGTGACGTTCGCATCGGTGCCGAAGTAGCCCGTAGTCGCGAGAAAGTACCAGTTGGAGACGTAGGCGGCGAAGGCGACGAGGCTCTTTGCGTAGGCCAGGAAGTTGCTCGTCGTGTAGAAGGCCCAAGCGAACAGCGTGGTGAAGATCACCATCGGAATGGTGGCTGCGAGCAGCCTGCGGGCGCGTCGCTCGTAAAAGCTCAGGAACGAGAAGCGCCCCTCCGCCATGTCGCGGGCGATCATGGAGGTAATGAGGTAGCCCGAGATCACGAAGAAGACGTCGACGCCGATATATCCGCCCTTCCAGTCGTCGAAGCCGGCATGAAACATGACCACGGCCCCGATGCAGATTGCCCGCAGGCCGTCGATGTCGTTTCGGTAGCTTTGCATGCCCAATCCGGGTTCCAGGTTGTGTGGCGCTCGCGCTGGCACGTGAAGACGTGGCCCCGGCGTCGGGCGGGGGCGGCCGTCAATCCGTAGGAGCTAATCGGCGCTCACGAAATCCTCCGGCGAGCATCGCAGGCGAGGAGGCGCGGCGCTGCTGCATTTGTGCCACATCCCCTTTCCTGTCCACGGAAACGGGCCGCGGGGGCGTCCCATTCTGAGGCACCGTTAGCCGCTTGGTAAGGTTGGTCACCTAGCTTCGGGGCATCGAGTACTCGGGCGGGGAAGTTTGCATGCGCGTTGTCAAGTCTGTTCCAGTTGAGGATTTCGAGTTCCGCGGCAGTATCAAGGATAGCGACGTCGCCCGGATGATGCGGGCCTTCGCCGAAGATCCCCACATTCACGAGAACGAGGCGGAGACGCTGCTCCGGCTGAACCGGTCGTGCCCCATCCAGGCCCCGTCCTGGAGCGGATTCCTGGTCGATGTGATCGCCGATTACATTCTCAATCAAAGCGGCCCCGAGGGCTATATCACCGCGGAGAAGAGCCGCTGGCTGATCGCCAAGCTTGCGAGCGACGGCTGGATCGCCAACCGGGCGGAGTTCGATCTGCTGGTCGCCATTCTCGGAAAGGCACGCTGGTTCCCGCTCAGCCTCGCGACGTTCGCCCTCGATCAGGTGGCGGGCGCCGTGATCCATGGCTTCGGTCCCTTGCGCGCCGGGCACGGGCAGCAGGGCGCCGTGCCGGGCACCATCGGCGAGGGCGAGATCGCGCTCATCCGCGTCATCGTCAATGCGTTCGGCGGCGACAGCGCGCTGCCGCTGACGCAGCAGGAAACCGAGATCCTGATCGGGGTCAACAAGGCAGTCTCCGGTGCTGGGCGCACGGTTCCGGCTGCGTGGACGGATCTGTTCGCCAAGGCGATGACCAACGTGATCCTGTCGGAGCACGGATACGCCGTGCCTCCGCGTGCGGTGGCGTTGCGTCCCTGGGTGTCCGAAGCGGCCTATACGACATTCGACGAGCAGGTGGCGGCCTCGCTCGGCCTGTTGCGGCAAGACTATCACCGGCAGTCGGTCGAGGAGCGCGCGCTCGCCCGGCTCGAGCGTCAGCGGATCGAGATCGTCACGGGCGAATCGATCCTTCCCGAGGAGGAGGGCTGGCTCACGCAGCGCCTCCTGGAGAGCCGGCGGCGCTCGGCGGTGGAGGCGGCGGTGCTGGACCATCTCGGCCGCGAATGCCTCATCGGGGAAGGCTTCGAGCGTCAGCGGATGGCGCGCGACGGCAAGGCCGCCTGAGTTTACCAATTTCGAGAGGCCGGTGTGGCGGGGATTTCGGCCCTGGCCACCCGGAATTGCATGCAAGCCCCCAATGGCGGGGCTTGCCGCTTTCGCGGATTAGAGTTCGGCAGCAGCGGCATTTTTCGTCGCGGTTTACGGCTGCGGCGGGTTTGTTCTAGTGTTTTTTCTGCTTTTCGTTGAAAAGCGCCTGTCCGTTAGCTCTCTGGTTGATCATGCTTCCGGTTGGAAAACCGGTTTCCAGTTTTGCGGAAGCACACTAGAAGTGCCGGATCGAACTACCTCTCCCGACATTCCAGACAGGGCGCCAAGGGATAATGTTCAAGAAAATCCTCATTGCCAATCGCGGTGAAATTGCGTGCCGCGTGATCAAGACCGCACGCAAGATGGGCATCAAGACCGTTGCCGTCTATTCGGACGCGGACCGTGACGCGCTTCACGTCGAAATGGCTGACGAGGCGGTGCATCTCGGGCCTCCCCCCGCCGCACAGTCGTATCTGATCATCGACAAGATCGTCGAAGCCTGCAAACAGACGGGCGCCGAGGCGGTCCATCCGGGCTATGGCTTCCTTTCGGAGCGCGAGGCATTCCCCATCGCGCTCGCCAAGGCCGGCGTGGTGTTCATCGGCCCGAACCCCAAGGCCATCGCGGCCATGGGCGACAAGATCGAGAGCAAGAAGGCGGCCGCCAAGGCCAAGGTGTCCACCGTCCCCGGCTACATGGGCGAGATCGACGACGCCAAGCATGCGGTCAAGATCGCCGAGGAGATCGGCTATCCGGTGATGATGAAGGCCTCGGCGGGCGGCGGCGGCAAGGGCATGCGCATCGCCTTCAACCGCAAAGAGGTCGAGGAAGGCTTCCCGCTGGCGCGCTCTGAGGCCAAGGCCTCGTTCGGCGACGATCGCATGTTCATCGAGAAGTTCATCGTCGATCCGCGCCACATCGAGATCCAGCTCATCGGCGACAAGCACGGCAACGTCGTGTACCTCGGCGAGCGCGAATGCTCGATCCAGCGCCGCAACCAGAAGGTCATTGAGGAAGCGCCCTCGCCGCTGCTCGACGAGAAGACGCGCCGCGCCATGGGCGAGCAGGCGGTCGCGCTTGCCAAGGCCGTGGGCTACGACTCGGCCGGCACGGTGGAGTTCGTCGCGGGACAGGACCGCAGCTTCTACTTCCTCGAGATGAACACGCGCCTCCAGGTGGAGCATCCGGTGACGGAGCTCGTGACGGGCGTCGATCTCGTGGAGCTGATGATCCGCAGCGCGGCCGGGGAAAAGCTCCCGTTCACGCAGTCCGACGTGAAGCTCAACGGCTGGGCCATCGAGAGCCGCGTCTACGCCGAGGATCCTTTCCGCAACTTCCTGCCTTCGATCGGGCGCCTCGTAAAGTACCGCCCGCCGGCCGAGGAGGTCCAGAACGGCATCACGGTGCGTAACGATACCGGCGTCGAGGAGGGCGGCGAGATCTCGATGTACTACGATCCGATGATCGCCAAGCTCGTCACGCACGGGCCGACGCGCATCGCGGCCATCGACGCGCAGGCCGACGCTCTCGACGCGTTCTACATCGACGGCATCCAGCACAACGTGCCCTTCGTTTCGGCGCTGATGCATCATCCGCGCTGGCGCGAGGGCAAGCTCTCGACCGGCTTCATCGCCGAGGAGTATCCCGAGGGCTTCAAGCCGCGGAAGGCGGAGGGCGAAGAGCTCAACGTGCTCGTCGCGGTGGCGGCTTCGATCGATCATATCCACAACTCGCGCCGCCGTCTGATCAGCGATCAGATGGCTAACGGGGCCGTGCAGTTCGCAAAGCGCCGCGTGGTCGACGTCGGCGGCGAGCGCGTCGCCGTCGAGGTGGGGGGCGCCGAGGGCGGTCCCCTCCAGATCAGCTTCCTCGGCGAGAACGGCGTCGTGAAGCAGACGCTCTCCGTGAACTCTCCGTGGGCGGCCGGCGAGCCGGTTTGGCGCGGCGAGGTGAGCGGCAAGACCGTCTCGGTGCAGGTGCGGCCCATTCTGAACGGCGCAACCCTGTCCTACCGGGGCATCCAGAGCCCGGTCTACGTCTACACCGAGCGCGAGGCAGAGCTTGTCAGCCTCATGCCGGTGAAGGCTGCCGCGGACATGTCGAAGTTCCTGCTCTGCCCGATGCCGGGCCTCGTGAAGGCCATCCACACGGCCGAGGGGCAGGAGGTCAAGGCGGGCGACGCGCTGGCCGTGGTCGAGGCCATGAAGATGGAGAACATCCTCCGGGCCGAGCGCGACGGCGTCGTAAAGAAGGTGAACGCCAAGCCGGGCGACAGCTTGGCCGTGGACGCGGTGATCCTCGAGTTCGCGTGAGGCCCGCGCGCCTTTGTCGTCCTCATCTCCGGACGAAATCGTGCCATTTTTTCCCCCTTCCCGCATTCGCGGGGAGGGGGAATTCTTTTTAGGGACCACGATGACGACGGACGCCGTACGAACCGCTCATGTTCTGATCGAAGGCCGTGTGCAGGGTGTTGGCTATCGCCTCTGGACACAGCGGACGGCCGCGGAACTCAAGCTCGCCGGGTGGGTGCGTAACCGGCGCGACGGCTCGGTGGAGGCGGTGTTTGAAGGGCCTGATCCGGACATTCGCTCGATGATCGCGGCGTGCCGGCAGGGGCCGCTCAGCGCCCGCGTGAAGTCTGTGACCGTCGGGCCTGCGGACGCCGAGGCGTTCGTGGGCTTCGAGGTGCGCGAGACCGTCTGAGGGCGCTCAAGCGAGCCGGGCGGCTGCGCTGCGCAGGCCGTGGATGATGAGCTCGTAGGTCTCCTCATCGCGGGCTTCCGGATAAACCATATAGACCGGATAGACGAAGCGGCGTGCGCGTTTGGGCTGGCGCAGGCGCCCCCGTGTCACGTGATGCTTGACGATGCGGGACGGGAAGTAGCCCGACGCCTCGTTGGCGAGCAGGTATTCGATGCTGGTCGATCCGAGGTCGAGGTGGAGGCCGGGGTTGGTGAGTTCGGGATAGGCGGCGGCGTGGTCCTGCTGGAAATCCGGCCCCCAGTCCACGAACACATAGTCGCTCGGGCCACGCCTGCTCGTCTGCTTGGCGCTCGTCACCAGCACGAACTCTTCATCAAAGAGATGCTCGACCACGTGGCCCGGGGGCTGGATGGGCCGGTACATGACGGCGAGATCGAGCGTGCCCTCGATCAGGCGCTGGGTGAGGATGGTCGACGGGCTCGATATGGCCGAGACGGCGATGTCGGGGTTGGTCGCGCGCAGGCGTGCCACCCATTTGAGCAGGAAACCCTGCCACAATCCGAGCGTCGCGCCGACGGCGAGGTGGTCTCTGTGCTGGTCCGAGAGGCTCACTTCGAGCTGAGCCCGCTGCCAGACGCGTACGAGAGCCAGTGCATGCTTGCGGAACTGCTCGCCTGCCGCCGTGAGGTCGGCACCGGACTTCGAGCGCTCGAAGAGCGGGCGTCCGAGAAGGTCCTCGAGCACCTTAATGCGCGCAGAAACGGTGGATTGGGTGATGTTGAGCTTCATCGCAGCTTCGATGAAGCTGCCGGTCTCGGTGACCATGAGGAAGGTTCGCGCGAGGTTGATGTCCATGTGCGGCTCGCATCGCGTCCAAGCGCGTAAACGCTATCTATCGAAATCTTCGATAGTAGTCACCGGAAAATTCCGTTTGAAGCGAGGATTGATTCTGACCACATTGAGGATCGGCCCGTCGTGAGTCGGGTCAGATTCGGCTCAGCTCATGCTGGGCGTTCAATGGAAGGACTAACGAAGATGGCTAAAGCTGCTAAGAAGCCCGCCGCGAAGAAAGCTCCTGCGAAGAAGCCCGCTGCGAAGAAGAAGAAGTAACGAGTTTCTGCCACGAGTCTCGGAGTTGACCGTGATAGCCGGTCGCGTAATCCCGGGGTTCCTGATCGCACTGCTTCTCCTCCCCTCGGCCGGTCACTCGGCTTCGATCACAAATCGGGATGACAAGGACCATCTGGTCACGATCATCGAGGGAAGCACCCAGAAAGACCATATTCTTAAACCGAATGCGGTGCTCGATGGGATCTGTGAGAAGGGGTGCTTGATCCGGCTCGGCGACAGTCGAGAAGACCCGTTCGAGCTTGAGGGCTCGGAGATTACGTCGATCGAGGAAGGTCAGCTCTACGACGACGAGGCAGGGGTGTCGTCAGAAACTGGTTCGGGTACGCTCGATCCAAGGCCTGGCGCCCAGCCTTCTCAGCCTGGCTCTCGTCCGTAGAGAGGCTCGTTGTAGTGAATAGAGACCCGGTTCCGCTCCTCGCGGGACCGGGTTTTCCTTTGGGCGCAGGCGCGCTCAGTACCGTTTTGGGCCATTTTGATGGGCGGCGAGCGGTGTCTCGACAGGCTCGTGGCTATCGGCCGTGACGCCGAAAGTGCGCTCGAACGTCCTCCTCAACGACATATCCACATCTTTCATCGATGCGGGGTGGCCCAGGTCGTGCAGGCTCGTGACGCCGTGCTCGGCGATCCCGCAGGGGACAATGCCGTCGTAGTGGGTGAGGTCCGGGGCGACGTTCAGGCTGATCCCGTGGAAGCTCACGCCCCGCCGGATACGGATGCCGATGGCGGCGATCTTCTTCTCCACGCCGCCCTCGTTCGGAAGGACGACCCACACGCCGACGCGGCCGGGGCGGATCTCGCCCCTGATCCCGAACTCGGCGAGACTATAGATGACCCAGTGCTCGAGAGCGCAGACGAAGGCGCGGACGTCCGATCCGAAGCGGCGCTGCACGTCGAGCATCACGTAGGCAATGCGCTGGCCGGGGCCGTGGTAGGTGTACTGCCCGCCCCGTCCGGCCGTGTAGATCGGGAAGCGATCGGGGTCCTTGAGGTCCGCGATCTGGGCGCTGGTCCCCGCGGTGTAGAGGGCGGGATGCTCCAGCAGCCAGATCAACTCGGGGGCGTCGCCGGCTCTGATCTGGCGCGCCCGCTCTTCCATCGCAGCGAGGGCGAGCGGGTATGCGACGGGCTCTTTACTCGTCGTCCAAGCGACCGCGCTTCTATCGAAATCCATCATGGATGGAGACCTATCACCTTCTCTAACCCTTGTGGAATGCGGCTTCTTCCGAAGCGGCATGCAGCGCTTCTCGCGCCTCCAGCCCGAACGCATTCGAATTTTCGATGGTCACGTTTCGAGGCCGGGGCTTAGGCTTTCGTCCACGCGTTTGCCGCCCGGGTGCGAGGTTCTCCCCTGCGGCTCGTTTCCCGCTTGCCTTCCTCACCTGCCTCTGATAGTTCGGCGGGCTCTCAGGTGTCCCTTGTTCAACCGATCCGGTTTGGCTATATGGGGCGCTTCGAGCCATGATGCGGTCGTGGCGGAATTGGTAGACGCACTACCTTGAGGTGGTAGCGGGGCAACCCGTGGAAGTTCGAGTCTTCTCGACCGCACCATTTTTGGCTGATCTTTTTCTCTTACTCATTTGATTCCTATTCTATTTTCCGCGGCGGCCCATGGGGCACGCCGGGGCTCCGGGGGTTGTCCGGAGCTATGGCCCCGTCGCCACGGGATCCTCTGAACGTCGCGCATATATAGAGTGTAACGGCTACGCCCTTGCCGGGGGCATCGGCGCCCGAAGTAATGCGCTCTTTACCTTCGCAGCGGGCTTAGTCCGCGCGTCAACCTTTCATAGATCGGGACGGCCCTAAATTCGTCCGATGCCCGTATTCCGCGCGTCCGGACCCGTCATGCGTAACAGCAACTCAAGTTCTCCGAGATTTCGAGCCAGGCTCGTGCGTTTCGCGCGGCGCTTCTCCGCGGATACGCGGGGCGTGACGATGGTCGAGTTCGCGCTCGTCTCGGTTCCATTCCTGGTGATGATGCTCGGGATCATGACCATCGGGCTCTATTACCTGACCAACCATTCGCTCCAGCGCGGTGTTCTGGATGCCTCGCGCCTCCTCAGAACCGGTGAGGCGCAGAAGGCGGGCATGACGCTCAACGATTTCCGCAATCTCGTTTGCGAGAAGTCGGGTGATCTTATCGCCTGCGACACGCACCTGGTCATTCACGTCGAGAGCAATGCGCTCTTTGCCAATCTCAATCCGCCGACTCCATGCCTGACGGACGGAAAGCTGACGCCGCGACAGGGTAGTGGCTCCGACGGCATCCGCAGCCGGTCGGGAGACGCGAGCATGGCCGTGGTCGTGACCGCTTGCTACGACTGGCAGGGCGGCATGCCGCTCTTTCAGTTCATCTGGAATCTGCTTGCGGAGAGGGGTGAGACCCCACGCGAGCAGAAGATGGTCGTGCTGTCGGCGGCAACGGCCTTTCGATCCGAACCGTTCGAATGAGCCTGGGGGCGAGTGACATGAGCCGAGATCGAGGTGTGCATGGCGCGGGAGAAGTGAGGATGAGCGAGCCCGGCAAGCGGGGAACGATCGCCACGCGTCTCGGCCGGCTGCTCCGGAAATTCCGGCATGACGTCCGCGGACTGGCAGCGGTCGAGTTCGGAATGATCGCGCCGGTGATGATGGTGCTTCTGATCGGCACCGTCGAAATCACGCGCGCGGTTGCGATCCATCAGCGTTTCGGTCTGGTCACCAGCATGGTCGCCGACCTCGTCGCGCGCGAGGAGAAGCTGACGAACGACGACGTCAAGGCCATCTACGCCATCGCCGATCTCGTGATGAGCCCCTACGATACCGAGCAGCTGCAGATCTCGGTTATCCCAGTGATGTCGAGCCCGACCAATGCGAGCAACACGCTCGTCTATCCGGAGATCACGAACCGCTACAATCGCAAACCGGGCGGCGAGTTGGCCAAATGCCAGTCCTATCCCTTGGGGGCGGGCATCGTTGGGAAGAACGAGGCCGTGGTGGTGGTCGAGGCGACCTACACGTTCGTTCCGCTCTTCCTCAACTTCATCATGGGGGAGACGCCGTGGAAGGAGACCGCGATGGCCAAGCCGCGCAAAGGGCTTTGCGTGATCTTCGATACCAAATGTCAGACTTCGTGCTTCTCGTGACGCGGCGAAATTGAACGCTGACCGCCAAAATAAGGCGCCGACAGACCAATACTGCGTTCAGAATATTGCAGTCGCTTTCGATCTTCAGTATGCTGTCACGATGGCTTGCGGGCAGGCACGATTTCGTGGGCTTTTGCGGCGATACCGGAACTGATTGAGCACGTCACCGGTTCGGTGAATCTCGGGGTCCGGTTTCGCCTTGCTTCGTTCCGTCCGTCTTTGACGGCGAATGCGATTCAGAAATTTTGGCGCAGCTTAAGTCGGTGAGTTCGTGAAAGGTTTTCCGGGCGCGTCTGACACATTCGAGCACCCTCAATAGACGCAAATGCAAGTTAGATGCATCTGGCTTTCGCCGCCTCGCTAACGTTGCCTGCGCTTTTTTCAGGATCCACGCTCTTGGGCTGTGACAGCTCTTCGGGTGCTGCGCACGGCTCGGTTGGTAAATGGCCTTACTGACTTGCGGGGTGCTTTGGTTTTCGATGGCACCCTATCGTTCTGGTCTTCATGCGCGAGAGAACCTCCATGGGCCGTCGATCGCTTCACACCGCAGAAGAGCTGAGGGAATTGATCATCGGGGCATCAACCGAGCTGATCCAGCAGTCTGGACTCGGCGGGCTTTCAGCCCGAGAAATTGCCCGGCGCATCAATTACTCGCCGGGCACGCTCTACAATTCCTTCGAGAACCTGGACGATCTCGTTCTCACCATCGAGGGACGCCTGCTCGACGGCTTGCTGCACGCTCTGGCATCGGTGCCGCAGGGCGGTGATCCGCGCGAGCGGGTTCACCAGATCGCCAATTGCTATCTGGCGTTCGCGGCGCGAGATCCCAATCTCTGGAACCTTCTGTTCGAGCACCACATCCCGTCCTCCCGGACCGTGCCGGACTGGTATCGCCAGAAGCTCGAAGCGCTGATGGGGAAGGTGGAGGACGCCTTGCTTCCTCTCTCCGAAGGGCTCAGCCCCGAAGAGGTGCGCCGTGCGGCGCGCGTGCTATGGGCGGGCATGCACGGGATCTCGTCTCTGTCGGCCGCGGACAAGCTCTCGATCATTGCGGCAGACGACGCGAGCGTGCTGATGGACGATCTCGTGCGGAACTATCTCGTAGGGTTCGAGGCGCAGCAGCGTAGTCACCGTGAAGGCGGCGAAGCCCGGCACGCCTAGCGCTTCGCTCGCTCAACGCGCGCGCGTCGATGATCCCGCGTCTCGCTTCTTGGCTGCTACCCAGCGTCACCTCTAGGGCGTCGTCTTGGGGGCTTCCTTCTGCGTGGGCGCGGCCGGAATCGCGCCCGTCGTGATGTCGGACGCTGGCGGCGTGGCGGCGATATAGCTCGGCACCTTCACCAAGCCGAACCAGCTCTCCTTGGGCAGCATGCGCTCGTTGAGCCCCGCCCACATATCGCGCGAGGAGAGGCCCGAGACGAATGCGCTGGGGGAAGGGGCGAGCCAGACGGCGAGCGCCAAGGCCGTGGCCATGCCGGCCGTCGCGTAGGGGTAGCGGCGGTCCACGAACTTGAGAGCCGTTCCGAAGGAGGACTTGATGCGCGTGTCCATCACGTCGACGGAATAGATCTCGTCGAGGGTGAGGTGCACGAGGTAGCCCACGAACATGAAGCCGCCCGCGAGCCAGGCGACGCCGGCATGTCTGTCGAGGACGTGGCCGAAGACGACGGCGGTGGCCGCCGAGCAGAACAGGGCGGCTATGATGGAATGCCAAATGCCGCGATGGACGGCGAGATTATGGAAGGCGGTGTGCAGCCCGTAGCGTATCAGCACCAGGGTGCCGAGCCACAGGATCCAGAGTTCCGCGATCGAGAAGCGGCCCGCAGCCGAAAACAGCACCGCGAACGAGAAGAAGATGCCGAGGCCGGAGAACATCGCACGGCTGGGCCGGCTGTCCTTGAGATCGATGTCGGGCAGCACCGAGCCCAGCACGCCCGCCATCGTGACCGCGATCAGGTTGTCGGGCGCGATGACGTCTGCGGCCAGTGTCAGCGTAGCCAGCGCGCCAGCGACGATGGTTCCTGCCGCGATGTGTGTCGTGAAATTAGCCATGGCGAAGCGCTCCTCGATCCGAAGCCATGCGCCGGCTTGCACCCCGCGGCGCTCATCCCATGCCTTCGGACCAGATTCGCGCACCAGGAGGGAGCTTGGGCGGTGCAATCGGTGTGGATAACACGCGTTCGCGCCGTTCCCCCGGAGAAGGGCGCTGAGACGCCGCAGGACGTGAGGGGTGGCGCTCGGCTTCCAACTCTGGCAGGAGAAGCCTCAGCTGCGCGCAATCGCGCAATCCTATCATAAGCTTGGACGACGGGACTTGCGGTGGCGGACCTGCGCACGACGAAAACAGTTCACCTGATCGGCTTCGCCAGCATTTTCGTGGCTCTGGCCGTCATGGGGCTCAAGTACGCCGCCTACCGGGTGACGGGCAGTGTCGCGCTCTACTCGGATGCGCTCGAGAGCATCGTCAACCTCGTCACTGCGGTCGCGGCGCTGCTCGCGATCAACATAAGCTCGCGTCCCGCCGACAAGAACCACCCGTTCGGCCATCACAAGGCGGAGTATCTCTCGGCGGTGCTCGAAGGGGTTCTCATCGTCGTTGCGGCCATCCTCATCATGCGCGAGGCCTACGACGCGTTCCTGAGGCCGCGCGAGATCTCCGAGTTTGGCTACGGTGCGCTGCTCAGTGTCCTCGCGACGGCCGGGAACGGCGGGTGGTCCGCCTTTCTGATCCGGCGCGGAAGGGCCTTGCGCTCGCCGGCGCTGGTTGCGGACGGGTGGCATCTCCTTACGGACGTGATGACCTCGGCAGGCGTGGTCGCCGGGCTGCTGCTGGCCTGGGCCACGGGTCTCAAGGTGCTCGATCCGCTGCTTGCGGTGGCTGTGGCCGCCTACATTCTCTGGAGCGGATCCAAGATCGCCGTGACCTCCATGAGCGGACTACTGGACGAGGCGGCGGATGGCGATATCGAGGCGCGCATTCGCGCCGCGATCAAGCGGAGCGGGAACGGCGCGCTGGAAGCCCACGACGTGCGTACCCGGCAGGCGGGGCGTGCCATCTTCATCGAGTTCCATCTTGTCGTGCCCGGCAGCATGACGGTGCACGCGGCACACGAGATCTGCGACAGGCTCGAAGCCGAGATCGAGGCGGAGATCGAAGGCTCGGAGGTGGTCATTCACGTCGAGCCTGAGCATAAGGCCAAGGATCATTCCAAGGGTACGATTCCGCTCTGACGCGCGGGATTTTGGCCATCTGCCCTAATTGATCACCCATCGCGGTGCAGTGTAGGGCCCTTTCGAGCGGAGCGCGCCATCTGATATGATGGGATATGCGTCACGCCGCTTCATTCGGGCCGCGCCGATCGGGTCTGCCGCACACCAGACCCATGGAGGCATGAGCCAAAAAGAAAGATGGCCGTCATGACACTCCGCCCATTTGCCGCAAGCCTGTTGCTGCTGTTCTGCTCCGTCTCCATCGTCAACGCTGCGCCTCAGGAACCGATCGGCTCCACCTTGTCGGTGGTCAATCTGGTGACAGCGGCCTTCAATCGCGATACGCGCACGCTGAGCACCGGAGACCGCGTCAACCAGGACGAGACCATCGAGGTGGGCCTCGATGCCTCGAGCGAGCTCAAGCTCGACGACGAGACCAAGCTGGCGCTGGGGCCCGGCTCGCACCTCACGCTCGACAAGTTCGTCTACGATCCCGCGAAGTCGAAAGGCTCCATCGTGCTCGACTTGGTGAAGGGCACGTTCCGCTTCATGACGGGCGTGGCCGAGAAGCCGACCTACGTTATCAAGACGCCCGCGGCCGCGATCACCGTGCGCGGCACCGTGTTCGACGTCTATGTGCAGGACGATGGGCTTTCGTGGCTGCTGCTGCACGAGGGCGCGATCCAGGTTTGCAATCAGCGCGGGCAATGCCGCGAGCTGAACGAGCCCGGCAAGCTTATCCGCATCACCGGAGACGGGGACGTGGGCTCGCCCGTCAAATGGGCGTCGCTCCCGGGGAAGGATACGGTTCCATTCGACACGGCGTTTCCGTTCGTCGCTAAGACGCCAAGCATCGATCCCAATCCCGTCTTCACGCGCGACGTGATCATTCTCGGCAACCTTCCCACGCCCGAGAAGCCCAAGAAGAAGACGGAGACCACGAAACCCACCAAGCGCGTGGAGCGCACGCGGACCACGCCGACCGAGACAAAGACGAAGCCGAAGAAGACCCGCACGGCGAAGAAGAACAGCTCCGATGACGACAGCAACATCGTCAAGGGCATGGACATCGTGATCGGGATTGGCGGCGGGATCGGGCGCGGCGGCTACAAGGGCGGCGGCGGACGCGGCATGGACAGCCCGATGCGGGGCGGCCGGACCGGCGGCAAGTACTAGAGCGTACCGCGATCCGATAGACTCGGATCGCACGCTCCAGCTTTTTTGATTTGTCGTATTTTCTAGCGGCCCACCGCTCCTTGCCGGCAGATGCGCCTTCAAAGGCGTATCTGGATTCCGGCCTTCGCCGGAATGACGTCATCGGGCGGACGCCCACGCGTCGACATCCTCACGGAACCGTCAGCCCGACGCAGGTCGGGCTCCAGCCACGTCTCAGTAAAAACCGACCGCCAGTTTCTGGGACGCTCTGTGCTCGAAGGCTCGGATCGCATGCTTTTGGATTGGCCGGAGTGTCTTGCGACGAACCGGCTGGATTGGCGTCCTCTCAGGACCTAAGCGCGGCCTCGTAGGTGTCGAGCAGAGCGTCGATCGAGACCGGGGATGCGGTTCTCGCGAGCGTCCGGCAGGCCGCGATCTCGCTCGCGGCCGTTGCGGTGTCTCGTCTCTCGAGGGCTGCGCGCAAAGCCGCGTAGCGGGCGGAGAGCGCCTTGAAGTCCGGTGTGGCCGCCAGCGTGTTGTCGCCCACGAGCGCGAACAACCGCTCCGGGCGATCCTTCCCGCGCAGGCGTGCCGCGGTCTCGATCTCGAGGAAGGCAAAGCCCACCGCCTCGCGTGCGGTGCGCTCGCCGGCGATGATGGGAGCACCGTAGATCTTGGTCGCGTCCTCGATGCGGGAGGCGACATTCACGGCGTCGCCGAGCACGGAATAGTCGAAGCGCTGGGGCGAGCCGACGTTGCCTACGCAGCAGGGGCCGGTGTTGAGGCCGATGCCGATGCGGACCGGATGATGGGGGGTGGCGGCTGCGGCGCAACGCGCGGCCTCCTCCCGATTGAGGCGGTCCATGGCTTTCTGCATGGCGAGCGCGGCACGGCAGGCGTTGGCGGCGTGATCGCGATCCGGCACCGGGGCGTTCCAGAAAGCCATCACCGCATCTCCCATGAATTTGTCGATGGTGCCGCGGTGATCGAGGATGATCTCCGAAAGCGGGGTGAAGAGGCGGTTGACGAAGCGGATGAGCGTTTCCGCGTCCATGCCTTCGGAGAGGCGGGAGAAGCCGCGAACGTCGGCGAACAGCAGCGTGACCTCCCGCGTCTCCCCGCCGAGCTTGAGCCGAGTGGGATCGGCGGCCAGTTCCTCGACCAGGGGCGCGGCGACGTAATGCCCGAACGCGCGTTTCACGCGGGCGCGGTCGGTCTCGGTGCGAATGAAGGAGAGGAGAGAACCCGAGAGATAGACGGCGAGCAGGGAGAGGGAGGGATAGACGGGGTCGAACAGGTAGCCGCTTTCGGCGAAGGCCAGCCATGAGCCCAGTGCGACGGCGGCGATGGCGGCGACGCCCGCGAGGGCGGCGGCGAGCGGGCCCAAGCGGCGGATGAGACCCGCGACGAGCGCGCCTGCCGCGAGGAGAAACAGAATCTCGGCGCCCGTGGCGAGTGCAGGGCGCGTGAGGTGTGCGCCGGAGAGCATCTGCTCGATGGCCTGGGCGTGGATTTCCACACCGGGCACCGATGAGGCGAGGGGCGTAGCTCTCAGATCGAGAAGGCCGGTGGCGCTCGCGCCGATCAGGACGTGGCGTCCGGCGAAGTCGTTCGGATCGAAGCTGCCGTCGAGGATTTTATGGGCGGACACGTAGCGGCGCGGATCGGGGCGTGCGTAGTTGAGCCAGAGCTGGCCGTCGCTGGCGGTGGGGAGCACGGTCGCGCCGACACGGACCGTTTCGACGCCGGTCTGCTGGCCGAACGCGAGCACGCCGCTGCCGCCGGAGGATCGGACGAACGCCGTGGTCTCGCCCATGCCGGTCCGGAGCGCCTCCAGCGAGAGGGTCGGATAGAGTGTGCCGGAGAGCGTGGCCAGGAGAGGAACCTGGCGAACGATCTGGTCTGCTGCGGGCAGCCAGTTGACGGCACCGATGCCCGCGGCTGGCGCGGCGAGTGCTGCGAGCGGCTCGATGGCGCCCGCGAACGACGGGACGAAGAGTGCGGGGTCGTCGCCGGCAGTAGCGAAGCGTGCCTTGGGCGGCCGGGGTGCGGGTCTGGCCGTCGCGTCTCCCGCGACGCCAAGCACCACGGGGAGGCGGGCCGCCGCGGTGGCCAGAAGCGTGTCGTTGGACGGCAGCGCGGCCAGCTCCGCCACGATGGGGGCGAGCTCGGCGCGGTGCTCGGCCTGGCGGGCGAGGGCTTCGGGCGAGAGGCGATCGGGCTCGGAGAGGATAAGGTCTATCGCGACGGTCTTGGCGCCGGCGTCCGCGAGGCGCTCGACGATGCGGGCAAGCTCGGAGCGTGGCCAGGGCCATTGGCCGATGGCGGCGAGCGACGCCTCGTCGATGTCGACGATGCGGACGGGGAAAGCGGGATCGGCTTCGCGCGGCTTGAGGTTGAGGTAGCTGTCGAAGATGGAAAGGCGCAGGCGTGCGACAGGGCTCGGGTCGAGGATCCGCAGTGCAACGGCGAGCCCCAGCACGGCCGCCGTAACGAGGACGTGCAGAGAGGGACGGCGCAGGGTCATCGCCAACTCAACCTTTGCATCAGAGGATGCATGTCCGGACCACGGCTCTAGCGGGGCGACGTCTCATCGTTCGGCAGCGAGCGTATCGTCTCTCTGTTCGGCCGGTCAGATGACGACCGTCGCCTTCGGACCCATGGCTGCCTGCACAGCCTTCAGGGGCCGCGCTGCGCGCCATACGTTCTCGATGCGGAACTGCTCGTGGCCGCCGCCGAAGATCGAGAGCTTGGCGTCGATGTCGCTGGTGCCGAGCCCCAGGATGCCGAGGCCCAGCAGCTTGTGGGCGATGATGTCGTCGCTGTAGCGGGTCAAGCGGATGTGCATGACGGACCAGCTTTCCGGCGCGCGGCCCAGCACGCTTCCGAACATCTGGACGCGCTCGACCTGGGTGCCGCGGACGCGCCAATAGCTCAGCCGGTCGACGATGAAGACGATGACGAACCAGACGATGAACAGCACCGAGGAGACCAGCAGGTAAAATGCGAGGTTCATGTGCACGAGAAGCGCGGGCGGCTCCGACCAGAGGCCGGGCGTGTTCATGACGACGTAGGTCGCGGCCCCGGCGCCGCCCATGAGGAGGAGCAACAGCAGCGCGTTGACGCCGCGTGCGCGCACCGAGGTGGCGACGATCACGAGCAGCAGGAGCAGTGTGAAGGAGAGGCCGACCCACGCGCTCGTATGAATGAAGAGGGGTTTTGCGTTCTGGCCTAAGGTGAGGCGCTCGCCCTGAAAATAGGTGAGGGCTGCGCAGAAGAAGCCATAGGCCCAGACGACCCACCAGTAGATGATGGGAGAGTGGGCGTAGATGCGGATTTCCGGGGCGCCTTGCGGCGCGGGCGCGGGTGCAGTTGCCTGGTCCGGCATTGCCATTGCGAGACGTCCTCCCCGTTTTATCGGGCGAACTGTCGCACCGGCTCCCGCAGCCTGTCAACGCAGGCTGACGGATATGACGATGTGGCAACAGGAGAGTTAACGGAGGCCGTATCAGCCGTTTCGGACGACCGTGCCCCAGAGGTCGTAGTCGTCGGCCTCGTCGATGTGAGCCTGCACGATGTCGCCGGGCTTCAGGTTCTGCTCGCCGTTGAGAAAAACACTGCCGTCGATCTCGGGCGCGTCCCACTTCGAGCGGCCGGTCGCGCCCTCCTCGTCGATCTCGTCGATGATGACGTCGATGGTGGTGCCGACGCGCGTTGCCAGGATTTCTTCCGAGACTTCCCGCTGCGCCGCCATGAAGCGATGCCAGCGCTCCTCCTTCACCTCTTCGGGCACGGCGCCCTGCAGCTCGTTGGCCTTGGCGCCCGAGACCGCCTCGTACTTGAAGCAGCCGACGCGGTTCAGCTTCGCCTCTCGCAGCCAGTCGAGAAGGAATGAGAAGTCCTCCTCCGTCTCGCCGGGGAAGCCGACGATGAAGGTGGAGCGGACGGCGAGATCCGGGCAGATCTTGCGCCAGTTGGCGATGCGTTCGGCCGTCTTCTCCTGATGCGCGGGGCGGCGCATGGCCTTCAGCACGGCCGGAGAGGCGTGCTGGAAGGGGATGTCGAGATAGGGGAGGATCTTGCCCTCCGCCATCAGGGGGATCACCTCGTCCACGTGCGGATAGGGGTAGACGTAGTGCATCCGCGTCCACACGCCGAGCTCGCCGAGCGCGCGGGACAGATCGAGGAACTTCGCCTTGAGCGGCGCGCCCTTCCATTGGCTCTCGGCATACTTGATGTCGAGGCCGTAGGCGCTCGTGTCCTGGCTGATGACGAGCAGCTCCTTCACGCCTGCCTTCACGAGGCGCTCGGCTTCCGCCATCACGTGGCTGGCGGGGCGGCTCGCGAGATCGCCGCGGATGCTCGGGATGATGCAGAAGGAGCAGCGATTGTTGCAGCCCTCGGAAATTTTCAGATAGGCGTAGTGGCGGGGTGTGAGACGAAGGCCCTCGGGCGGCACGAGGTCCACGTAGGGATCGTGCAGCGGCGGTACGGCATCGTGCACGGCCGTGACTACCTGCTCGTACTGGTGTGGGCCGGTGACGGCGAGAACGCCAGGATGCACCTCGCGGATGCGACCCTCCTCCACGCCCATGCAACCCGTGACGATCACGCGCCCGTTCTCGGCAATAGCCTCGCCGATGGCGTCGAGGCTCTCCTGCTTGGCGCTGTCCAGGAAGCCGCAGGTGTTGACGACGACCACGTCGGCGCCCGCGTAGTCGGGGGCAACCTGATAGCCTTCGGCGCGCAGCTTGGTGATGATGCGTTCGCTGTCCACCAGCGCCTTGGGGCAGCCGAGCGAGACGAAGCCCACCTTCGGGGCCGGTTTCGGCTCGCGCTGGGCAGGTGCAGGGGATGGATTTGCCGGGGCTCGGACGGTCATTCTAGGCCTTGAAGCGCGTGAAAGCGGCCTTCTACCACAGGTTCGGTTTCTGTGGAGCCCTCTGGTGAAGAGGCCGCAGGCGCGGGCGGGTCACGGATCAGCTAAACCCCTGTAACCTTGATTAAAAGTGCCAGCGCGGACGTTGCGAGCAGGACGCCCGGGATATCCCAGCGGCGCTTAAAGATCAGCACTGCCGCGACGGCCGAGAGGGCCACCACGCGCCAGTCGAGCGACGTCCACGCGGGGGTCCAAAGCTTCAAGTAGCCCCATTCCACGAGATCCACCTCGGCGAAGAAGACGTGGAGCGCGAACCAGACCGCGAGATTGAGGATCACCCCCACGACCGCCGCCGTGATGGCGGTGAGCGCGCCCGCGAGGCGTGGCTGGTGTGTGATCCAGTCGATGTAAGGCGCGCCGGCGAAGATCCAGAGGAAGCAGGGGGCGAAGGTGGCCCACACGGCGACGAAGGCGCCGAGCAGCCCCATGACGAGTTGCGGCTCGCCGCCGTTCCGGTAGGCGGCGAGATACCCGACGAACTCGGTCACGAGGATGAGCGGTCCCGGCGTCGTTTCCGCGAGACCCAGCCCGTCGAGCATCGCGCCCGCATCGAGCCAGCCGAAGCGGGTCACGACATCTTGCCCCATGTAGGCGAGCACGGCGTAGGCGCCGCCGAAGGTGACGACGGCGAGCTTGGAAAAGAAGAGGCCGAGCTGTGACAGCACGTGCTCGCGGCCGAAGACGGCAGAGATGATTGCGAGGGGTGCGACCCAGATTGCGCTCCAGAGGGCGATCGTGCGCAACGTCTTCGCCGTGGAGATGAGAGGAGACGCGTATGCGGTTTTGGCTGCCGCGATTGCGCTCGGGACATGGAAGAAGCCGAACAGCGCGGCGGCGAGCACGATGAGCGGGAAGGGGGCGGCGAGGAAGAAGATCGCGAGGAAGGAGAGACCTGCGATGAGCCAATGCACGCTGAGCTTGAGCGCGCGCCGCGCGATGCGCAGGAGAGCTTCGATCACGATGACGAGGACCGCGGCCTTGACGCCGAAGAAGAGGGCTTCCACAAGCGGCACGTTGCCGAACGCGGCGTAGATCATCGAGAGGGCGAGAACGATGAGCGCGCCGGGCAGCACAAACAAGAGGCCGGCCGCGAGCCCGCCCGCAAAGCCGTGGAGCCGCCAGCCGACGTAAGTGGCCAACTGCATCGCCTCGGGGCCGGGCAGCAACATGCAGAAGCTCAAGGCGCTGAGATAGCGGCGCTCGTCGAGCCACTGTTTCTCATCCACGAAAACGCGATGCATCAGGGCGATCTGGGCCGATGGACCGCCGAAGGACAGAATGCCGATGCGCGCGAACGTGGCCAGCGCCTCTCGGAACGACGGCGCAGAGACGGGTTCATGCTGCATCGAATGGGTTCGAGAAGGGATCTCGCTCGACATACGTACTCCTTCAGCCGGAGGGCCGATGGAGCGACGCTTGGGCGAATGCCTGACGGGGCGGTCGCAGTGGGAGCCCCATGGTCTGCGGTGCAAGATTATCGCGGCCCGCGGCCGCTCTTCAAGCCGCAAGGAGAGCGGCGCGAGACTTCCGTTCGAGCAGAAATATTGTCGTAGTTCTTTTACACGGATGTGACGGACACCAGCGGAGGCGGCTATTTCCGCAGCCCGTCGAGAAATGGCTTCATGGCGGCGAACCACTTGTCCGCCATCTTCTGCTGGCCTTGCGGATTGGGATGCGCCCAATCGAAGGTGTCGGAGCCGGGCTCGCCCGGTCTTTCATGCCAGTCGATGAAGTGGGGCACGGTGACGACAGGGGAGTCCGCGGTGCTGATCCGCTGGGCCAGTTCATCCAGCAACGGGCGTGAGGCGCGCGCGTTGCGGCCGTTGGCGATCATGTGTCCGATCAGAATGACCACGTGCGGGTTCTTCTCGCGCAGCATGGCGATGATGTCCTCAAGCGGGCGAATGATGGCGCGCCGGTAGCTCCAGGCGTGCTCGTCATTGCTGCCGAGGTGAATGAGGACGATGTCGGGCGCGGCCGGATAGGTTGTCATCCAGCCTTTGAGGTTGTCGCGCACCTCCGACGTGGTCCAGCCGTAATGGCCTTCATGGTCGAGGTCGAACGGCACGCCGTTCTTGTCGGGCCAGACGGCGTCCGCGTTGAGACCGGCGTGAAGCGAGCCGATGAAGTCTACCGGGTATCCGGCGTCCTTCAGCATGTAATAGAGGGGATAGCGGTAGGTGTATTCGGGCCGGTCGTTTCGGCCGCCCTGAGTGATCGAGTCGCCCAACGGCAGGACGTAGATCGGTCGTGTGCCGGATTGAGGAGCGGTGGCGGACGCGGCGGTATCGGCGAGCGCGTGCGAGGCGAACACGAGGAGGCAGGCGACGGCCCACGCGGCCCCGTGCAGGCAAAACCGCGCAGCGGATGGGGGGATGCGTGCTTGTGTGCGGGTGCGGATGATCATGGCGTGGCCCGGACTCGCCCGCGCCGCGAACCCTGGCAGTGAGACGCGGTCGACAGTCTCCACACGGAGACAAGCACGCGGACACGGTTTTGGCACCTTAAGGCGCGGGCTGGGGTTAATCCCGGCGCCTCACCGGCTCACGATTTGGTTCTGGCAAAGGTGCCGGGCGCGTCCTCGATGACGCCGAGGTTTTCGCCGGGCTCGCGGGGAGCCGTCCAGTCGCCGGAGTACTTGGTCAGCCACTCGACCCAGTACGGCCACCAGGAGCCGGGATGCTCCTTGGCCATGCGGACCCACTCGTCGAGCGTATCGGCCGCCGCCTTGTTGGCGGTCCAGTACTGGTACTTCATCTTGTCGGGCGGATTGACAACACCGGCGATGTGGCCCGAGCCCGCCAGCACGAACTCGACCGGGCCGCCGAGCAGTTTCGAGCCGATGAACACGGACTTGGCGGGTGCGATGTGGTCTTCCTTGGTCGCCAGCTCGAAGACAGGCAGCTTCACCTTCTTGAGGTCGAGCTTTACGCCGGCGAGTGTCATCTCACCCTTGGCAAGCTTGTTCTCGTTGTAAAACTCGCGCAGGTAGAAGGCGTGGTTGGCGGCGGCCATGCGCGTCGAGTCCTGGTTCCAGTAGAGCAGGTCGAACGGGAACGGCTTCTTGCCGAGCAGGTAGTTGTTGACGATGTACGGCCAGATGAGGTCGCGCGGCCGCATCATGTTGAAGACGTTGGCCATGCGCGAGCCATCGAGGAAGCCGCGCTCGGCCATCATCTCCTGCAGGCTGGTGAGCTGGCTGTCGTTGGTGAAGAGCAGCAAGTCTCCCGCCTTCGAAAAGTCGAGCTGCGTGGTGAGGAACGTCACCGAGCGGAACGGCTCCTCGCCGCGGGCGGCGAGATAGGCGAGCGTGGAGCCGAGCAGAGTGCCGCCCACGCAGTAGCCCACCACATTGATTTTCTCGACGGCGGTTTCGCGCTTCACGGCATCGGCGGCAGCAAGAATGCCTTCGAGCATGTAGTCCTCGAAGGTCTTGTGCGCGAGGCGCTCGTCCGGATTCACCCAGGACACGACGAAGACCGTGAAGCCCTGATCGACCGCGTACTTCAGAAGGCTCTTCGGCGGCGTGAGATCGAGGATGTAGTATTTGTTGATCCAGGGCGGCACCACGAGCAGCGGCACCTCGCGCACCTTGTCGGTGCTCGGCGCGTACTGGATGAGCTGGAATACGTCGTTCTGGAACACCACCTTGCCGGGCGTGGTGGCCAGGTTCTTGCCGACCTCGAACGCGGTGGTGTCCGTCTGGCTGATCTTGAGCAGATCGCCGGACTTCTCCATGTCGTGCACCAGGTGGGCCATGCCCTGCACGAGGTTCTGCGCGTTGGTGGCAAAAGTCTCGCGGACGACTTCCGGATTGGTCATCGGGAAGTTGGAGGGAGAGAGCGCGCTCGAGAGCTGGCGCAGATAGAACTCGGCCTTGTGGCGCTCCTGCTCGTCCAGCCCCTCGGTCTGCTGAAGCACATCCTCGGCCCAATGGGTCGTGAGCAGATAGGCCTGCTTCCAGAAATCGAAGTAGGGGTTCGAGGACCACTCGGGGTCCTTGAAGCGATTGTCGGAGGGCTCCGGCTCGGCCACCGGATCGACCTTCTCGCCCAGGAGGCGGCGGATCGAGTTGTTCCAGAGATCGAGATAAGAGGTGACGAGCGCGGTCTGGGCTTCGGCCAGCTTGCTCGGGTCCGTGAGCCAGAGGCGGGCGATGTCGGCCAGTGTCTTGGTCGCCTCGTTGACCTCGCTCGCCGCCGAGAAAGGGCTGATCTTGGCGTCAGGCCGCTCGAGGAACTCGGCCATTGCGCGCCCGCCCTCCTCGAAAAGGCGCAACATGTTGCGCGCGAACTCCTCGGGGTTTTCGATCCGGTAGGGAGTAGTGGGCGAGGTAGTGTCTTGGGTCATGGCCACCAAGATAAGAGGTCCATGTGACAACGCCTAGTAGGATGAAAGGAGTACGCGCAAAACGGGCGAGATGTGCACAGCTCCAGGGCCTCCCGGCCCCTGCCTCTGGACGTTTATGCCCGGCTCAGCGTAAATACAGGGAGCTGGAGCCCCGCGGTTTCCTGGCCGGATGGCGGGTGACCGTCGTGCGCCCGGATGACCATGTGCTCGGACGACCGCCGCGTGCGATACGCTGCCCCAGGACCGGCTGTCGTGCGCGTGCCGCAACAAGCCAAGAGATGATCTCGTGATCGACGACTTCCACCGCATCAAGCGCTTGCCGCCTTATGTTTTTGCCGAAGTGAACCGCCTCAAGGCGTCGGCGCGAGCGCGCGGGGCGGACATCATCGACCTCGGCATGGGCAACCCCGATCTGCCGACGCCGCAGCACATCGTCGAGAAGCTCGTCGAGACCGTGGCGAAGCCCCGGACCCACCGCTACTCGGCGTCGAAGGGTATTCCTGGTCTGCGCCGCGCTCAGGCCGCCTACTACGAGCGCCGGTTCGGGGTGAAGCTCGATCCGGAGACGCAGGTGGTCGCGACGCTCGGCTCCAAGGAAGGCTTCGCCAACATGGCGCAGGCGATCTCTGCGCCGGGTGACGTGATCATCGTCCCCAATCCCACCTATCCCATTCACGAGTTCGGTTTTCTGATCTCGGGCGCGGTGCTACGGCACGTGCCGGCCGGGAACGGCGACGATTTCCTGCGCGCGGTCGATCATGCCGTGCGCCATTCGATTCCGAAGCCGCTCGCCGTGGTGCTGTCCTATCCGTCTAACCCGACGGCGATGACGGCCGATCTCGCTTTCTACAAGGAGGCGGTTGCGCTCGCGAAGAAGCTCGACCTGATCATCCTCTCCGACCTCGCCTATTCGGAGATCTACTTCGACGACAATCCGCCCCCTTCGGTGCTGGAGGTGCCGGGCGCGATGGACATCACCGTCGAGTTTACGTCGCTCTCCAAGACCTACAACATGCCCGGCTGGCGCATGGGCTTCGCCGTCGGCAACGAGCGGCTGATCGGTGCGCTCGCCCGCGTCAAATCCTATCTCGACTACGGTGCGTTCACGCCCATCCAGGTGGCGGCGGCCGCAGCCCTCAATGGGCCGCAGGACTGCGTCGAGGAGATCCGCAAGACCTACAAGAGCCGCCGGGACTGCCTGGTGGAGAGCTTCGGCCGTGCAGGCTTCCCGGTTCCTCCTCCGCCGGCCACCATGTTCGCCTGGTGCCCCATCCCCGAGCCGTTCCGCGCGCTCGGCTCGGTGGAGTTCGCTAAGCTATTGATTGAAAAGGCGGATGTTGCCGTTTCGCCCGGCCTCGGCTTCGGCGAGTACGGCGAGGGGTATGTGCGCATCGCCCTGGTCGAGAACGAGCACCGTATCCGGCAGGCGGCCCGCTCCATCAAGAAGTTCCTGGCTCAAACACCTGAAACACTGCATAACGTCATCCCAATTCAGCAAAAAGCCAGCCGCTAGTCGTTTCAGATTAACCAGCCATGTCAGAGCCTTTGACCCTCGGCGTTGCCGGACTCGGCACCGTCGGAATGGGCCTCATTCAACTGCTTTCGGCCCATGCGCCGCGCCTCGAGAAGATGCTGGGCCGCCGGATCACGGTGGCCGGCGTTTCGGCGCGCTCGCGCAGCAAGGAGCGGGGCGAGGGACTGGGGGATGCCCGCTGGTTCGACGATCCGGTAGCGCTGGCGAAGGACCCGTCGATCGCGGTGTTCGTCGAGCTGATCGGCGGCGAGGACGGTGTGGCAAAGGCGGCTGTCGAGGCCGCGCTCAAAGCCAGGAAGCACGTGGTGACGGCCAACAAGGCGCTGCTCGCCAAGCATGGCGTCGCGCTGGCCCGCCTTGCCGAAGAGAACGGCGTCGCCCTCAATTTCGAGGCGGCTGTCGCTGGCGGCATTCCGATCATCAAGATGCTGCGCGAGGCGCTTGCGGCCAACGAGGTGCGGCGCGTCTACGGCATCCTGAACGGCACCTGCAATTTCATTCTCTCGAAGATGACGGACGAGAAGCGGGCCTTCGCCGATGCGCTCAAGGAAGCGCAGGAGCGCGGCTACGCGGAGGCCGATCCGTCGTTCGACATCGGCGGTTTCGATGCCGCGCACAAGCTCTCGCTTCTCACCTGCCTCGCCTTCGGCACGACACTCGCTTTCGACCAGATCCACGTGGAAGGCATCCAGCACATCACCTCCGCCGACATCGAGGCGGCGACGGAGCTCGGCTACTGCATCAAGCTACTCGGCGTCGCGGTCGAGACTGCGCATGGGATCGAGGCGCGCGTGACGCCGGTGCTGGTGGCGGAAGAATCCGCGCTCGCGGAAGTCTCGGGCGTTACCAACTGCGTCGGCATCGACGGCGACTTCGCGGGTAACCTTCTGCTCGTCGGTCCCGGGGCGGGCGCGAAGCCCACGGCCTCCGCGGTCGCGAGCGACATCGTGGACATCGCGCGCGGTCTCGTGATGCCGCCGTTCATCCGGCCCACGGCCGCGCTGGAATCCGCCAGGAAGCTCAATCTCAAAGCGCACCAGGGCAACTATTACGTGCGGCTTTCGGTCTACGACCGGCCGGGTGCCATGGCGGCCATCACCAAGCGCATGAGCGACGAGAACGTGTCGCTTGAGAGCATCGTTCAGAGGCGGCCCGGCGCGGTGCATCCGGGCCAGGCCTGGGAGCCGCCGCCCGGCGCGGCGGAGCCGGCCGTCAATGTTATACTCATCACGCACGACACAACCGAGGATGCAATGCGCAAGGCGCTCCGAGCCATCGAGAAGGATGGTAAGGTGACGGAGCGTCCGCAGATGATCCGCATCGAAGATCTTTGAGAGCTGACTTGGGTCAAGGGAACTCCATGGCGAAGGACAATGGCGACGTCGGGCTGGACCGCATGCTGGTGCTTGAGGTCGCCCGTGTGACGGAGGCGGCGGCCATCGCGGCGGCGCGTCTCTCCGGCAGGGGCAACGAGAAGGCGGCGGACAAGGCCGCGGTGGACGCCATGCGCCACGAGCTGGGGCGCGTCTCTCTGCGCGGCACTGTCGTCATCGGCGAAGGCGAGATGGACGAAGCGCCGATGCTCTATATCGGCGAGGAGGTCGGCAACGGCACCGGGCCGGAGGTCGACATCGCGGTCGATCCGCTCGAGGGCACCACGATCTGCGCCAAGCTGATGCCGAACGCGCTTGCCGTGCTTGCCATCTCGGAGCGGGGCGGCCTGCTGCACGCCCCGGACATGTACATGAACAAGATCGCCGTCGGGCCGGGCTATCCCGAGGGCGTCGTCGATCTCGATGCGCCGGTGCCGCAAAACCTCGCGGCGCTCGCCAAGGCGAAGGGCGTGCCGGTGAGCGGCATCACCGCCTGCATTCTCGACCGCCCCCGTCACGCGGAGCTGATCAAGGCCGTGCGTGAGGCCGGGGCTGCGGTGCAGCTCATCCCCGACGGAGACATCGCGGGCGTGATCTGGACCACCGATCCGGAAGAGACCGGCATCGACATCTACATGGGCTCGGGCGGCGCCCCCGAAGGCGTGCTGGCCGCCGCGGCGCTGCGCTGCATCGGCGGGCAGATCCAGGGCCGGCTGATGCCCTCGAACGATGGCGAGCGCGAGCGCGCGCACAAGATGGGCATCACCGACATCCGCAAGAAGTTCACGCTCGCGGACATGGCCTCGTCGGACGTGATTTTCGCGGCGACGGGGGTGACCAGCGGCTCGCTGCTCGATGGCGTGAAATTCCGCGGCCAGACCGCCGAGACCGAGACGCTGATCATGCGCTCGAAGACCGGCACGGTGCGCCGCATCCGCAGCAAGTTCCGCGACTACGGGCAGCGCCTGCCCGCAAGCCGCGACTAGGGGCGTCCGCCTACTTTGCTTCGAGTTTGAAGCCCGGTACGTCGATGCGGACGGCCGTGCGCTGGCTGTCGTAATAGAGATAGCCGAGCACGCCGATGCCGACGAGCAGCAGCGCGATGATCAGGTTTTTCGGGTCGCTCATGGCGGGGCCTTTTCGCTGTGACGGTTCTGCACCTCTGCCATAAGCCCGGCGAGGGAACAAGCGCGGCCGCTGTGGACGATACATCCTTAGGGAATCGCCTTCCTGGGCCGGGCGTGGGAGCCTTGCCTATTGCGAATCGGGCGGGGGCATCTCGGATATGACGGCACTTCGGAAAGCGCGCGTCTCTCAGCAGGTAGAGCCTGCGGAGGCGGCATTCCTGGGGGTGGTTCAATCGGCGCGGGGCTACCGGTGGAGCGAGACGCTGGAGCCCGCCCGCGCCAAGGATGCCATCGCCATCAGCCAGCAGCACAACCTGCCCGAGCTGCTGGGGCGGGTGCTGGCCGCGCGCGGGGTCGGTCTCGACGACGTGCCGGTGTTTCTCGACCCCACGATCCGGGTGCTGATGCCCGATCCATCCTCGCTTACCGACATGGATAAGGCGGCGCGCCGTCTGGCGGACGCGATCACCAAGCGGGAGCCGGTTGCCATTTTTGGCGACTACGACGTGGACGGGGCCTGCTCCTCCGCGCTCATGGCGCGCTTCCTCGCCCACCATGACACGCCGAGCCGCATCTATATTCCGGACCGCCTCACGGAAGGCTACGGCCCCAACGCGTCGGCGTTCGAGCAATTGATCGGCGAAGGCGCGAAGCTGATCGTCACGGTCGACTGCGGCACGACCAGCGTCGACGTGCTCGCTGGCGCGGGCAAGCGGGGCGTGGACGTGGTGGTGATCGACCACCATCAGGCGGACGAGGTGCTGCCCGCGGTGCACGCGCTCGTCAATCCGAACCGGCTCGACGACATCTCCGGGCAGGGACATCTCTGCGCGGCGGGCGTTGTGTTCCTGGTGCTGGTGGCAACGGTGCGCGAGCTTCGCAAGCGCGGCTACTATGCGAACGTTCGCGAGCCGCAGCTCATCGGCGATCTCGACCTCGTGGCGCTGGCGACGGTGGCCGACGTGGTGCCGCTCAAGGGGTTGAACCGTGCCTACGTCACCAAAGGGCTCGCGGTGATGGCGGGCCGCGACAACGTGGGGCTGCGGGCCTTGTCGGATGCGGCGGGGCTCGGCGAGGCGCCGAACGCCTATCATCTCGGGTTCATCCTGGGGCCGCGCATCAACGCGGGCGGGCGCATCGGCGACGCGGCGCTGGGGGCGAAGCTGCTTTCGACCGAGAACGAGGGAGAGGCCGTGCGCATCGCCGCGGTGCTCGACCGCCTCAACAAGGAGCGCAAGGAGATCGAGCAGGCCGCACTCGAGGAAGCCACCGCGGCGGCCGACCGTATGCTCGAGGAGACGCCTGATCTCGGTGTTCTCCTGGTCGGATCGCCCGACTGGCATCGGGGCGTCGTCGGCCTGATCGCGAGCCGCCTCACGGAGCGCTTCAAGCGGCCGTCCTGCGTGATCTCGTGGGACAAGGACGGCGCAACAGGCGCGATGACGGGGACGGGCTCGCTTCGCTCCGTCTCAGGCATCGACATCGGCGCCGCGGTCCGTCACGCGGTTGCGGCAGGGCATCTGCTCAAGGGCGGCGGGCACGCCATGGCGGCGGGCCTGACTGTGGACCACGCCAAGCTCGACGCTCTCAAGGCTTTCTTCGCGGCGGAGCTCGCGGGGTCGGCGGCGCGTCTCGCCGAGCGCGCGTCCCTTGCCATCGACGGCGCGCTGACGCCTTCGGCCGTGACCGACGCGCTCGTGGATCTCCTCGGCAGGGCCGGTCCCTACGGCCAGGGCAATCCGCAGCCGCGCTTTGCGTTTCCGGCGCATCGGGTGAAGTTCGCGAAGCCGGTCGGGACAGCCCACATCCGCTGTGTGCTGGAAGCGGGCGACGGTTCGCGTCTCGATGCTGTGGCCTTCCGGGCCGCGGGACAGCCGCTCGGTGACCTTCTCATGGAGGCGGCGGGCGGGCTCCCCGTTCATGTGGCAGGACAACTCAGGCGCGATACCTGGGGCGGGCGGAACCGCATCGAGCTGCAGATCGAGGATGCGGCCGATCCGCGGAAGCAAAAGCCTTAATTTCCAGGCGGCTGTGCGCGAAAATGGCGCGCCGGAGCGGAGCGACAGGGCAGCGCTTGCGTCTTGCGGCAAACCTCCCTATACCACCGGCTGCCGTTGGCTGACGCTGTCCGCCGCGAGAACGGTCCCTTCGTCTATCGGTTAGGACGTCAGATTTTCAATCTGAAAAGACGGGTTCGACTCCCGTAGGGACCGCCATGAATTTCTCCATTTAATTCAGTCTATTGAAGTGCTCCGCGCAGGAGGCGGCCGAAGTTGCGCGCCCACATCGCGCACACGTCGTGGATTCAATCCACGCCTCCGCGTGGGAGGCGACGAGGC
>NZ_KB911259.1:0-149820 GCF_000383415.1 Hyphomicrobium zavarzinii ATCC 27496 | reverse complement strand
CTGCGAGTGATCGTTTCAATCCACGCCTCCGCGTGGGAGGCGACTGGGGGTGCGTAACCTATTTGGCGGGCGCGTGAAACAGCGAGGATCGCGCGAACCCGACCAGGGTCGTCACGCCGCTTGAGCCCTTTGAGGGCAGGTGGCGAATTTCTCTTGTTTGTCCAGTGCCTTGGGCGGGCGCGAACCTCCCAGGATACGCGGGCCTGCTTCACGTTCGCGAGCGCGTGCATGGCTTGAACGACGCCGTCATTCCTCTTGGATGGGGCCGCACCAGCCGGGGAGATAGTTGGTGTCGTGCGTCTTGGATGCGTCCAGCGCCAGTGCGAGCGCGTGCTCGAAGTTCTTCTCCACGGTGGACCGCTTGATGTGGCGGCGCAGATAGTCAGCCCATAGGAACTCGCTGAACGGCGTCGAATCCTTGGAGAAGCCGCCAGCGCGCCGCAGGGCGCCGGCAAGCGAGCGGAAGGGGTCGTCCGTCAAGTGGACTACGGATTTCGGGATCTCCGAATAGCCGCACCGCGAGCCGGTATCGTCGAACGGGTGCATCCAGCTCCGGTTGTCGAGAACGACCCAGAACGCATCCTTTTCTAGATGGCTGAGATCGCTCACGACGGTGGTGAGCACCAGCTCCACCCCCTCCTCGTGGAGCGCGCGCGCGAGATGATGGTGATCGATGAGGTAGGGCCGCGCTTTCGGGCCCATCACCACCGGGATCATGTGCCGGGCCAGGAAATCGCGACCCTCGTGGGCGCTCTTCTCGCGCCATTGCTGACGTTTCTCTGCCACCTCGCGCATGCCGATGGTGATCTGCGTGGGCCTCAAGTCGCGGATCGCGGTGGGCTTCAGCAGGGGCTCGCGAATGGGTGTCATGGGCTGGTCCTGTTACGCTGACATCATGCTCGGTCGCGGGCTTGCGATCTTTGCTCCGGCGCAAGCGCCTGCACGGCATCCTCGACGCTGTGAAAGAGGCGATCCGGCCCGAGGGCGTCGAGTGTTCCGAAGCGGTCGAGGGCGTCCTGGGCCCGGATCGATTCCAGGCGGGCGATGGCGAAGGCGATGCCGGTGCGGCGGCAGTGGCGGATTACCTCGCTCAGCGCTTCGGCCGCGGTGTAATCGATGTCGGCAATGCTGCTCGCCTCCAGGACGACTACGGCGGGGCGCGTGTCGTAGCCGTCGATCCGTTCGATCATGGCGCGCTTGAAGGTCTCGGCGTTGGCAAAGAGCAAGGGGGCCTGGAAGGCGATGACGGCCACGCCGCCCACGCATTCGCCGAGATCTGTCTTGCTGGGTGGCCACCATACCGTGGTGCCGGGAAGCCTTCTCATCTCAACCGGCCGGGTCTGCGTCGTCATCCAGACGCCGTGAAGGAGGGAAAGCCCGATGCCGAATGTCACGCCGATCTGGATGGGAAGCACGACGATCGCGGCTGTCGTGGCGAGCCCGAGCAAGCCTTCGATTGGTGCCTCGCGGGCTATCCTGGCAATGGTGTCCGTGTGGATCAGCCGCTGGGCCACGAACATCAGGATCCCGGCAAGGGCGGCTTGAGGGATGTGGGCGAGCAGCGTGCCGCCGAACACGACGAGCAGGAGCACCGCGCCTGCGGCAAGGAGCGCGCTCATCTGCGAGCTGCCGCCCGCCGCGGCGACGACTGCGGTGCGCGGCGGGCTGGCATCCACCGGCAAGGCGCCGAGGACGCCGGCGGCCAGATTTCCGGCTCCCACGCCGATGTAATCCTGATCGATTGCCGGGGAGCGTCCGTCCGGGTCCGGGAAGGACTGGCTGACGGCCGCCGTCTGGATCATGACCACGAGCGAGACGATCAGCGCCAGGGGCAGGAGCTGCCACATGTCATCGAGCGAGGGGAGCGCGAAATGCGGCAGGCCGCCCGGCAGCGGGCCGAGCACGGCGACGCCACGGCTTTCGAGATCGAAGACCTGCACGATGATGGTTGCGAGCATCACACCGATCAAGGCGCCGGGGATCCGTCCGTTGATGCGCTCGGATGCGATCATGATGGCAAGAACGCCAAGCCCGATGGCAGCCGAGAACGGATTGAGCGAGGGCAGGTTGCGGGCGATGGTCTCGATGCGCCGGTAGAAATCGCTTCCGTCGCCGTCGATGCCAAGCAGCGCCGGGAGCTGCGACACCGCGATGTGGACGGCGATGCCGACCAGAAATCCGGTGACGACCGGTATCGAGAGAAGATTGGCGATCCAGCCGAGCCGCAGGAGGCCTGCCACGATCAGCATGGCGCCCACCAGGAAGGCCAAGGCCACGGCGGCGGCACCGAGCGATCCCGATCCGCTCGCCGCCATGGCAGCGAGCGCGCCCGCGAAAATCGGCGTGATGGTGGAGTCCGCGCCCGCCGTCAGCAGGCGGCTTGCGCCCAGGGCCGCAAATCCCAGGGTGGCGCCGATGAAGGCATAGAAGCCGATCTGCGGTTCGAGACCCGCCAGGCGGGCGGTGGCCATCTGCTCCGGGATGGTGATGGCGGCCAGCGTCACGCCCGCGGCAAGGTCGCGCCAGGCGTTGGCCGTCGTCCATCCTCGCAACGAGCCGAAGAGCGCAGGAACTCGGAACTGCATCGCTCCGCATCCACCTGGTTGGGGCAGTACGCCGCCAGAACCTACAATGAGACGCAGCGAAGAGGAATGGTGTCGATCAGCCGGGTTGCCCCGCGCCGTCAGGCGGGGGCATCGGGCGTCGAGGAGCCCAGCATTCGCTCGAGGGCGGCGAAGGAGCCATCAAGGTCCGCGAGCGCAAGAAGAATGCCGCGGGCGGTCTGGTAGTCGCCATGGCGGGGGCTCGCAGCCGTGGACCTCGCGGCCAGCATGCGCAGGAGCGCGGTCAGGTCCGAGACGAGCGTCTTGACGAGGCGTTGCGCCGCCGCGCCGTTCGCGGGCCAATGGAGCGGCGCGGTCAATGCGCGGGCCGTGGTGACGGGAATGCTGTCGCCGAGAATGACGCCGGGGCTCAGCAGCTCGGCGAACCCGGCGTAGGCCTGCAGAAGCTCTTCGATTGCCGAGGGGACGGTTCTGGTTCCGGCGGTGAGCTGCTCCACGATGAGGCCGGAGCGGCTTTCCCAGTCTGTCAGCAAGGTCGCGATTTCAGGGCGCAGGCGCGCGCTCGAGAGATGGTGGAAGGTGAGGCGGCCGAGCCTGCGGACGATCTTCTCCGCTTTGTGGGTTCGCCGGTCGGCGATCTCGCCTGCAAGCGATGCGACGGCGTTGCGAAGGGTTGCCGCGCCGGTGTCCGTTGCGCCCGCGTGTCCGGCTGCGCCGTCGTCGCGTCCGCCTTCTGCCGCGACCAGCACGATATCGCGGAAGAGGCCGGTGGTCATGGCGCGCAGGCGTTCGGTTACGCTCGTCACTTCCTCCGCGAGGTGGAGGCTGTCCTTATGCGTTGCGACCAGGAGCGCGTTGCGGCAGCAGCGCGGAGGGAGCGAGGCCCAGAGCGCGCGCTCGCTTTCGGTCCAGGCGCGTGTCGCGACGGTGCACCAGATGACGATGTCGGCATCCTCGATGAACGCGGCCGGACTGGCGGCGGAGGGGGTATCGAGAATCTGGAGCCTGCGCAGGTGCTCCAGAGGCAACGCCACCTGAATAGCGCGGAAGGCGATGTCGGTCAGCGGGTCGTTCTCGTCGCCATCGACGCGGATGCGGGTGCCCGCTTCCGTGACGCCGAACATGGACGCGGTTTCGGCGTAAGTCATGAGCACGGGCACCTGCGTGTTCGCCACGACGCTGGTGGGCAGCAGGCCCGCGCCGATCAAAAGGTCGGCGACGGAGGTCTTGCCGGAATTGTACTCGCCGAGAATGACCACGCGCACCGGCCGGCGAAGCGCCTCCTCGATGCGCGAGAGACCGGCGATGCAATAGGTCAGCGCCGTATCGGTGAGGCGGGTCTCGATCAGGCGTTCGCGGGCGTCGCGGATCTCCGCGAGGAACTGCTCGGATGCTCTACTCATGGGCGCGGAGCCTCTTCATGCAGGACTTTGTCCATGTATTGGATGAGGTGTTCAAGATGGCGGGTGAGGGTTTGATTGTCCTTCACGCGCTGGTCCTGAGCGCGAAGCCGCTCGGCTGTTTCGGTTGCGCGCTGGGCGCTCTCGGGCGAGACCGCGGCGCGCCGGGTCTCCTCGTACTCGGCCCGTAGAAATTCCAGGCGGCGGCGGAGGGCGTGCTGGATGTTGCGGCATGCGCCGAACGACCATGTGATGGTGGTGGCGCTGAACTCGTGAAAGGCGTTTTCCGCAAGTTGCACCAATTCGTCGGCGACAGGCGAGAACTCGGCGCGGATGAGGGCCTCGATCCTGGCGCCGGACGCCTCCGGCGACGGCTGCCGGCTCCAGAACAGGCGCCAGCGGGACGTGTCGAGATCGAGGGCGACAAGGCGGCTCAAGGGCGCGATGGTGGGCTCCGCGATGGAGAGCGTGGGCCCATGGGGATCGGAGAGGGCGGAGTCCGGCATCAGGGACGCTGTGAGTTTGTGCAACTCGGGTGCAACGCGGGCGTGGAACGACGTGAGGCGCTCGGCGGCGTTGCGGAACCCTTCATGGAAGGCGCCTGCCAGTGCGCGCCTCAGCTCCACGCCTTCATGCGTCCAGACCTGTGGTGCGCGCCCGCGCGAGAGGGTGTCTATGAGGACGTCGCGCTCGCGGGCGGCGTGGAGATCGATCGTCGCCATGAGGTGACGGCGCAATGCCTCCCGCTCCTCGTGAATGATGCGGGCAAGCTGCGTCTCGATGCCTGTCGCAGAGGCGTCGATGTTGGCGGTGACGCGGGCAAGCTGCTCGCTTTCGGCTGAAATGCGGGCAAATCGCTCTTCGGCGTCCTGCGGGAGATCACTGGATCTCTTGGCTGCGTCGGACAGGGCCTCGAGCTCGCTTCTCGCGCTTCCTTCGCACACGCGGGCCATTTCCGCGAAGGCGTGGGTGATCTGGCGCAGCGCGAATGCGGGGCGGGCAGCGCCCATCGCCATGTCGATCGCTTTGTAAACCGACGGGAGGCCGGACATCGCCCAAAGAGAGTGGCGGATGCGTTCGCGGCAATCGGAGTTCGAGAGGGCGGCTGGTGTCAGCTCGCTCGGGTGGAGGAGACCGGCGCGCAAAAGGTGGCTCGCCGAGCGTCGCGCCAGGATGCGGGCGACGGCCTCGGCCTCGAATGCGATGGCCTGATTGCCCCACCAGGCGCTGCCATGGACGACGGGGATGCCGGTTCCGGGAAACTCGGCGTCCAGCCTCTGGCGCACGTAGGCGATGACCTTCGGCAGCTCCGTCTCGACGTCGGCGAGATCGTCGATGCGGTTGATGAGGACGACGATGCGGTCGTTGTTGAGGCCGCGCATGATGCGAAGCAGGCTGACGTCCGTATCGGAAAGCGGCTGGCGGGCAGTGAGCACCACGAGGTGCACATCGGCCGAGCCCAGGCTGCGCCGCGTTATCTCGTCGCGAATGAGGAACGGATCGTTGGTGCCCGGCGTGTCGATGACGGTGACCGGGAACGCGAAGGGCCCGTGATCGCAATAGAGGTCGGCGCTCTTGGTGAGATCGGAGTACTTGCCGATAGCGGCCGCTCCCGCATGGCCGGCGAAATCTCCCGAGCAGAGATATTGCAGCAGGATGCTGGCATCGAAGCTCTCGAAGGCGTGTGCCTGGCCGAGCAGAAGCTCGAACTCGACGCCGAGGCGTTGCTGGGCGCGCTCTCTCAGTTGATCCGCCTGGCGCTGGAGAAGCTGGGGCTCGAAGCCGGGTACGAGGCGTTCCGTCAACTCCCGCACGCGTCCGCCGCTTTCGGCGAGGCTGCTCCATTCATTCTGCTGGAGGAATGTGAAGATCGCCGCGTGTGCGCCCGGCGGCGTTTGGCGGAAGTGCAAATTCGTGACGGCCGTCGTCCAGGGCGTGACGCTGGTCGGCAGGAAGCCAGGGTCCTGCACGAAGGCGTTGATGAAGGAACTCTTGCCTGACTTGATCTGGCCGACGATTGCGACGCGGCAGGTGAGCTGCTTCAGCTTGCGCAGCGCATCGGTGACAAGCGGACGCTCGGCGGGCTCGACGAGATTGGACAGCACATCGCCGCAGCCGAGAAGCTGCGCGCGCAGGCCTTCCAGCCTGCTGCCGATGAGTCCCGAGCGGGTCTCCTCACCCGACATGCTCGCGTTCAAGCGCCCTACGCCTCCAAAAACTCCAACGCTCAAGCGATCATGCCGGAAGGTCGAGAGTATGACCCTTTGGGACGCCGCGTCAGCTTGTTGCGGACGCGGGATAGGGCTATTTGCCGCTCGCGCTCGGCAAATAGCTGGCCGCTTCCTGTGTTCCGAGGGCGAGTGCGCGCTCGTACCAGGCTTTTGCGAGTGCCGGATTTGTCCGGCTATCGGCGAAACTTACCGGTGTTTTTTGAGAGGGATCGTAGCTGAAGCCGAGTTTGAGTGCAGCCGGACCGGAACCAAGCTCGGCCGCTCGCTGCAGCAATGCGCGGGCCGCTTCGATCTCGCCGCTTGCGAGCAACGCATCCGCGCGGCGAACAAGCCCGCTCGCCGTATCTATCTGCTGCGGATCGATGCTGCGTGCGCCTGCTGCGGGCTGGTTCAGCTCGAACGTTCCGGGACTCGTCTTCAGATTTCCCATGCCGCCCAATCTTCCTTGCCAGGACATGAGGAGGAAGACGGTGAGGGCGGAGACAGCTGCCGCCATGACGGCGGCGACGTAGACGTTCGTGCCGGATTTCTTCGCTGAGGCGGCAGCGGGACTTCGGCCTTCCTCCGAGCCGGGGGCAGGCGCGCCGCGCAATGCGCCGACGTAGCCGCGCTGCTCGGTCTCCTGCGGGGTCTTGCCCAGGCTCTTGTCGCCGTCGAGCCCGTCGAGGCGGCGAAGCAGTTTCTTGAGCTCGTCCAGCTTGGGCTCATCGTGGCGTGCCATCAGCGTCTATCCTACCCATGCGCCCACTCGCTATTGCGTCGTAGATCCCCGCAGAGGTTTGGCCGCGCCGCACGCAACAGCCGTCTTTCAACTCACCCATTATGTCGTAGTTCAGCGCTTCGATCGCGACAAGAGCGTTGCGTGACAGACATTTGAGCAGATCGCTCATTCGGCTGGCAGCGATGCGCCGGGCGATGTGCAAGCGAGCTTGCGTTCGCGCGCGTAAGCGCTGTTCGCGCAGAGGGAAGATGCGCGCGCCTCGTTCGGCACATGGATTGCTGTGTGAGATTTCACGTCATGCCGAAGGTGGCGAGATGCCATCCGGCGCGACGTGGCTCAGATGTGCGCGAGGGGGATTGCGAGATGCGCGTTCAATCGAGAAGTCCGCTACGGCCCATCGGGCTCGCGTTTCTCATGACGGCCCTGTCGTGTCCGGCGGCCATCGCCGCACCCGATAAGGGCGATACGGCATTTCTGATGGTCTCGACGGTGCTCGTTCTTCTCATGACGGTGCCGGGGCTCGCGCTCTTCTACTGCGGTCTTGTCAGAACCAAGAACGTGCTTGCCACGCTGATGCACGTGTTTGCGACGGTCGCGCTCGTGTGTCTCGTGTGGATGCTCTACGGCTACAGCCTGGCATTCACGGCGGATAGCCACACTGCGCCATTCGTCGGCGGGCTCTCCAAGGCATTTCTTGCCGGCATCACGCCGGACTCTGTCGTGTCGACGTTCTCTCCGGGCGTCTACGTTCCGGAATACGCCTATGTCTGGTTTCAGATGACGTTTGCGGCGATCACGCCTGCCTTGATCGTGGGCGCCTTTGCGGAGCGCATGCGGTTCGCGGCGTTGCTGGTGTTCATGGTGCTCTGGGTCACGATCGTCTACTGCCCGATCGCCCACATGGTCTGGTATTGGGCTGGCCCGGATGCGCTGATCGATGCAGCCCGCGCCGTTTCGGTCGCCAGTGGCGAGACGCGCACGGCAGCGGAAGCGCACCTTCAGGGCCTATTGTCGAGCGCGGGGCTTGCCGCGCAATGGGGCGCCATCGATTTCGCCGGCGGAACAGTGGTGCACATCAACGCGGGCATCGCGGGCCTCGTCGGCGCGTGGATGCTGGGACCGCGCTCCGGCTATGGGCGCGAGCCGATGCCGCCGCATTCGCTCACGCTCAGCATGGTGGGGGCGGCGCTGCTGTGGGTCGGCTGGTTCGGCTTCAATTGCGGCTCGAACCTCGAAGCGAACGGCACGGCGGCGCTGGCGATGGGCAATACGTTCGGGGCGACGGCGGCAGCGGCCCTCGCCTGGATCTTCGTGGAGTGGGCGGTCAAGGGGAAGCCGACGACGCTGGGCCTCGTCTCAGGCATGGTGGTCGGTCTGGTGGCGGTCACGCCCGCCTCGGGCTTCGCGGGGCCGATGGGCAGTATCGTGCTTGGCCTCGTAAGCGGCGTTTGCGGCTTCCTGGCCTGCACGTCACTCAAGAGCGCGCTCGGCTACGACGACAGTCTGGATGTGTTCGGCGTGCATTGCGTCGGCGGCATTGCCGGCGCGATCGGAACGGGACTGCTGGTCGATCCGCAGCTCGGCGGAACCGGCATTGCCGACTACATCGCGAAGCCGGGGCAGATCACGGTCGTCTACGACATGGCGAGCCAGATGAAGGCGCAGCTCAAGGCCGTGGCGCTCACTCTGCTCTGGTCCGGGCTGGTCTCGATGGCGCTCTACAAGATCGTCGATCTCGTCATCGGCCTCAGGCCGCCGCGCGAGAAAGAGCGTGCCGGGCTCGATCTCTCGGAGCACGGGGAGCGGGGATACAATTTCTGAGAGGGCGGGGAGTGCAGGCTGTTGCCTGGGGGTATCCCGCCCGAAGGCCGATAACTCGGGGAGTGTCGCCTTCGGGCGGGCTATCGCGGCGCCGACGATCGGATCAGCGCCGCGATGAAGCGATGTGGCGTAGTTAGGCCGCCTTGGCGACGGCGCCGGCCGGCACGCCCGAGATCGTCTTCAGAACCTGCGAAGCGATCTGGTAGGGGTCGCCCTGGGAGTTCGGACGGCGATCCTCGAGGTAACCCTTGTAGCCGTTATTGACGAAGCTGTGCGGCACGCGAATGGAGGCGCCGCGGTCAGCCACGCCGTAGCTGAACTTGTTCCACGGAGCGGTCTCGTGCTTGCCGGTGAGGCGCATGTGGTTGTCGGGGCCGTAGACCGAGATGTGATCGTCGAGGTTCTTCTCGAACTCCTTCATGAGGGCCTCGAAGTACTCCTTGCCGCCGACCTCGCGCATGTAGGCGGTCGAGAAGTTGCAATGCATGCCCGAGCCGTTCCAGTCGGTGTCGCCGAGCGGCTTGCAGTGGAACTCGATGTCGATGCCGTATTTCTCCGTGAGGCGGAGCAGCAGGTAGCGGGCGAGCCACATCTCGTCAGCGGCCTTGCGCGAGCCCTTGCCGAAGATCTGGAATTCCCACTGGCCCTTCGCCACCTCGGCGTTGATGCCCTCGTGGTTGATGCCGGCCGCGAGGCAGAGATCGAGATGCTCCTCGACGATCTGGCGCGCGATGTCGCCGACGTTCTTGTAGCCGATGCCGGTGTAGTAGGGGCCCTGCGGGGCGGGATAGCCGTGCTCCGGGAAGCCGAGCGGGCGGCCGTCCTTGTAGAAGAAGTACTCCTGCTCGAAGCCGAACCAGGCACCGTCGTCGTCGAGAATGGTCGCGCGCTTGTTGGAGGGATGGGGGGTCTTGCCGTCGGGCATCATGACTTCGCACATCACGAGCGCGCCGTTGACGCGAGCGGGATCGGGATAGACTGCGACCGGCTTCAGCACGCAATCGGAGCTGTGACCCTCGGCCTGGAGCGTGGAGCTTCCGTCGAAGCCCCAAAGCGGAAGCTCGGCAAGGCTCGGGAAGGCGCTGTATTCCTTGATCTGCGTCTTGCCGCGGAGATTCGGGACCGGTGTATAGCCGTCGAGCCAGATGTACTCGAGCTTGTACTTCGTCATGGTGAGCTCCTAGTTTGATGCCTTGACGCGTGAGAGGTCGTGACGCGCTCGCTGTTCATTGTGATGCGATGCGCTCAGTGTGCGGTGCCAGGGTGCCGCGACCGGCGGAACGTTCGGATCGCGCCGTGCGTTGGCGTGATGTCTGTGGGAAATGCCGAGACGCCGGTGCGCGTGAGCGCTCCAACTCTTTGCGCGGATGTCACGCCGCTCAGCATTCGTCCCCCAACGTTCGGAAGAAAGGTGCCTGGTTCGGTAGCAAGTCCGTCGTGTGCCTCGTGAGTGGGCGAAAAACGCGCGCTAAAGCCGCCTCGCCGTCACCAAAATGCTAGCCAAACAAGCAAAAACATTCATGCCTATAATATGAGCAATTCCCGATATTTAACGAGCATTCTGTGCGAACATCAGGCAAAATACGTCTTATTGACGCGGTGTTTTGCGCGCTTTGGCGAAACACGAATGGAGAGACGAACGATGACTGCGAAGACTCATCGGGAGAGCGCGGAGATTTTCATGTTCCCGGCTGGCGGCCGTCGCGCCGCCGCGAGCGCGCCATTCAAGTCCGTGAAGAACGTCGAGGAGCTGACTGCTCAGCGGCTGCCCAAGGTCGTTTTCGGAAGCGGCTGGTATCACGATGCTGCCATCGAGGCCGAGGACAGCCACAAGCGGTGAGCCTTTCGCCGCGCGTGAGAACTGTCGCGCGGCCAAGAGAAGTACGACCGGCTCAAGCGCCGAAGATCGACCAGCCTAGCCTTCTCGTGAGCGCTTCGAGCGCGATGCGGCCGAGGTGAGAGTTTCCGGCCGCATCCAGGCCAGGCGCCCAGACCGCGATGGAGGCCTTGCCCGGCGCGATGGCCATGATGCCGCCTCCCACGCCGCTCTTTCCGGGCAGACCCACCCGGTACGCGAACTCGCCAGAACCGTCATAGTGGCCGCACGTAAGCATGATCGCGTTGATGCGGCGTGCACGCTCGGGATGGACGACGGTGAGGCCAGTCGAGGGGTTGCGTCCGGAATGGGCGAGAAAGCGGCCTGCCATGGCAAGCTGCCTGCACGACATGGCGATGGCGCAGTGGTGGAAGTAGACGCCGAGCGTGTAGTCAACCGGGTTGTCCAGCACGCCGAAGGATTTCATGTAGTTTGCGAGTGCGCTGTTACGGAATCCGGTTCGCTGCTCGGAGGCCGCAACTTTGTCGTCGATCGCTATCGAGGGATCGTCGGCGAGGTAGCGCATGAAGCGCAGGATCTCGCCCAGTGCCTCGCGCGGCTGGTGGCCTGAGAGAATGAGGTCGGTGACGGCGATCGCCCCTGCGTTGATGAACGGATTGCGCGGGATGCCGCACTCGCGCTCGAGCTGGACGATTGAGTTGAACGGGCTGCCGGATGGCTCGCGGCCGACGCGCCGCCAAAGCCGATCGCCAACCTTTCCGAGGGCGAGCGTCAGCGTGAATACCTTCGAGATGCTCTGGATGGAAAAGGGCGTGTCGGCGTCGCCGCCGGCCGCGGTGTTTCCATCGGCATCGATGACCACGAGGCCGAAGGCGTTGGCGTCGACGCGAGCGAGCTCGGGGATGTAGGTCGCGACCTCGCCCCGATCGGTTCGCTGCCGCATCTCGTCCGAGATCTCTCGCACGACGCTTTCAATTTGGGAGATGGTGGTGCTCATGGCCGCAAAATAGCGGCCTTGCGGCGCCACTCAATGGCTCGTATTCGCGATCTCGCGCGGTTGCTCAAAAAGCGATCAAGTTGCCGTGCGTCTGGGCGGACGCGCCTTCATTGCCAGCCGGGCACGGACGCCATGTCCGGGAGCTTGTGGGCGATGCCCTTATGGCAGTCGATGCACGTCTTCTGGCCGGTGAACAGGTAGCGTTCGTGGGCGGAGGCGGCACGCGGGCTTTGCCGCGCCACGTCCATGGATTGGGCGGAATGGCAATTGCGGCATTCGAGCGAGTCGTTCGATTTGAGCCGCAACCATTCGTGCGCGGCGAGCTCCAGGCGTTTGTCGAGAAACTTCTCGCGGGTGTCGATGGTGCCGAAGATCTTGCCCCACACTTCCTTGGAGGCCTGCATCTTGCGGGCGATCTTGTCGGTCCAGTTGTGGGGGACGTGGCAATCGGGGCAGGTGGCGCGCACGCCGGAGCGGTTTGAATAGTGGATGGTCGATTTCAGCTCCGCGAACACGTTGTCGCGCATCTCGTGGCAGCTCGTGCAGAACTTCTCGGTGTTGGTGGCTTCGAGCGCGGTGTTGAAGCCGCCCCAGAACAGAATGCCTGCGAGGAATCCCGCGATGATGAGGAAGCCCAGGCTGTAAGCCGTGCTGGGCGTGGTCAGCACGTTCCAATATTCGAGCGCACGCTCGCGCCAGGGGAATGCCGCGAGGCGAACGCGTGCTCGCGCGATCCGGCCCTTGATGGCCGCAGGGGAGAAGCGTGTGCCAGAGTTCATCATTCCGGCGCCTTCCCCGTCGCGTTACGCAGGACCGTATCCACGTCGACGAAGGTGTTCCCTACGGGAGCTTTGACGGCGTGCTGCGGCACGTGGCACTGCGTGCAGAAGTAGCGGCGCGGCGATACGGTCGCCAGGAACTGGCCGTCACGGTCCATGAAGTGGGTGATGGACAGCATCGGCGCCTGGCTCTCGCCGGTGCGCGAGCGCGCATGGCATGAGAGGCACTTGTTGACGTTGCGGTCGAGCTGATAGCCGTCCACGCGGTGTGGAACGAGCGGCGGCTGCTCGGGGTAGTTCCTGATCTCGCGATCGGCGGTGTTGACCTCGGGCGTCATGCGATGCGCGGGGCCTTCCTCGTTCAAGGGAACCGGGCCGCGCAGGTTCGAGTGCAGGGGCTCCGGGCTTTCCGACAGCGAAGGCGACTGTGGGATCGCGAGCGCGACGATGAGGAGAGCGAGCGCGGCAGCGCATCCGCCGAGACCGAGCTTGGCGCGCGATGTCATATGCTGCCCTCCTCGGATCTTTCGATGCGGACGGCGCACTTCTTGTAGTCCGTCTGCAGCGAGATGGGATCGGTCGCGTCGAGCGTCACCTTGTTGATGAGCTTGCTCTCGTCGAACCACGGCACGAAGATCACGCCGCGCGGCGGCTTGTTGCGGCCTGAGACCTCGATGCGCGCGCGTATGTAGCCGCGGCGCGAGGTGACGCGGATCTCCTGGCCGCGCCGCAGGTTCATCTCCGCCGCGTCGTCAGGGTTCATGTAGCAGAGGGCTTCGGGAACGGCGCGATACAACTCGGGCACGCGGCGCGTCATTGAGCCGGAATGCCAGTGCTCGAGCACGCGGCCGGTGGTGAGCCAGAACGGGAAATCCGTATCCGGGCTTTCCGCGGCGGGCTCGTAAGGCAGGGCGTAGATCCACGCCTTGCCATCGGCGTGTCCGTAGAAGTCGACGCCGGTGCCGGGCTTCGCGTAGGGGTCGAGGCCCTCGCGGAAGCGCCAGCGCGTTTCCTTGCCGTCGACCACCGGCCAGCGCAGGCCGCGAACCTGATGATAGGTGTCGAAGGGCGCGAGGTCATGGCCATGGCCGCGGCCGAACTCGGCATACTCCTCGAACAGGCCCTTCTGCAGATAGAAGCCGAAGTGGGCGGCCTCGTCGTTGTCGTAGCCGGCCTCGACCTCGGTAGGCGCGAACTTGTCGACCTTGCCGTTGCGGAAGAGAACCTCGTACAGCGTCTTGCCGGCGGTGTCGGGCTTCTTCTTGATAAGGTCCGCGGGCCACACGTCCTCGATCTTGAAGCGTTTGGAGAACTCCACGAGCTGCCAGACGTCGGAGCGGGCTTCGCCGGGCGGCTTTACGAGCTGGTGCCAGAAGTGCGTGCGCCGCTCGGCGTTGCCGTAAGCGCCTTCTTTCTCGACCCACATGGCCGTCGGCAGGATGAGATCGGCGGCGAGCGCCGTCACGGTGGGATAGACGTCCGACACGACGACGAAGTTGTCGGGGTTGCGATAGCCGGGCAGCGTCTCCTCGTTGCAGTTCGCGGCCGCCTGCAGGTTGTTGTTCACCTGCACCCAATAGGCGTTGAGCTTGCCGTCCTTGAGCATCCGGTTCTGCAGAACGGCGTGATAGCCCGGCTTGTCGGGGATGGTGCCTTCGGGAAGGTTCCAGATCTTCTCCGTCTTGGCGCGATGCTCCTTGTTGGTCACGACCATGTCCGCGGGCAGGCGGTGGGAAAAGGTGCCGACCTCGCGAGCCGTTCCGCATGCGGAGGGCTGGCCGGTGAGCGAGAACGGGCTGTTGCCGGGCTCGGAGATCTTTCCGGTCAGGAGATGGATGTTGTAGACGAGGTTATTGGCCCACACGCCGCGCGTGTGCTGGTTGAAGCCCATGGTCCAGAAGCTCACGACCTTGGTCTTGGGGTCGGCGTAGAGCTCGGCAAGCTGCTCGATGTGGCGCGCTTCGACACCCGAGATTTCGGCGGCCTTCTCGAAGGTGTACTCGGAGACGAACTGTGCGAAGTCGTCGAAGGACATGTCGGTCGCATCGTTCGGCTTGTCCTTGCCGCTGGCGCGTTGCTGCAAGGGATGCTCCGGGCGCAGGCCATAGCCGATGTCGGCCTGTCCGCGCTTGAACAGCGTGTGCCTGTCGACGAAATCCTTGTTCACGCGCCCGGTCTGGATGATGTGGTTTGCGATCGCGTTGAGGAGCGCCAAGTCCGACTGGGGCTTGAAGACGATGGGAAGATCGGCCAAGTCGAACGAGCGATGCTCGAAGGTGGAGAGCACAGCGACCTTGACGTGAGGTGCCGAGAGACGGCGGTCTGCCACCCGGGTCCAGAGGATCGGGTGCATCTCGGCCATGTTCGAGCCCCACAGTACGAATGCGTCGGTGGCCTCGATGTCGTCGTAGCATCCCATCGGCTCGTCGATGCCGAAGGTGCGCATGAAGCCCGCGGCCGCAGAAGCCATGCAATGGCGCGCATTGGGGTCGATGTTGTTCGAACGGAAGCCGCCCTTGAAGAGCTTGGAGGCCGCGTAGCCTTCCCAGATGGTCCATTGGCCGGACCCGAAGATGCCGACGCCCGATGGCCCGTGCTTCTGGAGGGCGGCCTTGAACTTTTCCTCCATGATGTCGAAAGCCTCGTCCCACGAGACGGGCGTGAAGTCGCCGTTCTTGTCGAACTTTCCGTTCTTCTTTCTCAACAGCGGCTGCGTGAGGCGATCCTCGCCGTACATGATCTTGGAGAGGAAATAGCCCTTCACGCAATTGAGGCCGCGGTTCACCTCGGCCTTGGCATCGCCATGGGTGGCGACGACGCGCCCGGATTTCGTGGCGACCATCACGCCACAGCCTGTGCCGCAGAAACGGCAGGGCGCCTTGCTCCAGGTGAGCTGGGTGGCGTCGACCCCGGTCGGAAGGTTGGTGGCGCTTGCTGGGAGCTGAAGCCCCGCTGCTGCGGCGGCGGTGGCCGCTGCCTGAAGCTTCAGAATGGTCCGCCGGTCGAGTGTCGCCTCGGTCATGATCACACCTTCAGGTCGTCTGGGTCGGGCTTATGTTGCGTTCAGGCCAACGCATCGGAGTGCGTGGCCTGGAACACCATCGCTACGGAAACGACGTTCGGGAGCCTGTCGATTTCGATCATGCGATCGCCGGCGAGGCGCTGGGTCTCGGCTTCCACCACGACGACGATCTTTCCGGCCGGGTCGTGGCCGTGGACCTCCACGCCTTCGAGAGCGGAAATGGCTCTTATCAGATCGGGCAGATGCTCGGGCCTGGCCTGAACGATCAGGCTCATGATCTCCGTTTCCGGAGGGCGCTCGGAGGCCGCTTCCGGATAGCTGGCGTTCCACTGTCCGTGAATGAAAGCGCGGCGTGAGGCATCCATGGGCGCTCCTTACGGTTTTTCGATGTGAGATGTCGGGTTGACGATGGGCTCCGTCGGCGAGACGGGCGTGGCGCGTGGGGCTTTCGGGGGGCCTGCCACCATCTGATAGAGCCAGACCGAGAGGCCGTAGCTTCCCACTGTCGCGATGGCGAGCGCGGGGGCGAGCACAAGGGTGAGGGCCACGAGAACGTGGAGCTCAAGCCGGCGTCGGCGTGCGAGTTTGTCCATGGTCGTGGTCTCGGCCGGTTGCGACAATACTCATAGCATCTGTGTAAGACGCATCGGTGATCGAAAAAATGAAAAACTGTCGACTAGGTCCCTTCGCAAATGCGAAGTTCAGATCGTCATTTAAATTTCCCTGCTCTCTCCCTAAGCCGTGTCGCGCGAGCTGGAGTTGTTCTCCGTCAATTGGAGCCAATTTTTAGAAATCCACAGAAGATTTGGCACCGTCAACGTGTACGGATAGTTTGATGAGCTGACGGTTCGGCGCAGCATGTCGCGTGCGCGTCCGGCATTCTCGCGCCAGACGGCATCTCAGCGCCCGCCATGATAGCCGGGCGCTGTCGCGCGGGAAGCCGGCTGCTGATACGTCAGTGTTTGTTGAGGGTCTTGTCGAGGTCGGTGTCGGTTCCGGCGGCGTGCTTGTCTTCCTCGGGGAGCACGTCGGCCACGGCGCCGAGGCGTTTCCACGAGGGGATGCGCTCCTCGCCGTCCTCTTTCGGCACGAAGTACGATTCCTCGACGAGCTGCATCTTGTGGATGTAGCGCGGGCAGTTCGAGAAGAGGGAGTCGATTACGACGCGGACAATGAGCTTCGCGCCGGGATAGCGCTCCATCAGCGGGTCGCGTTCGGACACCTGCGCCTTGCCGAGGATGCGCAAGCGTGACTGGCGCTCGAAATCGATGAAGAGCAGCCCCACCTTGTTGGTTTCATCAATGTTGCCGACGGAGAGATGCATACCGTTGCCGTCGTAATCCGGGAAGGCCAGCGTCTTGTCGTCGACGATGGTCACGAATCCGCGGGCTCCGCCTTTGTAGGAGCAGTTCGGCTGGCCGTAGGCGTCGGTCGTGGCGAGGAAGAACATGTTCTGGCGGGTGATGAAAGACGCATCGACCGCGCTCAAGTGGTCGTGGACGAGAACGGCTTCCAGCCGGTCGGCCAAGCGACGCGTATCGAAGCGATCCTGGAAATCCCGCTGGCTGTCGGAGAAGAAGTCGGACGCGTCCCGTTCGCCGCTCGGGTCCCTGTCTTTCGTGCAGAGACAGGTAACGTCTGCGAGCTTTTCCATGCACTCGGTCCAGCTCACACGGTAGACCTCGGCTGCGTCGCGCTCGGAGAGCTTCTCGTGGGTGAGGGTCAGCTCCGTCACGTCCGGCTCGAGGGAGCGGATATCGGCGATGACGACCGAAGCGCCGCCCTTGAGGGACGTAATGGGGCCGTCATAGCTCCACGACATGGCGACGCGGCGATCCTCGGCAAGCTCAAGATAGGTTCCGGAGAAGGAATAGGGCTTGCCGTCTCCGCCTACGCCTTCGAGGCGGTATCGCCCGCCTTTTCTGAGGTCGACCATCACCGAGGTGACGACGTGGGCGCCCGGCGCCAGCCATTTCGCGAGAAGGCCCGGCTCTGTCCAGGCGGCAAAGACCGAGCGCGCGGGCGAGCTCAGCTTTCGCACCAGGACGACGGAAACGTTCTTATTTTTGTTTCGAGCGGCCACGGGTCTTCCCGTTCGCTTGTGCGAGAACGCGTTCGAGGGCGTCGAGGCGATCCTGCCAGAAATGCTCGTATGCACTCAACCACTGAAAGGCTTCGCCTAGAGCCTCGGGCTTGAGGCTGCAGATGTGATTGCGGCCGCTCACCTCCCGGTTGATGAGGCCGGCGCGCTCGAGCGATTTGACATGCTTGGAAACCGCGGCGAGCGACATGTCGAACCGGGGGGCCAGTTCGCCGACGTTGTGGGGGCGCGCGGCAAGAAGGCTCACGATCTCGCGACGGGTGCCGTTCGCGAGGGCGTGAAAGAGATTGTCCAGGTGCTCGGTGCGATCTTCAACCATTCGATTGAGAGTTCCATGAACGGATCGGGTTGTCAAACCGATCTCTGCCCGGACGAGCGGGGCGTGTCCATGGCGGGGCGGCAAGTGAGCAGTGTTTTTCGCAGAGTTGGTTTTGGAGCGTGCTCAACCGCCTTGGGGCTCGGCCTTGAGGAGCACCGAGCGCAGCATGGCGTCGGTCTCATCCCGCGTGGCTAGTCTGCGGGGAGGCATGTCCGGCTGCGGCAGGAACTCCGGATCCTCACAAAGGTCGGCGAGGGCAGCAACTTTCTCCCAACTGATCGGGCATTTACCTTCGTGTGCTGCGAACAGCATGGTCGCGGAGATCAGGATCGCGTTGTCGGAGAGCTTCCAGGTCGCACGATCGTGGACGTGCTGGGCGGGATCACGCGGGTCGAAGCAGAGATAGGCGCCGGGTCGATCAGGGTTCATGTCACGCGAACGGGTCAGGGCCATTTACTGGATCGTAGGGATCCTCATATCGGGGGGAAGCTGACAGCAGACTGACGAGGGGCGATGGATAGGCCTGCCCTCCCCCCTTAGGGAAAGGCACTTGAGGCGGCGCAATTGACTGGCAATGCACCCTCATTACTCTCCCGTCATGGACACGCTCGACCTGTTTCAACGCCTTTCGGTCTCCCTCGCCATCGGTCTCGTGATCGGGCTCGAAAGGGGCTGGCACGCGCGTCTCGAAGCCGAGGGCGAGCGTGCCGCCGGCTTCCGGACGCATGCGCTTGCCGGCGTGCTCGGCGGCGTGTGGGGCGCGATCGCGCGCGGGGGCGGGGACATCGGTCTCGTCGCGCTCGCTGTGGCCTTCGCCACGTTCACGGGGGTTATCGCCTTCTATCGCTACCGGGAGACGGGACACGACGGGACGTTCGGCGCGACGACAGTGGTCGCGGCGATGCTCGCGTTCGCACTCGGGGCTTTCGCGGTGGTCGGTGACGTTCAGGTGGCCGCGGCAGGCGGGGTCGTGGTGGCGGCGCTGCTCGCGCTCAAGGGCGTGCTGCACGCGTGGGTCCAGCGGCTGTCCTGGGCGGAGCTGCGGTCGGGGCTCGTGCTGCTCGCAATGACGTTCGTGATGCTTCCGCTGCTTCCCAACCGTCCCATCGATCCGTGGGGCGCGCTCAATCCGTTCTCGCTGTGGCTCATGACGATCATGATCGCCGTGCTGTCGTTTGCTGGCTATGCGGCCATCAAGATCGTCGGTGCTCGCCGGGGCGTGCTGCTCACTGGCGTCGGCGGCGGTCTCGTCTCGTCGACGGCCGTGACGCTCAACATGGCGCGGATGGCGCGGGAGCATCCCGAGGAACGCAACAGGCTGGTCGCGAGCGCGCTGGTGGCGTCGGCGACCATGATGGCGCGTATTCTCGTAGTGGTCGGCGTCATCAACGCGGCGCTTCTGTCTCAGCTTGCGGGGCCGGTCGGTGCGGCGGGGCTTGCGCTTGCGCTCGTCGCGCTGTTCCTGCTCAAGAGCGGCGGCCCTGAAGGCGACGACGACGGCCAGATCGTGCTCAGAAATCCGTTCGAGCTTGCGACCGTGCTGCAGTTCGGCGCGCTCCTCACCGTGATTTCCGTGCTCGCCAAGGCGGTCACGGTGTACGCGGGAGACATCGGCGTTTATGCCCTTGCGGCGATCTCGGGGATTGCGGACGTGGATGCCATCACGCTGTCGATGGCTCAGCTCGGCGGCGCAGGGTCTCTCGGACTCGAGGTGGCCGCGCGTGCGATCGCCATCGTGGTGGCCGTCAACACGGTATCCAAAACGGTGATGGGCTGGATCGCAGGGGGATCTGAGGTTGGATGGCGGCTTGCTATCGCGAGCGGGCTCGCGATCCTCGCGGGCGCGCTGGGCCTTCTGCTCTCGCCGGCGGCGTCGGCTGGGGTGTGATGCCCGGATAGCTCGTGCGCGAGAGCTGTCCGCCTCAGCGCTGCACGAACGCCTTCTCGATCACAAAGTCGCCCGGCTCGCCGCTGTTGCCTTCCTCGAAGCCGCGGCTCGCGAAAAGCTGGGTAAGGTCGGCCAGCATGGCGGGGTTGCCGCAGATCATCACGCGGTCCGTTGCGAGGTCGAGGGCCGTGAGGCCGAGATCGTCGAAGAGTTTGCCCGAGGTGATGAGATCCGGAATGCGGCCCTGGCGATGGTAGGGTTCCTGGGTGACGGTGTCGTAGTAGTAGAGTTTGTCGGCGGCCAGCTCACCCAGCAGCTCGTGGTTTTTCACGCCTTCGACGACAGATGCAGCAAAAGCCAGCTCGCCCACCGTGCGGCAGCCTTCGGCCACGATCACGGTGTCGAAGCGCTCGTAGGTCTCCGGATCGCGGAGCACGCTCGCGAACGGGGCGAAGCCGGTGCCGGTGCCTAGCAGGAGCAGACGCGTGCCGGGGCGAAGGTTGCCGAGTAGAAGCGTGCCTGTGGGCTTGGGGCCGATCAGGATCTGATCTCCCGGCTTGATGTGCTGGAGGCGCGAGGTGAGGGGGCCGTCCGGCACCTTGATGCTGAAGAACTCGAGCCAGTCGTCGTAGTAGGCGCTCGCGACGCTGTAGGCGCGGAGCAGCGGGCGGCCTTCGTTCATGAGGCCGATCATCGTGAACTGGCCGCTCTGGAAGCGGAACGACGAGGTGCGGGTGGTGCGGAAGCTGAAAAGATTGTCCGTGTAGTGCGTTACGTCGAGCACTTCCTCAGACAGCATATTGCCCGCAGTCCGGGCGGGCACGGGCTTCTCACGCACGGATGCGCCTTCCGGATCGTCCAGCATGATGGAAGCTCCCTCGTCAGTCCGTAAAGCTCGGTCGTCCTCCGAGCCGCCAGGCTGCGAAGGACGCGTACAATAGTTTGATGTCGCGGAATCCAGCAACCCGCTTGATCCGGATCAAAACCGGCGGATTGTGCGGTTATCGGCCGCGCGCGAGAGGTCGCGGCCGTTTTTGCCTATTATATCAGGCGGCGTCGGCAAGCTTCTGCAGCGTCTCGGTGTTGAGGATGCGCAAGCCTGCGGGCGTTTCCTTGACCGCCCCCTGCTTCTTGAGGCTCAAAAGCGCAGCCCCGAGCTTCTCGATGCTCAAGTCCAGCTTTTCAGCCACGAAACCGGCGGTGATGTCGTCGGAAATCAGCGTGCGATCACGCCCTTCCGGACCGTTGAGGCTCGAAATGGCGAGAAGGAAGTTGGCGACGCGGGCCGCGGCGGGCTGCTCCTCGGCAGACAACGCGCGATCGCGAAGATGATCGAACTCACGCTCGACGGCTGCAGCCAGCCGGAACGACAGGCGGTCGTCGGTTTCAAGCGCGGACGCGAATTCCTCTTCGGAAACGAGGCTTACCACCGTGTCGACCATGGCCTGAGCCGTGCTCACGTGATGGCGCAAATGGCCGAGACCGATGATGTCGCCGGGGAATGCGAATTCGATGACGTCGTGACGTCCGTCTGCCCAAAGCATGTAGTGGCAGATGGCCCCGCGCTCGACGCGGTAGAGCGCACGCTCTTCGCCAGCCTGAAAAAGAATTTCGCTGGTTTCGACGTTCTGAAGCACGGATCCGGATGCCAGCGAGGCGGGATTCAATTTCCCAATTCCCTCACAGGGCAGCTCAATATTTCCAGACCGGCAAACGCTCTCCATAACACTTTACTCCCGTACGCACGGTGGATGTAGGTCTGTCATCCGTCACAATCAAGTCATATTTGGCTTCCCTACCAATCAGTAAGGCTAGCGACCTCACGTTAAATCTCCGTGCAAGTCCGTCAGTTCCCTGGGAAACATCGCTCCTGGCGCGTGCGACGTTTTTGATCAGAAGACACGTCCGAAAACGAGCCGTTTCATACCCTTCCGTGCGCTGATTTAACCATAGAAAGCGCGATTGCGGGAAGAGGGGCTGTGCTTTTTCAGGCCTTGCGCTCGTAGATACGGCTCTCGGTCACGATGCGTTTCATCGGAATATCGTGATCCCGGGGTGTGAAATGGGAAACTTCGGTAAAATCAAATCCGATGCCAATTGCGGCGGGGCGCGGCGTGCGCGCCGCCAAAGTGCGGTCGAAATATCCCCCTCCGTAACCGAGCCGCCAGCAATCGTGAAACCCCACAAGGGGGGCAATCACGACGTCGGGATCGATTGGTTTCTTTTCGACGGGCACGGGAATGTTCCAGAACCCGCGGGTCATGCGTGCGCCGGGTTGCCAAAGCCAATATTCGAGCGGGCTCCGGGGGATGGAAACGACGGGGAGAGCCAGCGCAATGCCGCGGGTCTCGCTCAGGGAGGCGGCCCACTTGAGCAGGTCGATCTCGCGTTTGATCGGCCAATAGAGGCCGAGCACCCTGCAGGGCAGATCCGCAACGGCCTTGTCGAGATTGGCGATCACCTGCCGCGCCATGCCCTGACGGTTCGAAAGGGGGAGGGCGTTGCGCGCTTCGAGCAGGTCCGCGCGCTGGGCTCTCCGCAATGCTTTCCAGTCGTCAGGGGCGGGATCGGGCATGGCGGGATCGGGCATGGCGCGATCGCGAGGCTCTGCTGTCAGGATGCGGGCGCGGTGAATTTGGGTGCTGCGAAGCCCGGGCCTTCACCGCGATGCAGGCAGATGCCGAGGAAGAGGGATTCCGCGATGCGTTCTGCCCGATCAATGAACAAGTCCGCCGCGGCCGCGGGGCATACGCGCCGGGCGGTGGCGCGGAACAGGCCGAGCCAGCGCTCGAAATGGGCCTGCTCGATCTCACTGATAGCGATATGAACGGGCATCGGGCGGCCCTTGAACCGGCCCGTCATCAGCACGACGGACGACCAGAATGCGCAGAGCTTGTCGAGATGCTCGGTCCAGTCGTGCACGCGGGTGTTGAATATGGGGCCGAGGACGGGGTCACGCCGCACTTCGGCGTAGAAACTATGGACGAGATCGTGGATCATGGGTTCCGTGATGCCGACTGGGAGCCCTGGAGCCTTCGGATGAGGTTCGCGCATCATGACGGAGACCACTCTCGTCTTGCATTATAAGATATATTTGTAATACATCTTATTTTCGCTCCGGGTCAAGCCGGTCCCCTTGTGGCATTTCGGCGGGTAACCACCATGAGACTGACAGCTCTCTCCGACTATTCGCTGCGCGTGCTGATGTATCTCGGCACCCGGCCGGATCGCCTTGCCACCATACAAGAGATCGCGGAGGCCTACGACATCTCCGAGAACCACCTCATGAAGGTCGTGCACCGGCTGGCTCAGCACGGCTTCGTGCAGACCGTGCGCGGGCGCGGCGGCGGGCTCAGGCTCAACGGCCCGGCGGAGAAGATCCGCCTCGGCGACGTGGTGCGGGCGGTGGAAGAGGACTTCAGGATCGTGGAGTGCTTCGGGACCGACAACGTCTGCCGTATCACGGACGTATGCCGCCTGAAGATGGTGCTCAACAAGGCGCTGGGGGCTTTTCTCGAGTCGCTCGATGCGTGGACGCTCGCCGATCTCGTCGCCAAGCCCAAGGCGCTCGCCAACGCGCTTTCCATCGACGTGCGTTGAGCCGTCACCGGGTTTCTCTTTCTCCTCCCGTCCTGCTCGCGTTTCCGCGATTTCTTCGAGACCGCAATCATGGCCCTCACGACCCGCCTTACCGAACGCCTCAACCTGCTGCATCCGATCATTTGCGCGCCGATGGCGTTCGCGGCCGGCGGCCGTCTCGCCTCGGCCGTCTCGGCGGCGGGCGGTCTCGGGATGATCGGCGGCGGATACGGGGATGCGGCCTGGCTCCAAGAGCAGCTGAATCTGGTCGAGGGCGAGACGTTCGGATGCGGTTTCATCACCTGGTCGCTGGGCCGCCAGCCGCAGCTTCTGGATCTCGTGCTGGCGCGAAAGCCCAGGGCGATCTTCCTGTCGTTCAGCGATCCGGCGCCGTTCGTCGCCCGGATCAAGAATGCGGGCGCGCTGCTCTTCTGCCAGGTGCAGACGCGGCGTGACGCGGAACGTGCGATCGATTGCGGGGCGGATGTGGTCGTGGCGCAAGGGTCGGAGGCGGGAGGTCACGGCGAAAAGCGCGCGACGTTTACGCTAGTCCCGGAGGTCGCCGATCTCATCGCGCGGCGGGCGCCGGATACGCTGTTGTGCGCCGCTGGCGGCGTGGGTGACGGCCGCGGGCTTGCGGCTGCGCTGATGCTCGGGGCGGACGGCGTTCTCGTTGGCTCGCGGCTTTGGGCTTCGCAGGAGGCCAACGTGGGCCCCAGGATGCACGCCGCCGCACTCGCAGCGACGGGCGACGACACGATCCGCTCGCAGGTCATGGACCTCGCGCGGAAGCTCGACTGGCCGCCCCGCTACACGGCCCGCGTGCTCAAGAACGCCTATACGGATCGCTGGCATGGGCGCGAGCCGGAGCTCATGCAGGTGGCCGACGAGGAGGCCGCGAAGTACCGCAAGGCCTGGGTCGAGGGCGATCCGAACGGCGCCAACACCTTCGTCGGCGAGGCCGTGGGGCTGATCGACGGCATCGCGCCTGCGGGCGACATCATCCGGCGCCTCGTGAAAGAAGCCGAGGAACGGCTCGGGCGCTTCTGCTCCTGACACGCTCGCCCCATCTTGCCCGCTGCCCGGCAATCGGGTTGATAGAAGCGGGGGCAATCATGATGTCATTAGATGCGATCATGATTCGCGTTTTGGGGACGGGCGATGGAGCCTCTGAAGCAATATGGCGTGCTGCCTTTCGTCGAGGGCCCGGCGGGTAAGCTGGTTCTGCTCGTTTCCAGCCGTGGCACCGGCCGCTGGGTGATCCCGAAAGGCTGGCCGAAATCCCATCTTTCCGGGCGCGAGCTTGCGGCGCGCGAGGGCTTCGAGGAGGCCGGCATCGGCGGCAAGGTCGCGGCCGAGCCCATCGGTACGTTCGACTATACGAAGAGGCTGCATTTTCTCGCTTGGGCGCGCTGCCGGGTCGAGGTCTATCTGATGGAAGTAACTCATCAATTCGCGCAGTGGCCGGAGCAGGGAACGCGGCGGCAGACGTGGATCGGTCCTGAGCAGGCGGCCGACATGGTCAAGGAGCGCGGGCTGGCGCAGATCCTGCTCGGGCTTGGCCGCAAGCACGCCGTGAGCGCGCCGCACGCGCTGTAAAAGCGCACTCCACGTTGTGCCGCCCTGGGCTTGCCCATTTTCAGGGCGGTTCGGGACGATCTTCCTGTCGTGCCGCGCGCTTGGCTGCAACGCTTCTCCGAAGAACTGTCGTCGTAAGCGGTTCGTGGTTTGTCTTTCCGTGGGCACTCCCTTATGACCGCGCGCATGACGCGATGGATTTCTTCATGACACCGCAGAACCAGGCGCCGGCGCGAGCCAGGCCAGGCCGGCTGCGTAAGTCGACCCTAGACAAGGATCTCGGGAAGATCGGACGTGTGGAGGACGCCACGCGGCTGGTCACGTTGCCGCTCGTCGCGCCGGGTCTCGCGCTGCTCTTCCTCGTTCTCGCCGGAAGCCTCGCCGTTTTTCATATCGGCGCGCAGTCGAACGCCACTTTCATCGTCGCGGCCGCCGTCATCGGCGGCTACATGGCGCTCACCGTGGGCGCCAACGACGTGGCCAACAACGTGAGCCCGGCCGTGGGGGCGCGCGCCCTGACGATGACCGGGGCTCTGATTCTCGCGGCGATCTTCGAAAGTGCGGGCGCATTGCTCGCGGGCGGAGACGTGGTCGAGACCATCTCGGAGGAGCTCATCCGCGCTTCCGATGTGCCCGACCGCTACACCTTCGTCTGGATCATGATGTCGGGCCTGCTGTCGGCTGCGCTGTGGGTCCATCTCGCGACCCTGGTCGGCGCGCCCATCTCGACCACGCACTCGATTGTCGGCGGCGTTGCGGGCGCGGCCCTGGCGGCGGTCGGTTCCGGGCCTATCAACTGGGCTGTGCTGGGCTCCATCGCAGCGAGCTGGGTCGTCTCGCCGCTTCTCGGCGGCTTTATCGCGGCCCTGTTGCTCGCCCTCATCAAGCTCACGATCATCTACCGGCCGGACAAGATCGCGGCCGCCAGGCGCTGGGTGCCGCTGCTGATCGCGCTGATGGCGGGCTCGTTCACCGCCTATCTGATGGTGAAGGGTCTCGAGCGCGTCTGGACACCGGGCTGGCTCGAGGTCGCGGGTGTCTCAGTGCCGGTGTTTCTGCTCGTCTATGCAGTCGTGAAGCCCTTCATCCGCCGCCAATCCGAAGGGATGGAGAACCGCAACCAGTCGCTGAGGCGCCTGTTCCGCCTGCCCCTCATTTTTTCGGCGGCCCTTCTGTCGTTCGCTCATGGCGCCAACGACGTCGCGAATGCCGTGGGGCCGCTCGCCGCGATCCTGCGCAGCGTCGATCCCGAAGTCGCCAACAGCGGCACCGCGCCGGTCTGGGTGATGATGATCGGTGCGTTCGGCATCAGTGTCGGCATCCTGCTGTTCGGCCCGCGCCTCGTGCGGCTGGTGGGCGACCAGATCACCAAGATGAACCCCATGCGTGGCTATTGCGTTGCGCTGTCGACGGCTCTCACGGTGCTCGTCGCGTCGGGCTTCGGCCTGCCCGTCAGCTCCACGCACATCGCGATCGGCTCCATATTCGGCGTGGGGTTCTTCCGTGAGTACTGGGTGGCGGTCAGCCGGCGCAGGCGCCGTCTCGTTCACATCCACCGGATGCGAATCTCGCAGTCGCCGCATCAGCTCACGTTTTCGGATCAGCAGGAGCTGCGGCGGCGGAAGCTGGTCCGCAGGTCGCATTTCACGACCATCCTTGCCGCATGGGTGATCACCGTGCCCCTGGCCGCAGGCCTTGCGGCGCTGTTGTACACGCTGATCGACTTCGTCCGCTGAAATTGAACTGCGTTCGGGCTAGTGGCGGGGCCTTGCCGGTGGCCTGGATCGGACTTTTGTTGTTCGTTTTCAAAGGCGATTTTTATGCTGCGCTGCACCCATTCAATTCGCTCGGTAGGTGTGCGGATATTTTAATCACCCACGGTCAATAATCTGGATGTTCAAGGGCTAATTACCCGTCGGTTGAGTATCTGGATTACGCACAAAGATGTGGGGTGGCGTTGGAAATGCTGTGTCGCAGCGTGTGGGCACGGTGGGAGAGGCCACCCGTGTGCACGCGGCGCCCGGTCTCGTCGTCGCGCTCGCCGCGTTGCTCGCCCTGACGCTCTCCGTACTCGTTGTTTGGGATCTCGATGCGCCGTCCATGCTGCTCGGGGCATGTGCGCTTCTCTCGCTCGCTCTTTCGGCCGGGGCGCTCGCGCTTGTAAACGCAGGCAAGGAGTCCGCGGTCCGGTTTCGCAATCAGGCGCAATCGTATGAGCAGATCCTTGGCGACAACTTTTTCGTGCTGAGGTCCGGTCCTGACGGACAGGTGCGCGAGGCCAACGACAATTTTCTCAACCGGACCGGATACACGCTCGAGGAGCTCAGGAGCCAGCCGATCGGCGGATTGAGCGCGGGGCTCTATAGCGCCGAATACCTCGCGCACATGTGGGTGACGGTCCAGGCAGGCCAGACGTGGTCGGGCGAATTCTGTGACCGCGCGAAGAACGGTTCCCTGATCTGGTTCAAGGCCATCGTCATTCCCTGGAAGGACAGGCACGGCGACATCGAAAGCTTCACGACCATTGCGGTGGATGTGACGGACCAGAAGAGCGCGGAGGTCGAGCTCAAGCGCGCTCACGCGCGGCTAGAGGCGTTCGTGAAACATGCGCCGGCGGCAGTGGCGATGTTCGACAACGACATGCGCTATGTCGCCCATACCGAGCGCTGGCTCAACGACTACGCCCTCAAGCAGAAATCGCTGGTGGGTCTCAATCACTACGACGTGTTTCCCGAGGTTCCGGTTCATTGGCGCGAGAAGCATCAGCGGCTGCTTCGCGGCGGCGCGGCGGAGCGCAGCGACGAGGAGCGGTTCCGGAGGGCGGACGGCTCGGAGAACATCATCCGCTGGGAGGTTCGCTCCTGGTATATGCCCGACGGCACCGTCGGCGGCATCATCATGCTCACCGAGGAGATCACCGAGCGCAAGAAAATCCAGGACAAGCTCTGGAAGCTCGCGAAGCTCGATCCTCTGACGGAGCTTCCGAACCGGCTCCTGTTCAACGAAACGCTGCGGGATGCCATCGCGGCGGCGAGCGACACCGGCTCCCTGATTGCCGTGGCCTTGATCGATCTCGATCATTTCAAGGAGATCAACGACACGCTCGGCCATGATGCGGGCGACGATCTCCTCAAGGTGGTGGCGGCGCGGTTGCGCAATGTGCTCGACGGGGCCGGCACCATCGCGCGTCTCGGGGGCGACGAGTTCGCCGTGCTCATTCCCGGCCAGGAGAACGACGAGAGCATTCACACGCACGTGGCGGCGATCGAGAGCACGTTCGAAGATCCGATCAACCTGTCCGGGACGCTGCGGTCGTGCAGCGCGAGCATCGGCGTGACGCTGTTTCCGCGCGATGCATCGCAGCCGAGCGACCTGCTCAAGAACGCCGATCTCGCGCTCTACCGTGCCAAGAGCCTGGGGCGCGGCCGGGCGCAGATTTTCACGCCCGACCTGCGAGAAGCCATCGACCGCAGAGTGGAGCTGCAGGAGAACGTTCTGGATGCCATCCAGCGCGACGAATTCGTGCTGTACTTCCAGCCGATCATGCCATCGGACCGGACGGAGCCGCCCTCGTTCGAGGCGCTCTTGCGCTGGCGCCATCCGATGCACGGGCTGCTGTCGCCGGGAAGTTTCGAGGAGGTGCTCGAGGATCCGAAGGTGGCGCTTGCCATCGGTAACCGCGTCATCGATCTCGCGCTCGAGCAGGCGGCGTCGTGGCAGCGCGATGGGTTCCAGTTCGGCCGCGTCGCGGTCAATGTCACGTCGGCGGATTTCGCGTTCGGCTGCTTCGCCACACGGCTCAAGCGGAAGCTCGGCTATTTCAAGGTGGAGCCGAGCAGGCTCTGCATCGAGGTGACCGAGCGCGTGTTTCTGGGAAGCGGTGCTTTGCACGTGAGCGAGGCGCTGGAGCAACTGCACGAGCTTGGCGTGGAGATCGCGCTCGACGATTTCGGCACCGGCTATGCGTCTCTCTCGCACATCAAGGCCTATCCGATCGGACGGCTCAAGATCGATCGCTCGTTCGTCAAGGACATGCAGTCCAACAAGGACAGTCTTTCGATCGTGCAGACGATCGTGCAGCTGGGGCGCGGTCTCGGCCTCTGCACCACGGCGGAAGGCGTCGAGACGGAGGAGCAGGTGATGCTGTTGAGCAGCATGGGTTGCGGCAGCCTGCAGGGCTACTATTTCGCGCGGCCGCTGGCTGCGATGGATGTGCCGCAGTTTCTTCTCGACAAGAGCAAGTTCGGTGCGCTTGTCGCATGAACGGGGCCGCGCCGGGATGCCGCTTCCCGGGTCGATGCTATCAGTTTGATGATCAACTGAAGTCCGCCTTGTCCCCGATCGGGCCGTCCTCGCCATTTGATCCATTGTGCTGATCCGCGGGGCCGTGGCACCTTGCATCCATCAGGGGTGTCAACACGGGGCTCAACGGCCATGCTTCCACGATGTGCGGGTCAGCGGACTGCATTCATGCTCGTTCTCGGCGGTTCTCTGCTCGGGCTCGCCGGTTGCCGCGAGGCGGCGGCGCCGGCGCCGGAGATTCGCCCCGTGCGCACGGTGGTGGTGATGCCGAAGCCGATCGACGATGACCGGCAGGCGGTGGGCGAGATCCGCCCGAGGCAGGAGAGCGACATCGGCTTTCGTGTGGGCGGAAAGGTGATCTCGCGCGCGGTTGACGTGGGCGTCTCGGTGAAGGCAGGTGACCTGCTGGCGCGGCTCGATACGCAGGATTTCGACAACAGGCTGAGATCGGCGGAGGCGGACGTCACATCCGCGGATGCCGTTCTGGTGGAGGCGCGGGCCACGGAGCAGCGGCAGAGCGAGTTGCTCGAGAAGGGCGTCACCACGCATTCGAACTACGATGCTGCCGTGAAGAACCGGCGCTCGTCGGAAGCGAAGCTCGAATCGGCCAAGGCTGCCCTGGACCTCGCCAAGGACCAGCTCGCCTACACCGAGCTGAGGGCCGACTTCGACGGCATCGTGACGGCCGTAGCCGCAGAGCCGGGACAGGTGGTGAATGCCGGGCAGATGGTGGTGCGGCTCGCCAAGCCCGACCAGATCGATGCAGTCTTCAACGTGGCGGAGGCCGCGTTCCGGGATCGCCCCGCAGGCGACCGCCCGGCTGTCCTCGTGAACCTTCTGAGCAGCCCGAGCATCGTGGCCGAAGGGACTGTGCGAGAGGTCTCGCCCGTCGCCGATCCGGTGACGCGCACCTATCAAGTGAAGGTGTCGCTCGAGAATCCGCCGGCCGCCATGCGGTTCGGGGCGAGCGTTCTCGGCCGCCTCAAGGCGACGACGGCGCCCGTCATCGTGCTCCCGGGGAGCGCTCTCTACGACCAGGGCGGGAAGCCTGCCGTGTGGATCTATGACAGCGCCTCTTCCACCGTGAAGCTGAGGCCCGTGCAGGTGTCGCGGTTCGAGACCGATCGCGTCATCGTCAGCGAGGGTGTGAGCCAGGGCGAGGTCGTCGTGACGGCCGGTGTCAACCGTCTGCGCGAAGGCCAGCATGTCCGCCTTCTGGATGGTGCCGGCTCATGAGCAGCACTGATCATTCCGGCGGCTTCAATCTTTCGGATTGGGCGCTCCGCCACAAGAGCCTCGTCGTCTACCTGATGCTGGTCTCCGCGATCGCCGGGTTCTACGCCTATCAGAAGCTCGGACGCGAGGAGGATCCGCCTTTCACCATCAAGACGATGGTGGTGCGGGCGCTGTGGCCGGGCGCGACCACCAGCGACACGCTTCAGCAGGTGACGGACCGCATCGAGAAAAAGCTCGAGGAGCTGCCGCATCTCGATTTTGTGCGCAGCTACACCAAGCCCGGCGACACGCTCGTCTACGTCAATCTTCTGGACAGCACGCCCGCGAGCCTGGTGCCCGATCTCTGGTACCAGGTGCGCAAGAAGATCGGCGACATCAAGAGCCAGCTTCCGGAAGGAATCCAAGGGCCGTTCTTCAACGACGAGTTCGGCGACACCTACAGCATCGTCTACGCCTTCACGTCCGACGGCTTCTCGCCGCGCGAGGTGCGCGATCAGCTCGAGATCGTGCGCACGGAGTTGTTGCGGGTGCCGGACGTCGCAAAAGTCGATTTTATCGGCACGCAGGACGAGAAGATCTATCTCGAATTCTCGACGCAGCAGATGGCGGCGCTCGGGATCGACGCGGCGAGCCTGATGGACAGCCTCGAATCCCAGAATGCCATCGTGCCGAGCGGCACTTTGGATGCGGGTGCGGAGCGGATCTCCGTTCGCGTTTCGGGCAGCTTCGATTCCGAGGAGAACCTCAAGGCGATCAATTTCCGCTCCGGGGATCGCGCCTACAAGCTTTCCGACATCGCCACGGTGCGCCGGGGCTACGTGGACCCGCCGCAGCCGATGTTCCGCTACAACGGCGAGCCGGCCATCGGACTTGCGGTCTCCATGTCCCAGGGCGGCGACGTGCTTGCGCTCGGCGAAGCGATCAAGGAGAGGATGGCGGAAATAGAGGCCAACCTTCCCATCGGTCTCGAGCCACACCTCGTCTCCAACCAGCCGCATGTGGTGGAGGAGGCGGTCGGCGAGTTCACCAAGACGCTGTGGGAAGCCATTGCCATCGTGCTCGGCGTAAGCTTCCTGGCACTCGGCTGGCGGCCGGGCATCGTGGTGGCAGTCGCCATTCCCCTGGTGCTCGCCGTCACGTTCGCGGCCATGATGTACTTCGGCATCTCGCTGCAGCGCATCTCACTCGGCGCCCTGATCATCGCGCTCGGGCTGCTCGTCGACGACGCCATGATCGCGGTCGAGATGATGATCTCGAAATTGGAGGAGGGGGCGGACAAGATATCCGCCGCGACCTATGCCTATACGTCTACCGCCTTCCCGATGCTCACGGGAACGCTGGTGACGATCGCGGGCTTCGTGCCGGTGGGGTTCGCAAAGAGCAGCGCGGGCGAATACTGCTTCACGCTCTTCGCCGTGGTCGGTATCGCGCTCATCGTGTCGTGGGTGGTGGCCGTGCTGTTCACGCCGCTGACGGGTGTATTCATCCTGCCGGACAAGATGAAGTCTCATAATGCCCACGGAGCTCCGAGCCGCTTCTCGCGATTGCTGGACCGGCTGCTGCGGGCCAAATACGCGGTGCTGGCCGGTACGGTCGCTGCGTTCCTGCTTGCGCTCGTGGGCATGCGTTTCGTGCAGCAGCAGTTCTTCCCGGCCTCCGACCGGCCCGAGCTGTTGATCAACGTCACGCTTCCACAGGGAGCCTCGCTCAACGCGACGCAGGATACGGTCAAGCGCATGGAGAGCGTGCTCAAGGCCGATCCCGACATCGACTTCTGGACGTTCTATGTGGGGCAGGGAGCCGTGCGCTTCTATCTGCCGCTCGACGCGCAGCTCGCCAACAGCTTCTTCGCGCAGGCGGTGGTCGTGACGAAGGGCTTCAAGGAGCGCCCCGGCGTGCAGCAGCGCCTCGAGCAGGCCTTCGCGACCGGATTCGAGGACGCGATGATCCGCGTGAGCCCGCTCGAGCTCGGGCCGCCGGTCGGCTGGCCTCTCAAGTTCCGCGTGAGCGGGAACGATCCCGAGAAGGTCCGCGATTACGCGCTGGCGTTCGCGGGGGTGATCGGCGCCAACTCGAATGTCGCGAACATCAATTTCGACTGGGGTGAGATGGCCAAGGCGGTCAAGGTCGAGATCGACCAGGACCGGGCGCGCGCCGTCGGGCTCACGTCGCGTCAGATCGCGAGCAACATCAATTCCGTGCTCTCGGGCACCACGATCACGCAAGTGCGCGACCATACCTACCTCGTTGACGTGGTGGCGCGGGCGATCGAGGGCGAGCGGGCCAAGCTCGATACGCTGCGGAGCCTGCGGCTCGCGACGCCGCAGGGCGGAAACGTGCCGCTGGCGCAGGTGGCCTCGCTCTCCTACACGCTGGAGCCGCCGCTGATCTGGCGCCGCCAGCGCCAGCCGACCGTCACGGTGCAGGCAGACGTCGCGCCGGGCCTCGAGGCTATGACCGTGGTGCGCCAGCTCGACAAGGACATCGCGGCCTTCCGCGCCACGCTGCCGCCGGGTTACGCGGTGACCGTCGGCGGAACGGTGGAGGACAGCGGCAAGGCGCAGGCCAGCATCTTCGCGGTGTTCCCGCTGATGCTGCTTCTGATGATCACGATCCTCATGGTGCAGCTCCGCAGCTTCCAGAAGCTCGTCATGGTGCTGCTCACGGCGCCTCTCGCCGTGATCGGCGTTGCGGCGTCTCTCCTGCTGTTCAACGTTCCGATGGGATTCGTCGCAATCCTCGGCGTCATCTCGCTCGCGGGCATGGTGATCCGCAACTCGGTGATCCTGATCGAGCAGATCGATCAGCACATCGCGGCGGGTGAGCCTCAGTGGGAGGCTGTGATCAGCGCCACGCAGCATCGTCTGCGGCCGATCCTGCTCACGGCCGCGGCAGCCATCCTGGGCATGATCCCGATCGCGCCCACGGTGTTCTGGGGGCCGATGGCGTTCGCGGTGATCGGAGGCCTGATGGTGGCGACGCTGCTGACGCTGATCTTCCTGCCAGCGCTCTACGTGACGTGGTTCGGGATCGTGCCGCCGGACGGGGCGGCACCGTCAGGTGTCGCTTCGCGCGGAGAGAGCGGCGTGCTCGCCGGTGCGGCGTGATGGGTCAACGCTCGTACACGTAGGTGCCGGGAGCCGGTTCGAGACGGGTCGGGTTTGCGCCGCTCAACCCCATGCGCGGCGGCGCGACCTTGCGGCCGGAGGATCTTTCCTCGAGCCAGGCGATCCAGGCAGGCCACCAGGATCCCTGCTGGCGCGGCGTTTCCGCGAACCAGTGGTCGGGATCCACGTAAGCGTCGGTCGCCTGACGGGTGGCGATGCGGAAGGCGCGTTTGGAATTGGCCGGCGGGGAGACGACGCCTGCGTTGTGGCCGCCTGTCGTCAAAGCAAACGTCACGGGTGCGTCCGTAAACAGGTTGAGCTTGTAGACGCTCTTCCACGGCGCGACGTGGTCGGTCTCGGTGCCGATCACGAAGAACGGCGTGCGGATGTTGGTGAGCGCGATGGGCCGGCCTTCGACCTTGTAGTGGCCGCCGCTCAGCTCGTTGTCGAGGTAGAGGTGGCGCAAGTACTCGCCGTGCATGCGCGCCGGCATGCGTGTCGCGTCGGAGTTCCACGCCATCAGGTCCGACATGGGCATACGTTCGCCCATCAGATAGTCGCGCACGATGCGTGACCAGATGAGATCGTTCGAGCGCAGGAGCTGAAAGGTGCCTGCCATCTGGAAGCCTTCGAGATACCCCTGCTCGTGCATGGTGTCCTCGAGGAAGGCGATCTGGCTCTCGCTGATGAAGAGCGTAAGCTCGCCCGCATCCACGAAATCCACCTGCGCCGCGAAGAGGCTAAGGCTCTTGAAGCGCTTGCTCTCGGCGCCCATCGCAGCGGCCGCGATGGTGAGCAACGTGCCGCCGAGACAATAGCCGACGCCGTGCACCTGCTCGCCGGGGACGATGCGCTCAACTGTTTCAAGCGCGGCCATGACGCCGTGCCTGCGGTAGTCGTCCATGCCGTAGTCGCGCTCGCGTGCGGTCGGGTTCTTCCACGAGATCATGAAGACGGTGAAGCCCTGGTCGCAGAGGTATTTGACGAGCGAGTTCTCGGGCGACAGGTCGAGGATGTAGTATTTCATGATCCAGGCCGGCACGATGAGGACCGGCTCGGCATGGACCTTCGCCGTCGTCGGCTCGTACTGGATCAGCTCGATGAGGTCATTGCGGAAGACCACCTTGCCGGGCGTGATGGCGATGTTCTCGCCGACCTTGAAGTTCTCGGCGCCGACCGGCGGCTGTCCGGTCCAGACGCGATCCAGATCCTCGAAAAGGTTCTTGGTGCCGCGGACGAGATTGCCGCCCATCTGGGACACGGTCTCGTTCAGCACGACCGGATTGGTCGCGATGAAGTTGCTGGGTGCGGCCATATCGAGGAGCTGACGGGCGACGAAGCTGGCCACGCGCATATGCGGCTCCGTCATGCCATGGACGTCGTTGGTTGCGGTGTCCCACCAGGATTGCTCGAGCAGGAAGGCGTCGCGGATCAGGTTGAAGGGCCAGATGTTCCACTCGGGAGCACGGAAGCGCTTGTCGGTCGCCTCGGTAGTTTCCGCTTGCGGCTTTTCCTGCGTGTAGGCGGCCGTCATCACCTCTCGCAGCAGATGAGTGGATTTGACGAATGCCTGCTGGGCGAGCTCGGTCTGTTTGCCTGGGGAAGCGGTGAGATGAACCAGCCAGTCGAAATAGACCTCGGCAAGGGCTGCAGGGGCGAGGCCGAGTGTGAAGCGCGAGATCAGAAAGTTGAGAGAGCGGTCGATTGCGCGGCCGCAGCCGGGGACGAACATTCCAGGGATGCAGGGTATCGGCAAGCTCGCGTGCACGTGCGGAGCATGGTGAGGCTTTTCATGCGGGGCACGGGCTGACGGGGCGTGCGGCATCTCGCGGTGCACCGGCTCGCCGGCTGGGGCGGCAGCAGGACTTGCTTCGGGCGATGCGATTTCGTCTTTGCGACGGGCGGAGGTGCCGTTTGTCATCGATGAGCCTCGCGCTATCTGGCTTTGGGATGCGAATGGTATTCATCCCTCAAATAGTAATACAAGCTCTCGTCCGTAGGGCAGATTGCTCATATCTCCGATGAAGATGCCTCGAAGCTCGCTTCGAGGCTGTGAGCGGCTCACCGGCAGACCAGGACCGGGATGGTGCTGTTGGTCAGGACCTTGATCGCCTGGCTGCCGAGGAGGAAGCGCATCAGGCCTCGCCGTCCGTGTGAGGCCATCACAATCACGTCGCAGCCGCGCTGACCGGCGGTTTCGATGATGCCTTCGGCGGGGAACTGGTCTTTCACGTGCAGCGTCGCGCAGGTAACGCCTTGCGCTTTGGCCTGGGTGTCGACCGCCGAGAGAATGCGGGCGGCGTTGGTGGCGACGCTTTCCTCGTATTCGTGAATGGGGAAAGCCATGGCGACCTCGCCCGGAGCCACGGCGGCCCATGGCTCCGTCACGTTGATCACCGTCACCTGTGCTCCGAGCCCTTTGGCGAGTTCCAGCCCCTGGGTCACCGCCTTCTGGGCAAGCTCCGAGCCGTCCGTTGCAATCAATATGTGCTTGAACATGTGCTTTGGCTCCTGGCTTTAGCGGCAATCGCTATCGATGCAGGCATCATAGCCGGGCGCGCCTGCTCGAATTGTTGACCGCAATCAACGTTTGGGGCGTCCGATTTGCTCCCCGTTTTGTGAGACAGCCTTTGAGGGGCCTGCGGAAAATCGGGGTTCGTCAGAGAGACACCCTAGGTCGTCACAGCACGATGGCGCCTAGTGCGCACGCCGGGCGGCTCCTGGGGCCTGCCTCCGCTACCCAGCGGAAGACCTCCGGTGCGGCGCGACAACGGGATGCGGGATCATTGCATTTTTTGCGGTGGCAATGGTTGCTCTTAAGGGCCGGCTCGGGTAGATGATCGCAGCGCGCGGTTCGGGTCGCTTCGCCCGCGCGTGTTTCTGCCGTTCTCCAAGGTGAACGGTCTCGGTCGTCCGAGGGCGGGGTTCCGCTTAAGGCGCTGAAAATAAAGCGATATATCGGGTCGCTGCCGTAGCTCAGTGGTAGAGCACTCCCTTGGTAAGGGAGAGGTCGCAAGTTCAATCCTCGCCGGCAGCACCAGCTTTTCCTCTTAAATTCAGATACTTGTCGTGACTCGGTGTTCGAGATTGCCCTTACACGGGGCAAGGCAGGATGCAGTTTCCGTCGTGTTTACCACTTGGTCTTGAGCGACATGGCTATGATGTCGGCGGACTGGTCGGCATAGCCGACGAAGCGCCGGACCGGGGCAGTGGGGCCTGCGGGTGTCGTCGTCAGGCTATCGATGGGGGCGTCGTCGAAGAAGATGTGGGTGTAGGCAAAGTCGAAGGCCGTGGTTGCGCTGAAGGCATAGGTCGCCCCCAAGCTCAGCCAGACGCGGTCGCTGTCGGCGACGTTGATCTTTCTCTGATCGGCGTCGCGGATCGGCGAGATTTCATAAGCCGCTCCCGCGCGGAGCGTGAGCTCCTTCGTGTAGTCCCATTCACCGCCGAGCGCGAAGAACCAGCCGTCGTTCCAGTGGAAATCGAGAACGTTGAGGGTGTGGCCGGGCGTTACTGGCTGGGCCGCGATCCCGCCGGTCGACTGCGCTATGAAGTCGACCTGGTCCAGGCGGCTCCAATTGGACCATTCCACCGAGCCGAGCAGCCGCGTGTCCTGGCCCATTGCCTGGCGCAGGCTGAGCGTTGCGATCTCCGGTGTCTGAAGCTTGGCCTTGAAATCCACCGACTTGAAGGGAACCGTGCCGAGCATGGTTCCGGTCGTCAGGTACCCACTGGCTAGTCTCGCCTCTCCGTCTACCTCATGGGAGACGGCCGAGCGAAACCCGACGCCGATATCGGTGCCGCTTACCGGCTGCCACATCATACCGGCGGTGAAGCCGACGCCGATGTCGTCGCCATCGAGCGCGGACGTCGATTGCGGCGGGGCGAGGCCACCCGACGGGTTAGCCTTGATGGTCAGCGACAAGTACTGGATCTGTGGGCCGGCGCCGAAGGAAAGATGCGGGGTGAGCTGATACGAGGCGATCGGGTTGACGTTGATCGTGAAGAGCTCGGAGCTGCGGTAGTGATATTGGCCCGCCCACGTGGCGTTATCGGCCTTGTTCTTCGATCCGAACGGCGAGGTGATCGACAGGCCGAGCACCAGCCTGTCGTTGGCGCGCCATGCCGCATAGGAGGAGCCGACGAGGGCAAGCGGATCGATCTGGATACGGTTATCGACCAGGGTGGTTGAGGCCGGGAGCGCGGATCCGGGAAGCACACTTACGCTTTCAGCCTGGACGTCGAAATCCGCGTGAATGAGGGCGTAGTGGCTTTCGGACGTCAATCCATAGCCGGCGGACGACATCGCGGCTGGGTTCCAGAAGCTCGCGCTGAGATCGCCACCGGCGGCAGCGCCTGCAAAGGAGGCGCCCTGGGCGGAGGCCGATTGCTCGCGAATGGCCAAGCCGCCCGCCATCGCCTCGCCAGAGATCGCGACGGCGGACCACACGGCGATTGCGCCCTTCACGACCGCCTCACTCCGCCGCCGCGATGCGGATTCGGTGTCCCTGCCGCGTTTCATTGACCTTCTCCCCGCCAAGTGTGTTTTTTATTTCAGCCGTTCTCGTGCTGAATCGATTTTTGCTGCGTGCTTCGTGCAGGAACAAAGTTTTGTTATTCTGATTACAAATATATTAATTCTCTAAAGGACTGCGGTGCAGCATTTTTCGGAAAGTCCGGTTTTTGCCGGATTTGGCGGAATGGCACGGTTCATTGTTGCTGCAAGCTATGAATCTTGCGCGCGCAGTCTCAAACTCGGCGTGGTTGCCGGTGGTGCCGATGCGGCCTTGCGAATGTGCGGGGGGTAGTCCGAGCGGGTTCGCCGTTGCGCACTATTACCCGGCGGAAGCGGCTTCGGCCGGTGTATTCCAGCGCGCGATGAGATTTGCGATTTCGCTGGCCGGGAGGGGCGGGGAGTAGAGATAGCCCTGGGCCATGACGCCGCCCAGCTTCTTGAGGGTCGCCAATTCGGCTTTGGTCTCGACGCCTTCGATGACGCAATCGAGTCCCATGTCGCGGCTCAGGGCCAGCAGGGATTTCACGATCTTGTAGCTTGCAGGGCGCTCGTGCAGGCCAATGACGAAGCTGCGGTCAATCTTGATCTTCGTCAGTGGCAGCGCGTGGAGTTGCGTCAGGCTCAAGTAGCCCGTTCCGAAGTCGTCGAGCGTGATCCCGCATCCGAGCAGGCGGAGCATGTCGATGGACTTCTGCACCTGGTCGAAATCGTGGGCGAAGGCGGTTTCCGTGATCTCGAGGTCGAGGCGGCTCGAGTCGAAGCCGCTTTTCTGGATGATGCCGACCAAGGCGAGGATGCTGTCAGAGGTGTTGAGGTCGTGGGCTGAGAGGTTGAACGAAAGCCGCAAGTCGTCCGGCCATTCGCACGCGATGGAGAGCGCCTTGCGCAAGAGCGGGCGTGTCAGGCTGCTGACAATGCCCGCGCGCTCGGCGACAGGAATGAAGTGGCCCGGCGAGACCTGTCCGAGCACCGGGCTCGTCCAGCGTGCAAGCGCCTCGAAGCTGATCGCGCGCTGGGTGCGAATGTCGACGATCGGCTGGAATACGACCGCCAACTCCCCGTCGAGATCGGCCTGCTTCAGCGTCTGCTCGATGCGCGCATCGCGATGAATCTGGGCGTGGTGGGTCGTGGTGAAGAGCGTGCTGCAGCCGCGTTTCGCGCGCTTGCCGTGATAGAGAGCGTAGTCGGCCCGGTCGAAGAGCTGCTCGAAGGTGGAGGCTGTCTGCGGAAATACCGAGATGCCGATGGAGCCCGAAATGAAGACGGTGCCTTCCGATAGCTCGAACGGCGTTTGGAGGGCGGCGCAGATCTCGTCTGCCTTCGCGACGATGCCCTGGTCGTCGGGCGCGCCGGACAGCACGAACGCAAACTCGTCCCCGCCGAGACGGGAGAAGAACATGCTTCCCGTCATGCAGAAGGCGGATAGCCGCTCGCCAACGGCGGTCAGCAGCCTGTCGCCCGTCGAATGGCCGTAGAGGTCGTTCACGGGCTTGAACCCATCGAGATCGATGATGCCGACCGCGAGGCGCGTGCCCTTTTCTCTCGCCTCTTCGAGCTCTGTGTTGAGATGGGTGAAGAAGGCGCGCCGGTTCGGCAGGCCGGTCAGGCTGTCCAGGTTCGCCAAGCGCAGATTTTCGTTGCTCAGCGCCTGGGTTTCCTCCTGGGCGCCGATCATGCGGGCGAAGTTTTGGTAGTTGATCAGCAGGATCGCCAACATGCCCGCGCAAACGAGCACGATGTTGATGGCGATGGCGATGAACGTCGGCTGGCCGGTGGAGACGAAGAAGGCGATGAAGGCGCCGTTGACGATCGCGGTCACGGCGAAGGCGGCCGATCGCAGATACATCAGGCAGAAGATGCAGGCGATGACGGTGATCGCCATGTAGAAGGCAACGTGCGATTTCGTATAGGCATCGCCGTAGGGGAAGAGGGTGAACGACCAGGCCGTGAACACGATGGCGATGACCGCCGCGAGGCGATTGGTGCGGTTCAGCTCGTGCCAGGCCGTCTCGGGATCGGGGGCGATCTTATGGGATTTCACCCAATGGGCAGCACGAACGGCGCACACCACGGTGAAGACGCTCGGAATGACAGCCGTCAGCCAGAACGGCGCGAAAGACATATGCGTGACGGCGACGGCCCACGTGTTCGCCATGAGGATGAAATACATCATGGGCATCTGGCGCGAGATCGCCCGATGCTGCGCTTTCAGCAGCGCAGGATTGTCCGTGGGCACGGACATGAACTGCACTGCACTCGTTAAAACGGAATTCACGAGAGACGCTCCGTCTCGGCTGGCCCGAGGGTGCGTACTTATAGCCAATACCTTCTAATATTTTTCTAGTATTGCTCCGATTGATAATTCCCCATGCAACTGTAAACGCCCTGCAAATGGAAAGGCCGGAGCGTGGAGAGACGCCCCGGCCTTTTCTCATCCGATCGTGCGACCGGGAAAGACGCTGATTTTTGCGAAAGCGGCCACGCTTACTTGGAGGCGACCTTCTTTTCGACGACCGACTTGGAAACCTCGCCGGCGGCGACGAGCGCGTTGATGCAACGCGAGGAGAGGTTCTTGCCGACGGCGCGCATGCACTGGCGGACGCCGGAGCTGTCCGGATCGTGCTGGCTGCAGTGGGCGTAGTAGTCGGAGGCGCAGGCCATCTTCACGGCGAGGCTGGTGGCATTGGCGTGGCCGGAGGCGGCGAGGCTGCCGAGTGCGAGAGCGGCTGCGAGGGCTGCGCGGGCCGTCAGGATGGTGGTGATCGGGGTCATGGCTCTCTCCATCGCCAGGGGTTGATGGGAGAAATTTCGCTCAAAACCGCCCCGCACGCTGTTCCCGGCGGAACGAGATGAAAACATTTCGAATTTCGCGTCGGGATCCTGCGCCATGCGGTCGGGATCGACTAGTCTCGAACGTCCTTGGTGAGCACGACGGCAAGGGAAGGACCGGTATGAAGTACGCAGTTCTTTGTTATCATTCGGAAAATGTGGTTTGCGCCTGGAGCAAGGACCACGACGACGAGGTGATGGCCAAACTCGCGGTGGTGCAGGAGCGGTGGGCCAAGGCGGGCAAGCTCGGGCCGGTCGCCCGCCTGATGCCGACGACGGCGGCCACGACTTTGCGGAAAGACCACGAGCCCTCCGTGGTGCTCGACGGTCCCTTCGCGGAAACGAAGGAGCAACTGCTCGGGTTCTTCGTCATCGAAGCGTCCGGGCTCGAGGAGGCGCTGGCGTTCGCAAAGGAGCTTGCCGAGGTCAACCCAGGCGGGGCCTACGAAGTGCGTCCCATCGGCTACTTCGTGGATTGGAGCGCCAACTCGTGACCGATCTCGCCTGGCTCGATGCGGCTGTGACCGGAGCGCGTCCTCAGGTGATGGCGGCGCTGCTCCGCTACTTCCGCGATCTCGACCGCGCTGAGGAGGCGTTTCAGGAAGCCTCTCTCCGTGCGCTCAAGTCGTGGCCGCAGAACGGACCTCCGCGCGATCCGGTGGCTTGGCTGATCATGGTCGGGCGAAACGTTGCGATCGACGCCCTGAGGCGGGAGCAGAAGTCGGAGACGCTGCCGGACGAGGCGTCGCTGTCGGATCTCGACGATGCGGAAGGGGCGCTGGTCGAGCGCTTGGACGACGGGCATTACCGCGACGACATCCTGCGGCTGCTCTTCATCTGCTGTCATCCCGATCTTCCATCCACACAGCAGATCGCGCTCGCGCTGCGCGTCGTCTCCGGTCTCACGGTCGGTGAGATCGCGCGGGCGTTTCTCGTCAGCGAAGCCGCCATGGAGCAGCGCATCACCCGCGCGAAGCGCCGCGTGGCGGAGGCGCAGGTTCCCTTCGAGACGCCGGGGCCTATCGAGCGGAGCGAACGGCTCGGCACCGTCGCGGCGATGATCTACCTGATCTTCAACGAGGGTTACTCGGCGAGCGGGGGCGACGTGCACGTGAGGCTTCCGCTTTGCGAGGAGGCCATCCGTCTGGCGCGGCTTCTGTTGCGGCTGTTTCCCTCGGAGCCCGAAATCCTGGGGCTCGCGTCGCTGCTTCTCTTTCAACATGCGCGGTGCGCGGCCCGGCTCGATGGCGATGGAGCGATCGTGCTGCTCGAGAACCAGGATAGGGGTCTCTGGAACAAGGCCCTGATCGCGGAGGGCAGTGCGCTCATCGACAAGGCAATGCGCCACCGGCAGCCGGGGCCCTATCAGATCCAGGCGGCCATAGCCTCGCTCCACTCGACGGCGGAGCGCTTCGAGGACACGGACTGGACGCAGATCGATCTTCTCTACAGCACGCTCGAGCGCTTGCAGCCGTCGCCGGTGGTGACGCTCAATCGCGCGGTGGCCGTCAGCAAGGTGCGGGGTGCGGAGGCCGCGCTCGCCATGATCGAGCCGCTGGCGCCCAAGCTTTCCGGCTACTTCCACTTTTTCGGGCTCAAGGGCGCGTTGCTTTCGGAGATCGGGCGGGCGGACGAAGCCCGCGAGGCTTTCGACCGGGCCATCGCGCTCGCGCGGACCGCACAGGAGGCGCAGCACATTCGCGGTCATCTCGACCGGCTCGCCCGCGACAGCCGGAAGGAGGGGGCGTCGCCGCCGCGCTAAGACGGCGGCATTCCCGGGCTAGATGGCTTCTGAGGATTATTTCGGCCGGACTGTCGGATCGAAAGACCCAGTTCCGTCCTAGTCTCGATTTATGCAGCTTCCGTCGCGTACGGGTGACGGCAACATCGGAAGGCAGGAGGACGCCATGGCGAAGGTGCTCGTTCTCATCGGAACGAAAAAGGGGACGTTCATCCTCGAAAGCGATGCAGGGCGCCGTTCGTGGTCGTTACGCGGCCCCTTTTGCAACACGTGGCCGATCCAGCACGTGATCGGCGACCCCGGCACGGGCAACATCTATGCGGCGGGCGGCAATGCGTGGTTCGGCCCGGCGGTGTGGAAATCGACCGATCTCGGAGAGACCTGGACCCATTCGAGCGCCGGCCTTTCCTACGCGGAGGGCGAGACCCCGATCGCGGCGGCATGGAGCCTCGCTCAAGGGACGGACGCGCTTTATGCGGGCGTCGAGCCGGCGGGACTCTTCAAGAGCGCAGATGGCGGCGAGACGTGGTCACACGTCGGCGGCCTGCGCGACCACCCTTCGCGCCCGCACTGGCAGCCGGGTGGCGGTGGGCTCATCCTGCACGTGATCGTGCAGCATCCGAAAGACGAGAGGAAGCTCTGGGTCGGAATCTCTTCCGCCGGCGTGTTTCATTCGGCGGATGGAGGGGAGACGTGGGAGCCTCGCAACAAGGGTACCCGGGCCGACTACATGCCGGAAGACCAGCGCTATCCCGAATATGGCCAGTGCGTGCATAGTCTCGCGCTGGCTCCCGATGGATCGGACAGGCTCTACCAGCAGAACCACTGCGGCATGTATCGCAGCGACGACGGCGGCAAGGTGTGGAAGAGCATCGAGGCGGGGCTTCCCTCGACATTCGGATTCCCGGCCGCCGTGCATCCGCGCGATCCGGATACGCTGTTCCTGCTTCCGCTCAACGGCGATGTAAATGGCCGCTATATGCCGGACGCGAGGGCTGCCGTCTGGCGCACGCGCGACGGGGGTTCGTCGTGGACGGCGCTTCGCAATGGGCTGCCGCAACAAGACGCTTATTTCGGCGTGTTGCGCCAGGCGCTCGCGACAGACAAGCTGGAGCCTGCGGGCGTCTACTTCGGAACGGGCGGCGGCTGTCTGTACGCCAGTGCCGACGAGGGCGAGAGCTGGGCCTGCCTTGCGCAGCATCTGCCGGCCATCTCGTCCGTAGAAACGCTGGTCGTCGACTGAAGCGGGAGCCATGAAGGGTGAGGCGGTGACGGAAATCGAGCAAGGCGACGGCGTAGGGGCCGCGGACGCAACGTGCCGCGTCTCGGTTCTGTTGCCGCGTGCGTTGCTGGATCTCTATCCAGAGGCGCAGCGCGAGGTTGCGGTTTCGGCAGAGACCGTGCGCGCGATGATCGACGTGCTCGATCGCCGCTGGCCCGGCATGCGCGACAGGCTTTGCGATTCAACGCCGCGCGTTCGCCGTCACATCAATATCTTCGTCGAAGGGCAGCGCGCATCGCTCGATACGGCGCTTCGCGATGGCGGCAAGGTGTATGTGTTGACGGCGATCTCGGGCGGCTAACCTTAGCGGTCAGGGCGACCAGCCGAGCAGCGCCAGCATAGCGAGAAAGCCCGCGACGTAGGCGATCGGGATGTACCATCCGGCCTGGAGCCAGGCGGCGACTGAGCGGGCCTCGGGAAAAAGGTTGGTCAACGCCACGCCCGCGGAGGAGCCGAACCAGATCATCGATCCGCCGAAGCCTACCGCGTAAGCGAGATAGCCCCAATCGTAGCCTCCCTGCTTGATGGCGAGAGCCGTGAGGGGAATGTTGTCGAAAACGGCGGATACGAAACCCAGCATGAGGGCGGTCGGCACGGACGCCGCGGGCAGGGCCTCGATCGGCATCAGTGACGCGGCGCTCACGAGGGCGAGCAGGAAGACCGTGCCCTTCACGGCGTCCGGCAGGATGCTCCAGTCCGGCCGGTGCAGGGGAGCCGCGAGCCCGATCGCCGCCCAGACGGCGAGGCCGACGAGGGGGACGCGATCCAGGATCTCGGGTGCATAGAGCGTGGCGAGCACGTTGGCCGCGATCGCGCTCACGAGGATGAAGACCACGATGGCGATGCACCCCGGCACGATGGCCGTTCCGAGTGGGGCGTCCTTCATGATGGGCTGGAACCGGTGCTGGCTGAGCGCGGCCGGGATGGCGAACACGGCGAAGGCGAGGCCTGCGGCCACATAAGCTTCCAGCACCGACATAGGGCTCACGCCCGAGATCCAGAGCATGGTCGTCGTGGTGTCGCCGACGACGCTGCCCGAGCCGCCCGCGTTGGAGGCGGCGACGATGGCGGCCAGATATCCGATGTGCACGCGTCCTTGGAAAACGGTGCGCGCGACGGTGCCGCCGATGATGGCGGCCGCGATGTTGTCGAGGAATGCGGAGATGACGAAGATGAGCCCAAGCAGCACCACGCCGCCCATCCAGGTATCCGGCAGCAGGTTGGGCATGATGGCGGGCACCTGCGACTCCTCGAAATGGCGTGCGAGGATCGCGAAGCCGGTGAGCAGCATGAACAAATTGGCGAGCAGCACCGCTTCGTGGGCGAAGTGGATGCCGAGGCCCGCGAGGCCAGGGCCCGCCTTGAAGCCCGTGACCGCGAGCTTGTAGGCCACGATGCTGGCGAGGCCCGCGAGAGAGACCACGAGCGTAAAGCGATGAAACAGGGCGATCGCAGCGAGAATCGCCGCGAACATCCAGAGCTCGACCGGAATGGAGGGGAACGAGAGCGTCATGCGGCGGGCGGGTGAAAGTCTGCCTCGATACTAGAGCGCGGCGGGCCCGGGAAGTCCATCGCCGTCGTGCTGGCCTGGCGCAGGGCGGGGCCGTCATATCCGCGATGGCAAAAAAACCTCGAGGCCTCAAGCCGAGGTGGTCTCGGGGCCTCGAGTACGCCTCCGCCGGCCAGGGTGCTCGGCCAGCCGGCGGAAACCTGTCCGTGTGTATTAGTGCGTCACTCGGCTGGGCTTGCGGTGAAGCTGCCGATGATCGCCTTGTGGTGCTTGGCCTCCATCACGAACTGCCATCCGAGGAAGACGACGAAGAAGCCCAGGGTGGCGATGGCGAACGGGACCTCCATTCCGGCGAACGGATAGACGGTGGTGACTTCGCTGAGCTTGTTGAGAGATGAGATGCCGGTCGACATGGTGTGCTCTCCTTTCAAGTTGGGTGGTGAGATCCGGGGCGCCTCGGCGCAGTCCGCGTACGCGGCGCCCTAGAATTCTGCTTCGGCCGATAGTGCGGAACGGCGCGCGGCCATTCCGAGAGCTTTTCAGGCCTTCGCTTCCTTGCGCTGAAGCGCTTCGAAAGCGGCTTCCGCGCCCGAGAGGTTCGGGTAGGTGGTGGACTTGCTGTCGCCGTCGAGGCCGGTCAGCTCGACTTTCGGATCGACGCGGAGCATGCCGAACGACTTCAGCACCTTGGCGATGACGTAGGTCGGGATGAAGCCGAAGCCGATCGCGAACACGAGCGTGCCGATGGTATTGCCGATCGGCGTGATGATCGGGATGCCTTCGGCGTTGGTGCCGAACCAGCCCGCGCCCTCGGACAGCGCCACGAGCGTGCCTGCGCTGGGGTTGATGGCGGGATAGCCCCACAGCAGGAAGCCGGCCGCGATGCCGCCGAACACGCCGCAGTAGCCGTGGACGGCAACCGCGCCAACCGCGTCGTCGAGCTTGTACTTCTTCTCGACCCAGTTGTGCATGTAGTAGCCGAAGGCGGTGCCGACGACGGCGAGCGTGGCCGCGACAACGGGATGGTAGAGGTCGTTGCCGGAGCTCGCGCTGATGAGGCCGGTGAGGCCGCCGGAGAAGGTCCAGAACGCGTTGCCACCCGAGACCATGTAGGCCGTCATCATGCCCGCGAGCAGCGCCAGCAGGAAGTTCATGGTGACGCCCGAGAGCGTGATCGGGAAGCCGTAGATGTTGGTGGCCGTCCAGTACTCGGGCTGGCCTTCGGCCGCGATGTTGACGATCGGGATGTGGCAGGCGGCGTAGAAGCCGAAGAAGCCCACGTAGATCATGAAGAGGCCGAGCGTGACCATCCAGGGGTTGTGGGCCGGGATCTCGCGAGGCTCGCCGTTGGCGTCGAACTTGCCGATGCGCGGTCCGAGGTTCAGAAGCACGGCCAGCGCACCGAAGCCGGCGACGCTGTGCAGGATCGCCGAGCAGTACTGGTCGTGATATCCGAGGTACTGGACCATCCAGCCGTTGCCTGCCCAGGCCCATGCGGCCGGCACGACCCAGGCGATCGCGCCGATGTAGACGGCGATGATGAGGAAGCCGATGGTCTTCGAGCGCTCGATGATGGAGCCCGAGACGATCGAGCCTGCCGTCATTCCGAACAGCATGAAAGCGCCGAGGAAGACGCCCGAGATGCGGTCGGCGAGGTTCGGCGCAAGGGTCTTGGACCAGGGCTCGAAGCCGGTGGAGAAGCTCACCTCGGACGAGCCGATCGGCCAGCTCTGAAGCGCGATGTAGATCCACATTCCGAAAAGATAAAACGCGATGCCGATCGTCGGGATCGCCATCGCGTTCTTGAGCAGCGTGTGTTGGACGTTCTTGGTGCGCGCCACGCCGACTTCGTACATGCAGAAGCCGATGTGGATGAAGAACATCAGGACGATACATAGAAAGAAGTAGAACTCTGTGAACAGCGTCGTCATCGCTGTCGCTTGGTCAGCCATTTGAATCTCCCCTGCTACCAGCAGTGCCAGCCCCAGCTCCGCAGGCGCACGCCACGCCCGATCCCGTGACCGCCTGGTGCCTCGTTTTCCCTTGAGGCAACTCTTGTGCCAGACATGAAAGTGTCCCCGGCCATCGCAGGGGATGGCCGCGCAAGCAGCGGTGAAACCTGGGTTTTCTGAATGTCTGCGCTGACCTGCGGGACGGTCAGGAGGGGTGTTTTGCCCGCTCGCTTCGATGCTCAATCGGTGTGCGTCCGGCCCGGTGCGTAGGCAGCGCCACGACTGGCGGGAGGTTTGAGATCGAGGGGTAGTTGCGGTTGCCGCGTGTTCGCCAGGCAGTTCCGGGAATCTCCGGTGGCCGCCCAAACGCGGCCCGGAGGCGCCAACTCTTTAGTCTATGGAACAAAAAATTGCGGTCTAATTCATCCTCATGTATTTTCCTATGAGGCAACTATTGTGCCAGCGGTGAAAGTGCGGTTAGGTAGGCGACGTGCCGCCTACGTTAATGTCCGTGCCGGTTGAGGGTTCGCTTTGCGGCCGTGGAGAGACAACCGGTCTCTCTCAAAACTAAGCGAAAGTGCGCACCACGCAAAGCGCGGGCGTTCGGTTCAAGGGGTAGGCAAACGGCTTTTCCTGCGGGGTTTTTCCAGTCGCGGGCGGGTCGAGGAGGGTGGCACCTATGAAGGTCCTGGTCCTGCAACATCTCGCGGTGGAGCATCCCGGCGTGTTCCGCGACTTTCTCCGTGAGGATGGGGTTGCGTGGCACACGGTGGAGCTCGATCAGGGCGAGGCCATTCCCGATCTCGAGCCCTTCGACGTGATGATGGTGATGGGGGGGCCTCAGGACGTCTGGCAGGAGGACACCTTCCCTTGGCTCAAGGCCGAGAAGGCCGCGATCCGCCGTTTTGTCGCCGATCTCGGCCGGCCTTATCTCGGCATCTGCCTCGGTCATCAGCTCCTCGCGGATGCGCTGGGCGGGCGCGTGGGGCCGGGACGCCGTGCGGAGGTCGGTACGCTTACTATCCGGCAGACCGAGGAGGGGCGGCGCGATCCTTTATTCGCCGGTGTGCCCGATCCCATCGAGGTTCTGCAGTGGCACGGAGCGGAAGTGCAGAGCCTTCCCGACGGCGCGGTGCAGCTCGCGCGGTCGGACGTCTGTGAGATGCAGGCGTTCCGCTACGGAAAGTATGCCTACGGTTTGCAGTGTCACGTGGAAGTGACCGACGAGACGGTGGCGGACTGGGCGGCCATTCCGGAGTACGCGCGGGCGCTCGAAGCCACGCTCGGCGCCGGCATCGTGGACCGGCTGGCTGGCGATGTCGCCCAGCGGCTGCCCGCCTATACGTCGGTCGCCCGTACGCTCTACTCGAATTTCAAAACATTGCTCTGAGGCACGCCGCTATGGCCCGGTCTCCGACCTGCGGGGGGTAATCAACGAGCGCGATGGACAAGCTGGATGCAATGAACGTGCTCGCCAAAGTGGTGGCGAGCGGGAGCTTCTCGGAGGCGGCACGCCGTCTCGGGGTCACGCGGTCTGCGATCAGCAAGGCCATTACGCAGCTCGAGCACGCACTCGGGGCCAGACTTCTGGACAGAACCACGCGGCGGGTGACGCCGACGGAAGCGGGCCTCGCCTACTACGAGCGCTGTCTCGCCATCCTCGCTCAGATCTCCGAGACCGAAGCGCAGGTTTCGCGGCTGCATGACGAGCCCAAGGGCGTGCTGAAGGTGAACGGCCCGATGTCGTTCGGCACGCTTTATCTCGGCACGGCGGTTGCTGATTTCATGAAGCGCTACGCGGAGCTCAAGGTGGAGCTGACGCTTACGGACCGTATGATCGACCCGCTGGAGGAGGGCGTGGATCTGACCGTGCGCATCGGAGCCATGGTCGATTCGAGCCTGATCGCCCGGCGCATCTCGAGCGCGCGGGTGGTTCTGGTGGCGAGCCCCGACTACATCGCACGGCATGGGATGCCCGAGATCCCCCAGGATCTGATCAGTCATCGCTGCCTGCACTATGGCCACTCGACGACGGTTCCGCGCTGGCATCTCACCGACAACGAGGTGCCGCTCACGGTGCCGATCTCGGCCTGCCTCAGCTCCAACAACGGCGATACGTTGCGCGACGCGGCGCTCAAGGGTGTCGGGATCGCGCGGCTGCCGAGCTTCCTCGTGGGCTCGGATATCTCGGCAGGCCGCCTGGTGGTGATCCTGCCAAGCTATCCGCCGCAGAACGTAACCATCCACGCCCTCTATGCGCCCAACAGGTTCCTGGCCACGAAGACGCGGCTCTTCATCGACTTCCTGGTGGAGCGGTTCGGAAAGCCGGTGTGGGAGCAGTTCGACGTCATGAAGGCGGAGACCGTGAAGTCCTGACGAACGGGCTTCCTGCGCGCCCGCACGTCAGGATGCGGCGTCCTCCAGGAGATCGTCGCGGCGCTTCAGCATGGTGTCGGCCTTGGAGGGCAGGATCTCGAACTCCCAGCCTTTGGCCTTGAGCGCGATGTCGTCCGCCGCCTTCTTCGCGTTGCCTTCGCCGGCCGCCTCGATCGTGGCCCAGGCTCCATCCTTCTCGCGGCGCACCTTGAGAGCGATCTTGAGCCCGTCGTCGGTTTCGAATTTCACAGTGCCGGCATCTCCTCCCGTGGCGCCGGTTGCCTTGCGCACGTTTTCGAGATCGAGGAAGGAGGCCGCCTCGATGATGTTGTCGATCATGTTCACGTACTTGATCTTCTTGCCGGGGGGGACGGCGTCGAGTTCGTGCGTTCCGTCGGCTGCGCGCTTGATGTCGTAGGCGGCCTCGCCGGGGATCTCGACGGTGAGCGTTTTCACCTTCTCGGTCGCGGTCTCGAACACCCGCGCGTTCGCCCAGTCCTTGAGGCCGGTGCCGCCAGCGATGCCGGTGCTGGCGAGCCAGCTCTGGGGGTCGCCCGGGCGGCGCACATAGGTTCCCCCGCTCGCCTGACGATTGCCGGTGGGGGATGGCTTCACCTTTCCGGCGATGACCTTGGCGAGGCTTTTGCCGCTCGCGTCCTCGAGCTCGATCAGGCGGGAGCTGGCATTCTTTCCGTCAGGCTCCTCGACCTCCAGCACGGAGTAGCGTTCGGGGTTCTTTGTCTTCGCATCGATCAGCGTTGCATCGGAGAGTGCGATGAGGAGCGCGCGCACCTTCTCGTCGCTCGCGGGGTATCCATCGCGGCTCTTTATGAGCCAGTGATCGCCCGCCTTCTCGATCGCGACGGTCTTGTCTCCCTGGGTGACCGATATGCGAGAGACCTTCTCGGCGTCCGCCTTGAGGCCGGGGAAGAGAAGCCCTGTCCCCGCCGCATCGGATGCCCAATCAGTGCGGGATCCATAAACGAGGATGGCGGCGAGCAAGGAGAGAGCTGCCGCGGCGGCGAGGCCTGCGAACTGTTTCGGTGTCATTGCTCAACACTCCAGCATCATTTCTGTCGGGGTCAGGATTTCGAGGCCGATTTTCGGCGGGTGCGCCAGAACGACCAGCCCACGCCGCCGGCAATGATCAGCAGCGGCACCAGCGCGATGTTCGCGAACTGGAGCAGGCCGTCGAGAGTCTTGATGTTGCGGCCCAACTCCAGCTTGACCTGACGAAGCTCGCGGCGGGTTTCGAGCATCTGGGTCTTGAAGCTCTCGATGGCCGCGTTCTCCTTCTCGGAGACGATCATGGTGCCGCGGGCGGCGGGGCTCTGCAGCTTCTCCAGCTCTTGCTCCACCGACTTCAGCTTTGCCGTGAGGGCTTCCTCCTTCTCGCGAAACTTGCGCTCGGCGTCGCGGCGCAGATCCTCGACGAGGGTGAAAGTGCGCTCGCGGACGCCGCGGCCACGCAGTGCGATCAGTGCGTCGCTGCCGGTCAGGTTCTCGAGCGCGCTGACGATGAAGGCGGCGTTGTGGGCGGAGGGCACCACGAGCTCCTGTCCGAGCATCTGGCGGTTCTCGACCCAGAACTGATCGGCGAGAAGGTCGGTGTCGGCGATGACGATGGCGTTGACGTGTCCGCTCGCGACATGGCCGGGCCCGGGTTTCTTCGCAACGGCGGGCTTCGTCTCGGCTGGTTTCTCCTCGGGCTTCGCCGCGGCGGTGCCATCAGGCTTGTTCTCGACTTCCTTCTTGGCGTCCGCGTTCTCGTCGCCGGGCTCTGGCACGCCGTCGGGGAACGAGGTCGCCGCGTCGCCGGAGATGCGCGCCGCGAGCGTCAAGGGCTTCCCGCCCGGTTTGTAGGCGCGGATCAGGCCGACGGGGTCTGCGGCCATGCCGACCTTGCTGCTCGCGATCTCCATGCCGTCCGGCGAGGTCGAGACGATGGGCGTGACCTTGGTCTTCGCCCCTGCGACCGGGGTCAGGACGCCAGCGGATGCGAGGTTCAAAACCTTGATGCCGCTCGAGAGTACGTCGTTCTGGTCGATGTTGGATTGATCGAGCCCGAGCCAGGCGACGTACTCCGTCACCATGCCTTGCTCGCTGCGGCCGAACTGAACGCGGCGCGCGTGCTTGATGTCGGCTGCGACCTTGTTCGGGTCGAACTCGACGCCCCAGGTCTTGAGCAGCTTGGCGAGCTCCGCGCGCCCTTTACCCTGCTTCTGCAGCAACTCCAATTGCGCGGCCTCCGCCACGGGATCGATGAGCACCAGCAGCTTGCCGCCCTTCAGCGCATACTGGTCGACCGCATAGGCCGCCTGGGGCGTGAGCTGGGTGGGCTGCGCGACGAGCAGGACGTCGATGCGGGACGGGATCTCCTTGACGGTCTGCTCGATGTTCTCGACGTCAAAGAACTCGCGGATCTGGCCCATGATGAGCCACGGCGGAGTTGGCTGATTGCCCATCGGAGACTGGCCGCCTTCGAGGGGCAGCGACGTCATGATGCCTACACGGCGCTTCTTCGGATTGGAGAGCGTGTGGATCAGCTTGGTGATGTCGTACTCGACGAAGCTTTCGCGATCCGGCGAGAGGAAGCCGATCACCTCCTGGTCGTCGGTGGAGTTGGTGGCGGCAAGCCCGAAGTAGCCGAGCTCGCCTTCCGCGTTGATGCGCTTTCCGATCAGGCCGGCCGCGACGGCGCGCTCCTCGGCGTCGGAGAAGGGCTCGGGATCGAGAACCTCGAGCTGCAGCTTGCCGCCCGAGATGCGCCTGAACTCATCGAGGAGCGTGCGGACACGATCGAAATAGCGGGTGATGGAGGAGCCTCGCTCGCCGAGCTTCTTCGAGAAGTAGAGACGCACTTTCACCGGCTCATCCATGGACTGGAGCACGGCGACCGAGCCCGGTGCGATAGTGTAGAGTTTGTCCTCGGTGAGATCGGCTTTCCAGGCGCCCAGGGTTTGCGAGGCGATCAGGTTGACCGACAGCAGCGTCACGGCAGCAAGCGCGAGGCCGCCCCAGGCGAGGCGGGAGGTGCTGAGTTTCGAGGCGTAGGCCACGAGGCCGTTGAAGGCGGAGGCGAGAAAATCTTTCATGGAGCGAGCCCTCAGGCGGATTTCTTCTGGCTGACGGCGATCGCGTTGGCGAACAACGCGAAGACGATGAGGGAGGCGAAGAAGACGATCGAGTCGAGCCCGATCACGCCGCGCGTGATCTCCTCGTAGTGGGAGAGAAAGCTCATGCTCGCCACGGCGTCGGAGACGATGCGTGGTGTCCAGCTCCGCAAGACGTTCTGCACCAGCTCCATGCCGCTGGTGAGGAACAGGAAGCAGATGGTGGCGGAGAGAATGAAGGCGATCACCTGGTTCTTGGTGAGGGCCGAGATGAACGAACCGATGGCGAGGAACGCACCCGCGACCAGGAAGCTTCCGATGTAGCTCGTGAGGATCACGCCGTTGTCCGGGTTGCCCAGAATGTTCACGGTGATCCACATCGGGAAGGTGAGGATCAGGGCGAGGCCGATGAAGGCCCAGGCGGCGGCGAACTTGCCAAGGATTGCTTCAGTTGGAGAGACGGGGAGGGTCATCAGCAACTCGATGGTGCCGCTCTTGCGCTCCTCCGCCCACAGCCGCATGGCGACGGCCGGCACGAGCAGAAGGTAAAGCCAGGGGTGGTAAGCGAAGAAGGCGAAGAGGTTTGCCTGCCCGCGCTCGAAGAAGCCGCCGATGTAGAAGGCGAAGGCGCCCGTCGCGGCGACGAAGATGGTGAGGAACACGGCTGCCAGCGGTGTCGCGAAATAGGCCGCGAACTCACGCCTGGCAATGATGTAGGCGGTTTTCAGGGTATCGCGCATGTTTCAAGCCTGCGTGGACGTTGTGATCTCGCGGAAGACGTCGTCGAGCTTGCCGCGCTCGACGTAGATTTCCTCGAAGGACAAGGATTCGCGGCGAAGCAGGTCGCCGATGGCTTTGGCGGGCGCGGCATCGGCCTTGGGCAGCGCGCGGATGAGGCTGCGCCCGTCCGGCTCGGCCGTGGTCTCGACCCGCGCGACGGAGGCGAGATCGGCAAGCGTCTTGGCGATGCGCTCGGCATCTGCTTGCAGCACGCGTAGGGTGACAGCGCCGTGGGTGGGTGCGCGGCGCAGCAGATCCTCGGCCGTTCCGTCAGCGACGATGCGGCCTTTTGCGATAACCACCGCGCGTGTGCAGACTGCTTCCACCTCCTCCAGGATGTGCGTCGAGACGATGATGGCCTTATGCGGTGCCATCTCGCGGATCAACTCGCGGACGTGATGCTTCTGATTGGGATCGAGGCCGTCGGTGGGCTCGTCCATGATGAGGACGGGGGGATCGTGCAGAATGGCCTGCGCGATGCCGACGCGGCGCTTGTAGCCTTTGGAGAGGGTTTCGATGCGCTGGTCGACGACGGAGTCGAGGCCGGCGCGGGAGATGGCCGCGATCACGCGGCTCTTGATGTCGTTGCCTTCGAAGCCCCGAATCTCGGCGATGAAGCGCAGGAATGTGGCGGGCGTCATGTCGCCGTAGGCGGGAGCGCCTTCCGGCAGATAGCCGAGCTTGGCCTTAGCGGCCTTCGGCTCTTCGAGCACGTCGTGCCCGCAGATGCGGGCTGAGCCCGCGTCGGGCTCCAGGAAGCCCGTGATCATCTTCATGGTGGTCGATTTGCCGGCGCCGTTGGGACCCAGAAAACCCAGCACCTCGCCTTTCCGCACGCTCAGCGAGATTCCGTCGACCGCGGTGATCGCGCCAAATGTCTTTCTGAGAGCCGTCGCTTCTATGAGCGCTGCCATGTCTGCAAGCCTCCCCGAAGGCATGTCCAAAGCCGACCGAGATCAGGTCGTGTCTGTTCGTTTTTGTCGTCCGGCCGTCTTCGATTGCGGCCTGCACTTAGCATGCTCGCGCGCCAAGGCCGCGCGCCGCGGTCACGGGCGGGCCGTCCCCTAGGGCAGCGGTGTGCGGCCCTCGGGTCACGCTGTCACATGCGAGCGCGAAATTAATTTGCCGCTCGCTCGATTCAAGAGGGAAGACGCTGAAAATGCTCGCCTTAAGAAAAGTTCATTTTCGTAAGGTTGGGCCGCGCCGATGCGGCTTCGGTGCGGCTTGCGCCGTGCGAAAGACGCGCGTGTTGCCGGCCTGCGCCGATCCTGTGCGGAATGCGTGGAAGGGGCGAAAGCAGGCTTGTTCCCCTGTCACAAATTTGCCATCCCATGCAATGCGTTCGGGGTGCGTTTCCATCCCGGCTTTTCATTGGATCGAGCCATGGCCGCTGCTTCTTCCGCGGGTGTCCTCACGCCGCCCCTGAACGTGATCCCTGCTCGCTCGTGGGCGCCGGATCGCTCGGATGCGTGGTGGTCGACCTACCTTCCGATTACGCTCGTCGTGGCGGTGGTGGCGATCTGGGCGGTGGCGCCAGAGTTCTACGTGAACCACGTGCTGCCGGAGGGCTTCGGCTTTCTCGAGTTGTCGCAATTCGTGCTGGCTGCCGCGGCGTCGGTGTTGTGCGCGCTCGCGTTGCGGTTCGATGTCGTGAAGGGCAGCCGGCTTCTTTGGATCGCGGTATTTTTCTTCGCGCTCGCGGCTTTCTACATCGCGGGTGAGGAGCACAGCTGGGGCCAGCACTTCTTCAACTGGAACACGCCCGCATACTGGTCGGAGATCAACCGGCAGCAGGAGACTAATCTCCACAACACCTCGCCCTGGTTCAACCAGCGGCCGAAGCTGCTGTTCGACAACGCCATGTTCATCGGCGGTCTTCTCATTCCTTTCGTTCAGCAGTGGACGGGCACTTTCCGCCAGCCGCTGCTCGCACTTCTGACGCCGCCGCTCGCCATTGCGCCCGCAGCTCTCATCGCGCTTTCCTTCAAGGTCGTGGATGATCTCGGCAAGGATGTTCTCGGCACGCCGCTGTTCACGCGGCCGAGCGAGGTGGTGGAGACGTTCCAGTATCTCTACATGTTCTACTACGTCCTCGTGCTCAGGCGGCGCCTCCTCGCGCTCGATGCGGCGGGCGTGAAGCGCGTGACGCTTTAATCGAGCCTGGAGCGGGGCTAAGCTCGCGGAACGGAACCGGGCACGGGACGTTGTTCCGCCGGCCGCATCACGCCGCGCGAGGGCTCCATGACGTTCGATTTCTCATCCCTGATCTGGGTGGCCATCATCGTCATGGCGCTCCAGCCTCTGTTTATGGGGCGCTGGTTCGCGGTGCGCCGCGCGCAGGCCATCGCCGCCATCGAGAAGGCGCACGGCACGCGCGTCATTACGATGATACATCGCCAGGAGCAGCGGCGTCTGTTCGGCTTCTCCGTTGCGCGCCATATCGATCTCGAGGACGCGCAGACCATCATCGCGGCTATCAAGGAAACGCCGGATACGGTGCCGATCGACCTTGTGCTCCATACGCCGGGCGGTCTGGTGCTCGCGGCGATGCAGATCGCGCGGGCGGTCGAAGCCCATCCCGCGAAGGTCACGGTTTACGTTCCGGTCTATGCGATGTCGGGCGGCACGCTGATCGCGCTCGCGGCGGACGAGATCGTGCTGGGGGAATTTTCCGTGCTGGGGCCGATCGATCCGCAGATCCTGGGACTTCCGGCGGCGAGCATCGTCAAGGCACGGGATTCGAAGCCGGTCTCGGACGTGATGGACCTCACGCTCGTGCTCGCGGACGTGAGCGAGAAGGCTCTCGCGCAGGTGAAGCGTGGCGCGGTGGAGATCTTGACGCCGCGCCTCGACCAGGCGGCGGCGGAAGCCATCGCCGACAAGCTGGCAGGCGGGCATTGGACGCACGACTATGCGCTGACGGCTACAGAGGCGCAGTCTCTCGGCCTGCCGGTCAAGGTCGCCATGCCGACCGTGGTGATGGATCTGATGAAGCTCTACCCGCAGCCCATCCAGCAGTCGGGCGTCGAGTTCCTGCCGATCGAGCTTCCGCGGCGGCCGCGGGTGTGATGCGGGCTGGCCGGAGCCTTCGATCGGATTTTCGGATGAAGTTGGTAGCGGGAGGCGGACTTGAACCGCCGACCTACGGATTATGAGACCGTCGCTCTAACCACCTGAGCTATCCCGCCGGACATGCGCGCCTCCGTTCGGGGAGGGCGATGCGTTCCGCTTCGGACCCGAGGAGCCGAAGCGATGCTGGTCTATAGGAATCGGCGGGCTCGGCGTCAAGCGCCACCCGCGCCGTATCATTATTTCTTGGGTCTTTGGGCCGTCGAGAGGCGGATTTTTACTCCGCCGCGACCGGCTGAAGGCTGTGCTCGGCCTTTTTCTTGAAGCGCATCATCGTGAAGATACCCCACGGACGCAGCGCCTTGCGCTCGCTCAGGACCAAGTCGTCGCAAACCATGACGCGCGACTGATCGAAGACGGAGCGCCAGCCGATGATCTCTGCGAAGGGTGCCATGCGGCGCTCGACCCAGCCGCGCACGCCTTCGGTCTGGCTGAAGTGGTTGACGATCAGCACCTCGCCGCCCGGCTTGGTGACGCGCGCCAGCTCCCGCATGACTTTCTCGGGCTCGGGCACGACCGTCATCACGAACATGGCTGTGACGATGTCGAAGGAGTTGTCGGGGAATTTGAGGTCGCCGGCGTCCATTTCATGAAGGCCGGTGACGTGATCGAGGCGCTCGCTGGCGACGCGCTCGCGCGCCTTGTCGAGCATATCAGGAGAGAGGTCGATGCCGACGATCTCGAGGTGGCGGCCGTAGTCCGCGAGGGCGAGGCCGGTGCCCACGCCGACCTCGAGAACACGGCCCTGATCGAGGCTGGAGTTGATCACCTCGGCGGCGTGCTTGCGTCCTTCGGTGGAGACGCGGCCGAACGTATGGTCGTAGATCGGTGCCCATCTGCGATAGGCCACCTTGACGACGTCTTCCTCGATGCGCCCAATGCCGACAATGCGGCCATTGCTGCGCTCGAGGTCTTCTACACGCAAACGGGGCTTTGCCTCGGTCTTCATCTTCTGCACGCGGTTCTCTCCCCCGAAAGTCATATCCAAGATAACGACTTCGGAAACTTCAGTCGCCCGCCTTAGGCAGACGATTCCAGCCAATCCATATTATCGGCCTTCACGGCCTCTGCAATCCATCCGCCGCCCAATACACGGGCTTCGGTCGATCCATCGGCATAAAGCACACAGGCCTGACCGGCCGCTGCTCCATGCTCTCCGTCGCGCAACGTGACTTTCACAGCCCCGTCAGCGCCTTTGGAGACCGTTGCCGGCTGGGGCGCCTGAGACGAGCGGATCCGCGCATAGACTTCCGCTCCCTGACCGGAGACGGCTTCATCCAAGGTGCCGTCGCCGAGCCAGTTGACGTTTCTAAGAATAAGAGTGCGCGTATGCAAGAAGGCACGTGGTCCCACCACCACCTCGTTGCGTTTGGCATTCAGGCTCAAGACGTAAAGCGGCTCGGCGGAGGCGATCTTCAAGCCGCGCCGCTGGCCGATTGTGTAGTTCACGATGCCTTCGTGGCGGCCGAGGCGGCGGCCGTCGATGTGAACGATGTCGCCCGCGTGCAGCGCGCCCGGCTTCAGCTTCTCGATGACGTCGCTGTAGCGGCCCTTCGGCACGAAGCAGATGTCCTGGCTGTCCGACTTGTCGGCGACCAGGAGTCCGAGATCGTGCGCGATCGCGCGCACGTCGTTTTTCACCATTCCGCCCAAGGGGAACCACAGGCTCGCGAGCTGCTCGCGGGTGGTCGCGAAAAGGAAGTAGCTCTGATCGCGGTCGGTGTCGGCTGCGCGGAAGAGGGCGGGCCCGTCGCGGCCCTGGCCGCGCTGGACGTAGTGGCCGGTGGCAAGCAGGTCCGCGCCGAGATCACGTGCAGTATCCAGGAGATCGTTGAACTTGATCTTCTGATTGCAAGTGACGCAGGGGATCGGCGTTTCGCCCGCGATATAGCTTTCGGCGAACGATTTCATCACGGCGTCCGAGAAGCGCTTCTCGTAGTCCAGCACATAATGGGGAATGCCGAGCTTCTGCGCGACGCGGCGCGCGTCCTCCACGTCCTGGCCCGCGCAGCAGGAGCCCTTGCGGCCGACCGCTTCTCCATGATCGTACAATTGAAGTGTGATGCCGATCACATCGTGTCCGGACTGGGCGAGGAGGCCCGCGACCACAGAGGAATCCACGCCGCCCGACATGGCGACGACCACGCGCTTGCGCTTGCCGTCTCCGATTGGCGTTTCAAGGGATGGCGCTGGCACGTCGGTATGTCTCGTCAAATGGGCGGCTCTCGGGGGCCAAACAACAAAATCGGCGCTTCGCGGTCTTCCGCGGCGCCTCCATACCGGCGGCATGATAACGGGCAGTCCGTGCCCTATGCAAGCCGGCTTCCGGAGGGGTGTTCGCCGTCAACCATAAAGTTGGCGTTTGCGTGATTTCGTACAGTGTTTTATGGTATGTTTACTCAATGGCTTAGGCCATGTTTAACAGAAATAGGTTAGCTTCAAGGCTGGTCAGTAGCAGTATTGAGTATCATGACCGAACATCAGATGAGAGCGCGTGTGCGCTATGTTATCGGCCCCGATGGGAGTCCGTTGACCGTTGCCGATCTCCCCCCGCGGGACACGAAGCGCTGGGTCATCCGCCGTAAGGCGGAGGTCGTGGCGGCCGTGCGTGGCGGTCTCCTCAGTATCGAGGAGGCTTGCGAGCGGTACAAACTGACCGTGGACGAGTTCCTGTCCTGGCAGCGTTCGATCGACAAGCACGGGCTTCCCGGGCTGCGGGCGACCCGTATTCAGGACTACCGGAGCTAAAAGCGCGCCCGGTACTGGCCAGTTTGCGTTCGCCGGCGGGAGCCGGCGCGCGCTACATGGCGCTAGTGCGCATCGAGCAACGATGGAAATGCTCAAGCCGTGGTAGGGCTTTAGAGGCCTGATCCTACGGCTTTTTGCTTTTTTCCTTCTTCTTGCCATCGGCTTTTGTGTCGACGACCTGCTCGGCGGACCACCCCGCCGTGACGGGAGGTGTGCCGCATCCGGCTTCGTCTGCCGACCAGCGCTCTACGTCCTCTTTAAGGCGCAGAGCGAGGGGCTCGGAAAGCCGCACGTTCTCGATCTCGACCTTGGTCTTGCCGTCAGACGGGTAAATCCCGATCCGGTAGGCGCGGATGGATCGCGGATCCTCGGCTGCTGCGTCGCGGGTCAGGATCTTGATCTCCGAGCTGCCGCCCTTGGAGGCTGGCTCGGCGTCTGCGTGGTAAATGTAGCCGCCTTTCAGGGGCCCGGCGGCGCCGAACCAGCATGTGAGCACGCCCCGGGCGATGCGGGTGTAGACCTCGGTCGGCGTTCCGACGACCAGGTCCTTAGGCATCAGGAAGGCCTTAAGTTTCGAGGTGGCGCTGTCCTGTTCCGGGATAGCCTCGGCCGTCGCGCTTGTTTCAGCGGGTGGGCTCGTCTCACCGGGGGACGGCAGGCTGAGGACCGGGGCGGTGCCCGAGCAGCCCCCCGTTAGCCCTGCCAGCATCAGCGCGACGACCGCGTGGATTCGGTGCTTCCGCTGCATTGGTTCGTCCGGCGCACACCATTCGCGGGCCGACCGGCGCGAGTGTGCTGCTGCTCCCTGGCATCAAGCGACGTGGGCAGATTCTCAGCCCTTCGCGGAGCGATTGACACGGGAAAAGGGCGAACGCAAGTCGGCGACGCGCTGGCTTGCGGCGACGGTGTGGATGGAGGCGGCGGCCACGGCGCGCAGCCGGGCTGCCGGAAAGCCGGGCGCGCGCCGGCTGAAGCGCGCCTCGCAAACGGGTGTGGGGCAAGCGCGACTGGGTCCGTCGCGGGGAGATCGCGCTCCATCCAAGGCTTTGATCAAGCCTGAATTTTCACCTCGGGCACATGGGTCCGAGGTGTGTCGGTGCGTCAGCGGAGGGCAATCCCCGCGGAGCGCTCGTGGCGACGGCGGGAGCGGCCCACCTCGCGCGGCTCATCCGCACTTACGCGGGCAAGCTGCTGTTTTGTCTCGTCAAAATCCTGCTGTGCCGCATCGAGCTTCTGGCGCAGACCTGCAATCGAGGCGCGCAGATTATCGCGTCTCTGGCTCGCGGATTTGGCGAAGGTCGAATAGGCGAAATGCTTGGCGTCCTTGACGCCGGTGCGGTCCTCCTCGGCCTGGATCTGCCGGTCCAGGTCGGAGGCGATATTTTCGAACTCGCGGATCATCTGCTCGAGATCGGCGACCTTACGGGCCCTTTCATCCATCTCGAAGCGCTTCAGCCTGAGCGCCGTTTCGCGTGCCTTCATCGTCCGTTACCCCTACTCAAGAACACCTGGGGCTCGCTTCTCAAGAAGCATGCCATCCGGCTTGCCCCTCTGAAAACGGCCCTCGTGTCCCTTACAACCTGCCCGTCCCGACGGTGGACGAAGCCTTAAATTACCGGGGGCCCGCATCCCCGGATGGTTTACCGTGCCACACTCTAATTAAGTTGCGGTAAAGCAACGCCCTACCGTTCTTTATTAAGTCTTTGGGTTGCGCTGCGACTGTAGTTGTTTTCGGGCTCTAGGGCTAGTCGGCGAATTCTGTTACCTCTTGATTCGTGTCATTCGGGTGCAGTTTTCCGGCCAACGCTCTCCACCCCTCCGGGGGTGGCGGTCTCACGGTCCCGGACCCGGGACACCCAGGGGGGGATCTAGTTCTGCAATTTCTGGTTTAGTGACGCGCCGAAGATATTCGGAGCGAGCGGATGCTTGTTGTCTCAAATGGGTTAAAATGAGCCACCTGCTCGCTATCGTGTTTCGAAACGGAAATTAGGATTTGTTAACCTGTCATTGTTACTTTTGTAATGAAAGTTAGCGTTAGGTTGTTCGGATCGCGGTAGCGTTCTTTTAAGATTGGCGGCGCGCCTTGTGATGGGGCAAGGAAGAGGGAATTGGCATGCGGGTCCTTCTGATCGAGGACGATAGCGCGACTGCGCAGAGCATCGAACTGATGCTTCAGTCCGAAGGTTTTAATATTTATACGACCGATCTCGGCGAAGAGGGCGTCGATCTCGGCAAGCTCTACGACTACGACATCATCCTTCTCGATCTCAACTTGCCGGACATGAGCGGCTATGAGGTCTTGAAGATGCTCCGTGTCGCGAAGGTGCAGACGCCGATCCTCATTCTCTCTGGCCTGGCACAGATCGAGGATAAGGTTCGCGGTCTCGGCTTCGGTGCTGACGACTACATGACGAAGCCGTTCCACAAGGACGAACTCGTCGCACGCATTCACGCCATCGTGCGTCGTTCGAAAGGACACGCACAGTCGGTCATCGAGACGGGCGACCTACGGGTCAATCTCGATACCAAGACGGTCGAGGTCAACGGGCAGCGGGTGCACCTCACCGGCAAGGAATACCAGATGCTCGAGCTGCTCTCGCTGCGCAAGGGCACCACGCTCACCAAGGAGATGTTCCTCAATCATCTCTACGGCGGCATGGACGAGCCGGAGCTCAAGATCATCGACGTGTTCATCTGCAAGCTGCGCAAGAAGCTGCAGGTGGCGACCGGCGGACAGCACTACATCGAGACGGTCTGGGGACGCGGCTACGTGCTGCGCAACCCGGGCGACGAGATTGCCGCCGCCTGATTTGAAGAGGCGTATGCCTCCTCGCCGAAAGATTTTCGAAAATTTTAAAGATGGGGCCTTTGTGGGGCCCCATTTTTGTTTTCATACTTTCGTTCTATCGGCTCCGCAAAGCGTGTGTCCGTTTGAAATCATCCCCGGGTCTTTGCGTCTCGTGATAGCGCCATTTGGTATGCGTGCGCGCGTTCGCATGTTACCGCTCATCGGTGCTTCGCACTTTTCACACGTTGGAGCATAGCGCGCGCCTCCAACTTCCTGCGGTTGTGAACGTGGTGAGCCTGCGTTTTCGGGCTTTTGTTCGAGCCGCGATTCATGCAGTTAAATTTTTATGTTTTTCGGGTGTGGCCGCATGGGCGTCGTTTTTAGCGGCGAACGTTTGAGGGGCAGTTAGATGTGGACAACCCATGATGACCTTCTTTTCTGCTTTGAGGTCTCCCGCCACACTCCCTGATGGGGGCGTGTGCGTCGGGATCTGTTCAAGATGACAATTTTCGCGTTCGCTTGGCGGGCATCCGTGGCTGCGGTTCGGAGGCACCCTCTTCCGATCGCGCGCCGGGGAGGCGTGCGTCTGATCGCGCTCTGCGCCGTCGTGACGGCGATGCTGTTCAGTCCCGGCGTTATCGCCAAGAGCCGTGACAACTCTTGGCAGCGTGACAATTCCTGGCAAGCCGATTTCGAGCGCCAGCGCAAGGAGTACGAACGCGCGCAGCAGGCTGCGATCAAGGCCGCACAGGAAGCACAGAAGGCTGCCGAACGCGCCGCGCAAAAGATGCAGGCGGAACTCGAGCGCCAGCAGCGCATTGCGCAGGAGCGCGCCATGCGGGAGGCCGAGCAGGCGCGCCAGGCCGCGATCAAGGAAGCCGAGCGCGCTGCGCAGCAGGCGGCGCGGGAAGCGAAGCAGCAGCAGCAACAGCAACTGGCCATTCAGAAAGCCAACGCGCTCGCCGCGCAGAAGGCCGCTGCATCTCAGAGCAGCAGCGCCTCGATCAGAGCCACGCAGCCGCAACAACAGCAGCAGCAAGGTGACAGCGGCTCGGGTAGCAACGTGCCCAGCAGCAACAAAGCCGTGCGCGAGGCCGACATCGATGACGGGATGGATAACGGCGACAGCGACCTCGACGACTTCGACCCCGATCTTAACGATGCGCAGCGTCACGTTCGCGAGATGGAAAAGGCGCATCAGCGCGAGTTGATGCGCGCAGCGCAGCAACAGCAGGCGCGGCTGCGTCGCGAAGCCGAGCGTGCGCAGCGCATTCGGGAACGATCCATCAATCGTCCGGACTTGAAGCCGCCCCCGCCCGCGCCGCCGCCCATTCCCGTGAAGGCGCTCCCGAAGCCGGACAGCGCTCCGCCGCCGCCACCCGTCACAGCCGGTAACGATAAGCCGGCGAAGCCTGTGCCGGTTGCTTTGCCGGGTGATGGTGTCAAGACGGAAGACCTTTCTTCTCGCGTGGCGCGCCACCGGGACAAATGGCTCGACGAATATCAGCGCCGGTCGTCTGGTCTCGGCATGGGGCCGGGCGCGATCAAGGGGACGCTCGATCCGAAGGGTGGAGCCAATAAAGCCGACGGTGCGACCGTCGTACCGGACGCCGGCGGTCATGGCCCGGCCAAGCCGGCAACGGACCGCGGCCCGGGCCGGCGGGATGCCGACAAGGCTACAGGTGCGAATGACGTTGCCATGCCGTCGCCGGGCGGTACGTTCGCCGGCAAGGATCGCGGCGCTGAAATGCCCCCTGAGGTGTTCGAGAAGGCGCGTGAGGAGGAGTTGCTCGTCACCGAGATCTCGCCCGCCGACGTGGAGAAGGCGAAGGAGCACGGCTTCGTGCTCGATACGCCGACGGTGCTCAACGGAACGGGCACCAAGGTGCAGCGTCTCAGAGGTCCCACGGGTTTCAATCGCGACGAGGCGGAGCGCGAGCTTCACAAGGTTTTGCCGTTTGTCTCGGTTACTCCGAACTTTGCCTACAACATCTTCGTTGGCTCGCTGGGTGAGACCGACAGCGCGGCTGGGCTTGGCCCCGGCATCGACAGGCGCAAGGTGGCTCCGGCGTCGCCGCAGCCGTGCCCGCACAACACCTGCTTCGGAAGCGATCTCATCAAGTGGAAGAGCACGCTCGGCTCATGCGCGAAGGGTGTGAGGATCGGCGTCATCGACACGTCGTTCGATCTCAGCCATCCCGCATTGAAGAACATCAAGGCAGAGCAAGGGGAGTTCCTGGACGGTCAGCAGCCGTCGCCCTACGACTGGCACGGAACGGCAGTGCTCTCTCTGCTCGCAGGCGATCCGGGTAGTGGAACGCCGGGACTGGTGCCGGATGCCACGTTCCTGCTTGCGACTGCGTTCCGCAGCGATGCCGCCGGCAATGCTTCGACGGACACCGTGCGCCTGCTCGCTGCGCTCTCTTGGCTCGAGCAGCTCGACGTGGACATTGTCAACATGAGCTTCTCCGGTCCGCAGGATCCGGCCTTCTCGCGCGCTATCGAGCGGATGAGCAAGAAGGGTGTGGTGTTCATCGCGGCCGCAGGCAACATGGGCCCAACGGCTGCGCCGAGCTATCCCGCTGCTTATCCGAGCGTGGTTGCGGTGACGGCGGTCAACCGCAACGGGGACAACTACCGCAGCGCCAATCGCGGCAACTACATCGATGTCTCGGCGCCTGGAGTCGACATTCTGACGGCGTTGCCGGAGGCGAAGCAGGGCTACCGCACGGGCACGTCGTTCGCTGTGCCGTTCGTGACGGCGATCTTCGCGACGCGTGGTGGCGATGCGACGGCGGCTGGGGCGAAGGCGCAGCTTCTGCAGCAGGTTTCGACACGCGATCTCGGGCCGCCTGGACGCGATCCCATCTACGGCTCGGGTCTCGCGCTCGCGCCTCAGCGCTGCGAGGGCGGCGCCGGTGCGGTCGCGCGCAACGTTCCGGCCGTTCCCTCTCACGATAGCTGGTCGACGACGTTCGTGCGCGCGGGCGCGGGCCCGTGAGGGCGTGGGCTAGGCTTTTCCGATCTTCGACGCGATGGCAAGCAGTGGCGCGCGCCGGCCAGTGAGGTCCGAAAGGCGCGGGGCCCCTCTGGCCTAGGGTGAGGGAGCCTATGGTGCGCCCGTGCTCGACACGTGCCAGCCGTTCTTGAGAAGCTTGCTCTCCTCGTCCGAACCAAAGGCGTCGCCCGCAATCAGCGTTTCGACCAGCGCATCCACGGCCGGGACATTTCCGGCGGTTGCCGTCTGGTACGAGCCGGACGTCGTCGTGCCGGTCTGCTTCGGCGTCTCCACATGGATCGCGACGCGCCACGTGCCGTCGACAGTGCGGCAGGCGAGGCCCGCGAAGTCCGGCCCCGACGTGGCGCCCGCGATGCGATATTCCCGGCACACGCCGTTGTTTTGCGTGCGGAACGACAGCACCGGCACGATGGAAGCGCCGGATGCGCTGGTTTGCGAGACGGTTCCGCTCGCGCTCGTCTCGAGGGCGTGGGCCAGCGCGCCGGAAGCGTCGAGGCCGAGCCCTTTGTCAGAGGCTGCAACCAGCGAGGAGGACGGTTTGCCGGTGTGTCCCGCGAGCCATCCTGCCGTGGCGCCAGCCGTGAGCAAGAGAGCGGCACTCATGGCCGTCGCGTAGGAAAATCCGTGCGGGAATAGGGCGGCCGCAGCCGTATCCATGGCGCTGCGGATGCGATCTCCGAGCGACACGGCCCGCGGCTGCGCCTTGGGAATGGGGGCGCGCGCAATGGCTGCGATCAGCCGATCTGGAACCGGCTCGTGCAGCGTATGCTGGAATGCGGTCGCGAGGCGCGTGCGGGTCTGCACGAACGGCTCCAGCCGCGAGCGCAGCTCCCCATCCTGATTGATGAGATTTTCGAGGGCCTTCGTCTCCTCCGGCGTCAACTCGCCGTCGGCGTAGGCCATCAGCATTTCGTCGGGTACCGGGATCATGTCAGCGCTCCCGGGTTGTTGCGGGAATGGGAACTGGGGCCGGCATCGGCCCCTCGGTGAGTGCGGCATAGAGAGCCTGCCGCGCGCGAGAGAGGCGGCTCATGACGGTGCCGATGGGAATATCCAAGATTCCAGCGGCCTCCTTGTAGGAAATTCCCTCGACGCAGACCATGGCGACCAAAACCTGCTGATCGGCCGGAAGGCGTGAGATTCCCTCTGAGACGGCTCTGAGCGTGAGCCGGCTTTCGGTGACGTTGCGGCCGTCTTCGCCGACTACGTTCTCGACCTCATCCAGCTGGTGCTGCTCGCCCCTGCTCTTGCGGCTGCGATGATGGTCTACCCAAATGTTCTGTGCGATACGGTACATCCAACTATCGAGACTCGTTCCGGGTTTCCATTGATCCAGGTGCGCGAGGGCGCGCTCGCACGTGTCCTGTACGAGGTCATCAGCCTTGTCTTTGTCGCCTGTCAGCGCGAGTGCAAACCGGCGCAGACGCGGCAGAAGTTCGATCATCCGCGACTGGATCTCATCCATCACGGCCCCCCTTCCGCGACTGTTGGATACAACGCAACCTCCCATAGGTTATTCCTGACAGAGGTGATTTTGGGGCGAGTGTTGCCCTGGGAGCGCGCTCTCCCCTGTTTCACCCTAAAAGCCGCCCTTCGAGCTGGATGATGCAGCTTTCGATATTGTGAAGAATTTCGTCGGCTTTTTCGACTTCACGCTCGAGCGCGTCGACGTCGGGCAGGGTTTCCCGCTTGCTGAACGCGCGGGAGACACGCCTCAGGGTGGCGAAAAGGCCGCGCTTTCTGGCTTCGCGCTCCGCGGCGGCTTCAGCCCGCTCGATGGTGCGGCGGGCACTGGCTTCCTGCTTGAGGATCCTGCGCTTCAGGAGCGCCAGCTCCTTCTTCTTGTGTCGGAGCTCCTTGATGGCGGCTTTGGCCTCCGCCTCGGACTTCACCTCGACCAGCACTTCGGTCCCGTCGATACGGGCGAAACGCATCTCTCTCAATTGCATGGGATTGCCTGGTGTCCCCCTCAGATACCATGCGGCGGACCCTACACGTTGCCGGTTGGCACGTCAGCATCCCTGCATTGCGGCCCCGGACGAGGCGACCGAAAACCGGTTCCCACTTTTCCGGAAGCGCTCTAAAGGTTCTACGGATGTTCGATCCCAACTCGCAAGGCGGCCTATTTCCACATGACGCAGTCCACCGGTGAAACAAAGACGCTTCGAGCGGCGATCCTGCCGGTGACGGCGTTCCAGCAGAATTGCACGCTGTTGTGGGACGACGTCACCAAGGTGGGAGCGGTGGTCGATCCGGGCGGTGATCTGGACGATGTGCAGAAGGCTATCGCCGAGCTCGGCATCAAGATCGAGAAAATCGTTCTTACCCACGGGCACATCGATCATGCCGGCGGCGCGAAGGCGCTTCGCGAGGCGCTCGGTGTCGAGATCGAGGGGCCGCACGTGGCCGACCGCTTCCTGCTCGACAATCTTGCGAAACAGGGAGCGGCCTACGGTATTCCCGCCGATCCCGTCACGCCCGATCGCTGGCTCGAGGAGGGTGAGACCGTCACCATCGCGGGGCATACGTTCGAGGTGCTGCATTGCCCCGGCCATTCGCCGGGCTCAGTCGTGTTCGTCAATCGCCCGCACCGGCTGATCCTGATGGGAGACGTGCTCTTCCGCGGCTCCATCGGGCGGACCGATTTTCCGTATGGCGATCACGCCGCGCTGATCAACGCGATCACGACCAAGCTTCTGCCGCTCGGCGACGAGTTCGCGTTCATCTGCGGGCACGGACCGACCAGCACGATCGGCGAGGAGCGCCGCAGTAATCCGTTTCTGACGTGACGATCAGCGAACGTCAGGCAGGCGGCGGCTCAGCGCGGATAGCGCAGCTCGAGGCAGCCGAAGATGCCGCATTCGTTGAGCGCGGTGCCGTAGCCGGTCAAGCGCCCGTCGTTCTCGGTGAGATCGACGGTCTCGACGCGCAGCGTCTCCGAGCAGCTTGCGCGGCAAGCGACCCAAGTGCCGCCGGGCAGACGAACTTCGTAGCCCGTGCGCGTGGTGCGGACGGGGCCGGTGACGGTGCCGTTTCCGTATCTGCTGACCGCCACGGCGACGTCACGCTCGGGCGGCGAACGCCAGCGTCCGGCTTCGGCCGGAAGCGTGGAGACCAGGACCGCCGGTGCCGCGCCGACGAGGGCCAGCGCGATGGCGGCGAAGGTGGATCTCTGCGTCATGATCTCGTGCTCCTCAAGCGTTGTGACGGGCGTGTCGCGCCGCCGCGGCCTCAGCCGTTTTTCGCGAACTGCAGGTTGACGCCCGTGAAGCCGGGGCCGCCCGTCGAAATGGATACCGTCTGGTTGCTGCCGGTCATGGAGACGGACATGGAGCCCGAAAGCGCGCCGGTAAATTTCAGATTGAAGCCGCTCGCCGTCTGCGTGCCGGATACGTTGCCCGTCTGGTTGAACTCGCGCTCCTCCCAGGTGCCGCTGATGCGGCCGCCGCTGGCCTTCAGGTTGGCGCGCATGTTGATCTTGAACGAGGCGTTGCCGCAGTTGATGGCCATGCCGAGGGCGTTGCCCGCCTTGGCATTGTAATAGCCCTTGCACTTCAGGCGCTCGGTTTTGCCGTTCTCCAGGCGCACACTGCCCGAGCCGCCCCAGGCGCCATCGAGTGCCGAGAAGGTCGCGTCGGCGGCATGGCCTTGAGCGACGGTCGCGGCCATTGCGATGGCGGCAGCAGAAACGGCGGCAAAACGAAAGCGAGTGAACACGTAGGCCTCCCCTGGGCATCTCCAGCACGGGGCGGGAGTGTCCGCTTAGCTTGTCAAAACAGTCTTATCATCGCTGATAAATTTTACGATGGCGCCGCTGCAACACATGGAATGCGTTGCAAACGGATTGATCGCGCTGATGCGAAACGCTTTCCCCGGCGAAATCGGGGCTGCGGCGCCTGCGCGCAAGGTCCGGCTTCCGGGAGCTTCGGGTATTTATCTGATTTTCATTGTTTTTTCTGCTCGACTAGGCCGGCGAGCGCGCTACCCTCCGGGCCGATCTCGCGCAGGGCCGCACGGCAATTCCATTCATGCACGAGACGGCACTGGTTTGGCCCGCCCGACTGGCGGCAGGCGTCGCGCCAAGCGTTGAAGATCTTGTCGGCCTCATCTTTGAATGCTTTGCGGTCGGCGCCGGAATATTTTTCGGCGAGGCGCGCGACCGCATCCGTGGTGCGCAGCAATCCGAAGCAGATGTGCTCAGCGCCTAGGGCCTGGCCATAGCGTGCCCCGGCCTCGCGAGGCGTGAGGCTCTGTTGCGTCCGGGCGGGTGAGGGCTTTTGCACTTCTGCGCCGGCTAAAGCCGGTGCTCCCATCGCGATCCATACCGTGACCAAGCCGACGGCTGGTGAGGCTCTCATTTTCCCTCTCCTTTGTTCTGCTTCGCTTCTCTACGCAGGGGAGGCGGTGCTGGATCGGGAAAATATGGACGTCTGTTGCGGGGTGATACTTCCCGTAACTTGGCAGTTCTTCCGATATTTGAGGGACAATCTCCAACTCTTTACTTGCACAGCGCCTGCCGGCGGCTATGGTCCGCGAAAAGAAACACTATAACGTTTTGGGAGGATGAGACGATGCGGTTGGCCTGGGTGCGCCTGGTGTTTGCGAGTGCAGGCGGATTGAGCGTCCTGTGTGGGGCGGCGGTCGCGGACGAGGTGCGGTTGCCCGAGCGCAAGGCCGGTCTGTGGGAGCTGACCACGACGATGGACGAGGGGTTGGGCCCCAAGGATCAGACCATGCAGCTTTGCGTCGATGCCGACATGGAGCGCGCCACCGTGGAGGCCAGTCTCCACGAGCACGACAAGCAGTGCTCGAAGTACGAGATCAAGAAAGAGGGCGACAAGACGATTGTCGACATGTCCTGCCAGTTCGCGAGCCGCCACGTGACGAGCCGCACAGAAATGGGCGGCGATTTCCAGTCTTCGCTCACGGTCAAGATCGAGAGCACCACCTCGGGCGATCAAAACGGGCAGACGGTGGCCGTGAAGCGCACCATCACGCAAAATGGCAAGTATCTCGGCGCCAGCTGCGGAGATCTGACGGGCGGCGAGGCGAAGGGACCGGATGGCACCAAGGTGATGGTGCAGTAAGTCAGTAAGGCAGAAGGTGGATATGAAAACAGCCGCGGGGTGCCGCGGCTGTTTCCTTGAGTGCGATTGCGCGCCGGGCTTCTACCAGCGGGCGCATCCGTGACGCATTACGCAGCGGCGGAAGCGCCACGAGCCCCAGCCAAAGTGGTCGGCGCACTCATGACGCACGATGCGGCAGCGGTTGGCGTGATGCCAACGGCGGTGGCCGACGTCTTGAAGCAGGCCGCCATCGGCGATGCGCGACTGCTGCGCGGCTGGCGCGGGCAACGAGGCGGCAGAGGCCGCATGGGGCGCGAAGGTGGCTGCCGCTGCCAGAACCGACGCGACGGCAAGAGCTTTCAGTTTCATTTCATTCTCCCTGGTGGTCGTCTTTGAGCCCCCGGCATGTGGGAGTTTTTTACGGTATTCAGGATGACGAAATGACGGCACCCAGATGAATAAATACTCATCTGGCCATGGAGTTGGCTGATCTCGACCGGCGGGGCGCGGTTTCGCCGTGCACTGGTCATGAGGCGCGTGCGCCGCGGCTCATCGAGGCTTCAATGTGCTCGACGAGGTCTTTTGCCTCGGTGAGGCCGATGCCGAGGGCGTGACGCACGTCGCGGATCGCCTCGATCTTCCGACCGCTGCCGAGCAGAAGGCGCACGTTGGCCTGCGTGTCAGCAGGCAGTGCGTCCAGAAGATCGGCCGAGGATTTCGCAGGCGCGGGCGAAGTCTCGATGTCCCGGCTCTGACGCGCGGCGCGCGACGGCGCCGTCGCGCGGCCGACAATGAAGCCTGCGACGAAGAGCATGAGCATGGGGAGCAGCGTGTAGGCGGGGCTCAGTTCCGACATAAGCGACAATCCACGGGAGTGGCGAAGAGGGCGCATCTCAGCACCCGCGAGGGCGGGGCTGCATCGCCGTGTAATGGCTCAATCTTCGGGCACCATGGTGGCGTACTCGTTCTTTACCCGTGCGATTTTTCCGGATGGGCCGCGGGCGATCTCCGGCACGATCTCGATCTTGAGGTCGAAGGCGTTCTCCAGCCCCTCGGCCTTGACCTGCTCCATCACGACCTGGCGAATGCGATCGGCCGAGAGCTGCTGGCCGGATACGGGGACGGCCCGGATCTCGAAGTTTCTCGGGCCGGTTTGAACGACCTGGTGCTCGGCCAGCTCGAGCACGTGATGGAGGCCGGAGAGAAAGACATAGTAGGGCACCTCGCGCCGCTTGCCGCCGGTCTCGATCCAGAGACGATCCTTGGTGCGGCCGCTGACTTTCTCGATACGCGGCAGCGGGCTGCCGCACCGGCACGGCGACGCGCTCATCGTGACGCGGTCGTCGATCTCGTAGCGAATGATGGGCTGCACGCGATTGTAGAGGTTCGTGAGCAGCACTTTGCTTCCCTCCGTGCCGGGAGGAACAGGCTGTCCCTGGTCGTCCACCACCTCGAGGATCGCGAGATCCGCATTGAGGTGCGAGCCGCGCCCGGCGACGCATCCCGATGAGAGAACGAGGCACTCGCCCATGGCGTATTCGTCGGTGACGCGCGCCGCGAACACGCGCTCCAGGAAATCGCCCGCCTCGTTGGACAGCGGCTCGGCGACGTTGGTGATCTGCTGCAGACATCCGATCTCGCGCAGCCGCATGCGGCCCTCCGCCTCCTCGCGGCCGAAGGCTTCGAGCGCGCTCGCGTATCCGGTGATGAACTCGGGGCGGAAGCGCTCCAGCTTGCGGATGTTCCGCGCCATCGGGTCGGAGACGGTGAGGTGCAGGACCTTGAAGACGGGCGTCAGAAACTTTGGGAAGTAGGCGAACGCCGAGGCGCTTGGATAGAAGCCCGGCTGCACGGTGAGGACGGCCATGCGGGCCGGGTTCAGGATGCGGCCGAGGTGGGGGAGGAAGCGGCGCTTGAGCTTGGTGCCGCGGGCGAACTGGACCGCGAACACCAGGTTGAGGGCATCGCGATCCTGCACGATGAGGGCGGGTTGGCCCTGGCTTCCCGAGGTGTGGCTCACGCCGTAGCGGCCGAGATAGAGCCGGCCGAGATTGCGCGGGTCGTCGACGAAGGCGGAGAGGTCCGCTTTCTTGATCCGGCGATCGGTGACCACGTCGTCGTAGTGCGCCATCATCTCCGATTTGGTCAGCGTCGGAAGGTCGGTCAGCGTGCAACGGGCAAGATCGAGGCCGGCGAACCGCCGCCGGTAGAAGGGGGAGTGCCGGGCCGCATAGGCGAGAAGCGCGCGAAGCCTCTCCTCGCGCTTGGCTTCGATCTGGGAGGCGTCCTTCCAGAATGGGTAGAGCGACTGCAGCGTGACGACGAAGCGAACGAGATCCAGCATCAGCGGGCTCCTCAGTGGCTCCCTCTCTGGTTAAAGCTCAATCGAGCATTCTGGTTGCATCGTGGCGATTGTTTGCCACAGCGGGGAGCGGGCGTGCGTGAAGGGTGGCGCCAAAGACCTAATGTGTCCGGCGGCTGAAACTTCCGGCTTCGCGGTCCGTATGCCTGCATGACAGGCGGACTACGGACCGCCTGTCATGCAACGCAAACGCGGACTGGAGGCTCCCATGCGGACGATTGTCGAATGGCTGATCGATATGCCGGAAAGGCTGTCGTCCGTGTTCCACTGGTTGCCACCTCTGTTCGCGCGCCTCGTCGTCGGCTGGGTGTTCATGTGGACGGGTTGGGCAAAGCTGAACAATCTTCCGCAGATGATCCAGAACTTCACCGAGTGGGGTATTCCCTATCCGGAGATCATGACGCCGTTCGTCTCCGGCGTCGAGTTCATCGGCGGACTTTTGCTTCTGCTCGGGCTTTTCACGCGCCTCGCCGCGACGCCCTTGGTGATCGTGATGGTCGTCGCCATCATCAGCGCGAAGCTCGATCAGATCGACTCGCTCGAGACGCTGCTCGGCTTCGAGGAGGTGGCGTACATGGCGCTTTTCGGCTGGCTGGCGGTGGCAGGGCCGGGCGCGGTGTCGCTTGACGCGCTGCTCCAACGCAGTGTGCCGCGCGGTAAACTGGTTCCTCACGCGTGATCACGATCCGCGTGTTTCCCCGCACCGTCCTGTGAATGGGAGTGATTGGTCCTCGGCGGGAAAGTTTCCTACATATCAGTCATCGAAGTGACGGCGACGCAAGCGATCCGCCGTCCAGGATATGAAGGAGAACCCAATGAAGATCTGGACCGCTCCCGAAGTGCGCGAGCAGAACGTCGGCCTCGAAGTCACGAGCTACCTGCCCGCAGACATCGACATCATCTAAGCGAGCCTCTCTCTGGCGACCGGCCGTGTCTCCCTGGCCGGCGCCGTTTCTCGCGCAACCGCAAAGTCCCCAAGAGGTAATCCAATGATCCGCACTCTTTCGTTGGCCGCGGCACTCGCCGCCGGCCTGAGCTTTCCTGCGCTTGCCGCTGAGACCTCCGGTCCCGTGGCGCACAACCTCTTCACCGAGGTTCAGGCTCGTCAGCATCTGATCCATCTCGGCTACACCAACGTTTCCGAGCTGACCAAAGACCAGGGCGGCAAGTGGGTGGGTACGGCCACCAAGGACGGGCAGGTGCGCGGCGTTGCCGTGGACATCAAAGGGCCCGCCGCCCCGGCCAAGGCCGTGACCAACTAACTTCGCTCCCTTCCCTCGCGTTTTCCTCTCGGTGTCCGTTTCCCAACGGGCACCTTTTTTTGTCCCGCTTGTATGGGTGCGGTGCGCTGCCTAGATCAGGCCGGCGGGGTGGCGCCGTATTTGGTTGCGTCCATGGGGCCGCCGGCCCGCCATCATGAGCAATGGGGCACTTTCATCATGAGCACACCTTCCGCGGACCTTTCCGGCCGCTTCTCGATTGGCGGCGATCTTCCTGTGCGCCGTCTCGGCTTCGGCGCCATGCGCATCACGGGCGATGGCGTGTGGGGAGAGCCGGCCGATCCCGCGGAAGCGATGCGCACTCTAAAACGGCTTCCCGAGCTCGATGTCGATTTCATCGACACGGCGGACAGCTATGGCCCGGAGGTGAGCGAGCGGTTGATCCGGGAGGCGCTGCATCCCTACCCGCGCATCGTCGTCGCGACGAAGGGCGGGCTCGTGCGCCCCGCGCCGGGTCAATGGATTCCCGTGGGGCGCCCCGAGTATCTGCGCCAGCAGGTTCATCTGAGCCTGCGCCGCCTCGGCGTGGAGCGTATCGATCTCTGGCAGCTTCATCGCATCGATCCCAAGGTGCCGCGCGAGGAGCAGTTCGAGGTGATCCGCGACATGCAGAAGGAGGGGCTGATCCGGCACGTGGGGCTCAGCCAGGTGAGCGTCGGGGATATCGCGGCGGCGCAGAAAGTGCTGAAGATCGCGACCGTTCAGAACCTCTACAACCTCGCCGACCGCAGCAGCGAGGACGTGCTCGACTATTGCGAGGCGCAGGGGATCGGATTCATTCCGTGGTTTCCGCTGGCGTCCGGCTCGCTCGCCAAGTCGTCGGCACTTGCGCGCATTTCCGAGCGGCATGGCGCGGCGCCGAGCCAGATCGCGCTCGCGTGGCTTCTGCGGCGCAGCCGGGTGATGCTGCCCATTCCGGGCACGAGCAAGGTCAAGCACCTCGAGGAGAATGTCGCGGCGGCCGCCATCAAGCTCGGCGATACGGATTTCGCCGAGCTCAATGCACTCGGTAAGAAGAGCGCGCAGGTCTAGGCAGGTGCCGCCGCGCCGGGGTGCGGGTCACGATGCCCGTGCTGCCGCAACGGCGATGGCCGTGTACGAGGCGTTCGGCGGAAGATCCGCCGGCATGTCCGAATAGTCGATGCGGATGCGCTGCTGCGGCGCGCCGGATTGAGGTTGCGGTGCGTGCGCGGAGGCGGCGGCGATGGCTGCGTAGGACGTGGCAGCCTCGGGTTTTCTCTCGTTGACGCTACCGGCGGCGCACGGCGTGAACGGCTCACCCGCGAGCCCTTGCGCCGCGCGTGCGGCCGTTGCGACGGCGATGGCTGCATAGGAGGCGCCCGGCGAAACGCTCGTCGCTTCGCTGGAATAGTCGATGCGCTGCTGTTCTGCGGTTGCGGGCGGTGCAGGGCGTGGCCCGGCCTTCGCCGCTTCGACGGCGGCAATGAGCGTGTAAGAGGGTTGCGAGGCGGCCTGCGAAGACACGGCGGGTGCCGGAGAGGGCTGGGTGCGAGGCGGCTGGACGGATTGAGGCGCTGGGGCTGCAACCGGTGCCGGTGCCGATGATGGCGCGGGCGCGGCAGGTTTCGGTGCGGATGGCTGCGTTTGGGCGGTGAAAGCGGGCTGGTGTGGGGCGGCGGCTGTCGGCTGTTTTGCTGGCGTAAGACGCCGGATAACTATGGCCGCGAACGCAATGGCCGCGACCACCGCAATGAGAAAGGCGAGTGTCTGCTCCGGGCTGTACTGTCCCATAACCTTGGTTCCCCTTTTTGTGTCTCGGCTTGTCCTGGCAGCCTCGTGAACTGCTCCGCGCCGTGACTTTTCGGGGATCAGACTGCAATTGCGGTCTGGCCGGTATTGAACTTTTGGCCAGCGGATGCTCCCGGCCTACTCGCCGCGCGGGTTTGGAATGGCAGGCGCGAGCGGTCCCGGCGGGCTTCCGGGCGGCTTGTGAAGGAACGTCATGGTGAGGAAGGCGCCCGCCCAGGAGCCGATGGCGGCGAAGGCGATGTAGACCCAGTTGCTGGTGTAGGAGATGACGGCGAACGAGGAGAGCAGATACCAGAGGCTGCTCCAGTTTGCGGCCCATATGCGTCGCCGGGCAATGACAGAGGATGTGAACAGCACGTAGACCGCGTCGGTTGCGGCTGTGGCGATCGTGACGCCGATTGCCAGGAGAGGGTCGACTTCGGGGATCATAGCCTGCCTCGTTTCCCATCGTTTCGCGACGGGAGTGAGCGTGCTTCCGCGCCGAATTCTGATCAAGGTCTGACGATGGGGAGAGCTAATCGGGACCGCCGCGCGGTTTCCCCGGTGACAGGATCGGCTCCGGGAGTGTGGCAGTGTTGATCGCCAGCCTGCCTTCAGCAGGCGGCGACTAGGATTTGCCATGTCCCTCCGTCAGATCGTCAGGATTGCCGCCTCGCTGCATGTCGCGCTCGCTCTCGCGGGGCTCTATTACGCGCTCCGCATTCACAATTTCACGCCGGTTTCGGATCTGCCGAATACCGATTTCCTGGTGTTCTCCGCATTGGCGGCGCCGCCCGCGGTCGCGGCGTGGCTTGGTTTGCGTCTCGCGCGCGGGGCGGTGGCAGAGCGGCTGCTAGCCTTTGGGCAGGCGCTCGCGGCAACCATTTTTGCGGTGGCGTTCGCGCTGGTTCTCGGAAGCGACGAGCCGTTGGCGCCTCTGCTGCTGGTGCTCGCCACGTTGTGGCTCGCGGGCGGCTTCGCGCTTTTGCTGATCGCCGTTTGGTTGGCCGGACGATACGGCAGCAAGTCGGCTCGCGAGGTTAGTTCGTGATTTCTCAACGCCTTCGATGGTGCGAAAAGAAGGAAGCCGGAGGCAGTGCTCCGGCTTTTTTGCGCTCGTTCGATGTGCAGGGCGATCAGGCGGCCAAGGGCGCGCGATCGTGCTTTCCTTCCTCGACCTCCTCAATGATCTTGGCGACGAACGCATCGAGGTCGCCGGGATTGCGGCTTGTGATCAGGCCTTGATCGGTGACGACGGGCTCGTCGCGCCAATCGGCGCCGGCATTCATGAGATCGGTCTTGATGGACTTGTAGGACGTGGCTTTGCGTCCGCGCACGGCGTTCGCTTCGACCAGCAGCCACGGCGCGTGGCAGATGGCGGCCACGGGTTTGCCGGAATTGACGAACGCCTTGATCAGCGCCATCGCCTCCGCGTTTGCGCGCAGGCTGTCCGGGTTCATCTGCCCGCCGGGCAGCACGAGGGCGTCGTAGAAGCTTTCGGATGCGTCGGCGAGCTCGCGGTCAACTGGGACGCCGTTGCCCCAGTCCTTGTCCTTCCAGCCCCGGATTTCCTTCTTGTCCTTGCGCTCCTTCGGTGCGGCCACGTGAACGAGGGCGCCCGCTTCCTTGAGCTTGGTGAGCGGCACCTCCAGCTCCGACTGCTCGAAGCCGTCGGTGGCGAGGATCAGGATTTTTGCTTTCGATATCTTAGGCATAGGGCCTCCTGTCATTGCCTTTGGGGGACAGGAGGGAAACGGTTGCGATGCGGCAGAGGTTCCGCTGCCGTGCCGCGTGCGATCGCCGCGACCAGACGGGCGTTCAGCCCGCCTTCGCGCTGATCTCCTTGCGCGTGCCGGGGGTCGGCGGCGTGATACCCATGGACACGTATACGCTCATGAGATCGTCGATCCCGCAGTCCGCAGGCTCGATCCATGACGCGGGGACGTAGATCAGCGCGCCGCCGACGGGAACCGGCGCGGAGGGAACGAGCACTGCGATGTAGTCCTCGGTGCCGAGGCGGAGCGGTGTTTTGGACGGCAGCAGCGCCAGAACGGCGGCGCCCGGTTTGCCGCCGAAAAAGCACCAGACGGGGCTCATGCTCTTGATGCTGTCACCGTTGCCGGAGTCGACGATCGAAACGAAGCGGCTCGAGATATCGTAGACGTTAGAGATCAGCGGCACGCGGCGGATGAGCCTGTCGAACAGCGTCGAGACCAGCGATCCGAAGCGCGAGTGGACAACCAGGCCGAGCGCATAGATGCCTGCGATAATGATGGCGAGGCCGATGAGATAAGGCGCGAGCTCGGATGCGTCTGCTCCGAATCCGAGAGATCGCAGGAAACGGCCGAAGCCGCTGCTCGGCCCGAGATACTGATTGATCAGCGACAGCAGCCAGCCGGTGATGAAGATGGTGAGCATCAGCGGCAGCGCAGCCAGGAGGCCCGCCAGAAAGACGCGTCCGATTCTGCTCATGTGGAGTGCTCCATTGGCCGGTCTCGATTCATCGCATACGGAGGGAGCGTCTGCGACTGGCTGTGTGCCGTCAAGGCGCGGCGATGCGATCTCAGGGAGCACCGTCCATTTGGCAGGGGCGCGACGCGATGAGCGTCCAGGCCGTGGTGCGAGGGCCACGCCGGGCCGGTATTCGCACTTTCGCTGCAGGTCTCAGGGGATGGAAAACTCCCACCGGGGCGCATATGCGCTAGATTGCGCGACCTAGGTACAAATACGGAGGGTTTTCCATGGGCGTTTTTCGCTTGTCTTTACTTGCGGTTGCCTCACTGGCCGTGAGCTGTGCAGGCGCTCACGCAGGCTGCCGCACGGTGGTCGGCTCGGCCGATATGGTCACGACCGACCTCGCCAAGTTCATGGCCAATGCGGCGCTCAAGAATGCCATCGCGGCGCACGGTCTCAAGCCCTCGGGTGAGATCAAGCTGACGTGCCGCGAAGACACCTTCACGACTTATTGCAAGGCGTCGCGCCCGGCCTGCGGTTGATCTCGCATCGGTAACGGAGCGGGCGGACAGTCCGCTCCGGCCTGCGTTCGGACTTCACGGAAAAGGATGGTAGCCTCGCGACGGCGCCACGGGAGGGCGCAATCGCATGGGCCCTGCTTGGATCGCCACGACAGCTGCGGGCCTTCACGTTCTGCTGGTCGGGGCGGCCGTCTACTATACGACGCGCGTGAACAACGACGTCGCGTTGTCCGAGATCTCTGCCAGGGAGCTGGCCGTGATGTGCGGGATGGCGCTGCTGCCCGTGATGTCGGCCTGGATGGGATTGCGGCTCGCGCGCTCTGGCGTGGCGCTTTGGCTGCTGGCAATTGGCCAGACCGTTGCGCTCGTATTGTTTGCGGCGACGTTCGTGTCGGTGCTTCGGAGCGCAGAGGGGATGGCCCCGCTCCTGTTTTTGCTCGTATCGATGTGGCTCGCCGCGGGGCTGGCGGTGCTTCTGATCGTCGTGTGGCTCGCCGGGAGGCGGGGACGGTAACGTCGCCGCGTTCGCGGGGCTATTCGTTGTCAGCGAGCATCGAGAAGGCGGCGCGGCGATCGGACGGCTTCAGCTTTAGGAACGCTGCGCGCGCGGCCTTGATGTCCTTCTCGGTGCCGCTTTCGGACGCTTTGCGCAATGCGACGGTCGTCGGATGGTCTGGGCTGCAGATGAAGGCGAGGGCCTTGGCGAGCCGCCCCATCGCCGCGCGGTCGATCACAGGTTCTGACATTCAACGTCCTTTTGCGGGTTTGGTGCGCGGGATCACAATAGGCGTCCGCAGCTTGGGATGATCCTATCGCCCCGGCCTTCCCGTCTTCTTCGCGCGGCCGCGGCGATCTCTATGTGCCACTCTGAGCGTCGTCGATTTCTGCGAGCCACCTAATAAAGGTTGCGCCCTGACTTACGATGTTTAGGGTAAGCCCAAGTGGAGGTTGGGCAACGTCCTGCTTGCCAACCTCATGGCGGTAAAAATGCGCAGCATCAGTCCATGCTTGGAATGAGGTCAGTGTCTTAGAGGCTGCCCGTAGGGCTGTATTATCGTTCGAGTAGACGGTCTGTAGCGTTATCAGCAGGTGTTTGGCGATTTCTGCCGCGCCGAGCCGGGGTGCAGACGGATACATCAGACGGAATAGGCCTTCTGCCGCGGTGAATACACTTCTGATCGCGGCTTTTCCATTAGGTGGGATCTCGGAAAGCGCGGCGTCAACGCCTTCAAATTCCTTTCGCACATTGGAATATCGGGTGCGGCCCAGCATGCTGACGGTAGCGGTTTGGCCCCTCATGAACTCCTTGTCGAAGGCAAAATGAACGCCACCTTCGTCGTCGACAGAGTAATGCAAGTTCTCTTCCGCAAATATTCTACGGATGGTTTTGATCCATTCGTAAGGGTAGATTTGGTGATAATGATCTCGACGCTCATTTCTGACGAGCATTCGGTACGCCAGCGTTACGATATCAAGAGCATCCCGAAGATCGCAGCGTTCGAGAAATTGGTGAAGACCGCCAGATACCGGTAGTCCCAACTCGCATGGGATTTCGTACTCAAAATCGCTCAGTCCCTTTGTTCCGTAGATTAGGGAAGACAGCCGCCTCCGCATGCGGGGGCTATCGGCTGTGGGTTCTCCACGCGCTGAATACACGTGGGAGAAGCGTTGTCCTGCCGGTGGAGCGTCGTCGATGGCAGATTTTTTTTGCGACATGCGGTGTTTTAGCCCATTCAGCGTTTCAGAAGGGCAATAAGGCATTCGCTATCCACAGTTGGGAATTATCGCCCCGGCCTTCCGGTTTTCTTCGCGCGGCCGCGGCGGGCTTTTTTCTCGGTGTCGGTTTCGATGTCGCGCGTGATCGTCGGTTTGGGCGGCGCGGCGAGATCCGGTTTTTTGGGGAGCGGACCCGATGCCTTCTTCACGGCCAGCGAGGCGTGTGGCCCCATCTCGTCGAGCGTGGGCTTGTGCGGACCGCGCACGCCTTCACCGAATGCACCGGCCTTGGTGCGCGGATCGACCTCGGTCATTCGCGACGGAGGCGGCGTGTCGCGTCGCGGAATGGCGCGGTCGGTGCCTGGGCCCATGTCGTCGAGCGAGGGCTTGCGGACGCGCGATCCCGATGCGGGCCGCGATGCGGATTGCGCATGGGTGGGCTGAACGGGCTCGTACTCGGTCGAGATGCGAGAGCCGCCTTTGCCGCCTTTCTTGGACTCGGTGAGCATGTTGGCGTTGCCGGCAAACTTGCGGTCGCCCTTGTAGCTGCCGGCTTGATCCTCGACCGATGACTGGCGAGCGAGCGGATCGTCGGCGATGGCGAGCTCCGTCTCGCGCAGGCGCTTGATCTCGTCGCGCAACCGCGCTGCCGTTTCGAACTCGAGGTCGGCGGCGGCTTCCTTCATGCGCCGCTCCATGTCCTCGATGACGGCCGCCAGGTTGTGGCCCACGGCTGGGCTGTCTGCGAGGCCCGAGTCCACCGTCACGTGATCCTGCTCGTAGACCGAGGAGAGAACGTCGGCGATGTTCTTCTTGACGCTCTCGGGCGTGATACCGTGCTCGACATTGTAGGCGAGCTGCTTCTCGCGGCGGCGCTCGGTCTCCGCCATGGCGCGCTCCATCGAGCCCGTCACCGTATCGGCGTAGAGGATCACCCGGCCGTCCACGTTGCGCGCGGCGCGGCCGATGGTCTGCACCAGCGAGGTCTCGCTACGCAGGAAGCCCTCCTTGTCGGCGTCGAGGATCGCGACGAGCGCGCACTCCGGAATGTCGAGGCCCTCTCTGAGCAAGTTGATGCCGATCAGCACGTCGAAGGCGCCGAGGCGCAGGTCGCGGATGATCTCGATGCGCTCCAGCGTCTCGATGTCGGAGTGCATATAGCGCACGCGGATACCCGCTTCGTGCATGTACTCGGTGAGGTCCTCGGCCATGCGCTTGGTGAGCGTGGTGACGAGCGAGCGATAGCCGCGCTTGGCCACCTGGCGCACTTCGTCCAGGAGGTCGTCGACCTGGTTCTTGGCGGGGCGAACGAGGACCGGCGGATCGATGAGACCGGTGGGGCGGATGACCTGCTCGGCGAAGCTGCCGCCGGTCTCGTTGAGCTCCCATTCGCCGGGCGTCGCGGAGACAGCGACGGTCTGCGGACGCATGGCATTCCACTCCTCGAAGCGGAGCGGGCGGTTGTCCATGCAGGAGGGGAGGCGGAAGCCGTATTCGGCGAGCGTTGCCTTGCGCCGGTAGTCGCCCCGGAACATGCCGCCGATCTGCGGTATGGTGACGTGGCTCTCGTCGACGAACACGAGCGCGTTGTCCGGCAGATACTCGAACAGCGTCGGCGGCGGATCTCCCGGATTGCGGCCGGTGAGATAGCGCGAGTAGTTCTCGATGCCGGCGCAGGAGCCGGTGGCTTCCATCATCTCCATGTCGAACACGGTTCGCTGCTCCAGCCGTTGGGCTTCGAGCAGCTTGCCGGTGTCGTAGAGTTCGTTGAGGCGCTGCTTCAGCTCGGCCTTGATGCTCTTGATGGCCTGCTGCAGCGTCGGCTTCGGCGTGACGTAGTGCGAGTTTGCGTAGAGCTTGATGAGGGCGAGGTCGTCGGTCTTCTGGCCGGTGAGAGGATCGAACTCCGTAATGCTCTCCACCTCGTCACCGAACAGCGAGATGCGCCAGGCGCGGTCCTCGTAGTGAGCGGGGAACACCTCCACGGTGTCGCCACGCACCCGGAAATTGCCGCGCGTGAAGGCGGCATCGTTCCGCCGGTAGTGCAGCGCCACGAGGTCGGCGAGAAGCTGATCGCGCGAGAGCCGCTCGCCGACCTTCACCGCGAACGTCATGGCGGTATAGGTCTCGACCGATCCGATACCGTAGATGCACGAGACCGAGGCGACGATGATGACGTCGTCGCGCTCGAGCAGGGCGCGCGTGGCCGCGTGGCGCATGCGGTCGATCTGCTCGTTGATGTCGGCTTCCTTCTCGATATAGGTGTCCGTGCGCGGGACGTAGGCCTCCGGCTGGTAGTAGTCGTAGTAGGAGACGAAGTATTCGACCGCGTTCTCCGGAAAGAAGCTTTTCATCTCGCCGTAGAGCTGGGCGGCAAGAGTCTTATTGGGCGCAAGGATCAGCGCGGGGCGCTGGGTCGCCTGGATCACCTGCGCCATGGTGAACGTCTTGCCGGAGCCGGTGACGCCGAGCAGCACCTGCGTTTGCTCGTTCTCGTTGATGCCTGCGACGAGGTCCGCGATGGCGGTCGGCTGGTCGCCCCTGGGCTCGAACTCCGAGACGATCTCGAAAGGCCGTCCGCCTTCGCTCTTCTCCGGGCGCTCGGGCCGGTGCGGCATGAACATCGGCATCGCGCCCGATACCAGCGGGTGCTGCGCGATCATCGGCTGGCGCGCCAGGATTTCCTTAGCGCGATCGGTGCGCTCATGCGGCCGGGTGAGGATGGCGGTCAGGCTGTCGCCGAGGCTTTCCCCGACTGCGCCGCGCGGAGGCAGGGGCCCCTGCTGGCGGAGCGCAGGAAGCTGCTTCTTCGACGACGTCTCGGCTTCAATCCTCGCCTGCTCGGCAAAGTAGGCGGGTGCGAACTCGCCGAGCGGCCCAGACGCGGTGAAGGCCGACTGAGGCGCCTCCCCAAAACCCGGCGTTCCCGCCGATGTCTCGACAGGGGGGGCCGTGGGCTTGCCGGAGCGGCCGCGCGACGGGCGCGGCGGCTTGGCAGCGCCTGGAGTTTTCGGGGACTTGGCCATGGGCGGAATATGGCGTGCCCGGCGGTTCGAGGGAAGAGGGGCCGGGAGATGGCCGGCGAGCATACAAATTCGTAGGCCGGCTTGCAGATGCTTGCGGCGCGGACCACGTGGAAAGGCGGGAAAGGGGTCGGATTTCGAGGAGAGACGACATGCGCAACGCAGTTATCATCGCACTTTCCGCTTGCGGTCTGACGGCAGCGGGGCTCGCGCTTTCAGCACCTGCCGCGGAGGCCGCTATCGTATGCCGGGATGGTTTCCAGTACTCGGGCGGCAACTGGATTTCGACGCCTTACTGCAACGACGCCGATCTCGCGCGGATTGCGCGGGAGCACGGTGTGCGGGTTTCCGCCGCTGAGGTGCGCAACAACCCGGCAAAGAAGTACGAGGTTTGCCGTTTCATCGGCAGCAGTCCGGCGGCTTCCAGCTATTGCCCGGACGAGGATATAGGCGACAGCGGCCGTTGAGGCGGCTCGCCCCGGCGGCGTTGAGCGAGGCTGGGTCTGGCTGACGTAGCGTTGCGCGAGGGTCACAGTCTCGGATTTTGCACCGCTCCAGCCCCAAAAAGCTCCTTCGCCGCCCTTTGATTGCCTCGATTCCTGTACCATCTCTGCCCAAAGGCTTGATGACTCTGGATGGATTGGCAATGAGATCATTGATTTCCGCTGTCGCGCTCGGCGCCGCGACGCTTCTCGGCTCGCAGGCGGCGTTGGCGTTCTCGTTCGAAAACCAGGGAACCACCCAGCCGTCGGCGAATGCGCCGCAGGGCAAGGCTGGTTTTCTCGACACCGATCCGGGCTCGCTGATGCCGCCGATCGGCCAGTCGATTCCGAACTCTGGTTACGATTTCGGCCCCGGCGCGTTCAACAACGGCTTGGCCTCGCAGCCGACCCGTAACGACTCTGTCGGCCCGAGCTGGCTCTACCCGCCCCGCTGACCGCGTCCGAATACAGAGCAAGATCTTAGAAAGCGCGCCCTCCCGGCGCGCTTTTTTCGTTTTTCGTCCGTTCTCGTTCGATGTGTGCATCCGCAACTGTCTGGCCGGTGCGGCGAAGCGGGCTAAAGCGGGACTTTTTCCGCGCGTTGGGCGTTTCCTGTCGCACAAGAGGCGCTACACTCACGGCCGGACTCACGGCAGCGCGCAGAGGCTCGGAGCATCATGACCGCCACACGGACCGCACTCGTCTCAGGGGCGAACAGAGGGATCGGCTTCGAGATCGTGCGCCAGCTCGCGCGGCTGGGGGTGCTGGCCGTCATCGGCTCTCGCGATCCCAAGGACGGCCTTTCGGCGGCCGAAAAGCTGCAATCCGAAGGGCTCGATGTGCCGGTCGTGGCGCTCGATGTGGACCGGGAAGGCAGCGCGGCTGAGGCCGTGGCGGAGGTCAAGCGGCTCTATGGGCGCCTCGATGTGCTCGTGAACAACGCGGCGGTCCTGATCGACAGTCCCGGCGGCTTCAAGGCGAGCCTGTTCGATCTCACGGGTGACATTGCGCGCCAGACGTTCGAGACCAATTTGCTCGGCCCGTTACGTTTGATCCAGGCCGCAGCGCCGCTGATGCGGGAGCAGGGATACGGGCGGATCGTGAACGTGTCGTCCAGCGCGGGACAGCTCGCGGAGATGGGGCGCGGCTATCCGGCTTATCGTATGTCGAAGACGGCGCTCAACGCGCTGACGCGCATCGCGGCGGCGGAGCTCAGCGAAGGCAACATCAAGGTCAACGCGATGTGCCCCGGCTGGGTGCGGACCGAGATGGGCGGGGCCAACGCCGATAGGTCGCCGGAACAGGGGGCGGATACGGCGGTCTGGCTCGCCACGCTGCCGGACGAGGGGCCGACCGGCGGCTTCTTCAGGGATCGCAAGCCGATCGCCTGGTAGGCGGATCGGCCAGTTCCGGGTGTTCGCCGGTCAGAGGCCGCGCACGAGGTTGCCCACCATCAGCGTCAGGTAGGCGGTGATCGACAGCCAGAATTCCTGATGGGGCAAGTAGCGCGGCACCGGGATGAACCCGAGCTTGGTGATCAGCGCCAGAGTCGCGAGCACAAACGAGATCAGAAAGATCACGATTGTCGGGGGATTGAGCCTCATGCCGCGAACTCCCTTGGCTGTCCGGTGGCCGCATAATAGGGAGACAGGCGGCGCGTGCAACGGGGGGAAGCACGGGACGCGGGAAGTGTGGAGCGCGGTGAGATCATCCGGCCACAACAGGACCAGGCAGAGTCTCCCGCCCGGCGTTCAACCTATAACCTGATAGCCGACGGCTTAGAGTGCGCGGGCGGACTTTTGGGCGTGACCCGTGTCAGCCGGGGCCAGGAATGTCGTCAGCTTTCCATCGGGCGCGCCAAGCTCGCGGCAGGTGACCGCGACGTGACGCGTTCCGCCGGCGGTGGCGCTCGCGGGCATGGTGCCCGGCTCCACGTCGGAGATGGCGACCACCTGAAGGACGCGCTCCGATTTTCCAGTCGAGATGGTGATGCGGTCGCCGATGGCCAAGCCAGCGGCGAGCGGTGGCGACCAGGCCGCAGGTTCGAGGGCGGCGCCGTCGGTCTCGTGGCGGCGCTTCTCGGCCAGCCAGAAGGCCTCGCTGCCGGAGACCAGGGTGTGGTTGGCCGCCTCGGCCGTCGCAATCTGCTGGGGTGCGGCCTCGAGGGCGGCGGTGAAGCGTTCGGCGACCACTGCGTCGGTGTTGGCAGAGCCAATCCCCACGCCGGTGAGCGCAAGCAGCGCGAGCACCGCGCCGGTGCGGGCGGATGGTTTCGAGGCGAGAGCGAAGCGGCGGAGCGTCATGATTGCAGCCCTTTGGCGAACCCTAACTCACGGTACCTTACAACGCTTATAGCGTGGACATAGTTCGTGTGCGAGCCCGGCTAAAGCGTTAATTCCCCGTTTGGTTGAGCTTACGTGCGGGGAGGCTGGCCGGATCTCAAGGCCCGGCGGGCGGCAGCCTTTCGGGGGGTGGCATAGGCCCGGCAGAGGTGGCGGAAGAAGGCCATATTGAACACCGCCATGGCGGCGAAGGCGCCGGCCAGGAGGAGGGCGGAGGCGTTGCGGTCGAGGCTCGCGGCCGCGCCCCCATCGGACGCCACGGCGATTCCGATGTGCCAGCCAGTCAGGCCGATCATCAGAGCGAACACGGCGAGGCCGGCCACGAGATCGGGCAAGTGCTTGCGATAAATCGGGGATTTCTTGAAGCGCGTCATCCTTGCGACACTCCTTTCCGGCGAATCCATCACCAGCGTGATCCGAGGGAATGACAACCCTGCGCTGTGGCGGGGGTTTGCCCGGAATGTGGCAAAGGCAAGCTATTCCATGGGCGGTAAAATTTTATATTTCCTTTGTGCCTGTCGCGACACGTTGGCCACCCCTGTGGCGGGCTCGCGGGCCGGGGCGACAAATGATCCGCACTAGACGTTGGGCATATTGACTTCGCAGACGCGAAGCGTAGCGTCCGCGCCGCTCGCACGCCTTAGCGAGCGCCGCGCCGAATGTGTGCCAGGTGCGCCGCGCCGCGCCCCGGAGATCCCCTCTCCGAAGCACTCCAGGTCAACCGAGGAACGAGAGATCGCCGATATGGGCTTTTTTGCCGACAGCCTGAACCGTATTCAACCGTCCGCGACCATTGCCGTCTCCATGAAGGCCCGCCAGCTCAAAGCGCAGGGCCGGGACATCATCTCGCTCTCGGCAGGCGAGCCGGATTTCGACACGCCGGAGAACATCAAGCTCGCGGCGATCAAGGCTCTTAAGGACGGGCGGACCAAGTACACGGACGTGGACGGCATCCCCGAGCTCAAGGCTGCCATCGTCGCCAAGTTCAAGCGGGACAACGATCTGACCTACACCGCCGCGCAGGTGTCGGTCGGCACTGGCGGTAAGCAGGTGCTCTACAACGCGCTGCTGGCGACGCTCAACCCGGGTGACGAGGTGGTGATTCCGGCGCCGTGCTGGGTTTCCTATGCCGATATCGTGCTGCTCGGCGGCGGCAAGCCGGTGTTCGTCGAGACGAAGCTCGAGGACGGCTACCGGCTCAAGGCCGAAGCGCTCGACCGTGCGATCACCCCGCAGACCAAGTGGCTCATTCTCAATTCGCCGTCGAACCCGACGGGCGCGGCCTACTCGCATGCCGATCTCAAGGCGCTGACGGACGTGCTGCTGCTGCCCAAGAACCGGCACGTGTGGGTTCTGACCGACGATATGTACGAGCACCTGCTCTACGACGGCCTCAAGTTCTTCACGGCCGCGCAGGTCGAGCCCCAGCTTTTCGATCGCACGCTGACCATGAACGGCCTCTCCAAGGCCTACTGCATGACGGGCTGGCGTCTCGGGTATGCCGCAGGCCCCGAGCCGCTGATCAACGCCATGCGCAAGCTGCAGTCGCAGTCCACCTCGAACCCCACCTCGATCACACAGTGGGCGGGCGTCGAGGCGCTCAACGGGCCGCAGGATTTCATCGCGCGCAACAACCAGGTGTTCGTGGGGCGGCGCGATCTCGTGGTCAGCATGCTGAACCAGGCCAACGGCCTCATGTGTCCGAAGCCGGAAGGCGCATTCTACGTCTATCCGAGTTGCGCGGGTGCGATCGGCAAGACCACGCCCAAGGGTGTCACGATCAAGAACGACGAGGATTTTGTCACCGCGCTGCTCGAGGACGAGGGCGTCGCGGTGGTGCATGGCGCGGCGTTCGAAGGCTCTCCGGCGTTCCGCATCTCGTATGCGACCTCCACCGAGGCGCTGAAGGAAGCCTGCACGCGCATCCAGCGCTTCTGCGGGAACCTCAAGTAGCGACATCCGCGTGAGACGTGGCAGGCGCGTGGTGGTCCCGGCTGTCATGCGAGGCATGGCGCCGGGAGGCCGCGCCCGTGGAAGCGGATCGCCTCCTCCACGGTGGCTGGACCCCGACCTCCGTCGGGGTGACGTTGTTTTTGTCTGCGCCGTATGCCTTCCTTCGACGTCATCCCGGTGCAGGCCGGGATCCAGACACCTCTCACACAGGGCACGTTTCACGTTGCGCGCCCCCCCAAATCCATGGCCGGGCTTGACCCGGCCATCCAGGGCCATGCGCTCTGGCGTTCAGGCAAGCTGCCCCGCCTCAAGGGCGGTCTGCTGCGGTTGGGGGAACGCCGATGGAGGTCGGGGTGCGGATGCGCTTGACGTTAAGGTGCGCAGGGCAAGAGGCGGCTGGTCTGCACGGCGTTGAGGCCGGCGCGAAGCCGTGTTCACTCGGGGCCGTTTTCAATAGAACGCGAGTCGGCCGCCAGCGGCGAGGATGCCGCCCAGCACGATCGCGGCGGCGAGCACCAGAGAGATCGCGGCGCGTGCGAGCGGGTTCGTCACGACCGCCGCTTCTGAGGCGTCCGCATAGGGCGCGGCCGGCTTCTTTCCGGTTACCATCGCTTGGATCAACGGGTCCTTCTTCGCGAACGTGTAGAGCACGTTCACGGCGATGTGGAGCGCCGCCAGCGGAAGCAGAACGAAGTTGAAGATCTGGTCGTGCAGGCGCGCGGCCCGCACGTTCTGGCTTTCGCTGACCAGGCGATAGAGCGGCCCTCCGACGAGATCGTTGTCGTCGGTGGCGAACAGTCCGAAGCCGCCAATGGCCGCGAGGGTGGCGAGCAGGGTGAGCACCATCAGCGCACCGAGCGGGTTATGCCCGAGATAGCGCATACTGCGGCCGCCGGGCAGCGAGGCGGCGTAGGCGAGGACGGCGGTTGGGGATCGCACGAAGGCCGAGAAGCGCGAGGTGGACGAGCCCCATACGCCCCATATCAGCCGCCACACGATGAGCGTCAGGATGGCGAGCCCGTTGGCACGGTGCCAGACCAGCGTCTCGTCGCCGATGGCTTCGGCGAATTCGTAGCTCACCCACGCGCTGACGATGAGCACGACGAGCGTCCAGTGAAACAGTCGCGTGGGAAGGTCCCAGACGTGTACGGTGCGCGGTTCACTGGACGTCTCTGGCATCGTGGCTCGGCGTTCCCCGGGTGGTGTCAGGCGAAGCGTGCGGCTCAGGATTTCGGCTTGCGGAATTCCTTATGGCAGCCGCTGCAATTGCCCATTACGCTTTTCCAGGTGTCGGCGAAGGTGATCTCGTCCATGATCGCCGCTTCAGCCGCTTTCGCGCTCTCGCCGAGTTTCTTGAAGCGCGCTTCGAAGTCCGCCTTCTTCTCCCAGATCACGGGAAGAGCTTCCGTCTCTCCTCCGGTCTTTGCGTCGTCGGGGAACAGGGTCGGCAGGATCGCTGCCTTCTCCTGCATGACCTTGAGGGCGGCTTGGACGGCTGCGAGATCGAAATCCGCCTCACCCTTGAACATGGCGTTAGCCGGCTTGGCCGTGTCGCCCATCTTCTTGAAGTGCTCTTTCCGCTCCTTGATGATCGTTGTGTTCTGAGCCGCGGCAATGGTCGTACCCAGGGTGACGGCAAGAACCGCACAAAGAACTCGGCGCATCGGCAATCTCTCCTCCTATCCAACCCGTCGACAGTGAACGGCGCGGGTTCGCACTTTCCGTCGTGGAGGCTTGCATCAGGCCCCGGGGGTGTCAACAAACGCGCGGACCAGATCAATACGGGGACGTCCACGTAAAAAGCCCCGCCTTGTTTGGAGGCAGGGCTCGTGATGTCGACATGCGGGTAGAGTTTGAGGGTAGAGTTCAGTGCTCAGCGGCTCGGGAGCAGAGCGCGCGGAGTGTGCGCCCGGAATTCCGGGAACGAGAGCATGTGTGCGATCCAGTGCTCGAAGCGGGCAAACGGCAACGACATGCGGCGCGCGGCGTTGGCCGCAGCGGCGTGTCCATTGCGAAGAGCGACTTCCGGCTGGCGCAGGGTCCAGTCCGTCAGATCCTCTTCTCTCGATGCCATGGCGTAGCCCGCCGCATCGGCGGCCTTCACCAGCGATCTGTTCAGAGATTCTCTACTCATGAGGCACGTCCTTCCTTGAAGGGTAAGCGTCACATGTAGGCATTTGGTTCCATGAACCTTGCCCGCGCCTTGTCGCCTAGCCTTTGCCTCTCCCGGGCGGTTTCTTGTTGCCTGCCAGCACCGTTCGAACCGTCATCTTGAAGCATTTACGCGCCCAAGCTGACACTTTCATGATGCGGCGAGGATCGCCTTAATTCAAGTAATTTTTGGAAACATTCTTCACGAAACCCCATTGCGCATCTGCGAATACTTATTGCGACGCAACAACTTGAGGCTCTCGTGTGCTTCCCCTCCTCACGACTCATGCCTTCGAGTTTGGATGGCAATGATTAGAGCAAGATTAAGCAGGAAGCCTCTTGCGTCTTTCCTTCGCCGGCGCGACCATCAGCTCGTCGCGCTCCTTCGAGAGGCGCGGGAGGTGCGCGACGTGCGCATCCCTCTGCGCCTCGTAGCGCTCAACCCGGGCTCAAAATCCGGGGAGCGGGAAGGAGGACACCATGGGGCAATCCGACGGCCCAAGGGGCACATCACCAACGGGTGCCGGCTCTGGGCAATCTTCGGGCCGCAGCACCCGCTGCATCGCACTGATCGGCCCATTTCTCTCAGGTAAGACATCTCTCCTCGAATCCATCATTGCCCGGACGGGCGGCGTCGTGCGGCCGGGGTCGGTCGCCGAGAAGACGTCCGTGGGTGACGCTTCCCCCGAAGCGCGCGCACACGGCATGAGCGTTGCGCTCAACATCGCCGATGTGAGCTTCCTCGGCGACACGTTCACCTTCATCGACTGCCCGGGCTCCATCGAATTCCAGTACGAGGGAGCGGAGGCGCTGACGGCTTGCGATGCCGCGGTGGTGGTTTCCGAGCCCGATCCCAAACGTGTCCCTGCGCTGCAGGTGATCCTGAAGCAGCTCGAGGACCGGGGCATTCCGCACCTTCTGTTCCTCAACAAGATCGACGCCTGCGAGACGCCGATCCGCGAAATCATTCCGGCCTTGCAGCCCGCCTCCACCAAACCGCTCGTGCTGCGGCAGATCCCGATCTGGGAAAACGGCGTCGCGACCGGCTTCATCGATCTCGCGCTCGAACGGGCCTTCCTGTTCCGCAAGAACGCGCCTTCGGAGATGGTCGAGATCCGGGCGTCCGATCTCGATCACGAGAAGGAAGCGCGCTTCCACATGCTGGAGCAACTCGCCGACTACGACGACGCGCTGATGGAGAAGCTGCTCTCCGATCTCGCGCCCGAGAAGGAGCTCGTGTTCTCCGATCTCTCGCGGGAGTTCGAGGACGGGCTCATCTGCCCCGTGCTGCTCGGCAGCGCGCAGAACGGCAACGGGATCCTGCGGCTTCTGAAAGCGCTGCGTCACGAGGCGCCGTTCGTGACCGCCACGGCCAAGCGCCTCAAGGTGGAGAACGCGAAGAGCGCCGCTTACGTGATGAAGACGCTCTACACGGGGCACGGCGGCAAACTCTCGATCGCGCGCATTCTCACCGGCGACCTCGCGGATGGCGCGAGCGTGACCGGTGGAGATGCCAACGAGGAGCGCGTGGCGGGCGTGTTCTCGCTCAAGGGCGAGGAGACGCAGAAGCGGCAAATGGCGCATGCGGGCGATACCGTGGCGCTGGGCCGCCTCGATCACGTGCGCACAGGAGACACGATCACGACCGAGAAGGCCGGTATCGTGCAGATCGGCGGCGCCGACATTCCGGAGCCCGTGCTCGCTTCCGGCATCGGCCTCAAGGACCGCAAGGACGAGGTGAAACTTTCGTCGGCGCTGGCGAAGCTGATCGAGGAAGATCCCTCGCTCGTCATCGAGCACAACGCCGAGACGCATCAGGTTCTGCTCAAAGGGCAGGGCGAGATGCATCTTCGCGTGTCGTTCGAGCGGCTGCAGCGCAAATACGGCGTGGTGGTCGAGAGGCAGAAGCGGCACGTTCCCTACAAGGAGACGATCCGCAAGCCGACGGAGATCCGCGGCCGTCACAAGAAGCAGTCGGGCGGACACGGCCAGTTTGGCGACGTGGTGCTGTCGATCCGGCCGCAGACGCGCGGGGCGGGCTTCGCGTTCAACGACACCATCACGGGAGGCGTCGTGCCGAAGCAGTTCATCCCGTCGGTCGAGATCGGCGTGTCGGACTACATGAAGCACGGTCCGCTCGGGTTCCCGGTGGTCGATATCGCGGTGACGCTGACGGACGGCTCGTTCCACACCGTCGACAGCTCGGACATGGCGTTCCGGCAGGCCGGGCGCCTCGCCATGAGCGAGGGGATGCCGAAGTGTCAGCCGGTGCTGCTGGAGCCGGTGATGGCGGTCGAGATCTCCGTTCCCTCGGAGGCGACGGCGCGCGTGAACGGCATGATCCCGCAACGGCGCGGGCAGATCCTGGGCTTCGACAGCCGCAAGGGCTGGCCGGGCTGGGATGTCGTCTCGGCCCACATTCCGGAAGCGGAGATCGAGGACCTGATCGTGGAGCTGCGTTCGGCGACGTCGGGTGTCGGCACCTACACGGCGCGCTTCGATCACCTTGCCGAGCTGACCGGACGCCTCGCGGACCAGGTTCTCGTCAGCCATGGTGAGGCGGCGGAGTGAGGCGCGGCGCGCCGTCTTGATAGCAAAAACGAAGAGCGGGCCCACGAAGGCCCGCTCTTTTTTATGGTCGTTGCGATCAGCGGCGGCCGCGATCGTCGAAGCGGTTGGGCGGCGGCGGGCCGCCGGGGCCGCCCGGACGGTCTGGACGTTTCCAGCCGTGCTCCGGCGGCGGCTTCATCCCGCCGTAGGGCTGATAGCCGGAGCGCCACCAGCCGGGCTGACGCTTGCCCGGCGGCGGGGCGTGCCAATTCTGGCGCGGACGCGGCTTATATCCGTACCAGCGGGTCCGCTCTCCGTACCAGGGGCGCCCCACGTAGTGCCGGCCCCAATAGTCGTTGGCGGCGAAGCGAACCACGGGGATGCGGAGCGCGGAGAGGCCCACGTCGGGCAGAAGCACGTAGTCGCCGCGCCGCTGAAAGGCGAGGTATTCGCTGATCACCCAGCCGCGGTTGCCGGCCCAGATCACGTCACACCAGGACTCGTCTCTGAGGCATCCCCTGATCTCGAGGGGAGAGCCTTCGGGAATGAGATCGACTCTCGGGAAGTCGATATCCGGGCCGGCGCGCATGTTGACGTTGGCGGTCGAATAACCGGGCGCTGCGTGCGCGGCGGCCGCCCCCATCAATGTAGCGCCGAGGACGGCGCCCATCAGTTTCAGTTTTCTCATCGGAACCCTCAGTGCGGTTGGTGCGCAGTCGGTGGACCAGAGCATTGCCCACACATGCACAACGGCACTAACGCACGAAATCCGGCGCTGGTTTGTTTACAAATGCCGCAAGGTTTGTGGCGAGAAATGGCGCTGAAAGCGGCGCTCAGCGGGCGGGTGCGGGCACGAAGGTGAGCGCCACGCCGTTCATGCAATAGCGCTTCCCCGTGGGGGCTGGACCATCGTCGAACACGTGCCCCAGATGTCCGCCGCAGCGGCGGCAGTGGATCTCGGTGCGCGGATAGACGAGCTTGAAATCGGTTGAGCTGCCGATGGCATTTTCGAGCGGCTCGTAGAAGCTCGGCCAGCCGGTTCCGGAGTTGAACTTGGTGGCCGATGAAAAGAGCGGCTGGCCGCAGCCGGCGCACCGGTACTCACCTTCGGTGTAGGTCTTGTCGAGCGGGCTCGATCGCGGACGCTCGGTTCCGTGCTTCCGCAGCACGTCGAATTGCTGAGGCGTGAGGTCCCGCTGCCATTGTGCTTCGGATTTCACAACCTCGAAGGTTTGCGGGCCGGATTGCGCGGCTTGACCCTTGCGGGCGGATAGGCCCGAAAAGATGAAGCCTAGAGCGGAGATCGCGACGTTTCGTCGGCTCAGCATTGTACGCACCCTCCTGCGCCCTGCGGCGCAGACTTCGCATTTCCATCCCGGCGGCCGGTTGATCCCGTCCGCATCTCTCTATTGTTTGTACGCGCCACGCGGATGAGAGTTTCGCGCGGCGTTCGATGTTCGCAGTATGGCCCGTTTCAGGCCTCGATGGGAATACGTCGCGTAACGGTGATCTCCTCGGGGGTCAGGCGGCAGGCGTATGCGATGGCCTCGACGCCGGCTGCGTGTGCGGTGCGGAAGGCTTCGGCGTAGCGGGTATCGATGTCGCCCGCGAACGTGAAGCGCTCGGCATCTGCGCGCTGGACGAGATAGAGCATCACCGCGCGATGGCCAGCGGCAACCATGGCGCTGAGCTCGGCGAGATGCTTCACGCCGCGCTCGGTGACCGAGTCCGGAAACTCGGCGAGACCCGCAGTGCGCGAGAGGTGCACGTTCTTGATCTCGACATAGGCGAGGCCCTTGGCGGGATCCTCCAGCAGGATGTCGATACGGCTCGCGACGCCGTACTTCACCTCGCGTCGCAGACCTGCGTAACCGGCAAGCTCCGGGATCGTCCCGGCTGGGATGGCTTCCGAAACGAGGCGGTTCGGGTGGTTGGTGTTGATGCCAACCAGCTCGGGTCCGCGTCCGAGATCGGCTTCGACCATTTCCCAGGTGTGAGGATACTTGCGCGTCGCGCTCGTGCTTTCGGAAAGCCAGACGGTCGCTCCGGGAGTGGCGAGGCCTAGCATGGAGCCCGTGTTCGGGCAGGTCGCGGTCACGGCCGTTCCGTCGTCGAGGAGGACGTCGGCGAGGAAGCGCTTGTAGCGCTTTACAAGGCGCCCGCGGAGGAGGGGGGATGGAAATTTCATGGCGGGCGAGCTTTAGGGAGGTTGGCGGCGGCCTGCAAGCCAAACCGAGGCAGAGGGCTTCCGTCCTGCTATGATCGCGATAAGAACAAGCGAGCGGACGTACCAGGGAGATAGACTCGTGACCGGCAGCGACATCATCACGGCAGCGGTGCTCGTGATCGGCGACGAGATCCTTTCGGGGCGGACCAAGGACCGCAACATCGGCACTATCGCCGAGCACCTCACGGACATCGGCATCGCGCTCAAGGAGGTGCGGATCGTCGGAGACGTCGCGGCCGATATCATCGCCGGAGTGAATGCGCTGAGGGCGCGCTACACTTATGTTTTCACGACCGGCGGCATCGGGCCGACCCACGACGACATCACCGCCGACAGCATCGGGGCTGCGTTCGGGGTCACCGTGGATGTGGACCCGCGCGCGGTGGCGCTCATGCAACCCGTCTATGCGGCGCGGGGGATCGAACTCACCTCGGCGCGGCTACGCATGGCGCGGATTCCGGCTGGGGCCGACCTCGTCGTCAACAGCGTCTCGGCCGCGCCGGGGTTCAAAATCGGCAATGTGATCGTGATGGCGGGCGTGCCGGACATCATGAAAGCGATGCTTCTTGCTGCGACACAGCAACTCAGGACCGGACCTATAGTGAACGCTGTTTCGATTGTTGTCCGGAAGCCTGAGGGCGACATAGCCGATCTTTTTGCCGCCCATCAGCGGCTTTATCCAGACGTGGTGATGGGCAGCTATCCCTCTTTCGTGGAGGGGGATTATCGGACCGAGCTGGTCCTCCGCAGCCCCCATCCGATCCGCCTCGAGGAGGCGCGTGCAGGTCTCGAGCGCGCACTCGTGGAACGCGCATTTCTCTGAACAGCCTTAATTTGAACGGCGTGCAAAATTAACTATGCGGCAACTTTGCCGCTCGCCCTGCTGCGTTGCAGCTGCTCTTTTCGCGGCGCCACAGAGTTAACGGCAGGGGGGCTGCCGTCTCTGGCCAATCCCGAACAGAAACAGACATGGAGCTGATCGATGAGAACCCTCACGCGCAGATTTGCGACTTTGGGTGCACACAAGATCGGACGGGTAGGACTTTCATCCCTTTCAACGGCTTTCGGCGCCTTGCTTCTGACCACCGCGCTGGGTGGCGGCGAGGCGGAGGCCAAGACGCCGGGCAAGACCTATTGCTTTCACGGCAAATGCCACCGGGTGAAGACCATTGCCGAGACGGAGGCCATGATCGGCCAGGAAGAGACCGTCTCCGCCTCGTTCTACGATTCCTGCAAGCGTGATCGCTACAATCCCTGCGGCCTCACATCTTCGGGGGAAGTGTTCCAGGCCGATGCTGCCGACAATGCGGCGAGCCCTACCTATCCGGATGGAACGACGTTGCTCGTCTGGTCTCCGGTCACGCAGGCGTCGGTCGTGCTCAGGGTCAACAACGCCGGTCCCTATTGGGGCGGGCGGAAGCTGGACGTGTCGCGCGGGGCAGCCGACAAGCTCGGCTTTTCGGGCCAGGGCGTCGCGACGCTCAAGATCCGGGTTCTGGATGCGCCGACCGCGGCTGAGGCGGCCTACAAGAAGGGCCGCAAGTACGATCCGCTGCCCGGCTATATCGGTAAGTTCGCGAGCCTCGATGAGGCCCATGCGGGTGTGGCGGCCGGCTTCGCCGTCGCCGGGCTCACGCTTCCGCCGGATCTGGCAGGCACGAGCGGCACGGCCGTCGCGCAAGCAGGCATACCGGCCGACGGCGCCGTCCAGCTCGCATCGCTCGCGGCTTCTGATGTCGTTCAGGCCGTATCCGCGCCCGCAGAGATCGCACCGGTCAAGGTTTCGGTGGCTGTGGCGGCAATGGAGCAGCCTGGTGCGGAGACGGCCGTCGAACGGCAGCCCGTGCGCCGCGCCGTGGCCGAGACCCAGAGCCGCGCCGAGCGGACGGCCTCTCGCAATTCTCGCTCGTATCGCGTGGCAGCCAAGCAGCAGAAGCGCGAGGCTGTACGCACCAAGCCTGTCGAGGTGGCCACTCTCGAGCGTGAGCCGCAGCGCAAGTCGCGCATCGTGACGCTCGACGGCACGAACGACATGTCGGTTTTCGCGCGCCATACGCATGCCGGCATGGACCGTATTGCGCCGCAGGAGCCGATGGGCCGCCGCGCGTATTCGGCGCTGGGCCGCAGCCCGCGTGACGGCAACGACGGCTGATCGCGCCGCCGCCTAAATGAAATTCGCCCGCTCCGAGCCTCGGAGCGGGCGATTTCTTTTATCTCTTTATCTCTTTGCGCGGTTGCGGCGCCGTCTGCTCAAACTACCGCGCCCGTGGTGGGAGATGCCGGCTGCGCGGAGCCCGTCTGGCCTGCGCGCGCGGGCTGCTCGTAAAGCTCGTAGTGCGTCTCGAGCGTATCGAGGAACATCGCGACGAGATCGAGCAGTGCGCCGAGGTTCATGCGGCCCGCAACGAGGAACTGCTCCGTCACGGTGAGGCTCGCGGCCTCGAGCGGGGCGGCCGCGTCCTCGGCGATCAAGCCGCGCGAGCGGAGGTAAGCGGTCATGCCGTCACCGGTCTCGAAGGCGTTGGCGGTCTCGTCGGAGAGCTCGCTCGCGGCTTCGGCGACGATGTCGGTGCCGCTCGTGTAAAGGCGGGCGACCAGCCTGAACTCGGGCTCGGTCTTGGCGAGCTGGTGGGCGGTCTCGCGCGATTTCAGCACGCGGGCCAGCAGCACCATTTCCAGCGCGCGCGCGGCGTCGAGGGCTTCGCGCTCCTCGCGGCGCTGATCGGTGAGCCCCTCGGGCGAGCGGGCATCGCCGGCGTTCCAGCTCAGCGTGGATTTCAGAAGGTCCTCGCCGGCGGCGAGGGCAGCATCGAGATGGTCGGCCAGAAGATAGACGACGGCAGGGGCCGCGAGGCCAGCGGACGACATGAAAAGCTCCGTATCGCTTTTTGAGGCCGGGCCAAGAACTTACCTCTTTGGAACGCGATACGAGGCAGGCGGGTCTTGAAGGGCGTCTCAGTGTAGTTGAATTCAGTAACTTGCACGTCCGGGCCGATACTGAACCGATTCGGGCCGGTTGGGTGTCGCGCGCTTTCCATACTCACATGCGGAAAGCGCACTCTGGTCTAAGGTTTCGGCAACATGGACAGGAGCGTAACCAGGGCGCGCTCGACGTCCGTGCCGGTACTCGCGAGATACTGAGCGAGCGTGGAGGCTTCCGCCGCGTGCCACCGTTCCTCATGCGAGGGATGGCGCGCGATGGAGACGATGCTCGCCAGGAGCGCGTCGTCCGAGAACGCCGTGCCTATGCCGAGCTGCGTGCGGATCCGAGGGGTGAGACGCGCGAGGGTGCGAAGTATGACCGGGTCGTTGGGCCTCTCCTCGAAGACTTGGCCGTCTTCGGGGTGTGGCGGGCGCTTCCTTCCCGCGCCTGTTCCGGATGTGATCCGTGCGAGCCTGGGAATGTATGTGGTCACGGTCGACCTCGTTTGCGTCTTCCTGCTTCTTCTCCGGCTTTCTCCTCAACGTAACGCTTGAACGCCCAGGACGGCTTTGCGTTTCGACAAACCGTCTGTGCGCTGCACAGTGAGTTTCTACGTCTGCAGTACGGCCGATGATCGACGCTTCAGGCTGATGGGGTCCGAAGCGGTGGTCATGACCGTCAGCGTATTCGGAGCCTTCCTGCGCAGGCCGCCGTCACGAAGACATGCGGTCGAACGCCTGACGTGCCCCGCACGCCTTTGGCCATCTTGCGCTTTTTGCCGTCACTGTCTGTTGCGCGATGGCCCGATCCACAGGCGCGGGCGTCTGCCGGTTGTGGATTATGTGGGGAACGGGGAATAGCGGCGCAATTGGCTATGCACCTTTATTTGCTGCCAAAAGTCAGCCTTTCAATCGCGACACATCCATTGCGCGAAGGGAGCGAGCGGGCCGCCGGGTGCTGGCGCGGAGCGGACGATCGCGCGCTCTGCCTCGTCTCTGGAGGCGTAGACGCCCACGGGATCGGCGTAAGGCTGCGCTGGCGCTGATGTGTCCTCTCCCGCGGTCTCCAATCTGGCGAACGAGCCTGCGACGAGGGTCATGCCGGCCATCGCGGCGGGCCGGGCCACGTACCAGCGGCCATCGGGGAGCTCGAGAAGCTCGAAAGGAGTGGCAGGCGTCAAGGCAGGCCTCTCGGTGTTCGTGTTGCGATGTCCTCTGTGTTCCTTCCCTCGGCCGGCTTTTCTTCTTGAAACGAAAAAAGGGCGGGACCTTTCGGACCCGCCCTCGTCATTCGTCACGAGCAGCCGCTCGTCGAGCCGCAGGTGTCACATTTCAGGCAGGTGCCGTTTCGCACCATCGTGAAGTTCGCGCACTCGGGGCACGAGACGCCCTCGTAGCCTCTGAGGCGCGCCTCGGCGACGCGATCGGATGTGGTGCGGGCCTTCACGACCTTCGTCTCGGAAACCGTCGTGCGGTGGAACATCACCTCCGTGTCGGACTTGAGCGCCGTGGCGCCCTCCGAGGCATAGAGCGCGGTCGCACCTTCCGAGATCGGATAGGAGGGGGCGAGATCACGCTGGAGCGACGAGAGCGACGTCTCGGTCTCGTGGTGATGGCCGCGTCCGCCCGAGGCGAGGCGCAAGTTGCCGCGCATGAAGCCCTTCGACACGACCTTGGTCACGCTCTCCGGCAGGTCGAGGTCGAGCTGCTCGTCGGTCTCCTCGTCGGAGGAGCCGAGGCCGGTCTCGCCCACGATCTCGCGCGGATCGACGTGTGCGAGGTCGTTGCGTCCCAGATAGGAGACCGCAAGCTCGCGGAAGATGTAGTCGAGGATGGACGTGGCGTTCTTGATGGTCTCGTTGCCCTGCACGAGGCCCGCGGGCTCGAAGCGCGTGAAGGTGAAGGCCTCCACATACTCCTCAAGCGGCACGCCGTACTGCAGACCGAGCGAGATGGCGATGGCGAAGTTGTTCATCAACGAGCGGAAGGCGGCGCCCTCCTTGTGCATGTCGATGAAAATCTCGCCGAGCGCGCCGTCATCGTACTCGCCGGTGCGCAGGTACACCTTGTGGCCGCCGACGGAGGCCTTCTGGGTATAGCCCTTGCGGCGGCCCGGCATCTTGGCCCGCTCGCGGACGTTCGCGCGGTCGTTCGCGAACTTCAGCTCGCTCTCGAGCTCGGTGACGCGCTTCGCGAGCTTCTCGGCCGCGGCCATGATGCGCTGAACCTGCGGCTTGTCCGCGGTCATCTGCTCGGCAGCGTCGTCCTGCTCGTCGACATCGTCGCCCAGCACCTGCGCGTTGAGAGGCTGCGAGAGCTTGGAGCCGTCGCGATAGAGCGCGTTGGCCTTGAGCGCGAGACGCCAGGAGAGCTGGTAGCTCGCCTTGCAGTCCTCAACCGTCGCCTCGTTCGGCATGTTGATGGTCTTCGAGATCGCACCCGAGATGAAGGGCTGCGAGGCCGCCATCATGTGGATGTGGCTGTCGACCGAGAGGTAGCGTTTGCCCTTGCGGCCGCAGGGGCTAGCGCAATCGAACACCGGGAGGTGCTCGGGCTTGACGTACGGAGCGCCTTCCAGGGTCATCGCGCCGCAGACGTGCTCGTTCGCCGCCTCGATGTCCTTCTTGGAGAACCCAAGGTAGGCCAGGAGATCGAAGGACGGCTCGTCGAGCTTCGCCGCCGGAACGTTCAGCGTGCCGGTGAGGAAGTCGTCGCCGAGCGTCCAGCGGTTGAACACGAACTTGATGTCGAAGGCGGTGCCGAGGCCCGCCTCGATCTTCTTGATGGCCTCCGGCGTGAAGCCGCGGGCCGCGAGCGAGCCATGGTTGATGGCAGGCGCCTGCGCCAGCGAGCCGTGGCCGACCGCGTAGGCTGCGATCTCCGCGATCTCGCTCTCACGGTAGCCGAGGGCACGCAGGGCCTCGGGAACCGCGCGGTTGATGATCTTGAAGTATCCGCCGCCTGCGAGCTTCTTGAACTTCACAAGAGCGAAGTCCGGCTCGATGCCCGTGGTGTCGCAGTCCATGACCAGGCCGATGGTGCCGGTTGGCGCGATCACCGTTGCCTGCGCGTTGCGGTAGCCCCACTTCTCGCCAAGGTCGATGGCGAGATCCCAGGCGTTGCGGGCAGCTTCGACGAGCGGCTGCTCGGGGCAGTTGCCGGCATCGAGCGGCACCGGTGCGATGGAGAGCTGCTCGTAGCCTTCGCTATGGCCGTAAGCCGCGCGGCGATGGTTGCGCATCACGCGCAGCATGTCGGTGCGGTTCGGCTCGAAGCCTGGGAACGGACCCAGCTCGCCCGCCATCTCGGCCGAGGTGGCGTAGGAGATGCCGGTCATCAGCGCCGAGATGGCGCCGCAGATCGCGCGGCCGGCCGCCGAGTCGTAGGGGATGCCGGAGGCCATGAGCAGGCCGCCGATGTTGGCGAAGCCGAGACCCAGCGTGCGGTAGCGATAGGAGAGCTCCGCGATTTGGCGCGAGGGGAACTGCGCCATCAGCACCGAGACCTCGAGCACGATGGTCCAGAGGCGGCAGGCGTGCTCGAAGGCTTCGATGTCGAAGCTCTTGTCGGCCTTGCGGTAGGTGAGCAGGTTCAGCGACGCCAGGTTGCAGGCCGTGTCGTCGAGGAACATGTACTCGGAGCACGGGTTCGACGCGCGGATCGGTCCCGACTGCGGGCAGGTGTGCCAGTCGTTGATGGTGGTGTGGAACTGAATGCCCGGATCGGCGGAGGCCCAGGCGGCGTGGCCAATCTGCTCCCAGAGATCGCGGGCGCGGATCGTCTTCACCGTTTTGTTGGTGGTGCGTGAGGTCAGGTTCCAGGTGCCGTCACCCTCGACGGCGCGCAGGAACTCGTCGGTGACGCGCACCGAGTTGTTGGAGTTCTGGCCGGAGACGGTGAGGTAGGCCTCGCTGTCCCAATCGGTATCGTAGATGTCGAACTCGATGTCCTTGTAGCCCTGGCGCGCGAACTGGATGACGCGCAGGACGTAGTTCATCGGCACGTCGTCGCGGCGTGCTTCCTTGATGGCGCGCTTCAAGGCCGGGTTCTTGGCGGGGTCGAAGCAACGCTCATCGTGGCTGCCGTCCACCGCGCCGCTCTCGCGCTCGCAGTTGACGCACGCCTTCATGATTGCCTTGAGGCGTTTCTGGCAGATGCGCGAGCCGGTGACGAGGGCGGCGACCTTCTGCTCCTCGCGCACCTTCCAGCCGATGTACTCCTCAATGTCCGGATGATCGACGTCGACCACAACCATCTTGGCGGCGCGGCGCGTGGTGCCGCCCGACTTGATGGCGCCGGCGGCGCGATCGCCGATCTTGAGGAAGCTCATGAGGCCCGACGAGCGACCGCCACCCGACAGCTTCTCGTTCGCGCCGCGCAGGCTCGAGAAGTTGGAGCCGGTGCCCGAGCCATACTTGAAGAGGCGCGCCTCGCGCACCCAAAGGTCCATGATGCCGTTCTCGTTCACGAGATCGTCGTTCACGGACTGGATGAAGCAGGCGTGCGGCTGGGGGTGCTCATAAGAAGAGGCTGAGACGGTGAGCTTGCCGGTCTCGAAGTCCACGTAGAAGTGACCCTGGCTGGGGCCGTCGATGCCATAAGCCCAGTGCAGGCCGGTGTTGAACCACTGCGGCGAGTTCGGCGCGCCCATCTGGCGGGCGAGCATGTAGCGGTGCTCGTCGTAGAAGGCGCGGGCGTCGTCCTCGGTGGTGAAGTAGCCGCCCTTCCAGCCCCAGTAGGTCCAGGTGCCGGCGAGACGATCGAAAACCTGGCGGGCGTCGGTCTCGCCGCCGAAGCGCTCCTTCTCGGGGAGGACAGCGAGCGCGCGCTCGTCGGGCACAGAGCGCCAGAGCCAGGACGGGATTTGCGTCTCTTCGACCTTCTTCAGGCGGCGGGGCACGCCGGCCTTGCGGAAATACTTCTGAGCGAGGATGTCGGCGGCGACCTGGCTCCAATCCTCGGGCACCTCGAAGCCTTCGAGACGGAAGACGACGGAGCCGTCGGGGTTCTTGATCTCGGATGTGGCGCGGCGGAATTCGATCGTCTCGTAGGGAGACTTTCCAGCCTGAGTGAAGCGCCGCGTAATTTTCATAGTTCCCCCTTGTGCCGTCGGCCCTTGAACCTCGTCGTGTGTCCTCATCCACACGTCTCGGCGTCCTCAGAAGCCGGCACACACTTCCCCCGCGGCCGCTGCGACACATGAAGCGCGACGGCCGAGAATGGGTGCTCGGATTGTGGGGAACGCCAAGAAACGAAACGTGGAGAGCGACTGCCGCGGCCGAGTGAAACGTGGCGGCGGCATGGCAAGACCGTATGCGATTCGGGGCGCGGGAAACAAATGGAGAGAACTAGATTTTGTGGTCGCAGCGGCAACTGCGACTATATCTAGTGGCTGTTGGCAAGTTGGGGATTGACAGCCGAGATGGCCGAAAAATGCGGGCTTGGAGCCGGATGCCTGAAAAACAGGCGTGTGTAAAAGCCCAAAAACCTGGCATCGCCGAACGCTGATCAAACGATAATCCGAGTCGGGTTCAGACGGGTATCAGGGAGTCTGTTGTAAATCTGCCGCAAAAGCTGTGTCAGCAACTTGCGCGGGGCGACCTCCGTCAAGGGACCCGGTCGCGGGAGGTGATAGTGGCTTTTTCGGCGGGCAGCGTTCAGGGCCGGCGGGTGGTGCGAGAGAGAATGCGCACTGGCGCTCCCGCGGCTCACGCGCTAATCCGGTGACATACAGCGCGGAGGCGATTTGGAATGGGGATTTTCAGCGAGATCTTCAGCTGGTGGGGCGGCAATACCTGGGGCACGCGGCTGACGATCGCCCGGCAGGGCAGGTATGTGGGCAGCGACTCGTTCGGCAACCGCTATTATGAGCAGCTCAAGGGCGTGGGGCCCGAAGGCCCGCTCGGCCGGCTGCGGCGCTGGGTGACGTACACCAAGCTCGCCGACCCGTCGAAGGTGCCGCCGGAGTGGCATGGCTGGCTCCATTATACCGTCGATACGCCTCCTACCGAGGAGCGCTATACGCCGAAGCCCTGGGAGAAGCCGCATCAACCCAACATGACCGGGACGCCTGGGGCCTATCGGCCGGCCGGTTCGATTCTCGGCACGGGGCATCGAGCCCGGGCTACCGGCGACTACAAGCCCTGGCGCCCCGAGTGAGGCGATCTGCGCTCGCGCCCGCCATCCAATGCGGGCGGTAAGCCTTGTGCGCGCCATCGTTGCGTCGCAGATGAGTGGAGGCGCGGGATTGCGCGCCCCAGAGCGGACCAGTCCGCGCCAGACACGAAACAGGACGAAGCTCGCATGACCGGCCGGCGGCCAGATTCCAGCCTCAGCACGACGGGAGCAGTTCGCGCAGGCGCGTGCGCTCTCTCGGCGCTGCTCGCGATCGGGGCGGGCGGTATCGCGGCCGGGGCGGCCGAACGGCTCGATAATCGCCTTGCCGTGTTTTCGGCCCTCGACAAAGTGACGGCGACCATCAAGACGCTGGAAGTGCCGATCAACGAGACGGTGCAGTTTGGCGCGCTCAAGGTGACGCCGCGGGTCTGCTACTCGCGCCCGGCCACGGAGCAGCCGAAGACCACCTCGTTCGTCGAGGTCGACGAGGTGCAGCTCGACGGGAAGGAGAAGCGGATCTTCTCGGGCTGGATGTTCGCGCAGAGCCCGGGGCTCAACGCCGTCGAGCATCCGGTGTTCGACGTGTGGCTGACCGACTGCCAGAAGCCGCGCAACGCGGTTGCGCAGCAGGCGCCGCCTGCGGTGGGAGCCGATATTCCGCAAGGCGAGATCGACTCGCTCGGCCCCGAGGAAGAACCTGCCGATATGCAGCGCCGTCGCGTGCGGCGCTAGCTTCAGCCGTATCTGGAGCACGGCTTCGCCGTGACGCCGGCGAGACGTTAGTTATGTGGACACGAACCACCGAAACCTCGGTGTCATTCCAATTGATAGCCTGAGGATTGGGTTCAACCCGGATCCGCCAAACCTAACGTCATCCCGACGCAGGTCGGGATCCACGCGAGCCTCCGCGGGTTCAACGAACCGGAAGCGCATCCCGTTCGAAACGTGTCGTGGGTGCCGGCCTTCGCCGGCATGACGTTACTGCAGCGGATTTTGCCGACCCCAAAACTCAGCCATCCGAGGCAGCTTGCCGGAACGCGGAGGACGCGCCCCCTGGATGTCCGGGTCGAGCCCGGCCATGGAGTTGGTGGAAGATGGGACACGCGGCCAGGGCTGAAACGTGCCCTGCTGGAGACATGTCTGGACCCCGATCTTCATCGGGGTGACGTTGTTTTTTGATTGCGCCGTACGCCGTTCTTCGACGTCATCCCGACGCAGGTCGGGATCCACGCGAGCCTCCGCGGGTTCAAAGAACCGGAAGCGCATCCCGTTCGAAACGTGTCGTGGGTGCCGGCCTTCGCCGGCATGACGTTACTGCAGCGGATTTTGCCGACCCCAAAACTCAGCCATCCGAGGCAGCTTGCCGGAACGCGGAGGACGCGCCCCCTGGATGTCCGGGTCGAGCCCGGCCATGGAGTTGGTGGAAGATGGGACACGCGGCCAGGGCTGAAACGTGCCCTGCTGGAGACATGTCTGGACCCCGATCTTCATCGGGGTGACGTTTTTTTTGACTGCGGCGTGCGCCTTTCTTCCCTCGATCTGCTCCCAGAGACGCGAGCTGTGTCGATCATGACTCACATGCGCCGCTAAGTGCAGCGCCAGCGCGGTTCAATTGCGGTTTGGGGTATCGCGAATCTTTGTCCTACATCATTCTTTGTGCAATCAAATTCGCTGCGAGCGACGTGGATTTTGCACATCTGTTCCTGGTGGAACGGCAGAATCCGCGGAGGCTCGTTAGCGTGGGCGCCGATGCTGCGCTTCTGATTTCGCGGTGCTCCGTTCTGCGGATGCACTCAGGTTGTCATTCGAGACATCGGAGCCTCCAATGACCGATAACCGTTCGATCGCCTACGACGCGACGTTCATGGTTCTCTACATCGGACTTTCGGCCGCTATGGCCGTTCTGTCCGTTCTGCTGCTGGCCTTGCTGGCGCTCGAAGCGGAGTTCGGTCCGCTGCAGGTCGGCGCGGCGGTGGCCAATCTCGTCGGCTGGGCCGTGCTGCCGTTGGCGCCGTGGCTCTATCGCAAGATAGTCGGGCACCCGTTCTCCTGGCGCGCGAACGGCGCGCTCGGCGGAGACGTGGATTTCTAAAGTGTGCAATCCAATTCTCTCGGCTCGCACGCTCTAGGTATTTGGCTGGTCGCATTTTCTTACGACGGACCGGCCTCCACTTCGTCGGAAAACGCTCCGGAGCTTGTGCTTAGCCTGCGCGCGCCTGCAGAAGCTTCGCGACGCGCGGGGCAAAATAGGTGAACACGCCTGATGCGCCCGCGCGTTTGAAGGCCATGAGGCTCTCCAGGATGGCCTTCTCCTCGTCGAGATAGCCTTTCTCCGCCGCGGCCATGATCATCGCGTACTCGCCCGACACCTGATAGGCGAAGGTCGGCACCTTGAACGTCTCGGACACGCGCCTCACGATGTCGAGGTAGGGCATGCCAGGCTTCACCATCACCATGTCCGCGCCTTCGGCGAGATCGAGCGCGACCTCGCGGATGGCTTCGTCGCTGTTGGCGGCGTCCATCTGGTAGGTGCGCTTGTCGCCCTTGAGGAGACCTCCTGAGCCGACGGCATCGCGGAAGGGGCCGTAAAAGGCGCTCGCATACTTCGCGGCATACGACATGATCTGCGTGTTGCGGTGGCCGTTGCTCTCGAGCGCCTGGCGGATGGCGCCAATGCGGCCGTCCATCATGTCGGACGGAGCGAGGATGTCGGCGCCCGCCTCGACCTGAATCAGGGACTGACGGATGAGCGCTTCCACAGTCTCGTCGTTGGCGATCTCGCTGCCGATCAGGAGACCATCGTGGCCGTGGATCGTATAGGGATCGAGGGCCACGTCGAGAATGATGCCGATGTCGATGCCGGCATTCTTCACGGCCCGCGTCGCGCGGCAGACGAGGTTATCGGCGTTGAAGGCTTCGCGTGCGTCGTCGGTGCGCAGCTTCACATCGGTGTTGGGAAAAAGCGCGATGGCGGGAATGCCGAGCCCGGCGGCTGTCCGGGCGGCTTCCACCACGAGATCGACGGAGAGGCGTTCGACGCCGGGCATCGAGGCGACTGGCTCGCGCCTGGCTTCGCCTTCGATCACGAACAAGGGCCAGATGAGATCGGCCGGGCTCAGCGTGCTCTCGGCGACGAGGCGGCGTGACCAGCCAGACCGGCGGTTGCGCCGCATCCGGACGGCCGGATAGCTGGCGGCGGGAAGCGATTGAGTAGAAGTTGCGGTCGGCTCGGAAGGTGCTTTGGAACGGGTCACGCGGAAGCCTCGGAGATTGGAGCCGTTACGCGGGCGCGCTTCGGCAGTGTGGCGCGACCATCCCGCCTTGCGGGGCGGCGCGCAAGGGGGCGAAATGGCGATCAGTAAACCGGCGCGCCCGGGAGACCGTCGGTTAAGGACGGGCACCCGCTAATCGCAGATCTTGCGGACTTTGCGTTCGGCCATGTCCACGTGGAAATGGTTGCGGTGCGCTTCGTTGGCCTCGGGACCGAGAGTGGTGCCGAAGATGCGGCAGCCGGCGGCGTGAGCTTCGTGCAGGAACTTGCTGGTGGGCGTCTTGGGGGCCGGGGCGACTGCCGGTTGGTCCTCGGCGCCGGGCGGCGGGAGCGATGCGGTGGTCTCCGGCTCGGCGTTCCCTTGCTTTTTCTTGGCCGCGTCCTTCTTGGCGCCCTTCTGTTTCTTATCCTCGATGGGCCTGATCTCGACCTTGGTCTCGACCGCGTTCTTCGGGCCGCCCAGACGCGTCGGGGCCATGCCGAAGCCTTCCTTCGAGACGGAGGCGGGGAGCGCGAGCGAGGGATCGAGATGCTTGGTGGGCAAGCCTTCGATAAGCGTCTTTCTCGGAAGCGGCGAGTTGGTGGTCTCGGACTTGGCCGCGACCTCGGCCGCTTCGGCGCGCTCCTTGCTCGCCTTCTCGGCGGCGAGCTTCACGGCTTCCGCCTTGGCTGCGGCCGCCTTCGCCGCGGCGATCTGCTTCTCCACGTCGCGCTTGGTCTGGCCCCAGTCGGCCAGCACGACGGCGTGATCGCCTTTGCGCGTGGTGAAGCCGCGAATGTCGAGCGCGTTGGCTTTGCCATGCTCGGAGAGCTTGTTGCCGATGCGGCCGTAGGCCATGCGGCAGGAATAGTCGCTCATCGATTCCATGCGGATCACTTCCGATCCGAGATGGCGGCGGGCGAGGGGCTGGACCTCGTCCTTCATCCATTTGGTGAGTGCCACGACCATGTCGCAGGTGACGACGGCTGGAGGTGAAAGCGAGACCTCCGGGTTCTTGCCGATGGAGATGAGGCGCACGGGAGCCATGGTTCCGCAGTCGCCCTTGCGGAAGGGCGCTTCGGGGACGGTGACTGCATCGACGCCCTTGAGGAGCTGGGTGCAGCGGGCGCGGGCCAGCTCGACATCGACGGCGGGCCATTCGGTGGCGATCAGAGGTTTCTTGGGCGCGGCCTCGGCCGCTTTTCCGGCAGGCTGCTCGCCCGCCTTGATGCCATTGGCCGTTGTCGCGGCGCCCTTGCCGTCGGTTGCGGCTTTGTTGGCGTCCGCGGGCGTGCCGTCCTGCTTCGCCGGTTCCGCTGCCTGCTTGGTGTCGTCGTTGGTGGCGTTTTTCTTGCCGGCGGACTTCGAGGATTTGCCGTCCGCTCCGGCGGTGTCCGTCTTCTCGCCGTCCTTGCGCGCCTTTTTGCTACGCGTGGTTTTGTCCGGCGCGAGCGCGTCTTTTGCGGCCGACGTCGCCTTCGCAGCCGCGGTCTTGGCGTCGATGACGATCGTCTCGAAGGCGTTGGTCACAGTGCCCGAAATAGAGCGATCGGCCGCGTTCGCCACGGCCGCGCCAGCGCTACACAGAGAGAAGATCGCAACGGCGTGCCGAAACCGCATCATAGGCGCGTCCTTGAGGCTCTTCGGATGCCTGCGGGCGAGCTTTAACACCTGCAGGCGTGCGGGAAATTTCCAGACTCCGCATCGAGCCGCGAAGTCGCGCTGCGAATCATGCAGCCAGTTTCATCTCAACGAGGAAGCCTGTATAGCCGCAAATTGTGGCTCAACAAGGCGACTGTCCCCACTTATCACATTGGCAGACCAGGGACGTTTTGGTAGGGCGCAGAGCGCATTTTTTGGGTTTGTGCCGCTTGGGTGCGGCAACGGGTGCTTCACTGCGGGGCGAGGGAATGGCCGAGACGGCAGACGAGACGCTGAAAGTCGAAATCACGGGCTCGCTTGCGCTCGTGACCTTGGCACGTCCCAAGGCGCTCAACGCGCTGACACAGCATATGCGGACCAAGCTATCAGAACGGCTGTGGGCGGCAGCGCGCGATCCGCAAGTCTATGCGGTGGCGATCCAGTCGGAAAGCCCGCGTGCGTTCTCGTCCGGCTCCGACGTGCGCGAGGTGATCGGGCTTGCACGCGCGGAGATGGAGGCAGGGCTCAAGACGTTCGCCGACGAATACTCGCTCAACTGGCAGTGCGAGTGCTTTTCGAAGCCCACGGTGCCCTTGATCAACGGCATGGTGATGGGCGGCGGCGTGGGGATCTCGCAGTACGGCACCCACCGCGTTGCGGGGGAGGGCTATTCCTTCGCCATGCCGGAGACGCTGATCGGGCTCTTTCCGGACGTGGGCGTGTGCCATGTGTTCGCGCGCCTGCCGGATCATGTGGGCATCTATCTCGGCCTCACGGGCCGCAGCATCGGGCGGGCGGACGCCTATGCGCTGGGCCTCGTAACGCACTGCATCGATCAGGCGGAGTTCGAGGCGATCAAGGCGGCGCTCGCGGATACCTGGCCGGTCGATACGGTGCTGGACGAGCGGCACAAGGATCCTGGTGAGGGCGCGCTTTTGCCCTATCGCGAGTTGATCGACCGCTGCTTCTCGGCGCCGAGCGTCGAGGAGATCGTGGCGCGCCTCGAAGCCGTGCAGGGCGTTCATCGCGATTGGGCGGGAGAGCTTGTCGCCAATCTCCGCCATCGCTCGCCGCTCGCGCTCAAGGTCACGCACCGGCATATCCGCGACAGCAAGGCGCGCGATCTCAGGGAGACGCTCCGGGCCGACTATCGGATCGCGACGCGTTTTCTCGAAGCCAACGGCGATTTCTACGAGGGCGTGCGTGCAGCGCTGATCGACAAGGACGGAGCGCCGCGCTGGACTCCGGCGCGGATCGAGGACGTAACGGATGCCATGGTGGCGGCGTACTTCGCGCCGCTCGGTGCGCGGGATCTTGCATTGCCGACGCGCGAGGACATGCAGAAGGCGCGCGCGTGAAAGCGCGTTCCGTAGATTCAGCCCCTTGACGCCGGCTATGCCCCCACCTGTCTCGACCCCGACCTCCGTCGGGGTGACGGCGAAGCTTGTCGCTGTGATCCGCATAGACGTCGCCTCGTGTTGAGGCTGAGATTTACCTGCTATTTACCGCATCAATTGAGCTAATTTTTATCGGTCTCGCTTAGCCTGCACTGAGAACCGGAAAACCGGTCGCGTCAAACAGGTTAGTAAGGCAGGGTAATATGAGCACCGCACTCAACGCGGGGCGCCAGCGAGCGCCCGTGGATCAGGATCCTACTCTTCGTTCGGAGTACGTTCAGAGCCTCCATCTCATCGAGAGACTGCATCGCTTGCTGCTCGATGTCATCAAGGACGAGTTTGACCGCAACGGCAGCTCGGACCTCAACGCCGTGCAGGCGCTCCTTCTGTACAATATGGGCGATAACGAGCTGACAGCCGGCGAGCTCAAGAGCCGCGGCTACTACATGGGCTCGAACGTCTCGTACAATCTCAAGAAGCTCGTCGAGATGGGCTACATAGACTACGAGCGCAGCGAGAGCGACAAGCGCAGCGTGCGCGTCTCGCTTTCGGCAAAGGGCCGCCAGGCCTCGGAAGTGGTTCATCGCCTCTATCAGCGCCAGCTCGGCTCGGTCGAGACGGTGGCGCAGGTTTCGGGCGAGGAGCTCAAGGGCCTCAACAAGGCGCTGGGCCGCCTCGAGAGGTTCTGGACGGATCAGATCCGTTTCCGCCTCTAGTCTCACGACGCGTGCCTTGGGGCGGGCACGTGCTGGATCGGTGGCAAGGGGGTGCGCGGGGGCGTGCCCCTTTGTCGTTTGCGGAGCGGCGCGCAACCGAATCGCGGGGCGGTGATGGACCGGGCGGCGTGGCGCAGCCCGATCGGATCACAGCTGGATCCGGGGCGATGTCCACATTCCAGAGGTGTTCGTGCGGATGTAGAGGTGCCCGGGCTCGACCTGCAGAAAATGGGTAGGCGCTTGTGCGGGCGGCTCCGCGGTGGCGCGGCCCTCCGTGGGGATTTATCAAGGATAAGAGCCCCCTGCATCGTGACCTGGGGGTGAGGGACTCTGGGGACGGCTGGATTTCCGGCCTAGCACTCAGACGGCGGACGTCCCGGGCGGGTAGGGGTTCCTACTTGTGGCAGGCCCGCACCACGTCGAATGCAGCCCGGCGCCGGGGGCTTTTTGTCCGGTCCGGATCATGTAATTGTCCCGGCAAAACGGCGTTATCCTGTTTCCGTATCAAAGCATGCGCAGGTCGGGGTCGATGGCGCGTGCTTTCCGGCACAGGCAGGTTTGCGCACGGTCGAGTCGATGTGCTGAAGGCGGCGCCCACGCAACAGGAGATGGGCGATTTCTGGCGGGGGGCTCCATGGCGATATCGTTCAAGCTCGGCACGGGATTGATGCTCGGAGCTTTGGCGGCCGCATCTTTGACCGCACCTGCTCGTGCCAACGACAACTGGCTCTCGTTCGGACCCGTGAGCGGAAGCGGGAGCAGTGCGAGCGATCCGACGACGGAGCGTGAAGCGCTGAAGGAGTTCGAGCGCAATCCGCCCGCGGGCCTTCCCACTCTCTCCCCAGCCAACATCGAGGCCACCAAAGCCGCTATCGCGCGCTACAAGGAGATCGTTGCGGCAGGCGGGTGGAAGCCTGTGCCCGATGCCGTGGTCAAGCCGGACGAGCAGCATTTTGCGATCGTGGAGCTGCGTGACCGCCTGATCGTCTCGGGCGAGTTGCCCGCGGATCAGGCTGGCGGCGAGACGCTCGACGGAAAGCTGGTGGAGGCGCTCAAGGCCTATCAGGCGACGAACGGACTTACGCCAAACGGCCGGCTCGACAAGCCGACGATCGCCGCGCTCAACGTTTCGGCCGAGGACAGGCTCAAGCAGCTCGAGACCAACCTCAAGCGGCTCGCGGAGCTGACCCAGGTGGTAAAGCCGCAGCGCAAGTATGTCGTGGTCAACATTCCGGCCGCGCAGGTGGAAGCCGTTGCGCTCAATCGCGTGATCACGCGCCACACTGGCGTCGTCGGCAAGGTGGACCGGCCGACGCCGCTCCTGCGCTCGACGATCACGGAGATGAATTTCAATCCGATCTGGCGCCTTCCGCCGACGGTGATCCAGAAGGATCTCATTCCCCAGGGCCGCGAGATGCAGGCCGAGGGCAAGAACGTGCTCGTCAAAACGGGCATCGAGGCCTACGACGGGAACGGCAAGAAGGTCGATCCGGAGAAGATCGACTGGAACTCGTCGGCACCGAAGTCGTACTCGTACCGGCAGCCGCCCGGAAAGGACAACCCGCTCGGGTTCGTGAAGATCAACTTCGCCTCAGGCGAGTCGGTCTACATGCACGACAGTCCGTCGGAGGGTCTGTTCGGCCGCAATTTCCGAGCAGCAAGCTCGGGATGCATTCGCGTCCACAACATCGAGCGGCTCGCTTACTGGCTGCTCGGACAGAACGACGGTTGGGACGAGGACAAGATCGCTGCGATGAAGCAGACCGGCGAGCGCAAGGATGTGCGGCTCGCTACTCCTGTGCCGCTGCATTTCGTGTACATCACCGCCTGGGCGACCGAGGACGGGGTCATCCAGTTCCGCCGCGATCTCTATAGCCGGGACGGCGTGGCGGAGATCGCGACTTCCTATTGAGAAGCGGGCTCTCACCGCGCGGGTGCGACCTGTTCGCCGCGAGGCCGATGGGGCTGAGCAACTTGACCGATGTCAATGCGATCGAGCCTGCCATGCCTCAATCAGGATGCACGGCACGCTTATGGTTTCCCAGGGGGGCGACGGGGCTCCAAATCCCGGCCCATTGTTTCCCCGAACAGCCGAAAAAGCTGGGGTTGCCGCGACATTAGAACGGTTGCAATGTAACACTATCCGAGGGATGCTAGCCTAAAAGGCAGTCTGCCGTTACATACAGCGGCAGTTCTGACGAACAAAGGTTCGAGGAAACGTCGATGGTGGACTATGCGAGGCACTTCAAGGCATCACTCGATGCGATCAGGCGGGAAGGTCGCTACCGGGTTTTCGCCGATGTGAAGCGCCGCCGAGGTGCGTTTCCTGCTGCTGAACATGTGACGAGCGCGGGCACCAAGCCGATCGTCGTGTGGTGCTCCAACGACTATCTCGGCATGGGCCAGCACCCCAAGGTGGTGGCGGCCATGCACGAGGCGATCGACTCGGTCGGCGCCGGTTCGGGCGGCACACGCAACATCTCCGGTACCACCCATTATCACGTCGAGCTCGAGCATGAGATCGCCGATCTCCATGGCAAGGAGCAGGCGCTGCTGTTCACCTCGGCCTACGTCGCCAACGAGGCCGCGCTCTCGACGCTGGCCAAGCTGCTGCCGGGCTGCGTGATCTTCTCCGACGAAAAGAATCACGCTTCGATGATCGAAGGCATCCGTCACGGCGGCAGCGAGAAGCGCATCTTCCGCCACAACGACGTGGCCGATCTCGAAGCAAAGCTGAAACAGGTTCCGGCCGGCACGCCGAAGATCATCGCTTTCGAGAGCGTGTATTCAATGGACGGCCACATCGCTCCGATCGGTGCGATCTGCGATCTCGCCGAGAAATACGGCGCGCTGACCTATCTCGACGAGGTGCACGCCGTCGGCATGTACGGCCCGCGCGGCGGCGGCATCGCGGAGCGTGACAACGTCATGCACCGCGTCGACATCGTCAACGGCACGCTGGCCAAGGGCTTCGGCGTGATGGGCGGCTATATCGCCGGCACGCGGGATCTCTGCGATGCGATCCGCTCGTTCGCACCCGGCTTCATCTTCACCACTTCGCTGGCTCCGGCCATCGCGGCCGGCGCACTCGCCAGCATCCGGCATCTGAAGAGCAGCTCGCTCGAGCGGGCCCGTCACCAGGAGCGCGCGAAGGCGCTCAAGACCCGCCTTCTGGCCGCGGGGCTCCCGGTGTTCCAGAACCAGAGCCATATCGTGCCCGTGCTTATCGGCGACCCGGTTCACTGCAAAGAGGTGACCGACCGTCTTCTCGAGACGCATGGCATCTACGTGCAGCCGATCAACTATCCGACCGTTCCGCGCGGAACGGAGCGCATTCGCCTTACGCCCGGCCCGCATCACACCGATGCGCAGATGGACGAGCTTACGGAAGCCCTGCGCATGCTTTGGGCCGCGTGCCCTGCAGCCGTGGGCAAGACGGGCAAGCTTGCTGCCGAGTAAATATTTTTTCATGGCTTGCGGGCGGTGGCAGCTTTGTCGCCGCCCGTTTGCTTTTGCCTATCTTGCGAAGATCTTCACAGAAATCCCTGTTGCGCTGCACATCGCCGGTGGGTGCGACGGAGACTTCCTTGTTGCTTTCGCTTGACGCATGGTAAGGGCATTCGCGAGCGTTTGCCGTGGCACCATTGTACTTTCGTCATGCAAGGAGCTGGCTGCAACGGTTCTCCGATTTCGTAAATGAATTCAGTGCTATCGCCACCCTCCCCATCAAAATCTCAGCCGACACCACGAGGAAACGTCATGTCGAACACCGCCCGCTTCTTCAAATCTCATCTTGCCGAGACCGATCCGGAAGTCGCGTCGGCGATCGACAAGGAGCTGGGGCGCCAGCAGCACGAGATCGAGCTCATCGCCTCCGAGAACATCGTCTCCAAGGCGGTGCTCGAGGCCGCGGGCAGCGTGCTGACCAACAAGTACGCCGAAGGCTATCCGGGCAAGCGCTACTATGGTGGCTGCCAGTACGTGGACATCGTCGAGGACCTGGCGATCGAGCGCGCCAAGAAGATCTTCGGCTGCGGCTTCGCGAACGTGCAGCCGAACTCCGGCTCGCAGGCCAACCAGGGCGTGTTCAACGCGCTCGCCAAGCCGGGTGACACCATCCTCGGCCTCAACCTGGCTCACGGTGGCCACCTCACGCACGGCGCGACGGTCAACCAGTCGGGCAAGTGGTTCAAGGCGGTGCACTATCAGGTCGAGCCCGAAACGCACCGCATCGACATGAACAAGGTGCGCGAGATCGCCAAGGCCGAGAAGCCGCGCATCATCATCGCGGGCGGCTCCGCCTATCCGCGCCAGTTCGACTTCGCCGCGTTCCGCTCGATCGCGGACGAGGTCGGCGCACACCTCATGGTGGACATGGCGCACTTCGCGGGCCTCGTCGCTGCCGGTGAGCATCCCTCGCCGTTCCCGCACGCTCACGTCGTCACCACGACCACCCACAAGACGCTGCGCGGTCCGCGCGGCGGCATGATCCTCACCAACGACGAGGACATCGCGAAGAAGGTCAACTCGGCCATCTTCCCCGGCATCCAGGGCGGTCCGCTGATGCATGTCATCGCCGGCAAGGCTGTGGCGTTCGGCGAGATCCTGACGCCGGAGTTCAAGGCCTATGCGAAGCAGGTGATCGTCAACGCTAAGGCGATGGGCGAGGTTCTCGTCAACGCCGGCTTCGCGCTCGTCTCGGGCGGCACCGATACGCACCTCATCCTCGTCGACCTGCGTCCGAAGAAGCTCACGGGCAACATCTCGGAGAAGTCGATGGGCCGCGCGCACATCACCTGCAACAAGAACGGTGTTCCGTTCGATCCCGAGAAGCCGATGGTCACCTCGGGCATCCGTCTCGGCGCACCGGCCGGCACGACCCGCGGCTTCGGCGAAGCGGAGTTCCGCGACATCGGCCGCATGATTGCCGAGGTCCTGGAGGGGCTCGCCAAGAACGGCGAAGCCGGCAACGGCGCCGTCGAGGAGAAGATCAAGGCCGAGGCCACGGCGCTCTGCAAGCGCTTCCCGATCTACTGATCTCCGCCTTTCGTCTCTCTCAGCGGGAGATGTGAAGGAGCCGTTTCATTGCGGCGGGACTTGCACTAGAAGAAGGCGCCGGAGCGGTTCGCTCCGGCGCCTTTCATTTCAGGAGACCGCCAGACATGCGTTGTCCGTATTGCTCCTGCGAGGAGACGCAGGTGAAGGACAGCCGGCCGACGGAGGAGAACGCCGCCATCCGCCGCCGCCGCGTGTGCCCGGATTGCGGCGGCCGCTTCACCACGTTCGAGCGCGTGCAGCTTCGCGAGCTGACCGTCGTCAAGCGGTCGGGACGCAAGGTCCCGTTCGATCGCGACAAGCTGTTGAAGTCGGTCGAGGTGGCACTGAGGAAGCGGCCGATCGAGAGCGAGCGCATCGACCGCATGGTATCGGGAATCGTGCGCCAGCTCGAAAGCACCGGTGAGACGGAGATTCCGTCCTCGACCATCGGCACGTTCGTCATGGACGGTCTTCGCGCGCTCGATCCCGTGGCCTACGTGCGTTTCGCTTCCGTCTATCGCGATTTCCGTGAGGCCGCCGATTTCCAGGAAGTGCTCGGCGAGATCGCGCGCGACGATGGCCCCGATGATGCGCATCGGGCGGCGAAGAAGCACTAGTGGGCAGTTAGGCAGCAGGCAGTCGCCGTGGGTTTTTCGCCGTTCGATCAGCACATGATGGACATCGCGCTCACGCTCGCGCGGCGGGGGCTCGGCACGACTGCGCCCAACCCTTCGGTGGGTGCGGTGATCGCGGATGAGAGCACGGGTGAGCTGATTGCACGCGGCGTCACGCAGCCAGGCGGGCGGCCACACGCGGAGACGGAAGCGTTGCGCCGCGCGGGAGCGCGTGCCCGCGATGCCACGCTCTACGTGACGCTCGAGCCGTGCGCGCACCACGGAAAGACGCCACCCTGCGCGGATGCCGTGGTTGCTGGCGGCATCCGTCGTGTCGTCATCGGCGTCGGCGATCCGGACCCGCGCACGAAAGGACACGGCATCCAGCGTCTCAGGGATGCCGGCATTGCGGTTGAAACCGGTTTGAGGGGCGAGGAGGCGCGCTGGGCGACGCTGGGGCATATTCTTCGCATCACGGAGCGGCGCCCCTTCGTGCAGCTCAAGATGGCCTTGTCGGCCGCGGGTGCTGTGCCACGCGGCGCCGATGGGAAGGCCCTGTTCGTCACGGGACCGGAGGCGCGGGCGCAGGGGCATTATTTACGCGCGGCTTGCGATGCCATTCTGGTCGGCGGCCAGACGGTTCGCGATGATGATCCCGACCTTACATGCCGTCTGCCGGGGCTTGCGGAGCGCTCACCGGTCCGCGTGGTGCTCTCGCGCTCGCTCGGCTTGTCTGCCGGCGCCAAGCTCGTGCGTACGGCGCGAAGTGTGCCGCTGTGGATCGTCATGGGTGAGGATGCCGATCCGGCACGCGCGGGAGAGCTCGAAGCGGCGGGTGCGAGGATTTTCCGTCTTCCTGTCTCAGGTCATGGGATCGCGCCGCGCGATGTGCTGGGCTTGCTGTCGGACGAGGGGATCACACGGCTGCTCGTCGAAGGTGGAGCTGCAATCTGGAAAGCATTTTCGCAGGAAAAGCTCGCGGACGAGGTCGTTCTGTTTCAAGCGGGATCAGGCGAGGCCGAGGTGCGGGCCGTGGAGCTTGCCGCGCGTCTCGCTCCGGGGCTAGATCTCGATCTCGCGCGGCGGCGCCGGGTGGGGGCCGACACAATGTCGGTCCTCCGGGTGCGGACGCCGGGCTCATGAGCGGGGAGCGTTAGAGTGTTTACGGGAATTATCACGGACGTCGGCGAGCTGATCGGCCGGGAAGGCGGACGCTTCGCGATCCGCTCGCGGTATGCGGCCGACGGCATCGCGCTCGGCGCATCGATCGCCTGCGACGGCTGCTGCCTTTCGGTGGTGACGCTGCGGGCCGATGGCGCGGGCTCGGCCTTCACGGTCGACGTCTCCAACGAGACGCTGTCCAAGACCACGCTCGGGAGCTGGCAAGTGGGCCGGCGGATCAATCTGGAGCGTGCCCTCAAGGCGGGCGACGAGCTCGGCGGACATATCGTCTCGGGTCACGTGGACGGCGTGGGCCAGATCATCGACATGCGGGCCGATGGAGAGAGCATTCGCGTGCTCATCGAGCTGCCCCAGGCGCTTGCGCCCTATGCGGCGCCGAAGGGCTCAATTGCCCTTGACGGGGCCTCCCTCACCGTTAACGAGGTGAGCGGAAACCGCTTCGGCGTCAATCTGATCCCCGTGACCTTGACCGAGACGACGTGGGGGCGCAAAAAGCCCGGCGACGAGGTCAACGTGGAGATCGACCTCTTTGCGCGCTATGTGGCGCGGATCATGGAGTTTCGGGTGTGAGCACCGGTCTCGGTAAAATTACGCAGTCGGAAATTGCCGGCTTCCTGTCGTCCACCGCGGAGATCGTGGAGGACATGCTGAACGGGCGCATGGTCATCCTCGTTGACGCGGAGCATCGCGAGAACGAGGGCGATCTCGTGATCCCCGCGCAGATGGCGACGCCGGATGCCGTCAACTTCATGGCCAAGCACGGCCGCGGTCTCATCTGCCTCACGCTGATGCAGACCAGGGCGCAGGAGCTCGGGCTCGAGTTCATGGTGCGGACCAAGGCGGCGCGCGAGCGCACGGCCTTCACGCAATCGATCGAAGCACGCGAAGGCGTCTCGACGGGCATCTCGGCGCATGATCGCGCGCGTACGATCGCGACGGCGATCGATGCCACCAAGGGCGCCAACGATCTCGTTTCGCCAGGGCATGTGTTTCCGCTCGTCGCGCGCGAGGGCGGCGTGCTGATCCGCGCGGGTCATACGGAAGCATCCGTCGATCTCGCGCGTCTCGCCGGACTCTATCCGGCGGCGGTGATCTGCGAGATCATGAACGAAGACGGCACCATGGCGCGGATGCCGGATCTTATTCCGTTCGCACAGCGGCACGGTCTCAAGATAGGCACCATCGAGGATCTCATCGCTTACCGGCTGAAGCACGACCGGCTGGTGAAGCAGGTCGCGCGCACGCAGGTGGACACGTCACTTGGCGGCACGTTCGATCTCCGCGTGTTCACGACGACGGTCGAGCCGGTCGAGCATCTGGCGCTGGTGAAGGGCGACATCAGTCCCTCTGGCGGGCCTGTGCTCGTGCGTGTTCATGCCGTGAACGTACTCGGCGATCTTCTGGGCATCGCGGGGGATCATGGCGCCGTGGCGAAGTCTATCCGCGCCATAGAGCGCGAGGGGCGCGGCGTGATCGTGCTGATCCGCGATCTCGGTCCGAAGAGCGTTTCGGAATGGGTTGGCCGCCGGTCCAAGGCCGATGCGGGAGAGAAGGCTGCACGCGGACGCCGTCAGGTAGAGATCGGCGTCGGCTCGCAGATTTTGAGGGAGCTCGGCGTTGCCGACATGGTGCTGCTCACCAATGCGCCGGACGACGTGTACGTCGGCCTCGAGGCCTATGGGCTGCGCATCGTCGGCACGCGGGCAATCGAGTAGTTGAAATGGTCAAAGACGATAATCGCAAACGTATCGAGATGGAGCTGCATTCCGGCGGCTCCGCGCGCATCCTCATCATTGAGGCGCCCTACTATCAGGAAGTGACGAACGAGCTGGTTGCCGGCGCGCGGGCGGTGCTCGATGCGGCGGGCGTTGGCTACGATCGTGTTCCGGTGCCGGGTGCGCTCGAAATTCCGCAGGCATTCCGCCAGGCTGTTTCGGCGGGTCTGTTCACGGGCGGGGCGAAGCCCGTCTATGCAGGCGCCATCGTGCTCGGCTGCGTGATCCGCGGAGAGACGTCGCACTACGACATCGTGTGCAACAACACCAATCATTGGCTGATGGAAACGGCGATCCAGCACGACATTCCCGTCGGCAACGGCGTGCTGACCGTCGACACGGAAGCGCAGGCACTTGCGCGCGCGCGTGGCGGTGCGGAGGGCAAGGGCGGCGATGCGGCGCGGGCGTGCCTCCGGCTCATCTGGCTCGCGCAGACATTCAGGCAGCGCGCATCATGAGCAGCGCTCCCCGCAGAAAGAAATCTACCGGCGATGGTCCGAAACCGCGCACGGTTTCGCGCATGGCTGCCGTGCAGGCGCTCTACCAGATGGATCTGGCGGGCACCGATGCCGGCGAGGTGATCGAGCAGTTCAACTCGCCGCCGCCTTCGCCGCCGGAAGGCGCGCCCGAGCCAGAGCCTGATGCCGACAGCATGACGAGCCTCGAGGGCGCGGACGCGACGTTCTTCGCGGACGTCGTGAAGGGCGTGGTGCGCAGACAGCGCGAGATCGATCCGCTGGTGGACCAGCAGCTTCGGACCGGCTGGCGGCTGGTGCGCGTCGATTCGATCCTGCGTGCGATCCTCCGCGCGGGCGTATTCGAGACGCTCGAGCGCAGCGACGTGCCCGCACGCGTGATCATCAACGAGTACATCAACATCGCGAAGGCGTTCTTCGAGGGCGACGAGCCGAAGGTCGTCAATGGCGTGCTCGACAGGATCGCGCACAAGCTGCGTGCGAAAGAATTCACGACGCCGGGCGACGGGGAGTAGACCGCTTCCAGATTCGGAGAGTGCGCGGTGGGCGAGGACGAGCTGATCCAGACGACGTTCGCGCCGCTGGCCTCGGGCTTTGCCGGTGCGCTGGGCCTCACGGACGATTGCGCGTTTCTTACGCCGCCGCCTGGTGAGGATCTCGTTCTCACCACCGATGCAGTTGCGGCGGGCGTCCATTTCTTTCCCGAGGATGCGCCGGCCGACATCGCGTGGAAGGCGCTCGCGGTCAACGTGTCGGACCTTGCAGCGAAGGGCGCGCGCCCGATCGCCTATCTCCTGTCGATCGCTTTTCCGGAGTTGCCGGAGCGCGCGTGGCTCGCGGAGTTCGCGCGCGGGCTCGGCGAAGCACAGGCCGCGTTCGGGATCGCCCTCGCCGGAGGGGACACCGATCGCAGGCCTGGCCCGCTCACCGCGACCGTGACCGCCATCGGCAGTGTGCCAAGCGGGCGGATGGTGCGGCGTGGGTCAGCGAAGGCGGGCGACCTGCTTTTTCTCTCGGGTACGCTCGGGGACAGTGCGGTCGGCCTCTTGCTGCGGCAGGACCCGGACAGGCGCGTTTCGCTCGGTCTCGATATGCGTGAGGCAGCGATGCTGGTTGGCCGCTATCTCCGTCCGGAGCCGCGCGTGGCGCTCGCCCCGCATCTCCTCGCCCATGCGTCGGCGGCCATGGACGTGTCGGACGGACTGGTCAAGGATTGTGCACGTCTCGCGCGCGCCTCCGGGCTCGCCGCTTCGCTCGATTGTGTGCGCCTGCCGCTCTCGCAACCGCTTTTGAGCGCACTTGCGCGCCAGCCGGATCTCATCGCGACCGCGCTCACGGGGGGCGACGACTACGAGGTGCTTGCGGCCGTTTCGCCTGGAGAGGCATCCGCGTTCCAGGCCGCAGCTCAAGCGTGTGGGGTGCCCGTCTCGGAAATCGGACGGCTTTCCGCCGGAACGGGCATTTCCGTGCTGGGTGCGGACGGGCAACCGATGTCGTTCACTAGGCCTGGATGGGATCATTTCCCGCATTGACGGAAGCCCGAATGGGACCCTTCAGTGCGTCCGGCGGGACCCGCTGAATTTCCAAGGGTTTGGCGATAGTTTGATTGATAATGGGTCTTTGTTTGGCCATATCGTTTTCGTTTAACGGCCCTGGAATCGCTCGCGTTGACGCCTGATCGTCCGTCGCCAGGGCTGGCCTTCAGCAAACAGGGAATGACCTCGCTCATGACGTTCTGCCGTAGCCTACGCGTGTCGTTCGTCCGCCGCAGAACGGAAGCGACGCGAGCTTTCATCCGGCGCTGCTCCGTGCCGGTGATGGCGGGGGCGCTGTTCGCCGTGGCTTCGAGCTGGTCCGGAACGTCGGCCGCGGCGCAGGACGGCAATTGGTGGGAAGGAATCACGAGCTTCGGCACGCCGGACTATTCTGGCCGGCGCGCGGAAATGGAGCGCACGCCGCCGCGCCAGGACGTGCTCAACGATCTCCGCCCTACCGACGTGCCGTGGCGCAGCGATGAAATGCTGGTGGCCATGGAGAAGGCCATCGCCCAGTACCAGGACATCGTGAGCCGGGGCGGCTGGCCGATGATTCCCGGAAACCGCATGCTGCGCGTCGGTGAAGACGACGAGCGCGTGGCGGCGCTCCGGCGCAGGCTGATGGCGACGGGTGAGCTGCCGCGTTCGGCGAGCTACAACGACTACTCGTTCGATTCAGGGGTCGAGCAGGCGGTCGTGCGTTTCCAGGAGCGCAATGGCCTGCGCGCCACGGGGCGTGTCGACCAGCCGACGCTCGCCGCACTCAACATCACCGCGGAAGAGCGTCTCGCCCAGCTCAAGCTCAATCACGGCCGCATCCTGGAGCTCGTGCAGACGCCGCCCGAGGAGCGTTATGTGCTGGTCAACGTGCCGGCCTTTCAGCTCGAAGCCGTCGAACGCTATCAGACTGTGCTGCGCCATCGCGTGATCGTGGGCCGCAACGGCCGCGAGACGCCGTCGCTCAAGGCGATGATCCGCAATTTGAACTTCTTTCCCTACTGGCGCGTGCCGGACAGCGTGGCGCAACTCGATGTGTTTCCGCGCCTCGTGAAGGAGCCGGACTATTTGACGAAGGAGCACATCCGCGTCATTTCCGGCGATTTCAACGGGCCCGAGCTCGATCCCACCTCCATCGACTGGTCGCAGGCGGACGCGCGCCGCGTCAAGCTCAAGCAGGACCCGGGCCCGCAGAACGCGCTCGGCCTCGTTCGCATCGATATGCAGAACGAGCACGGCGTCTATATGCATGACACGCCGATGAAGCCGCTCTTCCAGCAGCGCGCTCGTGCGTTCAGCGCAGGGTGCGTGCGCGTGCAGGACGTGTTCCAGCTCGTCGAATGGCTGGCGCGTTTCGAAGCCGGATGGGAGCAGCCGGGGCGCGTGCAGGCCGTCCTCGACCAGGGGCAGGCGCTCGACGTGGCGCTGTCGCGTCCCGTTCCGGTTTATTTCACCTACATCACGGCGTGGGCTGAGCCCAACGGCGTGATCGAGTTCCGTCCCGATATCTACCGGCGCGACGGCGCCATGGCGATGGCGGATGTCTACGATCCGGATGCGCCCCCGCCGCCAGCCCAGGGCCTCGCGCCGTAAGGTCCAGGGTTCATGACAGGCCCGCTGGAGAGACTTGTCTTCAGAGCCCGCCAGTGGGATTCTCCCGCGGCCATGCTGTCGTACTTGACCCGCCACGTGATCGAGACGCTGGAGTTTCTCCGGCGGCATTGGCTCGCCGTTGTGCTCCTCGCGCTTGCGGGCAGCGTGGTCGCCTTCGCGGTGCAGCTCTCGGACGAGCAGGGCCGGATGGACCTCCCGCTCGCTTATTCGATCCGCATGACCTGCGAGGACGATATCGAGGCCTCGCTCTGGCGGGGTGGCTGCAATCGCATCGCACCGGATATCGCGAAAACAGGGCGGCCGTCGTTCGGCGAGCTCTATCAGGCCTTCGTCACGGTTCATCATGCCCCGAGTCCGCGTGAGGCGAACGCGCCGCGTTTTTCAGGCGAGGCGCCCGAGGCGAACTTCGATCTCAAGTCGATCGTGGCGGGCCAGCGCTACAGCCTCGCCTCCGTGATGCCCGAGTTCGAGGGCGTGCGCAGCCGCGTGCACGCAGAGGCCGTGATGGAAGGCATCGACCAGCGCGATCGTGCGCTGCTGACGATAGGACGTGCGGGGCTCGGACACGATGCGCTCTTTGCCGGGGCGCTTGCCAATCTCGCGCATCCCGGCGCGCTCGTGAGCGGGGCATCTCAGTATGCTGCCATTCTGATGGGAACCGCCAAGCGCAGCGACTTCACCGCTACGGGCATGTCCGGGCAGCGATAGCGCTCTCGCCGGGCGCGGCGATCACGCCTTGATGCGATAGCCGGTCTTGAAGATCCACCAGATAACCACGAGGCAGACCGTGAGGAAGCCGAGCGTCATGGCGAAGCTCACGCCTACGTTGACGTCCGAGATCTCGTAGAAGCTCCAGCGGAAGCCGCTGATCAGGTAGACGATCGGATTGAAGAGCGTCACCGTGTGCCATGGCTGCGGCAGCATGTTGATGGAGTAGAAGGTGCCGCCGAGGAAGGTGAGCGGCGTCAGCACGAGCAGCGGGATGATCTGCAGCTTCTCGAAGCCGTCCGCCCAGATGCCGATGATGAAGCCGAACAGGCTGAAGGTTATGGCCGTGAGGACGAGGAAGCCGATCATCCAGAACGGATGCGCGATGCGCAGGGGAACGAAGAGGCTCGCCGTCGCGAGGATGATGAGGCCGAGAATCACGGATTTCGTGGCGGCCGCGCCGACGTAGCCGAGTGCGATCTCGAAGGGCGATATGGGCGCGGAGAGCAATTCGTAGATGGTGCCCGTGAAACGCGGAAAGTAGATGCCGAAGGCCGCGTTCGACGTGCTTTCGGTGAGCAGCATCAGCATGACGAGGCCGGGCACGATGAAGGCGCCGTAGGGCACGCCGTCGATCTGGGCAATGCGCGAGCCGATGGCCGCGCCGAACACCACGAAATAGAGCGAGGTGGAGAGCACGGGCGAGACGATGCTCTGCATGAGGGTGCGCCCCCAGCGGTGCATCTCGAAGGCATAGATGGCGTGTACGGCCCGGATGTTCATTGCGATTGCCTCACCAGGTCGACGAAGATGTCCTCGAGCGAGCTTTGGCTGGTTGCCAGATCCTTGAAGCCGATGCCGGCTTCGCGCATGTCGCTCAGCAGTGCGGTGATGCCGGTGCGCTCGGCCTGCGTGTCGTAGGTGAAGACGAGGGTGCTGCCGCCGGGGCGCAGCTCGAGCTGATAGCGGGAGAGACTTGGGGGAAGCGCATCGAGAGGCTTCTGAAGCTCCAAGGTCAACTGCTTTTTGCCGAGCTTGCGCATCAGCTCGACCTTGTCCTGCACGAGGATCAACTCACCCTTGGTGATGACGCCGATGCGATCGGCCATCTCCTCGGCTTCCTCGATGTAGTGCGTGGTGAGGATGACGGTGACGCCGCTGTCGCGCAGGCCACGAACGATTTGCCACATGTCCTTGCGCAGCTCCACGTCCACGCCGGCGGTTGGCTCGTCCAGGAAAAGGATGCGTGGCTCATGGGCGAGCGCCTTGGCGATGAGCAGGCGACGCTTCATGCCGCCGGAAAGCGTCATGATGCGGCTGTCCTTCTTGTCCCAGAGGGAGAGATCGCGCAGCACCTTCTCGACGTAGGCGGGGTTCGAAGGCTTGCCGAACAGGCCGCGGCTGAACGAGACCGTCGCCCATACGGTCTCGAACATGTCGGTCGAGAGCTCCTGGGGCACGAGGCCGATCAGGGCGCGGACGGCGCGATAGTCGCGCGCGATGTCCATGCCGTCGACCAGGATCTCGCCGCCGCTCGGATTGACGATGCCGCAGATAATGCTGATCAGCGTGGTCTTGCCGGCGCCGTTCGGGCCCAGAAGCGCGAAGATCTCACGCTCGCGGATATCGAGGTTGACAGTCTTGAGGGCGACGTGACCCGACGCATAGGTCTTGTTCACGCCCTTGATCGAGATGATGGCCTTCATGCGTACCGCCGCGGCAGGAGAGCGTGAACTTCTGTTGCGGAGCACCACATAGGTGCATTTCGCGGAGGCCGCAAGGCGGGGCCCCCTCCGCAGGGTGCGGGTGCTACTGCCGGCCCAGGGGGAGCGGCTTGATCCAGCAGCCCGTGAGGCCCGCTGCTTTCAGGCTTCGGCACAGGTCTTTGGCGTCCGCGCGCGAGTGCGGCGGAATGAGAGACAGGCGGTACCATGTCTCGCGGTCCTGCCCCTGCACGCGGTCCACGCGCGCCTTGGCGTCACCCAAAATCTGCGGGTAGGCGGATTTGAAACCCCGGTAATCCTGCTGCAACTCTTCCGTGCTGCGGCGCGTGGAGAGCACGACGAGGTAGGGCTGCTCCATGTTCGGCGACACGACGATCGGTCCTTGCGTCTCGTTGCCGACCGACGGGGATAGGACCGCAGCTTCGGCACTCATGGCGCCGGAGGCTCGCGGCGCGGGCGCCTCTTCCGTGCTCGTTTCCCCGGCGGTGGCGAGGCGGCCGTCGAGCTTCTTTCCGGGTTCCAGCGTTGCTGCGGCGTGGCGGCGCGTGCCGTCGCCGATACCGGGCGAGACGATGCTCAGGATGGCGATGGAGAGGCCGGCGACGACAGTGAGAGCCGCGAGTGCGGCGGCGGATGTGGGGTTCTTGTCGACGAGCGCCCGCATGGCGGCGACGCTCGAGGCGGCGACAGCGCCGGCGCTTCGCGCTTTATCCGCCTTTTTGGCGGGGCTCTTGGGCGGCATGGGTGCGCGCTGAGCGGACGGCGGGGGCCGCTGCCCTACCGGCTGTGCCCATTGGGGTGCGGGCGGAATGGGGGCGTGCTGCTGCGGATACGGTGCTGTGGCAGGCGCGGGCAAATAGGCGACCGGGCCGCGTGGCGCGGCCAAGCCCGGCATCTCCTGGCGAAACGCGCTCTGCTCGATCTCGCGCGATGTGGCGAGCAGAGCGGCGTGCGCCTGGGCGGCATCCGGCGCGGCGTCCATGCGGGGCAGCAGGCCCGATGCTTTCTGCTCCACCACTTCCAGCAGATCCAGCGCGCGGCGGTGGCTGCCGAGGATGTGCGTCAGCACTGCGATGTCCATCAGCTCGCGCGGCGGCAAGGCCGCCATGAGCTGGTCGATCTCTCGCTGGATGTCGGCGATCAGGCGGGCGGACGCTTCGATGTCGGCGCCAATGTGCGGAGGCGCCGCGCGTGACCGCTCCAGCACCTTGAGCAGCCTGCGGGCGACGTTGAGCGAGATCTCATGGATCTGCTGGCGCTCAAGCGCGGCATCGCGATTGAAGGCGGCCATGGCGTCGGATCTTGTCCCTACCCCGTTAATTCCAAAGTCTTATCGGAAAGCGGGCCATTCGGCCTGCTGTCCCTGCGTCGCATCCACCGCCGCTTCGGGGCCGATGCAACCTCTCCTCAGCCCGCGTGACATTCGGGAAACATGGTGCGCAACACGTCGATCGAGCATCCCGGTGCTCCTTCGATGCACTGATAGTTGATGTAGGGGACGGCGCCCTGGCTCGCGATGGAGATCTGGCTCCGGATCTTCTTGGTGAAGCAGCGGGCCAGCGTACCTTCGTCCGCGAGCTCGATGGAGGCCAGCACGCTCGCCTCCGGGCAGCTCTTGTTCTCGATCATGTAGGTGGCGGAGGAGGATTGGCTGATGGTCAGGCATTCGGGATCGTCGGCCACAGGCGCGGCGGCTGCGGGCGCGGCGGCCGGGGCCTCCTTTTTCTTCTGCTGTGCTTCGGCGGAAGGAATGGCGCAGACAAAGCCAAGCGCGATGAGTGCGGCGGCGATCCCCTTGGGCACGCGCCGCGCAGCGGAACGGCAGATGGCAGCAAGACACGCTGAATACACGCTTGAACTCCGACGGGGCGGACCTGGCCTGTTGCGTTGTCGCATTTTCTTCTTGAACGGGCCGAAGCCCATTTCGCCCAGAAAGCACGAAAGACGTTTCGAACTTGAATGTGGACCCGCCACTCCCCCCGGACCGGCCGCTTTACAAACCACATCGGCTCGCCTGCGTCGAGTACGCGAGCGAGATGGCTGATGTGTGGTGACGACGCTCGCGCGGCCGGCTTATGAAAATTCTGGGGATAACCCGCAGGCGTTGCGGGCAGGCTCTTGCACGGCGGCGGCGATGATGAGCCGTGAGCTGATCAATGCGCTCCCGCTCAGCGGGTTTCGCCGTCACCGCGATTGTAGATATCGTCGCTGCGGATGATGTCGTCCTCGCCGAGATAAGTGCCGATCTGGACCTCGATGAGCTCCAGAGGAACTTTTCCCGGATTTTCGAGCCGGTGCCACTGGGTGGCGACGATGTAGACGCTTTCGTTCTCGCGGACGAGTTTCTCGGTGCCGTCCACGGTCACGCGGGCGGTGCCCTGCACCACGACCCAGTGCTCGGAGCGATGATGGTGCATTTGCATGGAGAGGATGCCGCCCGGCTTCACGTGCAAGAGCTTCACCTGGAAGCGCGGGCCCATGTTGAGCGTCTCGAAGAACCCCCACGGCCGATAGCTTCTGAGGTGCTGCTCCTGCTCCTTGCGGTTCGCGGCCTTGAGGCGGGTGACGAAGCGGGCAACATCCTGTGAGCGGGATTTGTCGGCCACCAGCACGGTGTCCGGCGTCTCCACGATCACCAGATCCTTCACGCCGATGGTGGAGATGAGGGCCTTCTCGCTGCGGATGTAGCAGTCGGTGGTGTCCTCGGTCAGCGCGTCGCCCTGGATGAAGTTGCCCTCCGCATTGCGCGGGGCGGCATCCCAGAGCGAGGCCCATGATCCGAGATCGCTCCAGCCGATGGAGAGAGGCAGCACGGCGGCCTTGTCGGTCTTCTCCATCACGGCGTAGTCGACGGAGATGCTCGGCGCCTTGGCGAAGGCTGTTTCATCGAGGCGGAGAAAGCCCAAGTCCTCGCTCGCATGTTCGAGCGCTTCGCGTGCCGCGGCCAGCACGGCGCGGTTATGGCGGGCCAGCTCGTCCAGATAGGTGTCGGCCCGGAAGACGAAGATACCGCTGTTCCAGAGGTAGCGCCCATCCTCGAGGTAGGTTTGCGCGGTTTCCGCGTTCGGCTTCTCGAAGAAGCTGTCGACCTCGAAGGCGCCCTCGGTGCCCTCCGCGAGGGCGTTGCCCTTGCGGATGTAGCCGTAGCCGGTGTGCGGCTCGGTGGGCGCGATACCGAAGAGGACAATACGCCCGCGGCTCGCGACCTCCGCTGCGCGGCGCACGGCGTCCGCGAAGCCCGCCGTATCCGCGATCACGTGATCGGACGGCATGATGGCGAGGATGGCAGCGGGATCGCGCCGGGCGGCGAGGAGCGCGGCGACGGCGATGGCAGGGGCCGTGTTACGGGCGCTGGGCTCCAGCACCACGCTCTCCGGCTCCACGCCCGCCTCGGCCGCGTGCTCGCGCACCAGAAAGCGGTGCGCGTTGTTGCAGACGACGATGGGGGCAGCGAAGCCATTCTGCGGCGCGAGGCGCGCGAGGGTGGCGGAGAGCAGGCTCGCCTTCTCTCCGTTCAAACCGCTGACGAACTGCTTCGGATACATGGCCCGCGAGAGGGGCCAGAGCCGGGTTCCCGAGCCGCCCGACAGGATGACCGGGATAATCAAATCCCAAACTCCCCACTTGTCACTTAAGCCGCTGGAACCGACGAAGCTCCGCTCCCGGGGCTGGATGGAGATTCACCTGAGGGCGGGTGATGGGCGAGGATCAGCGCGTCGAGAGCCTCGTGCGCAGCGCGCAGGGTAAAGGACAAGGCCCGAACCGAACCATCGAGGTATGAACGCTTTGAGGTTGGATCACGAAGAATGCGCGCACAGAGCTCTACAGCATCACCCACATCGCGCATGACGGCCGTCACGTCGACGTCCGGCGTCTTGCCTGCGCGAACCGCTGCGTGGAACTCGTTGGACATGCGGTCCAGCCGGCTGCAATGATTGGTGAGCTCGATGATAAGCGGGTCCAAAATTCCTTTGTTTGACACGCAATGCCCCCGTGTAGCTCGTCATTAGAAACAGTCAGCATTGATCGTTCGCTTGTCGTCAATGGTTCGCAAGCGACGGTACCTGAGTGTGCGAGATCGACTGGTCAGGACTAGATCCAGCCGTGGCAATGCATTGCCAAATCCCCACCTGACGGTTGCACGTTCCGCGCAGCTCTGCAACATTTGCGTGTAGACTGAATGTCGCGCCTCGTGAAGCGCAAAGCCCAAATAAGTGTGGCGTCCTTCCGTACTAGGAAATCCAGGTTCACGATCACGGGACCGGAATGGGGGCTCTACCAATGGGCAGAGAGGGGCGCGTGGTGGAAGAGTTCGTCAAGCCTCGCGCGGGTTGCGCGGGTGGTGGACGTCGGGAGAGCGTTCAAAGCAAAGAAGGCACAGTTTGCGATTTCGAGGCCCGGCTTGAAGGGGCGGGCCTGCACCCAATCAACGACACGGTAGAGAGCGATATGATCGCCAGGAAACTCGTCGAAATGCGCGTAAAAACCGACGAGTTTTGGCTCTGACGTCGGCCTGATGCCCGTCTCTTCCTCGAGTTCTCGCGCCAACGCCACATCCACGGTCTCCGCGTGCTCAACGCCGCCGCCTGGAAAATGCCAGCCCGGACGGTACCGATGTTCGATGAGGAGGACATGCCCGTTCGGCGCAAGCACAACGGCCTGCACGCCGAGTGTTACGATGTGAGCCTCTCGCTTTTCTTTCACGGAGCATCCTTGCCGTTGACAACTTGGTGCAATGTACGCAGCGCCCTGCAGAGAATAAAGCCACAAAGCGATGTCGTCGGTTGACCATGGTGCTGGAGGCTTACTTGCCAAGCCCTTGCGGGGGACCGGTCCGCCCCATTCCGCGGACCATCTTGATCGGGTGCGGGAGACGCTAAGACTTGTCGTCGTCCGGTTCGGCATGATGCCCCTTCAAAAATAGCGCGGCCCCTTTTGAAGGGGGAGCTGTCAGGACCGCACCGCCTTCCGGTATGATCATTTGGGGTGAAGCGTGCGGTGCGCTACGGCACGATGATAGGTACGCAAACGACGAATGCCAGTCGATGGACCGAGTGTCCAAATTATCTTTCGATCTGTCATTGATTGCGGCGTGACGCCCGGCAAGGCTTTGGGGATAGATATCTCCGTGCGTAAGATCATTCACATCGATATGGACGCGTTCTTTGCGTCGATCGAGCAGCGGGACAACCCGGAGCTGCGCGGGAGGCCTGTGGCGGTAGGGTATGCGGCGAAACGCGGCGTCGTGGCCGCCGCGAGCTACGAGGCGCGAACGTTTGGCGTGAGATCGGCCATGCCGTCGGTCACGGCCCTGCGGAAATGCCCGCACTTGGTGTTTGTGCCCCCACGCTTTGAGGTCTACCGGGCGGTGTCGATGGAGATCCGCGCCATCTTCCTTGAGTATACGCCCATTATTGAACCGCTTTCGCTGGATGAGGCCTTCTTGGACGTGACCGAGAACCTGCGCGGCGTTCCGACCGCCTCTCAGATGGCAAAGGAGATCCGCGCCCGTATTCGGGAGCTGACGGGTCTCACGGCATCTGCCGGAGTGTCCTACAACAAATTCCTGGCGAAGCTCGCATCAGACCAGCGGAAGCCCAACGGGCAGTTTGTTGTGCCTCCGGAGATGGGCGAGGCGTTTGTCGAGGGGCTTCCCATCGAGCGGTTTCATGGTGTGGGGCCTGTGACGGCGGAAAAGATGAAGCGGCTTGGGATCCATACCGGTGTTGATCTCAAGCAGAAAGCTCTCCTCTTTCTGGAGGAACATTTTGGGAGATCCGCAGCTTGGTACTTCGGCATTGCCCGGGGCCAGGACGACAGGCCGGTCGTGCCCAACCGTCCCCGCAAATCTTCTGGCAGCGAGACGACCTTTGATCGCGACCTCTTCCTTGCTGAGGAAATTGAGGAAGGGATACTTCGCATGGCGGAGGATGTTTGGGTTTGGTGTCAGGATAAGCAGATCTATGGGCAAACCGTCACCGTTAAAGTGAAGTATGCCGATTTCCAGACCGTGACACGCAGCAGGACGTTGCAGTCACCGATCCGCTCGCCGGCGCATTTGCGTGAGCTTTGCGTGGCACTTGTCCGCACGGTTTACCCGGTGACCATTGGCATCAGGCTGGTCGGCGTGTCGGTATCCAAGCTGTCGCAAGGCGGAGAGACAATCCTCCAGATGGATCTTCCGATAGGGGATGGCGAAGACTGAACAGGAGCCCGTGCCGCGGCAACGTCGGACGACCGATTTCGGGCTCGTTCCTGGCTCATTAGGGAATGTATTTGGCTACGTCACTTGCCATCACCGATTCTCAGGACCGTCTTCGTGATTTCGTAGGTGGCGGACATGCCGGTCAGCGCGGCATTGGCCATGTTGGTTTTGGTTTGGGCCATGCGCGCCTGCACCGCGAGCATCTTGCTCGAAGCGTCGTAGCTCCAGCTGAAAAAGGTGCTGCGGTTGGGACTATTGTCATAGTGGCATTGGAATGTCGTGGTTGTGACGTTTGTCTTCAAATTCGCGATGTTCATGACGACGTCGCCTCGTTGGCAATTTCCGATGAAGCCGCTCTTGGTGGCTTTCACGGAGACGGATGTGGCGCCTTTCGAGATGATCTCCGCAAGACTGATGTGGCGGGTCGATGATCCGCTGAATCCCTTCTTCGTTCTTACGTAACCGGGGTAGCTGTCGAACTCGACCTTGGGCAGCGCGTCCATGATGGTAGCGGTGGTCGTGGAGACGGTTGCTCCGACGCACCCGTCTGTGTCGGCTGGTTTGTAGAACTTGTTCCTCTTGTTGCACGTGAGGATGGCCATCAGGTCCTTGTTGACCTTGGTGATGGCGGCGCTGATCAAGCTGTTCTGTGCGGCGATGTTCACTTCAGGAGACGCTTCGCGAACGTTCTTCGGCAGGGGCGGTGGCCTCGAGGGCATGGGTTCCCTGCAAAGCGATGCAACTTGCAAGACTGAGAACGAGGACGGTGGATTTCATGAGCATAGCTTTCATTGTTCGATGGTGACTTGAATATCAATGCAGCCATGCGCATCAGCGGCAGTGTCGCCGGGGGCGTATAAGCGGCCTTTGGCCGTGCATTCAAGAAGGGCATCTGCCTGGGCTTGCAGTGTTGAGACTTCGTTCATTTGGGCCGAGCGAATTTGCGCCTGATGGCGAAGCAGGGCTCCGTTGGATGCGCGGCTGTTGGTGTCGGTCACGCTTTCCAGGGCGTATGCGGTGCAAAGGGGCCCTATGCTTGCAGCGAGTAGGGTGATTGCGCACATAAGCTGACGTGTAAGCACTCTTGCTCTCCTTTGTTTCGGTATAATTATGGAGGGAGTGCAGAGCAGTCCTGACAGGGTATGCGGATGCGCCTGTGATACGGCGGGTTGGTTTTCATCGTGCCGATCGGTGTGCCGAAATAAAAAACTGCATCGAGGAGTTGAAAAAGCGTCCGGGCGACCCATACCCCGATTGTTAGGTTCTTCAACCGCATGCCCTCCGCGCATGCGGGGGGAGAAAGGAAACATCGATGCTTAAAGTGTTGGGTTCCGCCGTTTTGTTGACGGCGTCGCTTGTTGTGGTCCTCTACGCATTCGGGACGGGGCTGGCGATTCTCGATGAACAGACGGCTTGGTTCGGATCGGACGCGCTGTTCCTGGAGGTGCCGGCGTCGGCGCTTGTTGGGTTTACATGCGCATTCGCCGTTTGGGTGACTGCTGTATCGAGGATACTGATCCAAAAACGATAGTCGAAAAGGCCTGTCTCCGAAGTTCAAGGACAGGCCTTTCTTTATGCGGGTTGTTCCAAAGTGCCGGGTGCGAATTTTCCAACAACGAACGCCATCTCAATGGCGGGGGCGAGTTTCCGGTGTCATGTATTCCCCGCCGAAGGTCTGGATGAACCGTTCGGCATCCTCCTTCACGGCAAAGCATCGTACGTTCCACCACTCCCCATTGCGGACAAAGCAATGCCCACGCGGTGACACGTCGAGGCCGTTGCAGAATGCGTGTTGGGGCGGCCAGTGTGAGCGGCATGACAGCCGTTCGGGCAATGCGACTTGGTGGGGCCACTGCCGGTCGATCATGCTCTTGCTGAGTTCGCCTTTCCGCCGCATGGACAATCTCCGTCTTGACACTTCGGGAGAATGAGAACAAAAAGTGAACAAAAATCAAGAGGGAGTTTTTCATGTGGGTCCGGGTTGTTGAGATACGCACAAATCTACATGTTCCGCTGATGGCGGCACCGGTTGCAGCTGGGTTTCCGTCTCCGGCGGAAGAGCACGAAGACCGCCCGCTGGATTTCAATGAGTTGCTGGTGAGGAACCCTGCCAGCACCTTCGCTGTGAAGGCGCAGGGCGACAGCATGGTGGGTGCCGGCATTCACGACGGCGATATCTGCGTTGTCGACCGGTCGTTGAAGCCGGTGGATGGCTCCATCATCGTGGCGCTGGTGAACGGTGAGTTCACGATGAAACGCCTTCGCATGAGAGCTGGGCGCGTGTGGCTCACGCCGGAGAATATCAACTACCCGGATATCCCCATCACTGAAGGGACTGAGTTTGAGATTTGGGGCGTGATCCCCAAAAGCGTGCGGATGCACGCGCCGTAACCGATAGCGGACGGAGAGGTGGAGCGGCGATGACGTGTTTGGGGCTGGTGGATTGCAACAACTTCTATGTCAGTTGTGAGAGGCTGTTCGATCCGGGACTTCGTCATCGCCCGGTGGTGGTGCTGTCAAACAACGATGGATGTGCCGTGGCGCGGAGCGATGAAGCGAAGCGGCTCGGTATCAGGATGGGCGATCCCTGGCATTTGCATCGGGCGGAGTGGCAGCGCAAGGGCGTGGTCATTCGTTCGTCCAACTACGCGCTCTATGGCGATCTGAGCCAGAGGGTGATCTCGATCCTGAGGCGACTTGCGCCCAGCGTGGAGGTTTATTCGATCGACGAAGCGTTTATCGACCTGGCGGGCTTAGAAGGGCGTGAGGAGGGGATTGCGCGGGAAATGCGGGCGACGATCCTGCAGTGGACTGGCATTCCGGTGTCCTTTGGGCTTGCGCCCACCAAGACGCTGGCCAAGGTGGCGAACCGGGCGGCGAAAAAGGACGCGGGGTCGCAAGGCGTGAAATCGTTGATGAGCCGTGAGAAGCAGTCGGATGCACTGGCGAAACTCGAGGTGGAAGAGGTCTGGGGTGTGGCGACGCGTCTTGGGCGCCGCCTGCGCGCGCTCGGTATCACGACCGCGGTGGATCTCCGCGAGGCCCAGCCCGATCTGTTGAGGCGGGAGGGAGGCGTGGTGGTCGAACGCATCGGCCGGGAACTCGATGGGGAACGATGCCTGATGCTGGACGAGGGGTCGAAACCAGCTAGATCGATTATGGCGTCGCGCTCGTTCGGGCGGCCGGTCACAGCACAGCGGGAACTTGAGGAAGCAGTGGCGAGCTTCGTGAGCCGTGCGGCAGAAAAACTTCGTCGCCAGAATCTCGCTGCAGGTACCGTGCTGGTGTTCGTGCATACCAACCCGTTTAAGACCACCGAGCGCCAATACAGTGCATCCGACGTGGTGAGGCTACCGGTGGCTTCGGCTGATACCTCGAAACTCATTCACGCGGCGTTTTGTGCGGTGAGGCGCATTTACAAGCAGGGGTATCGCTACACCAAGGCTGGCGTGATGCTGGATGCCATAGAGCCGGCAGATGGGGTCCAAGGAGATCTGTGGGCTTCTGCGGATGATTGGAAGGGCAAGACCCTGATGCGTACGGTTGATCGTCTTAACCGCGTGTGGGGGCGGGGAACGATGGTGATGGCGGCTTGCGGGGTGAACAAGCGCTGGGCCATGCGTTCCGAACACCTGTCTCCGCGCTACACGACGCGCTGGGAGGAATTGCTGCGGGTGTGATTGGGGGGCAGGGAGCGGCTGTAGTGCTCATTGTGGAGATTCGGGGGGTGTAATCTAAGCGCCCTTTGCCTCTTGGAACGCGTAAGTGAGAGCCATGATGATTGAGGTGCCGGTCGAGCCTTCCGGAGGAACGGCTTTGTCAGTTTCGATTGTGAAACCGGCTTTTCGTAAGGCGGCTAAGGTTCTGGCGAACAGTCTATGGTCGTTCTGCGCCGTGAGCGCAAGGTGCGGAAAGCCGGCAATCGGCAGGCGCTTGGATGTCATGGGGTGCCCAGATAAGCGGCAAGTTTCGGAAGCGAAACAGCCAGACTGATAAGTGTACGATTCGCAAAGGTTGGTGTTTGGCTTTGTTCGGGCCATGATGCCGCGATGGCAGGGGAGCCCGCGCGTGTCGTGCAGCTGGGGAGCGAGAGGCTCCCGCGCGGCGTGGACAAATCACCCCACAGCGCGCAAGCGGAACAGGCGCTGCTGGGTGCCATCATGGTCAACAACCGCTTCTATGACGAGCTTGAGGGCGCGCTGAGCGCGGAGCACTTCTATGTGCCGGTGCACGGCGCCATTTTTGAAGCGATCGAGAGCATCATCAATGCGCGTGGGGGTGAGGCGAACCCCATCACCATCAGCGAGCGCCTGAAGGGAACGGCCTTCGATGCGGAAAAGACGCTGTTTCCGCATCTGACGGCCATGTTCGAGAACGCGTCCCTGGCCGGTGACGCCAAAAGCCTTGCGGACGTCATCATCACCACCTTCCGGCAGCGGCAGCTGATGGGCCTTGCGGAAAGCGTCCACACGCAGGCGCGGGCGGCAACAAAGCCCGAGGACGTGGAAGCCATGCTCGAGGCGGTGGGGAGTGAGGTCTTCCGTCTCACGGAGATCGGGCGGAAGGACGCCGCGCGTGACATGCGCCAGAACCTCATCGAGGTGATCCGGCAGGCTGCGGCTGCAAAAGCCACGGGAACGGGCGTGACGGGTATTGCGAGCGGCTTCACGGACCTCGACAGTTTGCTCGGCGGGTTCCAGAACAGCGACTTGGTCATTCTCGGTGCGCGGCCGAGCATGGGGAAGACGAGCCTGCTGCTGAACATGGCGCAAGCTGTGGCGACACGGCACCTCGCTGACGGCGCCAATACGGCGCCGGTGGGCGTGTTCAGCCTGGAGATGAGTGCCACCCAGCTGACGCAACGGCTGGTGGCCAACGCGCTCAATATTTGCGCGAACCGGATTGCCAATGGTCATTTGTCCGACGGCGATCTGCAACGGATGATGGGAGCAGCCAATGAGCTCCACAGTTTACCTCTTCACATCGACGATACACCGGGATTGAGCGTCGGCGCCCTGCGCTCACGGGCCCGTGAGATGAAGCGCAAGTTCGGCATCGGCCTCATCATCGTCGACTACCTGCAGCTGATGATGTCTCCCATCAAGGGCGACTACAACCGTGTGCAGGAGATCACGCAGATCAGCCGTGGCCTCAAGATGGTGGCGCGCGAACTGGACGTGCCGGTGATTGCGGCAAGCCAACTGTCGCGCAGCGTTGAATCCCGCGACAACAAACGTCCCTTGCTCTCGGATTTGCGGGAGAGCGGCAGCATCGAGCAGGATGCCGACGTGGTTCTCATGCTGTACCGCCACGACTATTATCTGAAGGCGGGGCTTGGCGCGGCGGATGAAGCCACCGCGTCAACCGACACCGAGCGGAAGCGCATCGCGGATGTAAAGGCCCAACTTGAAGCATCGCGTGGCATCACAGAAGTGATCGTCGCAAAGAACCGCAAAGGCCCCACTGATACCGTGAAGCTTATGTTTGATGGAGAGACGACCACCTTCAGGAGTTTTTCCGCTCGGTAGAAAATGCGGTGAGGCGGCGCATTCTCGTTCGCTGCCGGAGAGATGAAGAGAGCGAAGAACGCTCATTGGCTCCTAAGGCGGGAGTGTTGAGATGCAACAGAGGGCGAACGAGATCGGCGTTGTTAGACTCCCATTGCATACGCCGTGCGCACACAAGGTTCTGGACCGAGCGCAGGTTTGTCAGACTGCGTCCATGCGAAATCGCCGCTGCCCTTGTTGCTCCTATACGCTGACGTCGTGGACGGACGGCGAGTATTGCCAGGTGTGCCGTCGAACATTTGTGAAACGATCGCTGCTTTACAGAAAGTGCCTCGGCTGGGTGAGCATTCCCGAGCGTTTGCTGGGGTGCATTGCCTCGAAGATCGACCCCACGGAGGAGCTACGGCAGGTCTTTGTATCGGAATGGCATTGGCCGTTTTTCCGCTACGTGAAGCTGAGGGATGTGGACGGGTACTGGGATGCGCGGCGGGCACGTGGTGAAAGCGTGGAAGGGCCGATGAACCTGATCAGACAGAAGGGGGCCATTGCTCTTCGCAAGGCCCTCGGGTGCGTGGGCGGGATTATCGGGGAGATATCGTTACGGGATACGCTGTTCGGCATGGGACAAGGGGTTGCCTGCCTCGTCGGAGTGGCGTTGTGGTTGGCACTGATGACCTTGCTGTGCGTGACGAGCTTGCTGCTGACGGGCAGGATGCCGTGGAGGGTGAGGCGTCATTTCACTTGAACAGGTCTCCTTGCCTGTGACGGACGACAGCGTGGAGATAGGTGGGGTTTTGGGCCTCGCGGTCTGCCCAGGCTTTGAAAAAGGATACCGCGCCGCCGGCCGCGTCGAGTTCCGCCTGCTCCAAACCATGGCGACAGTATCCGCGTACGCCAAGCGGAAAGGGGATATCCTCCGGGGCACGCAGGGTGATGACGGTCCATCCCGTGATATTCCGATCGCGGGTGGTGCAGACTCGGCAGGTGATGCCGCGCCAGATAAGCGTTTCATAGATCGTGGCTCCGTTACGCGGCATTCTGTGCCTCCTTGGGCATGAAGCCCATGAGGTAGCGCGCCGCTTCCGCAGCTTTTGCAGCCGCCGTGAAGATGGCTTTCTTGTCCAGTTTCATGACCGTGAGCCAGTGCAAAAGGTACTGGGCGTGGTCTTTGCGCGGTTCGGCGCAGATGCCGAGCTCGGCGCACAGATAGGCGGCGCCCAATTCGGCAACTTATCCTGACAGTCTGAAATCGCGTCAGACGGTGAATAGTGAAAAGTGGTCCTGTCGCAAAACGACTACGCAAAGCTATTCGTAGCGTGCAAATACCTCCGTCTTGCCACCCCGCTTGAGCAGCAGCACCTCATAGGCCTCGCGACGATCGCCGGACTCCATCCCGGGTGATCCTATCGGCATACCGGGGACGACGAGCCCGATCGCGTCGGGGCGCTCTGTTAGCAGCTTCTGGATTTCACGCGCGGGCACATGGCCCTCGACGACATAGCCGCCGATGCGCGCCGTGTGGCAGGCGGCCAACGTGGCGGGTACCCCGGCATCCAGCTTGGCACGCATCAGTTGGCCCATTGCCAGGTCTTTAACCGTCACCTCGAAACCAGCAGCGTGCAGATGCCGAGCCCAGGCATGACAGCATGAGCAGCCCGATGTGGTCATCATCTCGACCGAAGCTGCCCTTGCCGCTGCCGGAAGTAGGATCACGAGAAACGACAGCAACTGTGCGATGCGCCTTCCTTTAGTCATGGTAACGTGAGCGCTCGTCCGGCGGACCGCTGTTGTCGCTCTTATCATCGCGTTTGATCCTGACTGGGTTGGGCGAAACGATCGCCGATGAAACTGGCAGCAAGAAGTACAAGCACGCCGCCCGTGATCGCCACATCGGCCAGATTGAACGTCGGCCAGTGCCAGCCGAAGGCATGGAAATCGAGAAAATCGGTAACAAGGCCGTCACTGCCACGGTCGACGATATTGCCGACGGCGCCGCCAGCAATCAGTGCAAAGCCAAGACGCTCGATCCAGACCCGCGATCGCAATCCGAGCCACACGACGAGAAGGGTCACCAGCAGCGCGAATCCGATCAGCAGCATCCGCGAAAGGTCGCTCTCTGCGGGAAAGAGGCCAAAGCTGATGCCAGGGTTGTAGCCGAGGCGCAGGTTGAAGAAGGGTGTCACCTCAACGGTGCGCCGGGCTGGCGTAAGCCAAGCGATCATCGCTGACTTCGACCACAGATCCAACATCGCGACTGTCATAACGACTAGTCCGAAGGCGACCGGCGATGACTGCAGGAGCTTTGTCGAGCTCTTCATGCGCTGGCCTCCACCGGGCGGAGGTTCTTGCGGCGGTCTCGGGTGGTGCGATCCTGCTCGCGGCCTGTGAGGCGCAGCAACCGTAGGGCATTGAGCGTGACAAGGATGGTCGCGCCCGTATCCGCCATGATGGCGAGCCACAGACCCGTCGCGCCAGTGATCGTCGTCACGAGAAAGATTGCCTTAAGCCCTAGAGCGATGACGACGTTCTGAGCGATGTTGCGGCGGGTGCGTTGCGACAGCTCGATCATGTCAGCTACACCGCCGACATGCTCATGCAGCAGCGCCGCATCAGCCGTCTCGAGCGCCACGTCGGTGCCACCACCCATGGCGATTCCGACGTCAGCTGCGGCCAATGCCGGTGCGTCATTGATGCCGTCACCAACCATCACTACGGTGCCTTGGCTCTTGAGGCGCGCGATCTCCTGCAGCTTGCCGTCGGGGAGCAACTCGGCGCGTACCTCGAGGCCCATCGCTTTGCCGACCGCGCCTGCCGTTCTCCGATTGTCACCAGAAAGCATGATGGGTGTGACGCCAAGCTGGTGGACCCGAGTGATGGCCGCAGCAGCGTCCGGGCGCGGCTCGTCCCGCACGGCTATGAAACCAATCGGCGCTTTGTCCTTGGCGACAATCACGACGGTCTTGCCGCTCTCCTCGAGCGCGGAGATGGTTGGGTGCGTGTCGGGCACGTAGTCCAGGCCGGCCGCATGGCGCGGCGACAGTATTTCGATGCGCGCGCCTGCAACCACGCCTTCAACAGCCTTCCCGGCGATCGCTCGCTGATCGGTCGCAGTGGGCACCGCAATCCCGGCACTTGTGGCGCGCTCGGTGATCGCGCGAGCGATGGGATGGCTCGAGCCCTGCTCCACGGCTGCAGCGAGGCTTAAGAGCGCATCGGCCGTGCCGTCGATGGGCACGATATCCGTGACGACCGGCTTACCAACCGTAAGCGTGCCGGTCTTATCGAAGGCGACCGTGCGAGCGCTGCCGATGGCTTCCAGTGCCGCGCCGCCCTTGATCAGCAGACCGGAGCGTGCACCGGCTGCAAGCGCCGACGCGATGGCGGCCGGTGTCGAGAGCACGAGCGCGCACGGGCAGGCGACCAGCAGAAGACCCAAGCCGCGATAGAACCATGTGCTCCAGTCCGCGCCAAATGCCATCGGTGGCAGGACCATGGTCAGCGCTGCGATCAGGATGGCGATGGGCGTGTAATACCTACTGAAGCGATCAATCAGTCGGGCTGTCGGGGCCTTGGTCGCCTGTGCCTCCTCGACCATGTGGATGATGCGGTTGATCGTATTGTCCTCGACCCGCCGGGTGACCTGAACCTTGAGAGCGCCCGTTGTATTGACGCTCCCGGCGACGACACTGCTGCCGGGCGTCTTCGGAACCGGGATCGATTCACCCGTCACAGCCGCCTCGTCGAGATCGGACGAGCCGTCGATGATGGTGCCGTCGACAGGTACTCGGTCGCCGGGACGCACAAGCACGACCTGACCAATGCTCAGCGAGTCGATCTCGACAGCCCGCGTCACATCGCCCTCGACCAGCAATGCGGTGCGCGGGATCAGTTTGCCGAGCGCCCGGATGCCATCGCGCGCGCGGCGGGCGGCAAGGCCTTCCAGCAGCTCGCCCAGAAGGAACAGAACGTTGACCAGGGCGGCTTCAGAACTCGCGCCCATGACGACCGCGCCCGCGGTAGCGAGCGAGACCAGCATCTCGATGCTGAACGGCGTGCCCGCACGTGCGCTGGCGACGGCGCGGCGGCCGAAATAAGCGAGGCCGATGAGCGCCGTCGGCAGGAATGCAAGCTGCTCGCTTGCAACTCCGCTCAGCCACGCAACGAGGCCAACCGCCGCCGACGCAAGGAGCAATCCCATGAGCCGAGCCTTCGGTGTGCTCCACCATGTCTGCTGATCCTCGTCAGCTGCCGGCGCTGCTCCCGCACGCGATTCGGCCTGCTCACGACCGTCGAGGGACTCGATGTGTTGGGTGCGATAGCCGAGCTTCGTCACCGCCTGGATGACCGTATCCGGGGGTGTCGTGGCCGCATCGAGGCGAACACTCAAGATCTGTGTCGCGAAGTTGACGGCGATGTCAGATGTGCCCGGCAGCTGCCGCACAGCCGTCTCGATCTTGGCCGCGCAGGAAGGACAGTCCATGCCGTCCACACGGAACTTCTCGTCGACGCGAGATATCGGCCGAGGCGCTATCGGCTCGACCCCATAGCCGAGCTTGCGGACGGCGTCCCCGATGGCGTCCGGACGCGTCCCGTCAGCCGAAGCGCGGAACGTCAGAACCTGCGTCGCGAAGTTGACGGTGACGTCCGAGACATCCTCGAAACGGCCGACGGCGGTCTCGACCTTGGCTGCGCAGGACGGACAGTCCATTCCGCTTACTTGGAAGCGATGCTCTTGGACTGCTGGCATGGTTTGCTCCGGAGGATCTTGGCTTGTCATTCAAGGCCATGTTACAACCTATAGCTACTATAGGTTCAAGGGGATCGTTATTGATGACTGGTCAAGAACTGAGCATCGGCGGCCTTGCCGAGCGGACGGGCACCAATGTGCAAACCATCCGCTACTACGAGCAGATCGGCCTGATGCCGCGGCCGTCGCGCACCGAGGGCAACCAGAGACGCTATGCTGCCGACCACGTGCGCCGGCTGGCGTTCATCCGCAATGCCCGCGATCTCGGCTTCACGATCGAAACCATCGTCACGCTTCTCGATCTCGCTTCGAAGCCGGACCGGCTTTGCGGCGAGGTGATTGAAATCGCGGAAGCGAACTTGGAAGTCGTCAGGGAGCGGCTCGCGCGGCTGCGTGCCCTCGAGCGGGCACTCAAGGATTTGGTCACCTCGTGCCATGGCGGCCAGATGAAGGACTGCCGGATCATGGAGGCACTGAGCGATCCTCGCCGGTGATTGAGACGGCGTCAGAGCCTGGCGAGGACTGCCTGCAACTTGGTTCGAACCGTGTGCGCGAGCTCAGTCAACTCCGGTTTGCCAACCCGCTCCATCGATGCGGCCGGATCAATGGCGGCGACCTCGACTTGGCCGTTGCCCACGTCCTGCACTATGACATTGCAGGGCAGCATGGTGCCGATCTTGTCCTCGGCCTGCAGGGCGCGGTGCGCGAGCGGCGGATTACAGGCGCCAAGGATACGATAGGGGCGCCAGTCCACGCCGATCTTCTTCTTGAGCGCGGCGCTTACATCGATGTCGGTCAGCACGCCGAACCCCTCCTCCTTGAGCGCTGCCGTCACCTTGTCGATGGCGGCGTCGAACGGCGCCCGGATGGTCTTGGCAATATAGAAGGTCATGACGTCACCTGCCGAGAATGTCTTGCCTGCGCCGCTGGTACTCCTCGCGATCAATCTCGCCCTTGGCATAGCGCTCGTCGAGCAGGTCGAGGGCGCGGCTGCCGCCAAAGTGCCGCGGCTCATCCGGCCAAAGCTTGCGAACGAGGAAGATGACCCCGGCCACGATGAGGCCGAGAAACAGCAGGGGCATTAGCATGTGCCATGGCCCCCACCACCACATCCATTCATGCATTGGCCAGCCTTGAGGATTGGTCTGCGCCCAGCCCGGCACTGCGAGTACCGGGACAAGGGCCAAAGCCAGGGTGAAGCTGCGGAGCATCGTGGTCCTCACATCATGCAGCAGCCCATGCCGAGCAGCTGATCTGCCTTCGTCTTTTGATCCGGTGTCAGCACGGCATAGAGCGCATCGGTCGCCGGTCTCAGGGCTTTGAGGGCCTCAACCATGCTCTCCATAGCCTTGGTATGAGCGTCGAGGCGAGCAACGGCGGTGCCCGATTGCCACGCCTGCATCATCCCCTGGTGTGTGCCCTGCATGGCCGACTGGCGCGCCTTGACTGCCGTGACGTAGCCGTTCCAGGCCGCCGTCTGCGCCTCGGTGATGCCGAGCTCAGCCTTGAGATAGGCGAGACGGCCCTCGATCGCCGGGCCCGTCATCATCATGCCGGGACCCATGCCGCCCATGGGCATCTGGCCCATCGTCATGCCTTGGCCGCCCATCATGGGGCACCCCATCATGCCGCCGCCCATGGGCATGCCCGGACCCATCATTCCTGGACCCATCATGCCCGGCCCATGCTGCATTTGCTGAGCCTGTACACTGATGGCCCCGGCAAGGAGCGTGGCGGAAACAAGGATGCTCGCAAGGAGCGATTTACGTGTGTTGCGCATGGTCAACCTCCAGACAATGGTAGCATGCAAAAATCTATAGCTTCTATAGCTTGATGAACGCATTGACGGGAGTCAAGTTCAGACCTCCTTGCGCGCGGTGAGGTCGCGGCCCTCAGAACACTCGGATGGCTTTGCGATATTTTGTGATGTCTGCATCGATCGCCTCGCGCTGCAGCGGCGATAGCCGCCTTGTCTTGAGCAGTTCCTCGCCGTCGGTGATGGCCTTGGCCCACAGCGGGCGGTGGCGGTCGGTGATGCAGGAGTTGGGGCAGCGGTCGGGGCGGCACTGGGCCATGGCCGGCCGGCTGTGGTCGGTCTTGCCGTTGAGACAGAGGGCGGTCGCCGGGTCGAAGAAGCAGTCGCTCAACACGCCGACGAACAGCGTCTTGGCCACGTGCGCGAGCATGGCGCGGACGCGCGCGGGATCAGCGATGTGGCCGGGGAGCGGCTCGAGCTTGTCGGCGGCTTGGCTCAGCTCATTCGAGATGCGGGCTGCAGCCGGTCCCATCAGCACCTCGCCGGCACGGTGGTGCTCGAAGTAGGAGAGCACGTCGTCGAGCTGGCCGAGGACGCGCTCGCGCTCGACCTCGTTGCGAAAGCCCGATCGGCTCGAGCCCGCGTAACCCTCGTAGGCAGCGATGCCGCTGTGCTTGTACTGGATCATGCCGGCGACCGTGCCGAACGGCCGGTTCGCGATGTGCCAGGCGACCGTGCGCCGGAACTGGCGCGTCGTGATGCGCCACGGCTTGCCGTCCGGGCCGGGCGGGATGATCGGCGCCTCGGGCGTGCCGAACTGAGCGTTCAGGTGGTCGCGAAAGGTGTTGAGCTGGCGCACGATCTCGGCCGAGATGTGATCCTTGCTGCCGTGGTCACTGAGCACCCTCCACAGCGTGTCGCCACCCCGGCGGTGCCGGATGTGCTCGGTCAGGCGCTCGAGCACCGTGATGGCCTTGGCGACGGGCTCGACGGTGATCCACTTCTCCGCCTGGCCGCGCACCTCGCGCCGCTTGTAGACGGTGCTCTTGATCCGATACCGCTCGATAAGGCCGTCCTCGCTACGCTCGACATCGAGACAACCCGAACGCATCGCCTGCACCTCGCAGTCGCGCATGCCGGTCAAGTAGGCGCAGACGATATAGCAGGCTGCCTGCAGCATGCGCTCCTCGAGGAGCAGAGATTTGGCGTCGAAGCGCAGCCGCCAAGGCTTGCCGGTGTCCGGGTCGATCGAGATGGCCGTGTCCATCCCGCCAACCTCGGTGCCGAGTGCATCGATCGCATCGAGTACGAGTGCCTTGGTCGTCTTGCGGAGCAGCACGTGCTGGGCCGGCTCGGCCTGGGCGTCGAGACCGATATGCAGATGGATGAGGAGAGCATTCACCGGCGGCGTCGAGGTGCCCGTGATCGGATCCTGGCGGACGGCACCATTGTGCGATGTGGTCCAGATCGGCACGCCACGGCCGTTGGCGCGCAGCTGATCGAGATAGGTGATGAGCCGCTGCCGGCGGCGTTGCTTGCGGGTGGACGGCGAGAAGCGCCTATCCTCGGTGACTAGTGTTCTGTGACGTTCCTCCAGCGCCTCGAGCTCGGCGCGTGCGGCTAGGATATCGGCCGAGAAGACGGTGATGTACTTGAGCGACCATTGCAGCAGGGGAGCGATCACCGCCTCGGGCAGGCGCGGCGTCTTGTTCTCGCCCGCGGTCTGCTTCGAGCCGGCGACGACATGCGCCGAGCGTCCCTTCCACGGCAGCAGTACGAGTCCGCCGGACGGCATGTGATCCCGAAAATGGTGGAGATCGACGACGACCTCGAGCAGATGCGCGACCTGAATGGGGCGGCGCTGCGGATCTGCCGTCAGGTGATTGCGGTAGGCGTCGAGCGTGGCTTGATCGACACGGGCGAGATTGCAGTTGCCCTTCTTCTCGGCCACAAACTCTAGGAACCGGCGCGCCCGGTTGAACAGCTGGCGGATGCTGCCGGGCGGCAGGCGGCCGCGGTGCCCGGGAATATCGAAGTTGAGCCGAGCATAGAGAAACTCCCGCAGCGTGCGCGCGACGCTCGCGTCCTCGATGCCGTCGAAATGCGCGGTGACGTGGCAGACCCGTGCGTTCTCGCGAAACACGGCTGGCGACAAATCCCAGGTGCTGTCCTCGAAGCGGGACAAGGCCGATCGCTTGTGGCCGCGGCGCAGGGCTGCGCTCTCCAGCACCGGCTTGCCAGCAAGCTGATGCGGGGTGGCGGCCGGGACGAGCTTCAGGGCCGTTGCCTTGCTCATGCGCGCGTCTCCAGCGGCAGATAGGGCTGATGCTCGAGCGCCTTGGCCTTCTCGCGCGCATCGGCAACGACGGCCTCCGAGAACGCCGGCAAAACTTGCTGTGTGACGCGCGACCAGGGGCGGCCGAACTTGGCCCACCAGTCGGCCTCGGCCATCTCGGTGCGGCGCACGACGATGAAGTCGAGGAACGCGATGATGGAGGGCAGCTTGCGCGCGGTGATGACGGCATTACGGCATTCGAGGCAGCCCCAGAACGGCTCGGCGCACGGCTCGCCGTCGGCCGCGAACGGGCTGTTGTGAAAGCCGCTGCAGCTCGCCAGCCAGACATCCTGCTTGCCGCTCAACATGGACCGAACCTGGGCGGCCGGCACGGGAAGCTGCAGCGTTGAAGGGGCCTTGCGAGCGACCGCCTCCTCCTCGGGCGTGACGATGCGAGGCTGCAGCGCAGAGCTGAGCGCATCGTTGAGGCCGTCGACGACGGCCTGCTCGTGCAGGTGGCGCAGCGATGGCAGATCGGCGTAGTGGCGGGCGGCGACCTCCGGCGTGTGGCCGACGGCGAAGCGGGCCATATCGCCCTGGGACTTGGCGTACCAGAGCGCCTTGTGCGTCTTGCGCAGGCGGGAGAGCAGCAGAGGCAGCGGTTGGCCAGCATCATCGACGAGATTGTGGCGCGCGACCCAGATATCGATCATCTCCTGCGGGTGCAGAAAGCGATCGGCGAGGCGTCCAGTGTGGAAGTAGAGCCATAGGCTGTCGCTCGGCTTGTGCTTGCGGGCGGCCGTCGTCAGCTCGATTAGAGTCCGGATGATGCCGCCCGGCGTGGACGACGCGCCGTCGCGGACGCGCAGCCGCTTCCACTCCGATCCCCGTGCGCGGCGCTTCACATAATCGATCTCGACCGTGCCGGACGCCGGATTGCGCAGGCAGTCGAGGCGCAGAGCCTTAACGCACTCGGGCTCGAGCCCCGTCTCCAGGCTGAGCAGGACGAAGAACGGGATCACGTCCTCGGCGAGCAGATGGCGGCGGGCGTGCAGATCGCGGATCGGCGTGCCGTTCTCGAGACCGAGCAGGTGAAACCGCCGGTAGAACGAGAGCAGGACCGGATGCGTATGGCCGATCGTGCCCTCGGCCTCGATCACCTCGGCGGCGGCCTCGAGGTGACCGCGCAACGTGGCGTCGGCATGCTCGATCGGGGCTGGCGACTTGAGCCGGCGCGTGATGGCCTGGATATCGGCTCGCGCCGCATCACGCAGCTGCTTGGCGACGTAGCCGCTGTAGGCATCCCGTGGCGTCGACCTGCCGAGCGATCGCGCGCTCGTGTAGCCGAGCCGCTGCCGCAGCTTCTCGTCGAGCAGGCCTGGCCGGCCCGCATCGATGGTGCGCAGCGCGATGATGGCCTTGGCGATAATGGTGTGACGGTGAATGGTCGTCACACCCTGAGCCTCGAGCCAGCTCTCGAATCCGTCGATGTGCTCAGCTCGCAGATGCTCGGGGCCGTCGATCGTGGGCGCGGTCTCGTTGAGGAACACGAAGAAGCGCTTCAGGCCATTGAGGTGCTGCAGCACGGTCGAGCGCACCATGGTCGGCGCGAGCTCCCGCAGCGCCGATCCGAAGGCGAGCGCCAAACGACGCGGTCGCAGCACGACGAGTTCGATCAGGGCCGTGCCGCCATGTGCAGTGTCGACGGTGAAGCGCAAGCCGGTGACGGCATCGGATCTCCGTGCCGATGACTGGCCATCGGCACGCTTGAATGAGACCCGCTGCCCCTTGCGCGGCCGCGCCTTGCCCTTGCCGCTCATGCCGCCGCCTTGACCGTTTGCGGCGTCTCGATGCCGGACAGCAAATCCTCGACGGCGGCGTCGACCGTGTCCTGGCAACCGGCCAAATGATCGAGGTAGATATAGGTCGTGGCGACGCTCGCGTGCCCGAGCAGGCGCTGAACTTGCTGCAGGGGATCGCCGAGCAGCCGGCGATAGGCCGCGCCGGATAGATCCTGATCCTTGTGCGCATCGCCGAACCGCTGCCGGATCAGCAACGCCAGCATGTGCACGGCGAAGCTGTGCCGCAGCTGATGCGGGCTGACGTCGAAGGCGAGGCCGGCGGCCTGGCAGCGGCGGGAAGCGCGGGTGAAGGTGACCTCCCACGTGTTGGGAGCGACGGGCAGGCCTACCTCGCTGAGCCACAGGGCGGCGGGCTCGATCGGCGTGTCGTCGTTGCCTCGAATGACGAGCCGGCGGCGCTCGTCCGGTGTCACGGTGTCGAGCCGCATCGGCCTCCGCTCGCCGCTCGCCGTGGCGACCTCGATCCTGCCGGCGTTGACACCGCACGTCAGGGCCGCCGACATGCGCATGATGCCGCCGCGCATCTTGAACTTCTCGACGGCGACGGCGCGCTCGACCTCCAGGTAGCTACGCAGGCGGGCGAGCAGCGAGGCCGGGATGCGGATGGTGCGGCCCTTGTCGCCCTTCGTCAGTGAAGCAGGCAATCGGAAGGCGACCTGCTTGTCGCGGCCCACGCTGGCGCGGATCGCCTCCTCGATCTCCACGGCGAGCAGGGATGAGGCCTCCTCGAGCCGGAGCCCAGTTGAGATCAGGAGATCGGCGAAGAGGGCATTGCGGCTGCCGTTGCGGTCGCGGGCGCCGGGCCGATCGCTGCCCTCGGGGGTGAGCCCGAGCAAGCCGACATCGCGGAAGTGCCGGTAATCCTCGATGGTGATGAACTTGACGTCGGAATGCTTGGCGGCGCGCTCGTAGGCTTGGTTGCGCGTTACGGTCATCGTGCGGCCACGGCCGGATGGCATCCGGCGCCACACGTCGCGATAGTTGAACGGACTTTGGGCTATGAGACCCTCCTCGACCGCCCATCGATAGAGCTTGTCGAGCGCCGCCACTGCGCGGTTCCAGCTTGCGGCGGAGATGCGGTTCGCGGCCTCGTCGTGCCGCCGGGCACGATGGTAGGCGCCCACATCCTCGCGCGTCGCTAGCCACACGGTCTTGCCGCGTGCCTCGTCGAGGAAACGCACCCAGACGAGGAGATCGTAGGCGTAGCTGCGCAGGCTGTGCTGCGAGCGCACGCCATTGAGTGGCAGGTCCGCGAGGAAGCGATCGAGATGGGGATCGTAGGGCGCGCCATCGCGCAGGATGGCCGGCGCCCCTGCCGTCCGGCTCCAGGCGGTGACATTGCCGTTCTCCGCGGCCGACCGCGCACTTGCCTCCAACAGCGTGATCATGAGACGAGCCCCCGCTCTCGACGCACGCACTTGGACATTGAAAAGATGCGCTCCGCCGCTGAGCCCTCCGCTGGTCCGCTACGCGTCCCAGCTCCGGCCTCAGCGGCGGAGAACCACGGCCAACGCTGAGGTCGATGGACAGCGAAATCGTGGCCTCAACGCCCGTATCAGAGTTCGCTGCGAGTCGCGCCGGACTGTCCAGATAATTCACAGCCAGACTGTCCAGATAACGC
>NZ_KB911258.1:144266-643563 GCF_000383415.1 Hyphomicrobium zavarzinii ATCC 27496 | reverse complement strand
CTGATAGCGCTTCTCGGTGAGCAGGAAGGGGATGCGCAGCACGCCGAGGAAGTGCAGGCCGAACAGGATGATCACGAGGCCGGCGGCGAAGGAGAGCTCGGCGCGCCAGGTCTGGATCACCTGGCCGATCAAGGAGGCGCTGGCGCCGAGCGCGATGAAGACAGTGGAGAAGCCGAGCACGAAGAAGACGGAGGCGAGCACGACGCGGCGCCAGACCGCGCGCTCGAGACCCTTTTCGTCGGAAAGCTGCTCGAAGGTGGTGCCGCCGAGGTAGCTCAGGTAAGGCGGCACCAGCGGCAGAACGCAGGGTGAGAGGAAGCTCACCAGGCCCGCCAGCGCGACACCGAGATAAAGATGGGCTTCAGCGAGCATCAGGCAGCCCTCGTTCGATCATCGTGCGAGCGCGGCTACGCCCGGCAGCTCGCGGCCTTCCAGCCACTCGAGGAAGGCGCCGCCCGCGCTCGACACGTAGGTGAAATCGTCCGTCACGCCGGCCGCGTTGAGGGCCGCAACGGTGTCACCGCCGCCCGCCACCGAGACCAGCGATCCGGCCTTGGTTCTCTCGGCCGCCGCACGCGCCAGCGCGAACGTCCCCTCGCCGAAGGGGGCGATCTCAAAAGCGCCGAGCGGGCCGTTCCAGAGCAGCGTCTCGCAGCGCGAGAGCACATCGACGTAATGGGCGACGGTCTTGGGACCCACGTCGAGGATCATCTGATCGGCCGGAACCTCGGTGGTGATGACGGTGCGCGAGGGCGCGCCCGCCTCGAAGCGCGCCGCGACCACCACATCCTGCGGCAGCACGATCTCACAGCTCCGCGCCTTGGCTGCGTGCATGATCTCCTTGGCGGTCGCGACGAGATCGGGCTCGGCGAGCGATTTGCCGATCTCGATGCCGCCCGCGAGCAGGAACGTGTTGGCCATGCCGCCGCCGATGATCAGCTTGTCGACCTTGGCCGAAAGATTGGTGAGGACCGGGATCTTGGTCGAGACCTTGGCGCCGCCGACGACGGCCGCGACCGGCCGTTTCGGTTGATCAAGCGCACTCCGCAGAGCCTGGATCTCCTCCATCATGAGGGGACCGGCGTAAGCGGGCAGCAGCTTGGCGAGCCCTTCCGTCGAGGCGTGGGCGCGATGGGCCGCGGAGAACGCGTCGTTCACGAAGATATCGCCGAGCGCGGCCAGCGCTTTCGTGAATTCCGGATCGTTCTTCTCCTCGCCTTTGTGGAAGCGGGTGTTCTCCAGCACGACGATGCCGCCGTTCTTGAGCGCGGACACCGCGTCGGATGCCGCCTGCCCGATGCAATCCGAGGCGTGTGCGACCGGGAGGCCGACGAGCTTGCCGAGCGCGGCGGCGACGGGCGCCAGCGAATTCTCCTTGTCGGGCCCATCCTTCGGACGGCCGAAGTGCGAGAGCACCACCACACGCGCGCCGCGTTTCGCGAGATCCTGGAGGCCCGGAACGATACGCTCGAGGCGCGTTGCGTCGGTCACCACGCCGTTCTTCGCCGGGACGTTGAGATCCGCCCTCACGAGCACGCGCTTGCCAGCGAGATCGAGGCCGTCTGTGGTCTTGAGCTTGTCGAGGTTCATGGCTGCCCGTGTGGAGTTGCGCTTGCGGTTATGTTCACACGTGTCTGGACTCCGGCCTTCGCCGGAGTGACGAAATGAAGGGAGCCGGCTGCCTCCGAGACGTCATCCCGGCGGAAGCCGGGATCCAGACATATTTCGGTAGAGCAAAACGCCCCCACGATCTGCACCTCACCCCTTCTTGGCGAGGGCGCGGGCGGCCTCCGCGATCTTGCCGGTGGTGAGGCCAAAATGCTCGAAGAGCTTCGCGGCCGGCGCCGAGGCACCGAAATCGGAAAGCCCGATGAAGCGATCGCCGGGGCGCAGCCACTCGTGCCAACCCTGCGCGACGGCCGCCTCGACGGCGATGCGCGGCGCGGAGCCCAGCACCTCGTTGCGATAGGCTTCGTCCTGGCTGCGGAACAGCTCGAACGACGGCAGCGAGACAACGGCCGCGTTGATGCCGTCCTTAGCGAGGAGCGCCGCCGTTTCGGCCACGAGGCCGACCTCGGAGCCCGTTGCAATCAGCGTCACGTCCCGCTTGGCGCCACCGCTCACCACGTAGCCGCCCTTGGCCGTGAGGTTCGTGGTCTCGCCCGGATTGGCGCGGAGTGCCGTCGGCACGGCCTGACGCGAGAGCGCGAGCAACGACGGCGTCTTGGTCTGCGAAAGTGCGATCTCCCAGGCTTCCGCCGTCTCCAGCGCATCGGCCGGGCGCAGCACGACGAGGTTCGGGATCGCGCGCAGCGAGGCCAGATGCTCGACGGGCTGATGGGTGGGACCGTCCTCGCCGAGGCCGATGCTGTCATGCGTCATCACGTAGACGACGCGCTGGTGCATCAGCGCGGAGAGGCGGATCGAGGGGCGGCAGTAGTCGGTGAAGACGAGGAACGTCGCGCCATACGGGATGAAACCGCCATGCAGCGCGATGCCGTTCATGGCCGCGGCCATGCCGTGCTCGCGCACGCCGTAGTGGATGTAGTTGCCGGCGAAGTTTCCGGGCGCAACCGACGTGTGATGCTTGGTGCGCGTGCCGTTCGACGGCGTGAGGTCGGCCGATCCGCCGAGCAGCTCCGGCACGACGGGCACGAGGTTTTCGAGCGTCAACTGCGACCAGACGCGGGTCGCGCGCTTGGCGGTGTCGGCGGCGAACTGCGTCTTGGAGGCGGCGATGGCGTCCGCGATCGCCTTGCTGCGCTGGGCGGCTGCAGGGGTCTCGAACGCAGCCTTCGCCTCGGGAGACGCCTTGGCGAGGCGCTTCTTCCAGGCGGCGTTCTCAGCCGCGCCCTTGGCACCCAACGCGCGCCATGCGCCCAGCACGGGAGCCGGGATGACGAAGGGCTCGGCGCTCCAGCCGAGCTTCTCGCGCGCGCCCTTGATCTCGTCCACGCCCAGCGGCTCGCCGTGGGTCGACGACTTTCCAGCCTTGTTGGGCGCGCCGTAGCCGATCACCGTCTTGCAGGCGATCAGCCAGGGCTTGGAGCTGTCGGCGCGGGCCTTTGCGAGAGCGGCCGAGATTGCTTTCGGATCGTGGCCGTCGACGCGGATGGTGTTCCAGCCGGACGCGGCGAAGCGTGCCACCTGATCGTCGGAGACGGAGAGGTTCGTCGGGCCGTCGATCGAAATCGAGTTGTCGTCCCAGAGCACGATGAGCTTGCCGAGCTTCAAGTGGCCCGCGAGCGAGATCGCCTCGTGGCTGATGCCCTCCATCAGGCAGCCGTCGCCGGCGAGGCAATAGGTGTAGTGGCCCACGAGATCGTCGCCCAGGCGGGCATTCTGAAGCCGTTCCGCGAGCGCCATGCCGACCGCGTTGGCGATGCCCTGACCCAGAGGGCCGGTGGTGGTCTCGATGCCGGGGGCGTGGCCGAACTCGGGGTGACCGGCGGTCTTCGAGCCGAGCTGGCGAAAGTTCTCGATCTGGCCGATGTCCATTCCCGGATAGCCGGTGAGGTACAGCAGCGCGTAAAGCAGCATGGAGCCGTGGCCGGCGGAGAGCACGAAGCGGTCGCGGTCGGGCCAGGCGGGGTCTGCGGGATCGAAACGAAGGGCCTCGGAGAAAAGCACCGTCGCCACATCCGCCATGCCCATCGGCATGCCGGGATGGCCGGAATTGGCCTTCTGCACGGCGTCCATTGCGAGCGCGCGGATCGCGTTGGCCATATCCTTGGTGGCGGCGGTCGCCCCCACCTTCGTCTCTTGCGCCTCACCCATTCTCGCCTAGTCCTTCCGAAGTCCGCGGCCGTCCGGCCTTGTCAAGCGGGCACATTTAACGGGGCGAGGCCCAGCCGTCTACCGCGCAAAGGGCGCAGCGGCGGTTCGCCGACAGGACAATTCGCGCTTTGCCGGTCAGCGCCACGCTCTGGCGTTTTGCTGCCGAAAAACCCGTTCGAGATCAGATCTTTGTCAGGCGGCGGTCTCGCTCTTGGCAGCAGGCTTCTCCTGCAGCACCGGTTTCGCCAGTTTGGCGGGCTTGGCGTCCCCGATTTCCTTGTCCGCCTCCCGGTCCTCGGCGAACAGCCGCTCCAAGGTGGCCGCGTCGCTCCGGGCCTTGGCCTGCATCTTCTCCATGTCGCTGTAGTCGGCGTAGTCCTCCATCAGGCGGCGCTGGTCGTGGGCCTTGAAAGTCTTGGTCACACGCTCGCTTTCCCGCTCGCTGTAGCCCAAGCCGACGAGGAGCTGGCGGGTGGTCTCGATGGCCGAAAGGAACGTCTCGCGCTGGATGCTGGTGATGCCGAGATCGAGCAGGCGATGGGCGTGGTTGCGATTGCGGGCGCGGGCAAAAATCGGAACATGAGGATATTGCCGCCTGACCAGCTCGGCCGTGCGGAGGGAAGCCTCCACATCGTCGATCGCGAGCACGAAGGCGCGCGCCTTTCCCGTCTGCGCAGCCTCCAGGATATCCCCCCGGCTCGCATCGCCAAAGAAAGCCTGGGAGCCGAACTTCTTCACAAGATCGACCTGCTCGGCGGAAATGTCGAGGGCGATGAACGGGATCTTCTTGCCGCGCAGAACACGGGCCACGATCTGGCCGAAACGCCCGAAGCCCGCGATCACCACATGCTCGTCGCGCAGGGGGAGGTTGTCGTAGGCGGGCGCGGCGCTCTTTCCGATGCGGGCGCTAAGCCGGTCGAGGGCCAGCAGCAGCGGGGTCGCGGCCATCGAAAGGGTCACGACGGCCACCAGCAGATCGCTCGTATGGCGGGAGAGAACGCCTGCGCCGAGGCCGGCTGCGAACAGCACGAAGCCGAACTCCCCGCCCTGGCTGAGCGAGAGGCCGAGACGGCGCGCTGGCCGGTTGTCCAGCCCCACTGCCCGGCCCAGGCCATAGAGAATGATCGCCTTCACCGCGACCAGCGCGAGAGCGAGACCCAGCACCGTGCCCGGCTCCTTGAGCACGAGGTTCAAGTTCAGCGACATGCCGACGGCGGTGAAGAACAACCCCAGAAGCAGCCCCTGAAAGGGTTGGATGTCGGCTTCGAGCTGGTGGCGGTAGGAGCTTTCCGAGAGCAGTGCGCCCGCGATGAAGGCGCCGAGGGCCGCGGATAGCCCCGCTTTCTGCATCAGGATGGTGACGCCGACGACCGTCAACAGGGCCGCGGCCGTCATGGCCTCCTTCACTTTGGTCCGGGCGACGAGCCTCAGGAGCGAGTCGAGGCCGAAGTAGCCGATCAGCGCCACCGCCGCGATGGTTCCGAGCCCGCGGAGGGCCGCGGTGAGGTCCATGGCATTCCCCACGTCCACGGCTTTGGACGCGAACAACGGGACGAGCGCAATCAGGGGGATGGCCGCCAAATCCTGGAACAGGAGAACGGCGAAGGCGAGACGTCCATGGCGAGCGGCTAGATCGCCCTGCTCTTCCAGCACCTGAAGCGCGAACGCCGTTGAGGAGAGCGCCAGGGCAAGCCCCACGAACAGGGCGGTCTGCCAGGCGTGGCCGAGCACCGACGCCGCCGTCGCCAGTACCATCGCCGTCAGAGCCACCTGAGCGCCGCCCAACCGAAAGATGGCGTTTCGCATGGCCCAGAGGCGCTTGGGGCGCAATTCCAGACCGATCAGGAACAGCAGCAGGATGATGCCGAACTCCGACAGCTCCAGGATCTCGTGGGCGTCGTTGCTCGAAAACACGTGGCGGATGCCGTGCGGCCCCAGCGCAATCCCGGCCACCAGATAGCCCAGCACCGTTCCGATCCCGAGCCATCGCGCCACCGGCGGCGCGATCGCCATGGCAGCGAGCAGCAGGGCAATCTCGGTCAACGTGACGTGCGGCATCTTTCACCGGCTTTTCGGGGATGGGACGGTACTTTCACAGGTTCGAAGCTGCTGCGTCCACCCTCAATGCGTCTTGCCATGCGGATTCGGAAATCCAGCCGCCCGACTGCTGCGTAAGGAGCCTGCAAGGGCTGCGTCTGCCGCGGTTTTGAGCGTATGGCTGGGCGCGACTGCGAGGTTCCGCTATGCTTCGGGTCCTTGATGGGGGGGCGCGTCCTGCGTTCCCTCGCAGTGAATGCACCGAGGACTATGGCTGATCTCTTGCAACGGGTGGCCGCGAACGGCGACGTCGAGGCCTTCAGGGCGCTGTTCCAGTCCTACGCACCGCGCGTCAAATCCTACATGATGCGGCAAGGGGCTGATCCGCGCACTGCCGAGGAGCTTGCGCAGGAAACCTTGCTCACGGTGTGGCGGAAGGCGGCCCTTTACTCCGACGACAAGGGAAGTGCGACAACGTGGATTTTCACGATCGCGCGGAACCTTCGCATCGACCGCCTGCGCAAGGAGGTGGCCTGGCAGCCTCTGCCCGAGAACAACGACGAGGAGCCGTCGCCGGAGCCCACCCCGGACGAGGAGCTTTCTGAGCGGGAGCGGAGCGAAAAGGTGCGCAGTGTGCTCGCCGAGTTGCCGGCCGATCAATCCGAAGTCGTCACCCTCGCGTATGTGGAGGGACTGTCGCACAGCGAGATCGCTCAGCGACTGGGCTTGCCGCTCGGAACCGTGAAATCACGCATGCGCCTCGCCTACCAGAAGATTCGCGATGCGCTCGAGGACTTGAGATAGATGACGATCTCGCATCATCCGGACATCGCAAACCTGATGTGCTGCGCGGCAGGCAGCCAGCCGGAGGCGTTCGCCGCCGTGATCGCCTCGCACCTGTCGCTGTGCAAGACCTGCTGCTGTGAAGTGAGGCGGATGCAGCAGATCGGCGTCGCATTGTTCGACAAGCTCGAGCCGGTGGGCATGAGCGGCCCGGCACCGGTGGTCGCCATGCGGGCGGGCGAGGCAGACGCAGACGCTAAAGGCGATCCGTCCTCAGTTTCCGCACCCGCGCCGTGCGGACAGAACGCGGGCGAGGTGCCCCGCCCGCTCGTGCCTCTTATCGGCGCCGACCTCGATCAGGTGGCCTGGCGGTGGGTTGCGCCGGGGATCTGGATTTTTCCGGTTCCGCTCTCCAAGGGATGCTGTGGCGAGCTGCGCCTCATTAAGGTGGCCCCGGGCAAGACCATGCCCGAGCATGGGCATGCGGGCCAGGAGCTCACCCTCATCCTGCGGGGAAGCTATACGGATGCGTTCGGGACTTACCGCGTGGGCGACGTGGCGGATCTGGACGAAGGGGTCGCCCACGGGCCGGTTGCCTGCCCCGAGAAAGGTTGCATCTGCCTGATGGCGACCGAGGGCAAGCTGATCTTCAAGAGCCCCGTCGCCCGCCTGCTGCAGCCTCTACTCGGGCTTTGAACGGCGCTCAGGTCCCGGCGCGCGACTTGGTCAGTGCGTCGAGAGCCATCAGATCCTTCATAAGCGGCTCGAACTCCTTCAGCGGCAGCATGTTGGGGCCGTCCGAGGGGGCGTTGTCAGGGTCCTGATGCGTCTCGATGAAAAGCCCCGCCACGCCAACGGCGACGGCGGCACGCGCCAGCACGGGCACGAAGCGGCGATCGCCGCCCGAGCTGCCGCCCAGGCCGCCCGGCTGCTGGACGGCGTGAGTCGCGTCGAAGATCACCGGCGCGCCGGTTTCGGCCATCTGCGGAAGGCCCCGCATGTCGACCACCAGGGTGTTGTAGCCGAACGAGCTTCCGCGCTCGGTGAGCAGCACGTTCGGATTGCCCGATCCCACCACTTTGGCGACCACGTTTTTCATGTCCCAGGGCGCCAGGAACTGGCCCTTCTTGACCTTCACCACCCGTCCGGTTTCGGCGGCGGCGATGAGGAGGTCCGTCTGCCGGCAGAGAAAGGCCGGGATCTGGAGCACGTCAGCCACAGGAGCCACGAGCTTGCACTGATCTTTCTCGTGCACGTCGGTGACGACGGGCAGCCCCAGTTTCTCGCGGATCTCGGCAAAGACCTCGATGGCCTTGTCGAGGCCGATGCCCCGCTTGCCGCCGAGGGAGGTGCGGTTTGCCTTGTCGAACGACGATTTGTAGACGAGGCCGAGGCCGAGCCGTCCGGCCGCTTCCTTGAGGGCGCCCGCCATTTCGAGGGCGTGGGTGCGGCTTTCCATCTGGCAGGGACCGGCGAACACCACGATGGGGGCCGAATTGGCGACGGTGAGCGAGCCGATGCCGACGCGCGCATTGGGTTTTAAGGGATCGATTTGGGTCATGGTGCCCTTATAGCGGCTTCCGAAGGGCCTTGGGAGTGCCCCCTCCCGCCAACCCACGGATTATGAGCATGCCGGTTTCCGTGTGCTCGATGCAAGCTCTGGGGCCGGTGTCGCAAGCTTGACGCTTGCCCTTTGGATCAAAGTCGCAAGCTTGACGCTTGCTCCGGGGCTTTCTACACCCACATCAGCAACTTCCTGCGTCAGATTGGCCGATCTTGGGCCATTCGGCGCTTCAGCGCCCCCACCGAGGCCCAGCCCCATGCTCGTCCTGATCGATAACTACGACAGCTTCACCTACAATCTCGTGCATTTCCTGGGCGAGCTCGGCACCAAGTCCGAGGTGATCCGCAACGACAAGGTGACGGCGGAAGAAGTGCTGAAGATGAAGCCCAAGGCGATCGTGCTCTCGCCCGGCCCGTGCACACCGAACGAAGCGGGCGTGTGCCTCGATCTCATCGCCAAGGCCGGCTCGAAGATCCCGCTGCTCGGGGTTTGCCTCGGCCATCAGGCCATCGGCCAAGCCTACGGCGGCAAGGTGATCCGCGCGCCGGAGCCCATGCACGGCAAGCTGTCAACCATCCGCCACACCGACAAGGGCGTGTTCAAGGGGCTGCCCGAGCGCATCGAGGTGACGCGCTATCACTCGCTCATCGTCGAGCGGAAGAGCCTGCCCGATTGCCTCGAAGTGAACGCCGAGACCAGCGACGGGCTCATCATGGGCCTCATGCACAAGACGCATCCCGTCCATGGCGTTCAGTTCCATCCCGAGAGCATCGCATCCGAGCAGGGCCATGCCCTCCTCGCCAACTTCCTCGAAATTGCGGGCCTCTCGCCGCGCCGGCGGAACGCGCCGCGTCCGCGCGACGCCGCTTGATCGGGGCTCCGGGGGACGCATGGTCAACGTGACAGGCGTGAAATCCATACTGCAGGCCGTCGCCGCAGGGGAGAAGCTCTCGGCTGCGGAGATGGCGCAGGCCGTGGACGTGCTCACGGCGGAAGCCACGCCCGTGCAGATGGCGGCCTTCCTGATGGGGCTGCGCGTGCGAGGCGAGACCGTGGACGAGATCGCGGGCGCGGCGCGCGCAATGCGCGAGAAGATGACCGCCGTCTCCGTTCCAGCGGGCGCGATCGACATCGTCGGCACGGGCGGCGACGGGCACGGCACGTTCAACGTCTCGACGGGTGCCGCGCTGGTTGCGGCGGGCGCGGGCCTCAAGGTGGCCAAGCACGGCAATCGCTCCGTCTCCTCGCTGTCGGGCGCGTCCGACGTGCTCTCTGCGCTGGGCGTAAAGCTCGATTGCGGCCCGGCGCTGATCGAGCGGGCGGTGAATGAAGCGGGTGTCGGTTTCCTGTGGGCGCCTGCCCATCATCCCGCCTTCAAAGCCTGGGGTGCGGCCCGCGCCGAGCTTGGAATTCGCACGCTTTTCAACCTGCTCGGCCCTGTCTGCAATCCCGCGCGCGTCAAGCATCACGTGCTCGGCGTGTTCGACCGCGCCTGGGTGGAGCCGATCGCGGACGTGCTGCGCGCGCTCGGGTCCGAGCGGGCGTGGGTGGTGCACGGACACGATGGCCTCGACGAACTTTCGACGACCGGCCCGACCACCGTCGCCTCGCTCGAGAACGGCAAGATCACGACGTTCGAGGTCACGCCGGAAGACGCAGGCCTCATGCGCGTGAGCCTCGCCGATCTCAAGGGCGGCGACAGCGCGCACAACGCGCAGGCGCTCAAGGACCTGCTCGCGGGTGCCCCCGGAGCCTATCGCGACATCGTACTGCTCAACACGGCGGCCGCACTGATCGTCGGCGGGCGGGCACGATCCCTTGCCGAAGGCGTTGCTCAGGCGCAGGAGTCGATCGGTTCTGGGCGGGCGGCTGCGGCGCTTCAAAAGCTCGTCTCCATCAGCCAGCAGGCAGGTTGACCTCTTTCCTCGTGCAGGATTCCGTGTCCCGGCGGGCGTGGTAGGGTGGCTAATTGCCGTGCTCGCAGCCGAGAGAGGTTCTCCTCCATGCCCCGCGCTCTCGCCACGACGTTGCTTGTGCTTCTGCTCTCCGCGATCGGAGCCGTTGTTACACCGCTCCAAGCGGGCGAAGCGCAAATGCCCAAGACGCTGATCATCGGCTACGACGAGGAAGGCAAGGTTGACGCCTCGGAGGAGGCTTGCCGCGCCTTCGTGACGTCAGTGGTCGAATGGGAGAAGCCGGAGGTCGATCAGGGCGTGAAGGACGTCTGCGCCATGCGCAAGCGTCACGTGGACGCCTACGCAGCGTTTCAGGCGGCTTATGCGAAGCTCCGCGCCGCGCTGGTGGATCAATCGCGCCTCGACGGAGCGGCTGCCGCCGAGCATCTCGCGCTGATGATCAAGAGTTGCATCGATCACAAATGGGGCCTCACCACAGGCGGGCACAACATCCGCCTCGACATGGTGCCGAACGAAATCGCGGCCGACTGCCTGACCCTCGGCCGCGACCTGATCGTCAAGGAAACGGCCTTTCTCAACGGCAACTAGGCGCCCTGCCGCCAAGCCTCCGTTGGTAAATGGCGCCCGACCCGCCGTGATGCGCCGTATTTCCGGCCTCATTCGCTCTCCGATCGGCCAATTCGGGCAGGGCGCTTGATCTTTGCTTGATCCTCAGTCTTATCGATGTGGAAACTTCACCTTCCGAGGGGCTTTTCTGGGCCTTCGGACGCATCTGGTACGCGCTTCGACATGGCAGACATTCTCGAGAAGATCACCCAGTACAAGCGCGAAGAGGTTGCGCGTGCACGCGAGGCCTTGCCGTTGCAGGTTCTTGCCGAGCTGGCGCGCAGTGCGCCCGCCGTGCGCCCGTTCGCTGCCGCGCTCGACGCGCGTCATCGCGCAGGCCAGACGGCGCTGATCGCCGAAATCAAGAAGGCCTCGCCGTCGAAAGGATTGATCCGCGAGGATTTCGATCCGCCGCAGCTCGCCCGCGCCTACGAGGCAGGCGGAGCGGCGTGCCTCTCGATCCTGACCGACGGTCCCTCGTTCCAGGGCGCGCCCGACTATCTCACGACCGCGCGCGCGGCCGTCTCGCTGCCGGTGCTGCGCAAGGATTTCATGATCGACACCTATCAGGTGGTGGAAGCGCGCGCCTGGGGCGCAGACTGCATCCTGATCATCATGGCGGAGGTGGACGACGCACTCGCGGCGGACCTCGCCTCGGCTGCGCGCGACTGGGGCATGGACGCGATCGTGGAGGTGCACGACGGGGCCGAGCTCGATCGCGCCTTGAAGCTCGATTGCCGCCTCATCGGCATCAACAATCGCAATCTCAAGACGTTCGAGACGACGCTCGCCACCACAGAAGCGCTCGCCCCGCGCGTGCCGAAGGACCGCATCGTCATCGGCGAGAGCGGCATCTTCACGCCGGCCGACATCAGCCGCCTGAAGCGCGCCGGCGTCGAGACCTTCCTGGTCGGCGAAAGTCTCATGCGCCAGGCCGACGTCACGGCGGCGACGCGCACCTTGCTCACGCCCGAGGCCGCCTGATGACGAAGCTCACCCATCTCGACGAAGCAGGCCGCGCCCGCATGGTGGACGTTGGCGCGAAAGACGTGACGAGCCGCACGGCCGTTGCGGAAGGCTTCATCGCGATGAAACCCGAGACGCTGGCGCTCATCCGCTCGGGTGGCGCGCCCAAGGGTGACGTGCTGGCCGCCGCGCGAATCGCGGGGATCATGGCCGCGAAGAAGACGAGCGAGCTCATTCCGCTGTGCCATCCGCTTGCGCTTACCAAAGCGGCCGTCGATTTCACGCCGTCTGAGACGCCGGCCGGCTTTCATATTCGCGCCGAAGTCAGCGTCACCGGGCAGACGGGCGTGGAGATGGAGGCCCTGACCGCCGTCTCCGTGGCCGGCCTCACGCTGTACGACATGCTGAAAGCGGTCGATCGCGGGATGGAGATCAGCGGCATTCGCCTCGCCTCGAAGACGGGTGGACGCTCCGGCACCTACGAAGCGCCCAAACGCGAAAGCGGATCCTGACGCCATGACACTTCTCTCCGCCGACGCTGCCCTCGCCCGTATCCTGGATGGCGTCGCGCCGCTTCCCGAGGAAACGGTTCCTGTCGAGCAGGCGGACGGGCGGGTGCTCGCACGCGATCTCGCGGCAACCCTCACGCAGCCGCCGTTCGATGCGTCGGCGATGGACGGCTATGCGGTGTACGGCGATGCGGCCGCTAAGCCGGGAGACCGCTGGACGGTGATCGGCGAGTCGGCGGCCGGCCGCGGCTTTGCGGGCTCCGCCGCTCCGGGTCAGGCGGTGCGCATCTTCACAGGCGCGCCCCTTCCCGCGGGCTGCGGCACCGTCGTGATCCAGGAAAACGTCGCGCGCGAGGGCTGCGACATCGTCGCGACGGATGCTACTCCGGCCAAGGGCAACATCCGGCCCGCGGGGGTGGATTTCGCAGCCGGCATCGTCGCGCTCCGGCGTGGGCGCCGCCTCGATCCTCATGCGCTGACACTCGCAGCCGCCATGGGGCACGCCTCGGTGCCGGTGACGCGCCGCCCTGTGGTCGCGATCCTGGCGACGGGAGACGAGCTCGTTCCGCCGGGCACGCAACCCGGTCCCGATCAAATCGTTTCGTCCAATCCAGTAGGTCTTGCGGCGCTGGTCGAGCGCGCGGGCGGCACGGCGCGGCTTCTCGGCATCGCGCCCGACCGCTTAGATGCTCTCGCCGCGCGTATTGCGGAAGCACGCGGAGCGGACGTGCTCGTCACGATCGGCGGCGCGTCGGTCGGCGACCATGATCTCGTGGGACCTGCCCTGCGCAAGGAAGGCATCGATCTCGCGTTCTGGAGGGTTGCGATCCGGCCGGGCAAACCGCTGATGTTCGGCCATCTCGGAAAGACGCGGGTGCTGGGGCTGCCGGGCAATCCGGTTTCCGCGCTCATCACCGCGCGGGTGTTCCTGGTGCCGCTCGTGCAGGCGATGACCGGGTTGCCTGCGGATGCACAGGAGCGCGAGACCGCGATCCTCACGCAGCCTCTCGACGCCAACGGTCCACGCCTTCATCTGATGCGCGCGAAGCTCGGCCGGAGGCACGACGGCCTGCTCACGGTGGCGCCCATGCCGTCACAGGACAGCTCGCTGCTGACGGCGCTCGCGGAGGCCAACTGCCTCATCCACCGGCCCATGAATGCGCCCGCCGCCAAGCCCGGCGATACGGTGATCATCGAGCGCCTGCGCGACTGACCGGCTGATCCAGAACGTTGCACTTGCAGAACGTGGCGAGAACGATTAGCGTACATTCACGTTTTGTTTAGGTGAGTCTCGCGCAAAACGTTCGTGGTCGTCGTTTAGGGTTGAGGATCGCAACGGTCCCCCGCGAAAGGATGGCTGCGCGTTCGACGTTGAGGGGCCGGTCTTGCGCGACGCAGGAGCCTTGTCCATTCGAAATGGATGGCCCTTCGAAAGGGATGTTGGAGCGCCGCGTTGTTGGCGCCTCGGCGCGTGATCGGAACAGATATTTTATTGTCTTGGCCTCGCAATGAGGTCTCGCACGGGAGGCACGATGCTGACTTTGAAGCAGAAGGAGCTTTTGCTCTTCATTCATGAGCGCATGCAGGCCGATGGCGTGCCGCCTTCGTTCGACGAGATGAAAGACGCGCTCGACCTCAAATCCAAGTCGGGCATTCACCGCTTGATTACGGCCCTGGTGGAGCGGGGCTTCATCCGCCGCCTTCCTCATCGCGCCCGCGCCATCGAGGTGCTGAAGCTTCCGGAAAGCTCGACGGCCGCGTCTGCCGCCACTGTCGCGACGGTTGCAGCGGAACCCAGGCGGATCGGCTTCCAGCCGAGCGTGATCGAGGGCGCGAAAGCCCGCAACATCATGCCCCCGCCCTCTCATATGATCGACAGCCGAACGGTCTCGGTTCCGGTGATGGGCCGGATCGCTGCGGGCGTGCCGATCTCGGCGATCCAGAACCATACGCACGACATCGCCTGCCCGCCGGATCTGCTCACCAATGGCGAGCATTTCGCGCTGGAGGTGAAGGGCGACTCGATGATCGAAGCCGGCATTCACGACGGCGACACGGTGATCATCCGCCGCTGCGATACGGCCGAGAACGGCGACATCGTGGTGGCACTCGTCGAGCATGAGGAAGCGACCCTCAAGCGCCTGCGCAAGAAGGGCTCGACGATCGCGCTCGAGGCTGCAAATCCCGAATTCAAGACGCGCATTTTCGGTCCCGATCAGGTGGACATTCAGGGGCGCCTCGTGGGGCTCATCCGCCGCTACTAGTCGCGCTCGTCGTCCAACGGCATCTCTTCGGTGGGCTGGTCGCTCGATGGTGACCGGCCCATCGTGTTTTCCGGAGGCGTATCAGGGGCAGGCGCGCGGCGGGGCCTCAGCGGGCGCTCTGTCCAAGGCCGCTCGCCCCTCCGGCTCGCGACCGTTTCCACCTTCTCGATCGCCGGTTTCTCGCTCCCCTGCGCCGTCGCAAGATAGATGGCGTGGGTGCCGTCGCGTCTCAGCGTGGCGCGATCGAGGACGAGGCGCGGGTGTGCGCAACCCCGGGAGCGCTCGGATCCGCCGATCACGATGTCGGCCTTTTTGCAGTCTTCCGCCGCCGCGGACGGGTGGCGCTCGACGGCGAGCGTAAGTCCTCGCACACCGGCAATGCAGCCCACGCCATCGCAACGAAATGCCGTCCCGCGCATCACGTCGCGGGGGGCGCGCGCATCGCCATCGTGCTCGAGCCAGCGTGTCAACTCGAAGCTGCCAGAGCGTGAGCCCATGGCGGCGAGCGTGCCGTCGCTTGAGCGGAGAGCTACGAGCTCACCCCCGCGTCCGGCGAGGACGTCGGGACGCGGGTCATCTCCCGCCACGACGAGGCCCGCTCCGATGGCGGCGAGGCCGAGCATGCGCCACCGCGTCTGCCAGAGTGTGAGCCACAGGCCTCCCGCGATCATGAGGGCAAAGCTCATATCGGAGATCTTGGGAATGTGCATCACGGCGCCGGGCAGGCTCGCGACCCAGTGAGCGGTTGCGGACATGACGTCGATCCCCTTCGCCATGATCGCGAGGGGCAAGGCTTCGAGGCCGAAGGGCATCATCACGAGCGTCAGCAGCGCCGCCGGCATGACGATCAGGTTGCAGATCGGAACCGATATCAAGTTCGCGAGCAGCGCATACTGCTGGCTGCGGTGGAAGTGATAGGCGCCGATGGGCGCGACGGCGAGGCTTGCGATCACGGTGGAGAGCACGATGCCGCCGAGGAAGAACGCGACGGGGCGAAGCCAGCCCGCAAGCTCCCGCTCACTCGATTGCGACCGCGCCGTCTCATAGGCGGCGATGAGCGACACGACGGCCGCAAACGACATCTGGAACCCGGCGTCGAGCAGGCTTTCGGGCATGACGGCGAGAACGACGAACGCCGCGATCGCGACGTTGCGCATGGCAAGGGCCTGCCGGTCCAGCATCACGGCGGCGAACATGATCGCGATCATGAGAAACGCGCGCTGGGTGGCGACGGACTGACCGGAGATGAGAAGATAGCTGGCCGCGCCGGCGAGCGCTGCGGCGGCTGCCCATTTCTTCGTGGGGAAGCGCAGCGCGATTGCCGGAAACGCGGCGAGCAGAATGCGGATGGAGGCGAACACCGCGCCCGCCATGATCACCATGTGCAGACCTGAAATGGAGAGAATGTGCACGAGGCCGGAGTCGCGATAGGCGTCGTTGGTGGCCTCCGTGATGGCGCCGCGCTCCCCGGTGATGAGTGATACGGCGATGGCGCCGGTTTCGCCCGGTACGGCGGCGCGTATGCGCTCACCGATGCCCTGGCGCAGGCGCTCGAGGGCATCGCGCGCGTTCTGGACGAGGCTCTGGTCGCGCGCCTCCGCCTGCGCGATGATTTCGGCTGGGGCGATGGCGTAACCGGTCGCTCCCAGACGTTGGAACCAGGCCGTGCGGGCAAAGTCGTAGCCGCCCGGCAGTGCGGGGACGGAGGGCGGGCGCAGCGTCGCGCGCAGGCGCACGAGGTCTCCGGGCTTCAAGCCCTCGCGCTCGATCATCACGCGGATGCGGACGCGTTCGGGGCGATCCCCGGGGGCGAGCCCCTTGATGTCGGTCACGCGCAGGGTGATGCGCTCGCCGCGGGCCGGTCTCGGCTCGATCAGCTCGACGATCCCTTTCACCTCGGCCCGGCGGATCTCGTGGCCGAGTACGGGTGCGCGGGTCCATTCGGTGCGCAGCTTGGCGAGGGTGAAGCCGAGGGATGCGGTCAGTACGCCCAGCGCCAGGATGGACAAGAGACCCGCCTTGCGGCTCGCGCCTGCGAGACCCAGCGCCATCATGGGGAGCGCCAGCGCTATCCAGAGGCTTGGCTCGTGCGCGCGGGCAAAGTAGATCGCGATGCCGGTGCCGAGGGCGACGGGGGTCCAGACGAACCAGCGGGCACGCTCGCGTTCGAGGCTTTCCCGCAGCCCGCCCGCCTGCGCCAGAACAGGCGAGATCCGCCGCCAGGCCGCGGCGAGCGTGCCTTCCCGCCCTGCACTCTCGGGAGAAACGTCCAATCCCGCCCCCTGCCCCGCGCGTACCTGCCTTGCCCTAGGCCTTTGATTCCGATCTCTTCTTCGCTCGCGAGCCCAGGCCGCTCTTTTCGGCAAGCACACTAGTCTCGCCTTGTGCGGCTATGCTACATGGCGAGCCAATTCACACCAACCCGAGCCGATCATCCATGACCGAGTCCAAACGAACGCCGCCCGGCGCTCCCGTCGTGCGTTTCGCCCCTTCGCCCACCGGCTATCTGCATATCGGCGGTGCGCGCACGGCGCTTTTCAATTGGCTCTACGCCAAGCGCACGGGCGGCACGTTCCTGCTCCGGATCGAGGATACGGACCGCGAGCGGAACAATCCCGAGGCCGTGGCCGCGATCCTGGACGGCGTGCGGTGGCTCGGGCTCGAATGGGACGGCGAGCCGGTCTCGCAGTTCTCGCGTGCGGATCGCCATCGCGAGGTGGCGCTGGCCCTGCTCGAACGTGGCGGCGCCTATCGCTGCTATCTGACGGCAGCCGAGATCGACCAGATGCGGAAGGACGCGGAAGCTGAGAAGCGTCCGCTCACCATTCGCTCACCCTGGCGCGATCGCGATCCGTCGGAGGCACCGGCCGGTCAGCCGTACACGATCCGGCTCAAGGCGCCGCGCGAAGGCGAGACGGTGGTCGAGGATCATGTGCAGGGCCGTGTCGTGTTCCAGAACAAGGAGCTCGACGACCTGATCATCCTCAGAAGCGACGGTAACCCGACCTACAATCTCGCCGTGGTTGTGGACGATCACGACATGGGCGTGACGCACGTCATTCGCGGCGTGGATCACCTGACCAACGCCGCACGCCAGTCGCAGATCTATCTCGGCATGGGATGGGCGATCCCCGAATGGGCGCACGTGCCGCTGATCCATGGCGCGGACGGCGCCAAGCTTTCGAAGCGGCATGGCGCTCAGGGCGTCGAGGAATACCGCGCCATGGGCTATCTGCCGGTGGCGCTGCGCAACTATCTTGTGCGTCTCGGCTGGAGCCATGGTGACGACGAGATCATTTCGACGGAAGATCTCATCCGCTGGTTCGACATCGACGACATCAACAAGAGCGCAGCACGCTTCGACTTCAAGAAGCTCGACGATCTCAACGGTCATTATTTGCGCACAACGCCCGATTCCGAGCTGCTTGCCGGAATTCAGGGCATCCTGCCTCATCTCGATTTCGCAGCCCTCTCGGCGATCGCCGTCGATCCCAAGGCGCCGGTCAGATCCGACATCGCGCTCGCCCGCGAGGTCGCGGCCCAGGTGCCGGGCGTCACCACAGGGCCGGAGCTGGCGCGCCGCTTCGAGGCCAAGGGATGGGAGCGTCTGCTCCAGGCCCTGCCTTCTCTGAAAGAGCGAGCCAAGACGCTTGCGGAGCTTGTCGGTCAAGCGCTTTTCATCGTGGCCGAGCGCCCCCTTAGTCTAGATGACAAGGCCCAGAAGCTGATGGATGCTGAGGCCCGGGCGATTCTGACGGCTCTCGTGCCGCGTTTCGAAGCCTCCGCCGAATGGACCCCGGGTGCGCTCGAGGCTCTTGTTCGCACGTATGCGGAGGAAACAGGCACGAAGCTCGGCAAGGTTGCTCAGCCGCTGCGCTCCGCCCTCACCGGACGCACGGTTTCGCCGCCCGTGTTCGATGTCATGAGCGTTCTCGGGCGTGAGGAAACCCTCGCCCGGCTTGGCGAACAAATTCGCTGAAGCCGCTTCACAAGCTTCGCTACTTCGTCATTTCGTAGAATTGCATTTCCGCTATACTGCGGTGCAGCATTCGAGCGCCTGCCGCTTTCGGCTGGTGAGTTGATCTGATCCCAAGCACGCGGGTGCTTGATCGAAGGAGACGCGGAATGGGCATTCAAGAAAGCTCAACCTCCAAGGCGGGGGCAAAGGGTCAGGCCGACCTCGTTCTGAAAGGGAAAACGGTCTCACTCGATGTCCGCAGCGGAACGATCGGCCCCGATGTGATCGACATCGCGAAGGTCTATCGCGACACCGGCTGCTTCACCTACGATCCGGGATTTACCTCCACGGCCAACTGCTCCTCGCACATCACCTTCATCGATGGCGACAAGGGCGAGTTGCTCTATCGCGGCTATTCCATCGACGAGCTGGCCGAGAACTCGAACTTCCTCGCCACGTGCTATCTGCTTCTGCACGGCGAGCTGCCGACCAACGACGAGTTCAAGCAGTTCCGCAACACCATCACGCGCCACACGATGGTGCACGAGCAGATGACGCGCTTCTTCACCGGCTTCCGCCGTGACGCGCATCCGATGTCTGTGATGGTGGCCGTGGTCGGCGCGCTCTCGTCATTCTATCACGACTCCACCGACATCAACGATCCGCGTCAGCGCGAGACGGCGAGCCATCGCATGATCGCGAAGATGCCGACGATCGCGGCAATGGCCTACAAGTATTCGATCGGCCAGCCCTTCATCTATCCGCGGAACGATCTCGACTACACGTCGAACTTCCTGCAGATGTGCTTCTCAGTTCCCTGCGAGCCCTACATCGTCAATCCGATCGTGGCGCGCGCGCTGGATCGCATCTTCATTCTTCACGCGGACCACGAGCAGAACGCGTCCACCTCCACGGTGCGTCTCGCGGGCTCTTCAGGCGCCAATCCGTTCGCGTGCATCGCGGCCGGCATCGCCTGTCTCTGGGGCCCCGCCCATGGCGGCGCGAACGAAGCCGCGCTCAACATGCTGGAAGAGATCGGCTCGGTGGACCGCATCCCCGAGTTCATCAAGAAGGCCAAGGACAAGACGTCGGGCTTCCGGCTGATGGGCTTCGGCCATCGCGTCTACAAGAACTACGATCCGCGCGCCAAGGTGATGCAGAAGACTTGCCATCAGGTGCTGGACGAGCTCGACAAGCGCAACGATCCGCTGCTTGCGGTGGCGATGGAGCTCGAGCGCATCGCGCTTCAGGACGAGTACTTCATCGAGAAGAAGCTCTATCCGAACATCGATTTCTATTCGGGCATCACGCTGCGCGCGATGGGCTTCCCCGTCTCCATGTTCACGGTGCTGTTCGCGGTGGCGCGCACGGTGGGCTGGATCGCGCAGTGGAAGGAAATGATCGAGGATCCGGAGCAGCGCATCGGCCGTCCGCGCCAGCTCTATGTGGGACCCGCGCGCCGTCCGTTCCCGAAGCCGGGCTCGTGAGCCTGGCCGCTTCTTCCTAGAGCGGAAGACGGCTCACCGGGCCGCAGATCTTCCGTTCAGCGCATAATCCAGAACGATATCGGCGGCAGCCTCGCTGGGGCTGCCGCCTTCGATATGCATGAGGTGGGGAACCCTCGCGAGGGCAGCAAGCTGGGCGCGTCTTTCGGGCGTATCCGACAGCAGCGGCTCCAGCGCGTCCGCGAGGTTCCGGGGCGAGCTTTTCTCCTGGTGGAATTCCGGGAATGCGTTCTCTCCCAGCACGAGGTTCGCGAGCACGGTGGTGGGCGCCTTGATCATGCGGCGAAGAAACGGCGCCGCGACCGGATCGACACGATAAGCGACGACCATCGGCGTGCCAGCGAGCGCAAGCTCGAGCGTGACAGTGCCCGAGGCCGCAAGCGCCGCTTTCGCAAGCTTGAAGGCGCGATACTTGTCGTCCGGGTCCTCGACGATATGAGCCGCAACCGGCCAGCTCGCACGTCCCTTCTCCACCAGCCCGCGCACATGCGCGACACAGGGAACGATCACCTCCGGGGCCTTTCCGCGCTCGCATAGGAGACGCAGCGTATCGCCGAATGGCTCCATCAGGCGGCCCACCTCGGATGTGCGGCTGCCGGGCAGCGCGACGATCACGGGCTTCTCCGGATCCAGACCGAGACGCGCTCTCAACGGCTCGGGATCGAGATCGCGCAGCCAATCGAGCCGCTCGATGAACGAATGTCCCACATAGCTGCAGGGCGGGCCGCCGAGCCGCTTGTGCGCGGCAGGCTCAAACGGGAGAATGCCGAGGATATGATCGACATAGGGGCGCATCTTCGCGGCGCGGCCCGGCCGCCATGCCCACACGCTGGGACTCACGTAGTCCACGATCGGGATGTCAGGGCGGGCCTTGCGGATGCGCTTGGCGATCGGATGGGTGAACTCGGGGCTGTCGATGATGACGACGGCGTCTGGCTCGAAGCGAAGCGCGCTGTCGACGGCGGCATAGACGCGGCGGACGATACGCGGCAGGTGCCGCAGGATGGAGAGGGGGCCCATCACCGCGACGTCTGACATGGGGAAGCCGGAGACGAAGCCTCGTCGCTGCTCCATGGCCTCACCGCCCACACCGGCCAGAACGAGGCGATCACCCAGACGGGTGCGCAACGCGTCGATCAGCTTGGCGCCGAGTGCATCGCCGGAATGCTCACCTGCAATCAGGAATATCCGGACCTCGCCGGTTGGGCGGGATTCTCCCGTCACGGTCTCCCTCATGTTGCAGCTCCGACAGCCGGCTCGCGGACGAGCAGGAAGATGCCCGCATGGTCAGCTTCGGCGAGAAGCTTCGGAGGGACCGCCGCGGGCTCCGGTGGCCCGGAGGCCAGGGCGATGCCTGCATAGCCTGCGGATGCGACCGCTTTGACGACGGCTGATGTCAGGTCCGTGACATCGCGCAGCGTCGCGACGCCACGGCGCGTTCGGGTGATGCTCGCCCACTGGCGCAGTCCGGCCGCGCGCCGGACGGCCTCCTCCGCGCCTTCGCCGGTCTCTACGGCCAGGACGTGATTGCGCACGACGATCACCGCGCGGCCGATGCCGAAGCCCGTCAGCGCATCGAGCGTGGCGATGCCCTTGATAGCGTCGTGGGTGCCATGCTGCTCCGGGGCTGCGCGTCCCAGCACGCGAAACTTCATCGTGACTTTGCGTGCGTTGAAGCGGCGCGGCGGGTCTCGTTCCTCGCCATCGCTCACGCCTTCGACGAACACGCCCATGCCGTCCGCGCAACGCACGGTCTCGGCGCGCTCGGCGACCAGCACTCTTCCCGCTTCGACCGCGACCCCGGCAAGACCGGCTTCCTGTACGCCTTTCACCGTGGCGGGTCCGATGGCCGGCATGTCGACGCGCAGGTCCTGTCCGGGCTTCGAGCGCTTGACGAGCACGCCCGCGGGCTTGCCGCTTCCGCGCGCGGTACGGCGCGCCGCGGCGCGGGCGATCATGCGATCGGTGCCCTCGGCTCCTTCGATGACCTCGATCTCTCCGTTTGAGATGATCACGCTCTGTCCGATGTCATAGGCGCCGAGCGCGCGGATCAGATCCAGGCCGCGTGCGATGTCGGCCTGATCGGATGCCGACGATGTCGCGCTGCCGATGGGGCCTTTGCCCACCACGAGGCCGGGCGCCGCGTCTCCCGGTCCGATCACCGTGATGCCGTGGCGCTCAAAGAAGCGCACGACGCGCCTCAGCACGCTGTCGTCGCCGCCCGACGCTACGATCTTCACGATCTGCGGCAGGTAGCGGAAAAAGCCGAGGTCGGGCTTCAGGCCGCCGAGCTCCGGGCGGTGCACACGTCCCACGATGACGAGATCGGTGGCTTTGGCAGCCTTGAGCGTGCGGATCATGGCGCCGATCTGGCCCCAGTTGACGCGCGTCACCGGGTGGCTGCCGAAATCGGCATTCGCCTCCCCGTCTATGGCGACGATGGCAACGAGCTCGCCGCGCGCGGCCGCGCTGTCTGCGATCTCGCGCGGAAGCTCTCCGCCCCCGGCCAGTATTGCGAGCCGCCGTGCGCGCACGTCCATGCTACCCCTCTCGGCGCCTGCTGCCGTATCAGGGCAAGGCTATAGACAGGCAGCGGGCAGCAGGCAACCGGCAGCAGGCCGGACATGGAAAAGCCGGCAGCAAATGTCTCCGCCGCCGGCTGTCCGTATTTGACCTTATCCCGCTTCAGACGTCGAGCGTGTGGTCCCGCTCCCACTGGGTGAAGTGGGAGGCATAGGAGTTCCATTCGCTTGTCTTGAGCTTGATGAACGCGTCCGCGAACTCGGTTCCGAGTGCCTCCTTGAGGCTGGTGTCCTTGTCGAAGTTGCGCAGGGCGTCGAGCAGGTTCAGCGGAAGCTTCGGCGCGTCCTTTACCGTGTGCCCCTCCTTGTACATGTCGATGTCGAGGCGCTTGCCCGGATGGGCGTTTCGCTCGATGCCGTCGAGGCCGGCGGCGATGATGACCGCCTGCAAGAGATAGGGGTTCGCCGCGCCGTCCGGGAGGCGCAGCTCGAAGCGGCCCTTGCCCGGCACGCGAACCATATGCGTGCGGTTGTTGCCGGTCCATGTGACAGAGTTCGGTGCCCACGTTGCGCCCGAGATCGTGCGCGGGGCGTTGATGCGCTTGTAGGAGTTCACCGTCGGATTGGTGATCGCCGAGAGCGACTCCGCGTGGCGCATGATGCCGCCGAGGAAGTTGTAGCCCTGCTGCGAGAGGCCCATCTCGTCGGAGTTGTCGTAGAACATGTTGGTCTTGCCCGTCGCCGCATCCCAGACCGAGATATGCGCGTGGCAGCCGTTGCCGGTGAGGGTCGGGAACGGCTTCGGCATGAACGTCGCGCGCAGGCCATGCTTCTCGGCGATCGAGCGCACCATGTACTTGAAGAACGAGTGACGGTCGGCGGTGAGCAGCGCGTCATCGAAATTCCAGTTCATCTCGAACTGGCCGTTGGCGTCCTCATGGTCGTTCTGGTACGGACCCCAGCCGAGCTCCAGCATGTAGTCGCAGATCTCGGAGATCACGTCGTAGCGGCGCATGATCGCCTGCTGATCGTAGCAGGGCTTAGAGGCCTGATCCTTGGGATCGGAAATCGTCGTGCCGTCGGCGTTGATCAGGAAGAACTCGCACTCGACACCGGTCTTGATGCGCAGGCCCTTCTCAGCGGCCTTCGCGACCTGCTTCTTCAGCACCACGCGCGGCGACTGGGCGACGTGCTTGTCCTCCATCACGCAATCGGAGGCGACCCAGGCGACCTCGGGCTTCCAGGGAAGCTGGATGAGACCTGCGGGGTCCGGCATGCCGAACATATCGGGGTGCGCGGGCGTCATATCGAGCCACGTCGCGAAGCCCGCAAAGCCTGCGCCGTCTTTCTGGATCTCGGCGATCGCGGCTGCGGGCACGAGCTTGGCGCGCTGGAAGCCGAAGAGATCGGTGAAAGAAATCATGAAGTAGCGGATGCCGCGCTCTTTTGCGACCTGAGCCAGATCCTGTGACATTGGTTTTTCCCCGGACACGGTTACGTTGCTGTTCGACTTGTGTTTCCAGAACCTAGAGAACATGTTCGGCCTCTACTCACGCCTCTGGACGCACTCGCCCGCAGCGATCATTGGCTCTTTTCGTTCGTAGCCGGCCGCGATCGAGTTCCGGGCGGATTTGCCTGAAGCGATAGCGGCCGTTGTGATCCGACCACCGGTTTACGTCGCGGGCCGGCTGGTCCGAGACGATCGGGATCGTTTTTTCGACCCGCAAGCCCTGCTTCGGAATGCAGCTCCCGAAGCGCGTGCGGTCACAAGCCACCCTGACCCGGAATCCAGCTCGTTCCCGCGAGCGGCACGCGCGCCATGGCGGCGGCCTCGATGGTGAGCGCGCAGAGGTCTTCCGGCTCGAGATTGTGGACATGGTTGTGGCCTGCCGCGCGCGCGATGGTCTGCAGCTCGAGCGTCATGACCTTGAGATAGTTGGCGAGACGGCGACCGGCGCGCACAGGATCGAGGCGCTTGGCGAGCTCGGGATCCTGCGTGGTGATGCCGGCCGGGTCGCGCCCTTCGTGCCAGTCGTCGTAGGCACCGGCGACGGTGTTGAGCTTCTCGTACTCGCTTTCGAGCGCCGGATCGTTGTCGCCGAGAGCCACGAGCGCGGCGGTGCCGATGGAGACGGCGTCCGCACCGAGGGCGAGTGCCTTGGCGCAGTCGGCGCCGTTGCGGATGCCGCCCGATACGATGAGCTGCACCTTGCGATGCATGCCGAGATCCTGGAGTGCCTGGACGGCGGGGCGGATGCAGGCGAGCGTGGGCTGGCCGACATGCTCGATGAACACTTCCTGCGTAGCCGCGGTGCCGCCCTGCATACCGTCGACGACTACGACGTCGGCACCGGCTTTCACCGCGAGCGCCACGTCATAGTAGGGGCGTGCGCCGCCCACCTTGATGTAGATCGGCTTCTCCCAATCGGTGATCTCGCGCAGCTCGAGGATCTTGATCTCGAGATCGTCAGGCCCGGTCCAGTCGGGATGACGGCAGGCAGAGCGCTGATCGATGCCCTTGGGCAGCGTGCGCATCTCGGCGACGCGATCGGAAATCTTCTGGCCGAGCAGCATGCCGCCGCCGCCGGGCTTGGCGCCCTGCCCCACCACCACCTCGATGGCATCGGCCTTGCGCAGGTCGTCCGGATTCATGCCGTAGCGAGACGGCAGATACTGGTAGACGAGCTTCTCGGACTGTCCGCGCTCCTCGGGCGTCATGCCGCCGTCACCGGTCGTCGTCGACGTTCCGGCTATCGTTGCGCCGCGCCCGAGTGCCTCCTTGGCGTTGGCCGAGAGCGAGCCGAAGCTCATGCCCGCGATGGTGATCGGTATCTTTAGCTCGATCGGCTTCTTGGCGAAGCGTGTGCCGAGCGTGACCGTCGTCGAGCATTTCTCGCGATAGCCCTCGAGCGGGTAGCGCGACATGGACGCGCCGAGAAACAGCAGGTCGTCGAAGTGCGGAACCTTCCGCTTCGCGCCTGCGCCGCGAATATCGTAGATGCCCGTCTGGGCCGCGCGCCGGATTTCGGAGAGCGTGTAGTCGTCGAAGGTGGCGGACTTGCGGGGCGTGGTCGGCGGATTTTGATAGCTCATCAGTAGGCATCCGCATTGTCGATGTTGAAGGTGTAGAGCTTGCGCGCGGAGCCGTAGCGTTTGAACTCCGACGTCTTCACATCGGTCACGCCGGCCTTGGCGAGCAGAGCCGCAAGCGCCTCGTGATGCTCGGGCCGCATCTCCTTTTCGATGCAGTCGGCGCCGAGGCTCTTCACGCTTCCGCGCACGTAGAGCCTAGCCTCGTAGATGCTGTCTCCCAGCGCGTCGCCCGCGTTGCCGAGAACGACGAGGCTGCCGGACTGCGCCATGAAGGCCGACATGTGGCCGATGTTGCCCTTGACGACGATGTCGATGCCCTTCATCGAGATGCCGCATCGCGAGGACGCGTTGCCTTCGATGACGAGCAGGCCGCCGCGGCCGGTGGCGCCCGCGTACTGGCTCGCGTCGCCTCTGACGATGACTTTGCCGGACATCATGTTCTCGGCAGCGCCGGGGCCAGCCGATCCCTCGACGATGACGGTCGCGTGCTTGTTCATGCCGGCGACGTAGTACCCGACGGAGCCGCGAACGGTGACCGTGACCGGCGCATCGAGGCCGACGGCGATGGCGTGCTGTCCGCGCGGGTTCAACACCTCCCACTCGGTCTCGTTGGTGCCGTCTTTCTGCTCATGCAGGCTGGCGTTGAGCTCGCGGAGCGGCGTCTTCGTCAGATCGATCGACCGCATCTCAGCGCTCCCAGAAGTAGACGGTTGCGGGCTCGGGCTCCCAGACCTTCGCGTTCTCGATGCCAGGGAGACCGGCCAGAGCGCGGTACTCGGAGCCGAAGGCCACATAGTCGTCCGTCTCGGCGAGCACGGCCGGCTTGCAGGCGATGGGATCGCGCAGAACGCCAAAGCCGTTCTTGGTGCCTACGACAAAGGTGAAGAAGCCGTCGAGATCGTCGAGGCTCTTCTCCAGCGCCTGGCCGAGATTGAGGCCCTGGTTCATGCGCCACGTGAGATAGGCGGCAGCGACCTCGCTGTCGTTCTGCGTTTCGAAGGTCATGCCGTCGTGCTTGAGATCGCGGCGCAGATTGTTGTGGTTCGAGAGCGAGCCGTTGTGAACCAGGCACTGATCGGGGCCGGTCGAGAACGGATGGGCGCCGAGCGTGGTGACGGCGCTCTCGGTGGCCATGCGCGTGTGGCCGATGGCGTGCGTGCCGGACATCTTCGCAAGATCGAAGCGCTTGGCGACGTCGGTCGGATAGCCGACCTCCTTATAGATCTCGATCACGTCGCCGGCGCCCATGATGCGGACGCTGGGGAATTTCTCGCGAACAGCCTTGCGGGCCTCTTCAGCCTTGTCGGCCGGGCAGGTCAGGATGGCGTGGGACGACTTCACGTCGAGCTTCAGATCCGCGCCAATCGCCTTCCCGACGGTCTTGGCGAGATCGGCGAAGTCAGCCTCCGCACTGGGCGACTGAAGGGTGATCTTGACCTTGCCGGAATTGGGAGCGCCGTAGACGGCGAAACCTGCAGAATCCGGCCCGCGCTCGCACATCGTGGCAAGCATTCCCGCCGTCAACTCACCTAGCCGAGGCTCCAATGCTTTGTTCTTGATGAATAGCCCAACTATTCCGCACATCGGATGGCGCACCCCGTATGCCGTTTGCTGTTTCTATACAGACGCTAGCACTTCATGTTTCTCGATTCAACTGCGATGCAACTTTTTTTCATCGCGCGATATTCGAAAGTCCGCGACTCCATCGTTCGTACTGCAGCCGTGCGATGCGATAGGCATCGGGAATCGAGAGCGCCCAGACAAACAGACCAGCGGCCGAGCGGCCGATGAAGGAATGCTCGGGTGTGGTCGTGTGCCAGGACACCAGCGCCATGAGGAGCGCGAAGAAGGCGAAGCCGAAACCTCGCTGCGGTTGTCCGACGGCCACGTGCCCCATCCCGGGCAGCACGATGGCCAATGCAAGAACCGTGTAAGGATTCATGGGTGCGCGTGACGTCGTCATGCGTAGGTGTGCTCCCGTTGCGGATTTTCGATTGCCGTGCGGAGCGTATCGATCTCGGCAAGCACGCTCTGGAACTGATCGGCGGAGACGGCGGCCTCATCGAACACGGCCTGCCTCAGAAGCAGATATTCGCCGCGCCGGCCCTCGCCCGCCTGACGAATGATGCGCAGGCCCTCGCGCGTGACGGCGATCTCCTTGACGCGCGGATCGGCCAGGATCGCGGCCATCGGTTTAGCGAGCTTTTCAAGGAGTTTTTCGGCTCTCGCATTCTCGCCGCGGATGATCACCTCGGGCGGGAACTCCGGCGGGGTTTCGAGGATGTAGGGGAACTGAGGCGTCAGGCTGTAGAACTCGTAGCCGGAGGGTCGGACAAGCACGGCGAGGCCGGTCGACCCCTGCACCTTCTCCAGCACCGTGACCTGAAGCCAGAGCTGCGGAAGCCTCCGGATGGTCATTGTGTCGCTGATCAGGCGGATGTCGACGTTGCGCCGGTCGCACCGTCCGCTGAGCTTTGGAAAGCTGTCGCCGCTGTGCGTCAATGCATAGCCGTTGAACAGGCGTGCACAATCATCGAGCAAACCGGCGCGGCTCGCGCGCAGGGCCTTGTGGTCGCGCAGGGCAAGCCACGTCAGCGGACCGACGATTGCAATAAACGATATAAGGGCCGTCGAAAGCGAAGACACGGGCCACACTCTCCGTTGGGATCCGGGGTGCCACGCCATCGTGGAAAGCTGCAACACCCGGGCTCTTCGATTGATCGTGGTTCGATGACGGCACCGGCACTGCGAACGACCGCGCGCTCCGCATCCGCTGCCTTATCCGAGAAACGCGGCCCGGTGTTTCCGAGCCGCGTTTCTTCCGTTGCGTGTCGTGATCAGTAGCCGACCGGCTTAGGCCAGGGCATCGTGAACTGCGCGCCGCGCCGCACGAACTTGTAACGGTGGAATGCGAACCACAGCGAGGCGACGATGTAGAACACCATCATCGCGATGAGCTGCGTGCCGTATCCGAGGAACACCGCGAAATACGTGACGGAGCAGAGCAGCAGAAGCACGAGAGCCGGCAGCGGATGGAACGGGTGCACGTAGCCCCGCTTGATCACGCCGAGCGGCCATTTCTGCCGGAACATGATGACGTTGATCGCCATGAACGTGTACTCGAGCAGACCCGACAGGATCGAGAAGGTGATCACCTGATCGAGCGGCGCGAAGTACGCGAACACAAGGGCCACCGGCACCAGGAACACGATCGCCCGATAGGGCGTCCGGTACTTGGGATGCACGGCGCCGAAGACCTGCGGCAGATAACGGTCACGTCCCATGGAGAACCAGGCGCGGGATGCGTCGTTGATGCAGCCGTTGGCGGAGGCCAGCGTCGAGAAGATGGTGCCGATGAAGAGAAGCACCATCAGAAGCGTCGAGTCCGTGAGACGGGCCGCATCGAACAGCGGCGTCACGGCCTGGCCCAGATACTCCCACGGCATGATGCCGGCGCAGATGTACCAGGTCATGGTCGCGGCGATGAGCAGCGTGATGATGCCCGTCATGGTGCCGAGGGGAAGTGCGCGCGCGGGCGAGCGAACCTCCTCGGCGGCCTGCGTCGTACCTTCGATGCCGAGGTAGTACCACATGCCGAAGTGGAGCGCGGCGAGAACGCCGAGCCAGCCGTATGGCAGACCGGTGAGCAGGTCGCCGTGCTTCATGTAGACGCTGCTCCAGGGCTGAACGGCGAAGAACAGCACCCAGATGGCGACGAACGCGATGGCCGTGATGACGAGGTTGAACGTCAGGGTCGCGTAGACGCCGCGGTAGTTGAGCCAGGCGAGGAACATGATCGTCAGCACGATGAACGGCTTGTCATGCGTATCCGCGAACCCCGCCATCGATCCTACCGTCTGCACGAGATAGCCGAGCGTGATCGCGTTGGCCGCTTCGAGCATGGTGTAGGCGAAGACGAGGAACAGGCCCACGTTGAAGGCCATCAAAGGCCCGACGATGTGCTTGGCCTGCGCGTACTGACCGCCGGCGGCGGCAACCGTCGAGGTCACCTCCGAGTCGATCATGGCGACGCAGGTGTAGAGAAGACCGGCCACCCAGCAGGCGATCAGAGCGGCGATGGCGCCGCCCTTGCCCACTGCGAAGTTCCAGCCCATGTACTCGCCCACGAGCACGATGCCGACGCCAAGCGCCCACACGTGACCCGGACCAAGCACGCGCAAGAGCGAAATTCGCTCGCCGTGAACTGCTGTTGTCTGAGTCACAGGTGGCCTCCTTGATGAGGCGGATCGATGACGAGCGCGTCTTCGATTTCACCTTCCTTGGAGGAGGTCAGCAGTTCTTCGCTGTAGGTCTTGTCGGTGCGGATCAGGTCGATCAGCATCCACAAGCCAAGCAGCGCGGAGAGGCCCCAGGCCCCGTATTCGAGCAGTTGAAAGTTATTCACGGGAACCCTCCTCTCACTTGTTGTTGAACCGCTCGTCGATCACGTCGCGGTATTCCTTCTTCGACCAGTGAAAGACGATGAAGAAATACCCGATGACGACGAGTGCAGTGATGGCGAGCTCAACAGGCTCGAAGGAGTAGTCGAAGCGCGATGAGATCAGCTCAGCAGCCGATGTCGCGTTCTCCTCCGTCTTCGGGCCTGCGGTGAAGCCGAGCTTCTCCCACTGCGCCTGCATGGTCGCGTTCTGACCCATGCCCGCCCACGTGGTGTCTTTGAGCTCGAGCGTCGTCTTTCCGCCTCCGGCCAGGCCGAGGTAGAGCGGAATGAAGAGCGCAGCCATAACGAGTGCGAGAAGGAAAAGGGTATCGAAGGTCTGGCCGAGCAGAGACTGCGTCGGCGGCTTGTACGGTGTCTTAGCCATGTGCTCGCTCCCTAGCCTTTCGACTTCTTCATTTCGTCGAGGTAGTGGATGTCGAGCCCGTAGATGTGCTCCTTGTCCTCAGCGTAGTGCTTGATCATCGCGATGATCGAGGCCGAGTTGAAAAGCAGGACGAGGCCACCGGCAACTGCAAGAGCCTGAAGAACCCCATCCGCCGGGGCGGTCTGCGTGAGCCGCCAGAAGACGAAGCCATAGAGCGTCCAGAGGACAATAACCGCGCCGAACGCCCACGTGCGATCGCCGGAGAACATCGAGTGGACACGTGGATCTGGTATTTTTTGTTGCATAACTCCCCCTTGGGATACGGTTTTCAGGGTTCCTCCTGGAGTTGCCTGTGAGGCAACGTTTTTTTATGTGCGGAAAAACAGTGCGTCCTCCTGCCGCACTTTGTCAAGGCGTATGATGTTGTGGTGAGCAGATTTGCCACCAGAACGCTTGTCTTTTGGGCGCTTTTAGCTGTGCGTCGGTTTTCTTGAACGCTCCGAATTATTTATTCACTCCGGGAAGAAGCGGCGGATTCACCCCTGCTTCCGGCCAGACCCTTCGATCCAGGATTCCGGCGTCTATGTTTGAAGTCGGACAGAATTTGCTTCGACCTCCGGCATTCCAGAGTTGGCTTCTGAAGGCGCTGCAAAAGCCCTTCCATCGCGCGCGCAATGTTCTGTATGCGGTTATATTTTCTCGAACCGGCACTCCCCGGCGAAAAATCCGCGAACTGATCGGGGTCAGATATGGGCCTCGCGCGAGCGTGATCCGCAATCCGGGTCGCGCACCTCTCCGGCTCCGCGTCCGGTGCGCCGACTTGATCCTCGCGAAAATGTGTGCGTTCAAAACTTGCTAACGATCGCGCACCAAAGATCCATCACCGAACACGTCAGTTGCCAAAACGTCAGCTATCGTGGTTCGATGCGACCGGAGGACTCTCCGCTCCTCCACCATTTTCCGGTGCCACGTCGGCCCTGCATCGCTCGACAGGCTGTTGTAGTTTGTTCGCGAAAAGGTGGTGTTTCTCTTCGGCATCGACCACACATGGGGGCTCGCAGCGCATGAACCAGAGATCGGGAAGCTCCTTGAAGAAAGACAGCGCGACAGAGATCCCGAGCACTGAGGGGCGCGGCGAACAGAAGCGCCGCAAAGCGCTGTCTGCCGAAGAGTTCGCCGAGGTCATGCAGACCATCGAAACCAAGGACGAGCAGGATCCGCATGCGCTGCAAGGCGCGCGTGACAGCATGCTCGAGGTGGCGATCGGGCGCGAGGTTCGCGCATTCCGCAACAAGCTCGGCATCACCGCGTCAGATCTCGCGCGCGCCGCGGGTCTCTCGCTCGGTATGCTCTCGAAGATCGAGAACGGCGTCACGAGCGCGTCGCTCACCACGCTGCAGCGGCTCTCCAAGGCGCTGGGCGTTCCCGTCACGGCGCTGTTCCGCCGCTTCGAGGAGCGGCGCAACGCCGTTTTCGTCTCGGCGGGGCAGGGCCTGCTGATCGAACGGCGCGGAACCCGCGCGGGCCATCAGTATCAATTGCTCGGCCACACTGGTGGCCAGTCGGGCGGCGTGGTGGTGGAGCCTTATCTGATCACACTCACGGAAGAGTCGGACGTGTTTCCGCTGTTCCAGCACGCCGGTCTCGAGCTGATCTACGTTCTCGAAGGCCAGGTGGTCTATCGCCATGCCGACAAGCTCTATCCGATGAAGCCCGGCGACAGCCTGTTCTTCGACGCGGATGCGCCGCATGGGCCGGAGGAGCTGGTGCAGCTTCCGATCCGCTTCCTCTCGGTCATCAGCTGCGCGCGTGAGCTGCCCTGACCGGCCGGCTTCGATCTCATTCGAGCGACTGAAACGCGGGCGCGTAGGCGACGGGGTCGTTGGCGTGCGCGAGAGACGCCCCATCGAGCGCAAGCGCCATGAAGTATGGCCCAGCGTAAGGCGTCTCGAATCCTGCCGCCTGCTCGACGCTGAAGCCGAAGCGTGCGTAGAACGCGGGATCTCCGAGCACGAAGACGGCCTGCCATCCTTCCCGTCTCGCTCGCGCGAGCCCCTCGCGGATCAGATCGCTCGCGATGCCTTCGCCGCGGCGGCTGGCCTCCACCGCAACGGGTCCGAGACCGAGCGCCTTCATGGGCGCGGTCATCGCCGAGAAAAGGACGTGGCCCACCACCTCCTCGCCGTCCACCGCAACGAGCGAAATCGCAACGTCGCCGTCGTGGCGCAAACGATCGACCAGATCCGCTTCGGCGGCCGTGGGAAACGCGCCCAGCGCCAGGCGTCGAATGCCGGGGCGATGGGCGGGCTGCTCGGCCTCGATGCGCATTACGCTACTCCAGCGCGGCGTGGAGCCCGCGGACGAACGACGAGAGGCCTGTCATGCGATCGCGGCGCAGACGCTCCGCCGCGAGAATGGCGCGCAGGCCAGCGCTGCTCTCCGCGAGATCCGAATTGACGATGACGTAGTCGTACTCGGCCCAATGGCTGATCTCGTCGGACGCTTTCGCCATGCGCTTGGCTACGACCTCGGGCGGATCCTGGGCGCGCTGCTTCAAGCGCGTCTCCAGCGCCTCTGCGGACGGCGGCAGCACGAACACGCGCACGAGATCTCCCGCCATGCGCTCGGAGAGCTGCTGGGTTCCCTGCCAGTCGATGTCGAACAGCACATCGCGGCCTTCCGCGATCGCCTTCTCGATCGGGGCGCGGGGCGTGCCGTAGTAGTTGCCGAAGACAGTCGCCCATTCGAGGAGCTGATCCGTCTCGATCATGGCCTTGAAGCTCGCTTCGTCGACGAACCAGTAGTCGCGGCCGTCCACCTCTCCGGGACGCGGCTTGCGCGTGGTGACGGAGACCGACAGGGCGATATGAGGATCGGCTTCGAGAAGCGCGCGCGATAGGGACGTCTTGCCGGCGCCGGATGGCGAGGACAGCACCAGCAGCAGGCCGCGCCGCTCGATCCTCGGATTTTCGCTCGTCATCTCCCCGGTCTCCCCGCGCGCTCGCATCCCGCCCAGAAGCGACTGATAGGGGCTGGGCCTTGCCGGGTCCAGAGCGTTTTCAGCGCCCTACTCGATGTTCTGGACCTGCTCGCGCAACTGATCGATCACGACCTTGAGGGCGAGGCCCGCGTGGGCGATCTCCTGGTCGGCGGCCTTGGAGGTCAAGGTGTTGGCTTCGCGATTGAACTCCTGGGCGAGGAAATCAAGCTTGCGGCCGATGGCACCCTCATCCCTGAGAAGCGCGCGCGCGGCTTCCACGTGGGCGGCGAGGCGCTTCAGCTCCTCCTCCACGTCGGCGCGCGTCGCCAGCAGGACAGCCTCCTGATGAAGCCGCGCAGGATCGAGCCCCTGCCCTGTCTCCATGAGGCGGGCGACCTGCTCGGCGAGGCGGCGGCGAATGGCTTCGATAGTGCGGGCGGGGGAGGCCTCGACCGTTTTCGCCAGACGCTCGATCTCGTCGATCTGGCGGGCGAGAACGTCCTTCAGGCGGCGGCCTTCGTCGCGGCGCGCGGCCACGAGGTCGGCGAGCGCCTTGTCGAGGTCATCCAGCACGGCCGCCTGCTGGGCCGCCAGCGTCTCCTCGGTGTCGGCATCCTCGACGACGTCGAGCACGCCCTTCAATCCGAGCAGCGCTTCCACGCGCGGCGTCTCGGCGCCGATGTTGTGGCTCAAGCGGGTGGCGATGGCGAGGATGCGCTCGAGCGCCTCCTGGTTCACGCGGACCTCACCCGCCTGCGTACGGCGCGTGACGCTGAGGCTGGCGTTAACGCTGCCGCGGGAAATGGCTTTCGCGATGCGGTCGCGAACCTTGGACTCGATCTGCTCGTAGCCCTGCGGCAGGCGCAAGCGGAGGTCGAGCCCACGGTTGTTCACGCTCCGGAGCTCCCAATGCCACGTGGTGCCGTCGAGCGCGCCGTCGCTGCGGGCAAACCCGGTCATACTTTGAAGGGTCATGTTTTTATCCGGGGAACGTTGTCCGTTCAGGTCTAGGTCGCGCGGCAAGTGGAGCTCGCTCGCCGCGCTGCTGCGAGAGAGACGTACGCGCCGCATCCGCGGGCCGCAAGGGGCGCTTTCGGCGCAAGGCCCGCAGTCCGCACGCGGCTAGCGCTTGGGCTTGCGTATGGGGAGCGGCATCGTGGACGCCGTTGCGGTCGCCGGGACGGCCGCAGGTTTCTCCTCGGCGGCGGCTCCTGCAGCCTTCGCCTCGCCGCCCGCGTCCTCGGCTGGCGGGTTCGGAATTTCGGTGATCGGGTTGCGCGCCACCTCGCCGGGCGCTGCCTCGGCCCCTTCGGAGGCTCCGTCCTTGGCGGCGGCCTGACGCGCCCGCATCTCTTTCTCGAACTTGCGCCAGTTCGAAACCGCCGCGTTGTGATCCTTGAGGGTCGCCGTGAAGATGTGGCCGCCGCTGCCGTCGGCCACGAAGAACAGATCGCCGTGCTGGGCCGGATTGAGCGCGGCTTCGAGCGCAGGGCGCCCCGGATTGCAGATCGGCGTCGGCGGCAGGCCCTTGATCTGGTAAGTGTTGTGGGCGTTCTTGGCATCCTTCTCCGACTGCATGATGGGTTTGCCCCACTGCACGCCGCCGCCGTAGATGCCGTAGAGAATGGTGGGATCGGATTGAAGCGGCATCCCCTTGTTCAAGCGGTTGACGAAGACGCCCGCGATGCGGTCGCGCTCGTCCGCGCGGCCGGTTTCCTTCTCGATGATGGAGGCCATCACCACGGCCTGCTCGGGGCTCGTGTAGGGAAGTCCCTGCTGGCGGCGCTCCCAGTTGCTTTCGAGGACCTGCTTCTGCTTCAGCGCCATGCGCTCCAGCAGCTCCTGGCGCGTCATGCCCTTCTCGATGCTGTAGGTCTCGGGCAGCAGCGAGCCTTCGGCGGGAATCTGGGCGACGTCGCCGGTCAGGTTCTCCTCGCTCTTCAGGCGCTCGACGATCTGCTGGCTGGTGAGACCTTCGGGGATCGTCACCTTGTACATCACCGATTTGCCTTCGGAGAGGGTCTCGATCACCTCGCGAATGCTGACGTTCGGCTTGAAGAGGTATTCGCCGTGCTTCAGCATCACCTCTTTCGGGCGCATGCGGCTCTGCACCAGATAGTTGATCATGAAGGCCCAGCGGCTGGAAACCACGCCTTCGCGCTCGAGGTCGTCGGCGATGTCGTTGCTGCTCGCGCCTTTCGGGATGACGACGGTCTGGCTCACGGTAAGGGGACCGGGGCGGCTATAGAGGTGGCCGACCAAGAGCGTCATGCCTCCGGTCGCGAGCATGGCGACGAGCAGGATCGTCATCACGCCGCTCACGACGCGGGCAAAGCCAGAGATGACGCGCGATTCCTTGCGCTGGCGAACGCCACGGGGACGCGGCGGCGCGCGTCCCGGCTCCAGAGCCTCGGCCGGGCTCCTCGGGCGGACACCGTCACGCCTCGAGAGCGTGGGCGGCACTTCCCGGCGAACTTTACTCATCGACCAGCTCCCGTCTCGCGTCCCAAGCCGCAGCGACGCTCCCCGCGTGCCGCAACGGCCGGCTCCTGGCGCTTTCCGGCCCGCCTTGGCTCAGGCAGGAAACCACCGTCAAACTCAAGCTTGTACGCACAGCGAGGCGCGCCGGGACCGGCACGCCGTACTCACCCCAAGCCTACGCGCCGACGTGATCTCGCGATTGTGGCAAAAGCCCGGTCAGCGCTGGCGCTCTCCGGGCGATCGCGGACCGATGTCAGGCCACTTTACGCATCACGAGCGACGCGTTGGTGCCGCCAAAGCCGAACGAGTTCGAAAGCACGGTGTTGATCTCACGCTTCCGCGGCGTCTTGGGCACCAGGTCGAGGGCCGTCTCGACCGAAGGGTTTTCGAGGTTCAGGGTCGCGGGCGCCACCTGATCGCGGATGGCGAGCACCGAGAAGATCGCCTCGACGGCGCCGGCAGCTCCCAGGAGGTGGCCGATCGAAGACTTGGTCGAGGACATGGAGGTCTTGGCCTGGGTGTTGCCGAACAGGCGCTCCACCGCGCCGAGCTCGATCTCGTCGCCCATGGGCGTCGAGGTGCCGTGCGCGTTGATGTAGTCGATGTCGCTCGGTGAGACGCCCGCGTTCTTCAGCGCGGCGCGCATGCAGCGGAAGGCGCCGTCGCCGGTCTCCGACGGCGCTGTGATGTGATAGGCGTCGCCCGACATGCCGTAGCCGATGACCTCGGCATAGATCTTGGCGCCGCGCGCCTGGGCGTGCTCCAGGCTTTCGAGCACGACGACACCCGCGCCCTCACCCATGACGAAGCCGTCGCGACCCTTGTCGTAAGGACGCGACGCCTCCGTGGGCCGGTCGTTGAAGCCAGTCGAGAGAGCGCGGCAGGCGACGAAGCCAGCCATGCCGATGCGGCAGATGGGGCTCTCGGTTCCGCCCGCGACCATGACCTCCGCATCGCCGAGCGCCACGAGACGTGCCGCATCGCCGATGGCGTGGGTGCCGGTGGCGCACGCCGTCACGACGGCGTGGTTCGGTCCCTTGAGGTCGTGCTTGATGGAGACGTAGCCGCCCGCGAGATTGATGAGGCGGCCGGGAATGAAGAACGGAGAAACGCGGCGGGCGCCCTTCTCCTTGAGCAGAATCGAGGTGTCGGCGATGCCGGAAAGGCCGCCGATGCCGGAGCCGATCAAAACGCCGGTCGTTTCCTGCTTTTCCTGGGTATCGGCCTTCCAGCCTGCATCGGCGAGGGCCTGATCGGCGGCGGCGACGGCGTAGATGATGAAGTCGTCGACCTTGCGCTGCTCCTTGGGCTCCATCCAATCATCGGGATTGAACTTGCCCTCGTTACCCGCGCCGCGCGGTACGAAATTCGCAATCTGACAAGAGAGATCGGAGGCGTCGAATTCCTCGATCCGGCGTGCTCCGCTCTTGCCTGCGAGCAGATTGCGCCAAGATTCCTCGACCCCGCATCCGATCGGGGTGACAAGACCAAGCCCAGTGATGACGACGCGGCGCATGGCTCTCAAGTCCACTCCATCGGTAAGGGAGAGATGCCCGCCAACGCCCAGTCGTATGCCGCCCTGGGCCTTGCGGGGTTCTCTTGTTGCCGCGAGGCGCGACCCGCCAGCTTCGCCCCGCTTCCTTTAACTCACTCGTGTCACTCAGGCTTGCGAGCCGTGGATGGAGACGCTTACGGCGCATGTGCGCCGATACGCGATTCTCCACTCCACACGCACCGCAGTGCGGGCCGGCTGCGGCTTCATCATTCGAGGCACCGGCGGCGCCTCGAACTCAGCCGCTCCGGACCCGAGCAGCCTTAGGCAGCCGTGGCGTTCTTCTCGAGGAACTTCACAGCGTCGCCAACCGTCAGAATGTGCTCGGCGGCATCGTCGGGGATCTCGCACCCGAACTCTTCCTCGAACGCCATGACCAGCTCGACCGTATCAAGGCTGTCAGCGCCGAGATCATCGATGAAGCTAGCGTTCTCGGTGACCTTGTCGGCCTCGACGCCAAGATGCTCCACTACGATCTTCTTCACGCGCTCTGCGACATCGCTCATCGTCTTCCCTCGTGTCCCTGCTCTGTGATTTGGTTTGCTATCGTCTTCTCGGTCCCGTCGTTCACCGGGGCGCTGAAGTCAGTCGGTCGTAGTCCCTTGCCGGAAAACCGGATCCTACTTTTCCAGAAATACGCTCGACCTCGAAGTCCTATCTCGTCCTGGTGCTGGCGGCGCCATCAGGGGGGTTATCCCAGACGACAGCGCGTGAGCGTTGATCGTTAGGGCGTTTCCCAGAGCTGCGCAGCAAAAAAACGAGGCTCGTTAACATATCTCCTAGGCCTTGGCCAGCGTCGCCCCCCTGTGTTGCGGCTCGCGAAAGCCGACCCGGAGAGCGACACATTGCCCCCGGCGAACGCGGCCTTGCGCATGCCGGAGCGTCTTAACCAAAAACGCCGTCAGATCATGGCCATGCCGCCGTTCACGTGCAGCGTTTGTCCGGTGACGTAGCCAGCCTCGACGCTGGCAAGGTAGACGGCCGCGGCGGCAATGTCATCGGGCGTGCCGAAGCGCTGGGCCGGGATGTGCTGGGAGATCTCGGATTTCTGCTTGTCGTTCAGCACATCCGTCATCGCGGTCTGGATGAATCCAGGCGCAATCGAGTTGGCGGTGATGCCGCGGTTCGCGACTTCGCGGGCGAGCGATTTGGTCATGCCGATCATGCCAGCCTTGGAGGCTGCATAGTTGCCCTGGCCGGGATTGCCGATCACGCCCGAAACGGACGAGATGTTGATGATGCGGCCGTAGCCGGTCTTGGAGCGCAGCATGTGACGGGCGGCGGCGCGCATCAGCATGAAGGTGGAGGTGAGGTTCACCGCGATCACGTCGTCCCACTGCTCGTCCTTCATCACCATGAACAGGTTGTCCTTGGTGAGACCGGCATTGTTGACGAGGATGTCGAGGCGGCCGAGCTTGGCGATGGCGTTGTCGATCAGCTTCGAGACGGCTTCCTTGTCGGCGAGATCGCAAGGCACCACGTGCGCGCGCTCGCCGAGCTCGGCGGCGAGCGCTTCGAGCTTGGCGACCTGACGGCCCGAGAGCACGACCTCGGCTCCGGCTTTGTGGAAAGCGCGCGCGATGCCTTCGCCGATGCCGCCGGTCGCACCGGTGACAAGCGCTTTTTTGCCGGTCAAATCGAACATGTCTTGAATCCTTTTACGAAGAAGAGCGTGGTTTGATTGCGTCAGACGAGCTTGGAAGCGGCTGCCTCGATATCCGCGGGCGTGCCCAGGCTCGCGGCCTCGAGCGACTTCTCGATACGCTTTGCGAGGCCAGCGAGCACCTTTCCTGATCCGATCTCGAACACGTCGGTGACGCCGTTGGCTGCGAGATAGCCGACGCATTCGCGCCAGCGCACGGTGCCCGTCACCTGCTCCACCAGAAGGCGGCGAATCTGCTCGGGGTCGTTCACCGCGCTCGCCACGACGTTGGCGACGACGGGGACGACCGGCGCGTTGATAGTGACCTTGGAAAGCGCATCCGCCATGGCTTCGGCGGCGGGCTTCATCAGGGCGCAATGGAACGGCGCAGACACGGGCAGAGGCACCGCGCGGCGCACGCCATGGGCCTTGCCGATCTCGGCCACGCGATCTATGGCGGCTTTCGAGCCCGACAGCACGACCTGGGTCGGCTCATTGTCGTTGGCGACCTGGCAGACGTCGCCCTGGGCGGCTTCGGCCGCGACCTTCTCGGCCACGTCGAGGCCAACGCCAAGAAGAGCGACCATCGCGCCCTGGCCGACCGGTACGGCCGCCTGCATGGCCTGGCCGCGCAGCTTCAGGAGACGCGCTGTGTCGGACAGTGAGAACGCGCCTGCCGCGGCGAGTGCGGAATACTCGCCGAGCGAATGACCCGCAACATACTTCACCGTGCCGGCAAGCTTGATGCCCTTCTCGCGTTCCAGCACGCGCATCACGGCCATCGAAACCGCCATCAGCGCGGGCTGGGCGTTCTCCGTGAGTGTCAGCGTTTCCTTGGGGCCTTCCCACATAATGGCGGAGAGCTTCTGTCCGAGCGCCTCGTCGACCTCGTCGAACACCTCGCGCGCGACCGCGAACGTCTCTGCCAGCTCGCGACCCATACCGACATCCTGGCTACCCTGTCCGGGAAATACGAATGCGCGTGCCACGCTCGCTCCTTTTGATTGATTTCCACTCGCCGGGCGCGATCGCCGACAGGTGAGTGAAAGTTCACAGTCTGTCGCGCTTTCGACATGTCCGGCTCGGGATTGTCAAGGCCTCGGGGAACAGGGACCGATGGTCTTCCCCGCTGCTCGTGGCTGCACCGCGCGGCCGGCCGAGTTGTATGGCGCGCAGCAAATAGGGGCGTTTTGTGTTTCTCTCCAGAAGGATAAGCCATGGCAACTAAATCGGCGGGACGGCGTCTTCTCCCCTTTCTCCTAGCCCTTGCGCTGGTCGTGGCCTATCTCGCCGCATGGCAATGGGATTTGCTGCCGCGCGAGACGATCGCCACCGGCACGGTGATGGCGAAGGACGGCAAGGTGTTGGAAACGCGGCAGTTTTACCGGACATCCCGCGACAACGCGCACAAATCCGCAGCACCCGGCCCCGCCAAGCGCGAAGCGGCATGGGAGGTCCGGCTGCCGAGCGGGCGGTGGATCGACTGCGACGGCGAGGACTGCCTCGCGGCGTACGAGCGCAGCGTTAACTAGCTTGCCCCTTGCCCGCGCCTGGAAAACCCGTATAAGTCGCGCCGTCACGCGCTTCGGTTGGAGGCTGAACGGGGCCGCGGAGCTATTTCAGCTCGGCGGCAAGGTCTATTGGACTTGTCCCTCTCTTGGGCTTGTCCATGGTCTGTCCCCCGGTGTCTTCGCTCTTTGGGTGCCTTTGGGCCTTTCTGGGGTCCATGAGGGGCTTTGCGCCGAAGCGGTAGCGTGATCCGCGTGCTTGTCATGCGGCCAACTCGAAACGAAAGGCCAAACATGCCCCTTTACGAGCATGTGTTCCTGGCGCGCCAGGACGTCTCGCAACAGCAGGTCGAGGCGCTTACGAAAGAATACACCGACGTCATCACCGAAGGCGGCGGCAAGGTTACGAAATCCGAGTACTGGGGCCTCAAGGGCCTCGCATTCAAGATCAAGAAGAGCCGCAAGGCGCACTATTCGCTCCTCAACATCGATGCACCCGCCGCAGTGGTGGCAGAGATGGAGCGGCGCATGGGTCTCTCGACCGACGTCATCCGCTTTCTCACGCTGCGCGTCGACGAGCTCGAGACCGAGCCGTCCGTGATGATGCGCAAGCAGGATCGCGACGAGCGCGGCGGTGAGCGCGGCGCCGGTGGTTTCCGCGGCGGTGATCGCGGCGGCTTCCGTGGCGGCGATCGCGGCGGTTTCCGCGGTGGCGACCGTGGCGGCTTCGGCGGCGGTGCCGAGGGCGGCTCCACGTTCCGCGCCCGTCCCCCGCGCGAGGGCGGCGATTCCCGTCCGCCGCGTGACGGCGACCGCGGTCCGCGTCCCCCGCGGCCCCCATTCAGAGACAACAAGCCGGGCTCGGAGGGCTAATCGATGGCTGAGATCCAAGAAATCGCCGCTCGCCGGCCCTTCCATCGCCGCCGCAAGACCTGCCCGTTCTCGGGCGATCAGGCGCCGAAGATCGACTACAAGGATGTGCGCACGCTCGGCCGTTACATCTCCGAGCGCGGCAAGATCGTGCCGAGCCGCATCACGGCCGTTTCGGCCAAGAAGCAGAGAGAGCTGGCCCGCGCCATCAAGCGCGCACGCTTCCTCGGACTCCTGCCCTACGTGCTGAAGTAATCAGCCGCCGGGTTTCTAGATTGGTTGGATGAGCGGGGCCGCTCTCTTCGAGAGATGGCCCCCTCACCCTAACCGCAGCGGATGCGGGACAGCTTACGGATGAGAACGACCTATCTGGCAGGTGCTGGCCTTGGGCTGGTTGCGGCGGTGGTATTCGCCTCCGCGACCACGGGGCCGTTGTTCATCCGCTTCCTCCTCTTCTTCGTCACACCGCTTCCCATCGCACTCGCCGGGCTCGGCTGGGGCTGGCGCTCGGCGCTGCTCGCGGGGCTTGTCGGCTGCGGTATCGTGTTCGCGTTCGCCGGACCGCCGACCGCACTCGCTTTCGCGCTGACGCAAGCCGTGCCGATGGTGCTTCTGACCTATCTCGCGCTGCTCTGCCGCCCCATTGGGGAAACCGGCCTCCAGCACGCCAACGAGAACGGTCCAGCCGTCGAGTGGTATCCGGCCGGAAGGCTCGTCATCTGGTCGGCGGTGATGGCCGGCGTGATGGCGGTCGCCTCGCTCGCCGTCCTCGGCGGAGATCTGGAAGAGCTTCGCAAGGCACTCGGCGAGTTCATCAAGGCGACGATCTCGTCCGGTCTGCCGCAGACGGACGGCCAGCCCGTGCAGATCAGCGAGGCGGAGATCGCGTCGCTCTCCGAAATCGCCATGTCCGTGCTGCCGGCGGCGTCCGCGATGTCGTGGATGGGCAGCCTGCTGTTCAACCTCTGGCTCGCGGGGCGCGTGACCTTCGCATCCGGCCAGCTCGGCCGTCCGTGGCCGGATCTCGCTGCGATCACCTATCCGCAGGGCACGCCGCTGGCTTTCGGCGTCATCCTGCTCGGCACGATGGCTTCGGGCTACCTGGGGCTCGCCGCGGCTGCATTCGCGGGCGGCTTCTTCGTCGCCTACCTGCTGCTCGGTCTCGCCATCCTTCACTACACGACGCGCGGCCGGCCCTGGCGCCCGTTCGCTCTGTGGGCCCTCTACGGCACGCTTCTCGTCGTCAACATCTGGATCGGCTTTGTGATCGCCCTGCTCGGGCTCGCAGAGACGGTTCTTCATCTTCGTGCGCGCTCGGCACTTCCGCCGGGCCCGCCGCCTCATCCGAACGCTTGAACATTTTCAAAGGAGATTACGTCCATGCAGGTCATTCTACTTCAGCGCATCGGCCGCCTCGGCCAGATGGGTGATGTCGTCAACGTCAAGGACGGCTATGCCCGCAACTTCCTCCTGCCGCAGAAGAAGGCTCTGCGCGCCACGAAGGAGAACATCGCTCACTTCGAGACCCAGCGCTCGCAGCTCGAAGCCAACAACCTCGAGCAGAAGAAGGAAGCCGAGGCCGTTGCCGCGAAGCTCGACGGCAAGGTGTTCGTCGCCATCCGCTCGGCGGGCGATACGGGCCAGCTCTACGGCTCGGTCTCCACGCGCGATCTCGCCGACGCCGTTACGGCGGGCGGTTTCACCATCGACCGCCGCCAGGTGATCCTCGAGCGTCCGATCAAGACCCTTGGCCTGCACGAGACCAAAGTTGCGCTGCATCCGGAAGTCGTCGTGAAGGTCATTCTCAACGTCGCGCGTTCGGACGAGGAAGCCGAGAAGCAGGCCCGCGGCGAGGACGTCACGGTCATCAAGGACGAGGCGCTCGAACTCGAGACCTTCAACCCGGATTCCGTCTTCGAGGAGGGTGCTGCTCCCGAGGGCGAAGGCGAAGAGCAGCAGGCCTGATCGCCCCGGGCGATCCTTGGCCGATCATCGCCGGGATATTTCAGCGGCAGCCGGAAGCTCAGTCTTCCGGCTGCCGTTTCTCTTTTCGGGGCCTCGGATCGACGCCCATCTCGAAATTGCGGGCGCGGCTTCCTACACTTACGGAAGAAGGGGGACACAACGGCCGGCGCCCTTTCTCCGGGGGTAGGCGCCTCAGAAGGCGGTGCCTCGATGCTGAAGCCCCTCTCCCTCCTCCTCTCCAACGTCGTCCGCGACGGCAACCTGACCTTCATCGACACTCAAGGTGCTGCGCATGCCTTCGGCAACGGAGAGGGCGCCCCTGTCGTCGTGCGCCTCGCGGACCGGCGGCTCGAATGGCACCTGGCGCTCGACCCCGAGATGGCGGCGGGCGAAGGCTACATGAGCGGCCGGCTCAGGCTCGAAAAGGGAAACGTCTATGACTTCATCGCGCTGATGATGCGCAACCTCGCGGACCATCCGTTTCCCGGGTATTCCCAACGGCTCGCGTTTCTCCGGCGCATCCTGCGGCGCGCCGCCCAGTACAATCCCGCAGGCCGGTCGCGCAGCAATGTCGCTCATCACTACGATATCGATCCCAGGATCTACGATCTCTTCCTGGATCCCGACCGGCAGTATTCCTGCGCCTACTTCGCATCCTCCGGCCTGGGGCTCGCCGATGCGCAACTTGCAAAGAAACGGCACATTGCGGCCAAGCTCGCGCTCGCCCCCGGCCAGCGTGTGCTCGACATCGGATGCGGCTGGGGTGGCCTCGCGCTCTATCTCGCGCACACGACGGGCGCCCAGGTGACGGGCATCACCCTCAGCGAGGAGCAGCTCAAGATCGCGCGTGAGAGAGCGGATGCGTTGGAGACCGGGAGCGGCGCGCCGGCACCGGCTTTCGTTCTCAGCGACTATCGGGCCATCTCGGAGACGTTCGACCGCGTCGTCTCCGTGGGCATGTTCGAGCACGTGGGCCTGCCGCACTACCGCACCTTCTTCGATACGCTCGCAAAGGTGCTCACGCCGGGCGGCACCGCCCTTCTCCACACCATTGGCCGCACCGACGCGCCAGCGGGCACCAATCCGTTCATCGCGCGCTACATCTTTCCCGGCGGCTATATTCCGGCGCTGAGCGAGATCATGGGCGCGGTCGAGCGGTCCGGGCTCGTCGTGGCGGACGTCGAAGTGCTGCGGCTGCATTACGCCGAGACGCTGCGCGCCTGGCGGCATCGCTTTCTCGCGAACCGCCCCGCGGCCGTGGCGATCGCTGGCGAGGACTTCTGCCGGATGTGGGAGTTCTATCTCGCGGGATCGGAGTGCGCGTTCCGATTCCAGAATTTCGTAGTGTTCCAAATCCAGCTCACCCGGCGTGTGGATGCGTTGCCTATCACGCGGGACTACATGGGCGAACGCGAGCAGGATCTCATGAGGAGCGACGGCGAGGTGGCGCAGCGCCCGCTCGGCGTGGCAGCCCGCAGATCGGGATAAGTTGTGCAGCCCACGTGTTTTTTTGCGTTCGATTCGCCTCAGACAAGCGCGAAGTTCGAGGGGTGTGGGTAATGGGGACGGCGCGGCGGGCGGGCGCCTGCGTGCTCGCTGCGACTCGGGGCGCGAGCTAGGGTGCGCCCATGGCAAACGAAGCACTCCTCCAGTCCGAAAAACTGCGCGAAGCCGCCTCCGCGGCCGAGCCGATCCAGTTCCGTGAAGCACCGCACAACATCGAGGCGGAACAAGGTCTTCTCGGCGCGATCCTGATCAACAACGAGGCCATGGACCGGGTCTCGGCGTTCCTTCAGCCCGTGCATTTCTTCGATCCCCTGCATGGGCAGATCTTCGAGACGGCGGGCAAGATGATCCAGGCGGGCAAGCAGGCCACGCCGATCACGCTCAAGACGTTCTTCGATGCTGCCGAGCCCATCGACCAGCACCTCACCGTGCCGCAGTACCTCGGGCGGCTCGCCGCCAACGCGACCTCGATCATCAACGTCGAGGATTACGGACGCACCGTCTACGATCTTGCCGTGCGCCGCTCGCTGATCGTGCTCGGCGAGGACATCGTGAATTCGGCCTACGACGCGCCGATCGATTTCCCGCCCGAGACGCAGATCCAGGAGGCGGAATCGCGTCTCTACGAGCTTGCGGAAGGCGGCAAGTACGGCCAGGGCTTCATGACCTTCGGCACGGCGTTGACGCACGCCATCGACATGGCGAACGCCGCTTACGAGCGAGACGGACACCTCTCCGGCCTTTCGACCGGGCTCAACGACCTCGACAACAAGATGGGCGGCCTGCAATCGTCGGACCTCATCATTCTCGCCGGCCGTCCTTCGATGGGTAAGACGGCGCTCGTGACCAACATCGCCTACAACGTCGCGAAGGCCTATCGCTCTGAGAAGCAGTCGGACGGCACGGACAAGACGCTGGAAGGCGGGCGCGTCGGCTTCTTCTCGCTCGAAATGAGCGCCGAGCAGCTCGCTACCCGTATTCTCTCCGAGCAGGCAGAGATCGCGTCGGAAAAGATCCGCCGCGGCATGATCACGGAGGACGAGTTCCGGAAGCTGGTCGCCGTGTCGCAGGAGATGAGCCGCGCGCCGCTCTTCATCGACCAGACGGGCGGCATCTCCATCGCGCAGCTTGCAGCTCGCGCCAGGAAGCTCAAGCGGCAGAAGGGCTTGGAGCTTCTGATCGTCGACTATTTGCAGCTTCTCTCCGGCTCCTCCAAGCGGGGCGACAATCGCGTGCAGGAAATCACCGAGATCACCACCGGCCTCAAGGCCCTTGCCAAGGAGCTCGCTGTTCCGATCATTGCGCTTTCACAGCTCTCCCGTCAGGTGGAGCAGCGCGAGGACAAGCGGCCGCAGCTCTCGGACCTGCGTGAATCGGGCTCCATCGAGCAGGACGCCGACGTTGTCATGTTCGTGTTCCGCGAGGAATACTACGTCGAGCGGCAAAAACCGCGCGAGGGAACCCCGGAGTTCAACGATTGGCAGACGCAAATGATGGCGGTGTCGGGCAAGGCCGAGGTGATCATCGGCAAGCAGCGTCATGGTCCCGTCGGCGCCGTGCAGCTCGCGTTCGAGAGCCAGTACACGCGCTTCGGCAATCTTGCGCGCGAGTTCCAGCTCCCCGAGCGCTACGAGTGAGAGCCATTGCGGCCCAGGTCCGTCGAGGCGACGTGCGCGCGGCTCGCCCCTGTCGTCGCGCCGGCATTCCTCTCCCGCCAGGGCAGAGGGAAAGAGGCGCGGCATGATCGGGCTTTCGCTTCCGCCCGACGCGACGGGAATCATCACCATCGATCTCGATGCGCTGCAGGAGAACTGGCGCTCGCTCTCGCGACTGGTCGGGCCAGCCGAATGCGCAGCCGTGGTCAAGGCGGACGCCTACGGGCTCGGCGCCTCGGAGGTCATCCCGGCACTCGCGCTCGCGGGGTGCCGCACGTTCTTCGTCGCCACGCCCGAGGAAGCGCGCGCCGCGCGCCAGCTTGCACCTGCCGCGCGCCTGTTCGCGCTCGATGGAGTGTTGCGAGGCTCGGCGGCGCTGTTGAGAGCGGCGGACGTCGCGCCTGTGCTTTCGAGCCTCGAGGACGTGGAGGAATGGGCGGCCGAAGCGTCTCGCCACGGCGGACCGGTTCCCGCCGCGATCCAGATCGATACGGGCCTTCATAGGCTGGGCCTCGGCGAGGAGGAGGTGCGCGCACTCGCGGCGCGGCCGGACCTGCTCGCCGCGATCGACCTGCGTCTCGTAATGAGCCATCTCGCCTGTGCCGACGAACCGGACGATCCGCACAATGAAGCGCAGCGGGTGGCCTTCGAGCGGCGGCGCGCGCTGCTGCCGGCGGCTCCCGCAAGTCTCGCCGCGTCCGACGGGCTGATGCTGGGGCGCGCATATCATTACGATCTCGTGCGGCCGGGCTACGCGCTTTACGGCGGCCAGGCCTTTCGCGGCGGGGCTACTCCGGTGAAGCCGGTCGTCTCGGTGCGGGCGCGCATTCTGCAACTGCGCACGGTCGAGCCAGGCGCGTCCGTAGGCTATTCGGCCACGTGGCGGGCGGAGCGGCGGACGCGGCTCGCGATCGTGGCGGCCGGATACGCGGACGGACTTGCCCGTTTCCAGAGCGCGGCCTCCGGACAGACAGGCGGCAGCGTTCTCGTGCGCAACACGCTCGCGCCGATCGTCGGGCGTGTGTCGATGGACCTCATCACCGTCGATGTCACGGACGTCGAAGGCGAGGTGAAGCGCGGCGATCTTGTTTCTCTGATCGCGCCCGATCTTCCCATCGAGGCCGTCGGCAAGGCGTCCGGCACGATCGGCTACGAGGTTCTCACCCGGCTCGGCCCGCGTTTCGTGCGCTCTCATACCGGCGGAGGGGCGTGAGAGATGGCCAAGGCCGCGAAATCGAGCTTCGTCTGCCAGAGCTGCGGGGCGATCTCCGCGCGCTGGGCGGGCAAATGCGGCTCATGCGGCGACTGGAACACCATCGTCGAGGAGATGGCGTCGCCGCCCCCGCCGGGGACCGGGCTCGCCAAGGCCAGCAAAGGGCGGGTGCTCACGCTCGAAACGCTTACGGGGGCACCTCAAGAAGCCCCTCGCCTGCTCACGGGCATGCCGGAGCTCGACCGCGTCACCGGCGGCGGCATCGTGCCGGGCTCGGTGCTGCTGATCTCGGGCGAGCCGGGCATCGGCAAATCGACGCTGCTGCTTCAGCTTGCGGCCTCGCTCGGGCGCGCGGGGCGGCGCGCGATCTATTTTTCTGGCGAGGAAGCCTCGGCCCAGGTGCGGCTCCGCGCGAGCCGCCTCGGCCTCGCGGATGCACCGGTCGCGCTCGCCGCCGAGACGAGCCTCACCAATATTCTCGCGACGCTTGCAGCCGAGCCCAAGGCCGATCTCGTCGTGATCGATTCCATCCAGACGCTATGGACCGACGCGCTCGAAGCCGCGCCCGGCTCCGTGAGCCAGGTGCGGGCGGCGACGCAGTCGCTCGTCCGCTACGCCAAGTCTGCGGGCTGCGCGCTGCTGCTCGTCGGACACGTCACCAAAGAGGGCCAGATCGCCGGGCCCAAGGCGGTGGAGCACGTCGTCGACACCGTGCTCTCCTTCGAGGGCGACCGGGGGCATACCTACCGTATCCTGCGCTCCACCAAGAACCGCTTCGGCGCCACGGACGAGATCGGCGTGTTCGAGATGGCGGGCGCCGGGCTGCGCGAGGTCGCCAACCCTTCCGAGCTTTTCCTCGGCGAGCGCGACATCAAGGCGCCGGGCACCGCGGTGTTCGCTGGAATGGAAGGCACGCGCCCGATCCTGGTCGAGATCCAGGCGCTCGTCGCGCCTTCCGGCCTCGGCATGCCACGCCGCGCGGTGGTCGGCTGGGAGCAGAGCCGGCTCGCGATGCTGATCGCGGTGCTCGAGGCGCGGTGCGGCGTCTCGTTCGCCCATCACGACGTTTACCTGAACGTGGCGGGCGGGCTTCGCATCATGGAGCCTGCGGCCGACCTCGCGGCCGCTGCCGCTCTTCTCGCCTCGCGCTCGAACCAAGCGCTCGATCCTCAGCAGATCCACTTCGGCGAGATCTCGCTTTCGGGCGCGGTGAGGGCAAGCCCCCACATGGGGCTCCGCCTCAAGGAGGCCGCCAAGCTCGGGTTCACGGAGGCCGTCATCCCGGCCAGCGGCGACCCGAACGCCGACGGGGCGAAGCTCACACTTCGCAGGATTTCCCATCTGAAGGAGCTTGCGGAGGACCTTCTCCCATGCGACTGAACGGCCAGGGACACTCAAAGATATCGCTTATAATGCCGCTTCCCGCTTTTGGAGGAGCCTAGATCATGATCGGGCCGCTCACCTATCTCGACGCCGCCGTGCTCGCGGTCTGCTTCATTTCCGCGCTGCTCGCCATGTACCGCGGGCTCACGCGCGAGCTGATGTCGATCCTGTCGTGGATCGCGGCGGCCGGTGCCACCCTCTATTTCGTGTTGAATCACAAGAAGGTGGCCGAGGACATGGCCGCCCAGCTCAACACGCAGGTCGCGGTGGCGCAGATTGCCATCGGCGCGGTCATCTTTTTGATTGTCCTCATCATTGTTCACTTGATCACGGCCCGCATCTCGGACGCGATCCTGGATAGCAGCGTCGGCATGATCGACCGCATCCTGGGCTTCCTGTTCGGACTGGCCCGCGGCTTCCTGCTCGTCGTAATCCCTTACATGTTCTACGCTTCTTTTGTTCCGGACGAGCAGAACCACCTGCCATGGGTACGCGATGGTCTGTCCACGCCCTATATCAGGGCCACCGGAAACGTGATCCGGGGTGCGCTCGAGACCTATATGCCGACCACTCTGTCGCAGCCTCCGGCCCCCAGTGAGCCCCCTGCGCAATAGGCGGTGACAGATCCGCGACATTCGCAACAAAGCTCTTTAACAGTCCTTCGATTATCATATATTCCGCGCATGCAACGGCGGTGTAAGACCCTCCGGATGTGTGCGACGAGCACCCGTTGCGTGTACTTGTTGCGTGTACTTGCGTAAGAAGTTGCGGCGGATGCTTTAGCGGGAGGCAGCCATGACGCACGATCACGCGCCCAAATCCGGGAGCGAGGAATTTCCTGATTTCGGCCTGTCTCGGATGGGCGACGACAGACTCCGCGAGGAATGCGGAGTCTTCGGTGTTTTTGGACACCCCGAAGCGGCTGCGATCACGGCGCTCGGCCTCCACGCCCTTCAGCATCGCGGCCAGGAAGCAGCCGGCATCGTGACCTACGACGGCAAGCAGTTCCACTCGGAGCGGCGCCTCGGTCTCGTCGGCGACAACTTCAACGAGGCGGGCGTCATCCATCGCCTGAAGGGCAGCATGGCGGTGGGTCATAACCGCTACTCGACCACCGGCGAGCCCGCCCTCAAGAACGTCCAGCCGCTCTATGCGGATATCGATACCGGCGGATTTGCCGTGGCCCACAACGGCAACCTCACCAACGCCCTCACGCTCCGCCAGGAGCTGATCAGCTCCGGCGCCATCTTCCCCTCCACCTCGGACACCGAGGTCATCCTCCACCTTCTCTCGCGCTCCAAGAAGCGGCGCATGGTCGAGCGCTTCGTCGAGGCGACGCGGCAGATCGAAGGCGCCTGGGCGCTCGTCTGCCTCACCAACGACATGATGATCGGCGCTCGCGATCCGGTCGGCATCCGTCCGCTGGTGATCGGCAAGATCGGCGATGCCTACGTGCTCGCCTCGGAAACCTGCGCGCTCGATATCGTGGGCGCCGAGTTCCTGCGCGAGGTCGAGAACGGTGAAGTCGTGGTGATCACGGAAGCGGGGCTCGAGAGCCATCGCCCTTATCCGCGCCGCCCCGCGCGCCCGTGCATCTTCGAGTACATCTACTTCGCCCGCCCCGACAGCATCATCGGCGGTCGGTCGGTCTATGACGTGCGCCAGCAGATGGGCGTGCAGCTCGCCCGCGAGACTCCCGTCCAAGCCGACGTCATCGTGCCCATTCCCGACTCGGGTGTGCCCGCCGCGATCGGCTTTGCGCGCGAATCCGGCATTCCGTTCGAGCTCGGCATCATCCGCAACCACTATGTCGGCCGCACCTTCATCGAGCCGGAGCAGCAGATCCGGGCGCTCGGCGTGAAGCTCAAGCATTCGGCCAACGCGGGCGTCATTCGCGGCAAGCGCATCGTGCTCATCGACGACAGCGTGGTGCGCGGCACCACATCGAAGAAGATCGTGCAGCTGATGTACGAAGCGGGCGCCAAGGAGGTGCACATGCGCATCTCGTCGCCGCCGATCACGCACTCGGACTATTACGGCATCGACACGCCGAGCAAGAAGGCGCTGCTGGCCGCCAACTACGATCTCGAAGGCATGCGCGCCTTCATGGGGGCCGACAGCCTGGCGTTCCTCTCCGTGGACGGCATCTATCGCGCCGTGGGCTACGAGGGCCGCGATGCGCGTGCTCCGCAGTTCACCGATCACTGCTTCACCGGCGAGTACCCGACCGAGCTGACGGACCAGAACGGTCTCGCCGGAACGCGCCAGCTCTCGCTTCTCGCGGAAGTGGGCTAGCCCCGGCAGGCGGCCCCCTCCTCTCGTTCCTCCCCGCGCCGAGAGCGTCGGACTGGGCCGCGCCTCGAAGGCTGGCTCGCCCGTTTTTGAGCGCGCGTGGTGCCCGGAGCGATAGCTATCCGGAGAGCTGGTGTAGCGACGCCCTAGACTTGCATATGACCCTCTAGAACAAATCCGGCCCTGCGGCGTGCTTTCCTCTTGGAAACTAATCCGAGAGGCGGCACTTCTCTGCCGCAAGCTTCCCGGCTTACAGTCTCCTTCTTGGCTCACGATAAAACCAACGCGCTTCCGCCCGGAAGACGCCTGAAAGGCCAGTCATGGCATCGCGCCCCCGCTTCAAGGACCGTCTCGCCCTCGTCACCGGCGCGTCACGAGGGCTCGGCCGTGAAATGGCGCTGGCGCTGGCGCGCGAGGGGGCTCACGTCGTCATCTGCGCTCGCTCGGCGGGTGCTCTCGAAGAGCTCGACGACGAGATCCGCGCGGTGGGCGGGCACGCGACGATCCTGAAGCTCGACCTGCGTGCCGCCGATCGCATCGACCAGCTCGGTCCGGTGATCTACCAGCGCTGGGGCAAGCTCGACGTTCTGGTCGCGGCCGGCGGCATTCTCGGCTCGCTCTCGCCGCTGCCGCATGTGAGCGCCGATGCCTGGAACTCCGTGCTCGACATCAATCTCACGGCCAACTGGCGGCTCATCCGCACGCTCGATCCGCTGCTCAAGCGGTCTGACGCGGGCCGTGCGCTGTTCGTCACGTGCGAAGCGGCTCACGGAAACGACGCGTACTGGGGGCCGTATGCCGTTTCGAAAGCCGGGCTCGAGGCGCTGGCCAAGACCTACGCGCAAGAGCTCGCGAACACCAATGCGCGCGTTGCGCTGCTCGACCCCACGCCCATGCGGACCGGCCTCCGCGCCAAGGCGTTCCCGGGCGAGGACAAGAGCAAGCTCGCAGATCCGGCGCAGGTTGCGGCCTTCGCGCTTCCCCTCCTCCTGCCTGCTTCCGAGCGCAACGGGGACGTGGTGCGCTATCATCCGGACGGCGTGGCCGCGTCGCTCGCAGCCAGCAACGACGCCTGAGCTTAGCAGCGCGAAACTGCCCAATGCGCGTGCTTCGGCATTTGAACCTCGGGCCTGCCTTCGACGTGTCTGGACCCCGATCTTCATCGGGGTGACGTTGAATGTAGGCTGACGGCCCGCCATACTCCGACGTCATCCCGGCGCAGGTCGGGATCCAGACGGCATTCGTCCACGCGTGGAGGCGTGGTGCTCAGGATGCCTCATCTCGGTCTCGACCGTCACTTGTCGGATTGCTGGCAATCGACGCGTTGGGACATGGGACTCTCAGGCCTGCCTTCGACGTGTCCAGGCTCATGCCTTCGCCGGAGTGACGCCGATGTGGGAGCGGCACGGCCGAAGTTCGCCTGTCAGACTTCGATCACCATGTTGTCGTAGGCGGGTTCGACGTTTGCTGGAAGCTCACGGCGCAGCGCCTCGTAGTCGAGATCGCCGGTCATGTGGGTGAGGATGGCGCGTTTGGCGCGGAGACGCGCAATGTGCTCCAGCGCCTCCTTCACGGAGAAATGGCTGGGATGGGGCGTGTAGCGCAACGCGTCGACGATCCAGAGATCCAGGTCTTCCAGCAACGCCACCGAATCGAGCGGCAACGCCGACACATCAGGCGAATACGCCACGGAGCCGAACCGGAACGCGAGGCTTTCTATATCGCCGTGAAACTGGCGGATGGGCAGCACATCGATCGGACCGCCCGCGCCCTCGACGCTGATCATCTCGCCCGGAGTCAGCGTTTTCGGGACGAGGATCGGCGGGTAGGTGGAGCCGGCCGGCGTCTCGAAGCAATAGGCGAAGCGGGTGACGAGACTTTCGCGCGTTACCGGATCGAAATAGCAGGGCACGCGGCTCTTCATGGCGTAGGCCACCATGCGCAGGTCGTCGATACCGTGCGTGTGATCTGCGTGGTCATGCGTGAAGAGCACCGCATCGAGTGCGTCGGCGCGCACGGAGAGAAGCTGCTCGCGCAGATCCGGCGGGGTGTCGATCAGGATGCTGGTGACGCCGCCCGGGCCGCGCCGCTCGACCAGCATCGCGCAACGGCGGCGGCGGTTCCGGGGGTTTTGCGGATCGCATCTGCCCCACATGGCGCCAATGCGCGGCACGCCGCCGGAGGAGCCGCACCCGAGGATCGTGAGACGCAGGCTCATGGGGCGGCCATCTCCGCCGTCTGCGGCCGCCGCGCCTTGGTGTAGAGGCGGAAAAAGTTGTCGGTCGTCGCGCGCGCGATCTCGGCTTCCGAGACGCCACGGATGCGCGCGAGAGCGGACGCGGTATGCACGACGTAGGCGGGCTCGTTGGTCTTGCCGCGATAGGGCACGGGCGCGAGGAACGGCGCGTCGGTTTCGACCAGGATGCGATCGAGCGGCACGTCGCGCGCGATCTCCTGCAACGCTTCCGTCTTCTTGAAGCTGATCACGCCGCTGAAGGACACATAGAGACCGAGATCGACGGCCCGCAGCGCCAGCTCGCGCCCGCCGGTGTAGCAGTGAAGCACGGCGGGGAACGCGCCTTTCTTGTGCTCGTCCTCAAGGATGGCGAGCGTATCGGCGTCGGCTTCGCGCGTGTGGATCTCGAGCGGGAGGCCGGTTTCTCGCGCCGCCGCGATGTGGGCACGGAAGCCTTCGGCCTGAGCCTCGGGGCTGCCGTTCTTGTAATAGTAATCGAGGCCCGCCTCGCCCACCGCCACCACCTTCGGATGCTGCGAGAGCGTCACGATCTCGCTCGACGGGATGCCGCGCTCCTCGTCCGCGTTGTGCGGGTGGGTGCCGACGGAGCACCACACATCGTCGAAGCGCTCCGCGACGGCGAGGATCTGATCGAACTTCCGGATGCGGGTTGAGATGGTGACCATGGTGCCGACGCCGGCCGCTTTCGCGCGCGCGACCACACCCGCGAGATCTGGCGCGAACTCGGGGAAATCCAGGTGGCAGTGGTGGTCAACCAGCATCGGGCACTCCTCCCTCGCCCTCTTAACGGAATGCGGTGGGCAAGGGGTTGATTTAGGTCGTCTCGGGCTTTCCGCCCTTCTTCTGCTTCGGCGGCTTGGGCGCAGGGGCGGGCTTCGCAGCCTCCTCCGGATCCACGTAGCGCGGGAAGACGCCCTGCGGCTCGGGGATCGCGGCGCCGGGCACAAGGCGGCCGGCGGCTCCGAGCTTCGCGAAGGCGCGCGCCTCCGTATCGCCAGGCAGCAGCAGGTCGAGCAGCTTGCCCGCAAGCTCCGGCATAACAGGCTGCGCGAGGATGCCGAACTGGCGCACGATCTCGGCCGTCACATAGAGAATGGTCTCCATGCGCTTGGGGTCCGTCTTCTTCTTCGCCCACGGCTCCTCGGCCGCGAAGTAGCGGTTGGCGTCCGCGATCACTGCCCACACGGCGTCGAGGTAGCGGGTGACGGCCTGCTTATCCATCGCGGCGCGGGCTTCGCCATAGAGGGCGTCCGTTGCCGCGAGGATCGCGCTGTCCTCAGCCGTGAACGCGCCCGGCTCCGGAATCTTGCCGTCGCAGTTCTTGTAGATCATCGACAGCGAGCGCTGCGCGAGGTTGCCGAGGTTGTTCGCGAGGTCAGCGTTGATGCGGTTGGCGATGGCCTCCGGCGAATAGTTGCCGTCCTGGCCGAACATCACCTCGCGCAGGAAGAAGTAGCGCAGCTGATCGCGGCCATAGGCGCGCACGAGATCGAACGGATCGACCACGTTGCCGACCGACTTCGACATCTTCTCGCCCTTGTTCAGCACGAACCCATGCGAAAAGATGCGCTTTGGCAGATCGACACCCGCCGACATCAGAAAGGCCGGCCAGTAGACGGCGTGGAAGCGCACGATGTCCTTGCCAATGACGTGCACGTCCGCCGGCCAGAAGTCCGCGCGCGGCCCGACCGGCTTGTTGAGGAGGCCGGTCGCAGTGACGTAGTTCGTCAATGCGTCCACCCACACGTACATGACGTGGCCCGGCGCATCCGGTACGGGAATGCCCCAGTCGAGCGTCGAACGGGAGATCGAAAGATCCTCGAGCCCGCTCTTCACGAAGCTCACGACCTCGTTCCTGCGCTCCACGGGCAGGATGAAATCGGGATTGGCGTCGTAGTGGGCGAGCAGGCGATCCTGGTAGGCGGAGAGGCGGAAAAAGTACGTCTCCTCCTCGTTCCAGTCGACGGGCGTGCCCGTCGGGATGGCGTAGCGCACGCCTTCGCGGACCTCGGTTTCCGATTCCTTGTAGTAGGTCTCGTCGCGCACCGAATACCAGCCGCCATACTTCTTCTTGAAGATGTCGCCGGCCTTCTCCATGCGCCGCCAGATCTCCTCGCACGTCTCGTAGTGACGCGGCTCGGTGGTGCGGATGAAGTCGTCGTTGGACAGGCCCAGAGTGGCCGCCATCTCGATGAAGCGCGCGGCGTTGCGGTCGGCGAGCGCGCGGGGTGTGAGGCCCTCCTTCACCGCCGTCTGCTTCATCTTGAGGCCGTGCTCGTCAGTGCCCGTGAGGAAGAACACGTCCTTGCCATCGAGACGCTCGAAGCGTGCGATGGCGTCGGTGGCGATTGCCTCGTAGGCGTGTCCGATGTGGGGAACGCCGTTGGGATAGGAGATCGCCGTGGTGATGTAGAATTTAGCTCGCCCGCTCATGGGACCTCTTGGAGACTTGGTTGTCGCCGGGTTTCACTGGCCGATCGTTCACGCTGCCGAACGCGCGCGGACAAGCCGTCACATTCGGCCGGGGCGCATCGGCACTGACATGAACCGGGTCATCGTCGAGCGGGCCTTCACTGGTAAAACCGTTCACGTGCGCGCGGCCGCCTCAAGGCGGGTAAATACGTCGAGGATCAGGGCCTTCCGGTCGAGGTTGAGGGCCGCCGTCTCGGCTTTGTCCGCGGCCACTCTTTCCCATAAGCCGGCCCAGGTGGCAAGCCGAGCGGGGCCGATCAACCGCCGCGCAAGGGCAATTTCGGCCGGATCCCCCTCGCCCCGGGCCTCCGCGTTGACGAGACGGGCCACCCAGTCGGTCAAAAGCTCGAAGAAGAGCTCGTAGCGCTGGTCGGCCGCCTGGCTGGACAGCTCGTCCCCCAGCGCGTGGACGGCACCCCAATCCACCGTGGGCAGACCGCTCAAGATAGCGGAGATGCGGTCGTGGAGCGCGAGCCCCTTGGCAGCGTGCAGCGACAGGACACGGCGCACGCTTCCGCCCGAGAGGCGCGCCAGCCGTTCCCATTCCGAGGGGGTGGGGGCGCCGCCCGATACCTCCTCCCCGCTCGCCGCGAAGGCCTGGGTCACGGCGCGGCGCAGAGGCTCCTCCGCCAGCGGGGCCAAATCGAGCGTGCGCACGCGCGAGCGGATCGTGACGAGAAGGCGTCCCGGAGCCGACGAAATGAGAAGGAACACGGTGCGCGGCGGCGGCTCCTCGAGCGACTTCAGGAGCGCGTTGGCGGCCGAGATGTTGAGCTCGTCCGCACGATCCACGATCACAACGCGCCAGGCGTCGTCATCTGTGGTGCGGCCGAGGAAGGTCTTGAGGCGGCGCACCTCGTCGACCGGGATGCTCGCCGGGAAGCGCTTGCCCTTCTGATCGTAGGCGCGGCGGATGACGAGCAGGCCCGGATGGGAGAGCGCGAGAACCTGGCGGAAAGCGCGCGTCTCCGGCGCGACGTCGAGGGTCCCGGGCGTTCGCTCGGCGGGATCGGCCAGCACGTAACGGGCGAAGCGATAGGCGAGCGTGGCCTTGCCGATGCCTTCCGCGCCTGCGACCAGCCAGGCGTGATGCATGCGGCCGGATGCGAACGCGGCTTCGAGCATGTGCTCGGCGGCCTCGTGGCCATAGACGCGCTGGGTGGCGCGCGGGTGCGGAAAGCCTTCGAGGCGATCGGCCTCGGGCAGCTCCTCGATCTCCTGGACGGCTGGAGCGCGGGCCATCGCTATGGGGCCTTCACAAGGAAACGCTCCGCGACCGTCCGCCAGATTTCCCCGGCGATGGTGTCGGGATCGCGATCGGCGTCGATCAGGAGGCAGCGCGCGGGCTCGGCGCGGGCGATCTCGCGAAAGCCCTCCCGCAAGCGGCGATGGTAATCTGTGCTCTGCGCGTCGAAGCGCGAGAGGGCTCCGCGGGCCTCCGCCCGCTTCAGGCCGACCTCGGCGGGAAGATCCATCACGAAGGTGAGATCCGGGACCGTGGGCGCGACGGAATGGCTCTCGATGGCGCCGATGAGGTCTCGCGGCACGCCGCCGAGAAGACCCTGATAGACCCGCGTCGAATCGATGAAGCGATCGCAGACGACCCACGTTCCATGGTCCAGCGCCGGACGGATCAGCTTGCCGACGTGCTCGGCGCGTGCCGCCGCGAAGAGCAACAGCTCCGTCACGGGCTCCGGCGAAGAATCGAGCACGAGGGCGCGCACGCTCTCGCCCAGCGGCGTGCCGCCGGGCTCCCGCGTCACCACGGTCTCGATACCGCCGTGGCGCAGCCGTTCGGCCAGCCGAGCCACCTGGGTCGACTTGCCGGAGCCTTCGCCGCCCTCGAATGTAATGAACAGTCCACGTGCCATGCGGCGGAGACTAGTGGGTCGCCGCCCGAGATCAAGCAAATCCCCGCAGCTCATGCCTGGCGGTGAAGAAATGGACACCACAAGCACCTCACCCTGGATGACCGGGTCGAGCCCGGCCATGTTATGAGGGGCGATGCGGGGCTATGGCCTGAATGGCGCCCCTACGTTACACGTTTCTGGACCCCGATCTTCATCGGGGTGACGGAGAGTTTTGGCAACGCGGTCCTACAAGACGTCGCGTCTCGCGAAACAAGCGTCATCCCGGCGCAGGCCGGGATCCAGAGGCGCTGCGGATGTTCCGCCAATCGTGTGGTCGCGCGAGCCGCGGGTGGCTCACGTCGACCGGTCCCAAGATCAAAAGACGTAGTCGCAGGCCCCGTTCGAGCCATGATGTAGACGTAAAACGCATTCGCCACGCCCCCTCCGCCATGGCTGCCCGCAGAGGCGGCCATCCACCGGCCACCTTCACCCGCGCATCCCGACGAAAAATCAGAGCTTCACAAGGCGCAAGGCCAGATGGAGGAGTGAGTCCACGCCGCGCCACATGAACCCGGCCTCGTCGACGTCGATTTCCGCGTAAAGCGGCGTCTCGCTCACGGCGATGGGCTCCGGACTGCCGGGAACCGTGCTGGTGACGCGGAACATGGCCACCTGATCGCCCTTCCGGACCGGCGGCTTCAAGGGACCCTGATAGACGATCTCGCCGCGGATCTTCTGGTTCACCGGGAACTTCGGCAGGATGACCTCGAGATCGCCCTCGCCGGTGAGCGGCACATAGAAATCGGTGCCGCCCCAGACGCGCGCATAGCCGATCGCCTCTCCGGCGTTGAACAGCTTGGCGCGGGCGACACTCTTCGCCCCCCACTCCAGCATGCGCCGCGTCTCGTCCCGGCGGTCCTTCTCGTTTTCGAGGCCCATGATCACGCCGATCAGGCGGCGTCCCTCGGTCACAGACGACACGACCATGCCGTAGCCCGCCTGCGAGGTGTGGCCCGTCTTCATGCCGTCGACGCCGATATCGGCAGAGAGAAGCGGATTGCGGTTGTAGAACTTGTGCTTGCGATACTGAAACTCGCGCTGGCCGAAGACTTTGTACTGCTCGGGATACTTCTTGATGATGTAGCGGGCGAGCAGCGCGAGCTCGCGCGCCGTCATCAGGTGCTCGGGGTCGTGGAGACCGGTCGAATTGCGAAAGGTGGATTTCGGCAAGCCGATGCGCCGCGCCTCGGCCTCCATCATCTTCGCGAACTCCGGCACGGAGCCCCCCATCCCTTCCGCGACGGTGATGCAGGCATCGTTGCCCGACTGCACGACGATGCCCTGGATCAGCTCGCTGATGGGCGTCTTGTTGTGGATCGGAATGAACATCGCCGAGGTGCCCGAGGGCGCGCCGCCGGTGCGCCAGGCGTATTCGCTGGTCTGGAACTCGTCCTCCGGCTTGAGCTTGCCCTCCTTCAGCGCCTTGAACAGCACCGCGAGCGTCATGAGCTTGCTCATGCTGGCGGGAGGAACGAGCTCGTCGGCCGATTTCTGAAAGATGATGGAGCCCGAATCGTAATCCATGAGGATCGCGTTCGGCGCCTTGGTGGTGAAACCGCCCGACTGCTGGGCGTTGGCAACGGACAGTAACGCCGGCAGCAGGCCAAGCAGCACTGCGGCAACCGTCATCATCCGTGTCATGAGCAGGGTCCTCGCCGGAGGGGCAAACCGGCGTTAACTATGGCGCCCCCCGGCCGCGAGTCAATGCGTGGGAGCCCCTAGAACGGTCTCGCGTTTTTCGGAGCGCGCACGGGCACTTGCCTTACTGCGACGTCGCGTTCGTGGAGGTCTGCCAATCCTTGGCGTTCATCGAGATGGTGCCCGACTCGAACGCGCGGGCGTCGTAGAACGGCAGGAGGCGCTCGAAGCTGACGGAAATCGGCTTTGCAGGCGTGGACGTGCCGAACAGAGTGTTCTTGCTCTCGGCCTGTGTCACCGTCAGGGTGAATTCGTAGGGTCCGACCTCGCGAATGATCTGCTCGGGCTTCTCTTCCTCCCCCCGGGTGTAGAACAGCAGCGACTCCGTGCGGCTCGTGCGCCCGGCGAGCGAGATGGGCGCGAAGCCCGTGTAGCTGCGCGTGCGGGTGCGATCCATCGACCAGACGCCGAACTCGGCGGCGTAGAAGTGCTTGGTCTGTTTGGTTCTCGGATCCGTCACGGCGAGATCGAGCTGCAGGACGGTGCCCGTCTCCGCGCCGTCGTTGGTGATCGTCACGGGGATCGAGATCATCTCGAAATTGGTGTTGGTATAGGGCGCGGCGTAATAGATCACGCGCGGCACGAACACCTGAAGGTCGGCACTCTTGAGGGACGTGTCCCACAGGCTGTAGCCCGAAAACAGGACAGCGACCGCCGATAGCACCGTCGCGCCGAGGCCGCCGGAAAAGCGTGTCGCATTTTCGACGGCGATATCCGAGCCGTCCTGAACGCCTTTTGCTGCAGTACGAAATACCATGTTCTTCCCCCAAGACGTGCGGATGGCCGCCGGCCATTCTCGATGCCGGTGCAGCGCGTGCGCTGCCTCCGGCCCCCTGACGGTCGCATGGTCAAACCAGCAATCCGGCGAAGGTGTGGCCCGCCGCGATCATGGTGCAGTGCAGCGCATCGTTAATGGGGAAATGGGGGTGGGTAGGTCCCAACACCACCCCTTAGTGTAGGACGATTGGCAGCGTCGCCAGACCATTGCCCGGCGTTTTGCGCGTGCCTATACCACAGCCTCACAAATCGAGCATTCCACCGGCTTTCCAAGCGACCCTGCTTCCTGGAAAGTGCGAAGAGTGGAGGCCTTGGGGGAAACGAACGAGATGCACAGAAACAAGGTCATTTCTGCCGACGAAGCCATCGCCCGCATCAAGGACAACGACGTCATCGCCACGACGGGCTTTGTCCAAAGCTGCATTCCGGAAATGCTGCATGCCGCGCTCGAGAAACGGTATGTCGAGACGAAGGCGCCTCGCGATCTCACCCTCATCATGTGCGCGGGTGCTGGCGACAGCAAAGGGCTGGGCACCGGCCGCCTGCATCACGACGGACTTCTGAAACGCGTGATCGCCGCCAACTTCGGCCGCATGCCGAAGGTTGCGCAGGCCGCGCAGGACAACAAGATCCAAGGCTACAATCTTCCCCAGGGCGTCATATCGAAACTCTACCGGAGCTGCGCTTCCGGAAGCCCGGGCCTCTTCACGCGCGTCGGCCTTCACACCTACGTCGACCCGCGTCTCGGCGGCGGCAAGGTCAACACCGTCACCAAGGAAGACCTGGTGAAGCTGGTCGAGGTCGATGGCAAGGAGTGGCTGTTCTACAAGGCGACGCCGATCAACGTCGCGCTCATCCGTGCGACCAGCGCCGATCCGCTCGGCAACCTCAGCATGGAGAAGGAGTGCCTGACGCTCGACGTGCTGGCGCAGGCGATGGCCGCGCACAACAACGGCGGCGTCGTCATCGCGCAGGTCGAGCGGCTCGTCGCCGACGGCTCGATCAAGCCGAAGGACGTGAAGGTGCCGGGCATTCTCGTCGATTGCGTCGTGGTGGCGGATCCGCCCGAGATGCATCGCATGAACTACGGCGTCATGTACGATCCCGCGCTCGCCGGCGAGGTGCGCGTCACCGTCGACAGCCTGCCGAAGATGGAGCTCGACGAGCGTAAGATCATCGCGCGCCGGGCCGCGTTCGAGCTGCCGCCGAACGGCGTCATCAACCTCGGCGTCGGCGCGCCGGACGGCGTCGCGAACGTCGCCAACGAGGAGAAGGTTACGCCGCTGCTCGTCATGACGACGGAAGCGGGCGCGGTGGGCGGCGTGCTCGCGGGCGGATCGAGCTTCGGCTCATCGGCCAACGCGCACTCGATCCTCGATCAGAACCAGATGTTCGACTTCTACCACGGCGGCGGTCTCGATCTCACCTGCCTCGGCATGGCGGAGTGCGACAGCCTCGGCAACGTCAACACCTCCAAGTTCGGCGGCAAGCTGAACGGCTGCGGCGGCTTCATCGACATCTCGCAGAACTCGCGCGCGGTGGTGTTTGCCGGAACGTTCACGGCGGGTGGTCTCGAAGTCGCTGTCGAGGACGGCAAGCTCAAAATCGTCAAGGAAGGCCGCGCACGCAAGTTCGTGAAGCAGGTCGAGCAGGTCACCTTCTCCGGCACCTACGCCGCGCAGAAGGGGCAGCCCGTGATCTATGTGACGGAGCGTTGCGTGTTCCTGCTCACGGATCACGGCCTCGAGCTGATCGAGGTTGCTCCGGGCATCGACATCGATCGCGACATCCTTCCGCACATGGCTTTCAAGCCGCATATCCATCGGCCGATCACGATGAACCCTGCGCTCTTCCGCGACGAGCCGATGGGTCTTTTGGCGGATCTGCTCAATCTCAACCTCAAGGACCGCATCAGCTACGACGCTGCCCTCAACGTTCTCTCGATCAACCTCGAGGCTTGGAGCGTGCGCAAGAAGGCGGATGTCACCGACCTTCAAAAGGCGATCATCGACGCGTGCACGGCCGCGGGCCGCCGCGTCAACGCCATCGTCAACCAGGACGGCTGCCGGATCGCGGAAGACCTTTACGACGAGTACGCCGACATGGTGGCGTATGTGAGCAAGCACCACTATGCGCGCATGGCCCGCTATGCGACGAGCGTGATCACGCGCACGAAGCTGCAGGACGCGCTGCGCCGCCGTGGCCTCGAAACGCGGGTCTACGAGAATGCGGACGAAGCCTACAAGGTGATCGAAGAAGCGGTCGCCTCGTAACGCGCATGCCGGAACCGAGAGAGGGCTCGCCTGATTGGCGGGCCCTTTTTTATTGTCCGCCGCGAGACTTCACACCACGGCCTCGCCGGGCGCGCGTGCATTGAGTGCCTCGGACAGGATTTCGAGCGCCTTGGCGAGTTGCATGCGGTTGCGCGCGGCGCCGAGCGCGATGCGAATGGCGTTGGGGGCGGGACCGTCCACGGCGAACGCTTCGCCTGTCACGACGGCGAGGCCTCTCCCATGGAGATGCGCGGCGAAGCCCGCTGCGGACCAGCGATCGGGAATGGGCAGCCATACGTGATGACCGTTCGGATGCGCAGTGAAGGGGTGGCCTGCGAGTGCGTTTCGCGCCAGCGTCTGGCGCTCTTTCGCTTCAGTGCGGATCGCGGCGATGATCTCGTCCGCCGTGCCGTCCCGCAGCCATCGCGTCACGACCGCAGCCATCAGCGGGGCGGGCATCTGCACGGTGGCGCGCAACGTCGTGCAAAAGCGCGCCGCGATTGCGCTATCCGGCACGACGACAAGCGAGGTGCGGAAGCCCGGCGCGATGCATTTCGACAGGCTCGCCGCGAGGTACGCGCGCTCCGGAACGAACGTCGCCACCGGTGGAAGGCCCGGGCAGAGAAACGTATAGGGATCGTCCTCGATCAGGGTGAGCCCCCGCTTGCGGACGACCTCGGCAATGCGCGCCCGGCGCTCGGCCGGCATGGTGGTGGTGGTCGGATTGTGGATCGTCGGCATCAGGTAGACGACCTTGGCCGCGTGCTCGCGCGCCGCCCGGTCGAGGGCTGCCGGCTTCAAGCCGTCGGCATCGCTCTCGACGCCGATCAGCGTGATACCTGCCACGGCGGCTGCGGCCTTGAGGCCCGGATAGGTGAGCCGCTCTGTGAGCACGGCACCGCCCGTGGGAACCAGCATCTGAAGCAGGCAGAAGAGTGCCGGTTGCGTGCCCGGTGCGATGACGAGGCGGTCGGAGCCGACGGCGGGGAAAAGACGATGCAGCCATTCCGCCGCCACCTGCCGCTCGGCCGACGTGCCGCCGGGCTGCTGATACGTGAGATAAGCCGCTAGGCTCTGCTCCGCCCGGATCTCGGACAGGGCCTTGGCCAGACGGCCGTCGAGATCAGCCTCTGCCGGTTGCGGCGGTAGATTCATCGACAGGTCGATGCCGGGAGATGCGGGCGCGCGAAGCGTGCCCGGGCGCGACCTGACGAACGTTCCGCGGCCCACGCGCGCTTCCGTCAGGCCCTGGCGCCGTGCTTCCGTGTAGGCGCGCGTCACCGTTGTCAGGTCCACGCCCAGCGCCGTCGCAAGCGCCCGATGCGTGGGGAGCGCCTGTCCTTGATGAAGGCGGCCGGAGGCAATGTCATCCGCCAGCGCATTGACGATGCGCTGGTAGAGCGGACCTTGGCGGTCGGAGATTGTAGGCGTCCAATCCATACAAGTGGGTCATATCGCGCGTTGCGAACCCATACAATCCGCATTAAACATCGAAAATCAATAGTTGAAAAATCGACCAGCGGGAGGTCTCGGGATGACCACGTCAGAACCGTCCATGCAAGTGGCGTTGATGCGCGGGGCAACCTGCAAGTGTCCGCAGTGCGGCGACGGACGCCTGTTCGGCAAATTCCTCAAGGTTGTTCCAAAGTGCGATAGCTGTGGCGAAGAGCTTTATCACCACCGCGCCGACGACATGCCGGCCTACATCGTTATGTCGATCGTCGGTCATATCGTCGTGGGACTGGTGATGTGGGCCGAGTTCACGTATGCGCCGCCTGTGTGGGTTCACTGGGCGCTGTGGCTGCCGCTCACCCTCATCCTGACGCTCGCGCTCCTGCAGCCCGTGAAGGGCTTCATCGTGGCGCTGCAGTGGAAGCTGCGCATGCACGGCTTCGGCACCAGCCGAGCAGCACTCGCGCCCGTGCGCACGCAGGCCTCGTAAGGCGCTCAATCCTGCGCGCGATGGGAGCTAGGTTCAAAAGCCCATCGCGTCGCGTTTCGCGATCCTTCTCGAAAGCCCCCATTCGGTGAGCGCCCAGCCCGACAGCCTGTCCTGGCGCCACGCGCTCCTCGCCCTGGCGGTGACGGCCGTGTGGGGATCGAACTTCGTCGTCATCCACGCCGCGCTCGAGCATCTTCCGCCGCTGCTGTTTGCGGCGTTGCGATTTGCCTTCTCGCTTCTGCCGGCGGCGCTCTTCCTCAAACGTCCCGCGGTTCCCTGGCGCAATCTCGCGGCCTATGGACTGCTCGTCGGCGCTGGCCAGTTCGGCCTTCTCTACATCGCCATGAACGGGCACATCACGCCCGGCCTCGCCTCGCTCGTCGTTCAGACGCAGGTGTTCTTCACCATCGGGCTCGCGACGATGATCAGCGGCGAACGCGTTCGTCCCTTTCAGGTTCTGGCGCTCATCGTGACGCTCGCTGGCGTCGGGATCATTCTTCATCACACCGACAAGACGACGACCGCGCTGGGGCTCGGGCTCGTGCTGGTGGCCGCCGCAGCGTGGGCCGGCAGCAACATCGTGGTGCGGGCGACGCCCAACGCGGACATGCTCGCCTACGTGGTGTGGGCGAGCCTCTTCGCCGTGCCGCCGCTGCTCGCCTTCTCGCTCGCGTTCGAGGGCTGGCCGCAGATCCGCGCCGGCCTTGCTTCGGCGGACGCCGCCACGTGGGGCGCCGTGCTCTGGCAAGCCATCGGCAACACGCTCTTCGGCTATGCCATGTGGGGCTGGCTGCTGTCTCGCTATCCAGTCGCGGCCGTCGCTCCGATGGCTCTGATGGTGCCGGTATTCGGAATGGGGTCGTCGGCGCTGGTGCTGGGCGAACCGCTGCAGAGCTGGAAGCTTCAGGCAGCCGGTCTCGTGATGACGGGTCTTGCGATCAACCTGCTGTGGCCGCGCCTCCGGGCGCGGCTTGCTGCGGTGACGTCTCTTCCTCTGCCGCCTTCGGCACGGTGAACCCGCCTTCCGTCACCATCCGGGCGAACAGCCCTTTCCCTGCCGCCAGTGTCTCGAAGCGTCCGCGCTCGACGATCCGGCCCTGATCCAGAACCAGGATTTCGTCGGCGTTGGCGACGGTCGAGAGGCGGTGCGCGATGATAAAGGTGGTGCGCCCTTTCCGCAGGCGGTCCAGGGCGCGTTTGATACGCGCTTCGGTCTCCGCGTCTAGCGCGCTCGTCGCCTCGTCGAGCACGAGGATCGGCGCATCCTTCAAGATGGCGCGGGCGATGGCGATGCGCTGACGCTCGCCGCCGGATAGCGCGACGCCCCGCTCGCCGATCACGAACCCATAGCCGCCGGGCTTGCGCGCGATGAAGTCGTGCGCCTCCGCAAGGCGCGCGGCGGCTTCCACCTCTGCGAGCGACGCGCCCGGGCGGCCGATGGCGATGTTGTCGCCGATGGAGCGATTGAACAGGCCCGCATCCTGAAACACGACGGCGATGGACTGGCGGAGCGAGTGCAGCGTGACATCCGCGATGTCGTGGCCGTCGATGAGGATGCGCCCCCGGTCGGGCGCCCTCAGCCGCATGAGCAGCGAAAGGGTCGTGGATTTGCCGGATCCGGTGGGCCCGACGAGCGCGATGGTCTGGCCCGGCGCGGCCGTGAGCGCTATGCCGCCGACGCCCTGCTCGGTCCCCGGAAAGCGGAAGCTCACATCCTCGTAGCGCACCTCGCCGTTCACTTGCGGCAGCGGCGGGGCGCCCGGCTTCTCCGCGATGCCGTCCGGCTCGTCGATGAGGGCGAAGTAACCCTTGAGGACGGGGGCCTGACGATGGATCGCGGTGATGAAGCCCGAGATCTGATCGAGCTTCGAGATGAGAAGGTTGGCGAAACCGACGAACGAGACGATCTCGCCGACGGACAGCTCTCCGCGTCCCGCGAGCACGGCTCCCATTGCGAACACCGCGACCATCGTGATGGTGGCGGCGGCGCGCTGCAAGACAGTGAGGATGCCCCACCAGGTGAGCACGGGATACTGTGCGGAGAGCAGGTCGCTCATGACGGCGCGCATGGCGTCCGTCTCCGCCTTGAGGCGCGCGAAGCTCTGCACCACCGTCACGTTGCCGATCACATCACCGACGCGCCCGTAGACAGCCGAGTTGTATTGCTCGACGTTGGCTTGCCCGGCCTTGGTCTTGCGCATGACGTAGGTGTTCATGACGACATAGGAGACCGCGAGCACAGCCAGGATGGCCGCCATGCGGATGTCCATGCCGATGGCCGTCGGCACCAGCAGGACGATGCCCGCGACTGCGGTCAACTGCTCGCGCATGGCGCCGAGCCACAGCCAGAACAGAGCATCTGTGCCTTGCAGGATGGAGCGAACCACCGCGCCCGAGCCGCGCTCGGCGTGATAGCCCTGCGGCAAGGTCATGGCCCGCTCGAACGCCTCCGCCATGGCCGCGAGGTGGCGGCGATGCGCGAGACGGTCGGCGAACACGGCGACCACGACGCTTGCGAGGATCCCGAACAGGCCCAGCGCCGCCCAAAGCGCGATCGTCGGAAACGCGGCGTCGCCGCGCGAGAGGGTGTCGACGACGCGGCCGAAGAGGATGGGCTCGGCGAGCTGCACGAGGCCTATGGCGACGGACGCGACGGCAAGAACAACGGCGAGCGTCTTCTCGGCTGCGAGCATGCCGAGCGCGCGCTGGTAAAGGCGGATGAGGTCCATCTGGCGTCGAGAAATCCCCTGTGCCGTCCGCTTTGTGCGGCAGCACATCTTAGACGGGGATCACCCAGGGTGGAATTGCGGCATTCGTGCGAGGGGCGCGAGCGCGATCCCCGCGGCTTTGCTCAGGGGACGACGATGGCGTGGCGCAAATCGTCGATGGCGTAAGGCTTGGCCACGATGGCGGCGTTGGCGAAGTGCGGAGGGAACGTGAGCTGGTCGCCGTAGCCCGTCGCGAAGGCGAAAGGGATGGCGAGCTCGCGCAGGCGGTCAGCAACGATAAAGCTTTTCTCGGTTTCGAGATTGACGTCGAGAAGGCAGAACTCCGGCGGCTGCAGCGTGATTGCGTTCAAGGCGTCCAGAACGTTCTTCGCCGTGCGCACGCTGATGACGCCGATCTCGCGCAACATGTCCTCCGTATCGAGGGCGATGATGAAATTGTCCTCGACCAGCAGCACGTCGGCAGGCGTGCGGGTGGTTGGAGTCGGCAGGTCGTTCGGCGTGTTGCCCATTGATGATTGGCTACCTCATATGGAAGGATGCGGACTTGGATCGGGGTCAGCGCATCCTCTTCCGCCGCAGGGCCAGCAGAGGCTGCATCATTGGTGCAACGGAGCTTGCGACCGCCCTCAGGGCGCCTCGCAGCATAGCGCTCGACATATCCGACCGCAGCCACCGGATTGCATTTCAGGCCGCGTGTCATCGGACCGCGCCCACTCAATCAAATCCCACTTGCTCTGTCTGTGCACTTGTGCACACAAGAGGGTGATTGCGAGCAAGGACGAGAGCCCCGTGGCCGCTCACCAAAGCCCATTTCTTCCGGATGACCCGCTTGTCAGCAACCTGCTCGGCGCGCTGCGTCCGGCCGACTACGATCTGCTTTCGCCCCACCTCGAGATGACGGAAAGACGAGCCGGGGAGCTGCTTTACAACCCCGGCGACAACGTCGCGACGGTGTATTTTCCGTATGGTCCGAGCCTCGTTTCATTTCTCGTCGCCAACGCGGACGGCCGCGACGTGGAAACCATACTGGTGGGCCGCGAGGGGGCCGTAGGCGGCATCGTGAGCTCCGGCAACCTGCCGGCCTATTGCCGTATCCTCGTGAAGTTCGGCGGCCCGTTCGCCTCGATCTCCGTGAGCCATCTCGAGGCCGCAAAGAAACAATCACCGAGCCTCAGGGCGCTATTCGCGCGCTATGCCGATTGCATGCTTGCACAAATGTTCCAGGCCACCGCCTGCAACGCGATCCATTCCATCGAGCAGCGCACCGCCAAATGGATCATCTCGGCCATGGATCGCACCGGCGACCATCTCGTGCCGCTGACCCATGACGAGCTGGCTTCCATGCTGGGCGTGGGGCGCAGCTACACGAGCCGCGTCATCCAGGTGTTCAAGGCAGACGGCATTCTCGAAACGCGCCGCGGCGCGCTCATGGTGCGTGATCGCGATGCGCTCTACGCCCGCTCGTGCCTCTGCAATGAGAGCGTCAAGGAGCACTTCGAGGATGTGCTGCGCGGCGTCTATCCAAGCGAGAGCGAACGCGCATAGGCGCTTTGTGCTGTCGCCACCTTGACGGTGGCTTTATGAGAACATATAGAGAACAACAAAGCTGGAGGCTGCTCCATGGAGTTGTTCGAGAAGCTCGCAATCCTCGCTGCCGCTGCGAAATACGATGCGTCCTGCGCCTCGTCCGGCGCGCCGAAGAGAAAAGCCGCCGAGGGCGGGCTGGGCTCGACCACGGGAGCCGGCATCTGCCACGCCTACACGCCGGATGGACGCTGCGTTTCTCTGCTCAAGATCCTGCTCACCAACTACTGCCTGTTCGACTGCGCGTACTGCATCAACCGCCGCTCCTCGAACGTGCGCCGTGCGCGCTTCAGCGTCGACGAGGTGGTGCGGCTGACCGTTGAATTCTACAAACGCAACTACATTGAGGGCCTCTTTCTCTCGTCGGGGATCATCCGTTCGGCGGACTACACGATGGAGCAGCTCATGCTCGTCGCGCGGAAGCTGCGCCGCGAGCATGGCTTCGCCGGTTACATTCACCTCAAGACCATTCCCGAGGCGAGCCCCTGGCTGATCGAGCAGGCGGGGCTTTGGGCCGACCGGATGTCGATCAATCTGGAGCTGCCGACGGCTGCCAGCCTTGCGAAGCTCGCTCCGGAGAAAAGCGGGGCGACCATCGAGAAGGCGATGGACCAGATGCACGCGCGTATCGCCGAGGCGCGCGAGGAAAAGCGCCGCTTCTCGCCCGCGGGACAGAGCACGCAGGTGATCGTCGGTGCCGATGCGACGACGGATACGGAGCTGCTTACCGCCAGCGCGACGCTCTATCAGCGATTCAAACTGTCTCGCGTCTACTATTCGGCTTTCAGCCCCATCGACCACGCAAGCAGCCTGCTGCCGCCCAAGGCGCCGCCTCTGGTGCGGGAGCACCGCCTCTACCAGGCCGACTGGCTGCTCCGGAACTATGCGTTCTCCGTCTCCGAGATCGCGGCGTGCAGCAACGACAACATGCTGGATCTCGAGATCGATCCCAAGCTCGCGTGGGCACTCAAGAACCGCGGATCGTTTCCCGTGGATGTGAACACGGGACCGCGCGAGATGCTGTTGCGGGTGCCGGGCCTCGGCACCCGCGCCGTCGACCGCATTCTGAGCGCGCGCCGTCATAGGCGCCTTCGCTCCGAAGACGTGCGCCGGCTGACGAGCTCGTTCCGGCGGGCCGCGCCGTTTCTCATCACGGCCGATCACCGGCCCACGCGACTGACGGACCGGGTGGATCTTCGCGAGCGCGTCGCTGCACCCCGCCAATTGAGCCTGCTCTGATGGCGCCGAGGAGCGTCACCTTGCGCGAGGGCGCAGATCTCGATGGGTTTCGCCTCGCCGCGCGCGGGTTGATCGCGGCGGGCGTCGCGCCCTGCGACGCGGTCTGGCAGACCGCAGCGGCGCCGTCGCTATTCGACGGGCCGAGCCCGGAAAATGCCGCTCCCATCGTCTTGCCGCGCGAGGTGAGAGATCTCATCCAGAGCGTCGTCTGCCACCGCGATCCGGAACGGTACGGGCTGCTCTACACTTTGATCTGGCGCGTGACGCAAGGTGAGCGGAGTTTACTCGAGATCGCGAGCGATCCGCTCGTTTACCGCCTCATGGCGATGGCGAAGTCGGTTGCGCGAGACCTGCACAAGATGCACGCGTTCGTGCGCTTTCGGCGTGTGGCTGCGGAGGGCAGCGAGCGTTTCGTCGCGTGGTTCGAGCCTGATCATTACATTCTCGAAGCAACGGCAGGGTTCTTCGTCGACCGCTTTCGCGCGCTCGACTGGTCGATCCTCACTCCCATCGGGTCGCTGCATTGGAACCGGGAGGCGCTCACACTCGGCCCGCCGGGAGAGCGGAGCGACGCGCCGGAGAGCGACGATCTCGAGGCCGGCTGGGGTGTCTACTACGCCAGCACCTTCAACCCGGCGCGCGTGAACGTCGCCGAAATGCAGAAGCAGATGCCGAAAAAGTATTGGCGCAACATGGCGGAGACGAAATTGATCCCGGACCTGCTACGCTCGGCCGGTTCGCGCGTTGAGTCCGTCATGACCAAGGCCCCTGCCCCGCCCCGAAAGAAGGACCCGGCGAAAGCCGTCGCCGCCATGCACGATGGAGACGTGCGGACGCTCGCGGATCTGAACGCGATCATCTCGGCCGCCGACCCGTTCGTGCCGGGTGGCAAGCGCGCCGTGCTGGGCGAAGGCCCTCTTTCGCCCTCCTTGGCGTTCGTCGGCGAGCAGCCGGGCGACCAGGAGGATCTCCAAGGGCGGCCGTTCGTGGGGCCAGCCGGACAATTGCTCACCCGCGCGCTCGCCGAAGCCGGAATTGCGCGAGACGCTTGCTATCTCACCAATGCGGTCAAGCATTTCAAATACGAGCAGCGCGGCAAGCGCCGGCTTCACCAAAAGCCCACTGCGGGGGAAGTGCGCCACTATCGCTGGTGGCTAATGAAGGAACTCGAAATCGTCCGGCCTTCCTTGATCGTCGCGCTCGGCGCCACGGCGGTGCTGGCGCTCACGGATAAAGCGCTTCCGATTACAAAAGTGCGCGGGCCTGCCATGTTCGATGCGGGCCCGGGCTTCATCACCGTGCATCCCTCCTATCTCCTTCGGTTACCGGACGAAAGCGCCAAGCAGGACGCGTATCGCGCATTCGTCGCCGATCTCGCCCATGCCCGTTCGCTCGCCGTCCAGTCTCGTGCCGGTGCTGCCTAGCCGCATCGGTCACACCCGCGTGACCCAACCGCTGAGCGCTGGCGCCCGGCGCCCCTGAAACGCTAGCATGCGGGAAAAAGGACCTCGCCACATGCGTTCCAAGCCCGCCTTCGCTGCCAGACTTTCCGCCGCCCTCATGGCCGGCTCCTTGCTGACCGGGTGGGCTTTCACGCTCTCGGCGGCCGCACAGGATCTCTGGCAGTACATCGACCTCAACTCCGACGCGTTCACGAAAGCCGACGTGACGCGCGCCGAAGTGGAGGCTGCCATTGCCGCCGCCGGAAGTGCGGGGAGCGTCGACTTCAGTGGCAAGCAGCTCAACAGGCTCGATCTTTCCGGGCTCGACCTGCACGGCGCCAACCTGCAGGCGTCGCGCCTCAACGGCACGAAGCTCACGGGCGCCAATCTCTCCGGCGCGCGGCTCGATCAGGCGTGGGGGCTCGAAGCGGATCTCACGGGAGCCAATCTCGAAGGAGCGAGCCTCGTCTCCGCTCAGCTCATGCGCGCCAAGCTCGACGGCGCGAACCTTTCGCATGCGCGCCTCGCCGGCGACTTCTCCCAAGCAAGCCTGATCGGGGCGCACCTCGACGGCATCAACATGGCCGATGGAAAGCCCGCGCGGGACAGCCGCCGTCATCCCTTCGTGATGCGCTCGGCGAAGCTCGACAAAGCCACCATCACCAACGCGGGGTTGATCGGCGCGATCCTCGACTTCGCCTCTCTGAAGGACGCCGACCTTTCGGGCAGCATTCTCGCGGGTGCGTCGCTGGCTGGTGCCGATTTCACCGATGCCAACGTGGCGAAAACGGACTTCAACGGCGCCGACGTCGGCTCGGCTCATCTCGAGACGCTCAAGGGACGGGAGGCCGCGGTCAACCTCGACAAGGCGCGCAATCTCGAAGGCGCCTACCAGAAGTGACGCACGATCGCGTGGGCGCTACGGCGTCTCAGGCGAGAATTTGGCTCCGCGCGCGAGTTCCTCCAGGGGATCCACGCCGGAGAACGGGCTGCGCCCACCGTCCCGGCAACTGGAGCGCGTCGCAGCGATCAGATAGACCCCGTCGCGGCGCGGCACACAGATGACAATGCCCTTCGGCACGGCATTGCGGCAGCGCGTATCCGCCACGAAGCGCTCGGCCGCGATGCCTGCGATCTCGACTGAGGTCGCGACAGGCTGCTCGTACATTTCGCTCCATAACACCTCGCGGACCTCTGCCTGGCATCCTTCGCCGCGTTCGCTCGGCTTCCACGTCACGCGGACGTCTTCGTGATCCGGTGAACTCTTGTCCACCGGCTTGAAATCGAAGGCGTGCTCGCCAGCTCCCTGCATAGTCCAGCGTGCCGTGTCGTAGGAAAGCTCGAGGCTTCCCAGGCGCAGCACCCAGGGCTCATGCGCCGCCCCTTGCGCCACGCACGCGATAACGGCGAGCCCTGCCAGCAAACAACTCCGTATGCCTGTCCGCATTCGCACGCGCTCAATCCCGGTCTGGTGCGCCGGGCGGAAAATACGGGCGGAACGGGCGGGCCTCATCGACGGCGCGCGCAAACGACGGGCGCGCGAGCAGGCGTGCGCGATACGCCTTGAGCGTCGACAACTCCGCCGGGATCTCGTGCACCCAATCGGCGTAGAACAAGGAGGGCGCGGCGGCGCAATCGGCCAGGCTGAACGTGTCGCCCGCAGCCCATTCCCGGCCGGCGAGCTTGGCGTCGAGCCAGGGGTAAATCGTGTCCAGCATCTCATGGGCCTGCGCGACGCCATAGGGATCGCGGCCCTCCGGCGGGCGCAGATGATCGAGCACGATCTTCTGCATCGGTGTCATGACGTAGTTGTCGAAGATGCGATCCAGGGTGCGCGCTTCCAGCGCCGCATCCGCGCCGGCCGGCACGAGCTTCACGGCTCCCGGGTGATGCAGGTCCAGGTACTCGATGATGGCGGTGGATTCGAGAACGGTTCGCTCGCCGTCGGCCAGCACCGGCATTTTTTTGAGGGGCCACAGCGCGGCCCACTCGGCGCCCGTGGCCGGATCTTCGGGCCCGAGCAGACGATAGGTGAAAGCCGTCGCGTTCTCGTAGAGGGCTGTCTCGACCTTCTGACAGTAAGACGAGAACGGGTGGGCATAGAGCGTCAGCATAGAGTGCGGCTCCCTCCTCGCGCTGGGGCATCAGCACACAGCTACAGCTCTATACGACGTTCTCGTGGCGGCCCGCGAGAAAACCGCTCAGGCCCCTTTCGCGTCCGAGACGCACTTCTTCACGAAGCTGGTTTCGGCGGCGCCATGCAGGTTCTTTGTTTTGGCGTCCGTCTCACACTTCGCCTTGGCGTCGGACGCGCATTTCTTGAGGAAGCTTGTCTCGGCCGCGCCGTGCAGACTCTTGGCGGTAGCCTGGGCCTTGCACGTATCGGCGGATGCAACGCCGGCGAAACTGGCGAGAATGAGAAAGGAAACAGCGAGCCTGATCATGGGATCCTCCTGTGATCCCCCCTGCCTCATCATAGGGAGCATCCCAGGCGATGCCTCATACAAATCCGTAAGCTGCTTTAACGCGACGGACGGCAACGCTTCAGGAGCGCGCCGCGAAATCCTTCGCGAGCAGGTCAATGCCCACGAGCAGCAGGAGCTGGTGGAGCCCCCACAAGACGAACAGCACTCCGAACGTCATCGCCGCCGTCCGCGCATAGTCTTGCGTGATCAGCGGCTTGCGCCCGTTCAGCGACACCGCGAACGCGAGCGACGCGATCGCGGCGATGGCCAGCAGCGACCACGGCCGATCCAACGTTTCGACGGCCAGAAACCCCAGCACATAAGCGATGAAATACGCCGCTACGTGACGCAGGGCCGGCGGATTGCCTTCGCGGTCGCCGCGGAGCCGTGACTTGAGGTCGAGCGCCACCACCGACGCGATGGCCGCTCCGAGCGATATGACGAGGATGAGGGTCCAGTCGCCCGTCATATCGCCCCCCAACTGACCTAGCGCTCGAACCGCTTGTACTTGATGCGGTGCGGCTCGACGGCGGCGTCGCCGAGGCGGCGCTTCTTGTCCTCCTCGTAGGCTTCGAAGTTGCCCTCGAACCACTCGACGTGGCTGTCGCCCTCGAAGGCCAGGATGTGGGTCGCGAGACGATCGAGGAAGAAGCGATCGTGCGAGATCACCACGGCGCAGCCAGGGAAATCCTCGAGAGCGGCTTCGAGCGCACCCAGCGTCTCGGTGTCGAGATCGTTGGTCGGCTCGTCGAGCAGCAAGAGGTTGCCGCCCTCCTTCAGCATCTTGGCGAGATGCACGCGGTTGCGCTCACCGCCCGAGAGAAGGCCGACCTTCTTCTGCTGGTCCGGCCCCTTGAAGTTGAACCAGCCGCAGTAGGCGCGCGAGCTCATCTCCCGCTTGTCGCCAAACTTCATGATGTCGAGGCCGCCGGAGATCTCCTCCCAGACGGTCTTCTTGTCGTCGAGGTGCGCGCGGCTCTGGTCGACGTAGGAGAGCTTCACGGTGGGGCCGAGCTTGATGGTGCCCTTGTCCGGCGTCTCGACACCGGTCAGCATCTTGAACAGCGTGGTCTTGCCCGCGCCGTTCGGGCCGATGACGCCGACGATGCCGCCCGGCGGCAGCTTGAAGGAGAGATCGTCGATCAAAAGGCGATCGCCGAATGCCTTCGAAAGCCCCTCGGCCTCGATCACCATGTCGCCGAGGCGCGGGCCCGTCGCGATCTGGAACGAAGCCTTGCCGACCTCCTCGCGCCCGGCCTGCTCGACGAGCTTGTCGTAAGCGGAGATACGCGCCTTGGACTTGGCTTGGCGGGCCTTGGGCGAGGAGCGGATCCACTCCAACTCGCGGGCCATCTGCTTCTGGCGGCCTTCCTCGGCGGCCTTCTCGCTCTCGGCGCGCTTGGCCTTCTGCTCCAGCCAGCTCGAATAGTTGCCCTTCCACGGCACGCCCTGGCCGCGATCCAGCTCCAGCGTCCATTCGGTGATGTTGTCGAGGAAGTAGCGATCGTGCGTCACGAGGATGACGCAGCCGGTGTACTCCTTGAGGTAGCGCTCGAGCCAGGCGACGCTCTCGGCGTCGAGGTGGTTGGTCGGCTCGTCGAGCAGCAGGATATCCGGCTTCGAGAGCAGGAGGCGGGTCAGCGCCACGCGGCGCTTCTCACCACCGGAGAGCTTCGTCACGTCCGCATCGCCCGGCGGACAACGCAGCGCGTCGAGCGCCTGCTCGACCTGCGTGTCGAGGTCCCAGAGGTTCAGCGCATCAATCTGATCCTGGAGCGCCGTCATCTCGTCGGCGGTCTCCTCGGAGTAGTTGGCGGCGATCTCGTTGTAGCGGTCGAGGATCGCCTTCTTCTCGGCGACGCCCTCCATGGCGTTGCCCAGCACGTCCTTCGAGGGGTCGAGCTCCGGCTCCTGCGGCAGGTAGCCGACCTTGATGCCGTCGGCCGGTCTCGCCTCCCCGAGGAAATCGTCGACCGTGCCGGACATGATCTTGAGCAGCGTCGACTTACCGGCACCGTTCAGGCCCACGACGCCGATCTTGGCGCCGGGCAGGAATGACAGCGAGATGTCCTTCAGGACCTGCTTGCCCCCCGGGTAGGTCTTGGAGAGCTTGTGCATGTGATAGACGTACTGGTGGGCCGCAGCCATTCGGGCGCCTCTCGGGTTGCGCGGTTTCGGGATTTGCGGGGGTTTTAACCGATCGTCGGGTCAATCTCAATCGCCGGGTGGGGGCGAATTACAGATATGTAACTCCCTGATCCTATTGCTGTTGTTCCGGGCCCGCTCCACGTCACGCATTGAACCCCGCCGAGGACTGCGCATGTCGAACCACGCCAACGGGTCCAGAACCGACCGGTGCGCCATCACCGGGCGCGAATGGACACGCCGCCAGCTCGTGAATCTGGAGACGGTTCGTCCCGCCCTCGTCGAGCGGATGCGGCGCGACTATCCCGATCTCGCCCCCGACGCGCTCGTCTCGCGGCAAGAGTTGCAGAGGTTCCGGGGGCTCTATGTGGAGGAGCTTCTGCGGGACGAGAGCGGCGAGATCAGCGACCTCGAGCGGCGCGTCGCGGAGAGCCTCGCCACGCACGACACGCTGAGCGAAAACGTCGAGGCCGAGTTTGAAGAGAAGCGAACGTTCGGCGAGATCGTCTCCGATCACCTTGCCTCGTTCGGCGGAAGTTGGGTGTTCATCATCAGCTTCCTGGTGATGCTCGGGGTTTGGATGGCCTACAACGCGGCGCGTGGAAGCGACACGTTCGACCCTTACCCGTTTATCCTCTTGAACCTCGTGCTCTCGTGTCTTGCCGCATTGCAGGCCCCCATTATCATGATGAGCCAGAAGCGGCAGGAGGCGAAGGATCGCGCGCGCTCGCTCAACGACTATCAGGTGAACCTCAAGGCCGAGCTCGAGATCCGCCACCTGCACGAGAAGCTCGATCACCTGATCAGCAAGCAGTGGCAGCGGCTGGCGGAGATCCAGCAGCTTCAGCTCGAGATCATGCAGGACCGCCGGCGCTAGAGGAAAGCGGAAGTAACCGCTCTCCCCTTGCCGTGTGCCGCGTCAGTGAACCAGTGCGACGGAGGACGGCGAGACCGCCTGCTCGGGAAAGGCAAGCTGCTCTTTCGCGCGCCATTCGCTGGTGACGTAATTGACGACGAGCAGCTTGCGTACACCGTCTATCCTGCGCCGCTCGAAGCCATGATACGTGATCGTGGAGGGCACGAAAATCATGCCGGAGTTGCTGGAATAGGGCGTGCGGCCAACCCAGTTCTTGCCGGCATCGTAGATGTCCGTGCCGAGATCGGCGTGCGCGTTTCCCTTCGACAGGTAGATCAGGAAGGTGAACGCCTTGACGCCGATGTCGGTGTGCGGCTCCAGCCAAAAACCATCCACATCCTGTGCGAACTCGATGCGCAGGTGCGTGCCGTTGAGCCTCGCGTCGAAGGATTTCTCGATCGCCGCCGTCACGCGCTGATCCTGAAACGCGGCTGCGACCGCAGACACGCATGGGAACTTGGTGCGGTTCTCGACGTCGAAGTAGCGCCGGCTCTGATTGTGCAGCTCGCGCTTGCCGGACACGCCATCGAGATCGGCGGCACCGAACGGCAATCCAAGGACTTCGTCGACGATGCGCTCCGGCAGGCAGTCGGCGAGCAGCCAATATCGGTAAGGTGTCTCGCTTTTCTCGGCTCGCCCGAAAGCCGCGACGAGAGACAGTGCAACATCATTCCGCGACGTCGGCATAATTCATGCTCCCCCGCTTCAATGCTGAAGGCAGGAGTCATGGCGCATCGCAGCAAGGCTGGCACCATACAAATTCGTAAGGTTGAAGAAACTTGTGAATGAACGCTTAAATTGAACGTCCGTTCACAATGCGCATCTCTGCAAACCGCCGATCAATTTCGCCGGCGATGGCAGATGCCGAACTCAACGGCTCGTAGTCCCACGTCTCGAGCGCATCAACGCGCTCCGGCATGGCGCGTGTTGCGCCGTACTGCATCAGGGCTTCGTGGAAGCGGGTGAATTTAGGCGAACCGCCATCGGGGTGAAAAACATAGACGGGCCTGCCGGTGACGCACGGCTCGCCTGTCATGTTGATGCTGTCGGCGGGCGCAAGAAAAATGTCCGCTTCCGCAACGAAGAATGGGTAGGGATTGTCTCCACTCATGTTCCAGAAGAAATGCGGAAAGGGCTCCACGGCTTGCCGCGCGCATTGAACGATCGCGGGCTCGGTGCGCCGAGACGGCGTGACGAGTAGGCTCGCGCCTTTCTCGCCGAACGCGCGGATCGCGCGGCCCAAGCGCTCGAGCGCAGCCGGCGAATAGACGTAATCGCCGTTCGAGCCGCCGAGCATGATCGCCACGCGCGGACGAGGCAACACGGCGATGTGAGCGGGGATCGCGCTCTTGAGCGCCTTGAGACGCTGCTCCGAGAAGCCGTGCGGGGCAGTAAGCGTTGTGATGACGTTGGGTCCCCGCAGGCGATCGTGCTCGGGAACCCAGAACAGATCGGCGGTCGCCAGCGAAACCTTCGGATCCTGCAGGATCACCGTGAACGTCGCCTCGCGCGCCATCTGCTTCAGCCTACGGATATAGGGTGTGGTGAGGCGTCCGATGGCGATCGCGACATCCGGCCAGGGCGGCGCGAACGCGCTTCCGGGCGCACCGAAACGCTCGCGGCGCGCTACGCCGATCCAGGGTGACAAATGCTTGTGGAGCCCTTTCGGCGCAATCCGCTTCACGGTCACGTCGAGGCCGAGCGCATTCGCTATGCCGAGCGATTGCACGTCGTTGCCGGCCTTCCCGTCGCTGAAGAGCCAGGCCTTGCGGCCACGCAAATCGTTGCCCAGAGCCGATCCCCTCTTCGCTGATCGCTGCGCGAGACTAATCCCGCGGGGGGAAGCGCGTCACTTTACAAACCGGCAAAGAAGACGCGCCGCCCACAGCTCAGGGATTTTGAACGCCCGTGAAGAAATAGCGGCCGAGACCGATGGTGAAGATCAGCCATCCCCAAAGCGTATGCTCGATGAACACCGCCCAGAACGAGCGCGACATGGCATAGCGCGCGGCCAGGATCATTCCGCCGAGCGCGGTTGCGGCGATGGCGAAGGCCGAATTCATGACGATGTGCGCATAGCCGAACAGCAGGCCGTTCACGATCACGATCAGCCACGCATGGGTGCCGAAGAGCGGCCCGTAGCGATGAAAGAAGAACGAGCGGTAAAGCAGCTCCTGCGCGGCGACGGAGAACACCGGATAGGCCAGCATGATGCGCGTGTAGGTCTCCGGCCGGTTGGTCGGAAACTCCAGGAACCACGACGGATGATAGGTCTTGATCCACCACGTCGCCGCGCCGCCCATGATGAGAAAGATGAGAACGATCGAGAGCGCGTTGCGCCAGCCGAGACCACGGCGGAGCTCATCGCGCAGACGGAACGTGGGATCGGCGAGCAGGAGGAAGGCGGCGATGAACAGGACCGGCAGCAGGGCGATGAAGATCGGGATTTTGGTGCCGGCCGGTATGTACTCGGAGAGCAACGGAACCCGCTCTCCGTGCACGACCCACGACATCACGATGGGCGCAGCGCCAAACAGCAGCGCCATCTCGATCCACCGCAAGAGGCGCGCGAGAAGGGAGACCTCTTGCGCCGAGGTTGTCGATCCGCCGGCCGTGATCATTCTCGTCTCTTTCCGATTGCTCGCTGAGGACAGGCGTCAGGTCAGCCCCGCCAGCAGGCTCTTGCGGCGCTGCCAGCGCTGCTCGACTTCATCAGCGATGACGTCGGCGGCGTAAAGGGGTGTGTAGCTCCAGGTGTCGAGCCCGCCGAAGCGGTCCGGCGCGATGCGCGTCACGCCCTTCGCCCGCAGCGCGGCATGGAAAGCCGTGAATTTGTCGGCGCCGCCTTCCGGCTCGAACACATAGATCGGGCGCCCGGTGGCCGCCGCCTCACCCGCCATGTTGATGCTGTCGGCGGTAACGAGGAAGGCATCTGCATTGGCAAGAAACTCCGGGTAGGGATTGGGTCCCTCCCCTTTCCAGAAAAGCGCGCCCGCCTCGCGCGCCACGTCGTCCAGCGTCGCAACGAGCTCGGGCGGCGTGCGGCGGGACGCGGTGATCATGAGGCCCGCTCCGAGACCGGCAAGCGAGCGCACCGTCTCCGAGAGCTTGTCGATCACGGGCTTCGGATAGCGGTAGCGGTCGTTCGGCCCTCCGACGAGCACCGCCACGCGCGGGCTCTTCAAGGCTGTGATCGCTCCGCTCGGCCGCGCACGCAGATCGGCGAGCCGCTCCGGCGAGAGCGGATGGGGCGCGGTAAGCGTGACCACGACGTTGGGTCCGCGTGGCCTGTCGTGCTCGGGCACCCAGACTAGGTCCGCCGTCCTGGGGCCGGTCTTCGGGTCCATGAGCACGACCGTGAAAGTCTTGAGGCCGGCTTTCTTCTTCAGCGCACGTATGTAGGGGGTGGTGGTGCGCCCGGCGGCGATCGCGATCTGCGGCCAGGGCGGCGCGAACGGGGTGTGAGGCGTTCCGAACTTCTCGCTCGGCGGGACAGGGCCCCAAGGCGCGAGCGCTCTCCAAAGTCCCGCGGGCGAAACGCGCTTCACTTCGGCAGCGAGCCCCAAGGCCTCGGCGACGCCGCGGCAGAGCGCTTCATGGCCGGCCTTGCCATCGCTGATGATCCATGCGCTCGCCCCGGCGAGGGGACGCGCATGCCCCGAGCGCATTCGTCCCGTCACCCGTGTCGCATTCTGCATGCCTCACCTTCCCCGGTAGCGCTCGCTCTGTCGAGTCCTGCCGGACTCGGCATGCGAAGCAATAGTGCAATGGTCCACGACAGGTATTCTTTGCATTTGTTGCGCGTCTGCCCTTAGGTCATGCAGCAATTCTTTTCGAGAAAGACCGATGTCCCTCCGTCTCGACGCAACCGACCGGCGCATCCTGCGCGAGCTTATGGCCGATGGGGCGCTCACCAATGTGGCGCTTGCCCAGAGAGTGGGGCTTTCCGCACCTCCCTGCCTGCGGCGCGTGCGCGCGCTGGAGGATGCGGGGGTCATCCAGGGGTATACGGCGCTGGTCGACGAGGCGGCGCTGGGTTTCGAGCTGACCGCGTTCGCCATGGTCGGGTTGCATAGTCAGGCAGAAGGCGATCTTCGTGCGTTCGAGAACCGGGTGCTGGGCTGGCCCATGGTGCGCGAAGCCTACATGCTCTCGGGCGAAAGCGACTACGTGCTCAAGTGCGTGGCGCCGGACCTTCGCTCGTTCCAGGATTTCATCCTGAAGGAGCTGACGGCCGCCCCCAACGTGGCGAGCGTGAAGACCAACCTCGCCATCCGGCGCGCCAAGCGCGTGCCCGGCGTGCCGCTCACGGGGCCGGACGAAGAAGCCTGAGACACGCGCGCGATCAGATCAGGTCAATCGCCGCTTTGCGTAGAGGCCCGGGAACAGGCGGGTCCAGATCGCGGTGACCACCAGCGTGCCCGCGCCGCCGATCACCACCGCGGGGACAGCGCCGATGAACGCGGCCATGGTGCCGGCCCGGAACTCGCCCAGCTCGTTGGATGCGCCGATGGCGACGCTGTTCACGGCCGTCACGCGGCCGCGGACGTCATCGGGCGTCGCGAGCTGAATGAGCGTGGCGCGGACGTTGACGCTCAGCATGTCGGAGGCGCCCATCAGGAACAGCGCCGGGATCGAGATCCACAGCGTCGTCGAAAGGCCGAACACGATGATGGACAGTCCGTAAGCGGCCACGCCCGCGAACATCACCCGCCCCGCGTGGTCGCGGATGGGGTGGCGCACCAGCCAGAGCGCGACCACGAGGGCGCCGACGCCGGCGGCCGAGCGCAGAAGACCGAGCCCCCAGGGTCCGACCTCCAGGATGTCGCGAGCGAATACCGGTAGAAGCGCCGTCGCGCCGCCGAGCAGCACCGCGAAGAGATCGAGCGAGACGGCGCCCAGCACGACCGGGTTGCTCCAGATGTAACGGACGCCCGCGAGCATGGTCTCGATCGAGCGGGCCTCGGAGATGGTTTTCTGCGCGGGCTTCGGGATCATCGCCACCAGGACGACCGCGATCGCGAACAGAACGAAGGCGACAGCATAGGGAACCATCGACGAGAGGCCGTACAGCAGGCCGCCAATGGCTGGGCCGATGGTGAAGGAGGCCTGCATGGCCGAGGAGTTCCACGTCACGGCGTTCGGGAACACCTCGCGCGGAACGAGATTGGCGGAGAGCGACTGCACTGCAGGCGTGAGGAACGCCCGGGCCACGCCGAACAGGGTCAGAATGATGAAAACCGGCCAGATCGGATGGTGCTCGCTCGCGCGGGCAGCGTGCAGGATCCAGAACCCCGCGAGGGCGGCTACGCAGAGCGCCTCGAGCGCGATGCAGAGCGCCATGACGGCGCGGCGATTGTAGCGGTCGGCGACCGTGCCGGTTGCGAGCACGAAGACGAGCGCGGGTGCGAACTGGACGAGCCCCACGAGGCCCAGCAGAAAGGGATCGCGCGTCTCGTCGTAGATCTGCCAGCCCACGGCGACGGAGACGATCTGGATTGCGAACCCGTTGAGGAAGCGCGCAACCCAATAGAGGGTGAAGGCCCTGTAGGCGAAAGCCGACGGCGGCCGGGCCGCCTCGGCGCTTGCGTCCTGATCCAACAGACCACCTGATACGGCGTTACGAGGCCCGGGCCTGCTGCTCCGGGCCGTCCGGCCGCTTCACTCTACTTCCATTCGACCTTGAGAACTTCGTAGGAGCGCGCCCCCTTGGGCGTCGTCACCTCGGCCGTGTCGCCCTTTGACTTGCCGATGAGGGCGCGGGCAATGGGGCTCGATATCGAGATCTTGCCCTCGCGCACGTTGGCCTCGAGGTCGCCCACGATCTTGTATTTCACCTTCTCCTCGGTGTCCTCGTCGACGAGGGTGACGGTGGCGCCGAACTTGATCGAGGCGCCCGACAGCTTCGAGGTGTCGACCACCTCGGCGCGGCCGATCTTGTCCTCGAGCTCGGCCACCTTGGCCTCGTTCATACCCTGGGCTTCCTTGGCGGCATGATATTCCGCGTTCTCGGACAGATCGCCGTGCGAGCGTGCCTCCGCGATTGCCTGGATGATGCGGGGACGCTCCTCGGCTTTCAGGCGGTGCAGCTCCGCCTCGAGGAATTTGAAGCCCTCGACCGTCATCGGAACACGTTCCATCGACATCGCTAAAGTCTCCCATTCGGCCTGGCCGGTAGCCAGCACCCTAATTCGCGAGATCCCGATACTCTAATGGGACTTGGCCGTCAGATAATGCCCGGAGCGGCTCTACGTTTCACGAAGCGCGGCCCACATAGGCCTGCAACGGAGCCACCTTGAGGATATCGGCCTTCAAGGCCTTTATCGCGCGGGTCACGGCAACCGCGCCTGCAAAAGTTGTATAATAGGGGACGTGGTGAAGCAAGGCCGTGCGGCGGATGTCCTTGCTGTCAGCCACCGCTTTTGCACCTTCGGTTGTATTGAAGACCAAGGCTACTTCGCCATTCTTAATGGCGTCGACAATGTGAGGCCGGCCCTCCAGGACCTTGTTCACAATCTCGGATTGTAGCCCGTGCGCCTCGAGGTGACGGCGGGTGCCGCGGGTGGCGATAATCTTGAAGCCGAGGTCCGCAAGCTCGCGCAGCGGCCCCACGATGCGGTCCTTGTCGCTGTCCTTCACCGAAACGAACACCGTTCCGGAGGTAGGCAGCTTCTGGCCGGCACCGAGCTGGCTCTTGGCGAAGGCCACAGCGAAATCGCGGTCGATGCCCATCACCTCACCGGTGGAGCGCATCTCCGGACCCAGGATTGGATCCACGCCCGGGAAACGGGCGAACGGGAACACGGCTTCCTTGACGGCGACGTGATCGACCTTGGCCGCCTGCAGGCCGAAGCTCGCCAGCGGCTTACCTGCCATGATCTGAGACGCGATCGCCGCGATCGGCTTGCCGATCACCTTGGCGACGAAGGGCACGGTGCGCGAGGCGCGCGGATTGACCTCGAGAACGTAGACCTCGTCGTCCTTGATGGCGAACTGGACGTTCATGAGGCCGACGACGCCGAGAGCCAGGGCCAGCTCGCGCGCCTGGCGCTCGAGCTCGGCGATGATCTTCGGCGAGAGAGAGTGGGGCGGCAGCGAGCAGGCCGAGTCACCCGAGTGGATGCCGGCTTCCTCAATGTGCTCCATGATGCCGGCGACGAAGGTGTCCTTGCCGTCCGAGAGGCAGTCGACGTCCACCTCGATGGCGTCCGCCAGATAGCGGTCGATCAGCAGCGGGCGCTTGGCCGAAACCACGAGCTCCGACGGACGGTCGAGCGTCGCGGAGAGGCGCGCGATGTAGCGGTCCACCTCGGCGCGGTCGTGTACGATTTCCATGGCGCGGCCGCCGAGCACGTAGGACGGACGGATCACGACCGGGAAGCTCACGCGCTCGGCAATGGCGGCAGCCTCCTGCGGGGTCGCGGCGATGCCGCTCTCCGGCTGGCGCAGGCCAAGCTTCTCGATCAGCGCCTTGAAGCGATCGCGATCCTCCGCGAGGTCGATTGCGTCCGGAGACGTGCCCAGGATCGGCACGCCGGCTTCCTCAAGTGCGCTCGCGAGCTTCAGCGGCGTCTGCCCGCCGAACTGAACGATCACGCCTTTGAGGGTGCCGTTCTGCTGCTCGCGGCGGATGATCTCCAGCACGTCCTCGGCAGTCAGCGGCTCGAAATAGAGGCGGTCCGAGGTGTCGTAGTCGGTCGACACGGTCTCGGGGTTGCAGTTGACCATGATGGTCTCGTAGCCCGCGGCGGTGAGCGCGAAGCAGGCGTGGCAGCAGCAGTAGTCGAACTCGATGCCCTGGCCGATGCGGTTCGGGCCGCCGCCGAGGATGATGATCTTCTCGCGGTTCGACGGATCGGCCTCGCACACGGGAGGACCGGTGAGACCACGCTCGTAGGTGGAGTACATGTAGGCCGTGGGCGAGGCGAACTCGGCCGCACAGGTGTCGATACGCTTGAAGACCGGATGCACGTCGGCCGCCTGGCGCGCAGCACGCACCTCGGCCTCCGTCTTGCCCGAGAGCTTCGCGAGGCGGGCATCAGAGAAGCCCATGGCCTTGAGCGAGCGGAGATGCTCGGCCGACGTGGGCAGGCCGTGCGCCTTCACGCGCTCCTCGACGTCGAGGATCTCCTTGATGCGCGCGATGAACCACGGATCGATCTTGCAGAAGGCGTGCACCTGCTCGGCATCGAGGCCGAGGCGAAGCGCCTGGGCGACCTTGAGCAGACGGTCGGGCGTGGGGCGGCCGAGGGCCGCGCGGATGACGTTCTTGTCGTCGCCAGCTCCGAGGCCTTCGAGCTCGATGTCGTCGAGGCCCGTGAGTCCAGTCTCCATGGAGCGGAGCGCCTTCTGCAGGCTTTCGCCGAAGGTGCGGCCGATGGCCATCGCTTCGCCCACCGAGCGCATGGCGGTCGTGAGCGTGGTGTCGGCGCCCTGGAATTTCTCGAAGGCGAAACGCGGAATCTTGGTGACGACGTAGTCGATGGTCGGCTCGAAGGACGCGGGTGTCGCGCCGCCGGTGATGTCGTTCTCGAGCTCGTCCAGCGTGTAGCCGACGGCGAGACGGGCCGCGACCTTGGCGATCGGGAAGCCGGTTGCCTTGGACGCGAGCGCGGAGGAGCGCGAGACGCGGGGGTTCATCTCGATGACGACGAGACGGCCGTCCTTCGGGTTCACCGCGAACTGGACGTTCGAGCCGCCGGTCTCGACGCCGATCTCGCGCAGAACGGCGAGCGAGGCGTCGCGCATGATCTGGTATTCTTTGTCGGTGAGCGTGAGGGCCGGCGCGACGGTGATGCTGTCGCCGGTGTGAACGCCCATCGGGTCGAGGTTCTCGATCGAGCAGACGATGATGCAGTTGTCCGCCTTGTCGCGGACGACCTCCATCTCGTACTCCTTCCAGCCGAGCAGGCTCTCGTCGATCAGGATCTGGCCGACGGGCGAGGCATCGATGCCGGAGCGCGCGATCTGCTCGAACTCCTCGCGATTATAAGCGACGCCGCCGCCCGTGCCGCCGAGCGTGAAGGCGGGGCGGATGATTGCGGGCAAGCCGATCTGGTCGAGCGCCTTCATGGCCTCGGCGAAACCAACCGCGGTGTCGTAGCGGACGATGTGGCCCTTCTCGTCGCGAATGGGCGGCGAGGAGGCGATGGACGCGCGCGGGCTTTCGAGGCCGATGCGGTCCATGGCCTCGCGGAACAGCTTGCGGTCCTCGGCCTTGTCGATGGCCTCGGCGCGTGCGCCGATCAGCTCGACCCCATGCTCCTCCAGCACGCCCTGGCGCTCGAGCGCGAGCGCCGTGTTGAGGGCCGTCTGGCCACCCATCGTGGGCAGCAGCACCAGCTTGTCGTTGGGGCGCTGGCGGCGCTCGTCGGCGATGATCCTGGCGACGATCTCGGGGGTGATCGGCTCGATATAAGTTGCATCGGCCAGCTCCGGATCTGTCATGATCGTAGCCGGATTGGAATTGACCAGGATGATCCGATATCCCTCAGCCTTCAGGGCCTTGCAGGCCTGCGTTCCGGAATAATCGAACTCGCACGCCTGGCCGATGACGATCGGGCCGGCGCCGATGATGAGGATGGAGTCGATATCTGTGCGTTTTGGCATGGCGAGGCCGGTTCTATTCGACGGTTTCAGGTTTGGCTATAGCTGAGACGCCGCGATGCACGCCTCTCTCCTGCGTCGTGTTGAACGCATCCGGAGGAGCCTCGACAGCAAACGAGGGTGCCTCTGGACACCCTCGCTCTTCGCACAGTTCTATGCGCTCCCGCTTTACTATTTCACGACATCCTTAGGAGCTTCGATCACGATGTTGTCCGGGTACGTGTAAACTTCCTTGAAGATCGGCTTATCCAGGAAGCCCGCGCGGGCCAGAATGCTGCGGGCGGGCAGCCCCGTCTTGGGATCGAGATAGATCATACGGACGGCTTCGTTCTTGGGCGGCTTCGCGCCTTCCTTGCTGTCCTTCGCCGCTTCGTCAAGGCCACGATAGGCGCGCAGCTCCCGGCCTTCGACGGTCTCCGTCCCGATGCACTCGAACTTGCCGACCTCCTGGTAGACCTGGGCGATGCTCTTAATCATGAACTGAACGAGCTGCTCGGCCTCCTGCGCCGGGGCCTCCTTCCAGCCGTCCCCGCTGTTCGTCCAGGCCTTCTCGCCGACGACGATGCTCTCTACGGGCTTTCCTTCGGTCAGCGGCGTCAGCACCTGGCGCATGCGGTCCGGGGTCTGGTACTCGACCACCATGTTGGCGGGGCCCGCCTCGGTGATCATGCTCGTCTCCTTGCGGAGGAATTTCTGCTTGCCCTGCGAATTGACCGCCAGGGCCACCTCGGTCGAGCAATCCGCGAGCGCAGGCCCGGCCGCGGCTAGGCCGAGGACGCCCGCCAAGGCGATGGCAGCAATGCCGTACTTCGAACGCATCGTGTCGTTTCCTTCCTCAACTCTTTCAGCCCGGCGCCGCGACGCGCGAGGCGGGCCTTCTTGTTCTTCTCTCAGTTGCGCATGGTCCGGCGGCGCAACAATGGCCGTCTAGAGCGGCTTTTCGATCTTGATGTCGGACGGGTAGCTGAAGACCTCCTTCGCCACCGGCTCGCCCGCGAGGTCGGGCGCTGCGACGAGATTCAAGGCGGGCAGCTTGGTATCCGGGTCGACGAGAATCGTGCGGGCCAGCTCCTTGTCCTGAACCTTCTCCGGCGTCGTCTGATAGCCGAGGTAGCTCTTGCCATCATAGGAAACCGTGCCGAGGCATTTGAACTCGGTGGTGATCTTGGGCGGCGCGAATGCGCTCTTCATCTGCGTCACCACCAGATGTCCGATAGCGGCCTTCATCTCCTGCCAGCCCGATCCCTCGTTGCTCCAGGTGAGATTGCCGACGGCGATGGTCTCGATCGACTCATCGCCTGCCGTCACAGTGCGGTGAACACGATCAGGGGGCAGATAGTCGATCGTCTGCTTCTGGACAAGACCGGTGTCGCTCGTGGACTGGGTCTCGGTCCGCCAGGGCTGCTTCTGCTGGCTGGTAAAGATGGCCTCCAGCTCTGCCTTGCCGTCACAGGCGGACACTGAGGGAGCCGCCGCGACAAGGGCGAGCATCGAGTAGGCAATCAGGCTTGGGCGCATTCGGCGTCTCTTTGTTTCTGCTTCTGGTTCCTCGTTCGCCGCGCGCCTCCGTCGTCGGGAGGCGCGACAACCGGCGCGCATCCTATACGCGCAGGCGGGAAAAAGTCGATCATCGGCAGGAAGTTTCGGAGACTATGATGAGTGTCCGTCCGCCCGGTCAGCGCTCCGACTGGGGAGGCATCGAGCGGCGCTCGCGCATCTTGTTCACGAACCGGGTGAACAGGTAGTGGCTGTCCTGAGGGCCGGGCGAGGCTTCGGGGTGATACTGCACCGAGAAGACCGGACGCCCCTCCAGCTCCAGGCCGCAGTTGGTGCCGTCGAACAGCGAGACGTGGGTTTCCACCACGCCTTTGGGAAGCGTGTCGCGGTCCACCGTAAAACCATGATTCATGGACGTAATTTCCACCTTGTTGGTGGTGAAGTCCTTGACCGGGTGGTTCGCGCCGTGGTGGCCCTGGTGCATCTTGCGGGTCTGAGCACCCAGGGCGAGACCGAGCATCTGGTGACCGAGGCAGATGCCGAAGAGCGGCAGGCCCGAGTCGATGAGCTTCTTGATCTCCGGTACGGCGTACTTACCGGTGGCCGCCGGATCGCCGGGGCCGTTCGAAAGGAACACGCCGTCGGGCTTACGCTCCAGGATGTCCTCGGCCTTCGTCGTGGCCGGGACGACCGTCACCTTGCATCCGGCGGACGCGAGGCAGCGGAGAATGTTGCGCTTCAAACCGTAATCGATGGCCACGACATGGAAGTCGGGCTTCTCGTTGCGTCCGTAGCCCTCGTTCCAGACCCAGCGGGTCTCGTCCCACGAATAGCTCTGCCCGCTCGTCACATCCGGCACGAGGTCGAGACCGAGCAGGCCCGACCAAGCCTTTGCCTCGGCGGCGAGCTTGGGGATGTCGAACTTTCCTGACGGCTCGTGGGCGATGACCGCGTTCGGCATGCCCTTCTCGCGAATGCGGGCCGCGAGCGCGCGCGTGTCGATGCCCGAAATGGCGATGATGCCACGTGCCTTCAGCCACTCGTCGAAGTGGGCGAGCGCGCGGTAGTTCGACGGCTCGGTGATCTCGGCGCGCAGGACGCAGCCGCGCACACCCGAGCGGGAGGCAAGGTTCGACGTCTCGGTGTCCTCGGCGTTGGTGCCGATGTTGCCGATGTGGGGGAACGTGAAGGTGATGATCTGGCCGGCGTAGGAGGGATCGGTGAGGATCTCCTGGTAGCCGGTCATGGCCGTGTTGAAGCACACTTCACCGACGGCGGTGCCGACGGCACCGAGGCCGATGCCGGAGATGACGGTTCCATCATCGAGCACCAGGCGGGCCGTTTCGGGCGTGTCGGACCAAGGCGCGGGCGTGGATTTCATCGGGCGACGAGCTCATTCTGGGCTCGAAGGGGCGCTTTCGGCACGCGCAAGGGAGCAGTTCGCGCGCTAAGGAAGTGGCGTCCGCTCGAGGCAGGGTCCATGGATCGCGGCGGAACCTATGCGAGGGCGCCCACCACGTCAAGGAATGGGGCGTCGTTAAACGCTGGCTTGATAAACAAGACTTCTCCGGACGGGCAAGCCTCGCCCTCGGCGCCCGCATCGCCTATATAGCGCCGAACCGAACTCCGATGCTGAAAGAGGGCTTCCCCATGCGCCAGCGCATCACCCAGGACGTGAAAGACGCCATGAAATCCGGCGACAAGGCGCGCCTTTCCACGCTTCGCCTGCTCACGGCCGCTATCAAGGACCGGGAGGTGGGGGTCGGCGGTGCCGCGCCGGTCGAGGTCGGGGACGCGGAGGTGATCGCCATCCTACAGAAGATGGTGAAGCAGCGCCGCGAAAGCGTCGCCACCTATGAGAAAGCAGGCCGGACCGACCTCGCCGATCAGGAAAAAGCCGAGATCACGGTCCTCGAAGGCTACCTGCCGAAGCAGATGGACGAGGCAGGCACCAAGGCGGCAGTGGCGGCGCTCGTGGCCGAGCTGGGCGCGGCCGGCCCCAAGGACATGGGCCGCGTGATGGGCGCGCTGAAGGAGCGTTATGCCGGCCAGATGGACTTCGGCAAGGCGAGCGGTGTTTTGAAAGACTTGCTGAAGTAGGCAGCAGCCAACCGGCAGCGGGCAGCGGCAGGTTCGGATTGGGGCCGCCTGGTCCGTGCCGTCCGTTGCCCCCCTGTGGATTGTGCTCACAACGGCGCTGGGAGCGGGAGCCGGTCAGCGAGGGTGAGGCGAATCACGTACAGTCCGGTCACGCAAAGCGGGCAGCTTTAAGCCCTCGCGTTGTATCGGTTTTCTGGCCTTTCCGGACCCAACAATTACCCCATGCGATTTTCGCCGCACCTTCTGGACGAGATCCGCGCCCGGCTCCCGGTGAGCCAGGTCGTGGGCCGCAAGGTTGCGCTCAAGCGCAAGGGACGCGAATACGCCGGCCTCTCACCGTTCAAGATGGAGAAGACGCCGTCGTTTTTCGTGAACGACCAAAAGGGCTTCTATCACTGCTTCGCGTCGGGCGAGCACGGCGACATCTTCAAGTTCGTGATGGCGACCGAGGGGTTGAGCTTTCCGGAGGCGGTCGAGAAGCTGGCCGCCGAAGCCGGGGTGGTGCTGCCCAAGGCCGAGGTCGAGGACAAGGAGCGGGCGGACGAGCGCACGCGGCTGCTCGCGCTCATGGAAGAGTCGGCGAAGTTCTTCGAGGCGGCGCTTTCCGGCGCCAGCGGAAGCGAGGCGCGCCGCTACATCGAGAAGCGGGGGCTCAAGCGGGAGACGCTCGCGGCCTTCCGCATCGGCTATGCGCCCAATTCGCGCTCGGCCTTGAAGGAGCATCTGGCTAAGGCCGGCTATACGCTGGAGGAGATGACCCTTTCGGGCATGCTGATCGCAGGCGACGACATTCCCGTTGCCTACGACCGCTTTCGCCATCGCGTGATGTTTCCGATCGCGGATGCCAGGGGCCGGATCGTCGCGTTCGGCGGCCGTGCGCTCGATCCCGACCAGAACGCCAAGTACCTGAACTCGCCGGAGACGCCCCTCTTCCATAAGGGGCACCTGCTGTTCAACGCCCACCGCGCCCGTCCCGCCGCGCACGACAAGGAACGCGTGCTGGCCGTCGAAGGCTACATGGACGTGATCTCGCTTGCGGAAGCTGGTTTCACGGAAACCGTGGCCCCTCTCGGCACCGCGCTCACCGAGGACCAGCTCAAGCTGCTCTGGCGGATGTCGGCCGAGCCGATCCTCTGCTTCGACGGCGATAGCGCGGGCAAGCGCGCGGCATTCCGGGCGGTCGACACCGCCCTTCCCCATCTGAAGCCCGGCGCGAGCCTGATGTTCGCCTTCCTGCCGGACGGACTCGATCCGGACGATCTGGTACGCCAGCAGGGACCGGCCGCGCTCGACGCCTGCCTCGGGCGGTCGCGTCCGCTGATCGATGTTCTGTTCGAGCGGGAATGGGGCCAGGGTGACTGGTCGACGCCCGAGAGGCGGGCCGGTCTCGAAAAGACCCTCAAGGGCCTGATCGCCCGAATCGAGGATGAAAGCGTGCGCGCCCACTACCGGCACGCCCTGAAGCAGCGCCTCGACGCGGCCTGGGGCACCGGGGAGAGCGGGTGGAAAAACTCGGGCGAAGGGTCGCGGTCCGGCGGAGGCGGCGGGCGCTGGGGCCACGGAGGCGCCACTTGGCCGCGCGGGTCGGGCGGACAGGGCGCCCGTGCGGGCGGAGCCGCTGCAGGCGGGCGCCGGGGCGCACCGGGGCGCAACTTCGCGCCCGGCCTCGGGCAGTCGCCGGAGCACGTTAACCCTAGCTCGAGCCTCAGAAAAAGTGCGCTCGTCTCGGGCGAGAGCAGCCTGCCTCCCCAGCGGGAGGCCCTGCTGATCAAGGTGATGCTGAATCACCCCTGGCTGATCGACGATCAGGCCGAATCCATCGCCGCGCTGCCGTTTACGTCGACTGCGCTTTCCGGGCTACGGGACGCGATCCTTTCTGCCCATGCCCTTGACAATTCACTTGACACGGAGACTCTTCGAACCCACTTGAACAAATCGAGCGTAGGCAAGACCTTGACCCTTGTCGAACGCGCGGTTTCGCACAAGTGCGATCGATTTGCTGAGCCCGACGCCGGGCGCACCGAGGTGGAAGATGGCTGGCGCCACGCCCTCGCGATGCACGAACGGCACGTGGGACTTCAGCGATCGCTCGAGGCGGCTGAGCAGGCTTGGCATGAAGACCGCAGTGAGGTGTCCTTTGCACGCATCTGCGATCTCAAGCGTCAGCTCGAGCTTTTGAGCGGTGCAGATTCATTCGATACAGCGGCCGTGTTCGGCCCAACGCCTTGACGATAGGGGGAGCGCCACGTTCGGAACCGCGACCTGCTCGGCCATTTTGGGTCGGGGGCTTCACCTCAGCGAGGTCGACGCCGCCGGGTTCGGGACGTATGGCGCGGCTTCCTGGTCTTCGATGCTTGGCGCCCGCTGTGCTCCTTCCGACAGAACCGGCACCTTCGACGGCCGGTTCCACCGCAGCCTCTTGGCTGGCGGTGCTTCACTCTAGACAACATGGGCGCCCAGGCTGCGCCCTTCCCTCACTCTTTGGCGACGGTTGAGACACATGGCAAACGCTGCAAAGAACGAAGAGCAGGATACCGCGACGGCGGAGACCACGGAGCGCGACAGTCCGCTCCTGGACCTCTCCGATCAGGCGGTAAAGCGCCTGCTCAAGACGGCGAAGGCACGCGGCTACGTCACGCTCGACGAGCTGAACTCCGTGCTGCCATCCGAGGAGGTCTCTCCGGATCAAATCGAAGACACCATGGCGATGCTCTCCGATATGGGCATCAATGTGGTGGAGACGGAAGAAGGCGAGGAAGGCGCGGATGCAGCCGCGCCCGACGCCGATGAGGAGGACGGCCGCGCCGTCGTCTCCGCGGGCCTGCCCGCGCGCTCCGAGACGCGCGCGGAACCGGCCGAGCGCACGGACGATCCTGTCCGCATGTACCTCCGCGAGATGGGCTCCGTTGAGCTGTTGTCGCGCGAGGGCGAAATCGCCATCGCCAAGCGCATCGAGGCCGGCCGCGAAGCCATGATCGCGGGCCTCTGCGAGAGCCCCCTCACCTTCCAGGCCATCATCATCTGGCGCGACGAGCTCAACGAAGGCAAGATTCTGCTGCGCGACATCATCGATCTCGAAGCCACCTACGAGGGTCCGGAGGCGAAGGCGCCTCCGCAAGTCGCGGGTGACGGCGAGGGCGAAGAGGAAGCCGCCGCCGAGGAAGGCGCGCCGCCTGCCCAGGGCGAAGGCGAGGACGAGGACGAGTTCGAGAACGCGCTCTCGCTCGCCGCGATGGAAGCCGAGCTCAAGCCCAAGGTACTCGAGACGTTCGACAACATCGCCAGCACCTACAAGAAGCTGCGAAAGCAGCAGGACAAGAAGCTGGAGCAGCAGGTGGCGGGCGAATCCGGCTCGCGCCAGCAGCAGAAGGCCTACGAGAAGCTGCGTGACGAGATCATCGCCGACGTGAAGAGCCTCTCGCTCAACAACGCGCGTATCGAAAGCCTCGTCGAGCAGCTCTACTCGATCAACCGCCGTCTCGTCGGCCTCGAGGGCCGCCTGATGCGCCTCGCCGACAGCTACGGCGTGCCGCGCCAGCAGTTCATCGACGAGTACTTCGGCAACGAGTTGGACCAGACCTGGCTCGACCGCATGGCCGAGAACGGCAAGAAGTGGTCGAACCTCATCAAGAACGAGCGGCCCGGCATCGCGCAGATCCGCAAGGACATTCACGAGCTCGCGACGGAAACGGGCCTCGAGATCACCGAGTATCGCCGCATCGTGAAGGCGGTGCAGAAGGGCGAGCGCGAGGCACGGCAGGCCAAGAAGGAGATGGTGGAAGCCAACCTCCGCCTCGTGATCTCGATCGCGAAGAAATATACCAACCGCGGCCTGCAGTTCCTGGATCTCATCCAGGAGGGCAACATCGGCCTCATGAAGGCGGTCGACAAGTTCGAGTACCGCCGCGGCTACAAGTTCTCGACGTATGCGACGTGGTGGATCCGTCAGGCCATCACCCGCTCGATCGCGGACCAGGCGCGCACCATCCGCATCCCCGTGCACATGATCGAGACGATCAACAAGATCGTGCGCACGAGCCGCCAGATGCTGCACGAGATCGGCCGCGAGCCGACGCCGGAAGAGCTGGCCGAGAAGCTCGCCATGCCGCTCGAGAAGGTGCGCAAGGTGCTCAAGATCGCCAAGGAGCCGATCTCGCTCGAAACGCCGATCGGCGACGAGGAGGACAGCCATCTCGGCGACTTCATCGAGGACCGCAATGCGGTGCTGCCGGATCAGGCGGCGATTGCGGCCAACTTGCGCGAGACGACGACGCGGGTGCTGGCTTCGCTCACGCCGCGCGAGGAGCGCGTGCTGCGCATGCGCTTCGGCATCGGCATGAACACCGACCACACGCTCGAAGAGGTCGGCCAGCAGTTCTCGGTGACGCGCGAACGTATCCGCCAGATCGAAGCCAAGGCGCTGCGCAAGCTCAAGCACCCGAGCCGGAGCCGGAAGCTCCGCAGCTTCCTGGATAACTGACCGAACGAAAAACCCCCGAGGAAACTCGGGGGTTTTTTGCTTCGCCGAGGGAGGGCGGAGCCCAGCTATTTTCGGAGCCCGCGCAGTCTCCAGATCGCGAAGCCGAAGAAGATCGCCCAGACCGTGATCGCACCCCCCGCGAGCGCGATCCTGCGGCCGGTGGCGGAGCCTTCCTCCGGATTGAGAGCGACCCAGCTCGCGACCGCCACCAGCATCGCGACGATGCCGAGGCTCAGAAGGATCTGCAAAGCGCGAACGGCGTAGGGTGCCTCGTCAGTGAGGCTTCCGTCCGGGTTGGCTTTTGCGCCGTAGACGATTCCACCGATGGCACTCAGCGCCATGCTGCTCGCCGCGAGCAGGAACGCGGATCCAGCGGCGATCAAAACCCAGCTCGGCGCATCGCCATCGCTTCTTCCAAAGCGGCCGAGGCCCGTCATGACCACGTACAGGCCGATGGCCGCGATGATGGCGACGAACGCGAGCCCGATGATGTTGCCTTTGGTCTCCAGTGTCATGAACCAAAGACTTGCAGATCGGAGTTTCGATTTCGTTGCCGCCCGCTTCAGGCACGGAGAACGAATTCCCTCGCGCGCGCTTTTCGTTCACATACGGCGCTGGTAGAGTCGTGCTCAATCAAAAAAATGCCGTTCTGCTTCCATGTCCTCACAAAGTCTTGGAGGTTTCGATCGTGCACGCGAGCCGTAAGCGCTACGGCAACTTGGGAAGGAATTCGGGGGTTCGCTTCTACGCGCTCGGGCCTTCGTCCATTCGCGTGTGGTTCAAGGATGGCGACGGCTATGACTACGACTATCGTCATCCGGGCCGCGAGCACGTGGAGACGATGAAGCGTCTCGCTGAAGAAGGCCGAGGGCTGTCCACCTAGATCAGCCAGCACGTTCGGAAGAACTACGCCCGCAAACTTTGACGTTGTGCCCGCTCAAGCACCCGACCCGATCAACACAGCCTCTCGATAACCAGGCTTCGATCCCCTTCTCCGGCCGTTCCATTCAAAGGCGGCTGGATGCCGGCCTACGCCGGCATGACGTTGGTGGTGATGGCTCGCCGCAATTGAGGCCGTCACACCGGCGTCTTGGCGGAGCCATGCTCCGCGTCACGGCGAAGCCGTGCTGCGCACGGACGACGGCCGTTACTCAGATCTATCGGCAGCGGTCCGCCCGGATCAGCCGCATGGCGAACTGCTGCCTATCAGGGTAATGGCACGCACGAAGGTGCGCGTGCCTGCGATGATCAGCGGGTCAAAACATCCTCCCGCCATTCGGCACCGCGCGCTCGGGATGGATGAGGACGACCTCGCCGTCTGCGTCGGGGAAGCCGAGTGTCAGCACTTCCGACAGGAACTTGCCGATCTGGCGCGGAGGGAAATTGACGACGGCGGCGACCTGGCGGCCGAGCAGGCTCTCCGGCGCGTAGTGCCTCGTGATCTGCGCCGAGCTTTTCTTCACGCCGATCTCGGGGCCGAAGTCGATGCGGAGCTTGATCGCAGGCTTGCGCGCCTCGGGAAACGGCTCGGCGTCCACGATGGTGCCGACACGGATGTCGACCTTGAGGAAGTCGTCGTAGGTGATCTCGGGGGCCTTGGCCGCAGTACTCATGGGATCGTCTCGCTCAAAAACTATAGTGGCGAGACATACGTCACACGTCCTTCACCCGTCGAGATGCGGAAAAGCGCACTTCTCCCGTGCTGACCGTTTCGCGCCTTGCCTCCGGGCTGCCAAACAAAAGCCCCCGAGAGAACCCGGGGGCTTTGTCGTCCGGCGCACCGGAGCTTCGGACTAGGCGTTGAGCCTGCTGCGGCGGGCGCGGAGGCTGCGGGCGAAGCGCAGCACGGCGACGGCGGCGGTGCGCCCTTCCCGCGTATCCAGCGCCGCATACCGGCGCGCCTGCGCCTTGGCGTGCTCGATGATGCTCTTGTAAGTCTCGTCGCGAACCTGGGCGGCGTTGGTCTGGAACACGCTTGTGGTCTGCATGGATGTCCTCCGAGCTGTTGAGCTACCGGTGGACATGTAGGAAGCGGACGTGGCGCCGCAACGGCGTTCCTGTGGCGAGAACATTACAAAAAATTCAAATCATTGCAGATGGTTGTAACAGACCTCACGGGGCCGGACACCGCCTCAGCGCAACTTCACGCGAGCAGCCTCCCAGCGGTCCCAGCGCTCCTGCTCGGCAGGCGAGCACCACGGATTGGCGTAGTAGCCGATGCGCCCATTGATGCGGGTGCAGTCCTTGACCGGGGGCGAGACCAGAGGCTGGCGAACGGCCGTGGTTCGTCCGCGCTCGGCCAGCGCGGCGGGCGGGAGGGCGCTCACCGCCAGGATCACGGCGATTGCGGCACGCAGGCTCAGCGGCATGGCGCTCCTTTCAAGCTGCTGTTCTCTCGTTCACGGCAGTCTCGCAGAGATAGCCCTGCTCTGTCGATGCATCCGTTCGGGCGCCCCGAGGCTGGAGGATAGACGCAGCACATCGTAAGTTGGCGCGTTGCGTTCCCCTTTCACTGCTTCGAGGCCGGCCGGAGACGAGATATGCGCGGGTTGACCCAGTTCGAGAGCCGCACCCAAACCGTGATCCCGCGGCACGCCTTCCTGAACCGGATGGCGCGCGCGATCGGCCTCTGGTCGTTGCTGACGCTCGGCGGGCTCGCGCTCGGAATGGCGGGCTATACGATCACCGAGGGCATGGGGCTCGCGGATGCGTTCGTGAACGCGGCGATGATCCTCTCCGGCATGGGACCGGTCTCGGAATTGCACACCACGGCGGGCAAGATCTTCGCGGGAAGCTACGCCATCCTCTCGGGGCTCATCATTGTCATCGGCGCGGGGTTCGTGCTGGCGCCTATCGCGCATCGCGTGCTGCACCGTTTTCACGTCGAGAGCGGCAAGGAGCGCTAGCGGGTGACGGAGAGCACGAAGGTAAGCGGAGCGCCCAGGGTCTATCTTGCGGGACCCGAGGTTTTCTTTCCGGACGCGCTCGCCCAGGGCGCGGAGAAGAAGCGGCTCTGCGCGAAGTTCGGGTTCACGGGCGTCTTCCCCCTCGACAACGCCATCGCGGACGCGGCCTCGCTCTCACCGGAAGCGCTCGCACGCGCCATCAGCCACGGCAACGAAAGCTTGATGCGGAGCTGCGACCTGATGATCGCGAACTGCACGCCCTTTCGCGGCGTGAGCATGGACGCGGGAACTGCGTTCGAGATCGGCTTCATGCGCGCGCTCGGGCGGCCCGTGCTCGGCTACAGCAATGTCGCGGCCGACCATGCGGCGCGCGTGCGGGCGACGCCGGAGGCCGCGCGGGCGTGGTGGGATCAGGAGACGAGGCAGGCCGACATCGAGGATTTCGGTCTCGCCGAGAACCTGATGATCGCGATCGCGGTGCTCGATACGTGCGGGCGCTTCGTCCTGCGCGACGTGGCGCCCGATCGCGTGCTCTCGGATCTGGACGGCTTTCGCGATTGCCTCGCGCTGGCCGCAGACATGTTCAGGGAACGAGAACGAGTGCGCCGGTGAGATCGCCGCGGCGGAGACGATCCAGGGCCATGTTGGCTTCTGCCAAAGGCACTGCGGTCGTGTGCGTGCGCACGGGCACGCGCGGCGCGAGGTCGAGGAACTCCTCGGCATCCTTGCGCGTGAGGTTAGCGACCGAGCGGATCACGCGCTCCTCCCACAGGATGCGATAGGGCATTGGCGGGATTTCGCTCATGTGGATGCCGCCGAGCACGACGGTGCCGCCCTTTCGCACCGCTTTCAGGGCCAAGGGCACCAGGGCGCCGACGGGTGCAAAGATGATCGCCGCATCGAGCGGCTGGGGCGGGGCTGCATCCGACGCACCAGCCCAGACGCAACCGAGCTCGCGGGCGAAGGTTTGCGCCTGGCTGTCTCCGGCCCGCGTGAAGGCGTAGCTCTCGATGCCTTCGTGCCGGGCCACCTGAGCGACGATGTGGGCTGCGGCGCCGAACCCGTAGATACCGAGCGTGCGGCACTTCCCCGCCATGCGCAGCGAGCGATAGCCGATCAGCCCGGCGCAGAGCAGAGGTGCGGCCTCCACATCGCCGAGGCCCTGGGGAATTGGAAAGCAGTAGTCCGCATCCGCGACGGTGTACTCGGCATAGCCGCCGTCGATCTGATAGCCGGTGAAGCCCGGGTGATCACACAGGTTTTCATGGCCCTCGCGGCAGTAGGGGCAGGTCCCGCAGGTGTGGCCGAGCCAGGGGATGCCGACGCGCTGCCCCAAGGTGAAGCGCGTGACACCGGCGCCCATTGCGTCCACCCGTCCCACGATCTCGTGGCCGGGGATTATGGGAAGCTTCGGCTCCGTCAGGTCTCCATCGGCCACGTGCAGGTCCGTGCGGCACACCCCGCAAGCCGCGACCTTCACCCTCACCTGGGCCGGGCCGGGCTCCGGGCGCGGCACTTCCGCGAACCGCAACGGCTTTCCCGGCGCATCGAGCAGCATGGCTTTCATGGTCGGCATACGGCGCTCCTTCATGGAACCGTGCGGAAAGGAGAGGCATTCGATATCATGTCAGGGGAGCCTGCCTTGATCGAGATCTGATCTCGACCCAGCGACGACGGAGGTGCCATGACGCTAACCCTGATCTCCCCGGCCTTCGCCGACGGCGCGGCCATTCCGAGCACCTACACCTGCGAGGGCAAGGACGTCTCTCCGCCGCTGATGTGGGATGGCGCGCCAGCGGGCACGAAGAGCCTTGTCCTGATCGTGGACGATCCGGATGCGCCCGACCCCGCCGCGCCCCAGCGCACCTGGGTACATTGGGTGCTCTACAATCTGCCGCCGGGATCGAAAGGGCTGGCCGAGGGCGTGAGCGCGGCAAGCCTGCCGGAAGGGACCGCGACCGGCCTCAACGACTGGGGCCGGGCCGATTTCGGAGGCCCCTGCCCTCCCATCGGGCGACACCGGTATTTTCATAAGCTCTATGCCCTCGACACCCGCCTCGAAGGCCTTTCCAGTCCCACCAAGGCGGATGTGGAAACGGTAATGAAGGGCCACGTTCTGGCCCAGGCGACGTTGATGGGCACCTATCTCAAGAGCCAGTGACGCACGAGCGCGGACGTCTTGGTCAACAAAAGCTTTCCGCAAAGGGCGGCATTTTAGGTCCCGTGTTGTACGCCCCTCAAGGACTCCCGGATACCCTTGGCAGTTGATCAGGGCAAAACGGGGGGATCCGCTATGACTCACGGTCACAGCTCGAATGGCGTTGCACTTGCGCGATGGGTTGGTCTGGCTATCGGCCTGCCGGCGCTCGTGGCTGTGATCCTGCTCGGCAAAGACGCCTTGATGGTCGTCAACAAGATCAACGAGAACGCGCTCAAGCGCGAGACGGCGGCCCTCGAGCGCGGCATCAAGCTGCTGGGCGAGCTGCACGCCTCGGAGCTGCTGTCGCAGACCATGTGGGACACCGCGTTCCGCAATGTCGTGCTGTCGAAGCGGCAGGATTGGATCCGCGAGAACTTCGGCAAGGATGCGATCTCTCCGGAAGGCATCCAGCAGCTCTATATTGTGGACTCCCGCAGCAACGTGATCTTCTCGAGCGAGCTCGAAGGCGCGCCCTCGCCGGAGCGCGGCGCGGCGCTCATCGCAGCGGCCTCGCGCCCGATCGAGCGGGCGCGCATGCTCTACAAATCGGCTCGCGCCGCAGGCGACGGGTTCGGAGAGCGCATGCCGGGCGCCATGACCGACGGCATCTACGTCAACGACCTGATCGGGCTCGACGGGCAGTCGGCGATGGTGACCGTATCGCCGTTCACGCCCGATGTGGAGGACCACGAGACACCGAACGAGCCGACCCTGCTGCTCGGCGTGCAGTTCCTGACCGAACCGCTGCTCGACAAGCTCGAGTCGCTCTCGCATATCGATGGCCTCGAGCACGTGCCGGCGAACCACACCGAGGCCACGGGCGAGCATACGCTCGCGCTCCGCGATGCGAACGGCAACGTTGTGACGCACGTGACGTGGGACTTCTCCTCGCCCGGACATGCAATCCTGCTGGCGGCCCTGCCGGCGATCGCGCTCTCGCTCGGTCTCATCGCGATGATGACGCTGCTCGCCGCATTTACCGTGCGCCGGCTGACGCAGCGCCTCTCCGAAAGCGAGCAGGCCGCCATCCATGCGTCACGCCACGACGCGGCGACGGGGCTCGCGAACCGCGGCTGGTTCATGAGCGTGTTCGCAAACCTCCTCACGCGCGCGGGCAAGCAGGACGGCGTATCGGCGGTGATGCTGATCGACTGCGACTACTTCAAAGCGGTGAACGATACCATGGGACACGCAGCGGGCGACGCCGTGCTCTGCGCAATCGCAGGCCGGCTCAAGGCGCTGAACGAGCGCCTCGTGATCGCAGCCCGCCTCGGCGGAGACGAGTTCGCAGCCGTCACCACGCCGATGGCAAGGCGCGAGGATGCGGCGCTCATTGCCGAGATCGTGGAAAAAGCGCTCACGCAGCCGGTCCTGTTCGACGGGCGTCTGCTCAATGTCAGCGTCAGCATCGGCGTGGCGGCATTCGAAACGCCGTCCACGCTCTCGATCGACGCCTGGCTCGCGAAGGCGGATGTGGCGCTCTACCGCGCCAAGCGTGACGGACGCGGCTGCTCGCGCGTTTACGACGAGGCCCTCGACACGGACATCGCGTCGGAGCTTGCCCGCACGCTGCAGCGCGCGATCGGATCGAGCGCGGTGGCGGCTCGTCAGCCCGAGGCGGTCTCGAGCCCGTCCGTCGAGGCCGCTTGAGACCAGCCGCGACCCGAACGACGCTCAGCGATCGATGCGGGAGATCTTCGAGCCCTCGAGCGTAAGATTGTACATCAGACCCTTCTGATCGAGAATGAAGCCGATGACGGGCTTCGTGATCTGATTGGTGTCGACCGACCCGCCGACGCCCACGGTGACGAGCGCCACGGAGCCGTCCACGCCGACCTTCCAGCCGTGCTTGCGGCGGAAGCTGCCGAGCGCCTCCTCGGTCATGAAGAGGATGATGACGGTACGCGCTTGCACGCCGAGCTGGAAGCCGACGGACGCGGAGACCGTGTTGTAGTAGGCTTCTGTGCGCCCGTGGCGGCGCAACGCGCCCTCGCCGTACTCGCCGCCGAAGCCCATTCCCGCCTTCACGACGGAGGGAAACACCAGAACGGCGGCCGCATCGCGCACAAGCTCCCGGGACCCGCCGACGGTGCGATAAAAGCGGTGGAGCGCGGCGTCGACATCGGTATCGATCTCGTAGCCGGAGGCGGCGCTGGCATCCCGTGCCGCCCCGACCAAAAGGGCTAAGGCCAGGACGACGTTGAGGGCGAGCATCTTCGGCATAGGTCGTCTCTTCCTGTTCTGGCAGGCGCAAAGCCCGCGAATCAATCCGGTGCCGCTCACCGGTGCGTAAAAGCTACGGATATCCCGTGGAGCCAATGTGGCACGGATTTGCCGGGAACATGCCATCGGGAAGGCAGAAACGGGCTAACCTCAGCAGAACAGGCACGCGCTGCACATGGTTTTGGCTTCCGAGATGTGCCCGTCGATGATGCGCGCATACTCGGTGAGCTTCGACTTCCAGCTCTCGCAGAGCGCCTTCTTCTTCTCGGGCTCTCCGTGGGCCGTTTCCCAGCCTTTGAGATATTCGGATTTCTTGGCGCGGAAGACGGCCGCCACCCTGCGCAGCGAACGAACCTCGACGCAGGGGCTTACCGCCGCCCAGGTGCGTCCCTGAAGGTTGAGCTTCTTGCCGCAGAACTCCTGCAGGGCGTCCACGGTCGCGTATTCGTCGACGCGGCGCCACAGCGTCTCGCGCTCGGTCTTGCTCATGCTGTTGAGGCCGAGCTTCACCTCGACGAGGCGAGCGTCCGCCTGTTCTTGAGCACGTGCCAAGCCGACCGCTGCGGCGAGCGCCGCCGCCATCAGCAACAGCGCCCCGTACCTGATCGTAGACCGTCCCAGAGCCTGCATGCTCACCCCCGGACCGCGTATCTTTCCTTAAGTGCCGACTCTAAATCTTGCGCGGACCCTTCGGCAAGTCTTCCGGCCACCCGGCGGCACGCGCGGGGGAGGCCGTGTGTCCAAAAAATCAGGGCCGGGGCATGCTCGCACGCCTCGGCCCCGATGGGAAAATTCAATGCCCGATCAGAAGTTGGGACGAGCCTTGACCTCGCATTCGGTCTTGCGGCCGCGCTCGATTTCGCACTCGATCTTCTTCTCGGTTGCGGTGCGCCAGCGCGGGGTGTGGCCGGTCTCTTCGCGCACCTCACGCTTCCAGTCGGCGATGGCGGCCGAGATGGCGGCATCGCGTGCCGCAGGGCCGACGCCCATCACCTCTGCCTCGCCGCTCTCCCGGTCCGCGCGGTGGCCTGCGACCGCGGCGGTGGCGGCCGTGACTGCCAAACAAGAAACTGCAAGCGCGGCGATGCCTGCGCGGAGGACGGTGCTCATTCTGAAATCTCCTGGATACTGAGTGATTGCCGGGCCCCGACGGCACCGAGCAAAAGCGTGATAGGCCGCCTCGCTCGTTGATGCTGTTTCCTAAGGAACAGGACCAACTTCGGCTGCCGGCCTTCTTAACCACGCCTTTTCCGGGGTGGCGCTTTTGATGCGGAGCGCGCTAGGCGATGGCGATGATCTCGACCTCGCCCGCTCCAGCGGTGGCCGTGTCGCCCACGGACTTGCCGAGGAGCGCGCGCGCGAGCGGCGACACATAGGAGAGCGTGCCTTTGCCGGGATCCGCCTCGTCCTCTCCGACGATGCGATAGGTCTGGCGCCGGCCGTCGGCGCGCTCGATCGTCACGCGAGCGCCGAAGCGCACCTCGCTGGTGTCGGATTGCGCGGGCACCAACTCGGCGGAGGCGCGGCGCGCGGACCAATACCGCAGATCGCGCGCGGCGGCGTTGAGGGCGGCGCGATCACCCGCGCTCTGCGCTTCCGCATAAGCGCGCGACAGGCGTGCGACCTCGCTCTCGATCTGCGCGAGGCCTTGCTCGGTGACGAGGTTGGGGTTCTCGGACACCAGACGCTCGGGAAGCTCCTCGAACGCATCGAGGCCATCCGGTTCTTTGACGAATGCTCTGCTCATGGGGCTAATATAAGCACGACAAGGGAAAAATCACGAGGAACACGCGCGGATGCGCCAAGCGCAAAAGGAAATCACGGTCGCGACATCCGGTCAGGGTCTGTACGAGATCAGCGCGACCGCACACGCGTTCACGCGAGAAAGCGGCATCGGCATCGGGCAGCTCACCGCGTTTTGCCGCCACACGTCGGCATCTCTCGTCATCCAGGAAAATGCGGACCCTGACGTTCAGCGTGACCTCGTCGCGTTCTTCCGCAGGCTGGTGCCGGACGGCGATCCGCTGTTCGTGCACACGATGGAGGGACCCGACGACATGCCCGCGCACGTCAAAAGCGCGCTGACGCAGACGTCACTCACGATTCCGATTCATAACGGCAATCTCGTGCTCGGCACCTGGCAGGGACTTTATCTCTTCGAGCATCGCCGACAGCCGCATCAGCGAAAGATCGTGTTGCATGTGTTGGGCGCGTAACCCACACTCACAAGTCTGACAATCGCATTCGCATTTCGACAGGAGATCATCACATGGCGAAGAACAAGGAAGCGGGCGACGATCGCCGCGTGGGCGCGGTGAAGAAGCGCTCGCAGATCAAGAACAAGTTGACCGGCACCTGGACGAAGCGGGACGACAAGACCGGCAAGTTCCTCGACGTCAAAGCGGACAAGAAGCCGTTCAAGGGTGTCCGTAAGAAGGTCAAGGCCGCCGCGAAGCCGACTGCTGCCAAGAAGTCTGCCGCCAAGAAAGCGCCGGCCAAGAAGGTCGTTAAGCGCGTCGTCAAGAAGGCGCCCGCCCGCAAGACGGCCGCCAAGAAGCGGTAGCACGGGGCCGATCAGCGTTAACGAATCGGCCGACAATCCAGGGGCGGCGGACGGTTGCCGCGCGATGCTCTTTGTCGCGCAGCGATTCTCCGCCGCCCCTTTGAGTAGCAGGCCGCAACCTGCTAAGGAGGCCTCCAATCTCAATTCAAGGGAGGCTCCCATGAGCGACGCCGAAAGCAAGACCCGCATCGAGACGGCCAAGCTGATCCGCAGCTATTACGACGCCTTCAACTCGGGCGACAGCGAGGGCATGCTCGCCCACCTCACCGACGACGTGATCCACGACGTGAACCAAGGTGAGCGCCGCGTCGGCAAGGACAAGTTCCGCGCGTTCAACGCGCGCATGACGCATCACTACAAGGAGCTCCTGACCGAGATCGTGGTGCTCGTCTCGAAGGATGGCACGCGGGCTGCCGCCGAGTTCAACGTGAACGGCACCTACATCAACACCGACAGCGAGCTGCCGCCTGCCAAGGGCCAGACCTACGTTCTGCCGGCCGGCACCTTCTTCGCGATCCGCGACGGCAAGATCTCGCGCGTCACCACCTACTACAACCTCACCGACTGGATCGCTCAGGTCGCCTGATAGTTCAGCCTAATTGGTCTGGCCCGCCTCCCCTTCGAGAAGGAGACGAGATGAGCATCGACGTTCGCGCGCTCACCGGAGACGACATCAAGACGGTTCTTCCCGATCTTGCCCGGCTTCGCATCACCGTGTTCCGCGACTGGCCGTACCTCTACGACGGCACGCTGGAGTACGAGGAGGAGTATCTCGCCAAGTTCGCCAAGGCGAAGGGCGCCGTTTGCGTGGTCGCGCGCGACGGCGATCTCGTGGTCGGCGCCTCCACGGGGGCGCCGATGATCGAGCACGCGGACGAGTTCGGCGAGCCGTTCCGGAAAGCGGGCTACGATCTCTCCAAGATCTTCTATTGTGGCGAGAGCGTTCTGCTCACAAGCCATCGCGGGCATGGGCTCGGGCACAAGTTCTTCGAGCTTCGCGAGGCGCAGGCCTACGCCCTGGGCGGCTTCACCCACTCGACCTTCTGCCGCGTGGTGCGCCCTGACGACCATCCCCTGAAGCCCAAGGACTACATCCCGCTCGATGTGTTCTGGGGCAAGCGCGGCTATGCTCCGGTTCCCGGCCTCACCGCCACCTACGACTGGAAAGACGTGGATCAGGCCGAAGAAACCACGCACGTGATGCAGTTCTGGATGAAAAAGCTCTGATGGCCGCTCCGCAAACTCTCAAGATCGCCGCTGCCCAGTATCCGATCGGCCAGCCCGGCTCGCTTGGCGAGTGGGAAGACAAGATCGCGACGTGGGTGCACGCGGGCGCGGCAACGGGCGCCGAGCTTCTCGTCTTTCCGGAATACGCTGCGATCGAGCAAGCCGCCTGCTTTGGCCCCGAGGTCTACAACGATCTCACCACGACGCTCGAACGGGTGGCGGAGCTGGCGCCGGCGCGCGTCGCGCTTCACGCTGCGCTCGCGAAGAAGCACAACGTTCACATCCTCGTGGGCTCTGGTCCCGCCAAGGACGGGCACCGCTTCGTCAACGCAGCCCAGCTCGTCACTCCCGCGGGGTCCGTGGGCGTGCAGGAAAAGCTGATCATGACGCCGTTCGAGCACGACTGGGGCGTGACGGCGGGCGGACCGCTGCGCGTGTTCGAGACGCGGCTCGGCAAGATCGCGGTGCTGATCTGCTACGACAGCGAGTTTCCCCTGCTTGCCCGCGCGGCCGTGGAGGCCGGCACGGATGCGATCCTGGTTCCCTCCTGCACCGAGCGCATATCGGGCTATCATCGCGTGCGCACCGGCTCCAAGGCGCGCGCGCTCGAGAACACCATCGTCACCGTGCAGAGCCCGACTGTGGGAGATGCCGTGTGGTCTCCGGCCGTGGATCACAACGTGGGTGCTGCCGGCATCTACGTGCCGCCCGAGAACGGTGTGAGCGACGACGGCATCCTGGCCCAGGGGACGCTCAACGAGTCGATGTGGGTCTCGGCTGCGGTCGATCTCGCGGCGCTGAGGCGGCTGCGCACGAGCGGCGAGATGCGCAACTTTGGCGACTGGCCATCGCAGCCCGGCGCTGAGCCGCTGAAGCACACGGTCGAGACGGTGACGCTCGCCTAGAGCGCGCAGCAGACGTGGTGTGCGGCGCCGCCGGAAACCGGCGGCACCGCGTTCTCTTTGTTCTTACTTCAGCTTCCAGGTGACAGTGACACGCGCTTCGAGCGTCTCGCTGCCGCTTTCGATCGGCGCTGCGTCCATCTTGGCGGCGCGTGCCACCCCCATCGGGCGCGGTCCGCCGTAGCCGACCTCCTCGGCGATCGAGACGACCTCGCCAACGTCGGCACCGGCGGCCTTGGCCAGAAGCTCGGCGCGCCTACGGGCGTTCGCCACGGCTTCCTTTCGCGCGTCGTCCTTCAGCGTCTCTTCCTTGCTCACGACGAAGTTGAGGCCGTTGATCTGGTTTGCGCCGAGGCTCACGAGCTTGTCGAGAAGCGCGCCGAGCGACTTCGGATCGCGGATCAGGATCTCGACCTGATTGGAGACCACGTAGCCGTCGATGACGGGCGGTGCGCCGTCGCGCGGCGAGGTGTAGCGCGGATTGACGCTGAAGTTGCTCGTCTGAATATCCTTGGCGTCGATGCCGCTCTCCTTGAGGCCCGCAACGACCGCCTTCATCTTCTCGGTGTTGGCGGAGAGCGCGGCCTCGGCCGTGTTCGCTTCGGCCGTGACACCCGACGAGAGGCGCACCTGATCGGGCTCAGCCGTCACGTAACCGGTTGCGGATACGGTGATCAGACGGTCCATGATCTTGTCCTCGGCGCGGAGCGGGGTCGCAAACATCAGCATGGCAGACGCAGCGGCGAACACCGCTGCAGGCCCCAGTTTCGTCGTCAGTCGCATAAAGTCCTCCTGTTGGGAGCTTTTGCGATAGGACATGTTCGGGGAGGAATGAAGGCCGGGCGCGGCAAGCCTGACGGCTGGCGGCGCGTGCGAACTCTGTTATAGAGGGTCCCCGCCCTCCTGGAGCCGGCCCTCTTCGCGGCATCGGCTCCTTGCCGGCCTGCACCGGCCGGCCCGGACGCGTTCCGGCACGGGGGCCCGTAGCTCAATGGTTAGAGCTGGCGGCTCATAACCGCCTGGTTCCAGGTTCGAGTCCTGGCGGGCCCACCACTTTTGCTTGCGCGCAGCCGCCACACCAACCCTGCGCGCGATGGTTCCGGATCGAGGATCCTCCTCTCACCTCCACCACTTTTGCTTGCGCGCAGCCGCCACACCAACCTGCGCGCGATGGTTCCGGATCGAGGATCCTCCTCTCACCTCCACCACTTTTGCTTGCGCGCAGCCGCCACACCAAATTTGCGCTGCCGGTCCCGGTTTTCGTTCGATGTCTGTGGATCGTGCGCAGAAGGATGGCCCGTTGGGCTGTGAAATCGGGTTAACCTTGTCTCCGTGGTCCTTTCCGGCGGAGGCTCTCATGCTCGACACGCGCCCGACTGACGACACCACGCTGCGCTGCGAAGCCCTGTTCGACCGGGTGGCGGCGACGCCAATCGGAAAAAACCCGCACGCGCTCAGGGTCGTGCTCGCCGAGTGCGACGCGCTCGAACGTTCCATTCGCAATCCCTCGGCGATCTGCCGTCTGCGGGACATGCGCCACTGGCTGCGCCTTGCCTATGGCGATGCGCTTCATGGCTATCCTGCCGATCAGCTCCGCCGCATCGTGCTCGATGCGATCTCGGGGCTCGCTCATCATTGAGCCCTGAGCGCGGCTCTACAGGAACAGCGCAGCGCAGGCTGGCGCTTGCCATTCCTCTTCGTCGATGCGGACCGCCTCGTCAGGCGACCAGGGCTTTCGAGGCTTCCATCACCGTGCGTGCGGAGGCGCTTGCGGCCTCGGTGGCACCTGCGATCCGGGTCATGTTGTCGGTAATCGCCTGCACGCCGTTGGACGCCGTCAGCATGTTCGCGGAGATCTCCTGAGTCACGGCGCCCTGTTCCTCGATCGCGGCGGCGATGCCGTTGGAGATGTCGTTGATGGAATTGATAACGCCCGTGATCTCCTGAATGGCCGTCACCGCATCGCTTGTTCCTGCCTGCACAGTTCCGATCTGCGCGGCGATCTCGGCCGTGGCCTTGGCCGTCTGACTCGCGAGCGTCTTCACCTCGGAGGCAACGACGGCGAACCCCTTGCCTGCCTCGCCCGCGCGCGCGGCCTCGATGGTGGCGTTGAGCGCCAGAAGATTGGTTTGCGAGGCAATGGTGTTGATGAGGCTCACAACCTGGCCGATGCGCTCCGTGGACGTCGCGAGGCCGGACATGATCTGGTTGGTGCGCTTGCCGATGGTGACCGCCTGATTGGTGATCTGCGAGGCCTCGTCGACGCGCCGGCCTATCTCGCGCACCGACGTCACCAGCTCCTCGGCCGCCGATGCCACGGCCTGGACGTTGGTGGCCGTCGCGGCCGACGACATGGCCGCGCTCGAGATCTGGCCGGTGCTGTCGGCGATGGCCTGCGTGACCTTGCCAAGATCGATATCGATGGTCTGTTTCAGCGCCGCCTTCATGCGCACCTGCGCGGTGATGTCGGTGCAGAACTTCACCACCTTGAACGGGCGGCCGGCCGCGTCGAAGATCGGGTTGTAGGTCGCCTGGAGCCACAGCTCCTTGCCGCCCTTGCGCACGCGTTTGAATTCTCCCGCCTGGAACTCGCCGCGCTTCAGCTTCTCCCAGAAGGCGGCGTAGGCCGCGCTGGTGCGGTCCGCCTCGGGCACAAACATGCGGTGGTGGCGGCCGGTGATCTCGTCGAGCGTGTACCCCGTCGCATCGAGGAAGTTCGGATTGGCGGTGATGATGGTGCCGTCGAGATGAAAGTGAATGACGGCGTTGGATTTGCCGATGGCCGCGATCTGGCCCTCGTAGTCGGCGGCCTGAAGTTTCCTGGCCGTGATGTCGCTGCAGAACTTGACCACCTTGTACGGCTTGCCGGATGCATCGAGCAGCGGGTTGTAAGTCGCCTGTATCCAGATCTCCTTGCCGCCCTTTCCAAGCCGCAGGTATTCGCCGGACTGGAACTCGCCGCGGTTCAGGGCGGCCCAGAAATTCGCGTAGGCGGCACTCGAGCGCTCTGCTGGCGAGACGAAGAGGCCGTGATGCCGTCCCTGAACCTCGGGTAGCGAGTAGCCGACGGCTGCGAGGAAATTCTGATTGGCGGTGATGATGGTGCCGTCGAGATTGAACTCGATGACGGCCTGGGATCTGTCGAGCGCATCAAGCTTGGATTGCAGCTCGCTCGTCTTGGCGCTGAACATGGCGGCATTCCTTCTTGGGGTAGGCGACCGGTTGGACGCGACGCGACGGCGCTCCGAATGCGCGCATCGTCTGCCATCACTGCATCTATAAGTTGCGTCAATACTAGCGTATTAAGGATAATAGGGCCTTAATGACTGGGAATATTTTTGCAGATTTTACTATTTTCTTCCCGGGTGACCTTGCCCCCGCGGGGGTACCCGATCTGAGCTAGAGTCCGTCGATCCGAGAAGGAGACGGATGATGCGTAAGGGCAGGTTTTCACAGGAGCAGATCATCGCCATCCTGCGCGAGCAGGAAGCCGGCATGGCCACCGCCGAGGTATGCCGCCGGCACGGGATCTCGTCGGCAACGTTCTATGCCTGGAAGTCGAAGTATGGCGGGCTTGAGGTGTCGGAGGCGAAGCGCCTGAAGACACTTGAGGACGAGAACCGCAAGCTGAAGAAGCTGTTGGCCGAGCAGATGCTCGACAACGCCACCCTCAAAGAGCTGCTGACAAAAAACTTCTGACGCCCGCCGCGATGAGGTCCGCCGTGAGCTGGGCGATCGAACAGAAAGACTATTCCCAACGCCGTGCGTGCACCCTGATCGGGCTTGCGCCGAAGGTCTATCGCTATCGGCGACGGAGTGATGACGGTGTGCTGCGCACGCGCTTGAAAGTTTTGGCGGCTCAACGCCGCCGGTTCGGCTACCGTCGTTTGCACCTGCTGCTGCGGCGAGAGGGCTTCACCGTGAACCACAAGAAGCTCTTCCGCATCTACCGGGAGGAAAGGCTTGTCGTCCGCAAACGTGGCGGCCGCAAGCGTGCGCTCGGCGCACGGTCACCTGCTGCCGTGCCGCAGGGAAGGAACCAACGCTGGTCTCTGGACTTCGTCTCGGACACGTTTGCGGACGGTCGCCGCTTCCGCATGCTCGCCATCGTCGACGACTTCACGCGCGAATGTCTTGCCCTGGTGGCCGATACCTCGTTGTCGGGCCATCGCGTCGCTCGCGAACTGGACGAGCTGATCGCGCGGCGCGGCAGGCCGACGATGGTGGTCAGCGACAACGGTACCGAACTCACCTCAATGGCGATCCTGCGCTGGAGCCAGGAGACCGGCATTGCCTGGCACTACATCGCCCCGGGCAAGCCGATGCAGAACGGCTTCGTCGAGAGCTTCAATGGGCGGCTGCGGGACGAGCTATTGAACGAGACGATCTTCCGCGGCCTGGCGCATGCCCGCGAGGTGCTGGCCGACTGGCGAGAGGACTACAACGCGGAGAGACCGCACACGAGCCTCGACGGGCTCACGCCGAACGAGTTTGCAAGGAGGTCCACGTCGGACCATAACCAGAACGGACTCCAGTTATGAGCGAGCACCTTCCGGGGGCAAGGTCACGGGAAATAGATTTACCCATTCGGCACGCCAGCGCTCGATAACCTTTTTCATTCAAAGGATTTTCCGAGGCTTTCCCGATGGGGCGATGCGCACGCTATTTTTTCAAATTCACCAATGAGACAAAAAATTCAAATCGTCGGCCCTGCGCGAAATTCGGGCAGCCGTTAATGAATTATGCGCGGCCAAATCCGCAGCGTTGGTATGCGCCGGAGGGGTAAAAAACGACACTCCGACTGGTTTATTCCGTGGGCCGAACTTTATTTTTTCTATTCAGATTTCGTTATCCAAACCGCCGTCACGATCCTCTCCACCGAGACATTTGCCCTCATCCTTGTCTCGGCAAACGAGGAGGAGGTCTCGTTCCGTCCCCGCGTACGGGACCTCCTCTTGCCTTCACTTTTCGTTAATTCTGCCGACTCAGATAAGACGTCGCGGTCTTCGGGATGGTGGCGGAAATTCCTCTCCGAAGATTTTTTTACCTTTCCGTGACATTCGGTCTCAACCGAAATCAATTGCCGCCTTGCGGAACTTAATTATCTGAGAGTACGTTCTGCCCGCTTGAGGGCCGTTACTTTCCCGCCACCATCACATAGCCGAGACATCCATTGAAACCTCAAACCAAGCTCGAAGACGCGCCCTGGGATGAGGGGCAATCCGATGGCGTCGTATCGACGTGCTGGTATTCGGCGTCCGACAATCGCCGTGAGGCGCTGGCGCTCCGGCACCGCGGCTATGTGCGCGCGGGGCTGATCGAGCCCTCACCGTTCGGCATCTACACGGATGCCTACGACGATTTCAAAACCACGGTGGTGGCAGCGCTGTTCCGGCGCGGGGCCTGCATCGCGACGCTGCGCCTGAGCTTCTACGTGCCGGGTGCGACGGCTCCTTCGCTTCCCTGCGAGAAGGTCTATCCGGAAGTGCAGCGGGTCAAGGACGGTGCGCAAGGCCTCGTCGTTGAGTTGTCTCGCCTTTCGATCGATCCCGACATCACCAACACCCGCTATCGCGCCCGCCTCTATGCCGCTGCGATCCGCGCAGGCGTGACGGCGTGCATCGCGATGGATGCCAAGCATCTCCTCGTCGCCACCCAGACGAAGTGGCGGAAGTTCTACGAGCATGTGCTCGATTTCAAGGTTATGGGACCGCCCCAGTTCTATCCGCCGGGAGACGTGCCGGTGGTGCTGCTCGAGCGGGCGCTCGATGACGCCCTGAAACGCCGGGTGGCGAAGAACATGTTCTTCAAGATCGACACGGCGGAGTTGCAGGACCTTCGCACGCGTCTTCCCGCGCTTCTCGGCATCGAGCCGGGCAACGGGGCCTAGCCTCCGGACAATTGGATTTCGCAAGTATGCGCCCCTGGGATGTGTCCCGGGGGCGATTTTTTTTCGGCTTTTTTGTTTCTCGTTCCGCCGGGAACAGCGTGCGGGGCGGTTTTGAGCGAAATTTCTCCCATCAACCCCTGGCGATGGAGAGAGCCATGACCCCGATCACCACCATCCTGACGGCCCGCGCAGCCCTCGCAGCCGCTCTCGCACTCGGCAGCCTCGCCGCCTCCGGCCACGCCAATGCCACCAGCCTCGCCGTGAAGATGGCCTGCGCCTCCGACTACTACGCCCACTGCAGCCAGCACGATCCGGACAGCTCCGGCGTCCGCCAGTGCATGCGCGCCGTCGGCAAGAACCTCTCCTCGCGTTGCATCAACGCGCTCGTCGCCGCCGGCGAGGTTTCCAAGTCGGTCGTCGAAAAGAAGGTCGCCTCCAAGTAAACGTGGCCGCTTTCACAAAAATCAGTGTCTTTCCCGATCGCACGATCGGATGAGAAAAGGCCGGGGCGTCTCTCCACGCTCCGGCCTTTCCTAATTCGGCTCGATGATGAGGTGCGCGGCCCAATCAGCCGCCGGGGCCGCCTTCGTCGACCGAGGGGCAGAGGGCGGCGTGCATGTGGTGGGGGGCGTGGTGGCCATCGCGATGGGACGTGCCGTTGTGCCAGGCGGCGTCGCCAGCTTCGGCCTCGACCACCGAGACCAGCTCGCCGGGATAGACGTTCTTCAACTGGTCGACGTCATCGATGGCGACGGCCCAGACGTTGCATTTGCTAGTAAAGCGGATCTCGCCGCGCTTCGAGATCGGGGTTGCGCCGAATCCGATTGCGATGGCGTCCCCGTCCGGCCAGAACGCGATCTCGCCCTTACTGACGACGACGCGCGCATCCGGCTCGATGTCATGGGAGATGGGCGTGCGGAAGTAGACTTCCTTGCCCCAGGTCTGCACGGCGCCGTTGATAGGCAGTGCGTTCCAGATGCGATCCGCCGTCGGCGTGGCCAGCAGCCGCGCCCGAATCGTCACCTTTCCCGCTCTGATGAGTATGTGCCGCACCACAGCCTCCCGAGACCTTTTTGGACGGCCCGCATGCTTCCAACGCGATCGAGCGACTTCGGTTCGCACGAAAGTGGCAGAAGATGGTTTATGCGGCCGTCAGCGATACTTTCTCACCTGGCGTGACATCCTTCAAGAGGGTCACGTCATCTAGCGCATTTGCCCAAATATTGCAGGGTCTTGGCAAGCGAATTTCGCCTGGCCGGGAAATCGGCGTGGGGCCGAAGGCAATAAGAACACGGTCGTCCTCCACCCAGAAGCAGACGTCGCCGGGCTTGGCGAGCATCCTCGCACCGCGCTCGCGGCCGGTTTCGATCGGTGTCTCGAAGTGGATGGCCTGCCCCCATGTCTCGGCAGTCGAGAAGATCGGGAGGGCGGCCCAGATACGGTCCGCCGTCGGCGTGGCCAGCAGCTCGGCGCGGATGGCGATGCGGCCAGCCTTGATAAGGACACGGCGCGGGGCGCCTTCCGCCCGGCGCCGCTGATCGGGCGCCGGGGCCGGTGTCGGCCGTTTGCGAAGCAGATTCGTCGGCATGGAGCGTCATCAAGACCGAGTTCGGTCTCCCGATCAAGGTCTTGCGCGCTCGGTCGCGGAGAGGCCTATCAGGCCGGCGGCGGGCCGAAGATGAGAACCGCGTTGAGGCCACCGAACGCGAAGGAGTTCGACATCGCGTAGTTAACCTTGAGGTCGCGACCCACGTTCGGCACGTAGTCGAGATCGCACTCGGGGTCGACCTCGTCGAGGCCGATCGTCGGCGGAACCCAGCTCTCCTGCATGGCCTTGATGCAGGCCACGGCCTCGATGCCGCCGCCCGCGCCCAGCGGATGGCCGGTCATGGACTTGGTGGAGGAGATGGCGACCTTCGAGGCGGCGTTCTTGAAGACGTTCTTGATCGCCTTGGTCTCGTTGATGTCGTTGTCCTTGGTCGCGGTGCCGTGCGCGTTCAGGTAATCGATCTCGGAGGCCTCGATCTTGGCGTCGTCGAGCGCCATCTGCATGGCGTAGCTCGGTCCCTCGACCGTCGGCTTAACCATGTCCTGGCTGTCGGAGGCCATGCCGTAGCCGGACAGCTCGGCGAGGATCGTGGCGCCGCGGCGCTTGGCGTGCTCGTACTCCTCGAGCACCAGAATACCTGCGCCTTCGCCCAGAACGGTGCCGTTGCGGCGCTTCGCGAACGGGAAGCAGCCCTGGGGTGAGAGAACGTGAAGCGCCTGCCAGGCCTTCATCGTACCGTAGTTGATGACGCTCTCGGAGGCACCCGCAATGGCGACGTCCACCAGATCGTTCTGGATGTAGTCGCGGGCGATGCCGATGGCGTGCGACGCCGTCGAGCAGGCCGAGCAGGTGGCGAACGTGGGCCCCTTGATGCCATACTCGATGCCGACGTGGGCGGAGGCGGACGAGCCGATGATCCGCAGCAGCGTCAGCGGGTTCGTGGCGCGCTTGTTGTGGATGAAAAGATCGCGGTAGGCGTTCTCGAAGGTGGTGAGACCACCCGCGCCCGAACCGATGATGCAGGCCGCGCGATAGGGGTTCGCGACCGGGAACTCGATCCCCGACTGGGCGACGGCCTCCTCGGCAGCCGCTGCGGCGAACCACGAGTAGCGATCCGCGTGCACGATGATCTTGTCGCGCTTGTAATTCTTGAGGCGAACCTTGGGATCGAAGTCCTTGATCTGGGCAGCGATCAGGATCTTGAGGTCATCCAGCGGGAACCCGCCGAGCTCACTCACTCCCGACTTTCCGGCCTTCATGCTGGCCCAGAAATCGGCCACGTTGAGGCCGATCGGCGTAACCACGCCAAGCCCCGTGACGACCACACGACGTGTGCCGTTGCCCTTTGTCATTTCTCTACTAATCCTAAGATCCACGGCGCAAGGCAAGCCGAGCCCGTCCCCTGGCCGCGCCATACGGGCGACCAGAGGTCAAAGCTCGAAAAACCTTCAATCAAGCCGTTACGCCTTCGCCGCGGCAGGGCCTGCGGCCACCAATCCCTTAACCTTTTCGACCACCGAACCGACGGTCTTGAAGTCGCCGACATCTTCGTTGGCGTTGTAGGGAATCTCGATACCGAAGGTATCTTCGATGTCGAACACAATCATCGCAAGGTCTAGCGACTCAATCTTGAGATCCGTCAGAGCGGTGGAGAGAGAGATATCGTCTCTCGGCTCCTTCATGTGCTTCTTGAGAATATCAATGATTTTGGTTGCGACTTCGTCCATCTCGCTCTCCAAACCCTGCCCAACGCGACTTGCAGGGACCCCGTGTTACTCGACTTAAGTAATCAGACACTTAAGTAGATCAGGGCTGCAATTATCACAAGCTTGGGCGTCACATATCCTTAAACCGACCTGAAGTCCAGCCAGCGGGATGTACCCCCGTCCGGCCACGCGGCACAAGTCCACTCACGTCCACACATGTCAGATCCCGGAACGCTACGAAGTTCCATGGGATACATCTTCACCTGTCGCGTTTTTGGGGCGCAGGCCTAGGCGAAAGGTGGAAAAAAGTGTTGAATGTCCGAAGCAGCGTTCGGCGTCACGCTCAAACTACAGATAATGCTTGCCCGGAGGATAGAGAAAGCCTCGAGACCCCTGCGCGACACGCAGACGCGGGTTTCCGGGCCCGCCACCCTAACCGGGCAGCTCGGGAGGACAATTGATGGCATTCACTGGGATGGCTCAGGGTTCCGACCGTGCAGCCCATGCCTGGATCAAAAGCTATCCTGAAGGCGTCGACTGGCACATGCCGCTCGTGGCCGAGCCGCTGTTCAGCCTGATCGACAAGGCCGCCGCCCAAAGTCCCGACCGCCCCTGCACCTCCTTCCTCGGACGGAGCCTCACCTACGGCGAGATCGGCGAGATGGTGGACCGGGCCGCCAGCGGCCTCCAGCAACTCGGAGTGATCAAAGGGACCAAAGTGGGTCTCTTTCTTCCGAACAGCCCCACGTTCGTCATCTATTACTTCGCCGTGCTCAAGGCAGGCGGCGTGGTCGTCAACTATAATCCTCTCTACTCGCTCGAAGAGCTGACCTTCCAAGTGAAGGACAGCGAGACCGAGCTGATGGTGACGCTCGATCTCAAGGTGCTGTTCGACAAGGTCGAGAAGCTCATCGAGCAGAAGGTGCTCAAGGGCGCGGTGGTCTGCTCGTTCCCCGCGCTGCTGCCCGCGGCCAAGGCCGTGCTGTTCAAGCTGCTGAAGGGCAAGGAGCTTGCCCGCCCGCGCAACTCTACGGTGCGCGACCGGCTGCGGCTCGAAAGCGAGGTGCTCGCCGATCCGCAGGCCTTCGCGCCGGTCGAGATCAACCCGCTCGTGGACATTGCTGTGTTGCAGTACACGGGCGGCACGACCGGGACGCCGAAAGGCGCGATGCTGACGCACGCAAACGTCTATCTCAACGTGACCCAGATCGCGGCGTGGGCGCCCGACCTCGTCTACGGACAAGAGAGGGTTCTCGCGGCGCTTCCCTTCTTCCACGTGTTCGCGATGACGGTCGTCATGAACCTCGGCGTGAAGGTTGCGGCCGAGATGATCCTGATGCCCCGCTTCGTTCTCGGCGAGGCGCTGGAGCTGATCGCCAAGCACCGGCCGACCATCATGCCGGGCGTGCCGACCCTGTTCAATGCGCTCCTCAATCATCCGCGCATCGCCTCTTACGATCTCAAGTGCCTCAAGTTCTGTCTCTCGGGCGGGGCGGCGCTGCCGGTCGAGGTCAAGGACAGCTTCGAGGCGGCGACCGGGTGCTCGCTGGTCGAAGGCTACGGACTTTCCGAGGCGTCCCCGGTGGTCACCTGCAATCCGCTCGAGGGCAAACAGAAGAGCGGCTCGATCGGCTTGCCGCTGCCCGGCACCGTAGTCTCGCTGCGCGATCTCACCGACCCGATGCGTGAGGTGCCCCTTGGCGAGCGCGGCGAGGTTTGCATCTCGGGGCCGCAGGTGATGCGCGGCTACTGGAACAGGCCGGCCGAGACCGCCGCCCAGTTCGCGGGGCCGTTCCTCAGAACGGGCGACGTGGGCGTGATGGACGAGGACGGCTTCTTCTTCATCGTGGACCGCATCAAGGACCTCATCATCTGCTCCGGCTACAACGTCTATCCGCGCCGGATCGAGGAAGCGTTCTACGAGCACGTGTCCGTCGAGGAGGTGGTCGTCATCGGTGTCGCCGACAAATATCGCGGCGAGGCGCCGAAGGCGTTCGTGAAGCTCAAGTCCGGACAGAGCGCGACACGCGCGGAGCTGATGTCCCATCTCGAAGTGAAGCTCTCCAAGCTCGAGCTTCCAGCCGAGATCGAGTTCCGGGAGACGCTGCCGAAGACGATGATCGGCAAGCTCTCCAAGAAGGAGCTCAAGGCCGAGGAGGCGCAGAAATCGCGCGGAGCCTGATCCGGCACCGCGTCTCGCTCTCCGCCCGCCCCTCTCCTCCTCTCAGTCATTCGAGGTTTCACGTTGGATCTTTCAAGCTGGAAGGGTGTGCCGCGTCCCGGCCGGGTGACGCTCGACGGGCGTTCTGCGCGGCTCGAGCCGCTCGATGCTGCGCGGCACGGCGCTAACCTTTTCTCCTCCGCCCGCGAGCCCGGCGCGGAGGAGCGCTTTCGCTACCTCTTCGACGATCCGCCCGCCGACATGGCCACCTTCACGGGCTGGCTGGACAAGGCATCCGGGTCCGCCGATCCGCTGTTCTTTGCGGTGATCGACAAGAGCACCGGGCGGGCGGAAGGCCGGCAGGCGCTGATGCGCATCGACCCCGTTCACGGCGTCATCGAGATCGGCAGCATCCTGTGGGGGCCTGCGATCGCGCGCACCCGCGTGGCTACCGAGGCGCTCTATCTCTTCGCGAGCTACGTGTTCGACACGCTCGGCTACCGGCGCTTCGAATGGAAGTGCCACGACTTGAACGGCCCCTCGAAGCGCGCGGCCGAGCGGTTTGGCTTCACGTTCGAAGGCGTCTTCCGCCAGCACATGGTGGCCAAGGGTCAGAACCGCGACACGGCCTGGTTCGCGATCATCGATCGCGACTGGCCGCGTCTCAAGGCGGGCTACGAAGCCTGGCTGCGGCCGGAGAACTTCGATCCCTCCGGCCTTCAGCGTGAGAAGCTTTCGTTCTGAGAGTACGCTCTAATTTTTGCCCGGCACGATCGAGCCCGCTCCCCGCGCCCGCGAAGGGCCGCCTTCCATGCCAGGCGGCGGACCGCCTGCTCCCGGGAGAGGACGGCTGCCGGGCGGAGGCGGTCCGCCAGGTCCACCGCCGGGAGGCGGACCCGGAGGCCGGCCAAACTCTGCCTTCTCGGGCCCGGCTGCGCGATCCACGCCGATCACAAGGGTCGCCACGTAGGCGTCGGCCTCCTCGCGGATGCTCACGAAGGTGATGTGGTCGCCGTCCGCGCCCGCGATCCAGTCGGTGCTGTTGAGCGTATCGCGCTTGGCTTTACGATCGTTGTAGGGCGCGATGGCGGTGAAGATGTACTCGGAGAGCGCATCCGGGAAATACATCTGGCCCGTCAGCATCGCCTTCTCATCCAGCAACACTTTGAAATGAATGTGCGTGGTGCGGCCGCGATACCAGCCGGGATAGATGGTTCTGAAGGCGACCTCGCCGGTCGAGCCCGTGGTCTGGGTGCCGCGCAGGAACTTCTCGCCCTTGGTTGAGATACCCCGGTCGTCACCTTGCCCGTCGTAGCCGGAATACTGGCCCGTGGCATCGCAATGCCAGACGTCCACGCGGGCGCCGGAGATGGGCTGGCAGGTGGCGCCGTCCGTCACCTGGAGGAGGAGCTTCAGCGGCACGCCGGGCCGGCCCTCGGCGATGTCCTCCCGGACGAGATCGGGATCGAAATAGAATGGGCCTTCGACCATGCGCGGGGTCATACGGCAGACGTTGGCTACCGCTGACTGGGCCTGGGTTGCCTGCGGGCTCGCCGCGGATGCGCTCCTATCATCGCCCGCCAGGAGGGCGGCGGCACCGCCCGCGAGCCCTGCCAATGCGCCCCTGCGTGACACTCCTGCGTCGTCCGTCATGCCGTCCCTCATTCCATAGCCATTGGTGCCGGATCCCGGAGGATCCAGCGCCGTCACGACCTCAACGAACGGGGCGCGCAAAATCCGGCGCCGGGGCCAGCAGGTGGATTGGCGCAGGCTGATCAGGCGGCCACGCGTGCCTCGGCGCGCTTAGCGCTTTCGAGGATGGCGGCAACGCCCATGCCGCCCGCCGTGCAGATCGAGATCAGGCCGCGGCCGCCGTTGTCGGCGAGCAGCTTCGAGAGGTTCGCCAGCACCCGGGCGCCCGTAGCGGCGAAGGGATGGCCGAACGCGAGGGACGAGCCTTTCACGTTGAGCTTCGTCCGGTCGAGGGAGCCAAGCGGATGCTCCTTGCCGAGATGCGTCTGGCAATACTCGGTATCCTCCCAGGCCTTGAGCGTCGCCAGCACCTGCGCGGCGAACGCCTCATGGATCTCGTAGAAATCGAAATCCTGAAGCGTCATGTGCGCGCGGTCGAGAATACGGGAGACGGCGATGGTGGGTGCCATCAAGAGCCCCTCCCCCGCCACGAAGTTGTTGGCGGAGCTTTGCGTGTAGGAGAGGAAGGATTCGATTGCGAGGCCGCGCTTGGCAGCCCACTCCTCGCTGGCCAGCAGAACGCAGGCGGCGCCGTCGGTCATCGGCGTGGAATTGGCAGCCGTCAGCGTGCCCTTGTCGGACTTGTCGAATGCGGTCTTGAGGGTCGCGAGCTTGTCGAGGCTGATGTCCTCGCGAAGGTTGTTGTCGCGGTAGACGCCCGCGGTCGGCACGATGAGGTCGTCCATGTAGCCCGAGCGATAGGCCTCGGCGCCTTTGCGATGGCTCTCGAAGGCGAAGCGATCCTGATCCTGACGTGGTATCTTCCATTCGCGCGCCATCAACTCGCAGTGCTGCCCCATGCTGAGCCCCGTGCGCGGCTCGGTGACGATGGGCGGCTGCGGCACCAGCTCGCGCGGGCTGAAGCCCTTGAACACGCGCACGCGATCCATGGCGCTTTTCTGCTGCGGAAGCTGGATCAGCCGCTGCGAGAACTTCTTCGAGAAGACGATGGGCGCGTCGGAGGTGGTGTCGGAGCCGGTTGCGATTCCGCACTCGATCTCGCCGGTGGCGATCTTGGCGCCGATCATCGCGGCGGACTGAAGGCTCGTGCCGCAGGCCTGCTGGAGCGTTATGCCCGGCGTCGAGGGGGCGAGCCTGGTGCCGAGCACGGCTTCGCGCGTCAAGTTGAAGTCCTTGGAATGGGTGACGACGGCGCCGCCCACCACCTCGTCGATGTGGGCGCCCTTCAGCCTGTACTTCTCCACGAGGCCGTTCAGCGCGGCCGTCATCAGGTCCAGGTTGGATAGATCGGCGTACAGGGTATTCGAGCGGCAGAAGGGCGTGCGCACGCCGCCTACGATGCCGACCCGTCGCAATGTCTGAGCCATCTTCAATCTCCCTCTGCTGGCGATCCGCACCTTCCGCGGCCTCGCAGCGCCAAACCCCGAGCGTTACTCCGCGGCTTCCTTCGCAGCCTCTTCGCGCAGCTCGCTCGCCCTGAAATGCAGCGGCCCGCCGCGGAACGGCGCGAAGCCGGTGCCGAAAATCACGCCCGCATCCACCAAGTCCGCGTTCTCGACCACGCGCTCTTCCAGAGCGCGCTCGGATTCGCGGATCAGCGGATCGATCAACTCGCGGCCAAGGCGGTCGAGCTCGGCCGGCGCATAGGTCTTCTCGGCCTTGTCAGGCTTGCCGTCCTTCCAGACGTAGAAGCCTTCGCCCGATTTCTTGCCGAGCTTCTTGCTCTCGACGAGACGCTGGAGCATCGAGCCCTCAGGCGAAAGCCCGAGGATCCTGCCGACGTGCGCGCACACGTCGAGGCCGACGGTATCGGCGAGCTCGATCGGGCCCATGGGCATACCGAACGTGCGCGCCGCCTCGTCGATCTTCTCCTTCTCCTCGCCCTTCTCGAGGCGCGCCATGGCGCTCATCATGTAGGGGGCGAGCACGCGGTTGACGAGGAAGCCCGGGACGCTCTTGGCCACGAGCGGGAATTTGCCGATGGCGGTGACGAAGGTGGCGCCCTTCTTCACCTCATCGTCGCGGCTCGATGCGCCGCGCACCACCTCCACCAGCGGCATCTGCGCGACGGGGTTGAAGAAGTGGATGCCGATGAGACGGCCAGGGTCCTTGAGCGGCGCGGCGATGGCTTCGATCTCCAGCGACGAGGTGTTGGTCGCCAGCACCGCGCCGGGCTTGATCTTGCCTTCGAGATCCGCGAACAGCTTCTGCTTGATGTCGAGCCGCTCGACGATCGCCTCGATGATCACGTCGGCGCGGCCGACGCCCGCGCCTGCGGGATCGGCGATGAGGCGCGCCTTCGCGGCGGCCCGCTCAGCCCTGGTCTTGAACTTACGGGAGAACAGCTTGCCCTGGGCCTTGATACCCTTCTCGATCACCTCGGGCGAGAGATCCTGCAGCGTCACCTCCATGCCGGAGGCCACGCACCAGCCTGCGATGTCCGCGCCCATGGTGCCCGCGCCGATCACGTGCACGCGCATGGGTTTCCAGGCCTGGTCCTTCGGCGCCTGGGCTTTCAGAAGCTCGGAGAGCTTGAACACGCGGCGCAGATTGCGCGACTGATCGGAGATCAGGAGCGGGGCGAAATAGCGTGTCTCCGCGGCCTTCAGCGCCTCCAGATCGCCGCCGTGCAGCTCGAACAGGTCGATCAGGCGGAAGGGTGCCGGATAGTGGGCCTCGCGCGCCTTCTTCTTGGTCTCGTCGCGCATCTTCTTGGCGAGGAGTGCGCGGGCGGGCCAGCGCGTGAGTAGCGATTTCGTGAAGCCCGCGGGCTTCGACTTGCGTTTCTTCAGCACCGCCTTGCGTGCGGCCCAGCGCAAGGCGCCGCGGCTCGCGACCAACTCGTCGATGAGGCCGATGGCGCGGGCGCGCGAGGCGCCGATCATGCTGCCGGTGAGCATCGCCTGCATGGCGGCGATTGGGCCGGCCTGGCGAATGGAGCGCGCGGTGCCGTGCCAGCCGGGGAAAATGCCGAGCTTGACCTCGGGGAAGCCGACGCGTGTCGCGGGATCGCGCGTGGCGATACGATAGTGGCAGGCGAGGATAAGCTCGAGCCCACCTCCGACGCAGACGCCGTGAATGCCCGCGACGACCGGAATGGAGAGGCGCTCGATGCGGTCGAACAGGGCCAGCACGAGACGCAGGCGATCGATCACCTGGGCTTCTGTCTCGAAGCCGTCGAACTCGTTGATGTCGGCGCCGACGATGAAGCCCTTCTCCTTGCCGGAGAGGATGACGAGGCCGCACATGGTGCGGCGGCGCGCGCCTTCCTCGGCCCAATCGACGATGGCCGACAGCTCCTCCAACGGCCGGCTGCCCAGCGCGTTTGCGCTTGCGCCTTCCCGGTCGAAGATGGCCCAGCCTATGCCTTCCTGATCGACGGAGAACCGCCAATCGCGGAACGCAAGGGTCCCCGCCGGCGGCGCCAGCGGCTCCTCGCCATCACGAGCCACGTTGTCCTGGACCATGGTCGCCTCTCCCATCACGATTGGTTCGCTCCCGCTGTCAGTCCGCGGGAGTTGTGTCCGACATTCGAAGACGGTGCCTTCACATAGTTAGGCTTCAGCTCTTCCGGTGCGAAATGATCGACGGCGATGACGCGCGCGGTCAAGGCCTCGACCTCACGCAGGAGCTGCGCCTCGCTTTCGGTGATCGTGCCAGCCTCGGCGGCGGCCTCGATCCAATCCAGTCCATGGTAGCGGCGCACGATGCCGGCGCGAATGGCGCGCTCGAGCTTCTTCTCCGCGTCCTCTGCCGCGACCACCTTCTTCAAGGTGACCTCCAGGAGTCCCGTCACGTCGTCGGGATCGTTCGAGATGTAGATGTCGCGCGTGAGGCGATCGCGCACCTCGCCGGGCTCGAGCGCGAGGCGGACGATCTTGCTGCCGAGCGCGTCGGGGGCGGGGAAATAGTGGCGACCGAACGGGAAGACGAGCACGCGCAGGAGAACGCGCGCGGCGGGATTGGGGAAGTTCTCCACCGTGCCCCGCAGCGCCTCCTCGAAACGATGGAGACCGTTGGCGGCCGCAAACGCAACGATGGGGCGATCCGCCTCGGGACGGCCGTCGTCCTCGAAGCGCTTCAGCACGCACGAGAGCAAATAGATCTCCGAAAGCGCGTCGGCGAGACGGCCGGTGAGCTTCTGCTTCACCTTGAGCCCGCCGCCGAGCATCGCCACCGTTAGATCGGCGACGAGCGCGAAATTGCGCGAGGCGCGCGAGAGCTGGCGATAGATCGTCTCGAGGCCCTGCGGGCGCTCGGGCACCTCGGCGAAGTATCCGAGCGTGAGGTTGTGGAAGAAGGCGCCCGTGACGTTCGAGATCGAGAACGAGATGTGCCCGAGAAGCGCGTCCTCAAACGCGTCGAGACCCTTCCTGCTGTCGGGGTCCTGCACGGCACGGACTTCTTTGTACAGGTAGGGATGCGAGCGCAGCGCGCCTTGCGCGAATGTGATCAACGTGCGCGTGAGGATATTCGCGCCCTCGACGGTGATGCCGACGGGGACGAGCTGATAGGCGGATTGGAGATAATTCGTCGGACCGTCGCAGATGGCGCGGCCGCCGTGGACGTCGAACGCGTCATTGACGGCGCGGCGCAGACGCTCGGTGGTCTGGTACTTCATCAGCGCCGAGATCACAGACGGCCGCTCGCCGCGCGAGACCATGGCGGCGGTGACGGCACGGGCGGCCTCATTGACGTAGGCCGTCTCGACCAGGCGCGCCAGTGGCTCCTCGACACCTTCCATACGTGCAACAGGCAAGCCGAACTGGCGACGAATGCGCGCGTAGGCGGTGGTGACGCGCAGCATCGCCTTGGCGCCTGCCGTCGCCGACGACGGCAGCGAGATGGCGCGGCCTGCGGCCAGGCATTCCATCAACATGCGCCAGCCCTGGCCGACCATCTTCTCCCCGCCGATCACCCAATCGATGGGGATGAACACGTCCGTGCCCCAGTTGGGTCCGTTCGGGAAGGCGGCGCCGGATGGGAGATGGCGGCGGCCGATGTTGACGCCGGGGTGCGTTGCGGGAATGAGGGCGACGGTGATGCCGATGTCCTCGGCGCCGCCCAGGATCTTATCGGGATCGAAGAGGCGGAACGCGAGGCCGACCAGCGTCGCTTCGGGTCCAAGGGTGATGTAGCGCTTGTCCCAGGAGAGGCGGATGCCGACCACCTCACGGCCATCGTGCTGGCCTTTGGTGACGTAGCCGATATCGCGCATGGTGGCCGCGTCGGAGCCGGACGTTGGACCGGTCAGCGAGAAGCAGGGAACCTCGAGGCCCTTGGCAAGACGCGGCAGATAGTGATGCTTCTGCTCGTCGGTGCCGTACTTTTCGATGAGCTCGCCGGGTCCGAGCGAATTCGGCACCATGACGATGGTGACGACGTCGGGCGAGCGGGAGGCGATCTTGCCGAGGATGAGCGACTGGGCCTGAGCGGAGAATCCGAGGCCACCGTGCTCCTTGGAAATCAGCATGCCGAGGAAGCCGTTGGCCTTCACGAACTCCCAGATCCCGGGAGGCATGCGCCGCTCGGCGTGACGGATCTGCCAGTGATCGATCATCCCGCAGAGTTGCTCCGTCGGACCGTCGAGGAACGCGCGCTCCTCGGGCGTCAGCACGATCGGGGGCACGGCGCGCAGCTTGGTCCAGTCGGGCGTGCCCGAGAAGATCTCGGCGTCGAAGCCGACGGTGCCGGCATCAAGCGCCTGCTGCTCCGTATCGGAGACCTTGGGCAGGATCCCACGTACCAGCTTGAAGGCCGGCTGCACCAGGATCTGGCGGCGGACCTTCGGTATGGAGAACGATGCCAGCGCGGCCAGGCCGAGCCAGACGATAAACCCGAGAAGGCCGAACGAGGGCCAGTGGAGTGCGCCGTGGAAGACACCGCTCTGCCAAGCGAGCGTGACTGCGCCGAGACCGACGGCCCACTGCCATGCAGATGCGCGCCACATGCCGAGCGCAAGCGCTACGGCAATCAGAGCAATCAGAAGCAGAATCAAAGCCATCGAGGTCTCCGCACTCAGGTCCTGGGGTGTCGTGGCGGTACGGGCCAAACGCCCGGCGCCTGGAGACCGGCCTCAACAGCCGCCCCCGGAGACCCCATTCAACGCGAGGGCTGCCAGCCTCGTTCGTGTTGCCGAGACCGCTCAGCCTTCGAGGCGACCCTACGCCACTCACTCAAGAGTCCGCCCTCAGCCTCATGGTAAGCGAAGAGTATAAAGTGTTTCTCTCCGCAGGGCGGTTTGAGGGCTATACGCAGCGGAAATTTTCTCTGCTTGGCCCGTCACTTATAGTTGTATCTTCCTGTATGGGCTGATTGAAATCACGCGGCCGCCGCAAAAGGCGCCGTCAGCCCCGCTGGCCGCTCGGCGCGCGCCCGGTGGCGGTTGCCGACTTGGCGAACATGTCGTCGACGAGGGTATCGTACCAGGCGATGCTCTCCTCGTAGGTCTCCTTGCGCAGCGCCGCGCTCTCACCCGTCTGGGAGATGAAGGCGTTCTTTGCGACGAGCGCGTGCTTGCCCTTCACGTCTCCCGGAACGTAGTCGGCACCGATCTTGACGCTGTCATCGGGCGCGAGCATCGACCAGCAGGTGTTGCGATAAGCGGCCTGCGGGCGCTCCGAGCCCGTGAGGTCGGCCAGGATATGGCCGGCCACGCTGCGCGCCTGGTTGGCGGCGGAATAGGCCGACTTCGGCATGTCCGCCGCGATCGTGGCATCGCCGACAACGTAGACGTTCTCCGCCTTGGCGGAGCGGAACGTCTCCGGCTCGATCGGGCACCAGCCACCTTCTGCCAGCCCGGCCTCCAGCGCGATGGCGCCTGCCGTCTGGTCGGGGATGATGTTGGCGACGTCCGCCTTGAAAGTCTCGCCTGATTTGGTCACGACCTCGCCGGTCTTGGGATCGACGCGCACGACGCTCATGTCGTCGATGTCGTTGGTCAGACGCAGATCGATGAGACCCTTGTAGTACTTGGCGAAGGCTTCCTCGAACACGGCCTGCTTCGAGAAGGCCATCTTGGGATCGAGGATCACGAGCTTGCTCTTCGGCTTCTCGCGTTTCAGGTAGTTGGCGATGAGGCAGGCCCGCTCGTAAGGACCCGGCGGGCACCGGTAGGGATTGCGGGGCGTCGCGATGACGACGAGACCGCCGTCCTTCATGTCATCGAGACGCTCGCGCAGAAGGCGCGACTGGCGGCCCCCGGACCAGGCGTGCGGCATGAAATAGCTCGCCTCTTCCGTATAGCCCTCGATGGCTCCGTACTTGAAGCCAATGCCGGGCGCGACGACGAGCCTGTCATAGGGGATTGCGGCGGCGACATGCTCTACCCTCACCTCGCGCGCGCCGAGATCGAGCGCCGAGGCCCGCTCGTGGATCACATTGATGCCGAGCGAGGCAAGCCCGAGATAGGTGTGCGTGATGCGCTTGAAGCTCAGAAGACCGCCGATGAAGTGATTTGAATAGAAGCAGGTCGTGTAGTGGCGTTGCGGCTCGATCAGCGTCACGTCGAGATCCGGCGCGGCGCGCTTCAGCGTCACCGCCACGGTGGCGCCGCCCGGCCCGCCGCCGACGATGACGACGCGCCCTTTGGAGGCCGCGCGCAGCGGCCTCGCCCCAACTGTGGCCGCGAGCGTAAGAGCGCCGAATCCTATCGTGAACTGCCGGCGGTCGATGTCGTACATGGACGCAAGGCCCTCCTTCGATCACGGTCCCGGAAAGAATCCCGCGCCTGCCAAAATCGGGCGCAGCTCCTCGTAGAAGTAGTCCGCGCCCGGATAGCCGGTGATCCGGCCCAATTCCTCGTTGGAACGGACGACCAGGAATGTGGGCGTAAAGACGACAGGCGCGAAGCCTTTGATCTCGGGGGCTCCGCGCATCACGCGCTTCAGCGGAGCGAAACGGCCTTCCTCGGATTTCTTGTAGCCGGAGCCGATCTCGGCATCCCACTTGCGGCAGAAGCGGCAGCCCACCTCTTCCACCATGATCAGGCGAACGCCACTCGCCGAGCGCACCTCGCCCCCGCCAGTGCCCAAAGCACCGATCAAGACGGCAAGCAGAGCGAACCACATGGCCGCGGACCTCCGGCGCTCAAGCAACATCCCAAGCCGGTTTCGTTGCGGGAGACCCGGCGGCATGATTTGCACCCTCTTTTGGACCTATGGTAGCAGTCCCTTGGTTTGCCGAGAAGCGCTATGGCCAAAGGGGCAGGTCGTTCCTATCTTCTTGGGATGGAGCGACATCCTGGCCTTTGGGCTTCCTCATTGATATGGATGCGAGATCGATCGTGACTTCCCGCAGCCCGGCCGCTGACCGCCTGATCGACAGGCGCACTCTGCTTGCCAGCACCGGCGCGCTGGCGCTTGCCGCAGCCACCTCGCGGCCCGCTTTCGCCGACACGCAGGCGGGACGCGCGGAAGCTGCTGCCGCAGATGCGCCTCCGCTCGTTCCGACGCCGCAATTCGAGCAGGCTTTCGCAAAGGTCGTGGGGAACGGAACGCCGATCGAAGGGCGCGTCGTGCTCGAGCTGCCGGAAGATGCGGAGAACGGCAACATCGTTCCTTACAAGATCAGCATCGAAAGCCCCATGACCGCGGACGATCATATCGCGGAAGTGCATCTGCTTTCGACGCAGAACCCGCAGGCCTCCGTCGCGGTGTTCCAATTCACGCCGCTTTCGGGCAAGGCGGCCGTCTCCGGACGCATGCGGCTCGCCAAGACGCAGGAGGTGGTGGCGGTGGCGCTGACCTCCAGTAACACGCTGCTCATAGGCCGGCACAAGATCACCGTCGGCATCGGCGGCTGCGGAGCGGAGTAGAGCATCATGGCTGCATCCAAACCGCGTCTCAAATTTCCGGAGCAGGCTTCCGCCGGCGAGATCATCGAGATCAAGGCGCTGATCACCCACGTGATGGAGACGGGCAACCGCAAAGACGCGGACGGCAACCGCATTCCCCGCGACATCATCCACACTTTCACGGCGCACTACGACGACCAGTTGATCTTCAAGGCCGAGTTCGGGCCTGGCATCTCGGCCAATCCCTTCATCTCGTTCTTCCTCAAAGTGCCGGGCCCGGGCGAGCTCTGGGTATCTTGGAAGGATGATGCGGGCGGCGAGACGATCGAGCGCTATCCGTTGAACGTGGTCTGAAGGCCGCGCGCGGACGCTTTAATTCCGACCTCGCAGCTCGTGTGTCGATTGCGCTGACTTGAGACAAGCTGGCTCTTGCCCGCGAGGTGGGAAGCCGGTACGCCGAAGGTCTGGCCCAACCGGGAGAGGGACCATGGCAGAAGACCCGATCATCGCACAAACGAGCCCCTATCAAGTCGATCTCGTCGAGGGGGAGACGTACTGGTATTGCCGCTGCGGCCGCTCCCAGTCTCAACCCTTCTGCGACGGCTCCCACCAGGACACCGGAATCGAACCGCTTGAATTCGTGGCGCCCTCCACTGGCACCTTCAATCTCTGCGGCTGCAAGGCGACCGACGACGAGCCCTGGTGCGACGGCAGCCATAACGTACTCTAGGCAGCGCGCTGAGAGCCGACGGCCGGATGCGGCACGCTGCATCGCAGCGTAAAGATTCGCGGCCCCTCTCGCCGTCGCGCTTTCGCACTTGGCACTTCCCACAAAACGGGTGCCGGACTGCCAAATCCCGCTCAGGAGCTGCCTAAATCCACAGCAGTTGAGCCGGAGTGGCCGCCAGAGCGGCGAATGAAGTGAAAAATCAGTTCCCATCGCGGGCGCGCACGCTCTAAACAGCATGGAGGGTGCGATCGGGTTCGCTCGACTCGCGATCGCGCTCAAGGTCTTGGCGAGACCCATGTTTCGCGCTTCGGAGCAACGGGACCCGAGGCGCGCGTGGTGCAGGGCGAGAGCCGAACTCGGGGGGATGGGGAACCGATGGATTATTTTCTCCAGCAGCTCATCAACGGGCTCACGCTCGGATCGATCTACGGACTGATCGCCATCGGCTACACGATGGTCTACGGCATCATCGGCATGGTCAACTTCGCCCACGGCGACGTGTTCATGCTGGCAGCCTTCATCGCGCTCATCCTGTTCCTCGCACTCACGCAGCTTCTGGGCGTCGGCTCGCTTGGGCTCGCGTTGCTGATCGTGCTGGTGCTCGGCATGGCGCTCACCAGCCTCTGGGGCTGGGTGATCGAGCGGCTGGCGTACCGGCCGCTGCGCGGGTCCTTCCGCCTCGCGCCGCTGATCTCGGCGATCGGCATGTCGATCTTCCTTTCCAATTTCGTCCAGCTCGTGCAGGGCCCGCGCAACAAGTCGCTGGAGCCAATCCTTTCCAACGTGCTGGTCATTCCCGTCGGCTCCGGATCCATCACCCTCGCGGAGAAGCAGCTCCTGATCATGGTGGTGACGGCCGTGCTGCTCGCCGTGCTGTGGTACGTGGTGCGCCACACGCCGCTCGGGCGGGCGCAACGCGCCTGCGAGCAGGACCGCAAGATGGCTTCGCTGCTCGGCGTGGACGTCGACCGCACCGTTTCGCTCACCTTCATCATGGGAGCAGCACTTGCCTCCGTCGCCGGACTGCTGTGGATGACCTACTACGGCGTCGTGAGCTTTTCCGACGGCTTCGTACCGGGCGTCAAAGCCTTCACAGCCGCGGTGCTGGGCGGCATCGGCTCGCTACCGGGCGCGGTGCTCGGGGGCCTGCTGATCGGCCTCATCGAGACGTTCTGGTCCGCCTACTTCACGATCGACTACAAGGACGTTGCCGCGTTCTCGATCCTCGCGATCGTGCTCATCTTCCTTCCGTCCGGGCTGCTCGGCCGGCCTGACGTCGAGAAGGTCTGAGCACCATGGGCAAGGCGGGAGACGCGTTCAAGTCGGCGCTTCTCGCGGCCCTCGTTACGTTAGGGCTCGCATTTCCGATCGTCGCGCTGCGCACGGACACCAATCTCTCGAACCAGCTCGTTCTCACGGAGCGTTGGGGCCTCACGTTCATCCTGGCCGCCGTCGTCGGCGCGGGGGTATTTCTGCTCACCCTCGTCCGGCCCGTTCTGGCGGCTCGCGCAACCCCCAAGGTGTCGTCGCGCACGGCCGCCCCCCCTCACCCGTTCCGGCGCTACCTGCCGCGGATCGGCCTCGCGCTGCTCATCGCATTTCCGCTCATTGCCTCGGGCATTGCGGCGGCGGGCGGGCCCGGTGCGCTCAAGCTGCTCGACAACTACGGCATCCAGATCCTGACCTACGTGCTGCTCGGCTGGGGCCTCAACATCGTCGTTGGTCTCGCGGGCCTTCTCGATCTCGGCTACGTGGCGTTTTACGCGGTCGGCGCGTACTCGTCGGCGCTGCTGACCAAGACTTTCGGACTCTCGTTCTGGCTGGCGCTGCCGCTAGCGGGCATCCTCGCCGCGTTCTGGGGCCTGCTGATCGGCTTTCCGGTGCTCCGGCTCAGGGGCGACTATCTCGCCATCGTCACCCTCGCCTTCGCCGAGATTGTGCGCCTCGTGCTGATCAACTGGGTGCCGGTGACGGGCGGGTACGCCGGCCTCTCCAGCATTCCGAAGCCGACGCTGTTCGGATATTCGCTAGGCTCGGAGCCCGGCGGCATTCCTTCACTCATCGGGCTGCCGCCATCTCCCGTCTACCGCCTCGCCTTCATGTACTATCTCCTGCTGGCGCTGGCTCTCTTCACCTACTGGGTGACGCAGAAGCTGCGCTCGCTTCCGGTCGGACGCGCCTGGGAGGCCATGCGCGAGGACGAGATCGCCTGCAGGTCGCTCGGCATCAACACGGTCACGACCAAGCTCTCCGCCTTCGCGACGGGCGCGTTTTTCGGCGGCCTCGCCGGCGCATTCTTCTCCGCACACCAGAGCTTCGTTAGCCCCAAGTCGTTCGAGTTCATGGAGAGCGCGGTGATCGTGGCGATCGTCGTTCTCGGCGGGCTCGGCAGCGCGGTCGGCGTCGCGATCGCTGCGGTGGTGATGATAGGCGGCACGGAGCTTCTGCGCGAGCTCGATGCGTTGAAAGCGGTGTTCGGCAACGATTTCGATCCCGCGCAGTACCGCATGCTGCTGTTCGGCCTCGCTATGGTGCTGCTGATGATCTGGCGGCCGAAGGGGCTCATCTCGACTCGCGAGCCAACAGTCCGGCTCAAGCCACAGCCTGCGCGTGGCGCACCGTCTTTCCCCTCGGCGGCAGAGTGAGGCAGACCTGATGCGCTGGCTTGCCCAACCCTTGCTCACGGTCGACCATCTGTCGATGAGGTTCGGCGGACTGGTGGCCGTGAACGATCTCTCCTTCACGGTGGGGCGCGGCGACATCACGGCCCTGATCGGTCCGAACGGCGCGGGCAAGACCACCGTCTTCAACTGCATCACGGGCTTCTACAAACCGACGAGCGGGCGCCTCGCTCTGGCCCACGGCGGCACCGTCGCGCCCAAAGCCGTGGATGCGCTGACGCGCTCGGACCAGCGGCGGACGCATGGGGCAACGCCCGAGCTGTTCCTGCTGGAGCGGATGCCCGACCACGCGATCGCATCGGAAGCGCGGGTAGCACGCACGTTCCAGAACATCCGCCTGTTCGCGGGCATGACGGTGCTCGAGAACCTCATCGTCGCCCAACACAAGACGCTGATGAAGGCCTCGGGCTTCAGCCTCGGCGGGTTGCTCGGTCTCTCCAAATATCGCGCGGCGGAGCGCAAGGCGTTCGAGCTTGCCAAAGCGTGGCTCGAGGTGGTCGGCCTCATCGACCGCGCGGACGATCCGGCGGGCGACCTGCCCTATGGCGCGCAACGCCGCCTCGAGATCGCGCGGGCCATGTGCACCAATCCGGTGCTTCTCTGCCTCGACGAGCCGGCTGCGGGCCTCAACAACAAGGAGAGCGCGGAGCTGACACGCCTTCTGCGCGGCATCCGCGAGCAGACCGGCGTCTCGATCCTTCTGATCGAGCACGACATGTCGGTCGTCATGGACATCTCCGATCATGTCGTCGTGATCGAGTACGGCGTGAAGATCGCCGACGACACGGCGGCCAGCGTGAAGAACGACCCCAAGGTGATCGCGGCCTATCTCGGCGTGGACGACGACGAGGTGGCACTCTCGACAGGAGGCGGACCCCCATGAGCACGCCTCTCCTTTCTATCGAAGGCGTGTCCGCCTTCTACGGGAACATCCAGGCGCTCAAGGGCGTGTCGCTCGAGGTCAACCGCGGCGAAATCGTGACCTTGATCGGCGCCAACGGCGCAGGCAAATCCACGCTGATGATGACCGTGTTCGGCAACCCGCGGGCGCGCGAGGGGCGCATCCTGTTCGAGGACAAGCCGATCACCGATCTTTCGACGCACGCCATCGCGCGTCTTCGCATCGCTCAATCACCGGAGGGGCGGCGCATCTTCCAGCGCATGACGGTGCTCGAGAACCTGCAGATGGGGGCTGCCGTGGATGGCAGCGTCAATTTCGACGAGGATCTCGACCGCGTCACGCGCCTGTTTCCACGCCTCAAAGAGCGGCTCTCGCAGCGCGGAGGCACGCTGTCGGGCGGCGAGCAGCAGATGCTCGCCATCGCGCGCGCGCTGATGAGCCGGCCGAAACTCCTGATGCTTGACGAACCGTCGCTCGGTCTCGCGCCGCTCATCGTGAAGCAGATCTTCGCGACGCTCGCGGAGCTCAACGCGCAGGGCATGACGATCTTCCTCGTGGAGCAGAATGCCTTCCACGCCCTCAAGCTCGCGCATCGGGCCTACGTGATGGTCAACGGCGTGATCACCATGAGTGGACCGAGCCGCGACCTGCTTGCGCGCCCCGAGATCCGCCAAGCCTACCTCGAAGGCGGGAGGCATTGATGGAGACCGTGCTCACCGACATCGGCTACGCGCTGCCTCCGAGCAACGGCGTGCTCGCGTTCGTCCTTCTGACACTGCTGGTCGGCGGCGGGGCCGCGTGGAGAACCGGACAGGCCGTTGCGCAGGTGTGGGGCGCGATGTGGCCGGTGGCCGCCTACACCGCGCTCCTCGCAGCGGCCGTGCGCTTCCTGCACTACGCGCTTTTCGGGGGCACCCTGCTCTCGCTGCCAAGCTATCTCGTCGACTATTCGATCCTGCTCGTGGTCGCGCTCATCGCCCACCGGATGCGGCGGACGCGGCACATGACCGAGCAGTACCGATGGATGTTCGAACGCTCGGGCCCGTTCACCTGGCGGGATCGTACCTGAGGTATGCCGATCGGACGTGACTTCGCCGCCATTTCGAGTGAAAAACGTGGGCGGACGGTCCCGGGGGGCGGCGTCGTCGCGCGCGTTTCGCGGCTTCGGCCCGCGCGCTGCGTCTCTTTGAACGGGATCACCCTCAGGTCTTCGGAGAGACCGATGATTACGCTTCGGGGCGAAAAGTCCGGAACGATCATGGTCAGGTTGCTCATTCGTGCTCCGGTCGCCGGCGCACCTTTTGGAGGATGTCGCATATGCGCCTCGTGAAGCTCGCGGGAGCCCTTCTCGCCACCCTGGCACTCGCTTCCTGCGGGGCAGAGCAGAAGCTCAAGATCGGCGTCGCGGGGCCGTTCACCGGCAAGGACGCCGTGTTCGGCGCGCAGCTTCGCAACGGGGCCGAGCAGGCCGTCCAGGACATCAATGCGGCCGGCGGCCTCAACGGACAGCAGGTGGAGCTGGTGTTCGGCGACGACGCCGCGGACCCCAAGCAAGGCCGCTCTGTCGCCAACACCTTTGTCGGCGAAGGGGTGAGCTTCGTCGTCGGTCACTTCAATTCGGGCGTCTCGGAGCCCGCCTCCGACGTCTACGCCGAGAATGGCCTCCTGATGATCACGCCCGGCTCGACGAACCCCAAGATCACGGAGCGCGGCCTCGCCACCGTGTTCCGCACCTGCGGGCGCGACGACCAGCAGGGCAAGGTGGCGGGCGAGTACATCGCCCAGCACTTCAAGGACAAGAAGATCGCGATCACCCACGACAAGACCACCTACGGCAAGGGGCTCGCGGACGAGACGAAGAAGGTGATGAATGCGCTTGGCGTGACCGAGGTCCTCTACGAAGGCATCAACGCTGGCGAGCGCGACTTCAGCGCGCTGGTTTCGAAGATCAAGGCGTCGGGCGCCGACGTCGTCTACTGGGGCGGCGTGCACACGGAAGGCGGCAGCATCCTGCGCCAGATGCGCAGCGCGGGCGTCAACGCGGTCATGATGGGCGGCGACGGCATCGCGACCGACGAGTTCGCGGCGCTCGGCGGCCCGGGCACCGAAGGCACGCTGATGACGTTCGGCCCGGATCCGCAGAAGCGCCCGGAAGCGCAGGCCGTTATCGAGAAGTTCGCGGCGCGCAAGTTCAAGCCGGAGGCCTACACGCTCTACAGCTACGCAGCCGTTCAGGTGATCGCGGAAGCCGCGAAGGCCATCAACTCGGTGGATCCCGTGAAGGTCGCCGCAGAACTGCACACCGGCAAGACGTATAAAACCGTGATCGGCGACCTCTCCTTCGATGCGAAGGGCGACGTCACCCGTATCGACTACGTCATGTACACCTGGAAAGCTCAGCCTGACGGAACGATCACCTACGTCCAGAACTGACCGCGCGGGCGCCAGCCTAGGGCGCGCAGGGCTTTTGCTCGGCGCGGCCGTGTGGCTTGCCGCCGTGTTTCCGGTCGCGGCCTCGGCCGAGATCCGCATCGGACTCGCGGTGCCGCTCAGCGGCCGCATGGCCGGGACGGGGCTTGCCATGAAAGCCGCGCTCGAAGCGGCGGTGGCAGAGGCCAACGCGGCGGGCGGCGTGCTCGGCGAGCGCGTGGCGCTGCTGGTCGAGGATGACGGCTGCGCGGGCGCGAGCGCCGCGGGCGCCGCGAGCGTTCTCATTGCGCAAAAGCCTGCGCTTGTGATCGGCCATCCGTGCTCGGGCGCGGCAACGGCGGTGGCGGCGCTTTACGGACAGGCGGGCGTTCTCCTGATCACGGTCGGCGCGCGCCACCCCGATGTGACGCGCACGCACGGCCCGGTGCCGGTGCTGCGTCTCGCGGGGCGCGACGACCGGCAGGGCCAGGCTGCCGCAGCGTGGCTTCTGGCACATGCACCGGCGCGGCGCGTCGGGATCATCCACGACCGGACGGGATATGCGCGTGGGATCGCGGACGGGGCCATGGCCGCGCTCAAGGCGTCCGGCGTGGAGCCGGTCGCCAATCTTCCGATCGTCGCGAGCAAGCGGGATTACGAGGAGACGGTCCGGCAGCTTCGCGACAGCGGCGCCGAGTCGGTGCTGTTCGCGGGCTACCCCGACGAGGCGGCCATTGTCGTCGCCGCAATCGGACGGCTGGGTCTCGCGATTCCCCTGATCGGCTCCGATGCGCTGGCCACGGAGGGTTTTGCGCGGATTGCAGAACGGGCGCCGGGCCGAGTCGAGGTTCTGTTGCCGAGAGAGCCTGCCCCGCGTGCGGGGACCAACTCGGCGTCGCGCGGCGCACGTACAAACGGTGGGGATACCGACACGGCGGCGGGGGCACGAGCCCGGGGTGCTTTCGAAGCGTGGACCGTAATTGCCGGCAAGACCGGCTCGACGGAGGGGGCGACGCTGGCCCCGGCGCTCAGGGGCGCACGGATCGATACGCCGTCGCTCGGCGAAATCGTCTTCGATGCGAACGGAGACCTGGATGCGGCCGCCTTTGCAGCCGCATCAGCACGATCCGGTCAGTGGATCGGAGAAAACTGAAGTATTGGCAGCCGCCGATACTGACGGGCGGCTGGCTTTCCGCGTGATCGAGAGGCGATCAGCGCCCCTGCGATTCCAGCCTGCATTCCGCTGCGAGGCGGCGTTCCATCAGCGCAAGCGCTTCGGGAACCTGCTGTCCGTGTGCACGGCAAGAGCGAATTCGCTCAAGAACGAGAGCATAAGATCGGCGCGGATCGTCGATTTCATCGAGTCGAAGATTGAGTTCCGCAATCTCCGCCTGCATTTGTTCAGTCATCACTTACCCCTGGCTTCGTCGCGTCATCGTCGGGATTTCGTGGGTTTTTTAATTGTAGGCGCACGGCGAACGGCGTCTTTGACCTCTCTCAAATCCCTGCATTTCGTCCAACTCGATGACAGCGCTACAAGACTATCGAGAGTTGGAAGACTTTGCTCTGACAATTCGGCAACAGTTTCATCATCACGTCTACTTGCGTCCTCGGCGTCGGAGCCTGATCAACCATCGAATTATGGCTCGATCTGGGCTTGCGGCGCTCACGAATTGTTGCGTTGCAAAAATGTTACTTAGGCAGCGCACCACGGAGCAATTTATTGATGGAATTTATTTTTCCATTCTTTCCGATGCGTAAATGAAAAGAAATTGTCGCATTGCACATATTTCAACCGTGAACGGGCTGGCTGCGAGAATGGCGGATAATCAAGGCTATTCCGGCTCGCCGGGTTGTGGCGGCCACGACATAATGTCGCAATCGAGTATCCACATGCGCGGCCCTGCAGCCCCCAGTGCGCGCCGCGGCGTAATTGAAGCTTTGAGCGCCCTCTGGTACGGCGTGTAGCCATCTCAGGCTCGAAGCCTGCCCTTCCGCCGCCTGGCGCCCGACCAAAGAGATTTCGATGATTCCCCGCTACTCACGCCCCGAGATGGCGTCCATCTGGACGCCCGAGACACGCTTCCGGATCTGGTTCGAGATCGAGGCGCACGCGGCCCAAGCGATGGCGGAGATCGGCGTCATTCCCAAGGAGGCCGCACAGGTCATTTGGGACAAGGGGTCGAAGGCGACCTTCGATACCGCGCGCATCGACGAGATCGAGGCGGTGACCAAGCATGACGTCATCGCGTTTCTCACCCATCTCGCGGAGCACGTGGGGCCGGAAGCGCGCTTCGTGCACCAGGGCATGACGTCGTCGGACGTGCTCGACACCTGCCTCAACGTGCAGCTCGTGCGCGCGGCGGACATCCTGATCGCGGATGTCGACCGTCTGCTCGCCGCCCTCAAGGTGCGCGCTTACGAGCACAAGTCGACCGTCACCATCGGCCGCAGCCATGGCATCCACGCGGAGCCGACGACGTTCGGCGTCAAGCTGGCGTTCGCCTATGCTGAGTTCGCGCGCTGTCGCGAGCGGCTGGTTGCCGCGCGCCGTGAGGTCGCCACCTGCGCGATCTCGGGCGCCGTCGGCACCTTCGCCAACATCGATCCGTTCGTGGAAACCTATGTAGCGGAGAAGCTGGGGCTCGTTCCCGAGCCGGTCTCGACGCAGGTGATCCCGCGCGACCGGCACGCCATGTATTTCGCGACGCTCGGCGTCGTCGCGTCGTCGATCGAGCGGCTGGCGACGGAGATCCGTCACCTCCAGCGCACCGAGGTTCTGGAAGCCGAGGAGTTCTTCTCGGCGGGCCAGAAGGGCTCGTCGGCCATGCCGCACAAGCGCAACCCCGTTCTCTCGGAGAACCTGACGGGGCTCGCGCGCATGGTGCGCGCCTACGCTCTCCCCGCCATGGAAAACGTGGCGCTCTGGCACGAGCGCGACATCTCGCATTCCTCGGTCGAGCGCATGATCGGTCCGGACGCGACGGTGACGCTCGATTTCGCGCTCGCTCGCCTCGCGGGCGTCATCGAAAAGCTCGTCGTCTATCCCGAGAACATGCAGAAAAACCTCGACAAGCTCGGCGGTCTTCACAATTCCCAGCGCGTGCTGCTCGCTCTCACGCAGGCGGGCGCCTCGCGCGAGGAAGCCTATGCGCTGGTGCAGCGCAACGCCATGAAGACGTGGGAGAAGGGCCTCGACTTCCTGACCGAGCTCAAGGCGGACAAGGACGTGACGGCGAAGCTCGCCGCCAAGGACCTCGATGCGATGTTCGACCTCGGCTATCACCTGAAGCAGGTCGATACCATCTTCAAACGGGTGTTCGGAGAGCCCTAGATCGTTCTGCGATCCGGCGGTGCCGGACCCGAGCGCTCCAGGTTTTTGATTGGTCGCATTCTCTTACGGCGAGCGGGTTTAGCCTCGTCGGAAAATGCTCTAGCCGGCTGCACCTCCCATGGGATCGTCCGTCAGTCGCGCCTTCGGCTACACGTGCGCCGCACTCGGCGCCGCGTTCTTCTCGACCAAGGCGATCTTCATCAAGCTCGCCTTCCAGGAGCAGGTCGACGCGTCGCTGATGCTCGCCTATCGCATGATCTTCGCTACCCCGGTGTTCGTGGCGATCGGCTTGTGGGCCTATGCGAAGCGCCGCGCGAAAGGTGATCCGCCGCCCGACCGCGCCAGCGTCGCCTGGGCCGTGCTGGTCGGCTTCCTCGGCTACTACATGGCCTCTGCCTTCGATTTCGCCGGGCTCCAGTACATCACCGCCGCGCTCGAGCGGCTGGTGCTGTTCACCTACCCTCTGTTCGTGATGCTCATCGGAGCGGCGTTCTATGGCCAGCCCCTCACACGCTTCGGTATTGCCGCCGCTGTCGTCACCTACATCGGGCTAGCCATCGTGTTCGCGGTAGATCTGCCCGCAGGCGGCCGCAACACGGCGATCGGCACCGCGCTCGTGCTCGGCGCGGCCATCTCGTTCGCCTGGCATCAGATCCTCGCCAAGCGCTGTATCGCGCCGCTTGGCAGCGCGCTGTTCACGAGCATCGCGCTCACGGCAGCGGGCGTCTTCTGCGTGCTTCACCACGTGGTCTTCGGCAGCGGGAGCTTTGCGGCGTCGCCACGCTTCCTGTGGCTTTCGTTCGGCTGCGCCATGGTGGCGACGGTGCTGCCTTCGTTCCTCGTCAACGCCGGGCTCGCGCGCGTCTCGCCCCAGGTCGTCTCCATGATCGCAACCGTGTCGCCGATCGTGACCATCGGGCTCGCCATCCAGATCCTCGGCGAGCCGTTCACACTCGCGGACGCCATCGGCTCGAGCCTCGTGCTCCTGGGCGTGGGGCTGTTCACGTGGGGGGACAGCCGCAGGAAACCCGCCCCGGCGCCGCAGCCTGCGGCCCAACCCGCGCCAGCCGCAGCGCAAGCGTCCGAGCCTTAACGCCGGGTCGTGGCTTACTGGCGCTCAACATGCATGTGCCGCGCGGAACATGCTTCGATGCCGAGCGCGATTAAATCTTGGATCGCTCTCATCAGCTCCGGCGTTCGCCAGCCCCATTCGGGTCTCACCAAAGCAACGATCAATGACGCTCACCATCACGCTTGCAGAAGGTTCCCTGTCGCGCCGCATCGCGGTCACGCTCGCCGCGCTTGCCGCGTATCGTCTGGGTGCCTGCATCCCGCTGCCGGGCCTCAACGTTCCCGCTTCGCTCCTCGAAGCCGGTGGTTCGGCGCCTCCGGTCGAGCGGATCTCTCTGATGGCGCTCGGCGTCATTCCTCTGCTGTCCGCGGTCATGCTGGCCGAAGTTGCGATGATGGCCTGGCCAAAACTCAGAGGATGGTCGCGTGTCCCCGCTAACGGCGCGCGCCTCTGGAGCTGGCTCATACTGTGCGCGCTCCTCATCGCCGCCTTTCAAGCGAACGGGATCGCCGTGGCGCTGGAGCAGATCACGTCAGGGCTCGTCGCAGAGCCCTGTCTCGCGTTCCGCGCCGGGGTGGTAGCCTCTCTCGTCGCGGCCACGGCCTTCTTGATCTGGCTAGCTTCCGTCATCACGCGCCATGGCATCGGGTTCGGCATGTGGATCCTGGTGGCCGCTCCTCACGCGCTGAGTTTCATGAAGATGCTGATGGCGCAAGCGCAGATGACCGGAGTGGCGGGCTCGCCCGCGGTGCTGCTTTCTGCAGGCTACATCGCGCTCACGATCTCCGTGCTGGCCGCGCTTACACTCTGCCGTCCTCAGCTTGCCGACACGGAGGAGGCGGCCTGGGCGCCTCTGCTCGGCTTCACGGTGGCGCACTGGGCGCTCATGGGTGCGCTTCTGATCCCGTGGCTTCTCTTTTCCGTGCCGCCCGACCTGCCGTCCAGCGACCTGGGCATCACGCTCCTGATGCTCGCCTCTCTCGCCTTCGTCGTGCTACTCAGGCGGCGCAGCCTCGCGCGTCCGGGCGAGCCGTTCGCGCCAGCCTCCGCCGTTCCGCTCGTACTCGCGCTCGGCGGCCTCTTTCTGATCGGGGTTGTGGTCCCGGAGATGGCAGCGCTGCGGCTGTTCCCAAGCCCGTCGACGGCGCTTATTCTGGCGGCCGTGGGGCTGATGATCGTCGAGGGCCTTGCGACACAGCGGACGGCGCCGGCTCCATAACGGGACTCGTAATTTCCGCCGTGCGTCCCCATCTGATGGCGCAGCATGGAGGGCGCGCTCCATGCAAACCCTCATCACAATCCCCTTAAACCGGCGCTTTCTCTCGGAGCGAAAACCATGCGCACGTCCGAAGTCGACATCCTGATCGTTCCCGGCTGGTCCAGCTCGGGACCCGACCACTGGCAGTCACGATGGGAGCGTACGCTCAAGACCGCGCGGCGCGTGGAGCAGGACAACTGGGTGACGCCCGACCGCGAGGCCTGGGTGGGCCGGATCATCGAGAGCACCGTGCAGAGCACGCGGCCTGTCGTGCTTGTCGCGCACAGCCTCGGCGTGGCTGCCGTCGCGCATCTTGCCGGGCGCATTCCGAAGGGGTTCCTGTCGGGTGCGTTCCTGGTGGCACCGGCCGACGTGGATACCGCGTCTGACTGGCCCGAGAGCGACGGCTTCCGGCTCGACGCAGCCGCGAGCGGGTTTGCGCCGCTGCCGCTCGATCCGCTGCCGTTCCCATCGGTGATGGTGGCGTCGTCGAACGATCCCTACTGCAGGATCGATCGGGCAACCGTGCTCGCGAATGCGTGGGGCTCGACGCTGGTGGAAGCGGGCGACCTCGGCCACATCAACGGCGAGTCCGGACACGGGCCGTGGCCGGAGGGCGTGCTGCGCTTCGGCTCGTTCCTCTCCTCCCTCTCGGAGTGAGGACGCGCGAGGCACACGAAAAAGGGCGGCGCTTCCCAACCGGGAGCGCCGCCCTTCCTCTTCAATCCGGGAGTGAGCTTGCGAGCTACTTGCTGGCAGACTCGATGTCCTTGACGGCCTTGGCGAGGAACTCGCCGAGTTGCTTGCGGATCTCCGCCTCGTCGATGGCGATACCCTTGTCGGCGAAGTCCTGCTTCACCTTGCGCAGCACATCCTCGTCGCCCTTCTCGGCGAGATCAGCCTTGCGCACCGCCTTCACGTACTCCTCGAGTGCGGGACCGGTGATGCCGAGCTTCTCTGCGGCCCACTCGGCCAGCATCTTGTTGCGCCTGCTCTCGGCCTTGAAGCGCAAGTCCTGGTCGTGGGCAAACTTCTTTTCGAACGCCTTCTCACGCTCATCGAACGTCGTCATGACCGTCTCCAACAGGTGCTGTTCCGAACCGGATAGTTCCGGGTTTGTTCTGGGTGAAAAATGTGTTGTATGGGCCGAACGGTTACCCTCTCACCCGGGAGCCGTAACCTGACGTGGCAGACAAATCAACGGCTTGTCCGCCGCATGGCCGCAAGGGCCTTCCGACCCCTCGTTTAGATTGTTTCTGCCCCCTGCTTCAGCTAGTGTCCAGAACATGATTTTTGTGCGTTCGGCCGCCCCCCAACCAAGACGAGAACTCCAAAAATCTCGCTGAAAGATCAAGGGGTCGGCTCCGCGGGACAGGCCGTCCTTCCTCAGAGACAAGATTGAACATGAGCGTGATCGTCAAGGGACCAGGATCGATGAACAAGCGGCGTCGTATCTACGAGGGAAAAGCTAAGGTTCTCTACGAAGGACCGGAGCCCGGCACTCTCATTCAGCACTTCAAGGACGACGCGACGGCTTTCAACGCGAAGAAGCATGCGCTCATCGAAGGCAAGGGCGTGCTCAACAATCGCATCTCCGAGTACATCTTCCAGCGGCTCGGCGAGATCGGCGTGCCGACGCACTTCCTCAAGCGTCTCAACATGCGCGAGCAGCTCATCCGCGAGGTCGAGATCATTCCGCTCGAGGTGGTGGTGCGCAACGTGGCCGCCGGCTCGCTCTCGACGCGTCTCGGGCTCGAGGAAGGCATGCAGCTGCCGCGCTCGATCATCGAGTTCTACTACAAGGCCGACAACCTGAACGACCCGATGGTCTCGGAAGAGCACATCACCGCGTTCGGCTGGGCGACGCCGCAGGAGATCGACGAGATCATGCAGCTCGCGCTGCGGGTGAACGACTTCCTCGTCGGCCTGTTCCTCGGCATCGGCATCCGCCTCGTCGACTTCAAGGTCGAGTTCGGCCGCCTGTGGGACAACGAGCAGATGCGCATCGTGCTGGCGGACGAGATCAGCCCCGATTGCTGCCGCCTGTGGGACATCACCTCCGGCGACAAGCTCGACAAGGATCGCTTCCGCCGCGACCTCGGTGGCGTGCTCGAAGCGTATCAGGAAGTTGCGCGCCGTCTCGGCGTGTTGACCGAGAACCGCCCGCCCAAGGGCGTGGGGCCGGTTCTGGTCGCCTCGAATCCGGCAGGAAAGCCGAACTGATCGATGAGGCAACAGGCAGCATGGCAGCAGGCAGCGATCCGCTTCATATCCTGCTGTCAGTTGCCTGCTGACCGCTGCCTATAGGACCTCAATGAAAGCCCGCATCAAAATCACCCTCAAATCCGGCGTGCTCGATCCGCAGGGCAAGGCCATCCAGCAGGCGCTCGGCGCGCTCGGCTTCGAGGGCGTCAACGACGTCCGTCAGGGCAAGTACATCGAAGTCGATGTCGCCGGCATGAGCGAGGAGAAGGCGCGCGCCGAGGTCGACCGCATGTGCCGCGACCTGCTCGCCAACACCGTCATCGAGAACTACAGCTACGAGCTCGCGCCCTGACATGCTGCGTGTCCGCAAGGCTTTTTGGCTCGGCGGCCTCGTTTTTCTTCATGTGAGCGGCGCGGCCGCGCAGGATACCCGCCCTCCGACGCTCGACTGCACCCTCGGCTTCGAGGGACTGCGCGCCATGGCCTACGCGCTACCCGGCGCCCAGCACGGGCAAGAGGGCGGCTTCGAGGCGGTGACGCTTTCGGCGCCCGATACGTGGAGCGTGCACATCGCCTTCTCCGCACCCGGACATCCCGCACATCCCGCCGCGACCTTGCGCACCTTCCGCAAGCAGGTTACGGGGGTCTGGACTGCGGACAGCAAAGGGTGCGGCTACGGCGACAGCAGCGCGTTCAGCGCTCTCATGGCAGACATGAAAGCTGGCGACACGCAGCTGACCAACGCGTCCCGGGCGGACGCCGAGCGCAGAAAACAGGAGCAATCGCCTCTCGGGCCGGCGCCCTGAGGTCACGCGAACAAGAGGTTTGGAGCCAACTATGCTGCGCGCTTCCGTCATCGTCTTTCCGGGCTCGAACTGCGACCGCGACGTCAAGACCGCGCTCGAGCGCATCACCGGGTTTCCGGTGAAGATGGTCTGGCACGGCGATGCGTCTGTGCCCGCTTCCGACCTGATCGTGCTGCCGGGCGGCTTTTCCTACGGCGACTACCTGCGCTGCGGGGCGATGGCGGCGCATTCTCCGATCATGCGCGACGTGATCGCGAAGGCGAAAGCCGGCACGCCCGTGCTCGGCATCTGCAACGGCTTTCAAATTCTGTGCGAGTCGGGGCTTCTGCCCGGCGTGCTGATGCGCAACGCCTCGTTGCGCTTCATCTGCCGCGACGTCTACCTCAAGGTGGAAACCGACAAGACGTTCTTCACCAACACCTATCGGGCGGGCGAGGTCATTCGCGTGCCGATCGCGCACGCCGAGGGCAACTATTTCGCAGACGCCGAGACGCTGGATCGCCTGGAGGGCGAGGGACAGGTCGTGTTTCGCTATTGCGACAAAGACGGCTCCGTCTCGGCGGAGACCAGCCCGAACGGCGCGCAACGCAACATCGCGGGAATCGCGGACCCCACGGGGCGCATTCTCGGAATGATGCCGCATCCGGAGCGCCTCTACGAAGACCCGCTCGGCGGCACCGACGGACGGCGAATTTTCGAGAGCGCGCTCGTCAGCGCGGTGGCGGCCATGGCGTAGGGCAGCGCTGGAACACACTGAGGTTCGGAAAAGCGAAAGGGGCAGATCTTGCGATCTGCCCCTTCTTTATCCTCCGGCTTTGCCGGAGTGAGTATCGGTACCCGGCATCTCACCGGGCGGGCCGAACTCAGCGCCGCTTGGAACCCCGGCCCGAGACGGTCTCGGCGGACAGGGTCTGAAGAAGCGCGAGCAACACGGCTTTCATTGGAAAGTCTCTCTTGGTTAGTGCTTGCGTTGGTATCCTTATAGCCTGCTTCGCTGCCCAAAAGAACTGCGGCACTTGCTCGCCAGCAATGCATTTGGCGCCGCGGCCGTATGTCGCCTCTTGATATAATTACATAAAAAGCGGGCAGACCCTGGGGGCCTGCCCGCTATTCAAGCACTCAACTTAGAAATACTTCTTACGACTTGTAGGGCGCACGATCGAATACGCGCGCAGTCATACGGGCTGCTCCCGGACCGCAGAAGAATTCTGCAGACTGACCGGCGCTGGCATCCACCTGGACGCCCTTGCCGGGGTTTACGGGAACAACGAAGCGGGTGCCCGGGCTATCCAGCCCCGTCTCACCGCCGGAAACGTCGGCCACGACGACAGTCAGGTGGCAGGCGTTGTCCTTTGTCTCGAAGTAGCCAATGGCGTGTTTGCCGCCGATATCCAGGCTCAAACCGTGCCCGGGGCTCATGATCTCGTGCGAACTGCCCAGGTCGACCTTCGGCGTCGATCCGGCATACACCGCACCAGCCGCCAGAACACCCATCACACCCACTGCAGCGAGACGCTTCATCGTCTTCGACATGGCTGTGCTCCTCTCTTATCTTCAGGTTGCTCATCGATCGCCGCGGCGGGACACTCAACGCAGTCCAGCAATCCGGCTTGGGCATTTTCTAACACTATGACTTGGCAGACAAAATCCACAATGCTGCATAGCAGTATGCAGTTTTGTGCAGCGCGGGAATGCCGCATCACTCCGATGTCGCACCACCTCTCGCCGCCATAAAGGAGTCGCGGAGGAGAGGCTCCCCGCCCCTCCCCTTGGGCTGATGCGGTGTCGCGGGGATGGGAGAAGCGTCCTCACGCGAGCGACAAGTGCCGCACCACTCGCTATAAGCTCGGCTTTAGCGATCAAACTCCGCTTGAATCTCTTTAAAGCAGAGCTGAAACACTCCGCCGAGACCTAAGGCCATATTCTTGATGCAGGACACCGTGACCGACACGCAGACCGCCAAAATCACGCCCGAGATCGTCGCTGCGCATGGGCTAAAGCCGGACGAATACCAGCGTCTGCTCAAGATCCTCGGCCGCGAGCCGCGCCTCACGGAGCTCGGCATCTTCTCTGTGATGTGGAGCGAGCACTGCTCCTACAAATCCTCGCGCGTGTGGTTGAAGACACTCCCCACCAGCGGCGCCAAGGTCATCCAGGGGCCCGGCGAGAACGCGGGCGTGGTGGACCTGGGAGACGGGGACGCCGCCATCTTCAAGATGGAGAGCCACAACCACCCCTCCTACATCGAGCCCTACCAGGGCGCCGCCACGGGCGTGGGCGGCATCATGCGCGACGTTTTCACGATGGGCGCGCGGCCGATCGCAAACCTCAACGCGCTGCGCTTCGGCGATCCCTCTCATCCCAAGACGCGCCACCTGGTGTCGGGCGTTGTCTCCGGCATCGGCGGCTACGGCAACTGCGTGGGGGTGCCGACGATCGGCGGCGAGGTGAACTTCGACGCCGGCTACAACGGCAACATCCTGGTCAACGCGATGTGCGTGGGCCTCGCCAAGACTGACAAGATCTTCTACTCGGCCGCCAAGGGCGTCGGGCTCCCGGTGGTCTACGTCGGCTCCAAGACCGGCCGCGACGGCATCCACGGCGCGACGATGGCTTCTGCCGAGTTCGACGACAAGAGCGAGGAGAAGCGCCCCACGGTGCAGGTGGGCGATCCCTTCACCGAGAAGCTCCTGATCGAGGCGTGCCTCGAAATGATGGCCTCGGACGCCATCATCGCCATCCAGGACATGGGTGCTGCGGGCCTCACCTCCTCCACCTCGGAGATGGCGGACAAAGGCGGCGTGGGCATCACGCTCGATCTCGACCACGTGCCCCAGCGCGAGGAAGGCATGACGGCCTACGAGATGATGCTCTCGGAGAGCCAGGAGCGCATGCTCATGATCCTGAAGCCGGGGCGCGAGCCCGAGGCGGAGGCGATCTTCAAGAAGTGGGGCCTCGATTTCGCGGTCATCGGCATCACCACCGACACGGGCCGCATGATCGTGATGCACAAGGGCGAGGTAGAGGCCGACCTGCCGGTTCCGGTGCTCGCCAACTCTGCCCCGATGTACGAGCGTCCGTGGTTCGCGCACGTTCCGCCGCAGCCGGTGCTGCCGCAGTGGGTGAAGGCGCCCAACGGCAACCTCGATGCCTTGAAGACGATGTTTGCCTCGCCCGCGCTCTGCTCGCGCCGCTGGGTGTGGGAGCAGTACGATCACATGGTGATGGGCGATACCATCGGCCGGCCAGGCGGCGACGCGGGCGTCGTGCGCATTCACGGCACCAAGAAGGGCCTCGCGGTGACGTGCGATGTCACGCCCCGCTACGTGGCCGCCGACCCGGAGATGGGCACCAAGCAGGCGGTTGTCGAGACGTGGCGCAACCTCACTGCCGTCGGCGCGGATCCGATCGCGATCACCGACAACATGAACTTCGGCAATCCCGAGCGGCCCGAGATCATGGGGCAGTTCGTGGGCTCCGTGCGCGGCATGGCGGAAGCCTGCCGCGTGCTCGACTATCCGGTCGTCTCCGGCAACGTGTCGCTCTACAACGAGACCAACGGCGTCGGCATTCCGCCGACCCCCGCGATCGGCGGGGTGGGCCTCATCCCCGACGTCGCGCACATGGCCGACATCCGCCTCAAGCGCGAGGGCGATCTGCTCGTCGTGCTCGGCCGCGAGCAGGGCTGGCTCGGCCAGTCGCTCTATCAGCAGATCATCTGCGAGAAGCTCGAAGGCGCGCCGCCGCCGGTGGATCTCGCCGACGAGATCAAGGCCGGACGCCTCGTGCGCGCACTGATCCGCGAAGGAAAGGTTTCGGCCGTGCACGACATCTCGGACGGCGGCCTCCTGGTTGCGATCGCGGAGATGGCGCTTGCCTCCGGCGAGAAGGGCAGCGGGCTCGGCGTGGAGCTGTTCGCCTACGAGGGCAAGCTTCCCGTGCATGCCATCTGGTTCGGCGAGGACCAGGGCCGCTACGTCGTGTCGGTCGACCCGGCGCGCGCGGAGGAAGTCATCGAGCGGGCGCGCCTGCTGGCGCTCCCTGCGCGCATCGTCGGGCGCACGGGCGGCAACGCCATCGTGCTCAAGGGCGAGCCCGAGCTGCCGCTTCCCGAGCTTGCCGAGATCAACGAGAGCTGGCTGCCGAAGTACATGGCGGGCGAGCTGTAAGGGCGGCTGTCAGGCCGGGCGCCTGCGCGTCCGGTCTCGAACGACAGAGAAGTGATTGAAGGTCGGGCTCTCTAGCGTCGTGGGGCGCAGCCCGACCGCTCTCCGAGGCAAGACTGTGCACACTCGCGAGCACGTGAGCCCGGGCTCGCGCCAGGATGGCGTGTGCAGATCCCTCTCAAGGGACGAAGCGTCCCTTGAGCAGACCGAAGCCCGTCCGACGTTGCGCTATCTATTCGCGCCAGGCGTCGAGGTCTTCTCTACAGGCACAACCAAGCGCCCAAGCAGGTCTTGGGTTCCGACACTTTGCAAGCCATCTGCGAGGCGCGGCACGTCGTTGTCGCCGCTCCGTCTTCGCACTTGAGGTGGACCGGACCCCTGCCCTCGCGGCCCTGCCCATAGATTATGTTCTTAAGGCCGTTCTTAGCGAAGAGCTCCGCGATCGCATGGGTCGGAGCTTCTCCAACCGTTCCGACTTTGACGCAGTCGGCTTGAGCCGCCGCTGAAAGCGCGAAGATGATCCCCGTAGCCGCCAAGCCGAGTTTCAACGAACGCATGATCCCTCCGAAGAATGATCGATCCCTGCTTGAGAACTAGTTGAGCGCACGGCGCCCGACAATAGACTCAGCCTGTTGAGAACTGCGTTTACCCGCGAGCGTCCGAAAAGCGTGCCGCAATTGCCACGCATCCGGCGCTCGGCACGCCGCAGGGAAGACACCTCTCTGGGCTTGAGCATTTCCGCCCGGGTGCAGTCGCGGGCGCTGGCGCTCAGGGCGAGACCTGGAATTGCGTGACTGTGGTAGTCTTTCGAAATGACTCCACCCATTGATTTCATCATTCTGCGCCCGGCAGATGTTCCCCTGATGCGAGAAATGCTCGGGACATTCGCAAGGGCTTTCGAGGACCCCGAGACCTATCTCGGCAATCAAGCAACTGACGCTTACCTCAGCGACCTTCTTGGAAAGGCTCACTTCATCGCCATCTGCGCCAAGACCGGCCCGGCTGTCGCCGGAGGCTTGGTCGCGTATCAACTCGACAAATTCGAGCAAGACCGGCGCGAGATCTACATCTACGACCTCGCTGTCGATGCTGAGTTCCGGCGTCGAGGCATCGCCACTGCAATGATAAATCTCCTGCAGGACGAGGCTCTTCGCAGGGATGCCTATGTGATTTTCGTGCAAGCCGATCTGGTGGATGCTCCCGCCATCGCGCTTTACGAGAAGCTCGGCATCAAGGAGACCGCGCATCATTTCGATATTGCGCCCGCCAGGAAAACGGCACCCGCGTGATGTGCTGTTTGACGGTGTCGTTTTCGGCCAGAAGCTGACGTTGCTCTTTGTCACGACGATCATTAGCCTGTGATGCTCTGGAACTAGCGGGGAGATAATGGTCAATCAGATTTGGTGGGCCTCCAGTGGCTACGTGTATGGCAAAGACGAGGCTACAGCCGCCTTTGCTAACGCCGTGGCGACGACAACTGCTCAGATGAATTCACAGGGATATGAGCTAGTCCAGGTCACTACGGCCCTCAAGGAGGAGTGGGCTAACCCTCCAAATGGGGTTCGCTACTACATTTCTGCCGTGCTTGTGGGAAAGCGGGTTGTGGGTTGACGCCAAACACACAGAGGTCTGCTTCGGGTCAAAAGCTGACATTCCACAGAGGGCGTGGAGATTGGACCATGACCGCGCTTGAGGCGGTCAGTGCCACCGATCCGCGCATCGCGCGCCGGATCGACGTCCGTGCATTCGCTTTTTTGAATTGTCAGGAACGCGCGCGCCCGATATTGGCAGGGTGCGCGGCGGCACTGTTCGTCTCGCGAAACCTGGAGACTGGATGTCTGAGATTGTGTGATCAGGCTCTCTGAACCTCAGAGAGCCTCGTGAAATTCATCGCCGCCGCGTGCACGCGCACGCGGGGTGTTTTTTCGCGCCATCACACGAGACCTCCATGAACATCTCACGACATGAGCAACGTGCGCTGCACGTTCTGGCCCTTGGCGGCTGCATCCAGCACGAACGCGGCGACGGTCCCAAGGTCACGGCCGTCACATGCGTCACGCGCGAGGGTATGATCCTCGCGGACTTCGATCTCACTATCTTCAACCGATTGCGGCGAAAGCGGCTGATCGAATCCCGGTCGGGCAGCCCCTATCGGATTTCGAAGCGCGGCCGAACCTTTGTCCGCGCGCAACTCGACAATCAGGGGGCATGACATGCTGATCCGCAACGAAACTCCTCGTGACATCCCTACGATCAGCCGGCTTGTCACGGAAGCTCTCCTGCTGCTTCCGCAATCTACGGGAACGGAGGCGAGCATCGTCGAGAAGCTGCGCGCGGACGGCGCACTTCTCCTCTCGCTCGTGGCTGAGGATGAGGGCGAGGCGGTCGGTTATCTGGCCGCTTCCGCGGCGCGGATCGGGACGCAGGGCGGCTGGGGCTTGATCGGCCCGCTCGTCGTTTCGCCGTCGAGGCATCGCCAAGGCATCGGCAGCGCGCTGATGGAAGAAGCCCTGCGCCGTTTGCGGGCCACGGGCCGGGGCGCAGCCCTGGTGGGCGATCCCGCCTATTATGGCCGGTTCGGCTTCCGGGCGTTCCCCGGCCTGGGCGTGGCCGGCTGTCCGCCGGAGGTGGTGCAGGCCTTGCCGTTCGACGGCAGCGAGCCGCGCGGGGAGCTCATTCACCCCCGCGCGTTCGGTCTCGACCAGCAGGAGTGACAGAAGAAGGCCGGGCTGTGCTTCATCGGCGGCGCAGTCCGGCCGCTCTTGCGCCGGGATGGCGTACAGGGGCGTTCGGCAGATGGGTGCGCGGCTATCGGCTTGGCGTGCCTTTGTTTGCGGACGCAGCCGGTCCGCAACATGGCGGCGTGTCGACGGCGGCCGCAAGGTTGACCCGCTTCGAAAGCTCCTCCGCGCTCTCCTTCCGCTCGCTGTAGCGGTCGACGAGGTAGGGAGCGCGGTCACGAAGCAGCAGGGTCATCTTGACCATCTCTTCCATGACGTCGACCACACGATCATAGAAGGCGGACGGCTTCATGCGGCCGGCTTCATCGAATTCGTTGAAGGCCTTGGCGACGGAAGACTGGTTCGGGATCGTGAACATCCGCATCCACCGCCCCAGCACGCGCATCTGGTTCACGGCGTTGAAAGACTGAGAGCCGCCGCACACCTGCATCAGGGCGAGCGTTTTTCCCTGCGTCGGGCGCACGGCGCCCACCGCAAGCGGGATCCAATCGATCTGTGCCTTCAGGATGGCGCTCATGGCCCCGTGTCGCTCGGGCGAGCACCACACCATTCCCTCTGACCATGCCGCGAGCTCGCGCAGCTCCTTCACCTTGGGATGGTCTTCCGGCGCGCCGTCAGGAAGAGGAAGTCCGTCCGGATGAAAGAGGCGCGTCTCGGCGCCAAAGGCCTCGAGCAGCCGCTGCGCTTCGCATGCCAGCAGCCGGCTGTACGAGCGCTTCCGGACCGAGCCGTAAAGCAGGAGGATGCGGGGCGGATGCCGTGACGGGGTCTTCACATCGAGCAATTGCGCGCCGGGTATCTCGAAGCAGGCCGGGTCGATGTTGGGAAGCGTCGGATATGCGCTGGCGGGGCCGTCTGCTGTCATGCGCGCGCCGCCTTCCGCGCCGCGATGATCTCGCCGTCCTCTTTTACGAAAGGGCCGATATCCGGATTCGGCAGGATGTCGATAACGGCTTCCGAAGGCCGGCAAAGCCGCGTGCCGAGAGGCGTCACCACGATCGGGCGATTGATGAGGATCGGATGCGCCATCATGAAATCGATCAGCTCGTCGTCGGTCCATTTGGGATCATCGAGCCCGAGCGCGTCGTACGGCGTGCCCTTCCGCCGCAACAGATCCCGCACGGGGATGCCCATGGCTCGGATGAGCGCCGCCAGCTCCTCGCGCGACGGAGGCGTGACCAGGTACTCGACCACGCGCGGCTCTTCGCCACTTTGGCGGATCATGGCCAGCGTGTTGCGCGAGGTGCCGCACGCAGGGTTGTGGTAGATGGTGATGCTCATGCTCACTCCGCAGGCGACGTTACACCGGGGCGCTCGCTCGGCTGTCGAGCCCCGGCCAGCATAAATACGAACGCGAGAGCCGAAAGCGCTCCAGCGACTTGAACGACGACGAACACCGGCACATCCATCAACCTTATGCCTGCGAACGTGTCCGAGAAAGCGCGTGCCAGCGTCACCGCAGGATTGGCGAACGACGTGGACGCGGTGAACCAGTAGGCGGCCGTGATGTAGAGCCCGACGCTCGTGGCAACGGCCTCGGGTCTGCTCCGCAACGTCAAAAGGATCGTCGCGACCAAACCGAAAGCGGCGACCCATTCGGACAGGGCTTGACCCCACCCGCTTCTGACTTTCTGGGAAAGCTGAAGGATCGGCAAATCGAACATGGCATGGGCCAAGAGCACGCCGGCAATCGCGCCCGCCGTCTGCGCCAGGATGTAGGCCGCCGCTGCCGGAAGCTCGATATCGCGCCGGACGGCGAAGACGGTGGTGACAGCCGGGTTGAAATGAGCGCCCGAGACCGGCCCCAGCATGGTGATCAAAACCACCAGGATCGCCCCGGTCGCCAGCGTGTTGGCCAAGAGCGCCACGGCGACGTTGCCGCCGGAAAGCGCCTCACCCATGACGCCGGAGCCGATCACGGTAGCAAGCAGCAGAGCGGTGCCCGCGAACTCCGCGAGCAGGCGCTGCGAGAGAGACGGCCCCATCAGGCGTCCTCCGGTGCAGCCACGGCCGCGCCTCCGATCTCGTCCAGACGCTTTTGAAGCGACAGCTTGTCGAGCGAGGCGAGCGGCAGGTTCGTGAAGATGCTGATCCGCTGGTAGAGCATCCGATGCGTATCGGCGAAGGCAAAGCGCCGCTCGCTCTCATTGCCCTCGGCCATGCCCGGATCGGGCAAGCCCCAATGGGCGCTGATGGGCTGGCCCGGCCAAACGGGGCAGACTTCATTGGCTGCATTGTCGCAGACCGTGAACACGAAATCGAGGTCTGGCGCGCCCGGCCCCGTGAATTCCTCCCAGGACTTCGAGCGCAACGAAGACGTATCGTAGTTGAGCTTCTCCAAGAGCTCGTGGGCATACCGATGCACCCTGCCGCTCGGCTGGCTGCCGGCGCTGTAGGCCCTGAAACGTCCGGCACCTAGACGGTTGAGGATCGCCTCCGCGATGACGGAGCGCGCAGAATTGTGAGTGCAGAGGAACAGCACGTTGAGCGGCTTCTCTGTTGTCATCGTTGGCCTCCCTTACTTACAGACGCTACGGACCTTCTTGACGCTTGCGCCACAGAGCTGCGGTTTGCCCTGGCAGCAATCCTCGGTGAGGTAAGTCAAAAGCTGGCGCATGCCTTCGACGTGAACCGCGTAACGGATGAACCGGCCGTCTCGCGTGCCGCGGATCAGACCGGCCCGATCCAGCTCCTTCAGATGAAAGGAGGCGCCTGTCGGCGTTGCCCCCACAGCTTCGGCAATCTCCGATGCCGGCAGGCCATTGGGGCCTTCGACCACCAGCAAACGGAAGATCGCAAGGCGCTGCTGATGCGCGAGCGCGGCAAGGGCGGTTACTGCCTGGTTCTCATCCATACACCCACACTACAATAATTATTGTAGTGTGCAATATGAAGAGCAGATGCGATCGCGTTTTCTTTCGAACACGCCTTATCAGGGGAAGGCGTCACAGGCTCGGTCACTTCGCTTCCGATGTGGTATGAACGCGAAGGCCGTCTCCGATTACGCGCTCGGGTGATCGACCTCATGCAGCAGATCGCGCTGATTGCCATTCTTGGCATCGTCATCGTAGACATCGCCTTTCAAAAGGCGACGGGCGCGGTCCCGCAGTCGAGCGTTGCGGGCACGATACTTCTCACGCTGGCTTTTCTCGCCGCGGCAATCGCTGTCGGAACCCATGAGGCGATAGTCAATGCGCGTGGTGCGGGAGGTTATGTCGTGAGCATAGCGCTGGCGGTGCTCGGCGCTTTCGTCGCCGCCAGTCTCAGCAGTATCGTTTTGGATCCGATACTCCGTCTTATGTCCCTGGAAGGCTCAATCGATCCGCGCCCCTGGAGCTTCGTGGCGTCCGCCGGAATGATGCTGTTCGTGCTGATCGGAGCGCGTTTTGGTCTCTCTAAGGGCAAGCGCTGGCGATGAATTGGCCACGCGTCGGTGACGACACGGTGCGCTTGCTGGGTGGTTATCGCTTGGGGGCAGGAGCGGACTGTAGATCGGGGTTCCCGTGCGGCGGCTGGCTGCCTGCGCGTTTAGTCACCGCCCATCGCTATGCCGGTCTTCAGGTGTGGATGTTCCTTCAACAGATGGGCGGCCTCGTCGAACGCGCCTTCGGTGCACAAAATGAAGCGATGCGACCACTGAAACTGCAGCGCGTTGAAGTGCCGGACGTTGTCGGCCGAAGCCATGGCCGAGCCACCGGTCTCGAAGGCGTTGATGATATGCTCGATAGGCTTGAGCGTCTCCTCCATTGCATCGATCTCAACGGCGAGCGCCGCCTTGTTGCCGTTGAGGCCGAGCGTGTACTGTCCCTTCATTTGGCCGAGGTGCTTTCTGGCGGAGTCGCGCTGCTGCAAGAACTGTCCCGCTACGACTGGATGCCAGCAAGCAAGAAGAAGTTTGGGCGTAAGGGGAAAATAGATCTGCACCCCTGGGGATGCGAAGCCGAGCCCGGCATAGATGCTCTTCTCATCGTTGTGCATGACGACGGGACAATCGGAAATCCACAAACCGCGCCCTGCTTCAGGCTCGATGAGGAACCAGACGTACTCTGAGAGAATGTTAGTGCCTTCAACGGCGCCCCGCGCGATGAACTCTAGGTGTTGCAGGCGGATCTCGTTGTCACCCAGCTCGAACTCACCAAGGTTCGGGGCTTCGGGCGCTAAGGCGCGCACTTTGTCGGCGATCACCTTTGTCATTTGCGCAAAGCCTATGCGTAGCCGGGGAACGCGCAGATATTGCACGCAGACGAAGCCGACAAGAGTGCCACGTTCTTGTGCCGAGAGGACTGCGAGAGACCGCGCCGCGATGACCTTTCCCGCGATCTTTCGGTATTCATTCTCAAGCTCGTGGAAGGCGCTCTCTATAGAGACGGAGCCGTGGGCCGCGTCCGCGGTGTAGAAGCCGCTTTCTTTGCAAAGCTTCTGGACCGCCGTTGGTCCCGGAAAGGCGCGCCCGCTGTGCTTGTCGAACACGCATAGTCTTTCTTTGCCAGCCGCTTCGGCAAAGAGGGTCAGGACGACCTCCGGAACATAATGTTGTTTTTCGTTGGCTGGGTTCTTGGCGGTCACGCCGTAATTTTACTGGATTGCGGCTAGACTGGGAAGGCGCCGGTGAGTTCTCAACCAGAATATTGAAGACGTCCGCTTCGGGTCAAAAGCAGTCATCTCACATAACGCGTGAAGGTCCCGGCTTTTGCCGGGATTGGTTGTGGGGCGTTCGGCCTTGGAGGGTGGTTCGGCGTCGCTTCTTAGAGAGCGCTTAGATAGTCCCGGCCCCGTTCACCCGCGCCGGGCGGCTTCGATGGCGGCGATGTCGATCTTGCCCATGGTCATCATCGCCTCGAAGGCACGTTTTGCTTCCGCCCCGCCGGCGGCAAGTGCCTCCGTCAGCACGCGCGGCGTGATCTGCCAGGAGATGCCCCACTTGTCCTTGCACCAGCCGCACGCGCTCTCCTGGCCGCCGTTGCCGACAATGGCGTTCCAGTAGCGGTCTGTCTCCTCCTGATCGTCGGTCGCGATCTGGAACGAGAAGGCTTCGGTGTGCTTGAAGGCCGGGCCGCCGTTGAGGCCGAGGCACGGAACGCCCGCCACCGTGAACTCCACGGTGAGAACATCGCCCGCCTTGCCGGACGGATAGTCGCTCGGCGCGCGGTGAACAGCCGTGACGGTGCTGTCGGGGAAGGTCGCCGCATAGAACCGCGCGGCAGCCTCGGCATCCTTGTCGTACCAGACGCAGATCGTGTTCTTGGCCATGGCGTCTCCTCTCGTCCCGGGAAGGGTTGATGCCTCAAGGACGACGGCGATCCTGCCTATCCGACATCGCGCCGCAACTTTTTCCGCCGTGGCTGCCAGATGAAAGCCGGTCCGGCACTCGACGGCTTAGCCCTCAGCGTTGCCGGACCATGCAGACGCGCCTCTCCTGGCGCTACTCGCCCCAGCCGCCGATGGCCTTGACCTCGAGGTATTCCTCCAGGCCGAAGCGGCCCCATTCGCGGCCGTTGCCCGATTGCTTGAAGCCGCCGAACGGCGCACGGCGGTCGTTCATGACGCCGTTGAGGTTGACGTTGCCGGCCCGGATGCGCCGCGCGACGGCGCGAGCGTGTGCGATGTCGCCGGACGAGACGTATCCCGCGAGGCCGTAGGGCGTGTCGTTGGCGATGCGCACAGCCTCCTCCTCGTCCTTGTAGGCGAGGATCGAGAGCACGGGGCCGAAGATCTCCTCGCGCGCGATCGTCATCTCGGGCGTCACGCCGGCGAACACGGTCGGACGCACGTAGAAGCCTTTGTTCAAGCCCTCGGGGCGGCCGGGGCCACCCGCCGCGAGCGTTGCGCCTTCTGCCACGCCACTTTCGATCAGACGCTGGATTTTCTCCCACTGCGTGCGATTGACGACGGGGCCGAGATCGATGCCCGCCGTGCGCGGGTTGCCGACGCGGAGACTGTTGGCGACGCCCGCCGCGATCTCCGCGGCCTCCTTCATGCGCTCGGCCGGCACCAGCATGCGCGTCGGCGCGTTGCAGGACTGGCCGGAATTGTTGAAGCAGTGGCGCGTGCCGCCCGCCACGGCCTTCTCGAAGTCTGCGTCGGGCAGAATGATGTTCGGCGACTTTCCGCCGAGCTCCTGAGTCACGCGCTTCACGGTGGGGGCGGCGCGGATCGCCACATCGATCCCGGCGCGGGTCGAACCCGTGAACGAGATCATGTCGATGCCGGGATGGGCACTGAGCGCAGCGCCAACCTCTGGGCCCAATCCGTTGATCATGTTGAACACGCCCGGCGGCACACCGGCTTCGTGCAGCACCTCGGCCAGGATGAGCGCCGCGGTCGGCGTGTATTCGGACGGCTTCAGAACCATGGTGCAGCCTGCGGCCAGCGCGGGGGCGACCTTGCAGGCGATCTGGTTCAGCGGCCAGTTCCACGGCGTCACCATGCCGGCGACGCCGACCGGCTCGCGCACCACGAGCGCGTGGCCCAGGCGCTCCTCGAACTCGTAGGTCTTCAAGGCTTCGAGCGTCGTCATGAAATGGCTGAGGCCGGAGCCCGCGTGAGCCCGCTCGGCCAGCGTGAGCGGCGCACCCATCTCATCCGACACCGCGGCGCCGATCTCCCTCATGCGCCGCGAGTAGATCTCCATGATGCGCGTGAGCAGCGCCACGCGCTCCTCGCGCGTGGTTGCGGCGAAGGCGGGCCAGGCCTCGCGTGCAGCGGCGACGGCGCTGTCCACATCGGCGGGGCTGCCGAGTGCGATCTCGTAGAGCGGCTCCTCGGTCGCAGGATTGACGACCGGAAGCGTCCGCAGCTCCTTCGGCTCGACCCACGCTCCACCGATGTAAAATTTCGTCCGCTCCGTCATGTCGATCGTGTTGCCTCCCTGAACAGACCCAGGCGTCTCTCTTCGCACGCAAAACCCTGCGGGGCCAGCCCTAGGGCCGCGACTCCTTGTATCTGCGCCCGCCTATTCGGAAATGAAAAAATAACCAGTTTCTTCCTTTTATTTTCTTGGAAATTTCGCGATTTCTATCCGGCAAATTTCTCGAATAGATAAAAGTTTAAGTTTGCGGGCGGATACTGGCTCTCAAGTTTCAAGGGGAGTTTCAGTAATGCGTACCGCGACCTTCACCCTCGCCGGGCTCTTGACTGCGGCCCTCGTTCCTCTTTCGCTGGATCATCATCCTCAAAGCACGCCCGCGCCCCGGATTTCGCAGTCCATCATGGGACCGAGCATCCAGGCTTCGGTGCTCACCGCGCTCGCGACAGCCAAGCGCAACAGCGAAATTGAAAGATCGCTCATCGTTTCGAAATTGGCTCGCGGCAAGGAATTCGCCGTGGCGCGCAATCGTGAAATCGACGCCTCTATAATCGCGAGCGCTGCCGCGAGGCCGGCGCTCTTCGCCGCCGCGCGCATGCAGGAACTCGACGCCTGGCGCGTGCGCGCCGAGAAGTTCCAGATCGCCGTTTTCGTGGCCGCTCGCAACGCCGAGATCCATCAGTCGCTCGCGCGCCATCAGATCGCCCGCCCGGCACTTTTCCAAGAAGCGCGTAATCAGGAGATTGCCCGCTCGATGGAGATGGTGGAAAGCGTCCGCACGGCAGCCTTCGCGGCCGAGCGGAATGCGGAGATCGCCGCATCGACGTCCGCCTACGAGGCCCAGCGCACCCAGATGTTCGCGGAGGCCCGCAATCGTGAGATCGAGACGAGCCACGCGCTCGTCGAGCGCCAGCGCGAGATCGCATTCGTCGCCGCCCGCAACGCCGAGATCGAGCTCTCGATGGCGCGCGTGGCGGGGGATTCGAACTTCGTGGCGCTGGCCCGCATCGCGCCCTACATCGCCCAGACGGGCCACCTCCATACCCGCAATCTCGATGCCGGCCGGATCGAGACCGGCAGCATCAAGACCCTTGAGCCCGCTCGCTGAACGCGAGAGGAGGCACAACCGCCGCGCGTCTTTCCCTTCGTTTTCTCTCCCTGTAGACTTGGCAAGGCCGCCCGCCCAGGCGGCCTTGACCGTTTCAGGAGACCCTACGCCCCATGCCCATGGACCCGACCGAGATCGAGCGGCTGATCAAGACCAAGTTTCCGGATGCCACCGTGGACATCCAAGATCTCGCAGGAGATGGCGATCATTATGCTGCCCGCGTGGTAAGCCGTGAATTCAAAGGCAAATCCAGGGTGCAACAGCATCAGATGGTCTATGACGCCCTCGGCGGGCGCATGGGCGGCGTGCTGCACGCCCTGGCGCTGACCACCGCCGCGCCGCCGGAGTAAGACGAGGCCGCCGTGCGCGCGCCCTGCCCGGGCGTGCCCAAGCGCGCATTGACAACTGCCCAATCGACGCCACATCTACCGGCACGATTTCAGACCGGCGCGCTTGCCGCCGGGCCCAGACCAGGAAGGCTCCGACTATGACCGATGCGGCCGTGAACGATGCGATCAAGAAGACCATCGACAGCAACGACGTGGTTCTTTTCATGAAGGGGACGGCCAAGTTCCCCCAGTGCGGGTTCTCCGCGCAGGTGGCGCAGATCCTCAACCACCTCGGCGTGCCCTACAAGGACGTCAACGTGCTGGAAGATCAGGCCCTTCGTGAAGGCATCAAGGCCTACACCAACTGGCCGACCATTCCCCAGCTCTACGTGAAGGGCGAGTTCATCGGCGGCTGCGACATCGTCCGTGAGATGTTCCAGGCTGGTGAGTTGCATGCGCTCATTCACGAGAAGGGCATTGCCCATACCAACCACGGCTAAGACCGCGGACCGCTTCGTGGCTTCTGCTCCGAGAGGGGCTGGATGCGGCTGTCGCCCCGGTCGAGCACGGCTTCTCCCCTAACGCGACGCATGGCTGCGATGTGTCTGGATCCCGGCCTCCGCCGGGATGGCGGGATAGAGAGGGAGCACGTCGCCGTAGCGCGACGTCCACCTGGCGCCGCACTTTTCGGCGGCGGCTCATATCCTCCACGGCAACGGCCGGGGGTGGGCGATTTCCGCCTTGAAACGGACGTCGAGGTTTAAGCTATCCGCGGCCAGGCGAGCACTTCGGCCGAGCCAGCGGGCGCAACCCTACATACCCGGTCAAAGTTTTGACGCCGGGGCCGCCTCTAGTTCATTCTGAGCGGCGTGACTGGGTGCAGGGCTTGGATCGGGCGATGAGGCTGGGCGGACGGCGATTTCTGTTGAGCCTCGCCATCATCGGGGCGGCGGTGTGCCTCGCTCTCGGCATCTCGCTGCCGATCATCCGGCTCACCAAGTACGTCTTCTGGACAACCGAGCATTCGCTGCTCTCGACAGTTCAGGTGCTGATCGAGGACGGGCAGACGTTTCTCGGCGGCACCGTTCTCATCTTCTCGATCGTGCTGCCGGTCCTGAAGCTGCTTTATCTCCTGCTCGTCTCCACCCTCCCCGCCGTCGAGATCACGCGCCAGCAGCGCAGGCTCAAGGCGCTCGAGTGGCTCGGCAAATGGTCGATGCACGACGTGCTCGTGCTCTCCCTCACCATCTTCTTCATCAAGGCACAGGGCTTCTACGACGCGGCGAGCCTGTCGGGCGTTTACTTCTTCACGGCCGCGGTCGTGCTGATGATCCTCTCCTATGCCTGGCTGCGCACGGAAGGTCTGGCGGCGATGCGCGAGCCCGTGACGCAGACGGCGATGACGCGCCCGCTCTCGCCGTTCCGCAACTTCGTGCTCTCGTTCCTGATCATCCTGGCGACGGTGTTCTTCGCGCTCGGCATCATCCTGCCGGTGATCCGCTTCACCACCATCTACGTGTGGACCAACGAGCACTCGATCGCGACCATCATCTGGGCGCTGTTCGAGAACGAGGAGTACTTCCTGACGGTGGTGCTGTTCCTGTTCTCGATCTTTTTCCCGTTCCTGAAGCTGTTCTATCTGCTCACGCTCGTCACCTCTCCCGACATCCCGCCCGAGTTCCGCAAGAAATCGATCTCGACCATGGAATGGCTCGGCCGGTACTCGATGACGGATGTGATGGTGCTGGCGCTCATGATCTTCTACGTGAACTCGTCGGGCTACACGGAAGCGACCGTGCTGCCGGGCGTCTATTTCTTCGCCGCCTCCGCCATCATCACGATGCTCGCCTATGGGTGGGCGAACTCGGTCCCAGCCGCCCGTCGCGCGCAAACTGCCCCTGTCGCCGAGCCTCCGCCGCCCTCGCCGCCTGCGCCCAAAGCCACGCAAGAGGACGACACCTCGCATATCGTCTCCTTGCCCACGAACCCGGGGCGGCGTCACCGTCCGGCTTAGGCCGTCCGTATCAGCCGTGGTGCGAGGCGCCGGGGAGCTGCACGGTGCGGCTCGCTTGTCTCTCCCTCTTTTCCTTTGCTGGATTTCTGAACGATAGCAGCCCGCTTCATGGCTTCTGTGGGTGCGTCCACGCGCGCGGATTGACAGCGCAAAGACCTCGGCGCAAAATATGTATTAATAATACATCTTTAAAAAAGGTCGTCTCATGGTCCTGCTCGATTGGGTTGTGCGCCTGTTTCTCGCGCCGGGAGATCTCGTCCGCCGGCGCCTCGGCATCACCGTCGAGGAGGATGGCGGCATCATCCGCTCGTTCGTAAACATGTGCGTGTGGGGCCTCGTCACTGTAATTGCGGTCGTTTATCTGCATTGACCCGAGCGGCGCCGTCATGCGCCGCGCCGCACCCCATTTCCTTGCGCCCACCAACTCCATGGCCGGGCGTGGGCCGGCCGATCCAGGGCCGTTGCAGCAAGCTGCCCTGGATGACCGCCTGTCGATGCGAAGCATCGCTCCGCGACGAGGGCGGTCATGCTGTTTATGGGAAGCGTCGTCGCACCGTGGCGGATGGCGAGGCCGCGTCGAGTTGAAAGCTATCGGTGGATCGCGCGACCAGTCACCGACGGCTGCATTCTGGAGCGTGTCTGGATCCCGGCCTGCGCCGGGATGACGAATGCGGTGGAGGCGTCACCCGAACACACCGCCGGGGCGGTCGGCCTGGATGCCATCAGGACGGAGGCTGCTCGCCTCCGCATTCGGCCGGCCTGCGACGGGATGACGGGAGATGCAGCGCGCCACTCAGCGGCTTCATGCGGTCACGACGCACCGTTTCGGTGGCTCGATCAGGCTCTAAAAGAAAAAGAAGCGCAGGCCTTTGCGGCTCGTGCATACGGCCGAAACGAGGTCGAAGCGCGATCGCTCAAACAAACGGCGCCTGCACGGGGCTGTCCCACACAGGCGCGAATTCGGAGGTTCAGGTGCGCGTGAGATCTCTCTTGGCGTACTGTTTCCGGATGTATTGTTTTTTCGCGTAGCGCTTTTTGACTACGTTCTGCTTGTCGTAGCTCTTGGCTACGTCGTCCTTCTTTGCGTAGGCCTTCCGTTTCGCAGCGGCCTTGTAGGCGTACTGCTTCTTGGTGTCGGCCTTGGCTGCGTAGTGCTTCTTGGTGGCCGGCTTCTGAGCGTAGGTCTTCTTCTTCTGAAGCGAAGCGACCTTTGCCTTCTTGATCTCTCCCGCATCCGCGAGAGCACCAATACACCGTGAGGAAAGCCGGGGTCCGACATCCCTCATGCACTGTCGGAGGCCGGGGCTTCCGACAGCATGCATGCTGCAATGAGCGAAGTAGTCATCGCGGCATGCCAGTTTCACCGCCAGACTGACGGCGTGGACATTACTCACTGAGAACGCGAGCGCTACGACTGCAAGGATCGTGGCTTTCATGGGGTGTCCTCCGTGGCACCCCAGTAATTCACCAGATTCTCGTTATTTTGGCTAAGTCTTTAGCTCCATTTCGCCGCTGACTTTCTGACGAAGATACTGGCGTCACGTAGATTACGCTCGCTGCACATGCTCAGCGGCGCGTGCCCGTCGGCTGCAGGCGCAGCAGCAGATACCAGCACATGAGCACCCAGCTGCCGCCGATAGCCCACCCGGCGAGCACGTCCGTCGGCCAGTGCACTCCAAGATAGATGCGGCTCAGGCCGACCATCAGCGCGATGGCGACACACACCGACAGGATGAAGATCTTCACGCGGCTGCTCGCCTCCACGCGCGCCAGCATCATGCCGAGCATCAAGTAGACGATCGTCGAGTTGGCGGAGTGGCCCGAGGGAAAACTCTCGGTCGTGACATAGGCGCCGTGCGCCACGATGTCCGGGCGGGGGCGCGCAAAGCCGAGCTTCAGCAGACGATTGACCCCAGCCCCCGCGGCGACGGCGAAGATGAGGAAGGCCGCCTTCTCCGGCGACCGGGTCATGAAGAGGTATCCGGCGACGACGATCACGGCGAGCGTCAGCACAACCGTGCTGCCGAGCGCGGTGACATCGCGCACCATCTCCTCGAACCAGAGGGGACCTATGGGATCGGCCGGGTTGCCAGGCTCGCGCAGCGCCAGCAGGACCCATTCGTCGAAGCGGCGCGTATGGCCTTCCATCACTGCATCTGCGAATTGGGCGAAGCCGAACCCAGCCGCGCCCACGGCGGCCACGGCCAGAAGGGGCTTGAGCTCGAACCAGCGGGCCGGCGACGACAGCCCCACTCCTGTCTTCTGCTCGGGCACGGCTTTGTGCGGTTCCTCGGTCATTCTCCCCCCTTTGGGTGCGGCATCCCCGGCAGATCCCATTCTTGATTCACGATTTTTCGCCCCCAGATCTAGCGCGCAACCAAATCCCGCCGCAGTGCATTTTCGGAGCGTACACTCGAAACGGAGCGTTCAACTTGGCTTTCGACGTATTCGTTCCCGCAGGACCGGATGAGCCCCCGCAAAACCGCAACCGCGGGCTCGCGTGCCGGGCTCTCGTCAACCTCCGCGCCGGAACCGCGCTCGGATTATCGCCTGACGTCATGCGCGAAACGATCCGCAACGCGTTTGCGGCGCAGGGCTACGATATCACGGTGGAGTGTCTGCCCCCGGACGCGATCGAGCCCGCCATCGTGCAGGCGGTGAAGGAGAAAATCGACATTTTGATCATCGGTGGCGGGGACGGCACGGTGCGCACCGCCGCGCGCCATCTCGCCGGCAGCGACATCGCCCTCGGCATCCTGCCCCTCGGCACGATGAACCGGCTCGCCAAAGACCTCGAGATCCCGCTCGATCTCACGCAGGCGGCCCAATTTCTCGCTCGCGCGAAGCCGATGAAGATGGACGTCGCCAAGGTCAACGGCAGCCTCTTCCTCTGCAATTCGCTGATGGGAGCAACGCTCCGCTATTCGGTGGGGCGGGCGCGTCTGCGCGGACGGCCGGCCACTGAACGGCTACCGAGGTATTTCGCCCTCATCCGGGAAATTCTCGCCAGCCGCCGCAAGATCTCGATCGCAGTCGACAACGGCAAGGAGCTCATTCGCATCCGCGCGCTGTCCGTAGCCGTGACCAACAACGGCTACGACGAGGATACGGTGTGGCTGCGCCGGTCCAAGCTCGATCGCGGCAAGCTCACGATGTACGTCTCGAAGCATCGGAGCGGCTGGGGCTTGGCGAAAGCGCTGCTGCGCGCGCTGCTCGGCCGATGGGACGATCCCGAGATGACCAAGATAACGGGAACGGGGTTCGTGATTCACTCGCCGCTCAAGCGCAAGCGCCTCGCGAACGACGGGGAGATCAGCAAGTTCGACACGCCGCTGCGGTACGAGATCGTGCCGCGCGCTCTGACGGTGCTGGCGAAGGGTTAGATGGCCATTCGGAACGGCCGCACGTCAGGACTTCGAAAAGCGCGTGGGGAATAGCGCCGCCGCGCCGTCCATCGTTCCGGTGTCGCGATAGGCCAGAGGTATCGCGGTCTTGTCCCGCAGCTCACCGCCTGTCACCCGCCCGACCACCAGCACGTGATCGCCGGCCCGACGCTCGTCCTCGACTGCGCACTCGAACCAGGCAATGGCATCGTGCAGCAGCGGCATCCCGGTGCTGCCCTTCGTCCAGCTTACCGACGCCAGCTTGTCGACACTGGCCGGCCGGCCGAAGTGAGCGGCGAGCGCCAACTGCTCCTTCGAGAGCACGTTGACACTGAAAGCGCGCCCGCGCTGCAGCAGAGCATACGAAGCATGGCGGGGATTCACGCTCAACGCCAGAAGCAATGGGTCGAACGAAACCTGCATGACCCAGGCGGCCGTGAAAGCGTTCTGCTCTGCTGCATCACCGACGCCGATCACGTAGACGCCCTGCGTGAGGCGTTGAAACAGTGCTGCGATGTCACTCATTGCTCCGTCTTCTCCGTCTCCGGATCTCGCACCCGCGCGCTTTACGAAGCGACCATGCTCGGCCTCGGTTCCAAAGTAAAAAAGGCCGGCGTCTGGGACGCCGGCCTTTTCCGAATTCGATGGCTGGGTATTGCCCAGCGAGTAGGACGCTCAGATAGCGCGAGTAGAACGCTCGTTTAGCGCGAGTAGAACTCGACCACGAGGTTCGGCTCCATCGTGACCGGATAGGGCACGTCGGAGAGAGCCGGAACGCGGGTGAGCTTCGCCGTCAGCTTGTTCTGGTCGACGTCGATGTAATCCGGGATGTCGCGCTCGGCGCTCTTCAGCGCTTCGAGAACGAGCGGAAGCTGGCGCGACTTCTCCTTCACCTCGACCACGTCGCCGATGCGAACGCGGAAGCTCGGGATGGTGACGCGGCGACCGTTCACGGTGATGTGGCCGTGCGAGACGAACTGGCGGGCCGCGAAGACGGTCGGCACGAACTTGGAGCGGTAGACGACGGCGTCGAGGCGGCGCTCGAGCAGGCCGATCAAGTGCTCGGACGTCGAGCCCTTGAGACGGGTGGCCTCGACGTAGAGACGCGAGAACTGGCGCTCGGAGAGGTTGGCGTAGTAGCCCTTGAGCTTCTGCTTGGCGCGGAGCTGCTGACCGAAGTCGGACAGCTTGGACACGCGGCGCTCGCCATGCTGGCCGGGACGGCTCTGGCGCTTATTGAGCGGGCTCTTCGGACGGCCCCAGATGTTCTCGCTGAGGCGGCGGTCGATCTTGTGCTTGGCGCGAATGCGCTTCGTCATGGTAACGGCACTCCAAGAGTTGCTGTTGGTTTGTAGCCTGGAGCGCCCCCTCCTCTGCCCGTCCTGTCCCTCGCGGGTGTAACGGGCCGACAGGTCAAACCCAAAAAGGGGTCTGCCGCGGGTGCGCGAAATAGAACGCGGGCCAAAGCGGCCCGCGTCGTGAGAGCTTCCTTAGTCGAGAGCAGAGGCGGCGTCAATGGGCGCCGTTAATCATAAGCCCCGCCAGACGCCCGAATTTCTGGGCCGATGCCCCAATCAGCGGCGGTTTGCAGGGGCCTTACTTCTTCTTTTCGGCCGCCGGGGCTGCCGCTGCACCCGTGGTCTCGGGCGAAGCCGCCTTCTCGTTCGATGCGAGTGCCGGGCCGGCCTTTACGTAGGCGGCGACCAGATCCTTCACCTTCTGACGCTGCTCCTCGGTGCAGGTCTGGGGCGGGGTCTGCTTCTCGTCCACCACGACTTCCTTGTCGCCGTCCTTCTCGACCAGCTTGATCTTGCCGGAGAGCAGCATGACGGTCGTGAGGTGGAGCTGGTTGATGTACAGCGTTTGCTGGTCGCTCCACTTTTTCTTGTCGACCTCACGCTTCATCAGAGAGCGATGGTTGAGCGTCTGCTCCTCGGGGAGGTTGCAGACCTGCGCGTGGGCGGAAATACGGCCGACGCGGACGACCTCACGGGCCACATCGAGCGGCACCATGGCCTGCTCGCGCTTCGTCTTGTCGACGACGATAACGGTGCCGTCCTTCTTGCTGAACTGCTGGGGCGTGAGCGACCAGGCGTAATCCATGATCACCTGCACGGACTTATCGCTGAGTTCACCCTCGCCGGCCGAAGCGACCGTCGGAGCCAGCGCCATCGCGCCCGCTGCTGCTACGGCCATACCGAGCCATGCTCTTTTCGCCATGATCATCGTCCGCATCATTTGCCCCTGCTGCGATCTGTTTATTGTCCCGCCACGAGCCCAGGCCCGGTTCGCCTCCGGGTGCTGGTTGAGCCGTGTTTGCGGGCATCGCTCTGCCCAAAAACTGGCAAGATCATGGCGGTCTACGAAGACGGCTTGCGGCTGTGGCCTTTGCCTCTTGAAAGAGTGGCAACAATACCACGAAGAGAGCGCACTTCCTGCTCCGTGAGCGCCATCCGCGTGAACATTGTCCTCAAGTTTTGGACGACAGAAGGGCGTTTCTCGACCGGATTGAAGAATCCGAGCCTATCCAGCTCGGATTCGAGGTGGCCCAGAAGGCCGAAAAGCTCCTCTTTTTCCGCCAAGCGGTCAGATCCGAGGTTCAGGCCTGTGGATATCGGGGCTTCGTAGGTGGTGACGCGGCCGAGGGAGCCCTTTCCGCACTCTCTTATCCAGCAATAGCCCAGGAGAAGAACGGCTTGGGCCAAATTGAGCGACGCAAACCGGGAGTTCACGGGAATCATCACGAGCGCGTCGGCGTTGGCGATCTCGCTGGTCTCGAGGCCGTTTCTCTCGCGCCCGAACAGAATTCCGCAGCGCTCACCCCGGCTGATCCTCTGCTGGAGCGCTTCAATCGCTTCCTCGGGGGTGAGGACCGGCTTCTTCAAGGGCCGCTGGCGGGCGGTGGTGGCCACCACATAGGTCAGGTCGCCCATGGAGGCTTCGAGCGTCGGATAAGACCGCGCGTCGTCGATCACGTAATTCGCGCCGGACGCCGCGATGCGGGCCTTCTCGTTGGGCCAGCCATCGCGCGGGGCCACGAGGCGCAGATCGTCCAAACCGAAGTTGGCCATGGCGCGGGCGACCATGCCGATGTTGTCGGCAAGCTGAGGCTCGACCAGGATTACGGCCGGCGTTTCGCCGGGGCCAGCCACGGGCTCGCCGGTGATGTGAGCGCGGCGGATGCCGTGGCGCAGCTTGCGCAGCACGCGGCGCGACCAGAACCAGTAATTCTCGCCGGACCAGGTTTTCTCGAGCGCGGCGATGGCGGGTGTCGTCAGCGTTTCCGTGCCTTTGCCGACGAGGCGCACGGAGCCGTCTCCGACTATGATCTCCTTGTGGGCCGCAATGAAGTCGTCGAGCGTATCGAGACCGCGCGCCTCCGTCCGCCGCTTGCAGCCGGGGCAGGTCGCCCGGTCGCTCTCGCAGCGGAGCTCCGCGCAATACGTCAGGATACGGTCGAGGGCGCCCCGGTCGAAATCAGCCATGCCGAGGGCGGCGAGCCCGTCGTCGATGGTCTTCTCGTGGCAGGCATGGACGAGAGCGGCAACGGGAAGCGCACGGGCGGACACCATCGGCACCCGATCTCCCGATTCGGATGCGATCTCGATGTCGCCGGCGGTGGTGGACAAGACTTGCATGGGCTCGCAATAGCATCACCCGCCCGGAAAAGTCCCGCCTTACGTGGCAGGCGGCCGGGGGAGACCGTTCTATACTTATCGCCTCCTTGTTGCAGCGCACCCCTGAGGCTAAGGTCAGGCAAAATCCACCCACCCCATCCGAAGGCCTTTCCATGCAGAAGATCAAGGTGACCGGCACAGTCGTCGAGCTCGACGGCGATGAGATGACACGCATCATCTGGAAGCTGATCAAGGACAAGCTCATCCATCCCTATCTGGATGTGAACCTCGAATACTACGATCTCGGCATCGAAAGCCGCGACAAGACCTCGGACCAGGTTACGGTCGACGCAGCCAACGCCATCAAGAAGCACGGCGTCGGCGTCAAGTGCGCGACGATCACGCCGGACGAGGCGCGCGTCAAAGAATTCAATCTCAAGGACATGTGGAAGAGCCCCAACGGCACCATCCGCAACATCCTGGGCGGCGTGATCTTCCGCGAGCCCATCATCGCCAAGAACGTGCCCCGGCTCGTGCCGGGCTGGACGCAGCCCATCGTGATCGGCCGCCACGCCTTCGGCGACCAGTACAAAGCCACCGACTTCAAGTTCCCCGGCAAGGGCAAGCTCACCATCAAGTTCGAAGGTGAGGACGGCAAGGTCATCGAGAAGGAAGTGTTCAAGGCGCCGGGCGCGGGCGTGGCTCTCGCCATGTACAATCTCGACGAAAGCATCCGCGAGTTCGCGCGCGCCTCCTTCAACTACGGCCTCAACCGCAACTTCCCGGTCTATCTCTCGACCAAGAACACCATCCTCAAGGCCTACGACGGGCGCTTCAAGGATCTGTTCCAGGAGGTGTTCGACGCGGAGTTCAAGGACGAGTTCGCCAAGCGCAAGATCGTCTACGAGCACCGCCTGATCGACGACATGGTGGCCTCCGCGCTCAAGTGGAGCGGCGGGTATGTGTGGGCCTGCAAGAACTACGACGGCGACGTGCAGTCCGATACGGTGGCGCAGGGCTTCGGCTCACTCGGTCTCATGACGTCCGTGCTGATGACGCCCGACGGCGCAACTGTCGAGGCGGAAGCCGCGCACGGCACCGTCACGCGGCACTATCGCGAGCACCAGAAGGGCAAGGAGACCTCGACCAACTCGATCGCCTCCATCTTCGCCTGGACGCGGGGCCTCACGCATCGCGCGAAGCTCGACAACAACGAGGCGCTCGCGAAATTCTCGGCCACGCTGGAAAAGGTCTGCGTCGACACCGTGGAAGCGGGCTTCATGACCAAGGACCTCGCGCTCCTCGTCGGCCCCGATCAGAAGTGGCTGTCGACTTCGGGCTTCCTCGACAAGATCGACGAAAACCTCAAGGCCGCGATGGCGAAGTCCTGAGCCTCTACGCGGTTACCCAAAATAGACCCGCTTCGGCAGACGCCGGGGCGGGTTTTCCTTTGCGCGAGAGAATCGCGAGAGAATAGGGTGTGGCCGCAGCCGGCGCGGCGGAAGATATGCGCCTGAAGCTTTCCGCCTCGGCGCCAGCCTCGATCCGGCGCTCGCTGCCGGAAGGCAGCCGTTCTCGCGCGCCTTCAGACGATCAGTTCAGGCGGGCGCCCGGACGCGGCCCTGCAAGAGGAACGCGACGGCGCTGATAACGGGCGCATGCCCAGTTCTTACCGAAGATCAGACGGAGAAACCCTTGCCGCAAAGCGGCAACGAGGCTCTCAAAGCGCGCATAGGCGCGCAGACGTGTGCGCATGTGTCCTGTTCGCTCATGAAATTCCCCCGAGACCGGCGATTTTAGCCGAGTCGACCGATCAGCGGAGCGGGCAGGGAAAAAGTTCCCGGCCCGTGTTGGGGGCGCCAGATATAGATCAGCGCGTAGCCGGTCAATGGACGACTTGCCGCGAGGGTAAGCCCTTATATCGCGTTAAGGGACATAGGCTCCGAAGCTAGACCGGAGGTTGCGGGCATGGCCGAGACCCGCGTTGGTGATCTCGTACATCCCTGTGCTGTTGGCCGGCTGGCGGATCAGCTCGAGCTTCTTCAGCCGGTGGAGCTGGGAGACGACGGCCGAGGGCGTATCCTGGAACCCCCGCTGCGTGAGGGCACCCATGAGTTGCTGCAGCGAGTAGGCTTTAGCTTCGCGAGAGAGCGCCTCAAGCAGCACCAGCTCCCGCACCCGGCTGCGCTGGTTACGCCCAATCTCGTCGAGAGCCGAGCCCTCGGCATCGGCCTCGGCAGCCGTCAGATCGGAGGGCGAAGTCTCAGAAATCGGCGCGTGGAAGCCGGGCATGGGATAGGTTGCAGCGTCCGCCGTCGCGATCACCTGCTCCACGACATCAAGGCGGCGGCGGATCTCGTCCAGCAACCGGCGCCGCTCGGCGGTGGAGACACCACTAAGCGCCACCATGGGGTTGAACACCTCACGGGCGAACGTCGCGAAAATGTGTGTGACCTGATCGTGGCCAGGTCCGCCCGCGGTGCCATCGGCGGCCATCGCCTCTACTCCATACGAATGGAATTGAATGGCTTTGCATTCGCGCGCTGCCGATGCGAATGCGTATGGTTCCTTCTATTGCATTTGATCCGATGCGTCGCAAGCCAGATGGCGTTGCATTCATTTCATTCGTTACATTTCACTCTAATCTGGTTCGTCAACGAACTGATTTTGCTTATTTTTTATCCTCTTCTTGTCATCGCAATTCGAAGGAATGCGCCGGCTTCGAGTTGTGTCCGCACGCATTAAATCAAATTCTTCGCCGTGCTCTTCAAGGTATTCCGTCAACTCACGCTTTTCATGTTCGCACTTGTCCATCTTAAGGATGTTTTCAGCTTCCTCCCGACGGCGATTGAGGGAGGGGTGCGATGGCGGCGTCTTCACAGGTTTCCGAGCTTCTCTACGACCTGGTGCTCGATCCGACGCTTTTGGATCTGGTGCTGGCGATGCCCGATCTCACCTGGCGCGAGATCGCGACGACGGCGGCGACGCTGATGATCTGGGACATTCTCTCGAAGCCGCTGATCGCACTCTGCTGGCGGCATTCGCGGCGCGGCCTCTCGTGGGGGCTGTTCAAGCTGGCGATGGCGTGCAGACCGTGAGTGAGGCAGTGGGCAGTGGGCAGTGGGCAGTGGGCAGTGGGCAGTGGATGGTGCCTGCGTGCTTCTCCGGCGCAAGCGGCCATGCGAGCAAATGTGCGGGAGCGCGCAATCCGATACCGTTGGATCGCACGCTCCCGCATGTTCTTTGTCGCGTTGTCTTGAGCGAACCGGCTTTAAGCGCCGGCGCCGAGACGGGCTTCGATGGCGGCGAGCGCGTCCGGAGCCTTGGCGCCGTCAGGGCCTCCGGCCTGGGCCATGTCCGGCCGGCCACCGCCGCCCTTGCCGCCAAGGGCCTCCGCGCCGACCTTCACGAGATCGACAGCGCTCCAGACCTTGATCAGGTCCTCGGTCACGCCGACCGCAAGGCCGGCCTTGCCATCCTCGGTGACGCCGACAATGGCGACGACGCCCGAACCGACCTGCTTCTTTCCGTCGTCGACGAGGCCGCGCAGGTCTTTCGGGTTGAGCCCCTGCACGGAGCGGGCGAGCAGCTTCACGTCGCCCACCGTGCGCACGGCGCTGGCGGGCGCCGAGGCGCCGTTCTGAGCCGGCCCGGCTCCGCCGAGCGCAATCTGCTTCTTGGCCTCGGCGAGCTGGCGCTCGAGCGTCTTACGCTCCTCGACGAGGATCTTCAGCCGCTCGACGAGATCCTCGGGCCGCGTCTTCAGCACGGCTGCCGCCTCCTTGAGACGCGCATCGGCTTCGGCGAGGTAGGCGCGTGCGCCATCGCCGGTCAGCGCCTCGATACGGCGCACACCGGCCGAGCTTGCACTTTCGGCTACGACCTTCACGAGACCGATATCGCCCGTGCGCCGCGCGTGCGTGCCGCCGCACAGCTCGACGGACCAAGCCTTGTTCGCGCCGGGGGCAGCGTCGCCCATGGAGACCACGCGCACCTCGTCGCCGTACTTCTCACCGAACAACGCCATGGCCCCCGACGCCTTCGCATCCTCGAGCGCCATCAGGCGCGTCTCGACCGGACTGTTCTGCAGCACGATCTCGTTGGCGAGCTTCTCGACCTCGGCAATCTCATCCGCCGTCATGGGCTTCTGGTGCACGAAGTCGAAGCGCAGGCGCTCCGGCGAGACGAGAGAGCCCTTCTGGGCCACATGGAGGCCGAGCACTTGGCGAAGGGCCTCGTGCAAGAGGTGGGTTGCCGAATGGTTCGCACGTGTCGCCGTGCGCCGCTCGTGATCGACCTCGAGTTCGACGGCCTCGCCGGACTTGAAGCTGCCCTTCTCCACCTTGCCGAAATGCACGAACAGGTCGCCTAGCTTCTTCTGCGTATCCGTCACGCGGAATAGCGCACCCTTGGCGCCCCGGATGACGCCCTCGTCTCCGACCTGGCCGCCGCTCTCGCCGTAGAAGGGCGTCTGGTTGAGAATAAGTGCGCCTTCCTCGCCCGCCTTCAGCGCCTTCACCGGCTTTCCGCCGGCGACGATCGCGCGGATCTCGCCTTCAGCCACCTCGGTGTCGTAGCCGAGGAACTCGGTGGCGCCAGTCTCCTCCTTGATTTCGAACCAGATCTCCTCGGTTGCGGCCTCGCCCGATCCCTTCCAGGCGCGGCGCGCCTCCTCCTTCTGCTTCGCCATGGCGCTGTCGAATCCCTTGGTATCGACGGCGATGTCGCGGGCGCGCAGCGCATCCTCGGTGAGATCGAGGGGGAAGCCGTAGGTATCGTAGAGCTTGAAGGCGACATCGCCCGGGAAGACGTCACCCTTCTTCAGGCTTGCCGAAGCTTCGCCCAGCAGCTTCAAGCCGTTACCGAGCGTCTTCTTGAACTTGGTCTCCTCGAGCTTCAGCGTCTCGGTGATGAGCGCTTCGGCGCGGCCGAGCTCCGGATAAGCCGCGCCCATCTCGCGGACCAGCGAGGGCACGAGGCGGTACATCAGCGGATCGTTGCAGCCCAACTGGTGGGCGTAGCGCATGGCGCGGCGCATAATACGGCGGAGCACGTAGCCGCGGCCTTCGTTCGAGGGCAGCACGCCGTCGGCGATCAGGAAGCTCGTGGCGCGCAGGTGATCGGCAATGACGCGGCGGGCGGGCTTCACGTCAACGCCTTCGGGGTGATCGGACGCGCCGAGCTTGCGGCACTCGTCGCGGATCGTAGCGATCAGGTTCCTGAAAAGATCGATCTCGTAGTTGTCGTGCGTGCCCTGGAGCACGGCTGCGATGCGCTCAAGCCCCATGCCGGTATCGACGGACGCCTTCGGCAGATTGATGCGCTCGCCCGAGGGCAGCTGCTCGAACTGCATGAACACGAGGTTCCAGATCTCGATAAAGCGATCGCCGTCGGCATCCGGCGAGCCGGGCGGGCCGCCGGGGATCTTGGGCCCGTGATCATAGAAGATCTCGGTGCAGGGGCCGCACGGGCCCGTGTCGCCCATCTGCCAGAAGTTGTCCTTGGTGGCGATGCGGATCAGCTTGTCGTCGCCAAAGCCGGTGAGCTTCTTCCAGATGGCGTGTGCCTCGTCGTCCTCGTGATAGACGGTGACGGAGAGGCGTTTCGCGTCGAGGCCGAACTCCTTCGTGATGAGGTTCCAGGCCAGCTCGATCGCGCGCTCCTTGAAGTAGTCGCCGAACGAGAAGTTGCCGAGCATCTCGAAGAAGGTGTGGTGGCGGGCGGTGTAGCCGACGTTGTCGAGGTCGTTGTGCTTGCCGCCGGCGCGGACGCACTTCTGCGAGGAGGCGGCGCGCACGTAGGGTCGCGTCTCCTGGCCGGTGAAGACGTTCTTGAACTGCACCATGCCGGCGTTGGTGAACATCAGCGAGGGGTCGTTGCGCGGCACGAGCGGCGACGACGGCACCACCTCGTGGCCCGCCGCCTTGAAGTACTCGAGAAACGCCCGTCTGATCTCGTTGACGCCAGTCATCTCATAATCCGTGGTTTGGCCACCGACCGACAGAGACCGACCAACTCAGCTTTCGTCATCCCGGTGCCCTGACGGAGCCGGGCTCCATCTCATGACGGAGCCATGCTTCGCACGGACAACGGCCGGGATCCACGACGCCTCGAAGTCGAGGTACGGAGACTTGCGTGGACGGCCGCCTTCGCAGCCAAGACGGGGTAGAAGCGGTCGGTGCCGGTCGCGCTCGGAAGGCGCTATTGGCTATTGGGCTGCTTTTAGCCGTCTGGCCCTGGCCTTGTCCAGAAACGCAAAAGGCGCAGCGCCGGGCTTCCCCAGGCTGCGCCCAATGATTTTCCTCGTATTTTCCGGATCAGCGCTTGGCGCCGCGTCCTGCCCCCTTCTTGGCGGCGGCGTCGGACGCCTCCGGGAGCACGCCGTCCTCGTCTGGCATCTCGGTGTCGGCCGAGGAGCCTTCGTCGTCCGGATCGGTCAGCATCTTGTCGACGATGAGCCCTGCACTGGCCCGGATCGCCTTCTCGATCTGATTGGCAATCTTGGGATTTTCCTTGAGGAACAGCTTGGCGTTCTCGCGGCCCTGGCCGATGCGCTCGCCCTCGTAGGAGAGCCACGCGCCCGACTTCTCGACGATGCCGGCCTTGACGCCGAGGTCGATCAACTCGCCCGTCTTGGAGATGCCCTCGCCGTACATGATGTCGAACTCGACCTGCTTGAAGGGCGGAGCGACCTTGTTCTTGACGACCTTGACGCGGGTCTGGTTGCCGATCGTCTCCTCGCGCTCCTTGATCTGGCCGATGCGGCGGATGTCGAGGCGGACGGAGGAGTAGAACTTCAAGGCGTTGCCGCCGGTCGTGGTCTCGGGGTTGCCGAACATCACGCCGATCTTCATGCGGATCTGGTTGATGAAGATCACCATGCACTTCGATTTCGAAATCGAGGCGGTGAGCTTGCGGAGCGCCTGGCTCATGAGGCGCGCCTGGAGACCGGGGAGCGAGTCGCCCATCTCGCCGTCGAGCTCGGCCTTGGGGGTCAACGCGGCCACGCTATCCACGACCACAACGTCGATCGCACCCGAGCTTACGAGCGTATTGGTGATTTCGAGCGCCTGCTCGCCAGCGTCTGGCTGGGAGACCAGAAGATCCTCGATCTTCACGCCGAGCTTCTTGGCGTAAGCGGGATCGAGCGCATGCTCGGCGTCCACGAACGCGCAGACGCCGCCCTTCTTCTGGGCTTCCGCGATAACCTGAAGCGTAAGCGTGGTCTTGCCCGAGGATTCCGGGCCGTAGATCTCGATGACGCGGCCCTTGGGCAGACCGCCGATGCCGAGGGCGATGTCGAGGCCCAGCGACCCCGTCGAGACGGCCTCGATGTCCATGGAGCGCTCGTTGGCGCCCAACCGCATGATCGACCCTTTTCCGAAGTTCTTGTCGATCAGCTCCAGCGCCTGCGCGAGTGCCTGCGCCTTGTTCTTGTCCATCATACTTCCCCCTTCGACGACACGCAGGTCCGGCTTGTTCATGTGGCACCTTATGGCATGTTAACGGTTGTGGTTACAGGTTCGGGGCGACTCGACGCGTTGGATAAGTTGTACTTGTTTTGTTCTCATCTGTCTACGTGTGATCGCGTGGCTGCGGAAAGTTCTTAACGGGCTTTTAGGGGCTGGCGGTCAGGGTGGAGGTGTCTGGGCTCCCGGAACCGGCCTCCATGTTCGCTCCCCTCACCATCGCCTCCAACGGCCTCGCGATCCAAGCGCAGCGGGCTGGGGAGATTGCGTCGAGCATCGCGGCGACGGGTGCGACGGCGCCGTCCCCCTCGTCTCCCGCGAGCGGCACGCCGGGGGTTCGTGTGGGCGCGCTTCCTGTCGGAGACCCGATCGAAAACCTCGTCTCGCTCAAAGAGGTCGAGCTTGCCTACCGCATGAATGCGGCCGTGCTCTCGACAGCAAGTGAAATGCTCGAGACGCTGCTCGACGCCGTCTCGCCCCAGAAGCGCTGATCCTCCGCTGAACCTAAGTCGGCTCTTCTCGTTGGGAGAGAGCTATGATGCCTGCCACGCCTGCGCCGCCCCGCACAGGGCCGCGCTTAACCCGCTGTGTGCCCGGAGTGTGCGCGCCCAAACGAGAACGAGATGGAGACACGTCATGGAAAACGAGCACTTCAATCTGTCGCTACGCCGCTTCCTCAAGGAAGTGGGCATCTCCTCGCAGCAGGAGATCGAGCGGATCGTGCGCGAGCGGGCACTCGCCGGCAAAGGCACGCTGAAAGTGAAGATGGTGCTGACGGCGGAAGGGACCGATCTTCGCCATGAGGTGGACGGGCGCATCGACCTCGGCTGACCGGCCTCAAGTGATCAGCCGCGCGGCGGGCGGCGGCGTTCGTTGAACCAGGCGCGGTACTCCGTCATCTTCCCGCGTTGCGCTTCGGGCGCGCGGCGCTTGCAGGTCTTCGCCTCGTCGCTGCCGTCTGCCGCGCCCCAGCGCAGCTCCACACAGTCGTTGACGTTGTAGGCCATCTCCAGCGCGCCGATCCGGCCGACGACGTCCTTGAGAGTTAGCGTCCACGCCGAGCCATCGCTGCGCGTATAGGTGAACTTTCGGGCCTCCAGGTCGGACGAGAGTGAGCGTTCCAGCGCGTCCTTTACATCGGCCGCGCTCTTGCCGGGCGGCATCGCATAGCGCTCGGGACGGCGGGCCACGCGGTCGGGGAAATGGCGCACGACGTCGATGGCGATCAGCAGCCGCAGGTCGCGGGAGGGCGTCGCGAAGTCCTCCCACGCGCCGGTGGTCTCGAAAATCGACGCGCCGTCCGGCATCGCCACCTCGGCGCCGCCGCCATCCTGATACTTGCGGCCGTTCTCGACCGACGTGACGCGGGCCTTCACCTGCTCCTCGAGCGCGACAACGGCCTCCCTCATGGCGCGATCGGGGTCCAGCGGATTGGGGGAGATCACGTCGTCCATGCGATCGTAGAAGTCCTCGATCGCGAGCGCTGCCTGATCGCGCGAGAAATCGCCGTAGCCCGGGTTTTTCTCGATCTCGGCATTCGCAAGCCTGCGCAAACCGCCTTTGCCGCGCATGATGGGACGGAAGCGCTTGAAGCCGGGCCCGCCCAGCGCCGGGTCCTGGGCGAACAGGAAGTTGCCGCGCCAGAACCGCTTGCGCGCGATGGTCCCATCGGGCTGCCCATCGACGGCGAGCAACACGCCGGCCGCATCGCTCGTCTGCGACACGCGCTTCACCAGCACCAGAAGGTGCCCGTAAGGGTCCGCATAGATGGTGCCCGGGCGCAGCGTCTCCTGCTTGAGCGACACGGGGTAATAGTCGCTGTTGTCGTCATCGGCCATCGTGCGCCCGTTGCCGGAATGGACGCTGTTGGCGACCGTCGTGCGGATGTAATACCCGAAGCCGGGCACGAGGCCCGGCGGTCTCTGGGGCACCTTGGTGGCGGGCGGCGTTTGAGCCGCTGCCCCGAACAGTCCGAAGAGCTGACCGCCAGAGGCGGCGGGCGCGGGCTGTTGCGGCGACGGCGGTGGCTCCTCGTTCTCGATGTTCCACCACTGTGCGCAGCGCGGCGGCTTGCCCTTGTCTCCGCGCGTGCACTTCGCATATCCGAACGGCAATCCCATCTTGAAGGCGAAATAGGCGCGCAGCGTATAGGGGAGATCCGCGCAGTCGGGCTTCACGATCTGCCCCTTCTCGTCCTCACCGAGCCCCAGGTGATTGAAGAGCACGTTGCGCGAGCGGTCGCGCAGCACCTCGTGCAGCGCGGGCCAGGACAGCGTCTGATCGGGCGGGGCATCGAAGAGAAGCTCGATCCAGGCGGAATAGAGGTTCTCGTTGGCGCGGCTCCAGGCATCGCGCAAGGGCCAGACATTCTTGGACGACGCGCGCAATCCCGGCGGGCGCTTGCGCTGAACGGCGACCTCCTGGAGGATCGTGCCGCACTCGCCCGCCGCGCCGTCGCGCACGAGCTTCGCTTGCCATTTTCCCGCTCCCGGCGCGGCGACCTCGGCATACCAGAAATAGGGCGGCCCGCCGTGGCGATCGCTCGACTTCGCGGCGACGCTTCCATCAGGCGCCACGAGCGACAGCTCGCCCGTGAGCGGCTGCTCGGCCGTCACGACCACGCGGAGCGGCGCGCCGGACCAGGGCGTCAGCGGGGCGGCGAGAATGGAGATGCCGAGGCTTTCCTCGCACTTGGCAGCGGCCTTGGGAGCGGCGCTCTTGGACTGGGCTCCGGCTACGACAGGGAGAAGCGACACCCCGGCGATCAGCAAAACGGCTGTCGCAACAGCGGCATACCGGTGGGGAGCCCTCACACGCGCCTCCCGAGGCTTCCTCGATCCGTTGGACAGTATTGTGAAGGCTTTGGCTGAAACGTGGCAAAGCCGTGCCGGCGTATGCTTAAGCGCCGATTTCAGGCCAGAGCGAGCGCGGCCCTCGATCCCTCGAAACAGTGCTTTTCTGAAAACACGCGCGGGAACGCTTCTCGTCCGGAGAAGCGCGCCCGCGTCGTGGTTTCGCAATTTGGCGGCTCAGCGCGCGAGCTGCTCTTTCACCTTGGCGGCGAGCTGGGGCAGAGAGAACGGTTTCGGCAGGAAGGCGAACTGCTCGTTCTTGTCGAGGCTGGTCTCGAAGGCCTCGTGCGGATAGCCCGACACGAAGATGATCTTGAGGTGCGGGTTCTTCTTGCGAAGCTCCTTCAGCAGCGTCGGCCCGTCCATCTCGGGCATCACCACGTCGGACACGACGAGATCGATCTGGTCCTCGTGCTGCTCCATAAGCTCCAGAGCCTCGACGCCGGTGGAGGCTTCCAGCACCTCGTAGCCCTGCCGCTTCAGCGCGCGAACCGCGAACGAGCGCACGACGTCCTCGTCCTCGACGAGCAGCACGCGGCCCGAGCCCGTGAGATCCTGGGGACGCTCTTTCTTGGCCGTCTTCTGGGCCACGATCTCGTCCTCGTTGTCGGGCAGGTAGCGCGGCAGGTACACGCGGAACGTGGTTCCGTGTCCGGGCGTGCTCTCGGGATAGATGAAGCCGCCGGTCTGCTTGACGATGCCGTAGACGGTCGAGAGGCCGAGGCCGGTGCCCTTGCCGACGCCCTTGGTGGTGAAGAACGGCTCGAAGATCTTGGCCATGACCTCGGGGGGCATGCCGGAGCCGGTGTCGGAAACCTCGATGAGTACGTATTCGCCGACAGCCATGCCGTGGTGGGCGAGGCGCTGGCTGTCACGCTCGGTGACGTTGCGGGTCGTGATCGAGAGCGTGCCGCCCTCGGGCATCGCATCGCGCGCATTGACCGCGAGGTTGATGACGACCTGCTCGAACTGCGTGCGGTCTGTCTTCACGTACCAGAGATCGCGGCCGGACGGCATCTTGAGGTCGATGGTCTCGCCGATCGAGCGCTTGAGGAGCGGGGCAAGATCGCCCAGCACCTCGCCGAGCTGCAACGGCTCGGTCTGCAGTGTCTGGCGGCGGGAGAAGGCGAGCAGCTTGGCCACCAGACCCGCGGCGCGCGTGGCGCTCGAGCGGATGTTCATGATGTCCTTGTGCGCGGGGTCGGTGGGCCGATGCGTCTGCAACAGCAGGTCGGAGAAGCCGATGATCGCGGTGAGCACGTTGTTGAAGTCGTGCGCGATGCCGCCTGCGAGCTTGCCCACGGCCTCCATCTTCGAGGACTGGGCGAATTTCGCTTCGAGCGCCTTCTGCTCGGTGGCGTCGATCAGGTAGAGGATCGCGGCTTCACGCGCATCCTTGGCCTGGGTGAGCGGGGCGAGGTAGAGGCGGCGCGAGAATTCGTTCTGCGAGCCGACGGTGATCTCAATCGGCGTGGGGCTGACGGTTCCGGCGATCGCCTGCTTGATGGCAGTCTCCACGGACGCCGTCATCTCCGTATCGCCGAACTTGCAGAGCGCGGCCACGGCAGGTGCACCGATGGCGGCCGATCCGTCCGGGATCATGCGGGCGAAGGCGGCGTTGGTGCTCATGAGGCGTCCATCGGCGCCAACGGTGGCGATGCCGAACGGAGCAGACTGGAAGAAGCGCGCGAAGCGGATCTCGGCGGCACCGGGATCGCCGTCAGCAGCGCTCGCCTCACGGCGGAAGGCTGCGATCAGAAGGCCGCCCTGGTTATCGCGGCGGGCGAAGAAGCGGAGCGGAACGGACGCGCCCTTGTCCAGCTTGACGTCGAGGTCGACGCCCTGGCCGTGCGTGTAGAACGCGGCGGCGGCGTTGGCGATCAGCTCGGCGCCTTCGGGCGCGACGATGTCGGTGATCTTCAGGCCGCGGTCCGAAAGGCTCTGCGGCTCGATGCCGAGCCAGCGCAGCAGCGTGGCATTGAGACGGCGGACGACGCCGCGGCTGTCGACCTCCATGAGGCCGGCGGGGACGCTATCCATCCGCTCGAGGGTCGCTTCCAGCGTCTCGACCGCGCTGGCCTGGCGGGCGCGCTCGGCGGTTACGTCGGAGATGGTCCACAGCACCATCTGGCCGAGTTCCCGGTCGTGCCCCGGCACATAGCAGGGGCGCTGGCTGACGCGGAGCAAGCGGGCCGGACGGCCTGCCGCGGCGGCGATCTCGATCTCCTCGCGCCACGGCTCGCGGCGGGAGGCGGCGCGCTCCAGGCGGAAGTAGGCGGCAGCGGCTTTCGGATCGCCCGCGAACAGGGTCTCCAGCGCGTTCACCTCGCCCGCGGCCGTGACGCCGACGAGATCGGCAAGCGTCTTGTTGGCGTAGAGCGGGCGGCCGTCGCGGCGGGTGACGATCAGGCCGTCGTCGAGGCTGTTGGCGAAGGCGCGGATCAGGTCGTCGTCGCGCACGCGTTCGCCGATGCGGATGTGCCCCGCGACGTAGCCGAACACGGCGAACAGGCCGAGCATGGCGAGCACGGCCATGAGCGTGAGGAGCAGAGGCTCGCCCGCGGGCGAAGCAACGAGCGCGAGCACGAGCGCGCCGGCGGCGAGGGCCGCGGCGACAATGGGGACGATTCCGGGCTCTTGGGCGCCGCCGTTTACGGCTTGGGCTTGGGCGCGGGCCATGCCGGGTTGAGGTGGGCGGATATCGCTATCGCTCATGAAGGCGAAAGCTATCTGATTCTCGGCCGCAGCCGCCTCGGAAGCCTGCATGGAAACTCTGGAACTCATACGCTTACGCTACGCCCGTGTCGTGCCCTTGAGGGCGAGGCGAAGATCCTCACGCCGGCCGTATCGACCGTCCGTGGCACCCATCCCCGCGCCCTTCTGTCCATCCACAGTTCGATCATTAGGGTTAAAATGGCATGAATTCCGCGCTATACGGGCTCCAGACATCGGGCTCGGGGAGGACGCGCGAGGTAACTCGCGGCGGTAAGCACATGTGGGATATCGTTTATTACCTCTCCATCGTGCTGTTCCTCGCGGTCGCGATGATCGGAGGCGCATTTGCCGTGCGTGCCTACATGGGCGGTACCGGGCCGATGCAGGCGGTCGGCGCCCTGTTCGGACCGAAGCCCGAGCGGCGCCTTTCAATCACCGAGCAGTACAACATCGACAACCGCCGGCGGCTCGTGCTGATCCGGCGAGACGACGTCGAGCATCTGATCATGACCGGGGGTCCGGTCGACCTGGTGATCGAGACGGGAATCGGCGCTCCGCATGACCCGCGGGCCGACAGCGCGGCCTCCGGCGCAACAGTCTCCTCCCGTGCGCCGGGTCGTGGCTAAGCTTCGCGGGGACGGGCACGAGGTTGCCCCGCGCAGGGGCGGATGCGAACCTCCCCATGCCCCGAGAGGGGCGCCCTCGTTCCGTCCGGCAGCTTCGGGCCGTCCGGCAGTTTCGGGGATCTCGATGCGTGTCCCCTCACGAGGATCGTTCATGGTTTCGCACCGCTTTTCGGCCCGGCTCGCCGCCAATCTTCTGGCGCTGACGGCTCTGCTCCTGGCGAGTATCGGCGGTGGCGCATTCGCCCAGCAGGCTCAGACGGGAGTACAACAGGCCGCACCCGGCGCGGCTCAGGCTCAGCCTCCCGCAGCTCCTGCCCATAACGGGGCCGCTCCGGCCGCCGCGCCCGACGCGCAGGCAGCCCCCACGGCGGCGGCTCCCCCGGCAGAGCCGGCCCCCGCGCCCGCACCTCCGCCCGCCCCTGTCCTCTCTCCTGCCGACATGCAGGCGATGGAGGAGGTCCGTCTGCCCGCGCTCAATCTCAAGACGGCTATCGAGACTCTCGAAAAGTCGGTCGAGCGCAATGCGGAGAACGACGAGGAGCTGGAGCGGCTGCGCGTGGAGCTTACCGGCCTCATGGCCGGCGCGCAGCAGACGCACGATAGCTTGAAGCCCAAGTCCGACGCGCTGCGTCAGCAGATCGAGAAGCTGGGCCCGCCGCCCGCGAAGGATGCAGCGCCCGAGGCCGAGCAAGTGGCCAACGAGCGCGCGCGCCTCAATGCCATGGCGGCGGAGGTGGACGGCGCCCTCAAGACCAGTGAACTCGTGCAGGTGCGTGCCCGCCAGCTCAACGCGACCGTGCAATCGACCCGCCAGAGCCTGTTCGCAAAGCAGATCCTGAAGCGGACGCCCTCTCCACTCGCGCCGGTCACCTGGCAGCATCTGACCGACGATGTTCCCGGCACCTGGCGGCAAGTCACGGATTCGCTCTCGATCTGGATCGACTCCGCATCGCGCAAGGGGATCGAGCTTGCGGGCCTTCTCGCGGGCGTGCTGGTGCTGTTCATCGCATTGACGGCGCTGGTGCGGCGCTTCCTCTCCTACCGCCTCGACCGGCCGCGCGAGGCGCCGCCCGGGTTCTTCGAGCAAGTGTCCGCCATAGGTTGGGTCGCGCCGCTCCTGGCACTGCCTTCGCTCGCCGGCATCGCACTTGCCGCCGTGGGACTCGACAACCTCAATTTGCTCACGCTGGAAGTGGGGCAGATCGCAAAGGCGGCGTTTCCGGCGCTCGTCATCTTCGTCGCCGTCTCCGCGCTGACGCGCGCCATTCTCTCGCCCCGGCGTCCTCTCTGGCGCGTGGTCAATCTCTCGACGCCTGCGGCCCGCACGCTCACGCGCATCATCACGCTGATTGCGGCCGTCTTCTCCGCCGACCTCATCCTGCAAGAGGCGATCAAGCGGCTCTATCTGCCGCTCTCCATCTCCATCATGGAGACGGCACTCACCAGCATCTTGATCGCTGCCTTGCTGCTGCTGCTCGTCCGCACTCCGTTCGAGCCGAAAACATCCGTGTCCGGCGCGCTGCCGCATGGCGACGGCGTGACCGCCGCGACGCCCGTCTCGCGCTACAGGCCATATCTCATCAAGCTGCCGCTGCTCGCCATCGCAACGGCCATCCTCGCGCTGTCTCTCGTCGGCTATGTCGGCCTCGGCCGTTTCATGACCACCCAGGTGGTGGTGACGGGCAGCGCAATCGCGCTCGTGCTCGTGTTCCACCTTGCAATCCGGGCCATGCTGGAGGAGCCGGGCACGGGCACCAAGCCGCTTTCGACCGTGCTCGAGGAACGGGTCGGTCTCGATTCCGACCAGAGCACGGCGCTCACGCGCACACTGTCGCTCCTGCTCAACGGCGCGCTCGCACTGTTCGCGCTGCCGCTCATCCTGATGACGTGGGGCTACTCTCCCGCGGAAGCCCTCGCGTGGCTCAAGGCGGCCGTGTTCGGATTTGAGGTCGGCGATTTCCGCATCTCGCTGGCCCGCATCCTGCTCGCGGTTTGCCTGTTCCTCGGGCTCATCTTCCTCACGCGGCTCGTCCAGCGCTGGCTCGACACGGGGATACTCAAGTCACGGCGCATCGACCAGGGCATCGCGAACTCAATCCACACGGCCATCGGGTATGGCGGCTTCATCGTGGCGGCGCTCGCGGCCGTGTCCTACGGCGGGCTCGACATCACGAATTTCGCCATCGTCGCCGGTGCGCTTTCGGTCGGTATCGGTTTTGGCCTGCAGTCGATCGTCAACAATTTCGTCTCGGGGCTCATCCTGCTCGTGGAACGGCCGATCAAGGTCGGCGACCGCGTGGCCGTGAAAGGCCAGGAAGGCTACGTGCGGCGCATCTCGGTCCGCTCGACCGAGATCGAGACGGCGGACAAGGCGAGCCTCATCGTTCCGAACTCTGATCTCATCACCTCGGCGGTGACGAACTGGACGCACCGCAATGCGCTCGGGCAGGTGGTCGTGCGGGTGGCGGTGAGCTACCGGTCCGATCCCAACCGCGTGCGCGAGATCCTGCAAAAGGTGGGCGCGGAATGCTCGCTGGTGCTCCAGCATCCGCCGCCGGGGGTGACCCTCGACAACTTCGGACCGAACGGGCTCGAATTCTCGCTCGCCGCGGTCATTCCCGACGTCAACAAGGCGGGCGCGACACAGACGGATCTGCGGCTCGGCATTCTCAAGGCGTTCCGCGCGGCGGGCATCGAGATCGCCTACGCGCAGCACGACATTCACCTGCGCGATCTCGACGGGGTGAAGATGCTGCTGATGCGGTTGGCCGAGGAGCGCGCGCGGCAGGCGAGCATGACCGTCACGGAGCCGAAACCCAAAGGCGGCGGGACGGCATAGGGGCCGGAGCAGCCTTCTCCCCGCAACGGCAGGGAGAAGGCGCGATCTCAGTCTTCGCGGTAGACGCGCTCGCGGCGCTCATGGCGCTCCTGCGCCTCGAGCGACAGCGTGGCGATGGGGCGGGCGTCGAGACGCTTCAAGCCGATCGGCTCGCCGGTCTCCTCGCAATATCCGTAGGTTCCGTCCTCGATGCGTGCGAGGGCGGCGTCGATCTTGGCGATCAGCTTGCGCTGGCGGTCGCGCGCCCTGAGCTCGAGCGCACGATCGGTCTCGGAGGTGGCGCGGTCCGCCAGATCGGCGTGCTGCGTCGAATCCTCGTGCAAGCCGACCAGCGTTTCCTTGGTCTGGCGGATGATCTCTTCCTTCCAGTTGGTGAGCTTCTGGCGGAAGTAGACCCGATGCCGCTCGTTCATGAACGGCTCGTCCTCGGACGGACGGTAGTCCGGCGGAAGAACGATGGTTGAAGTGCCGGCTTTCGCCGTCAGCTTCTTGTCCTGTGCCTTTTCGATGGCGCGCGTCCTCGCTTTGGGCTTGCTCTCTACGACGGCTTTGGGAGGAGCCTTGGCCTTTGCGGCTGCGGCGGGCTTCGCGGCACTGCGCGGGGAGCTCGACTTCGCGGACGCGGCTTTCGCAGATGGCTTCGCTGCTGCCTTACCCTTAACAGCAGCCTTCGGTGCGGCCTTCCCTTTGACCGGCTTCGACGTGGCTCGCTTGCTCATATGGGGCCTCCAATGATGGGCCTGCCTGAGGCACTTGTGCCGCCGCCGTTACGACTCATGACTGAACTTCAGCAGCTGAGAGTTTGGCGTGGCTCTATTGGCGGGCGCGGCCGCTTATGTCAAGAAAATCCGCCGTTTAACTGTTAAAAGCTGGCCGCCTGCCGAATAGACAAGTGGCGGAAATTGTAAGCAATTCCGGCCCCTGTCCGTTCCACATGACCGGATTGTCATCCGCAGCGAACAGGCCCTTCAATTTTTAGTTGCATATGGCCCATGCTTCGCGCCACCGTGTCTCGCATTAACTAGCCCTCCCCGTCCTTTAGTGCGACCTCACACCCGGGCTCTCTCGGTTGCAGGGCCGGGGCGTGGCGCCTATGAGGGGAAATCGACTCTCACGGAGATGATCCGGCGCATGACAGCCCCCGCCACGCCCCGCTTCGAAGGCACCACCAACTATGTAGCCACGCGCGACCTGACCGTTGCCGTGAATGCGGCCATCACGTTGCAGCGGCCTCTCCTGATCAAGGGTGAGCCTGGAACGGGCAAGTCGGTACTGGCGCTCGAGGTGGCCCGCGCGCTTGGCGCGCCGCTGATCGAGTGGCATGTCAAATCGACTACCAAGGCGCAGCAGGGCCTCTACGAGTACGACGCCGTCTCGCGGCTCCGCGACGGCCAGCTCGGCGATGAGCGCGTGAAGGACATCCGCAACTACATCAAGCGCGGAAAGCTGTGGGATGCCTTCGTGGCCGACGCGCGGCCGGTGCTGCTGATCGACGAGATCGACAAGGCGGACATCGAGTTTCCGAACGATCTCCTGCAGGAGCTCGACCGGATGGAGTTCTTCGTCTACGAGACGGGCGAGACGGTGCGCGCATCAGTGCGCCCGATCGTGATCATCACCTCCAACAACGAGAAGGAGCTGCCGGACGCGTTCCTGCGCCGCTGCTTCTTCCACTACATCAAATTTCCCGATCCTGAGACGATGGCGCAGATCGTCGAGGTGCATTTCCCGAACCTCAAGGGCCGTCTCGTCTCCGAAGCCTTGCGCGTGTTCTACGAACTGCGCGACATGCCGGGGCTCAAGAAGAAGCCCTCTACCTCGGAGCTTCTGGACTGGCTGAAGCTGCTGCTCAACGAGGACATCGATCCCGCCGTGCTGCGCGAGACCGACAGCCGCAAGGTCATCCCGCCCCTCGCCGGAGCGCTACTCAAGAACGAGCAGGACGTCCACCTGTTCGAGCGGCTCGCGTTCATGAGCCGGCGGAAGGGCGATTAACCTCCCGGCAACCCTGCTCTCAAGTCAGTGCTGCGATTTCACCTCTACCGCCCCTTTTTAAGGGAAGCGAGAGGGCCGTCATGGCAGTCTGATGCCAACCAAACAAGCGTCAGACAGAAAAGCCCAGGACCAGCCATGACCCGGAACACCGCGCGGAACCTGCTCGTTTTCGCCCTGGCACCGTTAGTGCTGATGGGATCGCTGCGCTCCTCCCCAGCCGACAGCGTGCGCAACTCGGACGACGTGCGGCTCGAGCTTGCCGCCCTCAAGGGCGAGGCACGCAGCCTGGTGGTGCATATCGACGGGCCGTAAGCGCAGGCAGCGGGCAGCGGGAGAATTGAAAAGGCGGGAGCGTGCAAGCGCTCCCGCCTTTCTTGTTTCCAAGACTGCCGCGGAAATCAGGCGGCGGCGACGCCGGAGAGGAAGCTCTCGATACGCGCGCTCAACGCCTTCGTGCGCGCGCTGACCTGGGCGCTGGTTTCGAGCAACTGACGCGCGGACTTGAAGGTCGAGGTGGCGGCCTCAGTCACGCCCGCGATCGTCTCGCTGACATGGCGCGTGTCGCCGGCTGCGTGATGCACACTGGCGTTGATCTCTGATGTCGCGGCGCCCTGCTCCGTCACGGCGGCGGCGATCTGCGTCGTGATGCCGTTGACGTGCCCCATGCGCTCGGCGATCTCGCCAATGGCGAGAACGGCGTGATCGGTCGCGGCCTGAATCGAGCTCACCTGCTCCGAAATGCTTTCGGTAGCCTGCGCCGTGCGGGTCGCGAGCGTCTTGACTTCGGTGGCAACGACGGCGAAGCCGCGTCCCGCCTCGCCCGCACGCGCGGCCTCGATGGTGGCGTTGAGCGCGAGCAGGTTTGTCTGCCCCGCGATCTCGCGGATGAGCGTGACGACCTCGCCGATCTGCTGGGCGGACGCCAACAACTCCGACATGCGGTCATTGGTGGTCGCGGCCATCGTGCTGGTGCTGCCGACGTTGTTCAACGCTTCCGAGATCTGGTTGCCGATCTCGGCGATCGATGCCGTCAGCTCCTCGGCGGCTGCGGCGACGGTGCCGACGTTGGCGGATGCCTGATCGGACGCGGTGGCCACGAGTTGGGCCTTGTCGTTGGTTCCGGAGGCGATGCCCTGCAGCGACGCGGCGGTGCGCTCCAGATCCTCGGCCATGGCTGCAACGGCAGCGATGCTCTGCTCGGCATCGGATTTGAAACTGTCGATCAGCGCTTCGAGCGCTTTCTGGCGTGCCTCACGCCGCGAGGATTCGCGCGCACGCTCGGCTTCGAGCCTCGTTCGTTCGATGGTGTTGTTTCGGAACACGGCGACGGCGCGGGCCATCTCGCCGATCTCGTTGGTGAACTCGGTGTAGGGGATGGTCTCTTCGGAATTGTTGCGGGCGAGATGCCCCATAACGGCGGCGAGAACCGGGATCGGGCGCGTCAGCAGACGCGACAGCATGAAGCCGACGATGGCCATGACGACGAGCAGCGCGACGGACGCGAACAGGATCTTGCGCTCGAGCGCGGCAGCAAGCTCGAACACGGCAGCTTGCTTGGTGCCTGCAAACAAAATTCCGATCACTTTCGACGAGTGATCGACGATGGGAAAATAGACGGTGAAATAGGGCGTTCCGAGAATGTCGGCTGCTCCGTTGTAGGGCTGTCCTTTTTTCACCGCGCCATAAGCTGCACTACCGTGACCGAGCCAGGTGCCAACGGCGCGGTTTCCATCCGCCGTCGTTACGGTTGTCGAAACACGGACGAAATCATCGGCCGCGGCATCGTAGGAAAATAGCGTGATCGGCGCGCCGGTCATGCGCGTCATGGAATCCACGATCGCGTGGTCCTTGTCCTGAGGAAGCTCGGAGACCGCAATCTTCTCGACCACGCCGGATTGGGACCACGTGATCTTCGTGCCAGGCAGAACTTTGCCGAGCAGCTCCGCGCCGATGCGCAGCGAGAGTTGCTGGCTTTCGATCGCCTTTCCTTCGGCGTCCGCCTTGAGTTGCAGATGAACGATCAACATCAGGCATACCGTCGAAACGACGACCGCGGCGATCGTAAGCAGCGAAATCAGCGTTTCGAGCCGGATTCGCCCAAAAGCCGTGTTGAATAGTTTCATCTGCGACCTTTTTCTTGCAAAGGGTCCTGCAATTGTCGTGCGTCAGAATATGTTTTGCCAATGAATGAATGGTTTCATGCGATTTGTTTATTTCACTTTTACTCGTTGTTTATAATACTTCTTTCGAAGCGATAACTTTTCCCAGAGTTCGAAATAATCCGGTTTACGCGCACGTTTTGATCTGATCACCATTGCTCGGCTTATCTGTTGTTCGATACGCCCATGTCGCTATTTCAAAAGCTCGCCATTGCACTCGGATTGCAGGACGCACACGAAACCGCCCCGTGCTCGCGCGCGGCCGATGCCTGGGGGCGCGCGCTCGCACGCAAAAGGCAGCGCCTTCAGGAGGGTTTCGTCGTCTCGGAGGGAATGCTGGTGCCCCGCGCGTGCACGCTGCGGGATATGACGCCGCTTGGCGGCTCCATCGAGGTCTGGGATCGGGGCATCAAGGCCAGCCTGCTCGCAGGCCCTCTCACTCTCTATCTTCCGAGCGACAAAAAGGAAGTCGATTGCGCCGTCGTATGGCGGCGGGACAATTCGCTCGGCTTGAAATTCACCTCCCCGTTCCGCGCGCCGCGCCGCAGCTACGGCTGACAACGACGCCATAGTTGCGGACACATTCTTCTGCCTCCCGCTTCTTACCGGAAAACCGCTTCCCACTTTTCACGCGGCGCTCTAGGGCTAGGGCCGCTGGGTGTGGAGCGACAGGCAGGGTACGGATTTCATGTCAGGCATTCACGAGCGGCCGGCGGACGGAACGGATCTGAATGTGGCGGAGGTCGGCGGACGCGGCGGACGGATCGCCTCGCTGCTCTCGGCCTTGGCTCTCGGCTTCTCCGGGCTCTCCTTCTACGAGAGCGTGCTCAAGACGGCGGCGCTCGAGGTGTATGTTCCGCCCGTCATCCACTATGCCCGCGATCAGGGCGGCGATGTTGAGCTGTTCGCCATTCCCATCACGATCGTGAACTCGGGCGCGCGCACGGGGACGGCGCTCACGATGGAGCTTACAGTCGAGAACCTTCGCACCGACGCCGCCGTCCAAACAAAGCGGTACTACAGCGCCTACATCGGCGAGCATTCGCCCAAGGATGACGCGGCCAACCGGGCGTTCGCGCCGCTCAGCCTCGCCGGACGGGAGACCTTCTCGGATACGGTGCGCTTCTATCCGGAGGGCAATCCGCTGCCTGCGCTGGTAGACGATGCGGGCGACTACCGGTTCACACTGAAGCTCACGACCGCCGTTCCCGCCTACCCCGGCATCCTCGACGGCCTGCTGCGCCGGGACATTCAGCCGATCGCCTTCGAGCGCACGCTGCCGTGGTTCTCCGAGCAGCAGCTCGGCATGAGGCGCATTACGATCCCGATGCACGACAAGGACTGGAAGCCGACAACCACGCCCGCCAAAGGCTGAACGCCCGGCATCCCCCCTTTCCTCCCCGGCACATGAACGGTTGCTGACAGGCCGCTTCAGTCACCGTTCATTGGCGGGGTCGTAATCATTTTCGCGTACCCTGCGGGCGCGTGTCCCGAGCGGGGCTAGCGGAGAAAGTGATGTCCGAGTTTCTCAGAAGCGCGACCATCGTCCTCATGGGGCTGACTGTGATCGGCGCCGGCGTGGTCGTGGTGTTCTACGGCTAAGGCCGCCTCAGGCCGTTCCCGCCGAATTTTGAGCCGCTCGCCCGGCCCTCGACGGACTTGCGGCGCTCGCGCGCGCTGCCTACTTAGGGAAACCGGTCATGAGGTTTCCCTTGCGCGCCCCAGATCTCTCTACTTCCCTTACCGATACCTGGGCCAAGGCCGGACATCGGATCTCGGACCTTCTCACGCCATCGCTGCGCCTCGGCGTGACGGGACTCGCGCGCTCCGGCAAGACGGTGTTCATCACCGCGCTGATCCGAAACCTGACGCAGGGCGGGCGCCTTCCCTTTTTCGGCCCCTACGCCGAAGGACGGCTGATTTCCGCCAACCTCGAGCCGCAGCCCGACGACAACGTGCCCCGCTTCGACTACGAGGGACACGTGCGGGCGCTCGAGGCCGATCCGCCCGTCTGGCCGGAGAGCACGCGCCGCGTCTCGGAGCTGCGCGTGGCAATCTCGTTCGCTCCGGAGCACGCCATCCGGCGCGCGCTCGGCATTCGCCGCTTGAACCTCGACATCGTGGACTATCCGGGCGAGTGGCTGCTCGACCTCGCGATGTTGGGCGAGAGCTACGCGTCATGGTCGCGGGATGCGCTTGAGCGGGCCAGGCTCGGGGCACATGCGGCGGCCGGCGCCGAGTGGCTCTCCTTCGTCTCAGCGCTCGATCCCACCACGGCGGAGGACGAGCAGCTCGCACTCGACGGCGCGCGCCGTTTCACCGCCTACCTCCACGCAGCGCGCGCGCAATCGGCCGTAGCGACGCTCGGCCCCGGCCGCTTCCTGATGCCCGGCGATCTCGAAGGCTCGCCGCTGCTCACCTTCTTCCCGCTTCCGCTCGATCAGGACAGCGTGCCTGAGCGCGGCAGCCTCGCCGCGATGATGGCGCGGCGCTACGACAGCTATGTCGCGCATGTGGTGCGCCCGTTCTTTCGCGAGCATTTCAGCAGGCTCGACCGACAGATCGTTCTGGTGGACGTGCTCGGCGCGCTGAACGGCGGAGCGGACGCGATTGCCGAACTCGAACGCGCACTCGCCTCCGTGCTCCGCGCGTTTCGCCCCGGTGTCGCAAGCTGGCTCGCGAGCCTCGTCGGCGCGCGGCGCATCGACCGGCTGCTGTTTGCGGCCACGAAGGCGGACCACATTCATCACACGAGCCACGACCGGCTGGAGGCGATCCTGAAGCTCCTGACGGAGAGAGCTGCAGTCCGTGCGGGTGAAGCAGGCGCGGAAGCCCGCGTGATGGCGCTGGCCGCTCTCCGCGCCACGCGCGAAGCGGAGGTGCGCGACGGCAAGGCGATGCTGCCCTGTATCGTCGGCGTTCCGCTGCCGGGCGAGACCGTGTCGGGACAACGCTTCGACGGCAAGCGGGAGGTGGCTCTGTTTCCGGGCGATCTGCCGGACGATCCGGCGGGCGTGCTTTCGGGCGCGGCTCCGTTCAGCGCCACGTTTCCACGCTTTCGCCCGCCGCGTCTGTTGCCCGCGCAGAAATCCGGCGAGACGCCTGCGCCGCCGCACATCCGCCTCGACCGCGCCCTCGACTTCCTGATCGGAGATTGGCTCGCATGACCGAGACTGAGACGCCAGGGGGCCGGGGACCGCGCGTGTTCGCGCCCGACGATCCCAACATCGTGAGCGACATCGCGCATCCGACCGACGAGGAGCTTTCGGCCATCGGCGAGCCCTCTCCAGCCGCGAAGGCGCGCGGCGCGAGCGTCGGCGGGCTGTTCGTTTCGGCCGTCACGGCGCTCGTCGGTCTTTCGCTCGCGGTGAGTTTCGCGAGCTTCGTTTCGGCAGCGCTCGCGCGCGAGGACTGGATCGGCTGGACAGCGACGAGCCTCGTGATCGTGGCGGCGGGCTCCGGCCTCGTCATCGTGGGCCGCGAGCTGATCGGCCTTCTCAGGCTTCGCCGTCTCGCGCGTCTCAAGCGCGACGCGGACGCCGCGCTCCGCACCAAGGATACCGCGCTCGAGCGCAAGACCGTGGCGGCGCTTTCCGCAACGTTCCGGGGCCGGCGCGATCTCGCGTGGAACCTCGCGCGGCTGCGCGACCATGCGGGCGACGTGCGCGATCCGGGCGATCTTTTGCGTCTTGCGGACCGGGAGGTGCTGGCGCCGCTCGATGCGTCCGCGCGCCGGCTGGTGCTCAAATCCGCGAAGCGGGTTTCTGTGGTGACCGCCATGAGCCCGATGGTGTGGGTGGCGATGGGCTACGTGATGGTGGAGAACCTGCGCCTCCTGCGCGGGCTCGCCACGCTCTACGGCGGGCGGCCGGGCGGCCTCGGCGCCTTACGGCTCGCGCGCATGGTTCTGACGCATCTGGTTGCCACGGGGGGCGTCGCCATGACCGACGATCTGCTCGGCCAGTTTCTCGGGCAGGATCTGCTGCGGCGGCTGTCCAGGCGGCTCGGCGAAGGGGTGTTCAACGGCGCGTTGACGGCGCGGATCGGAACGGCCGCCATCGAAGTGACGCGGCCGATCCCGTTTCTCGATACAGAGCCTATCCGGGTGCGCGATCTGCTTCCGGAGCTGCTGCGGCGCGGCGCGGCGAAGGATTGATCGGCGGCCCGGGCCTCAGGCCGCCGTCGCAAGCTCCTTGCGGGGCTCGTCCGCTGCGGAAGCCAGACGATCACGCCAGATCTGGGTGTGGCGGAGCGTGCGCAGCTCGATCGAGGACGGCGAGCGGTCGACGGGAGTGGAGAGAACGACCGTCATGGCGGGGCCGGCCGTCTGCGAGGTCAGCCAGTTGAGCGGACCCGAGAGGACGAGACCGAGCACCACCGGCGCCATCCAGACGAGGAGGCCGGGCGAGGTCTCCCAGCAAACGATGGTGACGACGACGCCCACCAGCATGTGGCGCCAGTGGAAGCGGATGGCCTCACCCAGCTCCATGGTGGCGCCGTCGCGGCGCTGAACCTTCCAGCCTGCGTCGCGTCCGAAGAAGATCTGAAGGACCGAGGCGGTCTGCGTCATCATCATGATAGGCGCGAGCAGCATGGAGAACACGGTCTCGGTCGCGACGCCTGCGATGGCACGCGGCATACCGAACAGCTCGCGGGCGCGTTGGGCACGCTTCAGCTCGAGCACGAGGCCGAGCGCCTTCGGCAGCAGCACCACGGCCATGGTGGCGAGGAACAGCCGCATGGCGGCGCCCGGATCGATCATCGGCCAGATCGGAAACAGCGTCTTGCTGTCGGTGAAATAGCTCGGCAGCAACTGCTGGCCTTGCAGGGCGAGCACGAGACCGACGGCAAGCGAGGCGGCCCAGATGGCCGAGACGATGTAAGCGAGCGCGCCCATGGCCAGGTGCAGGCGGCCCATGACCGGCACCCCGCGGCGGAACAGGAGCGCCAGGTGCTGGATGTTGCCCTGGGACCAGCGGCGGTCACGCACGATGAGATCGGTGAGCGCGGGCGGCATGCTTTCGAACGATCCCTCGATCGAGGGAGCCATGTGCACGCCCCAGCCCGTGCGCTGAAGCAGCATGGCTTCCACGAAGTCGTGGCTCATGATGTGGCCACCGAACGGCGGCGGTCCCGGCAGATGCGGCAGCCCCGCCGAGCCGGCGAAGGCGCGCGTGCGAATGATGGCGTTGTGGCCCCAGTAGTTGCCCTGGTCGCGGCTCCAGAAAGCGAGGCCCGCCGACATGGCGGGGCCATAGATATTGGCCGCGAACTGCATCAGCCGCTGGAGAAGCGTGGTGCCACCGATGAGCTTCGGCACGGTCTGGATGAGGCCCGCTGAGGGATCTGCTTCCATGGCCCGGGCCAGGCGGACGAGCGCCACGCCGGACATGATGCTGTCCCCATCGAAGATGACAAAGCTCTCGTAGGCGCCGCCGAAGCGTTCCACCCAATCCTTGATGTTGCCGGCCTTACGGGCGGTGTTCTCGATGCGGCGGCGGTAATAGACCCGGGTCTCGCCGGAGAGCGCGCGGGCCAGCTCCGCGTATACGGCCTCCTCCCGCATTCCCTCGTCAGCGCCGCGCGTGTCCGAAAGGATGAATATGTCGAAGTGGGCAGCCTTTCCGAGCGACCCCAGTTCCTCCACCACCGCGGAGATGGTGCCCGAGATGCGGGCAGGATCCTCGTGGTAGACGGGGAACAGCAGCGCGTTGCGCTTCGAGATGGGGCCGTCCGCGCCCGGTACGTCAATGGTGTCCGCCTTCTCGCCCGCGAACAGCGGCAGGAAGCCCAGCGCGGCGGAGAGCGTGCCGATCGAGATCCACGCGAAGGTGAGCGTCGACAGGACCAGAAACAGGAACTGGATCGGCGTCATCTGAACGAACGAGAGCACGCCGTAGAGCTCGTGTGCGAAGGCTGCCGTCATCAGCGCCGCGCCGAGGAACACCGCCGTGCGCGGAATGCTGGGACCTCTACGCTTCGGCCACTCACGCGGCGGAGTTGCAGAAAAATCCTGCTCCGGCATGTCGAGCGGCGAGGGCTCGGGAAGGAGAGCCGGATCGCTCGCATCGAGATGCGGGCGGGGCGGGCGCGCCGTTTGAGGCGAGGCGCCCGCGGTAGCAATCGCGAGGTCGTCGGCGATCATGCTCTCGTCCATCGATAGAGCCAGTTCTCAGATATCAACTGGCCAGCCAGCTTGAGGCTTAAACGCAGCTCTATAAGCTCAGTTCCCGCGGTATTGAGCTCGAACTTCACGCGCAGCCCCGAAATTTCGGGATGACGCTGTACACTGAGGTTCGCAGTGGCGCCGGCGCTAACCAAAAGATCGGCGACCGGCAGCTCCCTCGCATCCCTGGCGGCGGGGCCCGCAAAATCGACAACGAACAAGATGGTGTCCGCATTCCGCGTCGCACCAACATGAGTCTGGTGCGTCCATGCGCCGGACCAGACGGCCGGCACGGCGCTGTCCCAGTACATGCGGTAGCCGTACTTGTAGGCCTTACCCGGCTCGAGGGGCTTGGCGGGCTTCCAGTAGGCCACGATGTTGTCGTGGATCTCCTCGGCAATGGGGATCTCGATCAACTCCACATAGCCGTCGCCCCAGCTTCCGTCGGGCTCAACCCAGGCAGAGGGGCGGCGGTCGTAGCGCGCCTCGAGATCCTCGTAGCCCGCGAAAGAGCGGTCGCGCTGCACGAGGCCGAAACCCTTGAGGTCTTTGTCCACGAAGGCGCTCGTCTGCAGCATCTTCGGGTTGGCAAGCGGCCGCCACAGGCGCTCGCCATGCCCGTTGATCACAGCGAGGCCCTCGCTGTTGTGCACGGCGGGGCGGTAGTCGTTGTCAATGCGACGCTGGGCGGGTCCGTGGAAATACATGCTGGTCAGCGGTGCGAGCCCCACATGCGTGAGGGAGCGGCGCGGATAGAGGATGCCTTCCACGTCGATCACGGTGGCAGACCCGGGCCGGATGACGAAGCGGTAGGCGCCAGCGACGCTCTCGCTGTCGAGCAAAGCGTGGATCAGGATCTCGCTCGCGCCCGGCGCCGGCTTCTCGATCCAGAATGCGCGGAAAACCGGGAACTCTTCCCCGCCGGGGCGTGCCGTGTTGATCGCAAGGCCGCGTGCGGACAAGCCGTACTGCTGGCCGCGGCCGACGGCCTTGAAATAGCTTGCGCCTTGAAACGCGACGAACTCGTCGAGCGCATCGGCCCTGTTCAGGGTGCCGGAGACGCGGAAACCGGAGAAACCGAACGGCGCCGCATCGGGCGCCTTCTCGATGGAAGGGCCGATCGCGAAGCTCGCGCTGTCGGCCTTGAGGCTGCGCGCTTTGCCGCCTTCGACGATCCACACCTCGACCGGCGTCTCATAAAGCCAGCCAAGCGCGAGAAGCTGCACCTCGTAGTCGAGGTTCTCGCCGCGCCATACGGAGGCTTCGGAGCGGAAGCGGATATCGCGGTACTGCTCGGCGGTGAGCGCGTTGAACGGCTCGGGCAGTTCGAGGCGCGGCTTCACGAACTCACGCGCGGAAAGCTCCTCGGCGAGCTTTCTCACATGATCCGCGGCGAAAGACTCGTTCGTCTGGTCGGCGGCGGCACCGGCGAAAGCCGGCGACAACCCGAGCACATGCTCGGCCAGCGCGGCCACCACAGCGGTCGCGCCTGCACCGATCAGAACCCGACGACGATTTGGGCCTGAGCCCATGCCAGGATCATCACTCATCTATGATACGTTCCGGAGAAGTCTTGCTCCGACCTGCCGCGTCGCCCAACTCAAGCCGGATCTGCGCCACTTCCGCGCCAACCCGGTCCTTCAATCGGATGCTCCCCACGGGGCAAGCCGGCTTCTGAAAGCGTGGGAAAGACACCCACGCTGCTTGATGCTGATAAACGCCGATTGTGGCAATATTTGCCGGCTGGCCACTTCTCCCCTCCCCTTTAAGGGATGGCGTCCGGCCGGATTTTTGCGCTGCAACAATAATATCCGAGCGTGAGACTCGTCGCAAGATGGCCGCCTTTGTATTTTTTCAATGTACAGCGCACTTAGCAGGGTAACGAAGACCTCCCCAGAGGGAGCGGACATGTCGACGGGCCAAGAGCCGCGCGGACGTCTGAACACGACTTAAAGTCATCCCGACCAAAAGGGACATTCTTCCCAATCCGGTCACTCGGGGGTGGGTGTGGACAGTGGAACGTTTGGCGGTAAGCCTGTGGACACGCATTGCGGGAAAGCCGGAATGGCGCCTGCAATTCATCCATTATATCAACACGTTACCGCCGCCACACGCCTCGTTGCAATCACGCCACATACCCCCCGAATTCCACTGGAAAGCGCATGTTCTCCATTCCCTGGGCGAGAGAGATCTGCGTAGTATCTCGGCCTGAGCGGTGATTCGATCTGTGCCGCTGGTCGAGTTGTTGAGCGCGTGGCGTTAATTAGAAAGTGCGTCAAGCGCCCGTTTCGAAGTTAGTAGACGGGAGAAGGTAAATGAAAAAGCAAAGCCTAAGCGCCCTGGCGGCGGCCGGCCTCCTTGCAGGTGGTCTGTCCGTTACCAGTGCGTCCGCAGCCGATCTCGGGGGGAACTGCTGCGCCGACCTCGAAGAGCGTATCGCCGAACTTGAGGCCACGACTGCTCGCAAGGGCAACCGCAAGGTCTCTCTCACGATCTCCGGCTGGGTTGCCGAGCAGGTCATGTGGTGGGACGACGACTTCGAGTCGAACACCTATGTAACGGGCCTCGGCTCGACGCTCGCAACGAACGTCAAGTTCACCGGTCAGGCCACCATCGTTCCCGGCTGGACCGCTGGTTACGTGCTCCACATCGAAGCTGACGGCAGCGATGCCCTCCTCGGCATCGATCAGGTGACCGACAACGGCACCAACGTTGCTTACGGCAACGGCAACCAGTCCAACGTCGTTCAGGCGATCCAGTCTTACTGGTTCATCAAGAGCGAGAGCCTCGGCAAGCTCTCCGTCGGTCTGCAGTCGCAGGCTTCGGATAACGTTGCCATCCTCGTCGACGGTTCGGGCTCGCTGGTTCCGGCAAACTTCGTTCCCTTCGATTACGGCGGGTTCCGTCTGCGCGACGCCAACGGCGCTTTCGTTCCCGGCAGCGTGCTGCCCGGCAAGGCGTTCGCCACCATCGGCGACGTGATGGGCTTCACCGACTCCAACGGCGTGACGACCAACTCGGTTCGTTACGACACCCCGACCTTCGCCGGCTTCTCGGCTTCGGCTTCTTGGGGTGAGGACGACTTCTGGGATGTCGCCCTCCGTTACGCTGGCGAGTTCAGCGGCTTCAAGCTTGCTGTTGCAGGCGCCTACATCGAAGCAACCGACAGCCCTGGCCAGACGCAGCCGCTGCTCTCCATCATCGGCGACGCTCAGAGCTGGCAGGTCGGCGCTTACCTGCAGCACGTTCCGACCGGCCTCTTCGTCTACGGCGCTTACACTGGCGTCGACTTCGAAGATGCAGCCCTCGACAGCGAGACTTGGTACGTGAAGGCCGGTCTGCGTCAGCGCTGGACCCCGCTCGGCCACACCGTTCTCTACGGTGAGTACGAAGATGCCGTCATCGACGTCAAGGCTGGTGGCAACTTCAGCGACACGACGCTCTGGGGCTTGGGCGTCGTGCAGGAGATCGACAACGCCGCTATGTCGCTCTGGCTCAGCTACCGCAACGTGGAAGTCGAAGCTCCTGGTCTTGCTGGCGGCGTAGGCGTCGCAGGCACCCCGGGTCTGGACATCCAGTACTTCAAGGCCGGCGCTCTCATCAACTTCTAATCGAAGCTGAGATTGCCAACCGAAACAGGAAGCCGCCCCTCGGGGCGGCTTCTTTGTTTTTAGACGCGGCACTTCGATGAGGCCTGGTCTGCACGCCGTATAAGAGGTGCCTCACAGGCGGCTGGCCGACTCGCCACGCTGGAACCGCGCCCCGCATATCGAGACGCGGGAGCGTATCAGGCGCCTATATAAGTAAGTATAGTGTGCGCGCCTCTTCGCGAGGACGCCGCTGCCTGCCAATTCGGCCGGTTCGCGGGAAAACTCGTTTGCCATCCAGCTCAGGCCGCAGCCGTGTCGCCCGATGATCCGTGACCGCGAGGGCAATGGTGGGCGCCGATCAAGAACGGGCTATTCGCGATTTCACACAGCTTCCTGCAGAAAATCGCCGCCTGTCATATGCGCAGCTCGAATCGCTTCTAGTCAGGGAACCGGCCGCTGCGAGTCGCTTGAAAAGGATCGCGGACCGCGACACCAGACCAATATCCCCACATGATCCACCGCTTCCCACATCCGCAATTCTTACCGACACCCTAAGAAACAGCCCATAACTCCGGGCCTTGCGGATCCATTCGTGGCTCATGCGCCACAGTTGCCGAGCAGTCAGGGCCAAAACGACATTGCTCGATTGTTGCGCAGGGGAGAATCGCAGACTCTCCGGGCCAGCGGCGGTTCCGAAGGAATCTTCAGCGCCGTCAACATCGCAGAGTGCGGCCTAGTTTGCGTATTTTTCCGAGTAAGGGCGTCCGCCATCTCGATTACCAACGCAGATTGGGAGAAGGTCTATGAACAAATATAGCCTAAGCGCCCTGGCGGCGGCCGGCCTGCTCGCAGGTGGTCTCGCTACGAGCGCAAATGCAGCTGACCTTGGGGGCAATTGCTGCGCCGACCTCGAAGAGCGGGTCGCTGAGCTCGAAGCCACTACGGCTCGTAAGGGCAATCGCAAGGTCTCGCTGACGGTTTCTGGCTGGGTTGCCGAGCAGGTGACCTACTGGGATGACGGCGCCGAGAGCAACACCTACGTTACCGGCCTCGGTTCGACCCTCGGCTCGAACGTGAAGTTCACTGGTCAGGCAACCATCGTCCCGGGCTGGACGGCTGGTTACGTGCTGCACATCGAAATCGATGGCTCTGACGCTCTGACGACGAACCAGAACAAGCCGAACGGCCCCGGCCTCTTCGCTGGAACGGCCAACTACGTTCAGGCGATGCAGTCGTACTGGTTCATCAAGAGCGACCACTACGGTAAGGTCGGCGTCGGCCTTCAGTCGATGGCTTCGGACAACGCAGCAATTCTCGTTGACGGCTCCGGTTCGCTGGTTCCCGCCAACTGGGTGGCCTTCGACGTGCTGAGCTTTAACGTTCGCACGGCTGGCGGCGGCACCTCACCCGTTACCTGGGGTGGCACTGGCGCATGTATCCCTGGCGACTGCTTCGGCGTGCCTGTGAACTCGGTTCGTTACGACTCTCCGGTGTTCGCTGGCTTCAGCGCCTCGGCTTCTTGGGGCGATGACGACGCTTGGGATATCGGCCTGCGTTACGCAGGTGAGCTGCACGGCTTCAAGGTTGCTGCAACGGTCGTTTATGCTGAGAGCACCGGCGCTGTCAGCTCGACGTTTGGCGAGCGTGAATACACGCAGGCTGGCCTCTACGTGCAGCACATCGGCACCGGCCTCTTCGGCTTGGTCAACTACGGTGATATTGAAGATACCTCTGCCAACGGCACCGACTTCGGTGGCGACGGCGATGTCTGGTACTTCAAGGCTGGTCTCCGTCGCAACTGGAACCACCTGGGCGCCACGGTCCTCTACGGTGAGTACCTGACCAGCGATGGCGACGTTACCGATCGCGAGTTGAACTGGTGGGGCCTTGGCGTTGTCCAGGAAGTCGACGCTGCTGCTATGTCGCTCTGGCTCAAGTATCGCAACTATGAGTTCGACGACAACACCGGTACTGCCTACGAAGACATGAACGAAGTTACCTTCGGCGCTCTCATCAACTTCTAATCGAAGCTGATAAGCGTAGTCTTGCGGGAAGCCGCCCTTTGGGGCGGCTTCTTCGTTTTTGGTTGCCCCTTTGCGGGTCGATCCGTCATGATCCCCGCTCTGGAGGACGGATGTTCGCGACCTTTTTCAAAGAGCTCCGGGACGCAAAGATCCCGGTCACGCTCAAAGAATACCTGACGCTGCTCGAAGCGCTGGATGCCGACGTAGCCCAGCAGCGCGTTGAAGATTTCTATTATCTATCGCGCTCGCTGCTCGTGAAGGACGAGCGTTATCTCGATCGCTTCGATGGCGTGTTCGGCCATGTGTTCAAGGGCCTCGATCTCATGAGCGAGACCGCGACGGTCGAGGTTCCGGACGAGTGGCTGCGCGCCATGTCGGCCCTCTATCTCACCGACGAGGAGAAGGCCAAGATCGAGGAGCTCGGCGGCTGGGAAAAGATCATGGAGACGCTGCGGCAGCGCCTCGCCGAGCAGAAGGAGCGTCACCAGGGCGGTAACAAGTGGATCGGAACGGGCGGTACCTCACCGTTCGGGGCCTACGGTTACAATCCTGCCGGCATCCGCATCGGGCAGAAGGAAAGCCGCCACCGGCGCGCGATCAAGGTCTGGGACAAGCGTGAATTCAAGGATCTCGCGGGCGACGTCGAGCTTGGCGTGAGAAACATCAAGATGGCTCTGCGCCGCTTGCGCCGCTTCGCGCGGGAGGGCGCAGCCGAAGAGCTGGATTTAGACCAGACCGTCCGCGGCACGGCGCGCAAAGGCTATCTCGATCTCGCGCTCCGCCCAACGCGGCGGAATGCGGTGAAGGTGCTGATGTTCTTCGATGTCGGCGGATCGATGGACTGGCACATCCAGACGGCGGAGGAGCTGTTCTCCGCGGCGCGCAGCGAGTTCAAGCATCTCGAGTACTACTACTTCCACAACTGTCTCTATGAGAGCGTCTGGCGCAACAACGCGCGGCGCTGGAGCGACACGACGCCGACGTGGCAGGTGCTCAACACGTATCCGGCTGACTACAAAGTGATCTTCATCGGCGACGCCTCGATGAGCCCCTACGAGATCACGCACGTGGGCGGCGCTGTCGAGCACATGAACGAGGAAGCGGGCGCGACGTGGCTGCAGCGCGTGACGGGCATTTACACACACGCCGTCTGGCTCAATCCGGTTCCGGAGACTCACTGGGGGTATACGCCCTCCATTGGGCTAGTGAATCGCCTGATGGAGGGGCGCATGTATCCCATGACCCTTTCCGGGCTCGATTCCGCCATCCGCGAGCTGATGCGCTGAGGCCGAGTTCTCAAGCGACAGCGCCCGGCTGCGATATTTTTCATCTTCCAAGTGCAAAAGCCTCTGTTTTTGCTCAGAGTTGCAGCGGCGGCACGTTGACCTCACCCCAAAAACGTCGCAAATCTGCGTTGTTTTTGGGCGGCTTGGAGGGATCCCATGCAGCGCGCTGCACTTTCCGGTCCGATGGTGGCCATTTCGATGCTGGCCGCAGCCCTTTCGGGCTGCTCGTCGGGTAGTGGCCTATCGACGGCGTCGATCCTCGGAAACGCTCCGACACCGCCAGCGGCAGGTGCCACGCCCGTAGCCGGGCAGCCTGGCGCCGCGCCGGCCGTTGCGCCGGTTCCCTCCTCCGATCCCACATCTCGCGCGTTCCAGGTGGGCAGCGTCTCTGCGCGCGCGGTGAAGTGTGGCTATAATTTCGACGTGGCCAAGCTCAAGGCCAACTACATGGCCTACGAGATGAGCCTTGGCGCAGCGCCCGACGCGGTCGCCCGCATCGAGAAGGTCTACGATGTCGCCTACAACGGCGTGAGCAAGGCCGCTGCCGGTGAGGCCGACTACTGCTCCGAGCGAAAGACGCAAGTCATCAAGACCGACCTCGCCCGCCTTCTCGGCGGCGACTATGAGCCCAAGCGCGAGATTGCGCAGAAGAAGAACGAGGACGGCTTTTTCAGCGGCTGGTTCGACGGCGGCTCGAGTTCGTCCAACGATAATTTCGGCTCGGGCGACTGGTGGGAGAAGCAGGCCTCGAAAGCCGGCAGGTAGGCGCTCCCCGGCCGCGTTTCCCTTGTTGAGGGTTTGAAGCCCAGCGACGTGCGCGGCCAACCTTCCCCTGTGCTTCGTATGGGTCTCCTGTGCACCAGCTTCTCTGGCTCGAAACACTTCTCAAGCTCGCCGGCGGAACAGCGCTGGTGCTGTTTCCCCTCACGTCGATCAAAGTCCTTGGGCTCCCCGCCGCGGCCAGCAGCTTCTGGCCGCGTCTGCTCGGCGCGGTCCTGATCGGACTTGCGGGGGCGACGTTCATCGAGGGCGCTTGGGAAGGATCGCGAGGGCTTGGTCTTGCGGGGCTGATCGTCATCAACGTGGTCAGCGCGGGCGTGATTGCCCTTGCCGCTCTCTTCGGGGGAGGCGCGCAGACGCGGCGGGGCGCCTTTGCGCTTGGAGCGCTGGTCGTTCTGCTGTTCGTTCTCGCCCTCGTCGAGATCGCACACGCCTAGTTTTACGGTGAAACGATCAGGGACTGTCAGGCGCCCGGCCGCGGCGCTTCTAACCAAAGCATTATTCTTTTTGTGCAATCCTTTCTGCCGATCCAGCGACGTACCCATTTCGGGACGGCGCTTTGTGTTGCGTAAAGGATTTGTTGTCCATGCCAGCCGCTGCGCCCCTCTCCGCGCGCCAAAGCCATGACCTGCCGGGCGAAGCCCCGAGCATTCCCCTTTCGCCCCCTCGCTCCGTCGTCACCGTGCAATCCAGCGCGGACCAGGCAAAGCTCGAGCTCATCACGACCCGCGCAGGCTTCGACGCGCTGGAGCTTCCCTGGAATGCGCTGTTCCACCGCGCAGGGCGCGACACGCATCTCTTTCAGACTTTCAACTGGCTTTGGCACTGGGCCAATCATTTCCTGCCGAAGTCCGGGGAACGCGGGCTCAAGCTCGCGATCGTCACCGCTCATATGGACGGCCACCTCGTGATGGTGTGGCCGCTCGTGTCCGAGAGGATCGGACCGATCACGCGGCTCTCGTGGATGGGCGAGCCAGTCAGCCAGTACGGCGATGTGCTGATCGACGATCTTCCGGACAAGGCCGCGCTGCTCAAGGCTGCTTGGGCTTTCGTGGTGCGCGAGACCCGCGCGAGCGTGTTTCAATTGCGCAAAGTGCGCCAGGATTCGACGATCGCGCCGCTGCTCGAGGAAATCGGCGCCACGGTCGTCACCGAGCTTCGAGCGCCGTTTCTCGATCTCAAGAGCGCACCGTCATTTGCCGAATACGAGAAGCGCTATTCGAGCGGCGCGCGGCGCAACCGCAAGCGCCAGCGGCGGAGGCTCGAAGAGCGCGGCGCGACGGAGCTGCAATGGTACACATCGGGCACGGAAGCTGAGGCGCTCACGGCCGAAGCGTTCCGCCTGAAGCAACTCTGGCTCAGCCAGCGCGGGCTCGTTTCACCGGCCCTCGCAGACCCCAGGACCGCCCGCTTCTTCGCAGACGCCGCGCGGGCCGACGTGCGCCCGGCGGGCTGCCATGTGCTCACGCTCAACTCCGGCGGGCATCCGGTCGCGTTCGAGATCGGCGTGCGGTGCAAGGGCCGCTCCGCCATTCACATCATCGCCTACGACCTCGAATTCGAGAAGACGGCTGCGGGCTCGCTGTTGATGGAAGACAGCATCCGGCGGGCTTTGGAGGATGGGCTCGCCGTGTTCGATCTTCTGGCACCGGGCGACGGCTACAAGCTCGAATGGGCCGATGACAGCGTCGTCGTGCGCGACTGGGCAGTTCCGCTCTCGCTGACGGGACGGGCCTATTCGGCTCTCTACCTCGGGCTGTTCCGGACCGCGCTCAAGCGCGCGCTCGATGCGTTGCCTGTCGGCGCGCGGCGTAAGCTGACCGATACCCTCAATGCGATCGTATCGCGCGGCAAGGCCACATCGTAAGGCTTTTCCTTTCAGTCCGTCTCCCTTCAGTCCGTGAGGCGCGAGAGCCGCAAGCTCGCGAGGCCGAAGGTGATCTCCTGGCCTGTGTCGCGTAGCGTCACCGTGCGCTTGCCGATGCTTTCCCCATCGAGCCGCGTTCCGTTCATCGATCCCATGTCGCGCAGCATGAGCGCTTCGCCGGGATTGTACATGAGCTGGGCGTGCAGCGACGAAACGCTGCTGTCGTCGATCACGAAATTGGCACGGCTCGGATCGCGCCCGAAGGTCCAGGTGGCGGGGAGATCGCGGCCGGAGCTGCGGTCCTTAGCGGGCCGCAATTCGAACTGAAGCGCCCGTCCGGACGGTTCGAACCCCGACAGCATCCAGCCTGCTCCTCCGTCTCCGGAAACTTGGGCGGCAGGCTCTGCAATCTTCTCGAGCACCACTGCGTAGTCCTCGGTTCCGAAGCGCACGACCGCCCCCGCGGATGCTTCCGCTTCCCTGATGCGGGCGCCATCGAGAAATGTCCCGTTCGAGGAGTTGAGATCGGTGATGCGCACGCGTTGCGCCTTGCGGTCGTAACCGAGGCGCGCGTGAACCTTCGAGACCGTGTCGCTCGCAACCGTCACATCGACGCCAGGACCACGGCCGATGGTGACGGCACGGCCCGTTTCGTCGAGGCGGATGGTCTGCCCGCCTTGCTTGGGTTGCAGCACGAGCAGTCCCGACGCCTCGCCGCGGCCGGGGAGGAGCCGCACGCCGCGCTTTTTCTGGCCGCCGCCGATGATCGCCGGAAACGGCAGACGCGCGAGCGCTTTTTGAACTCCGCCGAACGCTGCGGGCGTCCCGCGCTTGTAGACGGCAAAGGCGAGCGCGGCGGCTGCGAGCGCAGACGTGAGGCCGACCGCGATCGACAGCAGGTTTCCGCCGATGCCGGTGACGCATGGACGGCTGGTGGAGGCGTAGGAGATTTGCCCTTCGCTCAGGAACCGTCCCACCTCGGCTGCGTGGATCGAGAAGAAGAGGCCTTGCGAGTTCAAGCCCTGGAGCGTGTTCACGCCCACGACGAGGCCGCATGCGTCGAACAGCGGACCGCCGCTGTTGCCGGGGTTGATTGCTGAGTTGTGCTGAACCGTGCGGGCGCTCAGGATCTGCGTGTCGCTGACCTTGAGGTTGGTGAAGGTCATGCGCGAGACAACGCCCGTCGTGACGGTCGAGTCCAGATCCGTCAAAGGCACGCCGCGCGCATCCGGTCCCGGCACCAGTTCCTTGTTGAGGTTGGCAGCGCCCGGAAAGCCGATGGCGATGACCTCGGCCAGTTTCTCCGGCTCGTACTCACCGAGTTTCAACGGTTCGCCGGGCAGATCCTCGCGCGCTTCGAGCAAAGCGAGATCCACATTGGGGCGGCTGTCTGCACGCTTCGCCTCGACGAGCTTGGCTTCGCGCCCATCGCGGAAGGCGATGTAGAAACGGGCGCCGCCCTCCACGACATGGAAATTGGTCACCACGTAGCGCCGGCCGGATATCAGAAAGCCGGAGCCAGAGGAAATGCTGAACTGGTTATTTTTCTCGGGAATGAAGGTGTAAATCTTGTAGACGCTGGGCTCGACGCGGCTCGTATCGAAGGCGCGTGATGCGGGCGGCGCGATGACGGCCGCAACGAGGATGCCGGCCAAAAGAACGATGGGGCGTAGGAAAAGCCCACAGACCGTCCTTCGGTTCTGAAACGGCATGACCTGCTCGGCGGATAATGACCCTCGGGCGTAAGTCCTACCGCAACCGCAGCATGGCATCCAGTCGTTATTGGCCGCACGGCCGGAGGTTGGCGCTACAGCGGAACGCCGAGCAGCCTTCGTTTTGCGCATTAAACTCTTCGGCAAATTCCCACTCCCGGAATAGGCGCTGTTCGGATAATCTTGCGCCAGATCCACGGCAGCGGCGGCCATCCATTTTTTACCTCGTAGGACGCCTCGAGCCTTTTGTTTGTCGCATTTTCGACGGCTGGCTGGTGCTAGCTTGGCCGGAATTGCCTGAGAGCGGTGTTTTCGTTTTTCCCTTTTGGAAATTTCCAAACACCGGGGTTTCATTCGACCGTGCTTCGAGACCGGCAAGCGGTGCCATGCTTTCCGAAGCACACCAGGGAGACGAGACATGCTCGCCCGCGTATTATGTGCCTTTCTTGCGGCCACCATGGTGATTACCAGCCTGCCGCCTCCTGCCTCCGCTCAATTCGGCATTCGCAGGGTGTTCAAGAAAGTCGTGCGCGCACCCGCCCGCATTCTTCCGGTTCCCGGCGTAGTGGTGCCTCTCGTGGTGTTCGGCGGCCCGTTCCGCTCGGCATTCGGCGTGGTGGCGGCCGTCGCAGTCGGCGCCGTGATCTTCAACCACCTCACCAAGCCTGAGCGGCGCGAGGTCGCGAGGCGCGCGAAGGTGGTCGTCGCCAAGGATCCCGAACAGCGCGTTTCCGACACCTATACGTCCAAGGATGGCAAGCGTCAGGTGACGATCGTCGCGGAGCCCATGCAGAAGGCCTCCGACCTCAAGAACGATCCCGCGATCCTGGTGGTGGCCGACAAGGTCGTCACGCCCGACGGCAAGGGCGCACCGGCGCAAGCCGGCCTCGCCTCCGACGGCTCGAAGACGGTTTCTGATGCCGGCCCGCAGACCGCGCCGCCGCCTGCGGACGGCAAGGCAGCGCCGGTTGATGCCAAGGCTCCCGCCGCCAAGCCGGTCGTCGACGAGGAGGTGGTGCGGATCAGCGAGATCCCGCCGGATACCCAGTGCCGCAAAGTCACCACCGAGCTCGAGCTGCGCAAGAAGAAGGGCCAGGAAAAGCCGGACGAGAAGAACGCCAACACGGCGATCTTCTGCCAGACGGCGCCCGGCGAGTGGAAGCCCGCTTCCGCTTGACAGGAACCACCCACGCGGCTTCCGATCGCCTCTCCATGGCTCATGTTGCCCCGCAGAATGGCCAGTTGTAGACATAAGGCGATATGATTTTTGCGGGGCTTGCGATGAGTGGACGTTGCATCCGGGGGCTGGCGGGAGCCGTCTGGCTGCTCTCATCGACGGGGCTTCCTGCGTCAGCCGCTCCGGCGCTCGACGCCCGCGCATCCGGCACGTCGACGACACGCGGCTTCATCCGCGTCGCCGATGACGACCGCGACATCATCCGGCTGCTGCCTCCCGGAGCAGGCGGCTCCGCCGTTCAGCAGCCCCCCTCACAGCCTGATCTTCCTGTCCCACCGAGCGGCGGCGGCGCTGTTCCCGGTGACAACCTCCGTCTCAACGGACAGTCGCTCCAGTTGCCGATCGCGTTCCAGCCCGCGCCGGGCAATGCGTCCGCATCCTACGTCGGAGTGCGCCTCGACGGCGTCAGCGATCCCGCGACCTCGGCGGCGCTCGGGCTCTCGCAAGAGCGCGGCGTGTTCGTCGTCGACACCACACCCGGGGCGCCAGCCGCAGAGGCGGGCCTTCGCTTCGGCGACTTCGTGACGGCACTCGACGGCACGCCCGTCACCGACACGACCGCGTTCGTGGAAGCGATCAAGACCCGGAAACCGGGCTCACAGGGGACGCTCACGGTCTGGCGCGTGGGCGACGACGGCACCGGCTACCTGCAAGCGCTGCGGCAGCTCGCGGATCGTGGCAGCACGCCGGCTATGATGTTTCTGGCGCGCCTCTACACCAACGGCACCGGCGTGACGCGCGACGGCGCGGAGGCGGTTTCCTGGTACAAAAAGGCGGCGCTCGCGGGCAGCACGAACGGCATGCTGCTCTATGGCGATGCGCTGGCTTCGGGCCAGGGCACGGCGAAAGACCTGAACGAAGCGCAGCGCTGGATCCGCAAATCGGCCGATGCCGGCAACGTGGCTGCCGTCTTCCGCCTGGGGCGGATGTTCCGGGACGGCGAAGGCGTGACGCGCGATCCCTTGGAAGCGGTGAACCTGTTCAAGAAGGCGGCCGAAAGCAACTACGCACCTGCGATGGTGGCCGTGGGGCTGATGTTCGAAGGCGGCGGCGGGCTCGAGGCGGACAACTTCCAGGCCGTGCAGTGGTACAAGAAAGCCGCCGATGCCGGCGATGCGGAGGGCATGGCGGCGCTCGGCACCATGTACTCGACAGGGCGCGGGGTCGAGAAGAACTATGCGACGGCAGCGGCCTGGTACACCGAGGGCGCGAAGCGCGGGCAGCTTCTCGCCGTGCACAACCTGGCGGTGCTCTACGACAAGGGCCTCGGCGTGCCGCGCGATCCGCAGATGGCGGCCTCTTATGTCTACCACGCGCTCGAAATGCGTTACCAGTTCACCTACCAGCAGATGATGCAGAACAGCCGGGCGTGGACCCGGGAGTTCCGCAAGGCGCTGCAGCAACGGCTGGCGCAAGGCGGCTACTACACCGGCTCTTTCGACGGCGCGTTCGGGCGCACGACCTACGACGCACTCAACGCGATGGTGCAGCCGAAATAGGGGGAAGCGGCCCCCGCCCCTGCCCGCGTCACGCTCGGGCTGGCCTTTCGGCCCCCGCACCCTGTATAGACGCCGCAGCGTCTCACAGCTCCGGACCCACATGGCCGCTCCCCTCATCCAGCTTACCGATATCGCCCTGACCTTCGGCGGCAACAGCCTGCTCAACGGCGTAGATCTCGCCGTGGGCGCGGGTGAGCGCATCTGCCTCGTGGGTCGCAACGGCTCCGGCAAATCGACCCTGCTCAAGATCGCGGCCGGGATCATCGATCCGGACCGCGGAACACGCTTCGTGCAGCCCGGCGCCCTCGTTCGTTACCTCCCGCAGGAACCCGATCTTTCGGCTTATCCGACGACGCTCGCCTATGTGGAAGCGGGCTTGTCCGCGAGCGACGATCCGCACCAGGCCCGCTATCTGCTGGAGCAGCTCGGGCTCACCGGCAACGAAGATCCCGCGCACCTCTCCGGGGGAGAAGCACGGCGCGCCGCGCTTGCGCATGTCCTGGCCCCCGATCCGCAGATCCTGCTGCTCGACGAGCCCACAAACCACCTGGATCTGCCCGCGATCGAATGGCTCGAAACGCGGCTGCAACAATCGCGCGCGGCCCTCGTGATCATCAGCCACGACCGGCGCTTCCTGGAAAAGCTGTCGCGGACGACGGTGTGGCTCGACCGTGGACAGGCGCGTCGCGTGGAGCTGCCGTTCAGCGGCTTCGAGACCTGGCGAGACCAGGAGCTCGCCGACGAGGAGACGCGCCAGCATAAGCTCGACCGCAAGATCGTTGCGGAAGAGCACTGGGTGCACGGGGGCGTTACCGGGCGGCGCAAGCGCAACGTGCGGCGCATGGCGGAGCTGCGGAAGCTGAGACAGGCCCGGCGTGACTATCGCGCCGTGCAAGGCAAGGCGACGCTCTCAGTTGCAGAGGCAGACGCCTCGAGCACGCTCGTGATCGAGGCCAAGGGCATCTCGAAATCGTTCGGCGATCAGGTGATCGTGCGCGATCTCTCGTTGCGGCTGATGCGCGGCGACAGGCTCGGCATCGTCGGCCCCAATGGATCAGGCAAGACGACGCTGGTCTCGCTGCTCACGGGGCTCCTGCCGCCGGACGCGGGCGAGATCCGTCTCGGCGCGAGCCTCGAAATGGCGAGCCTCGACCAGGGACGCGAAAGCCTCGATCCCAACTGGACGCTTTCGGAAGCCCTCACGCGCGGGCGGGGCGATACGGTCTCGATCGGCGGGGAGAAGAAGCACGTCATCGCCTACATGAAGGACTTCCTGTTTGCGCCCGAGCAGCGGCGGACGCCGATCAGCGCGCTTTCGGGCGGCGAGCGCGGGCGGCTGATGCTGGCCCGCGCGCTGGCCACGCCCTCGAACCTGCTCGTGCTGGACGAGCCGACCAACGATCTCGACCTCGAAACGCTCGACGTGCTGGAGGACGTGCTCGCCGACTATAAGGGCACGGTTATCCTCATCAGCCACGACCGCGACTTTCTCGATCGCGTCGTGACGAGCGTGATCGTTCCGGAGGGCGATGGACGCTGGACGGAATACGCGGGCGGCTATCAGGACATGCTGGCCCAGCGCGGCCAGGATCTCAAGAAACGCGAGGCGCGCGCAAAGCCTGCCGTTTCAGCGGCACCAGCAGAGCCGCAGAAAACGACGGACAGCGCACCTCAAGCGGCCAAGAAACGCCTCTCATTCAAGGACAAGCACGCACTCGAAACCTTGCCCGGCGAGATTGCCGCGCTCGAAGCCAAGCAGGTGGATCTCGCGCGCAAGCTCGAGGCGCCCGATCTCTACACGCGCGACCGCAAGACCTTCACCGAGCTTTCGGATGCGCTCGCCCAGGTGCAGGAGAAGCTCGCGGCCGCGGAGGAGCGCTGGCTCGAGCTTGAAATCCTGCGCGGGGAGATCGAAGGGGCGTGAGACGAGCCGGGGACGGCGCCTATTCGCGTCAGCCGTCGCGGCTTTCCTGGTGCGCCAAATGCGCGAGCGCGCCTTCGGCGGCGGCGCGGCCAGTTGCAAAGCAGGCCTGCAGAAGATAGCCGCCGGTGGGAGCTTCCCAATCGAGCATCTCGCCGGCGACGAACGTTCCGGGGCGTGCCTTCAGCATGAAGGTGTCATCGACTTCATCGAACGCGATACCGCCCGCCGTGGAGATGGCCCGCTCGATGCCCGCCATTCCCATCACGACGAGCGGCACGGCCTTGACGAGGCGGGCGAGAGCGTCGGGCGGCAGCGTGCCGAGCGGCGTGCCTGCAGCGTGGGCGGTTTCCTGGAGCAAGCCGATGGCGGCGGGATCAAGGCTCAGCGCCTTGCGCAGCCAGGTTGCGAGCGATTGCTTTCCGCGCGGCCTCGCAAGACGCTTCGCAAGCTCCTCCTGCGTCTCGTCCGGTCGTAGATCGAGCGACAGCGTGGCTTTGCCATGGGCGTGGATCGCGTCGCGGATCGGCGCCGAAAGCGCGTAGACGGCGCCACCTTCGAGGCCCTCGGCCGCGATGATGGCTTCGCCGCGCACGCTCTCCGTCCCCAGCGTCAAGCCGATGCGCTTCAAGGGGCTTCCCGCAAAGCGCGCTCGCATGAGCTCCGACCAGGCGATGCGCACGCCGCAATTGGTGGGTTGTAGCGGCGCCACAGAGATGCCGGCCGCCGTGACGGGGGCGACCCAGCTTGCATCGGAACCGAGGCGCGGCCAGCTCGCCCCGCCGAGCGCGAGCACCGTGCAACCAGCGTCGACGGCCTTTGTGCCTTCCGGCGTTTCGAACAGCAAACGCCCTGCCTCATCCCAGCCAGTCCAGCGATGCGAGAGCGCGATCTCGACGCCTTGCTCGGCGAGACGTCTGAGCCAGGCGCGCAACAACGGCGAAGTTTTCATCGAGCGCGGAAAAACGCGGCCGCTCGTGCCGACGAATGTTTCCTGTCCCAGCCCCTCACACCAGGCGCGCAAAGCGGGCGGCGGAAACGCGGCGATGGCGGCGGCGAGGCGCGGGGCGGCCTCACGATAGCGCGCGAGGAAACTCTCGACCGGCTCGCTGTGGGTGAGGTTCAGACCGCCGCGTCCCGCCAGCAGCAGCTTGCGCGCCACGCGCGGCATACGCTCGTAGAGCGTAACCGGCACGCCTGCGTTTGCCAGCGTCTCGGCGGCCATGAGGCCGGCGGGACCAGCCCCGACGACGACGGCGCGATGTCTGATTTGCGTCACGGCTGAACTGTGGGCTGACGAATTTCTGTTGCGGATGCGAAGGCGATTAGCAGCTTATGCGCCGCGTCACAATGAGTGTGCACGATGACGGATGTTGCCACGAATCTCGGGTAAGTGCCGAGGTGGGTTTCGCGGCGGGGAACCAGGGACCCATAACGTTTTGTGCTGGCTACTCAATGGAGACGATAAATGAAAAAATCCCTGGCAATTCTCGCCGGTGCTGCCTGCTTCGGGCTGCTCGCCTCGGCTGCTTCCGCCGCCTCTCTCGGCGCCGCGGGTAGCGCGAGCTCCGCCGCCGCTCCCGCTTCCGATGTGATCCAGGTGCACGGCATCCATTCCTCCTGCAAGGTGGACGGACGCGGCTGGCACCGCTCCTACCTGTGGGGCCGTCAGCGCTGCGCGCCGCCGAAGCACCATCATCACGGCCCTAAGCACGGCCCCAAGCATCACCACGGCAAGAAGAAGCACCACTAAGGCTGTCTTCGGCAAGATCATCCCAGGCCCGGGCTCCAGACATGGAGGCCGGGCTTTTTTCGCGCCTGCGCAGATTGCGGTATCGAGCGATAAGAAACCTCATTCCGCAAACTGCGGATTCGCTCCCTCACCGCCCTGGTTCGTCTCCCGCTCATCGGATAAATTTCGGGGACTTCAACCGGAGACGTCCCATGCGCATGCCTGCCCTCCTGCTCTTGCCTCTTCTCTTCCCGCTCTCCTGCGTTGCGGCCACCGCTGACGACAAGATCGACTGCAACGACGCCAGCAGCACCGTGGAGATGAACTTCTGCGCGCAGAAGGATTTCGACGCAGCCGACGCTCAGCTCAACGCGGTCTACCAGAAGGTGCTGGCGCACATCGGCGAGAGCGACCTCGAGAAGCCCTACGACCGGGCGAGTTGGGAAGAAGCGATGCGCGCGAGCCAGCGGGCGTGGGTCGCGTTTCGCGACGCGGACTGCAAAGGGGCCGTGCCGATGGAATGGTCGGGCGGGACGGGCACCACGGTGGCCGTCGTCGGCTGCATGACGACGCTCACGGAAGCGCGGACGAAGGACCTCGCTTCGCGCTACGACGTGGCATTGCCCGCATCCTCCCCGCGGCCGCAGCCGTGAGGAGGACACCGGGAAAGGAGATCAGTACTTGCAGGCGTAGTACTTCTTCAGAAAGAACTTCTTGCCGGTCGCGTGATAGCGCTTCAACCAATGCCTGCAGCCATAGTCCGGCGTACCGATCACGATGACGGGGCCGCCGTAGTAGCGGTGGTGGTGATGGAAGCCCCAGTGCTTTTTGCCGTGAGCGTTCGCCGCCGTCATCGTGGAGGTGAGTGCGGACGCAACAACGAGGGCCGCGACGGCGGCGATCTTAGTGAACGACATGCAGGAAGTCTCCTTTTGGTGAGAAGGCCTCGCCGGTCTTGGGCCGGGCAGAGGCAGGTGGGGCGTGATGGCTCTGAACATCGCTCGAAACAGTGGGTGAAGCTGTTTCGCAGGATACAGGGGGCGCGACATTCGCTAGACTCCCGGCATTCGTCAGATGGGTCTCGCGTTCCGGCGTGTGCAACAAGCGCGCGAGCGTCAATGGTGCTCGCGAACACCTCCGGTCCCTGCCGGAACAGCACTACGACCTGAATTTCTCCACGGTCTTCCCATATCCCGGGAGGCGACCATGAAAGAGCTGAAGCTCATCCTCATCCTTCTCACGGCGCCGATTGCGATCGTCTTCGCGCTGTCGGTGCTGCGCGCTGACTATGCGCTCTACACTCAGGTCCGTGATTTCGGCGAGCCGGGCGCCGCCGTCGTTGATCGCATTGCCGACACCTCGTTCGCCGGGATTCCCGGGCGGGGGCAAACGCTCACTTACACGCTAGAGCTTCCCGGCCATGCCGAGATCGTTGGCGCCGCGCACATGTCGCGGACGGTGGCCCAGCGCTACAGCGCGGGACAGGAAATCCAGATCGTGTACGCGGCGAGCGATCCCCGGCTCACGGCTCTCTCCGTCGAGCATGCCTGGCGCGCCTTCGTTTCCGATGTCGCCATCTTCGCGGCCTACGCCGCCGTTCTTGCGCTCACCATCGCGCTCATCCGGACGGGACCGCGCAAGCGCGACTGGCTTGCCCGCGCGGTGGCGCGCTAGCGTCAGAGGAAGCGATGGGCGTGGCGAGCGTCTGGCCGCAGGCACACCTCGCGGGCGCCGAACCAGCCGATGCGATTGCGCTGCATCCAATCATAGATGCGGTTTCCGATCGCGTCCGGCACGATGCGCCCGGCGACGCCGAGCCATTTCCACGGCGCGGGCATGGTGCGAGCAGCGGCGAGCGTGCCGGCCCAGCGCGTGTAGGGCATGCCCTCGGCCAGCACCATGAAGGTGTCGAAGCGCTCGGCGTCGAGGCCGTAGTGCCGATAGAGGGCCTGGGGAATGGGATCCTGGATGGCGGCGAAGCGCGTGGTGCCGCCCGGGTCTCGCCTCAGCATCCATTGGACGCCGGTGGAGCAGAGTACGCAGTGGCCGTCGAAGATGATCAGCGGCGCGCTGTCATGGAAGGGCGGGACGGCGGGATCGCTGCGATAGGTGTAAGCCATTTCAAGACTGCGGCCCGAACGGCCGCCCCTCTCCTCGCCCGCGTGACGAGAAGAGGGACTTTAGCGGTGTCATGGGAAGCGCGACAGAGCCCTTACCATTTGCAGCCGTAGTAACGGTCGAGGAAATAGGGATTGCCGGTGCGCTCGTAGCGATACTTCCACTTCTTGCAATCCTGCTTCGCGGCCGAGACGACGACCGCAGTCGCAGCCGCGCCGATCAGCAGATTGCGCGCATCGCGCTTTTTGATGTGGGCGTTGGCGGCGGAGAAGCTGGAGCCGAGCGCCATCACGGCGACGAGGGTTGCAACGGCAGCGGACTTTGTAAGCGACATACGGACGTCTCCTGTCATTCATTCTCGGCTCTATTGGGGTCAAGCCGCGGGCCGGTTCTGGCCTCTTTCAGCACCATGGCAGACGCGGCTTAAGGCCTGCGTTACGGGGCCGGGACAATTTGAGGCGAATGCGGCCGGTCGCGGGGGCCGCGAAAATTGTCCGGATACGGTGTAATTGGTGGCTATGGGGGGCTAGAGGGAGTGACCTTTGCCGGGACGCCCCGCCCGCAGCCTAACGGCAGGCGCGCGAGACGGCGCCCTAGCATGTGCAGGTGATGTGCGCAACGTGGAGGGGGTGTATCATCAGCTTGATGCCAGACAGCACGATCGGGCGCGCATGGCAGCTACTCCGTCAACACACTAACTGTTCCTCGAAATCTTTTTTGCCTATAATGCGTGCATTCATACTCGCCATGGAGTTCATTCAATGAAGTTGTTTTCTCTTGTCTGCGTTGGCTCCTTCATTTGTCTTTCGGCAGCACCTGTCCTGGCCTGCGTCAGTGAGGAAGTCTGCAATCCCGATGGTACTGCTAACGAGCAGATTGGATGCATGCATAACGAGAATGTCGAACGAGCCAAAGCGCTTCGGTCCAAGCTCGGCGACAAGGCCTGCAAAGTGTTCGCCGAGTGCGCTTCGGAGTTCACTGGCGGAGGCTCTGGCGGCCACTCTGACCGGGTAGAGTGCGCAAGCAAAAAGCTCGACGCCCTCGAAGCCGCGAGCAAGTAGCATCGTCCAACACCTGTGACGGCTAGGACGGCCAAGAACCCGCTTCTTGATCATAGATACGACCGCACTCACTCATGGCCCCTGCTCGGCGGGGGCATCCACGACGCGTTGCGGCGCGGGTGCAGTATCGATAGCGCCCAATCATTGAGACTGGCGTGGATGGCCGCCTTAACGGCCATGACATAGCCGACGTCCAACCTACAGATATTGTTCTATCTCAGATTTCCGTTTTATCTCAAGCGATACACCACCTTCAGTGGAGACAAATCCTTTTAACCTTAGGCTTTTTAGAGATCCATCGAAGGTGATAACATCTTTACAAAAGTGATTTCGCAAGGTGTCTTCCGACGCCTTTTTGCTACCCCAAAATCGCCTACGTGCTAGAACCCCCAATATCTGCCGCGCGCCAACATCAAGCTCCATTCGCTTTGAAAAGCCAACGATTGAGTCCTGCAGACTTTCAAGCACTTTATCGTAAGCGGCTACACCGAAGTAATGACTATGCGTTTTTCGAACAGTTGACACATCTGACGACCCTATGAGAACAACTTCGAGTTGATCCTCCGCGGGATATTGTCGCTCGTACTTTGAGTAAGTATCAGCCGCTTGATCAGGATCTCTATCCACAATATCCCAAGTGATAAATGAACCTGAATTCCAATCAAACACAAATATCCAATTATTAATTCCCTTGGCGGAACTTCGCTCCTTTTCAGCCAGCGTCCTCATGATGTCGTCATTTACGAACGTACCAAGAGCTTTACCCTTCCCCGAAGCCTCAATAATCTCCTCTGCTCGGCGTCGGAGAGTGTCAAGCTCCACCTGAGCATGACCGCCTGGCTGCCGCCCAGCTTCAAGCTCGTAAAAAATATCAGAAAGGTTCTTGAAATATTTGATAACGACCGGGTCACCCTCCTGCTCTTTAAGGTGAGACCCATATATAACCGAGGTTCTTTCTATGCTCTCAGCCCAATAATGCTGGATCATACTTCTGATCTGAAGCTCTATAACTTTTTCTTTGTTTTCTATTATAAGATGAACAGCCCTGTATCCCGAATCATCACGACCACGCGGGCGGTAATCAGTCGCTCGGACCAAATTCAAATACTCAGTTTCTGCAATCTTCTTTTCTATGAAGTCTTTTAATTCATCTACCTGCCGATTTGATCGCACAATTATACGGCAACCACCAATATCTTGAAGCTGGGTAAGGCGAGCACTCAAGCGCCGAAGCTTTCTTAATATCTGGGGCTTTCTCTTGAGGCGTTGAGCGATGTAGTAATGCTCTCCATTGTTCGTCAGCCAAAACTGGATTTGACTAGTTAGCTCCGTTAGTTTTGGTAGAAATGTTTTTCTGTAAGTATCGAATACATCTTCCAACTCTAAATATTCTTCGGTCAGCGGATCGGGCGGGGTTGAGAGCAGCCGCCCCGCCTTGTCTATTCGAGCTTTTGACGGACCGCCCATACGCTTACACCTACCGCAAATCGGGCGGGGTCGCTTCCGTTGCGAGAGACGCAATAGCTTCGTCCAAGCTCACCACCGTCTGGTCCTGTGAGCCCAGGCGGCGGATGGAGACTTTCTTCTCCTCCGCCTCGCGCTTGCCGACGACGAGGATCACCGGAACCTTGGCGAGCGAGTGCTCGCGGACCTTGTAGTTGATCTTCTCGTTCCTGAGATCGCTTTCGACGCGCAAGCCCGCGGCCTTCAGCTTCTCGACCACCTCCAGCGCATAGTCGTTCGCATCCGAGACGATCGGCGCGACGACGATCTGGAGGGGAGCGAGCCACAGCGGGAAGTGCCCGGCGAAGTTCTCGATCAGGATGCCCGTGAAGCGCTCCAGCGAGCCGAACATCGCGCGGTGGATCATCACCGGCGTCTTCTTCTCGGAATGCTCGTCGATGTAGAACGCGCCGAGACGGCCCGCGAGGTTGAAGTCCACCTGCGTGGTGCCGCACTGCCAGTCGCGGCCGATGGCGTCCTTCAGCACGTATTCGAGCTTCGGTCCGTAGAACGCGCCCTCGCCCGGCTGCAGCGCCGTCTTCACGCGTCCGTTCGAGCGCTTCGTCACCTCGTCGAGCACATCCTGCAGCGCCTTCTCGGCCTTGTCCCACAGCTCATCCGCGCCGACACGCTTTTCAGGCCGCGTCGAGAGCTTGATGAAGATGTCCTCGAAGCCGAAGTCGTTATAGATCGAGAGCATCAGATCGTTGATCTTGAGGCACTCCTCCATGATCTGATCTTCGGTGATGAAGATATGCGCGTCGTCCTGCGTGAAGTGGCGCACGCGCAGCATGCCGTGCAGCGCGCCTGACGGCTCGTAGCGGTGCACCTTGCCGAACTCGGCGATCTTCAGGGGCAGGTCGCGATAGCTCTTGAGCCCGTGCTTGTAGATCTGCACGTGGCCCGGGCAGTTCATGGGCTTGCAGCAGAACACGCGCTCGTCCGGCAGCACCGTCGTGAACATGTTCTCGCCGTAGTTCTCCCAGTGGCCGGAAAGCTCCCAGAAGTGCTTCTCCATCATGTCGGGAGAGTTCACCTCCTGATAGCCCTCGCGGTCGAGGCGGCGGCGCATGTATCCGATCAGCGTTTGGAACAGCGTCCAGCCCTTCGGGTGCCAGAAGACGGAGCCCGGCGCCTCTTCCTGGAAATGGAAGAGATCCATCTCGCGGCCAAGCTTTCTGTGATCGCGCTTCTCGGCTTCCTCGAGGCGATGCAGATAGTCCTTGAGCTCGTCCTCCGTCGCGAAGGCCGTGCCGTAGATGCGCTGAAGCTGCGGGTTGTTGCTGTCGCCGCGCCAATAGGCGCCCGCGAACTTCATGAGCTTGAAGGCCTTGCCGATCTGGCCCGTGGACGTCATGTGCGGGCCACGGCAGAGATCGAGCCATTTGCCCTGCTTGTAGATCTTGAGATCCTCGCCGGCCGGAATGGCGTCCACCAGCTCGATCTTGAACACCTCGCCCTTGTCGCGGAAGAACTGCTTGGCCTTCTCGCGGCTCCAGAACTCCTTCGTAAAGGGCGCGTTCTTCGCGATGATCTCCGCCATCTTCTTTTCGATCTTCGGAATGTCTTCCGGCTCGAAAGGCTGCTGCTTGGCGAAATCGTAGAAGAAGCCGTTCTCGATGACGGGGCCGATCGTCACCTGCGTGCCGGGCCACAGCGCCTGGACCGCTTCGGCCATCACGTGCGCGGTGTCGTGCCGGATCAGCTCCAGGGCTTCCGGGTCCGTGCGCGAGACGAACTTGATCGTCGCGTCCGATTTGATGGGATCGGCAAGATCCGAGAGCACTCCGTCGAGGCTCATCGCGACCGTGCGCTTTGCGAGAGAGGGCGAGATCGACTTGGCGACCTCGAGCCCCGTGATGCCGGCGGCGACCTTGCGGGACGCGCCATCGGGAAACGTCAGCGTAATCTCAGGCTTAGAGTCTTGCATCGATCAGCTCCTCTCACTCGCGGCATACCGATCCGCGTAAGATTATGGAGCCGCTTCAATCGTCGGAAACGGGCGGGAAGTCAAGATGGGCAGTAGGCAGTAGGCAGTAGGCAGTAGGCAGTAGGCAGTAGGCAGTAGGCAGTAGGGCTAAGCGGGTTGCGCTGCCTCAGAAATCGAAAAAGCTGAAGATCGCTGCGAAAAACGCGGCGATGGCGGCGAAAATCCCGAGCACAATGTTCGCAATCGTCTCGAAGATGGCTTCGAACGTGTCGGAGACGGAGGCGCCGGCCAGGATGATCAGGGTGCCGCCCGTGCCGACCAGGGCGGCCGTCACGGCGCTGAAGACGGTGTACCAGAGGATGCCCGTCAACAGCAGGCCGATGAGGATTGTTGCGGCGACGCGGCGGAGGAGACCGCTGCTTTTGGCGGGCGGCTCGGCGGATGCCGGTGCGGGATCGGGCGCGGGGCCAGAGTTGGGCGCGATCATTCGAGATCTCCATCATCCGTGCCGACGGACGGACTTTTGACGCTCGCATTCTACGGGCCTTGCGCGGCGCGCGCTGTTCCGGATGGGACAGTGCCCGCGCGAGAGCCGTCAGTTCACGCCTAGCTTGGCGAGGCCAGCCTTGCTTTCGGCGTTACCGGGATCGATGGCGAGGGCGGCGCGGAAGTCGCTAATCGCGGCCTCGCGGTTGCCGAGAGCGGCGTGAATATGGGCGCGCGTGTCCCACACGTAGGCCTGCTTGGAGAGCAGGCGCACGGCGGCATCGGCATCGGAGAGCGCCTTGTCGGAGCGCCCTGTGCGATAGTAGGTCCAGGCGCGGTTGTTGAAGGCTTCGCCGTTCGAAGTGTCGAGGCGAATGGCTTCCGAGTAGTCGGAGATCGCCTTGTCCCAATTGCCTTTGTCGTAGTGGACCGTTCCGCGCAGGCTGTAGGCGGCGGGCGTCGGTTTCAGCGTAATCGCCGCGGACAACGCTTCGAGCGCCTTGTCGAGCTCCCGGCGCTCGCGGAGCGCCTTGCCGTTGAAGACGTGGAGCTCGGCGAGCTCCTCGCCTTTCGCGAGGCCGCTGTCGATCACGGTCTTGCAGGCCACGACGGCGGCGTCGGCGCTTCCTTCGCGGCAGGCTTTCCACGCCTGCGGCAGCATCCGCTTCGCGGTCAACACATCGGCGGGGTCCGGTGCGTGCGCGGGCAGTAGCTCGAGGCTCCCGCCCGAGGGCTTTTGCGGCTTCGCCTCCGGCTGTGTCGCGGCGCCTGCGGGTGGCGCGGGCGTGAGCACCGTGACCTCTTGCGTGCCCTTCGGCTTCGGCGCACCCGTGTTTCCACCCAGGAGCGTCAGCCCCGTCACGACACCCAGCGCGACAAGGAGCGCACCACCCGCGAGCACCATGGGCTTGCGAGCTTTCGCTGCCTTGCCCACCGGCGGGCGGGCGGGTGGCTCCGGCCGCTCGCTGGCGACGCGATAGGTGGACGGCGTCTCCGCCTCGATCGCCTCGCCCTCGACACTGATGTCCTGAAACTTGAGCTTGAGCTTGCTCGCCACCGCCTCGCGCACCGAGCGGGAGATGCAGACGCCGCCCGGAATGGCGAGCGAGACGAGATGGGCTGCACCCGACAGCGTCTCGGGCGAGACTTCCGGCGTGCCGTCCACGCGGCCACTCACCTCGCCGATGGTAATCGCGATGCGATACTCCAGACGTTCGGCGAGCGAGAGGGCTTTGTTACGGGCGCGTAGCGTCTCCTGAGCCTCTACGGCTGCGCGCACGGCTTCAACTGCGCTCTGAAACTCGACGAGGAGCGCTTCGCCGACCGCGGGAAGCACTTGCCCGCCGCCACGCGTCGCGATCTCCTCGATCACGGCGCGGTGGTCTTCGAGGCGCTTCAACGCAACCCCTTCGTCCGCGGCAAGAGCGCGGCTCATGCCGGCCACGTCGGCCATCAGGACGGCTGCGATCTTGCGCTTCACCGCTTATCTGCTCCCTGGCGGGCCATTTGGCGGCCCGCGCGAAATCCATGGCTCCGGTCCTACCACGGGGGGACGCGGCGTCCGAACCCCGGGTTTTCATTACAGCTAAGATTTCGGAGTTAAATTTTGACCGCAGCAGGTGCGGCTCCAGCGTCCGTAGCGCCAGGGGGCAAAGGGGTGGGACACGGCGCGGATATCAGGCGGAGGATCATATCCGGCGCTGCCCCAGGGGTGGCAGCGCGACAGGCGCGAGAGGGTCAGCCAGAAGCCGCGCCACGGGCCGTTCGTCTCGATGGCATCGAGCGCGTATTCGGAGCAGGTGGGCAGGTGGCGGCACTCGAGGCCCATCAGCGGCTTCAGCGTCCAGCGGTAGACGTGAACCGGCGCCTTCAGGATGGCCTTACCCCAGCTCATCGGACCTCAGCCCCGCCCTGCGGGCGCCTCCGGAGCGGCGGCCTCCAAACTCACGTCACCGCGCCCGGCCTTGGCCTGGTCGAGCGCGCGCTCGACCGCCTCGAACACGAGCAGGGTGGACGCGTGCCGATGGGGGTAGTCCTTCACAGGGGCCAGCAGCCCGAGGTCCGCCCAGCGCCCGCCGGGGCGCGGCCCGCCCTCCTTCAGCATCCGGCGCATGGTGGCGGCGACGGCGCGAAACTCGTCGGCCGGCGTGCCTACAATCTCGCGGCCGACAATGGCGGCGGAAGCCTGTCCCAGCAGACACGCCTTCACAGTCTGGCCGAAATCCGTGATCCGGTCTCCGTCGAGCTTCAGCTCGACCTCGATGGTGGAGCCGCACAACTTGGAATGGGCACGCGCCGAGGCATCGGGGCTGGCGATATGCTCGGTGCGCGGGATCTCCGCAGCCAGCTCGAATATCCTCTGGTTGTAGATGTCATCGAGATCCGCCATGGGTGCGTTCTGCTTCTCCAAGTGGTGGCTGGGCGTGAGCTTGGCGGCAGATGCTCCGCTTCCGCTTTCGACCGGGCGCAATCACTTCTATATAGGGCCTCTGGCACGGGCATTCGAGTTGCATCGGCGCGACACCCCGTCCCGAGCTTTGGGCCATCCATGACCGATACCTCATCTCCCTCCTTTGCCGCACGCGGATCCACGGCGGATATCGAGCAAGGCTCGGTTTTCCAGCCGAAGTTCGACAAGGACGGCCTGATCGCGGCCATCGTGACGGACGCAGCCTCGGGCGCGGTGCTGATGTTCGCGTGGATGAACGCGGAAGCTCTCAAGCTTTCGCTCGAGACCGGGATTGCCCATTTCTGGAGCCGCTCTCGCCAGCGCCTGTGGCGGAAGGGCGAGGAAAGCGGGAATACGCTCGCCATACAGGAAGCCCGGGTCGATTGCGACCAGGATGCCGTCTGGCTCAAGGTCTCGGTCGGCGGAGAGGGCGTGACCTGCCACACGGGGGCCCGCTCCTGCTTCTACCGCACGCTTTCGGCTACCCCCGGGGCGCCGGCCAAGCTCACACGGTCGAACGTCTAGCCCCTTCCCTCTCCGGCCCCAATTCCGCCCGTTCCTGAACGGGTGCGAAACCAATTTGCGCGCTCCCGCGTTGAATTCGAGCTGCACCGCAGCAACGAATTCTCAAATCGGATCACATCGTTGGTAGGGGGGCTTTAATCGGAATCTGCTAGCCTCCAATTAAGGGTTGAGGGGATCCGGCTTCGCTACGCGACGGGTCTCATGGGACGTCGCACCGGCCACAATCTCAAGAACCGAGAGGGCCGGAGGAGTGGAGACCGCCATGGCAACCGCCGGCGCAGGCAAACTCAAGATCGGTCTTGCTCTCGGAGGAGGCGCGGCGAGAGGTTGGGCGCATATCGGGGTTCTCCGGGCGCTGCGCAAAGCCGGTATCGTTCCCGACATCATAGCAGGCACGTCCATCGGAGCCGTCGTCGGCGCGTGTGACGTGACCGGCCATCTCGACGAACTCGAAAATTTCGCGCGCGAACTGACGACGCGCAGGCGCGTTCTCGGCTATCTCGATTTCAATCTTTCCGGCACTGGCCTCATCACGGGCCATCGGCTTGGCGAGCGCCTTCACAAGCATCTCGGCGACATCAAGATCGAGGATCTTCCGCGCCGCTTCACAGCCGTCGCGACAGAGATCGGCACTGGCCACGAGGTCTGGCTTTCCCGCGGCACTCTGGTCGATGCCGTGCGAGCTTCCTACGCGCTTCCCGGCGTGTTCCGCCCGGTGAAGGTGGACGGGCGCTGGCTGTTCGACGGCGCGCTCGTCAATCCCATTCCGGTCTCGGTGTGCCGTGCGCTCGGCGCGCGCTATGTGATCGCGGTGAACCTCAACATCGACATCTCGAACCGGGGCACCATCTCGAACGTCAATCAAATGCCTGGCACGGATCTCGAAATGGAAGAGACGCCACCCGTGACCGGCAGCAACGGCATCGCAGTGCGCCGCCTTCTGCAACGGCAGATCCTCGGCAAGGGCGATGACGTCCCCGGCATCTCGACTGTCATGGTCGATGCCTTCAACATCGTGCAGGATCGCATCGCGCGCTCGCGTCTTGCCGGCGATCCGCCGGACGCCATGATCAGCCCGCGGCTGCACGGCATCGGCCTGTTCGATTTCCATCGCGCGGACGAGCTCATCGCACGCGGCGAAGCGGCTGCCAAGCGCGAGGTCGACGATCTTTCGCGCGAGCTCGACACGCGCCACATCCCGCATGGGCAAGCTCAATTGCCGATGTCGTAGACTTTCCGAGGCGCGCAGGAATTCGAGACCAAAAAAAGAAAACGGCGCGCCATCCAAAGCGCGCCGCTTCTTTTTTGCCGAGCAGCTTCGAAAGCCGCCGACGTCTCGTTCAACCCGTCGCGAGATAGTTGCGCATGGCCGAAACTTCCATTTCGACTTCCGCAACATGGAATTTCACGACATCGCCGATCGAGACGATGCCAACGAGGGCTTCATCCTCGATCACGGGGAGATGGCGGAAACGGCCCTTGGTCATGATCTCCATGAGCTCGTCGAGCTCACTGGTCTCCTGACAGCAGATCACGTTGCGCGTCATGACCTCCGAAACCATCAGGCTCAGGGCCGGCGCGCCGCGCTCGGAAATGGCACGGATGATATCGCGTTCGGAAATGATGCCGGCGACGTGTCCATTCTCGCCGACAACAACAATTGCGCCGATCTTTTTCGGACCGAGCTTCTTCGCGACGTCGAGCAGCGTCGCGTTCGGCCTTACGGTCGAGACCGCTCTTCCTTTCAACTTCAGTATCGATGCGACGTTCATGAACGTATCCTCCCGCTCGCCGTCGAATGATGCCGCGCTCTTACGAAAGCTCCTCCGCCTCCGCACCCGCCCGTAACCAGCTCGATCCTTAGCGAGCGTCTTTTATCCTCGGGTCTATTGGCCGAGTCTGGAAACAAACCCGGCAATCAAGAGTGATCCAAACTCTCTCAGCACGCAAGAGTTTCAATCATCATTTGGTTGCCGTTGATCTTCGGCCCGGGAGACATCGTCGAAAAGACCATAAGTAAAAAGCCCTAGTAGGTAGCCGCCGAGATGGGCTTCCCAAGCAATTTCCGCCGAATTTTGTGCGCCGCCGAAGCCGATTATCGTGAGCACGCTTATGAGCACCAGAATTGCGCTGGTGACCAGGATGCGCCGATCACGCAAAGCTTCGGCGAGCGACATGAGAGGGATTGAGCGCGGTGCCTCACGCAAACGGCGAAAGCCTCCGGAATCAATGGCAGGAAAGAGAAACCTCAAAGTGCCGCCCATGAGGCCGGATATGGCGCCGGACGCGCCGATCATCGGCTGAACGAGCTCGCTGTTGGCGAGATAGAACGCAAACGCGCCCGCGAGACCACACACCGTAAAGAACAGCAGAAAGCGCACCGTACCGGTACGTTCGGCTATTGCACCGCCGAAGGCCAGCAGCCACGCGGAATTGAGCGCGAGGTGAACCCAGTCGCCGTGCATTAACATGTGCGTAAACGGCGAGGTGAATACGGCCAGCTCGCCGCCGGGCAGCTCGGGCGCGAGCGGACCGTAGCGTGCGGGAATGAAAGCGGCCGCGAGCACGACCCACAAATCGTCATCGGCCGACAAGAAGCTGCGCCCCACGTGCACCAGCACGAGTACGGCCAGAACGGCGACCACGACCTTCGGAACATTGAAGACCGGCTCTTGCTGGGACGGCACCGTTGGGATCACGCGAGGCTCCTCGGTTGGGCGGGCGGCGATATTCGAACATCTTTCATTTTAACGATACGCCGATCTCCAATCCTCAGCCGAACCAGAACGCCGCACGTCCTTCCGTGCATATGGCACGAAAGCTGCTCTTGTCGACTGCAAGGCTCGTTTCGACACCCTTCCCTTCACTCCGAGCCCCACCCCCCTCTCGAGAGCAACCGCTCTTGAAACCGGCGCAGCAGAGCCCTGCCGCGCCGCAGGAGAATTGCGTGCTGAGCAGTATCGATATGAAACATCCGGCCACCCAAGCCCTCTATGCCTACTGGAACGAGGTGAGACGCGATCGCCGGGCTCCCCGGCGGCTGGAAATCCAGCCGGCGCGGATCGGGGATTTCCTGCTCGATACCTTCATCCTGGAACGGGCCGAGCGGAACGTCTTCCGTTTCCGGCTGGCTGGAACACGGGTGGCGTCCCGCTTCGGCATGGATGTCAGATCCCGCGATTTCCTGTCCTGCTGGACCGAGGGCGATCGCTCGCTGCTCGAGCACCACCTCTCCGAGATTACGGACCTCGGCCGCGTCGGGCTGTTCACCGGTGAGCTCGGCGCTCCGTCCGGCCAGGATTTCCGGGCGGCGGAAGCACCGATGTTCGAGTTGCTCGTGCTTCCGCTGGTCCATACGGGCCAGTCGATCGATCGGCTGCTGTGCATGCTCGTTCCCTTGGAGGAGCCGGCGGCGTCCTTCCGGTCCTCCCCACTCAGCATGCGGCTGCTGGCCGGGGAGAGCATCTGGCCGTCCGCCGAGCACAGGGACGCATTCGCTTACGCCGACCGTCAGCTTCCTCTGCACCCCCACGTCCGCACGGCGCGCATCGTGCGCCAAGGCCGCCGGCAATTCCGGGTCTACGAAGGCGGGCGCGACGAGGCGGCCGACGCAATGGCAAAGCGCCCCTAAAAGGCCGGCGGATCAGGGATCGCCTGGGCCGTCCGGAACGCGCCCTTCGTGCCGCCCAGGCCGTGTGACATCCAAAATTCTCAAATCTGAAACTTTGGCGCGCCCACCCGCGTTCACATCGGGCGTTCCTATTGTGCCTACCCGTGGCACTCCCCGCCGTGCGGGTTTGGATCATCAGTTAGTCGTTCATTAAGTGTGTTGTTCCAATATGGGACTCCATTGGCCGCAAGCGGTTGTAATGCCCGCTTCGGGGTCGCGGAGGTCGTTTCTCTCGTTTCTGCTTGGAACTCGTCCATGTCGCCCAGTTCAGCCAGCACAGTCAGAGCCTCGATCCGGTTCGATACGCGGATCGTTCCCGATCGCCGCCGCCACAAGCGCTATGCGCTCGCGCTGCTCGGGCGTTTCATGCGGGCGAACAAGCAGGAGTTTCCTTGCAGGCTCAACGATATCTCGGTGGGTGGCGCCGCCATCATGGCGCCCGTCGAGGTTGAGATCGGCGAACGCATCGTCGTCTACTTCGACGAAATCGGCGGTCTGGAAGGCGTTGTTGTGCGCACTTTCGAAGGCGGTTTTGCAATCGCCCTCAAAGCCACCCAGCACAAACGCGAAAAGCTCGCAGCGCAGATCACCTGGCTCGTCAACAAGGACGAGCTCGGCGGAACCTTCGGCCGCCGGCACAAACGCTTCGAAGTGGTCAACAAAACGTCAACGCTCCGACTGTCGGACGGCCAGTCGGTGGACTGCCGCGTGCTCGACGTTTCGCTGTCCGGCGCCTCGATCCAGACGGATGCGCGTCCGCCGATCGGCGACGAAGTCATCTTCGGAAAATTGCGCTGCAGGGTGATGCGCTATCACGACCGCGGGATCGGCGTGCAGTTCCTCGACATCCCAGATCCCGAGGCTTTGCGGCGATATTTCGGCTGAGCGAGGGCCCGAACGGTGTCCCCCGCGGAACTACACTTTAGCTCAAATTTTGCTCGATTTCTGACGGCGTACTTCAGAGGACCACGACCTTTCTCGATTACTGTGGTCGGCGTGAGAGGGATAGTAGGGGTAGTGAGTATGAAGCGTTTGGTTGTTTGCATAGCAGGTGCCCTCACGGGGATCTTGGGATCGGCGAGCGCCATGGCGGAGCACTCGATCTCCCGGACCGTCAGCACGGCCTCTCCCTTCATGAGGGTGTACGGGCCTTCCCAGCCTCCTTATGGATTTGTCCGCTTCTGCGACAGCAATCCTCAAGCTTGCGCTCCGCAGCGCATCGAGGATGTGCGCTTCCAACCGACGCCCGAGCGCTTGAGCGAGCTCGACGAGGTGAACCGCTGGGCGAACCACGTCATCGCGCCGGCGACGGATCAGGAGATCTACGGCGTCAGCGAATTCTGGACCTACCCGACCGATCGCGGCGATTGCGAGGACTATGCGCTGCTCAAGCAGAAGATCCTGCTCGATCGCGGCTGGCCCAAGAGCTCTCTTCTGCTCACCGTCGTGCGCGACGAGAAGGGCGAGGGTCATGCCGTTCTCACCGCGCGCACCGCGCAGGGTGACTTCGTGCTCGACAACAAGGTCGACGACGTCCGCCTGTGGAACGCGTCAGGCTACTACTTCATCATGCGCCAGTCGTATCTCGATCCGCGCGTATGGGTGTCGCTCGATGCGAACGACCGCGCCGCTCCCGAGGCAATCGCCGGTGTGCGTGAAGGCAACTAGCCGAGCGCACACTCGACCACCACGTTTCACTACCCCACTGCCTGTTTGACTTCCGAGCCCGGGTATCCCTGCCCTGCCCCCAACCGGGCTCACCTTGAGCCGGACGCGATCCCCCCTCGTGTCCGGCTCGAATTTTTTTGAAGGGGCTCTCGCTCTCCCGCTCGGCCGGAAAGCGCATCGCTACATCGGGCGGAAACCGGCGGCGTAGCGCTTCCAGTTCTTGACGTAACGCCCCGCCGCCCCGCCGAAGCGGGCGACATCCTCGTCCGTCAACTGGCGCACGATCTTTCCAGGAGAGCCCAGCACCATGGAGCGGGGCGGGATCACCTTGCCCTCGGCAATCAGCGTGTTGGCGCCGATCAGGCACTCCTCGCCGATCTTGGCGCCGTTGAGAATGATCGAGCCGATGCCGATCAGGCTTCCGCGACCGATGGTGCAGCCGTGCAGCATCACCATGTGGCCGATGGTGCAGTCCTCTCCGATCTCCAGCGGATAGCCGGGGTCGGTGTGCAGCACGCATCCGTCCTGCACGTTGGAGCGTGCGCCCACGCGGATCAGCTCGTTGTCGCCGCGCAGGACCGCGCCGAACCAGACGCTTGCGTCCGTCTCGATCGCGACCTTTCCTAGAACGATGGCGTTGGGGGCCACCCAATAGCTGCCGTCGGCGGGCGTCGTGACACGCGCGCCATCGAGCTCATAAAGGGCCATGTCTCAAGCTTCCTCGAGATCCATCTCGAGGATGGCCATCTGGAACTGGTAGGAGACCTCACCGTCCTCCTCCTCGCGGAACAGCACGGCGATGAAGTCGTCGCCGACGTAGACCTCGGCGGAATCGTCCTTCTTGGGACGCGCGCGCACCGTGAGATTCTTGGTGCCGAACGTCTTCTTCAGATAGGCCTCGAGGCGGCCCAGCTCATCCTTCTTCACTTCCTGCTCCTTTGTTCGTCAAAGCATGGCGTAGTCGTCTGGCCCCATCAGCGAATCCACGGGGACGAAAGTCTGATCCATCGTGCGGCCAGGCTCGGCGGTGCCTGCGGGGCCGACGACCCGCGCGGGCACGCCCGCGACGGTGACGTGCGGGGGCACATCCGCCAGCACCACGCTGCCGGCCGCGATGCGCGAGCAGTTGCCCACGTGAATGTTGCCCAGCACCTTGGCACCCGCGCCGATCAGCACGCACGAGCCAATCTTGGGATGGCGATCTCCGGTCTGCTTTCCGCTGCCGCCGAGCGTCACGGCGTGGAGCAGCGAGCAGTCGTCGCCCACGGTCGCCGTTTCGCCGATCACGACGCCGGTCGCATGATCGAACATCAGTCCCTTGCCGAGACGGGCAGCGGGGTGAATGTCGACCGCGAACATGCGGGACGACTGGCTTTGCATGTAGAGCGCGAAATCGCGCCGGCCCTGGCGCCACAGCTCATGAGCGAAGCGGTAGGTCACGAGCGCATGGAAGCCTTTGAAATAGAGGAAGGGCTCAAGATAGCGTGTGCAAGCGGGATCGCGATCGAAGACGGCGGCAAGGTCGGCGCGAAATGCCTGACCGAGCGCTGGCTGTGAGGCGAGCACGTCGCGGAAGATCTGAACGATGAGGGGCGCGTCCACGTCGGCATGTCCGAGGCGCTGCGCAATCCGATGGCAGATCGCCTCCTCCAGGTTGTCGTGGCTGGCGACGGTCGCATAGATGAAGCCGGTGAGAGCGGGCTCTGCAGCCATGGCCGCCTCGGCCTCGCTGCGCAGTGAGGCCCAGATCGGGTCTTCGGCCGCGCGGTTGGGGGCCGTGCGCCGTTCGGTCTTGCCGGCAAGGGAAGAGTGCTTGGCGCCGCTCATGTCCGTTGTTCCTCAGCCCGCGGGCCTACGATGAGAGTTACGGATCCCGCCTCGGAGAGATCGCCAACCGGCTGATCCGTATCGCAGAGTACGCCTCGCACCTCATTATAGATCGGCGAGGTGGATCCGTAAGATAGATCGTGTCTGCTCGAAATCCTGGCTAGGGCGTATCGGCGCCGGCCCGGCCCGTCAATCTAAACCTCGGGCCAACGCGGCCTCCGGCCGCACCGCCCCCAGAGCGTGCCCGGGCCGCCCAGGTTGCAGGAGCCCGCGATGCCAGAGTTCCAGGCAGGCAGGGCGGCACGCCGCGTTGCGCTGGCCCGCCGCACGATCGCAAGATAGAAAGCGGCGCTCGGCTTTCCGCGGGCACCGAAGAGGACCTAACGCATGACAGAGACGCCCGCCTCCCCGCCCGACCTCACGCTCGAGATCGACGGACCGATCGCCTGGATCGTGGCGAACAACCCGGACCGGATGAACGCCTACACGGCCGACATGTGGGCGAAAATTCCCGTCCACGTGAGGGCGGCCGAGGCATCTCCGGATGTGCGCGTCATCATCCTGCGGGGCAGCGGCACGCGCGCGTTCTGCGCGGGAGCAGACATCTCGGAGTTCGAAAGCGCGCGGACCGGCGATCGTGCGGCCGAGTACGATCGGCTGAACCACGAGGCGTTCTCGGCGCTGCTCTCGGCGCACAAGCCCATCATCGCGATGATCCATGGCTTCTGCCTCGGCGGCGGGCTCGGCATCGCGGCGTGCGCCGATCTGAGGCTTGCCGATCACAAGGCGCAGTTCGCCATCCCCGCCGCCAAGCTTGGGCTCGGCTACAATCCCCGCTGGGTACCGCCCCTGCTCGCGCTGGCGCCCGCGGCGTTCATCAAGGAAATGCTGTTCACGGGACGGCGGTTTTCGGCGGCGGAAGCCGAGCGCATCGGCCTCGTCAACCGGCTGGTCGAGACCGACACGCTCGAAATTTCCGTGCGCTCCCTCGCGAGCGAGATCGCGAGCAACGCGCCGCTCACGGTGCGCGCGGCCAAGCTCACGATCGACGAACTGGTGCGCCATCCCGAGAACCCCGACACCCGCGAGCTCGACGCCGCCGTGCAAGCGTGCTTCGAAAGTGCGGACTATGTGGAGGGCCGGCGCGCATTCCTGGAGAAGCGCAAACCCGCATTCGCCGGCCGCTGATCTCTCGCGCGCCCTATTCCCGCGCTCGTAAAAAACTTTCTTCCGCGCTGCCGCTCGCAACGCAGCACGGCGGAACGCGCCCGTAACAAGGGCAAAATATTCGCGCGGCGCACAGGCGCCGCTCGTTTCCATGATGCATTGCACGATTGTTTTTACTTGGCAGGGAACGAATTTGCCCAATACTCCATTTGTCTCGACGGGATCCCTGCCCCGGCGGGATGCCCTATCAGGGCTAATGATGCTCCTGTTGTTTGTAATGCGTATGCACGAAAGCACCCCCCAGCCGGTCTCGTGCCGGCAGAGCTAGAACGGCCGGCGCGGCCCGCTCTTCGAGAGCAAGCCAAGCCGGGAGGAGGCAACGATGAACATTGCGATGCGACTGAACGTGCTCGCTGCACTGATGTCTTTCGGCTTCATCGCTGCAATCGTGGTCGGAATGGTCTGAGCGCTCTCCGGCCGCCTGATCGCGATTCAGCTCCCCGCCGTCCTTCAAAGGCGGACACCTAAAAAAGGCGCGAGACCCGAAGCGACAATCGCCCGGGTCTCGCGCCTTCAATATTTCTAAGGGCTACTTCTTGAGGTGATAGCCCAGGATAGCGGCGGCGAGCACGGCGTATTCCGCCTTCACGCGTCCCCACGGAACCTCAGAGAGCAGCGGAAGCTGCGGACCCCACGTCCACAGCACGGCCGCGATGAGGCCGAGGCCCAGCGCCCAAGACAGCGTGTGGCTCGACGGCGCGCCGACATCCTTCAGGATTTGAGCCGCAATGACGCCGATAAGGAACACGACGATGGCGGCGACGACAGCGAAGATGAAGAGACGGAACTCTCCGAACTTGATGAAGCCCATGAGAGCGGTGCTGCCAAACCAGCCGATCACGATCTGGAGCAGCAGAAGCACGAGACGTCCAAGCATGTGAGTTCTCCCCCAGTTAGCTGCCGGCCGAATTCCCCCTCGGGCCGCACATCCGGCCCACGCGCCACACGCGACACCGATAGAAACCGGGTGATCGCGGCTTTGCCGACACGGCACATGCCCAAGCATTTAGAGCATGATTCCTACGTCGGATTCGCAGCATCCGACGCCGTCTGCTCTACCATGAAGATCCGCATTGGGAAACAAAGCATTGGAAACGCCGGCTCACGCGGCGTGACGGGCAGTCGTGAAGAAATATCCCGCGATCGCCGCGGCAACCGGAGCGAACGTAAAGAGATGACTGGCCAGCTCCGACTGACCGGCTGACGGCGCGACGAACATGATCGCAGCCGCCGCCGCGATAATCGCGAACGATACGGAGGCGATGAGCGAGAGAACGGACGGCGGCGCGATGGTCTTAGTGATGCGCGAGCCGATGAACGCGCCGATCAGCACGATGACCGCGCCGACGGCCGCTACGATGTAATAGTAGGCCGGACCGTATGTGACGAAGAAACCAACCAGGTTAGGCGCGGCAATCCATGCCGCTGCAGCCTGAGCCACGGCCAGATTCACGAACGGCATCGCCTTTTCCCCCTCGCCTCGAAACGCGGCGGGCTAGAGGCCCGCCGTGCCGATCATGCCACGTTTTTCCGCTCCGAGACAGCATCGTAGTTGAGCACCGGCGCGAGCCAGCGCTCGGCCTCCGACACCGCCCAGCCCTTGCGGCGCGCGTAATCCTCGACCTGATCGCGCTCCACCTTGCCCACGCCGAAATAGTGGCTTTGGGGATGAGAGAAGTAGATGCCGGAGACGGCGGCACCCGGCCACATGGCGTAGCTCTCGGTGAGCTCGATGCCGGTCTCGGCTTCGACGTTCATGAGGTCCCACAGCGTCCGCTTCTCGGTGTGATCCGGCTGGGCCGGATAGCCGGGCGCGGGACGGATGCCCTTGTATTTCTCCAGGATCAGCTCGTCGTTCGAGAGCTTCTCGTCGCGAGCGTAGCCCCACAGCTCGCGCCGCACCTTGGCGTGCATGGCTTCTGCGAAGGCTTCGGCGAGGCGGTCCGCAAGCGCCTTGGCGATGATGCGGCTGTAATCGTCGGTTGCCTTGATATGGGTCCGGATCGCCTCTTCCTCGCCGATGCCCGCCGTGACTGCGAAACCGCCGACGTAATCGGCAAGCCCCGTCTCTTTGGGGGCAACGAAGTCGGCAAGCGCGGTGTGGGCGCGATCGCGCGAGGGATCACGCGCAATCTGCTGACGCAGCGTGAACAGTTTCGTGCGCTCCGTGCTGCGTGTCTCGTCGGTATAGAGCGCGATGTCGTCACCGACGCTGTTGGCGGGCCAGAAGCCGACAACGGCGTTGGCGGTGAACCACTTCTCCGCCACGATGCGATCGAGCAGAGCGCGCGCGTCCGCGAAGAGCTTCCGCGCCTCGGTCCCGACCTTGTTGTCATCGAGGATCGCAGGGTAGCGGCCCGTCAACTCCCACGCCTGGAAGAAGGGCGTCCAATCGATGTAGGGGGCGAGGCTTCCGAGATCGAAATTCTTGAACGTGCGCGTGCCGAGGAAAGAGGGCTTCGGCGGCGTGTAGCTCGCCCAATCGATGGCGTACTTGTTGGCGCGGGCCGCGGCAATGGTGATGCGCTGCTTCTTGGCCTCGTTGGCGAGATGGGCTTCGCGCACCTTGACGTACTCGGCCTTGATGCCATCGACGTAGGGCTTGCTTTCGGTCTCCGAAAGCAAGTTCGAAACCACGCCCACGGCGCGGCTCGCATCGAGCACATAGATCGCCTGCCCCTTGTTGTAGTTGGGGCTGATCTTTACGGCCGTGTGCACGCGGCTCGTGGTGGCGCCGCCGATGAGCAGAGGCACCGAGAAGCCCTCCCGCTCCATCTCCGCCGCGACGAAGCACATCTCGTCGAGCGACGGCGTGATGAGGCCCGAGAGGCCGATGATGTCCGCCTTCTCCTTCTTGGCGGTCTCCAGGATCTTGGCGGCCGGCACCATCACGCCGAGGTCGATCACCTCGTAGTTGTTGCACTGGAGCACGACGCCGACGATGTTCTTGCCGATGTCGTGGACGTCGCCCTTCACCGTCGCCATCACGACCTTACCGGCAGACGGCAACTGATCCGTACCGGAGAGGCGCTTCTCCTCTTCCAGGTACGGCTGCAGATAGGCTACCGCCTGCTTCATCACGCGCGCACTCTTGACGACTTGCGGCAGGAACATCTTGCCCGCGCCGAACAGGTCGCCCACGACGTTCATGCCGGCCATCAGCGGGCCCTCGATCACGTGGAGCGGCTTGTCGGCCTGCTGGCGGGCCTCCTCCGTGTCGGCCTCAATGAAATCGGTGATGCCGTGCACGAGCGAGTGCGTGAGACGCTCCTGCACAGTGCCGTTGCGCCAGGTGAGATCCTTCTCCTTGCCTTTCGCGCCGCCGCCTTCTCCCTTGAAACGGGGAGCGGCCTCGAGCAGGCGGTCCGTGGCGTCGGGGCGGCGGTTGAGGATCACGTCCTCGGACAGCTCGCGCAGCTCGGCCGGGATGTCGTCATAGAGGGCGAGCTGGCCCGCGTTGACGATGCCCATGTCCATGCCCGCCTTGATGGCGTGGTAGAGGAAGACCGCGTGCATGGCCTCGCGCACGGGCTCGTTGCCGCGGAAGGCGAACGACAGGTTGGAGACACCGCCCGAGATGTGCGTCAGCGGCATCTTCTCTTTGATCTGGCGCGCGGCCTCGATGAAGGCGATGCCGTATCCGTTGTGCTCCTCGATGCCGGTCGCCACCGCGAAGATATTGGGATCGAAGATGATGTCTTCCGGCAAGAAGCCGACCTTCTCCGTGAGCAGCTTGTAAGCCCGCTCGCAGATCGAAACCTTGCGCTCGATGGTGTCCGCCTGCCCCTGCTCGTCGAACGCCATCACGACGACGGCCGCGCCGTAACGCTGCACCTTGCGGGCCTGATCGAGGAACTGCGCTTCGCCCTCCTTGAGGGAGATCGAGTTGACGATCGCCTTGCCCTGCACGCACTTGAGGCCCGCCTCGATGACGCTCCACTTGGAGCTGTCGATCATGATCGGCACGCGGGCGATGTCCGGCTCGGAGGCGATGAGGTTGAGGAACGTGCTCATCGCCTTCTCGGAATCGAGCAGGCCCTCATCCATGTTGACGTCGAGGATCATGGCGCCAGCCTCGACCTGCTGGCGCGCGACCGCGAGCGCGGCCGGGTAGTCGTTCGCCTCGATCAGCTTACGAAACTTCGCCGAGCCGGTGACGTTTGTTCTCTCGCCGACGTTGATGAAGGACTGCGCTGCGCTTGCGGTGGTCATTCTTTTCTTTCTCGCTTCTCCGCGCTCCCCCGCCAAAGAAGGAAAGCGGCATTTTTTATTCAGTGCGTTTCATCTCGCGCCGGGGAACGCGGACCTTACCCATGCACGAAGGGCTCGAGGCCGGAGAGGCGCATCTTGGGCGCGATCTCGGGAATCTTACGCGGCGGAAACTTCGCGACGTGCTCGGCGATGTGGCTGATGTGATCGGGCGTCGATCCGCAGCACCCGCCGATGATGTTGATGAGCCCGTCCTCGGCCCACGGCTCAGTTGCACAGGCCATGTCCTCGGGCGTCTCATCGTAACCGCCCATCGCATTCGGCAATCCTGCGTTGGGATAGGCCGAGATGCGCACGTCAGCCACGTGCGAAAGCTCCGCGAGATAGGGGCGCATCAGCTCCGCGCCCAGCGCGCAGTTGAGGCCGATCGAGAACGGCTTCAGGTGGCGCATGGAATACCAGAAGGCTTCGGCGGTCTGTCCTGAAAGCGTGCGGCCCGAGCGGTCTGTGATGGTGCCCGAGATCATGATCGGCAGCGTCACGCCCATCTCGTCGAAGGCTTCGAGAGTGGCAAGGCCCGCAGCCTTCGCGTTCAGCGTGTCGAAGATCGTTTCGATCAGAATGATGTCGCTTCCGCCTTCGATCAGCGCGCGCACCTGCTCCTTGTAGGCGTCGCGCAGCTCGTCGAACGTGACGTTGCGGAAACCCGGATTGTTCACATCGGGTGAGATCGACGCGGTTCTGTTGGTCGGGCCGACGGCACCTGCGACGAAGCGAGGCTTGTCCGGCGTGAGCTTCGTGTATTTGTCGGCAGCCGCGCGGGCAAGCTTGGCCGCCGCGACGTTGATCTCATAAGAGAGGTGCTCCATGCCATAGTCCGCCATGGAGATGCGCTGCGCGTTGAACGTATTGGTCTCGATGATGTCGGCGCCGGCCGCGAGATACTGCTCGTGGATGTCCTGGATGATCTTCGGCTGCGTGAGCACCAGAAGGTCGTTGTTGCCTTTGACGTCGCGCTCCCAGTCCTTGAAACGCTCGCCGCGGTAGCCGGCCTCGTCCAGCTTGTGGCGCTGGATCATGGTGCCCATGGCTCCGTCGATGATCAGGATGCGCTCTGAGGCGGCCTTTTCGAGGGCTTTGGCGCTTTCGATTGTCTTCATGGTCTCAACTCGAGTTCGTGTTCGATTGACGAAAGGCGGATCGGGTCAGGCTTGCGCCTTGCGCTGCTCCAATGGCGCCACCTTGAGCGGCCTGAGGCCGAGCAAATGGCAGATGGCGTAGACGAGATCGGCACGGTTCAGCGTGTAGAAGTGGAAGGTCTTGATGCCCTGATCCACGAGGTCCATCACCTGCTCGGTTGCGACGGCAGCCGCGACGAGGTGGGTGGTCGCCGGATCCTCGTCCAAGCCTTCGAAGCGGCGCGCGAGCCAGGCCGGCACGCTGGCGCCTGTCCTGATCGCAAAACCCGCGACCTGGCGGAAGTTGTGGATCGGAACGATGCCGGGCGTGATCGGAACCCAGATGCCTGCGGCCCGGGCGCGCTCGAGAAAGCGCAGGTAATGCGTATTGTCGAACCCGAACTGCGTGATGATGCGATCGGCGCCCGCGTCTACCTTGGCCTTCAGGTTGTCGATGTCGGCCTGGAGCGAGGGGCTTTCGGGGTGCTTCTCGGGATAGCCACCCACGGAAATCTCGAAGTTGGCGATCTTCTTGAGACCGGCGACGAGATCGGCCGCATTCACGTAGCCGCCCGGGGTCGGCGTGTAGCGCTGGCCGACGCCGCCAGCCGGATCGCCGCGCAAAGCCACGATATGGCGGACACCCGCATCCCAATAGGCGCGGGCGACGGCATCCACCTCCTCGCGCGTAGCATCGACGCAGGTGAGATGGGCGGCCGGACGCAGCGCCGTCTCCTTGATGATGCGCGCGACGGTGGCGTGCGTGCGCTCGCGCGTCGAGCCGCCCGCGCCGTAGGTGACCGATACGAACTCCGGACACAGCGGCGCCAGACGGTTGATGGCGGCCCACAGGGTCTCCTCCATCTTCTCCGTCTTGGGCGGGAAGAACTCGAACGAGACTTCGATCTCGCCAGCGCCGAGCAGACGGCTTTTTCTTTCGTTGGCTGGGGGCGTCATGAGCCGATCCGTTCCAGTTTTTGAGGTTTAGATTCCGCTGCGACCGCTTCGGGCCTGCGCGCGAGCCAAAGCGAGACGGTGAGCTGCTGGCGATCGTCGCCTTGCTCGGGCTCGAGGTTGCGCACCTCGATGCCGGCGAGGCCCTGCTCGGCAAGCCAAGCAGTGACCTGCTCCTGCTCGAAGCCGAGACGCTCGTGGGCGTGCTCCTCGCGCAGGCTTTCGATGCCGTGCGGGGCGAAGTCGACGATCAGAAGGCGCCCGCCGGGCGCCAGAATGCGGGCCGCCTCGCGAATGGCGTGCGCGGGCTCCGACAGGTAGTGCAGCACCTGATGGATGACGACGCCGTCCGCCACGCCGTCGGGCAAAGAGAGGTCGTAGATATCGCCGTGGCGGACTTCCGCACGCGAGAGGCCCGACGTGTTGAGCTTGCTGCTCGCGTAGGCGAGCATGGACTTGTTGACGTCGAGGCCGATCCCGCGCTCGTAGCGATCCGCGAACACCTCGAGCATACGGCCCGTTCCGGTTCCGAGATCGACGAAGAGCTTGAACGGCGGGCCAGCGAGCGCCGACGTAATGGCCGCTTCCACGGCTGCATCCGACACATAGAGGGCGCGGATACGGTCCCAGTCGGCCGCGTGCTCCTGGAAGTAGGTTTGGGCAGCAGCCTCACGCTCGCGCTTCAGGGAGTCGGCGCGCTCGCTGTCGCGGCGGAGGACGGGATCGCGCGTATCGACGGTGTCGAGGATGCGCCGGACGAGGCGGCCGCCCTCGGAGCGCTCGGAGACGTGGAAGTAGACCCAGCTTCCCTCGCGGAAGCGTTCGATCAGCCCGGCCTCCGCCAGAAGCTTCAAATGCCGGCTGATCCGGGGCTGGCTCTGCCCCAGGATCTGCGTCAGGTCCTTGACGTTAAGCTCGCCCGCGGCCAGCAGCAGCAGGATGCGCAGACGCGTCGCCTCGGCTGCCGCCTTGAGCGCGGTGACCAACTCTTGCGTATCGAGCGTCCCTGTCATCGCTTCCGCCATCTGTTTCGCGGAAACATATAAAGATATGTTTATATGTCAAGATCGATTTCGGCGCCTGGGAGCTGGATCTTGCTCCAAAACTGCACACAGAGAGGGGCCTATCAAGATTTCAGTAACCATGTCGTAAGGGGTTCGCCCTATGGTTGCGCTCTCGACGACTTTTGGAATCCTGGGGGGCGGGACTTCATGCACGGCGCGGCATCCGACACATCCATTTCTTCTGTTTCCCAATCCTCTCCGCCCGCTCCTCTCCTTCCTCTCACATTCGAGCAGTCCGCCGAGGGGTCTGGACGGTTCGTGCTGATGGCGGTCTTGTGCCCCATTCTGATCGCGCTGCTCACGCCGTTCTGGCTCGTGCTCGCAAAGCTCGCATCCGATCCTGCGGCGCGCGCGGTGCTTGTTGCGCGGCCCATGCTGGCGCTTCACCTCGGCCTCGCCCTCGTCGCGCTCGGCTGGATTTTCGGCTGGCCCCTGCTGTTCCTTGCGAGAGGCTCATTCCGGCGGCGCCTGATCAGCATCGAGAACGGCTTCGTAACGGCCTCGGAGCGCGGGCTTTTTGGCATTCGCTCCTGGATCGAGCCGGTCTCGGCGTATGCCGGCGTCACAAATCGGGTGCGCTCCTCGCTGTCGGGTGTCCGCCACGAGTTGGTCCTCGTGCACGCAAGCCCTTCGAAATCCGTGATTTTGTACGCCTCGCCCCGGATTTCGCAGGAGGCGGTCGATTCCGTGTCCGGGCAGCTCAAACTTGCCGAAATTCCGTCGCGGGAGGCCGCTAGCTTCGCGCCATTGCACGGGTTCTTCCATCTCTCAGAGCCTCGGCCTCAACTTGCAGCGGCCCAAATCTAGGGTTGCCAAGGCTTTGACTAGATCGCGTGCACGTGCTGAATGAGGGGAAAGTGGTCGGTCGAGCCCCACGGAGGGTATTTCGGCCATGCCCGATATAGCGGGAGCTAGGTTTCGATGACGACGGTTCGCCAGCGCTTGCCCCTGGGGCAGAGCGCATTCAACCTCCGGGCAGCAGCTCTCTCGGTTGCGTTGCTGATAGCAGGCACGCTCACGGCCGCAGCGGAATCGCCGGCGGCTTACATGCAGCGCGTGGCCAACCAGCTCGTCGCGGCCTCGCGTACCGGTTCCGAAGCCGACTTCGCCACCACCATACGCAGCCACGCTGACGTGCCCACCATCGGCCTCACCGCGCTCGGCTCCTACGCCCAGACGCTGCCCAAGGCCGATCGCCCGGCCTACTACAACGGCATGATCAGCTTCATCGCCCGCTATGCCGCCAAGGAGGCGCCGAAGTATCCGGTGGCCAAGGCGATCATGGTCGGACAGACCAAGGAGACCGCGGCCGGGATCTACGTCGACAGCCGCGTGACGCTGAAGAGCGGAGAGACCTATGACGTACGCTGGCGCCTCGTGCGCCGTGGCGGCGTGTTCAAGGTCCGCGACGCCGAGATCATCGGCTTCGAGATGACGTCGTTCCTGAACACCCTGTTCCAGAACTTCATCTCGGAGAACGGCGGCAACCCCAAGACGCTGGTGATTGCGCTCAACCGGTGAGGAGACGCGCGCGCGTTCGTCTCTCGGCATCGTTCTTCGGCTTGGCATCACTCTTCAACTTGGCATCCCAGGGCAAAGTCGGGCTAAGCTCCAACGCTAGGCGATGATTCCGGCGTTGCGGCCCCTGGTCCGCGTTCCGCCGGCCTTTGCTGTCCCGGAGATGCCATGAAGATCGACACCCCTCGCCCCCGCCGTCTCAAGGACTATCGTCCGCCAGCCTATCTCGTCGATCACGTGGATCTCGACTTCGCGCTCGACCCCGAGCGGACCGAGGTGAAGGCGCGCCTCCAGATCCGGCGCAACCCTGCAGCCGACACACCTGCGGGCAAGCCGCTGGTGCTCGACGGGGAGCAGCTCGAGCTCGGGACGATCGCCATCGACGGCAAGCCGCTTTCACCCGCCGAGTACGCGCTCGACGAGACCTCGCTCACCATTCCCAAGGTGCCGAGCCGTCCGTTCTCTCTCGAGCTGCAAACCTTCATCAACCCGGAGGCAAACAAGGCGCTGCAGGGCCTCTATCGCTCGCGCGGCGTGTTCTGCACCCAGTGCGAGGCCGAGGGCTTCCGGCGCATCACCTTCTTCCCCGACCGGCCGGACGTGCTCTCCACCTACACCTGCCGCATCGAGGCCGATACGGAGCTTGCACCGATCCTTCTCGCGAACGGCAATCCTGTCGATCGCGGCAAGCTCGCGCGCGGGGCGCGCCATTTCGCGGTGTGGCAGGATCCGCACCCCAAGCCCTCTTACCTGTTCGCCCTGGTCGGCGGTGACCTCGGGCACATCGCCTCGACCTTCAAGACGCAGTCGGGCCGTAAGGTCGATCTCAAGATCTACGTCGAGCACGGGAAGGAAGCGCGCGCGGAATGGGCGATGGATTCGCTCAAGCGCTCCATGCGGTGGGACGAGACGCGCTTCGGGCGCGAGTACGATCTCGACGTGTTCAACATCGTCGCCGTGTCGGACTTCAACATGGGCGCGATGGAGAACAAGGGGCTCAACATCTTCAACGACCGGCTGATCCTCGCTTCGCCCGAGACCGCAACGGACGCAAACTTCGAATCCATCGAGAGCGTCGTCGCCCACGAGTACTTCCACAACTGGACCGGCAACCGCATCACCTGCCGCGACTGGTTCCAGCTCTGCCTCAAGGAAGGGCTCACGGTCTACCGCGACCAGGAGTTCTCGGCCGACGAGCGCTCGGCCACGGTGCAGCGCATCCTCGACGTGCGGCTTCTGCGTGCCGCGCAGTTCACCGAGGATGCGGGCCCGCTCGCGCATCCGGTGCGGCCCGAGTCCTACATCGAGATCAACAACTTCTACACGGCCACCGTCTACGAGAAGGGCGCCGAGCTAGTGCGGATGATCGAGACCATTCTGGGGCGCGAGGATTTCCGCCGCGGCATGGATCTCTACTTCGAGCGCCACGACGGCGAAGCCGCCACCATCGAGGATTTTCTCTCCTCGTTCGAGGACGCGTCAGGGCGCGACCTTTCCCACTTCAAGCTCTGGTACTCCCAGGCCGGCACACCGGAGCTCGTGTGCTCGCTCTCTTACGACAAGGCGAAGCGCAAGGCCGATCTCAAGATCGAGCAGGTGCTGCCTCCGACACCGGGCGAGAGCAAGAAAAAGCCGCTGCACATCCCGGTTCGCATCGGGCTCATCGGCGCCAACGGCGACGAGATCCCGCTCAAGCTCGATACGGGCGAGACCATCGACGACGGCGTGCTTCACCTCACGCGGCGCGCGCAGACGTTCCGGTTCGACGAGGTGCCCTCCGCGCCTGTGCCTTCGATCCTGCGTGGCTTCTCGGCGCCGGTGAACGTCACGATGAACCTGTCCGATCGTGATCTCGAATTCCTGATGGCGCACGATCGCGACCTGTTCAACAGGTGGCAGGCTGCAAACACCTACGCGACGCGAACGCTCATCGACATGGTGAAGTCGCTGCGCAAAGGCGAGAAGCCTGCGGCCCGCGCGACCGGATTCGTCAAGGCGCTCGGCATCGCTGTGGGCCTCTCGGATCATGAGCCCGCCTATCGCGCCGAGCTGCTCAAGCTGCCGAGCCAAGCGGACATCGCGCGCGTCATCGGGCGCAACGTGGATCCGGGCTTGATCTTCCGCGCGCATCGCCAGCTCGCCAAGCTCACCGGCTCGACGATCGGCTCGCTGCTCGAAGACATCTACAAGGAGATGAAGCCCGAGAAGACGTTCTCGCCCAGTGCGCAGAGCGCAGGGCGGCGCGCGTTGCGCAATGCGGCGCTCACGTTGCTCACGGCGCGCGGTACGGCCGACGACGAGGGCCGGCTCGCGGATCATTTCTTCAAGGCCGGCAACATGACCGACGAGCAGCACGCGCTCATGCTGCTGGCTTCGGGCTCTCATCCGCTGCGTGAGAAAGCGCTCGCACGCTTCTACGACCGCTGGAAGGGCGACCATCTGGTGATCGACACATGGTTCGCCGCCCAGGCGCAGCACACGCTCCGTCCGGCGATCAGCCACGTGAAGGCGCTGACCCGTCATCCCCTCTTCAGTCTGACGGCGCCCAACAAGGTGCGCGCCCTGATCGGCACCTTCGCGATGCAGAACCAAGTGCAGTTCCATAGGCCCGATGGCGCAGGCTACGACTTCGTGGCGAAACAGGTGCTCGCGATCGACCGTTTCAACCCCTCGATCGCCGCGCGGATGCTGGCCGCTTTCCGAACCTGGCACGCCCTCGAAACCGGCCGCCGGGGCCTTGCGCGCCAAGCTCTTCAAGGGGTTGCGCGTACTCCCAATCTCTCCCGGGACGTGTTCGAGATCGTGTCCAAGATGCTCGATCAGTAACACCTCTGAAAACTCTGATTGCGCTCATTTAATCTCCCTCGACAGGGGACTCGCGAATCGGTGAACTAGGCTGGTGATTCGCCGGCGTACCGGCAGATTCCCCGATTGCGCAAAGCACGAAAATTCGCACTGGAGACTAGGATGGCTGGGACCTTGTCCGCCTGTCCACGAGACGAGTCTGTCCTTCGGGATGCCGCCCTTTCCGAGGGGCACGCAGCCCCCGTAATGGCGGCTTTGATTCGTAGCGTGACCGGACCAGGTCTCGTGCGTCTGCTTCAGGCGATGGCCCTTCTTCAGGCCGGTGCGCTTGCCATGGCTGTTGTGCATCCCATTCCAGTATCCACGCTCACGATCCTGCTTACCGGTCTAGCCGTTACACTTGCCGTTCTTTCACTGCCCCGCCTGGCGGCCGCGCCCACGGCCGATGCCGGCGGTACACAGCACGTCTCCCAATCAGCCGATCTCTCTCCCTCGGTTCTGGGCAGCGGGGCCTCGCCCTCCCCGCTGCCCTTCATGGGGGAGCGCATCGCGCTCGATCCGAATTCCTTCGAACTCTCGGGCCTTGCCCGCGCAGCCGCGCGGCTCAGCCAGATGTCTGCGGCACGCGGTCATCCCTGGGGTGATCTGATCGCCCGCGTCAGCCACGAGTTGCGCACGCCCCTCAACGCCGTCATCGGCTTTTCCGACGTGATGCAGTCCGAGTTGCTTGGACCCGTCGGCCATCCGCGCTACCGCGAATATGCGCGCCACATCCGCGACTGCGGCCGCGACCTCCTGAAATCCGCCGAGGACACCCTCGCCATCACCTGCCTGCTCGATCACGATCCGAGTGCCGGGCTCGACACCGGCGTCGACCTTCGTGCCATGGTGCAGGATGCCTGGGCCTTCCACTCCGATCTCAGCAACGGTCTCGTGCTCGAAGCCGAGATTCCTGATGGCCTGGAAGTTCTGGTGGACAGCCGGCCGATGCGCCAAATCCTGATCAATCTCTTTGCAGAGGCGGTTCGCCGCTCCGATGCACGTGGGGTGGTGGGCCTCGTCGCGACGGTGGACGGCGATCTCGCCCAGATCGAGATTTTCCTGCGTGGCCGCCCGGATGAGGTGAGCGTTCAGCAGGCGTCGCTGCCGATCTGCCTCGCCCGCGCGCTCCTCGAGCTGCATGGCGCTGCTCTCGTCGAGGTCGACGATCCGTTCTCGACGTGGCGTGCGCTCACGGTTCTGCGCTGCGCGGCCCAGAACGATTTCTTCCGTCTGCCAGGCCTTCAGCCCGTAGAGCAGGCCGCCGCACATCTCTGCTGACGGCAGCGAGCGCTGCCGAAAGCGCGCCGGACTTTCAAGCTCTCGTACGGAAAGTTCCTCCGCGAGCGCCGAGCTTCGATTGCGCGGCGCTACTCAGGCGGAGGCGGCGCTTCTTTCTCGTCCTTTTTGGCATCCTTGCCGCGGCGGAAGGGCTCGCTCTTCTTACGCCACCAGTCGGCCAGCATACGGCGTTCCTCGGTGGTCAGTGTGCCGGCATGTCCGAGGAACACCTGCACGGCGGCCTGACGCAGCGCGCGCTCCTTCTCGGCGACCGTAGCGATGGCCGTTTCCAGGGCCGCGCGATCGAACGGCTCGGCGGCGAGCTTATCGGCCGCGTCGCGGCGTGCGACGCCGATGTCGTCCATCAGCGGGCGCAGCGTAACGCGATCTTCCTTGAGCTGCTTGCGGATCTCCTTGCGCCGCTCGGGAGGAAGAACGCGCGTAAGCCCCATCAGGCCGAAGTCCTCTCCGCGTCCCTGTCCATGGCGCGGCGGATGGTTCTTGAACCCATACATGGTGCCGCCCACGATGCCGAGGATCAGCAGGTTGAGCGCCAGCGAGGCGATCAACGCGATCTTCAAGCGCCGCGATCCCGTGCCCGCAGACCCCGCTCCCGACTGAGAGACGTCGCTCACAATGTATCCTCCTCAAACAGGCTGATCGCGTCGCTGTCGAGCGCAATCTGGCCGGGGTCGATCTCGTAAGACGTGCTGGCCACCAGCGGCTCCACCGCGGTGTCGAAGGTGCCGGAAAGCCCGAAGAAACCGCCGAGCACGAGCGAAGCCGCGAGCAATGCGGCTGCCGGCCATTGCGCTTCGTGCGTTGGGGCGGGACGGCGTTCGAACACCGACCACCGCGAGCGGGCAGGCGCGCGCGCGGCCGCCGGCGTCTCGGCCTCGGCTGCGGCGAGAATGCGATCCGCAAGAGCGCGCGTATCGAACGCAGGCTCGGGCGCGAGATCGAGCAGCCGGTCCAGCGCTTCGGCCTGGCGCAGGCGCTCCCGCGCCTCAGGGCTCTCGGCGAGCAGTCCGGCAAAATTCCTGCGCACCGGCGCGGGCCAGCGCGTGCGGTCGCTCCCAAAGCGCTCGAGGACGTCCTCGAAAGCGTCGAGGCTCGCTCCTCCTGTCGTGATCTTCTCGGTCATAGCCGTTGTCCCAGGCTCGAAACTTCAACTCTCGCTTTGCAGCAAACTTTTCCAATCTTTCTCCAGGCTGGCGCGCAGCGCGCGGCGCGCACGCGCCAGGAGCGACTCCACCGCCTCGTCTGAAACGCCGAGCACCTCTCCCACCTCGGACTGGCTCAAGCCTTCGTGGTGGAACAGCGTCAGCGCGCGCCGTTGCCGTTCGGGGAGCGCATTCATGGCCTCGCCGACACGCTTGGCGAGATCCTGCTCCTCAAGGCCCACCTGCTGGCTCGGCTCCTCGGCCACTTCCGGCACCTCGTCTGTCACCACGGTCCGCCTCGACGACCGGATGCGGTCGAGGCACAGGTTCGACGTTACGCGCCTCAGCCAGGGGCGGAGCCCATGGGGACCGAGCTCGAGGGTTTCTCCAGCACGCCAGAGCCTCAATAGGGCTTCCTGGGCGATGTCGTCCGCCTCCGCCTCGTCCTTCAACATGCGCCGGGCGAGCGTCACGATCGAAGCGAGGTGGCGATCCACGAGAATACGGAAAGCCTGACGGTCCTGGCGAGCCACGCGCGTCAGCAGCACGCGGTCCTCGGGCGCATCCGGCCACGGCCCCGTCCGTACATTCGCTCCCGGTGTCGTCCCCATCGGTCCTTGTGGCCCCGACCTCAGTTTCACACCGTCGCGTCTCGTATGTCCGCTGGGTCGTAGCACCGACACCCGCTCCGCAGATGGTTTCATCAGCGAAAACGGGGGGAACCGGCGGATTCCGTCGCGACTTATGCAATCAGCTCGGAAAACTGTACCTCAACCCCGGCCAATGTCTCTCGCAACTGGCGCTCGAGTGCCGTGAGATCGGGCGCGTCACCGGCCCGCGCCAGCAGCGCCTTGAGGCCGACAGGTGCGGTCCCGGGGTCGAAAGCTTCCTCAATACAAAGCCTTAGCACTTGGGTGAGGTTGTGAATGAGGCGCGTGGCTGCAATGAGGCTGTCGGCCTTGGCGGCCGGGATGAGGTTCGCCGCCGCGAGCTTCTGGTAGGCGGCCAGCGTGTTCTGATCCAGCACCTCGGGGTGGTCCGCCCCGTGGATGAGTTGCAGATGCTGAGCGATGAACTCGAGGTCCACAAGCCCGCCCCTCACCTGCTTCAGGTCCCAGATGTTGTCGGTTCCCTTCTCCGCGGCGATGCGCGCGCGCATGTCGATCACGTCCTTCGCGATCACGGCCCGGTCGCGCCGCCGCATGAGGGTGTCGCGGATGGCCGCCTCCACCTTCCGGCATAGCTCGGGGGGCCCCGTGATGACGCGGGCCCGGGTGAGCGCCAGGTGCTCCCAGGTCCACGCCTCGGTCGCCTGATATTCGCGGAACGTCGAGAACTGGGCGGCGACCGGCCCCTTCTGCCCGGACGGCCGGAGACGCATGTCCACCTCGTAGAGCGTGCCTTCCGCCGTGGGCGCGGAGAGATGCGAGATGAGGCGCTGCGTGTAGCGGGAATAGTATTGGCTCGGCGCCAAGGGCTTGGCGCCGTCGGACTGGATGGCCGAGGGGTCGAAGTCATAGATCACAATGAGATCGAGATCGGAGGAGGCCGTCATCTCGCGTCCGCCGAGCTTGCCCATCGCGACGACCACGGCACCGCCGCCGGGAACGTGTCCGTGCGCCCGCTCCAGCTCCTTCTCCACGTCCTCCGCCAGCGCCGCGATCAGCCGCTCGGCCAGAAGTGCGTAAGCGTTGCCCGCCTCGCTCGCGTTGATGGAGCCCGAGAGCACCTTTACGCCGATGAGAAAAGCCTGCTCGCTGCCCACCACGCGGGCGCGGTCGAGCACATCCTGGGCGTCGCGCGCGGTGGCGAGCTCCGCGGCGATCAGCCGGTCGAGCTCATCCGCATCGGGAAGCTTGGCGAACGTCCTGGGATCGATCACTGCGTCGAGCAGACGGCGGCGGCGGGACAGGATGCGTGAGAGGCGCGGCGCGGTGCCCATGATGTCGGCCACCAGCCGCATCAGCGCAGGATTGGCCTTGAGCAGCGAGAAGAGCTGCACGCCACCCGGCAGCTCGGCCAGGAACCTGTCGAACGCAGCGATCGCGCGATCGGGATCGGCGGTGGCAGCAAAGGCTTTGACGAGTACCGGCTGCACCTCCGTCAGAAGCTCGCGCGCACGCGGCGAGCGGACTGCCGGATAGCGCCCGTGATGCCAGCCGCGAATTGCGGCGAGCACGTCTCCCGGCCGCGCATACCCCATCTTCGAGAGGGCCGCGACCGTACCCGGATCGTCGGTCTCGCCGGCGAACACGAGGTTCTCGCCGCCCGAGCTCAGCTCCGGCATCCCCTCGAACAGGCGCGCGTAGTGGCCCTGCACCCGCTCCAACACGGACAGCAGCTCGTTCGAGAACTCCGCAAGGCTCGCATATCCCGCAAACCGCGCGAAGCTTTCGAGACGCGCGTCGTCCTTCGGCACCTCTTGCGTCTGCTCGTCTGCAACCATCTGCAAGCGGTGCTCGATCCAGCGAAGATAGAGGTAGGCCTCCGTCAGCTCATCGGCGATCGCCTTCTCTATCCACCCGTTGTCGACGAGCACGCGTAACGCTTCGAGCGTGCGGCGCGTGCGCAGATTGCGCTGGCGCCCACCCGCGATGAGCTGCTGGGTCTGCACGAAGAACTCGATCTCGCGAATACCGCCGGGACCGAGCTTGATGTTATGGCCCGCAACGCCGATGCCGCCGAAGCCGCGAAACGCATGGATCTGCCGCTTCATCGCGTGGATGTCGGCAATGGCCGCGAAGTCCAGATTACGACGCCAGATGAAGGGGGCTAGTTCCGCCAGGAAGCCCTCTCCTGCTTCGATGTCTCCGGCGACGGCTCGCGCCTTGATCAGCGCGGCACGCTCCCAGTTCTGCCCGAAGCTCTCGTAGTAGAGAGCGGCCGCATCGGTCGAGAGCGCGATCTGCGTCGCGCCCGCATCGGGCCTCAGCCTCAGGTCGGTCCGGAACACGTAGCCAGCCGCCGTGCGCTCGTCGATCAGCCGCACGAGGTCGCGCGTCAGACGCACGAAGAACGTCGACGGCTCCACGCCTTCCTTCAAGCGCGCCCGCTGGCGCTCGTAGAAGATGATGAGATCGATGTCGCTCGAATAGTTGAGCTCGTGGGCGCCGTATTTGCCTACTCCGAGCACCATGTAGCCCGACGTCACATCCGGGGTCTGCTTGTCGTCGGAGATCCAGTCGCCCTTGGCGACAGCCTGGCGGAAGAGAAAGCGCACAGCGCCCTGCAATGCAGCGTCGGCGGTTTCGGAGAGAACGCGCGTCACCTCCATCACGCTCCACACGCCTGCGAGATCGCAGAGGGCGGTGAGCAGCGCCACCTCGGACTTGTAGGTCCGCAATGCGGTCATAGCCTCCGGCATCGCATCGAGCGTCAGAAGCCGCTCGGCAAGTCCGGCTGACAAGGAGGCGAAATGCTGCTCCGGATTGGAGCGGAGGATTCTCTCCAAACGCTCGGGACTGCGCGCGATCTCCGTGCGGAGGTAGGACGAGCCCGCGACGATCCCGGCCATCCACGGACGGACCGGCTCGCTTTCGAGCAAGGCGACAAGGTTTGCGAGCGCTTCGTCCCGCCGCCAGTCTTGCAGCAGAGGATCGAGGCTGGCGCCGCCCGCGGGGTCCTGGGGGCGCCGTTTCGACGTACCGAGGCGCTCCAGCAAAGTGCCTTTGGCTGCGCTGTCGCCTGCCATGCCTTCTCCCCCGCTTCTTCCCGCGAACTCGGGGATCAGACCGCCCCCTGCTCGCTTTTTATCAGTTTGTCCCTCTCCTGGGACACCACCGGCAGGGTTACCACGACCCGCAGGCCCGGATCATTATCTTCGAGACGGACAGCACCGTTATGCAGGCGCGCGACGGCCGCCACCAGGCTCAGACCAAGGCCGGTCCCCGGCTGCGTCCGGCTTTTTTCCAGCCGCACGAAGCGCCTGAGCGCCCGGTCGCGGTCCTTGGCCTCGATACCGGGTCCCCGGTCGGCGACGGAGATCTCGGCCAGTCCGCCGCTTTTACCCGCCTTGACCTCGACAATGGCGGGCACCAGACCCTGAGCGGCGCGGGCGGAATACTTGATTGCGTTGTCGGCGAGATTGGCGACAGCCTGACCCACGAGCTGGCGGTTGGCGCGGATCATGATGCCGTCCTCCGCTTGGATCGTGAGGGCGAGGCCCGCCTCCTCGGCCACCGGCTCGTAAAGCTCGGCCACGTCGCGCACGAGGCGCCCCAGGTCGAACACCTCCGCACTCTCCTCGACCACGCCTGCCTCCAGCCGGGCGATGAGCAGCAGAGCGTTGAAGGTCTTGATCAGATCGTCGGCCTTCTCGATCGTGGATTCGAGGCCTTCGCGGTAAGCCTCTCCGCCGCGCCCATCGCGAAGGGCAGCTTCCGCGCTGTTGCGCAGGCGGTTGAGCGGCGTCTTGAGATCGTGCGCAATGTTGTCGGACACCTCACGCAGGCCGTTCATGAGCTGCTCGATGCGGTCGAGCATGCCGTTCAGGCTCTGGGAAAGCTCGTCCAACTCGTCGCTGTTGCCGGCAACGGGAATGCGTCGCGACAGATCGCCGGCCATGATGGAGCGCGTCGTCGCGTTGATCACCTCGATCCTGCGCAGCACGGACCGCCCGACAGCAAGCCCCGCGACGATCGCGGCGAGAGCAAGCGCTCCGAAGCCCCAGAGGAACGTGCGTTTGATGCGCGCCGCAAGGGCGAGCTGATCGCCGATGTCGCGGCCGACGAAGAGGCGCAAGCCGGAACCGGCCGCCACGGGAATGACGACTCCCAAGCGCTCGACGCCTGGCGCATCCCCGTCGCGCGCATAGTTCACGACGCCGCCGCTGGGGCGCTCGGGGATCGGCGGCAGGCTGCGGAGATTTCCCGCGAGCTTGGCGCCGGATGCGTCCGACAGGAAATAGAGGCTGGTGCTTTCGGGGAAGCTGCGAAGCCGGATGCGCTCGGCGAGCGCGTGGGGATCGTTGGCGGCAGCTTCGCGCGCAAGCTCGGCCGCCTCGCTGCGCAGCTCCTCGACGACATGCTCCGTCAGAAGCGTGTTGGTCTGCCAGAACAGTGTGCCGACGATGAGCGCGGAGACGACCATGAAAGCAGCCGCGCTCGCCGCCGCAAGCCGGAACGCCTGCGTCGACATCGTTCTGACGACGATGTCAGAGAGCGCCGTCACGGACCATGTATCCCGCGCCGCGGACGGTGTGCAGCAATGGCCTGTCGAAGCCCTTGTCGATCTTGGATCTCAGCCGGGAGACGTGAACGTCGATGACGTTGGTTTGCGGGTCGAAGTGATAGTCCCACACGTTCTCGAGCAGCATGGTGCGCGTCACCACCTGGCCTGCATTCTTCATGAGGTATTCGAGCAGGCGATATTCGCGCGGCTGAAGCTGGATCGGCTCACCCGCGCGCGTCACGCGGTGGGACAGGCGATCGAGCACGAGGTCGCCGACGGCGTAGCGCGTCTCCTGCTCCTCGGGTACGGCGCGCCGGCCCAGGGCCTCGATGCGCGCGAGCAGCTCGGTGTAGGCATACGGCTTCGTGAGATAGTCGTCGCCACCGGCGCGGAGGCCCTTCACGCGATCGTCCACATCGCCCAGCGCGGAGAGAATCAGGACCGGCGTACGGCAACCTTCCGTGCGCAGCGTCTTCACCACCGTGAGGCCATCGAGGCGCGGCAGCATTCGGTCGACGATCAGGATGTCGTAGGTTCCGCCCTGCGCCATCTCGAGGCCGGCCTCGCCGTCGCCCGCGACATCGGCCGAATGCCCGCTCTCCTTCAGCGACTTCTGCAGGAAATGCGCTGTTTCGCGGTCATCCTCGATCACCAGCACGCGCATTGGCCGCCTCGCTTCCCTTGGCGCGCGCCGTCCCGCGCCCGCATTCTCTCTTGTCAGATACATCGAGGCGGCCCGGTTCCTCAAGAGCCGGGCCGCCTCACTTTGCGTTAGCCTTGATCGGCGGTTCAGCCTTTCTTGAGCTGGATCGGCACGATGCGCCGCTGATCCGCCGACTTGATGTAGAGCATCACCGCCTTGCGGCCGAGTTCCTTGGCCTTCTTCACGCCGTCGGCCACATCCGACGGACCGGACACGGTCGAGCCGCCGACCTCGAGGATGATGTCACCCGCCTTGATGCCCTTCTCGGCGGCATCCGACTCGGGATCGACCTCGGTGACAGCCACACCCTCGGTGCCGCTGCGCGGGGGAGCGAGCGTCAGGCCGAGCTGGTCGAGCTCGGTGCCCGACAGATCGTCCGCAGACTTACCCTGCTCGAGCTTGGCGATCTCGTCTGCCGAGCCCGGGAACTTGCCGAGGCGCACCTTGACGGTCTCCTCCTTGTTGGAGCGCCAGACCTTCACGTCGACGGTGGTGTCGGGTGCGTAGTCGGCGATCTTGCGGGCAAGATCACGGCTATCGGAGATCTTGTCGCTGTTGACCTGGAGGATCGCATCCTGGACCTTGAGGCCGGACGAGGAAGCGGGACCGTTGGGCGTCACCTCGCTCACGAGCGCACCCTTGGCTTCCGTGAGGCCAATGGCGGCTGCGGTGTCTTCATCGACGTTCTGGATCTTCACGCCGAGCCAGCCGCGGCTCACCGTGCCGCTCTTCTTGAGCTGAGCGATCACGTCCAGAGCCGTGCGAGCAGGCACAGCGAAGGCGATGCCGACGTTGCCGCCCGAGGGGCTGAAGATCGCGGTGTTCACACCGATAACCTCGCCGTTGAGGTTGAAGGTCGGGCCACCAGAGTTGCCCTTGTTCACCGCGGCGTCGATCTGGATGAAGTCATAGGGACCCGAGCCGATGTCGCGGCCGAGTGCCGACACGATGCCGGCCGTCACGGTGCCGCCGAGGCCAAACGGGTTACCGACGGCAAGCGCCCAGTCGCCGACGCGGCCCGGCTTGTCCGTGAACTTGACGAACGGGAACGTCTTCGTCGACTTGAGCTTGAGGAGCGCGATATCGGTGCGCGGATCGGTGCCGACGAGCTCGGCGTCCATCTTCTCCTGATCGTCGAAGCTCACCTGGATCTTGGTCGCGCCGTCGACGACATGGTTATTGGTCACCACGTAGCCATCAGCCGAGATGACGAAGCCCGAGCCCTGCGCCTGCGTGGGGCGCTGCTGCTGGGGCATGTTACGGAACTCCTTCGGCAGGTTCTTGAAGAACTCGTAGAAGGGGCTGTCCTCGGGAATGTCGGGGAAGCCTTCGGGCATACCCTTGCCGCCCTTGGCAACCTTGGTGCCGCCAGCCACGACCGAGATCGAGACCACCGACGGCTTCACCTTCTCGATGATGTCGGCGAAGCTCAGCGGCGCGCGGCCGAAGGGCGTCTCGACGCTGGGTGCGTCGGGCGCGAGCTGCGCCAAGGCGGGCGTCGTCGCCAGGCTGCCCAACAGGATAGCCGTAGACGCCAACGCGCCGACGGTTGCGTGCGCAAACCGGCGTCCGGTGCCATAAGACTTTGGCCCGCTCTTTGCTCCGGACATCATGTCACCGGAAATAACCATTCAAGTCCTCCGCTTGGAAAGCGCTGAAGTTAGTGTCCATGGCAGAGGTAGTCCCTTCGGCCTTACGGCTGCCTTTCGGGTACGTTAAGAGTTGGTAATGAGGCAAATTTCCCCGCTTTTCGCCGTGAGCACTGCCCACCCGACGCGCCCGAGCAGCGCGCTCTCGGGGGTGCGTATGGGGCTCTTCATCGCGGGGATCGCATACGGCTTCGCAGGTGCGTCAACCGCTTCAGCCGGGCCGCTTTTTCGTTTCGAGACACCGCGGGCGAGCGCCCTCCATCGGGTGGCAGTTTTTGGGACGGACGATCGTGTTGCTCTTCCCGCCGCACGGTCGGGGCTCAGATCATCGATCGGGCTGCTCTACGAAGGCCGCTCCCACTCCGTGTGCACCGCATTCTGTGTGGGCGAGGATGTCGTCGCGACGGCCGGGCACTGCCTGTTCCGCACCGCGGACGAACGTCCGCTTCGTCTCCAGGGCTTCGAGTTCCGCCTGCAGCCGCTCAACGGCCCCGGCGCAAGCTCGCGCATCGCGGGATCGGAGCGCGGCGCCGAAGCCCAGCACGTCGCGGCCGGCTCGCTCAAACTTCGGGTCAATCCGCCGATCGATGCGGCGAGCGACTGGGCGCTGCTGCGCATGCGGGAGCCGATCTGCAAGGGCCACGCCCTCCCCATCAGCCGGCAGCCCGAGAGCGAGCTGGTGAAGCTGTCCGCGGCCCAGCGCGTCTACCAGGTGAGCTACCATCGCGATTTCGGAAACTGGGAGCTGGCCTACGGCGCACCGTGCGCCATTCGCCGCTCGTTCAACGGGGCGGACTGGACCGCAATCTCGAAGGACTTCGTTGATGCGGGTCACGTCATCCTGCATACGTGCGACACCGGCGGCGCGTCGTCGGGCTCGCCGCTCCTCATCGACGGACCAGCGGGTCCCGAGGTGGTCGGCATCAATGTGGGCACCTACCTGCAGGCCAAGGTTCTGACGCAGCGTGGCGAGGTCGTACATCGGTACAAGTCGGAAATGGTGGCTAATACCGCCGTCGCCGCGTCCGCGTTCCGCGGAACACTGGAAGCGCTGGTGCGCGCCGAGATCCTAGCCGAAAAGCGAGACCTCAAGGAGCTGCAGCGGCTGCTCGCCCAGGAAGGCTACGACAGCGGCACACGCGACGGGGTCTACGGGGGGAAGCTCAACGCGGCCATTCGCGCGTTCGAGCGCGCCGAGGGGCGTGGTGAGACGGGGCTTGCGACGGCCGCGCTTCTCAAGCGTCTTGCCGCGCTCGATGCGCAACGGCGCGGGCGCGGACCGGTTGGGCTGCCGCCTTCCGATGTCGAGACGGGCAGCGTGGGATCGCACAACGTGACGGGCGGCACGGCGCGGCTGCCGCGCTAGGACGTCTTCGGCTCGTCGCTCTTCAGCAGCGCATCGAGCGCCGCCTGCTCCTCCGGCGTGAGCTTCGCCACCGGCTCTCTGCCCGACGTGGCCGCCGCCGCTTCCCGCGGGACGCGGAACGAATTGCGCAGGATGACGACTGCGCCCAGAAGCACGAGGAGAGGCATGAGCCAGAGCAGCACCGTCTCGGCCGAGAAGGGCGGCTTCAACAGCACGAACTCGCCGTAGCGCGCGACGACGAAATCGCGGACCTGAGCGTCCGTGTCGCCGGCCTGAAGGCGCTCCCGCACGAGGACGCGAAGATCGTGGGCGAGCGGGGCGTCGGAATCGTCGATCGACTGGTTCTGACAGACGAGGCACCTGAGGCCCGTCGAAATATCGCGGGCGCGCGCTTCGAGCGCCTTGTCCGGCAGCATCTCCTGCGGTGTCACCGCGCGAGCCGGAGCAACCGGCGTTGCGACCGCTCCTGCCAGGAGAAGACATCCGAGCAGAGCCACAAGCGCCGAGCGTTTCGATCTCGCAGTCATGGCCATCCTCACTCGGCGGGCACGCCGACAGGCGCGCGGCTGGAGCGCCGCTGGGGCGCTCCCACGCGCAGGCGCCGGTCCGACAGGGACACCGCGCCACCGAAGAACATAATCAGCGCGCCGATCCAGATGAAGCGCACGAGCGGGTGGAAGTAGAGCCGGACCGCGAACGCGCCATCGGGCTGCTGGTCACCGATCACCGCGTAGAGGTCACCGCGCCACGAAGGATGGATACCCGCTTCGGACGTGGGCTGAGGCGGGGCGTCGTAGAGGCGCTTCGAAGGCTCGAGGCGCGTGACGGGGCTGCCGCCGCGCGTGACGTCGAATACGCCGAGCGTCTCCGTGTAGTTCGGTCCCTTGGACGGTGCGGCGCCGCGGAACGCAAGCTCGTAGCCCGCGATCTCGGTGCGATCGCCCGGACGCATCAGCAGGATGGCTTCGCTCTTGTAGGCGCTGGTTCCGACGATCCCGCATACCATCAGGCCGACGCCGAAGTGCGCGAGCATCGTGCCGACGGCGGCGCGCGGAAGATTGACGAGGCGGCGGAAGGATTCCGAGAGCGGCGCCTTGCCGAGCTTGATGCGGAAGGCCGTCTCCGAAAGTGCGCCAGCCATCACCCATACGCCGATCGCAAACCCGAACGGCGCGAGCCAAGGCCCGCGCTCGGTCGCGGCGAACGAGACTACGATCACGATGAGAGCGAGCACGCCGGCGACGATCAGGCGTTCCATGGCGGCCGCGAGGTCCGCGCGCTTCCAGGCGAGCAGCGGGCCGAGGGGAAGCGCGAGCAGCAGCGGGAACATCAGCGGCACGAACGTCATGTTGAAGTAAGGCGGGCCGACCGAAATCTTGGCACCCGTGAGCGACTCGAGCGCGAGCGGATAGAGCGTGCCGACGAACACCGTCGCGCATGCCGTCGTCAGCAGCACGTTGTTGAGCACAAGGCTGCCTTCGCGCGAGATCGGAGAAAAGATTCCGCCCTGCGAGAGATCACGCGCACGATAAGCAAACAGTGTCAGTCCGCCGCCTGTGAACAGCAGCATGATGGAGAGAACGAACACGCCGCGCCCAGGATCCACCGCGAAGGCGTGCACCGACGAGAGCACGCCCGAGCGGACGAGGAAGGTGCCCATCAGCGAGAGCGAGAAGGTGAGAATGGCGAGCAGGATGGTCCACACCTTGAGCGCCTCGCGCTTCTCCATCACGAGGGCGGAGTGCAGCAGCGCGGTGCCCGCGAGCCAGGGCATGAAAGAAGCGTTCTCGACCGGATCCCAGAACCACCAGCCGCCCCAGCCCAGCTCATAGTAGGCCCACCACGATCCCATCGCGATGCCGATGGTGAGACACATCCAGGCGAGCAGAGTCCACGGACGCACCCAGCGCGCCCACGCGGCATCCGTGCGGCCCTCGATCAGGGCCGCGATCGCAAACGAGAAGGCGAGCGAGAAGCCAACGTAGCCCATGTAGAGGAAGGGCGGATGGAACGCGAGGGCCGGGTCCTGGAGGATCGGGTTCAGGCCGCGCCCATCCAACGGCGCAGGATCAAGCCGTTCGAACGGATTGGAGGTGATGAGGATGAACAAGAGAAACGCCAAAGCGATGGAGCTCTGCACGGAGAGCACATTCGCCCTCAAAGTCGCCGGCAGGTTGTTTCCGAACAGCGCGACCGCAGCGCCGAACACCGCGAGGATCAGAACCCACAGCAGCATGGAGCCTTCGTGGTTCCCCCACACTCCGGAGATGCGATAGATCAGCGGCTTCGACGAGTGGGAGTTCGCCGCCACGTTGGCGACGGAGAAGTCCGACGTCACGTAAGCGTGCGTAAGGGCCAGAAACGCGATCAGAATGAGGCCGACCTGGCTCAATGCGGCGGGCTCGCCGAAAGCCATCAGCCGCGCGTCACGCTTGGCTGCGCCCCAGGCCGGAATGAAAGTCTGGGCTGCCGCCACCAGCAGCGCCAGGATCAACGCGAAGTGTCCAATCTCGATGATCACGTGATCCTCGCTCCCATGTCCTGCGCTCTGGGTCTACTGGGTTCCCGTCTCACCGCCGGGATGGGTTGCGCCCTTGCCGAGTTGCACGCCCTTCTCCTGAAGTGCCTTGGCGACCTCCGGAGGCATGTATGTCTCGTCGTGCTTGGCGAGCACGGTATCGGCCACGAAGTGTCCGTCCGCGCCCAGCACGCCTTCGGCCACGACGCCCTGCCCTTCGCGGAACAGGTCCGGCAGGATTCCCTCGTAGGTCACCGGAACGCTCTGGAAGGTGTCCGTCACGTCGAAGCCGACGCGCGTACCCGTGCCGCGCTCGACGGAGCCGTCTTTGACCAGGCCGCCGAGACGAAAGCGGACGCCGGGCGCGATCTTGTGCTCGGCAACATCGCTCGGCGTGTGAAAGAACACGATCGACTGGCGGAATGCGAAGAGCATCAGGATGGCGGCGATCGAAAGGATGCCGACGCCAAGCCCGATCAATACTCCTCGCCGTTGTTTGCGTGTCATTTCGGACTTTCCGGCTTTTTGCCCTGGAGCCCGAGGTTCTGCTCGGACTTGTCGATCTCGTCGAGAGAGGCGCGGTCGCCGGCGAAATTCTCGCGGGCGCTCGCGAGCGCGGCAAGCGCGTCACTCTCGCGCCCTAGCACCTTATAGGCCCGCGCGAGCCTGATCCATCCTTCGAGATCCTTACCATTGTCCTTGAGGCGGTCAGCCAGCCGGTTGACCATGCTCAAGACGAATGCATCCCGGTCAGCGGGAGACATGGCCGAGACGTCGGGCATTTCACCGCTGGCCGCGGGGGGCGGCGCCGAGGGCGCAGCCTGCGCTGCAGGTGCTTCTTCGGGGATCTTCTCCCCTTTTAGCTTCCTGTTCACGAGATCGAGCCGTTCGGAAACCGCAGAGCGCCATGTGGCGTCGGCCGGTGCCTTGTCGAGGATGTCGCGATACTCCGCCGCTGCACCAGCGAGATCGCCGTCCTGCTCCTTGGCGAGCGTGAGCCACACGCGGACCTCGATGCGGGCGGGATCGAGCTCGAGCACGCGCAACGCCGCCTTGCGCACCGGCTCGGTGACGATGCCGTTCTCAGCGAGGAGCGTCGCCTCCGCGAACCCGAGAAGACGGCGCACGGTCTCGCCTTCCAGGCGATTGGCTTCCGCGAAGGCATGAGCCGCGTCGGCATAGCGGCCGAGACGCAGATAGATCGGTGCGATCACATCCCAGCCCCTGCCATCCTCGGGATGGTCGCGGAGACGCTGCTCGACTTGGGCGATGAGATTGACGATGGAGCTTGCGCCGTCTCCGCCCGTCCCGGCGGCGGTCTGCCTCTCGGAGAAGGGATGATCGGGAAGATGCGGGGAGCCGCTCAAAAGATAGAGGCCGATCCCCACGACCGGGAGCAAAGCCGTGATCGCGACGTAGATGCGGCGCGCCCGGTTGACGCTCGCGGTATCGTCGGCACTTTCGGCGGTCTCGCTCGCCTCGCCACTTGCGCGCTTGATGAGGCGCCGCGCCACCTCGGCGCGTGCGCTTTCGATCTCGCTGTCGACGACGAGGCCGCGATCACGCTCCGCATCCAGCTCGCGCAATTGATCGCGATAGACGGCAAGGTCCGCTGCCGCCGGCTCGACCACCGCGACTTGCGTCTGACGCAGCGGTCTCAGCAGCAGAGCGACCACTGACGCCGTCAATATCGCGAAGCAAACCCAAAGAAGCATCGAAAACCTTAGAAGCCTTCTAGTCCTAAGTCCCCCGGTTCAATAGGGGTGAGGAGTCAGGCTGACAAGAGGCCGACAGCGTATTGGGGTTATTTAAAGGTCGCAGGTCGTTGTTCAGGAGCAATCCCAGGCGCCGGACGGCCTTTCTGCTGCGCTGCGGAAGGCGGAAACAAGGGGGCGGGCACTCAGTTCAGCACCCTGCGCCCCAACTCCCTCGGGACTCACGCCTCAGGAACCGCGGACAGGTCACCGGCCTTAGCCCACGTTGCTCCAGGTGCCATCCGGATTGCGGCAAGCCGTTCCGCGCATGGACTGCGGGCGGCCGTCGATGAAGATCTTATGGGTGTAGTCGCGGCAATCCACCGCGCCACGCTTGTAGGGACGGCTGGGGACGACCTCGCCATAACGGCCGTTGTCCGGATTGCGCCACTGGCGCGAAACGCCCGACTGGCCACGCTCGAGCGCTTCATACTCTGCGTCCTGCGCGAGGCGGCGGTCCTGGGCGTCCATCGAGCGGCCGATCTCGCTGCCGACGATGCCGCCGACCACGGCGCCAATGGCCGTAGCTGCGATATTGCCGGTGCCCTTTCCGACCTGATTTCCGAGGATGCCGCCTGCAACGGCGCCAACAACCATGCCGGTATCGGCTTTGCTCGGACCTTCAGGTCCGCAGCCGGCGAGCCCGATCGACACCATCAGAAGCGCAGAAGCGCAAAGTGTGCGCATGAAGATCCCCGTATTGCCCGAGAGCACATCTCGTCCAAGAGCATTTGCTGGCCCACCCACTTGCCCAAGCAATGCCCAGAATGTGACTCGTCTTCAAGCACATCCAACGTACCGTTTCCACCGGGATTCAGGCGAAAATTCGGCGTTAGCCACTGGAAATTGGAGCGCCAGGTCAGGCAGACGGGAGATCCACCTCCACGCGCAGCCCGCCCAGGGGCGAGCGCGCCAAAGTCAGGCTTCCCCGGTAGGATTGCACGAGATCCGTGACAATCGAGAGACCAAGTCCCGATCCCGGCTTCGTTTCATCCAGCCGGACCCCGCGCTTGCCGATGCGGGCGCGCTGCTCGTCCGAAAGGCCCGGGCCGTCGTCGTCGATGCGGATGGCCAAACGGCCGGGGGATTTACGCCCGCCGGTTGCACTCACGGCGACGTTCACCCTGCTCTTCGCCCACTTGCACGCATTGTCACAGACGTTGCCCAGAATCTCCTCCAGATCCTGCCGCTCGCCCGCGAAGCGCGCGTCCGGCGCGCACTCCACGTGGATGGCGATGCTGCGCTCGCGATGGATGCGCTCCAAGGCACGTTGCAGCGGCTCCAGCACATCCTGAACGGGCGTCGCGCGCCCGATCACGCCAACGCGCGCCGCCACCCGTGCGCGGTCCAGATAGTGATTGACCTGATCGCGCATGATCTCCGCCTGCTCGGCGATCTTTGCGCCCAGTGCCCCTTTGTCCTCGCGCGCCTCGTTTGTAATCACGGCGAGCGGTGTCTTAAGCGCATGAGCGAGATTGCCGACCTGCGTGCGGGCACGGTCGATGATCTCCTGATTGGAGGCGATCAGCGCATTGAGCTCGTCCTGCAGAGGCTCGATCTCGGCCGGCAGCTCTCCCTCGAGCTTTTCGGCACTGCCGGAGCGAACCTCCGCGAGGCCCTGCTCGATACGGCGCAAGGGCAGCAGGCCGAAGCGAACCTGAAACAGCGTCACGGTCACGAGGCCGACGCCCGTCAGGAACAGCGCGATGGTGAGGCGGGTGAGAAAATTCGCGACACGGCTTTCGAGCCAGTCGACGGGGCCGGCCACGATGATGGAATAGCGGGGCGTCTGCTCCCGCGAGTCGGGACTGTCGATCACCTCGACCATGCGAAGCCGCTCGCCCGCCGGACCAGTGGATCCCATCCAGCGCGCGCCGTTCGCGTCCGGCTTGATCTCGCGGAGGATCGGCAGCTCGAGCTTGGCGTCGCCGAGGGACGCAGAAGCGAGGCTCGGCGCGATGCCGTCCTCCACCGGCTTGATCTGCCAGTACCAGCCCGAGTGAAAATCCTCGAACAACGGCTCGTAGCGATTGGCGGGCGCGATCGGCGCCTTTTCGCCACCCATGCTGTCGACGGCGATGGAGTTCACGAGCTTTTCGAGACGGGCATCGAACGAGGCCTGCACGTCGTCGCGATAGAGCCGGTAGATTATGACGCCCGCGATCGGCAGGACGAGAAGGGTCCACGCCGCCGACGTTGCAAACAGGCGGAAGGCGAGCGACTTAAGTTTCATCGGCGGCGCCGCGGCTCATGCGATAGCCGAGGCCGCGTACCGTCTCGATCACGTCGGCCGGGATCTTCTTGCGCAGCCGCCCGATGAACACCTCGATGGTGTTCGAGTCCCTGTCGAAGTCCTGCTCGTAGAGATGCTCGACGAGCTCGGTGCGGGAGACCACACGGCCGCTGTGGTGCATCAGGTACGCAAGGAGGCGGTACTCGTGGGAGGTGAGCTTCACCTGCTGGCCATCGCAGGTGACGCGCGCCGTCTTGGTGTCGAGGCGAACGGGTCCGCACTCGATCTCGCTCTTGGCGTGACCCGAGGCGCGGCGCACCTGCGCGCGAACACGCGCCAGCAACTCCTCCATATGGAAAGGCTTGGCCAGATAATCGTCGGCCCCGGCGTCCATGCCGGAGACCTTGTCGCTCCAGCGATCGCGCGCCGTCAGGATAATGACAGGCATATTGCGGTTCGCGCGGCGCCACTGCTCGAGGATGGAGATGCCGTCCATCTTCGGCAGACCGAGATCGAGGATCACGACATCGTAAGGCTCGGTGTCGCCGAGGAAGTATCCCTCCTCGCCATCGAAGGCGGCATCCACGGCATAGCCCGCGCCGGTAAGCGCGGTGTTGAGCTGCCGGTTGAGATCTTTGTCGTCCTCTACGACGAGTATGCGCACGGGGGCTCTCAGTGTTGGTTAAGGTCGGACAGTGCGGGCGACTATAGTCGCCCGCGCCTGCCGAGCCTAGAGCACCGAGCGGAACGGCAAAAGTGTGATCGCGGCCGGCCTCCTCAGCCCTTGGCCTTGAAAAGCGCCTTGCCAATCGGCTGGGTTGCCCGTACCCGGCCAAAAATAGTCATGATCGTTCCGACCAAGGTGCCGACTGCTTGGATGGCGCCGACCACCTGCTGCCCGGCGTTCTGGACGAGATCTCCCGAGATGTCGATGCCTGTGACCGGAGCCAGCGCAGGCACGACTGTCGAAAGGATGGTCACGATGGTGCCCCAGATGGTGATGGAATGGCCCCACCATTTTCCGTTGGCCTGGGTCGAGGACGTGGCTGTCATGTCTGGATCTCCTTCGCTGTTGGGGGATGGGATGGTGTCGATCTCGGATCCGAGCGTTCGCGCGAGCTTCAGAGTTGCATCGACGCGCCGCAGCCACCCACGGCCGAAGCGCCAGAAGTGCGGCAGTGCGCGGTAGCGGCGCTCGCGGATGGCGGCGTAGGACGCGAGCGCTTCTGCGACGGAGGCCGCGGCAACGGCGGCTCTCGTCTCCGGTCCGATCTCGCCGTCGACGCTCGCGCCCACGGCTTCCTGCAAAACGCGGATGGCCGCGCCCACACCGTGGTTCACGGCAGCGTCGAAATGCATGAGCGCGAGCGGCCCGGGCAGCTCGGCGCAGTGGGCGAGATCCCAATAGCGGCGACGGTAGATTTCGCTCACGGTCTCGCGGTCGATGGCCTTGAGATCGCGGATGAGGGCCTCACGATTGGCCGTCGTGATGGCCACCTTGCGCCACGCCGCGAAGACGCCGAGCGTGATACCGTGGTTCGTAGGCCCGCCAGGGTCATGAGGATCGTCTGTAAATCCGCCCTCCATTGCGAGGACATGGATCAGTGCGCGATCGAAGACGGGCGCCAGCCCTTCGCGCTCTGCGGGCCTGACGCTGCTTTCCGCGTCTTTCTGCGGCGCGTCTTTCTGCAATGCGGGCCAGCGTACTGCGAGCAACCGGCTCTTGGGATAGCGGGTGACGGATACGGCGTTGCCCTGATTTCCACCGAGCAATACGACCGCGTCCTCGGTCTCACCGAGCCAGAAGCCGACGTGTCCCTCGGACGCATTCGATCCACGCGAGAAGACTGCAATGGCGCCCGTGCGGGGCTTTTCGAGCGCCGCACCCCACTTCAAATAGGAGCGGGCGAGCAACGACCGCGTCGATCGGATCCCCACGCGTTCGAGGCATGCGCCGCAGAACGCCGCGCACCATGCGATCTCGTCGCGCGCGATATCCGGGTGCCCCGCGTCGCGAAAGAACGCGAGAATGCGCGCGTTCTCCTTCGTGCCCGCGCGCTCGGATTGGCCGAACTCGCGCCAGGCTTCCTCGAGCCAGCGTGCTTCTTCCATCATGTCCTCGATGCTTTGGGGGTCAGACGACCGCGGCTTTCGGCGTCCCGCGTCCGCGCGTCGCGCTCATCTGGTAGACGGCGACGGAGAGCGCACTCTGCGCTGCTCCGAAATCCGCCACCTGCTCGGCTGTGGAATAGACACAGCTCTGCGCTGTCGCCGTGATCGTGCGCTTCACGGTCGACCCGCTCAGCACGTCGATCTCATAGCGCTCGCTCTCCTCGGCGAGCGGAACCTCGGCGGCATCCCAGCTGTCGCCCCCGACGCGGGTGCGACGCTTCCACGAGATCGTGATGTCTCCGCCGCCCGTGCGTGCGCCCCGTACGTGCGCGGGCGAGAGCGGCATCAGGCCCCGTCCCGTGAACGTGTGGATCTCAGTGGCGTAGGACCGATCCGCGATGTCGCGATTGGCGGGGCCGAACCTCCAATAGAGCGGCGCACCAATCTCACCGGCCGTCAGATCTACGCGCGCGATCTCGCCGCCCAGCAGCACGAATGTCGCCCCGGCAGGCAGTGCGTTCCGCATCTCGCGCTCGGTGCCGCCCTGCCCTCGCAGCAGGTTCGAAAGCTCGTAGGTCGCCTCTCCCACCAGCGTGGCCGTCTCGAACTGCAAGACCTCCCAGCCTCCGGCTTCGTTGCGGATGGCAGCTGCGTTGCGGCCCGCGAGCATCTGCAGCCGGGTGACGGACGCCAGCTCGCCGCTCGACAGGCGCACGCTGAGGCGCGCCCCGCGATCGACGACAGCGATCGGACCGGAGGGCAGCGGGTGCAGTGTCTCACCCATGATCGCCGGCGCGCTTGCGAGCGCGCGAAGAGCGTATCCGGCGTCCTCGGGAGAAGAAAAGAGCGCTACGCCGCCCGGCCACGGGCTCTGAAAAGCTGCCGCATATCCCGCTTCCGCCGGCTCATCGCCGCGCAAAAGCGGCAGATCCAGAAACTCGACGTGCGGCACACCGTCGAAAACCGTTTCGCCTCCGCCGATATCACGGGGACGCGCGGCGGCGCCCGCATAGATCTCCGGGTCGATGCTGCGCCCCTCGATCTCACGAACGCCCCGCTCGCCGATCTCGGTGACGCGTACCAGCATCGTGGTTCCGTCCTTCACGACGGACACTATGTCTCCGGGTTCGATACCGATGGCGCTCGGCGGGAGCTTGAAGAGCGCTCGCTCGCGCGAGGCCCAGGTCTCGAACAGCCAGGCGTCCGCGATCTGCGACGCGCTTTCGTGCTCGAGCACAATCGGCAGCTCGGCCCGCGCGACTCGACCACTCGCGCCCGTCAGCCGCCGCGCCTCGGAGACCGCCTGGCGATAGTCGCCGGTCGCCGCAATGTGGCTCACCTTCGCGGAAGCGGGAAGGTCGGTCTCCTGCGAGCGCGTGAGCGTCAACAGTGCATCCCCCGCCCGCTCCTCCACCAGCTCGCTCTCCGTCACGGAGAGAACCGGCGGCTCGGCGCCGCGATGGCGGAACAGGATGCGCCCCTCGCTCTCCAGGCTGTCGAAGAAGTACGCGAGCTCCAGCGGCTGCAGCGCATCACGCGGCGACATCAACCGGTCGATGACATAGCCGGGAACCACGCCCGCGAGACGGCTCGCATCATGACCCGTGATGCCGTAATCCGCGAGGATCGCGTCGACCAGCTCCGGCAGCGGCGCCACCGAGAAGCGGCCGTTCAGCCAATGGCCGAAGCGCCAGTTATCGCCGTCTCCCCACACGTCCGTGTTGTAGGGGAATGCCGGAAACGGGCGCGCATCCCAGCAGTACACGTGGATACGCGAGAGATCGACCATGCGCTGGCCGGTCACGGCCGAGACCGGGTTCTGCCCGCTCACATAGCCTTCGCTCGCAGGATCGAACGTATCGATGAGCGCTTTCAGGAAGCGGCGCTGTATAAGGTCATCCCGCGCGCCACGCGAGAAATATGGAAACGCGGATTCCGCGCTCTTCGGATCGACGAACACGTTGGGCTGGTTTGCCCCCTTATCGACGGCGGGACAGCCGATCTCCATGAACCAGAAGGGCTTTGATTGCGGCACCCAGGCCGTCGGGGATCCGCTCGGCACACCTCCCGGGCGATTGAAATGCTGGTTCTGCCACCACGACTTGATATCCTTGTAACGGAATACCCAGGGCGCACCGTGGCCGTCGGTCAAGGGCGAGCGGATCTGAGCCTCGCGATCGGCGTCGCTCGCATAGTACCAGTCGAACCCTTCACCGCCTTGCACATTGGCGCGCAGGTAGTCCTCGTCGTAGATCGAGCGTGTGCCTGCAACGTAGTCGAGGTGGCTCGTTCCATCGCGCCAATCGGACAAGGGCCAATAGAGATCGATGCCGATGGCGTCGATCGCGGAAGAGGCCCACAAGGGATCGAGGTGAAAGTAGACGTCACCCGATCCATCGCCCGGCTGGTGGCCGAAATATTCTGACCAATCGGCGGCGTAGAGCACCTTCGTCCCGGATCCCAGGACGCTCTTCACATCGGCCGCCAAAGCCACGAGGGCAGCGACGAATGGATAGGTGGAGGCCGCGCTCCGCACCTGCGTAAGCCCGCGCAGCTCCGTGCCGATCACAAACGCATCGACCCCGCCCGCGGCCTTGGCGAGGAAGGCGTGGTGCAGAACCATCCGGCGGAAGGACCATTCGGCGGGTCCGGAATAGACGACACTCCCGCCGGAGATGGAGAAGTGGGCTGTCGACGCCGTTCCAACGAATGAGGCGATCTGGCTCGCGGCCGTCGCGGTTTTGTCGGGCGTGCCCGGCCGCCCCGGCGCCGGGCTGCACGTGATGCGTCCGCGCCAGGGATAGGACGGCTGTGACGCGGCGGCGCTGTGGGGATCGGGTAAGGCGTTGCCGTCCGGCACGTCCATGAGAATGAAGGGCGTCAGCACCACGCTCATGCCGCGCGCCTTGAGATCCTGAATGGCGCCGATCACCGACGCGTCGGATGGCGTTCCTCCATAGGCCGGGCGCTCGTCCTTGGTGCTGACGAGATGCGCGGCGTTGCGCGCGAGTCCAGCCACGCTCCATGTCATGGGCGTCGTGGCCTTGGCGGCCGTCTCGACGCCCGGCTTGATCTCGCAGTATCCAGCGCGGAGGTCGGTTCCGAACCAGCTCACGACCAGCGAAACGGAGGTCGCGTTCGGCAGCGTCGCCTGGAGCTGGTCGACGGCCACGGACCAATCCGTCCCGCCCTGCCTGGTGTGGACGTTCTCGGCCTCCGACACGCCGCGGCCGAGCTGCTTGCTCACCGTGTTGGGGGCGTACACGAACTCGCCCGAGCCCGGAATGAGGACAATCCCCTTGATCTCCTCTCCGAAGGGCTCGACCGCGCGGTGCACCTCGAAGGAGAGCTGGGGAATGCGGTTGCCGTAGTCCGCCAGCGCCATATCCTCGAACACGATGTAGGCAATACCCCGATAGGCCGGCGCGAGACCCGCGCCCTCGATGGCGACGATGGTCGGGTCGGGGAGCTGTGCTTCCGTTCCCAGGTAAACGCGATGGCGGACCTGCGCGAGGTCTAGCTCAGCGCCATCCACCCAGACGCGCCCGATGCCATTGATGGGCCCCTCGGCGAGCGCGACGGCGAAGCTCGCGGAGTAGCGGTATTCCACCGTCTGCGTGACGGGCGTGCTGGGGGCGGCCCCTTTCGAACTCCCTCCGGAGCGCGAGGTGATGACGCGCTCGCGAATTTCATCCGCCCAGATGATCTGTCCGCCGAGGCGCGCGCGGCCATAGAGGCGCGGAATGGGTGCGCCTTCGGTGGACGCGGTGATGTGCAGGTCGGAAAGGCGGGGTCCCTCGACCGTGCGGCGCTGCCCGGAGCTTCCGAACAGCGCATTGTCGATATAGGAGCCCGCGAACGCGCCGATCTGGCTGCCGATAGCGGCGCCGGACAGCGTGAGTCCGAGCATGGAGACGCCGGTCGGCAAAAGCGCGCTACCTGCAGCGGCTCCTGCAACGGCGAGGGCAAGCGTGGCCATCAGCGAAAGGTCCCTGGAAACGAGAAGACGGCGGCGAGACGGCGGCGCCACCAGCCGCCGAACGGAATCTCGGCAACAAGCCGGTCCTCGGTCGCGTGGATCATGGTTTGAGGCGTCGCCAGCAGGGCTGCATGCTTGGCGACGGCGCCCGGTCTCATTCGAAAAATGAGAATGTCGCCCGGTTTTGGATGCGCTGTGTCACCCAGCACGAGATGGCGGGTCGCCGCGCCGATCAGCGTTTCCTCCCCGCTCACCTCGCCCCAATCGCGCGAGTATCCAGGCGGCTCTTCCGCATCGCGCCCGTAAAGGTCCCGCCACACGCCGCGGACGAGCCCCAGACAATCGGCGCCTACGCCTTTCAAACTTGCCTGATGGTGATAGGGCGTGCCGATCCACGCACGTGCTGCGGCCACCACCGCCTCCGCGCTGTGACGGGCGGATACCTGTTCCTGCGTCATGCCCGCACCTCAGCGCGATTTGGAGCCGGGGCGGCTTACCGACGTCAGGAAATCGTTCCCCGGCATATGCGGAAAGCCGCGAAAGTTGGCGACGTTGGAAAATTTGCTGCGGCAGGTGGCGACGCGCTTGTCGCATCCTGCGGTGATCGTGAAAGTCTGTCCGGGGATCAAAGGAAGCCGCGCGGCGCTCCACAACTCGATCGTCACAACCTCTCCCGCCTTTACGTGCTGCTTCACTTCCACGGATTGGCCCGAAGCGGCGCCGGACGTGAAGGTGACGAGGCCGTGCGTGAACCAGGACGAGGCGAACGCAGTAAGACCGCTCGCCGTAAAGCGCCTCGGGCTCGCGATGCCCGAGAGCGCGCCGTTGCCGCGAAAGGCGGGATCGGCGAGCGCGATCTTGCAACGCGCATCGCCCAGATCGGCATCGCAGGCGTATTGAAACAGGCGCCCTTTTGTCTCCTGAAGCGCGTGCGCCAAACCCCGCACTTCCGCCGCGAACGCGATCCCGCTGCGCTTCACCTCGCCGAGATTTCCGCTGCGCATCAGCACTCGCTGATCCGGATCCATCCAATTCACGCGAAAGATCTCGACGGCCGCGTTGTCATAGATCCCCGCTGCCAGATCGGCTTCCGAAAGCCGATCCGACGTCATGGCGCTCGTCACCTCGAGATTGTCGACGCTGAGGCCCACGCTGTCGCGGATCTCGCTCGCGGTCATTCCGGCGGCAGCCTCAAACACGGTGCCGTCGAAGGCGAGATCATGGTCGTGATCGGTGAAGCCCAGGCGCCCTCCGTCGCGGCGCGTCAGGCGCCAGCACCAGCAGAGCGTCGTTGCGCCCGAGGCGACATGGGCTGCGAGCCCACTCGAAAGCTGCTTCATAGGCGGATCTCGACGATCGGGATATTGGGGATGGCGCCGCTTCGAAAGCCCGACAGATTGACCTCGAGCTTGTCGGTATCGAAGCGGACCGGAACATCGAACTCGAAGCCCGCGCTGACGACCGCGCCCGGTGCGGGTGGCGTGGCGAGCGTCACCACGCCGGTCGTCACATCGACGGTAAAGTGCGTGCCTGGCGTTCTCGCCGCGCCATCGACGGCAACCAGAACGCTTCCTGCCACCGGCTTCCTGATCTCGCGCGTCAAGGGCGCGTAGCCGCCGCCATAGGTCTTGCTCAACTGGAAGCTCGTGGCCGTTCCGTCTCCGAGCCCGATGGCCTGATCGACGGCGGCCGGCGCGCTGCCCGGGGCGCCGGATTTCCAGTCCGCGTGATCGCGCCAGCGGAACCCGTGAAAGCGTCCGCGCCGTTCCTCGAAGAACGCGATAACATCGTAGAGCGCGTCGATGGATTGCACGCCGTAGCCTGCGTTGTAGCTCCGGCGCGAGGCGGCCCATCGGCTGTTGCGCTCCTCGTAGCCGGAGCCCAGCACGACGACATCCGTGCGCCGCTCGGGACCGCCTTGCGCGCCGCGTGAGATGGCGGTCGGGAAGCGGATTTCATGGAAGGACATGGGAACTCCCGTGGACTAGGCAGCGGGCAGCCGGCAACTGGCAGCAGCACTGAGGCTCGAAATCACGGCTGCCTCTTGCCCGCTGCCTGCTGCCTCAGAGATTGCGTTGGCCGAGAGAGACCGCGCGCGCCAGCATGGCCGCGATCTGCGTCTCCGAACGCCGGAAGCTCTCGGCATCCTGCGCGGTGACGTTGAACGTCACGCTGGTTCCCGCCCCGCCGCGCGCCGCGATGCCGAGACGCCCATCCGGTCCGCGCGAGAGCGGCATGATCGCCTCGGCTCCTCTCTCGCCTGCGATGCCCAGGCGGCCGCCAGCGAGCGGAAACGAGATCGGGCTCTGGATCACCCCTCCGGAGGCGAACGGCACAGGCATGCCCTGCCGAACGACCCCGCCTTTCGCGAATCCTATTCCGCCCGACATCAACCCCGACACGAGATTGCCGAAGCCCTGCTCGAGCGGCTTCAACGCGGCCTTGAGCACGATATCCGAAAGACGCAACGCCAAGGTGCGCAGCACGTCACCGACATTCCGCCCTTTGATGGCGATGCTGTCGAAGGCGCCGACGAGCGCATTCGAGAACTGGCGTCCGAGGCTCGCGGCGTTGCGCAACTCCGCCGAAAGCGCCGACGTGTCGGCGTTGACGGCGACAGTCCAGGTCTCGACCGGCGACGTGAAATCCACCATGGCGACAGCTCCTTTATTTATCGGGATAGCGTTGGGCCAGCTCCGCGAGATCCCTGCGCGATAACGGACGCTCGGAGTGGGCGGAGCCGAAACGACCACGCACGGCGGCGTCCAGCTCGGCGAGCGTCAGGCTCCAGAACGCGCGGGGCTCGAGGCCGAGCAGGCCAAAGCCGATCGCCATCACCTCGTCCCAGGGAAAGGGCCGGGTGCTCCCGCGTCTCCCTCCCCATCGCTCCCGCCGCCCTTTGCGGCGAACGTTGCGGAGAGAAGCCGCGCCACGATATCGACGTAGCCGGCGGCACCTCCTTCGGCACGCATGGCGGCGACGGCCTGGTCGCTGACGTCGAACCCGGCGCCTCTGAGGCCCGCCCCGATGATGCGCTGGCAATCGCGCGCGGAGATGCGGCCCTTCTCGAAGCGCGTCGCGAGCGCCAACATGTCCTCGTCGCCGAAGGCCGCCTCCAGATTGGCGAGCGCGCCGAGCGTGAGGCAGAGCCGATAGGGCTTTCCGTCGAGGACTGCATCGATCTCGCCTCGGTGTCTGTTGGCCATCTCGTTGCCTCCTCTTTACTCAGCAGTGAACGTCAGAGCGCCTGCGGACTCGAGTGCCAGCTCGAACGACACCTCGCCGTCGTGGCGCCCCGTCAGCTCGAACGACGTGATCTGGAAAGCTCCCTCGACGATGCCGAAATCAGGCACCACCACCTGCCAGTCGCGGATCGTGCCGTCGAAGACATAGCTGCGGATGAGCTCGTCGGACGCTGAATCCTTGAAGATGCCCGAGCCGGAAAGTCGCGCGTGGCGCACCCCCGCGCCCGCCAGCAGCTCCCGCCATTGCCCGGCACTCTCCTGATGCGTGATGTCCACCGTCTCGGCGTTGAACGCGACCGCGCGGGAGCGCAGCCCCGCAACCGTGGTGAAGCTTCCTGCTCCGGTGCTGTCCACCTTGAGGAGAAGGTCCTTGCCTTTCTGTGCAGCCATAGCTTTGCTCTCATTATCTAACCCGCGCGAATGCGGACGTGGAGTTGCTCGGGAAATGCTCTCTACGGAATGGGCTCGACCACGGCGCGAAAGCGCGCCGTTCCGCGATGTGTTTCTCCATCGGCTTCCCGGGCGGTATCCGAGGTCTCGTGCCGCAAATTCACCAGCCGGAAGGCGTCGAGCGACAAAGGGGCGTCATGGAGCGCCGCGCGGATTGCTTCGAGAATGCGATGCACCTCGCGCTCGCCGCCGTGCTTGGACCAGACGCGCAGCGTGAATACGTGCTCGCTCGCGGTTTCGGTCCCCGCGCTCCAGTCCCGGACCGCGCTCGGACCGAAGGTGACGTAGGGGAACGCGGCGCCGCGCGGCGCCTCGTCGTAAACCCACGCACCTCCGAGCAGCGCAGCGAGGCCGGTGTCCGCGACGAGTGCGCCGTAGACTGCTTTCTGAAGCTCCCAGGCTGGGCTTGCCATCTCTTACCTCCGGCGGTTCGTCTTAGACGGCTCCGTCCCGCTTTCCTCTGCCGTCGGCTGCGCATCACGCGTCCCGGCGGCGATGCGCACCGCAAGACGCTCGATCGCGCGACGGCGGATCTCGTTCACGAGCGTGTCGGCACGTGCGAACGCGGCCCCGATCAGGCGGACCGAGACCTTCACGGCACATGCTCCTCGACGAGGCACCTCATAAATCTGTGCCGCTCGCCAACGTCGATGACCGCGCGGATCTCGAAGATGCGCGTGCCGAGCGCGAAACGCATTTCCGGCACGACGCCCGCACGATGGCGGATCCAGATCTCGTGGCTCACGCGTGCGCTCATGCGATCTGCCTCGAAGCTCTCTGTGCCCGAAGCCGGCTTCAGTGCGCCCCACACCTCCGCCACCAGAGACCAGACACGCGTCGCGCCTCCGCCGCCGTCGGCCGTTGCCACGGGTGCCTGCAGCGACAGCCTGTGGCGCATTTCGCCGATCGACGCGGTCACAGCCGCACCTCGCGATAGGGCCTCAGCAGCTCGGAGACGGCGGGCGGAATGGCGGCAGCAGCCGATCCGATCTCGAGCGGATCGCGATGCTCGTACCAATGGGCGACGAGCAGAAGGATGGCGTGGCGGATCGGCCGGGGCACATCCTCCGCCACGTCGCCGAGACCTGCGCCGAATACGATCTCGATGCCGTTGACCGGAAGACCCGGTATCGTCCGCCGCCCTTCGCGCACGATGAGACGCGGGCGCAGCGCGTGGCCGTCGAGAAGGTAGTCCTCGGGCGCAATCGTCGTAGGCGTCCCATCGCCCGCCCGCACCGTGATCGACGTGATCGCCGATATGGGGCGAAGGGGAAAGCGGAGCTCGCCGCTTTCCGGCCAGCGATCCAAAGTCATGCGCCAGCTTTGCGCGATCAATGCCAGGCCCAGCGCTGCTTCGACATGCAGACGCGAGGTGACGATCAGGCTCGCCACCAGAAGATCCTCGGCGTTACCGTCGAGACGCAGGTGGGCCTTCGCCTCGGAGACCGAAATCGGCTCCAACGCGGGCCCGCTCATCAGAGCGAGGGTCATTGCTGTGATCTTTCGTTGTTTGTGCCCCAACGAGCGAAGCCGCCGGTGGGGGGACCCGGCGGCTTCGCTCTCGACCGGCGGGCAGGGAGGAGAACCCGCCGGACTCTCATTGCGCTGGCGCGAGGCCGTCGCTCACTCCACATTTGGAGACGTATGTGGGCACCGGCCTTCGCCGGTGCGACGTCGAGTGTAGATAGTCCGCTCCCGCGCAACGAACGTCATCCCGGCGGAGGCCGGGACCCAGACAGGCTTCGGCGCATACGCCAGCGGGCAGCGGCGCCTTACTCCTCGAATTTGAGGAGCTTGATGGCATTGAAGTCCTGCACGCCGCCGCCGACACGCTTGGTCGTGTAGAAGAGCACGTAGGGCTTCGACGAGTAGGGATCTCGCAGCACGCGGATGCCGACGCGATCCACGATCAGGTAGCCGCGGCGGAAATCGCCGAACGCCACGGAGAAGCTGTCGGTCGCTATCGCCGGCATGTCCTCGCTCTCGACGACCGGATAGCCCATCAGCAGGGAGGGCTCTCCCGCAGCGGATGCCGGCTGCCAGACGTAATTGCCGTCCTCGTCCTTCATCTTGCGGATCGCGGCCTGCGTGCCGCGATTGAAGACGAAGGTGCCGCCTGCGCGATAGCCGGACTTCAGCGTGTAGATGAGATCGATCAGCTTGTCGGCCGGGTTGGTCGCGGGGAAGCCACCGTCAACGCCGGTCTTGATGAAACCGATGTTGCCCCAGCTCCACGAGCCGTCGGCGACCTTCGTATAGTCGAGGAAGCCTTTCGGCTTGTTGGTGCCGTCGCCTGAAACGAAAGCCGTGCCTTCCTGCTGGGCGAAGGTGTCGCGCACCTCTTCGGCGATCCACTCGTCGATGTTGACCGCACTGTCGTCGAGCAGCGTCGCCGTCGCCGCCGGCATGGCGTAGAGCTCCATAGTCGGGAAGGCGAGCTCGGCCAGCGCCGGCGTATTGGTCTGGGTGCGCGCTGCAGTCTCGGCCACCCAGCCGGTGGCGAAGCCCGAAGTTGCGAACGGCTTCTTGAAGACCGATCCGGAGACCTGCCGCACGCTCGCGATGGAGCGGATCGGCGAGATGTCCTTCAGCGCGGAGATCACGGCCCGCTCTGTCTCGGGCGGCACCAGATAACCGCCATCGGCGCCGCTGTTGGTCGTGACCGCGAGCGCCTTGGCTTCGAGCCGCGACAGGTTTGCGGTCTCACCCTTGCGTACGTAGTCGTCGAAGGCACGGCGATGCTCGCGCACGGCCGCGGTCTCGATCTCCCCGCCAACCAGATGCGGCCGCTGAGCCTTCACCGCCAGCCGGTCGGCGACGCGCTTGGTCTCGTCCAGCGCGCGGTCGAGGCGGGCGAGCTTGTCGTCGATCAGGGGGTCCGACGACGATCGGCGCTCCAATTCCGAGAGCCGCTCGTCGTTGGTGTCCTTGTAGGCCTCGAATGCCCGCATGAATTCCTCGAATGCCGCGCCGACGCTGCCGCCAGCTTTGGTTTCGAGACGTTGGGTCTCGACGTTGGTGTTGTCTGTCATCTCTGTGGGATCCTTTGCTCTCGAACTCAGTGCTTGAAAAGCGTCGCGGCTGCCCGGCGCATCAGCGCGGCCAGCCTCGTCTCCTCGCTTGCGCCTTCTTTTGTGCCTTGGCCCGCATCCCGCAGGGCCTTGAGGCCAGATAGACCCGAGCGCATCAACGCGCGGGCCTCGCTTCGCGTCAGCCCAGCATCCCGCGTGAGCCAGCGTTCAAATTCGCGCTCCGTCGGCGGGGCCGACGCGAACGGCCTGGTCTTGGTCGACGTGATGCGCGCTTCAGGGAGGAGCGGAAAGGTCACGATCGAAATCTCCCAGAGGTCGATCTTCTCCAGGTGGCGCACGCCGCTCGCGCGGTCACGGCGCGCCTTCACTGTCTTGAATCCGATCGAGAGCCCGTCGAGCGCGCCCTCGCGCATCAGCGCCATGACCTCACGGGCCTTGGCGACATCACGCATCAGGCGGCCTTGCGCATAGAGGCCCCGGCTGTCCTCCTCCAGCGTGGTCCAGACTCCGATCGGCTGATTGGCATCGTGCTGAAACAGGAGCTTGATGCCGCGTGCTCCACGTGCCGCCAGGCTTTCGCGGAAGGCGCCCGGCAGCACGACGTCTCGCCCCAGGTCCTCGCGATTGAACAAGCTCGCGTAACCCTCGAAGCTGCCGTCGGCGTCGGCCTGCTTGAAATCGAGGGAGATGAACTTCACCTCGGGAACTGGCAGCATTTGCGTCGGCGGCGGCGCAAAGCCGCTCCGTTCCCATGTGCGAAAGGCCATGAGGCGTACTCTCCAGGTTGTTATGTGGTGTCGGCTGGCGCAGCGGAAATGAAAAAGCCCGAGCGGGGCTCGGGCTGGATTGAGGTCAGTTCATCTGGCCTGCCAACGGCGGCTCGTTTCCAGAACCCGACGCGTCACGAACCACAGGTAGCCCCATTCAGGATTACCACCACAAGCTTCAAGCCATTCGGCCACAATCGCGTCGGCATTCTCTTCTCTCGTCATTCCGTATTGGGTTTGCTCAACCCACTCAAGCTCACCAATTTCCCGGTGTTGGCTTCTTCGTAAGAAAGTCGGGAAGCTTTTCCGGAATTTTCGGTTTGACTGCAAACAGACGACGCGCCAATTCCTGGAGAAGCTTAGCCCTATTGGCGACCTGAGTTCTCGGTTCGGTCGGCTCTTTTTTTCGTGGCGCACCGACGCCGCTGGCGACGCTCGTTCCGAGACGGCTGCCGCTCCCGCCGCCCTCGTCCACCCACTCGCCGCCATCGGAGGTGCCGGCGGGTGCGCGGGCCTGGTCAGGGCGATACTTTCTCAGAACGGACGATTGCTCGACTTCCGTCGCTCGCTCCGGCGGCGGTTCGTCGAGGGGCGCATATCCCACCGCCCTTTTGCTTGCCCGCCTTCGGCAGGACGCGCTTCTCGTTCAGGGTCAGGAAGCTCACTTTCTCGTCATCGCGGAGCGATGCTTCGCATCGACGCGCGCCCACAGCGCCTCGCGCTCCGCCGTCAAAGCCTCGATCTGGTCGAGGTCCGGGCGCAGCTCGATCTACGACGTTAGCTCGGAACGTATCGTCCTTCGTCGAGCGCATCTAGCATGCTGCCCGCGCTAACAGCTTGCGGAAATTCTTTCTGATCTACGATTTTTTGAAGCGCCTCACGCGCTGCCTTGGGCTCTATCGCCAACGTTGCGATTGCCGCTTTCAAACGTACTTGCGCGTTTTTATGATCAAGCAACGGCAATAATGCGCGTCGTTGATCGCCTTCTCGCACCTTCAATTCCTTTTTCAAGGCATCCATTTGGTCGTATATGCGATTGTATCTCGCCAATTCGTCCATCAGCAACGCTTCGTCCTGATCAAGGGCCATCGTCGTGAAGCGCTCTACCAACTCCTCGTCGCCCATATCTGCAAACCGGTTGCGCTTCATGGCTTCAGAACCTCATTCCTGATAAGTGCTTGATGGCCCACACGCATCCTTTCATCCCAATCTTTGCCGCGCAAATATTCACGAGGAGACAGGCCGCCATAATCGTCTTGTTTCGTTCCGAACCAACTGTTGATCTGCCAATGCTTCAGCGTCGGAATGCGTACTAGGTTGTCCGGTCCGTCAATAATAGTTCGATCGCCCATCCTTCTCGGCGGCCGTTTGCTCGACGATATGATGGATATCATATCCCCTCGCGGGAGCGGCAACTCGCTTCTGCAGTTCCTCCAGAGTTTGCGGCTCGTCGAGGTATGCGGCGACGTAGGGTTCGAGCTCGTACGCTCAGACTACACCCTCCACGATCTTGCCGACGGCACCTCCATAGCGGCCCACCCATCTGGCCACTTCCTTGATCACACGGTTTCGTTCCCTTCCGCTTTCGGGGCGATTTTTCGGAATCTTTGGAGGATCACCATCGTTTTGTGCGACTTGCGCGCCCGGCTTCCAGAAGTCCGCGTCGTCGGAGTTCGCATCGGACAGGCTGCGATTGTCTGAACTGCCGCTGCCCCCACTTCCACCGCCCTCGTCCACCCACTCGCCGCCATCGGAGTCGCCGCTCGGGGCGCGAGCCTGGTCGGGACGGTACTTCTGTGAAACGACGGGTGCGTTGCTTTCCGTCGCTCGCTCCGGCGGCGGTTCGTCGAGGGGCGCGTAGCCGACCGCCCGTCACTTGCCCGCCTTCGGCAGGACGCGCTTCTCGTTCAGTTAGGAACGCGTCGACATACGCCGCCCTCATTCATACTCATCGGCGAACCCAAGAAATATTTCTCGCAGCTCCTCGTCACCCTTGTCGCCAAGCTGATTGCTCAGCTCTTCATACTCGTGCGGCTCAAAAAATCCCCACTCCATCAATGCAGCGAGGTACCCCTTCCACAGGAGAGTAACGATATCGCTATCTCCCCGTCGTTTGAGGTGTATTGAAATTCGGCTTCGTCGGGACGCTCGCCATGTCTCACGGTCTCCTCACCCGCCGGAATGTAACATCCGCTTACCAGCGCTACTCCTGCTCCTCGAAATTCTGAAAGTTTGGATGCTTTTCTAGCCTTTCGCGTATAAGCTTGAGAAGCTTAACCGTGCCTTCGCTATTGAAACAATAAGTACTGACTGGCGACTTAAGCCACATTTCGTGCAACTCGTCATCCGTAAGCGCGCCGGAAAGGGCTTCGTCGAGAAACCGCTTTAGCTTATTCACATCTCGATGCTCTACGATCGTTAGAGCAGCGTCGATCGACATCTCGACCGATTCGTCAAAAACAAAGACGTCCTGACCAAAACCGCTCGCCATATTCAAAAACTCAGGTGAAGGCTTCATGCCTCGCTCCTAATCAGGATTCAGCGGATAAGCCGAATGCACGTAAAAACCCTTGGGTGACTTATTACTTCGGACTAGACGGACCTCGACCGAATAAGTCTGTCGCATATCCGGTCCTTTCCCTTCCGGCCCGTAAGCCTCCTTGCCGGTCACCGAGTCAAAACTTTTCCGCACGTAAAGAACCGGAAGCATGTAGAGAAGATCACGCCGCACGAATGCTTCAATCTTTGCTACGTTCTCCGGCTCCGCAATTGTTGCATTGACGAGCTTATTCGCTGCGTCAACCGAGGTGAAGGAGCCCGCTCTTTTTTCTCCTAAGCCACCTAGCGCTGTTACATTAAAGCGGTTGCCGACGATTCTTGCCTTAAGATACTCATCCGATTTTCCAATGTGCCTTTTGAACGTATGGCCTCCATACTCTCGATCCTCCTCGGTAACGTCTATCCCATAGTTGCCGCCCGCCTGCGCGACACGAACATTCTCATCCCTTGCTCCCTCGTTGCGGGCCGGCGCACCGACGCCGGCCGCCCTCGCTCCGCTAAGTGGTTCCCTCGTCGTCCTCGTAGTACCACCACCGGTACCCGCGCTCGCCGAGGACCTCTTTACCTGCGAGCCTCCCGGCGTCGGTCAAGACGGCATAGGTGTAGACGAAAGGATCAAGTGTCCAATGCAGATCGTCGGAGCCGAAATAGAGCGAACCCAGGATCTCGGAAAGCATCGCCCGTGATTGTGCGGCATCAACCTCAACCGTCTGTTGCCCGGGCTCGTTCTCGGGGGCCATTAGCACCAGACCTTTGTCTATCAACTGCTCCATCGCCTCGCGAAATAGCGCCACTTCCTCAGGACGACCCTGCGTTTCGTCAATCACCGTGTTCAGGAGCGCCACAAGCTCCTGCTCGGCGGCGCATTCTTCCACCTCCGCCAGAACGCGCGCTTGTATTTCGTCTCTTGAGATCATGGTTCGCTCTTTCCCTTTTTGTCAGGGATCGCCATGTGTGCACCTTCACCCTTACCCGACCCCCGGCGATATCTGTAATAATAGCTATTCGCACGTTTCTCGGATGGATCCGTGCGCCACGGTGTTGCTTCTGGCCGTTGCATAATCCTCACTTCCTCACCGGTCGCCGGATTTTTGTATATCAACCCTGGGTCTCTCGCGGGCTTTTCAAGTCCGTAGCCCCGCGCTTGGAGTTCTTTCACTAGTCTGTTCACACCCCAATCCGGATTGGTGTCAGGGATCGTGCTCAGCTCCTTGATCCGGGCCTGGGCCGCTTCATTCCACGCATGAAGATGCCTGATCCGCCCGTCGAGGTTGTCGGGATCGACGACGCTGACCGGACCTTTCCATTGCGGGTCCAGCTTTCGCAGATCCTTCCGCAGCGGCGTGGCTGTTGCCGCCAAGTCATTGAACTGTTTTTCCTTCGCGATCCCTGACTGAATCTGCTCGTCGGTCTCGTCCCTCAGCCGGCGACCTTCTTCCTGGGTCGTCGGCGGCCGCCCTCTGCCGCCGGCGCGGCCGCCGCGGCCACCTATAAGATGGACCAGCCCTCCGCCGCTTCCTCCACCACCGCCCTCGTCCACCCACTCGCCGCCATCGGAGGTGCCGGCGGGTGCGCGGGCCTGGTCAGGGCGATACTTTCTCAGAACGGACGATTGCTCGACTTCCGTCGCTCGCTCCGGCGGCGGTTCGTCGAGGGGCGCATATCCCACCGCCCTTTTGCTTGCCCGCCTTCGGCAGGACGCGCTTCTCGTTCAGGGTCAGGAAGCTCACTTTCTCGTCATCGCGGAGCGATGCTTCGCATCGACGCGCGCCCACACCTTTGGTTGCTCGCCTTCGGCAGGATCGCGCTCAGACTAGGATGCTGGCCACGTCACTTGCCACCTTTCTCACCACCGTTTTGCCGCCACCACTGATAGCCACGCTCGTCAAGAATCTCGAACGCAAGCTCTCGCCCCTTCTCCGTTGCGACGATCTCAACCATAGGCAACTTTTCATTCCATTTCCATAAACGCTCTTCGGGCGCAAAACTGACGCTTGACTCCAATTCCGATAGCATTTCAAACGATACATCAGGCGATTTCTCTGACTTGTACTCAACACGCAAGACCGCAAGCCCGGATTGAATCAGCTCCTTCAAAGCATTTACACTGTCATCAATCTCAGCTTTCTCGCCTAGTGGGTCCATGACGGTATTGACAGTGGACGAAAAATTTTCTGCTCCTGCCTCTTCCAGCTCAGATAAGATCCTTGCTGCAAGCTCACTCAAACGTTTAATCTCATTCATATCTAGTCTTCCGATTGTACCTTGTTAGGCAACGGTATAGGCTGGCCCCAACGATCGCTCTTATTTTTTCGATAGCGGTAGTAATATTCGAATTCATGCTTCTGCTGTGGATCTGTTCGAAATCTTTTTGTTGGCCTTACCATAATTCGAACTTGAGCACCTGAATCGCTCTCAAAGAAGGATCCAGGAGCGTCGGTTGGCCTCGTGAATCTATAGCCTTGTACGCCAAGCTCTTTACGCAGTCGATTTGCACCCCATAATGGGTTAGTGCTCGGCACGGCATCTCGCGTGAGCTCGGCCCATCGCGCTTGTGCTTCGGCCAATTCTCCTTCAGCTCGACGAATTGCACCTTCTGCCGTGCCCGCCGATACGCTCGGGCGGGGATTCCAACTCGGATCAAGCTGCCGTACTTGGTCTCGCATCCGCCGCGCGGCCTCGCCGGTAATTCTGAGTTGCGTCTCCTGCGCCGGAGAAGCCGTCCAAGTATCTCCCCGCCTTCTCGTTGGTCTCGATGGCGCCTGTGCGACACGAACATTCTCCTCCCTCGCTCCGTCGTCGCGGGCGGGCGCACCCACACCGCTCGCGACGCTCGTTCCGAGACGGCTGCCGCTCCCGCCGCCCTCGTCCACCCACTGGCCGCCATCGGAGTCGCCGCTCGGGGCGCGGGCCTGATCGGGCCTATATTTCCGCCCGCCTCCGGCAGGATACTTTCTCAGAACGGACGATTGCTCGACTTCCGTCGCGGGCTCGGGCGGCGGCTCATCGAGCGGCGCGTAGCCGACCGCGGCGCGCTTCTCGTTCAGAGTCAGGAAGCTCACCTTCTCGATGCGCGCCCACAGCGCTTCCCGCTCCGCCGTCAGCGCCTCGATCTGGTCGAGGTCGGGTTTGAGATCGAGACTTGTTCCGTATGCTGGCGCGAGCCACGACGCCAGCGCCTTCGCCGTCCGCGTCACCAGCGGCAGCACCGTGGATCGCCAGAACGCGCGCTGCGCCTCCTGGTAATTGGAAAACGTGTTGTCGCCCGGGATGCCGAGCAGCATCGGGGGCACGCCGAACGCCAGCGCGATCTCGCGCGCCGCGCCATTGCGGGCCGCGATGAAGTCCATGTCCTTCGGCGACAGAGACAGCGGCTTCCAGTCTAGGCCGCCTTCGAGCAGCAGCGGGCGTCCGGCGCGGCGCGGGCCCTGGAAGCCATCCTCCAGCTCCGCTTTCAGGCGCTCGAACTGCTCTGGCGTCATGCGCCCGTCAGCGCCGCCGTAGACCAAGGCACCCGAGGGACGCGCCGAGTTGTCGAGCAGCGCCTTGTTCCAGCGGCCGGAGGTGTTGTGAATGTCGATGGCCTGCGCCGCCGCCTCGACCGGGCTCATGCCGTAGTGGTCGTTGGCGGGATGGAACAGACGCACGTGCAGGATCGGGCGCACGCCCGAGACCGGCTCCTCCTCGAAGCGCACCGTTCTTCCCGCGCAGGTGTACTCGTAGGCTTCCGGCCAGCCCTCGGCGCCGGGCACCACCTTCATGCGGTCCGGGCGCAGCGCGTGCAATTCGCGCAGGCGGCCGTCGAGCGCGACCGCTTCGACGTAGGCGTTGCCAGCGACGAGGAGATAGCCGTACCAGGCTTCGAGAAAGTCAGTGCCGGTCTGGTCGAGGCTGGGCTTCGCGAGGAGATCGAGCAGCGGATGATCCTCGTGCTCCTCATCGCCCTCGAACAGCATCAGCGGCACCGAGGCGGCGGCTTCCGCGATCATGCGCACGGCGCGGTAGACGATCGCGTTCTGCATGAAGCCTTCGCGGGCGAAGGCCTCGTAGTCGCGCGGCGTCCAGACCGGGCGGCCCAGCGTCTCCAGCACGATCAGCGGGCCGGTGGCGCTGGCTTTCGACTCCTCCACACCAGCGTGGAGCGGAGTGACAGCGGCAGCAGCGGGCTTCGCCCGGCCAGGCCAGAGGCCCGCCAGCGTTTCCAGAATACGCGGCATTGAGAGATCCTTTTAGGGGGCAGCGGGCAGCGGGCAGCCGGCAGCAAAACGGAAGGCGCGCCTGGAACGTATTCCTATGCGCTGCCTGCTGCCGGTTGCCTGCTGCCTCACCTTCAGAGTTGCCGGATGGCGGGGGCGGCCTGCCGGTCGATCATCAAGTCAGTCAAGGCCCAGACCAGCGCGTCGACGCGATCCGGGCTGCGTCCCTTCGCCAAGCCGTCCGCACCGAAGGCGAGCATCTGCTCCTCCAACGTGGCGTGCACGCCCACATGAGCAATTCGGCCTTCCGCATAGAGAGCGGCGACCGGCTCGGCGCGAAGCCACTTGCCGCGCGTTGCCCGCACGGTGCGCACCGCGACGGCCTCGTCGATCTGACGCAGGATGGCGATGACGAGATCGCCGCCCTGATTGACCTCGGCGACGACGCGGTCGGCCATGAACTCCCGATAGGCACGCACGGCGGCGCGGGCCCACACCTGCGGCTCGCGGCCCTGCAGAGAGCGGTCGGCCGCGATGTAGGCACGCCCGTCGGCCGCGAGGCCCGCCACGATGATGCCGCAGGCATCCGAGTTGGCGGTGGCCGTCACCGGCGGATCGACGGCGACGACGATGCTGGTCAGCTCCGGACAGTCCTTGACGCGATGGCGCTCGATCCAGTCTCGCCGCCACAGGCTGCCCGACTGCTCGTCGACGATCTCGCCGAGCAGCTCCTGGCGTCCCAGCGCGGTGCCTGCGTAGCGGCGCTCCATCTCGGCGATGAAGGCGGGCGCGAGGTTCGCGGCGTTCGCGACCGTGGCAGCACGCGTGATCACCGTCGCGGGGTCGGCCATGATGGTCTTCAGCAGCGGCAGCGGACGCGGCGTGGTGGTGACGGCGATGGCGGGATTTTCGCCGAGGCGCATTCCGAACTGCAGCATGTCCCACGTCTCCTCGGGCCGGCGCCACTTCGCCAGCTCGTCGCACCAGGCGGTATCGAATTGCGGTCCGCGCAGACTGTCCGGATCCTCGGCGGAGAACATCTGCGCGATGGCTCCGTTGGGCCAGACGAGTTGCGACTTCGAAACCTCGAGCTCGGGGCGCTCGTCCTCGCCGTGGATCGCGAGCAGACCCGAGACGCCGTCGATCATCACGCGGCGCACGTCGGCCAAGGTCTCCCCGACGAGGGCGATGCGGCGCGCCGGCTCTTCGCCCAGCGGGGGAATGCCGAGCGCTTTCGCCCGCACCCATTCCGCCCCTGCCCGCGTCTTGCCCGCGCCCCGTCCGCCGAGGATCAGCCACACGCGCCAGTCCGCGCCGCCTGGCGTCGTCGCGGCTGGAAGCTGATCGTCGCGCGCCCACACCTGCCAGTCGGACAGGATGAAGCGCAGCGTCTCAGGGTCGAGGCTTGCGAGATCCGCGCTCAAGCGTCCCGCCTGCACCGAGGCGTTCAAGGCGCTCCGCAATCTCGCGGCGCATGCGCTCCGCATCGGCGCGGCTGCGGACGGCGGCGCGTCCGGTGTCTCTCGCCTGGTCGAATTCAGCGACGGCCTCCGTGATCTTCTCGAAATTGTTGATCAGGGTGGCGAGGGCGCGGCTTTCGCGTTCCTCGTCCTGGGCCGAACGGATCTCCCCGCTCGCCATTCTCTTCTCCATGTGCTCGAGCTTCAGACTGATGGCGCGGTAGAGGCGCCCGACGATCGATTTTCGCGCCCCACGCGTCGGCAGGCGGCTCCCGGTCTTCGGTGCGCGCCCGGCAGCGGCGTCACCGTCCGGCGGTGTCTCCCCGGTGGCGGGCCGGACGACGGCAGGCCCTGCCCCCCTTCCACCGCGCCGTTTCCTGACCGGCTCTCGCGGCGGCCAGCCTTCCTTTCGTGCCCTCGCCGCGATGCGTTGGTGCGTGAGCCCGAAGCGGGCCGCGATTTCGGTGAGCGGCACGGACGCATCGGCATAGGCCGACCTCACAGAGGCCCACGTCTCCTCGTCGACCTGCATGCGCCGCCACGCCGTTCCGGCTCGAATGTGTTCAGGAAATCAGGAAAGCCGAAAGCGCCCGGACCGGACATATCCAGCCAGGCCCGCGCTCACGTTACTTCCTGATGTTTGGGTGTTTCGCGCCGAGAGCGTCATCGACACTTTCCCGACCATACAAAAACACTATCACTCTACCGTCGCGCTGTCAACGATCTACCGTATAGATTTCTATGTTTATTTTATATTAGATGGGTAAACTTTAATTGTACTTATTGAATACAAAACACACCACAGTAATCGTGGGAGGGTCCCCGGGGATAAGTTTTATGATCGCCATCCCCCGCGATGGCTCCAGCCTATCCCCAGCCGCCGCGCACAAGGCTCTCGCTCGGCGTCGTGCCAGCGTATAAATAACCATAATGGCGTGGTGATTTGAGTCCGCGACAGGCGGGACGGGAGAGGCTCGCCTTCCCGCCTTTTCGTTGTTCGCGTCCGCCGGAAAACGGGACTCTACTGACAGGATTGGCACGTTGAGCGACTGGTTCTTCAAGCGCGGACGGCGTGAAGGCATCGACTGGATGAGCCTCGACTCGCGGCTCGACTCGTCGGCCTCCGAGTTCTGGTCGCGCTGCAAGGATCTCTGGGACGCCGGGTCGAGCTTCTTCGCACGCTTCAAGCTCTCCGGCTGGCGGCGCCTCTTGAACGAAGCCGCGTCCGAGGGCTTCACGCTCGCGTTGGGCGGCCTCTTCGTTCTCTATGCGCTCGCGCTGCCTGCCTTCCTCGAATTCGACGAAGGGCGCTTCCTCACCGGCAAGTATAGCGTCAAGTTCCTCGACGCGGACGGCAACGAGATCGGCCAGCGCGGCATCCTGCACAACGACGCGGTACCGCTCGAGGAAATCCCGGACGCCGTGATCAGGGCGACGCTGGCCACGGAAGACCGGCGCTTCTTCGAGCACTTCGGTGTAGATTTCCTCGGCACTGCACGCGCACTCGTCGAGAACCTGCGCGCGAACGACGTGGTGCAGGGCGGCTCGTCGCTCACGCAGCAGCTCGCCAAGAACCTGTTCCTTTCCTCCGAGCGCTCGATCGATCGCAAGATCAAGGAGGTGTTCCTCGCCTTCCTGCTCGAGACACGCTTCACCAAACGCGAGATCCTGAAGCTCTATCTCGACCGCGCCTATCTCGGCGGCGGCGCGTTCGGCGTGGAAGCCGCCTCTCAATTCTACTTCGGTAAGTCCGTGCGCGAGGTCAATCTGGCTGAAGCCGCGTTGCTGGCCGGCCTCTACAAAGCGCCCACCAAGTACGCACCGCACGTGAACATGCCGGCCTCGCGCGCGCGCACGAACGAGGTGCTGCAGAACCTCGTCGAAGCCGGTTTCTATACGCCCGCGCAGGTTCATGAGGCACGCCTGCACCCCGCGCAGATCGTGGAGACGCGCGCCACCACGAGCCCCGACTGGTTCCTGGATTGGGCATTCGAGGAGGTGCAGCGGCTCGCCGAAGGCAAGAACCAATACGTGCTCACGGCCCGCACTACGGTCGACCTCACCATGCAGAAGCAGGCGGAGGAAGCGCTCGTCACGTTCCTCAAGCAGCGGGGGCGCAGCTTGCGCATCAACTCCGGCGCTCTCGTCGCGCAGGAGACGGACGGCGCCGTGCGCGCGATCGTCGGCGGACCGGACTACGGCGAGAGCCAATTCAATCGCGCCACGCACGCCCGCCGCCAGCCGGGCTCGTCGTTCAAGATCTACGTCTATGCCGCAGCCCTCGAGAACGGCTACTCGCCCGATACGATCGTGCGCGACTCCTCGCGTGCCTGCGGCCGCTGGCATCCGCAGAACTATGGCGGCAGCCATGGCAGCGGCTCGCGTATGCCGCTCTGGATGGCACTGGCAAAATCGTTGAACACGGTCGCCGCCGAGTTGTCGTTCGCAGTCGGCCGCGAAAAGGTCATCGAGATGACCCAGCGGCTCGGCATCACCGGCGTCCGCAAGACGTGCTCGATGGCGCTCGGCGATTACGGCATCGTGCCGATCGAGCACGTGGGCGCCGCGGCCACATTCGCCAACGGCGGCAAGAGCGCGAAGCCCTACGCCATCCTGGATCTGGTCAACTCGCGCGGCGAGGTGATCTACAGCCGCGAGCGCGACGAGCCCGAGCCCGCCCAGCTCGTTTCGCGGAAGGTGGCCGAGGGCATGAACCAGATGATGAACAAGGTGGTGACCGACGGCACCGCGCAGAAAGCGGCACTCGACTTCACCCACGTAGCCGGCAAGACCGGCACGAGCAGCGGACCGGTGGACGTCTGGTTCGTCGGCTACACCGGCAAATACGTGGCCGGCATCTGGCTCGGCAACGACGACAACCGTCCGATGGCTGGCGGCAACACGGGCGGCCAGCTCGCAGCTCCGCTCTGGCATTCCTTCATGTCGGTTGCCCATCGTGACATGAACATCCCAACGCTTCCCGGCCTGCAGCCCCACCCTGTGCAAGTCGCAGAGATGCAGCGCATCGCCGAGCTGAAGCGCGCCAATCCTGCGGCAGCCGCAGCGGAGCTCGGCAGCGCGAAGGCGTCCTCGCCGATGATGTCCTCCTCGGCGCGCGATGCGCTGAAACGCATCACCAGCGCCTTGCGCAAGGCCGCGGGCGTTGCCGAGCCGCCGTCCACAACACCCGGCGCGCCGTCCGGGCCAACGCCCATCGATGGCCAACCGCACGAGCCCGCAACGCCGGGACCGCGCAACAACAGAGCCGACGCGGAACCGTTCGGCTCAATCCTGAGATCCGAGCGCTCCGCATCGCCACCGGGCGCAACTCTCGCCCAGCGCGCGGGCGGCGATCGCAATTCTGCCTCTCCCGCCGTGCCCTGATCCATGACCGTCGCAAACGCGCTCCGCTCCCTCACGTCCCTGAACTTCATGAGCTTCACGCTTCACAAGCTGAAGAAGCGGCTCATCGTGTTCATGACCTACACAACGGACTGGGCTCTGTTCATTGGCGTCGTGCTGATCCTCGGGCTCGGATCGAGCTGGTACATGATCGAGCGCGGCTCCTCGCTCACGACGCTGACCGTCGGGCCCTGGGTTTCGTGGACCGCCGCGGGACGCACCGATGCGGATCCCTACACGCGTGCGCATGAGGCGCGCCTCGGCATCCTCCCGCTCAGCACGGAGGTGGCGCAGACCTTCATCGCCCGTGTCGACAGCGAAGGGCGGACGCTTCACTCGTCTTGCGACTACGTGATCGAGGGCGTGGAGGATTCCGCGTTCTGGTGGAGCCTCACGGTGTTCGACGCCAACGGCCGGCTCATCCCCAACGTGCTCGGCCGCTACGGCTTCACCAGCGACACGATGGCCATCAATCCCAACGGCACCTACGCCGCGAGGCTTTCACGCGACGCGCATCCCGGTAACTGGCTGCCGATCGGCGGTGCTGGGCGCCTCGCCATCGCCTTCACGGTTCTCGATCTCGACACCCGCACCATCGCGCAGGACGGCGAGGTCGAGCGGCTGATCCCCACCATCACGCGCAAGGGGTGCTGAGACATGCTCAAACGCCTCTGGGCCCGCATCACGTCGATCAATGTGCCGCTGGTGGCGGCCGCGCTGTTCGCGAGTGCCATCCTGCACATCCTCGCCACGCTCGCGACCCCGCTTCTCACGCCGACCTCGGGATACGGGCGGCTAGCAGGCGAGTTGCCGGAGAACGCGATGCAGATCGTCCCGCCGGTGACGCCCGATGCGCAGCCCTTGCCGTTCATGTCTCCGGATGCCCGCTATGCGATCTGCAGATTCGACACCACGAACGGCGCTGTGAGCCTTTCGGCGGTGCTGCCCGAGCCGGGCTGGGCGCTCTCGCTCTTCTCGCCGTCCGGCGACAACTTCTTCAACTCGGTTGCAGGCCCCGGCCGCAGACCCGAGGTTTCCATTCTGCTTGTGCCGGGAGAAGATGCGTGGCGCACGGGCGGGCAATCGTCACCCGCAACGGCCATCACGCGGGATGCAACGCTCACGATCTCGGCCAACGAAGGGATCGCGGTCGTGCGCGCACCGGAAAAAGGCGAAGCCTATCGCGCGCGCGCGATGGCGGATTTGAAGCGGGCGCGCTGTCAGGTTCAGCGCACGCGCGCCTCCTAATCCGCGAGACGGTCAATCTTCGAGATCGAGCCGGTCGCGCCTGCGCGAGCGGCGGCTGCGCGGCTTGCTCGCGGCCTCCTCCTCGCTCCAGCGCTCATAGCGAACGCCCGGGAAGAGAACGATATCAGCCGAGCTGTTCGCTCCGCGCTGATCGGTCAGAGGTCGATAGCGGAACGGCGACCGTCTGAATTCCAGAATGCTGGCCATCGCGTGTGCTCCCTCACGCCGTCGGTCCTGGTGGTGTTTCCCCGCTCGTCTGTTCTTTTCCGGGGCTCTTTTCTGTCCCGCTCGTGGCGAGACGCGGCGCCCGGTTATGCTCGCGACCAATACCGTCGTATTGGGCTGCTGCTTTGGTTAATGAAATGTTAACGGCGCGGCTGTTGCGCTTTGCGATCCGGGCGAGCGTGGCCGGGAAGACTCAGAGGTCCGCGAGCCAGCCGTCTAGGCCGTGCGCTCCGTCGCGCGCTTCCACCTCGACAATCCAGAGGTCGGGATCGGTGCGCACCTCGCGCTCGAGATAGAGATCGACGTCGGCGTCGGGGCGCGCTTCGCCCTTGAAGCACCCGAGCCAGCGCCTGTCCGTTTCGAGCCCAGCAAGAGTTGCGGGCGCGGGTCCGAACAACGACGATGTCCCGTCGAGGCGATTGATGCGGATGTAGATCGCGCCCGCGTCGTCGTCGCCGTGGCGCACGACGTAGGCTTGCCTGCCGCCGGACGCGCAGCGGCGCACATAGGCTTTCACCCAGATTTCGGATTTGAGCCGCATTGCTTCGATCTGGTTTCCGTGCGGGAATCCGGCGCAGCGCCGGTGCGCGCGTCCGCTCGCGTTTCAAGGATAAGGGCTATTACTGGGTCGCGCGCAATGCGTCACCGGCGAGCGTCGCCAGCTTGGCCAGCAGCTCTCCGGAAATCCGGCCCGTCTCGCTCATCTTTCGGTCGACTTCGAACTTCCGGATCGCACGTCTCGTCTGATCGTTCAAGCGTCCATCCGGCAGTGTCGAGATATAGCCGAGCTGGCGGAAGGCGCGCTGCACCGCGCGGATCACGGCCTCCGCCTCGGGGCCTGGAGGCGACTTGCCCGTATCGGCGGCCTGAAGCTCCGCCGAGCCGAGCACGATATGCTGAAGAAGAGCCTGGCGCGGCTCACCGGTCAGCGGCAGGCCCGCATCGCTCTCGTACGCCATGATGGCGCCGCGGGTCACGAGCCCGATGACACCGTCCACGGCTCCGGCCTCGTAGCCTTTTGCCTTGAGCTCGCGCTGGATGGCACGGGTGAGATCCGAGCGATCGACTGTTTCCGGAATGGGCTTCACGGCACCCGTCTCGATCGGCGGCACCGTCGCGCCACGTTCGCCCGCCGCTGCGTCGGGCCTCGATAGTCCGGAAATGGCGGGCGGCTGGCTCGACCAGCCATCGCCGACTGACGTTCCCTGGCGCGCGGCATCGATCCCGGCGATCTGGCGGCCCGGCGGCTGAAACACGAAGATGTTGGTGGCCATCGCTCCCGAGAGGACCGCGAAGGTCAGGAGCGTCAACCGCACTGCAAACGGCGTCATCCTCAGGTCCGGCCTGCGTTCATTGTCCCGCCAAGAACGGAGTATCGTGGGGCGGCTGTTAAGATGGCGTTAACCTGCCCCGGGGCGGTGCGCCGGAATTCTGGCGTTGCGTGCGGGTAGGCGCGTCAGATCGATAAAATTTGCCGATGTTTTTCGGATAACTCTCTTAAATGACGTCTTAAATTGTCATGCTCGCGGCCGGGCTTCCTCAAAATTTTTGCCGTAGCGTCCGTGTATCGGGACCTTCTGGGGTCATTGTGTCCGAGACCGGAGTTGCACGAGCCATGTCCTTGTTCAGGATTGCAGTCGTTCTTTCGCTTGGCGTCGCGCTGATGCCATCCGACAGGGAACAGCAAGAGGCGCTCTACGAGCGCGCGGCCACAGCTGCCCACTGGACGATGACCTACTGCGACCGCAACGGCCAGCAATGCGTGATGGCCGGCGAGCTTTGGGAGGCGTTCCTGCGCAAGGCCGAGTTCGCCGGAAAGCTCGCCTACGACGTCGCGATCCGGAGCTCCGTGGACCAGGTTCTCCCGGACGGGCCGCCAGCGCCGATTTCCGCCAAGGCCCGCGGCACGCTGAGCCCGGATGACCTCCGGCCAAACTGGCGGGGCGACAAGGTGGAGGAAGGTGGCGCCTGAGGCGCCTCTCCGAGGCGCCGCGTCGAGATCAACTCTTGCGCTGGCCCCAATGCGGCGCCTATGTCCTATTTGTCGGCACCTCGAGCCGGCCGACAGAGGACACTTGCTTATGAATCTTGTCAGCCTTCAGTCCGACTTCGAGCTTCTGGACGACTGGGAAGACCGCTACCGCTACATCATCGAGCTGGGGCGGTCGCTCGAGCCGCTGCCTGAAGAACTCAAGACCGAAGAGACGAAGGTGAGAGGCTGCGTGAGCCAGGTGTGGCTCACGAGCGAGACGACGCCCGGCCAGAACGGCGACGGTCCCGTGTTGCATTTCCGAGGCGACAGCGACGCTCACATCGTGCGCGGCCTCATCGCCGTGGTGTTCGCGCTCTACAACGGGAAGCCTGCCCGCAAGATCCTGGAAATCGAACCCGGCACGGTGTTCGAAGCGCTCGGTCTCAAGGATCACCTGACGCCCCAGCGCTCGAACGGGCTCGCCTCGATGGTGGAGCGCATCCGCTCCGATGCGCGCGCCGCGCTCGCCACTTAGATCGGCAGTCCCCTCCCCTACGCGCCCTCGCCTGCGCCTTCCGGATCTCTTCCGCCGTCGATGGCGGGACGAAAATCGCTCGCGCCCCAATGGCGCACGACCGCGTTGCGCGGCGGCAAAGTGGCGGGCGCTGCAAATCCATAGTGGCGCGCGAGCGCATCCAGCGCCACTCCCAGCACGACCTTACCCGATCGCTGCGGCCAGCCGGCCCGCTTCTCCACCTGCTCGAGGCCCTTCAGATGGCAGCAGACATCGATCAGAACGCCTGACAGCTCAGGGCCTACCGCTGCCAGGGCACGGCGTACGCGCTCGCCCGCTGCAATCACGTTGTCTGCCAGATCCACTCCGGCGCCCGGCGCACCGCGCCTTCCACCTCCTGCCGTCGCGGCCAGGTTCCAGCTTTGCGTGACGCTCGGCGACATCTGCGCGAACCAGAAGTCCGCGCGCAGCCGCTCGCCTGCGTTGTACTGGGCTTCGCTGATCAGCGGGTTGCCATCGCCGTCTTTGCGATTGAACAGCCACGCTATAGGACTTTCCGCCGGGTTCCGCCCGGGGCGTGCGCGATCCGCGCGGGACGCAGACTTGCGTGCGCGCGGCGAGGCGTTCGGCGATGGGGATCGCGCGTTCCGTGTCATGGCTTTCTCCAGGACGTGTCAGATGGTGGCGTGCGTGTGGAGCAGGCCGTTGCCTACGAGGGATGGGACGATCCACTCCATCAACTCTAGGGCGCGATCGAACACCGGATCGTCGCGGCGATCCTCAATCACGGCGCAAGCATGGGCGACCGTCGTGCGGTCACGTGCGAAGATGTGGCCGACGTCCGTAAGGCTCAATCCGCACGACACGTGGGCGATATACATTGCCGCCTGCCGGGCGAGCGCGACGGAGGCTTTTCCTCGCGAGGGCTTGGAGAGATCCGCACGCTTTACTCCGAACACGTCTCCGATGGCCTGCTCGATCAGGTGGCGCAAGCGGGCAGCCTCGCGATCCGAAAGCGCACGCACCGGCTTCGCCGCCGCCTCTTCACGCGCGCCATGTCCGTGGTCGTGCGGGGAACCGAGGAACCAGGCGGCAATACCTTGCGGATCGGCGTTCGGCACAGCGGCGGGATCGGTCGCGGGTCTAAGGCTCATCGAGGCACCGTTCAGCATGGTCTCTGTTTCGTGCGAGGAGCGTTTGTCGTGTCGGATCATACGCGGCGATCGCGGCCGGCCCAGACCGAAACTACCGGAGCAGTGAACGGCGAGGATAAGTGCTAAGCGAGGCCTCTCGTGTTGCGTCGCGGCATACAATCCCCGCAGCGCGCACTCATGGGAGAGTGGGATCTTCACCAGAGGAGTCCCCCTCTTGCCCGATTGCCCCGCTTCCCGCGAGCCGCGCGCCGATGACGAACGCGCGCGGGAGCTAGCCCGGCTCATCCCGCTCTGGCCCTCGGAAATCGCGGACACTTCCCGCGAAGGACGTACACGTCTCGTCGCCAAGCTCGAATGTGCCCTCAAGGCAGAGCGGAGGCGCGGACGCAGCGGACACTGGACCTATGACCTCGCGCGCCATGCGGCCCTGGTCCGCATCTGGCGGCACGAGCGCGCCGCGCTCGCGGCGCTCACGAAACAGGCATCCTCGCAAAAAGAAAGCGCGCGGACCGCTGGTGCCGCGCGCTTGTCTGTTGTTCGCCGATCGAACTTTCAGCCGAGCTGAAGGCGCTCGCTTGCGCCTCTCTGCCGAATGCTTCGCTCTACTTCTCGCGGCGGGTGCCGAGGCCCATCTTCTTGGCGAGATCGGAGCGCGCACGCGCGTAGTTGGGCGCAACCATCGGATAATCATGCGCCAAGCCCCACTTCTCGCGGTATTCCTCCGGCGAGAGGTTGTAGTGCGTGCGCAGATGGCGCTTCAGGGATTTGAACTTCTTGCCGTCCTCGAGGCAGACGATGTGATCGGGCATCACCGACTTCTTAACCGGAACCTTCGGCTTCAGCTCCTCGCGCTCGGGCTGAACCGTATTGCCGGTGGCGCGGCTCAGCGCGGCGTGCGTGTCATTGATGAGCTGCGGCAGGTTCTCCGCCCCGATCGTGTTGTTGCTCACGAATGCCGACACGATCCTCGCAGTCAGCTCGACCAATTCCGGCTGGGCCCCGTCTTCCATCGATCCATTCCTTCCAAGCAAACCCACAGCGATCCGCGACTGCCGAAATCTTCACCGGGGGAAGTCAATCGCAAGGCTATTATAGTCTATGCGTAACAGCCTCAAGCTGAATTCAACATGATCTTACTGTCGCGCCCCGGCTGTGTTGTAGCGTGGACGCCGAGGTCTTTGGACATCATTCCCAACTTGATGTCAACTTGAGGTCTCCGGAACTTGCCCAAATCCCTAACCGCGTCAATGCGCTCCAGGGATTACCCGAGACCGGAGGTTGCTATCGGCTAAATTTGCGCGGGTGGTGACTTCAAGCTTTACCGGCGTGATTTCGCACCTATTCCAAATAAATCTGACGCGCACCTGCCTTGCTTGCATCACCAATTGTTCGTTAAGATTGACATCCGGCTGACGAAGGAGCGGTGCTTTTTGGGCCGTTGCCGCCCCGCATTTATGGCAACTCAACATGTTGCAGAGCAACACGCCGGTTCGGCTCGGCTGTGACGCGCCGTTACCTCGCTCGCTGCGGGAAACCGCCATTTGACTTTGGCCGCGCACTTTGCCGAAACATGACATCCTGACGTAGAGGCGCCGCCTGGCGGTGGCCCCGGTCACCACTTTTCCACCCTCACAGAAGGCTGCCCCATGCACGCCCCCGTCTCCCGCACCGAACTTCCTGCCCCGCCCGTCGCGCAGCGCAAGCCCGTCGTCTCCACCCATCACGGCGTGACGCTGACGGATGACTATGCGTGGCTGCGCGCGGACAACTGGCAGGACGTCATGCGCGAGCCGGCGCTGCTCGACGCGGACATCCGCGCCTACCTCGAAGCGGAGAACGCCTACACGCAGGCCGCGCTCGGCTCCACGGCCGCGCTCCAGGCGGAGCTGTTCCAGGAGATGAAAGGCCGCCTGAAACCCGACGACAGCACGGTGCCGGCGCCCGACGGGCCGTTCGAGTATTTCGCGAACTACGTGGCCGGCGGGCAGTATCCGCGGCTCTGCCGGCGCGCGCGCAACAGCGAGGGTGAGCACGTCCTGCTCGACGGGAACGCTGAAGCCGAAGGGAAACCCTATTGGGATCTCGGCGGAAAGGCTCACAGCCCGGATCACCGCCTGCTGGCCTATTCGGTCGACGACAAGGGATCGGAGCTCTACACGATCCGCATTCGCGATCTCGAAACGGGCCGGGATCTCACCGACGAGATCCCCGACACGCGCGGCGAGATCGTGTGGGCGAACGACAGCCAGACGCTGCTCTACATCCGTCTCGACGCCAATCACCGGCCGCTTTTCGTCTACCGCCATCGCATCGGCACGCCAGTCTCGGAGGACGTGCTCGTCTACGAGGAGAAGGACATCGGTTTCTATGTGGGTCTCGACAAGACGCTGTCAGGCAAGTTCCTGATCGTCGATGCCCACGATCACCAGTCGAACGAGGTCTACCTCATCGATGCGGACAAACCGGACAGTCCGCTGGTGCTCGTCGAAAAGCGCGTGCACGGGCACGAGTATCAGGTCGATCATCATGGCGACCGGCTGATCATCACCACCAACTCGGGCGGCGCGGAAGATTTCCGGATCTGCGAGACGCCGGCCGACAAGCCTGGCCAAGCCAACTGGCGTGAGATTCTCGCGCACAAGCCCGGGCGGCTTATCATCGACGTCGCCGTGTTCAAGGATCATCTCGTGCGGCTCGAGCGCGAGGACAGCCTGCCGCGCATCATCGTGCGCGCGCTCTCGGATGGTGCGGAGCATGCCATCGCCTTCGGCGAGGAAGCCTATGCGCTCGGCATGTCGGAGGGCTACGAGTTCGACACGACGACGCTGCGCTTCACCTACTCGTCGATGACGACGCCGGCCGAGACCTACGACTACGACATGGCCAAGCGCACCCGCGTGCTGCGCAAGCGCCAGGAAATTCCTTCAGGCCACAATCCGGCAGACTACGTGACGCGCCGCCTGTTCGCGCCCGCCGCCGACGGCGAGACGGTTCCGGTCTCCATTCTCTATCGCAAGGGCACGCCGCTCGACGGATCGGCGCCGCTGTTCCTCTACGGCTATGGCTCCTACGGCATCTCGATCCCGGCATCGTTCTCCACGACGCGCCTCTCGCTGGTGGATCGCGGCTTCATCTTCGCCATCGCGCATATTCGCGGCGGGAAGGACAAGGGCTATCACTGGTACACGGACGGCAAGCTCGACAAGAAGCTCAACACCTTCACCGACTTCATCGCGTCGGGCGAGCATCTCGTGGCGCAGGGGCTGACAAAGCGCGGCCGTATCGTGGCCAACGGCGGCTCTGCGGGCGGTATGCTGATGGGCGTCGTCGCCAACATGGCGCCCGATCTGTTCCTCGGCATCATCGCCGACGTGCCGTTCGTCGACGTTCTGAACACGATGCTGGACAAGGATCTGCCGCTCACGCCGCCGGAGTGGCCGGAGTGGGGCAACCCCATCGAGAGCGCGCGCGAGTTCGAGATCATCCGCTCCTACAGCCCTTACGACAACGTGGAGGCGAAAGCCTATCCGCACATCTTCGCCTACGGGGGCCTCACCGATCCGCGCGTGACCTACTGGGAGCCCGCCAAGTGGATCGCAAAGCTGCGCAGGCTCAACACCAGCGACAACCTGGTGCTGCTCAAGACGAACATGGAAGCGGGTCATGGCGGCGCGTCAGGGCGCTTCGAGCAACTGCGTGAGATGGCGCTCGACTATGCGTTCGCGCTCAAGATCACCGGACTGGCGGCGGTTTGAGGGTGCTCGCCTCACACCCCTTTAATTCCGTGAGTCTGGATCTGCCCTCTGCGCTGCTCATGGCGCCGCCACGATGCTGGCGGTGACGAGCGGGAGAACTCCGCCGCGATCTGGACCCCGACCTCCGTCGGGGTGACGAGACACGTTTCCGCAGCGCACCTTTGTGTATCCCTCCGCGAGAGGGCGGTCATGGTGTGTTGGGAATATCGCCGCGCAGCAGACGGTCGACGTAAGCGGGAACCACCTGCGTTGCGGGGCCATAGATCGCCTCCGCGAACAGGGAGCGGCCTTCCGAAGGCTCCAGGTTGAGCTCGACCGTGTGGGCGCCGCAGCTCCGCGCCTCCGCGACAAAGCCTGCCGCCGGGTAGACATTGCCGCTGGTGCCGATGGACAGGAACAGATCGGCGTCCTCGAGCAGCGTGCGAATGCGCTCCATGTGGTAGGGCATCTCGCCGAACCAGACCACGTCCGGGCGCATGCCGCCCGCCTTGCCGCACGCGGCGCACTCCGTTTCGAGCCAGAGGTCGCCGGTCCAGCGGCGGCGATCTCCGCAGGCCGCGCACAGCGCCTGGAAGATCTCGCCGTGCATGTGGATGAGGTTGCGGCTGCCCGCTTCCTCATGCAGCGCGTCGACGTTCTGCGTCACGATCCAGACCTCTCCCTCGTGCTCACGCTCGAGGCGGGCCAGCGCATGATGAGCCGCATTGGCGTGGACCCCGCCATGCGCGCGGCGGCGCATGTTGTAGAACTCGTGCACACGCACGGGATTGCGTGCGAAGCCCTCGGGCGTCGCGACCTCGCGGTAGTCGTACTTTGCCCAAATGCCGTCCCTGTCGCGGAACGTCGAAATGCCGGACTCGGCGGAGAGGCCGGCGCCGGTGAGGATGACGATGCGCTCCTGGCCCATCGCTCGGCTCCATCCAAAGAAAAAGCGGCCGCCCGCGAGGACGACCGCCGATCGCTTCGATCTCGCGAAACGGTTCTACTTCTTCTTCACCGTGACGACGAAGGAAATCTCGGCCTTCTTCGGCTCGCTTCCAGCGCGGCTGATGGTCTGACCGGTCTTGTATGCCTTCGAGAAGCCCTCGATACGGCCGGTGTTGGTATCGACCGTGAAGTCGAGATCGCGCTTCTTCGCGATCTTGTTGATGTCGATCGGATCATCGACGCTGACGTCCTTGTCGATCAGCTCAAGCTTGACGTTATGGACGCCCGGCGAAACGGCCTTGGAGAGCTTCCAGTCCGGCTTCACCTCTTTCTTGTCGCTGATCTGCGAGGTGGTCTGGGCCGCACCGTCAATGGTGACGCGCGCGAAGAAATCGCCGCTCGAGAGCTCGTCGGCCTTGTCCAGCGCCTTGAACTTGACGATCGAGACGGTGATCTCGTGATTGTCCTGAGCGACCGCCTCTACGGACACTGCGAGCGAAAAGCCCAATCCAACTGCCATCAGTCCGGCGCCCAACGCGATCGCGTGCCTCGCCGTTGCCCTGCCAATAACTCCAAACATCTGTCACTCCCCAAGAAAATGCCGTAGCAGCTCCGGCATTCCTTGGCGCCCCCTCCTGCCGAGGGCGCGCGCAGAAGGTCCGGCCGCCTGGATTCAGGCTAGCAGCAAAAGGACGCCCGTGTCGCCCGGCGGGCCGGGCCCGGGGATTGATCCTTGGGGTGCCGTTGCCGATCTGCGACAATTACCGAGGGGGACGCCTTCCCTCCTGGGGGCGTCCCACCTCATACCTTTGATCTGTTAGCTTATTTTCTTCGATGCTTACGACAATTTCCGCGTGCTCTCACTGGCTGCGACGCGAAAAGGAGATCGCGTAGGCCGGAGAACGGATCTGGAAAATGCCGTCGTTCTTTGGGCCTTCAATTCCGTCCACAACATTCGTGGGGTCGAACATCCCGGCGTCGCAGGTGGCGTCCTTCTCCAGGGCCGTGATCGTCAGCGTGCCAAGGTTCACGGCCTTCCGGTCCTCAGGCCAGAGCGCCGTCGGATCGTCGAGGGCGTCTCCCTCCTGCCCGAGGATCGCGGCCAGCTCGAACTCCGCGGGTCCCTTTGCCAGCCGCTCGGTCAGCTCCGGCTTGTAGAAGTCCGGTGCCTTGGCCTTGGCATCGTCGTCCGAAAGTCCGACCTCCCCACCCTTGGGCACGAGCTTCCACTTGATGATCTGGCTCTTTCCGGCTGCGTTGGTGAGCGTGAACGTGTGCACGCCGAAGTAGCTCGCAGTGGCATAGCTGGCAGGAACCGGGCGCGCGGTGAGCCACGTCTTCTGATTGGTCGATTCCGGATTTGCCTTGAAGAAGGCGTCGATCTTGTCCTTGTCCTTGGTCGCGACCGTCTGCAGGAGCTCCAGGAACTTATCGGGCGACTTGGCGACGAACACAGGCGCGGAGATCATCACGAGATCGGTGGTATTGCCGTTGCCGATGTCGAAATGGAGGGCGAGACCGCGCGCGTTGTCCTTCTGGTTGTTGGGCGCGTCCGGATTGCCGCCGCCCATGGAGAAGCGACCGACGACGGGCCATGGCCCCTTACCCGAGAGGTGGGGCGCCTTGGAATAGTCCGCCGCCGCGGCCGTCGGCGCGAACGATCCCTTGACACAAAAACCGTTGGTGTGGGCCGTGCGCTTGCCGTCGTGCCGGCCGAACACGCTATTCAGCGCGTTCACAAGGGCTTCCGGATCGGTATCGGCGGTGGCAATCGTAGGGAATGTCGCGGCGAGAAGACAACAAAAGAAAGCAGAACCGGTAAAGCTTCCGTGTTTCATGGCAATGTCCTTCCGAGGATCACGACCCCGTTCGTACGACATTTTCCCGACGTGAAAAAGACACGGGTCCTTGAGCCCACCTCGCGCTCCGGCTGTGGCGTGCGGGCTTCATGCCGTGGGCGGAGCAAACGGGCGCACCATACGCCTCAAGGTCGCGTCGCGGTCGACGAGATGATGCTTCAGGGCAGCGCCGATGTGCAGCGCCAGGGCCACGAGCAGCGCGTAGGCCAGGGTGGCGTGCAGCCATGAGACGATCTCATTGAAGACCACGCTCTTCTCCTCGAGCAGCTTCGGCACGACAAGGACGCCGAAGACGTGCACGGGCCGCGCATAGGACACCGACTTCAACATGCCGGTGAGCGGGATGGCGATCGTCATGACCAGAAGGGCGAGGTGCATCCGGTGAGCCGCGCGCGCTTCCCATGCAGGAAGCCCCGGGACCGGGGCGGGAAAGCCCTCGCGCACGCGCCAGACGAGCCGCAAGAGAGCGAGCGTGCCAACCAGAACTCCGAACGACTTGTGGACCTGGATCATCGCCGTTTTGTCGGGCCCGCTTTCCATCGCGCCGACTAAGAGCCCAAAGCCGAGCATCCCGACAATTCCGAGGGCCACGAGCCAATGGAGCACGATGGCGGTCTTGCTAAATGCTGCGGCTCGCGGCGTCATTCGGACTCCTCCGCCTTCGGCCGTAACAGCTCCAGGCTGTCGAAGCTCTTCGGCTGCGTCTCGATCGTGCAGTCGCGGTCGTCGTGCGGGTCCTTGCAGGTCACGAAGATCCCGTGCGGATAGGCGTTCACATCACGGCATGCCGCCTTGAAACGCTGCCAGCCCTTCTGAGGCGGCGGGAGCTGCTCCAGGTGCTGCACGCCGCAGGACGTTCCGAGATAGAGCAGCCGCAGGATCATGTAATCGGGAATCTCTGCGGCGGCGGGCGCGGCAAGCGCTGTGAACCACGCCCAAGCGAGCGCGGTCCGCCGGGCACAGGCCGCTCTATTGTGGCTGCGCATCGATATAGGTGCGGATCGCCCAGATGGCTTCCTGATTGAGGAGACCTTCGAACGGCGGCATCTTCTGGCGGCCGCTCACGACGGCGCCCTGCAACACGCGCGAGATGAACCACGCATCCTCGCTTTCGGTCTCACCGAGCTCGCGGAGATCCGGCGCCATGCCGCCGGACTTCGCTTCGAGACCGTGGCAGCGCGCGCAATTCGAATTGTATCCGCGTGAGCCGATCTCGACGGCGATGTCGTGCTGCTTCTTGTCGTTGCGATAAGGATTGGTCGCGCGCCATTCGTCGCCAAGCGGCTCGAGGCCGGTGGTGTCGACCGGCTGGGGAGCGCCGTCACCGTGCGCGAGGGCCGCCGTGGCCGGAAAAGTGATTGCGAAGAAAATGGCCAACGCGGCCTGTCTCAGTATCATCGTGCTGCCTCGTCGTTAATTCGTGGTCGATTGGTCCTGCGGCTCGAGCCAGATCCGCCAGCTCTCGCTTCCGCTGACATCCAGAAAATAGGTCCCGGGCTTCTCGATCAGGTAGCTGTCCTCGCCCCCGCCGCCGATGTGCAGGTTCTGGACAACCTCGTTGGTGTCGGACTTCAGATAGAGGACGAAGATCGCTCCGTCGCTCTGGTAGCGAAGGCGTGTGGGCCGTTCGATCAGGAAGCGGTCCGTCACCTTGTTGAGACGTCCGGAGAACTGCGGCTCGATGAGTTTGCGCACCTCGCGGTCGTAACAGACGAGCCTCTCTTCGTTGTCCGCGATTGCGAGACACGCGCGCGGCCCTTCCGGCCGATCGCCGGCCAGAGCCTGCGGCGCGCCGAGCACGGCAAAGCCGAGCGCGAGAACGGCGATCCCCCGAGCCCGGCCGAGCGTGCTCATTGTCCGGGTGCGGCTGGCTCCCATTTGTCCTTGTCGTTTTCCCAAACCCTGTCGCCTGTCTGCCAATGGATCGGACAGCCGGTGCATCCTTCCATGAAGGCATCCTGGAAGATGGCGAACCTGATCTTCACGCCTTCGAAGACTGCGTTCGAGAGATCGGCCTCGTAGAACTTGGTCTCCTGGACATCGGTGTTGATGAACTTCGTACCGATGAACTTGACACCCTTGGCCATGGCCTTCTCGAGCGTCGCGGCCGTGAGATCGGCGTTGGTGAAGTCAGCCTTCGCCATGCGGACGAAAGAGAGATCCGCGCCCTTCAGCGTGGCGCCCGGTAGCTTGGCGCCGCCCATGAAGGCGATGGTAAGACGCGCACCATCGAGGTTTGCGCCCGACAGGTTCGCGCCCTGGAGGTTTGCGTGGCGAAGATCGGCGCGAGCGAGGATCGCGCCCTTCAGGTTCGCACCTTCGAGGTTCGCGTTCCTGAGATCGGCGTGGCGGAGATCAGCCCCTTCACAGGAGGTCTTCGGTGCAATGGTGCAGCCGTTGATGATCCAGGGATCGGGACGCTCCTCGGTATTGACGATGACGGGATAGCCTTGCGCGTCAGCTCGCACGGGGACGGAATCGGCGATAAGGATCGCCGACAACGCCAGCAAGAGCGGCCGCACGCCCAGACGGAGTGGACGTGACATCATGGTGATGCCTCATGTTCCGAGTCATGCAGGAGAGGGCAGCCGGCCCCGCGTGGCCAAAGCCGGCTGCCAGTAGCTCAAGCGGGCCGAGAGGAAGGGTCCGCCCGCTCGAGTGGTTTATTCGGCGGATGCCGTGGTACGCGGCACCTCGAATACCCAGAACGAGCCGCCCTGGCTCACCTGCTTGGTCTGGTCGGCCATGTCGCCGCCCCACAGCGGAACAGCACCGCCGTAACCCGACGCGAGACCGATGTACTGCTTCCCGTCGCGTTCCCAGGTGACAGGCTGCGATACGACGCCCGAGCCAGTCTGGAACTTCCACAGCTCCTTGCCGGTCTTCGCATCGAAGGCCTTCACGAAGCCGTCGCTCGTGCCCGTCATCACCCAACCGCCCTTGGTCGTGAGCGTGCCGCCCCACAGCGGCATCTCTTCCTTGTGCTCCCAAACGATCTTGCCGTTCGTCGGATCGAGGGCGCGGAGGACGCCGACGTGCGTGTCGAACTGGCGCTTGATGCGGAAGCCCTGGCCGAGGTAGGCGGCACCCTTCTTATAGGTGACGTTCTCGGTCCAGTAGTCCTCAGACCAATCGTTGGACGGGATGTAGAAGAGCTTGGTCTCCTGGTTGTAGGACATGGGCATCCAGTTCGTACCGCCGAGGAAATTCGGGGTGACCTTGATGACCTTGCCCTTCGTCTCGCCCTCAGCCGGCGCCGGAGGACGCTGACCCTCGACCTCGTTCGGCCGGCCGGTTGCGAGATCCCAGCTCGTCGCCCAAGAGATGTTGGGAACGAACGGATAGATGCCGAGCGCGGAGCCGGCCTGCTTCGAGATCTTGCCGTCTCGTGCGGTCAGCTTGTCGAGGTCGGTGATGAACAGGTAACCGTTGCGGTCGGCGTGGGCGCCGGCGCGAATGGTCTTTCCATCCTTCTCCATCTCGAACAGCGTGATCGGGTTGTTGCCCGAGTAGTCCCACGCATCGTTCGGCGTGTGCTGGAAGAAGCCAACGGGCTCGCCCGTCGACGGCTCGATGTAGACCTGGCCCGACGTGTAGAGGCTGTCGTAGGGCTTCCAGTCGCCGTTCGGACCCGAGCGGTAGTGGAAGTTCCAGGGTGCCGGGTTGCCGGTGCCGATGACGATCGTGTTGGTCTTCTCGTCATACGTTGCCGTCTGCCAGGGGGCGCCGCCACCGTGGTTCCAGGCCTCGACCTTCTTGCCTTCCTTGTTGTTCGGCCACGACGGCGCCTTGGGATCGCCGGTCGGGGTCGACTCCTTGCCGTTCAAGCGGCCAACGTGGCCCTCGACGAGCGGGCGCATCCAGATCTCTTCGCCGGTGTCGGGATCGCGCGCATAGAGGCGGCCGACAACGCCGAACTCGTCACCCGACGAGCCGTGAATGAGGAGAACCTTGCCGGTCTTCTGGTCTTTGACGATGCTCGGCGCGCCGGTCATCGTGTAGCCAGCGGTGTGGTCCTCGAACTTCTTGCTCCACACGACCTTGCCGGTCTTGCGGTCGAGCGCGACGATGCCTGCATCGAGCGTGCCCATGTAGAACTTGTCGCCGTAGAGCGCGCCGCCGCGGTTGACGACGTCGCAGCAGGGACGGATGTCGTCCGGCAGGCGGTGAGCATACGTCCAGAGACGCTTGCCGGTCTTGGCGTCGAGCGCAAATGCGCGCGAGTACGAGGCGGTCACGTAGATGACGCCGTCATGGACCAGCGCCTGGGTCTCCTGACCGCGCTGCTTCTCATCGCCGAACGAGAACGACCAAGCGGGCTTCATATTGGCGATGTTGTCGACGGTGATCTGGTCGAGGGTGCTGTAGCGATGGTTGCGAACGCCCATGCCCCAGCTCACGACGTCATCCGTCGTCTTCTCGTCGTTGAGAATGTCTTCCCACGAAACAGGCTTGCTGCCAGGTGCTTCGGCGTTGGCCACAAAACTACCGGCAAAAGCGGCGAGCGCGAAAGTCGATGCAGCAGCGAAAAGCGTCGCGTTGACGCCCCGGAGGGGGTGTCTACGTTGCATGGCGTTTCTCCCATTTTAATTTTATCAGAGGCGATATATTTCGCCGCCTCATCTGCACAAATCAAAAAATTGGAACAGATGTCCATTCGCCTTTTGGCGAAACTCTGATGTATTTACTGGTATCCCTAGACCATCGTCTAAGGCCTAACTTCCTGTTTTTCCCACCTCAGTTCGAGACTACTTCCCTGCTTGGGCTGGGATTTACTTGCGTGTTATCGGAATTACTTCCCGACCCCTGTTTTCCGGTCCATTTCGCCGAAACTTTACCGGGCTGGAAAAAACAAAAAAGCCGCCCCGATTCCGAGACGGCTTCCAGAAATGCGAAAGGGCCCCGTTTCGGGGCCCTTTCTAATCCGTTGCCTATTTCTAGGCAGCTTCTGCGCGGTAGGCCGGCAGCTTCTTATCCTCCTCGAGTTCGAGATCGGATTTCAGTGCGATGCCAACGTATCTGACACCATCCTTCTTTTTGACTTTCTGTATTCCGAACTCGGCAATCTCGCGACCAAAGGTCGGCAGTGCTAGAGGCTCCTTCTGTCGTTCTTCACACCATACGCAGTAGGCTTCGTAGAGTGATGTCGCTGAGACGGTGTGTCCGTCCTGACTGTCGACGCTCTCCTTGTAGAAGCGCTGGACGTCCGTTTCGGGGACCAGCAGCTTATTCGGCGGCAACGAGCGATTGTCGTTGGCTCCGAAACGCGGCTTTCTGATTGCCACAGCCGCCTGCTGAGGGGCTGCCACCGCTGCCGCAGCGGTGCTCTGTACCGTCGCCATCTTGGGCGCGGCAGGGGCTTCACGGTCGTAGAGGCGCCACTGGCTGAAGGCAATGTACATGCCGAAGCCAGAGCCGATCTCAAGGAGCAGAGCGATAAAAATAGTCATCGCCATCTGAACCTGATCGACGCTGAGGCCGGAGAGCTTCGCAAGCACGGTTGCCTGCGGATCCGCCTCGCCCATGACCGTCATTGCATCGGTCTTGCCGAGCTTACCCTGGATCTCTGCGATCCGGGCTTCGAGGGTCTGCGCCTGCTGGCCAGAGGCCATCTCGGCGGTCAGACCGTGGTACTTCTGACAGAAGTCGCGACCGACCTTGCCAGTGACATCCGTGCAGGCCTTGGTGAACGTCCAGGCGCGCTGGTTCTTGAGACCATCGATCTCACCTTGCACGGTGGCTGCCGGACGGTGCTGCGGGATCCAGGACAGCTGGTCCTGTGCCCGCTTCAGGTCGCCACGCAGGTCCTTGTAGACCTGGGCTTCGACGGCGCGGTGACCGGTCGTATCGAACCGGTTCAGCGCGGCATGGCCGAGCGCAGAGGTCAGCGAGTAAGCCGTGACCACGAGGCCGACGATGGCAGAGGCCGCTGCTTGCGACCACATCTTGTTTCGAATTGCGGCGAAGAAGAAGAATGGGATCAGCGCTTTGAGACAGTCTGCTGCGACGCTGGCCGCACCATAGATCTGTCCGTCGAACTCAGTTCGACCGAGGCTGAAACCAAAACGCCAATTCATAGCTGCTGAGACGGCGAGTAGTACGCCGGCAGCTAGAATTCCGAACACGCCTAGAGCATGTCGTATTTTCATTGCCCTCTCCATTGTCGACTCGCGCGCACTGCCCGATTGGCAGGCGAAACGAGCCTCGTGCAGTCTGCTGATCTGGAGGGTAAGCAGACCGGCCAGCTCCGACCCCGTACTGGCGCCCGACCAAGCAGCGTACCGTTCTTGCCCGTTGAGCTAGAACTGCCCCCCAAGGCAGTCCATCAGGCCGACCGGCACTCCCCCTGCGGCGAGCGCACATGAGCTGAACCCGCTCACCGTGACTTCTGGCTTGTGCACAGGGGACACCGCCGCTCGATGCCAATGTGCAAAACAGAAGCTCACGTGAGCCTCGATTACGCAGAACACATCCCTCGACGGGGAGGCTACTGCGATTCGAGTGAAAGCCGTCTACCTTTTATTAAGAGAATCAGTTTGCTAGATGATCTGCGCGCAGAGGCAATGCCGAAGTGCATCACATGTGGCTCATTTGCACGCTGATTCTCATCCACAAGATGCGGCGCCCTTATGCACCGGTTGTCCGCAGATTTGCATTGAAAATCCACAGACTACCCCCAGCCTTCACCGCAGGCTGAAAGCGGCTGACATCCGACAGGCCGCCGTCTCGTTCCGGACACGCGCCAGCAGAAAATTCAGGCGCCCTATCGAGGGCCGCGCCGGGAGACGGCCCAGAAACCGACATCGAGATTTTGCGTGGGCGATGCATCGTTCAGCATGGCCGCGCGGGCCTCGATTTGTTAGACTTCCAAAATCGGCGCGAGGATGGGTGCCGGCATGAATGGTGCGTTGACGGCGTATCCAGCCGGCCGGCGTCCGCTGACGAGGGTGGTTCCCTGGTCGGCACCGTGCGTCCCGGATGTTGTCTCGTGGCGTCCGTGTTCGGGAGTGTCGTTTCATGCGGTGGTACATCAGCTATCCAATTCTAGCCGCTGGCCTTGTATTCGGCGCCCACACCTTCTTCCCTGGGGAGGCCAGTCTCTCCCGTTCCTTTGCAGATCCCGGCGCGGTCAGCGTCGTCGCGCCCCCGCCGGTAGCCACCGTGGTGCTGGCATCCGAGCACGAGCGGGCGCCGCAATCCCGGCTGGCCGCCTTCTCACCGGGCGAGCGGCTGCTGTTGGCGGAACGGCCGAGGGCTGCGGTGCTCGACTATCTGGCGCATAAGCTGGCCCCGCTCGACGTTGTTCCTGCCGCCCCGGTGCCCGCGCCGCAGCCGGTCACCGCCTCCACATGGAAGAGCGCAGTGATCCGAGAAGGGCGCGCTCCCTTACAAGACAAGGCCACGGCCGGCGACACGCCGCGGGTGGCGCTCGCCCGCGACATCCAGCGCGAGCTCAAACGCGTGGGCTGCTATCTGGGTGACGTCGACGGGCGGTGGGGCGGTGGCTCCAAGCGCGCAATCCTCACGTTCATGGACCGCGTGAACGCCTCGCTGCCGACGCGGGAGCCCGACGTCTTCATGCTGTCGCTGCTGCGCGCCCAGAACGAGTCGGTCTGCGGCCCGTCGTGCCCGCTGGGCCAGAGCTTCACGGAAAGCGGCCGCTGCCAGCCGACGACGCTCGTCGCGCAGGGCGGAAAGGCCGTGAACGACGGGGCACAGCGGCTCGCGATCGCGGAGGAGGAAGCCGACGCAACGTGGGAGCCCGTGGTCGCCGACGCCTCCACGACCCGCAAACCGCCGCTCTATGGCCGCATGAGCATCGGCGGCCCGAAGCCGGACGACGCGGACACGCTCGGAGGCGCTTGGCCCGGCGGCACGGGCGTCTCGGCCGTGACATCCGGGCACCTGGAGCGGACCGCCGCGCTCGAAGCGCTGCCGGGTCCCGGCGGGCTCGGCGAGGACACCGCGGCACTGACTGCGAAGGTCGCGAAGACCTCGTTCGATTCCTTCGACGCTCCCCCGGCACGGCGCAACAAGGCGGCCAGCAGCGGACGCTCGAAGTCCGCACGCGCGGCGCCTGCGCGAATGAGCAACTACCGCCACGTCCAGCGCCTGTTCGAGCATCCGCTCGGGCGGATGTAGCCCGGGCAGGCTTCTGATCGGTCCAGCTTTCAATCCCCCGGATTACCAGGGGATTGCGTCTGGGTCTGAGAGAGTATCCATGCCAGGAAGTCGGGAGAGCCGTCCTCCACCGGCAGCACCATCAACGCCGGGTTCTCATAAGGATGGCGGCGGCGGGCTTCCTCGATCACGCGGGCGGACAGCGAGCGCCGCGTCTTGATGATCATCACCACCTCCGCGTCCCGGTGGCGGGCGCCCTTCCAGGTGTAGAGGGACACCATGCCCGGCAGGATGTTGACGCAGGCCGCGAGCCCGGCATCCACGAGGGCACCCCCGCATTCCTCCGCGGTTTCAAGCGAGGGAAATGTCGAATATACGAGAACGGCCTTGTCGTTTTCCTGCAAGTAGGCGAGCCTCCCTGTCCGGGCGATCCAGGTTTTCGAGTGTAGCGCCTGCCCCGGCGATCCCCAACCGCTGCTTCAAGCCGAAAGGCGGCGAGCCGCCAACGGACCCCACCTCCGCAGCGACGCGTTTCAAATCATCATGGCCAAATCGAAAAGCAAGTTCGAGAAGATCGCATTCGTCGCAAGCGAAGTGGCCGAGGCGCAGGACGCGCTGGCGCGGCTCTCGGCGCGTTATGGCTCGGCGGAGCCGCGCGAGGCGGACGCCATCGTCGCGCTCGGCGGCGACGGCCTCATGTTGCAGACGCTGCACCGCTTCATGAACGACAGGATCCCGATCTACGGCATGAACCGCGGGTCGGTCGGGTTCCTGATGAACGAGTACCGCGAGGACGGGCTTCTCGAGCGTCTCGCCGAGGCCGAGATCAGCCGCGTTCATCCTCTGTCGATGGTTGCCTACGATGCGCAAGGCAAGGCCAGCAAGGCGCTCGCCATCAACGAGGTGTCTCTCTTCCGCGAGACGTTCCAGGCGGCGAAGCTCAAGATCTCGATCGACGGCACGGTCCGGATGGAGGAACTGATCTGCGACGGCGTGCTGGTGGCGACGCCCGCAGGCTCGACCGCCTACAATCTTTCCGCCTACGGGCCGATCGTGCCGATCAACGCGCAGCTTCTGGCGCTCACACCGATCAGCCCCTTCCGGCCGCGGCGCTGGCGCGGGGCGCTGCTGCCGAACAAGGCCCGCATCAGCGTCACCGCGCTCGAATCCGACAAGCGGCCCGTGAGCGCGGTGGCCGACGCCATCGAAATGCGCAACGTCGTGAAGGTCGAGATCGAGCAGGCCCGCACCATCGACCTCTTCATGATGTTCGACCCCGGCCACAGCCTGGACGAACGGATCCTGGCGGAGCAGTTCCGCTACTGATCCGCCGCCGTGCCTGCGCGCACGGCCGCGGGCGTCTCAGGACGCCGGCTTCCAGTGGCTGACGATGTCGTCGAGGTTCGGGCGCTCGCGCTCCTCGGGCTTCTCCTTCGGGGTTCCGATGTGCACGAAGGCCGCGATGCGCTCGTTCTCGCCAAGGCCCAGGCCCTTCTTCACCGTGGGGCTGTAGGCCACCCATTCCGTGAGCCATGAGGTTCCGTAGCCCAGCGCGTTGGCGGCAAGGCAGAGGCTGAAGGCGGCGGCGCCTGCCGAGAGCGTCTGCTCCCATTCTGGCGCGCCGGGGCGCGGCACGATGCGGGACACGACGGCGACCACGAGGGGCGCTCTCATGAAGCGATTGCGCTCCGTCTCCAGGCGAATGCGGGACGGCTCCTTCTCCTCGGCCTCGCAAGCCGCCGCGAACAGCTCGCCCGCCGCCTGGCGCGCCTCTCCTTCGAACACGATGAAGCGCCAGGGCACCAGCTTCTTGTGATCGGGCACGCGGGCAGCGATGGTCAGGATACGGCGCAGCTCGTCGCCCGACGGCGCCGGGGCCTCGAGCCGGTCGGGCTTCACGGAGCGCCGGGTTGCCAGGGTTTCGAAAAGGGCTTCGTTCATTGCAGATGCTTCCCTGAGACTTAAATTCGAAGGGTGGGGCTTGCCGGCCTCGCTATCGCAGTTGCGCGTCTGATACAATCTCCCCATCGCGATTGAGCAAAACGGATTCGTTCCCCGATGCTGGTCCTGCGCCGCCTGGCCCCTTCTCTCCTGCCGTTTTTCGGGTTGCTGCTGCTTTTTGTCCCTGGCGCCCGCGCCCAGACGGCTCCCGAAGGCCCGGCCATCGTCATCCTCGACGGGTCCGGCTCCATGTGGGGCAACATCGGAACGGAGCGCGCCTCCAAGTTCGATCTCGCCCGCGGGGCACTCCGTCAATCCCTGTCCGACATCTCCCCGCGCGTGCGCCTCGGATTGATGTCGTTCGGGCAGCGGCGGCGCGCCGATTGCAGCGACGTGGAGGTGCTGGCCGCTCCGGAAGCCGGGCCGCCTGAGCGCATTCTCTCGATCGCCGACAAGCTCAATCCCAAAGGCAAGGGGCCGCTGGCCCTGGCGCTGCGCGAAGCCGCCAAGCAGATCCAGCCCGGCGAAGCCGGCTCCATCATCGCGATCCACGACGGAATGGACAATTGCGCGCAAGACCCGTGCGCGGTTGCAGCCGACATCGCCAAGGCCAACGCCAAGACGCGCGTGTTCCTGATCAGCTTCGGCCTCGAAAAGCCGGACGTTCAGCGGCTCGCCTGCGTCGCCAAATCGACCAACGGCAAGGTGATCGAGGCGCGCGATTCGACAAGCCTCGCAGCCGGCCTCTCCGAAGCGCTGACGCTCGCCAATCTCGAGCGGATCGATCCCGCAACGGGCGCGGCCGTGCCGCTTCCCAAGGCCGCCCCGCCACCAAACCCCGAGGGCGCTCCGGGCCTTCGCCTCTCCGCTTCGCTCGCCTCCGGCTCGCCCCCTCTCGCCGCTCCGGTGCACTGGACCGTCGCCAAGGCCGACAAGCCGGACGCAGTGCTGAAGTCGGTCAAGAACCGCGAGCTTTCGGTGGACCTCGACCCCGGCTCCTATGTTGTCGAGGCGCGCTTCGGGCAGGCCTCCGCGCGGCAGACGCTCGAGGTCGCGTCCGACAAGCCGACGGCCGCGCGGCTCTCGCTCGCAGCCGGACTGCTGAAGATCAAGGCGCATGCCGACAAGGCGGGCGCACCGCTCACCAATCCCCTGGTGACGATCTCGGTCAAGACCGCCGATGGCAGCCAGCGTCCGTTCTGGGTCGGACGCGCCGCCGATACCGAGATGGTGGTTCCGGCTGGGCAATACATCGTGCGGGTGCAGGATGGCCTGGCTGAGCAGACGACGGAAGTAACGCTCACCGAAGGGGCGGGCGCGGATGTGACGCCGGTGCTCGGCACGGGGCGCCTCGAGCTTTCCGCCGTTGCGGCCGCCAACGGACAGCCGCTGACCGACGTGATCTACCTGATCGAGGAGGACGATCCCGACGCGCGGAAAGGACGGCGCGAGGTGGCACGCTCGGCGGATCCCGCGGCGGCCTTTACGCTACCGGCCGGAACCTACTACGTCGTCGCCCGCCAGGGCGTCGCCGAAACGCGCGACCGCATCGCGCTCGGAACCGGCGACGTCGTCAAGCACGTGGCGACCTTCAGCCTCGTGCAATTGACGGTGACGGCCAACGCCGGCGGCGGAGCAGACCAGCCCGTTCTGATCCGCATCCTGAGCGAGGACCAGACGCATCGCGAGATCGCACGCGCCAACGGGATGACCGGAACGTTCCTGCTGCCGCCCGCGCGTTACCGGGTGGAGGCGACCGTGAGCGGCCTCAATATCAAGGCGCTCGGCACCGTCGACATTTCCAACGGCCGGGGCGGCGGCGTTCAGCTCACGCTGGAATCGGGCGAGGTCGCCGTCGGCGCGAGCGCGGCACAGGGGCGCCATTGGCGCATCAAGGACGCCAGCGGACGCACGGTCCTGCATTCCGGCCCAGGCGAGGCCACGTCCGCGCGGCTGGCGCCGGGGCGCTACGTGCTGCTGACAGACGGGGGCGAGCGCAGGACCGAGCAGGCCTTCGATCTCAAAACCGGGGAGCGGCGCGAGCTTTCGCTCGGTTCGCCGTGATGCGTCGGGGGACTGTGCCATACTTCAACCAAGGTCTCGCGGCGTGATCCGGCGATCGCAACTCCCAAACCCGAGCAAGTCTGTCCCGATGCGCATGGCCATCATGAGGGAACACCGTTCACGCGTCCGCCCGCTCACCGCGGCGGCGTTGGGTCTGCTCAGCCTCGCGTGGGTCCTCTCGCCCGGCGTCGCGCGAGCCCAATCGCCCGCTGACTGGCTGACGGGACTGCAGGAGCACGTCGCACCTCCCGGACAAGGCACTCCTTCTCCGCAACCGGGCCGCGAGAGCTCCGGGCCCGAGCAGAGCGAGGAAACAGCCTATGTGCGGATGGTGGCCCGGCTTACGGCCGATGGCGAGGAGATCGAAGAGGGCCTCACCTGGCGTGTCTACGGCCATGCGGCCGGTGAAGGAAAGACTTCGCTGATCGCAACCAAGCAGGACGCGCGGCCCTCGTTCAAGCTCAAGGTGGGCGACTACATCGTCAACGCCGCGTTCGGGCGGGCCCACATCACGCGGCGCATTTCCGTAAAGCCGGGAGGACCGGCAGACGGGACGATGGAAGAGTTCGTGCTCAACGCGGGCGGCCTGCGCGTCAAGGCGCTGGTGTCCGGCGCGGACGCTCCGCACAACACGGTGAGCTACGCGATCTATTCGGATCGCGACCAGACCGACAATCGCAAGCTCGTGCTGTCAGCCGCCAAGCCGAACCTCATCATTCGCCTCAATGCGGGCATCTATCACATCGTCTCGACCTACGGCGACTGCAACGCCGTCGTGCGCAGCGACGTCACTGTGGAAGCGGGCAAGCTCACGGAAGCGACCGTTACGCATTCTGCGGCGAAGGCCACGCTCAAGCTCGTGCACCGGGCTGGCGGCGAAGCGCTGCCCGACACGCAGTGGACGATCCAGACCCCGCAGGGCGATGAGGTGAAGGAGAGCGTCGGCGCACTCCCGACGCATATCCTCGCGCCCGGCAACTACACGGTGATCGCGAAATCACAGGGCCGCGTGTTCCAGCGGGATATCGCGCTCTCGAATGGCGAGACCACGCAGGTCGAGCTGATCATGAAGTGACGGGGCAGTAGGCAGTGGTTAGTAGGGATTCCTGAGTCCGGCTGCTCTCAGAAGTCGTTCAGCACCCAATCGGTGGGGCAGCCGTGCTTGCGCATCAGGTTCTCGGTCTCGCCGAGCTCCGCCTTCTGCTTGAGGTCGTGAAAGAGCGCGCGGGCGATCTGCCAGTGCTCACACGCGGTCGTCAGGTCTCCCGCCGCGCGCGCAAGCTCGGCAAGCTCAAGGCGCGCCTCGGCCTGGATGGCGGCGAAGCGGCTCTTTGCGGCCGAGCGGACGCTGGACCTTAGATGATCGGCTGCCTGATCGACGCGTCCTGCCGCGATCTCGTCGCGCGCAAACGACAGATAGAGGCTCGCAAGTGCGGCTTGGTTGTTCTCCGCCTCGGCGGCCCGGATGAGCTCTGGCCAATCCGCGCTCTCCGCCGCCATGGGCTCGGCCTCGAGCGCGCGCTCCTCCGCGACGGCCGCGGACGCGTCCTCGCGGGGCGCGGCTTCGCCCGGGGGCGTATCGGAGGATGGAATTGCGCGCAGCACTGCGGTTGCCTTTTCGGATCTCGGCTCTGGCGGCCGGCGCGTTCTGAGGATGACGATCAAGAGCAGGACGATGGGAACTAGAAGGGCAAGTGTTCCGGCGAGGCCGGTGATCTCGATGACGGCGACCACGAGGCCCGCCATTGCGACGCTCACGCTCACGCGCGGTTCTCCCTCATCACAGTCTCATATCTGCAAACAGCCTCTCCTCAGCGCAGCGGCGCCGCGGACAGAAGCCCCCCCCTCGTCCAAAGATTGTTGAGGCCGCGCTCAAGCGCAAGCGCGGATCTCGATCCGACGTTGCGATCGAACAGCTCTCCGTAGTTCCCGCCCTGCTTCACGAGCTGATAGCTCCAGTCGCGCGAGAGACCCATGGGCTGACCGAGATCCGCCTCGAGCCCCAGGAAGCGGCGTACATCCAGATTGTTCGAGCTGCGCAGGCCTTCGATGCCCTGGCTGGTGATGCCGAGCTCTTCGGCCGCGATCAGCGCCTCCACGGTCCAGCGGACGATGGAGAACCATTGCTCGTCGCCCTGGCGGATGACGGGGCCGAGCATCTCCTTGGTGATCAGCTCGGGCAGAATCACATGCTCGGCCGGATTGACGAGGCGGCTGCGCTCGGCCGCGAGGGTGGTGATGTCTCCGGTCAACAACGTGCAGGCGCCATCGGCGTAGGCCTTCGCTGCGTCGACCCACTTCTCGGACGCGACGAGCTGGTATCGCATCTTGCGGGTCTGAAAGTAGGTCTCGAGGCCGCGCTCGGCGCTGGTGCCGGTCATGACGCAGACGGAGGCGCCGGACAGCTCGAGCACGCTCGCCACCGCATGGCCGCGCCTCACCAGGAAGCCTTGGCCGTCGTGGAACAGGGTTCCGACGAACCGCACGCCGTATTCGGTGTCGCGCGAAAGCGTTCTGGCGCTGGCGCGAGGCAAGAGGTCCACCTCGCCGGAGGTCAGAACCTGGAACCGGTTTGCCGAGGACACGACCCGGTACTTCACCGCATCCTTGCGGCCCAGGACGGCTGCGGCCACGGCGCCGCAGAAATCGATGTCGAAGCCGGCCCAGGTGCCGTCGGCGGCGACGGCGGCAAAGCCGGGCATCCCCTCGGTCACGCCGCAAACCAGATGCCCCCGGGTGCGCACCTCGTCGAGCGTCGACGCGTTGCCTGCCGTGGAGGCCGCGGGCAGGCCCATCAGAGCGGCAGCCATGACCAGGACCAGCCCGCGCGCTCCCTGAGACCTAGGGTGCGCGAGATCGGTCGTCTGGCGATCAGGCGTCACGGGTGGGGGCCTCCGGATCAGTGGAACGTCGGCGGCAAACCCAGCGCTCTGGCGGGCCCGCCGGCATTTCGTGTACCGTCGCGTGGGTCGCGAAGGGCGGCCGCGCCGTACGCATCCCGCCCGTCACACATCCCGCGTTGCGCCCGGATGGTCAAGCCCTTGACCACAGTGGAAACTTGCGTCAAAGGGCGCTCGGCTCACCCCTCCCGTGCAGGTGGCGCCGGATCGATCTCCGCACGGCCCGATTTATGATTTTCTGCTGCTTTTCAAGGCGGCTCGGACGGCACGTCCTGCCGATCCGCCCGAGGGATCCGAACCTATGACGAAACCGAAAGATGGCTCCGGCAAATCCCGGCGTCCGGAAACCGAGATCCTGCACAGCGGGCGCGACCCCGCCCGCCAGCACGGCTTCGTCAATCCGCCGGTCTATCGCGGCTCGACCGTGATTTTTCCCACGCTGGATGCCATCGAGGCTTACGATGAGCAGCCGTTCAAGTACGGGCGGCACGGAACGCCCACGACCGCCGCGCTGGAAGAGGCGATCTGCAGCCTCGAAGGCGGCGCGCGCACCCTGCTCACCTCCTCGGGGTATCAGGCCGTCATAACCGCCATCCTCGCATTCGTGAAAGCCGGCGATCACGTGCTGATGGTGGACAGCGTCTACCAGCCTACGCGGCGCTTCTGCGATACGCTGCTCGCGCGCCTCGGCGTGGCGACGACCTATTACGACCCGCTCGCGGGGGGTGGCATCGCGGAGCTCATTCAGCCGAACACTCGCGTCATCTTCACGGAAAGTCCGGGCTCGCTGACGTTCGAAATGCAGGATATCGGCGCCATCGTGCAGGCGGCGCGCGCACGGGACGTCACCGTGCTGATGGACAACACGTGGGCGACGCCGCTCTATTTCCGTCCCCTCGACCACGGCGTGGACGTGTCGATCAACGCCGCCACGAAATACATCGTGGGTCATGCAGATGCCATGCTGGGTGCGATCACGGCGAACGCGCGCACGGCAAAGCTCGTCGAGGATGCGCGCGCCACGCTCGGCGGCTGTCCCGGCACGGAAGAGACCTATCTCGGGCTACGCGGGCTCAGGACGCTCGCCGTTCGCCTCGAGCGCCACCATCGCTCGGGCCTCGCGGTCGCCGAATGGCTGAAGGCACGGCCCGAGGTGGAGCGCGTGCTTCACCCCGCCCTGCCCTCCGATCCCGGTTATACGCTGTGGAAAACGCAATACTCCGGTGCGTCGGGCCTCTTCTCCATCATCCTGAAGCCCGCGCCCCGCAAGGCTCTGGCTGCCATGCTCGACGGAATCGAGCTTTTTGGCATGGGCTATTCGTGGGGCGGCTTCGAAAGCCTCATCGTTCCGTTCAACCCGAAACGCTACCGCACTGCAACGCAGTGGACGGCGGAAGGACCGGCGCTGAGGTTGCATGTGGGTCTCGATGACGTGGGCGATCTCATCGCGGACCTGGACGCAGGCTTCGCCCGCCTCAACGCGGCGCGTTAGCGTTTCTGAAAACCGGCGAGTTCGGGAACGAGCTTCTCCGGCATGGCGCATCCAGACCTAGCCGGTGAAAAGTGGTTGCCTGATCCGGCGTGTTTCCAAGCACGCTCCGAAGCGTCCGCGAAGTTGAACGATGAATTGCTTGAGGCGAAATCGTCTGCTTTCAGGCTCCCGGCCTCGCGCGCCGTAAGTGAGATTACAGTTAGCACATGCACAAAACTGCATGGCAACTGACGATCATTCGCGACTTATTCTTTTCACAATCGAAGAGCCTAAGAAACTCAGGCTGGAGCTTGATCGCAATCACCACGATCTAGACCTTCGTGGTATAGACGGAGCGTGACGGCCTCACTAATTAAGCTGCATATTAGCCAGAATAACAAAGAACCAGGCCTGCCTCGGCACACCTGGATTACGCACCCTCGAGGAGGAGCCCCCCATGATCCAACAAGCCCTGAACGAGCTTTCCCAGCAGATCCGGATTCGTCCGCGCTATGACAACTTTATCGGCGGTCAGTGGGTGGCCCCGGTCAAAGGCCAGTATTTCACCAACCTGACGCCCGTCACCGGCAAGCCGCTCTGCGAAGTCGCGCGCTCGTCGGCAGAGGACATCGAACTCGCGCTGGACGCCGCCCACAAGGCCCGCGCCGCATGGGGCAACGCCTCTCCGGCTACGCGCTCCGGCGTGCTGCTCAAGATCGCCGATCGCATGGAGGCCAACCTCAAGCTGATCGCCATGGTCGAGACGCTCGACAACGGCAAGCCGATCCGTGAGACCATGGCGGCCGACATTCCGCTCGCCATCGACCACTTCCGTTACTTCGCTGGCTGCCTGCGCGCCCAGGAAGGCTCGATCGCCGAGATCGATCACGACACCGTCGCCTATCACTTCCATGAGCCGCTGGGCGTCGTCGGCCAGATCATTCCGTGGAACTTCCCGCTGCTGATGGCCTGCTGGAAGCTCGCACCCGCACTCGCCGCCGGCAACTGCATCGTGCTCAAGCCCGCCGAGCAGACGCCCATGAGCATCATGGTGCTGATGGATCTCATCGGCGACCTGCTGCCCCCGGGCGTCATCAACGTCGTCAACGGCTTCGGCATCGAGGCCGGCAAGCCGCTCGCTCAGAACAAGCGCATCGCCAAGATCGCGTTCACGGGCGAGACGACGACCGGCCGCCTCATAATGCAGTATGCCTCGGAGAACATCATTCCGTGCACGCTGGAACTCGGCGGCAAGTCTCCGAACATCTTCTTCGCCGACGTCGCCGATCAAGACGACGACTTCTTCGACAAGGCGCTCGAAGGCTTCGCCATGTTCGCGCTGAACCAGGGCGAGGTGTGCACCTGCCCCAGCCGCGCGCTCGTGCACGAGAGCATCTACGACCGCTTCATGGAGCGCGCCGTCAAGCGCGTCGAGGCCATCAAGCAGGGCCATCCGCTCGATGCTTCGACCATGATCGGCGCCCAGGCGTCGAACGACCAGATGGAGAAGATCCTCTCCTACATCAAGATCGGCCAGGACGAAGGCGCCAAGGTGCTGACGGGCGGCGAGCGTAACATTCTCTCGGGCGAAGCGTCCGAGGGCTACTACGTGAAGCCGACCATTCTGGCTGGCCACAACAAGATGCGCGTGTTCCAGGAAGAGATCTTCGGACCGGTCGTGTCGGTCACGAAGTTCAAGGACGATGACGAGGCGCTCGCCATTGCCAACGACACGCTGTACGGCCTCGGCTCGGGCGTGTGGACCCGTAACGGCACCCGCGCTTATCGCTTCGGCCGCGCCATCCAGGCTGGCCGCGTGTGGACCAACTGCTACCACCTCTACCCGGCTCACGCCGCATTCGGTGGCTACAAGCAGTCGGGCATCGGCCGCGAGACGCACAAGATGATGCTCGATCACTACCAGCAGACCAAGAACATGCTGGTCTCCTACAGCCCGAAAGCTCTGGGCTTCTTCTAGGGTCTGGCCGGACCTTCCGAAGTCGGTTCCTTCCATCACAGCGCGGCCGAAAGGCCGCGCTGTTTTTGTTTGGAACAGGCACCGGAAGCCCGCGCCTTTCGAAAGCTCATGCCCGGCATGACGACGCTTACCGCGACCAAGGCCGCACGAGAGCTGATCGCAGAGCTCAAAGGCGAGCATGGCTCCCTCACCATTCACGTGTCCGGGAGCTATGGGGTCACGGTCATCTGCCTCAAGACGGACGAGCTCAACCTTGGCGCCCGCGACGTGCTGATGGGAACGATCGACGAGGTTCCTCTTTTCCTGATGACGAGCGAGATCGAGTACTGGCGTGGCAGCACGCTCATTCTCGATGTCGCGCACGGACTGGGACCGGGCTTTTCGCTCGAAGGGCCTCGCGGCGTTCACTTCACGTTGCGCAAACGGGCCAATCCCAGCAAACGTGTCTGGGACGCGAACGCAATCCTGGCGGCGGGCGCGCCGCCTTCACTTCCATTCAAGGACACCAACCGATGACTGATACACGCCCTACCCTCCGCTCGCTCCTCGCTCTGCCGGATACGCCCGCGCCGCTCTCGCAATCGGCGCTCGTGCTGATCGACTGCCAGAACACCTACCGTGAGGGCATCATGCAGCTCGAAGGCGTGGAGCCCGCGCTCGCGCAGTGCGCCAAGCTTCTGAAGCGCGCGCGCGATTCCGGTGCGCCCGTCATTCACATTCAGCATGATGCAGGACCGGGCAGCCCCTACGACGTGCGCGCGCACATCGGCTCTATCGCCGACGTGGTGGCGCCGGCCGCCGGCGAGAAGGTCATCACCAAGGCGTTTCCCAGTTCGTTCGAGCAGACCGATCTCGACGCCGAATTGAAGCGCCTCGGCGTTACGGACCTGGTGCTCGCGGGCTTCATGACCCATGTATGTGTGAACTCGACGGCGCGGGCAGCCTTCAATCACGGCTACCGCACGACGGTGGTGGGCAATGCCACGGCCACGCGCTCGCTCAAGAACCCCGTGGGCGGCGATCTGTCGGCCGAAGAGCTGCACAACGGCGCGCTGACGGCGTTGAGCGACATCTTCGCGATTGTGGTACCGTCCGAGGACAAGGTGCCGGCTTAACAAGGCGCCTCGGTCGGGAGGCATGAAGGAGGTCACAATGGTCGAACGAGTTTCGGCAACGCCGGAAGCGCTCGCGATGATCGAGAAGATCAAGGGCATGCACGGTCCGCTGCTGTTCCATCAGTCGGGCGGATGCTGCGACGGCAGCGCTCCCATGTGCTACCCGCGCAAGGAATTCCGCGTCGGCGCGCAGGATGTCTATCTGGGGGAGATCGGCGGGCAGCCGTTCTACATGGGCGCGGCGCAGTTCGACTATTGGCAGCACACGCATCTCATAATCGACGTGGTGCCCGGCCGCGGATCGGGCTTCTCGCTGGAAGCCCCCGAGGGCGTCCGCTTCCTGACGCGCTCGCGCGTGTTCACGGAGGCCGAATACGACGAGCTGGACAAGATCGGCCGTCCGCCAACCGGCGCCGAGCGCGAGCCAGTCCTGTCGTAACAAAGATTTGCCGGCCGCGGTGGTGCTGCCTGTGCAGCGCCGCGGCCGGCCCGTAACTCTGTGCGGGACGTTCTGCGCGAGACGGGGTTTTAGCGGCGCGCGCTTTTGCGCCCGGCGCCCGCAGCCTTCGCTTGCGCCTCAGCCTCGATCGCGGCCTTTGCCTCGGCCGCCGTGGGCTTGCCACGCATATCGAACTTGAGCTTCTCGAGCGCCTTCAACGCCAGCGGATCGAGCCCGGCGCCGCCTTCGTCCAGGTGCTCGAAGATCTGCTTCTTCATGCGCGGCTCCCAGAACTTCTGGATGTGATCGGCGATGCCGACCACCGCGCGCTCCTCGCCCTGAGAGCGGAAGAACTTGCCGATGTCGTTGGCCATACGGACGAGCGCGTCAGAGGGGGAGTGCATGCGTTTGGGTCTCCTGGCGAATGCCGTCGCCAGGCTGCGCGGCAAGTGCGATACGATGAGGGTGGGTGAAAATCTCGAATGCGTCGGGACGCGCGACAGCGACAAGGGTGATCCCGGCCGTCTCGGCGACGCGCAGAGCCAGCGCGGTGGGCGCAGACACGGCGACGAGGATCTCGACGCCGAGCGCTGCCGCCTTCTGAACCATCTCGACGGATACGCGGCTCGTGAGAACCACGAAGCCCTTCGCAGGATCCAGGCCAGCGCTCATCACAGCGCCGACGAGCTTGTCGAGCGCGTTGTGGCGTCCGACGTCCTCGCGGAGAAGCGCGATCGTGCCCTTTGCCGAATCCCAGAACGCCGCCGCATGCACGGCCCGCGTTGCGATGTTGAGCGTCTGCTGGGGCTGCATGGCGGCGAGGGCCTTCTGCACCTCGTCCGCAGTCGCCGAAGCTGACTTGCCGACGCGCCGAGGTTCCGGTACGGCGGCATCCAGGCTCTCGACGCCGCAGAGACCACAGGCCGTCGGCCCGGCAATACGGCGGCGGCGGGCGGCATGGTTGCGCCCGCTCTGCGGCGCGAGCCACATCCGCGCCTCGATGCCCTTCTCCTGCTCCACGATCTCGATCTCCCGGATCTCGGAGCGGCCTGCGATGATCCCTTCGGTCACCGAGAAGCCCACTGCGAAATCCTCGAGGTCGGCCGGCGTCGCCATCATGACGGCATGTGTCGAGCCGTCATAGACGAGCGCCACCGGCACCTCTTCCGGGATGAGCCGCTGTGTGTCCTCGACGCGGGCTTTAGACACCCGGCGCGAGGGCACGCGCGCAGACGTCTCCGCCATCGAAGCTACTCCGCGGCTTCGGCCGGCACGATGCGCCGGGTGAGATCGGAGAACTCCTCGTACTCCTGCTGATACGTGGTCGGGCCATTCGAGCGCGAGACCTCGACCGCCGTCACCTTGTACTCGGGGCAGTTGGTCGCCCAGTCCGAGAAATCCGTGGTGATGACGTTGGCCTGGCACAGCGGATGGTGGAACGTCGTGTAGACGACGCCCGGCGCCACGCGATCGGTGATCAGCGCATGGAGCGCCGTCTCGCCCGCGCGGCTCTTGATGGCGACCCAGTCGCCGTTCTTGATGCCGCGAGCCTCCGCGTCGTGCGGATGGATCTCCAGCACGTCCTCGGGATGCCAGACGACATTGTCGGTACGCCGCGTCTGCGCGCCGACGTTGTACTGCGACAGGATGCGGCCGGTGGTGAGGATCAGCGGATACCGCGGTCCGGTGCGCTCATCGGTCGGCACGTACTCCGTCATCAGGAAGCGGCCCTTGCCACGCACGAACTCTTCGATGTGCATGATCGGGGTGCCCTCGGGGGCCTCGTCGTTGCACGGCCACTGGACCGAGCCGCCGAGCTCCTCGATGCGCTTGAACGAGATGTTGGTGAAGGTCGGCGTCAGACGCGCGATCTCGTCCATGATCTCGCTCGGGTGCTTGTAGTTCCAATCGAGGCCGAGCTCCTTGGCGATGAGCTGGGTGACCTCCCAATCGCCGTAGCCATTCTTCGGCTTCATCACGCGACGCACGAGCTGCACGCGGCGCTCGGCGTTGGTGAAGGTGCCGTCCTTCTCGAGGAAGGTGCAACCCGGCAGGAACACGTGGGCATAGCGCGCGGTCTCGTTCAGGAAGAGATCCTGCACGACGACGCACTCCATGGCCTCGAGGCCAGCGGCGACGTGATGCGTGTTGGGATCGGACTGGAGAATGTCCTCGCCCTGGATGTAGATCGCCTTGAACGAGCCCTCGACGGCCGCATCCAGCATGTTGGTGATGCGCAGACCCGGCTCCGGATCGAGCTTGCAGTTCCACTCCTTCTCGAAGAGCGTCCGCGTCGCGGTATCCGAGACGTGGCGATAGCCCGTGAGCTCGTGCGGGAACGAGGCCATGTCGCAGGAGCCTTGCACGTTGTTCTGGCCGCGCAGCGGGTTCACGCCGACGCCGGGCCGGCCGAAGTTGCCGGTGGCCATTGCAAGGTTCGCGATGCCGATGACGGTGGTGGAGCCCTGCGAGTGCTCCGTGACGCCGAGGCCGTAGTAGATCGCGCCGTTGCCGCCGGTGGCGTAAAGGCGCGCGGCTCCGCGGATGTCAGCCGCCGGAACGCCGGTGTACTGCTCCATCGCCTCCGGAGAGTTGCGCTCCTCGGAAACGAAAGCCTTCCACTCCTCGAACGCGTCGATCTCGCAGCGCTCGCGGATGAACTTCTCGTTGAGGAGGCCCTCGGTCACGATGACATGAGCCATGGCCGTGACGACGGCGACGTTGGTGCCCGGCTGGAGTGCCAGATGGTAGTCGGCCTTGATGTGGGGCGACTTGACGAGATCGGTGCGGCGCGGATCGACGACGATCAGCTTCGCGCCTTCACGCAGGCGCTTCTTCATGCGGCTGCCGAACACGGGATGGGCGTCCGTGGGGTTGGCGCCGATGACCATGATGACGTCGGACTCTTCGACCGAGTCGAAGTCCTGCGTACCGGCCGACTCACCCAGAGTCGTCTTGAGACCGTAGCCCGTCGGCGAATGGCAGACGCGGGCGCAGGTGTCGACGTTGTTCACGCCGAAGCCGGCGCGGATGAGCTTCTGCACGAGGTAGGCCTCCTCGTTCGTGCAGCGCGAGGAGGTGATGCCGCCGACAGCGGTGCGGCCGTACTTGTCCTGGATGCGCTTGAACTCGGATGCGACGCGGCCGATCGCCTCTTCCCAGGTGGTCTCACGCCAGGGATCGGTGACCTTGTCGCGCACCATCGGCTTCATGATGCGATCGGGATGGGTGGCGTAGCCGTAAGCGAAGCGGCCCTTGACGCAGGAGTGGCCGCGGTTGGCCTTGCCGTCCTTCCACGGAACCATGCGCACGACTTCCTCGCCGCGCATCTCAGCCTTGAAGGAGCAGCCGACGCCGCAGTAGGCGCAGGTGGTGATGGCGGAATGCTCGGGCTGGCCGATCTCGATGACGGGCTTCTCGATCAGCGTGGCAGTCGGGCAAGCCTGCACGCAGGCGCCACACGACACGCACTCGCTGTCGAGGAAGGCTTCGTTCATGCCGGGCGACACGCGGCTGTCGAAGCCACGGCCGGAGATGGTGAGCGCGAAGGTGCCCTGGACCTCCTCGCAAGCGCGCACGCAGCGATTGCAGACGATGCACTTGGAGGGATCGTAGGTGAAGTACGGGTTGCTCTCGTCCTTTGCCAGCCACTGGTCGTTGGCGGCGCCGTCGACGCGGCTCTTTGCGAAGACGTGGTTCGCACCATCGTAGCCGTAACGCACGTCACGCAGGCCGACAGCGCCGGCCATATCCTGCAGCTCGCAATCGCCGTTGGCCGCGCAGGTGAGGCAGTCGAGCGGATGGTCCGAAATGTAGAGCTCCATCACGCCCTTGCGGATGGCTGCAAGACGCGGGGTCTGCGTCTTGACGGAGATGCCCGGTGCGACCGGCGTGGTGCAGGATGCGGGCGTGCCGTTGCGGCCCTCGATCTCCACGAGACAGAGGCGGCAGGAGCCGAAGCTCTCCAGCATGTCGGTGGCGCAGAGCTTGGGGATGGTGGTGCCCATGTCCATAGCGGCGCGCATGATGGACGTGCCTTCGGGCACCGTCACCTCGACGCCGTCGATGGTCAGCGTCACGAGCTTCTCGGACTTGGACGCCGGGGTGCCGAAGTCGGTTTCTTTGATCAGGCTCATGGGTTACTCCGCTGCCTCGGCCAGCTTCTTGCCAGGCCGGCCGAAATCTTCAGGGAAATGTGTCAACGCGCTCATAACGGGATATGGGGTGAACCCACCCAAAGCGCAAAGCGATCCGAATTTCATCGTGTTGCACAGATCTTCGATGACGGCCAAGTTGGCGGCCGTATCGACGCCCGCCATCACCTTGTCCATCGTCTCGCGACCACGGGTCGAACCGATGCGGCACGGCGTGCATTTTCCGCAGCTCTCGACAGAGCAGAACTCGAAGGCGAAACGGGCCATCTTGGCCATGTTCGCAGTCTCGTCGAAAACCACGATGCCCGCGTGACCGATGAGGCCATCGCGCGCGGCGAAGGCCTCGTAGTCGAACGGCGTGTCGAACAGGCCGCGCGGGAAATAGGCGCCGAGCGGGCCACCGACCTGAACGGCCTTTACAGGACGCCCCGACAGGGTGCCGCCGCCGATGTCGTCCACCAGCTCTCCCAGCGTGATACCGAACGCCGTCTCGAACAGGCCGCCGAACTTCAGGTTGCCGGCGAGCTGAATGGGCATCGTGCCGCGCGAGCGGCCCATGCCGTAGTCTGCGTAGGCCTTCGCGCCTTCCGCGAGCACGAACGGCACCGCGCAGAGCGAGAGCACGTTGTTGATCACGGTCGGCTGGCCGAAGAGACCTTTGTGGGCCGGAAGCGGGGGCTTGGCGCGAACGAGGCCGCGACGGCCTTCGAGGCTCTCCAGAAGCGACGTTTCCTCGCCGCAGACGTAGGCGCCAGCGCCGATGCGCACCTCAAGCTCGAACGCGTGCTGGGAGCCAGCGACGCTGGACCCGAGGTATCCGGCCGCCTTCGCCGCGTCGATGGCGGCGTTGAGCGCGATCGCCGCGTGCGGATACTCCGAGCGCAGGTAGATGTAGCCGCGCGTGGCGCCCACCGCGATGCCGGCGATGGTCATGCCTTCGACCAGCAGGAAGGGATCGCCTTCCATGATCATGCGGTCGGCGAAGGTGCCGCTGTCGCCCTCGTCCGCGTTGCAGACGATGTACTTCTGCTGACCCATCGGCGTGTCGTGGACCGTCTTCCACTTGATGCCGGTCGGGAAGCCGGCGCCGCCGCGGCCGCGCAGGCCCGACTTCGCCACCTCGTCCACGATCTCGATGGGCTTCATCGCGAGTGCGCGCTCGAGGCCCTTGTAGCCGTCGTGGGCGCGGTAGTCCTCGAGCGAGACGGGATCGGTGATGCCGCAGCGCGCGAACGTCAGGCGCGTCTGGCGCTTGAGATAGGGATGGTCGTCGACGACGCCGATCGAGAGCGGATGCTTGATCTGGTCTACGGGCTTGCCCTGCAGAATGCCGGCCTTGACCAGGCTCTCGACATCAGAGGGCGCGACCGGGCCGAAGCCGTAGCGCACGCCTTCACGCTCGATTTCGACCAGCGGCTCCAGCCAGAGCATGCCGCGCGAGCCGTTGCGGACGATCTGAACCTGCACGCCGGCCTTTTTGGCGGCTGCGCCGAGCGCGGTTGCAACCTCGTCTGCGCCGCATGCGACTGCCGCGGCGTCGCGCGGAACAAAAATGCGAAGCGTCATGACTGGGCCTCCTTCAGGAGCTGGTCCAGACGGTTCGCGTCGACACGGCCGACGATGCGGCCATCGATCATCGCGGAGGGGGCGGTGGCGCACAGGCCGAGGCAGTAGACGGCCTCGAAGGTCACCCGGCCGTCAGGAGTTGTATTGCCGCATTCGACGCCGAGGCGAGACTCGGCGCGCTCGACCAGCTTCTCGCATCCCATCGACTGGCACGCTTCAGCTCGGCACAACTTCAAGATGTGCTTGCCGGGCAGTTGATGGCGGAAGTCATGATAGAAGGTGATGACGCCGTGCACCTCGGCACGCGAGAGGTTAAGTTCCCGCGCGAGCACGGGAGTTGCCTCTTCCGGAACGTGGCCGAACGCTTCTTGAAGAGCATGGAGAATGGGCATCAACGGCCCCTCCAGCCCTTTGTGATCAGCGACGATCTCGACCGTGCGCTCTTCGCTCCACGGTTCGAAACGGCTCATGGCGGCCCTCCAATGTATTTATAGTTATTTCAATGTAGATCAGGTTAGCGACCCCAAAGATCAATAGACGTGTTTCGTGCCACGATAGATTGTTTCTATCGGGTGACGCGAATTCTTTCCCCTAATCGTCAAGTTTCTTTGCGGGAAGTTGTTGCTTTCGTTAGGTTTCCTATGCGCTTTGCTAGCGCAATGAAGGCCGCGACCACAGGCGAGTGGGGTTCGCGCTTGGTGACGATCAGCCCGATCTTGTGCGTAACAGTCGGATTGACCAGGGAGATCGACCGCAAACGACTCGGTCGATCGAGCGTTTCGGCGAGCCGCGACGGCAAGATGCTGGCCCATTCCCCCGACATCACGTGGGCATAGAGGATGAGCATCGAGTTGCTCTCAAGCGTCGGCTTCTGATGCACGCCCGCCTCCGCCAGATGATGATCGATCAGGCGGCGGTTCTGCATGTCCGGGGTGAGAAGGCACAGCGGAAGCTGCCCGGCCTCTGCCCAAGTCACCTGCTCGCGCTTGGCCAGCGGACTTTCAGGCGCAACCAGCAGCACGTAGTGCTCATCGTAGAACTGGATGGTCTCGAAGCGCGGCGGGGGCTCCGCGTCAACGTAGGAAATCCCGATGTCCACCTCCAGATTTTCGAGCCGGGTCAGGATCGAATCCGAGGTCATGGAGAGGATGGTGAGATTGACGTCGGGGTACCGGCGGCGCATGGGCACCGTCAGCTCGGCCAGAAACGGCAGGGACGTGGGGATGACCGCAAGCCTGAGATGGCCCGACAAGCCCTTCTTGAGGGCATCGATCTCCTGGCGCATGGCGCGGGCGTCGCCCACGATCCGGCGCGCCCAATCGAGAACACGCTCCCCCTCCGGGGTGAAGCATCGAAACCGCGAGCCACGCTCGACGATCAACACACCGAATTGATCTTCAAGGCTTTTCAGTGCCGAAGAGAGTGTTGGCTGGGTGACCCCAGACGCGTCTGCCGCTCGGCCGAAGTGACGTTCACGTGCGAGGGCCAGGAGCAGTTCAAGCTTATCGATCATGACCTAACTGGGAGCCGCTGGGCTTAAACTATAGACTACAGGGCTCGCCAGCGCACGGCACAGTTGTCGGGCACTGCCCGCTTTTTTCTCATCGAAGCCGATTTGGCGCCGGCATTGTCGACAATAACGCGAATGTTAACGGAATTGTCGTCCGGACGAGGCCACGCGCCGTCCTGGATCCCGCTGCCCGGCGTCTTCCCCCGACGGCGATCGCTCAAATTGCAGGCAATGCGTTTCCCGGCGATTCACCACATCGGGAGGATTACATCCTGCCGAGGACCAGAGGACTGCGGAATTTACGAGTTCTAAGACGTTGCCGGATGAACGTTAGCGGACCTCATTCCGGAGACAGCTCCATGTTTGCGTTCATCGCGTCTCAAATGGCCTCGTTGCTCGGCAATCCCACCGCCGACGACCGGCGCCGCCGCAACCGTGCCTCGTCCCGGATCGCGAACCGCGCGCAGGAGTTCGCGGGCGACCAGAACGGTAGCATCGCCATCATTTTCGCGTTGTCGCTGGTCGCGTTCTGCCTGTTCGTGGGCGCGGGCGTCGATTTTGGCCGCTGGCAAGCGGCGCGTCAGCAGACCATCGCCGCCATGGACGCGGCCGTGCTGGCGGGTGGACGCATTCTCCAGCTCAACGACAAGGACGTCACCGGCGCCCGCGAGGCCGCGCTCAAGTATTACCAGGAGAACACCAAGAACCGCCCCGAAGTGATCGACGATACGATTGCCTTCGACGCCGTCGACAACAACACCGCCTTTGCCGCGACCGGAAACGCCTACATCAAGACCGCGTTCCTGGGCTTTGCGAACATTCCGAGGCTCGCGCTGCTCGACGTCTCCGAAAGCCAGTACTCGAAGGCCCTGCTGAAGGCCGGCGGCAAGGAGAACACGCCCGTCGAGATCTCGATGATGCTCGACGTCACGGGCTCGATGGGCGGCACCAAGATCAGAGATCTGAAGACCGCGGCCACCGACCTTGTCAACATCGTGATCTCGGACAGCGCCAACGCAAATCCGGTGCGCGTCGCGATCGTGCCGTTCGCGGAAGGCGTGCGCCTCCCCTCGAGCGCCAACACCAAGGCCCGCGGCACCCCGGCATCCTCTGTGACCTACCCCTACTCGACGCGAAACGGAACTTCATCGATCTCCTACTACCCGACGGAGTGCGTGGTCGAGCGCACGGGTGCCAACAAGTATACCGACGTGGCGCCCGGTAGCGGCAACTACGTCATGACCCTGTTCAACAGGGCAGGCGGCAGCTACGGCATTTGCGGCCTGCCCGCCGCCGACGAACTGGTTCCGCTCACGAACAATAAGACGACGCTGACGAACAAGATCGCCAACCTCGTGCTGTCGAATACGACGGCGGGCCAAATCGGCACGGCGTGGACCTGGTATACGCTGTCACCGAACTGGAACTCGCTGTGGTCCGCCTCGAGCGCCGCCGCCGCCTATGGCAGCGACACGCGCAAGATCGCGATCCTGATGACGGACGGCGAGTACAATCTTCAGTACGACGCCAAGGGTGTTCAGACGAGTTCGACCGGAGCCGGCAGCGCGGCCAACGGAGATTCCGCGACACAAGCTCGCGCTGTCTGCACCGCCATGAAAGCGAAAGGCATCACCGTCTACACGGTGGGTTTTGCTCTCGGCGGCAACGCGACCGCGATCCAGACGCTCGACCATTGCGCCACGGACCCGTCCAAGGCGTACACGCCGAACACGGGCAGCGAGTTGCAGCAGGCCTTCCGCGACATCGCGCTCAAGATCAACCAGCTCTATCTGACGCACTGACCGGCCTCTCCCCGCCATCAGTCCGCCACCGACGCGCCGGATGCTGAAAAGCCCGGCGCGTTTTCTTTTTCGTTGGCCAGGCGACTTCTCCACAGGATGGCCGATGGGATGCGTGCCTGACGCGGCGCGGCGTGCCAGACTGGCATTCGACCGACGAGCTTGAAGGGCCCCTTCATTTGACCACCAGACCCGTGTTTGCCGCCGCAGGGCTCGTCCTCGCGCTTCTGCTCATGGCCGGATGCTCGTCCGGCCCCTCCAACACCGCGCCGCCTCCGGCACCGGACGCGGCGGGAGGCGACGGCGTGAGGCGTAGTCCCGTCGTTGCGGGCCGGCGCGCGCGCGTGTTCGTCATGGCGGGCTTCGGGGCCAAGTGCGAGAGCCTGCCCGCGCCCGCCATCGCCATCACGGCGGCGCCGAGCAAAGGCACGGTCACCTTCGAGCCCGGTCAGGAAACGACGATCAATACGAGCGCCTCCGGGACCTGCATCGGTCAGCGGGTGCTCGGCACCGGCATCTACTACACCGCCCGGGAGGGCGAGACCGGCGCCGACACGTTCTCCATCCAGGCCGAGCTTGGCGGGGACGTCACACAGCGGACGTTTTCCGTGGAGATCGTTCAGTAAGCGCAACAGGCTTTGGGCGCCCGGCCTGCATTGGGCGCGTTTGTCTCGTCCAAAAGTCGCAGGAATGCCCGGTTGTCCCCTCCCCCTCGCGACCGTAGGCTAGACGCCCGCTGTTCGTTCCCGGAAGAGAAGCCCCCTATCGCGTCCTTCTTATTCGGGACACCGGATCAGAGTAACGACAATCTGTTGCTCTGAGCTTCCTTCGAGTGCCTGACCGTCGTTTCCGATGTAGGCCGCACGCTTGCATCCCGGCCGATCAAGCCCTCGCACCAAGATCTGTCGTGCTTCTGTTCCGGAAACCCGGATCATTCCTTCTTCCGGAAGCACGCTGCCCGTCCGCCAGGCCTCGCTTCGCCCCGGCCTCGTCCTTTGTCCATTCGCTCGATATTCATGGCCAACAAATCCCAGCGCACGCGCATCACCGCCCAAGAAGCGTTGCAGTTCCACGCTCAAGGCAAGCCCGGCAAGCTCGAAATCACGCCGACGAAGCCGCTCGTCACCCAGCGGGATCTGGCGCTGGCCTATTCGCCGGGCGTCGCGGTTCCGGTGGAGGCCATCGCCGAGAACCCCTCGCTCGCCTACGACTACACCAACAAGGGCAACCTGGTTGCGGTCGTCTCCAACGGCACGGCGATCCTCGGTCTCGGCAATCTCGGCGCGCTCGCGTCCAAGCCGGTGATGGAGGGCAAGGGCGCGCTGTTCAAGCGCTTCGCCGACATCGACGCGCTCGACCTTCTGGTGGACACCGAGGACGTCGAGGCCTTCATCAACTCTGTGCGCTACCTCGGACCGAGCTTCGGAGGCATCAACCTCGAGGACATCAAGGCGCCGGACTGCTTCATCATCGAGGAGCGTCTCAAGGAGCTGCTCGACATTCCCGTGTTCCATGACGATCAACATGGAACCGCCATCATCGCGGCTGCGGGTCTCATCAACGCGCTCGAACTCACGGGACGCGACATCGAGAACTTCACGCTGGTGGTGAACGGCGCGGGTGCGGCGGGCATCGCCTGCATCGAGCTTCTCTGCGCGCTCGGCATGCCGAAGAAAAACGTCATTCTCTGCGACACCAAGGGCGTCATCTACCAGGGCCGCAAGGACGGCATGAACCAGTGGAAGTCGGCGTATGCGTCGAAGACAAAGGCACGGACGCTGGCGGAAGCGCTTGCAGGCGCCGATGCCTTCTTCGGGCTCTCCGCAAAGGGTGCCGTAACGCAGGACATGGTGGTCTCGATGGCCGCGAAGCCGATCATCTTCGCCATGGCCAATCCCGATCCCGAGATCACGCCCGAGGAAGTGCAGGCCGTGCGCGACGACGCCATCGTGGCGACGGGACGGTCTGACTATCCGAACCAGGTCAACAACGTCCTCGGCTTCCCCTTCATCTTCCGCGGCGCGCTGGACGTGCAGGCGCGCACCATCAACGACGACATGAAAATCGCGGCCGCACGCGCACTCGCGGCCCTCGCGCGCGAGGACGTCCCGGACGTGGTGATGGCGGCGTTTCTCGGCCGCCGCCCGACGTTCGGGCCGGAGTACATCATTCCTGCGCCGTTCGATCCGCGCCTCATCAGCCACGTGTCGCCCGCGGTTGCGCAGGCGGCGATGGATTCCGGCGTCGCGCGCCGCCCCATCGTCGACATGGACGCCTATATCTCCCGCCTCAAGGGGCGGCTTGATCCGGTGTCGAGCTGGCTGCAATCGGTGTTCGAGCAGGTGCGGGCTGCTCCCAAGCGCATCGTGTTCGCCGAAGGCGAGGATCCGGCCGCGATTCGCGCCGCCAACAGCTTCTATTCGCAAGGTCTCGGCGTTCCCGTGCTGGTGGGGCGCGAGGATGTGATGCGGGAGCGCTTCCGCGAGCTCGGCATAAAGTTGCGCAACGAGTTCGAGATCATCGATCTCAGGAACTCGCCGTTCAAGGACGAGTTTGCCGATGCGCTCTATGCGCGCCTTCAGCGCCGCGGCTTTCTCAAGCGCGACTGCGTGCGCCTCGTCACCAACGAGCGCAACGTCTTCGCGGCGCTGCTCGTCGCCAGCGGACATGCCGACGGCATGGTGGCGGGCGTCACCCGCAACTGGACCAGCGTGTTCCAGGACGTGCTGAGGGTCATCGACCCCAAGCCGAACCGGCACGTGATCGGCGTGAACCTCGCACTATGCCGCGGCCGGGGCGTGCTGGTGGCGGACACCAATGTCAACGACGTGCCCACGGCCGAGCAGCTTGCGGACATCGCAACCGAAGCCGCAAATGCCGCGCGCAAGTTCGGCATCGATCCGCGCGTCGCCCTCCTCAGCTACTCGACCTTCGGCCAGCCGCCGAGCGAGCGTTCCGAACAGGTGCGCGAAGCCGTGCGCATCCTCGCCGAGCGGGATGTGAACTTCGAGTTCGACGGCGACATGGCCGCGGACGTGGCGCTCTCGCAGGATCTGCTCAGCCTCTATCCGTTCTGCCGCCTGACGGGGCCTGCGAACGTGCTGGTGATGCCGACGGTGCATGCCGCCTCGATCTCCATCAAGATGCTGAAGGAGCTTGGTGGAGCGACCATCATCGGACCGCTGCTGGTGGGCCTCGAGAAGAGCGTGCAAATCTCCACGCTCGGCGCGAAGGATTCCGATATCGTGAACCTGGCCGCGCTGGCGGCCTACGACTTCGGCGGCTGAGCGGATCGTCTGGTCCCTATTGCGTCTGGCGGTCGTCTGAACATTCGGCGCGCAACGGGGTTTTGCCCAGATGCACACGCACTCACATCCGCATTCCCGCGGCGGCGGTCATGACCAGGACCACCGGCACGACCATGACCACAGTCCTGCTCACAGCCATGCGCACGTGGGCGCGGGGGTGAGCGAGCGGCGCGTGGGGCTCGCGGCGCTGCTCACTGGCTTGTTCATGCTGGCCGAGTTCGCGGGCGGCCTGATCTCGGGCTCGCTCGCACTCATCGCGGATGCCGGCCACATGCTGACCGACTCCGCCGGTCTCGCGCTCGCCTGGCTCGGCTTCCGGCTGGCGCGCAGGCCGGCCGACTGGAAGCGATCCTACGGGTATGACCGCTTCGGCGTTCTGGTTGCATTTGCCAACGGACTCCTGCTGTTCGCCATCGCGGGGTGGATCGTGATCGAGGCCGTGCACCGCATCCGCGATCCGCAGCCTGTCATCGGCGGCGTCATGCTCGCCATCGCGCTCGCAGGACTTCTCGTCAACGTGCTTGCCTTCTGGCTGCTTCAGGGCGGCGATCATGACAACCTCAACGTCCGCGCTGCGGTGCTGCACGTGATCGGCGATCTCCTAGGGTCGGTCGCGGCGCTCGTGGCGGCGTTGATCATTCTCGTCACCGGCTGGACGCCGATCGACCCGATCCTCTCCGTTCTCGTTGCCGTGCTCATTCTCGGCTCCGCCTGGCGGATCGTCCGCGACAGCGCGCACATCCTGCTCGAAGGCACCCCGAGCGGGCTCGATCCGCGACAGATCGGTGACAGCCTCAAGGCCGCGATCCCCTCGGTCCATGACGTGCATCACGTTCATGTATGGTCGATCAGCCAGGAGAGGCCCATGATCACGCTGCACGCCCGCGTGAGCGACACCAGCGCGCCCGAGACGATCTCGGCCGCGATCAAGGAGCACCTGCGCGCGGAATACGGCTTCGATCACGCGACGGTCGAGCTCGAATTCGAGCGCTGCGCGGGCGGTCACGCCGATCATGCCGACCACGCCCCTTCGCCCGCCGCGCCGAGGCCCTGACCACTACGCGGGGATACCTATTGCGCTCGCGGGGAGGCCCCGCAATACTTGTTCCCCTAGAGACGAAAAGGGGGGAAGGAATGGCGTCTGGCGGGGAGGTGACACGAAGGAACGCCTTGAAACTCGGCCTTGCCGGCGCGGCGAGCGCGGCTGGCCTCAAAGCGGCGGAAGCAGAGACGGCGGCGCCTGCGGCTCAGGGAGGGGCCCGGAAGCCGAACATTCTCTTCCTGCTCGTCGACGAGCAGCGGTATCCGACCGTTTACGAGAGTGCCGCACTCAAGCAATTTCGTGCGTCATATCTTCCCGCTCAGGGCAGGCTGGCCCAGCAAGGCGTCTCGTTCGAACGCCACTATGTGGCCTCCGTCGCCTGCGTGCCGAGCCGCACCTCTCTCTACACGGGTCACTATCCTTCGCTGCACGGCGTCGCGAATACTGACGGGGCGGCCAAGGCAGCCAACGACCCCGACATGCACTGGCTGTTGCCCGGCTCTGTGCCGACGCTCGGGCATTACCTGCGGCACGCCGGATACCGGACGTTCTGGAAAGGCAAGTGGCACGCCACCGAGGCCGATCTCAAGGTGCCGGGCACCGAGCAGGTGATCACCAGCTACGACGCCAAGGGCGTCGCCGATCCCGCCAAGGAGGAGATCTACCTCAAGGCCGACACGCTGGACCCGTTCGGGTTCTCGGGCTGGGTCGGCCCCGAGCCGCACGGCTCAGATCCGTTGCGCTCAGGCTCGTCCGCGGCTCCGGGCAACCAGGGCCGCGATCCCGCCATCGCCGCTCAGGTGGTGCGCACGCTGAAGGAGCTCGATGCCTCCAAGGACGAGAGCCCCTGGTTCCTGATGGCGTCGTTCACCAACCCGCACGACATCGCGCTCTGGGGCTTCTTCACGCGCCTCGCCGCAAAGTTCCAGGAGCAGTACGATTTCAGCGTGCCGGAGACGGTTCCTGAGGAGGTGTTCGACCGCGCTCTGTTCGCCCGCACGCGCCTCGAGAAGCTCGACGACAAACCCTCGTGCCAGAAATCCTATCGCGACGCCTACAGCCAGTTCATGCAGGCGAGCGCCGCCACGCGCGAATACTACCGTCTCTACTATCGCCTCCACGCGGACGTGGACCGTCACCTGGGCGAAGTGCTGGCGGCGCTCGAGACGACGCGGTTCCTCGATAACACCATCATCGTATTCACCTCCGATCACGGTGATCTTCTCGGCGCTCACGGCGGCCTGTTCCAGAAGTGGTACATGGCCTACGAGGAGGCGCTGCGCGTGCCGCTCGTGGTGGTGATGCCGGGAAAGGAGGCCACGCCTCGCACCATCCCGATGCCGACCAGCCACATCGACATCGCCCCTACGCTCCTGGGGCTCGCGGGCGTCGACCCCAAGGCCGCGCTGGAAGCGATCTCGCCCGGCTTCACCGACGCGCTGCCGCTCGTCGGGCGCGACCTCTCTCCGCTGCTGCGCGGCGAGGTGGGGCCGGAGAAGCTCGCCGAGCCCATCTACTTCATGTCGGACGACGATCCGAGCCGCGGGCTCGACCAGAAGAACTTCATCGGCCTCTCCTACGATTCCGTGACGCAGCCGAACCACGTCGAGACCGTGATCGCGGACATCGGCGGCGAGATCTGGAAATACTCGCGCTATTTCGATCACCCCCGCTACTGGAGCGCGCCCGGCACCCCCGGAACGGAGGGCGTGCGGGACGTGGTCAACAAGCTCAAAGGCCGGGAGGGCGACGAGGAAGGCAAGTCCCGGCGCATCTACGAGGAGAAGGTCAAGACGGTGCCTCTGCCGAGCGAGTACGAGATGTACAACGTCTCGGCGGACCCGATGGAGCTAGAGAACCTTGCCGGGAAGCCCGAGTGGAAGGAGCGGGAGAGCTCGCTGCGTGATCTCCTCGTCGAGCAGTGCGCGCGCAAGCGGCTCACCCCGCAAAGCGGCGCCGTGCCGGGAGAGATCGGCTGCCGCCAAGCCTGATGCCACCGGTGTCGCTTGCCAGGACCGCCGGCACTGGATAAGTCAGTGGTGCATCGGCTGGCGACGGCACGGAGCCGAGGCCGTATGACCGGTCCCATGAAAATCTTCGTGATTACAACACGATCCCATAGCTCAGTCGGATAGAGCACCTGCCTTCTAAGCAGGGGGTCGCAGGTTCGAATCCTGCTGGGATCGCCAAAATTCAGGGTGTCAGAGCCGTTTGGGAGGGGCGCACGCGGTGTGCGCCGCGATCGAGCCCGCCTTTCGGGGGGGGTGCGCTGGCTGGCTAACGGCCGTGTGTCCGGCCCTCGCTGGCTGGCGTTTTCACTCGCGCTCCTTACGCGGAAGGAGCCTGAGGCTTGCCGGCCACAACCGGGAGGTGGGCCTCGACCAGGGCCTGAACGCGTGCGAATGCGGCTTCGGCACCGGCGACGACGCGGCTTTCTTCCGCATCGGTCAGTGAGACGGCATCGAGCGCCGCCGTGAACGTGCGCCAATGCAGGCCACGGCCTTCCGGAGCGCCCGCGAGATGGCGCGCACCGAAGGTTTCGCCGAGGCCGAGCTTGATCGCCTCCTTCAACAGGAATGCGGCGCCGAGGTTGGAGCCTTCGGCCACATAGAGCCAGCCGAGGGCGGTGGGAACATCGGCGATCATTCCGGCCTTGAAAGCGGGTGCGGCGTTGTAGCTCGGCAGCGCAGTGCCGAGATCGTTGAGGTCCTCCGCGATCTGGGGCAACCGACGGCGGCCGGCGAGATCCGGCAACAGACGATCGAGCACCGCGTTATCGTAGAGCGCGTCGATATCGCGGTGGAACGCGTGCTGCACGACGGCAAACTGCGCATATCGTTCCTTCGAGCCGAAGGGGTCTGCCGCCATGACGCGGCTGTCGAGCCGCTCGTGCGCGGCGTGCGTCCGCGCCTTGAGGCGCTTGGCGCGGCTCGTTTCCGATGGAGCTTCAAGTTCCGTTGTCGTCATAAATGTCCTTTCGTCAGGTGGTGGCGCAAGACGCTGCCGCGCAGCGGTCGTATAACGGCATTCCCGCGATGCCTATTCAAAGCGACATTGCCCGCCGTGCAAGTCTCGCCTGTGAGGCGTCGTGGCCGATGGGCCACATTATACATAAGACGGTGCCCACGGCGCGCCCTTCGCGCAACTTCGTCAGCCTCAAGCGTTTTTCGTTGCCGGACACGGAGCATGTCCGAACGCGGTGCAGCCCGCTTCGTATGCTCGATACGTCGTAGATGCGTGATATATTGGCATCCAACTGGAAGCGTGGATGGGTGGCGAACTGATGTGGTCGCAGGTTTATGACCCATTCGGCAGCGTGGTCCTCTCGACTGCCGTAGCGGCCATTCCCGTCGTCGTGCTGCTGGGTGCGATCGGTCTTTTCGAGGTCCGCGCTCACATCGCAGCCATGCTGGGCCTTGCCGCGGCTCTTGCCGTCGCGGTGCTCGCCTATGGGATGCCCGCGCATATGGCGGGGCTCGCCGCGGCCTACGGCGCCGCTTTCGGGCTGCTTCCCATCGGATGGATCATCCTCAACGTCATCTTTCTCTATCAGCTCACGAGCGAGAAGGGCGAGTTTGCGATCCTGCAACGCTCGATCAGCGCCATCAGCGACGACCGGCGGCTGCAGCTCCTGTTCATCGCCTTCAGTCTCGGCGCATTTTTCGAGGGTGCTGCGGGCTTCGGCACGCCGGTCGCGGTCACGGCGGCGATGCTGATCGGCCTCGGCTTCTCTCCCCTCGCCGCCTCGGGCCTTTCCCTGATCGCCAATACGGCGCCCGTCGCATTCGGCGCGCTCGGCACGCCGGTAATCGCGCTCGCGGCGGTGACGGGGCTCGATCTCCACGAGCTTTCCGGCATGGTGGGACGGCAGTTGCCGTTCTTCTCCGTGATCGTGCCGTTCTGGCTGGTGTGGGCCTTCGTCGGCTTTCGCAAGACCTTCGAGATCTGGCCGCCGATCCTGGTGGCTGGGGTTTCGTTCGCCGTGCCGCAGTATCTCGTCTCGAATTTTCATGGCCCCTGGCTGGTGGACATCGTGGCGGCCCTCGTGTCGATGGTCGCGCTCGCGGCGTTCCTGCGCGTCTGGCAACCGTCCGAGCCGATGCGCGCGATGCCGCGCACACCGTCCGAAAGTCCGTCGTTCACGGAGCCCGAAGACATTCGTCCTCTGAGCAATCCGGCCATCCGCAGGGCGTGGACGCCATGGATCGTGCTCAGCGTGTTCGTGTTCCTGTGGGGCACACCGCAGGTGCGCGCGGCACTCGACGGCCTATGGGTGGCGAAGATCCCGGTCACGGGGCTCAACGAGCGCGTGCAGAAGATGCCGCCGGTGGTCGCGGCCCCACACGTGGAAAGCGCCGTCTACACGCTCAATCTCATGTCGGCGACGGGCAGTGGAATACTGCTGGCTGCCATCGTCTCGGGTCTCTTTCTCGGTTACAGCCCCGGCGGGCTTCTGCGTATGTACGGGCGGACGATCCATCTCGTGCGCTACTCGCTCCTCACCATCGCCTGCATGCTGGCGATCGGCTTCGTGACGCGCTACTCTGGCACCGACGCCACGCTCGGCCTCGCTTTGGCCAACACCGGGTGGCTCTATCCGTTGTTCGGCACCCTCATCGGTTGGCTCGGCGTGGCGCTGACCGGCTCCGACACCGCTTCCAACGTGCTTTTTGGCGGCTTGCAGCGGGTTACCGCGGAGCAACTCGGCATCAATCCAGTCCTCATGGCGGCGGCCAACAGCTCCGGCGGCGTCATGGGCAAGATGATCGATGCGCAATCCATCGTCGTCGCCTCAACGGCCACGCGCTGGTACGGGCACGAAGGCTCGATCCTGCGCTTCGTGTTCTTCCATTCGGTGGCGCTTGCGACGCTGGTCGGACTTTTGGTCATGGGACAGGCTTACGTCTGGCCGATGACGTTACTTGCTCCGCAACCTTAGGGACTTCGGAAGAGTCCCGCGACGGGAGACCTGAACACACCATCACGACGCAGTTGGCGGCTTCCAGCCGCCGGAAAATCGGGAGACGACAATCATGGCGACCATCACCGTGAATGGCGAAAGCCGCACCGTGGACAGCGATCCGGGCACGCCGCTGCTCTGGTATTTGAGGGACGAGGCGGGGCTGACGGGAACGAAGTACGGATGCGGCGCGGGGGTATGCGGCGCCTGCACCATTCATCTCGACGGCGTGGCCGTGCGCTCGTGCATGACGACCATCGAGATGGCAGACGGAAAATCCATCACGACGATCGAGGGCCTCAGCGCCGACGGCGAGCATGCCGTGCAGAAGGCATGGCGGGAACTCAGCGTGCCGCAGTGCGGCTTCTGCCAGGCGGGGCAGATCATGCAGGCCGCCTCGCTGCTCGCCAAGAACAATGCGCCATCGGACGACGAGATCGTCGAGGAGATGGGCGGCAACATCTGCCGGTGCGGATGCTACCAGCGCATCCACGCGGCCGTGCGCCTTGCAGCCGGAGGAGTGTGAGCCATGCTGCATTACATCGAAGAGCATACGAAGACATCGAGCCAGCCCGTGGGGCAGAGCGCCATCATCGAGAATGTGAGCCGGCGCACGATCCTGGGCGGCGCACTGGTGGCGTCCGGCCTCGTGCTCGCGGTCAAGATCCTGCCTGCCTATGCGCGCGAACCGATGACGCCTTACCCGACCGGCGCCGAGGGCATGTCCGACAAGACGGTCAACGACCCGCATGTCTTCATCGCCATCGACAAGAGCGGCGACGTGAAGATCGTCACCCATCGCTCGGAGATGGGCACGGGCATCCGCACGAGCCTGCCGATGGTGGTGGCTGACGAGATGGAGGCCGACTGGTCGCGCGTCTCGCTGGTGCAGGCGCCCGGCGACGAGCCGAAGTACGGCAACCAGGACACCGACGGCTCGCGCAGCATGCGCCACTTCATCCAGCCGATGCGCCAGTGCGGCGCAGCCATGCGGCAGATGCTGGAAGCCGCAGCGGCGGCCAAGTGGGGCATCGACGCCAAGCTCTGCCGGGCGAAGGCGCACAAGGTGATCCGGCTCGATGCCTCCGGCAAGGAGACGGGAGAGACGATGGGCTTCGGCGATCTCGCGGAAGCGGCCATCGCCTTGCCGACGCCCAAGGTCGAGGATCTGCTGTTCAAGACGCCCGACGAGTTCACCCTGATGCGGAAGGGCGAGACGAAGATCGCGGACCTGCGCAATATCACCACGGGCAAGGCGATCTACGGCGCGGACGTGCGGCTGCCGGGCATGAAGTTCGCCGTGATGGCGCGCCCGGACGTGCTCGGCGCGAAGATCGTGAAATACGATGCCTCCGAGACGCTGAAGACGCCCGGCGTGGAGAAGGTCGTGGAGATCGAGGGCTTCTACGACGTGCCCCGCAAGTTCCATCAGCTCGGCGGCATCGCCGTGGTGGCGAAGTCGACCTATGCGGCACTCCTCGGCCGCGACGCGCTTCAGATCGAGTGGAACAACGGCGAGAATGGCAGTTACAATTCCGCAGCCTACAGCAAGGAGATGGAGGCAACCGCCGCGAAGCCCGGCAAGGTGATCCGCAACGAGGGCGACGTGGACGCCGCATTCGCCGCGGCCAAGCAGGTGTTCACCGCCGACTATCACGGCCAGCATCTCGTGCAGGCGCCGATGGAGCCATTGGTAGCCGTGGCGCGTGTTGCCGACGGCAAAGCGGAGATATGGGCGCCCGTTCAAAGCCCCTACGGCGCACGCAAGGACATTGCGGAAGCGCTCAAGCTGCCGCTCGAGAACGTGACGGTGCACGTCACGCTGCTGGGCGGCGGCTTCGGCCGCAAGTCGAAGTGGGACTTCATGATCGAGGCCGCGCTGCTCTCGCAGAAGCTCGGCGAGCCCGTGCTGCTGCAGTGGAGCCGGGAGGACGATACGCGCCACTCGTTCTACCACACCACATCGGTCGAGCGGATCGAGATGGCGATCGACGACAAGGGCAAGGTGACCGGCTGGCGGCACCGGACCGTGTCGCCGTCCATCCTTTCGACGTTCGCGCCCGACAGCGGCTACCAGTTCCCGATCGAGTACGGCATGGGCTTCGTCGACGTTCCGTTCGACGTGCCAAATTTCCGTTGCGAGAACGGGCCTGCCAAGGCGCACACGCGCATCGGCTGGTATCGCTCGGTGTCCAACATCCAGCGCGCGTTCGCTGTGCAGTCGGCCGTGTGCGAGGTAGCCCATAAGCTCGGGCGCGATCCCAAGGACTTCCTGCTCGAAATGATCGGGCCGGACCGCAAGATCGACCTCAAGGCGTCCGGCTTCCCGGACGACTTCTGGAACTACGGCGAGCCCTACGAGTCGTTCCCGATCGATACGGAGCGGCTCAAGAACGTCATCCGCGTCGCGGCGGAGAAGGCCGGCTGGGGCAAGACGCTGCCGGAGCGGCAGGGGCTCGGCATCGCCGCGCACCGTGCGTTTGCGAGCTACGTGGCGAGCGTGGTGCACGTCGTCATCGACGACGACGGCACGATCCGCGTTCCGGAAGTGACGACGGCCGTCGACTGCGGCTTCTACGTCAATCCGGAGCGCATCCGCTCGCAGATCGAAGGGGCCGCGGTGATGGGCATGTCGAATGCCGTCTACAGCGGCATCACCTTCAAGGATGGCGCGGTGGAGCAGTCCAACTATTCGGACTTCAACGTCGCGACGATGCACAACTACCCGAAGAAGGTGAACACGATCATCATCGAGCCCAAGACCGCCTCGTGGCACACGGGCGGCATCGGTGAGCCTGGCGTGCCGCCGTTCGCGCCCGCGCTTGCGAACGCGATCTTCGCAGCGACGGGCAAGCGGCTGCGCAGCCTGCCCATGGGTGAAAAGGTCACCTGACGTCCTTTGGGCGAAGGCAAAAAAATCGCGCCGGTTTCGCAGAGACCGGCGCGGTTCTGTTGTTAGGGCGCGGTGCCGGGCGGCTCAGTGCGTCCAGGCGCCGATGCGGCCAAACTTGAAGTTGTCAGCGTAAGCCTTGCGGATGAGGGCGCGCGGCTTCGGCTCGTCCAGACGATAGGGGATGCCGTTGCGCTCGGCGTAAGCGATCGCCTCTTCCTTGGTGTCGAACTCGAGCCGGACCTGGGTGCGCGTATCGGCAGAGCCGGTCCAGCCCATCAGCGGATCGATCTGACGGGGAACATTGGATTCGTGCTCCAGCACCCACTCTTTCGTGCGGGCAAAGCCCGACTGCATGGCGGTTTTGGCTGGCTTGAAAATGCGTGCCGACACGGAGGGCCTCGCTGATTCCTGTACCTCGTCTGTCCTTAGCGCCGCGGGCGGCTTCCGGCAAGCCGGTGTGGCATTCGCTGCGTGGGACGCCCTCGTATCACGGCGCGAAAAGGGCCGATTTGATGTGGATCATCCGGGCGGGCAGGCAAGATCAGCGCTTCAGGATCAGCTCGTCGCCCGGCGCGCGGTCCTGCCATCCGGCACGCTCCAGTTCCGGGTCGAGGTGTTCCTCCACCGGCCAGCCGATGCAGAGGTAAGCGACAAGCGTCCAGCCTTCGGGAACGTCCAGCGCCTTCGTCACGATGTCCGGCTCGATGATCGAGATCCAGCCCATGCCGACCCCCTCCGCCCGCAGAGCAAGCCACAGCGTGTGGATGGCGCCGACGACCGAGTAGCGCAACGCCTCCGGCATGGTCTGGCGGCCGAGACCCGCGCCGCGCTCCGTGGTTTCGTCGGCGAACACGGCGAGCTGGACGGGAGCGGCGTCGAGGCCATCGAGCTTGAGGCGCGCGTAGAGCGCGCGGGCTTCGCCGTCGTAGCCTTCGAGGGCGGACTGGTTCGCCCGCCGGAAGGAGGCGCGGACGACGTCGCGGCGTTCCTCCGAGGTGACGTGCACGAAGCGCCAGGGCTGACAGTTCCCGACGGATGGCGCGTGGCAGGCCAACGCCACCAGCTCGTCGATGAGACCGTCCGGCAGGGGATCGGTGCGGAAGCGGCGGACGTCGCGCCGCCACAGGATGAGATCGCGGAAAGCCGCAGCAAAGCCCGAGCCGAAGGCCGGCGCATCGCTCATGGTTTCGCCATCCCGGGTCCAAGCAAGGCGCGCAGGCTCGCGGTCGCGCCGACGACGATGACGGCCGGAGCCTCGATGCCGTGCGTGCGCACGTCCGCAACGAGATCGCCGAGCCGGGTTTCGAGAACACGCTCGCTCTCGCTCGTGGCATGGGAAATGACGGCAACGGGCGTCGCGGAGCTCAAGCCACCACGCTCGAAGGCTGCCGTAATCTGGGGAAGCTGGGCCAGCGCCATGTAAAGGATGATCGGCTGGCCGGTGGCGGCAAGCAACTCCCATTCACGCGCCGCGCGGTCTTCGTCCGCACGATGACCGGCCGCCAGGATGACGGCGTGGTTCGTGTCCCGCGTGGTGGCCGGGATACCGGCGAGGGCGGGCGCGGTAAGGCCGGAGGTGAGCCCCGGCACGATGCGGAACGGAATGCCTTCGCGCACAAGGGCCGCGGCTTCCTCCCCTCCCCGTCCGAACACGAAGGGATCGCCGCCCTTGAGGCGCAGCACGCGGCGCTGCTTCTTGGCCTCGGCGATGATCAGCTCGTTGATGTCACGCTGATGCGGCGAGGGACGTCCGCCGCGCTTGCCCGCGAAATGGATTTCGGCGCCGCCGTGCGCCAGGCGCAGGATGCGCGGATCGACCAGCGCGTCGTGAATGATGGTGTCGGCCGAGCGGAGCGCATGAATGGCCATGACCGTCAGAAGGCGCGGGTCGCCCGGACCGGCACCCACGAGCCAGACTTCGCCCGGGCGCATATCCGGGAAGGGCGGAAAGATGTCCGGCGGAAAGTTCATGGCGGGGAGACGGGCTCGGGTTCCTGGAACGGGTTCAGACGACGGCTCGGTGGGGCGGGAGACAGGACACTACACCTCCGGGCGGCGCGCGTCCGGTCCCTGTCCTCGCGACGTTCGAACGCAGCGCGGGACTTGGCCGCCCGGAACACCCCGGGTTGCAGAGCCAGCTCGGCCCGCTCGCAGCGCCGCGATGCGGTGATCCGCCGGCCGATTGGAGGTAGCCATCGACGCGCTGGCCTGTCAAACAGGGCTTCCTCCTTCCACTTGGGACCTCCTTGGCCATGGCCGCCGCATCGCTCCCTCGCCTCACCCTCGTTCTCGGCGGCGCCCGCTCGGGAAAGAGCCGGTTCGCGGAGGATCTGGTGACCTCGCTACCCGCCCCCTGGACCTACGTGGCGACGGCGGAGGCTTGGGACAGCGAGATGAAGGAGCGCATCGCGCACCACATCGCGCGGCGGGGGGACGGCTGGGTGACGCGTGAGGCGCCGCTTGGACTTGGCGACGTTCTCCTCACCCAGGCCGGAAATCCGAGCCCGGTGCTGATCGACTGCCTGACGCTGTGGCTCACCAACGTGATGCTGGCCGAGCGCGATGTCGCGGCCGAGCGGGAGCGCCTGCTCGACGCACTCGCGGCGCCCGGAGGCCCGGTGGTGGTGGTCTCGAACGAGGTGGGCCTCGGGATTGTGCCCGACAACGCGTTGGCGCGTGCCTTCCGCGACGAGCAAGGCCGGCTCAACGCCGCCGTGGCCCAGCGCGCCGACCGGGTAGTGCTGATGGCCGCCGGGCTTCCGCTCACGCTGAAGCAGCCGTCGTAGTCTAGAAAAGCAGGAGCGCGATGAGCGCGAGCAGGCCGATGGTGACGGCCTGGAGCACGTAGGCGATGCGGAACAGCCGCAGCGCGCGGTGGATGTCGGCAGTGGTGGCCTCACGGCGGCCCGAGCCCATCCAGGCGTCGTCGATGCGCTTGCCGCCGTAGCTGCGGGGGCCTGCAAGCGCCAATCCCAGCGCGCCCGCCATCGCGGCCTCCGGCCAGCCCGCGTTGGGCGAGCGGTGACGCGGTGCATCGCTCAATGCGGCCGTGGCGGAGGCACGCCAGTCGGCCCCTGGCATCAGACGCGCCGCCGCGACGATCCAGAGCGCGGAGAGACGCGAGGCGGGCAGGTTCACGAGATCGTCCAGCTTGGCTGCCGCCCAGCCGAACGCGAGATAGCGTTCCGACTTGTGGCCGATCATGCTGTCGGCCGTGTTGATGGCCTTGTAGAGCGCGCATCCCGGAAGGCCGCCCACGACCAGCCAGAACACCGGTGCCACGACACCGTCGGAGAAGTTCTCGGACAGACTTTCGATGGCGGCGCGCGATACGCCAGCTTCGTCCAGGGTTTCGGGGTCGCGTCCGACGATGCGGCTGACGGCCGCGCGCCCGCCACGCAATCCGCGCTGCTCCAGCTCCTCGGCCACGTGGGAGACGTGCTCGTCCAAGCTGCGGCCCGCGAGGAGCGAGCTCGCCAGCACCGCCTTGACCGCGAGCGCGGCGAAAACCGGCAGCACGAGATCGAGGCCGACATCGATCAGCATGACGGCAGAGAGCGTGACCAGGAGCACCGTGGCGAGAGCGAGGATGCCGCGCAGGCGCCGCCGCGGAAACGTCAACTGCGCCTCGTTCCAGGCGGTATCGGCGCTGGTGATCAGCGCGCCCATCCACGTCACGGGATGGCCGATGCGGGCGACCAGCTTCTGCGAGTAGCCCGCGAGGGCCTCGATGAAGAGGGCGAGAAAAGCCAGCGCGAATGTCATCAGCTCACCGTCGGGCGATCAGAGCAGGCGTGCTATCATAGGTGACAGTGCGGCGAAACAAGCTCGTTACGCGAGAAGCAGGGCAAAGAGCAACGCGCTCTCCGTAATTTCGATGCTGGCACCGTGGCAATCGCCGGTGATGCCACCAAGGCGAACCCGCCAATAGAGAGCGAGGGCGAGTGTCACGGGCAAGGCAGTGAGCAGAACCGGCACGAGAAAGGCGGTGGCGAGGGCAAGGGCCGCCCCTTCGAGCACGACGACGCGTGTCGAGATCCCTGCCGCAAGGCGGCTTGCCATGCCTTCCGTGAGCGGTGGAACGGCGCGGCCGAGCGCCAGCGTTCCCCAGCGCGCCCAGACGGCGATCAGCAGAATGCCGATCGCGGCGGCTTTCATGCCCAGCGCCTCGATCACCGCCGCGAGAAGGACCAGCTTGGCGGCGATCTGAAGCGCGATGGCGATCGTGCCGAAGCTGCCGGTGTGGGGATCGCGTGCCACCTCGACGAAACGCTGCGGATTGCCGTGCGCGGCGCCGAGGCCGTCCGCCACGTCGCCGAGGCCATCGAGATGCAGCCCGCCGCTCACGGCCACCCAAGCCAGGAGAGCCAGCAGAGCGCCGACCCAGGGACCGAGGCTCGCGCCGAGCGCGGCGAACACCGCCACCAGGAGGCCGACCATGGCGCCCGCCGCGGGCAGCCAAGGGGCCGCCAGTGCAAGGCTGCCTGCTTTCTCAGGCGCGAGCGGCGGCACCGGCAGGCGCGTCAGGAACGAGAGGGCGACGAAAAATCCGCTCATGCGCCCTCGCCTTCCTCGGGCTGCGCGATCTCGACGATCTCGCCCCACAGACCATGCTCGGGATGCGTCCCCATCTCGACACGCACGCGGGTGGCGCAGGCGATGCGCACTGCCCATAGGCGCTCGAGCGGCAGGCCGACAAGAATGGACAGGGCCATGCGGATGGTGCCGCCGTGCGCGACGACGAGCACGGGGTCGTCCCGGCGCGCCGCGAGGCGGCGCAGCGCGGCATCCACACGCGCCCTCACCGCGCTCGCGTTCTCGCCGTTCGGGGGCGGATTTGCCTCGGGGTCCGCGTAGAAGGCCGCGAAGCGATCGTCGGCCGCGAGGTCTGCGCGCGACCGGCCTTCCCAATCGCCGAAATCCATCTCCCGCCAGTCCGGATCAACCTCGACGTCCTGTGCGCTCCAGTGGGTGGCGATCTCCGCGGTCTCTCTCGCACGCGCAAGCGGTGACGCGACGACGGCCGCCCAGGTGCGCCCGGCGAGTTGCCGCGTCACGGCCTTGCGCCCGGCGCCCGACAATGGCGGGTCCGACCGGCCCAGCAGGTCGTTTGCGAACGCGGTCTCTCCGTGGCGAAGGAAATCGACTGAGGTCATGGCTCGGCGCGGCCGGAGACGGCAGCCTCCTCGAACGTCGCCATGCCGTTGTGTAGCGCACAGGCAAGCCGCAGCACGGCGAGCGCGGTCGCTGCGCCGGATCCTTCGCCGAGCCGCAAGTTGAGATCGAGCACGGGGCGGGCCTCCAGGGCATCGAGAACGATGCCGTGACCCTGCTCGGCCGAGCGATGGGAGAAAATGAGCCAAGGCCGGCAGCCCGGATTGATCCGCGTCGCCGTCAGCGCGGCGACGGTGACGATGAAGCCGTCAACGAGCACGGGAACCCGTGCCTGGGCCGCTGCGACCATGGCGCCCGTGAGCGCCGCGATCTCGAAACCGCCGACCGACTGCAGAACACGTACGGCGTCGCTCACCGGTCCCGCGAGGCCGTGGCGTTCGAGGCCGGTCTCGATCACGTGGACCTTGTGCGCTATCCCCGCGCTGTCGAGCCCGGTGCCCGCGCCCGCGATCTCGCCCGGCGCCTTGCCGAGCAGCGCGGATGCGATGGCTGCCGCCGACGTCGTGTTGCCGATGCCCATCTCGCCGAACAGCACGAGATCCGGCTGCCTCAAAGCCTCGATCGCTCTCCGGCCGGCTCCGAGCGCCGCGTCGCATTCCTCGGCCGTCATCGCCGGCTCGACGCTGAAATCGCGCGTGCCGCGGCGCGTCTTATCGGTGACGACTCCGGGTAGCGGGTCCGCCGCCAGCGTACCCGCGTCGATCACGGAAAGCGGTACGCCGAGTTCGCGCGCAAGCACCGAGACGGCTGCACCGCCTGCCGCGAAGTTCTTCAGCATCTCGACGGTCACGGCTGCGGGAAAGGCGGAGATGTTCTGCGCGGTGACGCCATGGTCTCCGGCGAACAGGATGATCGGCGCGTTGGTGGCGCGCGGGCGCTCCGTTGCCTGAAGGGCCGCCAGCGCGATGGCGAGCGTCTCCAGCACGCCGAGAGAGCCTGCGGGCTTTGTCAGGATTGCCTGCCGCGACCGTGCAGCCTTTTCGTAGTCCGAGGACGGAGCAGGGCACGGGTCATATATCCAGGTGCTGGGCATGGGGCTCGCCGAGTTTTGGGCCGCGTCCGCTGCATGGCATGCCCTGCGGCCCCCGGCAACTGCGATGGCGGCGGCGCGCGGACATGCCGATTGATCTCGATCCAATACTGTGGGAGCGGATGGGCCGTTCCGCCCGCTCCGGGCGCCTTCCGACGTTAACCTCAAGGACCGCCCATGAAGCTCAGGCGCATTCTGGAAGGTGAGACGCCTGTCGTCCAAATCGCCGCGAACACCGGGTGGGTGCGCGTGTCCCGGGCGCTGGCCGCGCTCGCGCCCTCTCATTCTGAGGCCGAGACCGCGCTTTGGTCGCGGGACACCATCGCGCTTCTGGGTGCGCCCGAGGAAGTTCGTTCCGGGCTGACCGAGGCAGCACTCGGCCTCGCGCCGGACGACGCCATCGCGGGCCGCCCGCTGCTGCCTTTCGAGCCCAGGTCGTTTCGCGACTTCATGCTCTACGAGCGCCATGCGATCGATGCGGCGCGCGGGTTCGTGCGCCGGTTCACGCCGCGCGCCTGGCCGGTCGTGAAAGCCTATGAGGCCGTATTCCGCCGGCCGTTTCCGGCACTCAGGCCGGATGCGCTCTGGAACCGGCAGCCGATCTATTACATGGGCAATCACCTGGCCTTCGCGCTCGACGGCGAGCCGCTCACAATTCCTTCGTACACGCGCGCCCTCGACTATGAGCTCGAGCTCGGCTTCGTGCTGGCACGCCCGCTTTACAATGCCACGCCGGAGGAAGCGGAAGCGGCCATCGGCGGGCTCGTGGTGGTGAACGACTTCAGCGCGCGCGACGTGCAGCGTGCGGAAATGCGCTCGGGCTTCGGCCCGCAGAAGTCCAAGCACTTCCGAAACGGGATTTCGCGCGTCGTCGTCGGCGCCGACGAAATATTGCCGCGCTGGCGCGAGCTTTCCGGATTCGTGCGCCTCAACGGGCGCCTCGTGGCCGAGCCCAGGAGTGCGGGGCCGCGCTGGTCTCTCGGCGAGGCGCTGGCGCATGCATCGCGCTCGGAGCGGCTCTATTCTGGCGAGTTGTTCGCCACGGGTACCCTGCCCGGAGGCAGTGGCATCGAGACGGGCCAGCTCCTCTCCGACGGAGATACCCTGGAAATCGGCATCGAGGAGATCGGGAGCATCACGACCCCGATCGTCGCAGAGGAGACACGAAGATGAAGGTCATCGATCTCTCGAAGCCGGTGCAGTTCAATCGAGACGATCCGTTCTTCATGCGGGTCAAAGTGAAGCACAAGCCGCACCGGATGGCGAAGCTGCTGGTGCGGCTGCTCGGGCTTCCTTTCCGCCTGTTCCCGCGCGACTTCGCAGGCTGGGCCGACGACACGGTGACGATGGGCGTGCACGCGACGACGCACATCGATGCGCCCTGGCACTACGGTCCGCTTTCGGGTGGCGCGCGGGCGGAGACCATCGACGAGATGCCGCTCGACCGCTGCATCGGTCCAGGGGTCGTACTCGATCTCTCGCACAAAGCTGACGACGATCCGATCACGGTCGCCGACATGGAGGATGCGCTCGCCAAATCCGGCGCGACGCTCACGGATCGCACCATCGTGCTGATCCGCACCGGTCGCGACCGCCTGATGGGCACCAAGGACTTCTGGCAGACCGGCACCGGCATGAGCGCGGCGGCGACGGAGTGGCTGCTCGATCGCGGCGTCACCGTGATGGGGATCGACCAGTGGGGCTGGGATCTGCCGTTCCGGGCGCAGATCGCCAAATCGAAAGCCACGGGCGATGCCTCATTGTTCTGGGAGGCGCACCGGGTGGGGCAGCGACGGCCTTACTGGCACATGGAGCAGCTTACGAATCTCTCCGCACTGCCTCCGCACGGCTTCGAGGTGGCGGTGTTTCCCTTGAAAATCGTCGGGGCCTCGGCCGCGCCCGCCCGCGTGGTTGCCATACTGCGCTGAGCCTCACGCTTCAGAGCGCGGGCTTTTCTTTTGTTTTCATTCTGTTTTACGCGCTTCGGCGCGCGTTGCCGGATGCGCACGCGCGTAATTTTCTTCCCCACGGCACTGTTGGATCGGGAATTTTTCCCTGTATAACGGGATAACATTTCTACGCCGTCCGCAGGCCCATAATGAAAAAACCGACGCCGGAACCGCCCCTTACTCAACTCGACCCGAACCATCCCAACTACGATGCCATCCTCCTCAAGAGGGCGCGGCTCGAAGCGCATCGGCGCAGGCGCCGGGAGAACCGCGGGGAACTGGACGTGCCGGACCGGAAACAACCGCCTGCGAAGCCCGGCAAGAAGCCCTCCCGGCGGCGGGAGGACTGACGAGCGGACGCGATCTCCGGCCTTTTCTCCCGTTTGCGTGCTTGATCCCTCCCGTGCGGGCCCCATCTTTGGTGCGTCGGCGATGCATTCCAAGATGAGGGACCCCGAGATGACCGATCGCACCTCCCACGATCCGGATGACGCCAACCTCACGGCGGATCGCAGAAGCCTCGTTCCCTCGTTCGAGATGTCGCGCCGTCAAGCGGTGTTGACGACGCTCGCCACCGGGTTCGCACTCGCGACGCAGCCGGTCTCCGCCGAAACGACGATCACGACCGACACGAGCGGCCTCGTCGCGGGTGAAGTTCAGATCCCCGCGAGCGATCGCGAGATCCCCGCCTATCGCGCGATGCCGGCTACGGGCGGACCGTTTCCTGTCGTGCTCGTGGTGCAGGAGATCTTCGGGGTTCACGAGCACATCAAGGATATCTGCCGCCGCCTCGCCAAGGAGGGCTATTTCGCGCTCGCGCCGGAGATGTTCGTCCGCCAGAGCGACGTCTCACAACTCAAGACGATCGACGAGATCCGCCCCATCGTGGCCAAGGTTCCGGATGCGCAGGTGATGAGCGATCTCGATGCGGCCGTGACCTTCGCGGCGGCTTCCGGCAAAGCCAACGCCGACAAGCTCGCCATCACCGGCTTCTGCTGGGGCGGGCGCATCACCTGGCTCTACGCCGCGCACAATCCGAAGCTCAAGGCGGGGATCGCCTGGTACGGGCGCCTCGCGGGAGAGCCGTCGCAAACCACGCCCAAGCATCCCGTCGACGTGGCGGCAGATCTCAAGGCACCGGTGCTCGGCCTCTATGGCGGCGCGGACCAGGGCATCCCGCTCGACACCGTCGAGGCCATGCGGGCTGCCTGCGCGAAGGCGGGAAAGACATGCGAGATCGTCGTGTTCGAAGGAGCGCCGCACGCGTTTCACGCGGACTACCGGCCGAGCTACCGGGCCGAGCCCGCCAAGCAAGGCTGGGCGCGGCTGCTCGCCTGGCTCAAACAGCATGGCGTCAGTTGAGCCGGCTGCACGTGCTCAGTCGGGCGTGCCTTCATCCGCTCCCGACTTCGGGCGGAACCAGTCGCGTATGCTCTCCCAGAATGCGGCGAAGGCGACGAGCAAGGTCACCAGCAGCACGGAGATGACGAGTTGAACGACGCCGAAGTTCGCGGCGTCCTCCGCCACGAACCATCCCGCGATGATGGCGGCTACGAACATGATGGGTCGGATGAGCCAGTTCAGCATGGTCGTCAGGCCTGTTTCAGATACGAATTGCGCCTATCCTGTCCAAAGTCAGCGCCCGGCCGTTTGACACGGAACAAACGCACACCTGTACGCCCCTCCTCCGGGAGCGTCAGGCGCCCGGAGCCGGATCCTCTGCCTCCTTGGCTTGCCGCGAGCGGCCTTCCACGAGGCGCTGGAATACGACGTACAGCATCGGGATCAGGAAGATGCCGAAAATGGCCGCCGCGAGCATACCGGCGAGCACCGGCACGCCGACCGCGATCATGCTGTCGGCGCCGGGGCCGTTGGCGATCACCAGGGGCACGAGTCCCATGATGAAGGCGAAGCTCGTCATCATCACCGGACGGAAGCGCAGCCGTGCGCCGTCTATGGCGGATTCGAGCAGCGTGTCGCCCGCCGCGCGCCTCTCGATGGAGAAGGCGACGATCAGGATCGCGTTCTTCGCAGCAAGCGCGATGAGCACGACGAGGCCGATCTGCGCATAGAGCGTGAAGCTCATGCCCAGAACCCACAGCGCTCCCATCGCACCCAGGATGGACACGATGACCGATAACAGCACGGGCACCGGCACCATCCAGCTCTCGTACAGCGCGACGAGGAAGAGATAGGCAAAGACGAGCGCGAGACCGAGCACGATGGTGGTCTGCCCGGCGGACTCGATCTGCTCACGCGCCTGCCCCGTCCACTCGTAGGCGTAGCCCGCGGGCAGCGTGGTCTTCGATACGTCCTGCATCGCGTCGATGGCTTCGCCAGGTCCACGTCCGGGGCCGGGGCTGCCGTTGATCGAGATGGCGCGATAGTTGTTGTAGCGGGTGAGCGTGCGCGGTCCGACGTCGAGTTGCACATCCGCGATGCTCGACATTGGCGTCATCTCGCCCGCGGCGTTCTTCACGTAGATCGCGGAGATGTCGGTGATCGAGCTGCGGTATTTGGTTTCCGCCAGCATCCGCACCGTCCACGTGCGGCCGTAGAGGTTGAAGTCGTTGACGTAGTAGCCGCCAAGCGTCGCCTGGAGCGCGGCGAACACGTCGGAGAGCGTGATGTTCAACGTGCGCGTCTTGTCGCGATCGATGTCGAGGCGGATCTGAGGTGTCTCGGCTTCGAAGGTCGAGAACACGGCCGCCAGCTCGGGCCGCTGATTGGCCGCCACCGTCAGGGCGCGCATGACGGCGGCCATGTCGGCGGGGCTCTGGCCCTGCAGCGCCTCGAGCACGTACTCGAAGCCGCCCACCTGCCCGAGACCGGAGATCGAGGGTGGGTTGAGGGCGATCAGATTGCCGTCCGGAATGCCGGCGAGGGCACCCGTGAGCCTGCGCGCGACGACGGTCGAGTGCATGTCGCGGGCCGTTCGCTGCTCATAGGGCTTCAGGCGGATGAACATCACGCCACCGTTCGAGGCCGAGCCGCCGCCGAGGAAGTCGAGGCCGAGAATGGTCGTCACTGCGTCGACGGCGGGTTCCTTCTCGATGATGGCGGCCGCCTTGGCAGCCGCATCCGACGTGCGGTTGAGGGACGCGCCCGCCGGAAGGTTCAGAACGGCGATGACAAAGCCCTTGTCCTCGTCCGGCAGGAAGCCCGACGGGGTCTTGGAGAAGATGAAGTAGGTGGCGCCTGCGATGAGGCCCAGCGCGATGATGCTTGCCGAGGCCACAGCAACGAGCCGGCGCACCACGCTGGCGTATCCGTCGGCCACGGAATCTATGGCGGCCGTGACGCGCTTCATGAGGCCGACGGGATGCCCCGGCCGCAGCAGCAAGGTGCAGAGTGCCGGAGACAATGTGAGCGCGTTGATGGCGGAGATCACCATCGCGGCGGAAATGGTGATGGCGAACTGACGGAACAACACGCCGGAGGAGCCGGGCAGGAACGCCACGGGCACGAACACCGAGAGGAGCACGAGCGTGATCGCGATCACAGGCCCCGCGATTTCCGACATGGCCTTTCGGGTGGCGTCCGCGGGTGAAAGATGCGGCTCCTCGTGCATCACGCGCTCGACGTTCTCGACCACGATGATGGCGTCGTCCACGACGATGCCGATGGCGAGCACGAGGGCCAGCAGCGAGATGGTGTTGGCGGAATAGCCCATCGCATAGAGCACCGCCAGGGCACCGATGATGGCTACTGGCACGGCGATGAGCGGGATCAAGGTGGGGCGCAATCGGCCGAGGAACACGAAAACGACGATGGCCACCAGCACGAAGGCTTCGATCAGCGTGTGGATGACCTTCTCGATCATCGCGGAGACGAAGTCGGCCGTGTTGTAGACGTAAGCGAACTCGACGCCGGGCGGGAACCTGTCCCGCAGCTCATCGAGACGCTTCGATACCGCGGTCGCCACGTTGACGGCGTTCGCGCCGGGAGAAAGATAGATGCCGACTGGCGCGGCAGGCTTGCCCTGATACTTCGCCTCGCTGTCGAACGTCGCGCCTTCGATGTCGACGCGGGCCACATCGCGCACGCGCACGAACGAGCCGTCGCCCGTCGCGCGCACGATGATGTCGCCGAACTCTTCAGGCGTGGACAAACGGCCCTTGGTGGTGACGGTGAGCTGGAGGCGCTGGTCCGGAGACAATGGCGCTGCGCCGATGCGCCCGGCTGCTGCCTGGACGTTCTGCGATTGCACGGCGGCGATCACGTCCTGGGTCGAGAGCCCGAAGTTCGCGAGCTTGCCGGGATCGATCCAGATGCGCATCGAGTAATCGCGCGCACCGAAGATCGACGCGTCGCCGACGCCCGGCACGCGCTTCAGCTCATCGAGAATGTTGAGCGTGACGAAGTTCGAGAGAAACAGTCCGTCCTTGTCGCCTTCAGGCGAGTAGAACAGGAAAACCTGCAAAAGATCGGTCGAGACCTTCGAGATCGTGAGGCCCGTTCGCCTCACCTCCTCCGGCAGCTTGGCGGTGGCGAGGTTGGCCCGGTTCTGCACGTTGACCGTATCGATATCGGGGTCCGTGCCGAGCAGGAAGGAGACGGTGAGCGAGTAGGATCCGTCATTGGCGGAGGTGGACTTCATGTAGCGCATGCCAGTGACGCCATTGATGGCGTTCTCCAGAGGCTGCGCGATGCTCTCCTCCACCGTCTTCGCATCGGCACCCGCGTAGGAGGCGCTGACGCGGACGGTCGGCGGAGCGATCTCGGGATACTGGGCGACCGGGATGACGCCCATGGCGATCACGCCCGCAAGGGTCAGCACGATGGAAATGACCATCGCAAGACGCGGGCGGCGGATGAAGACATCGAAGATCATGGCGCCGCCTAGTTTCCGGGCTGTTCGAGGCCACCGGCCTGGAATTCGCTGGGTTCCACTACGATACCGGGACGAACCTTCTGATGGCCGCTGATGATGACGCGATCACCTTCGGCAAGGCCCTTCGTCACGATGATGCGCGGGCCGCGCTGCTCTCCGACCTCGATGCGGCGGATCTCGACCTTGTTCTCCGGAGTGACCGCCAGAACATAGGCCCCCTGCTGATCGAGCATGATCGCGGACTGGGAGACCATTAGCTTGTGGTCGGGGTTCTTGGAGACCACGTTCACGCCGACGATCTGCTGATCCACCAGAAGGCGGTCCGGATTGGGGAACTCCGCCCGCACCGTCACCGTATCCGTGCCCGCGTTGCTCTCGACCTCGGAGAACTTGATCACGCCGTCGTGGTCGTAAGCCGTGCCGTCCGGCATCTTGAGGCGTACGACAACATCCGCAGCGGTGAGCTTTTCCTTCCGCACGATCAGCAGTACGCGCTGCGGCACGGGAAACGCCACGTACATGGGATCCTGGCGCACGACCGTGACGAGCGGATTGCTGCTCGGCCCCACGTACTCTCCGACCGAGTAGGTCGCCCGGCCGGTGCGGCCGTCCATGGGCGCGCGGATCTCGGTGTAGCTGAGATCGAGCTGGGCCTTGGTCAGCGCCGCCTCCTGGGCCTGCACGTTGGCGCGGGCCTGGGATAGCTTCGAGGTCGCTTCGTCGAGCGTGGACAGTGAGGACGTGCCACGATCGGCCAGCTCCTTCGTGCGTGCGAAGGTGGCCTGCGCCAATTCGAGACCGGCCTGCGCACTCGCGAGGTTGGCCTTCGCTGCGTCGAGAGCGGCTTCATAGGGTGCGCGTTCAAGTGTGAAGAGCGTCTGGTCGCGCTTGACCTCCTTGCCCTCCTCGAAGCCCCGCTTGTCGAGGAAGCCATCGACGCGCGCACGGATCGCCACCTTATCGATGGCCTGCACGCGTCCGATGTAGGTGCTCTGGTCCGCCACGTCGTAATTTCGCACCGTCTCGACCACGACGCTCGGCGCAGGCTGGGCGCCGCCGGGCGGGGCCTGGGCGAAAGAGGCGCCTGCACTCAAAGCGGCAGCGGCGGCGACACCCCACCCTAACAGCGTGCGCCCGATCGGGCGGAGGAGGCCGGCAACATCATGAGCCATCATTCGCAAAGCCTATCGTTTCAAACAATGACACTGGTCTGACAAAACGCCCGGGAAGGCAGGGATGACAGTATCCTAGAAAGCACACGCACTGAGACGGATTGCGAAGCCCCAGCATATCCGCTATGTTTTTAGAAACGGAAACGTTTCCTAATGTCAAGCCTTTTGAACCGAGCCCCGGACACACACGCCTCCACGCCCAAGCGGCGGGGACGGCCTCCCGCGCTGTCGCTCGACGCGCGCCGCCGCCTGATCCTCGAAGCGGCCGAGGAGGTTTTCTTTGCCTCGGGCTACGGCGCGGCGAGCATGGAGGAGATCGCGCGTGTCGCGGGCATGTCGAAGAAGACGGTCTATGGGCTCTACCCGGACAAGCGGCAGATGTTCGGAGCTCTGATCACTCACGGCAGCGCGTTTCTCGAGAGCGATGCGGTCACGACGGACGAGCCCGATGAGATCGTGGCCGAGTTGCGCCGGCGCCTGCTCAAGCTCGCCGAATATGCCCTGCTACCGCGCCAGATCGAGATCACGCGCCTCGTGATCTCGGAAGCGCGTCATTGGCCGGAGCTGGCCGACGAGTTTCACGCGCGCGGCATGACCCGCGGCTTGAGCTACATCTCCGAATGCCTCGCGCGGCTGAAAGTTGCGAAGCCGGATGCCGCGATCGCCAACGTCACTCAGACGGCAACCGCGCTCTGCGGAGCCGTCATCGGCGACTTTCACCTCAGGGCCTTGTTCGAGAAAAAGCGGCCCCTTCGCCGCGGCAAGCTCATGGCGCAGGTGGATCTCGCGATCAGGATCGTGCTGCCGCGGGTCGCGGATGCAGCGCCCGGCGGCGGGCGGCACAAGCGCCCAGCCTGAGCCCCTCCTCTCGCGTCTCCTCCTTGGCCGCACATCTCACTCGGCGGCCGGTCACTTGGCGGCCGGAGCGGCCCGCGCCGTCGGCGTGACGATCTCCACCTGATCCCCCGCGCGGAGCAGCGCATTGGGGCTCACGATCACCCGGTCCTCGACCGTGAGGCCCGACGCGATGACGACGCGCTCGCCAAGATCGCGCGAGACGGCAACAGGCTTCAGCCGGACGCGATCCTCGGCGTCCACGATGGCGACCATCTGGCGGCCCTCCCGCGTGACAAGCGTGTTGGTGGGGACCGTGACGGCGCCTTCGGCGGCGCCGAGATCGATGGAGACCTGGCCGCTCAACCCTGCGGGAATGCGATTGCCGGGGTTCGGCATCAGAAGCTCGGCGCGCATGGTGCTCGACGTCTGATCGATGAGGCCGGATGCGCGCACGACGCGCGCGCTGAATGTCTGATCCGGTAATTCCGCGAACGATACCCTCGCCTGCGCGCCGGGCTCGACCTTCAGCGCGTAAGACTGCGGCACGTCGATCTCGATGCGAAGCTCGTTCAGGCGGCCGATGCGGAGCAGATAGCTGCCCTCGCCCGCCGCCGCCGACGTGACCTTGTCTCCGCGCTCGACCTGCCGCGCCACAACCGTCCCGGCAAAGGGAGCGCGGATGGTCTGGAAGCTCTGCACCTCTTCGAGCCGCTTCACCTCGGCGAGGGCGGCGGCGAGATCCGCGTCGGCGGACATCTTGGTCGCGCGGCGCTCGTCCACGGTCTGCTCGGAGACATGCCCTTTTCCGACAAGGCTTTCGGCACGGTCGAGGGTGGCGCGTGCGAGCTCGAGCCGGGCCTTCATCTGATCGGCGGAGGCGCGCGCCCGCAGCAGCTCCTGCTCAACCTCGGGCGCCTCGATGACGACGAGCACGTCTCCTTCCCTCACGTGGTCGCCGATGTCCACGTGCCGCTCGGCGACGACGCCGGTTGCGCGCGACGAGATGAGCGCCTGCTCGGCCGGCGCAGTGCGGCCCGCGAGCGTCAGCGTCGAGCCTCCCTTGGCTGCCTCCGGTCGCACGACGCGGACCGACCGCAGCGTCACCTTCTTTTCCTTTTCCTTTTCGGGAGCGGCTTCCGCCACGGCCTTCTCCGTCCGCAGGCCGAGTGTCTTCAGGCCCTGGCTGAAAAGTGCGCCGCTATCCTTCTGCGTGGCGAGCCAGACGCCTCCGCCTACGATCGTCCCGATGGCGAGGTTCGACACAAGGATGGTTCTGAGGCTCATTCACGGTGCTCCGTCGTTCACTCGGCCGGGGCGTGAGCGCCCGCGGGGGCGGCTTGCACGGCGGGTTCGGGTTTCGCTTTGCGCCGGCCTAAACCGGCCAGCGTCGAGAAAAGGAACGGCACGAACGTCAGCGTCGCGCAGGTGCCGAAAACGAGACCGCCGACGACAGCGCGTCCCAGCGGCGCGTTCTGCTCGCCGCCTTCGCCATGCCCCAGCGCCATCGGCAGGATGCCGACGATCATCGCCGTGGCGGTCATCAGAACCGGGCGCAATCGCGTGCCCGCCGCGTCAACGGCGGCTTCGGCGGGTGTTGCGCCTTCGAGCAGACGGTCGCGCGCGAAACTCGTGACCAGCACGCTGTTGGCGGTCGAGACGCCGATCACCATGATGAGGCCGGTGAGAGCGGGAACCGACAGCGGCGTTCCGGTGACGAAGAGCGCGAACATGGCGCCCGAGATTGCGACCGGCAGACCGCCCATGGCGATGAACGGCATCATCCACGACTGGAAATTGACGACCATGACGAGATAGACGAAAACCGCAGCCATCATCAGGCCGCCAAGCATCTCGGAATAAGCCTGGTCCATGGACTGAGCCTGGCCGGCGACCTCGATGCGGTTGGCGGGCTTCAGGCGGGGGCGAAGCTGGTCGATCGCCGCCGTCACGTCCGCATAGACGCCGCCGAGATCGCGGCCCTGGACGTTGGCGAGAATGGTCGTCGTCGGTTGCAGCGTGGTGCGGTCGATGTTAGCCGGAATGTTGCGGAGCTGAAGCGAGGCGAACGAGCGCAGCGTCACCGGCTGGCCGCCTGCCGCAGGGCGCACGGGCGTGTTCAGCAACTGCTCGAGCGACGTGAGGTTCGAGGGCGGCGCGACCACCTGCACAGTATAGGAGGTCCCCTGTGTGGGATCGACCCAGAAGCTCGGCGACACGGTTCCGGACGCGCCCAACGCGGCGAGCAGCGCGGTTGCGGCATCTTGCGGTGTGACACCGATCTGAAGCGCGCGCACGCGGTCGATCTCGAGGTAGTAGGACGGCAGATCCCGCACCTGGCGCATGGCGACATCCACCGCGCCGGGGATCTCGCGCATTCGGGCCATCAGATCGCGCGCGATCTCGGCGTTGCCGAGGACGTCGCGACCGATGAGCCGCACTTCAATCGCCGTCTGCGCGGCGCCCGCGAGGGTTTGCGAGGTCGCGTCGGCAGGCCGGAAGTAGACGGTGAGCGCGGGGAATTTCTCACGCAGCATGTCGCGGATCTTCGCGATGTAGAGCGCGGTCGGCGCGTGCTTGTCGGCCAATTGCACCAGGATCTCGCCGTCGAACGAGCCAATCACGCCACTCTCGATCCAGGCGAGGTTGATGGGTTCGGGGCTGCCGATATTCTCGGCGATGAAACCCACCTCCTCGGGCGGGATGACGTTGCGGATCTCGCGCTGCACGTCGGCGAAGGTGCTCGCAGTCTCCTCCAGCCTCAACCCAGTCTGCGCGCGGACATAGATGCGGATCATGCCGGCATCCGTCTCGGGGAAGAACTCGCGCCCGAGCTTGGTCGCGGATACCGCACCGAGGCCCAACGCAAACACCAGTCCGGCGATGGGGATGATCTTCCACTCGAGTTGTAGCTTCGCGAGGCCGGCGACGAGCCGTTCGAGAAAGCCGAGCAAGCGATCGACGCCCGCGGCGAAGCGCCCGGACAGGCTCTTCCCGTGACTTCCATGCCCCGACGACGAGGACAGCATGAGCGTCGCCAGCGTCGGCACGAGCGTGCGGGAGAGGATGTAGGAGGCAACCATCGCGAACACGACGGAGAGCGCCAGCGGAACGAAGACGAACGCGGCCGTACCGGTGAGCAGAAACAACGGCGAAAACACGATGCAGATCGCAAGCGTCGAGACGAACTCGGGAAAGGCGACCTCGCTCGCGCTTTTCAGAACCGCCTCGTTCAACGGATGGCCGAGATCGAGATTGCGGTTGATGTTCTCGATCTCGACGAGTGCGTTGTCGACCAGGATGCCGATCGCGAGCATCAGCCCGCCGAGCGTCATCAGGTTGAATGTGTTTCCGGTGGCGGCGAGACCCGCGATCGACGCCAGAAGGGCAAGCGGAATCGAGGTCAGCACGATCAACGACGAGCGCCAGCTTCCGAGGAAGACGAGCACGACGAAGGCGACGAGCAGTCCCACGATGATGGCCTCGACCATCACGTTATTGATGGCGCTGGTGACGAACACCGACTGGTCGAACACCGGGGCGATGGTGATCCCCTCGGGCGCGGCCGCCTGCAGCTCGGGCATGCGCGCCTTGATCTGATTGATGATGTCGAGGGTCGAGGCGTTGCCGAGCTTCAGGATCGAGACAATCACCGCGTTCTGGCCGTTCAGGCGCGCGATGTTGCTCTGGACGGCCTGCCCGTCGCGGACGCTCGCCACTTCCGACACACGGATCACGCGCCCGTCCACCGAGCGCAGCGGCAGGTCGGCGAAGGCCCCGACCGTCTCGGGGCTCGCGTTGGTCGTGATGGCGATCTCGCGCGTGCCGACGCGCAAGGCGCCGGACGGCAGCGTGAGGTTCTGCGTGGCGGTTGCGCGTGCGATGTCGCTCGCGGAGATGCCGTAGGCCTGGAGCGCTTCGGGCTTGAGGTCGATCATGACCTGGCGGGACGCGCCGCCATAAGGGAGAGAGAGGCGGATGCCGCGGATCGACTGAATCTGTGCGCGGAGCTGAAGCCGGGCATAGTCATAGAGGGCGCCGTCCGTCAGCGTATCGGAGGCCAGCACGAGCTGAATGATCGGCACGCTCGACGGCACGTAGGGAACGATCAGCGGCGGGTTGGTGCCGGCGGGCATGCGCCGCAAGATCGTCTGGCTCACGGACGTCACCTGGGAGAAGGCTCCCGTCACGTCTGTGCCGGGCTGGAAGGCGACCCGGACTATGCCAACGCCGTTGATGGTCTCGGAGCGCACCTCACGCAAATTGTCGACGTTGTTCATGATGGCAAGCTCGCTGAACGAGGTGAGCTTGCTCGCCATTTCCTGCGGGTTGAGGCCCTGATAGGTCCAGATGACGTTGATGGCGGGAATGTTCACCGGGGGCAGAATGTCGGTGGACATGCCACGGCCGGACAGCGTGCCGATCAGCAGAAGCAGGATCGCCAGCACGCCGATGCTGTGGCGATGACCGACGGCATACCTGACGATCCACATGCTTGGTTCCCAATCCCCGTGAGCGGGCGTTCGCCCTTCGGCTCGTCAAACTTTCGATCGGAGCGACTGCCCTCTCTGCGGGCGTGCTCCAGCGTGAATTCGAGATCGCTTCCCACGGCCACAATCCCAGCGCCGGAGATCTAACATCTCAGATTAAGGCAAGCTTAAAGGCTCTCGCGTCCCCGGAACGCGAGGCGTTTTGTCAGACCGGCTCGATAGCCGCGCCTGCGATCTGCTCGAAATTGCGCTTCTCCTCCTGGTGCAAGGTCACACGTGACACGTCGATGACAATCTCAGCACGCAGGCCCGGCGCCGGGGCTCTGTTCTGCAAGCGCAGGGCAAGGCCGTCCTTCTGCAAGGCTGTATCCGCGATCGAAAGGCCGAGCCCGCTTCCCAGCGCGCTCTTGTGGCGGCCCCTGAAGAACCTCTTCGTCACCATGCCGATCTCGTCCGCCGGGATGCCCGGGCCATCGTCCTCGATGGTGAGCAGAACCACCCCCGCCGCCTGGGCCAGCGACCAGCACACCGGCTCGGGACCCCTGCTGTACTGGATGGCGTTCTCCGTGAGATTGCGCACGGCGGCATGGAAGGCATCCGGATTGACCCGAATGCGGCACCCGAAAAGGCGGTCATCGATGGAGGCGGGTGACGGGTTCTCTTTCGTTCGCAGATCGTCGCAGACGGCGCGAATGCGCGTGCCTGCGTCGATCCATTCCTGCGGCGACTGCGTGCCCGCCGCATCGATCTGCGCGAGCGCGAGAAGCTGGCGGGCCATCCGCGTCGTGCGGTCGGCCGAGACGAGCGCATTCTTGAGCGCGGTCTCCCTCACCGCCGGGTCCTGCGCCGCGAGCGCGACCTGAACCTGCGTGCGAAGCCCTGCGAGCGGCGTTCTCAGCTCATGGGCGGCGAAGGCGGTGACGCTGCGCTCATGCTCGCGGGCGATCACGACCTTCTCGAACAGCCCGTTCAAGGCATCGACCACGGGGCTGATCTCGCGCGGGGTATCGCCGATGTCGATGGGGTCCAGCGCGTCCGCGTTGCGCCTGGAGACGGCCTGCGTGAGACGCCGCAACGGGGCGAGGCCCTGGCGGATGGCTGCCCAGATCAGGCCACTCAACACGATGAGAACGACGACGCCGGGACCGGCGAGGCCCCACATCAACTCTCGCACGAGGCGCTCGCGATGGCTGACACTGTCGCCGACGAGCACGCGGATTCCCCGCTCGCGGTCCTCACGCGCGAAGACGCGCCAGCGCGCGCCGTTGATCTCCTGGTTCGAATAGCCGCTGCTCACGTGCGTGAGCTGCGTCATGGGCGCGGCGCTGGACTTGCCGACGAGGCGGCCGTCGATCGACCACACCTGGCAGGCAAGCTGGAAGTCCGAGATGGCGGGGTGAGCCGTCGACTGCTGATTGGGCAAGCGGAGGCCGGACACCTCCGTCGTCACCCGCACGTCGGCATTGTCGATGAGCGAACTCACCATGCGGGTCGCTTCCTCGAGGCGGGCGTCCAGCACCCGCTCGAGCTCTTTCCGGCTCCCCGAATAAATCCAAGCCATGCCAAGAGCCCACACGAGGCTCGTCGCGATGAGAAGGAGCGCAAACAGGCGTGCATTCAACGAGTTCATGAGGAGACCCACATCGTGGACATACGACGCCCATTCATAGCCGATCGGAGGCCCGCAAGCTTAAGGCAGGCTTAAGAAAGTGAGCCCCTGGATTTCCTCAAGAAAACCTCCATAACTGACCCAAGACGCAGGTAAGAGGATCGATATGCGGGTTCTGGTCGTAGAGGATGACCCGGTTCTTCAGAACGGCCTGACGGTCGGCCTCGGCATCCACGGGATCACCGCGGAGGGGGTCGGCACGTGCGCGGATGCGCTGGCCGCACTCGGCACGACGACGTTCGACGGCGTGGTGCTGGACGTCATGCTGCCGGACGGATCCGGCTTCGACGTGCTGCGGGAGCTGCGCCAGCGCAACGATGCGGTGCCGGTTCTGCTGCTCACCGCGCTCGACGCCGTGGCCGACAGGATCCGGGGGCTCGACAACGGGGCGGACGACTATCTCGGCAAGCCGTTTGACCTCGACGAGGTGGCCGCGCGTCTGCGTGCGTTGCGCCGCCGGGCCGTGGGCCGCGCAACGCCGACCATCCTTTGGCAGGACATCGTGCTCGACACGGAGCGGCGGACGGCCACCACCAACGGCGAGCCGATCAATCTCTCACGCCGCGAGTTCGCGCTGCTGCTGGCGCTCGTGGAACGGCCGGGCGTGATCCACTCCAAGGCCGATCTGGAGGCGATGCTCTACGGCTGGCAGGAGGAGATCGAGAGCAACGCGGTGGAGGTGCACATTCATCACCTGCGCGCGAAGATCGGGCGCGACCGCATCGAGACGGTTCGCGGTCTCGGCTATCGCGCCAAGGCCTGACGCCCCGGCGTAGCGCGCAAGTCTTCGTAGCTTCCTCTTACATATCAGACTTTCTGCTTTTCATTTTCGATCTTCGTATTTGCCTAGCGCTTGTGCACGCGCGACTAGTCTGCCCATCCGGACAGACAACGCTCAGCGCAAGGATCTGCTATGGCGCGACTTCCACTCCGCACCCCCGAGGACGCACCGGAGGCGGCACGCGCCGCGCTGGAGACAGCGCAAAAGAACAATGGCTATCTGCCGAACCTGCTGCGCGTTCTCGCCAACGCTCCGGTTGCGCTCGAAACCTATCTCACGGTCTCCGGCATCAATGCGCGTGCCTCGCTGTCCCTTCCCGAGCGGGAGGTGGTGCAGATCACGGCGGCGGCTACGCATGGCTGCGGGTTCTGCGTTGCCGGGCATACGGCAATCGCAACCAAGAAAGCCGGGCTCGACGCGGCGACGGTCTCGGCGCTGCGCAGCCTCTCGCCTCTGGAAGATCCGCGGCTCGAGGCCATCGCCATCTTCACCCGCGCGGTGATCGCGGGACGCGGCGCCGTTTCGGACGACGCGCTTCGAGCCTTCCGCGAGGCCGGCTTTGACGAGGCCGCGGCGCTCGAGGTGGTGCTGGGTGTCAGCCTCGCCACGCTGTGCAATTTCGCCAATAACCTCGGCCAGCCCCCCCTCAATCGCGAACTCGAGCCCTATCGCTGGGACGGCCCCGTGGCGTCCGGCACACCGGCAGCGGCCGCCGAATGAGCACACTCGAACATCTCGCGCGCCCGCCGCGTCTCGCATCCGACGTCAGCGGCTGGCTGGACCAAGCGGCGGACGGGCTCGACACCGGCCGCGAGCCAGCGGCGGGGGTGCTTCCGGCGCTGAGCCGGGCAGGCCTCGCAGCGATCGGCGTGCCGAGGGAGCTGGGAGGCGCCGGGGGGCACCTCACTGACGCGGTGGCGGCAATCGCGGACGTCTCCGAGCGCTCACTCTCCGCCGGGTTCGTGCTGTGGGGACACCGCACCTACATCGAGTACCTTCTGCAGAGCCCGAATGCGGCCCTTCGCAATCGCCTTCTTCCGGGCCTGCTCGCGGGAACGGTCGCAGGCGCAACCGGTCTTTCGAATGCGATGAAACATCTCGAAGGGTTGGAGGAGCTTTCGTTCGAAGCGCGCTCCGAAGCCGGACGGCGCCTCGTGAGCGGGAAGCTGCCGTGGGTGACGAACCTGCGCGGGGATGATTTCCACGTCGCGGTTGCCGTGGCGCAGGGGGATGCGCCGCCTTTCATTGCCTCGCTGTGGTCGCAGACGCCCGGCGTCGCTCGTTCGGCCGATCTCGATCTCATCGCGCTCCGCTCCACCAACACGGCGGCGATCACGGTCTCGAACACCGAGCTCACGCCGCAGGATGTGATCCATCCGGATGCGCGCGCCTGGCTGCCTCAAGTGCGGCCAGCGTTTCTCGGTCTCCAATGCGGCATGTCGATCGGTCTCGCGCGGCGGGCTCTCGCCGAAGCGCGGACCGCCTCGGGCGCGGGACGAAGCGTTCTCGCGGAGCCGATCTCGGACCTCTCCAACGCGCTACTCCACCAGGAGCGCGCGCTGCTCGACGGGTTGCAGCTCGGCGTCTTCGAGACGAATGCCGCCGCGCTCTTCCGCATTCGCATCGCGCTCGCCGACCTGGTGTCCGAAGCCGTGGGGCTGGAGCTGCAGGCGAGCGGCGGACGCGCGTATCTCAGCGCGCCGGGCCAGCACTTCGCGCGCCGCTGGCGAGAATCCGCGTTCATTCCGGTCATCACGCCGAGCATCGTCCAGCTGAAGACGGCTCTTGCCCGGCATCCGGCGGTCCAGGCATGACTCAAGCGGGGCCCTCACCTCTACTCGCGGCCCGCGCGCTGTCCCTCGCCTATCCCGGGGTATCGCGGCCGGTTCTTGCCAGCTTCGACCTTTCGCTGCTGCCGGGCGAAGTGGTCACAGTTCTCGGCCCCAGCGGCGTCGGAAAATCGAGCCTGCTGCGCGTGCTGGCCGGGCTTCAGCAGCCGACGTCTGGGGTCGTTCAGATCGATGGAGCGCCTGTTCGCGATGTCCATCCCCGCGTCGCCATTGCGTTTCAGAACCCCGGACTTCTGCCCTGGCTGTCGCTCGAACGCAACGTGGCGTTCGGGCTCGATTTCAAGCACCAGCCGCATCTTTCCGCCAAAGAACGCGCGGCTCGTGTAGAGCGCGCCGTGGCAGAGGTCGGCCTCGCTCATGCACGAACGCTGCATCCTTCCGCTCTCTCCGGCGGCATGGCGCAGCGCGCTTCCCTGGCCCGCTGCCTCGCGCGGCAGCCGAAGGTTCTTCTGCTCGACGAACCGTTCGGCGCGCTCGACGAGATCACGCGCGCGGAGATGCAGCAGCTCCTGCTCAAGGTGGTGCGCGACTTCGGAACGGCGGTGGTGCTCATCACCCACGACATCGACGAGGCGCTGCTCGTTTCGGATCGCGTCGTGCTGATCGGCGGCTCGCCGGGGCGGGAAGCCGGACAATGGCGGATCGATCTTCCGCATCCTCGAGGTGAGCAGGTCGCGGAGCTTGGCCGGATCCGCGTCGAGATCGTGACGCGGCTGCGGCAGGCGACATCGCGGCTCAACTGACTGGATCTGACTGGAGGGACCACACATGAACGAAGACTTCTTCTCGCGCCGCGACATCGTCAAACTGTCAGCGCTGCTCACCGCCGGCGGCGCGCTGCCGTTCCTCGATGCGTTCAAAGCCCGCGCGCAGGCTCCGGACGAGCCGGTGAAAATCGGCTACCTGCCGATTACCGACGCGACCCCGCTGCTCGTCGCCCACGCCAACGGCCTGTTCGAGGCGGAAGGGATCAAGGCGGAAAAGCCCGTTCTGCTGCGGAGCTGGGCGCAGCTCGTCGAGGCCTTCATCTCGGGACAGGTCAACGTCGTTCACGTGCTGTCGCCGATCGCCGTTTGGGCGCGTTACGGCAGCAAAGTGCCCGCCAAGGTCGTCGCCTGGAACCATACGTCGGGCTCGGCGCTCACGGTCGGCAAGGATATCAGCTCGGTGAAGGATCTCGGCGGCAAGACCGTCGCCATTCCGTTCTGGTACTCGATCCACAACATCGTGCTGCAGGAGCTTCTGCGGGCGAACGGGCTCACGCCGGTCACGAAGAAGACGGACGTCGCGCCCAACGAGGTCAACCTCGTCATCCTTGCGCCACCGGACATGGTGCCGGCGCTTTCGGCCAAGCAGATCGCAGGCTACATCGTGGCCGAGCCGTTCAACGCCGCCGGCGAGACGCTCGGCGTCGGCAAGGTTCTGCGCTTCACCGGCGACGTGTGGAAGGATCATGCGTGCTGCGTCGTCCTCCTGCACGAGCGTGATCTCAAGGAGCGCGCCGCGTGGTCGCAGAAGGTGGTCAACGCGATCGTCAAGGCGCAGGTCTGGACGCGCGAGAACCGGGTCGAGACGGCCAAGCTTCTCTCCAAGGACGGCAGCAACAAATATACGCCGCACACCGTCGAGGTTCTGACGAAGGTGCTCGCGCCGGAAAAAACCGACATCACCGGCTACCTTGCTTCAGGTGCCATCCTTCACAAGGACTGGAACGAGCAGCGCATCGATTTCCAGCCCTACCCCTATCCCAGCTATACTGAAGAGCTGGTGCGCCTGCTCAAGAAGACGCTCATCGAAGGCGACAGGGGCTTCCTCGATGCGCTCGATCCGGCGTTCGCGGCGAAGGACCTCGTCGACGACAGCTTCGTCAAGACGGCGATCACGGCCAACGGCGGCCTCACAGCGTTCGGGCTTCCGGAGGGCTTCGAGCGCAAAGAGGTGATCGTCACGTGAGCGACATCGCAGGCGAGCTGAGAGAGAGTGAGGTCGAGACAGCCGTCTCCGCACCGCGTGCGGTGCCGGGACGCCAGGACGCGGGTCTCCTGCTTGGCCTGACGGGGCTCGGCAGCATCCTTCTGCTCTGGTGGGCGCTGATCCACTTTCTCGCGGCGCCGGGCGGATTGGGCGAGCGGTTCAGTCCGCTCGCCGCCTTCGCGAGCCTCCGCGATCTCGTCACCGGCTCCGATCTCTTTCTGCACGTGGCCGTGAGCCTGAAGCGCATTCTGGTGGCGCTCGGCTTCGCGCTGCTCATCGGCGTGCCGGTGGGGCTTCTCGTGGGGCTCAACCGAACCTTCGAAGCCGCAACCTCACCGGCATTTCAGTTCCTGCGGATGATCTCGCCGCTGTCGTGGATGCCGATCGCCGTCATGGTGCTCGGCGTCGGCGACACTCCGATCTATTTCCTGCTGACGTTCGCGGCGGTCTGGCCGATCCTGCTCAATACGGCGGCGGGCGTGCGCAACCTCGACCCCGCGTGGCTTCAGCTTTCCCGCAGCCTCGCGGCAACCCGCTGGGAGACGCTTCTCCACATCGTCATCCCCGGCGTGCTCGGCCATGTGCTCACCGGCGTGCGGCTTGCGATCGGAATCCTTTGGATCGTGCTCGTGCCGTGCGAGATGCTCGGGGTCTCTGCGGGGCTCGGCTACTTCATTCTCGATACCCGCGACCGGCTCGCCTACTCCGAGCTGATGGCGATGGTGCTCGTCATCGGCGCGCTCGGTTTCCTGCTCGATTGGACAACGCGCATGCTGCACCGGCATTGGGGACATGCGGGCTGAGTGGCGGGTCTACTCGAACACCACCGGCATCACCGTGCGGCGTGCCAGCCAATCCGGAACCGGCAAGCCCTTGGAGGCGAGGAAGGCGGGGTTCAGCAGCTTCGACTGATAGCGTGTGCCATGATCGCAGAGCATGGTGACGATGATGTGCCCCGGCCCCAGCTCGCGGGCAAGCGCGATGGCGCCGGCGATGTTGACGCCGCTCGACCCGCCCACGCACAGGCCCTCCTCCGTGATGAGGCTGTGCAAAATAGGGATCGACTGAGCGTCAGGAACCTCGAATGAGAAATCGGGCGTGAAGCCTTCGAGGTTCTTGGTGATGCGGCCTTGGCCGATGCCCTCCGTCACGGACGATCCGTGAGAAGCGAGCACGCCCTTGGTGTAATAGGAGAACAGGCTGGCGCCCGGCGGATCCGCGAGCGCGATCTTGACCGATTTGCTGCGCGCCCGCAGGCCGAGCGCGACGCCCGCCAGCGTTCCCCCCGTGCCGACGGCAGAGACGAAGCCCGCAACTTTGCCATCGGTCTGCGTCCAGATCTCCTCGGCGGTGCTGCGTACATGCCCGTCGCGATTGGCGACGTTGTCGAACTGATTGGCCCAGACGGCACCGCCCGCCTCCGTCTTCGCGAGCGCTTCCGCCAGACGGCGCGAGTAGTGCACGTAGTTGTTGGGATTGGCGTAAGGGACCGCCGGGACCTCGACCAGCTCCGCTCCGAGCGCGCGCACGGCATCCTTCTTCTCGATGGACTGCGTGTCGGGCATGACGATCACGGCGCGGAGGCCGAAGGCGCGGCTCAGGGCTGCAATGCCAATTCCGGTATTGCCGGCCGTGCCTTCCACGATGACGCCGCCGGTCTTCACGGCACCACGCTTCAGCGCATCCTCGATCAGGAACAGCGCGGCGCGATCCTTCACAGATTGCGCGGGGTTCATGAACTCGGCCTTGCCCAGGATCGTGCATCCCGTCAGCTCGGACGCGCGCCGCAACTTGATCAGCGGCGTGTTGCCGACAGCGTGCACGATACTTTCGGCAAAGGTCACGAGCGCATCCCCCTCATCTGCTTTCCGGCAATCCACCGGCCCCGATCCGTAGCGCGTATCGAGGTGACGGCGGCCTCACAACGCGACACGACGAAGCGCTGCGCGCCCGGTCGAGGCTGATTGAGGCCCCGACCTTCGCCCGCGTGATTTGCATAGTCCCGATCGTGCTATCGCTCAGGCGCGACGACGCGCGGGCCACGATCGGCTTTCGCGACGGTAGCCCCCTTTCCACGCATTATGAATTGAATTTGGGAGGATCGTGCGAGGTTTCGCCGGGCATCGGGGCACGGACTGCATCCGGCGTCATCCCTGCGCCCTGAACGAAATCGTCCGCTTTCCCGCGCGCGGGCTGCACCCTCCTTGAGGATCGCTCCCTCCGGAATTTTTCTTTGCCTCGCCCGCGGAACACTTCGCGCCAAGTCACGTTGTTGGGCTGGCGCGTCGCATCGCGGCGCAGACCGTTAAGGGCACCGGACCTGGCACGCGCCGTCCGGTGCCCTATTGGTATGGGCGGTTTCCAGGATCTTTCGCGAAGCCGAGGCTCAGGCGCGGAGCACGTCCGCCAGCTCCAAGATGCTGTCGATGACGACGTCCGCGTGCGGCTCGAGGTCTTCGCGGAGCGACGGCCCGGTGAGCACGCCGACACGCAGGCCGAAGCCAGCGCGCGTGCCCATCTCGAGATCGTGGATGGAATCTCCGATGATCGCACAAGAAGAGGGGTGCAGCCCCGTGGCGGCCGCGAACGCGAGCCCCATGCCCGGCTCCGGTTTGGCACCGTGGCCGCTGTCGCAGCCCACCAGAAATTCGAAGTGCCTGACGAGATCGCCGCACCGGCCCATCGAGGCGTGCAATCCTGCCACCGTATCGTTCGTCGCAAGCCCAAGCCGGTAGCCCAGCGCACCGAAGCGCGCGATCTCGCCGGAGGCGCCCTCGATCAAGGTCGCGTATTTCCCGCCGCCATCGCGAAAGTTCCGCGACACGATCTCGACCAGATCCGGAGGCGCCCGCTCGCCAAGGGCGTCTGCGAAGCACTTCGCGATTCCAATCACGCCCGCCGCCGAGAGGACGGCTCCGGGGGCGACGATGTTGGTATCGGGATCGTGTCCGCCCGCACGCAGGAGCTCCGCGGCAAGGATCGCGTCCCCGCCCGCCGCGTCGATAGCCATGTCGCGGTTGATGGGGATCCAGGTCTTGTAGAAGTCCAGGATGGTCCCGTCCTTGTCGAAGAGAAGACCTGTGATGCGGCTCATTGAGGGCTCAACCGTCGCTTATGTGTTGGATTTTCAACCGAGGCCGCGGGCGACCTGGCAGATGCGTCACGCATACCTTCTGACCGGGCGTGGCACCACCAAACCTTAGCACGCTTAAATGTTGCAACAATCACATTTTTTGTTGCGGACCACTCATGGGTAGATTGGCGCAAATTGGGGACCAACCGGCGCACGCGCCGTACTTAAAGCGCGAAAATCGAGTCGCGAGGCCGGGCGCGGGCTATTCGCTATCGGCGACGACGATCTCGACGTCCGCGTCGCGAAGCGCTTCGAGCAACTCGCCCTGGGGCGCCACATCCGTGATGAGCATGTCGACCTCGTCCAGCTTGCACACGAGCTCGAGGCTCGTATTGCCAAACTTGGCGTGGTCGACCATGAGCACATTGCGCGCCGACTGCGCGACGATGGCCCGCTCGCTCCAGGCAATACCCGACACGACCTCGGTGCCGCCATCCGGCGTCAGTCCACTGACGCTCAGCAAGCAGGTATCGAAGCGGAACTTGTTGATGAAGGCCGTCGCTTCGGGCCCCCACGTGCAGCCTTCGGCCGGATCGAACTCACCCGGCACGATGACGAGACGGGTGCGTGAATCCGGTGGAAAACAAAAGCTTGCCGCGAGATTGTTCGTGAAAATGGTGAGGCGGCGGTTCTCGGACGCGAGGTGCTTGGCAAACGTATAGGCCGTGGCACCAGGCCCCAGCATCAGCACATCCTTGTCGGCGAACAGCTTGATGGCCTGACGCGCGATCGCGGCCTTGCCTTCCGCGAAGGCAGCGAGGCGCTCCGACCATGGCGGCTCCGAGCCGACGGACTTCGCGACTGCGCCGCCGTAGTGGCGCTGAACCAAGTCGCGCTCATGCAGAAAATCCAGATCCCGCCGGATCGTCTCGGTGGAAACGTTGAGCGTGCGCGCAAGCTCAGTGATGCGCAACGACGCGTTGGCGTTGATCGCCTTCAAGACCCGCTCACGCCGATCTTCTGGCCTCAGCTTGGTCATCGTCCGTAATCCCTCGGTTGCCATGGAGAGCGCCTCTTGTTGGCCCCGTTTGCGTGGACTTGCCAAGAGATAATCATAAAATATGGCACTTCCAACAAAAGATGTTGAAGTGACACATGCGACATGTTAGAACCGCCACATAAAGTTCTGACGTTGGCTCTCCAACCGAGGGGGTTTCCAAGATGATGGATGCGGCGACGCCCGACGTTGATGTCAGGAGCCACATCGCGGCCCTGCCCTTCTGGCGCAGCCCCGTCTCGATCGAGCCCCTCGTCGGCGGCCTCTGCAATAAGAACTTCATCGCCGAGGCTTCGTCTCAGAAGTACGTCGTGCGCGTGGGGCGGGACATCCCGGTCCACGGCATCTCCCAGGCTCTCGTGCAGAACGCGATGCGGGCTGCGGCGGAGGTCGGCGTTTCGCCCGCCCTTCGTTTTGCCAGCGGCCCCGTCACGGTGAGCGACTTCATCGACGGGCGCCACCTCAGGCCCGACGACATGCAGGATGACGCAATCCTTGCCGGGCTCGTGCGCCGCATCCGCGAGCTGCACGCAGGCGGGGCTGCGATCGATGGGCTGCTTCCCTACTTCTGGCCCTTCCAGGTCGTGCGCACCTACGCGCGCTACTTGAAGGAGAACAAGTCACGCATCGTGGCCGACGTCGACGCATTGGCCAATCACGCCAACGCGCTCGAACGTCTCGTCTCTCCCTTCCATCCGGTCTTTACGCACAACGATCTCGTTCCGCAGAACATCATGATCGACAAGGCCGGCACACTGTTCCTGATCGACTGGGACTATGGCGCCTACGGTCATCCGCTGTTCGACGTCGCGGCCATCACCGCCAACATCGACGACGACAGCGAGGCGATCGACGCGAAAATCCTCACGCACTATTTCGGCGGCTTGAACGACGAGATCTGGAAGCAGTTCCGCATTTTCAAGCTGGTCGTGAATTTGCGGGAGACGCTGTGGGGCGCCGTCCAGGAGCTCGCATCGAAGCTCGATCGCGAGATCGTGGAAGCGGGCATGTCGTCCCTCTATCCCGATCAAGAGCAGGGCTATGCCGGCTACACCGAAATGAACCGCAAACGGTTCCTCCGAAACCTCGAACACTTCAAACGCCAGCACGGCTGAGGATCATTTCCTCAGCCATTTTCTTGGCCGCCTCGCCACCAGAACAGAAACGCCTACAGGGTGCACATGAGCAATAAAATTCCCGCGCAAGCACGTATTGTCATTATCGGCGGCGGTATCGTCGGATGCTCGGTCGCCTACCATCTGGCGAAGATGGGCCAGAAGGACGTGGTTCTTCTCGAGCGCCACAAGCTGACCTCCGGCTCGACTTGGCATGCGGCCGGTGCCGTCGGACAGCTCCGCTCCAGCGCGAACATCACGCGCCTGCTCGGCTACTCGGTCGATCTCTACGAGAGCCTCGAAAAGGAAACGGGCCAGGCGACCGGATGGGTGCGCTGCGGCTCCTTGCGCCTTGCCCGCACCAAGGACCGCCGCGCCGAGTTCGAGCGCGCTTCAACGACGGCCCGCTCGTTCGGGCTCGAGTTCGACATCATCACGCCGGCCGACGTGAAGAAGATCGTGCCGCAGCTCAATGTGGAGGGCCTCGATTGCGCGGCCTTCGTGCCGAGCGACGGCGTCGCCAATCCGAGCGATATCACCATGGCGCTCGCCAAGGGTGCGCGCATGGGCGGCGTCAAAATCCTCGAAGACGTCGTCGTCACCGGCATCGAGACCGAGGCGGGCGTTGTCAAGGCGGTCAACACCAAGGGCGGCCGGATCGCTTGCGAGATCGTCGTGAACTGCGGCGGCATCTGGGCTCCCGAGATCGGGCGGATGGCGGGCGTGAACGTTCCGCTTCAACCCTCGTATCATCAGTACTTCGTCACGGAGAAGATCGAAGGTCTCGCCCGGCACATCCCGACCGTCCGCGACACGGACTACCAGACCTACTTCAAGGAGGACGTCGGCGGCCTGCAGGTGGGCGGATACGAGTTCAATCCCATTCCGTTCGACGTGCCCCGGATTCCGGAAGGCCATGAGTTCAAGCTCATGGAGCCGGATGTCGATCACTTCGAGCCGCTGCTCAAGAACGCGATGGAGCTGGTGCCGGATCTGGCGAACGTCGGCGTGAAGACCTGGTTCAACGGCATCGAGTCCTTCACCGAGGACGGCATGTTCATCCTCGGCGAGGCGCCGGAGGTGAAGAACTTCTTCGTTGGCGCCGGCTTCAATGCTTTCGGCATCGCGGCAGGCGGCGGCGCGGGACGGGCGCTCGCGGACTGGATCATCGAGGGCGAGCCTGCCTACGACATGTGGGCCGTCGACATCCGCCGCTTCGGCAATCATCACCGCTCGCGGCGCACGGTCATGGCCCGCTCGCTCGAAGGACAGGCGCAGCACTACGCGATGGGTTGGCCGCACCTCGAGTCGCAAGCCGCGCGACCGCTGCGCAGAAGCCCGATCTACGATCGCCTCAAGGCGCAGGGCTGCTCGTTCGGCGCCAAGTTCGGATGGGAGCGCCCCAACTGGTTCGCACCCACCGGCGTCGAGCCGCGCGACATCTACAGCTTCGATCACCAGAACTGGGTGAGCCATGTCGCGGCCGAGCACAAGGCGGCGCGGACACGCGCGGCGGTGTTCGACCAGAGCTCGTTCGGCAAATTCCTCATCGAGGGTCCTGCGGCAGAAGCCGAGTTGCAGCGGCTTTGCGCAAACGACATTTCGAAGCCGGTGGGCAGCATCATCTACACGCAGATGCTGAACCGCCGCGGGGGCATCGAAGCCGACGTCACCATCAGCAGGCTCGACGAGCAGCGTTTCTATCTCGTCACCGGCACGGGGTTCGGCACCCACGATGGCACCCATCTTCGCCGCAACATCTCGCGCGCGGCTCCCGTATCGGTGCATGAGGTCACCTCCGCCTACGCATGCTTCTCGGTCATGGGGCCAGCCGCGCGCGAGATCCTTCAACCTCTCGCGGAAGCGGATCTCAGCAACAGCGCCTTCCCGTTCGCGACGTGCCAGCAGATCTTCATCGCGGGCGCTCCCGTGATCGCGGCACGCGTCACGTTCGTGGGTGAGCTCGGCTGGGAGCTGCACATTCCGACCGAGTACGCACTCACGGTCTACGAGGCCATCATGGCCTCGGGCGCGGCGCATGGCATCCAGAACGCGGGCTACCGCGCCATCGATTCCCTGCGGCTCGAGAAGGCCTATCGCGTGTGGTCGGTAGACATCGGCTCCGACTATACGCCCTACGAAGCGGGCCTCGGCTTCGCTGTGCGCCTCAACAAACCTGCGGACTTCATCGGCCGCGAGGCGTTGCTCAAGGCCAAGCAGGCCCCGCTCACCAAACGCCTTGTCACGTTCAGCGTGGACCCGAGCGTCGTGCTGCTCGGCCGCGAGACCATTTACCGGGACGGCAAGCGCATCGGCTGGCTGACGTCGGGCGGGTCCGGTCACACGGTCGGCCGCAGCATCGGCCTCGGCTACCTCAGATCCGACGGCGACCTCGACGATGCGTCGCTGCGGGCCGCCAACAACTACGAGCTGGAAGTGAGAACGCGCCGCGTTCCCGCAACGCTCCATCTCGAGCCGCTCTACGACGCCGCAGGAGCGAGGGTCCGCGCCTGATGCGTCTTCCGCCGGGCGATCCGGCTCCCAGCAAGTATCGACAGCCGTGTAGAAAAGGGGACTAAAAATGGGAAAGTGTAGTTGGCCTCAAGCACTGTGCGTCACCGCCGTCGCGATGTCCGCGGCATTCGGGAGCGCCGCTCATGCAGCGGAGTCCTCAGAGCCGATCAAGTTCGTCCTGAATGACTGGACCGGCCAGCTTCTCAGCAGCCGGATCATGGGCGAGGCGCTGAAGCGCAACGGCTACAAGATCGAATACACCACGGCTGACACGATGGCGCAGTTCCAGGGCCTCGAGACCGGCGATCTCCACGTTCAGATGGAAGTGTGGACAACCACGACGAAGGACGTATTCGACGCCGCGATCAAGACCGGCGGTGTCGAGAATCTCGGCGAATCCGGCATGAACGCCCGCGAGGAGTGGTGGTATCCCGAGTACATGAAGGAGAAATGCCCCGGACTTCCGAACTGGGAAGCGCTCAAGAGCCCCGAGTGCGTCAAAGCTTTCTCCACGCCTGACACCGAGCCCAAGGGGCGCTATCTCGGCGGGCCGGTGACGTGGGCCGGCTTCGACGATGAGCGCGTGGCCGCGCTCGGACTCAATTTCGAGGTCGTCCACGCAGGCACCGATGCGGCGCTGTTCGCCGAGCTCGAGTCCGCCTACGCCAGAAAGGCGCCGATCATCCTCTGGATCTACTCGCCGCATTGGGCGCCCGCCATCTACAAGGGCGAATGGGTCGAGTTCCCGCCCTACACGCCCGCCTGCTACGAGGAAAAGCGCTACGACTGCGGCAAGCCCAAGGGGCCGATTTTGAAAGCCGCCTGGGCAGGCCTGAAGAAGAAGTGGCCGAAGGCCCATGCCGCCATCTCGAAGTTCAAAGTCGATACCGACGAAATGAACGCGCTCATCCTCAAGGTCGACCGGGACAAGAGCTCGGTCGAGGATGTGGCCGATGGCTGGCTCAACGCCAACGAGGCGCGCTGGCGCGCTTGGCTGGAGTAGGCATCTCCGTCTTGGGCGGACGGATGCCGTTCGCCCAAGACCGGTCTCGTTTCTGCCGCTCCTTGGATTCTCGCCTCTCTCCGGAACGATGCGTCAATGAAATATGCCCCGCATATCCTAGCCGAACGGGCTGTCAAACTGAGCTGCCGCGACCTTTGGAAGGTCTACGGCGCCCACACGGACACCTTCACTGACGCAGCCGAGCTCAAGGCGAGCTCCGAGAAGGCCGGCACGCTTGCCGCCCTGCGCGATGTCCATCTCGATATCCGGCACGGAGAGATCTTCGTGATCATGGGACTGTCGGGATCCGGCAAGTCTACGCTTCTGCGCTGCCTCACCCGCCTCGTGGAGCCGAGCTTCGGCAAGATCATGCTGGACGGCGTCGACCTGATGACGCTCTCCCCCAAGGATCTCATGGAGGTGCGCCGGCACAAGATGGCGATGGTGTTCCAGCACTTCGCTCTGCTTCCTCATCTCTCAGTCGCCGACAATATCGCACTCCCGCTGCGCATTCGCGGCGACGAGACGTCCCAGATCACGAAAGTCGTATCCGAGCTGACGGCCCTGGTGGGCCTCGCCGGAATGTCGGAACGCCTGCCGCATCAGCTATCGGGCGGCCAGCAGCAGCGTGTGGGCCTTGCGCGCGCACTGGCGGGAAATCCCGAGCTGCTGTTTCTCGACGAGCCGTTCTCCGCGCTCGATCCGCTCATCCGCCGCGAGCTTCAGGATGAGCTGATGCGGCTCCAGGCGCGGCTTCACAAGACAATGGTTTTCGTCACACACGACTTCAACGAAGCCGTTCGTCTCGGAGACAGGATCGCCATCATGAAGGATGGCAAAGCCGTGCAGACGGGAACGCCGGAGGAGATCGTTGCCGAGCCGACCGACAGCTACGTCGCTTCTTTCGTCGCCGGCGTCGATCAGACCCGCGTGATCAGTTGCGGGCGCATTGCGGCACCCGCGCGGCCCTTCCCTTATGACGTCACCGTGGACGGCAGAAAGAAGATCATCGAGATCGCATCGCTCGTCGCCGGTGCCCACGGGCCTGTCGGCGTCAAGGACGCGAGCGGACAGGTGACGGGCGAGATCGACGCCGCCACCATCCTGCGCATGATGTCCGTCACCGCTGCGGAAAGGTCGGCGTCATGAGGGGAGCCGCGACCCTGACAGTTCTGCGCGACAAACGGCTCTGGGCGGCTGCGGCGATGCTTGCCGCACTGAGCGCCGTCTCGTCGCTGGTCCCGTGGACGGCGAGCTATCCCGCCGCGTGGAAGCTGCCGATCGACGACGTGATCACCACGTGGCTCAAATACATCGTGTCCCACATCTCGCCGGTGACGCGCGCGCTGGCCTCGGTGGTGCAGCTGCCGCTCGACCTCGTGACTGCGCTCCTCGTCAAGGGCTTCGCGTTCAACATCGGAGAGACCCACATCGAGCTGCCCGCGCTGTCCTGGCTCGGTCTCTCGGGACTCCTGGTGTGGGCCGGATACTGGGCCAGCGGCTTTCGCCTCGCAGCGCTGCAAGCGGCCGGATGCGCCTACCTGCTTCTGTTCGGGCAATGGGACGGCGCGATGCTGACGCTGGCATCGGTTCTGGTTTGCGTACCCATCGCCGTCATCACCGGTCTCCTCGTGGGCGTGCTCGCGCATGCGCGGCCGAGCGTAAACACGTGGCTGCTGACGCCGGGCCTCGACATCATGCAGACGGTGCCCGCCTTCGCCTACCTCATTCCGACGCTCCTTCTGTTTGGCTTCGGCCCCGTTGCCGCGATGATCGCGACCGTCATTTTCGCGATGCCGCCAATGGCACGCGTCACCGCGCTGGTGCTCGATCAGGCTCCGCAGGAGATCCGCGAGCTTGCCACGATGATCGGCTGCTCCAAGCGTCAGGCGATCTGGCGCATTCTCCTGCCGTCGGCGCGACCGATGCTGCTGGTCGGCCTGAACCAGACCGTGATGATGACGCTCAACATGGTGATCATCGCCTCGATGATCGGCGCGGGCGGGCTCGGCTTCGACGTGCTGCGCGCCCTGCGCCAGCTCGACATCGATCGCGGCTTCGTCTCGGGAACGGCCATCGTCGTGATCGCCATCATGCTCGACCGCCTCGGCGCGGCGGTCGCCAATCGTGCGCGCCCCGATGTGGAGCAGGCGCCGGGCTGGGGGCAATCGTTGATTCTCCCCCTCGGCTGGCTTTTGGCTGCGACCCTGGCCGGCGTGTGGATCGAATGGCTCGCCAAATTCCCCGATGCGCTGCGTCTTTCCACGGGCGGCGTGCTGAATGCGACCGTGAGCTGGATCAACGTCAATTTCTTCGACGCGATGGAGGCTCTCCGCATCTTCACGCTGAAGAACCTCATGAACCCGATCAAGTTTTTTCTGGCGGACATGCCGTGGCTGGTGCTCGCCGGTCTCGTCACGCTCGCAGCCTATTTCATCGCAGGGCTCCGCTTGGCGCTTCTCAGCGTGCTGGTGCTCGGCTTCTGCCTCGTCACCGGCCTCTGGGACAAGGTGATGATCACGCTCTATCTCTGCCTGTCGGCGACGGTGGTTTCGGCGCTGATCGGCATTCCGCTGGCGGTTGCGGCCGCGCGCTACGATGCGCTCTACCGCGCGGCCAACGTGGCGGTCGAGCTTCTGCAAACGTTGCCGAGCTTCGTCTACCTCATTCCCGTTGTGATGCTGTTCCGCGTCGGCGATTTCGCAGCGCTTCTCGCCATCGTCGCGTTCGCCATCACGCCCATCGTGAAGTTCACGATGACCGCGCTCAGGACTGTACCTTCCGATCTCGTCGAAGCCGGACAGTCCATGGGATGCTCCAGATTCCAACTCGACCGGCTCATCCGGCTTCCGGTTGCGCTTCCGACCATTCTTCTCGGCATCAACCAGGCGATCCTGTTCGCACTGGCGATGGTGGTGATCACAGCGCTCGTCGGCACGCGCGATCTCGGCCAGGAGGTCTACATCGCGCTCACCACCGCAAATCCGGGACGGGGGCTCGTGGCCGGACTGTGCCTCGCCTTCCTAGGAATCTTGATCGATCGCATGTTCCGCGCCGGCGCGAGCCGCCTGCAACACACCACGACGGCGGGAGCCGCGTAGGCGGTCCGGATCGTCCACATCATCTAACGAAGCACGCAAAGAGGATTGCTCAGAATGACAGTTGATGCCGCAGAAATCGTGATCATCGGAGGCGGGGTGATCGGCTGCAGCATTGCCTACCACCTCGCGAAGGCAGGCAAGACCGACATCGTCGTGCTGGAACAGTTTCAGTTGACGCACGGCGCGACATGGCACGCAGCCGGCGTGGTGGGACAGCTCCGCCCTTCGCGCAACGTCACGCGCATGCTGCAGAAGAGCATCGCGCTCTATGATGTGCTCGAGAAGGAAACCGGCCAGCCCATCGACTGGAAGAAAGTCGGCAGCCTGCGCATCGCGTCCTCCAAGGACCGCATGAAGGAGTTCCGCCGCTCCGCCACGACCGCCAAGTCGTTCGGCCTCGATATGCAGCTCCTGACGCCGAAGGAGGCGCAGGACCTGTTTCCGATCATGACGCTGGACGGCGTGGAAGGCGCGACGTTCATCGACTCGGACGGCTACGTCGATCCGGCAAGCCTCTGCCAGGCGCTGGCCGCGGGCGCACGCCAGCGTGGCGTCAAGTTCATCCAGAACTGCGAGGTGACGGGGTTCAAGGCGGAGGGACGCCGCATCGTCGAGGTGCAGACCAGCAAGGGTCCCATTCGGGCTGAAACGGTGGTGAACACTGCCGGCATGTGGGGGCACGAGCTCGGCAAGCTGATGGGATGCCGCGTGCCGGCCTTCGCGGTCGAGCATCAGTATCTGATCACGGACCCCATCCCCGATCTGCCGAAGGGCATGCCAACGGTGCGCGATCCGGATCTTCTGCTCTACTGGAAGCCAGAGGTGCGCGGCATCGTGGTGGGCGGCTACGAGCCCAACACCCCGGCCTTCGCCCGCGACGGCATTCCCAGGGGCTGGGACCAGCAGCTCCTCCAGGAGAATTACGAGCGCTTCGAGCAACTGGCGCTCAATGCGGCGAAGCGGACTCCCGTCGTCGGAACCGTCGGCGTGCGCGCGATGATCAACGGCGCCATCCCCATTTCGGCAGACGGCGACTTCGTCATGGGCGGCGTCTCCGAATTCGATAACGTGTTCGTGTCGTGCGGGTTCATCTACGGCATCGCCGCAGCCGGCGGCGCGGGCTCGGTGATGGCGGAGTGGATTATGGAAGGGCGGCCGGCCAACAACCTGTGGCCTCTCGATGTGCGGCGCTTCAACTTCCACCACAACACCAAGTACTTCATGTACGACCGTGCCATCGAGATCTACGCCAAGCACTACGCGATGAAGTGGCCGGTCGAGGAACACGAGTCCGTCCGCAACATCCGCTGCTCGCCGCTCTACTACCCGCTGAAGGAGCAGCGCGCGGTTTTCGGATCGCGCGCCGGATGGGAGCGCGCGAACTGGTTTGCGCCAGCTGGCGTCGAGCCTGTCGACAAGCCCTCGTTCGACTGGCCCAACTGGTTCGAGCACGTGGCCAACGAGCACAAGCAGGTGCGCGAGGGCGTGGCGATGATCGACCTCTCCTCGTTCGCCAAGATGGAGCTTTTCGGCCGGAACACGCTCTCTTCGCTGCAGCAGCTCGCGGTTGCGGACATGGACCAGCCGGTGGGCAGCCTCATTCATACCCAGCTCCTCAACGAGCGGGGCGGCATCGAGGCGGACATGACCTTCTGCCGCCTGGAGGAGGACCGCTTCTACGCCGTGACCGGCACCGCCTATGGCGAGCACGATTTCGGCTGGATCCACCGTCATCTGCCGGACGACGGCTCGGTGCGCACCGTCGACGTCACCTCCGGCTATGCGGTGATCAACCTTTGCGGCCCGAAATCGCGCGCCGTTCTGGCGAAGGTGGCGGAAGAGGATGTAGGCGCCGCGGCCTTCCCCTATGGGCAGATGAAGGCGCTCACCGTGGGCGCGGCCCCCGTGCGGGCTATGCGCGTCTCGTTCACGGGTGAGCTCGGATACGAGCTGCACATTCCGACCGAGTATGCGCTGCACGTCTATCACGTTCTGCGGGAAGCGGGCGCGGAGTTCGGCCTCTCCAACTTCGGCTACCGCGCGCTCAACAGCCTGCGCATGGAAAAAGGCTATCTGCTCTGGGCGAGCGATATCTCTCCCGACTACTCGCCCTATCACTGCGGAATGGACTGGCTCATTCCCAAGACCAAGGGCGACTTCAAGGGGAACGCAGCCCTGAAGAAGATTGCCGCGTCCGGACCCGATCGCAAACTCTGCATCCTGGCGCTCGACGGCAAGGCTCCTGTCAACGGCGGCGAGGCGATCCTGCGCAACGGCAAGGTGCTCGGCGTCACCACGAGCGCGGACTACGGACATACGGTCGGCGCGCCTATCGTCTACGGTTACGTGGCAGCCGAGGAGGCCGAGCACGACACCTACGAGGTCGAGGTGTACGGCGAAGTCTATGGCGCCAAGCGCGCGGCAAAGCCGCTCTACGATCCCGAAGGACTTAAGATCAACGCCTGAGACGTGAGGAAACAGGGATGGATACGCAGGAAATCGACAGACAGAAACGTGCGCGCGAGATCGCGGCCTCGGTGATCTCGGGCGGCAGCGTGCGCCCCGGGGATGTCGCCATCGAGCTGCTCGGCGGCATGACGAACCGGAACTACCGGGTGACGGTCTCGGATGTGAACTACGTGGTGCGCATTCCGGGCGAGGGCACTGAAGAATACGTGGACCGGAAGGCGGACGAGCAGGCGAGCCGCATCACGTCGGATCTCGGTGTGAACGCCCCGCTCGTCTACTACGACTCGGCAACCGGCGTGATGATCACCAAGCTCATCGAGAACGGCGTGACGATGAATGCCACGGTGTTCAAAGATCCCGATGCGGTTCGCCGCGCCGCCCTCGCGTTCCACAAGCTTCACACGAGCGGCGCGAAATTCCGCAACAGGTTCGACGAGAAGGTCATCGCCCAGAGCTATCTCGATCTTTTGCGCGGGAAGAATTCGCCACTTCCCGAAGGCTATGACCGCGTGCAGCGGGAAGCCGACACGATCCGCGAAGCGCTTGCCAAGGCCTGCACCGAGCACGTGGCCTGCCACAATGATCCCGCGCCCGAGAACCTGATCGACACGGGAAAGCGCGTGCACATTCTCGACTGGGAGTTCGCCGGTAACAACGACGCGTTCTGGGATCTCGCCGATCTCGCCGTCGAGACGAATTTCTCCGAGGAGCAGGACCGCATTCTGCTGACGGCCTACCTCGGCCGGGAGCCCACGCTTTCCGAATACGGGCGCATCGTGCTGCACAAATCCATGGTGTTCCTGCTGTGGACGCTGTGGGGCGTTCTGCAAGAGGCGAACAAGAACCCGCGTCCCGCCTATCACTTCAAGAGCTACTGGGACTACGCGATGGATCGCTTCGTGCGCTGCCAGGAAATCATGAACGCAGACAATTTCGGCAAGCTTCTGGAGGCCGTGCGCAAGGGGAGCTGACGCTCCCCTGCGCGCCTACGAGCAGCTCTACACTTGAGGACCTTCGACTATGAAAATTCTGGTGCCCGTGAAGCGGGTGGTCGACTTCAACGTGAGGATCCGCGTGAATCCGGACGGTTCGGGCGTGGATCTCTCCAACGTCAAGATGTCGATGAACCCGTTCGACGAGATCTCCATGGAGGAGGCGCTGAAGCTGAAGGAGGCCGGGAAGGCCGCGGAGGTGATCGCGGTCTCCATCGGACCTGCCAAGGCCGAGGAGACGCTCCGCTCCGCCCTCGCGATGGGTGCCGACCGCGCGATCCTGGTCGAGACGGACGATAGCGTCGAGCCGCTGGCGGTGGCGAAGATCCTTAAGGGTGTCGTGGACGCCGAAGGCCCCGGCCTCGTCATCGTCGGGAAGCAGGCCATCGACGACGACTCGAACCAGACGGGCCAGATGCTGGCTGCGCTGATGGGGCGGGCGCAAGCGACATTCGCCTCGAAAGTGGAGCTCGAGGGCGGGAAGGCTGCGGTCACGCGCGAGGTCGACGGCGGGTTGCAGACGATCGAGATCGAGTTGCCCGCGGTCGTCACCGTCGATCTGCGCCTCAACGAGCCGCGCTATGCCTCGCTTCCGAGCATCATGAAGGCGAAGAAGAAGCCGCTCGAGAAGAAGACCCCAGCTGACTACGGCGTCTCGACGGCGGCCCGCCTCAAGGTGCTGCGTACGGAAGAGCCGAGCACGCGCAAGGTCGGCATCAAGGTGAAGTCCGTGGCCGAGCTGATCGACAAGCTCCGTGCCGAGCCCGGCGTCCTCTAGCTCAAGAAAGGGAATGCGAAGCCATGGCCATCCTCCTGCTGGCTGATCACGACAATACCGCTCTTTCGGAGCAGACCGCCAAGGCGCTGACCGCCGCCCTCCAGATCGGGCGCGACGTGCACGTGCTGGTCGCGGGCAAGAACGCCAAGGCGGCGGCCGAAGCTGCCGCGAAGCTTTCCGGCGTCACAAAAGTTCTCTTGGCCGAGAGCGACACGCTCGCAAACAACCTTGCAGAGCCCCTCGCCGCTCTCATCGTTTCGCTTTCGGGCGGATACGACACGCTGATCTCGGCCGCGACGTCCGTCGGCAAGAACGTGATGCCGCGCGTGGCGGCGCTACTCGACGTGGCCCAGGTCTCCGAGATCATCGAGGTCCAGTCGGCGGATACCTTCAAGCGGCCCGTCTATGCGGGCAACGCCATCCAGACCGTGCAGACGACGGATGCGAAGAAGGTGATCACGGTGCGGTCCGCTGCGTTCGCGTCCGCGCCGGAGGGCGGGTCCGCTCCCGTCGAAACCATCACAGCCGCGCCAGATCCGGGTCTCTCGAAGTTCGTCCGCGATGCGATTGCGACGTCCGACCGGCCGGAGCTGACCTCGGCCAAAATCGTCATCTCGGGAGGCCGTGCGCTCGGCTCGGCCGAAAAGTTCAAGGAAGTCATCCTGCCCGTGGCCGACAAGCTCGGCGCCGCGGTCGGCGCCTCGCGCGCGGCCGTCGATGCCGGATATGCGCCGAATGACTGGCAGGTGGGCCAGACCGGCAAAGTGGTGGCGCCCCACCTCTACATCGCGTGCGGCATCTCGGGCGCGATCCAGCATCTCGCGGGCATGAAGGATTCGAAGATCATCGTCGCAATCAACAAGGACGCGGAGGCGCCGATCTTCCAGGTGGCAGACTACGGCCTCGTGGCAGATTTGTTCGAGGTTCTGCCGCAGTTCAAAGAGGCGCTGTGACCGAGCGAGATTCCCGATGGAACGAACTCGAACCACGCTCCGCGCCATCCGCCGGATCGGCTTTCTCGCCCTGAACGATTTCACCATGGTCGCCCTCTCGTGCGCGATCGAGGTGCTGCGGATGGCGAACCAGATCTCGCAGAAGGAGGACTACGCGTGGTCCGTCATCACGCCTTCGGGGCGCACCGCCTACGCGGGTGACGGACTGACCCAAGCGCGCGCCGTGAGCTATCCGGACGCCGGGAAGCTCGATGTCGTTCTGGTCTGCGGCGGCGCCAAGCGCCCGGCTCATTTCGACGACGCCGTGCTCGCGCTCCTGCGCCAGATCGAGCGCGACGGCGTGGTGCTCGGCGGGTTGAGCGGGGGCACCTATGCTCTTGCGGAGGCCGGTCTGCTCGACGGCTACAAGTGCGCAATCGATCGGGACGACGCGGAACTCGTGCGTCAGACCTATCCGCATATCACGATCCAGGACTCTCCCTTTGTGATCGATCGCAACCGCATCACGTGCACGGGCGGCATCGCGCCCATCCACCTGATGCTGTCCCTCGTCGCCAGCGGCTTCGGCTACGAGCGCGCTGTCGAAATCTCCGATCGCCTCGCCGCCGAGAAGGCGCGGGATCGGGATCCCCACGACAAGATCGCGACGGCGCGGCGGTTCGGGCTGGAGCACATGGCGCTGATTGAGATCGTGTCGCTCATGGAAACGAACCTCGAGGAAGTCCTGCCGCTCACGGAGCTCGCGCGGCTGGCCGGCATTTCGCTTCGCCAGGCGCAGCGGATCTTCCAGGACTCGCTCGGAACGACCCCGACGAAGCACTATCTCAGCTTGCGTCTCAAGCGCGCGCGGGAATTGATCTTCCAGACTCCCCTCTCCATCACGCAAATCTCCGTGGCCTGCGGCTTCGAATCTCCAGGGCACTTCAGCAGATCGTACAAGGCGTTCTATGGCGTCACGCCGAGCGGCGAAAGAAAGCAGAAGCTAGACGGGGAGCGGGGCGCAAAAGGATCTTCGTCGACGACGGCCGTTGAACCCTATCGGGTCGCGCAAAACCGGCGATACGCACCTTAGATACCCCCGAATTCGACGCCAAAATTCGCCAAACCAGAACGGCCGCGACATTCCCTCGCTCGCGCCTTGCATTTTCACGACTTCATTCCGCCTCAAATACAAAATGTTTCACAAATGCAACAGTCCTCTATTTTTCATTCCATGTCGCTCAAAGCCAACAATACGTCGCTCTGAGATTATCAGCTCGCGCCGTGTTGAGGCATGTTTCTCCCAGAAACGAGAAGCGCGAATGCCCTCCTCGTTTTTGATGGCTCATCTTCCGTGCGCTTCACCGGCCGCACGCCAGACCAGAACTGGGGGGACTACAATGAAGGCTTCCGATCTTCGCCATTCTTCGTCCATGAAAGCCTTGCGGCGCGCTTTGAAAGCGAGCGGCGCGGCTTTGCTCGTCACGGCGGGTGGACTCTATGCGGCGCCGATCGCTTCGGCGGTCGAAATCTACAAGGCGCACGGCACGATCGTCGAATTCACGGCTGAGATCGGCTTTGGCGGCTTCAACGTCTCACAGGACTACAACCTGTTCGGCCTCGCAAATCGCAAACCTCTCGACGATGTGGCGTGGGCCGAGGGCTACGCCATCATGGGCTTCAAGTTCGAGCGTGCCTTGAACGCGAACTGGTCGGTCTTCGGCACGCTGACAGGCGTGGTCAACGGTGTGCGCGGCGACGGCGACGCGATTGCGTCCACGATCGGCGAGGAGGACGGCGCGCAACTCCAGGACGCTTCGGGCGGCGTGAAATGGACGGATGGCCGCGAGGGCGGCGCGAGTATCACTCTTTCGGGCGGCCGGCAGAAGTGGGTGCTGGGAGACGGCTTCCTGATCGCGGGCGATCAGCCGAGCTCGGGCATCGGCTACGGCGCACAGTACAACGAGGGCGGCGCCTACTACCTCAACCCGCGCCGCGTGTTCGGCCAAACCGCGATCGCCAACATAGAGACCGGCACGCCTTTGCGCTTCGATGCGTTCTACATCGAATCCGAGAAGGGCTGGAACGGCAAGCGCGCGATCGCAGGCGGCAATGTCGATTACGTCGACAAAACTTACGGAACACTGGGTTTTACTTACATTCGCGGCCTCGACGTGCAGGATCCCCAGAATACCGTGCTGCCGTTCACGCCGGCTTCGGACGGCATGAACCTCTACAGCATTCACGGCAACTCGAGCCTAGGCGTGAAGGACTTCAACCTGTCCTTCAATTACGTGAGCGAGAAGAGCGGCGCGGTCGATGTCTGCGCCACTCCGGTTCAATGCCAGGGGCTTGACGCTTGGGCCTGGTACATCAAGCCGAGCTATACGTTCTCCGATGCGACCTGGACGCCGAGCGTCTACTACCGGTTCGCCAGCTACTCCGGCGACGATCCGACAACCGCGAAGAATGAAGGCTACGATACGCTCTTCTACGGCGCGACTGGCTACAACGGCTGGTTCATCGGCGAGATCGCAGCCAACTATTCCGGCCCTTTCAGCCAGAACGCGGACGTTCACTCGATCGGCCTTTCGACGGTTCCCAACATCGACATCGGCATCGGAAAATGGACGGGGCTCAGCGGCTATATCAACCACTACTCAGTCCGTGAGACAGCGCCCGGCACCGACAGCAATTGGGGTACCGAGCTTGCCGCATATGCGGAGTTCCAGATTTTCGAGAAACTCTACCTCGCGCCACTCTACAGCGTGCTGCTCCCCGAAAAGGGCTACGAGGCTGCCTACGGCACGGACGACACCGTGCACAACTTCCAGATTATCGGCATCTTGACCTACTGATCCGCGGGCAACACCGCATTCTTCTCACCTTTGAGCGGCCGATCTCCCACGGCCGCTCAACGCGCGGGGTCCATCCCCAGACGAACGAGCGGGGGGCAATGTTCCCATGCCCCCCGCTCAAAACCCGACTTATACTTTTTTATCTTTGAGCGAGCCGAGGCTCGCACCTTATGCACGCTCACTTTTCGGGTGTGCTCGACAAATCCCGCACCGCAGCGCGATTCCATGCTTCACTATTATGCAGATCATTTATGCTTCAGCGCATAAATGAAGCATTTCGCATTTGCTAAATGCGAAAATTTCTTTGAGCCATCGAATTTCAGAACAAATACGATCGATGCCGTCTTGCAATGGCGTTTTGATTGTGATGGTATAGACCAGAATCTGGTATACACCAGGCATTCCGGAGCCAAGCAATGACAGCGTTTCCTTCCCAAGCGGACATCGTCGTGATCGGCGGCGGCGTTCTCGGCACATCGATCGCCTATCATCTGGCGAAGGCAGGCGCGAAGGACGTCGTCCTGCTCGAAAAGAACGAGCTGACACACGGCTCGACCTGGCATGCTGCGGGCATGGTCGGGCAATTGCGCGCCTCCCGCAATCTGAGCCGCATGCTGCAATCGAGTGTGGAGATCTACGAGACACTCGAAGCTGAGACCGGGCTCGCGTCGGGCTGGCGGCGAACCGGCAGCTTGAGGCTGGTCTCGAACGCCGAGCGCCTGCTCGAGGCGAAGCGTTCCAACACCATCGCCAAGAGCGTCGGCCTCGAAGCCGATATCATCAGCCCCGAGGAAGTCCGCAACTTGTTTCCCATCGCGGAAACGAGGGATATTCTCGGCGCGCTCTATGTTCCTGGAGACGGCGTCGCGGATCCCACGAGCCTCACGCTGTCCTTCGCGGCCGGCGCCCGCAAGCACGGCGCCAGGATCATCCAGCACGCCGCCGTGACCGGGTTCGAACGGAAAGACCGGCGCCTCACGCAGGTGCGCACGACACAGGGCGATCTCACGTGCCGCATCGTCGTGAACGCGGCGGGTGTGTGGGCGCGCGAGATCGGCAAGCTGATGCAGGTGAACCTCGCCTGCTGCGGGCTGGTTCACCAGTATCTTATCACGGAGCCGATCGAGGGCATCAACTCCAGCATGCCTTCAGTACGCGATCCGGACCTCTCGATCTACTACAAGCCGGAAACCAACGGCTTGGTGTTCGGCTGCTGGGAGCCCAACACAGCCACCTTCGACGCTGAGCCCATTCCCAGCGCTTTCGGGCAGGAGCTGCTGCCGCCCGCCATGGATCGCTTCGAGCCGTTCATCGAAGCTGCGATGAAGCGAACGCCCGTTCTCGGCAAGATCGGCATCCGCGACTTCGTCACCGGGCCGATCCCGTTCTCGGCCGATGGCGACTTCGTGATGGGACCGATCCCGGGGCTCGACAACGCGTTCGTCGCCTCGGGTTGTGTCGTCGGCATCGCCGCGGGAGGCGGCATCGGCAAGGTGATGGCCGAATGGATTCTGGAGGGACAACCTTCGCTGGATCTCTGGCCGGTAGATGCGCGGCGGTTCGGCGCCCATCACGGCACCAAGTCCTATATCTACCCCCGTGCCATCGAAGTGTACGGGGCGCATTATCGCCTGCAGCCTCCGGGCTACGAGCACACATCCGCCCGCGGGCTGCGCAAAAGCCCGCTCTATCCGCTGCTCAAGCAACGCGGAGCCATCTATGGCGCGAAGTTCGGCTGGGAACGGCCGAACTGGTTTGCGACCCGCGGCGAGACCGAGGACCGGCCGAGCTTCGACCGTCCAAACTGGTTTTCGACGGTCGCGGAGGAGCACCACGCCGTCCGCAACAACGCGGGCATCCTGGATCTCACCTCGTTCGCGAAATACGAGATCCACGGGCCCGGCGCTCTCGGCGCGCTGCAATACCTCTCGGTTCGCAACCTCGACAAGCCCGCCGGGACCGTGAGCTACACGCAGCTTTGCAGCAAGCGGGGCGGCATCGAGGCCGACGTCTCGATCACGCGGCTTTCGGACGATCGCTTCTACTACGTGACCGGCACCGGCAACGGCACGCGCGACATCGAATGGATCCGCGCCAACGCCCCGGCCAACGCGCGCTTCACGATCGAGGATGTGACGTCCGCCTGGTCCGTGCTGCTGGTGACAGGCCCCAAGGCGCCCGACATCGTCACTGTCGCCATCGACACCTACGAAAGCGCGCTCAACGGGCGTGATCTCAGCCATATCGTGATCGGCGCGGCCTCCGTTCGCGCGCTGCCCATCAGCTTCGCTGGCGAGGCGGGATGGGAGTTGCACATCCCGGCCGAGTTTGCCTGCGATGTTTACGAGCGCCTGATGGAAGCCGGGAAGCCGTTTGGCCTGCGCAACGTGGGCTATCGCGCGCTCGACTCCCTCAGGATCGAGAAGGGCTACCGGTATTGGGGCAGTGACATCACGCCCGACTGCAACCCTTACGAAGCCGGTCTCGGCTTCTGTGTCGATCTCGATCGGGATCCCTTCCTCTCGCAGGCCGCGCTCCGCAAGATAAAAGCCGAAGGACCGTCGCGGCGGCTCTCAACGTTCATCGCAGGGAGCCTCGGCAACGCGTTCGGCGGCGAGGCCGTCTACGCCAACGGCGAGATCATCGGGGCCACGACGAGCGCGGCTTTTGCCCATTCCATCGGCAAGACGGCGGTGAACGCCTACGTGCCCGCCGCGCTGGTTTCGTCAGGCACTTTCGAAATCGAGAGCTTCGGCGAGCTGAGCCCGCTGCTACGCACCACGAAACGCGACCTTCTAAAAGAAATCTAGAGAAACGGGGAAATGACATGGAGACTTCAGAGACCACACGTCTGCAAGCGACGTTGGCGCGCGTGCCGCAACTGCGCACGTTTCGGCCCGAGGACATCCAGATCCTGAAGGTCGGCGGCCTCACTAATCGCAACTACAAAGTGACTGCGGGAGGCAATTCCTATGTGCTGCGCGTTCCGGGCGAAGGCACGGAGCAGTACGTCGACCGGCGCGCGGACGAGCAGGCCGGCCGGCTGACCTCCGAGCTTGGCGTCAATGCGGAGCTCGTATTCTACGAGGCTGGCACAGGCGTCCAGCTCACCCGCTACATCGAAGGCGCCACCATGATGACGCCCGCCTTGTTCAAGGACCTGACGATCTGCGCGCGAGCGGGCGCGGTGTTCGGCACGCTTCATCGCTCCGGGGCCACCTTCCACCAGGAGTTCAACGACGTCGAGAAAGCCAAGGAGTATCTCGACGTTCTGAAGCAGATGGGCGGCCGCTTTCCAGACGGCTACGACGTCATGCAGAAGGAAGCGCTCGTGGTTCGCGATGCGCTCAAGAAGGGTGCGCTGCCGCTGGTTCCGAGCCACAACGATCCGGTTCCGGAGAACTTCATCAACACGCCGAGCAAGCTCTATCTGCTGGATTGGGAGTTCGCGGGCAGCAACGATCCCATGTGGGATCTCGGGGACCTCTCCGTCGAAGCCTACTTCGACGAGGCGCAGGATCGCGCCATGCTCACCGCCTACAACAAGGGCGAATTCTCCGACAAGCTCTACAGCCGCATGATCCTGCAGAAGGCCATGGTGTTTCTGCTGTGGACCCTTTGGGGCGCGCTGCAGGTGGCCAACAAGAACCCGCTCAAGCCCTCCGACATCCACTATCCCTTCGACGACTTCTGGCAGTACACGATGGACCGCTTCAACCGGTGCAAAGAAATCATGGAAAGTCCTGATTTCGGCAAGCACATCGACCGCGTTCGCGGGTAGGCGCTCGGGGGCGCTCCGCCGGTCGGCCGGGACATATCTGCGATCGTCCCGGCCGACTGCCTCTTTCCGCTCGCGGCCACAACAGATCGTCAGCTCAGCGCGACGATGACCTGGGCAGCGCGCCCCGAGTAGTATATCTCCCGTCGAGAAGCGACACACACGGGAGCTCGAGTTTGACCAGTGAGGTACAATCCGTTCCGATCATCAAGGTGATCTGCGACGACATCGCAGGCCAGATCAGATCCGGTGCGCTTGCGCCCGGCACGCGGTTGCCTTCGGAGCGCGAACTCGGCGATGTGCGCAACATCAGCCGCATGACCGCGCGGCGCATCTACGAGCGGCTCGAAAGCGAAGGGCTCGTCTCGCGCTCGCACCGGCGCGGCTGGTTCGTCTCGGAAGCGCGCCTGCAATTCGCGCTCATGAAATCGGTGAGCTTCATCAACAGCGCGGCCGTGCGCGGCAAAGAGGCCGGCTCTGTGCTGCTGCACGCCGAGAAGGTCATTCCGCCGGAGTTCGCCCGCGAGCCCTTGAAGCTCAGGAGAAACGAGGACGCCTATTTCGTGCGCCGCCTGCTGCAGCTTGGCGGCAAGCCTGCGGCCATCGAAACGATGTATCTCGGATGCGCGCGCTTTCCCGATTTCTTCTCTCACACGCTCACCGGATCGATCCTCTCGCTGTGGGAGGATACGTACGGCATCTCCGTAGGCCACGCCGATGCCACGCTGCGGGGCGCGTTTCTCTCCGATGAGGATGCGAGCGTGCTCGGTGTCGCCAAGGGCTCGCCGAACATCGCGCTCACGCAGACGATGTTCGACGCGGACGGCGAGCCCTTCGCCTACGACAGGCAGGACTGGCGCTTCGAGCTGGCCGAGTTTCTCATCTCGGCCGACTTCGCGTGAGCCAGCCTGCCTTCGCGCGCTAGCCTCGGAATTTTTCGTTTTCCGGATCGTAGGCGGCGCCGATCACGAGCGTCGCGGGAATGCGCTCGCCCGCCACCTCGAGCTCGTACTTGCCGCTCCGCAGATCGTCGTCGGTGACACCCGCAGCATTGCGAACGTAGCCGAGGCCGAGCGGCTTGCCGATGGCATGGCCGTAACCTCCGCTCGTGAGCCAGCCCACCGGCCGGCCGTCCCGGTAGATCGTTTCGCGGCCAAGCAGAATTGCGCCCGGTGCCTCGGCGATCAAAGTCGCGAGGCGTTTCGTCGGAGCAGTGCCGCGTTGAGCAATGAGCGCGTCGCGTCCCCTGAAGGGCATGGGCTTGTCGAAGGCCACGGCGAAACCGAGCCCCGCTTCGAGCGGCGTGTTGTCGGGGCCGACCTCGGCACCCCAGACACACAGTCCTTTTTCCAGGCGCAAGGAGTCGATCGCGCGATAGCCCGCGTCGCGGAGGCCGAATTTCTCACCGGCCTTCTTGAGCGCGTCGTAAACCGTGAGCATGTACTCGGTCGGAATGTGCAGCTCCCAGCCCAACTCACCTACGAACGTCATGCGCAGGGCCCGCACGGGTGCGCCCGCGACGATGATGTCGCGACAGTGCCCGAACGGGAATGCCTCGGAGGAGAGGTCGGCTTCTGCGATCTCCGCCAGGATCGCGCGTGAATTCGGCCCCATCAGCCCCAGCACGCCGAAGGCAGACGTGACGTCCACGCAATAGGCGTTCTCGCCCTGTCCGATGTGCCTCTCGATGTAGCTTCGGTCGTGCTCACCCACCGCTGTTCCGGTGACGACGTAGTAGCTGTCCCGAGACAAACGGGTCACGGTGAGATCGCATTCGATGCCGCCGCGATCGTTCAGCATCTGTGCATAGATGATCCGGCCCGGCTCCTGGCTCATATCGGCCGCCGCGATGCGCTGCAAAACGCGCTCGGCATCCTGGCCGATCAGCATGAACTTCGAGAACGAGGACTGGTCGAATACGACCGCCTGCTCGCGGCAGGCGCGATGCTCCGCGCCCACGTGCTCGAACCAGTTCGGCCGGCCGAAGGTGTAGACATCCTTGGCTTCGACACCTGGAGGCGCGAACCAGTTCGGCCGCTCCCATCCGGCCTTGCTACCGAAGCACGCCCGTTGCTGACCGAGGCGATCGTAGAGTGCGCTGCGCCTCAGCGGACGGCCCGCCTCGAACTCGTAGTGGGGCCAATGCATCGCATAGTGATGGCCCTGCCCTTCGAGCGAGCGCACAAGCACGCCGCGGTCGGAAGCGTGGAAAGCCGAGAAGCGGCGGATGTCGACGGGCCAGAGATCGAACGGCGGCTCGCCGTGGACGACCCAGTGCGCAAGCGCCATGCCCGCCCCGCCGCCGGCCGCGATCCCCATGGCGTTGAAGCCGCAGGCGACGAAGAAGCCTTTCAGCTCAGGCGCCTCGCCGATGACGAAGTTCGTATCCTCGGTGAAGGACTCGAGGCCGTTGTACCACTTCTTGATGCCGACGCCCGAGAGCGCTGGAAAGCGCTTCATCATGGCGGGCAGGAACTGCTCGAAGTGATCCATGAACTCGGGGAAGAGCTTGAACTGCTCATCGTCGAGCCCAGGCCTCGGCGCATAGCCGATGGGATTGGCTTCATATCCGCCGGCGATGAGACCGCCGACCTCCTCCTTGAAATAGGTCTTGTTGTCGGGGTCTCTGATGGACGGCATGTCGCGCCGCAGGCCGTCCATGGTCTCGGTGACGAAGTACTGATGATGCGCCGGCTGGATCGGCAGGCGCACGCCGACGCTGCGCGCCAGCTCTCTCGACCAGATGCCGCCGCAGACCGCGACCGCCTCGCACGCGATCCGCCCGGCCGCGGTGATGACGGCGTCGACCTCGCCGTCGCGAACCTCGATGCCGGTGACGGGCGTGTCCTCGAAGATCCGCACACCCTTCATCCTGGCCCCCTTGGCGAGGGACTGAACGAGATCAGAGGGGTTGGCGACGCCGTCCGAGGCCACGAAGAGACCGCTATCCACATCCGATGTCACGATGCCCGGACAGAGCGCCTCGATCTCGCGCGGTGTCAGCAGGTCCATCTCCAGGCCGAAGGAGCGCGCCGTGGTGAGCTGGCGCAGGAACTCGATGCGCCGCTCCTTCGTGCAGCAGAGCCTTAGCGAGCCGTTGGCCTTCCATCCCGTGGCCAGTCCCGTCTCCTGCTCGAGGCTGCCATAGAGCTTGACCGAGTAGCGCAAGAGCTCGGTGATATTCGAGCTAGATCGAAGCTGCCCCACCATTCCCGCCGCGTGCCAGGTGGAACCCGACGTCAGCTTTCCCCGCTCCAGAACCACCACATCGGTCCACCCTAATTGGGCGAGGTGATAGGCCGTGGAACAGCCCGCGATCCCTCCCCCGATAATCACGACACGCGCTGTTTGCGGAACCGCACCCATAACTGAAGCCCCCGGATTCTGATAGCTTTATTGGTATATACCAAATGGTATATACCAGATTCCAAATGGCGTAAAGGTGCCCGCGAGCGAAGCCATGCGGGACCGCGGTCGCGGGGCAATGCGAGGCCATTTCGAGCGAGGGCGAGGGGGCGGGGATTGTCGCCGCGGGTTTTGGCCGGCCATCCAAACGATGGCGGCAGCGGGCGTGGGCCGGGAACGAACCCGGCGCTTGCCTTTGAGTTGGTCTGGATGGGCGGCGAGATTCACGCGAGATGCAGCACGGGCAGCGCGGCCTGTGCCACGCTGCCCGTCGAACGCGATACCGTCGCCTTACCAGCCGAACGAGAGCTTTCCGTAATAGAGGGACGGGCTCGGCTCCGTGCTCACCGTCGTGCTGTCGACGGCCCCGCTCGCATCGCGGATGACGAGGGTGCGCACGTCGTCGGGACGCAACAGGTTGCTCGCGGTGAGCGTCAGCACGACCTCTTTGTCGAGCGAGATTCTCACCGAGGCGTCGAGGCGATCGAGGTCCGAGAAGCTGGTCTGCTGTCTTGTTCCGTCCACCATCAGGATGTCCTGGTCGTAGGCGTAGGTGCGGTTGTAACCAAGCCCGAACGTCGTGGCCAAGGCCGGGACGTAGTAGTCGAACCCGATGTTGGTGACGAATTCCGGCTGCTCGTCGAACGGCCTCGTCTGGCCGGTCAGCCGATCGGTCAGCTCGGATTTCATCGCCGTGGCATTGCCCCACAGCGTGAGATCGGGAAGCCCGATGAAAACGAAGGGAACGCGCGCTTCGAGTTCCACGCCGTAAAGCTCGCCGTCACCTGCGTTGCGCAAGGTGTCGACCCAATCGCCGCCTTCCAGCGACAAGGAACCCTCGATTTTATCCTGGAACGAGCGTGCGAAAAAATTCGCCGACAGAAGGCCAGTGCGATTGAACAGGAAGTAGTCGCCACCGACGTCGAGCCCCCAAATCTTCTCGGGCGTGAGGTTGGGGTTGCCACGCGTATGGGGCGCAGAGAGCGTGCCGTCCTCCTCGACCAGCGTCGGCGTCAGGTCGCCGAGATCAGGGCGTCGCAGCGTCCGCGCCACGCCGAAGCGGAAATCGAGGTCGGACGTCGCGGAGAGCCGGTAGTTGATGGTGGGATTGAGGTCCGTGCTGTCCTGCTCCGTGCCTGTTTTGGTCACGTCGACAGTCTCGGTCATGCTGTGCTCGAGGCGCAGGCCGATCGTCAGGAGATCGTTGCCGATGAGCGATACGCTATCGCTGATGTAGGCGTGGTAGATGTCCTCGGTCACCTCGTACGTCCGCTCGGGCACGGGCCGTGGCGTGAAGCCGATGATGGCGTTCTCCTCATGGCCCCTCTGTGCCCAGCCGAAGCCGGTTTCAAGGGTGTGGCGGCCGAGGCGGGCCTTGAGGTCGGCGCCGGTGGCGATCCGGTCCAGATCGATCGGGACATAGCGGGGCTCCTGAACTGTCGGGCCGCTCGTGATGACGCCGGACGAATTGTAGCTCGTGCGGGTCGTGGCGCGCGTCGTGTCCTCCCTGCCCTGCTGGTAGTCGAAGAAGACGCGGGAGGCGATCTGGTTGCCGAAGTCATGCTGCCATTCGACATTCGCGCCGTACGTCTCGCGGATGCGCTCGCGAACTTCATGCGTGTCCCGGTTCACGTAAGTCTGAGCACCGTTGAGGCGCAGCGAGTGCTGATCGCGATCCTCTGTCGTCTTGAGGTAGCTCGGCGAGAACACGATCGTGTTCGCCGGATCGATGGCGAGCTCGAAACGCGACAGGAACGTGTACTCGTCGAATTCCCGTTGCTGCGGAACACGCTGGCCGCCGTCTGGTCCGCCCGCTCCATCGAAGACGTACTCGGTCTTGCTTTCCTGCACGAGGCGCCGCTGGTACCCGCCGCCCAGGAAATACCGCAGCGGCCCCGCCTCTCCGCCTTGCCACCCGGACAGCTCGCCCGGGGTGCCGTTTCCTTCGAGGTGTCCGCCACCGACCGTGACCTGACCTCCGGAGGGTCCGAATGCGCGGCGCGTGATGATGTTGACCGTTCCGGCCGCGCCCTGCGACTCCATGCTTGCGAGCGGCGTGCGCGTGATCTCGATGCGCTCGACGAGCGAGGCGGGAATGCGATCCACCTCCATGTTGCGGCTCGTGTCGCCATCAAGGAGAGGGCGGCCGTCCAGCAGAACCTGAGTATACTCCTTGCCAATACCGCGGAGCTTGATGTCACGCGAGCGGTTCACACCGGGGAACGTCACGCCCGGCAACCGGCGGACCACATCGCCGATGCTCAAATTGTTGTACTGCTGGAGCTGCGCACCCTCCATGACGACCGTTGCGTTGGGCGCGTTCGAGCGAACCTGCAGCGCGCTCACTCCCGATGCGCCGATGGCATTTCCGCCATCTTTCGACGCCGTGCCCTGAGGCGGTGCCTCGGGTTCGAAACTCGGCGCAGGAGGCGCAGCGGCCGGCACCAGCTCGGGAGACTGCTTCTTGACGGCCGCCTTCTTGGCGGGCTTGGCCTTCGGAGTTGTCGTGACGTTTACGGGAGGCAGCGGCGTGGCGGCTTGCTGTTCTTGAGCTTTCGCGAGCGATCCAAGCCCAACCAATACGAGAACTGAGCATGCCGTGCGTGCGCTTGTCTTAACCGCCATCCATATCCCCTTTCAAGACTACGGAGGGTACTCTATCGAGGGATGTTACACTCGCAAGATTGTATACTTTTTTTTGAAGCATTATGCGCGTTGAAGCGGCACAATTGCCACACGGCAGCCTGCGCGCCGCAAAGTATCGCTGCGCACGGACACCGCACCTCAACTATTATCTGTTGACTGAAAACTGTTGCGCGGCATGCTTTCGCCTTCGCAACCTTCTGCCGCTCCAAATCGCGATTCCGGTTCCGAGCAGCAGCATCTGCACACATACGATCGCTGCGTTGCCGACAGCAGACCAGACGCCCGCCCAATTGCCTTCATGAAGCAGCTTCGGCCAGTTGCGCGGCTTCTCGACGAGACCGGCAGCCGTCACCTCATAGGAGCGATGCTCGCCGTCCACGAGGAGCCGTGCCTCCGCTCTCCCCTTGCGCTGCCGGAGAGACAGAAGGCTCCCCACGTCTTTCTCGCGCGCAACGATGCGTAGCGCCTCGGCGAGCGATTGCACTGGCGCCTCGGGCGTGCGCGTGGGCTCAACCGAAACGAACGTCACTTTATAGAGCATGAGCAGCCCGGTGACCGGCGGCATGATGATCAGCGGCAAGGCCATCCACGCAGCGCCCGTGTGCCACCCGCTCAAGGAGTTGCGGAACGGCCTCGGCCCCATCGCCAGGCCGAGTGCGACGAGCAGCAAGAGTACACCGGTGGACGCCGTGACGAAGACCTGCCCCTCGTCTACGAGCAGCGTCTCGTGAATCCGCCGCGTCTCCGCGAAGAGCGCGAGGAGGACGCTTGCCGAAGGGCGCGGCTCGCCCGTAGCGAGATCGATCTCGGTTCCGCCGCGTTTACCGAGCACGACCGTATCGATGTGGGAATGCAGGAACAGCCGCTCGAGTTTGCCGTCGGGGTCTTGCCTGGACAAAATTGCCTCGAGCTTCGACAGCTCTAAAGGCGTGCGCTCCCGGGGTGCTGCCTGCAGGAACGGCTCGAACGCGAGAATAAGCCCGGTCGCAAAAAGGGCGAGGAGCGGAAGCGCAAAAACCAGCGCCGCCCACCTGTGCAGACGTTGGATCCAGAATTTGTACATCGCAATCCATCACAGCTGCGCACGGCCCGCCCTGCGAGCGCGACACCGAGGCCCGGCGGCTCGCGGTCTCACGCAAGCGAGGGCGTGGGTATTGGAACAAAGCCGGGCGAGAATTCAGAACGGCGGCGAAGCCGAAATTCAGAACGGCGCCACGAAAGGCGGCTAAATACATCGATACAAGTGGTCGGGGCAGCGGGATTCGAACTCGCGACTTCTTGCTCCCAAAGCAAGCGCTCTACCAGGCTGAGCTATGCCCCGACGAATTTTGTTGCCCGTTTCTACGGGCATTTGCGCGTTGCGGTCAACGCCCGCTCAAGCGGTGCGACATTCGCAAGGGGCCCCGGCGCTCGCAGCCAGCGGCTTCAGCGCGCCGCCGCCGATCCGAAATAAGGATGGCGGACCTTGTCGCCGGGCTTCAACCCCATGCGCTCGGCGGCGCCGCCAGCGATCTCGAGCACTGCCGTCACCGGGCCTTCCGACGATATGATCCGCTCCGACAGCGGCTCCGTGCGCGCCTCGATGCGATGCACGGTGCCATCGGCGCGGATGAAAACCATATCGAGGGGAATGTAAGTGTTGCGCATCCACATCGTCAGCTCGCGCGGAGAGCTGTGCTGGAACAGCATGCCTTTCGTGTCGGGCAGGCTGGTGCGGTACATGAGGCCGAGCGCCTGCTTCTCTGGCGTCGCGGCGATCTCGACGTCGAGCGCGTGAACCCCGCTCTGGGTAACGAGCTCCAAGCGTTCCTCTTTGGCAGCAGCGGACTGGCCAGGGGCTTCTTTCGAGCCCCCTGGATCGGCCCGGAGGGCAGCCCCCATGCTCGTGCCAACAAGAACGAGAAGGGCCGCCCCGAAGGCAGCCCCTCTTCCATACCGTATCTCAATCATCGATGCATCCGTCCCCGAGGAGCTGACGAACCTGCAGTCCGCCAAAAGGCTGACCTCAAACTCCGCCCGCGCGCGGTAGACTAGCATCCGGCGATCCGGAAGGGCAGCGCCGAAGCGCTGCTCCCGGACCGAATGCCGGTCAGTGGGACGACGTGATGCCCGTGGTGGAGCCGTCGGGCTTCAGTTCGGCTGCCATGCAACCCTTGGAACCCATGCCCCAGCGGACCTGGACGGTCTGGCCAGGACGCAGCTCGGTGAAGCCGAAGCGGCGCAGCGTCTCCATATGGACGAAAATGTCCGGCGTGCCCTCGCCCTTGGTCAGGAAGCCGAAGCCCCGGACCCGGTTGAACCACTTTACGATCACGCGCTCCCAGTCGCTCTCTGGTTGTACGTGAACGTGAGTCCGCTGCGGAAGCAACGACGGATGAATGGCCGTCGACTCGTCCATCGAAAGAATGCGGAAAGCCTGCATGCCCTTCGGGCGGCGCAGAACCTGGCAATGGATCCGCGCACCTTCGTAGGCGGTCTGGTACCCGCCAGCCCGGAGGCATGTGACATGCAAAAGCACGTCCGTCAGCCCGTTGTCGGGAACGATGAAGCCATATCCCTTCGCTACGTCGAACCACTTAATGGTTCCAGCGATCTCGAATACTTCAAGACCACCCTCTTCCAGGCGCTCAAGATCGCCCTCAGCCAATACTCCGCCGCCCGGAAACTCCGGAGGTAGCTTGGAATCCCCCATAATTTTACCCCGCCTAACTTGGCCTACGTTGAACATTTATGCATCCCGGCCGCGGGAATACAGTCTTTGCCCTCAACATCGACTGCTCACGCGACTGGAACGAGCGAAGAATATCACCTGGGCTGTTCGAGGCTAGCCCCCCGTCCCATTGCGACACATCTGGAGGAGAGCCACTCACGGGGTGTCCACATGAGATCCTATCTGTAAACAACTGAGTTGATTAACCCTTTTTTAGTATTCCAATGCTGCAGAAAAAATCTTTCCGGGCTTTGACGGCTGCTATCCCGCAGCACTGCGGACGTGGAATAATCACTCCAAAGCGGCGCCGACCGGCGTGAGTGATTCGCGTCAGGAGGCCCGCCGATGGGGCATTGAACCCGCCCCCTGGGATGATTTGATGATGGGCTGGATGGTCGCCGCGGCCTGGGGATAAATTGCCCGAAACCAGGTCAGTCTCGAAATTCGAATGATCCTTATGACTTGCCGTGCTCAGCTCCGAACGTTCACCGGGTGTTCCCGTGGCCGTTACGCAACACAGGGAGATCGTCATGCGCTATCTTCATACGATGATCCGCGTCCGCAACCTGGACGAGAGCCTGGCGTTCTATTGCGGATTGCTCGGTCTGGTTGAAGTCCGCCGCATCGAGAACCGGGCCGGACGCTTCACACTGGTGTTTCTCGCCGCGCCCGCCGACCAGCCGAAGGCGGGTGCCGAGCGGGCGCCTCTCATCGAGCTCACATATAACTGGGACCCCGAGGATTACGGCTCGGCTCGGAACTTCGGGCATCTCGCCTTCGAGGTGGACGACATCTATGCCGCCTGCGCCAAGCTCGCAGCCGGCGGCGTCACCATCAACCGCCCACCGCGCGACGGTCGCATGGCGTTCGTGCGCTCGCCCGACCTCGTTTCCATCGAGCTTCTGCAGAAGGGCGCGGCGCTTCCGTCCGCCGAGCCCTGGGCCTCCATGGCCAACTCCGGCACCTGGTAACTCCCATCTTGGGAGGGCGAAAAGCGTATCGCGGTTCGCTCCCATGCTGCTCCGCAAGAAACCGTTCCCACGATGGCGCCCTGGAGAACAATTTTTCTGCATCTCATGCATACTGGAATGATATCCTATTTTTATTTCTCCATACCCCTTTATTTAAGAAACTCATTTTATTAGCTTCCGGCCATCGGAGGACTTCCATGTCTCAGTCACAAGTTCGGGCGCGCGCCGGTGGCATCGCCGGGGCGACGAAAGATCTTTCTGCCTTCAAAGACGAGGGCGAAGGGCGGGCGGCAGCCCTCAACGAGACGCTTGCGGCGATCGACAGCCTCGAAGGCCGTCTTCATGCCATCGCGGACGCTATCCCCGGACGGGTCACCTTCTCGACCAGCCTCGGCCTCGAGGACCAGGCGGTACTGCACGCAATCGCCGCCACGGGACGCCCCTTCGACGTTTTCACGCTCGATACCGGCCGCCATTTCCCCGAAACGCTCGAAACGCTCGACGCGAGCGAGCTGCGCTATGGCCTCAAGATCCGCGTCGTGTTTCCGGAAGCGAGCGATGTGGAGATGCTGGTGGCCCGCGACGGCATCATGGGGTTCCGCCAGTCCATCGAAGCTCGCAAGGCCTGCTGCGACGTGCGCAAGGTGAGACCGCTCAACAAGGCGCTGGCTGGCGCGGACGGCTGGCTGACCGGCCTCAGGCGCGATCAGTCGGCGGGCCGCGCGCTTGTGCCGTTCGCGGTCTGGGACGCCGAGCACAGCCTCGTGAAGCTCAACCCGATCGCCGACTGGAGCCTCGAGACGCTCGAAGCCTACATCGCCGAGAACGGGGTTCCGGTGAACCCGCTGCATGCGCGCGGATTTCCGTCCATCGGCTGTCAGCCGTGCACGCGCGCCATCCGCCCCGGCGAGGACATCCGCGCCGGCCGCTGGTGGTGGGAGAACGAGGACGGCAAGGAATGCGGGCTGCACAATCGCCCGAAATCGAAAGAGACGCAGGCATGACGCAGCCCATTTCCCATCTCGACCTGCTCGAGGCCGAGAGCATCCATATTTTCCGCGAAGCAGCGGCGCAGTTCCGCAAGCCGGTGCTTCTCTATTCCATCGGCAAGGACTCGACGGTTCTCCTGCATCTCGCCCGGAAGGCTTTCTGGCCGGGCAAGCTGCCCTTCCCGACGCTGCACATCGATACCGGCTGGAAGTTCCGGGACATGATCGCGTTCCGCGACAAGACAGCTCGTGACTTCGACCTCGATCTCATCGTGCACACCAACGAGGACGGAGCGGCCAAGGGCATCAATCCGATCGACTACGCGCCGTCCGTCTACACGGACGTGATGAAGACGGTGCCGCTCAAGCAGGCGCTCGACAAGTACGGCTTCGACGCCGCTTTCGGCGGGGCGCGCCGCGACGAGGAGGCGAGCCGCGCCAAGGAGCGCGTGTTCTCGTTCCGCGCGGAAGGTCATCGCTGGGATCCGCGCCGCCAGCGGCCGGAGATGTGGCGGCTGCTCAACGGCCGCCTCGGCGCAGGCGAGACGGTGCGCGTGTTTCCGCTCTCCAATTGGACCGAGCGCGACGTGTGGCGCTACATCCTGCGCGAGAAGCTCGACGTGGTGCCGCTCTATTTCGCCAAGGAGCGCCCGACCATCATCCGTAACGGCCAGCTCCTGATGCGCGACGACGATCGTCTCGCGGTGAAGCCCGGTGAGGCCATCGTAAACCGGCGCGTTCGCTTCCGCACGCTCGGCTGCTATCCGCTCACGGCAGCCGTCGAATCCGATGCCGACACCATCGAAAGCGTCGTCGCCGAAACGCTCGGCGCGCGCACGTCCGAACGGCAGGGCCGCCTCATCGACCACGATCAGGCCGGCGCCATGGAGAAGAAGAAGCAGGAAGGGTACTTTTGATGTCGGCACATCCCAACGCCCTTCAGGACGCGAAGGTCAAGAAATCGAAGACGCTCAAGGTCGTTTCCGACCAAGCCGCTCCCTCGTCTCCCCCTGCCGACCTGTCGCGCATCGCGCCCGAGCTTTCGGGCATGCTGCGCATCCTGACGTGCGGCTCCGTCGATGACGGCAAGTCGACGCTGATCGGCCGCCTCCTGTGGGACGCCACCGACCTTTACGACGACCAGCGCGAGACGCTCGCGCGCGGCAAGAAGGTGGATGGCGGCAATCCCGATTTCAGCCTGCTCATGGACGGCCTCGTGGCCGAGCGCGAGCAGGGCATCACCATCGATATCGCCTGGCGCTATTTCGACACCGCGCATCGCCGGTTCGTCGTGATCGACAGCCCGGGCCACGAGCAGTACACGCGCAACATGGCGTCGGGTGCCTCGCACGCCGATGTCGCCATTCTGCTGATCGACGCGCGCCACGGCATCAAGAAGCAGACGCGCCGTCACGCGGCTATCCTCGATCTCGTCGGCGTGAAGCGCGTGATCCTCGCCGTCAACAAGATGGATCTCGTCGGCTGGTCCGAGGACTCCTTCCGCAAGATCGAGGCCGACTTCCAGACGCTCTCCTGGCGCTTCGGCTTCTGGGAGGCGATCGCCATTCCGGCGGCCGCCGTTTCCGGCGACAACGTCGCGCGGGCTTCCGAGAACATGCCCTGGTACAAGGGGCCGACCCTTCTGCAGCATCTCGAGGAGCTGCCGAGCCGCGGCACCGAGCCCAAGGGCCCCTTCCGCTTTCCCGTGCAGACCGTGCTGCGCGACAGCCGCAACGATTTCCGTGGTCTTGCCGGCACCGTGAGCGCGGGCAGCGTGCGCGTGGGCGAGACGGTGGTCGACGCGCTTTCGAAGCGCAGCGCCAAGATCCTGCGCATCGCCACCATGGACGGCGATTTCGAGCAGGCCTCGCAAGGCCAAGCTGTCGCGATCCAGCTCGACACCGATATCGACGTGGCGCGCGGCGCCGTCCTCTCCAAAGCCGATGCGCGGCCCGTCGTGGCGCGCAGCCTCGAAACGCGCATGGTGTGGCTCAGCGAAACGCCGTATGATCCGCGCGGCTCCTATCTCTTGCGCACCGCAACAGATCTTACGCCGGTCTCCAACCTCAAGATCCGCGCGCTTCTCGATCTCGAGACACTCGCAACCACGCCTTCGGCGGAGTGCGGTGCAAACGACATCGCGATCGCCGACATCGCGCTCGGGCGGCCGGCGGCCATCGACACATTCGGCGAAGCGCCGGAAACCGGCAGCTTCATGCTGGTCGATGCCATCACTGGCGCTTCCATCGCAGGGGGCGTCGTCACCGAAGCGAAAGCGCAGGCGGCCGAAGCGGACGAGAACACCTTCGTGCTCACGCGCGCCATGCTGGAGCGCGGCCTCAACGCCGATCTCGGCGATCGTCCGGAGACGGAAGCCGAGTTCCGCAGACGCGCAAACGAGGTCGCACTAATCCTCAGAGCGGCCGGCATAAATGTCGAGATCGAGAGTGCTCCCGACTATTCGATCTGATCTAAATTTGCTATCAGTTGGCGGCAATAACGGAGACGCCGCCCATCATCATGGATGACATCCTTCTTTACGTCGCCATCGGCTTTGTCGCCCAGATGATCGACGGCGCAATCGGCATGGCTTACGGCGTAACGACGAGCTCTGTTCTGCTCGGCATGGGCGTTCCGCCAGCCACTGCGAGCGCGTGCGTGCATGCCGCCGAGACGTTCACCACGGGCGCCTCGGGCCTTGCGCACTGGAAGCTCGGAAACGTCGACCGGCGGCTGCTGTGGCGCCTCGCGGTGCCCGGAATGATCGGCGGCGCGATCGGTGCCTACGCGCTCTCCGAGTTTCCGGGCGACACGTTGAAGCCCTTCATCAGTGCCTACCTCCTGCTGCTCGGTCTCGTCATCATCTGGAAAGCTCTCGCGAGGAAACCTCTCGCCGCACCCGCTCCGCGCTCCGTCGCGCCGCTCGGCTTCTTCGGCGGCCTTCTTGATGCGATCGGCGGCGGCGGATGGGGACCGATCGTAACGTCGAGCCTGCTCGGACAGGGCGCGACGCCGCGCTACGCGATCGGCTCCGTCAATCTCGCGGAGTTCTTCGTCACCCTGACGATCTCGACGACTTTCTTCCTCACGGTGGGGCTCAGCCTCTGGCCTATCATTGCGGGGCTGATCGTCGGCGGCGTGATCGCGGCTCCGTTCGCCGCGCTCGCGGCCAAGCACGTGCCCGCCAAAGTGCTGATGCTGGTGGTCGGCTGCGTGGTCGTGCTGCTCTCCGTCCGAACGATCTACCTCACCCTCCAGTAGCTTACGAGCGACGTGACCCGATGTTCGATCCCTCCATCCTCGCTCAATGGCCGCATATCATCGCGGGCGGTTTCGGCGTGGGCTTCCTCGTCGGCATGACGGGGGTCGGCGCGGGCTCGCTCATGACGCCGTTTCTCATCACGCACGTCGGCGTGCAGCCCGCGCTCGCAGTCGGCACCGATCTTCTGTTCGCATCGATCACCAAGGCGTCGGCCGCCGCACCTCACCACAATTTCGGAAACGTGAACTGGCGCATCGTCCGCTGGCTCGCCGCGGGCAGCGTTCCCGGCGCGCTTGCGATGCTCGCGCTGATCGAATGGCTCGAGCCCAACCTCGAGGTGATGGCGCACGTCATCAAGAGCGCGCTGGTTACGGCACTCCTCATCAGTTCCATCGCCATCCTGATCTATCCGTTCATCACCCGCGGCAAGTGGAAGGAAGGCGCGGAGCTCAACCATCCGATCCGTCCGCTTCCGACGTTGCTGCTGGGCCTGCTGCTCGGCTCGATCGTGACGCTGACCTCGGTCGGCGCGGGCGCCATCGGCGTCGTGGTGCTGACGCTGCTCTATCCCGCGCTCAAGACCCGGCACCTGATCGGAACCGATATCGTGCACGCGGTTCCGCTCACGCTCGTCTCCGGGCTCGGCCACCTCGGCATGGGGAACACAAATTTCACCCTGCTCGGCCTGCTGCTGCTCGGCTCACTGCCCGGCATCGCGATCGGATCGCGCCTCACCGGCAAGCTGCCGGAGTGGTTCCTGCGCGCGTCCCTCGCAGCGATCCTCGTGTTCGCGGCGTCCCAACTCTACGCGAAGCTCTGAGCGCTGCTCAGCCGACCCCACATTGCCTTGTGCCTGGATCCCGGCCTCCGCCGGGATGACGTCCAGGTGTGGAAACGCGTGCACGGCCCGCTCCAACGGCAGACGGGCGCCTCTCCCGCACGGGAGAGGACGCTTCGTTGCTGGCCGCTAGTGAATAGTGCCGCTCAGACGAGCGTCACATCGCTGTGGAAGGTGTTGCCGCCGAGAGTGGCCTTCACGACACCGGCGCGGATCACGAAGTCGCCGAAGCGTTCGCCTTCCTGGCGCTCCTTTGCGTAGCGCAGAAACAACGGCTCCAGGAGCTCCACGATGCGGGCCTTGCCGACATCCTGCGCATAGAGCTTGTTGAGGCGTGTGCCTTCGTGCGCCGCGCCGAGGTAAAGGTTGTAAAGACCGGGCGCGCGGCCGACAAAGCCGATCTCCGCCATGTAGGGCCGGCCGCAGCCGTTCGGGCAACCGGTCATGCGGATGACGATATCGTCCTCGCGCAGGCCCGCCTTGTCGAGGCTGTCCTCGAGCGTCGTGATCAGCTCCGGCAGAAAGCGCTCGCTCTCGGCAAGCGCAAGCGCGCACGTCGGAAGCGCCACGCACGAGATCGAATTGCGGCGCAGGCCCGATGACGTCTTGATGTCGATGCCGTGCGCCTTGAGCGTAGCCTCGATCTTCGCCTTCTGCTTCGCACCGACGTTGCAGATAATGATGTTCTGGTTTCCGGTCAGCGAGAAGGTGATCCCGCCTGCCTGGGCGATTTCGCGGAGTGCCGTGCGCAGGTGCCGGTCTGGCGTATCCTTGATGCGGCCATTCTCGATGAAGAGACCCAGGTGCCACTTCTTGTCGGGACCCTGGTGCCAGCCGATGGGATCGCCCATGGATGTGAACTTGAATGGCCGCGCGTCACCGAGCTTGTAGCCGAGGCGCTTCTCGACCTCGGCGCGGTAGGCATCGGCTCCGAAGCGTTCGACCGTGTACTTCAAGCGGGCGTTCGCGCGGTTCTCGCGGTTGCCCCAATCGCGCTGCACGAGCATCACCTTCTCGGCCACGTCGATTGCCTGATCCGGCGTGCAGAAACCTATGACGTCGCCCGTGCGGGGGAAGGTTGCGGTATCGCCATGCGTCATGCCCATGCCGCCGCCTATGGAGACGTTCCAGCCCGCGAGCGCGCCCTTGGCATCGGTGATGGCGATGAAGCCCAGATCGTGCGCGAACACGTCCCCATCATTGTGCGGAGGCACGGCGATGACGATCTTGAACTTGCGCGGCAGGTAGTGGACGCCATAAAGCGGCTCGGTGTCGGGCACGGCGGGGCGCGACATGTCCGAGACCTTCTCACCTTCGAGCCAGATCTCGTGATACGCGCTGGTCTTCGGGAGCAGGTGATCGCTCACCTTGCGCGCGAAATCGCCAGCCGCTGCGTGCACGGGCGACATGAATGGATTGGCGACGCACATGACGTTGCGGTTCACGTCTCCGCACGCCGCGATGGTGTCGAGGCAGGCGTCGTTGATGGCCTGCATGGTGCGGCGCAGGTTCGACTTGATCACGCCGTGATACTGGAAGGTCGCGCGCGTGGTGAGGCGCAGCGTGCCGTTGGCGTAGTTCCCGGCGATATCGTCGAGCTTCAGCCACTGCTCGGGCGAGACGAGGCCGCCCGGCAGACGCAGGCGGATCATGAAGCTGTACGCCTTTTCGAGCTTCTTCTTCGCCCGCTCGCCGCGCACGTCCCGGTGGTCCTGCATGTAGGATCCGTGGAACTTGATGAGCTGCGTGTCGTCCTCGGCGATAGCGCCAGTCTCCACGTGCGAAAGACCATCGGCGATGGTTCCGCGGAGATAGTGGCTCTCTTCCTTGAGGAACTCGTTCTTCGAGCGTTTGTCGGTCATGGGGGTCCTGGGCAGTGAGACGGCAAGCGATGCGGCAGCAGGGAAGGAAAAAACGAAACCGCTAGTTCCATCCGCCTGCTGCGCGCTGCCTTAATATACGTCGCGTTGATAGCGGCCGGCCTTGGCGAGATCCTTGAGCTTGGCGCGCCCTGCTTCCTCGTCGCCATTGGCCGTTTCGGCAAGAATGCGCGCAAGCGTGACGTCGACATCCTTGGCCATGCCCTTCTCGTCGCCGCACACGTAAATGTGGGCGCCTTCGTCGAGCCATTTCTGAAGCTCCGCGCGGCGCTCCCACAGGCGCGTCTGGACGTAGATCTTCTCCGGCTGATCACGGGAGAAGGCCACATCGATGCGCGAAAGCGTACCGGAGGCGAGGTGGTCCTGCCATTCGAGCTGGTAGAGGAAATCGTTCGAGAAGTTGCGCTCACCGAAGAACAGCCAACTCTTGCCCTTGGCGCCGGTCTCGGCACGCTCCTCGATGAAGCCGCGGTAGGGCGCGACGCCGGTGCCGGCGCCGATCATGATGATCGGGCGGTCTCCGTCGGCGGGCAGGCCGAAGTGGCGGTTCGGCTTGACGTAGATGCGGGCCTTGCCGCCGACCTTGCAGCGGTCGGCGAGATAGGTGGAGGTCACGCCCTTGCGCGCCCTGCCGTGAGACGACCAGCGCACCGCGCCGACCAGAAGATGCGCTTCGCCGGGATGAGCCTTGAGGCTCGACGCCACGGAATAGAGACGGCCCGGGAGCGGACGCAGCAGCTTCAGGAATTGATCGCCTGCGAGCTTCTCCGGGAAGCTCTCGAACAGGTCGATCAACTGGCGATCGGCGGCGAAGCGCGCCAGTTCTCCCTCTTCCAGCAGCTTGGCGACGCCCTTGCTGCCGGTGAGCTTGGCATAGGCGTCCACCAATGGACGCGAGAGCGTGGTGATGTCGTAGCTCTCGACCAGCTTCTTCTTGAGAGCCGCGTCGCCTGCGAGGCCGACGGCCTTGAGCAGGTCTTCGGCCAGCTCCGGATCGTTCTCCGGGAAGAGGCCGATGGCATCGCCCGGCTTGTAGATGAAGCCCGGGTCCTCGACCGCAAACTCGGCGTGCCACGTCTCACGGGTGGAGCCGGTGCCGTTCAGGTTGATCAGCTCCGAGATCTCGGCCTCGGCGGGGTTCTCCGCGGTGAAGCGCGGCTCGTCGTCCTCGTCGGCGGCAACAGGCGTCTTGAAGTCAACATGCACGACCGTAGCCGATCCGGCGGGCTCGGCAGGCGCGATAGTCTCGAGCGCCTTGTCGGTCCAGGCAGCAGCGGCCTTCTGGAAGTCGAGGTCGAGGTCCACCCGGTCGGCCGCGCGGATGCCGCCCAGCGCTTCGAGCCGTTTGTCGACCTCGCGGCCGGTCTGGCAGAAGTTGACGTAGGCGGTGTCGCCAAGGGCGAGCACGGCAAAGCGCACCCCATCGAAGCGGGGTGCGTCCTCCGACAGGATCGCTTTATAGAAATCGGCCGCGCGCTGCGGCGGGTCGCCCTCGCCCCAGGTCGAGATATAGACGATGAGATTCTTGGCCTTCGCGAGCGTGGCGAGGTCGGCGTCGGCCATATCGACTACGCGCACGTCGAAATTCTGCTTTGCGGCCAGCTTCTTAGCCTTCAGCGCCAGGGTTTCCGCGTTGCCGGACTCGCTGCCATAGAGAATGGTGAGCGGCTGGCGCGGGCGGGGCGCCTGGGCAGCAGGGGCCACAGCGCCGACTGACTGTCCGTGGGCGGCATCCAGGCCGGCGAGGAACCCCGAAAGCCAGCTCCGCTGCAGCGGCGTCGAGCGCTGCACGAGTTGGTTCAGCACGTTGATATCCTCGGCCGCGAACGGCGCGTTCTTCGGCAAAAATGGAACCGCGGTCACCCGCTCCTCCTCCATCACCCCTGGGAAACCGGCGCTTCGAATTGGCCTCGCGCTGCCGGTCTGATCATCCTAGCGGCCATTCGTAAAATTCGATCTACGGAGCCGCCGGCATTTGATTGCCGGAGATACACCAACGTAGAAATTTTTTCCATGGCTTTAAGGTCGCGATGCCGTAATCGCAATGTCATTCCCCGTGATGCTTCTGTCTTAGACAATCATTGCGGACATATATCCGAAATCGTATCGCTTTTATGCCCCGGCCGCGGTTCGGGGCACAGGCTCACGAAGAGACCCGCCGACGCGCTCCTCATCCTTTGGTACGGCCAGGCCCCAGGGCCTCCTGCACGCCGTTAAGACCTCGCCCCGTCACACGAACTCGTGACGCACTGTTACTTTGCTCCGCAGGCGGCCTGTGGTTACTTACGGGCAAGGGGATCGTGCTTGACAAGCAAGGCTCGATCCGCAGACTGAGGCGGTCATAAAACGAAGACTGACGACCTCAGTGGGGGGCTCTTGGCGGAGCGCTCTTTCTGTAAAGCAGCTTGTCGCATTTTAAGGAGGAACCATCATGAAGACCTGGACCAAGCCCGCAGTTCGTGAGCAGGAAGTCGGCCTCGAAGTCACCAGCTACCTGCCGGCTGAGATCGACATCATCTAAATCGATCCGCTCGCAACGCGTTTGAGCAGTTCTGGCGCGGCGGTCGAACCCATCGGCCGCCGTAGTCATTTGGGGGCTTAGTCCGTTGAGGATCTAGTCTTTTCAAGGACTTTGGTCCTCCCCACTCTCACTCGCGTCCTCCGGCCGATGCTCTTCATTTGCGGCGCCGCTTTCGGCGAGGCACGCCGCCCAAAAAGCGAATAAGTCATGATCATCAGGATCCTGGGGGCGGCTGCTGGCGGCGGCTTTCCTCAGTGGAACTGTAACGGTCGCAACAGCGCTGCTGTCCGCGCTGGCAAACCGGGCTTCCGCCCGCGGACCCAGTGCTCGCTCGCGCTGTCTGCGAACGGCTCGGATTGGGTGTTGCTCAACGCCTCGCCCGATCTCCGCCAGCAGATCAACGAGACCCCAGCCCTCGGCGCCCGGGCGGACGGACCTTTGCGCAACAGCCCCATCACCGCCGTGGTTCTCACCGGCGCCGATGTGGACTTCATTGCAGGCCTCCTGAATCTCCGGGAACTGCAGCCGTTTTCGATCTACGGATCGTCCCGCGTTCTCGATACGCTGGCCTCCAACTCGATCTTCAACGTGCTCGACGCGTCGGTGGTCAAACGCAACGTGCTCTCTTTCGGCGAGCCGACGCCCATCACGGGCGCGGGCCGCGACACGGGGATCGTGGTCGAAGCCTTTCCGGTGCCCGGCAAGATCGCGCTCTATCTCGAGGCGGGAAGCTCAACAAACAACTACGGCAGCCGCGAAGGCGATGCGATCGGGCTCAAGATCACGGAAGCGAGCACGGGCAAGAACTTCTTCTTCGTGCCTGGATGCGCGATCGTGGACGAGGAGCTCGCCGGGCGGCTCAAAGGCGCGCCGCTCGTGTTCTTCGACGGCACGCTCTACACGGACGACGAGATGATCCGGCAGGGCCTGATGCAGAAGACAGGCGCGCGGATGGGGCACATGAGCATCTCGGGCTCCGAGGGCTCGATTGCCGCGTTCGAGCCGTTGAACGTCGCGCGCAAGATTTACGTCCATATCAACAATTCCAACCCGGTGCTCGACGACAACTCGCCCGAGCGCCGCGCAACGGAAGCGGCCGGCTGGGAGGTCGGCTATGACGGAATGGAGATCCACCTATGAGCGAGCGTCGCGCGGGCCCTGATACGCAAGCGCTGTGGAGCCCCGAGGAATTCGAAGCGGCCATTCAAGCCGTGGGCGCGGAGCGCTATCACGACAAGCATCCGTTCCATAAGCTTCTGCACGGTGGCAAGCTCAACAAGGGCCAGGTGGCGGCCTGGGCGCTCAATCGCTACTGCTACCAGTCGGCCGTGCCGCGCAAGGATGCGGCCCTCGTGAGCCGCGTTCTCGACCGGCAGCTCCGCCGCGACTGGATCCATCGCGTGCTCGAGCACGACGGTCACGGCGAGGATCCCGGCGGCATAGAGCGCTGGCTGGTTTTGACGGACGGGCTCGGCCTCGACCGCGACTACGTGCAGAGCATGGCCGGCGCGCTTCCCGCGACCCGGTTCGCCGTCGAAGCCTATGTGCGCTTCGTCTACGAGCAGCCGCTCACGGTTGCGGTCGCCTCCTCGCTCACCGAGCTTTTCGCGCCCAAGATCCACAAGGAGCGCATCGCGGGCATGCTCGAAAACTATGACTTCATCGACGACAAGGTGATGGCATACTTCAAGAAGCGGCTCGTGCAGGCGCCGTTCGATGCGGACTTCGCGCTCAATTACATCAAGACGCACGCGAAGACCCGCGAAGAGCAGGAAGCCTGCGTAGATGCCGTGCGCTTCAAATGCAACGTGCTTTGGGCGCAGCTCGATGCACTGCACCATGCTTACGTGACCCCGGGCTGGATTCCGCCCGGCGCTTTCAGGCCGGAGACGCTGAATGTCTGAGACGTCCGAGCCCCGCAGCATGCCGACCCGCCTGATCGTGGCGGGCGACACGAAACTCGTGCTGCCACGGCATATCAAGCTCCGGCACGATCCCGGCCGCGGCCGATGGATCATCCTGGCGCCGGAGCGCGTGTTCAACCCCGACGATACGGCCGTCGAAGTGCTCAAGCGCCTCGACGGACAACGTTCCGTGAGCGAGATCGCGGAAGCCTTGTCTCAAGAGTATCAGGCCCCACTTGAGGTGGTGACTGAAGACATTCTGGCCATGCTCCAAGACCTTACCGACAAGGGTGTGCTGGCCAAAGCCTAGTGCGTGGCCGGCTGAGAGAGGATAGCGACGCATGAACGAGATCGCACCGACCCACGTGACCGAGACGGCGATGCCCGTCTGCGCCCGCAACGCCGACGGGGCGCCGGTTGCCGATCCAGGTCCGGACCCTGCGCTTTGCGCCCGCGCGCCGATCGGCATGCTGTGCGAGCTGACGCATCGCTGCCCGCTCCAGTGCCCCTACTGCTCGAACCCGGTCGAGCTCGAGCGCGTGAACGCAGAGCTGACAACGGAGGAATGGCAGGATGTGATGCGCCAGGCCGCATCGCTCGGCGTGCTTCAGATCCATCTCTCCGGCGGTGAGCCGACGGCGCGGAAGGATCTCGAGGACATCGTGAAGGTGGCGGCCGAGGTGGGTCTCTATACCAACCTGATCACCGCCGGCGTGACGCTGACGCGCGACCGCCTCGCGAAGCTCGCGGAGGTGGGGCTCGATCACGTTCAGCTCTCCGTGCAGGACGTCGATCCGGACAACGCCGACCGCATCGCCGCCTACAAGGGCGGCATGGCGAAGAAGATCCAGGTGGCGGGATGGGTGCGCGAGCTCGGCCTGCCGCTGACGATCAACTGCCCGATCCATCGCCAGAACATCCACAACGTTCCGCGCATGATCGATTTTGCCGTCGAGATGGGCGCCGGGCGCGTGGAGATCGCGCACGTGCAGTATTATGCCTGGGCGCTCGTGAACCGCGCCGCCCTGATGCCCACGCGCGAAGCGTTCATGACGGCTGCCCGCCAGGTGGAAGAGGCGCGCGCCAAGTACAAGGGCATCATCGTCATCGATGCCATCGTGCCGGACTACTACGCCAAGTTCCCGAAGCCCTGCATGGGCGGCTGGGCGCGCGGCATCGTCAATATCACTCCCTCGGGACGAGTCCTTCCGTGTCACGCAGCCGAGTCGATCAAGGGGCTCGAGTTCGACAACATCAAGACGCGGCCGCTTGCCGACATCTGGCTCAATGGCGAGGCGTTCCAGAAGTACAGGGGCACCTCCTGGATGAAGGAGCCGTGCCGGAGCTGCCCGCGCAAGGAGATCGACTACGGCGGGTGCCGTTGCCAAGCGTTCGCCCTCACCGGCGATGCGGCCAATACCGATCCGGCCTGCTCTCTTTCTCCACTGCACGCACAGTGGCAAGCCGTTGCAGAGGTGGAGAGCCACAGCCCCAACGCTCCGGAGTTCATCTACCGGCGCGTGGGCGGTGCAGCAAAGAAACCGGAAACGCACAACGCATCTTGAGCCGCTGACTAGGGTCAAGTACAGCTAGTGGATGAGCCTGGGTGCGGCAACTTGTTCACTCCAGGTTCAGGCAAACTTTGCGAGTATGGGCCGCTTGCCAGGTAGTGCGGGAGGCCGCCCGGCAGGACGGTTAGAAGAAGGTTTCGGAGGATTCGGAAGATGCTCAAGTGGGTTATTGCGGCCGCCGCGCTCGTGGCTGCACCTGTCGCTGCGTCGGCGCAAGATGCAGAGGCGGGTGCCGCTGTATTCAAGAAGTGCGCTGCCTGCCATCAGATCGGCCCTGATGCGAAGAATGGCCTTGGCCCGGCACTCACCTGCGTTGCAGGTAAGGCTGCTGGCCATCATGAAGGTTTCAACTATTCCGACGCGGTGAAGAACTCGGGCATCACCTGGACGGACGAGAACCTGCTTGCATGGTTCGAGAAGGACGACGCCGTCGTCAAGGGCAACAAGATGATCTTCCCGGCCGGTATCAAGAACGAGGACGATCGCAAGAACCTGCTCGCCTACATCAAGTCGCAGTGCAAAGAGTAATCTGCACGCGCGCGAGCTGATCTAAGAAGACGCCGCGGATCTTGCATCCGCGGCGTTTTTCTTTTCAGAGGGGGGTGACGTCGCTCGCGTCGAGGTGCGTGAGCCAATGGGCGAGCGGATGGCCGGCGACAACGGCTTCGGGCGCGATCTCGGCCAAGGGCACCAGCACGAACGCGCGCTCCGTGATGCGCGGATGAGGCAAAACGAGATCGCTCTCGGCAAGCACCGCATCCCGGTAGATCAGCACGTCGACGTCGATGACGCGCGGTCCCCAGCGCCGCTCGCGGACACGCTTCATCTCCTCCTCGATGCCGAGGCAGCGGCGCAGCAGATCCTGCGGAGAAAGGTCCGTCTTGACCGCGATGCAGGCGTTGACGAACCAATCCTGATCGAGCACGCCCCACGGAGCCGTGCGGTAGAGGCGCGAAGCCCGCACGAGTGCGATATCGCCCTTCGCGGTCAGAAGGGCGATCGCCTGATGGATGTTCGCTTCCTTGTCGCCGACGTTGGATCCGAGCCCGATCAGGGCATCGAACGCGGGTGTTGCGTCAGAGGATGACGTTGTGGCGGGCGGCGTCATGGGCGGGCAGGACACTGCTTGCCGGCGCGTCTGGACACAGGCCGTCGCCCGCGCGACGAAGAGGCCGGGCTGCCGGTCCGAATCCCAGAGGCGTCATCCCGGCCAATGCCGGGATACGCCAGCCGCATCACGCGATCAGTCATACTTGATGTAAGAGAAGCGCATGTCGCCGGCCGGCGTGCCTTCGAGAACGCCCTCCTTGCCCGGCTGCCAATGGACGACCTCCTCGATCTTCTTGGCGAGGGCCAGGTCTTTCTCGGTGATGCCCTTGGCGGAATGCGTCACCAGCCGGACCTCGACCCAGGCGTAAGAAGCGGTGATGTCGGGATGGTGCCAGGCCGCCTCGGCGAGGTGGCCGACGGTGTTGATGACCATCAACGTGCCCTTCCAGCTCGACGTCTTGTATGTGCGGCGGATCCATCCGTCCTCGAGGCGCCATTCCGGTAGATTCTCGGCCAGCCACTTCGTGACCTCGCCATCAGAAAGTGCCTTGTCCCGGGGGCTGCTCATATTGCTCTCTCCTCGCCTTTCGTGGACTATTGCGCCTGCCCTGCGCGCGGGCCTGCTCGGGCGCCTTGGCTTTGGATACCGCTTGCCGCATTTTCCGCGACGAACCGGTTTCCACTTCGCGGCAAAATGCTCTAGAGCACGTCTGCCCTCAAGGGAATCCTGCCCTCGGGCGCAATCGGGCTCCCTCGTTCTTAATTTTGAGATTTACTCATGCTCTCGATGCGCGATGCCGCGCGCCTCGCTGAGACCAGGCTCCAACCCTCGCAGAGGCGAGATCCGGCGGCGAACGTCCCCCACCAAGGAAGCGCTCTCAGATGCACGACACACACCCGGTCAGAGGCTGCAGCGTCTCGGCACCCGCTCGGCTTCATCTGGGGTTTCTAGATCTGAACGGGGGGCTGGGGCGCCGCTACGGCTCGATCGGGCTTGCCCTCGACGCACCCAGCACGGACATCCGCGTGGAGCGGGCCGAGACCATGTCGGCCTCGGGCCCGGAGCGCGAGCGTGTCCTCACGGTGCTCGCCCGCTGTTCGGAGGCCTTGAAGCTCAAAGGGGCCTACCGCGTGGAAGTCGCCCGTGCGATTCCCGCCCATGCGGGGCTCGGCTCGGGCACGCAACTCGCGCTTGCCATCGGCCTTGCGCTCATGCGGCTCGAAGGGCTTTCGCTCTCGCCGCAGCAGATCGGTGACCTCGCCGGACGCGGCGCGCGCTCGGCCATCGGCATGGCGGCCTTCGAGGCCGGCGGCTTCATCGTGGATGGGGGACGCGGCGCCATCGACCAGCCGCCGCCGGTGCTGATCCAGAGCCCTTTTCCCGAGGACTGGCGGGTGCTGCTGGTGCTCGACCCCAAGGCGCAAGGGGCACATGGAGACCGCGAGACCAAAGCCTTCGCGGCCTTGCCTCCGTTCCCTGCCGAGCTTGCGGACCGGCTTTGCCGGCTCGTTCTCATGCAGCTTGCCCCGGGCCTGAAGGAAGCCGACATCGGCGCGTTCGGCGCGGCGTTAACCGAGATTCAGCGGATCGTGGGCGGCCATTTTGCGGCGGCACAGGGGGGCAGCCCCTGGACCTCGCCTCCTGTCGGAGCGCTGCTCAAAAAGGCGTCAGAGCTCGGTGCAACAGGTATCGGCCAGACCTCGTGGGGGCCGACCGGATTCGGGTTCGTACCCTCTCCGGATGTGGCAGACCGCCTCTATCATTCTTTAGTCGAAGACGCTAAAGCGATGGGCCTTGAAATCGCGGTGGTGCGAGGGCGCAATGCCGGAGCGACGATCGCGGCCGATTGAGACGAGCACGCCGACACTCAAGACAATGAGCGGCCAAGCCTTTTGTGAACGGGAGACGATTTTATGAGTGAAGCCACGCCGATTCTGCACATGCTCTCGCCGCAGAAGCACATGAGCCCGTTCGACGTGAACATGGCGGCCGACGCCGGTTACAAGGTGATCGTTCCCTACATCAACGTGACCCAGGAAGAGGTCACGGGTCTCGTTCAGGACGCGATCTTCTCGCGTCCGCCGGATTACGGCGTCCGCACCGGCTTCTTCGTCGGCGGCAAGGATGCGATCCTCGCTCTCGACTTCCTCGAAGCCGCGCGCAAGGCGCTGGTTCCCCCGTTCCAGCTTTCCGTGCTAGCCGATCCCGCCGGGTCGTTCACGACGGCGGCCGCGATGGTGGCTTGCGTCGAGCGCGTGCTGAAGCTCAAGTTCGGCCGCGGCTGGAAGGGCACCAAGGTCGCCGTGTTCGGCGCTACCGGCGTCGTCGGCTTCGCCTCCTCGATCATCGTCGCGCTCGAAGGCGCAGAGGTTAAGCTCGTCGCTCACCGCGGCGTCGATCGCGTCATCAAGTCGGCGCAAGTCTCGAAGGAGCGCTTCGGCGTCGACCTCGAGGCGGTGTCCGGTGAAACGGAAGATCAGAAGCGCGAGATCATCTCCAACGCCGAGGTCATCTTCGCGGCCGCAGCCGCCGGCGTGCAGGTGATCTCGAAGGAGCAGAAGGCCTACGCCGACAAGCTGCTCGTCGTCGCCGACGTCAACGCCGTGCCGCCCGCAGGCGTAGAAGGCATGGAGCTGTTCATGGACGGCGCCCCGCTTCCGGGCTGCAATGCCCTCGGCGTCGGCCCGCTCGCGATCGGCGACATCAAATACAAGACGGAGTCCGGCCTCTTCAAGCAGATGATCAACTCGCAGGAGGCCCTTTCTCTCGACTTCCGTCACGCCTTCGCGCTGGCCCGCCAGCTCGTGGCTTGACCGGCGAGACCGTCCTCATTGCCGCCTTTTCCGCGCGGGCGCTTGCGGCGTCCGCGCGGAGGGCTGGCTACGAGCCATTGGTCGTCGACTGCTTCGGCGACGAGGATACGGTGGCTCTCGCTGCCGCCTCGCGCTGCCTTCCTGCCCGCGTCCAGGTCGGCTTCACGGCGCGCCCCCTGATCGCAGCCCTCGAAAGCCTCGTGGCGGAGGCCTCATCCCCGCCGATCGGGCTCGTGCTCGGCTCGGGCTTCGAATGCAATCCGCGCCTCGTCTCTAAAATCGCAGCACGATTTCCTCTCATCGGCAACGATGCCGAGACCATCCAGCGCACGAAAGATCCTGCGCACTTCTTCAGAATTCTCGACGAGCTCGGCGTTCCCCATCCCGAGACGCGGCTCGATGCTCCGTCCGACACCGACGGCTGGCTGATGAAGCGGATTGGCGGCAGCGGCGGCCTTCACATCCACATCTGTCCCTCCGAGCCCCGTCGCGACGCGCGCCGCTATTTCCAGCGCCGCATCGCAGGCGAGGAGATCTCGCTCATGGGGCTCGTCTCCGAGAAAAGCGCCGCATTCGCGGCTAGCCGCCAGTGGACCAGCCCGCTTCCACGCCGTCCGTTCCGCTACGGCGGGGCCACCGGCTCGCTCCCGCTCGAGGAAGATCTCGAAGCGCGCCTCATCGAAATGTCTCTTGCGGTCTCCGAAGCGCTCTCGCTTCGCGGTATCGTCTCGTTCGACTATCTCGTACGCGACGGCGAGCCGTTCCTGCTCGAGGTCAATCCGCGCCCCGGCGCGACACTCGACGTGTTCGACGACGCTGCGGGCACGCTTTTCAAGGCTCATGTGGAAGCCTGCGGCGGCGGCGATCCCGCGGCTCTTCTCGCCTCCGGCTGGCATCCGCCCGTCGCGCGCGCCGCCGCCTTTCTCTATGCGGACAAGGGCCCTCTCTCCGTTTCCTCCATCGACTGGCCGGACTGGGCCTCTGACCGGCCACGCCCCGGCAGCGTGATCGGCGCGGGCCAGCCGCTTGCGACGGTGATCGCCGAAGGACTTTCGGTTGACGAGGTGCAGGCCGCGTGCGTTCAACGCTTGGGCGCCCTCGAAACTTTGCTGTATGACCATTCAAACAAAAAGGGAGCTCAACAATGAGCAGCACTCAGGGCTTCGCGCCGAGCGTCAACGCACGGGCGGGCATTCTGGTCGACGATCTGGCCGCGAACGCCCAGGCCTTGCGCGTGTCCGTCACCACCGGCGCGGCGGGTGAGCGGTGCATCGACCTGGGCTCAAACGTTCCGGGCGGCCTCGAAGCGGGCCGGCGGCTCGGAGAGATCTGCATGGGCGGCCTCGGAACGGTGACGCTCACCTCGTCCTCGGGTCTCGAGCGCTGGCCGCTCGGCGTCGTCGTGCACTCGTCCAACCCCGTCGTCGCGTGCCTCGGCAGCCAGTACGCAGGCTGGACCATCACGGACGACAGCGGCTTCTTCGCGCTCGGCTCGGGTCCGGCGCGCGCACTCTCGCGCGTCGAGGAGCTCTACAAGGAGCTCGGCTACATCGATCATCACAACAAGGGCGCGCTCGTGATCGAGGGCGACAAGGCGCCGCCGCCGGGCGTCGCCACCAAGGTTGCAGAGGCTTGCGGCATCAAGACCAGCGATCTCACGGTTCTCTACGCGCCGACGGGCAGCCTCGCGGGCACGGTGCAGATCGCCGCGCGCGTGCTCGAGGTGGCGCTTCACAAGGCGCACGCGCTCCATTTCGATCTCGGCAACATCGTCGACGGCTACGGCGTGGCGCCGATCGCGCCGCCGATCCCGGATTTCGTCAAGGCGATGGGCCGCACCAACGACGCCATCATCTACGGCGGGCGCATCCATCTCTTCGTGCGCGGCACCGACGAAGCCGCCAAGAAGCTCGCAGATGCGCTGCCCTCCAACACCTGCTCCATCTACGGCAAGCCGTTCGCGGAGATCTTCGCCAGCGTCAACGGCGACTTCTACAAGATCGACGCCTCGCTGTTCAGCCCCGCGGTCGTCACCGTGTCGAACCTCGACACGGGCTCCTCCTTCCACGCCGGCAAGCTCGCGCCCGACATCGTCGACGCGAGCTTCCGCTAAACTTCGGCCCTCTCCCGGCCAAGGGAGCGGGAAAGGCTCATGAACAAGCTCGTCACAGCTTCCGACCTCGACGACGCGGCCCCTCGCGGGCCGCGCATCGTGCTGTTCGTCGAGGACGGCTCCGGTGACTGGCACGCGCGCCGCCTCAAGCGCGCGATGGAGGCGCGCGGCGCGCAGGTAGTGACCACCACGCTGAGCGCCTGCGCCTTCGATACGTCTTGCCCGAGCGGCATCGAGATTCCGGGCTTCGACGGGCTGCTGCCGGACGGCGCTTTCGTCCGCTCGGTTTCAACCGGCACGCTCGAGCAGATCACCTTCCGGCTCGGCATTCTTCATGCGCTGCGCGAAAGCGGCATCCGCGTCTGGAACGACGCCCGTGCGATCGAGCGCTGCGTCGACAAATCGACCGCGACGTTCCTGTTCCAGAAGGCAGGCCTCGCCACACCGCCGACGCGCGTGGTGGAGACCCGAGCGCGCGCGCTCGCGCACGCGATGCGGGATCCGCGTCCGCTGGTGGTGAAGCCCTTGTTCGGAAGCCAGGGTAACGGCGTGCGCCGCGCGCAAGGTCCCGAGGAGCTGCCGCCGCCGGAGGACGTGGGCGACGTCTATTACATGCAGCACTATCTGAGACGGCCCGAAGCCACTCAGTTCGAGGATTGGCGCGTGTTCGTCTCGCAGGGGCGCATTCTCTCGGCCATGGTCCGGCGCGGCAAAAGCTGGATCACGAACGTGCATCAAGGCGCTGAGCCGGTGGCGCACGAGCCTTGCGACGAGATGCGCCAGCTCGCACTCGGTGCCGTCTCGACCATCGGCGCCGACTACGCCGGCGTGGATCTGATCCGCGACCAGGGCGGGCGCCTCATGGTGCTCGAAATCAATTCGAACCCGGCCTGGAAAGGCCTCCAGAGCGTGACATCGGTCGATATCGCCGACACCATCGCGGCGGATTTTCTATCGGCGGTGACGAAGGCCAAGGCGTGATGGCGTTCCCGCTCTCCCGCGACACGATCGAGGCCGCCTTTCTTTCGGCATGCCGTGCCGAGCTCACTGCGCTGAAGCCCGGCAACGTCCATATCCATGCGGCAGGGCATGGCATGGAGACGCTGCATTTCGAGCGCGCCGCGCTGGCAGCGGCCCCCTTCCTCGGCGATCCCGCACGCGGCGTCGGCGCGCGTATTCTAGGTGCCGTCGGCGCCAGCGTCGCGGCGGCGGGGTGCAACACCAATCTCGGGATCGTGCTGCTCTGCGCGCCTCTCGCGGTCGCTTCGGGCGGGCGAGAGGAGCCTTCCGACCTTCGAGACCGTCTCGGCCGCGTGCTCGATGGACTCGACCGGGCTGACGCGGATCAGGCGTTTCAGGCGATCGTCATCGCCAATCCTGCGGGACTTGGCCGCGCGGATGCGGGCGACGTTAACGGCCCTCCGAGCATGACGCTCAAGGACGCGATGGCCCTCGCCGCCGATCGGGACCGGATCGCGCGGGCCTACGTCACACGCTTCGATGACATCTTCTCCCACGCGCTGCCCGAACTTTATGCAGCCCGCCGCAGTGCCGAAAGCGAAAGCATGGCCATTACTGCACTGCACATGAGCCTGCTTGCGTCGTTCCCGGATAGTCATATTGCGCGCAAATATGGTGACGATGCCGCAGAGGCCGTGCGCAGGGAGGCGGCCGACTGCGCAGCCCTCTGGCGTCCCGCACCGCGGCAGGAGACCTGGCAGGCACTGCTCGATCTCGACAGCAGCCTCAAATCGCGCGGGCTAAACCCCGGAACGACCGCGGACTTCGTCGTCGCGACGCTTTTCGCAGATGCGCTCATCGCCGCAGGCCGAGAAACCATGTCCCCTTAGGTTGTGTCTCCCTTCGGGAGAAGCCGGCGGCGCTTTTCTTCTTTCCTTGTATTGCTGGGCGTCAGCGCCTCGGGGGCTTGTTCGTCCCCCTTCGAGGCGGGCTTTTTCCGATTGCACTCTAGCCCCTTGTCGAAGTCGCAATCCTAGGGCTATTAAGGGGCGGCTCGCGAAGCGTGCCGCTATCTGGCCAACCGGACCGGTGACCCACATCACCGTTCGCTGCAACTGGGATAGCTTCGGACTGCAGCCCTCGCACCCTGGGCAGGACGCTCCAAGCGAACGTCTCAGAATGGACGCTCGGGGCGCGTTGTTTTTCGTTCAATTGAAGGAAGGGAACCCCCTAATGGCCAAGATCAATCGCGTTATGGTCGGCGAGTCGCTCGTCGGCGACGGCAACGAAGTCGCACACATCGACCTCGTCATCGGACCGCGCGGCAGCGCTGCTGAGACGGCGTTCGTGAACGCGCTCTCCAACAACAAGGATGGCTTCACCACGCTCCTCGCCGTGATCGCGCCGAACCTGCCCTGCAAGCCGAACACGATCATGTTCAACAAGGTCACCATCAAGGACGCCCGCCAGGCCGTCCAGATGTTCGGACCGGCTCAGTACGGCGTTGCCAAGGCCGTTCAGGACTCGGTTGCCGAGGGCGTGATCCCCGCCAACGAAGCTGACGACCTCTATGTCCTCGTCGGCGTGTTCATCCACTGGGAAGCGGCCGACGACGCCAAGATCCAGGACTACAACTACCGCGCCACCAAGGAGGCTCTCGCCCGCGCCGTTGCTGGCAAGCCGACCGCTGCTGAAGCTACCGCTCAGCGCAACTCGGTCTCGCATCCGTTCGGTGCGAAGACTTGAAGCGGAAACCGTCCACAGCAGGATAATGCCCCTCCATTGAAGGGGGGTCTGCTGCAGCGATTGGGAAGACTACTCTCTGGCCGTTGGAACGGCTGATCTACACGGGTGGACCTTCACTATCCACTCGCAAAGTGGACTGAAACTTTAGAGCCTGGTTGCGATTTGAGCTTCGCAATCAGGCTCTAATTTTTTTGACCGGCGGTTCAGGCGATCGCTTCGATGTCGCGGCTCGTGATCGCGCCGCCATGGAGCGCTGTGGCTACGAGCGCGCCCGCGACGCCGATGTCTCGCAGGGACGCGAGATCAGCGACGCTCCGCACACCGCCCGCCGCATAAACCGCGCGATGTGCCGCGCGCGAGACGACCGCATCGAGGCGCGGAAGATCCGGCCCCTCGCCGCTGCCCACGCGGGCGAGCGTCATGACGATCACGCGGTCCGGCCAGAGCGCGGCATCTTCGAGCAGGCCGGGCGGGCCAATGAAGTCATCGCCACGGAAATCGAGCGACAGCGGCGCCGCCGGACCTGCTGCCTTTCGCGCGCGCTCGTAGTCATCGATCGAGCTGAGCGACTCCGATCCGAGCACGTGACTTTTGATGATGGCGGCTGGCGGGCCATTGTCGCCGAGCGGGGCTTGCGTGCCTGCTCCCCCGTCGTCGATCCAGAGCTCGGTGCCGGGCCAGGATGCGGCGAGCCGCTGCTGCATCCGGTAATCAGCTCCGCGCGCTTCGATCCCTTCGAGATCGGCGACATAGAGCTTCCGGAACGGAAACAGGCGCGAAAGCCCCAGCGCGACCGCGACCGGATCGGCGCTCCCGGCAAGCGGCGTCACGAGCGGGCGATAGTTCGCGCGGTCTCCGCGACTGGCTGCAACGGCGAGACCGCCACGCACGTCGATGACCGGGATGATCTCCATCAGCTCACTGCTCGCAGTTGGGGTCTAGACAGGATGGGCGAGGCATACTCTCCATGGCCCGGCGGGTGATGTACCACAGGCGGCGGCTGTGTGCCGCGCCACGCGAGCCCCTGCGCAGCCCATCTTCGCCGTGATAGGGAGGAGCGGGCAACGCGTAGTGTACGCCGAAGCGAGGAGCAGGTTTGGCATGGGCATGACGGCGGGTCTGGATGTGGGCGGCGCGCACCTCAAGGTGGCGCTGGTCGAGGCTGCGCGCACCGTTGCCGTGCGTCAGATCGCCTGCCCGCTCTGGCAAGGCCTCGACAAGCTCGACACCGCGCTGGCGGAGGCCCATGCCCTGATTTCCAGCGCACGCTCGGTTGCGATCACCATGACGGGTGAGCTGTCCGATCTCTTTCCCGACCGGGAGACCGGCGTCGCAACCCTCGTCGCGCGCCTGTCGCGGGAGTTCGGAGACAAGGCGCGATTCTGGATGGGGCCGCGCGGCTTCGGCCGTGCCGAAGAGGCATGCCATCATCCGGGCGACGTGGGCTCGACCAATTTTCTTGCGACGGCGGCCTTCATCGGCAGCAGCATGGCGGACGCGTTGCTGATCGATTTCGGATCGACGACGGCCGACATCATTCCGATCTCGTCCGGCTCACCGGCCCCGCGCGGCTTTACCGACGCCGAACGGCAGATTTCCGGAGAGCTTGTCTATACGGGCTTCACGCGGACGGCTGTAATGGGGGTTACGACCGAGGCACCGTTCCGCGGCGAGCGCGTTGGATTTGCGCGCGAGTATCTCGCGACCATGGCCGACGTGCGCCGCATCCTCGGTTACGACCTCACGGAGATCGACCAGCACGCGACGGCGGACGGAAAGGGCAAATCGCTCGAGGAGAGCGTTGCGCGGCTAGGGCGCATGCTGGGGCGGGATGCGCGAGACGGCAAGGCCGAGGACTGGCGCCAGACGGCGGCGTTCGTGCGCGAGTGTCAGCTCCGTTCGATTCATGACGGCGCGGCACGCGTTCTTTCCGCGGCACCTCTGCTTGCAACGGCTCCGATCGTAGCTGCAGGCATCGGCGCTGGAGAGATCGAGGAGATCGCCCGGCGGTTGGGACGGCCCGTCGTGCGCTTCGGCACGCTCGCCAATGCCGATCAATCGTGCGAGGCGTGGGCGACGGGATGCGCGCCTGCGGTGGCCGTGGCGCGGCTGCTCGGCGCCGCAACGCAATAAGACATCGTTGAACATAACTGCGGTGCATGCGCGCTTCGTGCCTGCGTGACTGCGGCTGCGCTGCAACTCCTTACAAAGGTCTTAAAAGTTTTCCTCTGATACATGCGGCCATCTGAAGCGGCCTCTAATGCGTTGCTGCTAGACTCAACCCATAATGAACAACAAGCCTCAATCGGGGAGAGGCCATGAAAACGGCGCTCACAATTCTTGCAGCTATCGTCATGCCGGGGGGCCTCATCGTTCTGGCCGTTGGCATCACGACGTTCCTGGTCGCACGTCACCGCGCACGCGCAAAAGCGGCGCAACTGGCTTCGGCTGTCTAAGCGCGGAAGGTTTTCTTTACTTTTTGCTCGCGGCTTCCGCATTGCCGCTGCGATAGGCGCGAATACGCTCCATCAGCCACTCCCAAGCCTCCATCTCGCGCGGGCCTGCGGTCTTCGAGATCGCGATCTCGAGATACTTCAGTTCGGCATCGATCTTTTCCGGCGGCAGCATGGACAGCCGGGTCGACAGCACCGCAAGCTCCAGAACGGCGGCTTCGGCCCTGTTGTAGCCGCTCCAAACGGAATGGCTTGCCGCGTGCACGATGCGGCAGTGAAACCGGGGCCGCACATCATCCTCGCTGATGCGCTCGACGGCCAGCTCCCAGTGGGAGACCGCATCCTTCAGACGTACGCCTTTGACCACGTCGGCCGGCACGGTGGGCCAATCCCTGCGGCCGGTGATGCAGCCCGCGAAAACCCGCACATCGCCCGTGTGGCTCGCCACCGCCGCCGGATTGGCCATGAGATTGTCGAGCGTGCGCGACGGCTTGAAGGGCGCGATGATCCAGCCCGCGCCATCCTCGATGAGGCCCAGAGGGGCGATGTGGGGCACCCCCGCGGCATTTGTCGTCGTGACGATGGCCTCGACGATGCGTGGCATTCGCGCCTCCCCTCGGCTTGGTGTCGTGCGGATTACTTCGGCCTGCCCGCTGCGGCCCTAGCACGGATGCCGCGCGCCGTCGATCTCAGCGCGCGGCGGCTGGGAGAAGGCGTGCGCGGCGCTCTCTGAGGAGCGACGTCGAGGAGGGCCGAGAGCGCGGCGTCCTCTCCCGGGCCGAGCACCCGCCAGGCCAGATCGGCCCGTTCCACGATGACGGGAAACACGGGATCGACGATGCCTTGGCGAGCGAGCGTTTTCGCCGCCATCGTGCGGCGCACCGTCCGCGATTTGACGAGGGCCACCTCGACGTTCCCCAAGCGCTCGGCGAGGCGCGCGGCCAAACCATCGGAGGTAATGCTCCAGTCGCGCGGAATGCGCCGGTCGCCCGCGCAGAGCTTCGCAGGCAGCCAGACCGGGATGCGCCTGCAGCGCCAGGCGCGCTCCATGCCAATCAGCGTGTCGGCCGCGACGAGGCGCGGCTCGATGGCGATCATCGCCTCCGCCATCTGGTGCATGGCGAGAAGCGCCATGTCGTGAGCCGCTTCGTCGGAGAACCGGAGAAGGGCCTGCGTCTCGCGTACGGCATCCGCGAACGGGCCGCCGCCCGGCACCACGACAACAGAGCGGCGCGCACGGCGCACCAGGCCCAAGAGCGCACGAAGCCGCCCGCTTTCCGCGAGGCTGCCTCCGATCTTGAGCACGAGCGCGGTCACGGCCCGGTCTACCTCGTTCGATAGATCTCGACGCCGCGCACAGGGCCGCGCTCCAGCTTCTCGATGCGGACGCGCATGGCCTCGATGCGGCGATCCTGGAGGCCGCGCTCGGCGATCTGCTCGGCGAATGTCTCGAGGAGATTGATGTGTCCGGCGCTCGTGATGTCGTTCACCGCATCGATGATGTCGGTGTAGGACGGCACCGTGTCCATGTCGTCCTCGGACGCGCGGACGGCGGGCGCAAGATAAGCATCGACAGTCAGGCGCACCTTCTGCGTGACGCCCTTCTCCTCGGCATAGACGCCGATGTTGCAGTCGATCACCCAATCCTTGAGGAAGATGCAGTCCCGCCCCAGCGCCTCGGACGCTTTTTGCGTGGGCGATGCCGTTGCGGCGCGTGCCGTCTCGATCGTAGTCACGGTGTGGTTTCCAACTCTAGGCCAGCCGATGGGCCGGCTGGATTCTTTGGTTGCGGGATGGCGCGGCGCACGGCGGCGAGCGCGGTGGCATCGAGGGCGGCACGACGGTCGGCCGCGCGGCAGAGCGCGCCCCGGAACCCGAGCACGTCTGGGCCGAGCGTCAACAGGACGGGAACCTGCGCGAGGCGAAGCGATCCGGCGAGACCAGCCATGAGCCCCGCGGCGCGGGCTTCCGCGATGAAGGCGGACAGCTCGGCGGGCGTGCGATGATCGAGCAGCGTGCGGCCGTCTTTCGTCGCGGTGTCGAGCATAACGCCCGCAAAGCCCGCCTCACCCAACGCCGACACGAGCCCCAGATCGAGCGGTGCATCCGCAAGGAGAACGGCCACGAGCGGTGTCGACGGCGCGAGATCGCGGCCAAGCGCGTCGATGGTCGCGCGCGCGTCGCCGCCCGGGAAGATGCCGATCTTGACGATGTCGCACCCCGTCGCGGCCATGGCGCGCGCGGCCTCCACCACGGGCGAAGGCTCCGGCGCGAGATCGCCGATGGTTGCGCTGACCGGCACATGGGCGGGCAGCGCCTTGCGGACCGCCGCCACAACCTCATGAGGAAGGGCGCCTAGCGCTCCAGCGGCCGGATCTTTGCAGTCGACGATGTCGGCGCCATGGGCGGCGGCGACCCGCGCCTCTGCCTCGGACGTCACGCTTGCAAGGAGGCGGACGAGCCGATGCTTCGTCGTCGTCATTTGGATGGGCTCACGTCTCGCGAAAAATGCGTCTTTGCTCGGCCAGCACCTTGTCCCGATCGGTCCGCTCGGACGGGGAGAGGCGCACGGTCTCGTCTTGGACAATAGTCGCATTTGTACCGGACATGCGCAAGATACGGGTGCCCAGCATCACGGATTCGGCGCGGTCGTGGGTGACAAAGATCACCGTGGTCGGGCGCCGGTTCCAGAGGCCGATCAGAAGCTCGCGCAGCCCCTGGGCCGTGGGATCGTCGAGGGAGACGAACGGCTCGTCCATCAGCAGCACGTCCGGCTCGGTAATAAAGCCTCTGGCGAGCGCGGCGCGCCTTTGCATACCGAGCGAAAGGCGTTCCGGATACTGGGAGGAGAAGCCTTCGAGACCGACCTGGCGCAGCATGTCCTCGATGCGGCCGTGACGGGCGTCACCATCCGGAAGCGCGAGCGCGATGTTTTCGTAAACGGTGCGCCAGGGCAGAAGCCGGGGCGACTGGAAGATGTAGCCGAGCCTGGTGTCGGGGCCGCCCAGCGCCACCTCGCCCTCGTACTCGCTGTCGAGCCCGGCAATGATGTTGAGGAGGGTCGACTTTCCGCAGCCCGAAGGTCCTGTGAGCACCACGAACGAGCGCGGCTCTATGTCGATTGCGATGTCCTTCAGCACCGGCTGCTCTGCGCGCACGCCGGAGGCGGGATAGATCTTGCGTTTCACGCGGATTTTCAGCGCGCCTGCCGGCGTGTCGTTCAGCGGCGCCATCTGTTCACCCGTGCGGCGATCGGCTGAAGAATGCCGAACTCGATGAGCTGGACGAGAATGATGAAGGCCAAGGCGTAGGCCAGGATCATCGAGACGTCGAACATCTGAAAGTAGGTGCCGAGCTGAAAGCCCACACCGTTGGAGCGCCCGAGCAGCTCGACGACGAGCACGATCTTCCAGACGAGAGAAAGACCGGTGCGGGCGGAGGCGAGGAAGAACGGCGCCAGCTGCGGAAGCGTGACGTGGCGCAGCGTCTTCCAGCGGCCGAAGCGATACATGTGCGCCATCTCTGCGAGATCGCGCGACAGACTGCGCGCGCCTTCTCGCACCGTGACGGCGACGTTCGGAATCTTATTCACGGCGACTGCGGTGATAGCGGCCACTTCCGTGCGGCCGAACCAGACGTAACAGAGAATGATGATGACGAGCGCCGGCAGGTTCAGAAACAGAATGAGCCAGCTATCGAAGAAGCGGTCGGCCCGCGCGTTGCGCCCGAGAAAAATACCGATGCTGGAGCCGATCAACATCGCCACCGCGAAGGCGATGACCACACGATAGAGCGTGACGCCGATATGATAGAGCAGCTCGCCGCTCGCAAGCTCGCGCATCATTGCGGAGAACACCACCGTGGGCGTCGGCAAATGGCGATGCTGGATGATCAGCGCCATCACCTCCCAGAACAGGAGGAAGCCCGCAATGGAGCCGAGCCCCCATGCGACCCGCACGAGGAGAGACTGATCGGATCGTGCGCGGGAGGCTGTGTTAAGTCGCTGCATGGTGGAAAAGCTTGGGATCGAATTCAGTACCGCGGCCCATCAGCTCGGCATCGCCGGCCTCGACCAGAACCTGCATGAGCCTCTCGGCCGCCTTCAGCTCCTCCAGGCCCCAGGGCTTCGGAATTCCCGCACGATAGGACGCGATGATGGAGCGGAACTCGCCTTCGGATGCGGGCTTCACCAGCGGACGCAACGGCTCCCAGGCCGCATCGTCGGTCGCGAGCACGTCGTTGGCCTGCTGCACCACCGAAAGAAGCTTCGTGATCTCGGCGCCGTGCGTCGCCTCGTAATCCTCCTTCCAGATAAAGCCAACGAGCGAGGGTACGGGATCGATGCCGAGATCCTTCATGATGTCGCTCACCGTGAGAAGTTGCTTGAAGCCGCTTCCGGTGAGACGCGCCGCGTAAGTCCAGAAATTCAGCACGGCGTCGATGCGGCCGGAGCGGATCTCCTCGGCCAGAAGAGGCGCGGCGCCGAACGACGGGTGCGCGTATTCTGCCATGTCGCGCCCGAGGCGCTTCTTCGAATAGGCCCTGAGAAGGAGCCAGCTCTTGTCGATGGCGGAGCCTGCAACGCCGAGCGCTTTGCCTTCGAGCCCCGAGATCCCGGAGATGTCGCTCTTCTCAGGGACGACGAGAGAGCCGAGAGCCGAGGAATAGGGAGAGAACTTGAGCTTCTCGCCGAGCGAGCGCTGGCGCATGGCCCAGGTCCAGTCGGAGACGATCACGTCGGCGCCGTCACCTAGAAGCGCGATGGGGCCGGCCTGGTTGGACGCGACGTCCACCACCTCGAACGACAGCCCCGCCTTCTTGTCCAACTCCAGAAGCTGGATCGTCTTGATGACCCAGGACAGCGATCCGTACTTGACGGAGGCGAGGCGCAAGGGATTGCCCGCAGCGAAGAGCGGCCACGGCGACACGGCGGCAACAAGGGCAACCCCCGTGCTGGCCAGAAGCCGGCGGCGATCGATCATCTGGGCTTTTCCTCTGCCAACAGTCGATTTTTCGTCAGCCACCGAACACCGTGCATCCACGCTTCGTCCGTATTGCCCTGAATGAGCACACTTGAATTGCTCACCAGCTTGCTTTTGGCAATGTCTACGATCGCGACAGTAAGGCTCAAGTGCGTTTCCGAGATCTTGTCGATGACGCCGGTCATGACGAGGTCCGCCTTGGACTTCGCCGCGATGTCGACCTCGCATCCGTTGCAGTTGTAGATCGGCTGCGCGGCGGTGATCTCGCTCGAGAGCGGCGCGATGTCTACGATCTCATAGCGCCCGCTCGCAGCCAGCAATTTCTGAAGCTCCGCGTGGGCTTGGTCCAGGCGCCGCTGCTCGTCAGGGCTGGGGCCGCGGGTTCCCAGGAAAAAATCGTCCTCGCTTCGCGGAAACGACATATCGATCGGGAAAATTGCCAACTTCTGGCCGGCCGCCGCGGCGCCGGAAAGCGCCACGCTCGTCACCATTGCCACCGCCAGCCAAGCCGCCACTCGACTTCGTGTCATCTCACCTTACCGTTCTCAACAAGCACGGAGTGCTTACACTATAACGTGCGTTTGATGACGACGGATTTGCAAGTGCTATGTCCCCGAGGCTGCCTTCACGGCGTGTAACAAAAGCGCGAGGGCCAAAGCCGGTGAGCTTGACAATTGGCAATACGATGCGATCTTCCCAGGGAACATGTTACAATATACCCGGCAATTCCGCATTGCCGGAGGGTCCGCCGGGAGGACAACGCATGAACGTTTCAACTGGGCCGCGGCCACGGCCCGCCCGGTCTGTTTTCTGCCGCCCGCACCGCCCCTTCCTTAGGGGTTTACCCTTCCTTGCCGCTGCGGCGGTCGCCTTGCTGATCTCGCCGCTCGCCGGCTATGCCCAAGAGGGCGCGCCTGCGGCCTCACCTGCAGAGGCGCCCGCGCAATCGCCCGCGGCTGCGCCGGCCGAGGTACCCAAGGCGGATGCCGCCGCCGATCCCTCGGTGCTGAAGATCCGCATCCTGATGGCACGCGAGATCCGGGAGGACCGGCTTCCGCCGCTGTCGCTGCTCGACATCCCGCCCCCCGATGACGGAGTGGCCGGCGCGAAGCTCGCGATTGCCGACAACAACACGACCGGCCGCTTCCTCAAGCAGGAGTTCGCGCTCGATATCGTGCAATCGGCCTCGCCGGACGAGTTGGTCGCCGAGGTGAAGAAGCGCGTCGACGAGGGCATCGCCTACGTCGTGGCAGACGCTTCGGCGGAGACGCTGCTCGCGCTCGCCGACGCTCTCAAAGACAAGGATGCCGTCATTTTCAACGCATCCGAGCCGGACGAGCCGCTTCGCGAGGAGCAGTGCCGCATCAACATCAAGCACACGGCTCCATCGCGCTCGATGCTCGCGGACGCGCTCGGCCAATACATGGCGTGGAAACAGTGGCGCAAATGGCTGCTGGTCGTCGGCCCTACTCCCGAGGACAAGGCCTACGCGGAGGCAATCCGGCGGACCGCCAAGCGCTTCGGGCACAAGATCGTCGAGGAGCGGGAGTTCAAGTACGATCCCGGCAGCCGACGCTCCGACGGCGGGTTCGAACAAATTCAGCAGCAGATTCCTGGCTTTATGCAGGGCGCCCCCGAGCATGACGTTGTCGTCGTGGCGGACGAGGGCGAGCTCTTTGGCGACTATTTCCCCTATCGCACATGGCAGGCGCGTCCGGTGATCGGAACCGCCGGCCTGTTCGCCACCACGTGGCATCCGGCTGTCGAGCTCTGGGGCGGAACGCAGTTCCAGAACCGCTTCAAACGGCTCGCCGGACGGCAGATGCGGCCGCTCGACTACAACGTCTGGATGGCCGTGCGGTCGGTGGGCGAAGCGGCGACGCGACGGAAGACGGCAGACCCCAAGGACCTCATCGCCTACATGCGCTCGCCCGAGTTCGAGCTTGCGGCCTTCAAGGGCCAGAAGCTCACCTACCGGGCTTGGAACGGGCAGCTTCGCCAGCCGATCCTGATCGCAACGGCCAAGATCCACGTAACAGTCTCGCCACAACCGGGCTTCCTGCATCAATTCACGGAGCTCGACACGCTGGGTGTCGATCAGCCGGAAACCAAGTGCACGGCCTTCAAGAAATAATGCGAGCGAACCACCAAGGAGCTTCGACGTGACAAGACAACGGAAAGGCCTCGTATTCGCGCTCGCCGCCTCGGCGCTGGCGTTCACGACCTCGAATGCGCTGGCCTACAAGGTGTTCGTCTCGAACGAGAAGGAAAACACCATCTCGGTGATCGACAGCGAGACGCTGCAGGTGGTGCACACGATCAAGACGGGCAACCGGCCGCGCGGCATCATTCTCGCCAACGAGGGCAAGTGGGTGATCGTGTGCGCGAGCGACGATCATAAGATGCAGGTGTTCGACACGAAGACCTTCGAATACGTCAAGGATCTTCCTTCGGGACCCGATCCCGAGCTGCCGATCCTTCACACCTCTGGAAACCCGCTCTACGTCTCCAACGAGGACGACAATCTCGTCACCGTCGTCGACGTGTTCAAAGGCACCATCATCACCGACGTGCCGGTGGGCGTGGAGCCGGAAGGCATGGGCATGAGCCCGGACGGAAAGGTGCTCGTCAACACCTCGGAAACCACCAACATGGCGCATTTCATCGATGCGCATACCTACAAGAACATCGACAACGTGCTGGTGGACAACCGTCCGCGCGTCGCCGAGTTCTCCTCCGACGGCAAGCAGGTGTGGGTCAGCGCCGAAATCGGCGGCACCGTGACCGTGATCGACGCGGAAACGCGAAAGGTCATCGGAAAGGTGAATTTCGAGATCCAGGGCATCACCAAGGATGCGATCCAGCCCGTCGGCGTGCGCATCACCAAGGACGGCAAGAAGGCCTTCGTGGCGCTCGGGCCGGCCAACCGCGTGGCCGTGGTGGATACGGCGACCCTCAAAGTCGAGAAGTATCTGCTCGTGGGACAGCGCGTCTGGAACCTCGGCTTCACGCCTGACGAGAAGCTGCTGTTCACGACCAACGGCACCTCGAACGACGTCTCGGTGATCGATGTCGAATCCCTCAAGGTGACTAAGTCAATCAAGGTCGGCCGCTATCCGTGGGGTGTCGTCGTCGCCCCGTAATGACGCGGCTCTTGCAAGGACCAGGGTTCGGCGCTCCCTAGTCCCTCCACCAACCGTCGCGGGCCAACTCGTGCCCGTCGACACGATGTGATCGTGCTTTCCCGCATCTCCGGAAGCACCTCAGATGGAGCGATCCGACATGGCGCGAAGACTTGCTTTTACGTTTGCCGCTCTTGCCGCAATTCCGCTTGCGACACACTCCGCCTCCGCCGAAGGCTACCTTGCAGGCAAGGCGGAGGCCCTTCCCGATCTCGAAATCGGCCTCGGAGATTCGGGGCTCGAGAAAAAGGGCGGGGACTATTCAATCGTGACGGGGAAAGGTTACTCGCTCAAGATCAAGTCGACTGGCAAGCACGAGTGCGCGATAGTCGCCCCGCAGTTTTTCGCAAACATTTACATCCGCAAGGTCGAGATCAACAAGGTCGAGGTCAAGCTCTCGGGACTGCACGAGATCGAGATGGAGGAAGAAGGCGAGGCCGAGCTATACTTCGTCGCCATCCGCCCCGGTGAATATACCTGGGCCTGCCGCGGCCTCGAAGCCAAGAACCTGACCGGGAAGTTCAGCATCAAGTGACGAGCAGCCAGACAGATCAGAACATGCCGGCAGCGTCCGGCGCGTCCGCTCCGGACGCGCTCGTCGTAAACGGCGTGAGCCATGCCTTCGGCGACAAAGTCGTCCTCGACAACGTCTCGCTCACGGTCCCGCGTGGCACGTTCGCCGTGCTCCTGGGCCTCAACGGCGCAGGCAAGTCGACGCTGTTCTCGCTGATCACGCGCCTCTACGACAACGTGTCGGGCGAGATCCGCATTCTCGGCCACGACGTTCGCAGGAAGCCGGGCGCCGCGCTGCAACGGCTTGGCGTCGTGTTCCAGTCGAAGACGCTCGACGCCGATCTCTCGCTGCAGCAGAACCTGCTCTATCACGCCGCGCTCCACGGCATCGGGCGATCGGAAGCCAAGCGCCGGGCCGTCGAGTCGCTGGAGACGGTCGGGCTTGCCGACCGGGCTCACGAGAAGGTGCGCAATCTTTCCGGCGGCCAGGCGCGGCGCGTAGAGATTGCCCGCTCGCTGATGCACCGCCCGGGATGCCTGCTGCTCGACGAGCCGACCGTCGGCCTCGATATCGGCTCGCGCGAGAGCGTGATCGGCATCGTGCGCGGCCTCGTGCAGAAGCAGGGGCTTGGCGTGCTCTGGGCCACGCACCTCATCGACGAGATCTCCGATACAGATCTCATTGTCGTGCTGCACAAAGGCAAAGTGCTGTTCACCGGGCGCCTGCCCGCATTTCTGGCCACAACGGGAGCCAATTCGGCCCGTGATGCGTTTCGCATTGTCACGGGCACCTCATCGACGGCGGAGGCCGCATGAACGTGAACATCGTGCGATCCGACGCCCCGCCGCAGGCGCAGGCTGTTCCTGATGTCGAGGCGCCGCGCCTCGGCCCCCTCGCCTATCTCGCCTGCTTCCGCGGAATCGTGTGGCGCGAGGTGCTGCGGTTCCTGCACCAGCGCGAGCGCTTCTTCTCCGCGCTTGTGCGGCCGCTCGTGTGGCTCTTCATCTTCGCGGCCGGGTTCCGGCAGGTGCTCGGCGTCTCGATCATTCCGCCTTACGAGTCCTACGTGCTCTACGAGACGTTCGTGACGCCCGGGCTCGTCGGCATGATCCTTCTGTTCAACGCCATGCAGTCGTCGCTCTCGATGGTGTACGATCGCGAGACGGGCGCCATGCGCACGCTTCTCGTCAGCCCGTTTCCGCGCTCGTTCCTGCTGCTCTCAAAACTCATCGGCGGCGTCGCGGTGGCGCTGCTGCAGGCCTATGCGTTCCTGGCGATCGCCTACTACTGGGAGATCGAGCCTCCCCTCATCGGCTATCTGACGGTGGCTCCGGCCCTCATCCTCGCGGGCCTGATGCTCGGCTCGCTGTCGCTCTTCATCTCGTCCGTCATCAAGCAGCTCGAGAATTTCGCGGGCGTGATGAACTTCGTGATCTTTCCGATGTTCTTTGCGTCATCCGCGCTTTATCCGCTGTGGCGCATTCGCGAGAGCAGCCCCCTGCTCTACGAGATCTGCCGGGTCAATCCGTTCACCTACGCGGTGGAGCTGATCCGCTTTGCGCTTTACGGACAGATCGGCCCGCGCCTGGAGGACGGCTCGCTGGACCTTACGAATTTGTATGTCGTGATCGGCTACACCGTGTTCTTCCTTGGTGCGGCGGTCTATGCCTATAACCCATCGAAAGGGCTCATTGCCCGGCGTGGCGGTCCCGGCGGCGGGGGCTGAGACGCGACGAGATTTCGGCGAACCTGGTGACACACGAGAGACAATAAAAAATGACCAGACCCGCTTACTGCATCCGCGTGCCGTTCCTGATCGGAGCGCTCGCGCTCACCTCTTCCGCTTTCGCGGGCGCGCCCGAGACGACGATCCAGGGTGAGGCGGAGGCGGCGCCTCCCCCCATCAACATGAACGTCGACTGGCCCTGCGTTCAGCGCAAGATCGAGAGCCTCACCGCATCACAGATGTGGGACGGGCCTTCGGTCGATGGCGTGAAGGGGTGGTACAAAGACAAGGCCATCTCAGACCTGATCGAGCTTTTGTCGAGCCGTCGCGTTCCCGTCGAGGAGGGCGAGGCTGCCATTCAGAAATTCGCCGAGGCGCAGCCCGAGGACAAGCGCGACGCGCAGCTCACACTGCTGTTCGCCGGTCTGTTCGACAAGATCAACAGCCAGCGGCGCGGCGTTCTCTCCGGCATCGAGAAGTATCAGAAATCGCAGAAGGAGCGCGCGAAGGAGCTCGAGCGGCAAAGCACCGAGATCGCGCGCCTCGAAGGCGAGGCCGGCTCGAACGAGAGTGTCGCGCTCGATCAGGCACGCGAGCATTACAATTGGGCGCAGCGCATTTTCCAGGAGCGCCAGTCGAGCATCCCTCTCGCTTGCGAGCTTCCGGTGCTGATGGAGGAGCGGCTGTACGCGTTCACCCGCTCGATCCGCGGCTTGATGAAGAGCTGACGGCGGGGCCGGTTTCGCGGGATTTTCCCTAAGGAACCGGCGTTGCCTTCACGAGGTCGAAGCCTGCCTGCTGCCAGGCGTCGGTGCCTTCCGGAAACCAGATGACATTGGTGTAGCCGAGGCTCAGCGCGCGCTTGCCGGCGTTCCACGACATCCAGCAATCCTTGAGGCAGAAGAACACGACGGGCCGCGTCTGATCGTTGCCCGTCAGCTCTGCCAAGCGCGACTTGAAATAGACCTCGAAATCCGCCGAGAGAACGCCGTAGCCGACGTTGGGGAGCCAGTGCGCGCCGTCGATGGTCATGTGCGTAGGATCGCGCCAGACGGTGCCCTCAGGCAAATTCGGCGGCTTCGGCGCACGCGGAAAGACATCGACGAAGACGGTCTTGCCGTCCTTGATCAGGACCTCGGCCTCATCGGCGCCGATGACCCGCGCGCCTTTCAACGTCTTCGGCACCGGCGAGCGATACTCGTCGATGCGGTACGCTTCGGGCTCCGCAACCTCGCCTTCCGCGCCGTAGGAGGCTGCCGTCCCGAGCACCAGACAAAGAGAAAGCGCGGCGCCGGGAAGCATCCCGTAACATACCGCGCTCCAAAACTTCGATGTCGTGAAATCCGATAGCCGCACGCCGTGCTTCCGTTGCTTGCCCTCGCCGGAGCATGATCCTAGCAAACCGAGGCGGATCAAGCTCCGGAATTTTCGGCGTCAGTTGGTGCCTTTCTCGGGCTTACGCGGCTCGGTGATGAGCTTGTTGTCCTCGTCGATGATCGGCACGCCGTAATCGAGGAGGATCTTGTCGATGTCGCCCTGGCGCTTGGCGATCACGTTGTTGATCTCGTGCTTCCAGGCCGTTTCGCCCGAGCGCACACCCATCGTGATGCGGTATTCGAGCCGGGGGAGGCCCGGCTGCTTTTCCTCGAGCATGGGAGACACGTGCAGCTTCTCGCCGCCGTGGGCCGCGTACCAGCCCGCGTGGGGTCCCCACAAGACGCCGACGTCGATCTCGCCGGACCGCACGTCGTTGGCCATGTCCTGCATGGGGTTCTGGTAGCGCGTATCAACGATGAAGAGATACGACTTGGCGTTCGGCATCAAGCCAGCCTTGGCCACGTAATCGCCTGCGGGAGCGCCGGCCTGAATGCCGACCTTCTTGCCCTTGAGCCTCGGGTCGAGGATGGACGTGATGCCTTCGAGTCCGGACCCGGGCTTCGTGATGAGCGCGTATGTGGTGCGATAATAGTGGTTCGTATTGAGCGTGAACTCGTCGGCCTGCACCGTACCCATGATGAGGTCGCAACGCTTCTCGGACAGCGTCTTGCGGACGAAGCCCAGACCTTGCGGGAACCACGTGTATTCGACCGAGGGACGCTTCAGCTCATCGGCGACGAGCTGGGCAATCTTGTTTTCAAAGCCCTCGCCCTTCTCGTCGGAATACGGAAGGTTGGCGGGCGTGGCGCAGACGCGGAGCACCTTTCGGTTCACCGCGTCCGCAAGATGGCCTTCGGCAGCCCCGGCGCCGCCAGGGGCGGCGAGGAGACTTCCGAGGATAAGAGCAAGTACGGCGCGCGTTCTCATGTCTTTTTCTCTCTCTTAGCAAGAGCAGCCGCCGAACTGCCGGCTGTCATCAGCCTCCGGTGCAGCTCTTCTCGTACTCCTGAGCCTCTTTCGGCTTCTCAGCACGCTGGTCGGCGCTCAAGCGGCCGCCCTGCAGCGCATCGGTCGAGCGAGCGCGGAGATACGTGTAAAGATCGTCGATGTAGCACATGACGTTCGGGTTATCGCCGAGCGCGGGCATGATGTATTTGGTGCCGGCGACGTCACGCTCCTGGCCGCTCGAGACGACCTGCAGGAACTTCTCGTAGGTCATGGTCTTGAGCGAGTCTTTCAAGGCCGGAGCGAAGGTCGAGCCTTCTGCGTTCGGGCCGTGGCAGACGTGGCACTCGGCGTGATAGCGGCGCCAGCCGGAGTAGGTGTACCAGTCGACCTGGATCACGTGGTCGGTGTTGGCAGGATCGCGCTTGACGTCATAGGTCGGCGTACCGTCGGGGAGAACCCACTTGCCGTCTACAAGCTTCTTGCCTTCCTGAAACTGTTTCTCGAAAGCCGGATCCGGGACGGGAGCCTTATCGTCGTTTGCAACCGCTGGGCTTACCGAGAGAGCCGCAAGGCTCAAGCCTGCGGCAACAACCAAACCAAAACCAATCCTGTCCACGCGCGTCCCCTTGTTCGTTGAAGTTCTGCCATATCCTCCGACCCGGGAAAAAACAACTCTCAAACCGGGAATATGGACCTCACAAAATGGTGCTTCATCCTAGCTCAATCTTCAAAATTTGGTGACGTTCCCCAGTCACGCAAGCTTTTTCGAAGATTACTTTCCAGCAACAAACCGGCGCGGGTTTCCCCGCGCCGGTCCGGTTTTCCTAACGACCCTGATTAGGGAAGCGAGTAGACCGTCAGCGTACCGCCGAGATCGGTGTACGACTTCAGGCCAGCGTAGTTACCGACTGCACCGAGGCCGTCCGTCGGCTTGTCGAGGCCAGCGGCGAGACCGATGCCGGCCCAGCCACCAACGCCCGAGTAGAGGCCGATGTACTGCTTGCCCTTGTGAGCGTAGGTGAAGACGTTACCGATCGAGCCGGAGGGCAGACGGTGCTTGAACAGCTCCGCGCCATCCTTCTGATCGCGGCACTTCACGTAACCCTCGAGGGTACCGTGGCAGGCAATGCCGCCAGCGGTCGTGAGCACGCCCGACCAAACCGAGAAGGGCTCGTCGATAGCCTTCACGATCTTGCCTTCGGATGCATCCCAGATGGTGAACTTGCCGGTGTTCGTCTGACCCTCAGGCGGGAACATCGACAGCGTCGCGCCAACGTACGGCTGGCCAGGCGTGTACGAAACCTTGAAGGGCTCGTAGTCCATGCAGACGTTGTTGGTCGGGATGTAGAAGTGGCCCGTCAGAGGCGAGTAGGCGGCCGGCTGCTGGTCCTTGAAGCCAAGCGCTGCAGGGCAGACGTTCTTGGTGTTCACGTCGGGACCGTTGAGGAACGTCGACTTCGAAGCGACGACGGTCGGACGACCGTAGTTGGGCTTCGACTTGTCGAGCTCAACGCCCGTCGACCAGTTGAGGGCCGTGTTGTAGGGCTCAGCAACGAGCGGCTCACCCGTCAGACGGTCAACCGTGTAGCCGAAGCCGTTACGGTCGAAGTGGACGAGAACCTTGCGGTCCGCACCCTTGACCTTCAGATCGGCGAGGATCGACTCGTTGACGCCGTCGTAGTCCCACTCATCGAACGGGGTCATCTGGTAAGCCCAGGCGGCCACGCCGGTGTCGGGGTTACGGGCGAACAGGGTCATCGACCACTTCTGGTCGATCTGCTTGCCGTCCGGTCCAGCGCGCTGAGCCGGGTTCCAGGTCGAGGGGTTGCCCGTGCCGTAGTAGAAGAGGTTGGCTTCCGTGTCATACGACGCGTAGCCCCACGTGGAGCCGCCACCGATCTTCCACTGGTCGCCGGTCCAGGTCTTCAGAGAGGAGTCCTTGCCGACCGGCTTGCCGAGCGACATGGTCTTCTCCGGGTCGACGAGGATGTCGGCGTCCGGACCCATGGAATAAGCGCGCCATGCACGCTTGCCGTCCTTGAGGTTGTAGGCGGTGACGTGGCAGCGAACGCCGAACTCGGCGCCCGAAGTGCCCATGATCACCTTGTCATTGACGATCAGGAGGAAGCCCGTGTGGGTCTCGCCCTTCTTGGGATCGCCGTTGACAGCCTTCCACTTCTCCTTACCGGTCGCGGTGTCGAGCGCGACGAGCGTGGTGTCGGCCTGGCCGAGGATCAGCGTGTCGCCTGCCACCTGAACGCCACGGTTAACCGTGTCGCAGCACATGACGGGGATGACCGACGGATCCTGCTTCGGAGAGTACTTCCAGAGGATCTTGTTGTCGTTGTCGAGGTCGAGAGCGAATACGTTGTTCGGGAATGCCGAATGGACGTACATGCGGTTGCCGATCACGATCGGCGAGCCCTCGTGACCGCGAAGAACGCCGGTCGAGAACTGCCAGGCAACCTTGAGATCCTTGACGTTCGACGTGTTGACCTGGTCGAGCTCAGAGTAACGCCATCCGGCGTAGTTACCCTGCTGCAGCGCCCAGTTATTCGGATCTGCCGACGCCTTCTTGACGTCCTCGTTCGCCAGGACCGGCGAACTCAGAGCGACAGTGGCGAGCAGCCCGCATGCGAGTGCACTTCTGCGCATCGCGCTTCCTCCTTAAAGTTCTTGCCACGCTTGCAAGCGGCAGCGAACGACAGCGTGTCACAGCCCAGTTTACGGTTTATCGGGATTTTTTCCCTTGTTGTTCCGCTGGCTTACGAATGTTGGCTCCCGCACTGAGGAGCCCTCTGAAGCCATCGCTACCGTGGCATCGTTTTAGACACTTTCTCGTGAGGTCCGCAAGACAATCCGTGAGACCATTTTTCTTGCAACACCGATAGGACAAGCATTCTGACCCATTTTTTGGGCCGTTTTATCGATGTTTTTTGCGCTGCGGCAGAAAATGGTGCGTCGCACGCCTAGATTTTCCCCGCACAAGATGGCCCGTTGACCTATTGACTTAAGATAATTTATGTGAATAATTTTTGCCCTCAATTTCATGCAAAATGCCATTTTCTCCCTTGTAAAGCGTTGAGTTTTGGGTATTTTTTCCTGAGCTAACTGAGACAAATGCCCGCGCGTCTGGTGCGCCCGCGGCAACCCGTCCAGCCGCTCTCTGGACCCCACGGCAAGCCATTTTCTTCAATGGGTTGAGCTCTGATGCCCCCGTCCCCTTCGGCTGATTTCGACCGCCGCACCCTGCTTCGGGCAGTCCCCGGCCTCTTGACGCTTTTTGCATCCTCTGTCAGCGCCGCTTGGCGTCCGGCGTTTGCGGACACGCGATCGGAGGTCTCTCCGGAGTCATTCGTCGCCGAAATCGCGCCCGGGGTTTATGCTCACAGAGGTCAGATTGCGCTCTACGCGCCGGCCAACGAGGGCGACATCTCGAACGCCGGCTTCATCGTCGGGCGGGAGGCCGTGGCGGTGATCGACACCGGCGGCAGCGCCCGTATCGGGGCCCGTCTTCACCAGGCCATCCGCTCGATCACGCCGCTGCCGATCCGCTACGTCATCAACACGCACATGCATCCGGACCACGTGTTCGGAAACGCGGCTTTCGAAGCCGATCAGCCGGCCTTCGTCGGCCATCACAAGCTTGCTCGCGGCCTCAGCGCACGGGCGGATCGGTACCTCTCGATCAACAAGGAAGCGCTTGGCGAGGAGGCTTTCGCCGGCACCAAGATCGTGCTTCCCACGCTCGCGATCAGCACGCCGACCGTGCTCGATCTCGGAGGGCGCGAGATCCTGCTCGAGCCGCAGAAGACCGCACATACGGACAACGATCTCATCGTGCGCGACCGCCAGACCGGCACGGTTTTTCTCGGCGATCTCCTGTTTTCAGAGCACGCGCCGACGCTCGATGGCTCGATTTTGGGCTGGATGGCGGTACTCGACACGCTCACCAAGGAGCCGATCCAGCGCGTCGTTCCGGGGCACGGAGGCCCGTCGATGCCGTGGCCGGATGCGGCGGCGCCGCTTCGTCACTATCTACAGGTCATCGCCGACGAGATCCGCGCGATGATCAAGGCCAATCGCACCCTCTCGGAGGCAACCGAAAGCGTCGGACTTTCCGAAAAGAGTGCGTGGAGCCTGTTCGAAGACTATCATGTCCGCAACGTCTCTGCGGCTTTCGCCGAACTCGAGTGGGAGTAGTCCCGCTCAACAAGAAGCAAGGCGCACCAAGCGCCAAAACGGAGGACGTACAATGGTTCACCGCGCTTTCACGACACGTCTCAGCAGTCTCAAGGTGCTCGTTGCCGCGGCACTCGTCGTTGCGGGCGGCTGGACCGGCGCCCTCGCCGCAGACGAGGAAGACATCTGGCCGGCACTTCAGAAGGACCTATTCGGCGCGCGCGAAGCGGTGGAAGACACCCGCGCCGTCACGCTCGAGGCGCCTTACCGGGCGGAGGATGCCGCTCTCGTTCCGCTTACGGTTCGCCTCCCCGCGGCAACGGCCGCGACGGCCAAGAAACTGATGCTCGTGATCGACAAGAACCCGGCTCCGCTGGTCGCCGATTTCACGTTCGGGCCTGCTGCGGGTGCGGGCGAGCGCGTGCTCGAAACGCGTGTGCGCATCGACATGTATTCGAACGTTCGAGCCATCGTCGAAACCAACGACGGCAAGCTTCTGATGGCAACGAAGTTCGTGAAGGCCGCGGGCGGATGCTCCGCGCCAGCTCTCAAGGACACCGACGCAGTGCTCGCGGAAGCCGGCAAAATGCAGATCAAGGTGCTCGCCAACACCGCAGACGGGCAGCGTGAAGGGCAGCTCAAAATCCGCCATCCGCAGTACTCGGGCCTGCAGCTCAACCAGGCGACCGGATACTACATTCCCGCGAAATTCCTGCGTGTGATCGAGGTGCAGCGCGGCGGCGAGCGCGTGTTCCGCATGGAAGGCGGCATCTCGCTTTCAGAGGATCCGAACATCCGCTTCACGTACGCTCCGGGCGGCGACGAAACACTGGTTGTTACGGCCGAGGACACCGACGGGCGCACCTTCAAGGGACAGGCGGGGCCGAAAGGCTCCTGATTGCGCGCATAGGCTCTGCGATCAAAAAAAGGGCGCCTCGAAGGGCGCCCTTTTTCATTCCGGCACGCGAGACCCGATCAGAAGCAGCGGATCTCACCCTCGACCTGCGCACGCTTCAGGTTCTTGATCTTCTCGAGCATGGCGGGCGCGTACATATAGGCCACGCTCTCGCCGCCGCGCTGGCGCACCGACATGATGGTCTCGGCCTCCTCGTATTCCTTGTAAGGAAGCGCGGAGGCAATCACGTCGATGGAGCAGGCGCACTTCTCGAGGATGTCGCGGCCCTGCCCGTTGACCATCATGCAGCCGTAGACGTAGTCGGCGCGGGCGAATGTCGGATAGTCGTTGACGAGGCTGCTGCTCGTCGTCTTCTCCGCGCATTCCTCGCCGATAGCGACGGCACCCGCCGCCACGATGCCGACGGTCGCAGCCGCGAGCGCAAGAGCGAACTTTCTCATCGTCATTTCTGCTCTCCCATTCCGACGACCTTGATCTGCTCGTCAAGCTTGGGGCCGGCCGCCTCGGTGCTGATGTAGCTCGCCTGGAGGTCGACAAAATAGCCGGGCACCTGCTCGCTGACGATCACGGTGAACCGCGAGTTCTCGAAGCCTTGCATCTTCTTGGCGTTGGCGTCGTCGGCGTAGGGTGCGATGGTGATCTTGTAGGCATCGACGGACTTTCCGTCGAAGTCATACTTGATCTCCTCGACCTTGGCCTTGTCGCGGAACGCTTCGCGGAACCTCGCCTTCAAGTACATCTGGTTGCCGCCCGCCAGCGTGTTGAAGGTGGCGACGGCGCGGTCGAGATACCAGATGAAGAGCGGGTTGATGGTGAGCTCAGGCCAGTTCTGCGGATCGCGGGCGTTCTCGCCCGTGAAAACGCGGAACACGACATCCCGGCTGCCCTTGTCATCCACCTTCGCGACGCCAAGACGAATGTCGTCCGCGTAGTTCTTGCCGACCAGGCGCTCGTCGGAGCCGCTCCTTTCGAAGCGGTAGGTGACCTCGCGGCCCTTTTCGATGAGATCGAGCTGGCGGGTCTCGAAGAGAATGTCCACTGCCTTGTGCTCTCCGGCAGCGAGCGTGACGGACGGCAGCAACGTCAGGCAGAGAAGCGCCGACACGCGAACGAAATTCAACATGGTCCCGTTTTCCTCCTTTTGGGCGCCATTCTGGCAGCCTTCTTGGGAGTTCTTCTAACGCCGGCAGCCACATCCCGGCAATCTTCCCGAACATGAAATCTCGGAAAGGCTGTCTTTTCGGGCGGCCTGGAGGCGCCTGCCCGAGGTTCGGGCAGCCCGTCCAAACGGGGCTATCTCAGGAACAAGCCGAAGGCGCGGGGGCCGTCCCCGACCGGAATCCGGGCCGTTACCTCCAGAGTTGCCGTATCAATCCGTTCGAGCGTGTTGGACTCCCAACAAGCGACGTAGACCGCCGCACCGCTCGGGTCGGCCTCGATGCCTTCCGGGTAGTCTCCGACCTCGATGGTCTTGAGGACAGCCAGCGTCTCGAGATCGAATACGGTGACCGTGGAGCCGTACTGGTCGGTCACGAACCCGCGTCCCCCGGCCAGAGCGACCGCGTAGGGGCGGCGACCGACCTTGACCGTGCCCACGACCTTGCCGGCCACGAGATCCACCACGCTGACGTTGTCACTTCCCACATTTGCGGTGTAGGCCCGCTTGCCCTCGCGATCCACGGTGACGCCGAAGGGGCGCTCGCCGACGGTCACGTGTCCTGTCCGGGTGAAGGTCTCCGCGTCGATCAGGGATATCTCGTTGCTGTCGCGATCGGCCGTCACGATGCGCGCGCCATCCGCGGTGACGGCGACGCCCGATGGCGACTGCCCCACCTCGACGCTCGCCTTGATCTTTCCGGCCGCGGGATCGACGGCGTAAAGCTTGTGCTCGTACCAGTCTGCGACGAACACGCGATCGCCCGCGGGATGGACGGCGATGCCGAGAGGCCCCTGCCCGACGGGCACGCGCCGCACGAGCGTGCGCGCATCGGCATCGACGACGACGAGCTCCTTGCTGTCTGGAGAGGTGAGGTAGGCGAAACGCCCATCGGGCGACATGGCAACGCCCGCCGGCTTACCTCCGATATGAATTGCCGGGGCCGCCTTCTCGGCCGCGAGGTCGACCACCGAGAGCGAATCGCCCGTCTGGTTGGTGACGAAAGCCTCTCGGGCCTTGACCGGGTCAGCGGCCGCGCCGGCCGCTTGGGTGATCTGCATCAGCGCCGTTACGAGAGCGGCGATAACCAGACGCCGGGCAGGACCCGGCGTCTGGCTCGTTTCGTCGCTTGCTCCGCTCCGGCTGGCCGGCATCAGCCGCCTTCCAGCTTCTTCTTGAGCCCGGCAAGGCCGCCCTGGAACACGCCGGTGATGGCCTTAACAGCGGCCTCGTCGTTGAGCTCCGGCGGCGGGTCGTTGTTCACGTAACCGCGGTAGAATGCGCTCTTCCACTCCACCTTCGACTTGTCGCCATCGGGCGTGACGGTGAGATGCGCGGCGTAGTTCGAAACCGGCAGAACCTTCGTGTCGACCTCGGTGATCTCGTAAGAGAGCGTCTTGCCTTCGGCGCTGTATTTTGTGAGCTTCTCGAAGATCTGCCCGCCACCATCGAGCGTCAGGGTCCGAGTCGCGCCGACATCGTTGCCGCCCTTGCCCTCGGTCTTTTTGACAGCCGGATGCCAGCTCATGTCCTGAAAGTTGCCGACGACGGCCCAGACCTTGTCCGCGGGCGCGTTGATCTCGATCTGCTCGACGACTTTCTGTCGCGAGGGTCCGTGCGCCATTGCAGCTAGCGGCATGAGGCTTACAAGTGCCAGGAATGAAGCAAACAATCTAACCATCAGCAGTCCTCCGGGATTCCGTCTTGGGCTGGCGATCGCGCGCCGGCGCCGGACAATAGGGAAGAGAATGATCCTACGCAATCGATGCGCGCATTCGCCACCCCGCAACGCAGCATTTTCCGATGTTGTTTTGAGCGGCCGTCCATGCTTTTGTTCCGCGCCAAATCAAATCACGAGACCTCAACAATGACGAATTGGACCCAAGCCAAGGGCCCGGGCGACAGCCCGAAGTCCAACGCGATTACGGACGTCGCTTGCCCCTTCTGTGGTCTCGTCTGTGACGATCTCGAGATGGTACGCGACGAGACCGGCTTAAAGGTGGCGAAGAACGGCTGCGAAAAGGCCGTCGCCGGCTTCGAGCGCAAAGTCGACGGTGCACGTCCCCAGGTCGACGGACGGGATGTCGATATCGAGACCGCGATCCGGGCGGCAACCGACCTGATCCGCAAATCCTCGCTGCCGCTATACGGCGGTCTCGGAACCGACGTGGATGGCATCCGCGCGGTGATGGCGCTGGCCGACAAGTCCGGCGGCGTCGTCGATCACGCCCTCTCCGAGGGCCAGTACCGGAACTTCCGGGTGCTCCAGACGACCGGCTGGATCATGACGACGCTCACCGAGACGCGGAACCGCGCCGACGTCATCATCGTCGTGGGAAGCGACATCCAGAAGCTTCACCCGCGCTTCTTCGAGCGCATCGTCAACGTGGAGCAGTCGCTGCTCACGGAAACGCCGGCCAAGCGCACGGTCTACTTCATCGGCAAGGGGCTCGATCAGTCGGGCGTGAAGGGTCCGCGCATCGGCGAGGTCATCACGCTTCCCTGCGAGCTCGAGCGCATCGACGAGGTCGTATCCGCACTCGCTGCCGAGATCAAAGGCACCCCAGTCGGCGCCGACAGCGTCGCAGGTGTGCCGACTGCGGATATCCGCGCGCTCTCCGAGCGCTGCAAGGCTTCCGCTTATCCCGTGTTCGTCTGGGCTCCGCCGAGCCTCGCGTTCCCCAACGCCGACCTCGTCGTCAACACCGTCTCGGACCTCGTCAAGGATCTCAACGTCAAGGGCCGTGCGGCGGGCCTCGCGCTCGGCGGCAACGAGGGCGCGATCTCGGCCGGCGCCGTCTGCTCGTGGCAGAGCGGCTATCCGCTTCGCGTGAGCTTCTCGAGCGGCAAGCCCGACTACGATTTCACGCGCTATGCGATCCCGAAGATGCTGGCCGGCGGCGAAGGCGATCTTCTGGTGTGGCTCGCCTCGTTCACGCCGGATCTCGGCCCCCCGCCCGCGAGCATCCCGACCATCGTGCTCGGCACGCCCGGCATCAAGCTCAACGGCACACCGGCCGTGTACATTCCCATCGGCACGCCCGGCGTGGACCATGGCGGGCGCATCATCCGCGTGGACAACGTCGTTTCGCTGCCGCTGCGCGACCTCGGCCGTTCGAGCCTGCCCAAGGCTGCGGACGTTCTCGCAGCCATCGAACTCGCCCTTTAGACATCCCGCCTCGAGGACCTAAAAAGATGCTTATCAAGTTCACCGGCGGAACCGTGTACGACCCCGCGAACGGGGTCAACGGCGAGGTCCGGGACATCTACGCCCGCGACGGACGCATCGTCGCCGCTCCGCCGCCCGGCACCAAGATCGACCAGGAGTATTCGCTCCAGGGCCGCACGGTGATGGCTGGCGCCATCGATCCGCACAGCCATATCGGCGGCGGCAAGGTCACCATCGGGCGCATGCTGCTCCCCGAGGATCATCAGGGCCACGAAGTCGCGCGCACCGATCTCACGCGCTCCGGCTGCGGCCATGCGGTTCCCTCGACGATGACTACGGGCTACCGCTACGCGGAAATGGGCTACACGGCGGCGTTCGAGCCCGCGATGCTGCCCGCCAACGCGCGCCAGGCGCACCTCGAGATGGGCGACACGCCCATGATCGACAAAGGCGCGTTCGTGATGCTCGGCAACGACGACTTCTTCCTGCGCTCGCTCGCGCAGAAGAAGGACTTCTCGTTCATCAAGGACTATATCGCTTTCACGATGCACGCAGCGCAGGCGCTGGCAGTCAAGATCGTGAACCCGGGCGGCATCAGCGCCTTCAAGTTCAACCAGCGCCAGCTCGACCTCGACGAGCGTCACCAGTTCTACGGCCTCACCCCGCGCGACATCATCCTCACGCTGGCGCGCGGCATGAAGGAGCTCGGCGTTCCCCATCCCATTCACATCCACGGCTGCAACCTCGGCGTTCCGGGCAGCATGCACTCGACGCTGGCGACGATCCGGGCCGCGGAAGGTCTGCCGCTCCACCTCACGCATATCCAGTTCCACAGCTACGGCACGGAAGGGGATATGAAGTTCTCGTCGGGCGCGCCGCAGATCGCGGAGCTTCTGAACCAGCACAGCAACGTCTCCATCGACATCGGCCAGATCATGTTCGGCCAGACGTGCACCGCATCCGGCGACAGCATGCGCCAGTACGGCAACACGAAGTCCGCCGACCCCAAGAAGTGGGTGGTGATGGACATCGAGTGCGACAATGGCTGCGGCGTCGTGCCGATGACCTATCGCGACAAGAGCTACGTCAACGCGCTGCAGTGGGCGATCGGCCTCGAGCTGTTCCTCCTCGTCAACGACCCGTGGCGCATCTTCCTCACGACGGACCATCCGAACGGCGCGCCGTTCTACTACTATCCGCACCTCATCCGGCTTTTGATGGACCGCACCTTCCGCAACGAGATGCTGGAGAAGCTGCATCCGGGCGCACAGGCGGCGACCATCCTCAAGTCGCTCGACCGCGAATACTCGCTCTACGAGATCGCGATCATGACGCGCGCGGGTCCGGCGCGGAGCCTCGGCTTGCGGGACCGCGGACACCTGGGCGCCGGCGCCACCGCCGACATCACGGTGTACGAGGACCTCGCCGACCGCGAGGCCATGTTCAAGACGCCGCTGTTCGTGTTCAAGAACGGTGAGCTGATCGTGCGCAACGGACAGGTTGTAAAGGTCGTGGCGGGCGCCACCCACGTGGCGCGGCCCGAGTACGACCGCGCCATCGAGAAGCCGCTGCGTGAGTATTTCGAACGCTATCATACCGTGAAGCTCGACAACTTCCGTCTTTCCGACCAGGAGATCGTCGACAGCAACTGCGGCCATACCGGTGGGGAATGCGGCTGCGTCATCGTTCAGCCGTGCGGACCGAGGACCTCCTGACAATGAGCGCCATGACAAGAAACGGCGTCACGATCGACGACACCTTCGCCGAAGCTTTCGGCATGAGCGGACTCGGACTCGTGATCACGGCGGATACGCCGAAGTGGGCGATGATCTCCGCCCAGGTAATGACCGGGTTCGGCACCTCGGTCATCGGTTGCGGCGCGGAATGCGGCATCGACCGCGAGCTGTCGCCCTCGGAGACGCCTGACGGGCGGCCCGGCGTGCGGGTGCTGATGTTCGGCTTCTCGCCGGACGCGCTCGTCCCGCAGCTTCTGAACCGCGTCGGCCAGTGCGTGCTGACCAGCCCCGGCTCGGCCTGCTACAACGGTCTCGAAAGCAAGACCAAGATGGGCCTCGCCTCCGGTCCGCGCTTCTTCGGCGACGGCTGGCAGACGGCGAAGAAGCTCGGCAAGCGGCGCTTCTGGCGCGTTCCCGTCATGGACGGCGAGTTCGTGATCGAGGACAAGTGCGGCGTGACGACGGAAGCCGTCGGCGGCGGCAATCTGCTGATCCTCGGCCGCGACCGGGCCGGACTTCTCGAGGCGACAGAGGCGGCCGTTGCCGCGATTGCCAAGGTGGACGATGTGATCACGCCGTTCCCCGGCGGCATCGTGCGCTCGGGCTCCAAGGTGGGGTCGAAGTACAAGGGCGCCATCGCTTCCACCAACGACGCCTTCTGCCCCACGCTCAAGGGCGCGGTGAAGACGGAGTGCAGCCCCGATACCATCGCGGTGCTCGAGATCGTCATCGATGGCCTCACCTCGAAGTCTGTCGCCGACGCGATGCGCGCCGGTCTCAAGACCATCATCGAAATCGGCGCCGCCAAGGGCGTCACGCGGGTCTCCGCCGGCAACTACGGCGGCAAGCTCGGACAGCATCACTATCACCTGAAGGATCTGCTGCCATGAGCACGCTGAGCTTCACCCTGCTCTCCGCACCGAAGCAGGCGGTCAACCTCTCCGCGCTCATTCCGAGCAAGCTCGCGGGGCTTTCGAACGGCGCTATCGAGCAGATCGTGCTCGGCGACGGCGCGCACGCACCGCGTGTCGGCGATCTCTTCACCGTTTCCGGCACGCCGGGCGACGAGATTGCGATCTCGGGCGCCTCGCCTCTGCTCGACTATGTGGGTGCGGGCCTCGACGCCGGAACGATCACGGTCGAAGGCAACGTCGGCAATCATGCCGGACGCGGCATGAAGGGCGGCAAGATCGTCATCGCGGGCGATGCGGGCAGCTACCTCGCGTCCACGGCCACGGGCGGTCTCGTCCACGTGAAGGGCTCCGCCGGAGACTTCCTCGGCGGCACGCGCCCGGGCGATCGTTTCGGCCTCCTCGGGGGTACGGTCGTGGTCGAGGGCAACATCGGCCAGCGCGCCGGTGAGCGGATGCGGCGCGGCATGGTGGTGACGCGCGGGAAGTTCGGCCCGGCTGCCGGCTCGCGCATGGTGGGCGGCACGCTCTGGACGGAGGCAGGCTTCGGTCCCCGTCCCGGCCCGCTGCTGCGGCGTGGCACGCTGATCGGCCCTTCGGTCGACGAACTGCTTCCGACGTTCGCCGACTGCGGGCGCATCGACCCCGTGATCCTGCGCATTCTCTCGCGCTATGTGGCGGAGACGCTGGGCGCGCTCGCTCCCAAGGCTCTGCCGCCGATGGTGCGCAAGCTCGCCGGCGACCGCGCGACGATCGGCAAGGGCGAGATCCTGCTCACGGCCTAGGCCGCGCTCAACATTCTGTTTCCAGGTTCGGGCGGGCGCCTTTTCGGTCCCCGCCCGAAATATTTGTGCGCCATCCGATCCGTGGCGGCGGGCGGCGCGTATTCTCCGGGAGCGGATCGGACCCGCCGGGCTCAACCGGCGGCCTCTTTCAACCGGCCCGTCCCAGAGGAAATCAAAGCATGATCAGCATCATACTCTCTGCCTGCCTCGTGGCCGATCCGGGCCAGTGCCGGGACTTCAAGATCCCGCTCGACGTGGACATGGACACGCTTCAGTGCGCGATGGCCGCTCCGCCGTATTTCGCGCAGTGGATGGAGGAGCACCCGCAGTGGCAGGTGCGGCGCTGGAAATGCCAGCCCGCTGGTTTGAATGACACCTGATCAAGGCACAGCGCCCGGAGAGCACATGCAAGCTCCCCGGCGCGTCAGTGCGCGAGATGCGCTTCCTTGCGGGGGAACTGGCCGCTTATCTCGATCATGAACTTCTGGCGGATGGCGCGGCCGAAATCGCCGAACCCGTTGGCCGGCAGAATGAACGAGCCCGGCCCTCCCATGACGTTCTCGCGATACCAGCCTTCGAGCGTGGCCCCTTCGTCGCCTTCCAGAATCGGCAGGCCATTGATGGTCACGCCGGAGGCGGCCAGCTCATCCCGCACGCTCGCAGGCGGCTCGTCCGGGTTGCAGTTCTCGCGGCCGTCTCCCGAGACGTCGACGACGATGCGCAGGGCCTTGGCGGGAATTTGCGGAACGACCTTGTCGGAGATCGTGCGCAGCATGCCCGAAAGACATGTGAACTCACCTGTCTGACGAGGGAGCGCCCGCACCTTGGCCGCGACGGCGGCCGCATCGGCAGCATTCGAGATGCGCTGCCAGGGGAGCGCGAGGCGGGGCTTGTCGGCCCAGGTGACCATCGAGACGAGAATGCCGCCCTGAGGGCCGTTTAGTATGGCCTTCAGCACCTCGGGATCCTCGAGCGCCTTGGCGATGCCTTCCATCTGCAGCTTGTAGCGATGCTCATCCACCGAATTGGAGACGTCGACCGACACGATGAGCGCGGTGTCGACCTCTGCCGGCATGTCGGCGAGTTGTGCATGTGCGAGAGACATGCCCGCGAGCGCAGCAGCGGCAAATCCCAGCCAAAGCCGGGCCGATCTCCATGACGTCATCGCATTCTTCTCATCTTGCTCAGATCATCTTTCTTTCATCATAGCCTTGCTCTGCACCAGCCCGCCAGTCTCCCTGGTGCCGACATGGCGCCGACACGGGGCCGCTTCCCTGTGGCTTTGGAAACACGCGTAGTTGGTACGTGCGTAATTCGGTCGCTTGCCAAGGTAGGGCTTGGCCCTTACCGTGACCCGGCTCGCCCTAAGGCTCACTTCCGACGGCGAGATGGAAAGGCTTCGCTACGTGCTTACTCGCGCGCCGATAACCGTGTTTCTGCTGTTGGTGGTGGCTCTGCGCAGCCTGCTGCCGATGGGCTTCATGGTGCAGGCCGCAAGCGCCGATGGCTCGCTCGAGATCGTGATTTGCACGAGCGCGGGCCAGAAGCTCTTGAGCGTGGATCACGACGAGCCTTCATCTCCGCAGAAGCCGCAGCACGTTGAGAACGGGATTTGCCCGTTCGCCTCCACAGGCGCCGCAGCGCTCGCTGAAGCCGCATCGCAAAGCCTTGCGAGCGAGGCCGAGTATGCCGCGATCACCTACACGCTCGCGGTCGCGCTTTTCTCCGAAACGCCGAAACCTGGCGCGACATCCGCGCGTGGTCCTCCCTCCGTCTTGATCTGATCCCGCTCGCTAGAGCGTCCGACAGTGGTTCGCGTTGCGTCCGTTTCCGGTGCACGACGACCTCTCCTCGCAGATTCAATTCGGACTTAGTGTCATGACATCGCCGTTCCGCCCGCTGGCTTCGTCCCGGCTTTTCGTTTCCGTTCCCACGGCCTGCTCTCTCGCGGCGCTTTCGGCTGCTGCGTTCTGCACGCCAGCCGTGGCTCAGCAAACCGCCAAGCCTGTCACCGAACTTCCTGCCGTGACAGTGACGACCTCTCAGGGCAGCGCCAAGAAGGCGGCGAAGGCCAAGCCGCAGCAGGCACCTGCCCCCATCCAGCAGACCTCCGCCAGCGCGCCGCCGACGGATTCGGCCTCACTCCCGGCACCCGGCACCCGCTCGGGCAGTCTCAGCTCGCCCACGACCGCGGAAGCCACCGCCGACATTCAGCTCACGCCGGGCGCGGTCGAGGTTGTGCCCGACACCGCATTCAAGACGTCCACTCCAGCCGTCACGATCAAAGACGCGCTCGACTATGTTCCCGGCGTGTGGGTGCAGCCCAAGTGGGGCGAGGACAGCCGCATCTCGATCCGTGGCTCGAGCCTTTCGCGCAACTTCCATCTGCGCGGCATCCAGCTCTTCATGGACGGCATTCCGATCAACACGGCGGATGGCTACGGCGATTTCCAGGAGATCGATCCCACGGCCTATCGCTACATCGAGGTGTTCAAGGGCGCCAATGCGATGCGCTTCGGCGCTAACTCGCTCGGCGGCGCCATCAACTTCGTGATGCCGACTGGCTATGATTCCGATCTGTTCGGCGCGCGCATCGACGTCGGCAGTTTCGGCTTCCACAAGCTCTCTGTGAGCTCCGGCGGGGTGTACGGCGCAGCGGACTACTTCATCACCGGCACGTGGCAGGAGCAGGATGGCTTCCGCGACCACAGCGACGGAGAGAGCGTGCGCGGGGCCATGAACGTGGGCTACCGCCTGTCGCAAAACGTGGAGACCCGCTTCTACGTCAACGCCACCAGCGTGGACCAGCGCATTCCGGGCAGCGTGACGAGAGAGGAAGCTCTCACCAATCCCAAGGGGGCATTCGTCAGGCCGGGCTTCGGGTTCGATGGCAACGGCAATGACAACGTCGATCGCGACTATCAGCGCAACATCGACACCGTGCGCATCGCAAACAAGACAGCCATCCGGCTCGCGCCCGGCACCCTTCTCGAACTCGGCGCTTTCAACGTCGACCGCCACCTCATGCATCCCATCTTCCAGTGGCTCGACTATCGCTATGACGACTACGGCGGGTTTGCCCGGCTGACCGACGAGAGCACCATCGGCGGTTACAAAAACCGGCTCATCGCGGGCGTCAACCTGCACAACGGAACGATCGATACCAAGCAGTACGTGAACGTGCTGGGCCGGAAAGGCGCCCTCGCTGTCGACGCCGACGACACGGCGCGCAACTTCAGTGCCTACCTCGAGAACCACTTCTACGTGCAGCCTAACGTTGCGCTCATCGCAGGAACCCAGTTCCTGCATGCCGAACGGGATCGCGATGCGCATCTCGGCGCGGTCAGCGGATCGACGGAGTTCAATCTCTGGAGCCCCAAGGGTGGCATCGTGTGGGATGTCACGCGTCAATGGCAGGTGTTCGGCAATATCTCGCGCAGTGCGGAGGTCCCGAGCTTCGGCGAGAGCGTGAACGTCGGACCGACGGTCATTCCGTTCTATGACATCCGGGCGCAGCGGGCCACGACGTATGAAATCGGCACGCGCGGTGCGACAGAGGACTATAGCTGGGATGTCGCGCTCTACCGGGCCAACATCGACAACGAGCTCATGTGCTTCTACAGCGCATTCGGAAATTGCAACGTGAGCAACGCCGACAAAACCGTTCATCAGGGCATCGAGCTCGGCCTGGGCCTCGCCGTGATGAAGTCGCTCTTCGTTGACGGCAGCAATCCGGACAAGCTGTGGCTGAACACGGCTTATACGTTCAACGATTTCTTCTTCGACAACGATGCAACGTTCGGCGACAACGAGCTGCCGGGCGCGCCGCGCCACTACCTGCGCGCGGAGCTGCTCTACAAGCATCCGTCGGGCGTCTACTTCGGACCCAACGTGGAATGGGTGCCCGAGGCTTACTACGTCGACAGCGCCAACACGCTCGAAACGGAGGCTTACGCCATCTGGGGCGCCAAGCTCGGCTTCGACAACGGCGGACCGATCACGGCTTACATCGAAGGCCGTAACCTGTCGGACGAAGCCTACATCGCCAGCGCGAGCATCATCGATCAGGCGAACGCAGCGTCAACGCTGTTCGAGCCCGGAACGGGACGCGCGATTTACGGCGGCGTGCAGGTCAAGTGGTGAGAGATATGCGCTTTCAGCGTCACGACCTCTCCTCCCGATCGTTCGCGGCGCTGATTGTGCGTACGTGGATGGCGCTGATTCTCCCGGTTCTCGGCGCCATCCACAGCCCCTTGCCGGCTCTCGCGCACGACGATGCGCACGAGATCCGTTCTCTTATCGGATCAACCTGGGATAAACCCGACAGCAAAGTGGTTACCGATCCCATCGCCATTTCCGGCGATCATGCGGTGGCGAGCTGGACACAAGGCGAGCGAGGCGGACGCGCCCTGCTCCGGCGCGAAGCCAAAAGGTGGACTGTCGTTCTCTGCAGCGGTGATCCGCTGAAGGCGGCATCCACGCTCGAGGAAGCGGGTGTTCCTCACATGGACGCCCAGCGCATCGCGGACGATCTGGCGGAGGCCGAAGCGCGCGTGCCAGCGGCAAGGCGCGCTCAATTTTCCCTGTTCGAGGGCCTAGCCACGATCAATGACATGGGTGAAGGCAAAGACCATCATGGGCCGACATCACCCGGTCACGAGATGCACAAGCACCATACCCCTAGAAAGTCGGAAGGTCACCATGTCATTGAAAACGTCTCTTTTCTCCACGGCCGCGACGGCCCTGCTCGCGGTTCCGCTCGTCAGCGGCGCGGCCAATGCGCATGTGAGCCTCGAGCGGAGCGAGGCGGCTCGCGGCACTTCGTACAAAGCCGTGCTCAAGATCCCGCATGGCTGCGACGGCGCGTCCACCCATACCGTTCGGGTCGAGATCCCCGAGGGATTCATCAGCGTCAAGCCGATGCCGAAGGCGGGCTGGAAGATCGACACCGTGAGCGGCCCTTACGCGAAGACGTATGCCTTCTATCATGGAAAGTCGCTGAAGGAGGGCGTGAAGGAAATCCAGTGGTCGGGCGGCGACCTGCCTGACGCCTACTACGACGAGTTCGTCGCCTCGGGATTCGTCGCCAAGGAGCTCGATCCCGGTTCCTCGCTCTATTTCAAGGTCACTCAGCTCTGCGCCAAGGGCGAGCTCAAGTGGGTCGAGGTTCCGGGCCCCGGCGTCGATGCGCATGACCTCGAAGCCCCCGCCGCGGTGCTGAAGATCGCGGGCGACGCCAAGAGCGCGGCGACGGGCGGCGCCGACACGGGCTCGGCAACCGCCGGCTCGCTGGCCGTCGAGGACGGCTGGTCACGGGCAACCGCAGACGGTGCGAAGGTCGCGGCCGGCTATCTGACGATCAAGAACAGCGGGAGCGCTGCCGATACGCTCGTCTCCGTCGAGACGCCCGTGTCCGACAAGGGCGAGATTCACGACATGACCATGACGGACGGCGTCATGCGTATGCGGCGGCTCGCCGAGGGACTCGAGATTCCGGCTGGCGGCAGCGCGGAGCTGAAGCCGGGCGGGATGCACCTCATGTTCATCGATCTCAAGAAACAGCTCGTGGCGGGCGAGACGGTACCGGTGAAGCTGACGTTCAAGAGCGGTGCGGTGATAGAGCTCAAGCTGCCGATCCGCGCGCTCGGTAGCAGCAGCGGCAGCTCCACTGGACACAGCCATCACTGATCGATTGACGCGCCACGATCCTCCGATGCGCGCTTCGGCGCGCATCGGATTTGTGTTGCACACGGCAGAATGTGAAATCAGAAAGCGCGATCAGAGCGAGACGTCGCGCATCATTGTTTCCTTGAGGCCCGTATCGTTGCCTCTCCAGCGCGCCACGGCTCTGCGGCGAAGCTCAAGCTCTTCTGTCCAAGGATAGCGGATCGGAGTCAGCTCGACCGGGTTCTGGGACCGATCGCGTTTCGGCAGGTACGTGACGGTTGCGACTGCCTTGGAAAGAGCGGCTGAGTTTTTCATGAGGCGATTACTCCGTTACGCTTCATTTGCTCAGTTGCCCGGCCGGAACGTTCAAGCTCAATGCCGGCCCCCTCGACTTCGTTTCCCCTTTTCCTGCTTCTCTGTGTCTGCCCCACGCCGGTTGAGTTAATACCCGGTGCGACGCAAGGCAAAGTGAAAATAACTGCTATAGTGTTCACATCCCTGTCATGGCGCAGAGCACCATAATCGCGACGTGCCTGCTCACGGGATTCGAAGCAAATCGAACACTGTTCGGTGGCTCGCTCATTGCTCGTCGAGATCTGCCCGCGCCGGCCTGGAGACCAGAAAAAATGACTGAGTTTGTGCGCCTCTCCGCGCTCGGATCAGGCGAGCTCGAGGACTGGGGGCCGATGCCCAGCGCAGATCTGATCTCGGGAACAGGGCAACAATACGGCTACCTCTGGCTCGATGATGCGGCCACGGGATTGATGATCGGTGTTTGGCAATGCTCGCCGATGACGGGCCGCATGGGACCGTGGTCCACCAACGAAGTGATGATCCTGCTCGAAGGCGCAGTGAGCATCGATCACGCCGACGGCAGCACGCTCGATGTGGCAGCCGGAGAGGCGTTCTTCATACCCAAGGGAACTGTCTGCTCCTGGCGTCAGGAGGGCGACCTTAAGAAGTTCTTTGCCATCCACAACGACAGCTCGGGATTGACGAGCGCGGCCCCTTCTTCACTCCGCGCGCGCAAGATCGAGCGAACAACACCGTTCACTCCCGCCGACGGCCCGGACCCCGCGCTTCTCGCCGGACCGGCGCCCTCCTGCAAGGAAGCGCTCGCCTTCACCGATCTCACCGGACAGCTCACGGCCGGGCTCTGGTCCGCGACGCCCTATCGGCGCAAAACCGTTCCTTTCGCGCGTCACGAGCTGATGCACATCATCGAAGGAAGCGTGACGCTCGATGACGGGAGGGGGCGCAAGGAAACCTTCGTTGCGGGTGACACCTGTTTCGTGCCGCTCGGCGCGAGCGCGGGATGGGAGAGCCAGGAGCCTGTGACCAAGCTCTTCTGCAGCCTCACCCCCAGCGGATGAGCGCACGCTCGTCAGGGCTTCCCCAAAACAAAGCGGCGGCCGCTTCCGCGACCGCCGCACGTTCAATGCAGGGCGTATTCGACGCCGTGAGCTTAGATCAGGTCGATCTCAGCCGGCAGATACGAGGTGACCTCGAGGCCAACTTCCTGCTCGCGAACCGAGGGCTTCATCCAGGTCTTCATGTTGTGATCTCCTTGGGTTGGGGGCGGGTTCCTCTGCCGCCGGTCTTCTGAGCTTGAAGGTAGCGAAGCGCCCCGGTTCCGGCCAATCGTATTTTCCGTGAGGCCCAATAAGTGGCCCTGATGCTATGGTGTAACAGTTCTATCGTCGAAATCAGGCTCAATACGGATGGTTCAAGACGCGGTCGCGCCAGCCCTGCGCGGCACCACGAGACGCGCCGTCATGATCTGCACGACCTCGTCTCGCTGATTGAGCGTCTCGGTCCTCACCGTCACCATTCCCCGCTCCGGGCGCGAGGCGGATGCCTTCGCAGCGACCACCTCGCAGACGGCTCTCAACTCATCTCCCGGCTTGGTGGCCCGGGGCCACTGCACCTCGCCGCCCGCGCCGATCACACCGCCTGCGATGGGCAGCCCGCTCGTCACCAGAAGCCGCATGGTGAGCGCGGCAGTGTGCCAGCCGCTGGCGACAAGACCACCGAAGAAGCTCTTCTTGGCGGCTTCCTCATCGAGGTGAAACGGCTGCGGATCGAAGCTCGCCGCGAACGCCTTGATGGCCTCGAGGTCGAGACGCACGCTCGCGGTGATGAAGCGCCGCCCGACGGGGAGGTCCTCGAAATGGAGCGGAGGACCGGGAGACTCGCTGCTCATGCCGGATCTGTCTTTCTTCGATAGTCAGTTCTGATAGCCCGGCGGAGCCTTGTGCCAGGAGTAGCCGGCGGCGCCCTTGCGATAACCGAACTCGAACAGGGTGTTCATGTAGGTTTTGTCGAACGGCCCCACATAAGGAACTCCGAACTCGTCGTCCAGATAGGCGAGATTGAACTCCACCCCATCGCGCTGTGTCGTGAGATAGATGCGATAGAGATCGTTGACGCCGTTCGAGGCCGTCATAGTGGCGATGGCCTGCCCCGCGATGGCCAGCGTCTGTCGCTTGACCTGCTCCTCTGGCCGGAACAGGCGCCCGTTGCGGATCACGTAAGCGATGTCTTTGTGCTTCGCCGTGCCGACCACCCGCTCGACGGACTTGAGCCTCAGCGAGGGCGGATAGAGGAACGCCTGCGTCATGGCACCGCCGTCGACGTGCATTTCCTCGTAGCGCTTGCCGTTCACCGTCACGTCCAGCATGACCGGCGGGAAAGCGCCCGGGATGGACGCGGACGCACGCAGCACCTCGATGATGAGATCGCGCGCGCGCGGGTCCGGACTTTTTGCGATGGCTCCGATGTTCCAGATCACCGAGCGGGCCTGATCCAGATTGGTCGTGGCGACCAGGAGCAGACGCCCTTTGTCATACTCCTCGGCAATGCGCCGGATCATCTGCTGGTCGACGTGCCTGGCGATGAGCTGCCTCAGAGGCGTGGAGTCGGTCACCGCATCGCCCGAGAGGATGCTCAGGATGGGCTCCTTGTTGAAGATGTCGGCCGAGCTGGTCTCGGTGTAGACGCTCTTCAACTTGTCGTCGTACTCGGGGCCCAGGAAGGCGAACGGAGCCGACAGCGCGCCGGTGCTGATGCCGGTGACGACGCTGAACTGCGGACGGTCTCCCCGGGCGGTCCATCCCACGAGCAGGCCCGCGCCGAATGCGCCGTCGTCGCCGCCGCCCGATATGGCGAGAAACGTGGTGGTGGTCGAAGCGTCCGGCTTCTGTCCGGCGGCGGCGCGGGCCGCACGCGCCTTCGACACTACCTCGAACGCGAGAGCACGGAACTGCGCGGGATCGCCGTCGGCGTAGAAACGCGCATAGGGAATGTCGAGGGGTCGTATCTCGGACGCGAGCGCGAGCGGAACGGCAGGCAGGCGCTCGAGCGTCGCGCACGCGGAGAGCAGCGCGGCAACGACGAGCCCCGCGAGCGCGAGGCAGACGTGCTTGCACCGGCTCCCGCTTCGCGCGCGGCTACCCGCCGCGCGGACTGAGCCGCCCGGGCGCGCTCCCTTCTGATCCTCACGCTGCAACATCGAGGGCTGATCTCATTTGGTCCACCCGGCGAACACATAGCGGACCTTATGTCATTGTAATGACTTGCGGGAGCCTAAGTGGCCGTCCGCAGGCGGGTCATTGCGCCGCTCAGGTTGCATCGCCCATTGGTCCGCCCCAGTTACCCAAGCGGCACATTTGGCCGTCTTTTCACGGGCCTGCCGATCCGCTATCTCGCCCTGCATTGCCTCCAGCCTCCTGATGAATGGATCGGAATCCGGCATGTGGCGTCACGATGAGACACGGGTATTCACCGTGGAGCGTGTCTCGCTCCAGGTGTCGGAGGGACCGTGGGCCTTCGCGGAGAGCCATGCCGCGGACATCAATGCCCACTGGCAGCGCCGGCTTCACGAAAGCCCGAACTTCTTCAACGGCACCGTCCATATCCTGGCCGACTACACCCTCTCCGGCCGCGCCCTTCTGACCGGCCGGTTCCTACGGACCGATTTCAAGAGCTTCCTCTACTGGCGCGAGACCGGCTGGCAGGATCGCAGCGTGATGGACGCTTTCGGATCCGCGCTGATCCTCTCGGCCGAGGGGGATGTGCTGCTTGGGCGGCAACGCGCGGGCAACCTCAACGCGGGGCTCTGCTATCCGCCGGGTGGCTTCATCGATCCCCGCGACGTGGGGCCGGACGGGGTGATCGACATCGAGGGCAGCGTTCTGAGAGAGATCACCGAGGAAACGGGGCTCGATGCTCGCGTGCTCCGCCGCAGCGGCGGCTATGTTGTTACACTCGCGGGTCCCTCTATCTCGATCGCGGTGCCGTGGCAGTCCCACCTGTCCGGACCCGCCCTTCTCGATGAGGTAAGCCGCTTCATCGCGGCGGATCCCGACGGGGAGCTTTCGAGCGTCGTGCTCACCGCGCCTGGCGAGGCTTCTGCCGCACTCGCCATGCCGGACTATGCGCGGGCGTTGCTTCGGGACCTTCCGGACTTGAAAACTTCCGCCTAGGTGCTCTCGCCGCTTGGAGCGGAGCATTGGATGAGGCAGAGTGCGCGCGCTCTCACGTGCCCAGTGCCCTCCCAAGGCGGCGCCGGGTTTCCGCGGCTCTCAGGAAGGCTCCATGGCGCTCAAGTTCTATACGCTCGATGTGTTCACCGACCGCCGTTTCGGTGGCAATCCGCTGGCGGTCGTGCTCGACGCGGATGGGCTTTCCGGCGAGCAGATGCAGGCCATCGCGGGCGAGTTCAACCTGTCCGAGACGGTGTTCGTGCAGGCCTCCGAGCGGCCGGCCCATTCCGCCAAGATCCGCATCTTCACCCCGCGCAGCGAGGTGCCCTTCGCGGGGCATCCCACCATCGGTACGGCGACGCTGCTGGCCGAGCTCAAGGCGCCGATCCACAACGGCGAGCAGGACGCGCTCATCGTGCTGGAACAGGGTATCGGCACGGTGCGCGTGGGCGCGCGGGTGCGCGCGGGGTCACCGGCCTTCGCCGAGTTCGATGCGCCGAAGCTGCCCGCCGAGGCCGGCGTGCTGCCGCCCGACGATGTGCTGGCGGCCGGCCTTGGCCTCATCCCGAGCGAGATCGGCTTCGAAAATCACAGGCCGCTCTGCTTCGCGGCGGGCAACACGTTCGCCTTCGTCCCCGTGGCTTCCATCGAGGCGATACGGCGCGCGCGCGTCAACGGCGCGCACTGGGAGCGCGGGTTCGAGCAGCAGGGGATCGTGGGCGTCTACCTCTACACGCGCCAATGCGAGCACACGGCGAGCGCCTTCCACTCCCGCATGTTCGCCCCGCAGGTCGGAATTCCTGAGGATCCCGCTACCGGGTCTGCGGCCGTTGGGCTCGCGGGCATCGTCCATCATTTCGACCGCCTGCCGGACGGTACGCACAGGCGGATCGTGGAGCAGGGCTACGAGATGGGCCGGCCGAGCCAGATCGTGCTGACGCTGGTGGTGGACGGCGGCAAGCTCACCACCGTCCGTATCGGAGGCTCCTCCGTGCGCGTGTCGGAGGGGACGATCGAAATCTAAGCATTACCATCACGGTTCTGGCCGATTTCAAGCTAGATCGGGACGCCTGCTGGACGACGACGGAACAAGCGCGCTCTAGTGCGCAAATTCCGTTCTCGCCGGTTCCTAACTCGTACCCACCCGAACTCACGCCACTACAGATGTATCCGGCCGCCGCCCGGCGCGCATCGAATCCGTTCAACTCCTACGAGCGATCGCGGCGGTTATGGTGGTGGCATTCCATATCTGGGCCACGGCCGCCGAGCAGGGATACGAAACCCTCTACTCGATTTTCCGGCACGGCGAAGCGGGCGTCGATCTGTTCTTCGTCATCAGCGGGTTCATCATCTATTACACGTCGGCAACGCGGAAAAACCTCACGGCCCGCACTTTTGCCGTCTCGCGCTTCTTGCGCATTTTCCCAACCTACTGGGCCGTGCTCGGACTCTATCTCGGGATCTGGCTCCTAAATGCCCTCGGCAAGCTCTCGGTCCCGGTCTCGTTCGAGGTCACCCCGCTCAGTGCCCTCTCGTCGATCGCACTCTTCCCCTTTCCCAACCAGATCATTCCAGTTGCCTGGACGCTCACGATCGAAGTGCTGTTCTACGCGGTCTTCTGCGCGACGTTCTTCCGGTTCGGCGCGCGTGGGTTTTTCCTGGCAATGATTGCGTGGGCGGCGGCGGCACAGCTCTACGCCCTGACGGGCGCGGCCCATAGCCCGTGGCTTTCATTCACTCTCTACGGCGGTGTCGTAGAATTCCTTTTTGGTGCCATCATCGCCCGCCTGTTCTTGCGCGGCCAACATGCGTTCCATGTACCCTTGCTTGCGGCTGGTCTGGGATTGATGTTCTTGTGGCTCGCGGGTGCGCAGGAGCTGTCCGGCAGCGCAATCAACAGGAATGGGGCGCAGGCGTAGCCAGCGCCCTCATTCTGTACGGCTTGCTCGGCTTCGCGATCTCGCTGCCGGCGCCGCTTCTCCTGCTCGCGGAGGCCAGCTACGTTATCTATCTCACGCACCTCCTGCTGATTTCGGTGGCGTTGCGCGTGTTTGGGAAAATGACGGGAGCCTCGCCGTTCGGCTCCTTCTGGATGACCAGCGTCGTGTTCGTGGCCGTCGTGGCGGCCGGGTGCCTCATCCATCTCTGGCTGGAGCGCCCGTTCCAGCGACAGCAAAAGAAGTGGCTCGCGACCTGACACCCGGCAGCAATGCGTCAGGCGCTCGGCCGCAGCGGGAGCATCCGCGCGAGCGTGTTGTCGCGGACGACGTAGTGGTGAAAGAGAGCGGCGGCCGCGTGTACGCCGATGAGCCCATAGCCGATCCGTGCGATGGTCTCGTGCGCCTCCTCGAAGCCTTCGGCGAGCGACTTGTCCACGCCGATGAGGGCAGGAAGCTCGAGCCCGAAGTAGGAGACGGGCACGCCTTCGGCGCTCAAGATCAGCCATCCGAGCAGCGGGAGCACGATCATCAGGGCGAAGAGCGCGAGGTGCACGGCGCGCGAGGTTACCTTCTGCCACGCCGGCAAGGGGGGCGTGATCGGCGGCGTCCGGACCATGAAGCGGGCCGCGATGCGAACGGCGACGAGCGCCAGGATCGTGATCCCTATCACGTAGTGCGTGCTTTTCATCAGATCGCGCGGGACGCTGCCGCGCGGGAAGATGTCACGAAACTCCATCGTGACATACGCGGCTGCCATCAACAGAAGCGTCATCCAGTGCAGCGCGATTATCGTAAACGGGTATTTTTCCGAGTGTGCCGATCCAGTCATGGGGTACCCCTTCGCAAGTTGCCGACCCCGCCACAGAGCGGCCGCCATCACGCGGCGGCTGGCCCAGCGCAGCCGGAAGGCCATAAAGGGCCTTTCCGAAGAGAACTTACGCGCCTCGCGCTGACAGCGGCCTTACAGGGGGTGCCTTGCCCTTGCGGCACTGCCGCGCTTGCATTTTTGTCGCGATTTGGCTTATTCGTGAGATCGGACAAATTTTGTGGATGTTGCGAAGGCTCATGCGCCCATTCGCTGCGAGCATTGATCTGATGGCTGCCGGCACCGGAAACGGGTGCGGGCGCATCGTGATGCGCGCGTCCTCTCTCCTGACCCTCCCCCTTATCAGCCCCTGAGAACCGGGGGCCTGGCGCGCTGCCGGGCAGGTGCTCAGGGGATCGCCGACCGCACGCTGATAGGATTCCGCCAGCGACCGGACCACCGGCCTGGCCCCGAGGAAGGACCGATTTTCTCATGACCACCACACCGCAAGACGCATCCGGCGACCGCGTCGTCATCTTCGACACCACCTTGCGCGACGGCGAGCAGTGCCCCGGCGCCACCATGACCTTCGAGGAGAAGCTCGAGGTCGCGGACTGCCTCGACACCATGGGCGTCGACATCATCGAGGCCGGCTTCCCCATCGCCTCCGAAGGCGACTTCGAGGCCGTGACCGCAATCGCAAAGCGGGTAAAGCGGGCGACGGTCGCCGGGCTCGCGCGCGCCATCAACGCCGATATCGACCGCGCGGGCGAAGCCGTGCGCCACGCCAAGCGCGGGCGCATCCACACCTTCGTTTCGACCTCCCCCATCCACCTCGCGCATCAGATGCGGAAGTCGGAAGCGGAGGTGCTGGAGATCATCACGGCTACGGTGTCGCGCGCCCGCAACCTCGTCGAGGACGTGGAGTGGAGCGCGATGGACGCGACGCGCACCGGCATCGACTATCTCTGCCAGTGCGTGGACGCGGCAATCAAGGCAGGCGCCACCACCATCAACCTGCCCGACACCGTCGGCTACGCCACGCCCGAGGAATACTACGAGATGTTCCGGGCGGTGCGCGAGCGCGTGGCGAACGCCGACAAGGCGGTGTTCTCGACCCACTGTCACAACGATCTCGGCCTCGCGGTCGCGAACTCGCTCGCGGCGCTGAAGGCGGGTGCGCGGCAGATCGAGTGCACCATCAACGGCATCGGCGAGCGCGCGGGCAATGCGGCGCTCGAAGAGATCGTGATGGCCATCAAGACGCGCGGCGACGCACTGCCTTATCGCTCCGGCATCGAAAGCACGATGCTGGCACGCGCTTCCAAGCTCGTCTCTGCGGTCACCAACTTCCCGGTGCAGTACAACAAGGCCATCGTCGGCCGGAACGCGTTCGCGCACGAGAGCGGCATCCATCAGGACGGCATCCTCAAGCACCAGCAGACCTACGAGATCATGACGCCGGAATCGGTGGGCGTCGGCAAGACGTCGCTGGTGATGGGCAAGCATTCGGGTCGCAACGCGTTCCGCACCAAGCTGAAAGAGCTCGGCTACGAGCTCGGCGAGAATGCGTTCGAGGATGCGTTCAACCGCTTCAAGGCGCTCGCCGACCGCAAGAAGCACGTCTACGACGAGGACATTGAGGCGCTGGTGGACGAGGAGATCGCGCACGCGCACGACCGGATGCGGGTCGTGGCGCTGCAGGTGATCGCCGGCACGAGCGGCCCGCAGTCCGCGACGCTGACGCTCGACGTCGACGGCAACCAGCAGACGGTACACGCGAACGGCAACGGCCCGGTGGACGCGATCTTCGCCGCCATCCACATGCTGGTGCCGCATACCGCCAAGCTCGAACTCTACCAGGTGCACGCCGTGACCGAGGGCACCGACGCCCAGGCTGAGGTTTCGGTGCGCCTCGCCGAGGATGGGCGCGTGGTGACCGGCCGCGGAGCCGATACCGACACCATGGTTGCATCGGCGCGTGCCTATGTGGCGGCCCTCAACAAGCTCATGCTCAAGCGGCAGAAAACCGCCAAAGCCGAGCAGGTTGGCTGATCAGACGCGGCCCTGCCGTGTTTGCGGCAAGAAAAGCTGTCTCTGCCCGGACATCAGGCCAGAGCTTCCGATCCGGTCCAATCGGACCAGAAGCTCTAGCCTTTTGTTTTGGCGCATTTTCTAACGACGAACCCGGCATCCACTTAGTCCGAAAATGCTCTGGACAGGGGGTGCGGCTGGTGATAGATGAACCGGCATTGGGGCCCTTCCTCTGTGTAGGCCAATGATTTACGCGTCAGACCGACAGGATCTGACACGATCATGGCCCGGCACAATCGTTCAGGGTCCCTTTGCCGTCCTATATGAGGCCTTCGGGCTCCAAGACGGCGCCGCGTCGACACCAAACGACGTTCGGTCTCAAGAAGATGGGTGATTAGCTCAGTTGGTAGAGCAGCTGACTCTTAATCAGCGGGTCCACAGTTCGAGCCTGTGATCACCCACCATTCTTCTCCTTAAAGCCCTTCCCTCATCTCTGCGCTGCGCAATCTGCTGCGGAACGCGCGGTTGGCTTGTGCGTTGGCTTTCTCGGACATCGGCTCGTGCCCACTGCATTCGGGGCCAGCCGCACAGCACCGGAGATCGCGCTATGGCCGACAGGAAATCCAAAAAGCACGTGGGTTATGGGGAAGGGCCGCGCGCGGATTACGGAGAAGGTTACGGGTACCGCAAGGAAGACCGCTCGAAAGGAGCGGATATCGTGAACGACTTGGGCGGCTTTGCCGGAGGAAAGCGGCCCAAGAAGCCACTCCCCGATCCTCACGAACCCGAAGGGGATTAAACGCATACTCAGTTGAACGTGCGACGATGAGGCAAGCCCCGGATCCAGTTGGGCCAAGGGCTTGCTGAGGGCTATTTCGAGCGTGATCCGCTCACCGAGCGCGAGCCGGATTCGCCGCTCGATGTGCCGGAGCTGGCCGAGCGGTCGGCATCCTGCCAATGTGCGGGACCCTGAACCACAGGCTTGCCTTGGAAGGTGCCGTCAGGGTTCTGCATCCTGTTCGCGTTCTCCAGGCTTGATTGGCTCTGGCTCTTCATCGGCTTTGATGTGTCCTTGGCCATTGCGACGGGTGCAGCACCAAGCAGAGCTGCGAGCGCAATGCCCATCATCACGGTCTTCATGAGCATTCTCCTCTGTCGCTCCGCCACCCTCTACCGATGTAAAGAGAACAGCCGCTCGGCGGCGCGGTTCCTCTCATGACAAAACCGTAAGCGCGACACCGGCGTGTGCTGCAAGGCAGCCATGATGGATCGGCGTCTGCCTGCCGCGGCAGTCCCTTCCCTCGGCCTCACGCGCGGCGTTTGGAGAGCGCTCTCGCATCTCCGCCGATCCCGCTCTAGCCTTTGGCGATGGATGATTCGGATCTGAAGATCGGCACGGCCACGACGTCACACGGCGCGCTGTATTTCCTCATGGATCGCGATCCTAGGACGTTCACGCGGCCGATTGTGATCATCCTGCACGGCGCCTTGCGCAACTCCGACAACCTGCGCGGCTGGTATCCGGTGCTGTCGAAGCACTTCGACCTGCTGTTCGTCGATCTTCCGGGTCACGGACGAACACCGGCGGACGGCGAACCGACGATCCGCGCCTTCACGGACCGTGTGCGTGAGATGATCCTGCGGCATTTCTCGGATCGCGAGATCGTCGCCGTGGGGGAATCCGTGGGCGGGCTCGTCGCGCTCGGCCTTGCGAACGGGCGCACGCCGGGCCTCAAGGCCGTGATCGCCGCCGATCCGCCGCTCTCGACCGCGAAGCAGTGGCCCATCTACGGCAACTTCACGCGCCGCGCGCGGGAGAACCCGATCGGCGACTATCTCATGACCTTCATGTTCAACACCTTCGGCTATACGCCCCAGGGCATCGACGGAGACCGCGTCTACTACTCGATGGTTTCGGCCGTCAAAATCCCGGCCCGCATCCTGACCGGCGACAGCCCTCTGTTTCCGGTGCGCTCGCAGCCCGTCATTCCCTGCCTGATGGACGAGGTCGACCGCTTCCTCATCCGCTCGCTCAAGAACCCCCATGTGTCGATGGACATCATCCCGGGCAAAGGGCACCTGTGCCTCGATGCGGATCACGAGCCGGCCCGCCGCGCGGTGTCCACCTTCTGCGCCGAGCACCTTCTGACGCAGACTGCAGGTGCCGAGAGCTGAAGCGCCGTCAGGACGCAGCCGCGCTGAGGCGCTCGTTCTCCGCCTCTAATTCCGCAATGCGCGCTTCGAGAGCGCTCACGTGCTCCTCGACATCCTCGGCCGCCAACAGGCGGGGGATGTGCTGCTTGCAATTGCGATCCCAGGCCTCGACCCGAAACAGAATGCACCGCTCGGGCGGCGCGCTGGTGATACGGCTCACCTGCCGCAGCAGCGCATCGTCATTCTCGACGACGCGTGCCGTACCCCACAACTTGATGCGGAGGCGGCTTGCATAGTCCATCAGGAAGATGAACGCCTGCGGGTTCTCGGCAAGGTTGCCGATGGTGATGTACTGCCGGTTGCCGCGATAGTCGGCAAAGCCAAGCGTCTTCTCATCCAGCACGCAGAGAAAGCCGGGCAGCCCTCCGCGATGCTGGATGTAGGGCTGGCCGGAAGCGCTCGCCGTTCCGAGGTAGAACGAGCGTACCGTTCCGATGAAGGCCGCGAGATCGGGTGTGATCCGGTCCGGCCAGCCATGCCCCTCCTCGACGCGGCGATACTGCTCGCGCGAGCCGAGCCGCTCCTGCTCGGCCTTGACGGCCGGGCTGAACGCAAAGTCTGACGGAAGACGGGTCATGGAGAAACCTCGCGGCGCTTCGAGCCGGCGCAGCGTTCACGCCGGAAACGGAACAAAACCCGGGATGGATTTGATGCGATCGAGCCAGGCGGAAACGGCCGGATAGGGCTCGAGCGAAATGCCGCCTTCGTAGCTCATGGCCACATAAGGCGCGCAGGCGATGTCCGCGATGGTGGGGCGCCCCAGCGCGAGCCACTGCGTCTTGGAGAGATGCGTATTCATCAGGCCCAGGATACGCGCCGCCTTCTCCCGCGCGGCCGCGACGTCGAGCTTGTAGCCAAACTTGTCATGCAGGCGTGCATCGTTGGGGCCGCGCGCGATCTCGTTCTCGGCCACCATCAGCCATTCGACGACCTCGGCCATCTTGGCCGGCTCGCTCGGCAGCCAGCTTTCGCCGCCCCACTTGCGCGCGAGGTAGACCAGGATCGCCTGGCTGTCGCGCAGCACCACGTCGCCATCGACGAAAATCGGGATCTCGCCGAAGGGGTTCATGTCAATCAGGGGGCTTTTCTTGTGCGCGCCCGCCATGAAATCCACGGGCACGATGTCGAGCGGCACGCCGAGAACGGCAGACATCAGACGCACCTTGTAGCAATTGCCCGAAGGCTCGAGGTCGTAAAGTTTCGGCACGGGGGCGGCTCCTCTCCAGATCGCGTTGCATTGGCTCTATGGAAGCATGTCTGGACAGCTCTGCGACAGACGGTAAAATCGGAAATCATCCTACCGTTTTTCAGGATAATGATTTGGACCGCCTTCACGCCATGCGGGTCTTCATAACGGTCGCCGAAACCGGGAGCCTATCTGCGGCGGCGCGCCACCTCGGCTTGCCGCTGACGACGGTGAGCCGGCAACTGGCGAGCCTCGAAGCGCATGTGGGCGCAAACCTGATCGCGCGGACGACGCGGCGCCTTTCCGTGACGGAGGAAGGCCGCACGTACCTCGAAATCTGCCGCCGCGTGCTCGACGAGCTCGATGGAGCGGAACGCCGTCTCGCGCGGCGCGACGACACGCTGGATGGCGAGATCGTCGTGACGGCACCGGTGGTGTTCGGACGCCTCTACGTGCTGCCGCTCATTACGCGCTTCCTCGCGCTTCATCCGGGCCTCAATGCGCGGCTTCACCTCGCAGACCGGGTTGTCGATCTCACAGAGGAAGGCCTCGACGTCGCGCTCAGGATCGGGGCGCTGCCGGCCTCATCGCTGATCGCCACGAAAGTCGGCGCGCTGCGTCTCCTCACCTGCGCGTCGCCCGCCTATATCCGAAAGCACGGCGAGCCGAAGACGCCCGACGGCCTCGTCAATCACGATTGCATCGTGTTCTCCGGCCTTCCTCGGGAGGGACGCTGGAGTTTCAGGAGCGCAGCCCATGGGCGGTATGCCGTCCGCATCCGGGCGCGGCTTGCGGTGAATACGGCGGAGGCGGCCGTCGACGCGGCCGTCGCGGGGCTCGGCCTTACGCGCATTCTCTCCTATCAGGCGGAGGCGTCGCTTGCCCGCAAACGTCTCAAGACCGTGCTCGCGGCTTTCGACGATACGGAAGTGCCGGTGCATCTGGTGCGCCGGCCCGTGCGCATGCCCAAGCCGCAGGTGCGCCAGTTCGTCGAGTTCGCGGCGCGCGAGCTTCGCGGCCGGCTCGGTAAAGCGGGTAACCCGCGAGGCTGAGCGTTCGGATCTCGAAAGGGCGGGCTGGGGCTTACTCGGCGTTGGCCCCGAAGCTGGTGTAGATCATTTCCATGCGCGGATCGCGGGCGATGCTCGCCGGCGTCACCAGCGTCTGCTCCATGATGAGGCCATAGCACGCCTTGAAGCTTCCGGCGGATTTGGCCTTGCAGAGGGGGTGGGCTTTCCAGCGCTGCTTGATGAGGCCTTGTGCAGCGGCGGTGTCGATCTTGAGGTCGCGGACCTTTTGCTGCTCGCCGACCGAGATCTTCGGCCCTTCCTTGAAGGCGAGGTGAATGAGCTCGCTGCAATAAATCTGATCGTGGGATTCGTAGAAGAAATGATCGTAGGGGCGGCCGAGATAGTAGCGGGCGCGCTGTGTCGCCTGCTTGGCGGCCTTTTCATCCAAGCCCTTGAGGCGCTTCACTGTTACGCGCTTGTCCCTACCGTTCGCAATCCACTGATCGAGGGGAACGACGCGCACCGGCCCCACCGCCTCGATCACGTGGGGCTTGCCCGCCTTGTCGAGCTCGACGATGCCGACGTGGGTATATTGCGTACCGGACGCGAGCATGATGGCGTCGCTGGCGCTGGTTTCCGTCTTCTGGAACACGATGTCGCCGGTCTTGAGCGGCGGCAGATCGGAGGCGTGCGCGGGCGCGGCGAGCAAGGCAAGGGCGAGGAGCGCCGCAAGTTTTTCAATCATGTGTCTCATCATGGGCTGAAGATCTGGTGCTGGAAGACGGCGGCATCGTGGCAAGTTGCGCCGATTGGCGGCCCTTCGCGCGAGGTTCTTGTGCGTCGCGTATCCCGCCGTTCGCGCTATTCTGGGTGCGGCGACTCATACCATGGAGTCCGGCCCTTTGGGACCAAGCCATTAGGCGGCCGGGCCCTGTGCCGAACCGATCCTTTTTTGTCCGCATTCGTAGTAGGGTTCGGCGCAGATACGGGATTCAGGGAGCACCTTTCGGATGCTTGACGGCGTCTATGATCTAGCGATCGTCGGAGGCGGCATCAACGGTGCAGGCGTCGCGGCTGATGCGTCGGGACGTGGCCTCAAGGTCGTTCTGTTCGAAAAGGCGGATCTGGCGAGCGGGACCTCCTCGGCCAGCTCGAAGCTCATCCATGGCGGCTTGCGCTATCTCGAGCACTGGGAGTTCCGCCTGGTGCGGGAGGCGCTGGCGGAGCGGGAGGTGCTGCTCGAACGGGCGCCCCATCTGATACGGCCGTTGCGTTTCGTCATCCCGGATGCGCCTGGCATGCGCCCGCGCGTCCTCATGCGCCTCGGGCTGTTTCTCTACGACCACCTCGCGAAACGGCGCCGGATCCCGGGCTCCGGCTCGGTCGACCTCACGCGCGATCCGATGGGGCGCCCCTTGAAGCCCGAGTTCCGGGCGGGCTTTTCCTACTACGATTGCTGGGTGGACGATGCGCGTCTCGTCGTACTCGCGGCTCTCGATGCGGCCGAGCGCGGCGCCACCATCCTGACGCGCACGCCCGTCACGCACCTCGCGCGGCGCGGCGGCCTGTGGGAGGTGACGGCCCAGACGGCATCCGGGATGCGCACCATCGCCGCGAGGGCGCTCGTCAATGCGGCCGGGCCCTGGTGCAGCGAGGTCGCGCGGCTCGCGAGCCCTGCCGGACAGGCACCGGCTCTGCGGCTGGTGCGCGGCTCGCACATCGTGGTGCCGCGTCTTTCCGGCGCGGACGACGCCTACCTGTTGCAGAACACGGATGGGCGCGTCGTCTTTGCGCTGCCGTTCGAGCAGAGCTTTACGCTCATCGGCACGACAGAGGTGACAGCCCCTTCGCCTGAGGACGGCGCGAAACCCAGTGCAGAGGAGGAGGCGTACCTGCTCGCTGCCGCGGGACGGTTCTTCTCGCGCGCCCTCACGCGCGAGGACATCGCGTGGCGTTTCGCCGGCGTGCGCCCTCTGGTGGAGGATGGGGCCGCGAACGCGTCCGCTGTTTCGCGGGATTATCGCTTCGATCTCATTCACGGCGACGGGGAAGCTCCGCTCCTCAATGTCGTCGGCGGCAAGATCACGACCTATCGTTGTCTCGCGGAAGCGGCGATGGAACGCCTCGCGCCGTTCTTTCCCGGCCTTCCGCCGCCCTGGACCGCGACGCAGCCCCTGCCCGGCGGGAATTTCAGTTCGAACGGCTTTTCAGCCTATCGCCAAAGTCTCGAACGCCGCCATCCCGGCCTTGCACCGGCCACGCTCTCGCGCCTCGCTTCGCTCTACGGAACACGCGCCGAACTCGTGCTCGGCGGCGCGTTGCATGAGAACGATCTCGGCGCCGCCCTCGGCGGCGGCCTTACCGAACGGGAGGTTATCTACCTGCGCGATCACGAATGGGCGCGAACGGCCGAGGATGTGCTCTGGCGTCGCACGAAGGCGGGGCTTCACATGGCGGATGCGGAGCGGGCTCGCGCGGAAGCCGCGATCAAGAGCCTGCTCGCGACGGCACCGTCCCAGGCGTAACCGCCCTCTCGCCCTAACCGGCACGGTCCGTATCGAGCGCGGCGATCTCCAGGATGCGCTGCTTCTTGCGGAGGCGGCTCGCATCGAGCAGCATCTGCCCGGCCCAGCGGTAGACGTTGCGGGTGCTGACGTAGGCCCTCATCAGCCTCATGCGCTCGTGCTGCTCCGTCTCCGGCATGACGAGCGCGCTATGGAGCACCTCTCCCGTCGCGTGGGCATCGTAGGGATTGATGATGAGCGCTTCGGCCAACTCGCGCGAGGCGCCCGCGAAGTGCGATAGCATCAGAACGCCACGCTCGTCGTCGCGCGCTGCGATGAACTCCTTGGCGACGAGGTTCATGCCGTCGTGCAGGCTCGAGACGATGCAAACGTCGGCTGCGCGGAACAGCTCGAACACCTCACTCGGCTCATGATGGCGGATGATCAGCCTGATGGGTTGCGGCGACACATCGGCATACTTCGCATTGATCTCCTCGGCGAGCGCCATCGCCTCGTCCTGCAGCCCCTTGTAAGTCTGCAGCTTGCTGCGGGTGGGCGCGGCCGCCTGCACCAGAACGAAGCGCCCACGCCATTCGGGGTGCGTTTCGAGAAGCGTATCCACGGCGCGAATGCGATCGAGCACGCCCTTCGTATAGTCGAAACGCTCGATGCCGACCGCGATCTTCGTCTCGGGCGGCAGATCGAGCCGCTTGCGCACCGCGTCCCGGCAGTCCTGGATGCTCTTCTGGTTCGCAAGCGCAGCCGGGGGCCAGTCGATGGAGATGGGATAGGGACGTATGAAGGTCTCGTGCCCCTTGAGCGTCACCGACTCCTGCTCGCGATCGATGCGGCTCTCGACGAAGCGATCCACCGTCTCCAGGAAGTTGTTGCAGTGGAATTGCGTGTGGAAGCCAATGATCGAGCTTCCCAGCAGGCCGTGGATGATCTCCTCCTTCCACGGGAAGATGCCGAAGGTCTCCGCGTTCGGCCAGGGTATGTGCCAGAAGGTGATGATGGTGGCGTCGGGGATGCGCTCGCGTACCATCTGCGGCAACAGGGCGAAGTGATAGTCCTGGATCAGAACGATGGGCGAGGATGTCTTGGCTTCGGCGGCAACCGCATCGGCGAAGCGCTCGTTCACGGCGCGGTAGGTCCGCCAATCGGATTCGCGAAAGACGGGTCGCGTGAAGGCGATGTGGCAAAGGGGCCAAAGCCCCTCGTTGGCGAGACCGTAGTAGTAGCCGTCCTGCTCCTCCTCCGAAATCCAGATTCGGCGCAGCGTGTACTCGGGGCTTCTCGGCGGTACGCCGATGCAGTCGTTGGCGTCGACCGTCTCGCGGTCGGCCGTTCCGCTTCCGTGGGCGATCCATGTGCCGCCGCATGCGCGCATGACCGGCTCGACAGCCGACACGAGTCCGCTCGCCGGGGTCTGCAGCTCGATGCCACCGGGGCCATGATTGTGGATGTAGGGCTCGCGATTGGCTACGACGAGAACTTCCACGCCCGGTAGCTCGGCCAGCATGATGTCGCGCAGGGTTTCCTTGCTCCAGTTCGCCTGGTCGCGATCAATGGCGGACTGGCTCATCTCGAGCTGGCGAAGGACTTGGCGCACCTCCTTATCCAAGGGGCCGTAGCTGGCAGCTGCATTCCTCACGCCTGGCGATGTCGCGCTCGTCACCGCCTGCTTGAACGTGCGCAGCCAGTTGCGGATCAGGTAGAGCACGAGGCCGATGGCCAACGCCCCGCTTGCGAGGATGATGCCGCCCAGCATGAGCGTGAGATAGTTGCGCGCTTCCTGCCCGCGATGCTCCGCGAAGCTGAGGTCGTGCACGATGATGAAGTGTCCCTCTATCTCGCGCGAGGGATCTGTCCGCGAAACGATGGGGTAGGCGCCGATGAGCATACGCCGCCCGTTGACGATGACGGAGGAGAAGCTCTCGGTATCCGATCGCGCGATCTTCTCGCAGGAAATGGATGAGGGCATCAGTTTCGTGGCGTGTGCGGGCTCCTTCCCGTCTCTACAGACGGCGACGGCAACGATGCGGGAGTCCGTCGCGACGCGCTCGAACAGCTCGTTGATATGATCGGTCTGCCCGTTCTCAAGCATTGCGGACAGCGGGCCGCTCACGGAATTAAATACGAGAGTTGCGCGCAACTCGACATCTCGGCGCGACCAGTCATCGACGAGGGAGGTGACGAGCGGACCCAGGAGCGTCAGCGCGAAGAGCGCGACGGCGCACGCGATCATGCCGTAGCGCGCCGCGAGCTTCGCGGAATGACCCGTAGCAGATTTCAGAAACGGCCGGCGTAGCCATGGGCGCGATAGAAAATTGGCTTGAAGCGATATCTCGCTAACCTCCTCTTGCGTCCGGCCAGAGCAAAAGGGCCGGATTTACGATCAAAGCGCGCACCTCAACGCGCGCGCATGCTGCGCGCTGTGTCCCATGAGGTCAACCCTCGGCGGGCTACGCAGCCAACCGAGCTTGACATGGCGTCTCAAATCTAAATCCCCACAAACCGGCAAAAAATCAGGGCTGCCTGTTCGCAGCCCTGAGGAGTTCGAAAACGCTTCTTGTTTTCTTATTCTCTTAGTCTCAACGCTGCTGGTCGCGGCGCTGATCCTGAGCCTGACGCTGGTCGCCGCTCCGGTCATCCTGATCGCCCGGCTGCGGGTCGCGGCTGCGCTGCTGATCCTGCCCGGGCTTCGCGGGGTTGCCGGGATTGTTGCGCTGGTTCTGGCGCTCTTTGTCGCGATCCTGCTGTGCTTGCTGCTGATCGCGCTGAGACTGCCCGCCCTGCTGGCCGGGATTCCGATTCTCGTTAGACATTGGGACGCCTCCACTCTGGAGATGGATTTTTCAGGGATGGTGTCCGTTTGAAACGCGCGTGGCGGCCATAGGGTTCCGGCGCGACCATGCTCATGCCCGGCGTTCAGCAGCTCTCGCGTTCAATTGCGAGGTGCGCTCGTGCCTGCATCATCGCCACGAGGATCCGCAGGATGCTGCCTCGTCGCGCGGTTGATGAACACCGTGACAAGCCAGAGCGCAACGCCGATGAGCAGAAGAGCGCCCGCAATTTTATATTGAACCGGATCGCGGCCCGTCCACGGTCCGGCGAGGAACATGCAGCTCACCGCGCCAGCCATCGGTATGACCGTCGGTGTTCGAAAGTGATCGTGCTCGACGGCGTCCTTTCGCAAAACGAGCACGGCGACGTTGACGATGGCGAAGACACAGATGAGCAGAAGCGCTGTCGTGCCGCCAAGCGCCGGCACCTCGCCCACGAACGTGATCAGTGCAATCGCGATCGCCGTCGTAAACGCGATGGCGACGTAAGGCGTGCGCCTCCTCGGATGAACCTTCCCGAGGATCGGCGGCAGGACATGCTCGCGGCTCATGCCGTAGACGAGACGGCTAGCCATCAGCATATTGATCAGCGCGCTGTTGGCGACCGCGAACATGGTGATGAAGCCGAACAGCTCGATTGGAAAATTCGGCGCACCCGCCTCGACCACCTTGAGAAGCGGCGTTTCCCCCTCGCCGAGCTCGGCAGGCGGCACGAGCGTGATGGCGGATATGGACACGAGCAGATAGATCACGCCGGTGATCGCGATGCCGAGCAGAAGCACCTTGGGGAAGGTGCGGACAGGATCCTTGGTCTCCTCCGCCATGTTCACGCTGTCCTCGAAGCCCACCATGGCGAAGAAAGCGAGCGTGGTCGCGGCCACGGCAGACCACAGCATGCTTCCGCTGTCCTCCGTCTTGAACTCCAGCACGCGGGAGACGTCGCCTTGTCCGGCACCGATGGCCCAGAACCCGATGACGATGACGATGAGGAGGCCACTGAGTTCGACGCAGGTCAGCAGCACATTGAGCTTCACGCTTTCGCCGACGCCCCGCAGGTTCACGATAGCGACGGCGGCCATGAACAGAAGCGCCACGACGGTGATGCCGATCCCGCCCGCAAGCCCCAGCCCGAATGCGTCGGAGAAGTTGGCGGCGAAGGCGCGCGATGCGGTGGATGCCGAGGTGATGCCGGACGACATCACGGCGAAAGCGACCAGGAAGGTCACGAAATGAATGCCAAACGCTTTATGCGTGTAGAGGGCGGCTCCGGCGGCGCGCGGGTATTTCGTCACGAGTTCCAGATAGCTGAACGCCGTGAGAAGCGCGACGACGAAGGCGAGCAGGAACGGGAGCCAGACGGCGCCGCCGACCAGGTTCGCGACCTTTCCCGTCAGCGCGTAGATGCCTGTTCCCAGAATGTCGCCGACGATGAAGAGCAGCAGGAGCCAGGGTCCCATCACCCTGTGTAGGCTCGTTTCACCTGGGGGCGGGCCTGAGGACGGGGATGCAGCCTCCGCCAGCTTGCCTGCCTCAGTCATACTGATCCCCCTTAACCATTTCCCACCTGCTGAAGACCGTCGCAAGGGTCTGGATCGAGGTCAACAGCCGAAGCAGCGCGTAAGAAACCTTTCACCGCCTCTTGCGTTCGGCGCAAAGTGGAACGAAGCTTCTCCGTGCGCATTGTTTGTGCATAGAGCGTGAGAGTGTTGCGTCATGCCCAAGTCTGCACGTGCCTATTGGAAGGGATTCCTCAGGCTCTCCCTGGTCACCATTGGCGTTGAAATCTACAACGCGGTGGAATCGAAAGCCGACATCACGTTCCGCCAGATCCACAAGCCCTCCGGCAGGCGCGTGAGCTATGAAAAGACGGTCGCCGGCGTCGGCAAGATCCAAAGCTCCGACATCGTGAAGGGCTACGAGGTAGACAAGGACACCTACGTCACCCTCGATCCCGAGGAGATCGACGCAGTCAAGCTCGAGAGCAAGAAAACGATCGACCTCGTTCAGTTCGTCGACGCCAAGGACATCGACTACCGCTACTTCGAGCGTCCCTATTTCATCACGCCGACGGATTCTCTTTCGGGCGAGGGGTACGTCGTGATCCGCGACGCATTGCGGAAGACTGGCAAGGTAGGCCTCGCGCAGATCACCATCTCGGGGCGCGAGTGGCTTGTCGCCATCGCTCCCTTGGACGATGGGCTCGTGATGGAAATGCTCCGCTACGAGGAGGAGCTGCGTAAGCCCGTCGATTTCTTCGACGAGGTTCCGACCGCGAAGCCGGACAAGGAAATGGTGGATCTCGCCGTGCAGCTCATCGGAAAGAAGACCGCCGCCTTCCGCCCCGAGAAGTTCGAAGACCACTACGCCACGGCGCTCAAGGCCCTCATTCAGGACAAGCTCAAAGGGCGCAAGATTGTGGCGCACGAGGAGGACCGACCCAAGGGCGGCAACATCGTCGACCTCATGGAAGCACTCAAGAAGAGCGTTGCTTCACCCTCCGGGGGCAAGCCCAAGACGCCGCGTGCAACCAAAAAACGCGCTTGAGATGTGACGGGGCGCGAGGTCTTCGATGGCGAAGGGAAAGAAGCAACTCTCACAGTATCGCGCGAAACGTGACTTTACGAAAACCGAGGAACCCCAGGGTCAGCAGACGATCCGCGCGGCAGACTACCCGCGCTTCGTAATCCAGAAGCACGACGCGACGCGGCTGCACTACGATCTGCGGCTCGAGGTCGACGGGGTTTTCAAATCGTGGGCCGTCACGCGCGGTCCCTCGCTCGACCCGGCGGACAAGCGGCTCGCCGTCGAGGTGGAAGACCATCCGCTCGACTATGGCGATTTCGAAGGCACAATTCCGGAAGGCGAATATGGGGGCGGCACCGTGATGGTGTGGGACCGCGGCTTCTGGATGCCCGAGGGCGACAAGCCCGCGAGAGAAGCCCTGCGGAACGGGGAACTCAAATTCCTGCTGGCCGGCACGAAGCTCAAGGGAAGCTGGGTGCTGGTGCGCATGAAGCGGGACAGGTCTGGCCGGAGCCGGACGAACTGGCTTCTCATTAAGCATCGTGATGCCTATGCCCGCCCCGGGGACAAGGACGCGCTGCTGAAGAAGGACCGGTCCGTCGCTTCCGGGCGAAGCATGAGCGCGATCGCCTCGGGACGCGGAAACGACCCGAGCACGTTCATGCTGGATACGCCCAGCGCACACGGATCCGACGCGGTGTGGCATTCCTCCGCAGCGGGCGGAAATACCGTGCTCGGCGTCGCGATTTCGAGCCCTGACAAAGCGCTGTGGCCTGCGCACGACGGAGAAGCGGCTCTCACGAAGATGGATCTCGCGCGCTATCTCGAGGCTGTGGGGGAGCGGATGCTCGCCCATATCGCGGGACGCCCCTGCTCCGTCGTGCGCGGGCCCGACGGCATCGAGGGCGAGACGTTCTTCCAGCGCCACGCCATGCGCGGCACCTCCGATCTCGTCACGATGGTGCGCGTCAGCGGGGACCGCCAGCCCTACATTCAGATCGATAGCATGGAGGGACTGATCGCGATGGCGCAGGTCGCCGCGCTCGAATTCCATCCGTGGAACTCGATGCCGAACGAGCCTGCGATTCCGGGACGGCTGGTGTTCGATCTCGATCCGGCGCCGGATCTCGCCTTCGACGACGTCGTCGCCGCCGCCAACGAGTTGCGCAGGCGGCTCGAAGCGCTCGGCCTCGTGCCCTTCTGCAAGACGACGGGAGGCAAGGGTTTGCATGTGGTGACGCCGCTCAAAGCCGGGCGCGGGAACGACCTCGGCTGGAAGGAAGCCAAGATGTTCGCGGAGGCGGTGTGCCAGGAGATGGCTCACGACAGCCCAGGCCTCTACCTGACCACCATGACCAAGAAGCTTCGCCGGGGCCGCATCTTCCTCGACTATCTCCGCAACGACCGGATGGCGACCGCCGTGGCACCGCTCTCGCCGCGGGCACGGCCGGGCGCTCCGGTCTCCATGCCGCTCACCTGGGCGCAGGTGCGCAAGGGGCTCGACCCCATGCGCTTCACGATGCGCACCGTGCCGGCACTGCTCGCGACCACGAAAGCCTGGGCTGACTACGACAGCGCAGGCCAGCCGCTCAAGCAGGCGATCCGGCGGCTGGTCGCGGCCGCGCGCTGAGAGGCATCAACGGCCGCGCCACAGCCAGATCGTGAGCGCGGCTCCGATTATGGCGGTCACATAGAGAAGAACCGACGGAAGAAGACCAAGGATCACGCCGATATGAAAGCCCATGAAGGATCCGGCGATGCCGACGAGACTGTAGGTGACGTCGCCTGCGCCGGTCGCGTCCGCCACCTGACGGCCAAGCCAGCTCCGGCCACGCCGATTGAAGAGCAGTCCGACGACGATGCCGATGAGGATCAGCAGTATGAACGTCATGATGGCGGTGGTGATGATCGGCATTGGGCTCTCCTCGTTGGCGCAGAACGCGCCGTGCGTGCGGCGCTGACCGGCCGCTCGTACAGGGCGAATGCAGAGCGATGAGCAAGAGTTCCGTACAAACGCCGGAAAGGAAAGGCGCGCGCAGGGGAAAGACGACGCGTACCCGGGGCGGCGATGCCCTCCCCGCTTTCGTCGCCCCGTGTCTCGCAACCCTCACGGACGCACCGCCCGCCGGTGAGTTGTGGCTGCACGAGATCAAGCTCGACGGATACCGCCTGCAGGCACGCATCACGGGCGGAAAAACCCAACTGCTCACACGCAGCGGCCTCGATTGGACGGCGCGCTTCTCCTCCCTCGCAAAGTCCCTTTCCGAGCTTCCTGTCCAATCCGCTCTCGTCGAGGGCGAAGCCGTCGTTCTGACGGAGAAGGGCGTCTCGAGCTTTTCCGCGCTGGTTCAGGCGCTCGAGCAGGGCCGATCCGGCGATATGACGTTCGTCGCTTTCGACCTGCTCTATCTCGACGGCGTCGATATGCGCCGCGCGCCTCTCATCGAGCGGAAGGATCTCCTCAAGGCGGTGCTCGAGCGGGCAGCCGATCCGGAACGGCTGCGCTTCAGCGCCCATATTTCCGGCAGCGGGGTGGCCGTCCTCAAAAACGCGTGCAAGCTCGGGCTGGAAGGTATCGTCTCGAAGCGCGCGGATCTTCCGTACCGCTCGGGACGGATTGGAGACTGGCTCAAGTCCAAGTGCATCCAGACGGACGAGTTCGTGATCGGCGGCTACGTGGTGTCGAGCGTCGATGCAACGGCGATCGGCGCGCTCGTGCTCGGTACGTTCGAGGCCGGGCGCTTCGTCTATGCGGGCCGTGTCGGCACGGGTTTCTCGCACGAGACCGCGCGCGCACTCTGGAGAAAGCTGCAGCCACTCAAGCGCAAGACGTCTGCGTTCGGGGACTCGCTTACGGCGGCGCAACGGCGCGGCGTCGTCTGGGCCGGGCCAAAGCTCGTGGCGCAGATCGATTATCGCGCCTGGACCCGCGACGGCTTGCTGCGTCACGCGTCCTTCAAAGGACTGCGCGAGGACAAACCGGCCGCCGAGGTGGCAAGGCCGGCCGTCAAACATTGAGCGCGTCCCCTCCCTGCGTTGCAGGGAGGGGAGCCCGCTCTACTCCGCGGCGCCGCGGATGTCTCCCAACTGACGCTCGAACAGATGACGATAGCGTCCGTCGGGGCGGCGCATCAGCTCGGCATGTGTGCCGTCCTCGGCGATGCGGCCGCGATCGAACACGAGGATCCGATCGAGGCTTCTCACCGTCGAGAGGCGGTGCGCGATCACGATCGCCGTTCGTCCCCGCAGCAGGCGCTCGACCGCCGCCTGGATGAGCTGCTCCGATTCCGAGTCGAGGCTCGATGTGGCCTCGTCCAGGATCAGGATCGGTGCATCCGCCAGGAACGCGCGCGCAAGCGCGATGCGCTGGCGCTCGCCGCCCGAGAGCTTCACGCCGCGCTCACCCACGAGCGTCTGATAGCCCTTCGGCAGGCGGGCGATGAACTCATGCGCATTGGCGAGGCGTGCCGCACGCTCGATCTCCGCCTGCGAGGCGCCCGGCCGGCCGTAGCCGATGTTCTCGGCGAGCGTCCGGTGGAACAGGATCGGCTCCTGCGGAACGATGGCGATCTGCGAGCGCAGCGACTGCTGCGTCACGCGCTTCACATCCTGGCCGTCGATCAGGATCTGCCCGCCCGTGACGTCGTAAAGGCGCTGGATCAGCTTGACGAACGTCGTCTTGCCCGAACCAGAGTGCCCCACGAGGCCAACGCGCTGGCCGCCTCGGATCGTGACCGAGAGGTCGCGATAGAGCGGCGTCTCGTGCGCGCCGTAGTGGAACGCCACGTTGTCGAAGCGCACCTCGCCCGCCGTGATCCGCATGGGAACGGCACCCTTCCGATCCTCGATTCCGATCGGCGCGTCATGAAGCTCGACCAGCTCCTCCATCTCGTTCACCGAGCGCTGGAGATTGTGCACGTGCATGCCCACGTCGCGCAGATAGCCGTGCACGACGAAGTACGTCGTGAGCATGTACGTCACGTCGCCGGGCGTCGCCTTGCCGTTCCACCACAGCCACAGACCAACGCCAGCCAGCGTCGAGCGAATGGTGAGGAGTACGACGTGCTGGCTCGTGCCGGCCAGCGTGTGGCGCGACCAGGTGCGCGCGCTGCGCTTGCGCCATCTGCCGACGACGTCGATCAGCCGCGCGTCCTCGCGGTGCTCAGCGCCATAGGCCTTCACGACGGCATTGCATCCGAGCGCATCGGCCAGCGTGCCACCGATGCGCGTATCCCACGCGTTCGAGAGCTTGGCGGCGGGCGCGATGTAGTACATCGCGAGCGACACCGTCATCGCAACGTAGGCCACTGCGCCCAGCGCCACGACGAGACCCATCAGCGGCCACTGCACCGCGAGCAGGATCGTGGTGCTCGCGAGCACGAATGCCGACGGCAACAACGCCAGCAGCAGCGTGTCGTTCAACTGGTCGACGGCCCACATGCCGCGCGTGACCTTGCGCATCACCGAGCCCGAGAAGCTGTTGGCGTGCCAATCGGTGGAGAAGCGCTGCACGCGCGCGAACGTCTCCTCTGCAATGTCCGACATCATGCCGAGCGACAGCGGGATGACGCGCATCCATCCAAAGTGACGGAGGGCGACCATTCCGGCGCCGAGCGCGACCATGACGGCGAACGCTTCGAGGGCGCGAGACAGCGCGACGTCGCGCGTCTCGCCGGCCAGCAGAAGCGCATCGACCAGCCGGCCCGAGAACAAGGGTATCAATACGTCGGCGAACGTTGCGAGCAGGATCGCGCCCGCGATCTGAGCCAACAGGAGCCTGCGTCGCCGCCAATGGCGCGCGGTGTAGGCGAACACGGCTTTCATGGCCGCTCGCCCGCTATTGCGGTGCTGCGCTGTCATTTCCATTCCGGCGCAGGACCGCGCCGTCTCCATGCATTATCGACCGCGACGACTGCCTTTTTGCGCGAGGAAAAACGCGCGCAGATCGGGCGTCAGTGGCCAGAACCAGATTTTGGGAATTGCCTCGAACGATCGAGGAAGCCGCACATGCGGCCAGCGGATTGCCGACTCAAACGTGCCGGACGATCCAAACCGGGCGAAGAAGCGAGCGTGTGGTTGTCATGCAGCCCTCCCCGGCTGAGTTGAACATAGGCGCCGTATAACAGCTCGCCCTGCACATGGCAAGCCGTGCGGCGGCCCAGTGCGCTTTGGCCGCTGCACGCTCGCATCGTTTAAGCCAATAAAACCGGGCTTCAGAACACGGTGCGGACGAGGCCGCCTTCGGCGCGGATGCACGAGCCGTTTATGGCGGAGGCGCGATCAGAGCAGACAAAAGCAACCGTATCGCCAATCTCCTTCGGATCGATCAGGCGTCCAATCAACGAGGTCGGACGATTGTCGGCGATGAACTTGCGCTCCGCGTCGGCTTGGCTCAATCCCGGATAGATGCCGCCGATGAACTCCTCGACGCCCGGGGTGCGCGTGGGGCCGGGCAGCACGGAATTGACGGTGACGTTGGTGTTTTTCGTCAGCTCCGCAAGCGAGCGCGAGATGCTGAGCTGCGTGGTCTTGGTGGCGCTGTAGTGGGCCATCTCAGGCGCGGGGCTCACGCCGGATTCGCTCGAGATAAAGACGACGCGGCCTTTGCCGCGATCGAGCATCCCGCGCAGGTAATGCCGCGTGAGGCGGACGCCGCTCATCACGTTCACCTCGAACAAGCGCTGCCAGTCCGCATCCGTCTCTTCGAAGAAGCCGACTGCTTCGTAGATGCCGAGGTTGTTGACCAGAATATCGACGGAAGGAATTGCCGCGATGGTCGCGGTGCATCCTTCCGCAGTGCCGTTGTCAGTGGCAAGGGGCACCAGGTCGGCCTTGGGCAGCCCGGCACGGATGTCGGCTATCGCCTTGTCGACGCTCGCCTGGGTGCGCCCGTTGATCACGACGCGCGCGCCCTCAGCGGCGAGAGAGCGGGCAATCTCGAGCCCGATGCCGCCGGACGACGCGGTGACCAGGGCTACCTTATTCGCGAGATCGAAGTTCATGTGTCGCTCCTAAATTCAGCCCGATCCGAGGCCATGTCAGGTGTTTGCAGGTGCCTTGCGCCGGGCCCGGAGCGGTGTGTCCCTGCCCCGCAGATCGAACTCCTCGCGCAGGACGGACGCCAGCTCCGTCGCCATGTCGTTCTGGGTGTTGCGTGGCAGGTAGAGATTGACATGGCACAGCGGCAATTTGGGGAGGCCGGCCGCTGCACTCAAGATCACGAGCCCCTTGGGCACGGCGCAGGTGAGCATCGGCGCCACAGCAAGATCAGCTTCGAGGGTGGCGACCATGGGCTCGAGACTGTTCGACTCGCTGACAGGCCGCCAGCCGCGATGCCACTTGGCCAAGGCCGCCAGCGCATAAGGGCGAAAGGCGCACGTCTCGGCGCCGAGCGAAACCGGAAGCGGGTCCCTGAGCCAGGCGTCTCCTCCGGCCGCTCCGACCCAGACCAGCCGGTCGACGAGCAGGCTTTCCGCCCGTGCCGGGCGCGAGGCTTCTGTCGCGAGCGCGAGGTCGAGCTCGCCCCGGCCCAAGGCATCCAGCAACAGGCGCGACGTGCTGGTTATCAGCGACACGCGGACATTGGGAAAGCGTTTATCGAAGCGGCGAAGCACTTTCGGCAGGAAGCGCGCCACCAGATCGTAGGGCACGCCAAGGCGCACCTCTCCGTCGAACGCGGGTGCCGCCATCGCCCGCCACGTCTCGTCGTTGAGAGCAATCAGCTTCTGGGCGAGGGGAAGAAGCTGATCGCCTTCGGGCGTGAGCACCAGCCTGCGCCGCTTGCGCGCAAACAAAGGCTTATCGAACAAGTCCTCGAGACGCTTGATCTGCTGGCTGACGGCGGCTTGCGTGAGACTCAACGCGGCGGCCGCCTTGGTGACGGAGCCGGTTTCCACAACGGTGGTGAAGGCTCTCAGCAGCCCCGTGTCGATGTTGCGAACCACAGCACCCGCCCATCATAACGATACGTTATAATTCTCATGAAATACATTTTCTTCTCTAATGCCATCTCCTGCCCTAGAAAACGCTCCCATTCAAGCCCGGGAGCGATCTCATGGCCCAATCCTCGCACATCTTGCACTCCCTTGCTCCGAGAGCGAGCTACAAACAGCGTGCGCTGCTGGCCTTTCTCGTCATCGAGCGCGTATTCCGAACGCTTCGAGAGCGGAGAGCCTTGATGCAGCTCGACGAGCGCGCGCTCAAGGACATCGGCCTCAGCAGGGCCGATGCGCACGGCGAATGGAGCCGCTCGTTCTGGGATCTTCCGCGCGAAAGATGATGGTGCTCATGAAAAACTGGAACGCTGGTCCTTGATGGACGCGGCGCATATGTGGGCCATAGGCTATAGTGCGCAGATAACCGACCTCGGGGTTTGCATGTCGTCCGATCTTCTGATCGCGCTCATCGGGTTCGCGATCGTATCGTCCATTTCGCCCGGTCCGAACAATCTGCTCGTGATGACGTCAGGGCTCAACTACGGCGTGCCGCGCTCGCTGCCTCTGGTTACCGGCATCACGCTGGGATTCGTCGTCATGCTGATTGCGATCGGGATCGGCCTTGGACCCATGATCCAGTCGAGCTCATGGGTCCATACCGGCGTGAAAATCCTCGGGCTCGCCTACATGCTCTGGCTCGCGTGGAAAGTAGCCGTCAGCGATGCGACACCGGCCGCCCTCGATAACGATGCGTGCGGGCGCCCGCTTTCGGCGCTCGACGGGGCAGCCTTCCAGTGGGTGAACCCGAAAGCCTGGGCGGTGGCGCTTTCCGCAACGGCGGTTTTCACCGTTCCGGACACGGCGACGGGAAGCCTTGCGCTGATCTCGCTCGTGTTCACCGCGGTGGCGTTCGTCTGCCTCTCTGCGTGGGCCGCGTTCGGCACGTTCATGCGCCGCCTCGTCGACACGCCGTCAAAGACACGTGTTTTCAACGTGGCGATGGCGTTGCTGCTGGTCGCAAGCGCCGCGCCCGTCGCCTATGACCTGATCCAAGCCGTTTGAACGTTCGCAGGACGCAGCCTCCGCCATGAGCCTCCCCCAACTCGATTTCTGGTTCGACTTCGGATCGACGTATTCCTATCCGGCCTCGCAACGCATTCAGGCGCTCGCCGCGGAACAGCACGTTTACGTGCGGTTTCGCCCGTTCATGCTTGGGGCGATCTTCAAAGCGCAGGGCTGGAACACGTCGCCTTTCAATCTCTATCCGGCCAAGGGCGCCTATATGTGGCGCGACCTTCAGCGTGTTTGCGACGAGCTCGGGCTCGCCCTGGTGCGGCCGGATCCTTTTCCGCAAAACAGTCTCATCGCCGCGCGCGTGGCGGTTGCGGTCTCAGAGGAAAGCTGGGCCGGCGACTATTGTGCGCAGGTGTTCCGCGAGGAGTTCGCCCACGGGCGCCAGATTGCCGATCCCGCCGTGATCCGCTCTGTTCTGGATCATTTCTCCAGCGATGCGGACGGGATCCTCGAGCGTGCGCAAAGCCCCGAAATCAAAGAACAACTGCGGAGCGAGACCGAAATGGCGGCGAAGCTCGGACTGTTCGGAGCGCCGAGTTTTGTAACAGAAGATTTCGAAGTCTTTTGGGGGAACGACCGTCTGGAGAGCGCGCTCGCGTGGACACATCGGGCAGAAAAAATTCGCACGCGCTGATCGCACGACGTCGGATCAGCGCGATCAAAAGCACGAATTTCCCTGCGAGAACCGAGCCCTGGCTCTATACAGCTACGCGTTTGCCGCCGTGTCCGGCGCACATCTCCCTCCTCTCGGCTTTTTCATCTCGGCTCGCCTAGACAGAAGTGCCGTACTAAACTTGCATTCCTCGGCGTTTCTTCCTAGGCCAAGCAGAATCGCTTAGGCTGGCGTCGTTCATATCTCCTCCGACGGATTTATCCGGACGGAGGCGTTCCTATTAAGCGGCTCTTTGATGCGGGATTCGGCACCCGCAGCGGTGAGCAGTGTCACACTGCAATGCCAATAGATCCTCCGTGCCTATACGGATCGGCGATCTGAATCTGCGTGTTTTCGGCCGTAAGCTCGACTTATGGTCTACTTTATCACATGTTCGGATGACGCCATAAGTTGTAGGTGTGGGGCGTAATTGCGCATCACTTTCCGTATCGCTCGACAAAGTGTCTCCTCATGATTTCATTCCGAGACTTGTCCTCGACCCAGCGCGGTTTGTTGGCCGCTGGGGGAGTGATTTTTGGCGCGATTCTCGTGGCTCTCCTGGCTGCGTCGGATCTTGATCTCTCGCCTCTTCGCACCCTGCGTGCCGAGCGCATGGGCGGAGGCGCTGTCCTCGAAACGCAATACAATCCGCTCGGCATCCTCGGCATATCCGCCATCGGCTTCGCGGTCATCGCCGGCTTCGGTCTGCTCGTGTCGTGGCTCGGGCCGAAGCTCGCCGCTGGTTTCTCGGGCGGCAAGTCCGGCGTTTCTGCCGAGAAGATCGCAAAGGCGAGCCAGACGCTCGACCGCGAGTTGTCAAAAGTTCTCGGCCTGATCCGCGCGCACATCACGACCAACGACAGCTATGCCAAGTCGCTTGCAAACGCGCAGGCGCGCTTGTCCGGTCTGACGGAAGCCGAGCAGGTTCGCGTGATCGTGAGCCTGCTCGTCGCTGAGAACGAGCGCATGCGCCAGGACAGCACCGAGCTCAAATCCAAGCTCGAGGATTCGCGCAAACAGATCGAGGCGCTTCGGTCCAGCCTGAGCGAAGCGGAGGAAGTGGTTCTCAAGGATCCGCTGACGGGCGTCGGGAACCGGCGCTGCTTCGACGTGACGATGGAAAAGGCGATCCTCGACTGCAAGCAGAAGAAGTCGTCGCTTTCGCTCGTCATGTGCGACATCGATCACTTCAAGCGCGTCAACGATGCATTCGGACATCAAGTCGGCGACGAGATCATCCGCATGTTCTCGCGCGTCATCGAGGCCGGCGTCCGCGAGGGCGATACAGTCATCCGCTACGGCGGCGAGGAGTTCGCCATCATCCTGCCGATGGCAGAGCTGGATGCGGCGAAGTCGATCGCGGAGCGCATCCGCCGACAGTTCGAAAGCAAGAAGCTCACGATCCGTGAAACCAATCAAAAGATCGGCCAATTGACCGCGTCATTCGGCGTAGCGCAGTTCAGGCAGGGCGACGACGCGGAGATGCTCGTGCAGAGGGCGGACTCCAAGCTCTACGACGCCAAATCAGCCGGACGCAATCGCGTGGCCGCGTTTGGGAGCAACGACTGAGAGCATGTCACCGCCACGGCGCGGCGGTGCAACCACGACGGCCGGACGCTCCGGCTCCTGGGGTGGAGTGGCCTGCGAGGCCTCTTCCTCGACACCCGTGATGTCGGAATAGGCTCCAATCGGCAACGGCTTGCCGATCAGATACCCTTGCACCTCGTTGCAACCCTGGACCTGCAGAAGATCCAGCTGATCGCGCGTTTCCACGCCTTCGGCGACAACAGGGCGGCCCAAGGCGCGCCCCAGCCCCATGATGGAGTTGACGATCGCCGCGGCGTCCGCGTTCGTCACCATGTCGAAAATGAAGCTGCGATCGATCTTGATGCGATCGAACGGGAACGCGCGCAACGTGCTCAACGACGAATAGCCCGTGCCGAAATCGTCCATGGCCACGCTTACGCCGAGTGCCTTGACCCGTTGCAGCGTGTTGAGGGCCGCGCCTGCGTCGTAGATGAATAGGCTCTCGGTGACCTCGATCTCGAGACGCCCGGGATCGACGCCGGTCTCCGCCAGCAGGCCTTCGACATGCTTGGCGAAGTCCGCACGGATGATCTGGGCGGGCGAGACGTTTACGGCCACGCGCAGGTTCTTCCGCCACTTCGCGGCTTGCAGCAGGGCCTCGCGCAGGACGAACGTGCCGATGTCCTCGATGGCGCCGCAGGCTTCGGCGGCGGGAATGAACTTGGCCGGCGAGACGAAGCCGTGGATCGGATGGTTCCAGCGCAGCAGCGCCTCGAAACCGCGCACGGCGCACGAGTGCGCATCGGCCTGCGGCTGGAAGACGAGAGAAAGCTGACCTGCCTTGACTGCGGCGGAGACGTCGCGCTCGAATGCGCGGCGCGCCCGCTTCTCCGCGTCCATGCGAGCCGTGTAGAATGCGTGTCCAGCCCGGCCGCCACTCTTCACGCGCGAGAGCGCCGTATCGGCATGCCCCATCAGGGCATCGAGATCCTCGCCGTCATCGGGGAAGCACGCCACGCCGACGGACGCGGCGGCCCTCACCTCGAGGCCAGCCTCCAGCACATAGCGATCACGCAGCGCGTCGGTCAGCTCGACAGCCATGGCCTCGAACTCGGCGCGGCTCTCGCGCGCTGTACGCACGATCAGAAACTCATCGGCGCCCAGCCGCGCGATGAGATCGGCGTCGGCTGCCACATTGCGGATGCGGCGTGAGATGTTAGTCAGAAGCTGGTCGCCGATCTTGTGGCCCTGCTGGGCGTTGATGGTGCGGAAGCCATCGATGTCGACGTAGAAGACCGCGACCTCCTTGCCCCGGCTCCTGGCGCGCTCGAGAATTGTCGGAAACTTCTCGACCAGAAGCGCGCGGTTTCCGAGCCCGGTCAGCGGATCACGGAAAGCGAGGCGGCGAATTCTGTTCTGTGCAGCCCAATGCTGGATGGCGAGCGTGCAGAGATGCGCGCACCGCTCGACGATGCGCTTTTCGAGCTTGCTGGCGCGACGGGTGGTGCGGAAATAGAAAGCGAACGTTCCGATGACGCGATCGTCGTGAGACTTGATCGGGCTCGACCAGCAGGCCTTGAGGCCGAGGGCAAGCGCCGGCTCTCTGTAGACGGCCCAGCGCGGGTCCGTCTTGATGCTGGTAACCTCGACCGGCTCACCATAATAGGCGGCGCTGCCGCACGAGCCCACCATCGGGCCGATCTCCACGCCTTCGATGCCCTGGGAATAGGCGTCGGGCAGCGAGGGCGCCGCAAGCGGGCGCAGGCGGCCGCTGGAATCCACGCGCAGGATGGAGCAAATCGCGTTGGGAGCAATCTTTTCGGCGCGCTTGCACAGAAGCGCCATGACCTCCGGCAGCGGCTTTCCGGATGCAACGGCAATCAGGATCTCGTGCTGAATGTCTTTCAGCCGGTCTTCGACCGTCCGGCTCCGCGATACTTTCCTGACACCCACCGCTTCCTCCTTTGCCCCCTCAGCCAATCGCCTGGGCTTTCTCTTTCCCGAGAGCGAATTTCCCAGACCCTGCCTTTTGGTCTCAGAGGACATCGTTTGGGATTTTTATCCCATATGAACAGTTGCTGAATTTATAACTTCACTGACCAAACAAAGTGCAAGCTCCGCCTGGCACTTCCTTTTGGGCGGTGCACATGTCCTCAAATTTGATCAGTCAACTTCATCAGACTGCCTACAAATTCAGCAACCCATTGGCCTAATGATCTTTTCTATTTATGCTGCGGATGCCACTCCTGTTTCAGAGGGCCATTAACCCGCCATTCACATTGAGAATGCGATGACGGAATGCCGGCGTTTTGCAGCGCAAAACTCCGGACGGTCGTCCTCTTTTTCTATGCGTAACGGGGGTTGCGATGCCGCTTTTTCTACGCCTTGCCTACTACGGACAAGCCGTCGGATCGCGGCTCCTCGCTGGACGACGCAGGCCGGGCCCGGACGGGCCGCCGGCGGGGCGTGGCGAGCGCTCACGCGCGCATGTGGCGGACCAAACGGCCACGAGCGCGCTTTCGCTGCGCCGTGACCGCAGGCAGAGCGTTCAGCTCGACCGTCTGGAGCTCTAGAGGCAGCCCAGTCCGGGATAGCCGCAGACGTAAAGGTTCAAGGACTTGTTCACGCAGCAAGCCTGATCCTGGCCGCAGCGCCATGTCTTTGTCTTTCCGGTCGAAAGTTTCGATTTGCAGGTCTTATAGCCCTTCGCCGCAATTGCCGCGCCCTGCTCCGGACCTCTCATGGCATCGAAAGCAATGGTGCCGGCCAAAGCAACGATCGCTGCAAACCCCACAGTCAGGATAGTCCGCTTCATTGTTCTGCGCTCCCTGTTACTTGCATGCGCAATCGCACGATGCGCCTGATCGGGGCGCCTTTCCAGAGTTGACGCTGCAAACGCAGCAGCCCGCCTTCCGGGCGCGGCATTCGCGCAACAAAAGGCGGGCTGCTGACAGGTCGGCGGTTAAGCCAAGGGCGCGCTTAGTTGCGGCCCTTGTCGACCAGCTTGTTCTTCGAGATCCAGGGCATCATGGCGCGCAGCTTGGCGCCCACTTCCTCGATCTGGTGGCTGTCGTTCAGGCGGCGCGTGGCCTTGAAGCTCGGCTGGCCAGCTTTGCACTCGAGCATCCAGTCGCGCGTGAAGCGGCCGGTCTGGATGTCGGTGAGCACGCGCTTCATCTCTGCCTTCGTCTCGGGCGTGATCACGCGCGGGCCGGTGACATACTCTCCGTATTCGGCCGTGTTGGAGATCGAGTAGTTCATGTTGGCGATACCGCCTTCGTAGATGAGATCCACGATCAGCTTCACCTCGTGCAGGCACTCAAAGTAGGCCATCTCGGGCGCGTAGCCTGCTTCGACCAGCGTTTCGAAGCCGGCGCGGATCAGCTCGACCAGACCGCCGCAAAGCACGGCCTGCTCACCGAAGAGGTCGGTCTCGCATTCCTCCTTGAAGGTCGTCTCGATGACGCCCGAGCGGCCGCCGCCGATGGCCGACGCATAGGAGAGGAACAGGTCGTGGGCGTTGCCGCTCTTGTCCTGGTGCACGGCGATCAGGCACGGAACGCCGCCGCCCTTCTGATACTCGCCGCGAACGGTATGGCCGGGGCCCTTGGGAGCGACCATGCCGACGTCGAGATCGGCGCGCGGCTCGATCAGGTTGAAATGCACGTTGAGGCCGTGGGCGAACAGAAGAGCTGCGCCCTGCTTCATGTTGGGGCCGAGGTGCTCCTTGTAGATGTCGCCCTGGAGCTCGTCGGGGGTGAGCATCATGATGACGTCGGCCCACTTCGCCGCTTCCGCGACCTCAAGAACCTTCAGCCCTTCCTTCTCGGCCTTCTGAGCGGAGGCGGAGCCCTTGCGGAGCGCAATCGCCACGTCCTTGACGCCGGAGTCGCGCAGGTTGAGCGCGTGCGCGTGGCCCTGGCTGCCGTAGCCGACAACGGCAACCTTCTTCGACTTGATCAGATTGATGTCGGCATCTCGATCGTAATAAACGCGCATCGTTCTCTCTTGCGGTTTGTGATTATCGGAGGGTGAAGGTGACGGGACGAACGCCCCGGAAGGAGTGGAAACCGGGCATCCCCGAAAGGTCGCCGGACGTTACACCGCCGCTCGGCGCCGTTTCAACGGCCAAGACGGAGATGGGCGGATTTGCGCCGCGGGAGGCCGAAAACGGCTGCCGCGACGTGATTAACAGATCCGAAAGAGGTGGGACAGCAGAATGGCCTGTCGTCTTCTGGCCGGAAGCTGCAAACCCATGCGTACCCTTGTATTTGCCCGCGTCATCGCCCTTTTCGGTTTCGCCGCCCTGCTCGGCGGCTGCGGCAACGCCAACACCACCTCTGCCGACGCGCCCCAGTCTCCCGCCATGCGCGGCGTGATCGCGAGCGCCTCCGACTGCGTGTCGTTCGGACAGGAGGCGGTGACGGCCTGCGCGGCGGCGATCGAGCGCGCGGTGACGCGCCATGAAGCCTCGTCCCAGACCTATTCCAACATCGAAGCCTGCGAGAAGGCGGTCGGCGCCAACAAGTGCGAGCGCGCGGCCTCCGGCAAATACCGGCAGAAGCTCTCGGCCTTCATGGTGTCGCTCGGCTCCTCGCCGCGCGCCGAGCCGCTCTATCCCGCAAAGGATGGCGCCGTCGGCTTCCAATCGTCCGACAAGAGCACCTATCTCGCGAGCGATCAGAGCGTGACCTTCTCGCGGCTCGCGCTTTCGGTCGCGGAGATGCAAGCGTCGCCCAAGAAGGGCGGACGGCGTCCGAGCCTCTAAGGCGCCCCGCTCTCCGCGGCACTCTTTCGCTTCGGCTCTCATCGTCACATCGCAGCCGCGCCGCGCCCGATGGCGGCGATGCCGGTGCGCGAAACCTCGACGAGCCCGAGCTCGGTCATGAGGCCGATGAAGGTGTCGATCTTGCCGGGCTTTCCGGTGATCTCGAAAACGAAGTGCTCGAGCGAGGTGTCTACGACCTGCGCGCGGAAGATCTCGGCGATACGCATGGCCTCGATGCGCTTCTCGCCCTTGCCCGCGACCTTGACCAACGCCAGCTCGCGTTCGAGGGAAATGCCTTCGAAGGTGAGATCGCGCACGCGATGGACGGGCACCAGACGCTCGAGCTGATGCTTGATCTGCTCCAGAACGGCGGGCGTCCCGCGGGTGATGACGGTGATGCGCGAGAGATGCTTCTCGTGCTCCGTCTCAGTCACGGTGAGGCTATCGATGTTGTAGCCGCGGCCTGAGAACAACCCGATGACGCGTGCGAGAACGCCCGGCTCGTTGTCGACCAGCACGGACAGCGTGCGCGTTTCGACCTCCTGGCGAAGGGCCGGGCCTGCGTAGTGAGTCTGAGGATTGGTGTTGATCATCGCCGCTTACTTCTTCTCTTTAGCTTTCTTATCCTCGATCGCTTTCACCGCTTCGGGAAAGACGATCGCGAAGAACACCGGAGCGCCATGCGTATCGACGAGCCGTCTTACCTCGTCCGCATAGGCCTGGGATTTCTTATACCGCTGGAACGCCGCCGAGATCCGCTGGCCCATGCTATCGGCAAGCTCCTGCGGCGAGGGAACGCCGAGCTTGTGAAGGGCTTCCGGCGGCATGCGCGAGTAGACCTGGATCAGCGTTCGCGTCTCCAGATAGTCCTGGGCGATGCAGGCTTCGAACCCTTCGCCGTAGGTGGAGGCGAGGCTGTGGGTCTTGTAGCAGTTGTCGATCAGCTCGTAGGCCGCCTTGGCGCCGCGCGCCCGGTGCAGACGGCCGAGCCTCTCGGCGGCACCGCGGATGCTCGCCACCTGATCCCAGGTCGCGGCCTCCGATGCCGCCTGATTTGCGGTCCCGTCCGGCTTCTCCGGCTCCGTGCCCGTGGCATGGGCCATCGGCGCTCCGGCTGCGCATAGAAGCACAGCCGCCGCGACCGAGAGAGCAGCGAAGCGAAGACCGCCGGTGAGCGTCACACGAGCACCTTTCCTTCCTTGCCGATAGCCTTCGAGACCTCCTCGTCGGAAACGTTCTCGCCGAGGAGCATCTCGTTGTGGGCCTTGCCCGAGGGTATCATGGGGAAGCAGTTAGCCAGCTTTGCGACGCGGCAATCGAAGATCACCGGACCCTTAGTGTTGATCATCTCGCGAATCGCGTCATCGAGATCGGCCGGATGATCGCAGCGCATGCCGGTCCAGCCGTAAGCCTCGGCGAGCTTCACGAAATCGGGCAGCGCCTCGGTGTAGCTCTCCGACAGGCGGTTGCCGTGCAGGAGCTGCTGCCACTGGCGCACCATGCCCATGTACTCATTGTTCAGAATGAACACCTTCACGGGCAGGCGGTACTGCACCGCCGTCGAGCACTCCTGGATGTTCATGAGGATCGAGGCGTCGCCCGCCACGTCGATGACCAGCGACTTGGGGTGGGCCAACTGCACGCCGATGGCGGCGGGAAGGCCGTAGCCCATGGTGCCGAGGCCGCCGGAGGTCATCCAGCGGTTCGGCTCCTCGAAATTGATGAACTGCGCGGCCCACATCTGGTGCTGACCGACCTCGGTCGTGATGTAAGTGTCGCGATCCTTGGTCAGCTCGTAGAGACGCTGGCAGGCGTACTGCGGCATGATGTATTCGGTCGAGTTGGTGTAGGCGAGCGACTTCCTGGCCCGCCAGCTGTCGATCTCCTTCCACCACGACTTCAGCGCGATCTTGTCGATCTGCGGAGCCTTGGCCTTCCAGACGCGCAGCATCTCCTCGAGCACATAGGCGCAATCGCCGATGATCGGAATGTCGGCGCGGATGTTCTTGTTGATCGAGGAGGGATCAATGTCGACGTGGATCTTCTTCGAGCCCGGCGAGAAGGCATCGATGCGGCCGGTGATGCGGTCGTCGAAGCGCGCGCCGATGTTGATCATGACGTCGCAGTCATGCATCGCGAGGTTGGCTTCGTAGGTGCCGTGCATGCCGAGCATGCCGAGCCACTGCCTGTCGGATGCGGGATAAGCGCCGAGACCCATCAGCGTGGACGTGATCGGGAAGCCCGTGAGACGCACGAACTCGCGCAGGAGCTGGCTCGCTTTCGGGCCCGAGTTGACCACGCCGCCGCCGGTGTAGAACACGGGGCGCTTGGCGGACGCGATGAGGTCCACCGCGTCGCGGACGGCGGTCGGCTCCGGCTTCACGCGCGGCTTGTAGGTCTTGTGCGCGATGTTCGAGGGACCGACGTAGTTGCCGGTTGCGAACTGCACGTCCTTCGGAATGTCGATGACAACCGGACCGGGCCGGCCTGCCTTGGCGATGTAGAACGCCTCGTGAATGATGCGCGCGAGGTCGTTGACGTTCTTCACGAGCCAATTGTGCTTCGTGCACGGGCGCGTGATGCCAACCGTATCGCATTCCTGGAACGCGTCGTTGCCGATCAGGTGGGTGGGCACCTGGCCGGTGATGCAGACGAGCGGGATCGAATCCATCAGCGCGTCGGTGAGGCCGGTGACTGCGTTGGTGGCGCCGGGTCCCGAGGTAACGAGCGCAACGCCGACCTTGCCGGTCGAGCGCGCATAGCCTTCCGCAGCGTGCAGCGCGCCGCCTTCCTGGCGCACCAGGATGTGCTTCACCTTCTCCTGCTGGAACAGCTCATCGTAGATCGGGAGAACAGCGCCGCCCGGATAGCCGAAAATATGCTCGACGCCCTGATCCTGGAGCGCCTTCATCACGATTTCGGCGCCCGTCATCGTCCGTGCCATTCAAACCTCCGCGTGCCCCTTTGCGCCTCGCCCGGCCGCGCTTCCTTTCGGAAGCCGGGTTCCCACTCTTCCGCAGCACTCAAAGGGGGCCTTACCCCGGGTCGATCCCCGGGGATGTCATCACAAGTGTCGTGGGTTCCGGCGGCACCCTAAGGGCCACACCCTGCAGGGTCAAGCTTTAGAATTAATAAAATCTCTGATTTCTGTCGCAAAACTTTTCATTTCTTGCGCTAGCATCCATTTCCACGTAATCATATTGCGACGAAGCCACGTAACCTGCCTTTTTGCATACTGGCGGGTCTCGGCTTTGGCGGCCTCGGCGGCCTCCTCCTTCGCCATCCGCCCGGCAAGAAGCTCGGCCAGCGGCTTCACGCCGAGCGCGCGCATGGCCGGCAGATCCGGATCGAGACCCAGGCCGACGAGCGCGCGAACCTCATCGAGCGCGCCTTCCGCCAGCATGGCATCGAAGCGGGCGTCTATGCGGCGCCTCATCTCCTCTCGCGACGGCGCCACGACGAACGCGCGCCCTTCCCCGATCGTGATCGCCGGCTCGCCGGGGATCTCCTGCCAGCGCGCCAGCGAGCGGCCGGTCGCCTCCAGCACCTCGAGCGCCCGGACGATACGCTGCGGGTCCGTGGGACGCAGGCGCGCAGCCATCTCAGGATCGCGTTCGGCAAGAACGGCGTGCAGGGCGGCAGCCCCCTCCTCTCCGGCCGCTTGGCGCCAGCGTGCCCGGATCTCGTCCGGAATCTGAGGAATTGGCGACAGGCCCTCAGTCAGCGCCTTGAAGTAGAGCCCCGTGCCACCGACGATGATCGGCACGCGGCCGGTCTCGATAACGTCGTCGATGGCGCGGCGGGCTTCGCTGGCGTAACGCGCGGCCGAATAGGCATCGGCCGCCGCGACGTGCCCGTAGAGCAGATGCGGCGCGCGGCGCGTATCGGCGTCGGACGGGCGCGCGGTGAGCACGCGCAGCTCGCGATAGACCTGCATGGCATCGGCATTGATGATCGTGCCGCCGACCTTTTCCGCGAGCGCAAGCGCGAACGCGGACTTGCCCGAGGCAGTCGGCCCAGCGATCAGTATGGGGGCGGGGATCGTCATCCTTCCTTCCAAGCCGTTGGCGCCTTGTCCCCGGCACCTTGCCTCATCCGAACGTGCTCTCATCCAAACGTACAATGCCACGAAGGCCGCAGCGGGCGGATCTTCTGCTTCCATGTACCGGTGTGCACTCCTACCCTGGCCGGCGCACGCAGCACCAGCGCTCATTCCTCATCGCGCATCTCGCTCCGGGCTTGCCGTCCCGCGCGATCCAGGCGATGTGGGGCGGCTCGACCTCGCATTTTACGGACAGACCGGCTCATGACCGCAGCTCACATCGCGACGCTCACTCTGACGGCGAAGCCGGGATCGGCAGCGATCACGGAGGCCGTGACGCGCTCCGCCCTCGAAGCGCTATCCGCGGTCTCGGCCACGGGACACTGGCTTTCACGCGGGGACGCCTGGGAGGCGAGCTTCGAGCTAGCGGACGCCGGTCTGGCCTCCGGGCTCCGCACTGCGGCCGCTGATGCCCTGGCGGCCGCCTCGATCGACATCAACCTCCTGACGGAGGCATCAGGGCCGCGCCGGAAGCGTCTCCTCTGCGCCGACATGGAAAGCACGATCATAGAGCAGGAGCTGATCGACGAGATCGCAAAGCTCGCAGGGCGGCATGACGAGATCGCCGCCATCACCACCGCCGCGATGCAGGGCAAGCTCGACTTCGCGTCCTCTCTCGTGCGTCGCGTCGCATTGTTCGAGGGCCTCGCCGTCGAGCGGCTGGACGCCATCCTCGAACGCGCCACCTTGATGCCCGGCGCCGAAACGCTCGTACACACGATGCGCACCAATGGCGCCAGGACAGCGCTGATCTCCGGCGGCTTCACGCTGTTTGCGGAGCGCATCGGCGCGCGTCTCGGCTTCGACCACGTCGTCGCCAACGTGCTCGAAATCGAGAACGGACGCCTCACAGGGCGTGTGCGCGAGCCGATCCTCGGGCCGCAGGGCAAAGCAGATGCCCTCGCGCGGCTTGCGCGCGAGCATGGCCTTGCTCTCTCAGAGACGATCGCGGTGGGAGACGGCGCGAACGATCTCACCATGCTGGCCTCAGCAGGGCTCGGCGTTGCCTTCCGTGCCAAGCCGATCCTGCGGGATGCCGCGCAGGCTTCGCCGACGGGGGCCGTGGTCACGCATGGCGACCTCACGGCGCTGCTTTATCTCCAAGGCTATGCCGATGCGGATGTGCGGCGTGCGCTCGGCCAGCGAGCCGCGCTTTCGCCACCTGCTTAAGATCGTCTTCCGAGGTCATGTCCGCCCGATGGCGCGCCTGAAGGCGAGACGCACACGCTCGACCAGCGGCTCGATGCGCGGCCTCAGCCGTTGCCACGCCTGCTTCACTTCCAAACGCACGCGGTTCTTGAGCATCCGTCCATAGCGCCAGGCCCACGAGGCACGGATCTTGGCGAACAGCGCCTCCTTCCACGGCATGATCCAGTCGTGGAGCACGGCGAACCAGCCGATGCGCATCAGGGCGGGCTTGGTCAGCAGAAAGAGGCGCGCGATGAGCGCAGTGGACGCGATCTTCGCGCCGACGAACAGCAGGCCCGCGGCGAAGAACTGCCCGTTGCTCAAGAGATAGATGGAGAGCAGCTTCAGCGGAAAGAGAATGGACGTGGGAAGCGCCAATGCCGCGAGGGCCGCATAAGGAGGCAACCCGGCGATGAACAGCTCGAGGCGCGCCCACACCTTGAAGCGCGAGAGCCACTCCAGCGCCGCGACGAGCGGGCGCCAGCCCCACTCCTCGAACAGCAGGATGAGCGCCAGAACGACTTGAAGCGCAAAGCCGAGCGGCGGGCTCACAGCGGACCACAGGGCACGCAGCGCGAGGCGAACGCGCACGGCAGCGCGGCGGAGACGCGGCCGCATCTCCTCCCACAAGGCCCTGATCTCGTCCGGGAGTTGCCCCGACATCGCGTTCCTGGTCCCGATCCTGCTCCGGGACCGAGATTACCGGCATCCGCTTAACGCGTCATTCCCGCGACCCCGCCTCGTGACTGGGATGACATCTTCCGTATGCGCGACATTTTAGCCAAGCATGGCGGCGGAGGGCCACGTTTGACAGCCGCGAATATATTCTATACTAAATTCTTCAAGAATTGAAGAAACCTCAAAAGGTAGGGAACATGACATCACGTTTCGCTCTGATTGCTGCTGCCTCGCTGCTGCTCGGCTCGGTCACAGGCTCCGCCTCCGCCGAGGAGCACGTGGTCAAGATGCTCAACAACAACGGCAAGGGGAAGTTCATGCTCTTCGAGCCGGACTTCGTGAAAGCTTCGGTCGGCGACACCGTGAAGTTCGTGCCCACCAACAAGGGGCACAACGCGGAGACCATTCCCAACATCTGGCCCGAAGGCGCCACGGAGTTCAAAGGCGACCTCAACCAGGAAGTCGTGCTCACGATCGAGAAGCCGGGCGTCTACGGCGTCAAGTGCCTGCCCCACTATCCGATGGGTATGATCGCGCTGATCGTGGCGGGCGAGCCGACCAACAAAGCCCAGCTCGACAGCTACAAGCCTGCGGGCACGGCGCAGAAGCGCTTTGACGAACTCAAGGCGCAAATGCCCTGAGATTACGTCAGGCCGCGCCGAAGGGCGTGGGCTCATCCAACGGGGGTGCGATTGCCCGGGACGCGGTCTCGGGCAATTTCTTTTCGCCGGGCAACGGGGACGCGCTCGCGCCGCCTGCTTCGAGCGCGGCGGCCAGCTCCTCTCTTGCCCGCTCCGCCTGACGCTGGCGGTTCCACAGGCTGGCGTAGAGCCCGCCCTTGGCGATCAACTCGGCATGAGTGCCCTGCTCGACGAGACGGCCCTTCTCGAGCACGATGATGTTGTCCGCATGCACGATGGTCGAGAGGCGGTGAGCGATCACCAGTGTCGTGCGGTTGCGCGACACGCGATCCAGAGCGTCCTGGATCTCCTTCTCGGTGTGGCTGTCGAGCGCGCTCGTCGCCTCGTCCAGCATCAGGATGGGCGGCCCCTTGAGCAGTGTCCGCGCAATGGCGACGCGCTGCTTCTCACCGCCCGAAAGCTTGAGCCCGCGCTCCCCCACCATGGTTGCATAACCCTGAGGAAGGGTCGCGATGAAGCCGTCGATCTGCGCGAGGCGCGCGGCCTCGTGTACCTCCGCGTCCGTGGCGTCGGGCCGGCCATAGCGGATGTTGTAGAGGATGGTGTCGTTGAACAGCACCGTATCCTGCGGCACCACGCCGATGGCCCGGCGCAGAGACTGCTGGGTGACATCGCGAATGTCCTGTCCGTCGATGGTCACGCGTCCGGAGTTGATGTCGTAGAAGCGGAACAGAATGCGGGAGATCGTCGATTTGCCTGCACCCGACGGGCCGACGATCGCTACCATCTTTCCGGCCGGAACCTCGAACGAGATGTCGTGCAGGATCTCGCGATCCTTGTCATAGGAGAACGAGACGTTCTCGAAGCGGACGGTACCTTCCCGCACATCGAGCGGCTTGGCGTCCGGCTTGTCGAGTACCTCGGGCTTCTCGCCGAGAAGCGCGAACATGGTTTCGAGGTCGACGAGACCCTGCTTGATCTCGCGATACACCATGCCCATGAAGTTCAGCGGAATGTAGAGCTGGATCATCACCGCGTTGATCAGCACGAAGTCGCCTACCGTGTGGGTGCCCGCGATCACGCCGCGCGCGGCAAGCCACATGACCAGCGTCATGCCGACGGTGTAGATGAGGGCCTGGCCGGAGTTCAGCACGCCGAGCGAGTAATAGGTCTTCACCGCGGCCTTCTCGTAGCGCGCCATGGAGGCATCGTAGCGGCGCGCCTCGGCGTCCTCGTTGCCGAAGTACTTCACGGTCTCGTAGTTCAGGAGGCTGTCGATGGCCTTGGTATTGGCCTCGGTGTCGCTCTCGTTCATCTCACGGCGAATGGCGATGCGCCGCTCGGAGGCCGAGAACGTGAACCACATGTAGATCACGATGGTCCCAAGCAGGATCAGTACGTAGATCCAGCTGAAATAGTAGACGAGAAGGCCTGCGACGAGCACCAGCTCGATGATCGTGGGGGCAAGCTGCATCACGCCCATGCGCACGATGAGATCGATGCCGCGCGTGCCGCGCTCTATCACACGCGACAAGCCGCCGGTCCGCCTTTCGAGGTGGAAGCGCAGGGAGAGCCTGTGCAGGTGACGGAATGTGCGGTTGTTGAGCTCGCGGATGGCGTGCTGGCCAACGCGCGTGAACAGCACGTCGCGTACCTGGTTCAGCACCATCATGAGAACGCGCCCGGTGCCGTAGGCGACGATCAGCATCGCGACGCCGAGCGCGAGGCTCTTTGTAGCGGCCACGGCGGGATTCGCGAGATCCGACGCCAGCCAGTCGGTCGCGGCCTTGAATGCCACAGGGACGGCGACAGTCACGATCTTGGCGATGACGAGAACCGCGAACGCGCCTACCACCTCGACGCGCAAGTCCCTCCGGCCCGCCGGCCAAATGAACGGCAGCAGGCTTTTCAGCACTATCCAATGGCTGGTGTCGGCTGAAAGGCCCAACAAATCCGGCCGCTCGCTGCGGCTCGCCGAGGAAGTCGCGATGTTTCTTGGTCTCATGTCTCTTTCAGACATACGAAAGCGAGAGCGTTTCCGATCACTCGCCCGCAGGTGCGGGGTGGATCGAGGCAGGCGGGACACTTACCCGGTTTATGCGCGGGTGGCCAGCCGCCCGCCCCTCGCCGGCCATCAGGTGCGCGGAAGGCGCAGCTTCTGGCAGGGATAGACGCGATGAGGGTGGCGTATACGCTTGCCGTTCGAGCCCACGATCGAGGCGTATCGCGAGCCCTTCTTCAGGGCGCGACGCGAGATGCTCCAGAGCGTCTCGCCGCGCTTGACGACGTAGAGCCGCTTCTTTCGCGATCGCGCCGAATTCTTGCCTTTACACTTGTGAGTTACCGCGTAGCGGCGCGACTGGCGGACGCCTGCCCGCTCGCTTTTGCGCGCCGGGCGGACATTCGTTTTGTGCGAAGCGGCCTTACGGCGCGGCAAGACATTGGCAACGCGGGCTTCGGCAAATTTCGAACGGGTGGAAGGCTCTGACGTTGTTGGGGCCGAGCGGCCCGTCTCACTCCTCGTGTGCTGCTCCGCTGCGATCCTGGCGTCGGCGATGCGCTTTTCCTCCGCAGCCTTCGCCTCCGCTGCTTTGCGTTCTGCTTCTTTGCGTGCGTCCTCGGCTTGCTGCGCTTCCTCGGCCTTGCGGGCCTCTTCCGCGCGCGCCTTCTCGGCGGCGGCGGCCTCGGCGAGACGCTTCTCCTCGGCAGCCTTCCGCTCGGCT
>NZ_KB911258.1:0-144055 GCF_000383415.1 Hyphomicrobium zavarzinii ATCC 27496 | reverse complement strand
CGCGCTTCCTCGGCCTTGCGGGCCTCTTCCGCCTTTCTCGCCTGCTCCGCCTCGGCGGTCTTCAGGGCGTCCTCGGCGTTCCGGGCAGCTTCCTGGGCCAGCCTTTCCTGTTCCCTCTGAGCCTTCTGGGCCTCCTCGGCCTTGCGCGCGGTCTCGGCTTTCTCAAACGCCTCCAATTTGGCGAGGCCGTCAGAGATCCGCTGATCGAGATCACGCTTGATCTGCTCGAGCTCCTTCTTGCGGGCTTCTGCGCGTTTGCGCTCGGCTTCGGCGGGGCTATCGCCCATCGCTCCTGGCGCTGCCTCCGCCTCACGCGCCGCCGCCGCGGCTGCGGCGTCGGCCCGTGCAACCGCGTCCTTCCACTCCGCCTCGGCCCGGCGGCGTGCCTCGACGAATTCCTTGGCGTCGCGGGCAGACTGATCACCAGCGAGGCGATTTGTGAGATCGGGCGGCGGGAGACCCGCGACCTGATAGGCGCGCTCGATCCAATAAGACACGTAGCCCAGCGCGGCCGCGATTCCGGTGCGCAGGACATCGTAGGCCTTGGCGGAGTAGCTTTGCGGGGGCTGTCCGGACGACACTGCCCCAGTTTCACGCGGCACCGACAGCTTGTCTGCGACATCGGCCTGATAGGCATGCGCCGCGCGCTCCAGCCATTCGGTCAGCGCTTCGGGCAGAACGCTTTTGGGCTCAGGCGCGCTACGCGTCTCGGCGCCCTTGGTCTCTGCGGTGTCTGAGTTATCTGACGGCTTTGCCGACCCGGCTGCGGCGATGCCTGGCGCCATGCATCCAAGCAAAGCAGCGGCCGAGATCGCGGCCAGCCTTCCGGGTTGCCTATCCAGCATCGACGCACTCACTCCGGCACTCCACTCATGCGCACGGGCTCCCGTCCGCGGGCTTACCCCCAGGTTAGGCCATTCCAGGGGGGCGGGGTCAACGAACTTCCGGTCTTTGCTTAAGCCCGACCGCAAGTTAACGCCGCATCCTCAGTCCCGGTCGCCGGCCCCTATTGGCAGACAGTCACCGGAACGCCATCTAAATGGAACAGACCATGTTCTAGGTCCGTATCTTATCCGTATTAAGGAAACGACTTGAAAAGCCCTTCAGAAACAAACATTACCCCACTCAAACCTGTCGACATCCAGCGCGTGAGAAAGGACGAGCAGACGACGAATGGCGCCGCTGTTTCGTCCTCCAGGGCGCTGCGGAACGTCTGCGTCTACTGCGGGTCCGGCGTGGGTGAGAACCCGATCTATGCCGAGGCCGCGCACACGCTGGGGCGGGCCCTGGGAGAAAACGGCATCGGCCTCGTCTATGGCGGCGGCGGTCTCGGCCTCATGGGCGAGGTTGCGCGCGCGGCGCTGGCGGCGGGCGGCAGCGTGACCGGCATCATTCCCGAGTTCCTCACCGTTCGCGAGCACATGCTGCGCGAGGTAACCGATCTCATCGTCACGCGGGACATGCACGAGCGCAAACGGCAGATGTACGAAAGGTCCGATGCGTTCGTGGCGCTGCCCGGCGGCATCGGCACGCTCGAGGAGCTGGTGGAGCAGCTCACCTGGTCGCAGCTCGGCCAGCACAGCAAGCCCATCGTCGTGGCCAACATCGCGGACTTCTGGACGCCGTTCCTGAACCTCCTCGCACATATGCGCAAGGAAGCCTTCATCCGTCCGGGGCTCGAGGTCCGCTTCGGCGTCGTCACCCAGGCGAGCGAGATCGTGCCGCGCGTTCAGAGCCTGTTTGCCGAAAGCGTGGGCGAGCACAAGCCCTCGACGCTCATCAAATTCTGAGGGTTAGCCCCTCTTTCAGCCCCTATTTTACGGGCGTTCTCGGCGTGCCTCGCACGGCTGCGACAGGGTGCGACCCCGGTCCCCCTTCCCCACCTTCCGATGGCCCCATTTGGGGTTCATCCATGACGACGGTAGATTTCGTCTGGAGGTGCCGATGCGTACTTTCGCTCTCCTCTCCGCCCTTCTGCTTCTCGCCGGACCGCTCGGGGGCACACAATCGTTTGCCATTCCCTCGGCCCCCGACAATCCAGCGCTGGCATTCGACGACGAATATGGCGGGGGCGCCTACGACGACGATGGCGGATCGGCCGATCTCGATGATCCGGACGGTGACGGCGACGACGAGGATGCCCGCGGCCCTCGCGACGACGAGTGGGACGCCGAGGATACGGACCAAGGCATCCGAACCTAATCGGCGGCTGGCGCGTTTATGCATGACAGTCGACATGCACCCTGGAGGTGATGCGGTGCCCTATTCATTCATGCTCGCCGCTCTGATGACCGTCAGCGTCTTGTTTATGGTGTCGCACGACGCTCATGCCGGGCGAAAAGATCAGGCTCAGGCCGTTTCTGCCTACGGCGAGACCTATGACCTGCACGGACGCGTGAGCCGCTCCTATGAGCCGAGGCGCGCCCACCGGAAGCACCACGCCCACAAGCGGGTCAAGCGCGATCGCTCCTACGCCTATCCGAATAGCCCGTGGGGTCCGTTCCCGGGGCCGCCCGGATTATTCTAACGGCGCCAGGCCGGGCCAACCTGTCCGCGCCAGCTTCGCCCACAAAAAAGCGCGCCCGAGCACTGCTCCGGGCGCGCTTCTCGTTTCACCGACGATCGTTCCGATCAGTCCTTTGCGCGCTCAACGTAAGAGCCGTCAGCCGTCATGACGACGACGCGCGTGCCGCTGCCGATGTGCGGGGGCACCATGATACGCGCGCCGTTGGAGAGCTTGGCGGGCTTGTAGGAGGAGGACGCGGTCTGGCCCTTCACGACGGGATCCGCCTCGACGATCTCGAGGACGACGCGGGCGGGCAGCTCGATGGCGATCGGATTGCCTTCGAACATCGAAATCGTGCAGGTCATGCCTTCCTGGAGCCAGATGGCCTGATCACCCAGCACCTCCTTCGAGACCGGGATCTGGTCGAAGGTTTCGGGCTGCATGAAGTTGAAACCCATCTCGTCCTCGTAGAGGTAGTTGTAGTCCTTCTCCTCGAGGTAGGCGCGCTCGACCTGGTCGGTGGTGCGGTAGCGCTCGGTCACCTTCACGCCATCGGCGATGCGACGCATTTCGAGATGCGTGACGGGCGTGCCCTTACCCGGATGGATATTCTCCGCCGAGATGACGACGGCGAGCTTGCCGTCGAGATCGAGAACATTGCCCTTACGAATCGAGCTGGCGATCACTTTAACCACGGTCTTCTCCCATGAATTCAGATCGTGCCCGGCGGAAACCACGAAAGCTGCCTCGCGGCAGCTCGCCATACGTCCGTGCAGGGCAGGAAATATGGGCGCTCTCATACTCTGTATCGGGTGAGAGGCCAAGGGCCGATGCGTTAAGACGGCAATCGGCCCCCGATCCGGGGAGCTGGACCCGCGTCAGCCGAAAAGGCTCGCTATCCCGTGCCACAGGCGGCGCGCGCCATAGCCGATGAGCACGCTGACGCTCAGAATAGCCACCTGCAGGCCAACCTGTCGCACCGGGCCGATGGCGTTGAACTGGTCCTGAACCGCCTGCGCGGGACCGGCGGCCTGTTGAAGAAGAATGAAAAAATCGAGCCCGAACAACAGGGCGACCACTGCCATGAAAATGAGCAGCGTGGTCACGAAGCCGGAATGGAGGATGCCCTTCCAGATCCAGCCCGCGCTGATGCCGAGGGCGATCATAATGGGCGCGACGACGACGCTGCCGAACACGCCAATGCCGAGCGCAAGGCACCTTCCGAAATCCCCTCCCTCGGGCGAATGGCCGAGCATGACGCACGTGCTGCCCATGCCGAAGCCCGTGAGCCAGCTGATCAGCTCGATGATCACGAACAGCACGAGCGCCGTCACAAAGGCCGTGCCGAGCAGGTTTGCGCTGCCGGAGGGCGGCGCGGTGGCGGCGGCCTGCACCTTCCTGCGCGAGAAGGCGCGGCGGGACAGATCGAACAGGGGGACCGTCAGCACATAGATGAGGTTCTTGAGGGCATCGAGCGCACCTCCGAGATTGCCCTCCTGCGGAAGCGCGCTCAGCCCCACGCCCGCCGCCACGGCGAACACGAGGGTGAAGGCTGCGGCCCACAAGGTCGGCGCGTCGAGCGTCGCGGTCAGTGTCGCGGTGTCGGATTGGGTAGCGGTCATGCGATCCCCCTTCGGTTGCGGCCCGCCCTGCCGGCGAAGGTTAATCAGGGCTTCACCACAGCCGCAAGGTGGCCGGAACCCAACAAACACACCTTTCCGGAAATCGGCTTGAGGGGACCCTTCCCGCCTCGATATGGTGGCGGCGCGCCATCCTGCGATGCGCCCCATTTCGAGGATTGCCAGACCATGTCCGCCCCCTCCCCCTGGTGGGATCACGATCGCCACCGGGACCGCCGGCCATGGCTCATTTTGCGCAATCGCATCAAGGCCGCGATCCGGGCTTGGTTCGAGGCGCAAGGCTTCGTGGAGGTCGATCCGCTGGCGCTCGCCGTGTCGCCCGGCAACGAGACGCATCTGCACGCCTTCGCCACGGAGCAGATCGGCACCGCACTCGACCGGCGGCGGCTCTACCTGCACACCTCGCCCGAATTCGCCATGAAGAAGCTTCTGGCGGCGGGCGAGGACAAGATCTTCGCCTTCGCCTCCGTTTACCGGAACCGCGAGCGCGGGGCGCTTCACAGCCCCGAGTTCACGATGCTCGAATGGTACAGGGCGGGCGCGCCGTACACGGCCTTGTGGGACGATTGCGCGACTATCCTCTCGCTTGCCGCGGAAATCTCTCAGAATGCCGCCTGGACGTTCCGCGGACGCGATGCCGAGATTGGTGCGGGCCTCGACCGCATCACGCTCGACGAAGCGTTTCAGCGCTATGCGGGTTTCGCCCTGCTCGACACCTGCCGCGGCGGCAAACCCGATCGCGATGCTCTGGCAGAGCGCGCGCAGGCCGCCGGCATCCGCATCGCGCCGGACGACACCTGGCCGGACATCTTCTCACGCGTGCTCGTCGAGAAGATCGAGGCGGTGCTGGGTTCTCCGCGCCCGACGATCCTTGCCGAGTATCCCGCGCCGGAAGCCGCCCTCGCGCGCACCGTTCCGGATCGTCCGGAAGTGGCGGAGCGGTTTGAGCTCTACGTCTCGGGTGTGGAGCTCGCGAACGGCTTTGGCGAGCTCGGCGACGCCAGCGAGCAGCGCCGCCGCCTCGCGCACGAGATGGACGAGAAGGCGCGGATCTACGGCGAGCGCTATCCGTTGGATGAGGATTTCCTGGCGGCGCTTCCGCACATGCCGCCCGCGTCCGGCTGCGCGCTCGGCTTCGAGCGTCTCGTCATGCTGGCGGCCGGAGCGACGCAGGTGGATCAGGTGATCTGGACACCGCTCGCCGATGAGAGCAAGTAGGGTTTCCCGGCTCCATCAGGCGCGGGGTAGCCACGGAGAGACCCATGAGCGAGGCCCATAGCGGCGGGTGCCAGTGCGGCGCGGTGCGCTACCGCATCGACGGACCGCTCGGCCGCGCGGGCATCTGTCATTGCCGCATGTGCCAGAAGGCGTTCGGCTCCTGGGGCGCCGCGCTTGTGTCAGTGGAGATCGCTGCGCTCTCGTGGACACGCGGCCGGCCCGCCGAGTTCCGCTCCTCGCCGCGTGTCGCGCGCGGCTTCTGCAAGGAGTGCGGCACCCCGCTCTACATGCAGGAGGACGGCTGGCAGAGTTATGACATCGCGATCGGCTCGCTGGACAATCCGGAGGCGGCGCCGCCCTCGGAGCAGGTGGGCATCGAGAGCAAGCTCTCGTGGTTCGACGGACTGCCTTCACTGCCCGCCCACTCGACCGCGGAAGATCGAACGCCGGAAGATCTCGCCAAGCTCACCACGCGCCAGCATCCCGATCACGACACGGCAAGCTGGCCGCCGCTGACATGGCCGCCCGCATGACCCGGTTGCGTCACACTCTCCGGACGGCAACGGACCTCGTGGAGGCCGGGCTAGCGCCCGCCGAGGCGGAGGCCGATCTCGCCCGCGTTGGCGCGCGCTATGCCATCGCCCTCACGCCCGCTGTCGCCGAGCTGATCGACGCCAAGGCGCCTCTGGATCCGATCGCGCTGCAGTTCGTGCCCGATGTTCGCGAGCTGGATACGCGGCCGGAGGAGCGTGCCGATCCCATCGGCGATCACGCAAAGAGCCCGGTGAAGGGGATCGTGCATCGCTACCCCGATCGCGTGCTGCTCAAGATCGTCGGCGTGTGCCCGGTCTATTGCCGTTTCTGCTTCCGCCGCGAGATGGTGGGCCCGGCAGCCGAGGCCAATCTCTCCCAGGAGGAAATCGACGACGCACTCGCCTACATCCGCGCGCATCCCGAAATCTGGGAGGTGATCCTCACCGGCGGCGATCCGTTCGTGATGAGCCCGCGGCGCATCGAGGCGATCACGCTGGCGCTCTCCGCGATCGATCACGTGAAGATCGTGCGCTGGCACACGCGCGTGCCGGTGGTGGCGCCGGAGCGGGTGACTGCGGAGCTGGTCGCCGCGCTTCGCGCACCGAGAAAAACGGTCTACGTCGCGCTGCACGCCAATCATCCGCGCGAGCTGACCGGCGCGGCGCGCGACGCCATCGCGCGGCTCGTCGATGCGGGCATTCCACTCGTCAGCCAGTCGGTGCTGCTGCGCGGCGTCAACGACACGGTCGAGACGCTCGAAGCGCTCATGCGCGCCTTCGTGGAAGCCCGCGTGAAGCCCTACTATCTGCATCACGGCGACCTGGCGCCCGGGACGTCGCATTTCCGGACCAGCGTGGCCGAGGGGCAAGCGTTGATGCGCGGTTTGCGCCAGCGCCTATCGGGGCTCGCGATGCCCACCTATGTGCTCGATATCCCGGGCGGCTTCGGGAAGGTGCCGGTGGGCCCTGCCTATCTCGACGGCGACGTGGTGGCGGATCCGAGCGGGAGCCTCCATCTTACCGACGGCTCGTGCGCGCCCTAGGGCGTTTTGCGATCGGATGGAGCCGGATCGCGCGCTCTATATTTTTGATTTGCCGCATTTTCTTGAGACGAACTGGCATCCACTTGGTCGGAAAATGCGCTAGCGCGCCACTCCCCGACCGCGGAGCGGCGATATGCGGTCACGCGGCTGGACTCCAGCCTTCGCCGGAGTGACGGAGGCTTTGGGAAAACCGGCTCAGCGCACACGCGGCGTCATCCCGGCAGAGGCGGGATCCAGGCGCGTCGAAGCGAAGGCAGTTGCGCTTCGGCCGGTTTGCGCGCCGTAGACTGATCTCTCCCGCGGTGCGTCACGGCTGCCCTTGGAGGCGGCCATCCAGGGGCCAAGCAGAGAGGTGCACACGGCAAACCTGGGCTCTAAGCCTCATGTGCGCCGGCGCCAAGCGCCCGTGAGGTATTCGGGCGGCAGGGTCTCGTCCGTGTAGCCCTTGGCCTCCGTCTCCTCGAACCAGCGATCACGCTGACTTTCCGGCAGGCGCACCCCGCACCACGGGCAGCAAGCGATCAGCACGTAGGACGCGCCGCCGTCATGCACGACGAGACCGAACTCGTCGAACGTCTCGTTATAGACGATGAGACTGTCCGCGCAGTCGAACGGATCTGCATGCTGCGCGCAGGTGAACGCGAGTGCCGCCGACATTGCAGCGCAGCACAAGACGGCCGCCTCTGTGGGCGGCGTCCACGGCACATGCAACGGCATCCAGAGAACACGTCTCCCGGGAAAGAGCTCAGACGACATCCGCTATATCTTTAGAGTCATTACGAGATGATGATCGCGGCATTTCTCATTGAATACGCAGACTTTTTTATCTTTTTCACATCCTAAACAAGATGGTTGATGGTTTCCGCGCCCGATGTCAGAGTGTCGCACCACAAGAACAGAGACCGGCGCCCTCCGGAAGAGGGGTTCGAACGACCGGATCCAAAAAAAATTGCGACGGAGGACGCAGAATGAACGAGCAATTGAAGCCCGAAGTGTTTCACGGAGCCTGCCCCCACGATTGTCCCGATACCTGCTCGATGGATTACCTCGTGCAAGACGGCAAGCTGGTAGAGGTTCGCGGCAAGAAATCCCATCCGATGACGCGCGGCGGGCTCTGCGTCAAACTCAAGGACTTCCACGATCATCATGTCAACCCGGACCGGCTGCTCTATCCGCTGCGCCGCTCGGGACCCAAGGGCTCGAAGCAGTTCGAACGCATCACCTGGGACGAGGCCATCGCGGAGATCGGCAAACGCTGGCGCGAAATCATCGCCACCTACGGCAGCCAGGCCATCATGCCCTATAGCTATCTCGGCAACATGGGCCTCGTGCAAGGCATCAACTCGGGCGATCCATTCTTCAACAAGCTCGGCTCTACCGTGAACGAGAAGACGTTCTGCGCATCGGGCTCATCGACGGCGTGGCTGCTCACCGTGGGGCCGACCGGCGCGGTCGATCCGGAGAGCTTCGTGCACTCCCGCTACATCGTCATCTGGGCGTGCAACTCGATCTCCACCAATCTCCATCACTGGCCGTTCGTGCTCGAGGCGCAGAAGCGCGGCGCGAAAGTCGTGGTCATCGATTCCTACAAGTCACGCACCGCGAAAGCCGGCGACTGGCACATCTGCCCGAAGCCCGGGACGGACGGCGCACTCGCCATGGGTTTCATCAACTCCATCATCCAGCAGGGACTCGTCGATCAGGACTACGTCGACAAATACACGCACGGCTATCCGGAGCTGCGCGAGCGGGCGGCAGAGTTCACGCCCGAATACGTGGAGAAGATCACGGGTGTTAAGGCGGCGGATATCGCGCGCTTCGCCCACGAGTTCGCAACGGCACAGCCTTCCGTGATCCGTCTCGGCGTCGCGCTCGAGCGCAGCGCGGGCGGCGGCCAGGCGATCCGTGCCGCCTGCTGCCTCCCTGCGCTCGTGGGCTCCTGGCGCCACGTGGGCGGCGGCCTTCTGCAGATGCCGCTGTGGGACTTCCCCGTCGATTGGGTGAAGGCTGCGCGCCCCGATTGGATCAAGCCGGGCACGCGCGTCGTCAACAACCTGCGCCTCGGCGCGGCGCTCACTGGCGAGATGCAGCTCGATCCGCCGATCAAGAGCCTGTTCGTGTTCTGCACGAATCCCGTGAGCCAGGCGCCGGAAACCAACAAGATCGTCGAGGGCCTCAAGCGCGAGGACCTGTTCACGGTGGTCTCCGAGCACTTCCTCACCGACACGGCGAAGTATGCCGACATCGTGCTGCCTGCCGCGATGGCGGGCGAAGCCGAGGACATGATGTGGTCGTGGGGGCACTTCTACTTTACGTACAATCAGAAGGCGATCGATCCGCCGGGCGAGTGCAAGCCGACCAGCGACATGTGGAGACTGCTCGCGAAGGAGATGGGCTTCGACGATCCCGTCTTCAAAATGACGGATAGCGAGCTCTGCGCCGAGTACATCCAATGGGCCGATCCCAAGATGGGCGGCATCGACATGGAGTACTTCAAGACGCACGGGTACTACAAAGTGGACGTGGGATCGGCGGATACGCGCACGCCCCACGCAGAAGGCAAATTCCCGACGCCGTCAGGCAAGTGCGAATTCCTGCTGCACGACGCAAAGAACTTCGTCGCGGGCCCGTTCCGCGCGATGTACGACGGCGAGCAGTCGGGCGAGCCGGTCGATCCGCTGCCGGGCTATGTGCCGGCACGCGAACGGCCCGAGACGAACCCCGAGCGCGCCAAGCTCTACTCGCTCAACATCATCTCACCCAAGAGCCACGGGTTCCTCAACTCGTGCTACGCCAACGAGAAGCACAAGATCAAAGGACAGGGCGAACAGTTCGTGATGGTGAGCCCGGGCGATGCCGCCAAGCGCGACATCCGCGAAGGCGATCCCGTCCGCGTCTACAACGACCGCGGCGACTTCGAGGGCGTCGCGCGCGTGACTGACGACGTGCCGGACGGCGTGGTGGTGGCGACGCTCGGATACTGGCGCTCGCTCAACCGTTCGGACGGGTCCGTCAATTGCATCTCGTCGCAGGAATGGTGCGGCCTCGGGCGTGCGCCGACCTTCTCGGACAACCTCGTCGAGGTCTGCCGCGTCAACTGACGCGGTCGACGCTTCTGTTGCAGAGGGCCGCGGAGACGCGGCCCTTTTTTGCTGTGCCGCATCGTTCAGATCTGTGACAGTGCGGACACTGACCTCCGTAATTTTCCCATCTTGCGGATGGCGTTTCCGACTCGTGATAGAGCCCGCGTCCGTGACACTGAACCCTCTCACGGAGCAAATCTAATGATCCGCCCGTTCGCACGTTCGGCGCTCGCTCTTGGCCTCGCCGGAGCATTCGCCGCTTTCTGCCCGGCCTTCGCGGCAGACAAGAGCTGGGAGTTCGAGGTTGTAAACAAGGGCAACTCACCCGTGATCGAGTTCCGCACGCAGGAGGAAGGCGAGTGGAGCGAGAACTGGGTTTCCAGCCGCATCGAGCCTGGTGACAAGGTCACGCTGGACTTCGAAACGGACGAAGGCAAGTGCACGGTGCGCACGCAGATCCGTTTCATCGATGGCACCTACTTCGATGCCGACGTGGACTACTGCAAGGCCAACCTCCTGGAAATCTTCCCGGATACGCTGGTCTGGAAGGCCGCCGAGTAAGGCTCGTGGCGCAGGCAGCACACCGGGTCACAAATCCGTTCGCTGCCGATTGCTCATCTTCCACGGGGGCGACTAACATCGCCCCCGTTTTGTTGTGTTGCGGGGGGTGATGTCATGCGTGGTGCGCGATGGGGCGCTTGCGCTCTTTTGTTGTGTTTTTCGCTCGCCACGGGTGCGCGCGCCGACGCGATCTCAGAAAATCTCAATGTCTACCGGATGAGCCCTCCGCTGGCGTCCTACACGCCGGGCACCATCGCGCGCGGACATTTCGACAAGCGCACGTTCCAGCGCACGGGTGAAAAGCTCTTGAAGCTCAACGTGGTGCGCTGCCGTCCGCCGTTCGACAAGGATGGGTTCGAGGAGAACATCGACGGGGCGCTCTTCTCGACCCACGATCAGAAGACGTTCGGCCTCTCCGCGGGCTGGGCCAACATCCTGAACGCCTCGTTCAAGGGTGCCTACGTCTCGGATGTGTCGCTCACCTTCACCGGCACGATCTACGAGTACCCCGAGGACAAGCTCAAGCAGCTTCGCCGCTCGTGCCTCGGCTCCTCCAACCCGCGCAGCGACGAGAACCGCTTTCAGTTCCAGATCGTGCGTCTCGCGGTGGGACGCTTCGAATACAAGATCAACTTCACGGCCAACGCCGACGCGGGCCTCAAGGCCAACATCGCCAACAAGTTCGCGGGCGAATTGGGCGTGAGCGGGGGGCGTGATGCGAGCGGCATCGTCACCATCCCGCGCGGGGCGATGGCCTACCCGCTGTGGCGCGAGGACTGGTGAGGCTTGCGCCTCCTCAGTAAGTGAGCACGCGGGCGTCCGTCTCCATCACCGCCTCGATCAGCGCGGCTCCGCCGACCACGCGATCACACTCGGGGATCAGATCCTCGTGGTGGATCGCGAACATGTCGAGCGCGGGCGAGCAGCAGCAGAAACGCACGCCTGCCTCATGTGCCTCGCGGATGAAGTCATAGATGCTCTTGTTCATGCCGGGCTTGAGGTGCAGTCCTTCGGCCACGCCTCGCTTCATGAGCTTGCCTGCGGTGCCTGTGCACAGCACCTCGACGTCATAGCCCATGGCGGCGGCGAGGGCGGCCTGGAAAATCGGCGCACCAAGCTCCTCGCCGTTGCGAGGATCGCTGTTGGCCATGACGATGACGAGTTTCTTCGAAGGCTTGGGCATGACGGCCTCCTCTAATCGCATAGAGGCATGGCGACCACGCCTCGTCGCTGGAACGCGATAGCTGCGCATTCGATCCCATCATTAGAACAGGATTCCAGTCGCGCCGGGAGAGGCAATCGGGATTTTACGCAAGTGCGTGAATTTATGGATTCCGGGGGAAGTAGCGGCGGAACAGGGAGACGGTCGCCGGCAGGATGACGAGCTGACCGACGAGGGACGCGAAAAGGCAAGCGGAGGCCAACTGGCCGAACAGGCGCAGGGACGGCAGATCCGACAGCATGGTGACGCCGAGACCGAGCGTGAGCACGATGGTTGTCAGCATGACGGCGGGACCTATGTGATGGGCCGTCTGCGTCAGGGCCGCGCGCGCGCCCGCGTCGCCGGGCGGCTGACGATCCTCCTCGAGCCGGAAGCGGTTGAGGAAGTGAATGGTGGAGTCGATGGCGAGCGAGAACGCGACGGTGATGGCCACGATGGAGGCGAACTGGAGACCCTGGCCCGAATAGTAGAGCAGCGCGCCGGTGGTGAAGATCGGGAACAGCGACGGCAAGATGCTCGACACGCCGACCAGCAGGGAGCGCAGCGCCAATCCCAGGAAGATGAAGACGAGGAAGATGTCGCCGACCAGGCCCCAGGTCAGCTCGCTGATGAGGGTTGCCGAATTGCGCGCAGCGATGGCGGGAAGTCCCGTCACCGAGATCTCGAAGCCTGGATGCTGCTGGCGAACCGGCTCGAGCGCCCTGTCGATCTTCTCAACCACGGGAAGGATCTCACTCGAGTCGATGTCGGGAAGGCGCGCGGTGACGAGCACGGCGTTTTCGTCGGCGGCGATGAAGCGGCGCACGAGATGCTCCGGCAGGAGCTTCACATAGCGCTGGATGTTCTCGATGCTGGCGTCTCCGGCATCCTGGAGCCAGCGCCGCAGGCTCTCCAGCGACCACACATTGCCGAGTCCCGCCTCCTTCTCCAGCACGTCGTGCGCCTGAGCGATTACGGCAAGCGTGCCGACGTCGTACAGGGCGATGGGCGGGGGAGCACCGGGGGCTGCGCCTTCGGGACCGGCGCCTTTCCATTCGATCATCACGTGCACGGGATTGGCACCCGTCAGCTTCTGGTCGAGGCTGCCGGTCGCGGCCAGCGCCTGCTCCTTGTCCGGAACCTGATCGGCGAGGCGGTACATGGGCTTCAGGCTCATGAACGCGTGTCCGGTTCCGAGCACCGCGATCAGGCCCAGCGCCACGAACACCCGCGGACGATCGCCCACGTAACCCATCACGCCTTCGCTGAGACGCTGCAGCATACCGACGCCCCCCTCCTCCCGCTCGTGCGGATCGACGGCGGCGGGGGCCTCTCGGCGCACGAAGATGGCGGCGAGCGTCGGCACGACGACCGCGACGGCGGTATAGGAGATTCCGACCGCCAGCAGCGCCGCGAAGCCGAACGTGCGGATCAAGGCGGACTCGGCAAAGGCGAACGAGACGATGGAAATGGCCTGGTTCATGGCCGTGAGCAGGCAAGCGGGCGCGACCTCACGCACGGCGTTGCGTGCCGCCTCGATACGATCGACGCCAGCCAGAATGTCCCGGCGGATCGCGAACACGAGATGCATGGAATCCGAGAACCCCGACACCAGGATCAGAGGCGTGATGACATTGATGAAGAGGTTCAAGCGGAAATCGAGGCCACCCAGCACGCCGAGGGTCCAGAGGATGGCGACCGTTGGGCCAAGCACCGCGATGAGCGTGAGCGAGAGGCGCCGGAAGAACAGATAGGCCACGGCAAAGCCGACCGCGAAACCGAGACCGTTGTAGACGAGCCGGTCACGCTCGACCGCGTTGCGGATCTCGAGTTGCATGACCGGCGCGCCGGTGAGCTTTGCCGCCAGCCCGGAGCCTTCGAGCTCTTTGTCGACGACCTCCTTGATGCCGGTGATCACGGTGCGCGCGGTGCGCTCCTCCACCATCTTTCGGTCTAGCGCGATGACGATCAGTGCAAGCTCGCCGTCATCCGACAGGAACTTGCCTTTGACGATGTCGTTCTCGGCCAGCGCCCGCATCACGGCTGCGTACTCGGCCTCGTCCTGCGGCAGCTCGTCGGGCACCACGGGCGGGGCATATCCTGTGGCATCGGGAATATTGCGGGCGGACAGCATCGACACCAGGCCGCCGACGCCGTCCGTCAACTGCAGCTCCACGACGGCGTTGCGAAACTTCTCGATCTTCTCGCGCGAAAGGAGCTCCTTGCCTTCCACGACGACCAGCACGTCGTACTCGCTCGACGGGAAGCGGTGGTCGATCTCCTCGTATTTGCGGAACTCCGCCGTATCAGTCCGGAACAGCTCCGAGAGGCTGTCGTCCACCCGCAGCTTCGAGATCCCGAGGACCGCGAGCGCGCTCAGAATGGCGATGAGGAAGGCGGCAAAATAGGGGGCCTCAAGGGCGAACAATCCGAGACGATCGAGGCCGAACGAGAACAGGAACGAGCGACGCGGTGTGTCGTTGTTGGCCATGCGTTTGCCGGCCTCGGCCGGACTTCCCCCATCCGTTGCGGCGACGGCCTTCGCAAGGGCCGATTTTGCCCGCCGATCGGTCTCTTATTCCATGATTCATGCGCCGGTTTGATAGGATCTCCGGGGCACCCACAGCGTTGCAGCAATGCCTTGAATGACCTATTTTTCCGGCCGTGGACTCAGAAGGACCGCTCTGCCATGCCTCTCAGTCCGGCCGCTACATCCCTCGACGTGACTGGTCTCACCTGCCCGCTCCCCATCCTCAAGGCGCGCAAGGCGCTCTCCACGCTTCCCGCGGGGGCGCTGCTCGAGGTTCTGGCGACCGATCCCGGCTCCATCGAGGATTTCGCGGTCTTCTGCCGGGCGACGGGGCATCTCCTGATCGAGCAGACGACCTCCGGGCCCGTGCACCGTTTCCTGATCCGGAAGGCCGCCACAGACGGCGGCTGAGCCCCTGACTGCGGCGCATGCGCAGCCCCACCTTGACATGATGGGCGCACACCCCGCATAAGGGCGCCTTCCTGCGCCGGGCGCTAGGATCGTTGTTTTCGTGCTTCTTTTCGGAAATTGGCTTTACAGGCCTGCGGAAGCACTCTAGAGCCCGCGCGACGTCCGGCATGACGTCGCTTCCTGGTCCCCGTGACCGGAAAGTCGTTGCCGAGATGGGCGGTTAGCTCAGCGGGAGAGCACACGCTTCACACGCGTGGGGTCACTGGTTCAATCCCAGTACCGCCCACCATGCCCTTCGCTCAATTACATTTTTTCGGCTTGATCCTGCGCCTTATCGATCCGCCAGCGGATCGGCGCTAACGCACACCTCCCTTATGGGAGATTTTTTGGACCTACTGGCGCCCATCACCAAAGCCCCGGGGGCGCCGCGTGTCGTACCGTCAAAAGGCGCCCCGAACTTTCTGCTTCGCACGGGGTAGCCCATTCTAGAGATCCGGCCGTTCGATGGTCCAATCCACCGTTGGGATATTGGGCATCTCGCGGCCGTCGTCGGTGCCGATCTCGGCCTTGATGACGCCTTCGAGCTTGCCGTTGAGCGCTGAGATCAGTTCCCCCTGCGCATCCCTCTTGTTGGCGATGTTGACCACTTCGCCGGGATCCGTCTCGAGATCGAAAATCTCGACGTCATTCCACTTGAAGAGCTCGTCGATGCTTTTGGGAGAGTTTCTTTCGAGCGGGGAGAAATAGCGGGAGAACTTGTAACGGCCGTCGAACATGGTCCGCACGCTGCCACGCTTTTTCATGTCAGGCATGTAGCCTTCCCTGATCAGCTGCACGATCGGCTTCTTTCCGGCTACTTTCGCTTCGGTGTTGATGCGGAAGATCTCGCTGTCGTTGGTGACGAGACCGCTATAGGTGAATAACACCGCGTCTCGCGTTTCGTTGACGCCTGCGCGCGCGGCGTTCGTGAATACCGGTGAGAAATCTTTGCCCGGAAGTTCGCGGCCGGCAGCCTCGCTCGCACGCTCGGAACTCGCTCCTGCCATGGAAAGCAGAGTTGGAACGAAGTCGATGTGGCTCGTGAGCGACTTGCAATCCTGCCCGCCTTTGACGTCGGGATGCACGATGTACATTGGCAGGTGCATGGTCTCCTGGTAGGCAAACGGCCCCTTGCCATGAAGGCCGTGAGAGCCCCCCGCCTCTCCGTGATCCGACGTGAACACAATGATGGTGTTGTCGGCCATACTGAGCGCTTCGAGCTCTGCGAACATGTTCGCAAGCTGCATGTCCACGGCGCGTATGCAGTTGATGTAGTAGTCGTTGAACCGCCGCCACCTCTCCTCTTCGAGGGGAATGTGGCCGAGGACATGGTCCCACATTTTGAGAAACTCGCCGTGGGCTTGCGGCCGCCCCGGCGTGTTCATCGGCTCGCGCAGACTTTTCGGCAGCGGCTCATCCCACGTCGCGCGATAGAGCGGATGGTCGGGCGCTCGCGCCGCGTGCTTCATGAGGTAGCCGGAATCCTGCACGTTCTCGCCGGGCGCATCCGTGTTGAAGTACATGACGTCATGCGGATTGACCAAGCTGACAAACAGCGCCCAGGGCTTCTGCTCGTCGTGGAGGGGGCGGCCCTTGCGACGCATCCAGGAGATGGCGCTGCCCGCAACCAGATGATCGAATTGATAGCCGCCCAGGGTATGGCCAATGATGTCACCCGGGCCAAAATAATCCGAAAAGCCATACTGCTGCATTTCGGTGGTGAGCAGCTTTTCCTCGTTGTTGTCGAAGTCCCGGTTAAGGTGCCACTTACCTTTGTAAGCCGTGTAGTACCCGAGCCTACCGAGGAGATGGCCGATCGTCGGGATCTTCGGTGAAAGATCGCCGACATACTTCATGTCGCAATTCTCGAACATGCCGTTGTCGGGCGTCGTCAGCCCCGTCATCATCACTGCGCGAGAGGACGTGCACATCGTGGCTGGACAGTAGTGATTGTGGAAAGTCACGCCCTTGTTCTGCAGCCACTCGTGACCCGGCAGGCTCAGCTTGGCCGGCCACTTCGCGCGGTATCTTTCCTGATCCGTGAAAACAAACAGGATGTTGGGCTTGGTCGATCGCTTCGCGTGAGGCGTCTTTTGAGACGCCGGCTTGGCATCACCATTTTGCGCGATGGCCGTCCGCGGGTATCCCGAAGCCGCGAGCGCAGCGCTCAAAACTCCGGCGCCGCCTATCATGAGCTTTCGGCGGTCTACGCCGCTTTTCTTGTCGTTTGCCACGGCCTCACCTCCATTGTGCATTGCAGCGCGGAACGACCTGCAACGCCAGTTTGCAATTTACCAGGAGGACTGACAATCAACCGCTACGGTGACATCGATCAAAATGTAATTTGGTGAGGTCTGGAGCATGCACCTCTCCGCGCATGCTACGCACTCGTTCAGCGATACAGAGGATCTGTCGAACGCTCTGAAGCATGCCAATGTCGCGGCAATGCACGTGAGCAAAGGCGGTTTCTCCGCGACGCCGAAACAGATGAACTTCCGCGACCTGGTTTGACAGAAAAATTAGAAACTTACCGACGCCCGTTTCGCGCCGCTGCTCGCGACGGACGGGAAAGTCCGCGCTGTCGCCGCGCGAGAAGATCGAGGCGCGGGACGTAGGGCATACTGCCCCTTCGCCGCTTCAGGTTGAGTAAGCCACGCGACCGAGCACCTTGCCCGCCATCCAGTCGCCGGCCAAGACGACCACGAGAGACGCACCTGCGAGGGGAAACAAGAGCCCCAGCGCCAGCACGATCAGCGCGACCGCCCTCATGGATGTCGGCGAAACGGCCTTCGGCGCACCGAACGCGCCCTTCGGCCGCCTCTGCCACCACATATACGGCCCTGTGATCGCGAGAACGACAATCCCGATGCAAGGCACAAGCATGACGATCTGGTTGAGCCGTCCGAAATAGTTGCCCATGTGGATCTGCACGCCGAGCTCGGCCGCTTTTGCGGCAATCCCATAGTCCCGGAAGGCCACATCGCCGATCACCTTCCCGGTATATTGATCGAGGTAAAGCGTGCGCTGCCCCTCCGGCTGATCCGGATAGGTGAAGGCGGAATAGACACCGGTGGCATCCTTAGGAAAGCTGAGGCGGTATGGATCGCGCATCTCTTGCGCGGCGATGATGCGCTCGACCTCGTCGAGGCCGATGGCGGCATGACCGATCACTTCCGATTTCGGTCCCCCCGCATGATGACCGGCGTGCGGATCGGATTGCGGCGCAGGCATTCCCTCGACCGTCCAGGGTGCCATCGCTTTACCGACGACGTCGCCCACGGTCTGCGACGTGCTGACCGGGGCGCCGTGCGCGCGAACGCTATCGGGGTATCCGATACCCGCCGCCTTCGTGGCCTGGCGGAACAAGTCACCCCAAATGGTGGCCCAGGGCAGTCCCGAAAAAATCAGAAATAGAATGAGGAACGCGGACCAAAATCCCATCGACGCATGGAGCGATTTCCAGAAGCTCCGGCCCTGGCGGCCGAACTGGGGAAACAAGACGCGGTGAAGCCGGACCTGACCGCGCGGCCACCAGAGATAGAGGCCGGTGACGGTGAGAATGATACCCCAACAGGCGGCGAGCTCGACAATTCCATCGCCGAAATCTCCCATGAGCAACGAGCCGTGCAGAAGATCCGCGATGCCTATGAGCGTCTTCGGATACACATAGGAGCCGAGCGCGTGTCCGTTCGCGGGATCGACAAACACGCGGACCGGCTCGCCCTCCGAGGGGGTCACGAACACCTGATAGGTGCGGCCGGGCGCTGTCGGCGTGTCGATGCGCGTGACCGTGCCGCCCGGGAACGCTGCGAGGGCCCCTTGCGCCACCCGGCTCAGTGGAACGGGTGCACCTTCCGCCACGGCAAAGCGCTTGTCGGCGTGGAGCGCGTCGTTGATCTCGTCGTTGAACAGATAGATCGCGCCGGTGACGGCAAGGATCAGCATGAACGGCGCGACGAAGATCCCCGCGTAGAAATGCCAACGCCACACCGAGCGATAGAGGGCCATATGGGATGATGACATCGGGCTCGCCTTCGATTGAAATCGGCGGCCCGTCACAAGGGCGGACCGCCGGGATTGCTCACCATTTGACGCTGTAAGTCACATCGAAGCTGCGCGGAGGAGCAACGTAGAGCGAGGTCTCGTTGTAATCCGCCCATTCGGCGTAGAACTCGTTCGTGAGGTTTCTGCCGCGCACCGCGAGCGTGCCGCTCCCGACATCGAACGCGATCCAGGCATCCAGCACCGTCCGCTCCTTTGCCTCATAGAGGTTCGCGTTGCTGGTGTAGAACGGTCCTACTCCGGAGAGCTGCGCGCCCACCGTCGCCGGCAGCCCCTCGAGCCGGTAGGTGGTCAGCGCCGACCAAGCCCAGGGCACGGAGTTGAGCGGGCGATTGCCGGTGAGGTCGGCGCTCGCAGTCCGCAGCTCCGTGAACTCGGCATCGATCAGCGTTCCCGACAGGGCGAGGTTCCACCTGCTTGTGAGGTCGATTGCCGCCTCCGCTTCGATGCCGCGGCTGCGCTGGCTGCCTCCCTGCACGGGAACGGCCGGGTTCGCGGGATTGCGCGTGATGATGTCGTCCTGGGAGATTTCGTACACGGAGGCGGTTGTGGTGACCCGACCGTCGAACAGCGTGGACTTGATGCCGATTTCCGCCGACGTTCCAGTCGAAAGCTCGAACTGGGAGTTGGTGAAGCTCGAGAGCATCAGCGCTGTGATGGGGACGACTGCCTCGGCATACTGTGCGAAGAGAGAGGTTCCTTCGACAATCTCATAGGTCGTTCCGATGCGCCACGTCGTGCTCTCGAAATCGTTGCCGAACTGCTGCGTCGCGCGCGTCGCCTCATTGAAGATTGTTCGATCGAGATCGATCGTCTCATAGCGGATACCGGCCGAGACCAGCCACTCACGAGTGAGGTTGATCGCGTTCTCCGCGAAGACGGCTTTGGTCACGTGCTCGGTCGCCTGCTGCGTCCCGAGCGTGCCCGCCGGATAGGTGCCCCGATCCGGATCGAAGATGTCGACGCCTGGCGTGCTTCCGAAGCGGCGTGTCGATCCGAACGTGGTCTCCATGTACTCGGCGCCAGCGGCGAACCGATTGCGGAAGCCGCCCACATAGCCATCGAAGCTGAGCAGCATCCGGTCGGACCAGAACTCGTGATCGTGCGAGATGTAGCTGGTGCCGCGCGTGATCAGGCCGGCCGAATAGGTGTAGAAGTCGGCATCCTTCCACAGGCGGTCGGCGTGGTAGTAGTTGAGCTCGTTTCTGAAGGTCCAGTTGCTGGAGAGCTTGTAGTCGGCGGCGCCACGCAGCCACAGGCTCTCGGACTCCATCACGCTGTCTTCGAAATCGTAGTTCTTGTAACGAATGTTCCGGTCGAGGACGAGACCGTTGGGGCTCGAGACCGCATCGGTCGGCCTGCGCGCGACGCTGCGGTCGATGAGCGGCGTTCCGTAGTAGGCCGATATGTCATCCTTGAAGTAGTCGGCCGACGCGGTGATCTTCAGATCGTCGGTCGGCTTCAGCAGGATGTTGTTCGTGAAGCCGTACTTCTCGCTTCCTGTGTCATCGACGTAGCCGTTCGCGCCAGAAAACGTGAAGGTGGAGCGGATGGCGGCGTCGGGGCTCAGCACGATGTTGGTGCCGATTCCGGTTTGCACGGTGTCGAAGCTTCCATAGCTCACCATGGCTTCGGAGAAGCTCCGCTCGGTGGTCGCCTGCTTGGTGACGATGTTGAACGAGCCCGCCAGTCCGCTGGTGCCGGAGACGACCGAGGCCGGTCCCTTCAGCACTTCGACCCTTTCGAAGTGGAAGGAGCTGTAATCGCGAGGCAGGAAAACAGGGTCGGCGGTGCGCGAGCCGTCCACCGAGAAGCCCGTCGCCTTGTAGAAGCCGCGCGTGACCGTCGTTCCCACCTCACCCGGGTTGTTGCCGACGACGACGCCCGGAACGGTACGGAACGTCTCGACCAGCCCGCGTGCGCCCTTCTCCTCGATGTCGCGCCGGCTCACGATGTTGACGGTAGCCGGTGTCTCCTCAGGCGTCAGGCCCAGCGCGCTGCCGGTCGTGTTCTGGATCTGAAGCTTTGCGGCGGCGGCCTGTGCCGTGCCGACCTTCGGATCGTTGGCAATGTCGGAGGGCGACCGCTGCGGCTCAGTAGGCGGCCGCTCCGGCTGCGATACGGCCGTTGCGGGCGCATTTTTGCTGGCGGCAGCCTTCTTCGACTTGGCCGCCTTGTTCGTCTCGACGACGAGGGGCGGGAGATCGACAGGCTTACCGCCGGTTTCCTGCGCGGTCGCCGAGCAGAGCGGAAATGCCGAGAACACGATGGACAAGGATGGCAGGCTGACCGCGAGGGCCTTGCTTGCGCGGCTCGGATGAAGCTTGGTCATGATGCAACTCGAGATGTTTATCAGCCGCCGCTTGCGCAGACGCGCACTGTGCGGACGCAGCCGAAAGGGTCAGGACGATGTGAGGAAAAGCGGGTCCGCTTAAGCGGCTAGGAGCGCAGCAGGGGGGCCGCGCGCGGAGACGGCGCCAGGCTTCGGTGTAGCCCAATAAAGATCCCGGGTGATCCGGTATACAACGGCGGAAAATTCCGCTTCGGACGCTGGCCGGAACGGCGCATCAGAGAGCAGAGCCAGAGCGCCCATCGTCGCGAAATCGCAAGATTTGACGTCGCGCTTCTGCTTTTGAAGAGGAGCCTGGCTGTCTCCGAGATCGTCCGCCACGATTTGCGGCCCATAGCCCGTGCAGATCACGAGCGTCGTAGAGCCCGTATCGGCAGAGGTGCCAACCATGAACCCCGCCGGCACGACAGCGTGGGCGGCAAACACCGCCAGGAAGAGCAGATGGATGACACGCCTTACGATCACGGCTTCGCTGGGTCCTGAGGATCGAGCTTTTGTGACAGATGCAGTGCTAGATCAGCGATAGCAACTTCGGTTTCCCGCGCCTTGGCGAAAGTCAAGGCAGTGTGGCAGTCAGAGCACGACGACGTACATACATTTCACGAATGAATTGGTGCCCCGCTCTCACGTGAATAATTGGATCGCCTGCCGTAGGCGGACGAATTCTGAAGTGTCCAATTCGCAACATGCCAGACAAGATTATTCCCCGAGTGGCTCGCATTGGGTTGCTCGCGGTCCTACCCGAACCTACCGTCGGCTCTCTCGCATTCGGGGGGCGCGATTGGCGGTCAGATGGCACAACGCCTGATCACACTGCTGTGCACGATCGCGGTAGCAGTGAACGCCCTGCTCCCGTCCGGCTTCATGCTGGCTCGTGCACAGAGCGCCGACGCCGTGACCGTCGTTATCTGTACGGGGTATGGCCCCGAGACGCTCACCCTCGACTCCGAGGGACACCAGCTTCCCCCTGAGCCGCAGAAAGAAAAGCGCTGCGACTACGCAACGTTCGGTGCCGTGGCGCTTGCAAGCGAACCAGCGCGCCTCGAGACGCAGGCTCTCTACGCGTCGATTTCCTATCGCATCACGCGGGCGATATTCCGCGAGACGCCTAAGCCGGGTGCCACGTCCGCACGCGGCCCGCCCATCGAGCTGATCTAGCGACGTTCTCCGAAGCAGAAGCGTGCGTTCCGAGCCGGCCTTTTTGTCCGAGCGGCGCGCGCCTCGCTGACCCGTCAGATCATCTCGAAAGCAAAATCCATGGCTGCCTTGCCTCACGCGGCGCGTCTCGACCGCTTGTATCGAAATTTCGTATCGATCCTATTTGCCCTCGTGCTCTCGCTGCTGGCGCTTGCCGCGCTGGCGGCGAAAGTCCTCGCTCAAGCGCCAGACAAGCCGGCCGAGCTCCCGCCTGTGGAAGTCACGACGTCTCCAAGCGCAAAAGCGAAAAGCTCGAGCAAGAAGAGCAGCGCGCAGTCTTCCGCCATGACTGCGCCCGCGCCTTCGGCCCCGATGGCCGCCGAGGCGAGCGATCCCGCAACCGCGCTCGGCAGCTACAATCCGGCGCTCGACCTTCCCGACATGGAGCTTCCGCCCGGCACGACGTTGACCACGGCAGGCCCGGTGTACGGCTACCAGGCGCTCTCGGCCATGTCGTCGACCAAGACCGCGACGCCGATCGAGCAAATCCCCCAAGCGATCCAGGTCATTCCGAAAGCCGTGCTCGACGATCAGCGCCCGACGTCCATCGGTGAGGCGCTTCAGAACGTTTCGAACACGCAGGGCCCGCATCCCAGCGCCATCGGCAACGCGGAGATGTCGCCCTTCAAGATCAGAGGCTTCAGCGCCGACCTGTGGATCGATGGGATGCCCGTTCTGTTCGGCAATACTCATCGCGATGCCTACTCGAATATCGAGCGTGTCGAAGTGCTCAAGGGACCGAGCGCGATCCTCTACGGCGGCGGCGCGGGCGCTCCCGTTTCTGGCGCAGTGAACTTGATTTCGAAGCTGCCGACTGATGTCGCGGGCGGCGAATTCGGGATCGCCGTAGGGAGTCACGACTATCTCCGTACGTTCTTCGACATCAATCAGCCGATTACATCGAATGGCACTGTTCTGTTCCGGCTGACCGGCGAGTACAGCGGCGCCGACAGCTACATCGATGTCCTCGAGTCCGACCGCTATGCCATCGATCCTACTCTTACGATCACCAACAAGACGGACACGACGCTGACTATTCAAGGCTCGTTCGCGAAGTCAAAGCAGCAGGCGTATCCCGGCTTGCCGGCAGTCGGCACCGTGGCTGGAGATTTCCGGATCGATCCGAGCTTGTACACGGGCGATCCGAACATCCCTCGCACCGACGTCGAGCGACAGGGAGTTACCCTCAGCTTGGATCACAGGTTCGATCCTGTGTGGTCCTTCAACGTGAAGACGCGCTACAGCAAGACGGATGCGGTGCAACCTTCGCAAGGGCCAACGACAGCCGCGCCCGATGTCGGGCCGACGACGTGGACTTTGCTGAATGTCTTGATGGGTCAACAGCAAGAAGAGTTCACGATCAATCCGAACCTGCAGGCCAGATTTGCTCTCGGCGAAACCAAGAACACCGCGCTCATCGGTGCCGACTACAGCCATGTCACGGACAAGGGTTACATGTTTGTCGATACCCTTGGCCTGATGGGCTACCTTGGATGCCTGGGCGGCGCGCCTCCTTTCCCTGCCTGTGTGCCGCCGTCTCCATTTCCAGCCATCGACCTGAAGAACCCTTCCTTCCAGGTTCCATACAAGGATCCCGCCCCCGGAACGGGTGAGTTCTTCCCTGCCTTCGACGCCGACAACACCTACGTCACCAAGGGCGCTTACGTTCAGCTCCAGTCGACGATCTACGATCGCGTCCACCTCCTTGCCGGAGCGCGGCTCGCCAACATCGACATCGAGTACAATGAGCGGGCCATCTTCGACCCGATGACGGGCTTGCCCACACCGACGACTTTCAGGACCGACGAAACAAAGGTTCTGCCGAGGGCCGGAGCGGTGGTCGATCTGACAAGAGACCTGTCCGTCTATGCCAGCTACAGCGAGGGCATGCGTTGGGTGGGCTATTCGCAGGCGGTTCTCGAACCGAAGCCCGAAGAATCGGAGCAGCGCGAGGTCGGCATCAAGTTCAATTTCGGAAATCAGCTCAGCGGCACCGCCGCCTATTTTGAAATCGACCGCAGCAACGTGCCAGCTACCGGCCCGCTGGGTGTTGCCAGCCTCACGAACCAGTCGTCGCGTGGCTACGAGTTCGATTTGCTATGGCAGCCCAACCGGAATTGGTCCGTGCTGGCAAACTACGGCTACACGGACATCGAGTTCAGTGACGACTTTTTCGACGCGACGTCATTCAGCGTCGTACCGGCCGGCACCACGCCTCCCGGCGTGCCAGAGCATTCCGGCAGGCTGTGGGTCAATTATGAATTCGACGGCGCGCTCAAGGGCTTCAGTGCGGGTGCCGGCATCTACGCGGCATCCGGCTCATACGTGGACACCGCCAACATCTACAAAACCGGCTCTTACTACACGATCGACGCAAAAATCGGCTACGAGAACGAGACCTTCGCTGCGAGCCTCAACGTGAAGAACCTCACGGACGAAGACTACTTCGTTCCGTACATCTGGTTCGACGGACAGGTGGCTCCCGGTGCCGACCGGCAGTTCTTTGGCACGTTGGTCTACAAATATTGAGGTCCACATGCCGCTCTCCAAACGAGACGTTCTGATGATGCTGGCCGGCGGCGTGGGAAGCACTTTGCTTCCCGCGACCGCCGGTGCAGCCGAGCAAGCCGGCGGCGCCCAATCGGCCCACGGCGACATGCACGAGATGCCCGCCTCCTGGTACGGCAAGGAGCAGATCGCGTTTTTGATCTACCCGAAGTTTACCGCGCTCGACATGGTTGGTCCGCATTACATGCTGGCCAGCCTGATGGGCTCCACGGTGCATATCGTGGCGAAAACGAAAGAGCCGGTCGTGAGCGATCAACAGCTCGTCTTCATGCCTTCGGTCACGTTCGACGAGTGTCCGGCAGATCTCGACATCATCTGCGTTCCAGGCGGCAGCGACGGGACCCTTGCTGCCATCGAAGACGAGGCGACCATCGCTTTCCTCAAGGATCGAGGCTCGCGTGCGAAATACGTGACGAGCGTCTGCACGGGGTCTCTGGTTTTGGGCGCTGCGGGACTTCTCAAGGGGTACAAGGCGACCTCGCATTGGGCCACGCGCGAAATTCTGCGCGAATTCGGCGCCGAGCCCATAGATGCCCGCGTGGTGGAAGACCGCAATCGCATCACGGGCGGCGGCGTCACCGCCGGCATCGATTTCGGACTCACCCTCGTCGGCAAGCTGCGAGACCGCCAATACGCGGAAGGCGTCCAGCTCATGGGCGAGTACGATCCCGCGCCTCCCTTCGACTCCGGCTCACCGGCCAAGGCGTCCAGGGTTAACCTCGACATGATGACGGCGATGTTCGCGCCGTTCCTCGTGAAGGCGGCAGAGGCCGCCCGGCGTGCGGCGGCGAAAAACGGTTGAATGCAGATGATCCTTTATCCTCGCGACGATTAATCGCCTTGACCAGTGTCTCAACCTTGCAGATCGTGCGCCCATGCGACGCTTGCGCAGAAACATGATCGCCCGACACTTCTTGCTGGCATTCTACGTGCTGGCGGCGGTGACGGTCGGCTTTGCGCATCGCCCGCTCGCATTGGCGTCCGGGGCCGATCTCGCGGCCTATGCGTTGCCAGACGGCACGCTTCCGGTCATTTGCGGAACAGGAAGCACGGAGCCGGGCTCGCTGCCCGCCAAGCGCCATGCCGGAGCCGTCTGCGACGCGTGTCTTCTGACCTCTGCGCCCGGCCTCCTGCCAGCAGAGAGCGACAGCCTCACCTATGATGCTGCGCCGCCTGCCGCCGTTCTGCCGACGCGCCTGCGCGCGCCGGGCGACCAGAACAAGCCGCTCAATATCCGCTCGCGCGCACCTCCGTCTCTTCCTGCCTGATCGCACATTTGCGCGTGCTGGCACGCCATGCCTGCGCGCAATCCCGATTTGGATTGGATAGATCGTGAGGCCACCATGCCATCACCGGATGCGCTTGCGTCTTCGCAAGCCGGTACCGCGCGCGCGAGCGCGCCGGCTTCGTTCATCATCACGCCGCACCAGAGTCTGAGCGACAACGCCGCTCTCGTCCTTTACGCCGCGCTTCTTATGCTCGGCATCGCTATTCAGCTTCCGGCGCTCACCCACGGGTGGTGGCCGGTTTCGATGTTCGTCTCCCTCGATGTCGCGGGGGCCATTCTCGTGCTTCATGTTTTCAGGCTGTGCCAGCGACACCGCCGCGAGGAGATCGAGGTTGCGGATGGCACCATTTCGATCCGACGGTTCGCATTTCGCAGCGCGATGACCGAGCAACATCTGCCGTGCTACGGCCTCAGCGTCTTGCGCTGCGACGATCCGGATTTTGGGTGCCGGCGGCTGATCCTTAAGCTGCGGAAACAGAGCGTGGAGATCGCGCGCGACCTCTCCCCGTTCGAGCGGGAAGCCTTTTCGACGGCCTTCGTCGACGCTCTGCGCCCCTATTCGGTGCCGCTACGCATCGAGACCGGGCCGGGCTGGGCCCTGCTCACCAAAGGGCCGTACGCACCGTGAGGAACCTGCGCGCCATCGGCGCGACGGGGACGATCAACAGCGAGGATGTAACGATCATGTTTCGGCGATTTGCTTCGCTCGGCCGCCGAGGCCGCGCGGCCGCCGCTCATGCCGGGCAAGGAGCCGGGCGGGCGACGTCGGCTGCTTTCTGGGCGTGGATCGCATACCAGACCATCAAGGGCTTGATCACGACCACGCTCGTCTGGGCGCCCCTCGCCTACTACTATTTCTTCGCATGATCGCGGAGCGGATAGCCATGACGGACGCGTCATGAGACGAGCCGGCTGGGTCAAACCTGCGCGCTGTCTGGTGCTGGTGCTCTATGCGCTGGCCAGCCTGTCGATCGGCTTTGCGCATAGACCAGCGCAGCCATCGGCCGCGGATCTGGCCGAGTTCGCCATGCCGGACGGCACGCTACCCGTCCTCTGTCTGACCAAAGGAGACACCTCGGGCCGTGCCGGTGCCTCTAAGAGCAGTTGCAAAGCGTGCCGCCTGATCGCCGCGCCGGGCCTTCCGCCGTCACGGTCCGGCTACGCGTGGCTTTCCCTTCGGTGCGTTGCCGTCAATCGGCACTTCCCGCGTATCGCATCCATCGGCGTCAATCCGGCATTGCCGGTGCTGGGGCCGCGCGGACCACCCCGAGCCTGAGCGCGTTTCTCCCTCTCCTTCCCGTTCGTCCGGCTCAAGGCCGGCGCGCACTGGCACGCACGCGCGTGCGCAGGAGAGGTCCTATTGCCTGAAAACAAAGGAAACAGCTCATGGACATGCTCGGCATGTACCCGACCTTCTACGTGCCCTACATCGGCACGGCCTGGGTCATGGGTATCATCGGCGTCATCCACGTTGTGGCTTCACACACGTCGGTCGGCGCGGCCTTTCTCTTCGCTCTACTCGAAACCAAAGCCTACAGGGACAACCAGCCTCAGTTGATGACCTTCATCAAGCGGTATGGCGTTTTCCTACTGGTTTTCTCCTACATCATCGGCTCCATCACGGGTCCCGGCATCTGGTATGCCATCACGGTTGCGAGCCCGCGCGGCGTCGGCGGCCTGATCCATAACTTCGTGTGGGTGTGGGCGGCCGAGTGGGTTTACTTCACCGTCGAGGTGATCGGCGTCTACGCGCTCGTCTACCTCATCGGAAAGATCGATCCGCTTTCCCATCTCAAGCTCACGTGGTCCTTCGCACTCGCCTCGTGGGCGACAATGTTGCTGATCGTCGGCATCCTCTCGTTCATGATGTGGCCGGGTTCGGAGTCCTGGTACATGACCGGCTCCACGAACGACGCCTTCTACAATCTCAACTTCTTTGCCCACCTCGGGGTCAGGACAGGCTCGATGCTCGTCATGGCTGCCGTCGTCGGTTTCATGGTCGCGGCCGGCATGAAGGACAGAGAGCTGAAGCACGGCGTCATCCGCATGCTGGCGCCGGTCGGCCTGGTCGGCGGTCTCTTCTCCGTGATGATGTTCTTCTACTATCTGCAGACGTTGCCCGAAAACGCACGCGTGATGCTGAAGGCGCACCTTCTGCCGTCCTACGCGGCCGGCATGATGGCCGTCGTCGCGGTGGCGTCGCTCTATCTGATCGCCGCATGGGCAAGACCGCAGATCGTTCGGCTCTGGATCGCGGTACCGGTGTTCACCTTCATCGCCGTCGTCGGCGTTTGGCCGGAAGAACGCATGCGCGAGAGTATGCGCAAGCCCTATGTGGCCGGGCAGTATATCTACGGCAATCAGGTGATCGCCCGCGACGTTCCGGGCAAGGAGATCGTGGCAGAGGTCGAGACGATCGCGGAGAAGGGACTGCTCAAGCTCCATCCCTTCGTGCCCGATCGGCTGAGGACGGTGACGGACGAGAACCGGTACGAGGTGGGCGAGCTTCTCGCGAAGATCGCCTGCTCGAACTGTCATTCGCTCGATCCGGGAGCGCCTCTGCGGAGCATTCCCGACAAGTTCCGGCGTTCGACGGACGAAGACCTGATCGCCGCGTTTCTGCGAGGACCGCTGAAGCACGGCGCCATTCCCTACATGCCGCGCATCGATCTGCCAGAGCCGGAGATCGGTGCGATTGCCCATTACATCGCGACCGTGAATGCAGCGGCGCAGGCGGGGACCGAGAGCGATACGCCGGTTGCGGACATCGCGCCCGCCTCCGGGCCAAGCAAGGAGTGACATCATGGATATCGGCACAATCATGAATACGATGCGCGATCCGGCAGGAGTGCCGGCCGTGCCTCAGCTCTTCCAGGTTCTCGCGGTGGGGACCTGGGTCTTCCACATCGCCTTCGTCCACCTCACGCTCGGGGCGGCGGGTCTTGCGATCTACGCGTTCTACAAGCGCGAGGCCGGACCCTACTGGGAGCAGATGTCGATCGCGATGACGAAAGTCGCCAAGGTCGGCGTCTCGCTTCTCATCGTGCTCGGCGTGGCGCCGCTGCTGTTCACGCAGGTGATCTACGATCCGCAGTGGTACACCTCCAACGTGCTATCGGCGGGGTGGGCGATCGGCTTCATCTTCACGCTGATCGCGGGCTATTGCCTGTGGTTCGCGTTCTATTGGGGCAACCACGAGGGCGCGAAGCGCTACATCGGCGTCTATGCGGTGCTGAGCCTGGCTCTCTTCATTCTGGACGGTCTGATCATGCACGCGCTCGCCTATCAGGCGATCCTGCCTGACAGGTGGATGGAGTGGTATGCGCCGGGCGGGGTCGTCGATACGAGCGGCTCGAAGCTGCATGCGATCGAATGGCCGCGCTACTTGTTCATCATGAGCCTGTCGGCGCCGGCCGTCGGTCTCTATCTGATCGCGTATGCGGACTATTTCGCCACGCGTTCCGACAAGACGCCGGAGTATCGCGCATTCGCCCGCCTGCTCGGCCGCACCATCGCCGTCCCGGGACTGGCCGTTTCCGCGCTTCTCGCGTCGTGGTGGCAGCTCGACCATCCCGCTGCTACAGGGCTCTCGGAGCAACCGCTGGGCTGGCTCTTGCCGGGCTTCCTTCTCGTCCTGGCAGGCCTCACGGCAGCGGGATACCAGCGCCTTCACGGCTATGCGTTTCTCGGGATCGGCCTCGGCGTTCTGGCGCTGCTCGCCTTCTGGCGAGAGGTTGTTCGCATCACCTACCTCACGCCCTTCGGCTACATCGCATCGGACTACAAGGTCCATGCGGATTGGCCGTCCCTTGTCCTGTTCTTCTCCACGCTGGCCGGCGTGGGCGGGCTGGTTGGCGGCTACTACCTGGCGCTCCTCTACCGCGCTGGCCGTGTGCAGGGCACCTATACCGCCGAGCCCCCGATCGCGCGTCTCGGCACGGCTGCAGTCGCCGTGCTCGTGGTGTGGATCGGCGTGTTCTTCGTCTACGGCGTCGCGATCTGGATCCGCAACGCGCTACTCGCATAGGAATTGGAGGAACCCATGTTTTCGGCAAAGATCAAGATCGCGTTTGCTTTCGCACTCATCGGACAAACCGCTCTCGCACATGACGCGAACGCGCAATCTGCGGATATCGCCGCAGGTCAGAAGCGTGCGGAGGTGTGCATGGCCTGCCACGGCGAGAAAGGCCGAAGCCAAGTGCCGGGCATCCCGCACCTTGCGGGCCAGGATCGCGACTATCTCATGGCCGCACTCAACGCCTATCGCGCGGGGAACGTGCGGACGGATCCGACCATGGTGGAGATGGCGAAACCACTGACCGACAAGGACATTGAGAACCTTGCGGCCTTCTGGAGCTCGCTCGGCTCCGTCGTCGCGGTGCAGGAGTAGAAAAAAGGGCCGGGGTCCCGTTTGCGGGGTCCCGGCCCGATCCTTTGCCGGTCACATCCTTTTCCCGTCGCACTTCTTTGTCTTCATGTCGCAGCTCGTTTCCCACGTGTCGCAGTATGCGGCCGCGCGCAGGCCCTCTATACAGCCTGACCGCGATCGCAGACCTTCACACGGCAAAGCCGCGTCCTACCCATCAGGATCCGACATGATGACCGGCATCACGCTCTATGACGTTGTGGCCTTCACCACGTTTCTCGTGTGCTGGCCGGGCTACCACTGGGCCGCGCGGCATGTGGATGCGCGCCGCCCGAGCCTGATGTCTCTCGTCAAAAAATTCCGCCATCAGTGGATCGAGCGGATCGGCCAGCGCGAAAGCCACGTCGCGGATGCGACGCTTCTCGGCAACCTGCTGCGTGGGGCGCTGTTCTTTGCCTCCACCACCGTGCTCATCCTCGGCGGCCTGCTGGCACTGCTCGGCACGGCGAGCAAAGTGGCGGAGCTCACCTCGCACCTGCCGTTCGTGCGGTCTTCCGATCCCGCGCTCGCGGAGCTGAAGGCGCTCATCCTGATCCTGGTTTTCGTCTACGCCTTCTTCAAGTTCACGTGGTCCGCCTGGCAGTACAACGTGCTGTCGATCCTCGTGGGCGCCATGCCGGATCGCGATCACGACGGCCCGCAACGCAAGACCTACATCGCGGCGGCCGGGGACGTGGCCGCGCTCGCCGGAGAGGCCTACAACAATGGCGTGCGGGCCTACTATTTTTCGATCCCGCTGATGGCCTGGCTGGTCGATCCGCTGCTGTTCCTCGGCGCCACGCTGCTCGTCACCCTCGTGCTCTACCGCCGCGAGTTCTCGTCGCCCGTGATGGACGCGCTAAAGAGCGTTCAGAGGCAAGCCGCCTCCGAATGAGGCATACGCGTAATCAGCGCACGCCGTGCTAGGCTCGCGGAATGAGTCGGCAGGCCGCGAGGTGGCTGATGAACGAGCGCGTCAAGGCAATCCTGATAACCGCTCTCAAGCTCTCTCCTGAAGAGCGGGCCGAACTCGCCCAGACGTTGCTCGATAACATCGAGGCCGATTCAGCGCTCGTGGATCAGCTTATGGCCGAGGATTCTTCAGGCCGCGCGGCCGAGGAAACGCTGCCGCAGCCCACTTCCGACGTTCTCGCCAAATATCTCGACATCTGAGAGCGCTCCCGGCTTTGCCCGCGCGGCCGGCATGTCGAGGGCATTCTCCGCGATGGCCTTGCGAAGCTGCTCCATCTCGTACTCGAGCGAAGCGATGGTCTCCTCCGTCTGCGCGGTTTCAGCGCGAACCTTACCGATCTCGGTGTTGAAGTCGTCGAGCGCGCGCTGGATGACCGCGAAGGCCGCATCTGCGTCCATGATGGAGTTATCCCCCTAATCCACAGGACCGAGGTAGTGCGATTCCGAGCCGTCGCGCGCACGGCGTTCAGAGTTTTGCTCAGTTTTATGGGTTGCACAGACTGTCTTTAGGCGGGCCTCCCTCCGGCTTTAGACGGAGAGAGGCAGCCAGGCGATCAGCCCAGAAGAGCGGCGGCCGCGTCGGCCTCGCCGTACATGGTCATCATCGGCTCGTCGTCGAGGATCGCTTCCTCGTACTTGCCGTAGCCGTTGAAGTCACCGGCAATGGCGCGGCCGTAGGCCCCCACGTTGCCGATCTCCAGATAGTCGCCTTCCTTGATGCAGGCCGGCAGCACGAACGGACCCTTCATGTGGTCGATGGAATCGCAGGTAGGTCCCCACAGCTCGTAGGAGATGGGCGCCTCGCCGCCTGCGGGCTCGCGGTTGATCAGGCGAGCCGGATAGATCCAGCCGAGATGGGCCGCATCGAACAGCACGCCGTAGCCGCCATCGTTGATGAAGAGGTCGTTGCCGCGACGGGCTTCCACCCGCACGATCAGGCTTTCGGCCTCGGCGACGAGCGCACGGCCGGGCTCGCACATCAGGCGCACATTCTCGCGCACCGGAAGCTTGTCGATGCTCTCACGGATGGCCTGGAGGAAGCGCGCAAGCGGGGCAGGCTTCATGCCGGGATAGATCGACGGGAAGCCGCCGCCGACATCCAGCCGGTCCACGACGACGCCCGCCTTGCCGATGAGGCGCTGCACCTCGGCAAGGGCGTTGACGTAGGCGTCCGGCGTCATGGTCTGCGAGCCGACGTGGAAGGTGATGCCGAGCTCTGCTGCGACCTGGCGTGCCTTGACCAGGAGGCGGGCGGCCTTCTGGCCGCCGGTGCCGAACTTCCGCTCGAGAGGAATGCGGCTGTTTATGGCGGGCACGGACACGCGCACGAACAGCGCGAGATCACGCGCGGTGCCATCTTCGCCCGCGGTTTCCTCGACGATCTTCTTCAGCTCGTCCTCGGTGTCGAGCGAGAAGCTCCTGACGCCGTGCTGGTGATAGGCGCGACGGATCGCTTCGCGCGACTTCACGGGATGCATGAAATGCAGCTCGGCGCCGGGAATGGTGGCCGCATCCTCGATCTCGGGCAGCGACGCCACGTCGAAATGGCGGATGCCGGCGCCGTACAGGGCACCGATCAGAAAGACCGAGCTATTCGCTTTGTAAGCATAAGCCACGTCTCCGTCGAAATTTTCGACGAACCAGCGCGCCGCGCGGGCGGCGGCGTGGGGACGGGCACAGAGAACGGGACGCTCCGGCTTACGTGCGGCGACAAGATCAGCCGCTGAGGCAAAACGCTCCATATCAACGGACCTCCACCAACAATCGGGTTGGAAAAGAAGCGCCGTGCGAAGCGAGATCGCCGCCGTGCGTAAGGTGGATTTAGGGCCTATGGGCCGCGATGTAAAGACCCTTGCTGCAGAAAGGATTATGCGACGTTTTCATGACGTTATTCGGCTGACCCGAGACAGGGCGCCAATCATGAAAACGTCGCCGTGCAATTGCCGCTATTTCCTCTCCTGAGCCCGGCGCAAGGCGGCAGCGAGGGCGCTCTCGCCTGCGGGCTCCGCGCTTTTGCGCGGGGGCGGGGAAAAGTTCCGGGATCCACCCTGCGGGGAGGACGCTCCCGAGGGGCGCTGCGCGCCGGCACCCGCCGCGGCGCTGCGGTCGATTGTGCCCGAGCGCATGGTCAACGCGATGCGCTTGCGCTCGGCGTCCACCTCCTTCACGCGGACGCTCACGACGTCGCCCACCTTCACCACCTCGCGCGGGTCCTTCACGAACCGATCGGCCAGCTCCGAGATGTGCACGAGGCCATCCTGATGCACGCCGATATCGACGAACGCACCGAAAGCGGCGACGTTCGTCACCGTGCCCTCGAGTTGCATGCCGATCTTGAGATCCGAGATCTTCTCGACGCCGTCGGCAAAGGTCGCGGTCTTGAACTCGGGACGCGGGTCGCGGCCGGGTTTCTCGAGTTCCGCGATGATGTCGGTCACCGTCGGAATGCCGAAGCTGTCGTCGGCGAACTCTGCGGGACGCAGCGACTTCAGGAACGCGCGGTCGCCGATCATGGCCTTGAGCGGGCGCTTCGTCTTCTCGGCGATACGCTCCACCACCTCGTAGGCTTCGGGGTGAACGGCGGAGGCATCCAGCGGGTTCGTGCCGTTCATGATGCGCAGGAAGCCCGCCGCCTGCTCGAACGCCTTCGGCCCGAGGCGCGGCACCTTCTTCAATGCGGCGCGTGTCTTGAACGCGCCGTGCTCGTCACGGAAGGCGACGATGTTGGCGGCGAGCGTCTGGTTAAGGCCGGACACGCGCGTCAGCAGCGGAACGGAGGCCGTGTTCACGTCGACGCCGACGGAGTTCACGCAATCCTCGACGACCGCGTCGAGCGAGCGCGCAAGGCCGGTCTGATCGACGTCGTGCTGATACTGGCCGACGCCGATGGCCTTCGGCTCGATCTTGACCAGCTCGGCCAGCGGATCCTGGAGGCGGCGCGCGATCGAAACGGCGCCACGCAAGCTGACGTCGAGACCGGGAAACTCCTTGGCGGCGAGCTCGGAGGCCGAATAGACCGAGGCGCCAGCCTCGGACACCATGACCTTGGTGAGCTTGAGCTGAGGCATCTTGCTCATCAGCTCGGCGACGAGCTTGTCGGTCTCGCGGCTGCCGGTGCCGTTGCCGACGCTCACGAGATCGACCTTATGCTTGGCGCAGAGCGCCGCGAGCGCGGCCAGCGAGCCCTGCCAATCGCGCTTGGGCTCGTGCGGATAAATTGTCGTGGTGTCGACGAGCTTGCCGGTCTGATCGACGACGGCGACCTTCACGCCCGTGCGCAAGCCGGGATCGAGGCCCATGGTGACGCGGGGGCCCGCGGGTGCGGCCAGCAGCAGATCCTTGAGGTTCGACGAGAACACGGTGATGGCCTCGGAGTCCGCGCGCTCCTTGAGACGGGTCAGCAGATCCGACGTGATGGTGGTGGCTAGGCGCGCTTTCCAGGCGAGCCGCACCGTCTCGCCTAGCCAGGCGTCCGCAGGACGGCCTTTGTCGGCGATGCCGAACGCCGCGCGGATCTTTGCCTCCGCGGGATGCGCCTTGGTCTCGTCGTGCGCGACGTCGAGATCGATGTCGAGGACACCCTCGTTCACGCCGCGAAGCAGGGCGAGCGCGCGGTGGCTCGGCATCTCCTTGATGGCCTGGCCGAAGTCGAAATAGTCCGAGAACTTCGCGCCTTCCGTCTCCTTGGCCTTCTTCACCTTGGAGGTGAGCGTGCCTTCGCCCCATTCCCATTCGCGCAGACCGCCAACGATGTCTGGGCGTTCGGAGATGCGCTCGATCAGGATGTGGCGGGCGCCGTCGAGGGCTGCCTTCTGGTCGGCCACGCCCTTGTCGGCCGCCACGAATTTCTCGGCCTCTGCAACGGGGTCGAGCGCGGGATTGGCCAGCAGCGCTTCCGCCAGCGGCTCGAGACCCGCTTCTCGCGCGATCTGCGCCTTGGTGCGCCGCTTCGGCTTGTAGGGAGCGTAGAGATCCTCCAGCTCGACCTTGGTGCCGGCCGCGTTGAGCGAGCGGGCGAGCTCCGGAGTGAGCTTGCCCTGCTCCTCCACGCTTTTCAAAATCGAAGCGCGGCGATCCTCGAGCTCGCGCAGGTAGACAAGGCGCTCGGACAGGGTGCGGAGCTGCGTATCGTCGAGCCCGCCCGTCTTCTCCTTACGGTAGCGGGCGATGAAGGGAACCGTCGCGCCTTCATCGAGAAGGGTCACGGCGGCGGCAACCTGCCCGGCCGCAACGCGCAATTCGTCGGCAATACGCTGATTGATCTTGTCCATGGCCTACCTACAGAACGAAAAATCCCTTCCTCCTCGGAGAAAGGTCAGTCAGTCGGCATCCCTCTGAACCTTCAAAGGGACACTTGGCTCAATCGGAGACGTATCTGGATCCGGACACCCATCGACGAGGCTTAGATCCAGATAAGTCAGGTAAATTTTGTCCGGACTCGTGCTTCGCAACACCTATGCAAGAGGACGGGATTCCGGCAATGCGATGGCTTCATTGATCTAGGATGCGCGCTGCGTCAACTGTGCGGCGGACGAGGTGGCGGCTTCTCCTTCGAGAGCTTTGTCCTCGAGGTCGAGCGAAACCAAGCGCTCGCCCCGGCCGCTGATGCGGGACGCGGAGGCGGAGACCTTCTCGAGCGCCTTGCCCGACAAGGAGAAATGGCGCTCGAGTTCCGACACGCGCTCGACCAGGCGCGACACGTCGGCCAGCAGCAGACCCACCTCGCGCTGGATGAGCCCGGCCTGATCCCGCATCTTGGCGTCTTTGATAACTGCTTGCACGGTTTGCACCGCAAGCATGAGAATGTTGGGCGCGACGATCACCACACGCGCCCGGTGCGCGCGCTGGACGAGGTCGGCGAAATGCTCGTGCAGATCGCCGTAGACCGATTCCGAGGGCACGAACATCAGCGCCGTGTCCTGGGTTTCGCCCGGGATCAGATATTTCTCCGCGATGTCGTCGATATGGCGGCCGACGGCTTCACGGATGGCATCGCGGGCGGCCTTCACCTCGTCGGGAGCGCGGGCCACGCGCAGGGCTTCGAAGCCTTCGAGGGGAAACTTGGAATCGATGACCAGGGCAGCAGGCGTGTTCGGCAGGCGGATCACGCAATCCGGCCGCTTTCCGTTGGAAAGCGTGGCCTGGAACTCGTAGACGCCGGCAGGCAGCGCATCGCGGATGATGGTCTCCATGCGAAGCTGCCCGAAAGCGCCGCGCGCCTGCTTGTTGGCGAGGACGCCGGAGAGCGAGCCCACCTCGGACGAGAGATCGGCGAGGCTCTGCTTGGCTTCCGCAATGACGGCGAGACGTTCGTTCAGCGTCGAGAGGGTTTCGGTGGTGCGCCGTCCCGCCTCCGCCAGATTGTCGCCGAGCCGAGCCGAAACCGTATCGAGGCTCTGCGCCATGTGCCGGGACAGAGTATCGACCCGCTCAGACAGGCGGGCCACGGTGTCGCCGTTCTGGCGCTGCGTCTCGGCAAGGCTGTCCGACAGACGGCGGCTCACGCCATCGAGCGCGCTGCCGAGGCGGGCTGCCACCTGCTCCACACGCTCGTCGAGCGCACGCGCTTCTTCCGACTGGCGGCGCACCGTCATCTCGCTCATGGCGGTGAGGCGCCCCTTGATCTCCGCGAACTCGGCTGCGGCCAGCGCCTCGCGCTTCTGGGCCTCGGAGGCGCGTCTCAACCCCAGTGCCATCCATAGCAGCACAACGGCCAGCACGACGACGGCGCCGGCCACCAACGCGGGGTCGAGGCCGCTCGCAGCCGCGGTGAGAACCTCACGAAGCGCGGCAAGCCAGTCAGCCAGGGAAGAAGGGCTCGGTTCCACCATAGCCTTTGCGATTATCCGATTCGGCTGTTGAAAATTCGGCGCGGAGCGAAGCGCTCAACGGTTGGCCATTCCGGCGGGCGCAATGGGCACATAAATGGCCGCGCGGCCTTCGATGGCGGGGCCCTGCGGATCGACGGCGGCCGCCTCGGGCGGCGCGACGGGCGCCGACCGGCCCCTGCGCCTCGTGCGGCGCGCATTCTCCGCGGCCTCGCGGGCGCGAACCTCCCGCTCACGCTCGGGGGCGGTGCGAAGGAAGGTGCGCCAGTCTCCCAGCACGGCGAACCGCTGCTTTTCGTAGTCGTAGGCGATGCCCAACGGATCGCGCCGTTTGCGCTGACAGATGGCGACGATCTCCTCCTCGCCGCTTTCGTCGAAGCGGAGCTGATAGCCCGCGTCGTGGCCGGGAACCTGGATCGTGACGGAGGGCGCCACCAGATTTTCCGGCTCCAGCTCGTTGGGAAACAGCACGATCGCCTTGCCCGCCTTGTCCACGTTGATGAGCGTGAGATGACACGCCGTGCTGACCGAGGCGTTGAGGGTGACGAGGTCGCGCGGCCTGTAGGCCGGCTTGTCGGTCCAGAGCACGACGTCGATCTCGTCCGCCGCCGGTGCGGTTGCCGCCTCGTCTGTCGGACGCCGGCCGTCGAGAGCGGCCGCGAGGCGATTCCAGGCCGCACGCGTCAGTACGCCATGCAGAAGGCGCCGGGCCGGAAGGAGAAGATCGCCTTCCATCTTGGAGAGCGTGTTCGCGAGATCGGCCGGAGGGAGGCCACGCTCGGCGGCGGCGCGCAAGAGATCCACGTCGCCGTTCCACGAGCGGGCGAGCTCTTCTGCCGCGCTGAGCGCGGCGCCATCAAAACTCTTCACCATTCTTTCGAGCGCGCCACCCGGGCGCGCGTTGCCGAGAAACTGGGCTGCGAACCAATCGATCGGGATTGCATCCCCGCTCACGACCGTGGGCGGAGGATCGATCAGAACGTCCTCCTCGTCCGCCGGCCGGTGGAACTCGCTCAGCCGGAAGGTCAGGATGGCGCTTTCCTCGCCAACCGTCTCGATATCCATGGCTCCGTTGCGGCGAGCCAGCGCCTGGAGGAACGTTGTGGCGGCCTCGCGGAACTCCTTCATGCGCGCGGGCGTGGTACACGCGTTCCAGAGATGGGCCAGCGCAACGAAGCGCGTATCGGCGGCTTTTGCCTCACCCGCCGCTTTCATCCAGCGGTCGATCTGCGCTTCCATGTCGGCTTTTCCGATCACCGCGCGGTCGCGGCATCCTTCGTCGCGCGCAGGCAGGCTTTCTATCCAATCGCGCACAGTCTCGATCTCGCCGGGCGTAGCGGGACCGGGAACGGGCGGCGCGGCGGTCTCTGCGTCCGGCTCCTTGCCCGTGCCTGCCGCCTCCGATTTCTTGCCGTTGCCCTCCCGTTGCACGGGCTCCTTAGCCTGGCTCGAAGCCAGCGACTGTTGTACGAGGAGTTGCTGATAGATGCGGGATGCATCGGGGCGCTTCGGCGTCACAAGACGCGGGTTAGCTGCGATCGCGTCGAGGTCGAGCGGTGCTCCCTCGCCCTTCGCGGGATCGCGGCAGGCCGGACAATGGGCTTCGAGCACGGCGCGCGCGCGTTCGGGCAGCGGCTTCGTCGGCTCGGGCGGCGACGCGGCGGATGAAGGCGCGTCCTGGGCCGTGTCCGGCTTGGCGGCGGCCGGCACAGCCGCACCCGCGCCCAGCGCAATCGCCACGGCGAGCAGACCGCCCGTCCTCGCGAGCGCTTGCGCAAGCGTTCTCATCGACCCCGCCATCACCTCTCCTGTTCCAGAGCAGAATACCGGCTGGATGCGGGAGGCGGCTAGCGTCGCTTTGGCCACAGCGCAGTGTGGATAATTTGCGCGCCTGTTTACCGTCGGTATTTACCTAACGAGCCCACGCGCGGCCCGCTCGCCGAGCTGCGCCGCCGCAAGAGGTAGCCCCGGCGGCTCGTGTGTCCTATGTGTGAAGGTAAACCTCGAACAAACGGACCGCGGAACTTCATGGCGCACGGTGGAAAGATCCTGATCGATCAGCTCGCGGCCCATGGTGTCTCCCGCATCTTCGAGGTCCCGGGCGAGAGCTTCCTGGCGGCGCTGGACGGCCTCTACGATATGCCCGCGATGCAAACCATCATCTGCCGTCACGAGGGCGGCGCGGCGCTTATGGCGGAAGCGACCGGCAAGCTCACCGGCCGGCCCGGGATCGCATTTGCGACGCGCGGGCCCGGCGTCGTCAACGCCGTGGCGGGGGTCTACGTCGCGCAACAGGATGCGACCCCGATGATCCTGTTCGTCGGACTGCCGACGACGCCGCTCGAAGAACGGGCTCCGTTCCAGGAGATCGACATCGAGGCTCTGTTCGCGGGTATCGCCAAGTGGACGGCGGTGATACGCTCGGCGGACCGGATCTCCGAATATGTGGGGCGCGCCTTCCGCGTAGCGCAGTCGGGCCGTCCGGGACCTGTGGTGATCGGGCTGCCGGAGAACGTGCTGTCGTCCCCCAGCACGGCGCCGCTCGTTCCGCCCACGTCGCTTGCTGGCGGCGCCCCCACCTCCCGTGACATGAGCGAGCTCGCCCAGCGCCTCGAAGCAGCCGAACGGCCGCTTCTGGTCGTCGGCGGGCCTGGCTGGAGTGCGGACGTGGGCCGCGCGATCGGGACTTTCGCGGCGGCCTTCGACCTCCCTATCGCATCCTCGTTCCGCTGCCAGGACTACGTGGACAACCGCCATCCCTGCTACGTGGGGCATCTCGGTTTCACGACCGACCGGAAGCTCAAGGACGGGCTGCGCGCGGCCGACCTCGTGATCGCGATCGGCGCGGAACTGGGCGACATCGCGACCGGCGGCTATTCGCTGCTCGGCGGGCCGGGGCAGACGTTCGTGCAGGTGCATCCGGAGCCCAGCGCCATTCTCGGCTATCGCGATGCCTCGCTCGTCATCGCCGCAACGTCGGAAGCCTTCGCGGAAACGCTGCCCGGCTTCGCGCCCAATCTGCGCGGCCCCGCAGGCGGCACGCCTCCCGAGCGGCGCTGGAGCCGGTTCAGGTCCGATCTCAGGGCCGCTTACGAAGCGAGCCTCGCGCCACGCGCCACGCCGGGAGCGGTGCGAATGGAGGACGTCGTCACCACGGTTTCGCGCGTGTTGCCGGAAAGCGGGCTCATCACAAACGGTGCGGGCAACTACTCGCAATGGGTGCACCGCTATTTCGAGTTCAAGCGCTTCCGCAGCGGGCTCGCGCCCACGTCGGGGACAATGGGCTACGGCCTTCCGGCAGCGATCGCGGCCAAGCTCGAGCACCCGGAGGCACCCGTCGTCTGCTTCGCCGGAGACGGCTGCTTCGCAATGACCTCCAACGAGCTCGGCACGGCGGTCCAGTATGGATTGCCGATGGTGATCCTGATCGCCAACAACGGCATGTATGGCACCATCCGCATGCATCAGGAGCGCGCGTATCCGGGGCGCCCCAACGGCACCAGCATCGTCAATCCCGATTTTGCCGCGCTTGCCAGGAGCCACGGCGCGCACGGCGAAACGGTGACGCGTGGCGCGGATTTCGAGGGTGTCTTCCGCGCTGCACTCCACGCGGACAGGCCGTTCGTCATCAACCTCAAGCTCGATCCCGAGGCCATCAACCCGATGGAGACGCTTTCGGGCGTGCGTGAAGGCGCGGCGGGGGAGAAGTCGCGCTAGCGAGCTGCGCAATCCGTTTCGCTTCCCGTCACGAGGCAGGCGATCTCGGGAGGCGGCGTCTCGCCTCGCGCCCGCATGGCGTTGGCCCACGCGGCGAGCTGCTCGCGTGGCACGAGGCGCTGGAGCACCGTGAAGTTCATTCTGCCGAAATCCCAGGCCGGGATGATCACGGGAGCTTCATCCTTCACGCTGACCACGATCTCATCCAGCGGCTTGGGCGACTTCCCTCCACTCTGCCCAACGCGGTGCACGATCCCGGCAACGCCAGTTTTTTCCACCACGCGCGTCCCCGCACTCGCGCCCGTGCACGTGTCCACCACCATACGGCCGTCCGATACCTCGATGCTTTGGAGCTGGTGCAGCGTGGTGAGGAACACCCACACCACAGCGATCAGCAAGACCGGCGACAGCACCAGGAACAGGATGTTGAGCACGCGAAGCTGGTTCACGTCCCTGCGCATGAAGAGACGCAGGATTGCGTAGAGACCCGCCATGATCAGCGGCACCAGGACAACCGCCCACCCGGCGGCGCCCCACGCGAGCTCTCCGCACGTCTGATCTGCCCATGGCGATCTGTAGAGCGTCTCCATCACCCTTCTCCAAGCCTTACATCACGCACCAAGCCACGCTTGCGGGCTCAAAGCTATAGCCGCGTCGTTGTCGCAGGAAAAATCCCAAGGCCGCAGGCATGGTGTCGAGGCGTCACGCTCGGCAAAGTGGGGCTGGCTTTGATATCATCGCCGCGGCCGCAGCAGGCCGACTGGAGATCCGTCATGCGCCAGCTCAAGCTGAGCCGGGCTTTCACCCTCATCGAGCCGGGCCCCGTGGTCCTCGTGACGACCCGCGACGGAGACACCAACAATGTGATGACCATCTCCTGGACCATGGTGATGGACTTCACGCCGGTATTCGCCCTCACCACCGGTCCGTGGAACCATTCCTTCGCGGCGTTGAAGCGAACCCGGGAGTGCGTGATCGCCGTTCCGGCTGTGGACCTGCTGGATCGGGTCGTCGGGATCGGGACATGCTCCGGCACGGACACCGACAAGTTCGCCAAGTTCAAGCTGACCGCCGTACCGGGCAAGCTGGTCAAGGCGCCTTTGATCAAGGAGTGCCTCGCCAACATCGAGTGCAAGGTCGTCGACCTGGTCGACAAGCACAACATCGTCGTTCTGGAAGGTGTCGCAGCCTACGTCGATCCCACGCACAAGGAGAAGCGCATGATCCACGCGGTCGGCGACGGCACCTTTGTCGCGGATGGCCGCCGGTTCGATCGCCGCAAGATGATGGCGTCGAAACTTCCCGAGGGGCTTTGAGGCGCTGGTCCTATTCCGCCGCCAGACGGGCGTAGGTGCCGTTCGGCACGGGGCAAGCGGCCCAGAGCTGTTCGAGCGCATGGACGAGACACGCCATCTGCTCGTCGGTGTGCACGGGTGACGGCGTGAGGCGCATACGCTCGGTACCCTTCGGCACCGTGGGATAGTTGATCGGCTGCACATAGATCCCGTGACGGTGGAGGAGCGCATCCGTCACGGCCTTGCAGTGAACGGGGCAGCCGACCACCACGGGCACGATGTGGCTCGGGTTGTCCATGACAGGCAGGCGCCTGGCGTGAAGCGCGCTCTTCAGCGTCCGCACCCGCTCCTGATGGCGGGCCCGCTCAATCGTGCTGCTCTTCAAATGGCGGATGGAGGCGAGCGCGCCTGCCGCGATCGCGGGCGGAAGCGAGGTCGTGAAGATGAACCCGGGGGCGAATGAGCGGATGGCATCGCAGAGCGTGCGAGAGCCTGCGATGTAGCCGCCCATCACGCCGAATCCCTTGGCCAGTGTGCCGTTGATGACGTCGATGCGGTGCATCACGCCGTCGCGCTCGGCAATGCCGCCGCCACGCGGGCCATAGAGACCGACGGCGTGCACCTCGTCCAGATAGGTCATCGCCCCGTATTTCTCGGCGAGATCGCAGACCTCCGCGAGTGGCGCGATATGCCCATCCATGGAGTAGACGCTCTCGAAAGCGATGATCTTCGGCGTGCCCTTGGGAAATTTTTTGAGCTTCGCTTCGAGATCGGCCACGTCGTTGTGGCGGAATATCTGCTTCTCACCCCGCCCGCGGCGGATGCCCTCGATCATTGAGGCATGATTTTTCTCATCGGAGAAGACGACTGTACCGGGGACGAGCGCGACGAGGGTCGAGAGCGTCGCGTCGTTGGCGACGTAGGCCGATGTGAAAAGAAGGGCCGCTTCCTTGCCGTGGAGGTCGGCGAGCTCGCTCTCGAGCTCCACGTGATAGCGTGTCGTACCGGAGATATTGCGCGTGCCGCCGGAGCCGGCTCCAGCAACGTCGATCGCCTCGTGCATGGCCGCCAACACCGCCGGGTGCTGGGCCATGCCGAGATAATCGTTGGAGCACCAAACCGTGACCTCACGCGGCCCTTCCGTCGCGAAATAGTCTGCAACCGGAAAGCACCCGCGGCGGCGTTTCAAGTCCGCAAAGACGCGATAGCGGCCTTCCCGGTGAAGGGCCTCTAGGCGTCGCTTGACCATGTCTTCGAAATTCATATCCACCTCCGTCTTTTCGACAGGAGCGCGCACGCTCATTCGGTCTTCAAGCCAAGCTCAGCCGCCGCGGCCATGATCTGGCCGGATGCGGTCGCGTCGTCCTTGAAGACTTCGAGCGCCTTGCGGAACGCCGCCGTGGCGGCCTCCCTCTCGCCCAGCACGACGCGAGAGCGCATCAAGCGTGTCCAGCCCTCGATGTCGCGCGGAGCGCTTTCCAGTCGCTCCGCCAGGCCATCGACCATGGACCGGATGGCGGCGCCCTGCTCGCCCGACGGCCTTGCTTCGGGCGCGTGCTCCTTCCCGGCGTCCGGTGTGCCGCTGCCCGTGCCTTCGGGCGCCGTTTGCGAAGACGCTCTCATCTCCGCTCCGTTGCTTTCGGACGCTTTCGTTTTCGCCTGGTCCAGCGCCCGCTTCAGCTCCTCCGAACTCGCATCAAGCTCTACCGCCCGCGCATAGGCGCCTGCCGCCTCGGCATAACGCCCGGTGTTGAAGTAGGACCAGCCGAGCATGCGCCAGCCCTGGAGGTCGCCCGGCGCGGCCTCGAGCCGAGCCGCGAGCCGCTCGATCATGGTGCTCACATCTGGAAGCATCTTGTCCGACGTCGACGCCGAGGTGTCTGCCGAGGCCGTCGGCACAGGCCCGATGGAGCGGGTGTAGTCGTCGAGGCGCGCGAGGATTGCGCCATCGCTCTCCTCCGCGGGAGAGGGCTCAGGCCCCTTCGCCACGTAGGATGTGGCTGTGCCGATGCCAGCCACGGCAAGGAATGCCGCTGCCGCCGCGATGAGGCTTCCGGAGGTCGCAGTGTTCAGCTTCCGCAGCTTGAGCCGCGCGTGAATATCCTGCGGAAGCGCGCTCCAGGCGAGATCCAGCCGCTCTTTCCGCGAGCCTTTTGTAAGCAGCGAGACCATCAACCGCGCCGACACGGCGACGGACGAGACGATCAGAAGCCATCCGATGAGCGTCAACGACATCCGCAAGCCCTCCTCTGGCGCCACGACGCGGCGCGGTGATAGCCCGCCTTGGCGACACACTTCCGGCTCCGTTCGGTGCAGCCGCCTCCGGATCTCGGGATGTAGTAGACATAGCCGCCGATGTGCTTCGGATAGTGGCCGCGGGCGTAGTAGTAGGGATAGTCGTAGTAGATGTATGCCGGCCCCACGGGCAACCAGATGCGCGGGGCACGAGCGCGCCTGTGAGCGTATCTCCTGCTTTCAAGAACGTAGCTCCTGCTCTCCCGCGCCTTCGCGCCGGATTGACCGGCCGACGCGGGCGAGATCACCGGCGGCGTTCCGAGGAGACACGCAAGCAGCAGACACGCCATCACGCCCCTCGCGAACAAACTCGTGTACGTCATGGCCTGGCCTCCCCCTGTCAGAACTTTCTCCTGACCTCGGCGCGGATGCCGAAGTTGTCTTCATCCTCGCCTTCGAGGATCTGATAGGTTGCGTCGGCGCGGAACAGCCAGGCCCGATCGATCGGGATCTGATAGCGAACGCCGAAGCCATACTGCGTGTCCTTGGCGCCGACACCGTCGTTATCGAACGGCTCCACCATTGCCACCTCGAAGACGAGTTGCTGGTCGAGGTTGAACAGATACTGCAAGCCGAGCGCGCCACCGAAGGCGTTGGAGCCGGTGTCGTCGAGTTTCGGGTATCCGGTGAGGGCATCGGTCTCGAAGTTGATACCGACGTTCTTCAGGATGCCGGCGCCGTTGCCGTCTACCAGAGGCTGCGGATTGCCGAAGCCGACAAAGAAGTTTGCGTAGGGCAGAAGCGTGCTCGGCAGGCCCGTGACCAGGCTGTTTTCCGAAATGACGGCGACGCCATCGCTCTCTCCGTTGGGAGCATCACCGAAGTTCGCGAACACGCGGGTCGAATTCGAAACCGTGTTGTAGTAGCGGTGCGTATAGGCGGCCGTGAAGAAGTGCGTGAGAAGATCCTCCTGCTCGTCACGCCCCTGGATCAGGCCGTAGCCCGTTTCGACGTAACCGTCGAAGGCGTCGATGAAGGCGGTCACGCCATAGAGGTTGGCGAGGTGGTTGTCGCCCTTCGCGTTTCCGATGAGGCCCGCGTTGTCGACGTTGTCGAAGGCCGCGAAGAAGGTCACGTCGAAGTTGGAGAGGCCGAGCGCCGCCGAGTTCTTTGCGGGGAGGCTCACGGCGCCGCCGAGGATTGCGTCGTTGGCCCAGATGCCGTTCTGCAGGAACAGCGGGAAGAGACCCACGGTGAACGGCAGATCGAAACTCGCTTCCGTGCCGGAGAGGCCGGAGTAGATCGAGCCGAAGTCTCCCTCGAAGAACAGCGTCTGCGGATTGAGGTCGAGCTCGTCGTTGAACTTTCCGTTTCCGTCGGCGCCGCCGAACTCGAAGCGCGTGAACTCCTTGTTTGCCTTCTGAAGCGGCGTGAAGAACGCGTGAATGCGCTCGGTGCCGGTGATCTTGAAGTCCACGTCGAGGTTCAGACGCGTCGCGATCTGCGCGATGTCCTTGCCGTTATTGTTGTTGTAGGCGACCGCCGTGCGCCAATCGCCGTAAACCGCAAGGCCGGGAAGAAGCGGGTTCTTCGCGCCAAAGAGCGTGCTGCTCTCGTCATAAATGCCGGAGGTGTACTGCTGACGCCCGATCTCCACCGGCGGGCGCGGGGGCTCGACGGCACTCTTCGCGCCATAGATGTCGACCTGTCCTTGCGGATTGTAGCCGCCTTCGTATTGCGGATCGGGGCGGAACAAATCTTCCTTGGCCTTGGTTTTTGCTGCGGTCTTGGTCTTGGCTTTGCCGGGGGCCTTGTCGGAGGTCTTCTTCTCCGCAGTTTCCTCCTCTGGCGCAGCGCCCAGGTGCTGGGGAGCGGCGCGGCCTTCTCCGGCATCGACCCAGGAGGTCCGCGGCAACACTTCGGTCGACCATCCCTGCGCTTGGGCGCCGCCTGCGCTTTCACCGGCCGTCGCACCGGATATGGCGAGATAAGCGCCCACCGACAGGACGACACCGGCAATCGTTGTGCTCGCACGGTACGCAATACACATCATGTGGAACTCCACGCCGTGGCACTAACCAGCGGAGCAAGGCTGGATACGCGCGTCTTTGAACTCACCCAATTCGAAACGCCCGGCCCTCGGGGCTAGCCCTTCACGTCGAACTCCACGGCGTAGGCGTGAAAGTTCATGATGCGCTCGTTCATGCTCTGCTCCATTTCCTTGGTGGAGCCGACGAAACGCATGAAGTAGATCGGCTCGGCGCGGCTGCGCATGCGGAACGCCAGGCGGTATTTGCCGGGCTTGGTGATGAGGTTGCCCGGCACCTTGTAGCGCGCCGCCTTCTCGGCCAACGGCGGCAACGAGCGGTTCTCCATGCGCACGAGCGGAGGATGGTTGAGCACGGTGGTCGGCACACCCGGCGGACGCAGATGCGGCAGCGGATCGATGTCGAAATTTACCGGGAGGTACATCTCACGCTCCGTGCCCTTCACGTTGGTGGTCAGGAACTTGGTCTGGAAGTGCACCAACTGCTGATCCGTCTTGATGCGCCCTGCCGCGACGTCCAGGCTGTGCAGGTCGGCAATGTCGCCGTTGCTGTCGACATAGCCCGACTCCCAGATGTTCTGGCCATCGGGATCGAGGAGCGCGACGTTCACCCAGAGCTGAGGCTGCGCACCCAGCGATCCAGACGGCAGGTTATGGCCGGAGTTGGTGTTCTTGATCTTGTAGGAGAACGCCAAATCCTTGCCGACCGCTGGCGTGCCCTCGATGTTCGGGCCGTCGACGTGGCTGCCGTTTTCAAGCACCTGCTGGCGGATCTCGTCGCGCTCGTCGAGTCGCTTCAGATTCTCGTCGATGATCTGGCGCGCGTCCTCGCGCTCGGCCGCGTCCGCCCACCGCTTCGGGAACGCGGTCTTGACCTTGCCGTCGGCGACCTTGTCCTCGAACTCCGAGGTGCCCCATCCGGCACGCCAGTCGAACTCCAGCCAATCCTTGATGCTGATCGCTTGCGCCTTAGTGTTGTGCGGGAAGACGCCGGGGTGAGCGATGGAGTAGCCCGGACCGATGAAACGATGGTTGGCGTGCTTGCGCCCCGGATTGACCTCCTTGCCGCCGACGATGGCGGAGGGCGCCGTCGCATAGCCTTCGGGCTTTCCTGGCACCTTGCCCATGTGGCAATCTTGGCAGGTGACGCCGGCTTTGCGCGCCGGGCTGTCGCGATACTGGTCCCAGACGATCTCGAGCTTGATCCCGAGATTGACCGCCACCTGATGGCAGCTCACGCAGAACTCCGACTTGGTGATCTGATCGTTGGTGATCATGCCTTTGTGAATGTCGTTGCCGCGCCCCTTCGGGCTGGTCTTGACGGCGAAGGTCTCCTTGTTTGCCAGCACGTCTTTGATGACGCTCTTCTCACCGCTGCCATAGACCGGCTCGTAGATCTTGCCCGGCTCGACGCGGCGCTCCCCGTTGACCTTGCCGTATTGCTCCTTCACGCGGTGGCAAGTGATGCAGCTCACGCCTTCCCGCGATATCTGGCTGCGCGCCCAGAGCGGGGTTTCACGGTTCTCGCCAAGCTGGGTGCCGACCTGCTGATGGCAGCGCACGCAGAAGGTGCCGACCGTGCCCTGGGTCAGGTCCTGGAACTTCTGCTCGAACTTGTGGAACATCGGCGAGATCGACGCGTAGGCGTGCTGTGACGACGCCCACTCCTCGTAAATCTGCTTGTGGCATTCACCGCATTGCGCGGCGGTGGGATAGAGCGTCTCGTCGTTGAGGAGGCTGTCGTGCCCCTCGGGCTTCGCCTTATCAAGATCGGCCTTCTTGACGGATTTCTCCTCCGCCTTGAGCTTACTCTTCTGATCCCCCTTGCTGGCCGCCTGGGGTGGCGTGCGCACATCGGCCGCGTTGGCTTCTGCCTTGTCGCTTCGCGCGAGCGGTGCTCCACGCTGCGTCTCCGCGGTCTTCACCGGCCCGGCTCCGGCTGATCCGGCCATAGCATGGCCGAGGATCGCCGGGGCCAGGACTGCTGGGCTCAGCAGCATCGCGCTCGCGAGAACGCACGAAACAATCGAAGCATCGGGCAATCTTTTCATCGCCTTACCATCTCGATAAATTTCAGGGCAGCATCCCATTCAACTCGCTTGCGCGAAAACGGCGCCCGACCGCCGCATGGAATTTCTGATCCAAAATTAGTACGTGAAAATTGTCGGCGATAAGGCTGCGAATAAAATAGAAATTACGCGAAAAATGCAAAAACTGAGACGATCATCCACCCACCGTCGCGCAACGTTCAATCCGAGCATCCAAAACGGAAGGACACATACAAAACAATTCGCTGAGCAGATGCCGCGCGATCGCCTGACTCCAAGAAGCTTTTTGTTCGCTTCGTCTTTGAGCCCGAACGAACACAACACTGTTCATCCATGATAAAACCTATCGCATGCCGGAGCATCAAAAACACGGTTCACTCTGGGCATCGCAAACGCCCGCGCGGACGCTCAAAATCCTGCATGGAATAAAAGCGCCGCTCAATTCGTTATTGCGAATCTGCTTATTCATATGGCACCGATATTTCGCCACAATTGACACATGAACAGCCGTTGCTGTTTCTTTTTATTTGTTATTCTTGAAATCTTCATTTCCGCAAATAGACGTATATCGCCAACAAAATGTCATTCTCCGACCACGATGGGTCTTTAGGCAAATCCCTATAATCATTGCGCCTGACACGTTTCTCGGAGCGCGCTCCTCAATCCTGCCGGGGCTGCACAATGACGCGACGTCACCAAATCACGATCAACGGACAATGCTTCCTCGCGCACCACGGCGAGCTTCTCCTGGATGCGGCGCTCAGCAATGGCGTCAACCTGCCTCACGACTGCCGAGCTGGCCATTGCGGCACTTGCTGCGTCAGGCTGGTCGCGGGCGAGGTGAGCGGTGGCGCGGGCTCCGAGGCTGGCATTGTTCATGCCTGCCAGTGCCGCATCGTCGACGACGTGGTGATCGAGAAAAAGCAACCTTCGGGTGCTCGCACGGTCGAGGGTGTGCTGAGCTCGTTGCGCCCCCTCTCGCCGGAGGTGATCGAGGTCGGCATACGGACCCAGCGCGCGCTTCCCTATCACGCGGGACAGTACGTGCAGATGCGCTTCAACGGATATCCGAGCCGTCCATTCAGCATCACCCACCCCTTGCACGGCGATGCAAGCGGCGCGTCGATCTGGTTTCACGTCCGGCGCATGAGCAACGGCTTGGTGACCTCGTCGCTCGGCAAGCGCATCAAGCCCGGTCATCGGGTGACGCTTTCCGGACCTTACGGCTCGGCGCACTTCCGGCCCAATCTGAATGGCCGGCTGCTGCTCGTCGCAACCAACACCGGCTTTGCGCCGATCTGGTCGATTGCCGTCGCCGCGCTTCGCGAGAACCCAGCGCGCATGATGATGATCATCGCCGGAGGACGCGCCCTGGGATCGCTCTACATGGCTCCCGCTCTCGTGCGGCTCGCGAGCTTCCCAAATGTCCATGTGGTGCCTGTGTGCAGCACGCTCGAGGCGCCGATCTCAGCGGTTCAGCCAGGCCGGCCGACGGACTATCTGCCGCGCCTGCTGCGGAGCGACGTGATCTACGCCTGCGGCGCGCCGGAGATGGTGGGCTCCGTCAAAGCCATCGCCGCTGCGGCCGGCGTGACCTGCCATGCGGATCCTTTCCTGCCGACCGCAGACGGCGCGTCCGCGCAAAGCGGGCTGAGCCGCACATTCGGGTGGCTCGCTCTCAATCGCTTCCGCACTCCGCGAGAGCTGCCGATGGAGGCTGCAAGTTTGGCCGACGCAAGGGTGAGAAGTCATTATCGTCCTCAGAGCGCATAGCCTTCGGTCGATCCGGTTCGGCGCTGGCTCGCCTGTCCGGTCTTCCGTTCTTCTCGTCTGCGGCTTGCTGATGCTTCTCGGCTTCGCCGCGGCGGGCGCAACTGCGTCCGACCCAGCGAAGACAGTCGGGCCTAATGCCTGCGCGGAATGCCACAAGGAAGAAGCCGAAGCCTGGAAAGGCACGCATCATTTCAAAACATTCCGCGAGTTGCCGCGCGACACGAAGGCCAACGAGATTGCCGATAAAATGGGCGTGCGGCGCATCAAGTCGGACAACTTGTGCAAGAGCTGCCACTTCACGACGCAGCAGAAGACCAACAGGGAGGAGCCGATCGCAGGCATCTCCTGCGAATCCTGCCACAGCGCCGGGCAGGACTGGATCAAGGTTCACAGCGGGTTCAGCGGAAAGACCGTTCTGTTCGAAAGCAAGGCCGAGGAGAAGGAGCGCTGGAAGCTCTCCGATTCAAAGGGAATGATCCGGCCGCGCTCGTTCTACCTGCTGGCGAAGAACTGCTACGGCTGCCACGTGGTGCCGCAAGAGGATCTCGTCAACAAAGGCGGGCACAAGTCCGGGAGCGACTTCGAGCTGGTGTCCTGGTCGCAGGGCGAGGTCCGGCACAACACCTGGTATTCGAAGGGCAGAGAGAACGTGGCGGCCAGCGCGGCCCGCAGGCGGATGCTCTATCTCGTTGGCCTCGGCGTGGAGCTCGAGACCGCGCTACGCGGGATCGGCCGGGCGAAAGTCAGATGGCTCTACGCCTTCGAGATGGCCAAGCGTGCCGACCGCGCGCGCAAGCAACTCACCGCGGCAGCGCAGGCCGCGCCGGACGTGCCGGAGATCGCGGAGATCATCAAGTTTTCCAAGTCGGCCGGGCTGAGGCTGAACAATGAGCGGCGCCTGACCGCCGCAGCCGACGGCGTCTCGCAGCAACTCGTCCTCATTACCGAGAAGTACGACGGCAGCACGATGACGGGGCTCGATAGCCTCATCCCCGGGCCGGACAAATACAAGGGCACAGCGAGAAAGCCGCCGAATTGATCCCTTTGGGAGCAGAGCCACGCGTTTGAGCAAGTCCTGAGGTGCTGCCGTGACACCTGACGCCATCGGGCGCCGCCCGGCGAAATATCCCGCAAGCCAGATCGTTCAGGGGGCTTTGATCGCGGCCCTCTCGGGCGCGCTGTTCTGGCTCGTGTGGATCTATGGCAACGGGCTGCGCGATCCGCGCTATCTCGACGGCTGGATTCTGGCGGGCGGGATGGGGCTGCAGATCTCCTTCCACGTCGCCATCAAACGGGGCGCGTTCTCGCCGAAATCCGCCACGCGCTGGCGGAAGATCCATGTCTTCGCCGGATATCTGCTAATCGCCGCCTTCATCTCGCATTCGGATTTTTCTCTGCCGGATACCGGCTTCGAATGGGCGCTGTGGGCGGGCTTCGTGCTGGTGACGCTGAGCGGCATATTCGGCACCTATCTCGCTTGGTCGTTGAAGGCGAAGGGCCATATCGACGAGGGCGTGAGCTACGATCGCATCCCGGCCCTTCGCGCCGAGATCGCGCAGAAGGTTTATGCCATCGTCGCGACACCCGATCCGGCAGCGACCGCAATCGCCTTGCCGGGACTGCCGCATGATGCGTGGATCGCGGATCTTTACTCCACCCATCTCAGCGCCTTCTTCCAGGGCCCGCGCAACATGCTCGCCCATCTCGTCGGCTCGCAGCGTCCGCTCAGGCGGATGACCGACGAGATCGACGCCCTCTCGCGCTATGTAGGCCAGCAGGGCCAGGAGAAACTGGGTGCCATCAGGCGTCTGGTCGTCGAGAAGGACCGGCTGGATTTCGCCCGTGTCTATCTCTCGCTCACCAAAGGCTGGCTGTTCCTCCATGTGCCCGTCACTTATGGGCTGACGGTTCTCGGGGTGCTGCACGTCCTCGTCGCGTACGCGTTTTCATCGGGAGCCTGGTGATGTGGCGCCCCGACTGGATCAGCTCGGTTTGGCCGCTGAAGTCAGAGGCACAGGCGGCGCCCGGCGCTTCCCGCGATCGCATTGCCAAAGCGCTCGCGCTCGCGACTGTCGTCTGCGTGGGCGCGGCGTTGCTGCTCTCCAAGGGGACGCAGCTTTTCATGCCGGGGCCGCTTGCGAGCGCTCACGGCGGCATCGAGAAATGCAGCGCCTGCCACACCAAGAACGGCGACAGCAAATTAAGCTGGGTCCATGGTCTCGTCGCCGGCGACCCGCTTGCCGACAGCAAGGCGTGCCTCACCTGCCACAAAATGCCGGACACGGCCTTCAATGCGCATGGAGCTTCGGCCGACGTGCTGGAGCAGAGCACGAGACGGCTGACCAAAATCGCAGCGCAAACCCCTCAGCCGCACGCGGCGCGCGCGCAGGCCGCCGCCTTTCCCACCCATGACGTGGTCGAACGGGGACTCTTTTGCGCGACCTGTCATCAGGAGCATCGGGGCGCCACTTTCGATCTCGCCAAGATCTCCAATGAGCAGTGCCGCTCCTGCCACGTGGTGAAGTTCGACAGCTTCGACAGCCGCCACCCGCAGTTCGAAGCCTATCCGTTCAAAAGGCGCTCACGCATCGTCTACGATCATGCCGGACATTTCGGTAAGCATTTCCCGGAAGTGGCGAAGAAGACCCCGGGACGGCGCATCCCCGACACCTGCTCGGCCTGCCACAACAGCCGGGAGGACAAGCGCGTGATGGCGGTCGCGCCCTTCGAGCAAACCTGCACCGGCTGTCATCTCGACCAGATCGCCGGCAAGGAGCGGGCCAGCGGACCAAAAGGCATCGCGTTCCTCAGCGTGCCCGGCCTCGACCTCGTGACGCTCAAAAAGAAGAAAGCCTCGGTCGGCGAATGGCCCGATGCGTCCGAAGCCGATCTCACGCCGTTCATGAAAATGATGATCAGCCGGAACGAGGACGGCCGCGCGTTGATCAAGGCGGTGGACAGCCTCAACCTGCAGGACCTGACGGCCGCCACCGATGAGCAGATCCGGGCCGTGACCAGGCTCGCGTGGGAGATCAAGGGGCTGTTCCACGCTCTCATCTCGGGAAAAGCCTCGGACGTGCTCGGCACCTTCGACATCGGCGGCGGTGCGACGCTCTCCCCCGGTCTCGTCACCGACCTCACCGCAAGCATTCCGCGCGATGTGATCGTCAGCGCGCAACAGCAGTGGCTTCCCAACCTCGCGACGGAGATGGCGAACCGGCCGCAGGCGCGCGATCAGAAGCAAAGCGGCTGGAGCGCAACGATCGAGGACGCGAGCCCGGGCGGGGCAACTTCCGAACGCGAGGCGCGGGCCTCGGAGGATGCGGCCCCGGCCGCTAAGAATCCCAGCCAGCAGGATTCCGGGAGTAAACCAGCCAAGCCCCATGGCGTGGAGGTGAAGACCTACACCACGAACGCCGGGCCGGAAGACAGCAGCGATGGGGCATCCGGAGAGGACACCGGCGGTCCCATCAAAGGGCGCTCGCTCTTGCCGAGCGGAACACCTCGCGCGATCGAGGCTCGCAGAAAGGACGCGGAGCAGGCGGGCGACGCCGAACCGCCGAGCGGAAAGACCGAAAAGGAAGATCGCAACGATGACGTGCGTCGCGCGGGCGACCCGGATCGCGCAGACAAACCAAGCTTAAAGGAAGGTGGCGTCGGAAACGCCGACGCCGCGCCGAAGCCCGATGCCACCAAGGAGGCACAGCCTCCGGCCGAAGAGCCTCCAGGAAAAGCTACCGAGCAAACCGACGATCTGCTGTTCCCGACGGAGGATGAGCTTCGCGCGATCAAAGCGGGCACAAAGAGCCCCGCGGTGGCAGCGGCGCAGTCCGAACGCGCAGACGGAAAGGCCGAGGCCAGAGACGCCAAGCCGGATCGCGCGGCATCCAAGGAGGCCGCCATCGAGGCACGTGCCGACGCTGAAGCCGGAAGCCCGGCCTCCGGGTCAGGGGCGTCTCCAAAGGGCGCGGCGCCCGTCATCAGCATCGCAAGCGATGTCGATCCGGAGAGCTGGGCCGACTATGGCGGCTGGTACCGACAGGATTACGCGATCTACTACCGCCCCACGGGCCACAAGGACAAATTCGTCTATTCGTGGCTCGTTCTGACAGGGCCTCACGCGTCGAAGGGCAATGCGAGCCCGGCGACGGCAGTCTTCGATGCTCTCACGGGCAAGGACGCCCAGGGATCTTGCACGAAGTGCCACAGCATCGACGACGTCCAAGGCAAGGGACGGCTCGTCAATTTTTCTTCTGCGTCGGCGGCGGGCAAGCAGGGACGCTTCACGTCCTTCATCCATGAGCCGCATTTCGGCAGCGTCGAGTCACGCGGCTGCCTCACGTGCCACAACCTCGAGAAGGAGCGCCCCTATCTCAAGAGCTACGAGCAGGGCAATCCGCACACCTTCTCATCCAACTTCGGTGCGGTGAAGAAGGACCTCTGCCAGAGCTGCCACACCAGTGGCATGGCGCGTCAGGATTGCCTGTTGTGCCACAGCTATCACGTGAACGGCGTGACCACACCGATCACGAATACGAAGCTGCCAACCCAGTAGGCCGGCGCGCCCTGCTCCAAGATCCGCACGCTCGGGGTCCCTCGCCCCCTCCGACGTGGAACCAGACCGCCCTTCCCAAAGCCTCTTCCCCGACCTGGCGGCCCCCAAAAAAGCAAGCCCGGGCCGTCATTGAAGCTTGCACCCTACCAAAGGGTGAGATCTAATGTCGCAGGGGCACCTATCTGCAGAAGCAGGGCACTGAGAATGAACAAGCCCGGGAGGAATGGCCCGCATATTCGACACGCGGACGTTGTGCGTGCGACAGTGGAGCTATCGTCGTGTGCCACCCAATCTGCCGTGGCGGCGTCCTGGCGCCGGTCGCTGCTCTACCATCAGCTCAATCCCGAAGCGTCCTCTCCGCCGGAAAGGATCGAGGAAGCCGGGCTGCGCGAAGCTCGCGAGCGGCTCGGCATACTGGTAGGCGCCGCCGGCCCGGTCATCGATCGGATGCTGGAAACCCTCGGCCAATCGGGCTTCTGCGTCCTCCTCACCGACACCGACGGGGTGATCGTCGATCGGCGCGGCCTGCCGTCCGACGATGACATCTTCTCGGGTTGGGGTCTCTGGACGGGAGCAATCTGGAGCGAGGCGAAGGAAGGAACCAACGGCATCGGAACATGTCTGGCCGAGCAGCGTCCCGTCGCCATTCTCCGCAATCACCACTTCCGCGTGCGCAACACGGAAATGAGCTGTATGAGCAGCCCCGTTTTCGACCATACGGGGCGGCTGGCGGCTGTGCTCGACGTCTCCTGCTGCCGCGATGACGTGATCGCGAGCCTGGCCCCTCTCGTCAGCGCGCTCATTGCCGACGCGGCGCATCGCATCGAATGCGCGGCTTTTCGCGCCGCATTTCCGAACTGCCGCATCCTCATGATCCCCTCGCAAAGCCAATACCCATCGGCTTTGCTGGCCGTCGACCGCTACGACCTGGTGGTGGGCGCAACGCGCATGGCCCGCCAGGCCCTGGGCTTGACCACGGATTGGCTGGAAAGACCCGCCGCAGACCTGATCGGCGACGGTAGCCAGGCGTCGAGCCTGCGCATCGCCGAGCAGGCGGAGCTCCGCCGCGCGCTGGCGCGCACGAAAGGCAATGTTTCCGCGGCCGCGCGGGAGCTCGGCATCGGCCGCGCCACGCTTTACCGCCGCATGCGCCGCGCGGGATTGTCCGAATACTCCGAGATCCCAGACATCCCCCTCGGGATCGCTCCGGCCCACGGGGAGGGGCCTTTCTGTCTCAGGACTGAGACACATCCCGCCAGCCACACGCAGCGGGACTGGTGACACGAACCTCCGGTGCGCACACACCATTGCGCCAAGCCAGTTCGGCTTAGCTTCGGGATGCTCCGGGGCCATGACTGCGCCAATGACGCGGCGCGTCGGGACCTCTCCGCGATCTCCCAGGAGGAAACCTTGATCCAGAACGCGCCCAACGCAGCACTCGAGACCGGCGAGCCGCTCCGGGAGGCTTTTTCCGTCGAGGTTCTTGCGCCGCAATGACGACGAAGCTTCTGATCGTGGAAGATCATCCGATCTACGCCGAGGCGCTCCAACTCGCCGTCACCAGCTCCATGGACAATACGTCGGTCACGTGTGCGTACACGATCGCCGAGGCCTTGCGCGTGCTGGCCGGATCCCAGCGGTTCGACCTTGCTCTTCTGGATCTCTGGCTCCCCGACAGCCAGAGCCTCACCGGCCTGCTCGAACTGCGCGTGTGCTTTCCCAACCTCCCGGTCATCGTCGTATCGGCTTCCGACCACGACTCCCTCGTGCACGCGTCCCTGCTCTGCGGGGCAGCCGGCTTCGTCTCAAAGGCTGAGAGCAAGAAGGTTCTCGTCGAGGCCATTCATTCCGTTCTCGCCGGGGACCAGGTCATACCAGGGGGCTCTCCGGGGCTACAAACCGAGCTGAGCCCCAACCTCGACGGCGCAATCAGAAAGGTGATGTCGCTATCGAGGCAGGAGCTGCGCGTTTTGAAGCTGATCCATCAGGGCTATTTGAACAAGCAAATCGCCCATGAACTCGAAATCACAGAATCGACCGCGAAGGCTCACTCGAGCCAAGTCCTGAAGAAACTCGACGTTATCAACCGCACGGCAGCGGCGATCGAAATCGCAAAGCTCGATCTGAGATCGATCGTCGGCCTTCTGGAGACCGGTATTTATCAAACCGATCCTAGCGCTATCGGGTTTTCAGAGGATCCCGCGTAGCGTCCCTTTCCAATTCGAGTCTCTCGAAGCAGGCAGCCTCTCCTGCCTGCCGATCGAACGCTTCCAGACGGACACTTGCTCCCCGGCGGCTGGATTTTGCACTATTTTTTTGCACTGCGTCACGAGATCTAACTATCTATTTTCACTATCTAATCTAGATGCATGCTCGTTTGTTGATCCAAAGTTCGATTGCTACTGCGTCAATCTCATGCTGCGATAGCACATTGCATGGCGACACGACCTCAGCTCGTGCACATCTGGCGGGATAGATGCCAAATGACCTTGCGGCGAACGATAAAACAAAGCTCCCAGCACCACGCTCCGGTTTCCGACCGGAACATCATCAACACGGCCCGATTTATCGTGGCCCAATTTCCCGACATCTCCGACGAGGCTGCTTTCTCGCTATTGAAAGCCGCTGCACATCCCGCAGACTCGCGCGCTGCGCCGCGATCGCATAGACGACCGCCCCTTCATCCCAGAAAGCCGAACTGAACTCGCGTCGCGCTGCGGGCGACTTCCGCGCGCTCGCCATACTCCGCGATCGCTCCGGGGCAGCTATTTCCAGATCCTGTCGTACAGCCCGAGCACGACCTCGAGCAGGATGAGCGCGATGATGTACCATTCGAGGCGATGGCTGGTGCGCGTGCTCACAAGATCGGTGAGTGTCGCCGAGGTTTCCTGAATGGCTTCGAGCTTGCGCGCGATCGCGCGGCTTCTCACAGTGAGATCGTACTCGTCGACCAGGCGAGTCCAGAGCCGCTCCAGCTCCGGATGATCCCAGAGAACGTCGGGTTTCTCATCGAGATCGACACGGCCGGCGAGGCGCTGCTGGATCAGGAGCGCATCGCCAATCTGGCGCAGAAGCTCGGCCTGCGGCTGCTCCGGCAAGCGCCCGCCCTTCAAACGCTCGGCGAGGGGCGCGATGCGCTCGAAAGCCTGGGCGATGCGCCGTTCGTCGTAGGCCATTGCCACGCTCGTCGCCAGCGCCTGCGCAATCAGCACCAGACGGTTCGCGTCCAGGCTTCGGATGTGAAGCGTGCCAGCGGGGCCTGCGAGGTCGTCGGCGTCCGGTTTGACGACGAGGTGCGCAGTTTCGCTTTCGCGCTCGCTCTCCTCGATGGGCTCGGCGATCCGTCCCGCCAGACTGTCGATCAGCGCGTCCTCGGCGACCGGGGTGAGACCCACGAAGACAGCGGTGCCGCTCTTGAACAGGACGACGGCGCCCCCCTCGGGCGTGCGGAACGCCAACGGGCTGGTCGAGAACGTGTCCTCACGCTCGAGGCCCCTGAGATCGATCCGCTCCCCGAGTTGTAGGGCGCGCACAGTGACGGGCTTGTCCATCTCGATCCTGCGGGTTGCTGCTTCGCTTCAGCGGGCGGCGTCTTGCTTGGGTCTGCTGGTCAGCCGCAGCGCGGTGAGCACTGCGAGCACGATGCCCAGCCCGAGGCCTACGGCGGGGCCGATGATGAGGCCGTAGGCCATGGCGCCCCCGCCGTCCTGGTCATGGACGCCGAACCACTCGGTTTGCGCAATGTAGACGCACATGGAGAGGACCCACCCGGCAACCGCGCCGACCACAAAGGCGAGCACCACAAAGGCCAGGATACGCATTCAGGCTCCCCCCATCACGTCAGTCAGCAAGCTTACGATGGGCGCTTCTCTCGGGAAAGGCTTGCCAATTCAAGTCAAGCACAGTAGAAGCCGCCCCATCTCACACGCGTACTTCCATGCGCCTTGCGGATTGAAAGCCCCGCAGGGTCGCTCCGGTGGAAACTTCAACTCGTTGATCGAGCTTGATTTTTCTTCTCAGGGTACGCGGAGGATCAACCGGAAAAGGATACGTCGCACATGTCCGTGCCGCAATTCAACATGCGCCAGCTTCTGGAAGCCGGCGTGCACTTCGGTCACCAGGCTCACCGCTGGAACCCCAAGATGGCGCCCTTCATCTACGGCGCCCGCAACAACATCCACATTCTCGACCTCACCCAGACCGTGCCGATGCTGCATCAGGCACTGAACAAGGTCTCGGATACGGTCGCATCGGGCGGCCGCGTGCTGTTCGTCGCCACCAAGCGCCAGGCTTCGGATTCGATCGCTGAAGCCGCCAAGAAGTCGGCTCAGTACTTCATCAACCATCGTTGGCTCGGCGGCACGCTGACCAACTGGAAGACGATCTCCACCTCGATCCGCCGTCTCCGTCAGCTCGACGAGATCCTGGCCGATCCGCAGGGCCGCACCAAGAAGGAAATCCTGAACATCCAGCGCGAGCGGGACAAGCTCAACCAGGCGCTCGGCGGCATCAAGGACATGGGCGGCGTGCCGGATCTCCTGTTCGTCATCGACACGAACAAGGAAGGCATCGCGATCAAGGAAGCCCGCAAGCTCGGCATTCCGATCGTCGCCATCGTCGACACCAACTGCGATCCCGACGGCATCGACTTCCCGGTTCCGGGCAATGACGACGCCGGCCGCGCTATCACGCTCTACTGCGATCTGATCGCACGCGCTGCTCTCGACGGCCTCGAGCGGGGCCAGGGCTCTTCCGGCATCGACATCGGCGCTTCGGCAGAGCCGCCCTCAGAGGATCTGGTAGCCGTCACCGTGTTCCGCGGCATCGACGGGCCGCGCGGCGAGGCCGACGACCTCAAGCGCATCACCGGCATCACGGTCAAGATCGAGCAGAAGCTCAATGACGCTGGCGTCTTCCACTTCTGGCAGATCGCCGACCTCGACGCCGACAACCTCTCGGCGCTCGACCGCAAGCTGAAGCTCAAGGGCCAGATCGAGCAGGAAGGCTGGGTCGGCCAGGCCAAGAAGCTCGTCGAAGCTTCGGCCGCCTGAGACGGCAGGTAAGTCAGCGCGAGGCGGGGTTCCCGCCTCGTGCATCGATTTCTCCCGCGCGGGCCGATCCTCGGCCCGCCGGTTGCCATTTTACCGGGTCGTTCCCGCGCTTCGCCGAAGCACGCCAAAGGCCCGAACACTCGAGTGAACGTGCTTCGCACCGAAAAGCCGTTTCACGCTTTTCCGAAGCACCCCCAGAGACACCGCACCCTGCGAGCCCGGTGCAAAAAGGAGCAGTCATGAGCACGATTTCCGCCGCCACCGTCAAAGAGCTGCGCGACAAGACCGGCGCGGGCATGATGGATTGCAAGCAGGCGCTGACCGAAACCAACGGCGACATGGAAGCCGCGATCGATCTCCTGCGCAAGAAGGGCCTTTCGAAGGCTGCCAAGAAGTCCGACCGCGTTGCGGCTCAGGGCCTCATCGGCGTTCTCTCGAAGGTCAAGTCCGGCGCAGTCGTCGAGGTCAACTCCGAGACCGACTTCGTCGCGCGCAATGCCCAGTTCCAGGAGATGGTGCAGAACATCGCGTCGCTGGCGCTGGCCGCCAACGGCGATGTCAGCAAGCTGCTTACCGCCACCTATCCCGGCACGTCGGCCACCGTCGACCAGCAGATCAAGGACGCCATCGCCACGATCGGCGAGAACATGGCTCTGCGCCGCACGGCCGCGCTCTCCGTCAAGGAAGGCGTTGTCGCCGACTACGTGCACAGCAAGGCCGCCGACGGCCTGGGCAAGATCGGCGTGCTCGTCGCGCTCGAGAGCGCCGGTGACACCGATAGCCTGATGGCGCTCGGACGCCAGCTCGCCATGCACATCGCCGCCTCTAATCCGATGGTCGTCAACGTCGAGGACCTGCCGAAGGAAGCCATCGAGCGTGAGCGCGCGATCTACGTCGAGCAGGCCAAGGCCGAGCCCAAGAACGCCGGCAAGTCGGACGAGATCCTCGCCAAGGCAAGCGAAGGGCGCCTGCAGAAGGAGTTCATCAACCAGTCCGTTCTGCTGAAGCAGGTGTTCGTCATCGACGGCAAGGCGACCGTCGCCGAGATCCTGAAGTCGGCGGAGAAGGACGTCGGCGCTCCCGTCAAGGTCGCGGGCTTCGTGCGCTATGCCCTCGGCGAGGGCATCGAGAAAAAGGCCGAGGATTTCGCCGCGGAAGTGGCGAAGACGGTCGGCGCAGCCAAAGCGGGCTGACCGCAGCAAGATCAAAAGCCGGCGAGAGCGCCGGCTTTTTTTTGCGAGTGCGCGCGTTTGGCTGTCGAGCTTTCGGCCGGAACGCGCTAACTCGCTCGCACGACGACACGACGAAGGTTCGAGATTGCGGAGGCCCGCATGGCTACGGATGGTGGATCGCTGAAATACAAGCGCTTGCTGGTCAAGCTATCCGGCGAAGCCCTGATGGGGCGCAACGGATACGGTCTCGATACGGCTGTCGTGGACCGCCTAGCCGCCGACCTGTCGCAGGCGCTGGCGGCGGGATGCGAGCTCTCGGTCGTGGTCGGCGGCGGCAATATCTTCCGGGGCTTGCAGGGCGCCGCCAAGGGCATGGACCGCGCGACGGCGGACTACATGGGCATGCTCGCCACGGTCATGAACGCGCTCGCGCTTCAGAGCGCGCTGGAAGCGGCCAACGCGCCGGCGCGGGTTCTTTCGGCCATCACGATGCCGACGGTCTGCGAGCCGTATGTGCGCCACCGGGCGCTCTACCACCTCGAACGAAAGAGAATTGTCATTTTCGCTGCCGGAACGGGCAATCCGTTCTTCACGACCGATACGGCCGCCACGCTGCGGGCGATCGAGATGGGCTGCGATGCGGTCGCCAAGGCTACTCAGGTGGATGGCGTCTACTCCGCGGACCCCAAGAAGGACCCCAACGCCCAGCGCTTCGAGCGGCTCACCTATTCCGACGTTCTCGCCCGCGACCTAAGGGTCATGGACGGCGCGGCAATCGCCCTTGCCCGGGACAATCATCTTCCGGTAATTGTCTTTTCCATCGAGGAGCCGGGCAATCTGAACAAGCTGCTCACGGGATCCGCACGGGCGACGGTCATTCACGACTGAGCCGCAAGGACCTCGGTTTCAAACGGCCGGGCGCGCCCGTCTCCGGGATCGAGCATCTCAGACGCGCCCCCGCGCCACATCCGATCGAGAGACCCCCGCGGCGCGGACCGGTCTCGAGCAGTCCCGATCCAGGCTCGCGCGCGTTTGCGCCGGCCGGCGAAGACAAGAAGGAGAACACCCCGGTGTCGATCACGACTTTCGATCCCAAGGATATCGAGGCGCGGATGCGCGCTTCTCTCGAAGCTCTCAAGCGCGAGCTGGCAGGCCTGCGCACCGGCCGCGCAAGCGCCCATCTGCTCGATCCCGTGCAGGTCAACGTTTACGGCGCGCGCATGCCGATCAATCAGGTGGCGACCGTTACGGTGCCGGAGCCGCGCATGATCTCCGTGCAGGTCTGGGACAAGAGTAACCTTCAGGCCGTCGACAAGGCGATCCGTGAGGCCAACCTCGGCGTGAACCCCGTCGTGGACGGCACGATCATCCGCCTGCCGATCCCCGCCCCCACCGCCGAGCGGCGCCAGGAGCTCGCCAAGCAGGCTCACAAATATGCCGAGGCCCACCGCGTGGCGGTGCGTAACGTGCGGCGCGAGGGCATGGACCTTCTCAAGAAGCTCGAGAAGGACGGCAAGATCAGCGAGGACGAGCACCACAAGAACTCCGCAAAGGTGCAGGAGCTTACCGACAAGCTCATCAAGGAGATCGACCAGACGCTGCAGACCAAGGAAGCCGAGATCCACAAGGTCTGAGTGGCGGTTTGCTTCCGTCCCATCAATAAAGATGTGACTTACTCTCCAAATTCCATACGAAGACTGGAGCTCCCGTGCCAGAGTGATGAAACTGGCACGGTAGCGCCCGCAAGCACAGTTTCCCGGGTCTCGATGTGCCGTCCGGTACTGACGTGGGCCGTCGAAGCGGCCTATGATCCGGCCTCGGAGCGCGCTGGATAGCACCCGGAAGACTCCGGTGCTTCCCCTACGCGCCCCCAGGAAACAGGCCTTTGGGACGTTTTCCGGTCAGACCGCTTCCCGGCCGGATCGGACAGCGCCCCGATGGTTTGTTTTTTGCTGCATTTTTCTACGATGAACGTGTGTCCACTTCGCTCGAAAATGCTCTAGTGTCCCTGTTCCGAACGTACGGCCCGCGCCATCGGCGCAGGGCTGGCCGCAACGATCCGACCACCTGAAGCCGCAACAAAGCTCGAATGCCCGTGGCAGACAGATCGATATCCTCCGAGGCGACGCCCAGCGCAGCAATCATGCCTCGGCACGTCGCTATCATCATGGACGGCAACGGTCGGTGGGCGGCGGAGCGCGGATTGCCCCGCGCACTCGGACATCGCTCAGGCGTGGAGGCGGTGCGGCGCACGGTGAAGGCGGCGATCGATCTCTCTATCCCCTATCTCACCCTCTACAGCTTCTCCTCGGAAAACTGGTCGCGCCCGCAGGCCGAGATCGACGACCTGATGGGGCTGATGAAGCGCTTCATCCGCTGCGATCTCGCGGAGCTGCATCAGAACAACGTGCGCGTCCGCGTGATCGGCGAGCGGGAGAACATCGATCCCGAGATGCAGGCCCTCATCGACGAGGCGTGCGAACTAACGCGCGAGAATACGCGCCTGACCTTGATCATCGCCTTCAACTACGGCGCGCGCAGCGAGATCACGCGGGCCGCGCGCCGGCTGGCGGAGGACGTGGCCGCGGGACGCCTCACGCCTGCGGACATCACGCCGGAGCGGATCACAGCCGCGCTCGACACCGGCGACGTTCCGGACCCAGACGTTCTCGTCCGCACGAGCGGCGAATGCCGTCTTTCCAACTTCCTGCTTTGGCAGTGCGCCTACACCGAGTTCGTCTTCCTTGATGCCTACTGGCCCGACTTCGGCCGCGAGCTGCTTCTGGAAGCCGTCTCTCAGTACAAGGCGCGCGAGCGCCGGTTCGGCGGCCTGCCCTGCCGGTCGACGGCTTAGAGGCCGGCCCGCATGGAAGAAGATGGAACTCTTGCAGAACCGCGGATCATCGCGCCACCACCCAAGTCTTCCGACCTCTGGTCGAGAGCCGCGTCGGCCATCGCGCTCGCTGTCGTCGCCTTCGGCCTCGCCTGGGCCGGCGTGCTCCCGTTCGCGGGGCTCGTGCTCGTCGTGGCGCTGGTGATGAGCTGGGAATGGTGCCGTGTCGTGCGTGGCGAGGGCATCGACATCTGCCTGATCGTGCAGGGCCTCTCCATCATCGCGGCCGTCGCGCTCGCGAGCTTCGGGTTCGCCGCGCTCGGCGTCGCCGTGCTTCTTATCGGCACCATCATCGTGCTCGCGCTCGAATTCGGCGGGCACCCGATTTTGTCCGCAGCGGGCGTTGGCTATGCCGGGCTCCCGGCGGTGGCGCTGCTCTGGCTTCGCGGCGACGAACCGAATGGGTTCCATGCCGTGCTGTTCATCGTGCTCGTGGTCGCTGCGACGGATACGGCCGCCTACGCCTTCGGGCGCCTGATCGGCGGTCCGCGTCTCGCCGCCCGGATCTCGCCCAACAAGACGTGGAGCGGGCTCATCGGAGGCATCACGACGGCGGGCCTCGCGGCTGGCACCTTCGGGTATGTGATCGGAAGCCCGGTTTTGGGCCTCGCAGCGGCAGGCGTTCTCATGGGGCTCATCGCGCAGGCGGGAGACCTTGCGGAATCGGCGCTGAAGAGGGCCTTCAACGTCAAGGACGCGAGCCAACTGCTCCCCGGGCACGGCGGCTTCATGGATCGTATGGACGGTCTCGTGACTGTGGCCGTCGCTGTCGCGCTGGCGGCGCTGTTTCTCGACCCACAGGCGCCTGCGAGCGCGCTCTTGGCAGGGCTGCCGATCGGCGGCGAATGAGGCGGCAGGCGCCGGCCTGTGCTGGTAGAATGACCCGATGTGACGCATAACGCGTCCGCGCAACGGATGGAGACTGGCGTAGCATGGCCGAGGCGGTCAGCGTATCGAACGGCGCGGCTGACCGTAAGGACCGGCCTGGCGATCTTGCGCGGGCGGCGCTCAGCGCATCCGGCGGGCCAGTGCGGATCTCGATCCTCGGCGCCACCGGCTCCATCGGCAAGAGCACGCTCGACCTCGTCGGACACCATCCCGAGAAGTTCGACGTCGTGGCCCTGACCGCGCAATGCAATGCGCGCCGTCTCGCCGAGCTTGCGATCACGCATCGGGCGAAGATCGCGGTCATCGGCGAGGAAGCTCATTACGACGAACTCAAGTCTCTGCTTTCCGGGACGGGTATTCGCGCCGCGGCCGGCGCCGCCGCCATCGAAGCCGCCGCGCTCGAGCCCGCCGACTGCGTGATGGCCGCCATCGTTGGTGCGGCAGGGCTCAGGCCCACGTTCGCCGCCGCGCGGCAGGGTTCGCGCGTGGCACTCGCCAACAAGGAATGCCTCGTTTGCGCAGGCGACATCTTTTTGCGCGAGGTGGAACAGCACGGCGCGGAACTGCTGCCGGTGGACAGCGAGCACTCGGCCGCTTTTCAATCGATCGGGCAGACGCCGGGCCGCTCCATCGAGAAGATCATCCTCACGGCCTCTGGCGGGCCGTTCCGTACTTTCGACAAGGAACGGCTTTCGCGCGTGACGCCGGAGGAGGCGCTCAAGCATCCCAACTGGTCGATGGGCGCGAAGGTGACCATCGATTCCGCGACGCTCATGAACAAGGGGCTGGAGCTGATCGAGGCGTTCCACCTTTTTCCAGTCGGCGCGCACCAGCTCGAGGCGATCGTGCATCCGCAATCCGTGGTGCACTGCCTCGTGATGCTCGAGGACGGCTCGGTCATGGCGCAGCTCTCGCAACCGGACATGCGCACGCCGATCGCGCTGGCGCTCGCCTGGCCCGAGCGGCTTGCGACGCCGGTCTCCCGCCTCGATCTCGTGACACTCGGCAGCCTCTCGTTCGAGGCTCCGGATCTCGACCGCTTCCCCGCGCTCGGTACCGCGATCGAGGCGCTTCGCCGCGGCGGCGCCGCGCCCGCTGTTCTGAACGCTGCCAACGAGATAGCCGTCACCGCATTCCTCGAACGGCGGATCGGTTTCCTGGAAATCGCCAGCACCGTGGCCTCTTGTCTTGAAAAGGCCGAAGCTCGGGGTCTCTTTAATGGTGTCGATACACTGGACGACGTGCTCGCCGTCGACGGCGAAGCGCGAAACATGGCACGGATGATGCTTCCGGGATAAATTGCGCAAAGCGGCCGGAAAAGGTCCCCGCCGGGAGCGGGGTGCGCACGACTTAAGCAACGGGAATTAAGCAGAATGATGGAAGGCTTACTCAGCCAGGTTCTCACGTGGATCCTTCAGGGGCTCGGCTTCCTGTTCGTGCTCAGCGTGGTCGTATTCTTCCATGAGCTGGGCCATTTTCTCGTGGCCCGCTGGTGCGGGGTCACCGTCACGACCTTCTCGATCGGCTTCGGGCGTGAGCTTTTCGGATTTTACGACCGCCACGGAACGCGGTGGCGGATCGCGGCTATTCCGCTCGGCGGCTACGTCAAGTTCCTGGATGACGCCAACGCGGCGAGCCAGCCCGGCACCGCCGTCGAACTCTCCCCCGAGCAGCAGGCCGGCTCGTTCCACGGCAAGCCGGTGTGGAAGCGCGCGCTGGTCGTCGCCGCCGGTCCGGCTGCGAACTTCCTGATCGCGGCCCTCATCTACACCGGCGTCAATGCAGCCTATGGCGTCTCCATGGTCAGCGCGCGCGTCGACGAGGTGGTCGCGGGCATGCCGGCCGAGAAGGCGGGCCTCAAAGCCGGCGACCTCATCACCGAAATCGACGGCTGGTCGATCGAGAATTTCGACGATGTCGTTCGCATCGTCACCACGAGCAGTGGGCGGACGCTCTCCGTCACCGTCGATCGCGACGGCAAGAGCCTGACGTTCCCCGTGCACCCCGCCATGCGCGAACACAAGGACGACCTCGGCGTCACGGTCAGCCTCGGCGACATCGGTGTCCGGCGCAACATTCCGGCCCGGATCGGCGCCGTCATCCCGGATTCGCCAGCCGCGAAGGCCGGTTTTGCTGCAGGCGACGTGATCGTCGCCATCGACGGGACGCGCGTCAACTCGTTCGAGGACGTGATCTCAGCGGTGAGCCCCGCGGCCGGACGTTCCCTCGCCTTCACCATCGACCGTAAGGGTACGCCCCAGACGGTCGACGTGATTCCCGAGACCACCCAGACCAAGCAGCCTGACGGGACAACCGTAGATCGCGGACGGATCGGCGTCGCACCCGATCGCCCGGAACCGGTCGCCGTCTCCTTTCCGGAGGCCGTTCGCCTGGGAATCCGCGAAACCTATGCAAACATCGTTCAGACGATCACCGGCATCGCGGACATCGTCACCCGGCGCCAGTCGGCCGATCAGGTTGGCGGCCCAATCCTGATGGCCGAGGTCACGGCCCGTGTCGTCGAGCTCGGCTGGGAGCCGCTGCTGCGCTGGACCGCCCTCATCTCCGCGAACATCGGCCTTTTGAATTTGCTGCCGATTCCCGTCCTGGACGGCGGTCATCTCGTGTTCTACGCGATCGAGGCCATCCGGCGCCGCCCGCTGAGCCAGCGCGTGCAGGAGATCGGCTTCCAGATCGGCATCGCGGTGGTCTTGATGCTGGTCGTGTTCGTCAACCTCAATGACCTGATGCGCCTTGGGAAAAGGTGGCTATTTGGTGGCGGCTAGAATCTGAATTGAGTGACGTAAACTTGCCACTTCCCAGCCTCTTACCCAGTTGTTAAGAATGGCCTAAGTGAACGGCTTAGGCGGCGCGATTCGAGGCTGGGGGCTTCGATATTTGTTGCGCCGATTTGGGTCGCTTATTCGGGGGATCAACCTCGGACAAGATCACGACGGGACTACGGCGCTGAACCATTGCCGACGGGTTCAGGAGCCGAGGGGGATCGGCACAAGAAAGGCGAGGCAGATCCGCACATGGTGCAGTTACGGATCATGTCATTGGGGGGAATGCGCCTCCTCTTTTGGCTGGCAGCAGTAACCCCTGCAGCTTTTGTCACGCAGTTCGTGACTATGGCGAGCCCTGCGCAGGCGCAGGGTGTCGTGCGAGAAATTCGCGTGGAAGGAAACCGGCGCGTCGAGCCGGAGACCGTGCGCTCCTATCTCCAATTCTCCGTCGGCGAGGCTTATGACGCCGGCAAGGTCGACCGCTCGCTGCAGGCTCTCTTCGCTACGGGCCTTTTCGCAGACGTCTCGATCGATCAGGACGGCCAGGCTGTCGTTATCTACGTCGTCGAAAATCCGGTCATTAATCAGGTGGCCTTCGAAGGTAACAGCGAAGTCGACACCGACACGCTGCGCGCCGAAGTTCAGCTCAAGCCGCGCTCCGTCTACACCCGCGCCCGCGTACAGGGCGACGTGCAGCGCATTCTCGACGTCTACCGCCGGCAGGGCCGCTTCGCCGCGTCCGTCGAGCCCAAGATCATCGAGCTCGAGCAGAGCCGCGTGAACCTGGTCTTCGAGATCAACGAAGGCGGCGCCACCAAGGTTCAGGGCGTCAACTTCGTCGGCAACCACGCCTTCTCCGACGCACAGCTCCGCGACATCGTCTCGACCACTCAGAGCGGCTGGTTCGACTTCCTCAAGGGCACGAGCATCTACGACCCCGATCGTATGAACCTAGACCGCGAGCTTCTGCGCCAGTTCTACCTCAAGAACGGCTACGCGGATGTGCGGGTCGTGGCAGCCAATGCAGAGCTGGATCGTGAGGGCTCGGGCTTCTACGTGAACTTCGCGATCGACGAAGGCGAACTCTATACGTTCGGCAACGTCACGATCGAAAGCTCGCTTCCTGGTGCCGATCCGCAGAGCCTGATCGGCGAGGTGCTCACCCATCAGGGCGAAACCTATAACGGCGCCGACATCGACAAGAGCGCAGAGAAGCTCACGCTTCTCACCGCCGAGCAGGGCTTTGCCTTCGCCCGCGTGCGTCCGCGCGCGGTGCCGGACCCCGCAACGCGCACGATCGCGCTCACCTACATCGTCGATGAAGGTCCGCGCATCTACATCGAGCGCATCAACATCAGCGGCAACCTGCGCACCAAGGATCACGTGATCCGCCGCGAGTTCCGCCTCGCTGAGGGCGATGCTTACAACCCGCTGCTCGTCGACCGCGCCAAGAAGCGCCTCAACGGTCTCGGCTTCTTCAAGTCCGTCGATATCAAGCGCCGTCCCGGCTCTGCACAGGATCGCGTCGTGCTCGACGTGGATCTCGTCGAGCAGTCGACCGGCGAACTCTCGTTCGGCGCCGGCTACTCGACCTCGGAAGGCGTGATCGGCGACGTCAGCATCAGCGAGCGCAACCTGCTCGGCAATGGCCAGTTCCTGCGCCTCAAGCTGGCGGGCTCTCTGGAGCGTATGCAGGTGGACCTCTCGTTCACCGAGCCGCGCTTCCTCGACCGCAACCTCTCGGCCGGCTTCGATCTCTTCCATAAGGAAGTCGATCAGACGGACGAGTCGGGCTTCTCGTCGACGCGCACCGGCGGCACCGTTCGCCTTGGCTTCCCGCTCTCCGAGAACCTCTGGATGCAGACGGGCTACACGCTCGACTACAGCACCATCGACGTGGAGGCGAAGTACGAAGCGCGTGTCTCCAAGCTCGTGATGGAGGAAATCAGGACACGCGGCGAAGACTCGCTCACCTCCTCGTTCGGTACCTCGCTTACCTACGACAAGCGCAACCATCCAAAGAACCCGACCAGCGGCTACTATCTGCAGGTTTCGACTGATATGGCTGGTCTTGGCGGCGACGTTCAGTACGTCCGCGTCAACGGTGAAGGCCGCGCTTACTATCCGATCTCCGAGAAGATCACCTTTGTTGGCCGTGTTATCGGCGGCCACATCGAAGGCTGGGGTGGCGACGACATCCGTCTGACGGACCTCTACTATCGCGGCGGTGAGACGATCCGCGGTTTCGATCGGGGCGGCTTCGGTCCGCGCGATCTGGCCAGCTCGGGTCGGGACGCGATTGGCGGTACGACCTTCTGGGCATCGACGGCCGAAATCCGCTTCCCCCTGCCCTTCATTCCGGACGACCTTGGCCTTTCGGGCGCGGTGTTCGCGGACGCTGGCTCGCTGTTTAATGCCAACGACTTGGCTAAAAAAATGGATGCTGCTGGTCAAATCGATCTCGCGGACGACTCCTCGATCCGCTCGTCGGTCGGCGCCAGCATCATGTGGAACTCGCCGGTTGGCCCGATCCGCATGGACTTCGCGAAGGCGCTCACCAAAGAGAAGTACGACGAGGAACAGTTCTTCCGCTTCGGCGCTTCGACCAAGTTCTAAGAGACATACCCATCTTGAAGGCGACGCCGCGCTCTGCGCGGCGTTTCCTTTTGGGCCCCCCCCTCAGCCCCTCCTCTTCGTTGCATAGGTCTCGCCCTTGGCGGCCTGTTTACGGGGTGTATGCCGTGGGCTTTGAGATTTGGGCCGCCGGCCGCCTCCGTCGGGTTTTCCGCTGAATTGGCGCGCTTCTCCCGGCCCTGGCGCTTGTTAAAGCGCGCTTTTTGTCGGAAAACCGGGGCCCAACTTCGAGTATCCGGCGCGCACCGGACGTCCCGTGCCGCCGCGTCATCCCTGCCGGGCCACTCGCGAGAGCGCCCTCAAGTCACGCTCCGGGCCAGCGGCATCCGAAGCGATCGAGATCTAGGTTATCGAGGTCCACACGCCATGAACCACCCCGGTTTCTTCCATAACGCCGGGCCCTTCACGCTGGCTGAGATCGCTGCGGCGGTTCAGGCTGAGGTGCGGGGCGACGACGCGGCCAAGACGCGTAAGGTCGACAGCGTGCAGCCGCTCTCCGAGGCCTCACCACGTCACCTCTCGTTCTTCGAGAACCGCAAGTATCTGCCCCAGCTTCTCGCGACGCAGGCGGGGGCGTGCCTGGTCTCCGCGCAGTTCGCCGATCGCGTGCCAGCGCATACCATCCCGCTCATCGTCAAGTCTCCCTACCGCTCGTTCGCAATGGCGCTCGGGCTCTTCTATCCGGAAGCTATCCGCAGCAAGGCGGCCGGGGCGGGCGAGGAGCAGCGCATCTCTCGCTCGGCGCAGATCGAGGATGGGGCCGAGATCGAGCCAGGCGCCATCATCGGCCCCGAGGCCAGGATCGGGCGGGGAAGCCGCATTGCCGCCGGTGCCGTGGTCGGCTACCGGGTCTCGATCGGCCGTGACTGCTACATCGGCCCGCTTACATCCGTGATGCATGCCCTGATCGGAGACCGGGTCATTCTGCACGCGGGCGTGAGGATCGGACAGGACGGCTTCGGCTTCGCGATGGGCGCCCAGGGGCACCTCAAAGTGCCGCAGGTCGGGCGGGTCATTATCCAGGACAACGTCGAGATTGGAGCAAATTCAACCGTCGATCGCGGGGCGCTTAAGGATACCATCATTGGTGAGGGGACGAAAATTGATAATCTCGTCCAGATCGGGCACAACGTAGTCATCGGGCGCCATTGCGTGATTGTCGGGCAGGTCGGTATTTCGGGATCGACCGAACTCGGTGACTACGTCGTCATGGGCGGTCAGTCCGGCGCTGTCGGACACATCAAGATCGGCAACGGAGCGCAAATCGCAGGCGGCTCTCATCCGAAGGACGATGTTCCGCCGGGAGCTGTGCTGGCGGGTACTCCCGCGCGACCTTTCAAGCAATGGGCGCGTGAAGTGGCCGCCGTAACGCGGCTCGCAAAGCGCGGCGGGGATCGCCCCGACGACGACGCGAGCAGCACCTGAAATTTTTGGATCGAATGCCCTCGCCAGAGTCGAGACCGGTTGGGCAAAAAGGAGTGTAATGGGGATGGACGACGCGACGAAGAAATCTTCAGCGACGACAGCGGATATCAGCAAGATCCTGAAGCTGCTGCCGCATCGCTACCCCTTCCTTCTTCTCGATCGCATCTACGACATCAACGGCGATGAGACGTGCGTGGGAATAAAGAACGTCACGATCAACGAGCCGTTCTTCCAGGGGCACTTTCCCCAGTATCCGGTCATGCCGGGCGTGCTGATCATCGAAGGCCTCGCGCAGACGGCGGGCGCGCTCTGCGTGCACAGCCTGGGCGAGGACTACAAGACCGAGCTCGTGTATTTCATGGCCATCGACAAGGCCAAGTTCCGCAAGCCGGTGCTGCCGGGCGATCAGCTGCACTACCACGTGAGAAAGATCCGGAACCGCGGCCGCGTCTGGCGCTTCTACGGCGAGGCGAAGGTGGACGGTCACACGGTGGCAGAGGCGGAGATCAGCGCCATGCTCGCCGACACCGCAGAGGCTCGGGCGTTCGCGGCGAGCAAGAATGGCTGAGACCAGGATACACCCCAGCGCGATCGTCGAGGACGGGGCCCGGATCGCGGACGGCGTGACGATCGGGCCGTTCTCGGTGGTCGGCGCGAACGTCACGCTCGGAGAAGGCGTCGAGCTTCAGAGCCATGTGGTGGTGACCGGGCGCACGACGATCGGCGCACGGACCCGCATCTTCCCGTTCGCGTCCATCGGGCACCAGCCGCAGGATCTCAAATACAAGGGCGAGGCCTCGACCCTCGAGGTCGGCACCGATTGCCTGATCCGTGAAGGGGTGACGATGAACCCCGGCACGGAAGGCGGCGGGCTCAAGACAGTGGTCGGCAACTCGTGCGCGTTCCTCGCGAACTCTCACGTGGGCCATGACTGCACCGTGGGCAACAACGTCATCCTCTCGAACAACGTGATGCTTGCCGGGCACGTCGAGGTCGGCGACTTCGTCATCATCGGCGGGGGCGCGGCCGTGATCCAGTTCGCCCGCGTGGGCCAACACGCCTTCCTCGGCGGAATGAGCGGCCTCGAGCAGGATCTCATCCCCTACGGCATGGCGCTCGGCAATCGCGCCTACCTCTCCGGCCTCAACATCGTGGGGCTACAGCGGCGCGGCTTCTCGCGCAGCGAGATCCACGACCTGCGGCGCGCCTACCGTCTTCTGTTCGCGCAGGAAGGCACGCTTCTCGAGCGCGTGGCCGACGTGGCCGACGAGTTCAAGGACCACGCGACGGTGATGGAAATCGTGGCCTTCATCAAGGCTGGCGGCAAGCGCTCGATGTGCACGCCAAGAAACGGCGCGGACGCCTAGGGCGTCCTTCTCTTCAGGGCTTACTGCCCCTCTCCGGCGCCGCCTTCGCCGCTGCGGCCGTCGGAGAACTTCGTCTTCGCCGTGGCGTGCTTCTGAATGGTATCGAAGTACGCGCTATCGTCGCCGATCGTGAGCGTCGGCGAGCAGTTCGGCGTGCAGCTATAGGACTGGCGCAATCCGCCCTTGGTCAGATTCACCGTGCGGACCTCGTCGCGCTGAACGACGATGCGCTGATCCTGGATGATGTTGCGCTCCGCATCGAGCGCGATGATGTTCGTCACACCGAAGGTCTTGCCCGTCACCACGAGCAAGTTGCCGCCCTGGATCGCAACGTCGGCGATCGATGGGTTGCCGATGATGACGCTGGCCACCGGCCGCGGCAGACGCAGAAGCTGCGACTGGTCGTAGGCGACGACCAGATCCGAAGCTCTCGCCTTTGCCGACACGAGAAGAGCGGCAAGCACGATGAGCGCGCCCGTTGCCAGCATTGCCCGGCGAACGGGGGCATCTGTGCGCACGGCAATGGCTGCAGTCGGCACCATGGCCCACTCCTCCTGTTCCAGATTGCCACCAATCTGCGGCCGATTAGGTAAACGAAGATCTAACGCGCGCTTCGAAACGGGCGCGGCATGCTGCACATGAGGGAACGCTTTCGCACCGCGAGCGTTTTTTCACGAGCAAGTGGATTTCTCACAGGAGTTTTCATGTCGCGCACTACGCTTCTCATTCTCGTGGCGGCCGTCGTGCTGATGGGAGGTGCTCTCGCAATTGCACAGAGAGATGCATCCGGCCCTGCTGTTTCGAGTGGCGAAGGAACGCGCGTCGACGCGCCAGGCACTACCGTCGAGTCCGACAACGAGAAGACTCGCATTCAAGCGCCGGGAGTCGACATCACCGTTCCGAAGAGAAATGACGAAGACTGATAGTTTGAATTTATCATTTCTCTGAAGAGCGACTTGGCTTATCCTCCTGCCCGTTTCACGTCCTCCGGAGGAACTCAGCCGTGACTGCTCTCGAGCTTCTCTATCCCTCGGGGTCTCTCGCTTATGTGGAGGTCGTGTTTCGTCTCGTGCTCGCAGCGGCGCTTGCGGCGCTGCTCGGCTGGGATCGGGAAGAGCGAGATCGTCCGGCCGGCATCCGCACCTACATGCTGGTTGCGCTCGCGGCTTCAGTCTTCACAGTGCTGACATTCGAAATCTACGAGACGGTACGCCTCAGCCATTCCGAGGGCGCGTCCGATCCGATCCGTATCATCGAAGCCGTCACCGCGGGCGTCGCGTTTCTCGCGGCGGGCACCATCATCCAGGGACGCAATAGCGTGCGAGGGCTCACCACGGGTGCTGGCATGTGGATGGCCGGTGCACTCGGCGTCGCGTCAGGCGCAGGCCATTACATGCTCGCGATCGTGGCCGCGCTTCTGTCGTTCGTGATTTTGAGGTTCATCCAATCGCCGCGGTCCAGCCCGGACAGCTCGCGGGAGTCCGCTCTTATCATCGAAGAGGATGAAGAAGGCGAAGACACCGACTTGCGGCGCTGAACTCGGCGAAGCGGGCGGCGGCTTGCGCTTCGGCCTCGGCGTCATAGCCCCACTGCTCGCGCTGCCACGTCTCGTCCACGGTTGCCGCGGCCCATGCCTCGTCGAGAGACAGACGTCCCCTGGAATGAGCGAGCGCCAACAGGGCCGAGCCGCCGATGGTGGTCAGCACGTGAAGCGCTGCGAGGCTCAGCGCATCCAAGCTGCCCAGCGCGCGACCGATGGCTTGCAGAGCCTCGGGCGGCTGCTCGATCGGCATCAAGCCCTTCTGAAGCTTGAACTCCGCTTCCAGCTCCTCGCGCGCCCATGCGAGCACAGGATCCCATGCCGAGGCCTGCCGGCGCACCAGCGTCTCCGGAGATTCGGCGCGGTAGCACAGAAGATCGCTGCCCGAGAACGCCACCACATCGCCCACGACCTCCGCCATGCGGGCGGACACGGCATCGATGGCGGAGTTCGCGATGCGGGTGAGCGGCATTGTGGCCGGGTCGATGCGTTCGCCCTGCTCTGCCCATTCGGCGGCGATGGCGTCCGCCAGCGCCTCGGCCGGAACGACGAGCGCGCGCTTGCCGGGGGTCTTGATGGCGCGTCCATCGAGCAGGATCGCGAAGCCTTCCGGCTGCTGCTCGACGGAAACGGACTTGTAGAAGCGCTTCGGAAGCGGAGCGCGCAGCGAATCCTTGATCTCGAGCCCCGGCGCGCCATTGGCCTTGCCGTTGGACCTCGTCTCGTCACCCGTCATCAAGCTCGCTCCCGATGGAATACGATGCGATCGAGCGCCTGCTCGAGCTCGGCGCAATCGGCCGAGACGTGGTGCGCGCCGGCCGCCCGGAGCGCATCCTCCGGGTGGTAGCCCCAGCTTACGCCGATCGCGGAGGTGCCGGCCTCTCGTGCCATCTCGATATCGAAGGTGGTGTCACCGATCATCACGGTGTCCGGCGTTTCGGCGGCCGTCTCATCAATGGCGGCGTAGATCATGGACGGATGTGGCTTCGAGGGGTGCGTGTCGGCCGTCTGGATGGTGGCAAACAGATCCCCCCACCCCTCACGCTCGAGCACGGCGTCCACGCCACGGCGCGATTTACCGGTGGCGAGGCCCAGAAGAACGCCGTCCCGTGCCGCGAGCTTCGCCAGCGTCTCGCGGACGCCAGCGAACAAGGGTTCCACGTGATCGGGCCGACGGCGCAATTCGCCGAAGGCGGCCTTGTAGGCTTCCGCCAGCCGGTCGACGCGCTCGAAGTCCGTCCCCTCCGGCACGAGGCGCGCGACCGCAATGTCGAGCGACAGGCCAACGACGCCGACGATGCGGTCACGCGGGGGTGCGATCAGCCCTTCCGATGCGAACGCGCCCTGCATAGCGGCCACGATGACGTGCTGGCTGTCCACCAGCGTTCCATCGCAATCGAAGATGACGAGCTTCACGGCCGTCATGCCTCAGCCATCGTCCTTGTCGAAACGGCGCGGATCGAGACCCAGCAAATCCCAGGTGACGAGCATGTGGGGCGGCAGGGGTGCGGAAACGTCGATCTTCGCCTTCCCGGCCGGGTGCGGAATGATGAGCCTGCGCGCGTGAAGGTGCAGCTTCGGCTCGATGTTCTCCGCCACCAGATCCATGCCGCCGTCATATTTGTTGTCGCCGACGATCGGGTGCCCGATCATTTCCATGTGCGCGCGGAGCTGGTGCTGACGCCCGGTGACCGGCTTGAGCGAGACCCACGACGCCTTATGCGCAACCCGGTCGATCACCGAGTAGTGCGTGGTGGCGTGCATGGCTTCCTTCTGCTCGCCGGGCCGCGCCTTGCGAATGCGATCTCCATCGGGACCGGACGCCTTGACGAGTGCGGCCTCGATCTTGCCCTGCGGCGGCTTGGGCACGCCCTTGACGAGAGCCCAGTAGGTCTTGGCGGCGGAGCGTGTCTGGAAAATGCGGCCGAGCTTCGCCGCCGCGGCGCGATGCTTCGCGACCAGCAAAACGCCCGTGGTGTCACGGTCGAGCCGATGGACAAGACGGGGGCGGTCCCCGAAGCGGTCGACCATACCGGCGAGAATGCCGTCGATATGGCGGCGCGTCCCCGTGCCGCCCTGCACCGCGATGCCGAACGGCTTGTTGAGGACGAGCACGTCGTCGTCCTCGAACAGGATCATGCTCTCGATCAGCTCGCGATCGGCCTTCGATGCAGACGGAACGGAAGCCTGCGCGGCGGCGGGGCTTCCTTCGCGCGGCGTGCGCGCGGCCTTCGGCACGCGGATCTTGGAACCGGCTTCGAGGCGCTCCTTGGCCTCGACGCGCTTCGCGTCCACCCTCACCTGCCCGGACCGCAGCAGCTTCTGCAGGTAGCCGTGGGTGATTTCGGGGAAGTGCACGCGGAACCAGCGATCCAGGCGCATGCCCGCCTCGCGCTCCGTCACCTCGATCGTCTCAACGCGCTCCTGCGCGCGGTCAGTCATGGGAATGGGGTCTTTCAGCTTCGTGCGGACAAGCTTCGATGGGCCGCAAACTCCATCCTCGGCCGCTTCATGCCTGTCGCAGCCGTTTCCGTTCGCCGGAGGACTTCCGATAGCACCCTTGCCGGGCGCGCGCGAGGGCTCAGTCGGCGCGCGATCCGCCGCGGAGCGGGCCGCCGATCACCCAGCCGATGGTCCAGCCCACGATGAGGCCGGCGAGGTTCACGACCATATAAGCGAGCTGGTTGATGTTCTCGGCCTCGTCCGAGCTCTCGTACTTGAACTGGAGGGCGGCCCAATCCGCCACGGGGCCGCTCAAAAACTTCATGGCGAGGGCGGCGCCCACGATGGCGAAAATGATTGCAACGAGATAGCGCATGAACCCCTCCGGTCGTCCTCGGGTGTCTCCGCTTGCGCTCCCCACCCCTCTTGGTCGTCTTCTTTCGCGCTCACTTAACTTCCCAGAACCAGATCTCTCCGGCGCCGGCATAGTTCGAATAGTAACCAAGCCAGGAGAACCACTCCATCAGCCATTTCGCGGAGGAGCGGTAGCCGTTCCACACGTCGATGTGGTCGCCGGTGGGGCGCCCCGTATCGGAGGAGCGGCGCCAATAGTCCTGGATGTAGATGATGCCCGTGCGGCCGAAGATCTTCGGGTAGAACTCGGCGGCGTCCGCGCCGATGAACTTCTCCGTCGGGCCGATGCCGTCGATCTTCGCCCGCGCGATGCCCTGGGCGAGCTGGCTGGCGTTGATGAAGTGCATCTCATCGCGCGGATGGACGGAGCAGTGCGAGATGCCCGAGAGCTGCGACGGCTGAACGCCCGCCCTGCGGAGCGCGACGCCCATGCGGATGGCGCACTGGTTCGAGAAAACCGGAAAACCCGCGAGGATCGTCTTGCCTTCAAGATTGGTGAGATTGTGGGGAGCGATACACGGGGTCGACACGCTTTCGTTGATCGGATGCCCGCGCCAAAGATCGTTGAATTCAATCATGAAACGCTTCCCTACCTCGATCCGCCCCGTCGAGCGGCCAGAGCGCTCAGTCCCTCCCCGGCCGTCGCGCCACGGACTATAGGGGGCGGCCGCGAGGTTGGCCAGATCGCCCAGGCCACGGTTTTCCGGTTATCTGAGCTGCATGAGCCTATTGGCTGTCCTGCCGCTTTCTGCGCAGGCCGTCCCAGTAGGAGAGGCGTTTACCAAGCTCCCGCTCGAAGCCCCGCTCGGGGGGATCGTAGAACTTGGGACGGGTGCGCATCTCGTCGGGAAAGTAGTTCTGCCCCGAGAAGGCGTCCGGCTGGTCGTGGTCGTAGAGATAGCCGTCGCCATAGCCCTCCTCCTCCATCAGCTTGGTGGGGGCGTTGAGGATGATCTTGGGCGGGCTCAGCGAGCCGTGCTCCTTGGCGGCACGCATGGCCGCCTTGTAGGCCACGTAGTTGGCGTTCGATTTGGGGGCGGTGGCCAGGTAGATGGTCGCCTCCGCAAGCGCCAGCTCCCCCTCGGGGCTGCCCAGAAAATCGAACGTCTCCTTGGCCGCGTTGGCGATCACGAGCGCCTGGGGATCGGCAAGGCCGATGTCCTCGATGGCCATGCGCACGAGACGGCGGGCGATGAACAGGCGATCCTCTCCCCCGTCAAGCATCCGGCACAGCCAGTAGAGGGAGGCATCGGGATCCGATCCGCGCACGGCCTTATGGAGCGCAGAGATCAGGTTGTAGTGACCATCACGCCCCTTGTCATAGAGCGGCGCGCGGCGCTGCACGAGCTTGACGAGAGCCGCCCGGTCCAGAGGCTTGCCGCCGGGCTTCACCGCCAGCAACACCTCCTCGGCAAGATTGATGACGGCCCGGCCATCGCCGTCGGCCATCGACTTCAGGGCATCGCGGGCGTCCGCGTCCAGCGGGAGGGGCCGACGCTCCTCGGCTTCGGCACGCTTCACGAGATCCTCCAGCGCATCCTCGTCGAGACGGTTCAGCGTCAGAACAGTCGCGCGGGAGAGCACGGCGGCGTTGATCTCGAACGACGGGTTCTCCGTTGTCGCGCCGACGAGCGTGATGGTGCCGTCCTCCATATAAGGCAGGAAGCTGTCCTGCTGAGAGCGGTTGAAACGATGGATCTCGTCGATGAAGAGCAGCGTGCCGCGACCCTGCTCACGGCGGGCCTTGGCCCGGTCGAAGGCTTTGCGCAGCTCCGCAACGCCGGAAAAAATCGCCGAGAGCTGCTCCAGCTCGAGCTTGGTCTCATGGGCGAGAAGGCGCGCGATGGTGGTTTTTCCGCAGCCGGGCGGTCCCCACAGGATGAGGCTCGGCAGACGGCCGCTTGCGAGCAGGCGCGTCAGCGTGCCTTCGGGCCCGACGATGTGCGCCTGCCCTGCCACCTCCGACAGCTTCTGCGGCCGAAGACGATCGGCCAGCGGGCGGGGCGCGCTTTTTTCGAGCCCGGCGGCTTCAAAGAGATTGCTCATGGATCCGATGTTAGCCTGGAGGGGACGCTTCGCCTATCCCGGCACCTGGAGATTGAACACCTTGTCGCCGCGGCGCACGGCCACGAGCCACATGCGCTGACGAACGGCAAGCTGCTTCTCCAGGTCGCTCACGGTCGAGACCTGCACCTGGCCCACCTGCACGATGATGTCGCCCGGCTGGAAGCCAAGGCGCGCGGCGGTGGAAGAGCGGCGGACGGAGAGAACGACGACGCCTTCGCCTTCATCGATGCCGAGCTCGTCGGCGACCGCGGGCAGAATGTTGGAAACCCGGGCGCCATCGAGCGGATGCTGCCCGGCGAGGTTACGCACGTCGTCGCGGCCGGGCTGCGGCGCGGCCACGAGGGTCAGCTCGAGCGTCTGCGGCTGTCCTTTGCGGATGACACCCACTTTGACCTGGCTGCCGATGCCGCGCGTCGTCAGGCGATAGTGGACCGCGCGCGCGTCTCCCACCTCGAAGCCATCGACGTTGACGATGACATCTCCCGCGATCAGTCCAGCGCCTGCGGCCGGCCCCTTATCGGACACGCGCGCGACGACGGCGCCTGCGACACGATCGAGACCCAGCGCCTCGGCCATGTCGCGCGTGACCGTCTCCAGGCGCGCACCGAGCCACGGCCGCTCGACCTTGCGGCCCTCCACGGCACCCTGCACGTAAAGGCGCACGAGGTTCGACGGGATCGCGAAGCCGATGCCCTGCGAGCCGCCGGATTGGGAAAAAATCATCGTGTTGATGCCGACGAGCTTGCCCGACATGTCGACGAGCGCGCCGCCCGAGTTGCCGGGGTTGATCGCCGCGTCGGTCTGAATGAACACCTGGGAATCCGAGTTTCCGATCTCACTCCTGGCGAGCGCGGACACGATGCCGCTCGTCACCGTCTGGCCAACGCCGAACGGATTGCCGATGGCGAGCACCATGTCGCCCACTTCGAGCGTGTCGGAATCCTCCAACTCGAGCGTCGGGAAGCGATGATCGCCGTTCTCGATCTTGAGGATCGCGATGTCCGTCTTGTCGTCCTGGGTCAGAACCTTCGCGTCGAACTCGCGCTTGTCGGCGAGCGCGATGCGGATCTCGGTCTCGCCGCGCCCCCGGATGACGTGCGTGTTGGTGACGACGATGCCTTCCGGGCTCACGATCACGCCGGAGCCGAGCGAGCTTTGAATACGCTCGGAGGGCTGGCCGAATGCATCGCCGAAGAACTGACGGAAGAAGGGATCGTTGGCGAAGGGCGAGGAGAAGGTCTGCACGCGGCGCTGAACGTAGACGTTGACGACCGCCGGCGCGGCGCGGCGCACGATCGGCGAGAACGAGTACTGCGCAACCTCGCGCGACGGCGGCACCTCACGCGCGACGCCGATCTCCGCCCTTTGCGCGGTCGCCTCCCGATCGAACATCGAGGCGCCCGCGACGCCGAGCAAGCCAGCCGCAACGAGAGCGGCGAATTCCTTGAAATAGCGAGACATAAATCCTGCCCCTGTCCCTTGCTCCGGTCGCATCTTCTACGCCGAACCGGGGTGCGGTTCGCGTTACAAATGTTCCAGATTCCGCCCGTGGATATAGGACAGGGATGGGACGTGCGGAAGATGGCACAGGCGCCCTTGCAAACGCTTGTTCCTTCAGTCTTTTTCTTGAGGTACCCAGAACTCGCCGCCGTTGCCCGTGAGACTTAGCGGGCGACCAGCCCCGCGCGATAGGACGAAGGCGACCAGCCGCTATCCTGCTGTGGCTCGGCCGCCGCGTAGCTGCGGGGTGCATAGCTTGGGTTTGCCGCGTTCCGGTTGAACGCGCCGTCGGCGTAGGCAACCGGCGGCACCCCCACGGGCGGCTGGGCTTCCTGTGCCACGCCCTGCGGTCCGAATGCCTTGCGTCGGTACTGCTCCCACTCCCGCGCGGACTGATCCCGCTCGTAGGCGGCGATGTCGGTTCCGCCATTCCCCGAGCGGCTGGCGAGATACTGGCGCTCGCGGGCATCGTTACCGTCGAGGGGGGCCGGTCCGGCGTAGCGGACGCGAACCCGCCCGGTTCCGCCGGACATGAGGCCCAGCTCACGCGCCGAGGCTCTGGAAAGGTCGATCATGCGCTCGCCCACGTAAGGGCCGCGATCGTTGACGCGCACCAGAATGGTGCGGTCGTTGGCGAGGTTTGTCACGTAGACGTAGCTCGGCATCGGCAGCGTCGGATGGGCGGCCGTCAGCGCATTCATGTCGAAGACTTCGCCGTTGGCCGTATGGCGGCCGTGGAAATCACTGCCGTACCACGAGGCCACGCCGATGCGATCGTAGTCGGGCTGCTCGCGCGGATTGTACCAGCGTCCGCCAACCTGATAGGGCTCACCCACCTTGTAGCGGCCGCCACCCTTGGGAATGCGCTCGTTCTCGCCTGCGACACGACGGCTGGCGGAGACGCCCCATTTGGATTCGGGGAACATGGGCTGCTTGGACGACGAGGCGAGCGGTGAGAAGGCGCTCGACACCGCGCTCTGCGTGCTGGAGCAGCCGCCCAGGGCGCTCGCAACCAGCGCAGCGGCCAGGGCGACGAACGGCGCCGGACCTAGTTTGCGCGCGGGGATCTCTCGAGAAATCGGTTTCAAAAGCCGAGGCGCGGACGCACCTTGGCTGTACACACTCAACATGACGCCATCCCACGGGCTCCGAACGCGAGCCCTCCTGCCTAGCCGCTTCCGGGTGCCGCTGTTTGCGCGGTCTTCACCGATAAGCCCTCGCAGCATCGCAGAAAGCGATTGCCATCCCGTTAAGTGGCGCGGCCGGGGGCCTTCATGCCGCGTTAACCTGTCCTTGAGGGCCAAGGCCGGAGTGTGTATAGGGTCCCACGCCGCTCGGCGACCGGCGCGCCGGCAGATGTGCCAGCTCGTTTTGGAACTGGGCCGAAGCTTCGCAGCTCGCCATTCGGCGAGAGGCTTCGACAGCTTCGGACGTTCGCGGCCAGAACAGCCCTGGCTTCGGCGCGCGCCGAGACGGACCCTGCGGAGGGATGGTCGAGTGGTTTAAGGCACCGGTCTTGAAAACCGGCGTGGGTGCAAGCCCACCGTGGGTTCGAATCCCACTCCCTCCGCCATAGCGTCCAATCCTACATCGTTGAAAATGTTAAGCGCACTCCTTCCGGCAGCGGCGTATGTCGTAGCTACGAGGGGTTCCTACACACAATGACTAGCCAAATCCCGTGTGATTGATGGGAGGCCGGTCCATTTTCAACGGATGCCCCATGTCTAGGAAACGCGAACCGGCTCGGCCCCGCAACGTCAACGGATACTGGTGCCTCGTCCGCCGCGTGCCGAAGGAATTTCAATGCCTCGAAGCACGCCGGTGTGGTGATGCTATCGACCAACATCCGTATCTCCGATGACCCGCGCGGGATCAGAGCCCAACACGCCGTCGATATTATCGATGCCGAGCTGCTCCTGTCCTGGCGCGATGCCGCGATGGGCAATGTTGGTCAATCCCGAAACCGGCTTCAGAAGGCGCAGGACACCGCCCGCAGCTTCGGCTGCGATTACATCGAAGCGCCATCCCTCAAGCCCCAGCTCAGCGAACTCCTGGGGCGAATGATGCTGCTAACCCAACTTGGGCAGAACGAATTGCCAAGAGCAGCTCCAGCGCTCCGTCGGCAACATCCTGCTCTCGCCATCACCGTTTGTGCTTTTCAAGCCAGACCTTCACATCGGCCAAATCATAGAGAACCTTTGCCTTGCCGCCCTCTCCAAGACGGACATACCTAGGCCCACGCCCGGTACACCGCATCTTTTCCAGCCCGCGGGTCGACATCTTCAACAACTCGGCCAGTTCAGCAGTGCTGAGATAGACCGGTGGCGTCCTGTTGCTGTCACTCATTCCTGTAAAATGGGAGACCGCATCGCCGGGATGGCGCGTTCGGGGCGTTGACGGCTGCTGGCGAGATCGGGTTTTGAGGTGAGCCTCTACCCGAGTATCTGCAGCAGGTTTTGAGAGCCGCTATTCGAAATTTCAAGCGTTTGAATCGCTAGCTGCTCCTGCGTTTGCAGGGCCTTCATTTTGGCAGCCTCCTCGCTCAGGTCTGCGTCGACGAGCTGGCCGATGCCGCGGGTGTTGGAGTCGATGAGATTTTTTACGAAGGCGTTGTTGCCCTCAATCCGCGCCTTCGTGGCGCCGACGACTGACGCGGACAGAGTGAGCTCGGAGAGCGCGTCATCGACCGCCTTGATGTAGCGGTTCAAAATCTCCTTATCGAGATCCGTGTCCGTCAGGCGCGAAATGTCGATATTCGATACCGCGACTTCAGACGCGGCGGACCTGTCCGAACTCGCAATCTCGCGGGTACGTGTGAAAGTCGGGGAACTTACACTCGTGATCATTGCGGCCTCCATACGTAGGGGCCAGTCTAGCGCGCGCTTGCTGACATTTAATTTTCACGATGTGGATGAATTGATTCAAATTGAGGAGACGTCAGTTTCTGGCCCGTGGCTAACCAAACCCATGGAGCAGGTTCGTCTCATTAGGCGAAATCGCCAGCATCCATGGCCGTGCCGAGACGGCTCTACAGACCCGCGTCCGCTTGCAGGCCAAGATCGGGCATACTTCCGCGTCAGCTTACATCAGTACTGAGTGCCTTGGCTTCCGAAGTCAGAGGCAAGAGTTGAGAGCACCTGGTCGGCGGCCTCGTTGAGTTGGTTGGGAACGGAGGCGTTCGATGCGTCAGATGCGATTTTACCAGAATGTCCCTTGCTTCCTGGCCCGCCTTGATAAGGCTGTCGCACACCGGGAGAATGGCCGTCCCGCAAGGGACGGCCAAGAGTTCACATTAAACCGGCCCGAACACGCAGCTTATGCAGCTGCGATGTTGGCAACGGCGGTCTTGCCCGACCGGCGATCTTCCTGCGTGTCGAACGAGACCTTTTGGCCTTCGTTCAAACCATGCAGTCCTGCGCGCTCAAGCGCGGTGGCGTGGACGAAGACGTCCTTGCTGCCATCGTCCGGCTGAATGAAACCGAAGCCCTTTTGGGTATTGTAGAATTTCACGGTACCATTTTGCATTTTAGTTCCTCATTTTGCCAAGCAAAAGCCAATGCTCACGCTCAAAAGCGTGGCACATCCGGTAAACGATTTTTTGAGATGTTCTAAGCGTACGCCCAACAGCGTGGGCAGACGGCCCGATTGTCTGGCCAAAACCGATAATGCTATTGATGCTATTTACATCCGAATAGCAAGATAATTCACTCCGAGAAGACACATCATCATCTGAGCGTCAGGAGCGGCTGCCTGCCAAACGCAGTCCGCACGGACTGCGGACGGCACGCGAGATTTCCGCTTATGACCCGTTGGTCTGGTTCGGCAGCTGGTGGGCGACATCGCTGTCGGGAGGCCTTCGTTGAGTTCTATCGATCCAGCTATGAATGCGGAAGCATCGGCGGTAAATTAGGAATGAGCCGTCCTGGAACGAAGATATGTCGCGCCTGCATATCCATCCCGAGTCCCATCTCGTCTCCCGCATCGGCTGGCTACGGGCAGCAGTTCTCGGCGCCAACGACGGTATCGTCTCGACTGCCAGTCTGATCGTTGGTGTGGCGTCGGCTGGGTCAGGACGGGCGGAGGTATTGATCGCAGGGCTTGCGGGGCTTGTCGCCGGGGCGATGTCGATGGCTGCCGGTGAGTACGTCTCGGTCAGCTCGCAATCGGACACCGAGCAGGCGGATCTTGCCCGCGAGCGAGCCGAACTCGCAACCCAGCCTGAGTTCGAGCGCGAGGAATTGGCGCAGATCTACATCGGCCGGGGAGTGTCGCCCGATCTGGCGCATCAAGTGGCGGACCAGCTCATGGCGAAGGACGCGCTCGGGGCACATGCCCGCGACGAGCTGGGAATATCGGAAGTGACGACAGCTCGCCCGATCCAGGCGGCGTTGACCTCAGCTGCGACCTTTGCCGTAGGTGCGGCCCTTCCGCTTCTTATGGCGCTGCTCCTGCCGGCCGCGATGCTTGTGACGGGTGTCTCCGTGGCATCGCTCCTGTTCCTGGCGATTCTCGGCGCGATCGGTGCCCAGGCGGGTGGAGCAAATGTACTCAAAGCCACCCTTCGCGTGACCTTCTGGGGCGCGCTTGCCATGGCTCTGACGGCAGGGATCGGGGCGGTCTTCGGGGTCGCGGCTTGATAGCGCAGCGATTTCGCAAATTGAATCCGGCCGGCGAAGGATGCAGATGCAGAATTACTAAATGAGTGTGGCATCTGTCATCAGGTGCTCATCCGAGTGACCTCCGCTCCGGGACGCATAGGAGGAACGCAAAATGACCAACTCAATTCGACGGACGATCGCGGCAGCAGCTGTCCTGGCTACGGCAGCGGGTTCGGTGGCGTTTGCGCAGGACCAAGGTGGCCACTCGGCGCCCATGATGGGACCCGGCATGATGGGTCGAGGCATGGGACCAGGAATGATGGGCTGGGGCATGATGGGGCCCGGAATGCAGGAGATGATGGGCCCCGGCATGATGATGGGAAACGGCCCAATGATGGAGGGGCGGCTTGCGTATCTCAAAGCCGAGCTCGGCATCTCCGAGGCCCAGACAGAAGCCTGGAACGGGTACGTGAACGCCGTCAAAGCCCGTGCTTCCACTATGCAGAGCACATACGCAGCGATGATGCAGACCATGCAGTCAGGCAGTGCCGTCGAGCGTTTGCAGGCGCACATTCGAGCGATGGAGAGCATGGTCGAGACTCTGAAGGCCCTCTCCCCGGCTACCGAGGCGCTCTACAAGGTGTTGAGCGATGAGCAAAAGAAGAAGGCCGACCTGCTGCTGGGTGCAGGCTGCTGCATGATGTGACGGTGTTAGGCGCGTGCCGGCGACGATTGGCATATGTGGGAGGCAGGCACTGGAAATCCGGGGCATTGCTCATTCAGGTCGCTTGCGTCCGGTGAACATACCCTTGGCCAGATTCTCTCCGTGCTCCATGCTGGGGATGATGACGCCCGTGACATGCAGTCCAACGACGGTGAGCGTAATGTAGGCGAGTGCTTCGTGCACAATCTCGAGCATCGTGGATCCCCAGCAGGCGTCGGTCGTCATCGCAAAACCCGTCACGCAATGCGCGGCAAGCAATACCATCAGGATGACGATCATGGCGCGACGGCCTTCCGGCCACGGACGCGATGCTTTCGATCAACTTCCTCCCAAATGCTGTAGAGCGGTCGCGACGCAATGGCCGCTGAGTGTTCCCCGCACACGCGGGGATGAACGGGGGGTGCCGCTACGACATGGATCAAATGGGACAGACTGCGCCCCAAGCGATCTAGCCTCCAAGTCACCAGCACGTCACCTGGCCGAAGTTGACCCAAAGCTCGGTCCAGGGCAGGGCGGCTTCCCCCGGGCGCCAGAAACTCCTTCGTCAAGAAGGACATGTTCGCAGCCGGCTTTGACAAGCGCATCAATCACGCGCCCATGGGCACTCCGCGAGGGCGGGCTAGGCTTTGCGCCCCAGTCGTGCACATTTGTGACGTCAACGCGCTGTGCCAAGGGCTCAGCCGTGCTTGTGCTCTGACGTGCTGGCTGACGACGGTGCTTTCTGCTCGAATACCGGATCCGCCGAAACGGCGGGTGCCGGCTCCGGGCATTCAGCACGATACACGAGCGCCAGCGGGCGCTCCGTCCGTTGCGGCTCCGCCTTCTCCAAAAGGTTTTCAACCATCAAGCCCTTCATCATCGCGTAGTAGACAGCGCCGAGCGCGAGGCCAAGAAGGACGAACGCGGCTGGAACGTTCAGAGAATTGGAGCCGAGTGAACCGGTCGCCTGCAGAAAGAACCCGACAACGACAAGCGCGCCACCTACGCGGGAATCGAGCCACTGCTCGTAGAGCTTGCGTCTGGCGAAGGCATCTCCCGGTGCGCCGGCTCTCTCGGGAGCGGGTGTAAGAAACAACGAATTGCAGAGCAGGCATGCTCCAGCGAGAGCGTAAACCATCCCAGCGATGGCCCAAAGGTTGGCGTTCGTCGATAGTATCATGTCCGATCTCCGATCCCCAATCTGCACCCCGCCGGTTGAGCTCAGACTTTCCCTTTTTAGGGGGCCCGTCAATGCCCGCAGCGCACGTCAATTCTCGATGTCGGCGTCGCTTCTCGGGGCTGCGTTTTGATCTTCCTTGACTTCAGGTCTCGCACTGCGTTGCCGGTCGAGCCGCCTGCAGACCAGCTCGAGGATGGCCCAGGCGACGGCGAACGCGGCAACGACGGCCAGTTCGATGAACGCAAGTGGCGAAAATGCGGTCATGGCTGCCGCCGCCCGTCATCGCCCTCGTCCTTGTCTTTGCGTTGGCGACCAAGGCTCTTGCGCACCGCATAAAGCTCCCACACGGCCACCGCCAGCACGACACCGAAGACAAACGCCAGTTCGATCAGGCCATAACCCACCATCCACGTCCGCTCTCAGAGATGGCTAAGGGCGGCGCCCCCGGTCAGCACATCGTTGCCGATCATCGCAAGAACGACCCCGACAATACCTGCCGCGTCCAGCCCTGCCGCCGCGTACATGGCGTCCGGCGCTCCGTGCTCCATGAACACGTCAGGGAGGACCAGAGAGCGGATGCGCAGCTTGCCGTCGAGCAGGCCTTCTCCGCTGAGGGAGTGGAGAACCTGGCTGCCAAAGCCGCCGATCGAGCCTTCTTCAACGGTGACGAGCAATTCGTGATGGCGCGCCAGCTGGCGCACGAGCGCGTGATCTATCGGCTTTGCGAACCGCGCGTCCGCTACTGTTGTCGATAGTCCGAGTGCAGATAGCTTATCGGCTGCGGCGAGACATTCCTTCAGGCGCCCGCCCAGAGAGAGGAGCGCAACTTTCGTGCCTTCGCGAACCACGCGCCCAACGCCAATCGGCAGTGGGGCGCCCTCTCGAGGAAGTGGAACTCCCGTTCCTTCGCCTCGCGGGTAGCGAATTGCCGAGGGCCCATCGTCGAGGGCCGCTGCGGTGGCCACCATGTGGACCAGATCGGCCTCGTCAGCCGGTGCCATGATCGTGAAGTGAGGCAGGCAACCGAGATACGCCAAATCGAACGACCCGGCGTGGGTCGCCCCGTCCGCACCGACGAGCCCGGCGCGGTCGATCGCGAAGCGCACCGGGAGCCGCTGGATCGCCACGTCGTGCACGACCTGATCGTAAGCACGCTGCAGGAATGTCGAATAGATGGCTGCAAACGGCTTGAGGCCCTCGGCCGCAAGACCAGCCGCGAACGTTACGGCGTGCTGCTCGGCTATGCCAACGTCAAACGCGCGATCCGGGAACTCCTTAGCAAACACGTCAATGCCGGTCCCATCGGGCATCGCCGCCGTTATGCCGACGATGCGACTGTCCTTGCGAGCTTCCGCCACGAGGCTGTCGGCGAACACGCGCGTGTAAGATGGTGCCTTCGGCTTCGGCTTCGCTTGTGCACCGGTCAGCACGTTGAAACTGACCACTCCGTGGTATTTGTCGGGCGATGCCTCGGCCGGGGCATAGCCCTTTCCCTTCTGCGTCACGACGTGCACCAGGATCGGCCCGCGATCGGCGTCGCGGACGTTCTGCAGCACGGGCAAAAGTTGAGACAGATCGTGTCCGTCGATGGGGCCGACGTAATAAAAGCCCATCTCCTCGAAGAATGCGCCTCCGGACCAGTAGGTCCGCGACAGTTCCTCGATCCGCGCGGCGCGCCGCTCCCATTGCTTCGGCAGTCTCTTGGCAAGCTGCTTCGCGAGATCGCGGACGTGCAAATACACGCCACCCGAGGTGACGCGCGTGAGATAGCGAGACAGCGCCCCCGTGGGCGGCGCGATAGACATATCGTTGTCGTTCAAAACGACGATAAGACGCGCATCCGCCGCTCCCGCGTTGTTCATGGCCTCATACGCCATGCCTGCGCTCATGGCGCCATCCCCGATCACGCAAATGACATTGTTCGTCTCGCCTTTGAGATCGCGAGCGACGGACATGCCGAGACCGGCGGAGATCGACGTCGAGGAATGCGCCGCGCCGAACGGATCGTACGTGCTTTCGGAACGGCGCGTGAAGCCCGAGAGCCCGCCGGGCTGGCGCAGCGTGTGAATCCGTTCTCGCCGGCCCGTGAGAATCTTGTGCGGATAAGCCTGGTGCCCGACATCCCAGATCAGCCGATCTCTGGGCGTGTCGAAAATGCGGTGCAAGGCGACGGTGAGCTCGACGACACCGAGGCCGGCGCCGAGATGCCCCCCGGTGACCGACACAGCGTCGATCGTCGCCTGCCGGAGCTCATCAGCCAGTTGAACGAGGTCGCTCTCCGGCAAAGCGCGGAGGTCGGCCGGAATTGAGACGCGATCCAAAACCGGCGTGCTGCGTTTCTTGGGCGTGCCTTCCATCGACGTCATGTGTTGCACCCATTCCCGGCCCTGCCCGGACCGAACGAACTACTTCTCTTCATAGTGCCGCGCGCTCGCGCCTCTCGAGCCGCTCCCAGATTTCAATCAGCCGGACGGCTTGCCCATTCAGATTCCACCATGCAGGCAGCGTATCTGCGGGCTCGAGGTGAGACGCGGCGTCGATCAGAAACTTCGCCGCCGGCGCGGGCGGAAGATCGCGCGCGAGCGGCGCCTCGTTTGGCGGGACAAGCGCTTGGGCGATCAGCGCAAGCTTACGTTCCTTGGACACGACGGCGCGACGCGAGACGGAATCGTGCCTGTTGCGTGTGACCTCTCTACCGATCTCGGCGTAAATCAGGCGGGCGGCATTGACGCCTGGACGGCAGAGCGCCGGCAGGGCCGCGATGCCCGAGTCGGCCCGCCGATAGAATTCGTCTGCCGTAAGAAGCAGTCTCCCGACCACCCGGGCTAGTGCTGAGGATGGCCTCGGCGCAGCAAGCCAAGCGTCCGGATCAAGCCCGCTCTCGCGCATCCATCTCAACGGAAGATAGATGCGGCCCGCAGCAGCGTCCTCGCCCACGTCTCGCGCGATATTTGTAAGTTGCATCGCAATGCCGAGGTCGCAGGCACGCGCCAGAAGCTGAGGGGATCGAACGTTCATTGCGAGCGCAAACATGATGCCCACCGTCCCTGCGACGCGCACCGCATAGGCAATGAGATCATCGATGGTCTCGTAGCGCCGCCCGGCGGCATCCCACGCAAGGCCCTCGATCAGCGCTCTAGGTACTTCTTGCGGAATGCGATGCTGCAGCGCTACCCGCGCGAAAGCCCTGTCAGATGCGATCGCCCAAGGCTCGCCGATGTAGGCCTGATGCAGGCGTTGATGAAGCATCTCTATCGCGCCCGGATGGCGCGCTGCAACGTCGATGGCGTCGTCCGCCACTCTGCAAAAGGCGTAGAGCGCCGTCGCGGGCTCCCGTACAGAGCGGGGAAGAAGGAACGAAGCAGAGTAGAAGGATTTCGATCCGTCGCGGAGCAGAGCGCGGCAGGCCATGAGATCTGAATGCGCGCCGTGCGCGAGTTCAAGCGAGTGCGGCTGCATGAGGTACCACCGTGTCGAGAATCCGAGCCGACGAGAGAACGCCCGGGACTCCTGCTCCCGGATGGGTGCCCGCTCCTACGAGATAGAGGCGATCAATATCTTCGCTGACATTGTGTGGGCGAAACCAAGCGCTTTGGGTGAGGATCGGCTCGAAGCTGAAGCCGGCTCCCTTGAACGACAACAACTGGCTTTCGAAATGCAGCGGCGTCGCCACGCGAGAGGTCGCGAGATTTTTTTCGACCCCGGGCAGCACTGTCGACTCCAGGACGTTCGCCACCGCGCGGCGATACCGCTCTGCCTCGCTGTTCCAATCTATGGATGCGCAGAGGTTTGGAACGGGCGACAGGACGTAAAATGCGTCGCAGCCGGGCGGAGCCATGGAGGAATCCGTCGCCGTGGGCCGGTGAAGGTATAGGCTCATGTCTTCTGCGAGCGTCTTCTTTCGGAAGATGTCGCGCAGAAGCTCCCGGTACCTGGGGCCGAGCAGGATAGTGTGGTGCGGGACATCCGCATAGCGCCGCGTCGTCCCGAAGTACCAAACGAAGAGGCCCATGGAGTAGCGGGCCCGCTCGAGCTTCCGGTCCGTCCAGCGACGACGCGCGTGGGATGGAACGAGCTTGTGGTAGGTCCACGCAGCGTCGGCATTAGAGACGACGATGTCGGATCGCATGATGGCGCCCGTTGCGAGCTTCACGCCAATCGCCCTGCGACCATCGAGGAGCACCTCTGCGACTTCGGCGCCGTAGACGATGCGGCCGCCTTGCCCCGCGATCAGACGCACAAGTCCCTCGACCAGCGATCCCATTCCACCCATCGGAAAGTGCACGCCCCATCGACGTTCCAGGAATGAAATGAGGCCGTAGATCGACGTGACGTCGAACGGGTTGCCGCCCACGAACAGCGAATGGAAGCTCAGAAGGATGCGGACCTGTGGGTTGCGTACATACTGCGACACCACCCCATAAACGCTACGAAAGCTCTTCAGGCGGAGGAGAGACGGCAAAACGCGCGCCATGTCGGTCCACGAAGAGAACGGTACATGCCCAAGCTTCTCGAAGCCGGTGGTATAGATCTCCTCGGAGAAGCGCATGAAGCGGTCGTAACCGGCGACGTCTTCGGGAGCGATCCGGCGAATTTCCTCCCGCATCGCGGCCGGATCGCTGTTGCAGTCGACTGTCCGTCCGTCGTGGAAGCGGATCCGGTAGAAGGGATCGAGCGGCCTCAGATCGATGTCGTCCGACATGCGCCGTCCGCAGAGCCCCCAAAGCTCTTCAAACAGGAACGGCGCTGTGACGATTGTCGGGCCAGCATCGAACGTGAAGCCGTCCTGGCGGAAGACGGCAGCGCGACCGCCGGGCTTCAGCTGCTTTTCCAGGACGGTCACGCGGTAGCCCCGTGCACCGAGCCGGATGGCTGCAGCCAGCCCGCCAAAGCCGCTGCCGATCACGATCGCATGTGGGCGGCCATCAGAAGACGCGGCGTTGCGGGAATGTGACGGAAGTGTCAACATAGTTTGACATTAAATACTGTAATTACATTATTCGCAACCGTCTTGGCGGGAAATCACGCATTTCGCGCCGGAGGGCTCAGAAGCGACAACCGCATTGCCGTTTCGACTACAATTTCCGCGATCTCTTCGGGCTTCTCCTCGTGCGCGAGGTGTCCGGCGCCTGCGACTCTCACGATGCGAGCCGACGGCGCGAGAGACGCGGCTCCTTCCGCATCCGCAGGAGAAATCGCGCGATCATCCTCTCCAACGACGAGCACGAGCTCCGGGCCGAGGCGGTGCATGTCGCTGACCAGGCTGTCGAGATCCCAGCTCGCCATCATGCCGAGTGCCGACTGGACGTGTCCCGGATTGCCAAACAGACGACTATAGAACGCCACGTCCTCACGTGACGGCTTCGAGCCTGTTCCGCGTAGCACGCGCTCCACCGCGGACGGGCTTTGAGCGCGCCACGCCATGATGTGTCGCACGACGGGCGACAGCGCCATCATCCGGGCAATCGGTGAAAAGAGCCGCCCGACCGGTGTCCTGAACGGGAGCAACGCGCCGTTGATGCTCACGATGCTCGCGGGCTTGATCTCTCCGTCCAGAGCCGCGCGGATCAGGATCGCCGCCCCCGCCGAATGACCCGCCGCTAGAACGGGCTCTGCGCCCAGCTTGCGCATCAACTTGCCAATGCCCCCTGCCATCGCGGGGAGGCTCAGTCCAGTTGCATCGGCTGGCACAGCCGTAAACCCGTGACCGGGCAAATCAGGGGCGATTACCGTGAACTGTCGGGCCAGCAACGTCATGATCTTGCGCAGCGAATGTGTGGACGCGCCTGTGCCATGGATCAAAAGCAGCGTCGGGCCGGCCCCCATCATTTGCACATGCCAGACGAGCCCTCCCGCCGAGACGAAACTGCTGGCATCGCGGTTAGGCCAGTCACGGCCGTCGCGCTGCCAATCGAGGGGGGCTGTCACAGTCCGCTCCGGCGGGCGTGATGGCGTACGGCCTGCGAAAGCGTCTCGGCATCTCCGTGCGGCAGCGGCAGATATCGCGCGCCCAGAGCTTCGGCAACCCGCTGAGCCGGCTCGCTTGCACGACGGTTCGACGTGTCGATCAGAATGCCGGGCACGTTACCGGACTTGATCGCCGCCGCGGCTGCCAGGGCATCCGACATAGCGCGCGGCCGGTCCGCGGTTCCATCGATCGCCAGATTTGCGCGCCCGTCGGTCAGCAAAATCAGCAACGGGGACTGCCCTCTGCGACGAACCTGTGCAGCAAGCTTTCCAGCTGCGCAGATGCCCGACGCCAGCGGCGTTCCGCCTCCGCCAGGCAGATCCGACAAATCCCGCCGGGCCTTTGTCAGCGATCTCGTTGGAGGCAGCAGAAGATCGGTGCCGCGCCCCCCGAAGGCGATCAAGGCCACCTGGTCTCGACGGACGTAGCAATGCGCCAGCAGGAGTTCAATCGCACCCTTCGCCTCGGCCAGACGGGCGATGGCCGTCGATCCAGAGGCGTCGACCACAAAAATAACAGCGGTTTCGGATTTGTGTTTCAGCCTTGTGACGCGAAAGTCGTCCGGCCTGACAAGAATGCGACGGGACCCTGGAGAGGTTTTTCGCCTGATCTTCTGCCATGGCGCGGCGGCGCGTAACGTCTCGAATATGTTGAGACGCGCGTTACGGTCCCAGCGCCCGGCGCGTATGCCGGCAGGACGACCCCGGCGCGTTGCTTTTATCGGCTGTCCTGCGCGGCCGGATCGCAGGGACCGCTTGCTCGAAGTGCCATTGTCCAGGCTGCTTAGAAGACCGGGAGGAAGAGCGGACTTCGCTGCCGCAACGATCATATCCCGTGCGGAGGAACTGCTTGAGGGATCGGTGTCGTCGGGCCGTGGCTGGTCGCCAGCACTTTCCTGCTCCGGCCGGTCCGGCGTCCCTTCGACCGGCAGTACGATTGCACGCGGACCAATGACGAGGCGCGCAGCCGCAGCGACGTCGTCTTCACAAACCTGCGTGCGGCCCGCGAGCGCGGCGCTACACCGGGCGACGCGGACCGCCGACGAAAAAACGTGAAGCGACCTCACGCCAAACTGGGCCGCGACCTCGTCCAACGTGCGCAGCCATTCGTCTCCGATGTGCACAACCTCAAGGCGCAACCTCGCTTGCGCCACATCGTCGATCGTCCAGCTCGCTGCGGTTAGCGGCGCGCGATCATCGTGACTGCAAATCATCGCCAGTCTATCGGACAAGGTTGCAGGCACCCCCTCATCGTCGTCCAAACTTTCATCGAAGGCGACAACCGCGAACGATGCAGAATGTCTCTCCGTAAAACCATCGCGTTCGACGACGAACTCACGGCGATCGAGAGCAGACGAGAGCAGCGACGCTGCGTGGCGGTCGAGACGCTCCGCGGACCCGATCAGAAGGGTCCCGCCGTCGGCTGCGGCAAGCAGGCCGCGCTCGAAAAGAGGCCGCCCGGCTGCAAGCGTCGCCGCCAGGTCGAGTCCTCCAAGAAGCCGGGCCGACGTCGCGTGAACCGGCAGTCGTGTGACGCGCGATCGATCAGACTGGAGCGAGCCGAAATGCGCCAACCAGTGCTCTCTCTTGGGACCGGGCGGTCCCCTGAGGACGAGACCGCGAAGGCCCACTGGATCGACAGCGAGAAGAGCCGCGGCGAACGCAGCATCGTAATCCGCGTTGACTGCCTCGCCCGCCATGGCCTCACGCTCTGAAGTTTTCCTCGATCGCACGGCCGATGCGCACCGTCGAAGCGCTTTCGTCGAGCGGGTCGCGACGCAGCCGATGCCGCAATGCTGCTGGCGCGACCTCGCGGACGTGCTCCACGACCACGGCATGATTACCTTGCAGCGCCGCCAGCGCCCGCGCAGCGCGCACGATCGTCAACTCTCCGCGCAACCCGTCCGCGCCGACTCGCACGCAGAGCTGGGATGCCTGCCGCAGGATCGCGTCGCCGACGTAAACCGCATGCAGTCTCTCGCGAGCAGCCACGATCCCGCGCCGCAGCTCATCCGTTTGAGACTGCCAAGCCGCGAGGAACGTGGATCCATCGCGTTCGAAGGCATCGCGCCTGCGGACGATCTCGACACGCGTCTCCACGTCCTCCGGCGTCACCGCCTCCACGCAAAGACCAAAGCGATCGAGCAATTGGGGCCGCAACTCTCCTTCCTCGGGATTGCCGCTGCCGACCAGCACGAACCGTGCCGGATGGCGAATGCTCAGGCCCTCGCGCTCGACGACATTCTCTCCGGACGCCGCGGCGTCGAGCAGGAGGTCGACAATGTGATCTTCAAGCAGATTGACTTCATCGATGTAGAGAAATCCCCGGTTCGCCCGCGCGAGCAGTCCCGGCTCAAAAGACTTGACGCCCTGCGTCAGTGCCCGTTCGAGATCGAGCGCTCCGACGATCCGATCTTCCGTCGCGCCGAGCGGAAGGTCGACGACGGGAACGGATATGATCTCGCTCTTGAGCGGCTCATCCTGCCGGCGCTCCTGACATTCGGCACACCCTGATCCGTTGGCGTCAGGATCGCAATGGTAACGACAGCCAGCGGTGGCGAGCATCGGCGGCAGCAGCTCGGCCAGCGCACGAACAGCCGTCGATTTGCCCGTTCCGCGATCGCCGAAAATCAAGACTCCCCCGATTGCGGGATCGACGGCCGCTATCATGAGCGCGCGTTTCATTTCCTCCTGACCGAGGATCGCAGAGAACGGATAGGTCTTCGCCATGCCTGTCACCTTCCGATGCCGCTCGCCGCCCGCACGGCTCCATCCAAGAACCTGTCCGGCAGGCGAAATCGTACGGTCTCTTTCCGGCCGTCCATTTCCTCAACACTCACGGATCTCAGCTCGCTCATTCGTACGACGAGATCCTGCACCAGCCGCTCCGGCGCCGATGCTCCTGCGGTCACGCCGACAGTACGGACGCCCTTGAGCCAGTCCGGATCGAACGCGAGCGCATCCTCAATCATGTAGGTAGGCACACCCCGCGCCTCGCCGATTTCTCGCAGCCGATTGGCGTTCGAGCTGTTTTTCGAACCTAAGACGAGAAGCAGGTTGATGCGGTCGACGATGCTGGCGATGGCCGCCTGGCGGTTCTGCGTCGCAAAGCAGATGTCACGGGTGTCCGGCCCGACGATGGAAGGAAAGCGCCGCTTCAAGGCTTCGACGGTTTGCCTCACGTCGGTCAGACTGAGCGTCGTCTGCGTGACGTAAGCTACTCGCGTGGCATCCGCGACGTCTATCGCGGCGACATCCGCCGGCGTTTCCACGAGGTGAATTTTCCCCATAACGCCAATTTGGCCCATCGTGCCCTCGACCTCGGCGTGGCCGCGGTGGCCGATCATCACGACGTCATAGCCCTGTTGGACATAGCGACGTCCCTCACTATGGACCTTGCGGACGAGAGGGCACGTTGCATCGACGACGTCGAGAAAACGCTGCTTGGCCTCCTCCTCCACGGATGGCGAAACGCCGTGCGCGCTGAAAACTGTCGTCGCGCCTTCGGGGATATCAGCGATCCGATCGACGAAAATCGCGCCTCGGGCGCGCAGGTCCTCGACGACACTCTTGTTGTGGACGATCTCGTGGCGAACGTAGACCGGCGGTCCGCTGAGCTCGAGCGCACGCTCTACGATCTCAATCGCGCGAACCACGCCCGCACAAAACCCTCGGGGTCTAGATAGTATGACAGTTATATGTGTCAACTTCTCTGACATGCGCTTTTATAGCATCGGCGCGCGCCGTTCGTCACCTGCCAAAAAAAATGCTCGCCCAGTTCGGGCGCGCGCGCCCGAACACAAACTCATTGTCACCGGAATCCAGGGGGACCCAAGTGTTACGAAGGCAATCGTCAGGAGAGTTGTCAGTGAAGCGTTTCGTCGGAGGCTTTGGGCGGATTGACCTGCACCAACAGATCCTGAAGGCAGGTTAATGCGCGTTCGAACTCGCTGAACGCGCACATTTCAGCCTTCCAGAGATCTCCGATCAGTCGCGCCGCCGGTGCGACGTGCGACTTGAATAGCATCTCCAGCGTTACGCTGGGAGTTTGCAAGCGCTCGACCAGCGCCGTCGCGGCGGCCGTGTCCTGGGAGAGCGCAAGCCGCGCAAGCTCCGCAATCTCGTCCGATAGAGCCGCTGCCGCGTTTTCGGAGGACGAATGGCCGTGCGCCAAAAGCAGCCTCGGAATGATCTCGGCCTCGATGGCACGGATCAGCTGCGAGCGATCCAGAACCGGGAGGTGGCCGGGCGTGCGCGAGTCGGCTTTGCTGCTGGAGGTGGCCGACGTGCGCGACGCCTTCTCAAGCCAATAGCTCGCCAATGGCCCGATCTTGCGCTCCCAATCGTCCAGCTCGAACGGCTTCACGACATAGGCATCGGCGCCGGCATGCTGACAGAACTCGATGTCTCGGGGGTGGGACGACGTCGAGAGCACGATGACCGGCACCTGCCGCTTGGGATCGTGATCGCGCACGGCCTTCAAAACCTGGCGGCCGTCGATACCAGGCAGATTGAGATCCAGCAGGATCAGCGTCGATTTTCGCTGGAGCGGGCAACTCGCGCCGAATTGGCTGATGGCGGTGCCGCCGGTCGTGAAGCGTTCGAGTTCAGCGTCGATTTTTGAGGATTTCAGCGCGAATCTCAGGGCCATGAAATCCGTGTCACTGTCCTCAATGGAAATGATCTTGCCCTTGCCAGCTGTCATCTGGATGCCTCCGGGCCGAGAGTGAAGAAGAACGTCGAGCCTTCGCCGACCGACGACTCCACCCACAGCCTCCCACCGTGACGCTCAATCGTGCGGCGGGCAATCGTGAGCCCCGCCCCTGTGCCGCCGCCGAACTCGTCTTGCCCATGCATGCGGTGAAAGATCTCGAATATCTGTTCCTTGGCCGCGTCGGTAATACCGATGCCGTTGTCTCTCACAAAATACCGTTTCCGTGGCGCTTCCTCTACGACAATCTCCTCTACGCCGATTTCGACGATCCGGTTTGGTTTGTCGTTGTACTTGATTGCATTAATGATGAGATTGGCGAAAACCTCCTTCAGCCTTACCGCATCGCACAACGCAGTTCCGAGCTGTTCCGCACGCCGAATTTCCGTCGCGGTATCAGTGATCAACCGCCGGCACGCCAGAAGGGTTTCATCGAGCAGCACATCCAGGTCGGCATTCTGAAGCGACAGCTCGGTGCGCCCGGTTCGCGAATATTGAAGAAGCGATTCAATAAGATCATCCATCCGGCGGGTTAGCCGCAGGATCGCATCCAGTTGCTGACGGCCCTCCTCCGTGAGTTGGTCCTGCTCGCCCCGCTTCAGGAAACTCGCCAGGTGATGCACACCCCGGAGGGGCTCCTTGAGATCGTGCGATGCCGCATAGGCGAAGCTATCCAGCTCGACGTTCGCATCAGCCAATTGCCGATTGAGGCGTTCGATCTCCTCGGCGCGGGACGCTATTGAGCTCATCAGCGCCTGCCGGAGGTGCTCGACAACATCCTTCTCGTCTTTGCGCCATGGCTCGCTCCGGCCGGTGACGCTCTGCTTCCACAGCGCAAACGAAGCGCGAGGTTGCAATCTAACCTCTCCATCCGTTTCGCAGATCTGCATCGGCTTTTTCGGGTCACCAGCCCAATTCACGATTTCGATATGCTCGGGCCTGAACCAAAGGAGCATTTCTGTGGTGTGCGCGGCCAGGCGGGTTGCAAGGACGCCACTCGCCACGGACTTGTAAGCCGCCGCTGCGGGATAGATTTCCGACAACCTGTCAGTGGCAATGACCGGAAGGTTCTGGTCGGCAACCCATCGCACCAATTCAGCGGTCTGCTCGGATGTCGGCGTCAGTCCGATCAAGGACAACTTCCCGCGCGAGCTTACAGCCGCTCCTTGCGCCGGAAGCAGGCTCAAAAGGTTCAAATTGCGGTCCTGAGATCCGAGCGAGCTGTGAAGGTCGGGGTCCTGCCGCGCCTCCTCGACCAATTGGTCCGCGACGGCGCTCATGCGGAAGCGGGTTTCGTAGAATTCAGAATCCTCTTTGCCCGCCATGAGCAGCGAAACCATGTGGGAGAGAAACTCGGCCGCCATGCGGACCTCGTAGGGCACGTGGCGAGGACCGCTGTGATGCATGGCCGATATCAATCCCCACAGCACCCCTTCCTTCATGAGCGGCATGACCATCGTCGAGTGCACGCCCATATTTTTCAGGTATCCGGCGTACATGACGGAAACGCTGCGCAGGATCGAAAAGCTCATGTCGATCGGGCGCCCCGTGACGGGGTGAACATCGGGAATGAGGGGGACGGCGGTGTAGTTGACGTCAGGCAAATGCCGAAGCCAGCTCAGCCCGAAAAGACGCCGGGCAGGCGCGGGAATGTCGGTCGCCGGGTAATGCAGGCCAAGATAGGGCTCGAGATCCTCTCGCTTCGCCTCCGCGACGACGTGGCCGCTGCCGTCTTCCGCGAACTTGTATGCCATGACGCGGTCGTATCCCGTGAAGGCTCGAATACGGTCTACGGCAAGGTCGTGAAATTGCTGAATCCCCCGGGCTTTTTCCAACTTCGCGATGCTCTCCCGAACGTCGGAATAGAGCTGCGTGCTGGCCGGCTCCGTGGCGCTCGTAATCGCCTCGAGCTCGAGAATAAGCACACCGTCGCAACGGTGGGCGAAGATGTTCACGCCACTGGTCGAGCCGGCGAAGCTTTCGCGCACGACATGAACGGGGCCATACTCCAGCGCCATACGGTGCATGCGCTCGAGCATTTCCGGCGCGCGTTGGCCGAACACATCGGCGATCGACTTGCCAAGAAGGTCCTTTGCATCAACGCCGATGATTTCCCTGCAGTTGAGGCTCGCCTGCTGGATGCGAAAGTCCGGCTCGTCCACGATGAGCATAGCGCCGTGACCTTGCACAGCACCGGGATATTGAATTAACTCACGGTCGCAGTTAGAGAAATCGACATTGCGAGCCGTGACGAGATCGCTGCTCGACGGTGATTTTGCGCGGGACATGGCAGCCTCAAGCCTGCAAGCGCAGGCCGGCGTCGGCACGTGCGACCGCGTCGGGCCAAATTCGGCGCAAGTTCGTCTCCTCCGAGGGGGCTCTTTTTGGCGAGCCCGTGACGTATCGTCATCGTCATTTGCCCGGCTGTCAAGCCAACGAGACGTCAGGAAAGCCGACCCGCTGGCGGGCCGGGGCAGCGCTCAGCGGGGGCGGCTTTTGAACCTCGGCATTCTGAACGGCAACATCAACCGCACCACCGGATTGCTGACACGATCCAGCGAAAGGGATTCGTGGATCCACGACAAGCGCTCGCCTTCCATGGTGCTTTGAATCAGGCTCCTGGCATAGAACGGCGTATCCTCGAGTGTCTTGACGATACGGGGCGGAGCATCCCGGCAGGAGCGCATCGCGCGCGGCATGCGCCAGACGATCGACGGCGGCAGCTCTGCCTCCGATGGAGGCTCGAAATCCTTATGCTCACCCGTCTCGCTCAATTGCCGGGCGATTGAAAGCCGCGCACCGTCCCTGCGCTCCGCGTCGTAGATCACGTGCGTGCGGCGCCCCGCGTGAGCGCGCGCCCACGTCCAGCGCCTGAATGCGCGCTCAAGGGGTTCGCTACCCCAGTTGCGATCGAAATACGCGTTGCCGGTCCAGCTCAAGAGCGGCTGCTCGAAGGCGACGTGAATTCGGGCGTGAGGCGCTACGGGCCGCCAAAGATGGGCTCCCCGACCGTCCAGCGCAACGGACGCGCAGCCGGGTGTGAAGTCTGTGACTGTGACAGTGCCTTTGACGATCCGGGGCAGCGGCACGGTGCGCTCGTCAATCGAGATGGTGAGCCTGCCTTCCTCCCACTGGAGACCGCTGGGTCCGATAGCCAGACTGGCGGGCGATCGCATCAGATCGGCGCGAGGCCGTTCCGTCATGCACCAGCGTTTTCCGTGGTTTCCGTACAGGGCCAAGTTGACGGCGCAATGCTGCGCGGGATCGCCGCTGCCGAAGCGTCGGTTGAAGGCATAGTAAGGGGAGAACACGCTGCCGATGAAGGCAATCAGCGTCAATGCGTTACGGCCGTCGTCGCTCAACGCATCGATGTACCACCAGGCGTAACCGCTGTGCGGAACTTCGACGTCGAAACCAGGTCCGAAATCACCTGCGCCGCGGCCAGCCGACCCGAAATGGCTGCCATCGGCACCCCCGGCCCCGGATGCGTCCCTCCCCCCGTAAGATAGAGCCTCGGAATGGGCGTCCTGGCCGTTGGCCGCGTGAAGGACGCCGTCCAACCGTGAGACGCCTGGCCGTAGAGAGCCCCGCCCGTGGCCGGAAACATCCGCTCGAAGTCCCATGGTGTCGTCACCTCCGTCCGGCCGGCGCGGGCCTGGATCGAAAGTCCGCACCGCTCCAGCACCGCGAAAGCCCTCGTTCGGCATTGCTCGATCTCCGATTTTTCGAACTTGCGGGTGTCCCCGATAGCCGGAGCGTTGACGAGGACAAGCAGACGTTCCTCACCCTCAGACGAGGTGCCGCCGCGATCGTCTCTGTCCTGAGCGCAAACATAGACCGTAGGCTCGGCGATGAGTTGCTCGCGACGGAAGACGTCGGCGAACTCGCGCTCGTAGTCGCGAGAGAAAAAGACGTTGTGGCGCGAGAGCGGAAAGCCGCTCGTCTCAGCGACCATCGACCAAGTGACGGCAGAAAGTGAACGGCTCGACCGCGGCACGTACGCGGCCGGCGCGACACTGTCACCGAACCGGCCGTCGTGGACAGCAGCCGGATCGCCGTTCAGAACGATGCCGTCGAAACTCATAAGTTCGCCGGTCGACAACTCGACCGCGGCGGCCTGGCCCCGGCTCATATGGATCTGACCAGCTTCGGTTCGGTAGCGGAAAGAGACGCCCCACTGCTGGCAAAGCCGTGCGAGCGCTGTCGCCAGCCTGTACATGCCGCCGCGAACCAGCCAAACGCCGGATTGCTCGACGTGCGCGACAAGCATCAGCGTTGCGGGCGATTCGAACGGAGACGAGCCGCAGTAAGTGGCATAGCGTCCGAAGAGCTGCCGGAGGCGAGGATCGTGAAAGTGATCCCCGAGTGCTCGCCATAGCGTCTCGAACGGAGAGGTTCGCCAGAGATCACCGATCCCCTTGAGTCCTCCACTCATCGCGAGCGATACCGGACTCGGCTTCGGGGACAGGATGAACGGCTTTTCGAGCGCATCGTAAGTCAACCTCGCCCGTTCGCAGAACTCCAGATATCGCTTGGCCTCGGCGGGGCCTGCAAACTCCCCAATCGCTTCCGCATTCCGTTCGACATCAGCGACGAGATCGAGGCGATCCGTCTCATTCCAGGCGTGCCGCGCAAGGATTTCAGCCCTTACAAGATCGAGCTCGTCGCCGAGGACGGCTCCAGCATCCTCGAAAATCGCCTCGAACACCCACTTCATGGTGAAGACTGTGGGACCCGAGTCGATCGCGCGCCCGTCGATCAGGATCTCCCGCATCTTCCCGCCGGGCGACGCCGCGCGTTCGACTACGAGAACGTCGCACCCCTGCCGCGCGAGATCGAGCGCAGCGACAAGCCCGCCGATCCCTGCGCCTACGACGATGATCTTCGGGGCCTGAGCCACGCTCCACACCAAAAAGAAAAAAGCATTTGCCAATGCGCTCAACGATTGTCAATATTATTGGACATATATTGATGACTTGCAACATGGACAGTCATAGGTGACAGACATGTTTCCGATCGACCGGATCGAAGCTGCACTTGAGAATTCTCTGCTTGGCCCGTGCTCTGCTCCTTGCCCTCCACGGCTTTCCGCGGCCCTGAGATACGCGGTTTTTCCCGGTGGCGCGCGCGTCCGTCCGCGTCTCTGCCTCGCCGTTGCATCAGCATGTGGCGATGACAAGCCTGCGCTTGCCGATGCCGCCGCGGCCTCGATCGAGCTCATTCATTGTGCATCGCTCGCTCACGACGACCTTCCATGCTTCGACAATGCCGCTATGCGTCGCGGAAAACCTTCTGTGCAGAGCGCCTACGGAGAGCCGCTCGCGCTGCTCGTCGGCGATGCATTGATCGTCGCAGCATTTGAAACGCTCGGCAGGAGCGCCGCAACGGAATGCGCACGCGCCGCCGGCCTGATCGGCATCCTGGCCAAGGCTTCCGGCGGGCCCGGAGGCATCGTAGCGGGGCAGGCCTGGGAGTGCGAGGACGAGGTTTCGCTGGCGCACTATCACAGCTCGAAGACTGGCTCCCTGTTCGCGGCGGCGACCCGTGCCGGCGCCATGGCGGCGGGACATGATGCCGAGGCCTGGAGCAGGCTCGGCGAACTGCTCGGAGAATCCTATCAAGTCGCAGACGATATCTGCGATCTGGTTGCAAGCGCAGAACAGCTCGGGAAGCCGGTTCACCAGGATAGCCTGCTCGGCCGACCGAACGCCGTGGCGGAACTCGGGATCGATGGCGCGGTTGCGCGCCTCAAGCGGCTGCTTTCTAACGCCATGGACTCGGTGCCCCCCTGCCCCGGACAGGCCGAGCTCAAATCCCACATCCTCGATTCCGCGCGCCCTTACCTGCCGAAGGAGCTCGCGCGCGCGGCAGCCTGAGAGGCCAAGTGTGGCCCGAAACTCCAAGCTCGGACATGCCGTGCAAGAGAGCGCTCCGAGATCCGGCCTTATGGATCGCCTGCTGCGGGCGCGCGACCGCCTTCTCGCAAGCGAGAAATTCCAGTCCGCTGCTGCCGCGTTTCCCCTGTCGCGGCCTATCGCGCGCGCCAGAGCCAGCGCCTTGTTCGACCTTTGCGCCGGCTTCGTCTATTCGCAAATCCTTTCCGCCTGCGTCCAGCTCAGGCTTTTCGATCTGCTGCTCGAGGGGCCGCTCACGATCCCGGAGATCGCATCGCGGAGCGGCCTTCGTCCCGAGGCGTGCGACCGGCTTGCAACCGCCGCAACGGCCTTGCGGCTTCTCGAAAAGCGACATGGCGAACGCTATGGACTAGGCGCGCTCGGCGCCGCCCTCGCCAACAATCCGGCCCTGACACAAATGATAGAGCATCATTCGGTGCTCTATCGCGATCTCTCCGATCCTTTGGCGCTCTTGCGAAACGAGGCGCGGAACACGGGGCTATCCAGCTACTGGGCCTACGCAGGCAGCGCACAACCCGTCGCCCTGGCGCCGGAAGAGGTGCAGGCCTACAGCATTCTGATGACGCGGTCCCAGCCGCTGGTTGCTGCCGAAGTTCTGGACGCCTATCCCGTGGCCCGGCATCGCGTGCTGATGGATGTCGGCGGTGGAGAAGGCGCATTCATTGCCGCGGCGGCCGAGCGCGCGCCTGGCCTGCATTTCAAGCTTTTCGATCTGCCGGCAGTCGCGCAGCGTGCAATCGCCTACCTTCGAGAACGCGGGATCGATGAAAGGTGCCAGGTCCACGAAGGCGATTTTTTCCGCGAAACACTTCCAGGTGGGGCCGACCTCATAACCCTCGTGAGGGTAGCGCTCGATCATGAGGACGAGAAAGTTTTGCGCCTTTTGCGCAATGCCCGCGCCGCGTTGACGCCGGGCGGCACCCTTCTCATTGCAGAGGCGATGTCAGACCCGGATGCAGGCGAGCGCATGGGTGCGGCCTATTTCGGATTCTATCTTATGGCGATGGGGCGTGGCCGTGCCCGCACACGAGGCGAATTAGAGAGCCTTTGCAAGGATGCAGGCTTTCGTGACGTGACACACATGCGCGGACGCGGCGTGCTTGGCACCGGAATAATAGCGGCGAAGATCGGATTGACTGTATAGTTTGCTTGACACTTTATGTTGTCCGTCCCAACATACACCAACTGAGCTTGGGTGACAGAACACTGTCGGTACCCATAACGTCGCGGAAGGTGGCAATGGACAGCATCGCGATCGTTCTCGAGAAGCCAAGGCAGCTGGCGCTGAGCCACCTGCGCTTGCGTGCTCCTAGCGACGAGGACGTGGTGGTGGATGTCGAATGGAGCGGCATCAGCACCGGCACCGAACGCCTGCTGTGGTCGGGCCGGATGCCGCCATTCCCCGGCATGGGATATCCACTCGTTCCAGGCTATGAAACCGTCGGTCGCGTCGCGGCTGCCGGATCGGCGTCCGGCCACGAGACCGGCGTGCGCGTGTTCGTTCCGGGTGCGCGCTGCTTCAGCGACGTGAATGCGCTTTTCGGCGGCGCCGCATCGCGGCTCGTGGTGCCTGGCAACCGTATCGTCGAGATCGGAGACGAGATCGGCGAGCAGGGGATCCTGCTTGCGCTCGCAGCTACCGCCTACCATGCAATCAAGGGCGGAAGCCTGCCTGACCTCATCGTCGGTCATGGCGTTCTGGGCCGGTTGCTCGCGCGCCTCACCCTTGCCCTCGGCGGCAACCCGATCGTCTGGGAGACAAATCCAGATCGCAGAACGGGCTCGTCTGGCTATCAGGTCGAGGACCCTTCGTCCGAACCGGCGCGGCGTTATAGTTCCGTATACGACGTCAGCGGAAGCTGCAGCATCATAGATAAGCTCATCGAGCGGCTCGCTCCGCGCGGCGAGATCGTTCTCGCCGGCTTCTACGCCGATCCGATCTCGTTCGCATTCCCCGGCGCCTTCATGAAAGAGGCTCGGCTTCGAGTCGCAGCGGAGTGGCAACCCGACGACCTCGTCGCGGTGAAGGGGCTCGTCGAGACCGGGCGGCTTTCGCTCGCCAGCCTGATCACCCATCGCCATCAGCCGGAGCACGCGCAGGCTGCCTACCTGACGGCTTTCGAAGACCCGGCTTGCCTCAAGATGATCCTGGATTGGAGAACCTGCCAATGAGCGGCTGCGGAAACATATCGTTCACGCCGGGGAAGCTTGCCGTGCAGGATTTCCTGCGAGCCGAGGCTGCCATCGAGCCCGACCCCGTGTCCACGTCGCCGCCCACCAAGGAGACGCAGATCATCGCCATCTACGGCAAAGGCGGTATCGGCAAAAGCTTCACTCTCGCGAACCTCTCCTACATGATGGCGCAGCAAGGCAAGCGCACGCTTCTGATCGGCTGCGATCCGAAGAGCGATACGACATCGCTTCTGTTCGGCGGACGCGCCTGTCCAACCATCATCGAGACCTCTTCGAAGAAGAAGCTTGCCGGCGAGGACGTGAAGATCGGCGACGTCTGCTTCAAGCGCGACGGCGTGTTCGCCATGGAGCTCGGAGGCCCGGAAGTCGGGCGAGGCTGTGGCGGGCGCGGCATCATTCATGGGTTCGAGCTGCTCGAGAAGCTAGGCTTCCACGAATGGGGCTTCGACTACGTCTTGCTCGATTTTCTCGGCGACGTCGTCTGCGGCGGGTTTGGCCTGCCGATCGCCCGCGACATGTGCCAGAAGGTCATTGTTGTCGGCTCCAACGATCTGCAATCGCTCTATGTGGCCAACAACGTCTGCTCGGCGGTCGAATACTTCCGCAAGCTCGGCGGCAACGTGGGCGTGGCGGGAATGGTCATCAACAAGGATGACGGCACCGGCGAAGCCGAGGCGTTCTGCAAATCGGTCGGCATACCGATCCTCGCAGCCATTCCTGCACACGACGACATCCGCAAGAAGAGCGCGAACTACGAAATCATCGGGCGGCCCGAGTCTCACTGGGCTCCGCTGTTCGAAGGCCTGGCGCTGAACGTCGCCGAAGCACCGCCCATGAGGCCGCATCCCCTTTCACAAGACCAGCTTCTCGGACTGTTCAAGGGCGATGCGGTGGGCCGCGGCGTCGTGCTCGAACCCGCGTCGCAGGAAGACATGCGCGGCGGAATAGCGATCACGAAGCCTTCACTCGAAGTTTTTTACGACACCGTTTGAACCAGGGAACCGGTCACACCCATGACTGACCGCCTGCCAGATCAATCGTCGACGCCACATGAGAGCGGCGAGGTCATCTATGATCGCGCCGGCGAAGCCGCCTTAAGCAACGATGCCGATCTCGCGGCGCCGAGAGAAGATGCGCCGCCGATAAATCTCGCGGCGACCCAAGGTGATGGCGTCGGCTGTCATGCCGGCAAGCAAGAGATGCGGCGTGCGGCCGAGAAGGCTGGAAACAGCGAACTGCTTGAACGCTACGCCGCAGACTATCCGGCCGGTCCGCACGACCAGCCGCAGAGCATGTGCCCGGCTTTCGGATCGCTCCGGGTCGGCCTGCGGATGCGTCGCACGGCTACGGTGCTGTCCGGGTCCGCATGTTGCGTTTATGGCCTCACTTTCACATCGCATTTCTATGGAGCCAAGCGCTCCGTGGGATATGTGCCGTTCAACTCCGAGACGCTCGTCACTGGCAAGCTGTTCGAGGATATCCGGGAGGCGGTCTACAAGCTTGCAGATCCGGCGCTCTACGATGCCGTCGTCATCATCAATCTTTGCGTGCCCACCGCGTCCGGCGTGCCGCTGAAGCTGCTGCCGGACAACATCGACGGCGTGCGCATCATCGGGATCGACGTGCCGGGCTTCGGCGTTCCAACCCACGCGGAAGCGAAGGACGTGCTGGCCGGGGCGATGCTGAAGTATGCGCGCACCGAAGCCGAACAGGGCCCGGTGCAGGCTCCGCGCGGCGGCAGAAGCGCCCGTCCCACCGTGGCGATGCTGGGTGAGATGTTCCCGGCCGATCCGATCGGCATCGGCATGCTGCTCGAACCGCTCGGTCTTGCCGCTGGGCCGGTGGTGCCTACGCGAGAGTGGCGCGAGCTCTATGGTGCCCTGGATTGCGCGGCGGTCGCGGCGATCCATCCGTTCTACACCGCCTCGATCCGCGAATTCGAGCACGCCGGGCGACCGGTCGTTGGATCGGCTCCGGTGGGCGCCGACGGAACCGCCGATTGGCTCGATGCCATTGGCGCCGCCTGCGAGATTCCGGCCGAACGGATCGCGGCAGCCAAGAACCGGATTCTGCCCGCGATCCACGGGGCTCTATCGAACAAGCCGATCAAAGGACGCATCACGCTCTCCGGCTACGAGGGTTCTGAGCTTCTCGTGGCGCGACTGCTCGTCGAAAGCGGCGCGGATCTTCGCTACGTCGGCACCGCGTGTCCGGCAACGAAATGGTCCGAAGCCGATCGCGATTGGCTTTCGAGCAAAGGCGTGCGGGTCGCATGCAGGGCTTCGCTCGAGCAAGATCTGGCTGCGCTCGAGGAGTTCGAGCCCGACCTTGCCATTGGGACGACGCCGGTCGTGCAGATGGCCAAGCAGAAAGCCATCCCCGGGCTCTACTTCACCAACCTCATTTCCGCGCGGCCGCTGATGGGCATCGCCGGGGCCGGATCGCTTGCGCAAGTCGTCAACGCCGCCATCGCGGGCAAGGCGCGCTTCGACACCATGAAAGCCTTCTTCGAGGGCGTGGGCGAAGGCTTCACTGCCGGAGTTTGGCAGGAGGTTCCCAAGGAGCGCCCGCAGTTCCGGGCCGAGTATCGCCGCCGCCTCGAGAAAGAGGCAAAGAAACGCAAGGCCGAGGAGATGATCTGATGCTCATCCTCGACCACGATCGCGCAGGCGGATACTGGGGATCGGTCTATGCCTTCACGGCCATAAAGGGCCTTCAGGTCATTATCGACGGACCTGTCGGCTGCGAGAACCTGCCCGTCACCTCGGTTCTGCATTACACCGATGCATTGCCGCCGCACGAGCTGCCCATCGTCGTGACCGGATTGGGCGAAGAGGAGCTCGGCCAGACCGGCACGGAAGACGCGATGCGCCGCGCGCACAAGACGCTCGATCACGATCTGCCGGCCGTCGTCGTGACAGGGTCGATTGCCGAGATGATTGGCGGCGGCGTGACGCCCGAAGGAACCAGCATACAACGCTTCCTGCCTCGCACGATCGACGAGGATCAGTGGCAGAGCGCCAATCGCGCCATCTATTGGCTGTGGACGCAGTATGGGCGCAAAAAAATCCCCGAGCGCAAGCCGCGCAAGGAGGGCGAAAAGCCCCGTGTCAACATCATCGGCCCGATCTACGGTACGTTCAATACCGCCTCCGATCTCGCTGAGATCCGGCGTCTGATCGAAGGAATCGGCGCCGAGATCAACATGGTTTTTCCCCTCGGAAGCCATCTCGAGGATGTCGGCAAGCTGGTCGATGCGGACGTCAACGTGTGCATGTACCGTGAATACGGACGCATGCTTTGCGAGGCGCTCGAGCGGCCTTACCTGCAGGCCCCGATCGGTCTTCATTCGACAACGAAGTTCCTGCAGACACTCGGCGCTTTGACCGGCCTCGATCCCGAACCCTTCATCGAGCGCGAGAAGCATACGACGATCAAGCCGCTTTGGGATCTTTGGCGGTCCGTGACGCAGGATTTCTTCGGCACAGCGACCTTCGCGATCGTCGCAAACGAGACCTATGCGCGCGGCGTGCGCAATTTTCTCGAAACCGAGCTCGGATTGCCCTGTACCTTTGCCTTCGCCCGGTCGGCTGGAAGCAAAACCGACAACGATTCGGTGCGAAGAGCCGTGCGAGAGAAGACCCCGCTGGTCCTTTTCGGCAGCTTCAACGAGCGCATGTACTTAGCCGAAGCCGGCGCCAAGGCGATCTTCGTTCCAGCGTCGTTCCCCGGCGCCATCGTGCGCCGGCACACGGGCACACCTTTCATGGGATACGCCGGGGCGACCTACCTCCTGCAGGAGGTCTGCAACGCGCTGTTCGATGCTCTCTTCAACATCCTTCCACTGGCAACCGATCTCGACAAGGTTGAAGCGACTCCGGCGCGCCTTGCTCCCGAAATTCCATGGGACGAGGAGGCGAAGACCGCTCTCGACGACATTCTCGAAGCTCACCCGGTGCTGGTGCGCATCTCTGCAGCCAAGCGTCTTCGCGACGCCGCCGAGAGAGGTGTGCGTCAAGCCGGTGAGGGGCGTGTGACCGCAGCCAGAGTTGGCCAGGCTCATGCTGCGCTCATGGAGGGCCACTCCCTATGAAGTCTCCCCGGCTCTCACCGCCCACTCCTTCAACGGCGCGGCCTTCTCCATCCAAGGCACAGGCGCCGAAGCATCCGTGTTCCGTCGGCTCACATGGTTCTACTGGGAGGTCGCAATGGCAGACACGTTGTTGAGAGAAGCCACGACTCACGCGCGCCACGTTTCTCGCGAGAGCCTTGAGTACCGCCTCATATTCGGCGTTTGTTTAATCGTCTTCCTGCTGGCCGGATTCATAGAACGTCTTTTGCCGCCGAGTTGGCGAACGTCAACGCGCGACATGGGACCCCCGCTCTCGCTCCTGCAACAAGCCTGGGGAGCAGCGGGAACCTGCACGGCCTACGCCTTCAAGGGCTAGGCGAGCATTTCATCCGGAGACGTTCTCCGGACGAAAGGGCCGCCTGAAACCCAGGCGGTCACTCCAGCCGCGCGGACGTGCGCGGTAACGACTAGGAGGAACTCGAAGGGAGAACTGAGAATGGCAGTAGATGACAGGCGGGCCGGATCTTTATCCGGTTTGACTGAACAGGAAGCGAAGGAATTCCACTCGATATTCATGACGAGCTTCATCCTGTTCACGATCGTCGCGATCATTGCTCACATCCTCGTCTGGATGTGGCGCCCTTGGCTGCCCGGACCCGGAGGCTACTCGTCTCTGACGGACGGCCTGACGAACGTGGCTACTCTGATCACCACGCTAGCCACATAGGAGGAAATGGACATGTGGCGACTTTGGCTTCTGTTCGATCCGCGGCGTACGCTGGTCGCACTCTTCACGTTTCTGTTCGCGCTGGCATTGATCATTCACTTCATCTTGCTCAGCACGAACAGGTTCAACTGGCTCGATGGCCCCGGCGCGGCACCCGCACCGAAGGCCGCAATCGAGCTTCCGGTGAAGCCGGTTTAACGCCGGCTAGCGCCACGGACGCGGCCCTTCCGGTGGCCTTGACCCATCGTGCGGGGCCCGTCCGTAACTCAACCGGCTTGGAAGATTGGCATAGCGCCTAACGCAATCGGGGAGGACCACCGATGGCAATGTTAAGCTTTGAGAGAAAATACCGCGTCCGTGGTGGCACTCTCATCGGCGGAGATCTGTTCGATTTCTGGGTGGGACCGTTCTACGTCGGCTTTTTCGGGGTTACGACAATACTGTTCACGATGGTCGGCGTGGCCATGATCCTCTTCGAGGCATCGCTTGGACCGACGTGGAGCATCTGGCGCATCAGCGTCAATCCACCGCCGCCAGAGTTCGGCTTGTCTTTCGCCCCGCTCAAGCAGGGTGGAATCTGGCAGATCGTCACCGTGTGCGCGATCGGCGCATTCGTTTCGTGGGCGTTGAGAGAGGTTGAGATCTGCAGGAAGCTCGGCATCGGGTATCACGTCCCGATCGCTTTCTCGTTCGCCATATTGGCCTACGTGACGCTCGTGGTATTCCGCCCGGTTCTCATGGGATCGTGGTCTCATGGTTTCCCGTACGGCATCATCAGTCATCTCGATTGGGTGTCTAACACGGGCTACACCTACGGAAACTTCCACTACAATCCCGCGCACATGATCGCCATCACGTTCTTCTTCACGACGTGCCTGGCGCTGGCGCTGCACGGAAGCGTCATCCTGTCGGCCGTCAATCCCGGCCGCCACGGAATTGAAAACGAGCCCGTGAAGACGCCCGACCATGAGAACACGTTCTTCCGGGATACCATCGGCTATTCCATCGGCACTGTCGGCATCCATCGGCTTGGGCTCTTCCTTGCACTGTCCGCAGTGTTCTTCAGCGCCGTGTGCATCATCATTAGCGGCCCGCTCTGGGCTGAAGGCGATGCCTGGGTCAACTGGTGGGACTGGTGGCTCAAAATTCCGATCTGGTCTTGATGCGAGGAACGACAAATGACCCAATATCAGAACATCTTCCATCAGGTACAGGTCAGAGGTCCCGTGGAGTTCGGCGTGCCCGCACGCATGGGACTCTGGCCACGCCAAGGCCAGCCCTTCTTTTCCTATTGGCTGGGTAAGATCGGCGATGCGCAGGTCGGCCCCATTCACCTCGGCACGACCGGCTTCCTGTCGATCGTGTGCGGCGTGATTGCGATCGAAATCATCGGCCTCAACATGCTGGCGTCCGTGAACTGGAGCCCGATCGAGTTCATGCGCAGGCTTTTCTGGCTGTCGCTCGAACCGCCACTTGCCAAGCACGGCCTTACGATCCTGCCGCCGATGAAGGAAGGCGGCTGGTGGCTCATGGCGGGCTTCTTCCTCACGACATCGATCCTGCTGTGGTGGGTGCGGATGTACAAACGAGCGCGCGACCTCAAGATGGGCACTCACGTCGCCTGGGCTTTCGCGGCGGCCATCTGGCTTTATCTCGTGCTCGGTTTCATTCGCCCGATCCTGATGGGAAGCTGGCATCATGCAGTTCCGTTCGGAATTTTCCGGCACCTGGATTGGACGAACCAGCTCTCACTCGACTACGGCAACCTCTTCTATAATCCGTTCCACATGCTCTCGATCGCCTTCCTTTACGGGTCGGCCCTTCTATTTGCGATGCATGGTGCAACCGTGCTCGCCATAAGCAGGTACGGCGGCGATCGCGAGCTCGAGCAGATCACGGATCGTGGCACTGCGTTCGAGCGCGGCGCGCTGTTCTGGAGGTGGACGATGGGCTTCAACGCGACGGCGGAGTCGATCCATCGCTGGGCCTGGTGGTTCGCGGTGCTCTGCCCGCTCACCGGCGGCATCGGCATCCTGCTCACCGGAACCGTGGTCGACAACTGGTACGACTGGGGCCTGAAGCACGGCCTCGGACCCACGACCTATACGCCTTAAGCCCAGGTGCGGAGGCATCTACGGCTCACACCCGCAACCGGAGCGATCAGCTCTTCATCGCTCCGGTAGCAACTCGGTGAGACGCCCGGCCACAGACTCCGGCGGTTCATCGAAATTCCCCTGAACGTGCATCCAACTCGGCGGCGCCCGCATTCCGGTCGCCGCCGTTTTTATGACTGTATGAGGGATGTGCATGAGGGACGCTGAGCGAGATCGGTGTTCTCGTGGCCGGCGCTCTTGGCGCTTGACGGCAGTGCAAGCGGGGCGCGCGAATGCGGGACTGCGCCCCCAATACCCGCTTGAGTAAACAATGGTGCTGCAGGCCGTTCCTTATTCGGCGGCGAGACGGACGTACGTGCCATTGGCCACCGGGCACGCCATCCAGAGCGTCTCGAGCGCGTCAACGAGCTGATCCATCTGCACGTTGCTGTGAACGGGCGACGGCGTGAAGCGCATCCGCTCAGTTCCCCGGGGGACTGTGGGATAATTGATCGGCTGGACGTAGACGCCGTACTCCCGCAGCAGGACGTCCGTCACGGCCTTGCAGTGAGTTGGGTCGCCGACCATAACCGGGACGATGTGGCTCGGGTTGTCGATAACAGGCAAGCGCCGCGCCTTGAGCATCGATTTGAGGCGCCGGGCCCGCTCCTGATGAGACGTTCTCTCGACCGTGCTCGACTTCAGATGGCGAATGCTGGCCAGGGCACCGGCGGCAATTGCCGGAGCGAGCGACGTCGTGAAGATGAATCCGGAAGAGAACGAGCGAATTGCATCGCAGCAGGCGGCGCTTGCGGCGATGTAGCCGCCCATCACACCGAAGCCTTTGGCAAGCGTGCCGTTGACGATATCGATGCGGTCCATGACGCCATCGCGCTCCGCAATGCCGCCGCCGCGTGGGCCGTACATGCCGACGGCATGCACCTCGTCGAGATAGGTCATTGCGCCGTACTTCTCGGCCAAGTCTGCAATGGATCCGAGGGGCGCGATGTGGCCGTCCATAGAATAGACGCTCTCGAAGGCGATGATCTTCGGGGTGCCCTTGGGGTACTTGCGAAGCTTTGCTTCGAGGTCTGCGAGATCGTTGTGGCGGAAGATGACCTTCGCGCCGCCACCATGCTGAATGCCGGCGATCATTGACGCGTGATTCTTCTCGTCGGAGAAAATGACCGTGCCAGGAATGAGCTTGACGAGCGTGGAGAGCGTCGCGTCATTGGCAACGTAGGCCGACGTGAACAGGAGCGCTGCCTCCTTGCCATGCAGATCGGCAATTTCCTGCTCGAGCTCGACGTGATAGTGGGTCGTGCCCGAGATATTGCGGGTCCCGCCTGATCCGGCGCCGACCGTGTCGATCGCCTCGTGCATTGCCGCTACGACCTTTGGGTGCTGGCCCATGCCCAAGTAGTCGTTTGAGCACCACACGGTAATCTCGCGACGTCCCGACTGGGAATAATGATCGGCAACGGGAAAGCTGCCCTGACGCCTCTTCAGGTCGGCGAACACGCGGTAGCGCCCTTCCTGATGGAGCTGATCCAGATGCCGCTCGAAGATATTATTGTAGGTCATCTTTCCCTCCCGACGTCATGACGTCTTGATTCCGAGTTTCTGCCGCAAAGCGGGTGCGCGACGCGCGATCGGGGCAGGTTCTGCAAATTTCGTTGCTACTGCCGGCGACCCATCGTCTTCGCTTCGCGACGCCAGGCCCCAGCTCCACATTGCCGCCGGCGACATCGGCAGCACGAGAAACCAGTGCTCGACGACGACCAGCGCCATCAGCGCGGCCAGCATCGTGAATGCGGCGACTTGAAACGGGTCTGCGCCGGGCTCGAACGCCATCAGCGCCAGGACCGCCGTCGTCGCGGTCGCGACCGTGATCGAGACCGGGATCAGGAAGTTCATTGAGCGCTTGCGGAAATAGCTCGGCAGATACCGCAGATGCGGCGGCAGAAACTCTTCTGTCAGGTTCGCGACGCCGAGATAGACGTTCAGCTTTGCGCTGAGGCGGGCGATCCACAAAATCAACAGCGTGTACAGCCCGACCTGGTTGGGCATGCCGGAGGTCAAGAGCCAGGCGACCAGCACAGACGCGGCGATGGCAAGCTCATGGTAGATGACGGTCTGGGCAGCCGCCGAGAACCGCGCCCATCCTTTCGCGCCAACCGGGCATTCGCTTGTCCGCGGACCGGTCACGAGGCCCGTGAGAAAGCTCAACTCGTTCCAGGCCCAAATCACCAGCCCGCAGAGGAATCCGCCATACGCGGCGGCCGGCGTCTGCATGTCTCCGATCGCCCACAGGCCAAAAAACGCCATCGCTAGCGCAAGCGTGATCGCGCCCATCGTCAGCGGGTAAGTCAGGCGCGGCATTCCCACGAGATAGAGAACCGCGCCCGTGCTGATCCACCAGGCGAACACGACGAGAGCGATGGCGGCGGCGAAATCCAACGCGAACTCCTACCAGATCGGTGACAGGTGACTGGAAGCCGGCAGCGTGTTGTCGAGCGGGCGCAGCAGGAAGAGCCGGCCAAACACGGCCGCGGCTCGCGCCGAGAGCCACGCGCGTTTCACCCTGCTTTTTACGTCCGTCGCATCCGCAATTTCCGCGATGCTGGCGTTGATCCGGTGGAGCCGGTCCAAGCCTTGGCGGAATGTCGGATTGTCGATGTCGATAACGACCGGGAAGCACTGCCGCGAGATCTCGTTCGTGATCGAGAAAACGCGGTAGTCGTAGTCCGTCGGGTCGATACCGATCGCCTTGTGGAACTCGGGGCGCGCGTGATCGCGGACGTACATCGTCGCGTAGACCGCGAGCAGAAAGAAGCGGACCCAGAGCTTGTTGATCCCGGACAAGAACTGCGGGTTCGCGCGCATGAGCAGCGCGAAGGCTTCGCCGTGCCGGAACTCGTCGTTGCACCACTTCTCGAACCACTTGAAAATTGGGTGGAAGCGGCGGTCCGGATTCCGCTCCAGGTGCCGGAAGATCGTGATGTAGCGCGCGTAGCCGATCTTCTCGGATAGGTACGTCGCATAGAAGATGAACTTGGGGCGGAAGAACGTGTACTTCTTGGTCTTGGTGAGGAAACCGAGGTCTATCCCGATGCCGAAATCGCGCAAGGCATCGTTGATGAAACCGGCGTGACGCGCTTCGTCCCGGCTCATGAACTTGAACAGTTCGACGATGTCCGGGTTCTTGCCGCGCTTTTTCATCTCCGCATAGAGCACGCACCCGGAGAATTCTGCCGTCAGCGAGCTTACGAGGAAGTCGAGGAATTCCTTCTGCAAGCCCAATGGCAGACTTTCGAGGTCGATCTTGTCCCAGTCAGCGTTGCGGCGGAAATGGCCCTTGTTGGGATCGGCTCGCATCTCTGCCAGCAGCAAATCCCATTCGCCGCGAACACTGTCGACCTGCATGGCATCCAGCTCATCGAAGTCGGTTGTATAGAAGCGCGGACTTAGAATGGTATTTTTCTGCGCCTCGAGGGTGGTGTCATTCGGGCGGCCGATGGTTTCAATGGTCATAGCTTCCTCCCAGACGAGAAGCTCACTTCATAAAGCTCGGTAAACTCGAGACGCGCGAGCAGGCGCGTCCAGGCCTTATCGAGCCAGTTGGCGCGCGTGACGGTTGCGAGGCGGCGAAGCACGAGCTTCTCGCCGTACGGCACCGTTACCTCGTCGCCATGCACAAGAACCTCGTCACCGACCTCGATCGCGATCTTGCCATCGAGATCCACGTGAGCGTGGAGGCTCTCAAAAGTGTTCTCGATTTCGACCGTGCACAGCACGTCGAACCGTTCTCGTGGTGCAATCAGTTCTGCAATCATTTCGCCTCACTCCCAGCCAGAAGCAGTTTTGCGAATGCATTGACGTTGTCCTTCCCGAACCCGGTCAGCATGATCTTACGGCCTGTCGTGGGGTCGGAAATCGTGAGGCGGCCATCCGACCACCTTGTCAGCATGAAGGGCAGTTCTTCGCCGAAGCCTTTGGACTGCCGTTCTCGCGCCAGTCCGCGCATGACGATCCGAATGAAGCCGTTGGAACCCGGCTCCATCAGCGCGATCAGCTCGCCATTTCCGGCGGCGTGGACGGCAACGGCGCCGTCGGCGCGGTCCATGAAGCGAAGCTCTCGCTGCTCGAGCGGTGTATCCTCGCTCAGCCGCGTTGTGCCGACATCGAAGAATTGCGCGAAGGCCACGGCACAGAGTGCTACGAAGATCAAGGCGCCTGCTCCGGTGAGCGGGAGCGTCGGGAAGCGATTTGCGACATGATCTGTCATGGTGACCTCACGCTGCCGCTTGTCCGTGCGCCACGGGCGCGCCACCCGGCGCGGGCGTCTCGACGCGGACAGGAACGGCGAATGCGTCCGGGAACTCCACGCGGAGCGCCGCAGCTAGAATCTCGGCGACACGAGACGCGTCGGGAATACATCTCAGCATCGGTTGGGGATCACGGGCCCGCCACGGCCGTACGTGGGGCCACAGGACAACCATCGACTGGCGCTTTGGCGCGCTGACGACGAGCGGAATGTCGCCGGTGCCGTCGGAATACACTCTGAGATCGGCGGACTTGATTTGCTTGAAGGGAATGTTGAGCACGATCGGGAGCGCGATGCCGAACCGCATGACGACACGGCGGGTGGTGATCGTGTAGAGCGCCGATCGGGTCGTGAGGGCTGCAAGAGCGGCGAGAAGCGCGAGCGCCACCAACGCGCCCGGAACAACACCGGCGGCAGCTTGCACGGCATCGCGGGTGGTGCCGCTGGCCGACAGCTCGTGCCACGCAAGCACGACCGCCAGAACAACGAAGTAGATCGCGACACCGCTCACATGGAAAGCGCGCCGCGCCAGTGCGACCCATTCCGGCCGCCCCTGCCAGAGGATACGCTCTCCCTCCGGCAGGTGCTCGGGTAATCCAGGAACGGGCTCGCTATCGAATTCTCTCACAGCAAGGACTCCCGACGCTGCAGCGTTGCGTAAAGCGTGCCCGCACCGTAGTAGGCGCAGATCTGCTCCTCCTCGAGGAAGGTGACCTGGTTCGCGGTCTTGATCTTCGGGACCTGTGCGAACTGCGAGGCGAGGATCGCATCGACGTTCACCCGGCGGCGGCGGCCATCGATCGAAGAGAACGTCATCGGCAGAAGGACCGTCGTATTGGTACCTGTGACCGCGACTTCGAGATAGCGGATCAGAACTTCCGAAACGTCGATCCATACGTCCTGAACGGTGCCAGCCGCCCGGCCATCCGCGCCTATCACAGTCATTCCGCGCGGATCGGGGTCTCTCGGGCTCAAGGTATAATGCTTGTAATGTCCGGAGTTCGGTGGCTCGGGCGCGGTTTCGGTGCCCTGCGTCGCGTGGGTCACGAGTTTCTCGCCCGATGCGATACGGAGCGGAACGATCTTCGGCAGACCCTCGAGCGTCAGATCCGGCGTGTCGGCGCGCAGCGCATAGGCGCCGGGCCCCGCCCCGGAAAGCATCGCATCTCCGACGGGTTCGAGCGGCGCCCCGATGAAGGGGGCCACAGGCTCCGCGCGGTAGTCTATCTGCGGGTCGGATGCGCGTGGCGCCTCGACCGATCCACCATGCGCGAGGAAGAACGTCTTCGGTGACGGGATGGCGGGGAAGTTCAGATACGGCGCGGTGTCGATCCGCTCGTATGCAAGGGGATACCCCTCGCGCTTGTCCTCTCGGCGCAGGTACCAGATCAGCCCCAAGAAAAATGCCCAGAAGAAGTAGAGCACGACCTGGGCGACGTCGATGTATTGCGTGATGGCACCCTTTTCCATTTTCTCCACCTAGCGATTGGGTTTACCCGGGAAACTCAGATAGTCCGAAACTCGTAGAATGGCCGCGCTGCTCGCTGCGAGGCCGCACGAGCGGTCCGACCGCGGCCAACGTGACGAGCAGCAGCATGATTTCGATGTAGTAGACGAAGCCGTAGCCGACGGCGGGGCCGACCAGGGCGGGGCCCAGCTTGCCGCTGACCGCAAGTCCCGACATCACGTCCCGGATGCCGCCACCCAAGGCGATCGCGACGCCGGAAGCGGTAGCCTGCACCGCTCCCCATGCGCCGAGCGCGAGGCCGCTATGGCCTTCCTCAGCCAGAGTCATGGCAGCGGTGAGCGTGCCGACGGCGAAGAGGCCGCCGCCAAAACCGATCAGCACGGTGCCGATCCGGAACAGCGCAGCGGAATCGAAGGGCGCAGCGAAGATAACTGCGGAGAAGGCGATGATGCCGACGAGCGCTCCGTATCCCGCCAGCCGATAGGGATCCATGCCGGACTCTAGGGACTTTGCAGCGATTGCGAAGGCGGCCAGCGTTCCGGCGGCAAGCAGAGCTGTAAGCGCAGTCGTGGCACCTACGCCCAGCATCAGGACCTCGCCTCCGTACGGCTCCAGCAGAATGTCCTGCATACTGAAGCCGGCGCTGCCTAGACCCACTGCCACCAACACGCGAGCGGACCGGCCGCCGGTACGGAACGCGTGCCAAGATTCCCTGAAGACAGGCCGCTCTGCGGCACTCGCCGTCCGCGACGGATCACGCATTTCCTGCTTCCAGAGGGCGGTCACGTTGAGAGCCATCGTGAGCACTGCCACACCCTGAATGAGCTGGATGAGCTTTACCTGAGAGAAATTGCTGAGGATCGCGCCGAACGTCATCGAGCTTGCGACCATTCCGAACAGCAACATTACATAGAGAAACGCCACGACGCGCGGGCGGGCACGCTCAGGTGCGAGGTCGGCGGCCAACGCAAGCCCTGCAGTCTGAGCGGTATGCAGTCCAGCACCTACGAGGAGGAACGCCAGCGCCGATGCGGCATAACCGATCCAAACCGGTCCATTCGCGTCTCCCGACAAGACAATCAATGCGAACGGCATGATAGCGAGGCCGCCGAACTGGAGCAGGCTTCCAAACCAGATGTACGGCGCGCGCCGCCAACCGAGAACGGATCTGTGGTGGTCGGATCTAAAGCCGATCAACGCGCGGAAGGGGGCAAATACCAACGGGAGCGCGATCATGAAGGCCACGAGTGCGCTCGGCATTCCAAGCTCGATGATCATCACGCGATTGAGCGTGCCGTTGAGCAGAACCAGAACCGCGCCCACGGCTACCTGGAACAGCGAGAGGCGAAGAAGCCGGCCTAGCGGCAACTCCTCCGTCGCGGCGTCCGCGAACGGCAGGAAGCGTGGGTCCAGAAGTGCCCAGCCTCGCGCCAATCTCGCATTCAGACGCTTCATACCCTGGCCAACTCCAATGCCTGCGAGATGTAGAACATGTTCTGAACCCGGCGCGTGCGCCGCGCCTCGACGAACGAAAGCCGCGGCTCCTTCTCGATCAGCGCTTCAATCTTCCCAGACGAAACCGGCTCGATCGCAGGCGCGCGGTCGCTGCGGGGAAACGCGCGGCCGATCGCGTGCTTGACGGCCAGCATCGGCGTACGTGGCGCGTAGGTGAAGACGAGGCTGCGGTCGGCCCGTGCGGCTAGGCGCGTCAAGGATTCGACCATGTCGTTCGATGCATAATGGATCAGCGAATCCATGCAAACGACATGGTCGAAACGGCCGAAGCCGGGGTGAAGCATGTCGCCAACCTCGAACGTCACGCGGCCGGGCGACGCTTCTAGCGATCTTTCGCGTGCGAGTTCGATGAGACTCAAGGAGAGGTCTACGGCAACGACATCCGCGCCCCGTTTCGCCATTTCGATCGCAAGCGCGCCTGTGCCGCAGCCGGCATCGAGAATCCGCAACCCGCTGAGATCCTGTGGTAGCCATGAGAGGATCGCGGCCCGCATCTCGTCGCGTCCCGCGCGCACCAGCTTACGGATGCGACCGAGCGGAGCGTCGGACGTCAGCTTCTTCCAGGCATCGACGGCAGTGCGGTCGAAATACGTCTCAAGCTCACCGCGCCGTTCGAGATATGAGAGCGTAGGCATCAGTCGAACCCCAGGAAATCGAAGATCTCGCGATCTTTCATCGGTTGCGCAGACAAAGCGGGCGCTCCGGCCCACAGCGTTTCGGCGAGCCGGAGGTATTCGGCCTGAACAGCACGAAGCTCCGGGCTGTCCTCCATTTCGAACAGTGTCGACTTTTTGAGACGGCTGCGGCGGATCACGTCGAGGCTCGGAATGAGAGCGAGGCGGCGTAGGCCGATCGCGTCACTGAAGCGGTCTATTTGGTCGGTCGCGTCCGACCTGTTGGCGATGCAGCCGGCGAGGCGAACCTGGTAGTTCCGCGACTTCGCCTGGATTGCGGCCACGATGCGGTTCATCGCAAAAATGGAGTCGAAATCGTTCGCCGTTACGATCAGCGCCCGGTCGGCGTGCTGAAGCGGTGAGGCGAAACCACCACACACAACGTCGCCCAGCACGTCGAAGATCACCACGTCGGTATCCTCAAGGAGATGATGCTCCTTGAGAAGCTTCACCGTCTGCCCAACGACGTAGCCGCCACATCCGGTTCCGGCCGGCGGCCCGCCAGCCTCGACGCACATTACGCCGTTGTAGCCTTCGTAGACGAAGTCCTCGACGCGCAACTCCTCGCTGTGGAAGTTGACCGACTCGAGGACGTCTATCACGGTCGGGACCAGCCGCTTCGTGAGCGTGAACGTCGAGTCGTGCTTCGGGTCGCAGCCGATCTGCAGCACCCGCTTGCCGATCTTGGAGAACGCGGCCGACAGGTTCGACGAGACGGTGCTCTTGCCAATTCCGCCTTTACCGTAGATCGAAAACACCCGCGCGTTGCCGATCGCGACGTTCGGATCGAGCGCGACCTGAACGCTGCCCTCGCCGTCGGGGCGGTTCGGGAGGTTCGCTGCTCTGTAGAGGGTCTGTACACCCGCCGTCATGCCGCAACCTCCATGCCGCCGACACGCTCGACGCGATCCTCAAGTTCTTCTCCGGCCTTGCGAAGGGCTGCCAGCGTTTCGGCATCCGGCGTCCAGTAGTTGCGCTCGTGGGCTTCGAGCAGCCGGTTCGCAAACTTTGCAGAGGCGACCGGATTGAGCTCTGCCAGCCGCCGGCGCATCGCATCGTCGATGACGAAAGTCTGCGTGAGGCTCTGGTAGACCCACGGCGCCACTTGACCAGTGGTCGCCGACCACCCGACTGTGTTCGTTACGTGGGCTTCGATCTGACGCACCCCTTCGTATCCGTGGCGAAGCATGCTCTCGTACCATTTGGGATTGAGAACGCGCGTCCGGGTTTCGATGGCTACCTGCTCGGCCAGCGTGCGCACCTTGCCTTCGCCGCGCGTCTGATCGCCGATGTAGACCGGGATGTCGGTGCCGCGGGCACGACGTATGGATCGGCTAATGCCGCCGAGCGTGTCGAAGTAGTGATCGACCGTCGTGACGCCGAGCTCAACCGATTCCAGGTTCTGATAGGCAAGATCGACGTTCGACAGCATTGCGTTGAGCAACGTCGAGTTCTGGCGCGATTTCCCGTCGCGCCCGTATGCGAAGCACTTGCGACGTGTGTAAACTTCGGCGAGCTCGTCTTCCTCGGTCCAGCGGGCGCCGTCGATAACCTGGTTGACGTTCGAGCCGTAGGCACCCTCTGCATTCGAGAACACACGCAGCGCTGCCGTTTCCAGGTCGCCGCCGTGCTCTTCGAGAAACGCCAACGCGTGCTTTCTCACGTAATTCATTTCCAGGGGCTCTTCTGCCTCGGCAGCAAGCAGGGCCGCTTCGGCGAGAAGCTTGCACTGCAGCGGGAGGAGATCCCGGAATATCCCCGAGAGCGTCATGACGACGTCGATGCGCGGACGGCCCAGCTTAGCCAACGGAACAAGAGCGGCACCGGTCAATCGTCCGTAGCAATCAAAGCGCGGTTGTGCGCCCAAGAGATGCAGCGCCTGCGCGATCGGACCGCCTTCGCTTTTTATGTTGTCCGTTCCCCAAAGCACGATCGCCACCGATTCCGGCAGCTTGCCAGTCTCATCCAGGTGTCGCGCGAGGAGCTTTCCGCTTTGGCGCTGGCCGTCCTCCATGGCGAATGCGCTTGGCATGCGGAATGGATCGAACCCATGAATGTTGCGTCCGGTGGGCAGAATGGCCGGTGTTCTGAGAAGATCACCCGCGGGCGTCGGCCGGACGAAACGACCGTCGAGCGCTGTCACGAGCGCGGCGACTTCGTGGTCTTCGGCGAGCAGCAGCGCCGTGTTCGCGAGTGAACCCAGGGACTGCACGGTCTCGCTCGTTTTGGCCAACCCGGACAAAGCAAGGACGCGCTTCGCCGGTTCGCCGTTGATCAAAGCTTCGAGCGCGTGATCGTTGAGCCGCGCTCCGAGCTCGGTCTCAGAGAGCAGCCCAAGAAGCTCCAAGCGCTCTGCGACGCTAGGGGGCTCTCCGACAATGTGGAGGCCCTGTGGAATGAGCTCGTATTCAAGTTCCAGAACAGCGGCCTGCAAGGCAGCGACGTGGGCTTCGGATTCGCCATCGCTCCAAATCGGCTCTGCCGGGGCGAGGTTGAGCTCTGCTGCCTGGGCCTGGATTGCGGAAACCAGTGCGGAGCGATCGGACGCCTCGTGCGGGGCAAGCCCGCGCCAGCGCTCCATCGTAGACTTGAGCTCGAGGAGACCCTTGTAGAGCCCGGCGTGCCCGACGGGCGGCGTCAGATAGCTGATGAGCGTGGCTGCGGCGCGCCGCTTGGCGATGGTTCCTTCGGAGGGGTTGTTCGCCGCATAAAGGTAGAAGTTGGGCTGATCGCCAATCAGCCTGTCCGGCCAGCATGCCGCTGACATTCCCGACTGTTTGCCGGGCATGAATTCGAGCGCACCGTGCGTGCCGAAGTGCAGCACGGCGTGCGCGGCGAAATCTTCCCGCAGCCAGCGATAGAACGCCGAGAAGGCGTGCGTCGGCGCAAAGCCCTTCTCGAACAGCAGGCGCATGGGATCGCCTTCGTAGCCGAAACCCGGCTGTATGCCGACGAAGACGTTACCAAATTGAGCGCCGAGCACGAAGATCGACCGCCCATCGGCTTGAACCTTGCCGGGTGCCGGTCCCCACTGGGCCTCGATTTCGTCAAGCCAGCGCTCTCGCCTGACATGATCGTCCACGGCTATGCGCGCGGCGACGTTGGCCGCTGCACCGTATCGCGATGAATTGCCGTCGAGAATGCGGTTGCGCAGAGCCTCAACGCTGTCCGGCAGGTCTACCGTGTAGCCGCCCTGCTTGAGCGCCGTGAGCGTATTGAACAGAGACTCGTAGACGGACAGGAAGGCCGCCGTACCTGTCGCTCCCGCGTTCGGCGGGAAATTGAAGAGCACGATCGCGATCCGGCGGTCGGCCCGCGAGCTCGCCCGCAGCGCAACCAGTTTCTCCACGCGCGCCGCGAGCATGGCAGCGCGCTCGCCGTGGGCGTGCATGTCGCGCGGGTTCTTGGCGATTTCCGAACGCCCTCCGAACACAATCGGACCTGTCGCTCCGTCGATCTCGGGAATGGCGACCATCATCGTCGTTTCGACGGGCATCAGTCCGCGCTCGCATGCCTGCCATTGCTCGATGGATTCAAATTCCAGCGCGTGCGCGGCGACATAGGGCACGTCGAGGCGCGCGAGAATTTCTTCGGCACCTTTCGCGTCGTTGTATGCAGGACCGCCGACGAGCGAGAACCCGGTCAGAGAAACGACGGCATCCACAGTCGGCCGGCCGTCTTTCAGGAAGTACTGCTCGATGGCGGGGCGCGCATCGAGACCGGTCGCGAATGCCGGGATGCACCGCAAGCCGCGCGCTTCGAGCGCCGCGATCACACCATCGTAATGAGCGCTGTTTTTGGCCACGACGTAGGAGCGCATGATGAGAACGCCCACCGTGCCCATCACTCGGCCTTCAGGCAACGGAAGGACATCCGCCCGTGTATCGACGCGGCGCTCCAATCGGGGATGATAGACGCCGACGTCGGGATACTCGACCGGCTGGGGCACTTCCAGCTTACCGCGGAGGGCGCGGCGAGGACCTTCGGCGTAACGGTCGATCAGGAATCTGACGAGAGCGTCGATGTTCTCTTCAGAGCCCGACAGCAAATATTGCAGCCCGATAAAATAAGCGCGTACGTCCTGCGCAGTGCCGGGGATAAAGCGCAGGATCTTCGGGATACGGCGCAAAACGGCCATCTGCTGGGCGCCCGAGGTCGCGCCCTTCTTGGATCCGCGTAGCCGCTTAAGAAGCGACAAGACGCCCTTGTCGGACCCTGTCATGGTGAAGCCGCCGAGACGCGTAAGGCGGATGACCTCGCCGGCGCTCATGCCGCACAGGATCGCATCACAAGAGTCACGCCTCGCCGCAAGGTCGGCGAGCACGGGATTGATGTGGTCCTCCATGAACAGCATGGTGGTGATGATGAAATCGGCACGTCCGATGTCGGCGCGACACTGGGCGAGCGCTTCGGCGTCGCGTGCCCAATCCGTTGCCGCATGAAGCGTTATCTCGAAGCCTGGAATGTCGCGCTCGAGCGCCGGGCGCGCCCGCTCGATCGCGCCTGCCAAGTGACTATCCAGCGTGATGATGGCGACGCGGACCGGCACGCGCTCAGCGGCTGAAATGTGCTTTTGCATCGTACAGCGTCTCGAGGGTTATGGTTGCGACGCCGCTCTCGGCGGCAAATCGTTCGGTGTTCCGGCGCGCCTTTCCGCGCACGAAGAACGGAATTTTTCCAAGCTCCTTTTCGGCTTCTGGTGCCCACCCGATCGAAATCGGAGCAGGCGCAGGCGGCGGCGCTTCGGCGGGCCCCGCATCGTGGTGACCCAGGTGGGACGGCGCGGCGCCGTCGTGAAACTCGAAATCTTCGCGGAACATGCCGAGAAGATGCTCTTCGAGGCCCATCATCAGCGGATGGACCCAGCTATCGAAGATGACGTTCGCACCCTCAAACCCCATCTGCGGGGAGTAGCGGGCCGGGAAATCCTGCACGTGGACCGGGGCAGAGATGACAGCGCTCGGGATGCCGAGCCGCTTGGCGATGTGACGCTCCATCTGCGTGCCGAGCACGATTTCCGGCTGCAGCGCCGTGACCTGCGCCTCAACCTCGAGATAGTCGTCGGTGATAAGCGCCTCGAGCCCATAGCCCGCCGCGGCTTCCCGAACCTCGCGCGCGAATTCGCGACTGTAGGTTCCGAGACCCACGATGCTGAAGCCTAGCTCCTCGGAGGCAATGCGCGCGGCCGCAAGCGCGTGCGAGGCATCGCCGAATATGAAGGCGCGCTTGCCGGTCAGGTAGGTCGAATCGACTGACCGCGAATACCACGGCAGCCGGGAGTCCGTTTCGGCGATCGGCTGGCTAACTCCGCTCACCTTCGCCACCTCGGCAATGAAAGCGCGTGTCGCCGTCACGCCGATCGGTATGGTTTTGACGTAAGGTTGATTGAATGTCCGCTCGAGCCATTTCGCTGCCGGCAAAGCGATTTCCGGGTATAGGACGACGTTGAAATCCGCGTCCCCAAGCCTCGCCAGATCCGCAGGCGATGCGCCCAACGGGGCTGTCACATGCACATCTATGCCGAGCTCATCGAGCAGCTTTGTCACCTCGACGACATCGTCGCGATGCCGGAAGCCGAGCGCTGTTGGTCCCAACAGATTGCAGCGGGGCCTGAGACCATCGGCACGACGGGGGCGTTGCACTGCGGGCGATTGCGCGTGCTGCGCGGCGCATGCCCTTACGACGCGATAGAATGTTTCTGCCGCGCCCCAATTCTCCTTCTTCTGATAGGCCGGCAGCTCGAGCGGGATGACCGGAATTGGCAGGCCCAGCGCGAGCGCGAGTCCGCCCGGATCATCCTGCAGCAGTTCGGCCGTGCACGAGGCGCCGACCAGCATCGCATCAGGGCGGAAGCGCTCATAGGCCTCCCGCGCCGCCGTCTTGAACAGTTCGGCCGTGTCACTCCCGAGATCGCGCGCCTGAAACGTCGTGTAGGTCACGGGCGGGCGACGATCACGGCGTTCGATCATCGTGAAAAGAAGATCCGCGTAGGTATCGCCCTGCGGAGCGTGGAGAACGTAATGCACGCCCTTCATAGCGGTCGCGATACGCATGGCCCCGACGTGTGGCGGTCCCTCGTATGTCCAGACGGTGAGCTGCATCCGCTAGACCTCCAGCCTTTCGCGCCGTGACAGCGGGCGGGTAAAGAGCTCTGCGGCGTCACCTGCCTGGTCGTAACCCTGGATGGGCGTGAACAGCAGCTCTATGGACCATTTGGTGGTGATGCCTTCCGCTTCGAGCGGATTGGCAAGCCCGAGCCCGCACACGACGAGATCGGGATCGTCCTGACGGCATCGGTCGAGCTGCCGCTCGACGTCCTGGCCTTCGCTGATGCGGGCGGACGCCGGAAGTAGTGCCAGCTCTCTTTCAAGATGATCCTTGTGAAGATACGGCGTTCCGATCTCGGTCGCCCTCATGCCAAGCTCGCGGCAAAGAAAACGGGCAAGCGGCACTTCAAGCTGAGAGTCGGGGAAGAAGAAGATGCGCTTACCCTCGAGCTTCGCCCGATGCCGCGCGAGCGCCGCGGCGGCCCGCGCCCGGCCAGGGGCCGTAACGGCCTCAAGGCGATCATGCCGTATTCCCCAGCAGTCGGCCGCGGCCTTCAGCCATTCCGTCGTGCCTTCGGAGCCGATCGGAAATAGCGCGGGAATGATCTTCGCGCCGCGGGCTTCGAGCGCGCGCGCGGTATCGCAAAGGAACGGCTGTGCCAGGAGGCAATGCGTCCCCGGCCCTACAGGTGGAAGGTCTGCGGCGCGGCGCGGCGGCAGGAAGTGCACCGGTGATATGCCAAGGTCTTCGAACAAGCGCCGAAACTGATCCTCGACGATGTCGGACAGCGCACCTGCGACGAGAAGCGATCGCTCTTGGGTTCCTGCTTCCGGAAGCTCCGGCACAAGCGAGGCCAAACAGGCATCTTCGCCTTGCGTAAAGGTCGTCTCGATGCCGCTGCCTGAATAGTTGAGGATGCGCACGGCGGGAGAGCAGCTGCGCGTCAGACGGTGGGCCGCCCGCGCGAGGTCGAGCTTGATCACTTCCGACGGGCAAGAGCCCACCAGAAACAGAAGCTTGATGTCCGGGCGGCGTTCGAGCAAGCGCGCCACGACCCGGTCGAGCTCGTCGTTTGCATCCGCCAACCCTGCAAGATCCCGATCGTCCAGGATCGCCGTTGCGAAGCGGGGCTCGGCAAAGATCATGACACCCGCTGCCGACTGGATCAGGTGTGCGCAGGTGCGCGATCCGACGACCAGGAAGAAGGCGTCCTGAATCTTGCGATGCAGCCAGACAATGCCAGTCAGGCCGCAGAAGACTTCACGCTGGCCCCGCTCACGAAGAATTGTGCGGTCGCATCCGGGCTTGGACAGAGTCGGCGCGCCTGATTCCTGCTGACCGAAGGAGGAGCTCATCGAACACCTCCGGTCATCGGCTGCGTGTATGGGATGCCCGCATCCAGCCGGGCCAACCGCAATTTCCAAAGGAACTGAGCCGCATTGACCGCGTAGGTCGCGTAAGCGGCGAGCGCGAGGAGCATCTGCCCCCGTGCATCGAGGAAATGGGTGAATACAGCGAACAAATACGCGGTGTGGAGGGCCAGCACGAGCATGCTGACGACGTCTTCCCAGAAGAAGGCAGGAGCGAACAGGTACTGACCGAAGACATCCCGCTCCCAGATCGACCCCGTGATCATGATCGCGTAGAGCACGAGGGTCTTCGTGACGATGGAGAACGTCGCTGCCAAGTAGCCGTCACCGGTCGCGAGATAGCGGAGCACCAGTGACAAGCTGACAAGGAAAACAGCGAACTGCACGATAGCCAGGACACCCTGAACTTTCGTCCACGGGGACGAATCTCTCCGCTCGCGCTCCGCTACGCTGTAAAGCGGTGTTCTCCGAGGCTTCGGCGATTTTGGCATCGCTCGTTTCCCTCCCGCGCGAGCTCCCGAAAAGGGTGCACACAGTCGAGACAGAATACGGCCGGGACACAAAGAGTGTCAACTATTTTGGACGTAATTTTATCTTTACAAAAATTATGGACGGGGCAACTCTGTGTCCAATTGAAGTTGCGCATGAAGTGTCAAGTGTGATTAACTGACGCAGCGTGCGGCGAGCCTGCTGCCTGCATGACCCAGAGCGGTAACGCGACGTGGCGCTACCTCTGAGCCAAAGCCAAAGCGTTATTTCGTATTCGGCTATGGGGGAGGGATAAATGTCCAGCACACGGCATCTCGTCGAGTTCGAGCGGTGGCCGATCGCGCATAGTGAAAGTGGCTGGAAGAGCCCAGTGCCCATTCTATCCCGTGCCCGCAAATCACCTTGGACCGAAAGCCGCCGGCGCGTGCTCAAGGACACGGTCGAACGAGAGATCGTTCCGCGGCTCATGCTGGGCCACTATTCTTCTTCAGACATATTGCCGATATCTTCCGAGACATTAGCGGGAGATCTGCCTCGACCCAGCGCTTTGGAAATCGCCGAGATGGTGCGGCTGGTCTCGGGCGAGAGCGTGAGCCTGTCTCTTGCGCACGTCCGCCGAATAAGAGCGCGAGGCGTATCGATCGCCGAGATTTTCTTGAATCTGCTGACACCAGCGGCCCGTCTTCTCGGGGAACGGTGGGTGGACGACACGGCGGATTTCGCCACAGTTACAATCGCCACTTCGCGCCTGCAGCAAATACTGCGCGAGCTGGCGCCCGATTTTCAAGCCGACACACGCGTCAGCCGCCGAAGCCCACAGGCTCTGCTGGCTGCGATGCCGGGAGACCAGCATACGTTTGGCGTGTCGATGTTGCAGGAGTTTTTCCGCCGGGACGGATGGGCTGTCTGCGGCGACATTCCCAATTGCAGACAAGACCTTGTCGATATCGCGGGCAGCGCGCCTTTCCGTTTGATCGGGATCTCGGCTTCCTGCGATACCGCCCCAGACGATTTGAAGTCGTTCATCAAGAACCTGCGCCGCGCCACCGCCGATCCCAGATGCCAGATCGTCGTCGGCGGACGCTTGTTCCTGGCGCAACCCGATCTCGCGAGGGTCGTGGGTGCGGACGGCATGGCAACGGATGCACATACGGCGACGCGTCAACTATCAAGTCTTCTTGACACAAAAGCTGTCTGAAGTTGATAACCCACCAAGTACGATGATGTCTTTGGTGTGGGGATTGGCCCTGTGTTTGCTCGAGATCCAGGAGTCGTGTTCCGGACCCCCAAAAGAACTCTGGGAGATCTGGACGCCGAAATAGCCGCTAAGCTTATAGCGGCAGCGGCGGATATTGCGCTCGTGGTCGATCCCAAGGGCGTCATTCGCGATGTCGCGTGCGGCAACGACGAACTCGCCAAGGAAGGATTCGAAAAATGGGTCGGTCGGCCATGGGTCGATACGGTAACGACGGAAAGCCGTCAAAAGATTGAAGAATTGCTGGCGGATAACGCAGCAAACGAAGTGCCGCGCTGGCGCCAAGTCAACCATCCCACGAAGCGCGGCGATATCCCGATCCGCTATACTGCCGTGCGTATCGGACCTGGCGCGCGCCTCGTCGCGGTGGGCCGCGATTTGCGACCTGTCGCTGCGTTGCAGCAGCGCCTCGTCGAGGCGCAACAATCGATGGAGCGCGAATACGCGCGCCTGAGGCATGCCGAAACTCGCTACCGGCTGTTGTTCCAGATCGCCTCCGAGCCGGTGCTGATCGTGGATTCGACTAGTCTCAAAATCGTAGAAGCCAACCCGGCATCAGCACAGCTCCTCAACAAGACGGCGAAGCGCCTGACGAGCAGGAATTTCCTCGAACTTTTCGACGCCGAAGGGAGCAAACGGGTCCAGGCACACCTGTCCGCCGTGCGCACGGCCGGCAGCGGGGACGAGGTGAGCGTCAAGCTGAATGGTGAAAAGACGGATTGCCTCGTCTCTGCGTCGCTATTCCGCCAGGACACCAGCGCCCACTTCCTCGTTCGCTTGTCCCGAGCGGACGGCGCGACCGCGCCGAAAGGCGTCTCGAAGCTGTTCTCGGTGGTCGAGAATTTGCCAGACGGCTTCGTCGTCACCGATCTCGACCGCCGGATCCTGAAGGTGAACGCCGCGTTCCTCGACATGGTCCAGCTCGCCACTGAAGAACAGGCGAAGGGCGAGCTTTTCGATCGCTGGGTGGGCCGTTCGGGTGTCGACGTCAACGCGCTCACGACCGCGGTGCGCGAACATGGCGCCGTCCAGAACTTCGCAACGGTCCTTCGCGGCCAATTCGGCTCCTATGAGGATGTCGAGATATCGGCTGTGTCGGTGCTGACCGGCGAGCACCCCTGCTATGGGTTCACCATTCGCCGGGTCAATCGACAAGAATTCCCGAGGGCAAAGGGTAAGAAAGAGCTTCCGCGCTCAGTGGAGCAGCTCACCGGTCTTGTCGGCCGCGTCTCGCTCAAGGAGCTCGTGCGCGAAACGACAGATGTCATCGAGAAGCTCTGCATCGAAGCAGCATTGGAGCTGACAGGCGACAATCGCGCTTCGGCGGCGGAGGTTCTGGGGCTGTCGCGCCAAAGCCTCTATTCGAAGCTGAGACGTCACGGTATCGATTTCACCGACGACGAGCAGGACTGAGCGCCACCACGCTCGACTCCCATTTTCATGAATTCAGCCGAAGCGCGCCTGCACGAAAGTGTGCGCGCTGTTCGACACTTTTCGCTTTCGTCACGCCGAGTGTCATCATAGATTGACACTATGAAGCGTGCATTCCACACAACCACCTCGCCGATACCGTCCGCTTCGGCCGTGCTCGAGCTGCTCAAGCCCATCACCTGGTTTCCGCCGATGTGGGCGTTCGGATGTGGTGTCACGAGTTCCGGCGTAGCGCTCGACGGCCGATGGTCGTTGATCGCGGTGGGCATTCTTCTTACAGGTCCACTCGTGTGTGGCACGAGCCAGGCTGTGAACGACTGGTACGATCGGCACGTCGATGCGATCAATGAACCAGGCAGACCCATCCCATCTGGTCGCGTGCCCGGCGATTGGGGCTTCTATATCTCTCTCGTCTGGACGACACTTTCGCTTGCTGTTGCGGCATTGCTGGGAACTGAGGTTCTCATCGCTGCGGCGATCGGGCTTGCACTCGCGTGGGCCTACAGCGCGCCGCCGTTTCGCCTGAAGCGGAACGGATGGTGGGGAAATGCGGCGGTGGGCGCCTGCTACGAAGGCTTGCCGTGGATCACCGGCGCGGCTGTCATGGCCGGGGCTCTTCCCAACTGGCGCGTCTTTGCCGTTGCGGCACTCTACAGCATCGGCGCACACGGCATCATGACCCTGAACGACTTCAAGTCGATCGAAGGGGACAAGAGGTGCGGCGTCCGCTCGCTGCCCGTTCAACTCGGCGCCGATCGCGCCGCTCGCTTCGCGTGCATCGTGATGGCCGTGCCGCAGGCCATCGTCGTCGGCCTGCTGGTGGCATGGGATCGTCCCGTCCATGCCGCGATCGTCCTGGCTTCGCTCGCCTTCCAAGTGTTCCTGATGAGGAAACTGCTCAAAGATCCTCGCGCTCTGGCCCCTTGGTACAACGCGACTGGCGTTAGCCTTTACGTCACAGGCATGCTCGTCACAGCGTTTGCGCTCCGCGCGTTCCCGGGAGGTTCGCCATGAGCCATCAAAAGCTCGGCTGGTTCGGCATCGCGCGATTGGGTCTTGTTCAGGCCGCACTGGGATCGATCGTGGTTCTGACCACGTCGACGATGAACCGCGTGATGGTGGTCGAACTCGCCTTGCCAGCCATACTACCGGGAGCGCTGGTCGGATTGCATTATGCGACCCAGCTTCTGAGGCCCGCGTTCGGGCATGGCTCCGATCGAGGCGCGCGCCGCACCCCCTGGCTCATCGCCGGTATGCTGGTGCTGGCAATCGGCGCAATCGCAGCGGCCGGGGCGACCGCTCTCATGGGGGTGTCTCTGACCGCCGGTGTACTCGCCGCGGTTCTGGCGTTCCTGCTCATCGGCGCAGGTGTCGGAGCCGCCGGGACAACGCTCCTTGCGCTGCTCGCGACGGCAACCGATCCCGCGAAACGGGCCGGTGCGGCCATGGTCACCTGGATGATGATGATCGCCGGGATCGTGTTCACGACGATCTGTGCCGGAAATCTGCTCGATCCCTACTCGCCACCTCGCCTCATCGCTGTCACGGCGGGCGTAGCGATGATCGCAATTTCCGTAACTTTGATTGCGCTCTGGCGGCTCGAGCCTGCCGATGGCCACGTTGTCGAGGCGAGACCGGCGGCTCCAAACGCTACCGTTTCTTCCTTCAAGCGCGCTCTGGCAGATGTGTGGGCCGACCACCAAGCCCGCGCATTCACGATTTTTGTGTTCGTTTCTATGCTGGCCTATAGCGCCCAGGATCTCATCCTCGAACCGTTCGCCGGGCATGTCTTCGGCTACACGCCGGGGGAATCGACCAAGCTTTCCGGTGTGCAGCATGCAGGAGTTCTCGTCGGCATGCTTCTGACGGGCACGCTCGGCACGTATGCGGCCCGCCGCGGCGTGGGGAGCTTACGCTCCTGGTGCATCGGGGGCTGCATCGCTTCGGCTTTCGCGCTGGCCGGTTTGTCGTTCGGCGCCAGCGCGGGCGATTCCTGGCCGCTCTCCGCCAATGTGTTCGCGCTCGGCGCGGCTAATGGCGCGTTCGCCGTTGCTGCCATCGGCTCGATGATGGAGCTAGCGTCCTCCGGCGGAGAGCGCAAGGAAGGCATCCGCGTGGGGCTTTGGGGCGCCGCACAAGGTATTGCGTTTGGCCTCGGCGGATTGGCTGGCACAGCTTCCGTCGACGTGGCGCGCCTTTTGATTTCCGAGCCTGCAAGCGCCTATGCGCTCGTGTTCGCAGCGGAGGCTCTGCTGTTCATCGTGTCGGCCGTTTTGGCGGCGCGGCTTGCTCGCAGGGAGGAACGCGCTCAGGGCAAACCACCGATCAAGGCAAGCGTCGCGTTTCAATCTGGACGGGGGTGAAGCCATGGCCAGCATTCATGAGGCATTCGATGTCGTCGTCGTGGGAGGTGGACCGTCCGGCGCGACAGCCGCAACCGACCTCGCACGCGCGGGCTATTCGGTGCTGCTCCTGGATCGCGCCGGACGGATCAAGCCCTGCGGCGGCGCCGTGCCGCCCAAGCTCATCGCCGAATTCGAGATTCCCGATCATCTGATCGTTGCGAAGGTCGGAGGTGCGCGGATTTTCGCTCCCAGCGCGCGCAAGGTCGAGATGCCGATCGATGCCAACGGGTACGTCGGGATGGTGGATCGCGACGTGTTCGACGAGTGGCTGCGGGAACGCGCGCGGACGTCCGGCGCAGAGCGCCGCAGTGGAACATTCCTGGCCTTCTCGCGCAGCGAGGACGGCGCGCCTCTCATCACCTATCGAAGCCGCCACGAGGAGGGTCACGAAGAAACAACAACCGTCCGCGCGCGATGCGTCGTTGGCGCAGACGGTGCCTTGTCGGCGGTCGCGCGGCAGACCGTGCCCGGAGCAGACCGCATTCGCTATGTCTTCGCCTACCACGAGATCGTCAAGGTTCCGGATGGACTGCGCGCGGTCCACGGTTCGAACTACGACGGCGCGCGTTGCGACATCTACTATCAGAGCGCCTACTCGCCGGATTTCTATGCGTGGGTCTTCCCGCACGGGACCACCGCCAGCATCGGAACGGGCAGCGCCAACAAAGGCTTCTCATTGCGGAGCGCGGTCGGAACGCTGCGCGAAAGAACCGGCCTGGCGGCGACCGAAACCATCCGAAAAGAAGGGGCTCCCATTCCGCTTCGCCCGCTCCGACGCTGGGACAACGGTCGCGACGTCGTCTTGGCAGGAGACGCCGCGGGCGTCGTCGCACCGGCTTCGGGGGAAGGCATCTACTATGCAATGACGGGCGGGCGTCTGGCCGCCGATGCCGCCGCCATGTTCCTCGCTACGGGCGACGCGAGAGCGCTCCGAAGCGCGCGCCGGCGCTTCATGGGCGTGCACGGCCGCGTGTTCTGGATCCTCGGTATCATGCAGAAGTATTGGTACGGGAACGAGAAGCGGCGCGAGCGCTTTGTTACCATGTGTCAGGACCGCGATGTCCAGCGGCTAACCTGGGAGGCCTACATGAACAAGCGGCTTGTTCGTCGCGAACCCCTCGCCCACGTGCGGATATTCTTCAAGGATCTTGCGCACCTTTTCGGGGTGGTGTCGCCGTGACACGATCCAGTCTCTGGCTTCCTGTCCTCGCGGCAGGGTCGGCCGCGCTCGTCATCGCATTCCTCGGCGGCAGCATGACGGATACCGGTCCCTGGTACCAGGGATTGACGAAACCGGCCTGGCAGCCGCCCGGATGGGCTTTCGCACCCGCGTGGACGATCATATTCGCGCTTGCTGCACTCTCCGCAGCCATTGCCTGGCGCGATGCGCCGACTGACGCCGATCGAGAGTGGGTGATCGCAATGTTTGCGGCCAACGGTGTCCTCAACGTGCTTTGGAGCGGTCTGTTCTTCACCGCGCAACGGCCGGATTGGGCGCTCTTCGAGGTCGCGATCCTCTGGATTTCGATCCTAGTGCCGATTGTCGTTATCGGACGCTATTCCCGCCTGGCAAGCCTGCTCCTACTACCCTATCTCGCGTGGGTGGCTTTCGCCGCATTCCTCAATTACAGGGTCGTGCAATTGAACGGTCCGTTTGGGTGAACCGATGCAGGATCTTTTCGACAGCGGCCGGATCGTCGACCTGATCCTTCTCTTCATGGCCGTGGAAGGCGTGCTGCTGGTTCTCGCGAAGTCGCGAACCGGTGTCGGATTGTCTCTGCGCGGCGCAGTGAGCGTCCTAATGCCGGGGCTGGGGCTCCTGCTTGCTCTTCGCGCGGCACTGGCCGGACAAGACTGGACGATCGTCGCTCTCTTTCTTTTTGCTTCTCTCGTGGCACACATCGCGGATTTGCGGCTGCGCATGAGCACAAGCTCCGATCCGCAAAGAGAGCCCTGATCAAGTTTGCCGGCTGCGAGCCGTTCTGGCGTGCCGGCTGGCGCGGGGAATGAGCACCGAAACGTCGGGCAGGAAATCCCTGGCGTTGCTCACCAGGAATTTCCAAAGCGCAGTGCCTGCCGGAAGAAGCTTCTTTGCCTTCGGACGAAGAAGGTACCACTTCCTGACGACCGGCAGCCCCCGGACGTCCAATACGACAAGACGTCCCTCCGCAATTTCAGCAGCGACGGTGTGGGCCGAAATGAACGCCACGCCGAGCCCGGCCATCACCGCCTGCTTGATGGTCTCGTTGCTGCCGAACTCCATCGCAAGCCGCGGCGCTACATCGGCCTTTGCGAAGATGTGATCGTTAAGAATGCGCGTGCCGGACTCGGGCTCACGCAAAAGAAACGTCTCGTCAGCGAGCGCCCTTAGGGGAATTCCCTTCGCGGATACGAAGCGATGAGCTGGCGCGGCGACAATGACGTGCGGGTGGTCACCAATTTCCTGCTTCTCAAGCGCCACGGTTTCCGGCGGCCGGCCCATGATCGCCATGTCGACCTTGAAGCATTCAAGCGCTGCAATCGTCTCTTGCCGGTTCCCGACAAGCAATTCGAGTTGGACGTTTGGGTTGTCGCGGGCGAATGCAGCCAAGGCGATGGGCGCAAAATACTTGGTTGTGCTCACGACACCGAGTGAGGCCTTGCCGCTCTCAAGCCCCTTCAAGGCGCGCACCATGTCATCGCATTCTTCCAGCGCAGCCTCGATCCGGGCATGTAACTGCAGAGCGCATTTCCCAGCGTCGGTTGGTCGCATGCCTGCTTGAGCGCGATCAAAGAGGGGCAATCCGACGCTCTGCTCGAGCATCTTGAGCTGAAGGGCGACGGCCGGAGCCGTCACTCCTAACTGATTGGCTGCGCCCGTGATTTTTCCGCCATTCGCAACTGCAGCAAGAACGCGCAGTTGTTTCAAGGTGGCATTTCGCTGAAACGGCCCTCTAAGTTTTTCTTTCATCGCTACAAAGCAATTTGAAATTCACGAGCCCGCCCAGTCGCACCAACTTGACAGGTGTGAGCGTACCCCTGTCCGTCCATGTTGTCAGCCAAATTGGACGTCCAAATCGCGCACTGCGATCGCTCTCCAGCTTTCTCGTCTCGAATGGCATCAGCGCTTCGCCAATTGAGGCAACCGAACGGGAAAAGGGCCGCACATGACGCTCGGGACAATAATCTTCGCCCTTGATGGAGTTATCGCGGAGACGCATGAAGCGCGGCGCGAAGTATTCAACGACGTGTTTTCCGAAGCGGGCGTCGGGTGGCATTGGGACCGAGCCTGCTACGCTCAGCTCCTCAGAGATTCCCGCGGCCAGGAGCTGGCCGCCAGTGCCCTCATCGAGGCGTTCCTCAGAGAACGCGTCGTGCGCCCGCGACATCTCGGCGATTTGTCCAACATGATTGCCGCCATGGAACGGCGGCACGCGTCTCTATTGCGCGACCGCTTTGCGCATCGGCGCGTGCAACTTCGCGCCGGCATCGCACCGTTTCTACATGCGGCCGCAAGAGAGGGGATTACCCTCGCGATCATGGCGCGCGACGATAGCGAGAACTGCCGCACGCTTCTTGAAACGCGGCTGCCAGCCGAGTTGAGCGGAGCGATAGAGATTATCGCGCTCAAGCCGCATTGCGACATGAAAAATGGGCCCAGCACATATTCGAATATTGCCACCGCGCTCGATATGGACATGCGTCGCTGTCTCGTCGTGGAAAGCTCGGCTCCGAGCCTCGCGGAGGCGCGCGCGGCCGGGATCGCGGGGCTCATGACCTGGGGTCTCTACCCTCGGATGGACGACATCACGTCGCCGCGCAACCTAGGCCTCACAACATCCATCGCGGACGCATTCAGCTTCCTTCTCAACCGTTGGGACTGTGCGCCTCCCCGTGACCTGCTTTCCTACATCCGCGACGTGCACAGCATGCAATGCCGGCTTCTCTACCCCTCGGATATTTTTTCTCCTGCGAGCGCATTCCTGCAAAATGAGGTGAACCATGTTGGTCTCCGACATCTTGAAGCATAAGGGCGGCGAGGTAAAAACCGCGCGATCCGACGAAACAGCAATGTGTGTCGCCAAGCGGCTCAAGAGTGAGCGGGTCGGCGCTCTGGTCGTCAGCGACGACGGCTGGTCCCTCGACGGGATCATTTCCGAGCGCGACATTGCGTTCGGCCTCGCCGCTCATGGCGCAGGCCTCTACGCCATCCCGGTTGCCGATCTCATGACCCGTTCCGTCATTACGTGCGGACCGCGTGACAGCATCGCACAGGTCATGAGCGTGATGACGCAGCGGCGCATCCGCCATCTTCCGGTCCGCGATGGCAATCGTTTGATTGGCGTGATCAGCATCGGTGACGTCTTGAAGCACAGGCTTGGCGAACTCGAGCTGGAGGCAAACGTATTACGCGATTACGCCATCGCTCGCGGCTGAGGACCTCAGTCATGAGCCCAGTCAGCACCAATCACATAAAACGCAAGGGAGAAGGCCCGATGAAGCGACGCATTTCCAAGGTTTCCGATATCATTTCCAAAAAGCCGGTACACACCATCAAGAGCGACGAAACGATCGGATCTCTTTCAAGGAAGCTGCAGAAAGAGCGGGTCGGCGCAATGGTCGTCAGCGACGATGGCACTTCCATCGCCGGAATTATCTCCGAGCGCGACATCGCCTATGCGCTCTCGCTGCATCGAAGCAATCTTCACGAGATGACCGTGGGCGCGCTCATGACAAGGAAGGTCATAACCTGCTCACTGAATGATCGCGTTTACGACGTGGTGCGCCAGATGGGCGAATGCCATATTCGGCACGTTCCCGTCGTCGACAGCGGAAAGGTGGTCGGCATGGTCGGCATGCGCGACGTCCTCGAGCAGCGTCTCGAGGAACTGGAGGGCAATCTGCATCTCATGAAAAAGCTTGTCGTAGCAAGCTAACGGGGCAGTCAATGCGAAGCGCGGCGGACACCGCCGCCTTATTCGCATGCGATGACGAGCCCTGCTCCCGCCGGTCGCCGGCCCTGGCGCCTCCAGGGTTGGCATGCAAAGCGCGCAGCCCCAGCAGGATCGTCATCTGCGCGCGGCGAGCGGCAACAGGTCTGCCTTCCACGAGCCTCTCCGGAAATTGGCAATGGGAAGATGCCGGTGGAAGCGCGACTCATGCGCCTTCTACGGCGGCATCGGTGTTCGTTACCTGGAACACTTTGCGCAGCGGCAGGCTCCTGCGAGATGTATCTCGAAATACTCCTCGCCGTAGTCGTAAGATAGCTCTTCGCCAAGCTCGATCGCGCGGAGCGCGAAGACATAAATGCGACGTTTGCTGAGAACGATCTCGCAATTCGGTGCGCACGAGTGATTGATGAAGCGAGCCGTATTTGCCGGTATATTGCCGTCGATCATGCTCTCGTTGCTTGTCCAGAAGAGATATTTCCCGCGGTTCTCCTTGATCTGTTTGGCCGTGGCGGGCCGCCCGAAGTATTCGATGACGCATGATCCCTTGGGTATGCGTTCTTGGGCGAAAAGACCCCGGCCACTGTGCGACCGAAGTACTTTGAGCTGGAAGGCCCCCGGTACGAAGCGTCGCTTCATGGGGACAGCATGCCTTGCTTCATTTTCTCTCCATCTCGCATGCCACATGGGGGGAGCGCATGCCTAGCATAAAGCCGAAATTTCGCGAGTCCCGTAGAGACGCGATTGTCGGAAGGTCACCCCCCTCGCGTCGTTCTGCGGCATCACGGGCTCCGCCATCAGACGAGTGGGTCGAACATGATCTCCCGGACCTCCTGCGCGCAGCGGCAAGCGACAGCGAACTTGGCAGCCCACTCCAGCGCGGCAGCGTGTGACGGCACATCGAGAATGACGAACCCGCCTATAACGGCTTTTGTCTCCGGGAACGGGCCGTCAGAAACCGTTCCATCGGTGGCCACAATGCTCGCCCTCTGCCTTTGCACCCCGCCGCCAAAGATCCATACTCCTGCCTCCTGCGCGGCGTGGACGACCGCGTGAGCTGCCTCACCCACGGCTTCCAACTCCTCCTCGGGGATCTTCATCGTGCCATCGTCGAACGAGATCAGGTACCGCGTCATCTGAAGACTCCCTTGGCAGAGGTCACTGTTGATCCGGCGTTAACTTATGGCTCCTCGCGACGGACTAAAGGCTTTAAACAAAGCAAGCAATACCTCCCGCTTGTGCGACGGGGCTGGGCACGAACAATTCTGGGTTCCGCTGGCGTTTGACTGGAGACGAGGCATGTACGCGTTTGCGATCGCGGCGGGGGCAATGGCCCTCTACTTTGTGGTGGCGGCGGTGCAGCGGCCGCGGCCTGCCGGAATCCTAGCCGCGGTCTTGTGGGGGGCCTACTCCGTCTACGAGTACTATGTGGCCAACGGCACCCTGTGCGATACAGATTGCAACATCCGCGTCGATCTCGTGCTCTTTCTCCCGCTGCTGGGGAGCGCGGCCTATCTCGCCTTCCGGAAAGAGCCGCGTAGAGGCGCCGTCGCAATTCTCTACGTGATCTGCCTCGGCATTGTCGCGTGGGTGGCAGCGGCCTTCGGCTACATTGCGGTGGCTGTGGTCGCCGGCGTGGCCACGCTCATCGCCGCCGCCTACGGCCTCAAACCGAGCATCTCTGGCAGCCAAGCGTGACGAAGGCCGTGATCGACTTCGCAATTGTCTGCTAGGCTGGGGTACGTCGAACAGCAAGGTGTTTGCTTCGCGACTGGAGTCGTAAGGAACTGTGATCTGAGGAGGCACGGGTGCAGAAGTTTCTTTCGGTCGCGATGGCCGCTTTCGCGCTGCTGATCGGTGGAGCATCGAACGCCTCCGCTGGGCCAGAACCATCGATCCTGACCATCACGGGCGAGATTTCGCATCCAAATCGCGGGGCGCTCGACCCGTTCCGCGACGCGTTCCTGATGCATAAGGAAAAGACGTTTGCGAAGGCTTTTGCCTTCACGCTCTCCGCTCTCGCTGCCCTGCCGCAAACCAAAATTTCAACCAACGTCGAAGGCTGGCCGGGGAAGATCGAACTCGAAGGACCGCGGTTGCGCGACGCGTTGGCTGCAGCCGGCGTCGCCCCGGATGCCACGATCGCGGCGACCGCGCTCGACGGCTACAACGTCGAGCTGACGCCGGAGGAGATGGCCTCACACGACTGGATCCTGGCGGTCAGCGCCGACGGGGTGCCTTTGTCGATCGGCGGGCGCGGCCCGGTCTGGCTGATCCACGGCACAGACGGAAAAGCGGTCTCGCAGGAGGTGGAAGCGACGTGGGTCTGGGCGCTCTATCTTCTCGAAGTCAAATAGCCTGCAAGCGTTGCCGCGCGGATGAGACAAGCGGCATCGTAGCAAAAGCCCCTCACCTCACCATGCCTCACTGCCCAAACGGACGTTCACTCGGGCGAGCTGCTTTCAGTCGTTTTCACTATCTTCGTCGGCGGCGACCTGATTGTTGAATTCGACTGGGAAGAGAGGCGAAGTCTTGTCGCTGCTCCACCGTTCCATTGTTTGGCCAGCCACAAGTGTTTGCGGCGTCATCGAACTCAGGCTCGGACCTGACGGGGGCTTGGGATCGATGACGAGCATGCCGGGCATGTAGCCGATCGTATAGTTGCCCGATGACAGGCCGGAGACCGTGATGTCGTAGCTCCCGGTCTTGTGAGAACCCTGGGCGCTTCCGCCGTAAACGAGCGTGCCCCCCAGGACCGACGGCGTGTCCCAAACGGCGAGGCCGGCGTAGCTCACGCCGTTGCCACCGTAGAATGCGACGCCATCGTTGACGCGCGTGACATTCAACGCCGTGACAGTGAGCGAGCGCGGCGTGATGGCGAATGTCGTGCCCGGCGTGAAGGTGAGGTTGTAGTTCCCGCCAAGATCCAGCGAGCCCTGCTCGATAGCATAGCTGCCGACATTCTCGCCTGCCGCTCGCGACAGGTCGCCCGAGAACGCATCGCTCCCCACCAGCGAGCCGGAGCTGATCGCATACGCGAGAACAGGGTCGGCGTTGCCGTAGATCTTGGTTTGACCCGCGTTTGCAGCAACCGTCACGGGCCGCGGTGTGATCGCGAATGAGGTGCCCGGAACGAAGCTCAGCGTGTAGTTGGCGCTCAGCGCCAAGGAGCCTGCGCCGATGCCATACGTCCCGACGTTCTCGCCAGAAACGCGATCCAGTACTCCTGAGAACGCCTCGCTTCCCACGAGCGTGCCCGAGCTGATGTGATAGGTGAACACCGGATCGGCGTTGCCGTAGACCTTGGACTGGCCTGTGTCGGCAGTCACGGTGATGGGCCGCGGCGTGACCGCGAATGTGGTTCCGGGCGTGAAGGTGAGCGCGTAGTTGGAGGACGCCGCTATCGTGCCCTGGCCGATGGCGTAACTTCCGGCGTCCTCTCCAGTTGCGCGGGTCAGCGCGCCCGAAAGCGCATCGCTGAACGCCATCCCCATGCCGCCGATGGTGTAAGCGAACGCCGGGTCGGCGTGGCCGTAGATCTTCGACTGACCGGAATCCGCCGTCACGGTGATAGGCCGCTGCGTGACGGCGAAGGTCGTGCCCGCCGTGAAGGTGAGCGTGTAATTGGAGGACGCCGCTATGGTTCCCTGACCGATGGCGTAGCTTCCGACGTTCTCTCCGGCTGCGCGGGTCAGCGCGCCCGAAAGCGTATCGCTAAACGCCAAGCCCAGGCCTCCGATGGCGTAAGCGAACACCGGGTCGGCGTTGCCGTAGACCTTCGACTGACCGGCGTTTGCCGTCACGGTGATCGGTCGCTGCGTGACCGCGAATGTGGTGCCCGGCGTGAAGGTGAGGCTGTATTTCCCGCCAAGATCCAGCGAGCCCTGCTCGATAGCATAGCTGCCGACATTCTCGCCTGCCGATCGCGACAGGTCGCCCGAGAACGCATCGCTCCCCACCAGCGAGCCGGAGCTGATTGCGTAAGCGAACACCGGGTCGGCGTTGCCGTAGACCTTCGACTGACCTCCGTTTGCCGCCACGGTGATCGGCCGCTGCGTCACGGCGAAGGTCGTGCCCGGCGTAACCGTCAGGGTATAGTTTGGACCGAGCGTGAGCGAACCCAGCGCAATGGAATACGTTCCGACGTTCTCGCCTGTCGCTCTGTCGAGGGTGCCGGAGAACGCGTCGCTTCCCACGAGCGTGCCCGAGCTGATCGCGTAAGCGAACACCGGGTCAGCGTTGCCGTACACCTTGGCCTGGCCTGTGTCCGCCGTGACCGCAATCGCTCGCGGCGTGACCGCGAATGTGCTTCCGGGCGTGAAGGTGAGCGCGTAGTTGGAGGACGCCGCTATGGTGCCCTGGCCGATGGCGTAGCTTCCGACGTTCTCTCCGGCTGCGCGGGTCAGCGCGCCCGAAAGCGTATCGCTAAACGCCAAGCCCAAGCCGCCGATGGTGTAAGCGAACGCCGGGTCGGCGTGGCCGTAGATCTTCGACTGACCGGAATCCGCCGTCACGGTGATAGGCCGCTGCGTGACGGCGAAGGTCGTGCCCGCCGTGAAGGTGAGCGTGTAATTGGACGACGCCGCTATGGTCCCCTGGCCGATGGCGTAGCTTCCGACGTTCTCGCCTGCTGCACGGGCAAGAGCGCCCGAAAGCGTATCGCTGAACGCCAAGCCCAGGCCGCCGATGGTGTAAGTGAACG